>CAWDCH010000014.1:0-111140 GCA_963800785.1 Vicinamibacteria bacterium
ATCGCCCTCAGGCGCCCCTTCGGAGTCGTTCTGTAACGGTCACCGGAGGGCGTGAAGCGCAATGCCAGTCGCCACGACCACGTTCAGCGAGTCGGCCCCTGCTGCGATGGAGATTCGCACACGCACGTCGGCCATCTGTCTGCCAAGCGCAAACGGCACCACCAGCGACGCGCCGCACGACACGCGCACGGCCTTTCGATAGAGCGGGTCGCCGCAATCGGGGCCGAGCAGGACGCCGTCGACCCGAGGGCGAGCGCGTTGCGGAACAGCCCGCCGATGTTGTCGGGATTGCCAATCCGCTCGAGGAGGAGGAGCCGACGCGGACGGGCTTGCAGGAGGTCGTCAACGGAACGCGACGCTGGACGGTCGGCGATGGCGAGGCAGCCGCGATGCAGGTTGAATCCGGTCAGCCGTTCCATCCAGGCCTTTGGCACGACATACACGGGAGGGTGATAGCCGTCCGCGAGCGCCGGTCGAAGCGCCTCGTGCGCGGGGCGTGACGAGGACCGCGCGCATCCGGTGCGTTGATGCAAGCAGCCGCGAGACGACCAGCCGGCCTTCGATGACGAAGAGCCCGTGGGCCATCAGCCAGCGATGGTCGCCAATGTGGCGAAACGGCTCCAGACGGGCGTCATCGACGTCATCCAGGATCAGGGCGGCCACACGAAGATTGTCGTCGAAGATCTCGTGTGCCAGAGTGCTCGCGTGTCTGTTTTGTGCGCGATTTTCGCAGGTGACGAGAGGAGGAGGCACCGCTTCCCCGATGACGTTCCGTTGTCAACGGCCAACTATTTCATGCTGAACCGCAGACTGGCACCGCGGCTTCCGTCGTCGTCCTCGATGGCGTAGAAGGCGGCGCTAATCGCGCCGAGCGGCGCAATCGCGATGCCGAGTGTCTTGCCATCGATCATGCGTTGCAGGACGGGTTGCGAAATCGTGAGATAGGTCTTGCCGCCGTTACCTTCGGTAACGGGCCAATCGATGATTGGCTGCGGGTTCAATACCCGGTTCATCGGCTGGTAATTGCAGAGACTGTCGGCCGTGACCGTTTCCTGGTCCCAGGAAGGGTCACCTGCGAGGATCTCGACGACCCGAATAATGCCGAAGTCCTTCACTTCTTTCGCCTTGCGAGTCACTGAGTAGGACGTCAGCTCGAGCAGGCCAGATCCGGCCACCTCCTTTCCGGCGAACGCGCGAAGGTCCCACCGCAGGATCGCGCGATGCGTCCCATCGACTGTGAGCAGTCGTACTTTTCTGTTGCCGTCCTGGACGTACCAGTCGTTCAGGTTCGTGTCTGTGTTCTCGATGTCGATCATGCTGTCGTGAGCGACTTTGACCGCTCGATCGAAGGAACTCGGATCGGCGAGCGGCGGATGATAGGGCACGGCCGTTCCGCGGTCCTCACCTGCGGTTGCGACATCTACGATGTCCACTTTCAAGTAGTCGAGATCGACACGGTATTTTTCCAAGCCCCAGTCCATCAGGGCAACGTGCCCGATCAGCATGTCTCCCGGCCCGGCGTCGAAACTGTTGGTTGTCATGCTGATGGTGTGCCAGGTCTCGGCGTCGGGAATATCGAACTCCATGAGATGCGAATGGTAATCGGTGGTCCGCTGGGTGAGGACCTGAAGGTTCACCCGCCGCGGCGCGTGACTGACACGGAGCCGCGCCTCAATGCGGACCTCGTGGCCCGGAGTTCGCAAGAGCGCGAGGTTCATGTTCTCAGAGACCCTGCGTTCTGCGAGCGCCCACCAGATGCCGCGCTTATCCGTCGTTGCGTCGACCAGAATGGAGGCGTAGCCAGGTCCCCCCTGGCGGAAGTCCATCGTGGCTGTTCCGTCCCCGGCGAACGAATCGCCAGCCGTCGAATCCCTCCGAATCCGTCTTGACGGCATCGAAGTTGTCGACGAATTGAGCCGAAGCCTGACCGCAGGCGATGATGCTCAAGACCAGCGCCAGTATCGAGGGGCTCATCGCGACGGTCCGCTAGCGCACCGACCGATCCGGTCGCAGGCCGGCCTTCTGATAGAGCTCCCGCCGCGCCGCCTTGTCGCTTTCGATGATCGTGCGCGCGTAGCTCGCCACATCCGTGGCGTTCGCGCGCGGCACCACAACGACACCGTCTCCGTCTGCCACGATTACGTCGCCGGGCATCACGAGAACACCTCCGCACACGATCGGCTGATTCACCGACTCGAGCTCGTTTCGTCCGGGCCGGATGCCGCGGCCAGGATGTCGAAAGTACAGCGGTACGCCTTCGGTCTCAATCTCGTCGAGGTCTCGTGCTGTGGCGTCGGTCACGACGCCGACCATGCCTTTGAGCTTCCACGCGAGGATGTTGTAAGACCCGATCGAGCCGACATCGGCCCGCTCGGCGTCGTCGATCACGAGAGCGCTCCCCTTGCGCAACAGCGCTTCGAATGTCTCGGGTGACAGCTTGTCGTACCAATCACCAGCCCACTCGTCGTACTCTGCGGTCGAGCGTCTTCCTGCCTGAGGACGGTTCGTCGGGACGTAACGTGCAGTTACCGCAATGCCGATGAAGCGATGGCGAAAGGTTTGCGAGTCCTTCCAGACCGGCCGCACCTCGGGATCCATCAGGCCGACGTTCTGGAGGCCGGCGGCATCCATCCCGTCGGTGACGTCCGCCACGCGCAGTCCCTCGAACTCGGCAAGCAGCTTCAGATCGTCGGCTTCGGAGTACGTCTTGGTTGCAATGAAGCCTTTCCCCGCTCGGAGCTGCGAAGCAAGGTCCGCCTCGGAGGGAGTCTGGGCATCGGGCGTCGCCGCAGCGAGCATGACAAGGCCAAGAGCGAGCACGCGCATGGTCATCTCCATCTATTTTCCAGACTGAGGTCGAGAACGAGCGCAGGTAGCATCGGCAAAAAAAAGACCCGAAGGCCGTCGGCCTTCGGGTCCGTTTAGAATCCGCGTTGTCGACTCGCTCGAGTCGACCTGGTCAGAACTCGTAGCGCAGGCCGAAGCGGAATCGCCGCGATAGGGGTATGGAGTTCACCCTACCGTAATCGGCCTGGACGTCGATGTCGAGGGGTGTCGACGAGTTGAAGATGTTGAACCCATCGACGATGACATTTACCCTACTGGTTCCTCCGCCGAGCTTGAAGGCCCGCGCGAGATGGAGATCGAGGAGGTTCTGGCGCGGCAGATGATCGGGTTCGTTGGGATCGACGCTGACGACCTGCGGCAACCCCCCAGGAATGATCACGCTGCCGGCAGGGTCCCCGAGCTCCGTGCGCACCGGGTAGCCGTCGAGCTGCCAAACCGGCCGCCCGGTGTGCATCCGGTAGCGGACGCCTAGGTCGACCTCCACGCGCGGAATCATGTACGAGCCGGACAGCTTCAGCTCGAATTTGGGCGTGAAAGGCAGCTGTCCCTCGAGGTTGTTGACCGCGTAATTGAGGTTTCCCATCCAGTTGTCGTCATAGAACATCGGGGCTTCGACGTTGAAATCCTGCCTGAACGAACGGCGGCTGAGGCCATCCGAGTTCGAGTACAGGAAGGACGCCAGCGCCTGCCACCGGTCGGAGTACCGCTTGTTGAAGACAAGCTGGAACGCCTGGTACTCGCGCTTGGGCTTGACGCCGTCGAAGTCCGGCATGTTCTGGACCCGCGAGCTGCCGTGGTCACTGACCCAGCCGACGTCGTCCGCATCGAGGACACCGTTTCCGTCGTAATCCTTCAACACAACGCTGTAGAGCATGACGTTCTGGCCCGCAGACGTCGTGTACGGTATCCGCTCGTACTCCCACTCCTGGCCCGTGACCTCGTTGATGGGGATGTTGGCGAACAGATCGCCGGCGCGTTTATAGATGTAGGAAGCGCCGACCGAGAAGTTCCGAGCGATCTCTCGCTCGACGTTAAAGGTGATCTGGTCGGTGTACTGGTTCTTGAGGTCGTCGGCCACGTTGAGCGTCCAGGAGGGGTCGCTCGTGTCCGTCGACTCACTGAGTGGCGTCAGTCCATGAACCCTGCGCGCCGCATCGCGCGTCTCTTCCGTGCCGATTTCCCCGTCGCCGTCGGTGTCGACAGAACTCCAGGGTCCGACCTCGAAGATCTGAGTGGTGCGCTCCAGGAGGGGCATGTCAGGGCCGAATCGTCTCAGGCTCTCGACGCTGATCGGCTGGTAGTAGCGCCCATAGGAGGCCCGCGCGACGGTCTTGCCATCCTCCGTCAACATGTAGCTCACCCCGAGCCGGGGCGCCCACGTCTTGAAGTCGAAGATGTTTTCGGTCGAGGCCCTGTCGCGGAGAACCGGAGGCGGTCCGTTGATCCCTTCAGCAGAGGTCACGAAATCGTAGACCTTCCCCACGCCGTACTTGGTCGTCATGCGGTCGAACCGGAGCCCGAGATTGACCGTGAGGCGATTGCTGACGGACCACTGGTCGTCGAAGAACGCTCCCCCAGAGTCGGCCGTGCGCACGGTCAGGAACGGGTTGAGCGTGTCTCTCAGGTTGTAGAAACGCAGCCCCGTGTCTCCGTACCAGTCCTGCATGTACCTGTACGCTCTGGGTCCAGCGGTACGGGTAGAGGAAGTTCACGTAGTTCTGGAAGTATCCCCCCTGCCAGTTGCCGCGACCCTTTGTGTACTGGACGCCAAACTTGATGTCGTGCTGGCCGAGGAACTCGTCGGCGAAGTGCGAGAGGTCGGCCTGGATCGTCTGCCGGCTCGACTTCTGCGCCTCGACGTACGGGAACGCCCCATTGATGCCGTAAGACCCCCACTTCCACCAGTTGATGTATCCGGGATGCTCCGGAGCGTCCGTGGGGACGTGGGGCTTGTCGTCGGTCCAGAAGCCCAGGGTACTTGCCGCTGACGGTGGTCCTGTTATTCGGAAACCACTGCCACTGGGCCGAGGGCGTGTGATTGACGCTGGCGGTGCCGTAGGTCATCGTCGTGTCCCACTCGGGCTCCGAACCCCAGCTTCCGCCCGTCGAGTCGTTGTTCTCGTAGTGGTACGACGCGAAAGCGCGGTGATTCTTGGAAGGAGCGGCCGAGATCTTCGCGTCGGCATAGCGGCCCCAGGATTCGCTTTCGAGCGACCATCGTGGCCTGAGGCCGGCATTGCGCTGGTAATCAAACGCCCCGAAGAACCACAGCCGGTCCTGCGCGATCGGGCCACCCAGCGTGAAGCTTCCCTCCCAGTCCTTCTTGACATCGTCAGAGAAATTGTAACCCTCCCCCACGAACAGGAAGTCCGTCCCGAACGTCTCCCCGACATCGGGTGAATTGTCCGCGGGCGTTCCAAGCTTCGAGTACCACGCTCCGGTGCCGTGAAATTGGTTGCTGCCGGACTTGGTCAGCACGTCGATGGCCGCGCCGGAGTAACTGGCGTACTCAGCCTTCGAGCCGGTGGACACGATCCGTACCTCCTCCACGGCGTCGTAGTTCACGTTGACGAGAGACCCGAAGGATCCGGCGCGGGGAGAGGTGGCGTCCACTCCGTTGATCAGGAAGACGTTCTCGTTGGTCGCGCTGCCGTAGGCCGTGGGGCTCTGGAACTCCGTGCTCTGGCTGGGAGCGCCTGACCCTTCGGACATGCCAGGCGCCGTAAGCGCCAGGTCGTAGAAGGCATCGCGGCTTGTGGGCAGCTTGGCCAGCATCTCGCTGTCGAATCTCGTATCGATGGTGGACGTCTTGGTGTCGACGATGGGTCCCTCAGCCGAGACCGTCACGGTCTCCTCGACCCCTCCCACAGGCAGCACGACATCGAGCCTGGTGGTGGCGTCCGGAGAGATCTCGATATTTTCCCGTACGACCTTCTTGAATCCGGAGAGCGACGTGGTCACCGTATAGCGTCCCAACGGCAAGTTGAGAAACAGGTAGGTGCCGTTCTCCGATGTGGTGGCGGATCTCGTGCCCGCTATCAATGCGGGGCTCGAGATCTCGACGGTCGCGCCGGGCAACACGGCGTGATCTTCGCTCGCGACCGTTCCGGTCAGTTTCCCTTCGTGGATGGCTTGCGCCTGAACGAACGCTGGGCAGACCCCAACCAGGAACAATTCCAAGCACGCTACGGCGACGAGCCTTCTAGCGGAGTGCATCGTCATCACAGCCTCTATCCGATCGTTGTCACTCAGATGCTCGCGACCACGCCGGCCGGCATCGCTGCCGCGGTGATCGGAACGTCGCGAACGCCTGCCGGGGGTGCCAGACTTCCTAAAGGCCTTTTAACATGGATGGAATAGAGATTTTTGCTGCGTTTGTCAAGAACTGATTAGTCGCGGTCCTACCACCCGTCACTGCTTGCTGCCGGCCGGAGCATAGAATGAGCGCGAGGCCGTTTGACCGTGACGACGACGGCGAGATCCAGGTTCCGGCGCGCGGCGATCCCGCTGCTCGTGATTGTTTCCACGAGCGTGATCGCGGTCCTGCTGGCTCTGTTCGTTGGCCAGACCCGCTGGCGATCTAGTGACACACTGCACAGGTGGTGGGCAAAGAAGGGGATCACAAAACCGAACGTCATCCTCATTTCGCTCGACACCACGCGGGCCGATCACCTGGGTTGTTACGGCGCCGCACAGGCCAGAACTCCTGCGATTGACTCCCTCGCCCGCCGCGGAGTCCTCTTCTCGCAAGCCACCACGCCAGCTCCGCTGACACTGCCCGCGCACTCCTCGATCATGACCGGCCTGTATCCGACCTATCATGGCGTCCGCCTGAACGGCACGACGGCCCTGAGCGCGGCGCAGACCACGCTTGCGGAGGCGCTAGCACAGCAGGGCTACCAGACCGGTGCGTTTGTCGCCGCGTTCGTCCTTGACGGCCGCTGGGGTCTCAATCAAGGGTTTGGTGTCTACGACGACCAGTTCGACCTGAGGAAGTTCAAGCACATCGATCTTGCCGCGGTCCAGAGGCCGGCGAATGAGGTGATCGACGCGGCAATTCACTGGCTGGACGCCCGAAAGAACACACCCTTTTTCGCCTGGGTCCACTTATACGACCCGCACAGCCCCTACGAACCGCCTGACCCGTTGCTATCCGAGTTCCGGAGTCGCGGTCTCTCCGGTCTCTATGACGGCGAGATCGCGTTCGCCGATCAACAGGTGGGTCGAGTACTCGCCTGGCTCCGGACGGCCGGCCTGGATCAGCAGACGATCATCGTGGTCGTCGGCGATCACGGGGAGGGGTTGGGGAGCCATGGCGAGGGGACGCATGGCTTCTTCATCTACGACTACGCCGTGCACGTCCCGTTCATCGTCGCCACTCCGTTCGACGAGTTGCGCGGCGTGCGTGTCGACTCGCAGGTCAGCCTCGTCGACGTCTTCCCGTCGGTCCTCGCGCTTGCCGGGATTGACTCCAAGGCCAGGGTCCATGGCCGATCGCTCCTCCCACTGATGTTGCAGCCGACGCGACAGGAACAGGTGTACGCCTACGCCGAGTCGATGCCTCCCAGTCTGCAGTACGGGTGGAGCGCCCTCCACTCGCTGCGCTCGCCGCGATACAAATTCATCCAGGCGCCGCGCGCCGAGCTCTACGATCTCGCCGCCGATCCCGGCGAAACCGCCAACGTCCTTGCCCAGCACCCGGATCTAGCTCGGGACATGGCGAAGGAGTTGGAGCGACTGATCGCCGGTACCAGCCAGAACGCGCCGGCGCCGGAGGCGGCAAACCTCGACAAAGAAACGCTCGAACGACTCGCCTCGTTGGGATACGTCGGCGGCTTGGCGCCGCGACAGGCGTCCGGCGGAACACTGGCCGACCCCAAGGACAAGCTCGAGGTCTTTACTGCGGTCCAGCGCGCCGGGGAACTGATGGTCAATGACGCGTACGCGGGGGCGGCGCAGGCCCTCGAGTCGGCGCTCGGGCAGGAGCCGAGCATGCCACAGGCACTCCTGATGCTGGGAGCGTGCTACACGGAACTCGGGCGCACGAAGGAAGCCAAGACTCAGTTCGACCGGGTCCTCAAGGATAATCCGCAGAGCGTTCAAGGCTTGATCGGCATGGCCAACATTCTTCTGGCGGAAGGACAGACCGACGACGTTGTGACGCTCTGCAAGCGAACGCTCTCGCTGGACGATCGCAACACTCAGGCGTACGCGCTCCTCGGCGAGGTCTACATCGGTCAGCGGGAGCCATCGAAGGCGCTACCGTACCTCGAGAAGGCCGTGACGATTCAACCCAAGGTCGCGCAGAACCGGCTGAATCTGGCGGCGTGTCTGATTGAGCTCAAGCAATTCGAGCGGGCGCAGGCGGCGGTCGAGGAGATTCTCAACGCGCATCCAAAATTCCCAGGGGCCCAATTCAACCTGGGAGTGCTCCACGAAGAGCAAAGCCGTCCCGACGACGCGCGGAAGGCGTACGCCGCAGAAGTCGCCAACTATCCGAAAAGTTTCAAGGCGCGATTCAATCTCGGCAAGGTACTTGCCCAGCTCGGACATTGGTCGGAATCGATCGAGCAGATGCGCGAAGTGATCCGGATCGCGCCCAAACAGCCAGAGGGCTACCTGTTCCTGGCCCGCGGCCTCCTTCACGAGTCCTCGGGATCGCTCGACGTGGTCCAGTCACTCGCGGAACGAGGATTGTCGTTAGCACGCACGCCCGATCTCAAGGCACTCGGCTGGTTCCTGATGGCCGACGTCTTCAGCCGGAGGCACCAGCCTGAGAATGTCGAGCGCGCGCTCCGCAATGCGCGGCTCCAGGCGTCGGCCGCGACGCGAGAATCGCCGCACGTCACGTCCAGTCCTTGATTGACGTCGCGCCCGGCTTCGCGGACAATCCAAGTTCTTGAAGGAGTTTACAAATGGACCGCCCCGTCAATCGTCGTGATTTCCTCGGGTCGATCGCTTCTGCCGCGGGCGCCGGCCTCGCCCTGTCGGCCGCTGCGTTCGCGCAGACACCGTCGCGTCAGACGCTTGGGGCATCCCGCGCGCCGGACGGGAAGCCGCTACGCGCGGGACTCATCGGCTGTGGCGGCCGCGGTCGCGGCGCGATGATCAACTTCCTCGACGCGGGGCCGAATCTGCAACTCGTCGCATTGGCCGACGTGTTTCCGGATCGCATCGCGGCGGCGCGCGAGGAGCTCAAGAAAGACAAGGGAATCGACATCGCGGACAACCGCTGCTACACGGGCTTCGACGCGTTCGAGAAGTTGATCAATTCCGACCTCGACGTCGTGCTGAACTGCACGCCGCCGCACTTCCGCCCCGCGCACTTCGCCGCCTGCGTCGAAGCGGGGAAGCATGCGTTCCTAGAGAAGCCTGTTGGCGTCGACCCGGTCGGCGTCCGCTCGGTGCTGGCCACGGCCGAGAAGGCGACCTCGAAGGGGCTGGCGGTGATGACCGGCACGCAGCTGCGGCGCGAACTACCGCGGCTCGAAGTCCGCAACCGCGTGCTCGACGGCATGATCGGCGACATCCGGTCGGTGCGCGCGTTCCGGAATCAGGGCGCGCTCTGGTATCGGCCGCGCGAGGCGAACTGGTCCGACATGGAGTTCATGATTCGCGACTGGGTGAACTGGAACTGGCTCTCCGGCGATCACATCGTCGAGCAGCACGTCCACCACCTGGACGCGATGCTGTGGGTGATGGGGAAGGCGCCGGTGAAGGCTGTCGGCATGGGCGCCCGGATGCGCCGTCCGCAGGGCGACCAGTACGACTTCTTCAGCATCGACTACACCTTCGATGACGGCGTCCACATGCACAGCACCATCCGCCAGATTGGCGGCTGCGCCAACCTGCGGGACGAGACGCTGGTCGGGACGAAGGGCAGCGCCAGCCTCGATCAGGGCGCGATCTTCGACCCGGCAGGCAAAGTGCTCTGGAAGTTCAAGGGCGAGGTCAACGACGCGTTGATCCAGGAGCACGCCGATTTCGTGTCGTCGATCCGCTCGGGCAATCCGATCAACACAGTCAAGGACACGGCCGTCGCGACGCTCATCGCGATCATGGGGCGCGAATCGGCGTACACCGGGAAGGCCGTCACGTGGGACGAGATGATGGCGTCCGATCAGCGACTGGGTCCGACGACGTATACCCTCGGTCCGCTGAACCTGCCGGCGAAGGAGGCGATCCCGGGCCAGGACAGCGAACCGAATACGCAGTAATTGCCACTGTCACCCCAACCTGTTGGGGGTCCAGCCCTTGATTGCCAGATGGGGACAGTCCCCCTTTCGCAGCAAATGGGGGACAGTCCCCTTTTTGAGCAGTTGGGGACAGTCCCCATCCGGCGACCTACTTGCGCCTGGGGATCGCGGCGAACGTCTTCTCGACGTTCTCGATGACGGCGATCGTCGACGCCACGCCCGCCTCGATGTACTCCTCGCCGGTCTGCGGGTTCGCGGACCGCGCATCGCCCCACGTCCCCGACTTCGTCGCCCAGTAAACCGATCGTGGATTCGAGAAGAAGAACGCCGTGTGCACCGGCGCCGAGTTGACGGTGAACTCGGGGAAGTTGGGGAACTCGGCGTTCGCCTTCTCCATATCCACGAGCTCCGGATTGATCGCCAGAATCGCTGACGTCTCGGCCGCGTTGGCGTGCATGCCTTTCTCCAAGCTCGAGTACTTCTCGCGCACCTCGGCCGGCATGCCGTCCCAGTAATTCAGCGGATAGGCTCTCGCATCTTCTGGCAAGCGCTCGGCGGCGTTCGCGCAGGCGTAGGCCAGCGCATACGTGTTGTCGTAGTGCCCGTTCAGAAAGATGATGCGCTTGAAACCGACGGCGCCAAACGCCGCGGCGATATCCTCGATCATCGACATGAAGGTCGGGATTCGCAGATACACGAGCCCTTTGAACCCCACATGCGGGTACGACAACGCGTAGTTGACCGGGGGCGCGACGACCGCATTCAGCCGCGCCGCCGCGCGCCGCGCCACCTCCTGCGGAATCAGCACGTCGGTGAGCAGCGGGCCATGTGGACCATGCTGCTCGGTGGCGCCGACAGGAATGATGACGGTGTGATGTTCCTTGAGAAAGGCTTCCACCTCGAGGGTGGTCATCTCGCCGAGAAAAACAGTCGGTGGTTTCATGGCGCTCCTTGTGGCCGCGGTGGAGGAGGATAGGCCAGGCGATCCGGCGTTACGACGACCTCGGTCGTGAACGTGAACGGAAATCGGCCGCCGCTTGCGAACGTCAGCTCAACGAACGCTGCGGTCCACCCCTTCGGGGGGGCGGCGATTTGCGCGACCCACGTGTTCGGTCCAGTTGCCGCAAGCGTCCTCATCGTCCATTTTTGTCCGAGTGTCTCCAGTCTGAAATCCCGCGCCCTCGGATTCGTCGCCTGCCAGAGTTTTACCGCCGTCGGAGATGTCACGGCACGCACGACAATCTTGCCAGGCCGTTCCACCGTCCAGGAGAACGTCGGCCGCTCGGTGCCATTCGCGATCGCGGCGTAGAACGCCTGCAGTGTCTCGAAGGCGTTGCTCGCGTCGAGGGAGTGATCGGTGTTTGGCACGTAGCGCAGGTATTTCTCGCCAGGCAGCGCGTCGAAATAGAACTGCGACGAGTCAGGCAGGAAAAACTGATCGCCTGCCGCATTCAGCATCAGCTTCGGCATCGCCAGGCGTGCGCGGTACGACCATGGATCCTCAATCGTCATGAGGGCCGCAAACTGCGGCGTCCCGAGCCAGCGCATGATACCCATTCGCTCGTAATCGGCGATGGCCGGCGCCCAGAAGCCGTACGCCTGCCAATGATGGGTGAACGACGGGACGATGTTGACGAGATCGATCACCGCGGGAATGATGCCGACCACGCGATGATCAACCGCTGCGGTGGTCCACGTGGTCCAGCCACGTTTCGATCCGCCCGCAACCACGAATCGCGTGACGGGTTTGCCCCCGCCCGCTGCCGTCGTGGTCCAGGCGGTCAGCGCGTCCATCGCGCGCACCGCCGCTTTGGTCATCGGGAGACGCAGCGGCCAGCGTTCGTCGCCCGTGCGCAGATATCGGTCCCACGTATAGGCGATGATCTCGTCTTCCGATCGAGCCGTTGTCGTCTTGTCGCCGGAGAATGTGAGCGGCTGGTTGGGCACTATGCGCAGCTCTGCGGTAATCGACGCCGTATCGCGCGCCAGACTCGCCAGGACGCCATTTGCCTTTGCCGGCCGCTTGCCATCGTTACTGCCGCCGCTGATGAAGAGCAGACCGACGTCTCGCTTCACGGTGAGCGGGTGATAAACCATCAGCCAGTGTCGCCACAACGGGCGATCGACGTCTTGCGCGGTCAGCCATTGCTGGGACGTCAGCTCGAGGATCGACACGGTGACGCCAGCCGCCGCGCGAAGCTCGCCAATCCTGCGAAACGAGAAATGCGGATCGGCGCCAGCTACGTAGCGGTCGAGCGCGGTTTCGGAGGATTGTCTTGCCGGACGTTGTGCGGGGAGCGCCGCGGAGAGCGCGGCGACGAAGGCGGCAAGCGCGAGGACTGCGCGGTTCAGACGCGTCACACGCCAATCATCAGTGCGTTTGGCAGGCTGCGGGCATGGATTTCTTCGACGAAGCCGAGGTCCTCGCCGTCGCCGATGAGACGGCTTCCGCCCTTCCAGCGGATCTGTGCTTCCGACGTTCGCTCGACGATCATCGTCCCTGCGGGCAACCGGCGACCCGTGCGCAGGCAGCCAAGGCTCCAGATCAGTCGACGCCGGGAGCTTTGCGGCATGACCGCGAGCTCGAACGCGCCGTCGTCCATCTGCGACGAGAAGGGCAGCCGGAGCCCGGCGCCGAGCGTGGGCAGGTTTGCCAGAAACAGTCCATGCAGACGCCCCTCCCACTCGAACCAGTGGCCCTTCGGGTCGCGCCAGCGAATTTCTGCATCCCGGACCACCTTCCACGAGAAGGCGAGGCGCGCGGCTCCCCCGAGAAGATAGGCGGAGC
The DNA here is from genome assembly GCA_963800785.1 of Vicinamibacteria bacterium. Classification (GTDB taxonomy): domain Bacteria; phylum Acidobacteriota; class Vicinamibacteria; order Vicinamibacterales; family JAENWD01; genus JAENWD01. Next base: position 12,832 of record CAWDCH010000014.1, read on the forward strand.
GGCCAAGACGCCTGACGATCGGGCGCGCCATCGATCCCGGCGCGAGCAGTCGTCCCACGTGAAGGCCCGTATCGGCCACGATGCCTGCGCCAGCGACCGTGCAGACGCGCCGGCCGTTGACGTCGATCGCGTCGATCCGCCGTGTGCGCTGATTCGCGAGCGCTGCGGTGACCCGCGCGGGATCCTCCCCGATGCCCAGCGCTCGGCTGAAGTCATTGCCGCTGCCGAGCGGCACGGGGACGAGCGTTACGGGCCGGTCGCCAATCGCGTTCACCGCGTGATGCAGGGTGCCATCGCCTCCGGCCACGGCGACGTGCGTCGCGCCGGAATCAACCTCGGCGACGATGGCGTCGCGAAGAGCAGCGATCGATTCGGGATAGGTGAACACGGGATCGGCGACCGGGGAGAGGGCCTCGCGCAGCCGTGGTTCGTGTCGGCGCGCATGCCCATCGCCAGCCGTCAGCGACACGATCACCGGCAGCCGCAGTCGTGGCACTGGCGCAGTTGACGAAGGCGCGCTCGCCTTTGTTCCAGCAGTTGAGGCACGATACCCGCACATGCCACGTCTGCCGTTTACGGAAATCGTGTCGGAACTGTCACGTGTACTCGCCGCGCTGGGTTTTGCCGAAGACCGCGCCCGTGCCTGCGCGACGCTTGTCGCCGAGACCCATCGCGATGGGGTGGCAACCCACGGACTCAACCGGTTCCCGAGACTCGTCAGGCAGATCAAAGCCGGACGCGTCAAGCCGGACGCCTTGCCGGTCGCCGTGGCGCGCTTCGGACCGTGGGAGCAGTGGGACGGGCAGCTCGGTCCTGGGAACCTGAACGCCACGGCCGCGACGGATCGAGCCATTACGCTGGCCCGCGATCATGGCCTCGGTCTCGTTGCACTGCGCAACACAAACCATTGGATGCGAGGCGGCTCTTACGGGTGGCAGGCGGCGCGCGCCGGGATGGCGTTTATCGGGTGGACCAACACCATCCCCAACATGCCAGCCTGGGGCGGTCTCGACTCGAAGCTCGGGAACAATCCGCTCATCGTCGCCCTCCCGTGTGGCGAGGCGCCGGTCGTGCTCGACGTCGCCATGTCCCAGTTCTCATACGGCAAGCTCGAACGATTACAGCTGCGCGGCGAATCGCTGCCGTTTCCGGGCGGCTACGACGCGAATGGATCCCTCACCACCGATCCCGCGGCGATCCTCGCCACGCAGCGGTCGCTGCCGATCGGATATTGGAAAGGCGCAGGGATGGCCCTCGTCCTGGATCTTTTGGCAGCGCTTCTTTCTGGCGGGCTGACGACGCGCGAGATTGGCCTTCAGGGCGGTGACGAATACGGAATGTCGCAGGTGTTTGTCGCGATCGACGTCGCGCGTCCAGCGGGCGCCGCAGCGGCCGAGGCGCTCGTCACGACGGTGATCGACGACGTGCATGCCTCGCGTGCCATCAATCCTGCACACCCCGTGCGGTATCCCGGCGAGGGCGTCCTTCGGACGCGCGAGGAGAACGATCGCCTCGGCATTCCGGTCGACGACCCGATTTGGTCCCAGATCAAGGCGTTGCCCTAGAACCTGTGGAGGCGGGGCTTTGGCCCGGCGATGTCCGTGGAGGCGGGGCTTCAGCCCCGCGATGAGTCTGACCGCGACGCGGAGGGTTCGATGAAGCGACTGATTGCGACGACCGTGCTGTTGTGTGCGGCCGGGAGTGTCCTGGGCGCGCAGGTGCTCAATCTCAATGCCTATCGCATCGTCGATCTGACGCATGCGTTCGACGAACAGACGGTCTACTGGCCGACGTCGCCCTCGAAGTTCGAGCTGAAGCAGCTGGCGTTTGGCAAGACCCCCGGCGGTTATTTCTACTCCTCGTTTGTGCTCTGCACTCCAGAGCACGGCGGGACGCACCTCGATGCGCCGCTGCATTTTGCAGAGGGACATCCGTCGATTGGCGACGTGCCGCTCGATCGGTTGATGGGGTCCGCCGTCGTGATTGACATCTCGAAACAGGCGGCGACCGATCCGGTGTATCGCCTGACGCCGGAGGATGTCGCGGCGTTCGAACGCGCGCATGGGAAGATTCCGCAGGGTGCGATTGTGCTCTTGCGCTCGGACTGGAGCCGCTTCTGGCCGAATGTGAAGCAGTATCTCGGCGACGACACGCCGGGCGACGCGTCGAAGTTGAAGTTTCCCGGCTACGGTGTCGAGGCGGCGCGCCTGCTGGTGGAGGAGCGCAAGGTCAGCGTGCTCGGCATCGACACCGCGTCGATCGACTATGGGCCGTCCACGGACTTCATGGCTCACCGGATCGGCGCGGCGAAGGACGTGGTCAATCTCGAAAACCTGACGGGTCTGTCCGAGCTGCCACCGACGGGAGCAACCGTCATCGCCTTGCCCATGAAGATCGCCAAAGGATCTGGCGGACCGGTGCGTGTCGTTGCCTTGCTACCCAAGTGAGGACGAAGGACGCACGACGAAGGGCGCCTCGTACGTAGGCCCGAGCTTTAGCTCGGGCTAGACCCGAGGCCGCGTACGTAGGCCCGAGCTTTAGCTCGGGCTACACCCGCGTTGTAGCTCGGGCGCCCGGTAGGGGGCGCACCGCATGCTCCCTGTCGCGAATCAACGCGATCCGCTCGCGAGCTGAGCCGCCATCGATTGGCCCTCGACATTCGGCAGCTGCACCCTCAGCCACTCCGCGATCGTGGGTGCGATATCGAGGTTACGCACGTTATCGAGCGACTGCCCCGGCGCGACACCCTGACCTGAGGCAATGAAGATGGCGCCCATGTCGGGATCGCTCTCAATCACGCCGTGATGGCCGAGATGATCGGGGCGAACCGGCGTGACGACCGCACCTGTGTCTTCGTCTTCGAAGTCGTAGCCTTTCGCGGCCGTGAGCACGAGGTCCGGCGCCTGATCCAGCTTGGCAGGATCCGGAAAGTGCACACTCGGCAGGTCCTGGCTGGGGATCGCCCGTTCCACGCCCTCGAGGGCTCGCAGCGGCCCGACGATCCGCGCAAGCAGCTCCTCACGTCGGGCGCGATCGCGAATATAGATGCCGGCAGCGCCGCCCCATGACAACGACCAGGCCTCGGCACGGAGGTCGCTTCCGTTGCCGGTAATGAAACCGAGATCACGCAGCTTGACGTTCGGATGGATCGAGCGTGCCGCAACACGGAACCCGTGATCGGACACGACCACGACCGTCGTCTGCTCGCGAATACCGGCACGGTCGAGAGCGGTCAGCACACGCGCCACTTGCGCGTCGAGAAAGGCCATGCCCGTTTGCGACGCCGGCGTGCCGGGTCCGTAGTTATGATTGATGCCGTCGAGCGCCAGGAGGTGGAACAGCAGCAGGTTTGGCTTGTGCCGCTCGATGATGTGCACCGCCGCGTCGGTCCAGCGCTGATCCCGCCAGGCGCCTGACGTGCCCTCGTGAAATCGGGTGACGTCGTCAGCCGACAGGACACCTGCGGCGATCATCTCCTGTTCGATTGGCCCATCGGCCTTGGGCACTTCCGGAAACGCCCAGGTGATCGTCGGCGCCTTGAAAATCGCGACCCAGTCCACTTCCGCCGTCGTCAGTCCGGCCGCGTGCGCGGCGTCGTAAAGCGTCGGCACGCGCACCATATCGGTCTTGTCGCGCCACGGCTCGACCTGCGGCGGGCCCTCGCCTTGCCGGATCAGCAGCCCGTTGAACATCACGCCGTGAACTGCCGGACGGACGCCGGTCACCATCGTGGTGTGGTTCGGCCAGGTGACGACCGGATTTACTGGCTGAAGCGCTCGGGCGACCGCCCCTTCGCGCGCCAGCCGCTGCAGCGTCGGCACCGGTGTTCGTGGATCGGCCAGTGCGGAGGCGGGGAAGCCGTCGAGGCTGATCAGGACGACGTGACGCGCCGTTCGAGGCTCGATCGAGTTCGACGAGTACGCGGTTGCCGACACGACCACGACGATCGCCAGATAGGTCAGGGCAGAGCCTGTGAGCCGACGCATACGGCGAGCGTATCGCAGATCGGGTTCATACCGTCTTCGAGCGTCAGCTGCTCCAAATGGCTTCACGAGTGGTGACAGTTTGACCGTCGGCTGCAGATCGACGTGACGAGCCACTGATCCATTCCAGCAGAATCTGCGCTTCTTGATACAGGAACAGACGACGTCGGAAGGGACCCACAGGCGCGAGCAGCGTCGACAGGTGCCAACTATGAGCCGAGATTCCCGCCTACCCTCTCACAACGTGTCATCCCCAGCGCCGCCGTCAGCCGCGCGTTTCTCGGCGCCGGCGCCGCGGGAAGCGCCGCGTGGCTGACCGGCGGCTTGACCGGTTTCTGGGTAAAACAATCGCCGCCAAATCGCCCGCCGAGGAAGTGTGGCTCGAGAAGTCGATTCCGGAGCTGCAGGCACTGATGGCGTCCGGCGCTCTTACGAGCCGCGAGCTGACGCAGGGATACCTGGAGCGTATTCACGAGCTGAATCCGCTGCTGCACGCAGTCATCGAGACGAATCCGCGAGGCAGTCGGCATCGCCGCACAGCCGTGACGCCGAGCGGAAAGCGGGCAAGGTTCGAGGTCCGCTCCACGGCATCCCGATTCTCGTCAAGGACAACATCGCCACGGATGACAGCATGGAGACGACCGCCGGATCGCTGGCACTCGTCGGCAGCCGCGTGCCCGGCGATGCGCCGCTTGTCGCGCGGCTCCGATCCGCCGGCGCGGTCATTCTCGGCAAGGCAAACCTATCCGAGTGGGCCAACTTCCGCGGCTTCGCGCCGTGGGATTTCAACGGGTGGAGCGCGCGAGGGGGCAAGACGCGCGACCCCTACCTTCTGGGCTTCGATCCGTGTGGCTCGAGCTCGGGGTCGGCGGTCGCGTCCGCCGCCAACCTTTGTGCGGCCGCGGTGGGCAGTGAAACCGATGGCTCGATCGTTTGCCCGGCGAGCAACAACCTCGTCTTCGGGCTGAAGCCGACGCTCGGGCTGATTTCGCAGGGCGGCATCATCCCTATCGCCCACAGCCAGGATACGGCAGGGCCCTATGGCGCGGACCGTGACCGATCTGGCGATTCTCCTCGGCGTGTCATGCGGAGCCCATTTGGGCCCGTGCTGGGTCACCCGGTGCCGCACGACTACACCCAGTTTCTCGACGCGAACAGCCTCCAGGGCGCGACCATCGGCGTCGACCAGCGTTACCTCACCGACGCCTACGCGTTTCCAGTTAATCCGAACACGCTCGAGGCTTCAACATCGGCCTCGATGCGCTCGAATCGCTCGGTGCGACGCTCGTGCCCTGTGACACCGGCGACATCTTTCAGTACGCCGGCGACGAGTTCACGGTGCTGCTCCAGGAATTCAAGGTCGACATCGAGAATTACCTCGCAGGATTGACGCACACGTCGATGCGAACGCTGTCGGATCTGATCGCGTTCAACACTGCTCACTGCGAGGCCGAGATGCCGTACCACGGCCAGGAGCTCTTCGAGATCGCGAACTCGACCAATGGCGACCTCACCGATCCCGCGTACCTGGCCGCGCGAGCCAACTGCCTGACGCTGTCGCGGGCACAGGGAATCGATCAAGTGCTGGGTTCCGGCATCGACGCCATCGTCGCGCCGAGCTACACGTTCGCGACGCAGCCCGCCGCCGTCGCGGGATACCCGAACATCGCGATTCCCGTGCGGCTTCACCGCGCAACGGCCGGCCGGCCGGGATGTGGATGTATGCCGGGTTCCTCGAAGAGCCGAAGCTTCTCGCGTACGCGTACGCGCTGGAGCAGGCGCTCCAGCCGCGGACGCAGCCGACGTATACGGGAACTTTGCAGCCGTTGCCGCCCAACCCGGGCATTTGCGCAGAGCAATCGAATGCTTCGGTAACCGTCAAGGATCAAGCACTGGACGGAGTCACGTTCAGCGCGGGCAGGGCCCTGAAACGCCCTCGCGGCTAAGCGTCAGCGGTCCACGTTGTCGAGCATCCAGAGGTTCCCAGCGGTCGCATCGATAGGAACGAACACTTCACGGCCCAACATGGTTATACCCGGCCGCCAGATAACGTTCGGCGAAAACCGCAAATCAGGAGAGTCGAACTGTGTGATCGCGAATGGTTCGCCGATGAAACTGCCGTTTTCAGCATCGAAGTCGATGCCCCAGAGATTCATGGCAGCGCCTGGCGGCATGGTAAGGAAGTACAGGCGTTTTCCGTCCGACGACCATCGAGGACTGTCGACCCACGGATGGGACTCCGCAACAAGGCGCCACGACCGATCCGGTGGTCCGGTAGCACTCGTGACGCCGAGTTGTGAACCGTTTCGCTTTGAGGGGTGAATGACCACCGCCAGCCACCGACCGTTCGGAGAAAACCTCGCCTGCGACAACTCGACATCGTTCCGAGCGAGCACGATTCGCTCCGGCCGCTCTGCCGGGGGATTCACCACGGGCCAGATCACGAGTTGTCCACCGACACGCGCCAGCAGGGCGCTATTGTCGGCCGTCCAATCGCTGACCGCCATTTCCGTTTCCGTGTTCCACGGACTGACGAGCTCCTCCCGTCCCGCAACATCGCGGACGGCCAGGGCGGTAGGGACGTCCACCGCTTTTCCGTCCGACTCCGGCCGAAACTTCGTAAAGGCAACGTGGCGACGGTCTGCCGACCAGACGGGCCCCATCGCGTTTTTCGCGAAGAACTCCGAATGCCCGGAATCGAGGCGCATGAGCCACAGATTGACCTCCTCCAGGCCAGATCGTATGAGGGCATAGACGATCGACGGTCCATCGCCACCCACATCGGGTACATGTGCGACCGCGCCTTCCTCGGTCAGCGGACGACCATCCAACAGGCGGCGCTTGACCGGATCGAATGTGTATCGCCAGATCCGTTGGGAGCGGCGTTGCGTGCTGAACGCCAGCCGCCTGCCGTCAGGTGAAAGAGCCGAGGCGACGTCCGCGCCCGCGCCAGTCGTCAGCCGCTCCGCTGAAAGCCAGGCGAGCGTGGAAGGATCGACTCGTACTTTCCAGAGGTTCTGGACAGCGTTATCCGCTGCGGTCTCGAGAAACAACTCTGTTCCGTGGTTGGTCCAGTAAAACCGCTGACCGCCTCCGTGCACCATGTCCGAAATCTGTGCTGGCAGGTGCGTGAGATCAGAGGACGTGATGGTGCCAGAGGATGAAGCGGTATAGAAGCCGAACCCCAGCTTCTTGTGTACGCCGAGGAACGACATTCGCCCGTCCGGGTGCGGCCAAATCCAGTTCCACGAGCCGCTTGCGGTGACCTCAGGAAAAATCTCGTGCGGAGGTTGCCCGGTCAAGGCAACCACATAGAGTTTCGCATCATCAAACGCACGTGCGAGATAGCGGATGTGCATACCATCTGCTGACCACGCCGGATGCGTGCCGGAGCGCACGAGGAGTCGCTCGGGGCCACCGAGCGCTGGCACCAGATACACGCCGCCACCATCACGCTCCGATCGGAAGGCGATGGTGCTGCCGTCGGGCGACCAACTCGGCTCCAGGTCGTGGGCCGGCGACTTCGTGACTTGTACTGCATCGCCAGCGGCGACTGGCTGGACCCAAATGTCGAAGTTGCCGGCACGATTCGACGCGTAGGCGACGAACCGGCCGTCCGGCGAAAACGTCGGATCCGTTTGCAAGCCATCTTCGAATGTGAGCCGTGTCAGATCGTGTTGCGCAGGAGCGCCATTCACCGGTGAATTCGCCAACGACGTCCGCGAGACGCGCCACAGGCCGAGTCCGACGACGGCCATCACGAGCAGGGTTAGCGCTGTTGCCGCAAACCTGCCGATCCTCCGTCGCACCGGCGCCGCGACATCGGGCAACGACGACAGCTGATCGCGCAGGACAGCCGCTGACTGCCACCGTTGGTCCGGATTCTTTGCCAGACAGATTCGCACGACGTCATCGAGCGATCGCGGCGTGAGCCGCTCGATCGACGATGGGGCCGGCGGCTCACTATGCAGGATGTTTCCGATGACCGCCGCACGGCTGCCACCACCGAATGCTCGGCGGCCGGTGAGCATCTCGTACAGCACGACGCCCAACGCGAAAATGTCGGTGCGTTCGTCGGCACCCCGCCCTTCCAGCTGTTCGGGTGCCATGTACTCAACTGTCCCGACGATCGTCCCGGTGTGCGTCAACGGCTCCCCTGTGAGCCTGGTCGCGTCGCTGGGGATGGGCTCGCGTTGACGCTTCGCCAAGCCGAAGTCGAGCAGCTTGACGCCGCTGGGCGTCAGCATGATGTTGGCGGGCTTCAAGTCGCGATGGACAATCCCGGCGCGGTGTGCTGAGGCGAGCGCGTCAGCAATGGCAACCGCGTCGGTCAAGACGTCGCCGAGCGGCAACTTGCCGCGCCGCAATCGCGACGCAAGGGTTTCCCCGTCGAGGAACTCCATCACCAGGAACTCGATCCCTTCGTGGTGGCCGATATCGAACAGCGGACAGATGTGGGGATGGGAGAGCGTCGCCACCGCGCGCGCCTCGCGATCGAAGCGCCGTCGAGCCGACGAGTCCGCGATCAGATCGTGTGACAGGACTTTAATCGCGACAATCCGGTCGAGACGCGTGTCGCGCGCCTTGTACACTTCGCCCATGCCGCCGGCGCCGAGCGGGGCGACAACCTCATACGGCCCGAGGCGCGTGTCCGGCTGGAGCGACGTCGCGCCAGACGCAATAGAGCCGGACGCCGGATCGCTCCCGGGCTCGGTATCAAATGCCGAGCCGAGGCGCGCATCGGCCGCCAGCAATCGTTCGACCTCGCGGCGCAGACCGTCGTTGTCGCCGCACGAGCGCGCGAGAAACGCCGCGCGCTCCTGCGGGGGCAGGCTCGCGGCTCGATCGAAGACGTCGCGCAACGCGGTCGGATCGATCATCATCCGGTCGAACGATGGCTATGGATTGGAACGGCTGAGTATACTATCGCCTCTCTCACTGGCTCGCCATTTGATTGGCGGTCCTGATGTCGAAGTTACATGCCTATGTCCGGTGATATCACTCGGTTGTTGCAGGAATGGAGGGCGGGGAACGCCAAGGCCGGCGAAGAGCTCATTGCTCGAACGTACCCAGAACTGCGGCGCGTAGCACACGCCCATCTGCGACGCGAGCGCCGCGGTCACTCGCTGCAGACAACCGCAATTCTTCACGAAGCATACTTGCGACTGCTGCGCAAGGGACCGGGGTCGGTCGAGGATCGGGACGCCTTCTTTCGATTGATGGCTGCCGAGATCCGGCATCGGCTGATCGATCACGCTCGCCGGCGTCTCGCCAGCAAGCGGGGCGGTGGCATCATTCATGAAAACGGCGATGTCGCGGCGTTGGCCGCGCGTATCGAATCGGGACACGATATTGAGCCGATACTGGCGCGATTGGATCTGGCGCTGGAGGACCTCGGAAAGTCTTTTCCGCGAGCCGCTCAAGTGGTGCAACTGCGTTTCCTCGCCGGCCTGACGATGGAAGAAACCGCCAAGGAGCTCGACCTGTCAACTGGCACCGTCAAGCGCGATTGGACGTTTGCGCGGGCCTGGCTCGCGGCGGCAATGGAGGATGAGGCCAGTCACACCACTTAGACTCCCATCCCGCCCGCCCCACACGATCTCGCGATAGCGCTCGGCGATCTTGTGATCCATTTCCGCAATTACTGCGCCTTCTAAGACAGCAACGGCATGTATCGCAGGCGGCAGTTCCGCGCGAGCTGCGCCTCGACGGCCGACAACCACGGGTTCGTTTGCACCAACCATCCTTCAGGAGAACTAGAATGAGAGCACATCATCCAGCGCTGTCGCTCGGTCTCGTCATGACCCTGCTGCTGGGGCCAGTCACAGCGGACGCCAGGGGCCCGCTCACATCTGGTTTCCTGCCGACGACGGCCAAAGTTCACGGACACTCCCTCCTCGACCTCGCCACCGCGTACACGTTGTGGGGATTCGGGACCTCGGCCGAGGTCAACCCCCTGATTGCCGCGCGATGCGAGCGGAGTCCGATCGATCCGAATACTTGGTTCCTGCCGGTCTCGGTGGGCGGCGACGGTGCAACCACATGTCAGGTACCTGCGGGCACGTTCCTCGTCGTGACGCCCGGCTTTATGGAGTGTTCCAGCATTGAGCCGGAACCGTTCTACGGGGCTGACGAGAATGCGCTTCTCGGCTGCGTCAATGACTTGTTCGAGCCTAACTACGCCGAGGTCATCCTGGATGGCAGGCAGGTAACGAACTTGGACGACTACGTCCTCACGCCCCTGCCGGTCACATTGCCGCCGAACAACCTGCTCAGCACGGATTCCGGTTTGTCGCTGAGCAAGGGGTACTTCTTGGTGATCCCGCCGCTCAGTCGCGGAACACACACATTGCGGCTGTACGACGAGTTCCCGGCCATCGGCTTTCAGGCCGGACTGACCATTACGATCGTCGTTGGGTAAGTGGAGTGCGCTGGCTGACGCGTTTACCAGAGACCGAGTTCCAGCTTCGCCGCTTCGGACATGTTGTCCTTCGACCACGGTGGCTCGAAAACAACGTCGACGCGCGCGTCGGTCACGCCCTCGACGGCCTTCACCTTCTCCTCCACCTGCGCGGGTAGCCACTGCGCGGCGGGGCAGGCGGGGGCCGTCAGCGTCATCCGCACGCCGACGGCAGCGGCATGATCGACGATGATCTCGTAGATGAGGCCGAGATCGTAAATGTTGACCGGGATCTCGGGGTCGAAGACCGTCTTGATCGCGGCGACGATCTTCGGCTCGAGGTCGGCGGTCTTCTCCGGGTCGCGCACCATGCCCGCCGTCTTCAGGTCCGATGGTGGCGTGGCGGGCGGAGTCGATTGCGGTTGAATCACGGGCAGCGGTTTCACCGATCGCTCGTAGGCCCACGCTTCAGCTTGGGCATTAGTCGGCGCCTTCTTCCGTCTTCGCCACGTCGCCGCGATCTTCGACGGCGTTCTTCATCGTGTGCCAGGCGAGGCTGGCGCACTTCACCCGCGCCGGATACTCGCGCACGCCGGCAAACACCACCAGCTTGCCGAGGCCGTTCGTCGACACCGGCTCGTCGGGCGGTGAGGTGACCAGATCGTGGAAGCGATCGAACAGGGCCTCCGCCTCGGCGACAGTCTTGCCTTTGACGGCTTCAGTCATCAACGACGCTGACGCCTTCGAGATCGCGCACCCGGAACCCTCGAACGCGACATCCGCAATGCGGTCGCCGTCGATGTTCACGTAAAGCGTCAGCCGGTCGCCGCACAGCGGATTGTGACCCTTGGCGACACGGCTCGGCGCGTCGATCGCGCGGAAGTTTCTCGGCCGCTTGTTGTGGTCGAGGATGACCTCCTGATACAGCTCCCGCAGATCCGACATCAGCCGAATACCTCGCGAACTTTGTGAATCCCGGCCACCAGCGTCTCGATCTCCTCGCGCGTGTTGTAGAGGCCAATCGACGCACGAACAGTGGCCGGCACCCCGTATCGATCCATCACGGGCTGGGCGCAGTGCTGGCCGGTGCGGACGGCAATGCCTTCCGAATCGAGAATCGTCCCCATGTCGTGCGGGTGGACGCCGTCGAGCACGAACGACAAGACGCTCGACTTGTGACGCGCCTCGCCGAACAGCCGTACGCCCGGAACTTCGCGGACGCGTTCGGTCGCGTACGACAGCAGCGCGTCTTCATGCGCGGTCACGGCGGCGCGATCGAGCCCGGCGAGATACTCGACGGCGGCGCCGAGGCCGACGACCCCGGCGATGTTCGGCGTGCCGGCTTCGAACTTGTACGGCAGCTCGTTGTAGTCGGTCTTCTCGAACGTGACCGACGAGATCATGTCGCCGCCGCCCTGGTAAGGAGGCATCGCGTCGAGCAGGGAGGCACGGCCGTAGAGCACTCCCGTGCCGGTCGGCCCATACATCTTGTGGCCGGAGAACGTGTAGAAATCGCAGCCGAGCGCGCTCACGTCGACAGGCATGTGCGGGATCGCCTGCGCACCGTCGACCAGCACCGCGGCCCCCGCTGCTTTCGCTTTGGCGACCAGTGACGCCACCGGGTTGACGGTGCCGAGGGCATTACTCACGTGGATGATGGCGACAAGCTTCGTCTTCGACGTCAGCAGCCGATCGAACGCGTCGAGATCCAGCTCGCCGCGATCCGTGATCGGTGCTGCTCTCAGCGTGGCGCCCGTCTGGGCGCACACGAGCTGCCACGGCACGATGTTCGAATGGTGCTCCATCCACGTGACGAGCACCTCGTCGCCAGGCTTCAGGTTGGTGCGGCCCCAGCTCTGCGCGACGAGATTGATGCCCTCGGTGCAGCCCTTCGTGAAGACGATCTCGCGCCGATCGGACGCATTGAGGAAGCGGGCGACGGACGACCGCGTCGCCTCGTACGCGCGCGTCGCCCGCTCGCTCAGGAGATGGGTGGCCCGATGGATGTTCGAGTTGTCGTGCCGGTAGTACGTTTCGAGCGCGTCGAGCACCTGGCGCGGCTTCTGCGTCGTATTGGCGTTGTCGAGATAGACGAGCGGCTTACCATGAATCAGCTCGCGGAGGATTGGGAAGTCCTCGCGGATCTTCTGAACGTCGAACGTCGTGGCCTTCTCTGCGAGTTTCGTCATGGCGGTGTGCCCGAGCTAAAGCTCGGGCCTACGTATGAACGCAGTTGTGTGCCCGAGCTAAAGCTCGGGCCTACGTACAACTGCAGTAGGGCCCGACTTCAGTCGGGCCTACGACGACGCCGTCGTGTCCTGCGGGATCTGCTCCAGCAGCCACTGATCCAGGCGCTCGCGAAGCGGCAGGAACTTCACGCGCTCGACGACGTCGCCGGCGAAACCGCGAATCAGCATCGCCCGCGCCGTGTTGCGATCCAGCCCGCGCGCCTGCAGATAGAACAGTGAGTCGGGGTCGAGCTGTCCCACGGTCGCGCCGTGCGTACACTTCACGTCGTCCGCGAAGATCTCGAGCTGCGGCTTCGTGTTCATCTGCGCCAGATCCGACAGCAGCATGGCCTTGTTCGTCTGCTTGGCGTCGGTCTTCTGCGCGTCCTTGGCGACGATGATCTTGCCGTTGAAGATGCCACGTGCCCGACCGCCGAGGATCCCCTTGTAGACCTCGTGGCTGCCGCAGTGCGGCTGCGCGTGGTTGATCGTCGTGTGGTTATCGACCAGGGTGTCGCCATCGGCCAGATACAGGCCGTTCAGCGTGCAGTCGATGCCTTCACCCGCGAGATCGGCCCCGAGATCGTTGCGCACGATGGCGCCGCCGAGCGAGAACGCGTGCGACAGGAACGTCGCTGAACGCATGGCGCGGACCTGCAGCCGGCAATAGTGGTACCCGTGAGAGCGCTCCAGCTGGGCGCGGCAGTGGTCGACGATCGCGTGCTCGCCGCAGACGACCTCGGTCACTGCGCACGAGAAGTACATGCCGTCGCCGAGGCCGACATGGGTTTCGACGAACGTGCTCTGGCTGTTCTCGCCGGCCACGATCAGCACGCGCGGGAAGCTCACCGCCGGCGTGCTCTGGGTCGTCGACGCGAACACGATATTGATCGGGGCCTCGAGGACGACGCCGGGCGCGACGAAGACGATGGCCGCATCCTCGAAGAGTGCCGTGTTCAGCGCGCTGAACGCGGCACGATCGAAGTCGGCGATCCGCCCGAGGTGCGGTTCGAGCTCCGCGATCCCGCCCGAGGCGATCAACGCGCTCAGCGTCGTCACGGTGACGCCCTCGGGGAGAGCTGTTGGGGAAAGGGCGGGGTTAGATGGGGATAGTCCCCCGCGAAACGTAAGGGGGACAGTCCCCGCATCGGCGACAGTCCCCGATTCGGTTGCCGCACGACCGTTCACGAACAGGAGTTCGGCGGCGCACTTGCTGCCGAACAGATACGGCTCGATTGCCGGCAGATCGACGTGGACGCCGTCCGCTGGGCGCTCGAACGCCGTTCCCGCGATCGCGCTCATGTTCGTGAACCGGTACTCCTCGTCCTTCGTCGTCGGAAAGCCGAGCTCGGCGAAACAGCGGATCGCCGACTCCCGCACCGCCTCGAGCCAGCGCGGACCTGCCGGACGCCGGTCTTTCATCGCCTCGAACGCCGCGACGTATCGATCGGTCGTCGTATTGGCGCGGCCTGGTTCTACGACGGAGCTCATGCCGCGTTGCCCTCCAGCCAGCCGTAGCCCTTCTCCTCGAGCTCCAGCGCCAGTTCCTTCCCGCCCGACTTCACGAGTCGGCCGTCGCTCAGCACGTGCACGAAGTCGGGCACGATGTAGTTGAGCAGCCGCTGATAGTGTGTAACGACGACGATCGCGCGGTCGGGCGATCGCATGGCGTTGACGCCTTCGGCCACCGTCTTGAGCGCATCGATGTCGAGGCCGGAGTCCGTCTCGTCGAGGATGGCCAGCGTGGGCTGCAACACGAGCATCTGGAAGATCTCGTTGCGCTTCTTCTCTCCACCCGAAAATCCCTCGTTCACCGGACGACGCATGAGCTCGCTGTCGATGTGCAGGACTTGCAGGCGATCCTGCACGAGCTCGAGGAACTCCATCGCGTCGAGCTCCGGCTCGCCGCGGTACTTGCGCTGGGCGTTGAGGGCGGCCTTGAGGAAATAGGAGTTGTTCACGCCAGCGATCTCGACGGGGTACTGGAACGCCATGAACACACCCTCGCGGGCGCGCTCTTCAGGGTCGAGATCGAGCAGGTCCTTCCCGTTGAATGTCACCGCTCCGCCAGTGACTTGGTACGCCGGATGGCCCGCCAGCACACGCGCGAGCGTGCTCTTGCCCGATCCGTTCGGCCCCATGATTGCGTGCACCTCGCCGGATCGCACGCTCAGGCTGACGCCCTTGAGGATTTCCCGATCTTCCGCCGTCGCACGCAGGTCTCTGATCTCAAGCATTGTTTAACCGACGCTCCCTTCAAGGCTGATGCTCAGGAGCTTCTGCGCTTCAACCGCAAACTCCATCGGGAGCTCGCGGAAGACTTCCTTGCAGAAGCCGCTGACGATCATGTTCACGGCGTCTTCGGTCGAGATGCCGCGCTGGCGGCAGTAGAAGATCTGGTCCTCGCCGATCTTTGACGTCGACGCTTCGTGCTCGACCTGGGACGAGGCGTTCTTGATCTCCAGATAGGGGAACGTGTGCGCGCCGCACTTGTCGCCGATGAGCAGCGAGTCGCACTGCGAGTAGTTGCGCGCGCCCCGCGCGTTCGGCCCGATCTTCACCGCCCCGCGATAGGTGTTCTGTCCGAAGCCGGCCGAGATCCCCTTGGAGACGATGGTGCTGCGGGTGTTCTTCCCGAGGTGGATCATCTTCGTGCCGGTGTCGGCCTGCTGGCGGTTGTTCGTAGTCGCCACCGAGTAGAACTCCCCGATCGAGCCATCGCCGATCAAAAGGCAGCTCGGATACTTCCACGTGATCGCCGAGCCGGTCTCGACCTGCGTCCACGTGATCTTCGAGTTGCGACCGCGACAGGCGCCGCGCTTGGTCACGAAGTTGAAGATGCCGCCGCGGCCTTCCTTGTCGCCCGGATACCAGTTCTGCACGGTCGAGTACTTGATCGTCGCATCGTCGAGCGCCACGAGCTCCACGACGGCGGCGTGCAGCTGGTTCTCATCGCGCATTGGCGCCGTGCAGCCTTCGAGATAGCTGACGTACGCCCCTTCGTCCGCGATGAGCAGCGTCCGCTCGAACTGCCCGGTGCTCGCCGCGTTGATCCGGAAGTACGTGGAGAGCTCCATCGGGCAGCGGACGCCCTTCGGGATGTACGCGAAGCTGCCGTCGGTGAAGACCGCCGAGTTCAGCGTCGCGAAGAAGTTGTCGGTGTACGGAACGACCGAGCCGAGATACTTGCGCACCAGCTCAGGGTGTTCCTGCACGGCCTCGCTGAACGAGCAGAAGATGATGCCCAGCTCCGCGAGCTTGCTGCGGAACGTCGTCGCCACCGACACCGAATCGAACACCGCGTCGACAGCCACGCCGGCCAGCAGCTTCTGCTCCTCGAGCGGAATGCCCAGCTTTTCGAATGTTCGTCGCACGTCGGGATCGACCTCGTCGAGGCTCTGCAGCTGCGGCTTCTTCTTCGGCGCGGAGTAGTAGCTGATCGCCTGATAGTCGATCGGGTCGTAGTGCACGTTGTGCCAGGTTGGCTCCCGCATCGTGAGCCAGATGCGATACGCCTTCAGGCGAAAGTCGAGCAGCCATTCGGGCTCGTGCTTTTTCGCCGAGATCGCCCGGATCACGTCCTCGTTCAGGCCAGGCGGCAGCGTCTCGGCTTCGATGTCGGTGAAGAAGCCGTACTTGTACTCGCGGGTGGCGAGTTGTTCGATGGTTTCGGTCGATGTGCTCATTGGTTCTGTCACGCCCAAGCTAAAGCTTGGGCCTACGTACGATATGTCCTTGGGCCTACGTACCAGGCGTCATTGGGCCTACGTACG
Organism: Vicinamibacteria bacterium; assembly: GCA_963800785.1. Taxonomy (GTDB): domain Bacteria; phylum Acidobacteriota; class Vicinamibacteria; order Vicinamibacterales; family JAENWD01; genus JAENWD01. Next base: position 29,216 of record CAWDCH010000014.1, read on the forward strand.
AGGTGTGCTTCCGGGACGCACCCTGGCTGGACGCATTGCCACGTGCCCTACGCTGAGAAACTGATACCGCACCCGCACGTGCTCTTCGCGTTCGGGTTGTTGAACACGAAGCCCTTGCTGATCAGATTCGTGTCGTAGTCCAGCACGGTCCCGTCGATCAGGCGGAAGCTTCGCGGGTCGATGAAGACGCGCGCGCCGTTCGGGCCGTCGAAGACCTGGTCGTCGGCCCGCGGATCGCGCTCCCAGTTGAACGTGTACTCGTAGCCCGAGCACCCGCCCGCTTTCAGTGCCACGCGCAGGCCGCCTCCTTCGAGCCCGTTCTTGCCGAGCATCTTCAGGATCTGGACTGAAGCGTTGTCCGTGATTTCCACCATTCCGTCAGTTCCTCCGCCCCGCGGCGCTCGACGAACGTCCCGCAATCGCCAGGCCGCCGGTCGCAATCGGCATGGCCACCGGGTCGTCGGCTCGTGGTGTGACGAGCTCGGCGATGGTGCAGGCCATCAGGGCGCCGATGATCTTGTCGCGAATCCGATGCAGCGGATCGCGGATGTTGCACTTGCTGAACTGCTCGCAGCGCTCGTCCGTGGTGCCGCAAACGGTCAGCATCAGGGGACCATCGATCGCCTCGACGATCTCGGCCACGGTCATCGTGTCGGCCGCCCTTGCCAGCGCGTAGCCACCGTGGATGCCCTGCTGCGACTTGAGCATCCCTTTCTGCACGAGACGCTGCAGCACTTTGGCGAGCAGTTCGACCGGAATGTCGTGTCGCTCGGCAATGTCGCGGGCGCTCGTCGGCTTATTGCCAATCGAGGCGACGTAAGCCAAGGCGATAAGGGCGTAATCCGTTTTCTTGGAGAGCCTGAGCATGCCAATCCTGATATCCGACCGTTACAGTCCTAGTTTAGGGGAGGCTCCGGGGGGCGTCAAGTCCCGAGTACCAGAGCTATTTCGTTGACAGGGATGGGGATATCAGAGCCGTCAGCGGTCAACGGGCGACGGTGAGCACCCACTCACGGCTGACCGTCGACCTGACCGCTACCGTTGACCGAGGCGCTATTTCATCCCCGCGGGTTCCGCCTTTGCCGGCCCGGCGGGGGGCTCGATCTCGGGGTGACGGGAGCGTCGATGGCAGGTAGCGCAGGTCACCTTCATTTCCTCGCCCATATCTCCGAGATCCTTGAACTTCTCGTTGAGCTCGTTCGTGGTCCGCATCATCAGGCGGGCTGTCTCGTGGCGCTTCTTCGACGTGTCAGTGAAGTCGTAGGTCGACCAGGGCTTTCCGACCTGACCCTTGTGACAGAAGACGCAGTCGACGTTCAGCGAGGTGTTGAAGGCCTTCATCAGCTTGATGACGTCGTCCGGCGCCATGTCCTTCGGCAGAATTTCGACATTGACGAGCTTGTCGGGTTTCCAATCCTCGATCGCCGGGTCGGACGGTGGCTGCGCCGGTGGAGCGGTCTGTTGCGGCGGCGGGGCCGCCTGCTGCGCCGCAATCCGTGACGCGCCGCCGGTCAGCACCAAGGTCAAAGCAAGAAGAATGGATTGTTGTCTCGACCAAACCATGCATCCCCCTCTGGGCGCACGCCGTGCGCCCCTACGGACGGTGCTCGTCGCCCCGCGAGTTCCGAGCGCGTCGCTCGTCAGCCCCTACAATAGACTGTGGCCTTTACCGCCGTCATCTTCGATTTCGATGGCCTGATCATCGATAGCGAGACTCCGCTCTTCGAAATCTGGCAGGAAATCTACACCGACCACGGCGCCACGCTCGAGCTCCAAGACTGGCAACACGCGCTCGGGACGCAGGGCGGCTTCGATCCGTATGCCGATCTGGGTACCAGATGCGGTCGCGCCGTTACACGCGATCGCTGGGCCGATTGGGTCAGCCGTGAGCATTGGCGTCGCTGCGAGACGCAGCCGCTTTTGCCCGGCGTCGCCGATCGGATCGCCGAGGCGCGACAGATGGGCATCAAGACCGCCGTTGCGTCGAGCAGTCGCTCCGAATGGGTCAAGCCCTGGCTCGAGCGGCACGATCTGCTCGACGCCTTCGATGCGGTGTGTACGCGAGACGACGTGGCAGCCGTGAAACCGGCGCCAGATCTTTTCCTGCTTGCCGCACGGCGGCTCGGAGTGCCGCCGGAAGCCTGCATCGTCTTCGAAGATTCGCCCAACGGTTTGCGCGCGGCAAGAGCCGCAGGCATGTGGGCCGTTGCCGTGCCCAACCTGTTGACGCGGCCCCTCGAGCTCCCGTCACATGATCTCGCCCTGGATTCGCTGGCGACACACACGCTCGCCGGTTTGCGGGCGGCCTTGAACGGCCGCAGTGACGTCCACGAGCGGCGGTAAATTCGGCCATAATCCCGCGCATGACAAGTCTCACTCGACGCGACGTTCTGAAAGGCGTCGCCAGCGCTCCGCTTGCCGCGTGGGCAGGGACCGCCGGCGCCGCACCGCGACTCTCACCGGCGCAAGCGACCGTCAAGCGCGCCGTGCTCGTTTCGATGTTGCCCAAGACGCTCAGCTGGAAGGATCGCTTCGCGCTGGCGAAGGAAATCGGCTTCGACGGCGTGGAGATGCAGACGATGACCGACCGCGCCGAGGTCGAAGCCGTGGCGCGCGCCTCGCAGGACACGGGCCTGACGATCCACTCCGTCATGAACATGGCGCATTGGGAGAACCCGATCAGCAGCGCCGACCCTGCAGCGGTGAAGCGCAGCGTCGAAGGCATGAAGACGTCGCTCGAAAACGCGGCCCTCTGGAAAGCCGGTGTCGTGCTGCTCGTGCCCGCGGTCGTGAATGCGACCACCAGCTATGCCGATGCGTGGACGCGATCGCAGCGGGTGATTCGCGATCAGCTGCTTCCGGTCGCGGCTGGATTCAAGGTGACGATCGCGGTGGAAGAGGTGTGGAACAAGTTTCTACTGAGCCCCCTCGAGTTCGTCCGCTATGTGGACGACTTCAAGTCGCAGTATCTGAAAGCGTACTTCGACGTCGGGAACGTGGTGTTGTACGGCTTTCCACAGGACTGGATTCGCACGCTCGGCTCGCGCATCGTCCGCTTGCACCTCAAGGACTTCAAGATGGATCGCTCAGCCGGCCGATTCGACTGGAAGAACATCGGCGAGGGCGACATCGACTGGCAGGAGGTGCGCCGCGCGCTGGACGACATCGGCTTCAACGGGTGGGCGACAACCGAAATCGAGGGCGGCGACCGGCCGTATCTGGCCGACGTCGTGAAGCGGGTCGATCGATTCCTGGCGGGATTCAAGCCGGTCGAGAAGACGGCGTGACCGCTCATGAACATCCCGTGGCTCGGCCCGAACGATCCGCTGCCGCCGGCCGAGCGGGCGCTGCGCCGGCCCAACGGGCTGCTGGCCGCGGGAGGCGGTTTGGCCGTGACCCGGCTGCTCGAGGCGTACTCCCGCGGCTGCTTTCCCTGGTTCAATGAAGGCGAGCCGGTTCTCTGGTGGAGCCCGGACCCGCGCATGGTGCTCATGCCCGGCGAACTGCACGTCTCCCGGTCTCTTCTCAAGCGGATACGGCACGGCGGGTTTTCCATCCGGGCCGATACGGCGTTTCGCGACGTGATCGAGGCCTGCGCCGCACCCCGTCCCGGCCAGTCGGGCACGTGGCTCACCGATGAGATGATCGACGCGTACGGTGCGCTCCACGTTGCTGGCTCGGCACACTCCATTGAAACGTGGATCGAAGGCGAGCTGGTCGGCGGCCTGTACGGTGTCGCGATCGGGCGCGCGTTCTTCGGTGAATCGATGTTCGCGCGCGTCTCCGATGCGTCCAAGCTGGCGTTCGTCCATCTGGTGATGCAGCTCCAGCGGTGGGATTTCGGGGTCATCGATTGTCAGATGAACACCGCGCACCTGGCCGCCTTCGGTGCGCGTGAGGTTCCCAGGGCAGTGTTTCTCGATCTGGTCCGTGCGCAGATTCCGCGCCTCGGTCTGCCAGCCCCGTGGCAACTTGATCAGCATCTTGCGGATCGGCTGCTGTCGCGGCAGGCGCACGCAGGATGAACGCATGCCGATGTCGCTCGTGTTCGTCGCGCTGATGGCGATCGCCACGCCCCGTCTCGCCGGCCTCGTGGAGATCCCGCCCGTGCTCGGCAATCCCGAGGCTCCGATCCACGCCGCTGTCACGCTCAGGACGGCGCCATCACAAACCGCGCCCGTTGCGTGTGTGGTCCGTACGCCGGCAGATCTCGAGACGCGCGAGCACGGGTACGAAGAGCTCTCAGGGGTGGTCTACGATTCGAAGCCCGGGTGGTACGGCGTTCGGTGCCGCGGCGCCGAAGGACTGGCGTGGCTCGCCGCATCTGATGCGGGTACATATCGTGCAATGGGCGAGTTGGTTCAGGATGGCCTGGCCTACTTGACCAGTGCCTGGGATCGTAGTCTCTATCAGAAGCCACAACGCACCGCGGCGTCGCATCGGGTGAACGTCGAGGCCGCCGAGCCTGACATCACAGTAGCCGATACGGCAATGGTCGACGACGAGCTCTGGCTGCTCGTGGTCGTCTACGGCCCTGGACGTTGTACGGCCGACGAGCCCGGTCCCGTCCTCGACGCCGGCTGGATGCCCGCCCACAACGGGCATGGCGCCGTCACAGCCTGGTTCTATTCGCGCGGGTGTTAAGCATTAGATGGTGTTGAATTCCGGCGGCACGATCGAACATCGGCTGAGAGCAGCGGTCGAGGCGTCCCCCAGCGGTCTGCTGATGATCGACAGGGAAGGGGCGATCATCCTCGTCAATCGTGAGGTCGAACGCCTCTTCGGCTACTCGCGCGACGAGCTTCTCGGAAAGTCGGTCGAAATGCTGGTGCCCGAGCGGTTCCGCCAGCGCCATACGGGCTTTCGCGCGGCATTCGGGGAAGACCCGCAAACGCGCCCGATGGGTCTCGGTCGCGAGCTGTTCGGCCTGCACAAGGACGGCACCGAAGTACCGATCGAGATCGGCCTGAACCCGATCAAGACCGAAGAAGGGGTTTTCGTCCTCAGCTCGATCGTCGACATCAGCGCGCGCAAGCAGGCCGAGCAGGAACAGGCGCGGCTGGAAGAGCAGCTGCGGCAGTCGCAGAAGATGGAAGCACTCGGCCGGCTGGCGGGAGGCATCGCGCACGACTTCAACAACATCCTTGGAGCCATCGTCGGGTACGCCGAGCTGGTCCGCGACGAGACGAAATCACCGGGAGTGATCGCGGACGTCGACGAAGTCCTGCGCGCGGCCGCGCGCGGGAAGGATCTGGTGGAGCGAATTCTCCGCTTCAGCCGACGGCAGGATGTCGTGCCGCGCTCGATGGACCTCGGCCAGGTCGTGCGCGAAGTGACGCGGCTCTTGCGCGCGACGCTCCCCGCATCGATTGACATCCGCCTCGGGCTGAACCCGTCGACGCCGCGAGTCATGGCGGATGCGACGTCCGTGCACCAGGTGCTGATGAACCTGGCGACGAACGCCTCGCATGCAATGCCGGGCGGAGGCGTACTCGACATCGATCTGCAGCCGTTCCACGTCCGCGACAGCTTCGCGCGCGGGAACCCCGGCCTGCGGGAAGGGCAGCACGTGCTGCTGACCGTCCGCGACACCGGACACGGCATGGACGATGCGACGAAGGCACGAGCATTCGAGCCCTTCTTCAGCACCAAAGCGCCTGGCGGTGGATCGGGGCTGGGCCTGGCGCTCGTTCACGGGATTCTTCGCGATCACGGCGGCACGGCGTGGCTCGAAAGCGCGGTCGGCGAAGGGACGACGGTGAGCTGTCTGTTCCCGGCCATCGAGACTGAAACGCCGGAAGAACTCGCCCAGGTAAAGCCCGTCCCGCGCGGCAATGGCGAGCGGATCTTGTTGCTCGACGACGAGCCGACGCTGACCGCGGTCGGCGAGCGACGACTTCACGCGCTTGGGTACGACGTCACGATCTTCAACGACCCGACCGAGGCACTTTCGGCGTTCCGCGCGGCGCCGGAACGGTTCGATCTGGTGATGACGGACTTCTCGATGCCCAACATGGACGGGGTCCAGTTCGCACGGCACGTCAACTCGGTGCGACGCGATATTCCGATTCTGCTCGCCACCGGCTACATGGACGAATTCCCGGATTCGACGATTGCCGCGGCCGGGATCAGCAAGGTCCTGTCGAAGCCAATGACGCTGGCGACCCTGGGCGAAACGGTGGCCACCCTGCTCGCCGCCCGTTAGCTGCCTCCCGGCGCGGCGCGACACGGACAGCCGCCGGCGACCATCCCTGCCGCGAATGACTGCCATGCGGAATGGACGAGACGATTTGACGCGGCTCGGCAAAAGTGACATTCCCGAACGGGCAGCGCCTCGTCTTCGCCATCCCGTAACCGCCTCAATGCCATTCAATTCGAGTGGTCTGTCCGGATCCCGTGCTGGCATGGAGCTTGGAAGTTCAGACGACCAAGAGGTCTCGGAGGCATCATGAAACGGGTTCTGCTCATCAGCACGGCGCTCGCCCTGTTCGCGGCGGGAAGCGTGCAGACCCGTGGGCGGCTGCCGCTGAGCCAGCCCGCCGCGACAACCCCCGCCAAGAGCTCCGCTCCGGCCAATTCATCGCCCACAAGACCAGCCGTTGGGCAGGTCTCGACGGCTCCCGCGGCGGATCGGACGACGGCGGCCGCCGATGCGAGACCCACGACCGGACGCGGACGAACGGCTCGCGCGCAGCAGACTGTGGCGACTTCGGCGACCGCTCGCGACGCACGGGTGATTTCCACCGCAATGCTGGCGCCGGCGGCGTTGCCGTCGGATCCCAGGCTCGTGTCGAAGATCCAGGCCATGCTGCCCTCCGATATGGCCGCCGATCAGGCGGCCTTCGGGTTCCGGACGCAGATCCAGTTTGTGTCGGCGGTGTTCGCGGCGAAGAACCTCGGCGTCCCGTTCAGCGAGCTGAAAACACGGCTGCTGACGCACGGCATGACGCTCGACGAGTCGATCCACGCCCTGCGGCCGAAGGTCGATGCCACGGCGGAAGCCGACCGCGCGTTGCGCGAGGCCGATGCCGCGCTATCGAATCCCGACTAACCGCATACAATCGCGCGTATGCGCGTCCATCTGCAGTACGGCCGCGACGGCCTTGACGTCGATCTGCCCGGGCAGAACGTCACAGTCGTCGCGCCGAGGTATCTGCGCGGGCTTCCTGACGAGAAGGCAGCGTTTGGCGCGGCACTCCGGTCGCCGATCGCTGCCCGGCCGCTCGCCGACCTCCTCGGTCCGCGCGATCGCGTCGCGATCGTGATCCCCGACATCACGCGTCCGCTGCCGACTGATCGCCTGCTCCCATGGTTGCTCGACGCGATCTCGCACGTTCCGGACGATCGCATCGTCATCATCAACGGTACCGGCTCGCACCGCGCAAATACGCCCGCAGAGCTCGCGACGATGGTCGGCCCGGCAGTCCTCGCGCGTTATCGCGTTGTCAACCACGACTCACACGATCCGTCGGCGCTCGCGCACGCCGGCATCGGCCAGGATGGCGAGCCCGTGCTGTTGAATCGGGAATATGTGGACGCCGATCGCCGGATCGTCCTCGGCTTCATCGAGCCGCACTTCATGGCGGGATTCTCCGGCGGCGCCAAGGCGGTCTTCCCCGGGATTGCCGCAATCGACGCCATCATGCGCTACCACGACGCACGCATGATTGGCCATGCGAAGACAACGTGGGGCGTGCTGAAGGGGAATCCGACGCAGGAGCGGATCCGACACGACGGAACGCTCGTGCCCATCGACTTCTGTATCAACGTCACGTTGAACCGCGATCGGCAGATCACCCAGTTCTTCTGCGGCGACGTCCTGCGGGCGCACGATCAGGGCTGCGGCTTTTCGCGCGAGACGGCGATGGCGGAGTGTGAGAAGCCCTTTGATATCGTCGTCACGACGAACAGCGGCTACCCGCTCGATCAGAACCTGTATCAGGCGGTGAAGGGGATGTCGGCGGCGGCCCAGGTCGTGGCGCCGCAGGGCTACATCGCCACGGCCGCACGCTGCAACGACGGCTTCCCGTCGCACGGCAACTTCAAGACGCTGATGATGGACCACGATTCGCCACAGGCGATCCTCGACACGATTCTGGCGCCGGGGTTCCTGCTCTACGACCAGTGGGAAGCGCAGATGCTCGCGAATATCCAGATGAAGGCGCGTGTCGGTCTGTTCAGCGAACTGCCCGACGACGATGTGCGCCGCGCCCATCTGGAGCCAATCCGGGATATCGCCGCGTTGGTGGATCGTGAGGTCGCCCGCAAGGGCTCCGATGCGTCGATCGCGGTCTTGCCCGAAGGTCCGATGACGATCCCGTATTTGAAGTAAACCCAGACTCGTTTTTTCAAATTCGGATGAAGATCTTCTTCCGGTACATCCAATACAGGATCGACCAGAAGATCAGCAGCACCGCTACGCCGCGGAGCACCTGCTCGAAGGGCGGCCCCAGCACCGAGAACGGGATCCGCCCGACATGCCGCATCAGCGCCTCGGTGGTGAAATGCTCGATGGTCCAGCTCATGACGTAGATGGCGATTGAGTTCGCGCCGATCACCAGCAGCGGGAACGCCCAGCGCTTCCAGCCTTTCACTTCCATCACGGCGTAGAACCCGGCGAGCATCAGCACGACCAGACCGCCGCTGTAGAGCGTGTACGCGGACGTCCATATCCGCTTGATGATGGGATTGATGTGCAGCCACTGCAGGAGCAATCCGCCGAGCACGAGCGCGAGGCCGGCAACGATCAGCCCTTTCAGCTTCTCTTCTTTGCTCCGTGGCGACTTGAGCCATTCGCCCGACCACATGCCGAGCATCATCGTCGCCAGCGTCGGGATGAAGCTGAGCGTCGACCAGCCGCCTTCGTTGAACCGGAACGGCTCCTCGCGCGGGAAGAGATTCAGGAACCAGGTGTCGAAGGCCCAGGAGAGGTTCGAGTTCTTGTTGAAGTGCGCGAGGAAGCCTGAATAGAGGTGCGGCCAGTTCGCGGGGACGCCCACCTGCGTGTAGTCGAAATCGGGACCGGGCAGCGGATACGTCACGAAGGCGGCCCAGAAGCCGATCAGGATGATCGAGAACACCGCGATCTGCACTCGCTTCGACGCAAAGGCGAGGAGGAACAAGAAGGTGTAGCCCATCCCGATCTGTGTCAGCGTGTCCTCGAAGGTCCAATACGTCGTCGGCCGCTCCATCGACCGCAGAAAGATACCGAGAAGCATCAGCGCGACGCTGCGCCATGCTGCATGAGCCAGCATTTGCCCGAACGTTTTTCCGGCAGCGCGCCGGCTTGCGATTGAAAACGGCAGGGCGGCGCCAACGAGAAAGGAAAAGCCCGGCTGAATCAGATCGTGGAGTGAACACCCCTGCCAGGGCACGTGGGTCGTGTTGTAGGCGACGATCGACCAGAACGTGCTGGTGGGGAAAGCGCCATGCAGCGTCCAGAGGCGCATGGCCTCGGCCAGCATGAGGAACATCACAAAGCCGCGAAACGCGTCGATTGCCTCGACGCGGGTCCGCGTCGCGACGGACGCCGCCGTCTGCGACTGGGACGTTCTAGGAGTGGCTAGCGTGCTCATGATGGTCGGATTCTATCCGTGAAGGCCGGCGCCGGCACGGGTCACGTCTTGATTCGCCAGCCGTCGCGATAGGCACGGGTCAGGTACTGATTGGCCTCGGCCTTTTGCGGAAAACGCAAGGCCTGAGGATCGAACGTCAGCGTTTCGCCGGGGAAATGCGCCGCGACATTGCCAATCAGGACCGACTCCGTGAGCGGCCCGGCGTAATCGAATCCGGCCGAGCACGCCTTTCGGCCGCCGGCCAGCACGGCGTCAAGGAACTCGGCATAGTGATCCCGCTCCGGAACGTCGATCGCCGGGAGCGTCGGCGTCCCGCTGTCTGCGATCACGAACGGATCGGGAGTCATGTGAGGCAGCACGAGGAGTCCGCCAGTACCGACGACGATGCTGCCCTGTTCCGGAAATCGGCCGGCGCCAATGCGCTGGAGAAGGGCGTCGGGCGGCGTCTCGCCGCCGTCGTACCACCACATGTCCACCGTCTTGTCTGCGGTATGCTCGGTCCCGGGATACGTCAGCTTGACGCGCGCTTTCGTGGTCCAGCTCTCGCCGGACGGTGCGGGACCGTAAGCAGTGACCGCAATCGGGTGCGTCAGAGCTAGCGCCCGATAGGGCGGGCTGTAGATGTGACAGCCCATGTCACCAAGCGTGCCTGTCCCGAACCCGACGCGCTTGCGCCACTCGCCGGGATGATAGGTGCGCTGCTTGAACGGCCGCGGGCCGCTCACGCCCAGCCATTCGTTCCAGGCGAACGGCGCCGGAACCGGATCGGTGTTTGGCGGCAGGGGCTTATCGTCACCCCAACTCTTGTTCGAGAATGTGTGCACTTCGCGAATCTTCCCGACGATCCCGCTGCGAACGAGCGCCTCGCCGTAACGCTGCGACCGCATCGACGACACTTGAATCCCCATCTGCGTCGTCACGCCCTTGCGGCGTGCGAACTCCGTCAGCAGGCGCGTCTCGTGCAGGTTGTTGCATAACGGTTTCTGCACGTAAACGGGCTTGCCGAGCTTCATCGCCTCGACCGCCATCAGGCAGTGCATGTGATCTGGCGTCGAGATGCTGACCGAGTCGATGTTCTTGCGCTCCTTCTTGAGCATCTCGCGCCAATCCTGATAGACACGCACCTTCGGGAAGCGCTGCTGAAGGCCATCGAAGCGGCAGAGATCGACATCAGCGGCGGCGACCAGGTCGAACGCCGTGTGCGTGCCAAACGCCATCAGATCCGAGAGCGCCTGGCCGGACGCGCCGATGCTGGCGTGTCGCACGAGGGGGGACGCGGCACTCGAGTGGATGGCGAGGAAGGGTGCGGCTGCCGCGCCAGCGGCCACCGAGGTCAGGAATTGTCTGCGTGAAATCGAAGTGGACATGGATTTGGAGAATGATACGGCATGCGGATGCTGCTCGAGTTTCGCAACCTGACCGTCTATCGCGACGAGACGCGAGTGCTCGATCGGTTTTCACTTACCATTCCGGCGCGTCAGAACATCGCGATCCTCGGACCGAACGGCTCGGGGAAATCAACATTGATCAAACTGGTGACGCGCGAGCTGTATCCCGTGGTCACTGCAGATGCCGAGATCCGCGTGCTCGGCCGCAATCGTTGGGTTCTGTCGGAGCTGCGCGAGCACCTCGGCATCGTCTCGAACGATCTGATGGCGACTTGCACGCGCGAGATCACCGGGCGCGAACTGGTCCTGTCCGCGTTCTTCGGCAGCGTCGGGCTGTGGCCGTACCACGAGGTCACGCTCGACCTTGAGGCGCGGGCGCAAATCGCGCTCGAGATGATGGAGGTGACGCATCTGGCAGATCGCGTGATGACGCAGCTGTCGTCCGGCGAAGCGCGTCGGCTTCTAGTCGCCCGCGCTCTTGCACATTCGCCCGACGCGCTCGGTACTCGACGAGCCGACGAACAGCCTCGATCTGCGAGCGTGCCGCGATTTCACGGCGAGTCTGCGACGGCTTGCGCAACAGGGCACGAACATCATCCTGGTGACGCACCACCTGCCCGACATCATTCCGGAGATCGATCGCGTCGTTGTGCTGAAGGACGGTCGAGTGCTGCGAGACGGACCCAAGGTGGAAGTACTGACGTCGGCCGTTTTGTCCGACGTCTTCGGCGTTGCGGTGGATGTCGAAGAGCGCGGCGGGTTCTATGGCGCCTGGTGACGGGTCGGATCGGGTCGGATCGGATTGACGTGGAGGCGGGGCTTCAGCCCCGCCGGCACTCCTATCCAATCTCTTTCATATCCGCATCGGTTAACTGAATATCCGCGGCACCGATGATGCCGTCAAGCTGCTCGGGACGGCGCGCGCCGACGATGGCAGCGGTGACCGCGGGGTGCTTGAGCGTCCAGGCAATCGCCACTTCGCCCGGGGAGCGTCCATACCTGGCGCCTACGGCGCGAAGCCGCTCGGTGAGCTCCAGACCTTGGGTCAGGTACGGCTCCTGAAAGTATTTGGCGCGCCGCCGCCAATCGTTCTCGGGCAACGACGCCAGGCGCTCGCGCGTCATCGTGCCGGTCAGCAATCCGGACTGCATCGGCGAGTACACGATCACCCCGACGTTATGGGCGAGACACCACGGCAGCACGTCCACTTCGATGTCGCGGCGCAGGGCGGAGTAGGGCGGCTGCAGGCTGGTGATGGGCGCCACACGCTCAGCGGCTTGAAGGTCGGCAAGGGTGAAGTTGGATGCGCCTATGTAGCGGACCTTGCCATCCCGTTTGAGATCCGCCAGAGTTTGCCACGCCTCTGCGACGTTGCCGGGGTCGTAGCCGGCGGGAGAGCTGCCCCAGCGTGGCCAGTGGATTTGATACAGATCGATCGTGTCGACCTGGAGCCGCTTCAAGCTCCCCTCCACTTCGCGGCGAATCGAGTCGGGCCGCAGGCTGTGCGCGAGCTCGCGCTTCTCGTCCCACACAAGACTGCACTTCGTGAAGACATAAGGGCGTCTGGACTGCGGCAGTATCGCTAGAGCCCGCGCCACGATTTCTTCGGAGTGGCCGAGCCCATACGCTGCGGCGGTGTCGATCCAGTTGATGCCGAGATCCACGGCCCGTCTGATTGCTGCGATCGAGTCCGCATCGTCCTGCGGTCCCCACCCAAACATCCAGTCGCCGCCGCCAATCGCCCAGGCGCCGAAGCCGATGACGGTAATGTCCAGGTTCGAATTGCCAAGTCGTCTCGTCTGCACGAAAGTCGCCCTCGTCGATTTGGTATCTGGTATTCATACACCAACACCTATGCGCAAGCTCATCATCGCCATCGCCATTCTGCTCGTGATCGGCGTGGGACTTGGTCTGGCGGTGCGAAAGCTGCTCAGTCCGGAGATGTTGCGAAGCACGATTGAATCGCAAATGGCGTCGGCGCTGGAGCGGCCGGTCCAGATTGGCGCGGCGCGAGCTCAGGTGTTCCCGTCTCCTCGGATCACGCTGTCGAATGTGACGATAGGCGGTCCTCAAACGCTCACCGCAGAGCAGATCATCATTGGCGCCGGCCTTAAGGCGCTCTTTCAGCGGCGCGTCGAAGAGGCTGTGGTCCGCGTACGCAACGGTCGCATCGCGCTCGATAGCGGATCCTCTCCCGCGGCCCGCGCCCCGGCACCGTCCGCCAAGCCAGGGCCGCCACCGCCGCCCGCTGGCCCGAAATCCGGGAGCGCGGCGGGACCCTCCGCCGGAGCACCTTCGACGACCGGTGGCTTCACCATCGCGTCGGTTTCGGAAATCAAGTTCGAAAACGTCGTCGTCGCCGGCGGAGGAAAGGAGCTTCGCCTCGACATGGATGGATCGCTGAATGGCGATGCGCTCGACGTGAGCCGGTTGCTCGCGAAGTCAGGCCAGACGGAATTGATGGCGAAGGGAAAGCTGACCAGCATCGAGCGCGTCGACGGCGCGTTCGACCTGACGAGCCCGCTCGTCGACGTCGACGAGGTGCTCGCGGTACTGGCGGCGCTCATCCCGCCGGATCCAAGCGCGCGCGGAACTTCGGGACTCGCAAACGCCGAACCCGAGGGGTTTCAGTTCGGCCACATCACGGCGACGGCTGCGGTCGAGAAGGCGCGCGCGCTCGGCTACGAGGTCTCGAAGCTCACGGGCAATCTCGATCTTCAAGGCACGATGCTGAAGGCCGACAAGCTCGCCTTCGATCTCTATGGCGGCCACTACGACTCGACGCTCGCGCTCGATCTCGCATCGAACAAGACGACGCTCGATCATCGAGGGCGGCTGGCCGGCGCGAATGTCGCGCAGCTGGCCGCGCTGTTCGGGCACGCCGGCCTGGCGACGGGCACGTTGGGCGTTTCGATGCAGGTGCGCGGCACCGGTCGCGACTTTGAGAGCGCAGCGGAGGGTGTCAATGGCTCCGCTGCGGTCACCATGTCCAACGGAAGGCTCAAGGGCCTCGACGTCGTCCGCCAGACATTCCAACTGCTCGGCACCGCCCCTCCACCTAATGCGGGCGACAAGTTCGATTCGTTGACGGCGCAGCTCGCGCTGGCTGGCGGCGCGATGTCGGCCGACAACCTCGTCCTCCATTCACCCGACTTCGATCTGAAGGGTCAGGCGCGCGTGTCACCCGCCGGCGCGCTGTCGGGGCAGGCGCAGATGACGCTGTCCGATGCGCTCTCAAAGGAAGCGCAGAGCCGAAACAAAGATCTGAAGCTGCTGTTCGAGGAAGGCCGGATCACGCTTCCAGTGTCGCTCAGCGGAACGTTGCAACAGCCGATGGTCATGCCAGATCTCGAGAGCGCGCTCAAGCGCGCCGCGCGCAACAAGATCAACAGTGAACTGGACAAAGTCAAGAAGCGTGCGACTGGTGAGTTCCAGAAGAGCCTGGATCGACTCTTCAAGCGGCCGTAGGCCCTTTCCTCTGATCCGTGTCTATCCGCGTCTATCCGTGACGTGAACCATCCGCGTCTATCCGTGACGTGACCTATCCGCGTCTATCCGCGACGTGACCATCCGCGTCTATCCGTGACGTGAAATCCGTGAAATCCGTGACGTTAGTCGTCGCGCAACACCACCGCGGGATCGACCGACGCCGCCCGCAGCGCCGGGACGATGCACGCGACCACCGCCGTCATGAGAAGAAGCGCTGCCACTCCGGCAAGCACACCGGGATCGCGAGGATCGACGCGATAGAGCAGCGCCGCCATGCTGCGCGTGACCGCAAGCGCGGCAACCGTTCCTAGCACGATACCCACCAGCGCCAGGCGGAGACCTGCGGCCAACGTCGACGTCAACATCTGTCGACTCGTCGCCCCCAGGGCCCGGCGAATCGCGGTCTCGCGACGCCGTTGACTCACGTGGTAGGCCATGATCCCGTAAATCCCGGTCAGCGCGAGCGCCAAGGCGAGGAGCGCGAAGAAGGAGAAGAGCAGTCCTCGGAACCGCGGGATGGTTGTCGATCGCCGCACTCGTTCCTGCATCGTTGCGACATCGCGGAGGGGAACGTTCGCATCGGTGGCAGTGACCGCTGCGCGGACGGCCGCAACCGCATTTGCCGGATTGCCGCCGGTCCGCAGCAACACGTACGGATTCGTCAGCCACAGCGATTGCGAGAACGCCTGGTACACCATCGGATGTGAGCCGCCCCAAACGCCACTCTCATAAGGCACGTCGCGGACGACGCCGACGATCGTCGTCCAGGGCGATTTCGGGTCCCAGTCGCCGCCCTTGAGACGTTTGCCAATCGGGTCGAGTCCTTGAAAGTGCTGCCGCGCAAACGATTCGTTGACGACGGCGACGGGCGGAGCAGTCGGCCCATCGGTGTCCACGAAGCGCCGCCCACGCGTCACGGGAATCGCCAAGGTGTCGAAGAATTGCTGGCTGACGATGTTCCATTCGGCTACGCCGCCGTGGCCGGCCCCGTCGCGGCCCTGCCCCTCCAGTGTGTAGTTGTTGGTGAACTCCAGCAGGTTCGGGGGAAGGGATGAGGAGTACGCCACCTGCGAGACACCGGGTACCGACTTCAGTCGTGTCGTCAGCGTCTCGACAAACGCCGCGAGCCTGGCTTCGTCCTCATAGGGCGTGTCGGGAAGCGCGAGCTTGAATGACAGCACCCCTGCCGGCCGGAAGCCGGGGTCCTCCTGTTCGACCGTCAGGAGGCTCTTGACCAGCAGGGCGGCGCTGGTGACGACCGTCAGCGTCAGCGCGACTTCGGCGACAACGAGCGCGCGTCGCGTGCGTCCGTGCTTGAGGCTGTCGCCGGTGCGGCCACCCTCGCGCAGCCAGTCGCCGAGCCGTTGCCACGGCAAGCGCATCACCGGCAGCACGCCCGCACACAGACCGCTCAGGAGTCCGAGCGCGCAGGCGAACGCGACGACGACGGCATCGATCCGAACCTCGCTCATTCGCGGCACGATCTCGGCACCCGCCGTCCGCGCGATGTCGGCCAGCACGCTCGCGACAATCACGCCGAGGATTCCGCCTGCGATCCCGAGTAGTGCCGACTCGGTCAGCAGCTGTCGCGCCAGCCGGCTTCGTCCGGCGCCGAGCGAGGCGCGCACGGCCAGTTCGCGCGCCCGCGCCATTCCGCGCGCGAGTAGCAGGTTCGCGACATTCGCCATGGCGATGATCAGGACCAGCGAGACCGCCGCGAAGGTCAGGAGCAGCGTCTCGCGGACGTCACCGACGAGCACATCGCGCAGCGGCCGGAGGCCGTAACGCCAGGAGTTCTTGACGCCGTAGCGATCCCGCAGTACCGGTGTCACGACTGTCGTGATCCGAGTTTCGGCCGTGCTGACGCCGGATTCGTCTGGCACGCGCGCGAGGACGGTCAGGAAGAACGGGCCGCGGCGGGTAACCGGCTTGAGTTGCGCTTTCGCCCACACGTCGTCATTCCGACGCGCCGGCAGATTGAAGCCAGCAGGCATGATTCCGACGACAGCGCAACGTTGTCCGTCGAGCGTCACCGTGCGGCCGATAGCGTCGGCTCGCCCGCCGAGACGCCGCTGCCACAGCGTCTCGCTGACGAGGATCTCGCAGGTGTTTTTCTGCGCCGTGAACCCCCCACCCAGGCGCGGCGCCACGCGCAACAACTCCAGCAGCTCGGGCGTGATGAAAGCGCCCTCGACCAGCTCGGGGCCATCGGGTCCCGCGAGCGCAAAGCCGTTGTCGGGGAAGAAATACGCCCCGACCGCGCCGCTCTTGGCGCGCGTCTCCCGCAGCGCGAAGTAATCGGCCGACGACGGCGCGGCGGAGAAATCGTTCCACCACACGCGTACGAGGTGCAATTCATCGGCGTGGTCGAAATCGAGGGGGCGAATCAGCACGCCGTAGACGACGCTGAAGATGGCAGTTGTGCCGCCGATGCCGAGCGCGAGCGAGGCGACCACGGCGGTCGCGAATGCCGGCGCTCGCCTGATGGATCGAAGAGCCGTGCGCAGGTCGCGAGCGAGGTCGGCGAGCAGATGCCCCGTCCGCTCGCTGGCGACGGCCTCCTTGGCGAGGTCCAGTCGGCCCGCCCGACGTCGGGCTGCGCGGTCGGCTGCGTCCGGACTGACGCCGTGCTCGATCTGCCGCGCGCGTTCGTGCTCGAAGTGCGCGCGCAGCTCTTCGTCCAATTCGCGGTCGACGGCGGTGGGGCGAACGAGCTCGCGAAGGCGATGGCGAAGACCGCTGAGCAGCGACATGGCGTCCTACGCAGGCCCGGGCGTCAGCTCGGGCGGTTACCCGTGAGCGTTCAGAATTCGCCTGACCGCCAGGCTCGCACGCTCCCACGACGCGCGATCGGCGTCGAGACGCCGTCTTCCAGATGCGGTCAACTGGTAGTACCCGGGCGCGGCGCGCGTTGTCGCTGGTGCGCCACTCGGCCGTGATGAGGCCCTGTCGCAGCAGCTTCTGGAGCGCAGGGTAGAGCGTGCCGGTCTGAACGGTGAAGACGCCGCGTGAGAGCTGGGTGATGCGCTCGCCGATTCCCCAGCCGTGCAGCGGCGCGAGCTCGATGGACTTCAGGATCAGCATGTCGAGCGTGCCCTTGAGCAGATCCTCAGCTTCGTCCTTCATGTGTGAGGGCTACTGTAGGTTACATACGGAACAGCCATCAACAAAGTTGCCCGAGCTAAAGCTCGGGCCTACGTACGAAGGATGAAAAGAGGCAGAACCCGCGTACGTAGGCCCAAGCTTTAGCTTGGGCATCACCTAGAAAATCTCAGCCGTTGCTGGAACCAAAAACCGCCCAGAATCGTATGCACCAACGTCGCTTCCACTAGAAATTCTTCTGGAGTAACCTGTAGCCCATGGCGCGACGGAAAAGCTCCGACACCGGCGGCGACATCCTCTCGGGCACGCTGGATATGCTCGTGCTGCGGACACTCCTTTTCGGTCCGGCGCACGGCCATACCATCGCCCACGCGATCGAGCAGTCGTCGGCTGACGTGCTGCAGGTGGAGCATGGGTCGCTCTACCCGGCGCTGCACCGCCTCGAGGACAAGGGTCTCGTGGCGGGGTTCTGGGGAACCTCCGAGGCGAACCGCAAGGCGAAGTACTACCGCCTGACACCGGCCGGCCGGAAGTATCTCGCGAAGGAGCGCAGCCGCTGGGAACTCCTGGTCGGCGCCGTCGCCCGTGTGATGGGGCCGCCGCGAGAGGAGACCTGACATGGGTTGGTTGCGGTTCTGGCGTCGCGGACGACGAGACGAGGAACTGGAGCTCGAGCTCGAGTCGTACCTCGAGCACGAAGCCGATCGCCGTCGCGCGGACGGCGTGGCTCAGGATCTCGCACGGCTGGCAGCGAGAAAGAAGCTCGGCAACGCGACGCGCATTCGCGAGGACGTCTACGAGTCCAACTCCGTTCCACTCTTCGAGTGGCTGGTGAAGGATTGCCGATACGCGCTCCGCATGCTCGCCGCGAGTCCGGGTTTTGCAGCGGCGGCGATTCTGACGCTGGCCCTCGGCATCGGCGCCAATACCGCGATTTTCCAGCTCCTCGACGCGATCCGGCTCCGCAGTCTTCCCGTTCCTCGACCCCATGAGCTCGTCGAAGTGGTGGTCGAGGGTGGCAACCGAGGTTATGGCGTCTCGCAGGGATTTCTCGTCAATCTGACGAACCCGCTCTGGGAGGAGCTGCGCCGGCAGCAGCGCGCGTTCTCAGGCATTTTCGCGTGGGGACCGACGGAAATGGCGGTCGGACCCGGCGAAGAGATGCGCATCCGGCGCGGCCTCTGGGTCAGCGGCGAATTATTTCCCGTGCTCGGGATCGCGCCTTATCGAGGGCGGCTGTTCGGACCGGCGGACGATCACCGCGGCTGCGCCCCGGGCGGCGTCGTCGTCAGTCACCAGTTCTGGCAACGCGAGCTCGGCGGTACGGACGCGACCATCGGCGCGTCCCTCGAAATCGGCGAACGACTGTTCCAGGTCGTCGGGGTCACCCCACCGACCTTCACCGGGCTCGAGGTCGGGCAGACGTTCGACGTGGCGCTCCCGCTCTGTGCAGCCGCCCTCTGGGGCGATGCACTCGATCAGCGCCACAATTGGTGGCTGGTCGGCATGGGGCGACTGAAGCCCGGATGGACGCTGAACCAGGCCGCGCAGCATGTTCGCGCTCTCAGTGCCACGCTCTTCGACCAGCTCGCGCCCACCGGCTACGCCGACAACGCCAACTGGAAGAAGCTGCGACTGACCGCGGTGCCAGGCGGACGCGGCGTCTCGCAGTGGCGAACGCAGGTACTCGACGTCGTTGTGGCTGCTGCTTGGCATTACCGGGTTGGTGCTGCTCATTGCGTGCGCGAACCTCGCCAACCTGATGCTGGCGCGCGCGGCCGCCCGGCAGCGTGAGTTCGCGGTGCGCCTGGCCATTGGCGCGTCCCGCCTCCGCATCGCCATGCAGTCGCTCGTCGAGAGCCTGCTCCTGGCGTCGATCGGCGCGCTGATCGGGGGCACGCTCGCGATGGCGGCAAGCCGCGCGATCGTCGCGTTCCTGAAAACCGAGGGCAACGGGCTGCACCTCGATCTGTCGCTCGACTGGCGGATTCTCGCCTTCACGACCGCGATTACGCTGATCACGTGCGTGCTGTGCGGCCTCGCGCCGGCGCTCAGACTGGCACACACGGAACCTGGCGACGTGATCAAAGGCGGCGGCCGCGGCCTCACGACCCGGCCCGAGGGTTCCGCTTTCCAGCGGATGCTCGTCGTCACGCAGATCGCGGTGTCGCTGGTGCTCGTGGTCGGCGCGCTCCTCTTCGCGCGCAGCTTCCAGAAGCTGCTCTCGGTCGATGCGGGATTCCGTCAGGACGGCATCCTCTACGCGTTCTGCGATCTGTCGCCGCGCAACCTCCAGCCCGCCGGATTGGCAGCGGCGAAAACCGCCATACTCGACCGCATCCGCGCATTGCCCCAGATTCAGGGCGCTGGGAGCTCGACGAAGATTCCACTGACGCCCAGCAGCTGGACGATGGGCGTTCGAATCGATGGACGGACGGCACGAGACGATTGGAGCAAGGTGAGCTGGGTGAGTCCCGGCTTCTTCCAGGCGCTGGAGGTACCGGTGCAGGCGGGCCGCGATTTCACCCGCGCCGATACCGCAACTTCCCCGAAGGTCATGCTGGTCAACGAGACGTTCGTTGGCCGCTATCTCACGGACCGTACGGTGATTGGCACGCGTCTGAGGACCGTGCAGGAGCCGGGTTATCCCGAAACCGACTACGAGATCGTCGGCATCGTGCGGGACACGAAATACAGCGATTTGCGCGAGGAGATTCCGCCGACGAGCTTCGTTCCCGCCGACCAGCATCCATCGCCGCAGTCCTGGATGGCGATCATGGTGCGGACCTCGGGCGATAGTGGCGCAGCGGACGCCGCGATCCGGCGTGCGATCGCCGGCGAAGGTGCCAGGAGCTCGCCCGCCATCGTGCTTCGCGAACAAGTCCGCGAGGGCCTGGCGCGCGAGCGGTTGATGTCGTGGCTCTCCGGCGTCTTCGGGGTGATCGCCGGTATTCTCGCCGCGATCGGCTTGTACGGCGTCATGTCATACAGCGTGGCGCGGCGCTCGAACGAGATTGCCATTCGCATGGCTCTTGGTGCTGCGGCGCGCGATGTGCTGTCGCTGATGCTCCTGCAGGCTGGCCGTCTGCTCGTCATCGGCCTCATCATCGGTACGGTCGCCGCGCTCGCTGCAGGGCGCGCCGCCAGGACCCTGCTCTTCGGACTGGAGCCCAGCGATCCCGCGACATTCGTCGGCGCCGGCGTTCTGCTCGCGACTGTCGCGCTCGTCGCCGCTTATCTGCCCGCAGCGAAGGCGTCACGCGTATCGCCGCTTATGGGACTGAGGAGTGAATAAGAACGTAACGGGGCGGAGGTGCGACGGGTGCGAGAAGTGCGAGAGGTGCGACAGGTGCAACGCTAGATAAGTTCGCGGCGCATCGATCGCAGCGCGACGCACCTAACGCACCATTCGCACCTGTTGCACCCAAGGCACTTGCCGCACATTTCGCACCCGACGCACCCCTCGCACCTGTCGCACCCAAGGCACCTGCCCGCCGCACCTCTCGCACCTGTTGCAGTAGGTCGCTTTCTTGTTAACAGATAGCCGAGGAGCCCTCCAGCAGTTGCCGAGACGATGGCTGTCGTCCAGATCTTGCGATCGCTGTTGATCGACTCGTCAAAGCGAGTCAGTCCGGCCCACACGCCGATGCCAAAGCCGGCGCCGGCGCCGACGGCGATCCATGCTGGCGTGTGGTGTGACGTCTTGGGTGACGGCTGCGCATGGGCAACGCCTGGCCCAAGCAGCAGGACGGCCACCAGAAGGGCGAGTGTGCGACGCATTGGAAGACTCCTCGCTCCTGAATGCGTCAGATGCCGGCGAAGGGGCTCAGGCTACAGGAGGACGTCTTCGACGGTGAAGCGGCCGGCCTCCGAGTCCCAGCGCGCGCGCAGCTTGCCGCGGGGAGCAAGCCCTAGGAGGTGCGCAGGGCGCGTGGACGCCATGGTCAACACCGTGGCGAGCGGCAGGCCCGTGAATCTGACCGTATTGCCAACAGCACGATCGAGTGAGAGCGCCGACCCGGCGAGATT
The DNA here is from genome assembly GCA_963800785.1 of Vicinamibacteria bacterium. Taxonomy (GTDB): domain Bacteria; phylum Acidobacteriota; class Vicinamibacteria; order Vicinamibacterales; family JAENWD01; genus JAENWD01. Next base: position 50,799 of record CAWDCH010000014.1, read on the forward strand.
GGGTTGGCCGGGTGCCGCCACTCGGCCGTTTTCGTCGAGATGCACTTTCAGGGTGCCGAGCATGTAGTCTCCCGGCGGCTGGCCAGCGGCGGTCGTCGCGTCGGTGACGAGGACCACGCGATCGGGCGTCTTGGCCCGCACCATCGCCTTGACGGTCGCTCCCGGCAGATGATGCCCGTCGACGATCAGGCCGGCGGTGAGCTCGTCGGCCGCCAGCTGCTCCCAGATGAAATTCGGATGGCGCGGCAGCATCTGGGCGCAGCCATTGCCGAGATGAGTCGAGAGCGTGGCGCCGGCACGGATCGCATCACGCACCTGCTGCGGCGTTGCGGCAGTGTGGCCAATGGCCACGAGAACGCCGTCGCGCGCCAGGCGCTCGATGAGCGGCAACACGCCCGCCACTTCCGGCGCGACCGTCACCAATCGGATCCGGCCGCCCGCAGCTTCCTGACGCCGGGCGAAGTCGTCCAGCGATGGCGGCTGGATGTCGGCCCGGTTGTGGGCGCCTCGCGCACCGTCCTCTGGAGAGATGTACGGCCCCTCCATGTGAATACCGGCGAGCCCAGGGATTTGGCTGCGCCCGATCACACGTGCGCAGGCGGCGAACCGATCCAGTGGCGCGGAGATCAGCGTGGCGAGAAAACGCGTTACGCCGGTCCGTTCCATCGCAGCTGCAGCCTGCTGGACACGACTGCCCTCGACGGCGGGATCGTTGAAATCGATCCCGGCAAAGCCGTTCACCTGCAGATCGCAGAAGGCGTCGCATTCGAACGACTCGGGAGGTGTTCGCTCGGCCCGAGCGACCGTGGCCGCGGCTGCTGCATAGGAGTCGTGCGACGCCGCAGTTCCGGCGATGGCAGCACTCATTTGAAGGAACCTACGTCGGTCGAGCGGCATCGCCATTCCCTAGCCTCTAATCCCGGAACTCGCTTGAGTTCGTCAACTGACAACCTCCAACTACCAACACCCAAAGAGCGCTCCCCCCGGCAATGACGCTTTGGGAGTTGGAAATTGGGAGTTGGAAGTTTCGACACAAGTGATCTCTGGGGTTAGCCCCTAGCCCTGCCCCACCCCGAGAGCCCCGCAGGAATACCACAAAACCGGCGTGTGCCCCTACAATCGAAGGCTGCCATGCTCATCGAACGCGAACGCTATCTGGACGACGGTGCCGACTTGCACGTGTCGATCGCGCTGCAGAGCCGCTCGCCGCGGATGCACAGCCTGCTGACGGCGCTGACCCTCGAAGAGCGCGCCGCCGTGTCCGACGTGCTCGGCCGCGCGCTCGACGAGGTGACCGCGCTGCTGCGGCAGAAGCTCCTCACCTATACGGAGACGTCGTCATGAAGGCGCTGATGATCGAAGCGCCGGGATCGGCGACCGTTGTTGATCGGCCCGAGCCCGCGGCCGGCCGCGGTGAAGTGCTGGTGCGCGTGGCGCGTGGCGGTTTGTGTGGGACGGATCTCAGCACGTTCCTCGGCAAGAATCCGCTCGCCAGTTACCCGCGCGTCATCGGACACGAAATTGCCGGCATCGTCACCGCCGCGGGCGACGGCGCGCCGACCGTCGAAACGGGGATGGCGGTGGCGATCAGTCCTTACAAGAACTGCGGCATCTGCGCCGCCTGCCGGCGCGGGCGACCGAACGCGTGCCGCAACAATCAGACGTTGGGCGTTCAGCGGGACGGCGCGCTCGCGGAGCTCGTCGCGGCGCCCGCCAACCGGCTGTACGCGTCGTCAACGCTCGACGTCGATCACCTGGCGCTCGTCGAACCCTTTTCGATCGGCATGCATGCGGTGAGACGGGGGCGCGTCTCCGGCGACGATACCGTGCTCGTCATCGGCTGCGGCGGCGTGGGGGCGGGCGCGGTCGCGGCTGCGGCCAATCGCGGCGCGCGGGTGCTCGGGCTGGATCTCGACGAAGGGAAGGTGGCGCTTGCGAAGGCGTTTGGCGCGATCGACGCCTGCAACAGCGCAAGCCCGGCGGTTGCGGAGTGGATTGCGGAGCACACGAGCGGTGAAGGGCCCGACGTCGTGATCGAGGCCGTGGGGAACGCGGCCACCTACCGCTTCGCGTTGGAGACCGTGGCGTCCTGCGGACGCGTGGTCTGCGTCGGATGGGTAAAGGGAGATGTGCCCATCGAGGCGCGTCACATCGTCGCCAAGGAAATGGAGATTCTGGGCTCTCGGAACGCGACTGATGAATTCGCCGACGTCATCGCGCTGTTCGAATCGCGCGCCGTCGATCCACTGCGTCTCGTCACGCATCGCGTCGCGCTCAGCGACGCGCCGGCGATGCTGACGGAGTGGGCGCGCGAGCCCGCCGCGGTCGGAAAAATACTCGTCTCGGTGGATCAGTAAGGGCGCATGCGAATGCGCCAGCGGCGTGGTTCCCCTTCAGGGCAACGGGTTGAAAAGCTCCGACCGTGACGGTGGAGACTGGCGCCGGGCGAGCACCAGGTCGTTCCTCGCGCCACGGTCGAAAGCTCTCCCCATCCTAGTGGTTGATCACGTGCGGCCGCTCTTACGAAAAGTTGTTCGTTTGTTAAATGATTGTTAAGGCGCGAAACGAGCTGCGGAACTGGGCCACAATCGTCGAGGGAGTTCGCAGCCGTCAGTGGCGACCGAATCGCGCGAGGACGCCGCACACACCATCGTGTCGGCCATCTCAGTTCTCCTGATAGACGATGACGAAAGCCTGTGCGGGATGATGGGCCAGGTGCTGCCGTACTACGGCATGCGCCTGGACGCGGTGCACAACGGTTACCTCGGTCTTCGTGAAGCGCTTGCGGGGCGGCACGACCTGCTGCTTCTCGACATGCGCCTGCCGGGCCTCGACGGCCTCGAATTGCTGCGTCAGGTTCGCCGACGCAGCCACGTCCCTGTCATCGTGATCACCGCCAGCTCCGACGAAGCGGATCGTGTCAGCGGTCTCGATGCGGGCGCCGACGACTACATCTCCAAGCCCTTCGGCCTCGACGAGCTTCTCGCGCGCATCCGTGCCGTGCTGCGGCGGTCCGGACGGACTACCCAGGCGCGGCCGACACGGCTGGGCGCGAACGGCATCACGATCGAGACCGGTCTGCGCGAGGTGCGCATCGGCGCCGACATGGTGCAGGTGACGTCAACCGAGTACGAGCTGCTCGAATATCTCGTCCGCCATGCCGGGCGCATCGTCTCGCGCGACGAACTGATGGCTGTCGTGTGCCAGAGAGAGGCCTCGAGCCTCGATCGATCGCTCGACGTGCACGTCAGTCGTTTGCGTCGCAAGCTCGCCGACCGAGCCTCGACCATTCGCACCGTTCGAGGCGTTGGTTACATGTTCGGCGTTGCGGCATCGGCCGACTGATCTTCACTTTTCTTAAGGCGCGGGACCCGACCGAATTCGCCGTCGGACGTCCAAATCATCAGAGGCGTTGATGTCGGGAACGTTCGCCGGGGCGTTCCATCGCGGTCAGGCATCAACCGCTCTCTTCTTCCTTCATACCCGGACGGCTCCGCATCCTGGCCAAGCCGTCCGGGCTCTCCGTGGCCATCTCTTAGAAGGAGGGCGCCGATGCGCCGCGAAGCGTGGTACGACGTGACTGCCCTTGGCAGGGTGCTCGTCATCCCGGTGCTGTTGGCTGCAACTCAGACCACAACCGGGCCCGCGAGACTCAATGGCGTCTGGGTCCTCAACCGCCAGCAGAGCACCGGTATCGGCGGCGGCGACGCCGCTCCCGAGGGCGGTGGCCACCGCCGCGGCGGCTTCAGCGGCGGCTTCGGGCTCCCTGGCGGCGGCGGGATGGGCCACGGGATGGGCGGCAGATCCGAAGACCGGGAGGCGATGGAGCGCCAGCGTGCGCTCGTGCAAGAGCTGCTCGAACCGATGCCACGTTTGACGGTGACCAGCGACAACGAGACTGTGACGCTCACCGCCTCCGACGGTCGCGTGCGGAAGTACCGCATCGATGGGAACAAGGAAAAGCACCAGTTCGATAACGGCACTGTGGACACAAAGTCGAAGTTCGAGAAAGACCAGCTGATCATCGAAACATCGTCGTCTGGCGCGATGAAGCTTGTTGAGACGTACTCGGTCAACGACCAACACCAGCTCGTGATCGAAACGACGCTGGAAGGCGGGCATCGGGGAAACCGTCCACCGATCGTCGATGTATATGACGAGGCGTCAACGCTGCAGTAGCTCTAGCAAAGACGAGCTGCGTAGGGGCTGCCCGCCCTGTCTTCAGGCGCGACACCACCAATCTCGAAGCTGAAGTGGTGACCGAGGCCATTCCACGGGTAGATCCGCCCTGGCCCCTCACTTGCACTAGGTCGCAGGGTGAAGGTCTGCGAGCTGCTTCTTCATTTTCCATCACACAGCTGAGGGTCACATGCGACTCATACGGTACTTCTTCTCTGGCCGGCCTCGTTCTGGGCGCCGTGTTGTTGTCCGCGGCGCCCGCCAAGGCCGATTGGCTGCTGACGCCATTTGCCGGTGCCACGTTCAGCGGCGACAGCGACAAGGAACAGTTCACCTACGGCGGTTCGCTCGCCTACATGGGAGCGAACGTGATTGGCTTCGAGCTGGATTTCGGTTACACCCCGGAGTTCTTCGAACCCGACAACGATGAGATCGACTTCATCGACGACAGCAATGTGACCTCGCTCATGGGGAACCTGGTGATCGGTGCGCCGATGGTGGATCGGGCGCGCAGGTCCGGCCGTATGCCGTCGCCGGAGTCGGTTTGCTGCGCACGTCCGTCACCGGCACCGAGGAGTTCTTCGACATCTCGAACAACGACTTCGGATTCGATGTGGGTGGCGGGATCTACATCTTCTTCAACGAGCACGTTGGGATTCGCGGCGATGTGCGCTATTTCCGATCGCTCCAGGATCCTGAAGAGGACAACGAGTTCGACATCGCCACGGGCAACTTCGATTTCTGGCGCGGCACTGGCGGAATCACCTTCCGGTTCTAGCGCACGCCAGGGTTGACGGCACCACCGAGCGCCGCCCTCAACGCTTGTCGGCGGGGCGGCTCGATGGTGTCCGTCTCGCCGAGCACGGTAATGCGGCGTTCGATTCTGCGCACGCGCCCTGCTGCGTCTTCTACTTCGGCGTGCAGCATGTACTCGCCTGCAGGGAGCTTGCGGAAGTAGAACTCGTAGGTGCGAGCGGCACGATCGCCGTCAAGGCTGCGCTCGGTGCTCGAGTAGAACTCGCCGTCGAGCGCAATCGTGAGCAGGCGGTTGGCGCTGTCCGGCCGCACCCGCACCACTGCGCGGATGTCCTGGTCGGCCAGCACAATCGCCGGCGTCACCTCCAGCGCGAGATCGGCGTTGCCGGGCGCGCGCCGCTCACCGCCGGCGGACGCCGTCAGTGCGAGCTGAACAGAGAAAAGGGCGAGAACTGCCGGAGTCATGAGGTGCGGCTTCCTTTCTGCTGCCGACCTGGTGGGTGGCTTTCCGATCGCTCAGCGATCAAGCGTCGTGTGCAAATTGCATGCGCAGACAGAGAGGCGTCGCGACTAGGCATTCCGGGCGCCTTCACAAAAATTCGGCTGATGCGCCACGGTCAACTTACGAAACACGTTGACGCCTGCCGAACGATGCCTGGCCGACCGGGTTGTAACGACCGCCTTCCGCTGTGATCGGGACGATGTCGTGGCGCGCGTTGATGTCACGGTGAGCAGGTGGATCGGCTCTGATACTATCCCCGTTGATGCCGGACCGGTTGACGATCGCGGCCCGCACCCACGGCCGGATCCTCGTGCGGCGGCCCTCGTCGCCTCCTCCCTGGCCCGCGTTGATCGGCTTCCACGGCTACGGCATGAACGCGGGTCAGATGATCGAGCTGCTCGAGCTGATTCCCGACGCTGCCGCGTGGCTGCTCGTGTCGGTCCAGGGGCTGCACCGCTTCTATGCGCACGATCAGAAGACCGTTGTCGCCAGCTGGATGACGTCCGAAGATCGAGATGCCGCCATCGTTGACAACGTTCGCTACGTCGCCGACGTAGTCGACGCCGTGAAACACGCCTGGCCGTTCGACGAGCTGGTCTACGCCGGCTTCTCGCAGGGGGTCGCCATGGCGTTCCGGGCCGCGGCACGCGCGGGCCATCGATGCGATGGCGTCCTCGCCGTTGGTGGAGATATTCCGCCGGAGCTCCTGACAGATCCATCGATTGCCTGGCCCCGCGTCGTGCTCGGTCGCGGCGACGATGATGAGCACTACTCGTCGGCCACTTACGAGCGCGATGCGGCGTTCCTGGAGAAGGCCGGCGCGCTGGCCGTCCGCGCGACTTTTGCCGGAGGCCACGAGTGGAGCCGCGCCTTCTGCGAAACGGCGGGGAAGTTCCTGGAGGGCGTGGCGCGCGGTGCCCCGCGCTCCAGGCGGTAAACTGTCCTGATGCCCTCAGGTCCGACGGCCGCTCAGTCCACCGTCCCTGCCGGAGGCGGCTGGCTATTTCGTCAACGCTCGTGGCTGCCCGTTCCGATCGCGCTCGTCCTGCTGCTTGTGCCCTGGGGGATGGTTCGGCATCCTGCCTTGTCCATCGTGGGTCCACTCCTCGTGCTCGCGGGCGAGAGCCTCAGATGGTGGGGGGTCGGCCAGATCGGCGTCATATCGAGGACGAGGACGACGCGTCTGGGGCCGCTGATCACGTCAGGCCCGTTCGCGATCTGCCGCAATCCGCTCTACGTCGGGAATCTGATGATTTGGGCCGGCTTCACGGTCTGGTCGGGGCTGCTCTGGATGCTACCGATTACGCTGGGACTATTCATCGTCTACTACCACAGCATCATCGAGTGGGAGGAGGCGCTCTTGACCGAGCGCTTCGGAGACGCGTACCGGCAGTATGGCGCCGAGATTCCTCGCTGGTGGCTTCGTCTTGATCGACTGCCTGCGGCGCTCGCGGCGAGCGCCATGCACCCCTGGCGAGAGGTCGCATTCAGCGAGCGCGGCACCCTTGCCGCGATTGCCGTCGGCGCAGTTCTGCTCGTCATCCGCCAGCTCGTCGTCTAGTCGGTTCGAAACCACCGCCGTATCCCAACGTCATACTTGATAGAGGCCACCTGCTGGCAGCCTGCCACAGCACGGTCGTGGAGGTGAGGTATGCGCGAGGGGAAACGTGCCGCGCGCGTCTGGATTCTAGCAATGGCGATGGCGCTCGGGCTGGGAATGCGGCCAACGCTGGCGCAAGAGACGCCCACGAATCAGGAGATCCGGCATCAACTGAATTCGCTGCCACGGATCAGTGTGTTCGACTGGCTGCAGTGGAGCTATGACAAGGGAACAGTGACGCTGTCGGGATCGGTCTGGCAGCCGATCACGAAGTCGGATGCGGAAGGCGCCGTGAAGCACGTGCCTGGCGTCGACACGGTGGTCAACAACATCGAGGTGCAGCCAAACTCGCCGAATGACGACCAGATCCGTATGCGTGTCTACCGCGCCATCTTCCGCAACACGGCACTGGAGCGCTACGCGATCCACTACGCGCCGTCGATTCGGATCATCGTCAAGAACGGCCGCGTGACGCTGGAAGGCGTGGTCGCGTCGGAAGCGGACAGGACAATCGCCAACGTCCAAGCGAATACGGTACCGGGCGTGTTTCAGGTGACGAACAATCTGAAGGTGGGGCCGTGATGATTGCGCTCGCCGCAGAGGGGCAGAGAAGTTCGCCACAGAGGCACAGAGATCTGTCACAGAAACACAGAGAAGTTGTGCCGTAAGGCTATCCGCGGATTTCGCGGATTCGCGGATTTGCCCGGGCAACGTTCGCAGGACCGCGTCCGGCGGCGCGGCGGAGCCGCGCGTGAGGAGACGCGGTGCCAGAAGATGAGAGCCCTCGATGGTCTTGTCGGCTCTCATCTTCTGGCACCGCGTCTCCTCACATGCTGGCCGCTTCGCGGCCAGCCGCCGGTCCCTGTGCGGTCAGCTCCGTGGGTTTCTGTGTTTCTCCGTGGCAAGTCTTTCTCTGATGCTCCGTGGCATACAGTTGCAGCGACGTTCACACCCTACTGGGCGGTCCATCCTCCGTCGACGAAAAGCAAGCTGCCTGTGACGAAAGACGACGCGTCGGAAGCGAGGAACACGGTCGCCCCGGCGATCTCGTGGAGCTCGCCCCAGCGACCGAGCGGGATCTTGGCGACGAACGCGGCGTATTTCTCGGGGTCGTTCAGCAGCGGTCGGTTCATCTCGGTCCCGAACGGTCCGGGGCAGATTGCGTTCACGGTCACGCCTTGCTCGGCCCATTCGAGCGCGAGCACGCGGGTGAGATTGGCCACTGCGGCCTTCGATGCCCCATAGGGCGCGCGACCGGCGATCCCGATGACGCTGAGAATCGATCCCAGGTTGATGATGCGTCCCCAGCCGCGCGCGGCCATGCGCGGACCGAACAGCCGCGCACAGAGGAATGGCCCCTTGACGTTGGTATCGATCACCACGTCCCAGTCGGTCTCGCTGAGGCTCTCGCTGGCGCCGCGGATGTTGATCCCGGCGTTGTTGACAAGGATGTCGATCGGACCGAGCGTACGTTCGGCGTCTTCGCCGAGCCGCGTGATGTCGGCGGCGATCGCGACATCGGCCACCAATCCGACGACCTTGCGACCGGTTGACGCGGCGACCTCGCACGCCGCAGTTTCCGCGCTCTCGGCGGATCGGCTCGTGATGGCAACGTCGGCGCCCGCCTGAGCGAGCGCCTCGGCCATCACCCGGCCCAGGCCGCGCGCGCCACCGGTGACGAGGGCGCGCCGATTGGTCAGACGAAATTGATCGAGGACCGACATCGCTACAGCTTCAGGGTGCGGCGCGCGTAATCAACCGACTTCTGGACGTTCTCATCCTCAGCCGCGATCTGCGCCTCGGGCGTAAGGCCGGTGATGGCGGGCAACTCCCGGGTCCAGGCGTTTGCCAGGAGTTCCCGCTCGAAGCGCGCCAGCACGTCAGGCGACGGGCGATCGATCGCCACCCAGTAACGATCGGTCTTATACGGCACCGGCAGCGGATCGCGCGTGATCATCTCCAGGCACATCGGCACATCCGGCCGCTGCGCACGCAGCGTCGCGATGATTTCGGCCAGTGGCAGGAAGCCGTCGCCAAGGGGCACTTCAGACAAGCCGAATCCTTCGGCGGTCGGTTTGACCGCCATGTCCTTGAGATGCGTGGTGACGGCGTAGGGGGCGAGCGTGCGCACAGTCTCGAGCGGGGATTCGAGGAGCGAGATGTTGTTGCCGAAGTCGACGCACGCGCCGACGCGCGGGCTGCCGATCAACTGCAGCAGCTCCGCCAGCTCCGACGCGTGCCAGTCCTTGTGGTTCTCGATGCCGACCATGATTGGTGACGCGTCGAATGTCTTACGCATGCCGACGAGTGTCGTGCGCCATTTCGCGGCCCAGGACGTCCACTCGTCGCGCGTCTTGAACGTCTCGTATCGCCGGCCGTAGAGGAGCGCCACGCGGATGCGTGTGACTCCGAGTGTCGTCACAACGCGCACCATTTCGGCGTGCGCCTCGGGCGTTTCGAGGAACTTCGAAGGTACTGACAACTCGAGTGCCAGGCGCGATGCGTCGGCGCGCTTCCTGATCGCTGCAAGGGCCGCCGGTTCGAACGATACGATTTGCGACCAGTCGAGCTGTGCTCCGCCGGAGCCAAACTTCTCGCAAAGGTCGAAGAGGGCGTCGGCCGGAAGCGCCGCGGCCGTGGACTTCAGGATGTCGCGGCCCTGCAGCATACGGACAGCGAACGAGGTATAGGCGAGGCACATGCCGGTGCGGTCTCCTGCTTTACCCGCAGTAGCCTTGGCGGAGGTGGAGCGCCGCAGCGCAAGCGGCGTGGCCATCGCGAGGCCGAGAAACTCGCGGCGCGTCGTCATGCGCGCGAGACCTTCACGACGGCGGCCAGCTCGCGGTCCCAGGGCGCACGATAGGGTTTGGTCAACAGCGCGTTCGCCTCGGCGTCGCCGGCGATTGCGTTCGCGGACGCATCCCATCTGACGACGCGGCCGACTCGGGCGGCGATGTTGGCCAGGTGGCAGGCGAGTGATGTCTGATGTGCCGACGCGAGGTCCGACACTGGCTGCTGGCGGCTCTTGATCGCGTCGAGGAAGTTCCGCACGTGGGGCTGGAACTGGTCGCGGATCTGATCGTACCCCTCGTCCTTCACAGGCTCTGTGCGATAGGTGACCGCGCTCGTATCCGCCGGCGGTTGCGTGAAGCGCGGAATCTGTGATTCGGCCGTCGACGCCTTGTCCGGCGTGATCTCGAACCCTCGCCGATTGATGCTCAGCGTCCCCTTCGTGCCGTAAATCTCCAGCCCGCCCTTGCCGCCGGCCGCAATCTCCCGGCTCGACCAGCTGGTGAGAAACGTCGGGTACTCGAAAATCGCGTCGAGCACGTCTGGCGTTTCCCCGAAGCCTGTCAGGGAGCGTCGCTGCGCGAAGGCGGCAACGCGCGCCGGGATCTCGCCGGTGACCCACTGCACGATGTCGATCTCGTGTGCGAGCAGATTCGTCGTCTGACCGCCCGAATAGTCGTTGAACCAGCGAAAGTGGTACAGGCTGCGCGCCGGATCGAACGGCACCTTCGGTGCCGGGCCGAGCCACATGTCCCACTGCGACGGTGACAACGGCGATCCCACGGGCTTCGTGAACCCGGGCGTGATGTTGCGGAATGCGCCGATGCTTGCCCCGCGCACCTCGCCAACGTGGCCGTCGCGAATGAGCGATCGCGCCCGCTGGTAATGTCGGCCGGAGCGTTGCTGCGTGCCAACCTGCACAATTCGCTTGTGTGCCGTGGCGGCGTCGAGCATCCATTCGCCCTCCCGGTGGGCGTGGGTCAGTGGCTTCTCGACGTAGACATCCTTTCCTGCAGCACACGCCAGGATCGTCATGAGCGCGTGCCAGTGATCGGGAGTCGACACGACGATGGCGTCGATGTCGGGCTGCTCCAGCATCCTCCGGAAATCCGCAAAGCGTGCCGGGCTGTTGCCGGCGGCGCTGACGCCTTCGTCCATCCGTTCGTCGGACACTTCAGAGATGCCGGCGATCTCGCAATCGGGCTGCGCCTGGAAGTCGAGCAGGTGCCGCTTGCCGATGAGGCCGATGCCGATGAACCCCACGCGCACGCGATCGTTCGCTCCGGACACGCGTCGCGCCGCCGCCGCAGTCGCCATCGGGGCGGTGGCGAGCGTCTTGAGGAAGGTGCGGCGATTGGGGCTGGCCATTAGACTGCCGCCGGATCCGGGTGTTGCCAGGGGCCGCGGTAGGGACGCGTCAGCAGGCGATTGGCTTCGTCGTCTCCGACCACCTGGCCACGTTCGTGGTCCCACGTGAGCGATCGTCCGAGCGTCTGGGACAGATTCGCGAGGATGCAAGAGGCTGCGGAGATGTAGCCCTGCTCGATGTCGGCGACCGGCTTCTCGCGCGTCTCGATGCACTGCAGAAGGTTTTTCATGTGCGCACGGATCGCCGGTGCCACGTGCTTCTCGAGGTCCTTCTCCGTCTTGTCCTCGGGGAACTGTTCGAGCTCGTAGGCGACGTCTTCGTGGACCGGCGCGCCGCCGCCCACAGGAATGAAGTCGTAGCTGTAGACGCTCGCCTTCAGCGTGCCCTTGTCGCCATAAATCGTCGCGCCCCACGGATACTTCGGATCCGGCGGGTCGCCCCAGCTGCGATGCGTCCAGACCACCTTCAGGTCACCGAAATCGAACGTGGCTTCCTGCGTGTCGGTGATGTTGGCCTTGCTCGCCTTGTCGACGAGGATGCCGCCCGTGGAACTGATGCGCGTCGGCATGCCGAGAGCCAGCATCCAGCGGACCATGTCGAGCATGTGCACACACATGTCGCCGACGATGCCGTTGCCGTATTCCATGAAGGCGCGCCAGCTGCGCGGATGTACAAGCTTGTTATACGGGCGCATCGGGGCCGGTCCCGTCCACATCTCGTAGTCGAGCCAGTCGGGTGGTGTCGTGTCGGGAGGATTTTCCTGCGCGCGCATGTGGTAGTAGCAGTAGACCTCCACATACGCGATCTTTCCGAGCTTGCCTTCGCGGATGATCCGATCGCGCGCGGTCACCAGGTGCGGCGTGCTCCGCCGCTGCATCCCGACCTGCACCACGCGCTTGTATTTCCGGGCGGCCGCCAGCATCGCCTGACCCTCGGTGACGTCCACGCTGATCGGCTTCTGCACGTAGACGTCTGCGCCGGCCTTCACGGCCTCGATCATCGGCAGCGCGTGCCAATGGTCGGGCGTCGCGATGAGGACGATGTCGAGATCCTTCGGTGCGAGCATCTCGCGGTAGTCGCGGAAGGTCCGCGGTGTTTTCTTCGAGGCCTGCCGCGCGGCCACCTGGGTGGCGGCATCGGCGAGCATGCGCGAGTCGACATCGCACAGCGACACCACCTCGACCGGCGCCACCTGCAGCAGGCGGAGCAGGTCGCACTTGCCGTACCACCCCGATCCGATGAGACCGACACGCTTCGGCGTCGGCGATTGTGCGAAGGCGTACCCGGGAAAGGCTGACAGCGCCAAGGCTGCGCTGGAATGTCTCAGAAAGGTCCGGCGGTCCATGAGGACCAAGCTTTTATCACTGCGAAAGCCGCGATGGCAATCGGTATGCACGATGTCCTGCATCTCGGCGTGCGCGACATCCGGGCCGCGCCATCCGGTGCGTTGCCACGCGCAGTCGCATCCGGCCAACGCCCCCGAGGGCGTCGCCCAACGTGTCGCGCTCGGACGATGGCGTTATCATCTGGCCATGTCGACGCGATTCGGACGAGTCGTGATTATCGCCGGCATCGTTGGCCCGGCGTTCGTCGTTGGTCACGCGCAACGCGCCATGGCACCCGCCAGGCCGGCGCACGACTACCCGGTCAAGCCAGTGCCGTTCACCGCCGTTCACGTGACCGATCAATTCTGGGCGCCGCGGATCGAGATCAACCGCACCGTCACGATCCCGTTCGCATTCGGCAAGAACGAGGAGACCGGTCGTGTGAACAACTTCGTGCGTGCGGCCACGGTGCTCAAGGGGCAGCCGCTTGCCGATCGCAAGCCGCCCGGGTACCCGTTCGACGACACCGACATCTACAAGGTCCTGGAAGGTGCCAGCTACACTCTGAGCGTCACGCCCGATCCGAAGCTCTCGTCCTATCTCGATCAGCTGATCGCGACGATAGCGTCGGCACAGGAGAAGGATGGCTATCTCTACACGACGCGGACGATCGACCCGCAGCATCCTCACCAGTGGGCCGGTACGCAGCGCTGGCAGCTCGAGACGGACAAGAGCCACGAGCTGTACAACCTTGGCCACCTCTATGAGGCCGCCGTCGCGCACTATCAGGCGACCGGTAAACGGACGCTGCTCGACGTCGCGACCCGGAACGCGGATCTGCTGGTCAACATGTTCGGCCCGCACAAGGCGGCGATTTGGCCGGGGCATCAAATCACCGAGATGGGGCTGGCACAGCTCTATCGCGTCACCGGGAATGAGCGCTATCTGGCGCTTGCCAAGTTCCTGCTCGACGCCCGCGGGCCGGATGGGAAGCCGGCCAGCGGCCGCACTTACAACCAGTCCTATGCCCCGGTCATCAAGCAGACGGAGGCAGTCGGGCATGCGGTGCGCGCCACGTACATGTATTCGGGGATGGCTGACGTCGCCGCGCTGACGGGCGACCAGCGGTACGTCCACGCCATCGACCGTATCTGGGAGAACGCTGTCGGGCGGAAGCTGTACATCACCGGCGGCATCGGGTCGCGCGCCGATGGTGAAGCCTTCGGCGACGACTATGAGCTGCCGAACATGGCGGCCTACAACGAGACGTGCGCAGCGGTCGGCAACGACTACTGGAACCACCGGTTGTTCCTGCTGCACGGCGACGGCCGCTACATCGACGTGCTCGAGCGCACGTTGTACAACGGCCTGCTGTCCGGCGTGTCGCTCGACGGTAAGGGCTTTTTCTACCCGAACCCGCTCGAATCGAACGGACAGCACGAGCGCAGCCCCTGGTTCGGCGTCGCCTGTTGTCCCGGCAACATCACGCGATTCATGCCGTCGCTCCCTGGCTACGTCTACGCGCAGCGCGGCGACTCGATCTATGTGAATCTGTTCGTCGGCAGCACCGCCGACATCGCGTTGGACAACGGTCCGCGCGTTCGACTCGAGCAGAGCACCCGCTATCCATGGGACGGCGACGTCCGGCTGACGGTGACGCCCTCGCGCAACGACCGTGTGACGCTGCGGATTCGCGTTCCAGGGTGGGCGCGCAACGAGGCGGTGCCCAGCACGCTCTACCGATTCCTCGACACGGTGAGCGACCCGGTGACGCTCACGATCAACGGGCATTCCGAGCCGCTCGTTCTCGAGCAGGGATTTGCCGTGGTCTCGCGCCGGTGGAACGCCGGCGATGCTGTCGTCCTGCACCTGCCGATGCCCGTTCGTCGCGTCGTGGCGACCTCTGACGTCGCTGCCGACCGTGGGCGCGTGGCTATTCAACGCGGGCCCATCGTCTACGCCGCGGAGTGGCCCGACAATCCCGGCGGTCACGTCCGCAACCTGCGGCTGGCAGATGATGCGGCACTGCGGCGCGAGTTCAGGCCGGCGGTGCTGAACGGCGTCGAAGTGATTACCGGGCAAGCGGTCTCCTACGTCACGGACGCCCAGGGATCGATTCAGTCCCGCACGCAACCGTTCACGGCAATTCCGTACTACGCGTGGGCGAACCGCGGTCCCGGTGAGATGATGGTGTGGATTCCGCGCGAGGAAGCCAACGTGCGCCCGTTGCCGTTCCCGACGCTTGCCTCATCGAGCACAGTGACGACGTCATCCGGCCGCGGCGCGCACGCGATCAACGATCAGGCTCCGGCTCAGTCGTCGTACGACCAGTCGGAGGGGTACTTTCACTTCTGGCCGAACAAGGGCACGAGCGAGTGGGTCGAGTACGCGTTTCCACGCGAGTCGAAGGTGGCCGAGGCAGCCATCTACTGGTACGATGACACCGGCCACGGTGAGGTCCGCGTGCCGGCGTCGTGGCGGCTGCTCTACAAGAATGCGAACGGATGGACGCCCGTCGAGAAGCCGTCTGAGTACGGCATGAGCAAGGACACGATGAACCGTGTGACGTTCACGCCGGTCGTGACGTCAGCGCTGAGGCTCGAGATCGCGCTTCAACCACAATTCTCGGCCGGCATTCTCGAATGGGCGGTGGACGCGTCGCGATGATCCGACGCGCGCGTCGCCTGCTGCCGCTGCTGGCGCTCCTCGTCGCCTGGGATGCCAGGCCGGGCAGTCGGCAGCCGGCAGCCCAGTCGCCTGACACCGTCACGCTGTCGATCGTCGGTACCAACGATCGCCATGGCGCGATCGCGCCGCGCGACGGTCGCGGCGGGCTTGCCGTATTTGCCGGTTTCGTCAACAACCTGCGGGAGGCGCGATCCCGCGACGGCGGGGCTGTGCTGGTGATCGATGCCGGCGACATGTTTCAGGGAACGCTCGAATCGAACATCAACGAAGGGGCCGCGATCGTCGATGCCTACAACGCGATCGGCTATACCGCCGTTACCATCGGCAATCACGAGTTCGATTTCGGTCCGGTAGGCCCCAGGGCAACGCCACAGGCAGCGACCGACGATCCGCGAGGTGCGCTGAAGGCACGGGCGGCGCAGGCGCGATTCCCGTTTCTTGCCGCCAACTTGGTTGAGATCAAGACCGGCGCACCGGTGCGGTGGCCAAATGTTCAACCGTCCGTGCTGGTGAAAGCGGCTGGCGTGAACGTCGGCATTATCGGCGTCACGACCAGCCGCACCCTCAGGGCGACCATCTCGGGCAATACGATTGGCCTTGCGGTTGAACCGCTCGACGCGGCAGTCGCGGCCGAGGCCACCCACCTGAGAAAGATGGGAGCTGTTGCGATCATCCTCACGTCGCACGCAGGCGGGCGATGCGCTGAGTTCGGCAATCCCACTGACCTCAGCTCATGCGAACAGCCATCCGAGATCGGCGATCTGATCGGAAAGCTGCCTCGCGGGACGCTGGATGCCGTGGTGGCGGGGCATACCCATCAGGGGATGGCCCACGAGATCGGAGGGGTTCCCATCGTGGAATCGTTTTCGTCGGGCCGCGCCTTCGGCCGGATCGATCTCACTATCTCGAGCGACCGCACGCGCGTCCTCGGTCACAAGATCTTTCCGCCGCGCGACGTCTGCGCGTATGAGGATGGAGCCGGCCGCTGCGTCGATCCCGCGCGAGCGCCAGGGGCCGTGGCGGTTCAGTACGAAGGAAAGAGTATTACGCCCGATCCGAAGGTGGAGCGGACCGTTGCCGCGGCGATCGAAAACGCGAAGCAGGCGAAGCAGGAGCCGCTCGGGATCCTGGCGTCGGCACGCATCGAGCGACGGTACGACCACGAGTCGCCCCTCGGCAATCTGTTCGCTGACCTCATGCTGGAGGCGACGCCTGGTGCCGACGTGGCATTGACCAATGGCGGGGGCTTGCGAGCAGATCTTCCCAAGGGAGCTCTGACCTTCGGCGATTTGTACGAAGCGATGCCGTTTGACAATTACATGGTACGGCTGCAGCTGACTGGAGACGATCTCGCACGCGTGATTGCGGGAAATCTCGGCGCCAGGGGCGGCATCCTGTCGGTGGCGGGCGTTACTGCGATCGCCACGTGCGAGAACGGCGCGCTGCGCGTCTCGCTTCGACGCTCATCCGGAGCATCGATTCGCGGCGAAGAAGAGCTGACCGTCGCGACGAGCGACTTTCTCGCCACCGGTGGCGATGGTGCCTTCGCGCCGGTTCGCATTCTCAAGGTGGCGGCGACCACTGATGACGCGCCGCTCGTGCGCGACGCGATCGCAAGCCGTCTGCGTCGGGGCGGTGGCACGCTCGAGGCGACGACGCTTTACGATCCTGCCCATCCGCGGCTGCGCTACCCCGCACCGCGACCTGTTCGCTGCGGCACTTGACGAGGCTCACCGTCGCCAGAGCCACCGCAGCGTGTCGGGCAGAAGAGCGCCGCCGTGCTTGTGGGTGTGCGCGCCGTCGCCGAATTCGAACCGGTAATCGTAGCCTCTAAACTTGAGGGCCGCCGCCATCTGCTGGTTGGCCAGCGGCCAGTTGCCGAACTGGTTGTCGAGATCATTCGAGCCATCCTGCAGAAACACCCGGATCGGGCGAGGCGCATTCTGCCGCACCAGGGCGGGGTAGACGTGACCGCCGCGGATGTTCGTGAAGCTGCCGATGTGGCTGACGACTTTCCGGAACTCGTCCGGCCGTTCCCATGCGACCGTGAATGCGCAGATGCCGCCGGAGCTGGCACCGGCAATCGCATGCATCGCGGGATCGGGTGAATACGGATAGCGCTTCGCGATGTCGGGCAACAGCTCGTCAATCAGAAACCGCGCATATTGGTCGGTCAGCACGTCGTACTCGTTGCTTCGATTGCTCGACCGCCACGGGTCCTTCGGCAGCTCCTCGCCGGCGTGTCCGGGGTTGACGAAGACCCCGATGGTCACGGGCATCGCCTTGGCGGCAATGAGGTTGTCGAAGACCGTCGGTACGCGGTAGTCACGATCCAGCGCGACGTATTGATGCCCGTCCTGGAAGACCATCAACGCGGCCGCCTTCGCCGAATCGTATTGCGCAGGCACGTAGATCCAGTACTGCCGCACAGTGTTTGGATAGATGGTGCTCTTCCAGACGAGTGGGCCCTCGATCCGCCCCTTCGGCACGCCCTCGCGCACCAGGGAATCGGGCCCGAGCGGATAGGTGTCTGCTACGCGCGCCTCCTGTGACAGCGACGCCAGTGCAAATACGACAAGCATCAGCGAACGCATTCAGCCTCCGGTGTTTGCCCGAGCTGAAGCTCGGGCCTACGTACGATCGTGACCAGTCGTAGGCCCGAGCTTTAGCTCGGGCGATTGTCGGCAGCCTACCGGAGTTGAATCCGCAGCGCGGTCGCGTAGTCGCTGGGCGCGGCCGCCGGCAGGGTGACGTGCAGCCCCGAGGAGTCACGGTTCCAGGTGAGTTTGGCGGTCGATCCGACCAACGCAACATCGGCAATCTCGCCAGGCGCGTTCTTGCTGTTGTTCGCCAGCGCCGCAATGGTGGCCTGACCGTTGGCCGGCCACGCCAAGAAAATCGCGAACAGCGTCTTGCCTTTCGTGGTGAACCGCACGTCACGCGGCGTGAACGGCTGCCGCTTGGTATCAGCAAACGATCCCTCGATCACCTTCGTCGGGCCCTCGCCGAACACGGTCCAGGGCCGCGTGCCGTAGATGGCTTCGCCGTTCACCAACAACCACTGGCCGATCGCACGCAGCATCCGTTGCTCCGGCTCCGGGATTGTCCCGTCAGGCTTCGGGCCGATGTTCAAGAGGAGGCTGCCGTTCTTACTGACGATGTCGATCAGGTCGTCGACGATGGAGTCGACCGTCTTGTAGTCCTGATTGGTGACGTAGCCCCACGAGTTCCTCGACACGGACGTGTCGGTCTGCCAGAAATACGGACGAATGTCGGCGAGTTGGCCGCGCTCGATGTCCAGCACGCCGGCTCGATCCGGAAACGACTCGCCACCGTGCTTCTTGTAATTGATGGCCACGCCCTTGTTCCACTCGCGTCCGCGGTTGTAGTAGAAGGCGGCGAACTTCTGCATCGGCCCCTGCAGGGCCGGCTGTGCGATCCACCAGTCGAACCACACGAGCTGCGGCTGGTATTTGTCGACGAGCTCGGCCGTGCGCGCAAGCCAGTCGTTCAGATATGCCGCGTCCGGCGGTGTTTTCTGGGCCTCGGACGCCTTGCGATCGACGGCCGGCCCATAGAACGACGCGTACTTCGGATCGCGGACATCGGAATCGAACGTCTTGCCATGGTCGAAGAACCACCAGTGTTCTGCGCGGTGGGATGACACGCCGAACACTATCCCCTCCGCCCGAACGGCCTTCGCGAGCTCGCCGATCACATCCCGCTTCGGCCCCATCTTGGCGGCGCTCCATTCGGTGACGGTACAGTCGTACATGGGGAAGCCGTCATGATGTTCCGCGACCGGCACCACGTAGCGCGCGCCGGCGGCCTTGAAAAGAGCAGCCCACGCCGCGGCGTCAAAATGCTCCGCGGTGAACCGAGGGATAAAGTCCTTGTAGCCGAACGTCGACTGCGGGCCGAAGGTCGCGACGTGGTGGGCGAACTCGGGCATCGTCTTGTCGTACATGTTGCGTGGATACCACTCGTTGCCGAATCCGGGCACCGAGTAGAGGCCCCAATGGATGAAGATCCCGAACTTGCCGTCTTCGTACCACGCCGGCACGGTAAAGCCCTCGAGGGACGCCCACGACGGCGCAAACGGGCCCTTGGCGACGACCTCATCGACAGTGCGAACGATCTCGTTCACGCGCGCGTCGAATGACGGCTCGGGGCTCTGCGGGCGTGCGGGCACGGCGCCGGCGGCCAGTACCAGGACGAGAAACGCGGCGGCTCGACAGCTCATGGCGGACAGAGTGTAACTCGAAGGACGTATGCTCAGGTCCGATCGGGTCTAGTCGGGTCGCATGGGGTCGCATCGGGTCCGCTCGTGTGGAAGCGGGGGTTCCGCTCGTGTGGAGGCGGGGCTTTAGCCCCGCCGCGACGTCAGTCAGCTCGGAGGTGCGTGTGCGCGCGCGAATGAAATACCTGGCGCTGGCGATTCTGGCCGCCGGTGCAATAGCGGAAAATTTGCGGGCGCAGAACGAGGCACGTGACCCGCTGCCGGTGCCGGATGTCGCGCCCTACAAGACCCTGAAAGGCGACTTTCACCTGCACACCGTATTCTCAGACGGCCGCGTGTGGCCGACGGTGCAGGTACGCGACGCCTGGCGCGACGGCCTCGACGTCATCGCCCTCACGGATCATGCCGAGTACCATCCGAATGCGCCTGACGTGCGCATCGACGGCAATCGCGCTTACGAGGTGGCGAAGCCGATTGCCGATCAGCTCGGCATCCTGCTCATTCGCGGGGTCGAGATTACCAAGCCGGATCCGCCCGCCCCCTCAGTGCTGCCTGATGGCTCGGCGCACTTCAATGCGCTCTTTGTCAGCGATGGCAACGCGCTCAACACGCCCGACTTGATGCAGTCGCTCCGCGCCGCCAAGGCTCAGAACGCGTTCGTGTTCTGGAATCATCCTCGCTACGGCGTCACACGAGCCGAATGGTTCCGGCCGATCGCGAGAGCGTTTGACGAGGGGTTGTTCCAGGGCATGGAGCTGGTGAACGGGCCGGACTTCTACGAAGAGGCCTACCCTTGGATCGCGCAGCGCAAGCTGACCATCCTGGCGACGAGCGACGGCCACGATCCCCTGCCGCCTCGAAGCACGGGTTTCAGGCGTCCCGTCACCCTGCTGTTCGTCCGCTCCGCCGATGCTGACGGTGTTCGGGAGGCGCTCGATGCGCGTCGCACCGCCGCGTGGCTCGGCGAGGATGTGTGGGGGCCGGAAGAATTCCTGAAGGGGTTGTGGGACGGCGCGATCACGGTGCGGCCCGATGTCCGGCGCACGCCCGGCGCCGGGCCCATGATTGTGTTTCACAATGCGTCGGCAATACCGATGCGGATCCGAATTCACCAGCGGCCCGAGTGGATGCGGAGCAGCAGCGGCCTCATTCCGGCCCAGGGTGAGCTCGCGATGGCCGTCGGATTCGAGAAGACTGCGCCGGCTTCTGGCGAGCTCGAGATCGAGCTGGATGTCTTGAACCTGCACACTGCGCCGGATCGGAACCTCGTCGTGCGCGTAAAACTCGCGCGGTCGGAGTAATGCCACCGGGGCGCACTGTCATGTGCCCCTACGAATGTAGCTCGTACGAACCGTCTGGTGTCGTTTCGAACTCGATGACGCTGCCGCCCAGGGGCGTGGCGTGGCCGACGGCCGCTCCCTGCGCGACGATTGGATCCGCGACGGGATGCACACGATAGAACGGATTGGGGTTCGCGCCTGATGCCGGCCTCGTTGCTACGTCCTTCAGCGTAACCGCCACCGCAGTTCGCACACGGCACACGCCACCAAGCCGCGATCGCACGGTCGCTCGGGTCAGCCTCCCACCATCCCACTCCACGTCGATCTCGAAGCCGCCCCGTGCCCGCAGGCCGCGCACGGCCCCTTTCGGCCACGCTGATGGCAGCGCGGGAAGCAGATCGATCGCGCCGGCGTGGCTCTGGACGAGCATCTCGACGATCCCGGAGACGACGCCGAAGTTGCCGTCGATCTGGAAAGGCGGGTGCGCGTCGAAGAGATTCGCATACACACCGCCTCCGTGGTAACGCTCGACCATTCCCTCTTGCACCAGCTTCAGAAGATTCGACAGCAGGCGAAACGCGTGATCGCCATCGCGCAGGCGCGCCCAGGCGTTGACCTTCCACGCCAGGCTCCATCCAGTGCCACCGTCGCCGCGGAGCTCCAGCGACTGCCGCGCCGCCGCGAAGAGTGCCGGTGTCGCTGGCGTGATCTGGCGGCCGGGGAAGAGGCCGAAGAGATGGGAGAAATGTCGATGCTCCGGTTCCGCCGGCTGAAGGTCCTCAGCCCATTCCTGGAGCGCCCCCGAGGCGTTGACGTGATAGGGAAGCAGCCGCGCCAGCGCTTCCTCGAGGCGCGGCGAAAGAAGAGACACGCCAAGGGCGTCTTCCGCTTGTTGCAGATTGCGGAAGAGATCCCAGATGAGCGCGAGATCCATCGAGGCGGCGTAGGTCACCGCGGCCTGTCGGCCGCCCGGCAGCACGAACTTGTGCTCTGGCGACGTAGATGGTGCGGTCAACAGATGCCCGCGCCCGTCGTCTGTCAGCCAGTCGAGACAGAATTCGGCCGCGCCCGCCATCACGGGATAGGCGCGCTCCTTCAGATACGCCGGATCGCCGCCGAAGCCGTAGTGCTCCCACAAATGCTGCGAGAGCCACGGTCCTGCCATCGGCCAGAAGGCCCAGACCGGATCGCCTTCGCCGTAATTACCGACTGGCGCCGTCTGCCGCCACAGGTCCGCGTTGTGATGGGCGACCCAACCCCGCGCGCCGTAGTTGATCGAAGCCGTCTGCGCGCCGGTAACCGAAAGGTCGCGAACGAACGCCAGCATCGGCTCGTGCAGGTCGGCGAGGTTCGCCGACTCTGTCGGCCAGTAGTTCATCTCGGTGTTGATGTTGATGGTGTAGTTCGAGCTCCACGGTGGCCGGATCTGATGGTTCCAGATGCCTTGCAGATTCGCCGGCTGCGTGCCCGGACGGCTGCTCGCGACGAGCAGATATCGGCCGTAGTCGAACAGCATCCGCACGAGCTGCGGGTCGGTCGCGCCAAGCGTGGCGATCCGCTCGTCGGTCGGGATGTCATCCTTCGCGGTGGTCGCGCCGATGTCGAAGGTGACGCGACGCATCAGTGCCCCGTGATCGCCGATGTGCGTCTCGCGAAGTGCGTCCCAGGATTGCGCGGCGGCCTTGGAGATCTGCTGTTCGGCCAGACTCGCTTCGTCTCGTCCGTCGAGGACCGGCGATTTGTCGAAGCCGTTGAAGCTGGTTGCGGCGGCCAGGAGGAGCAGGACCTCCGAGGCGCTGTCGACGTGCAGGCCGTCGCGATCGACGCGCGTGCGTCCATCGCGCACTACCGCACGCAAACGTGCCTCGAAGCGCATGCCGCCTCGATCGCTGTAGACGACCGGAATGGCCTGATCGTGATAGCTGGGATCGACGTGCGAGGGCACCCGGCCTCGGAGCCGCAGATCCTGGCCGGCGGTCTCAGTCGACGCGCGATGCAGGCTCGACAGGCGTGCGACGAATATCAGACGCTCCGGTCGATCGACCGTCAGCCGGATCGCGATGATCTGCGCAGGATGGCTGGAGAAGATCTCGCGGGTAAACGTGGCATCGCCAACCTTGTACCGCACCGTTGCGACCGCCGTCGCCAGATCGAGGTCGCGACGATAATCGCGGCCGACGTCACCGTGCTCGAAGACGATCGAAAGATCGCCCAGCGGTTGATAGGACTGCGTAAACGGTCCCATCATCTGCTTGGCGAGCCGGTCCGCGGCGATGGAGTCGCCCGAGAGCGCAGCACGCCGAATCTCCGGCAGTACTCCTCGAGCCTTCGTGTTGTTCCAGTCCGTGGGGCCGCCCGACCACAATGTGTCGTCGTTCAGCTGCAGGTGCTCTTTCACGACACCGCCGAAGACCATCGCGCCCAGACGGCCGTTGCCGATAGGCAGCGCTTCGACCCACCGCTCCGCCGGCCGGCGATACCAGAGCAACGAGGTGGAGCTCGGCGCGGTCTCCCGTGTGTTCAGCGTGTGTGCGAACCGTGGCGCTGCCGCGAGCACGGGAAGGAGTTGAACGAAGGTGCGCCGCGAAATCGTGAGTGAGGGACCCTGTGGATTGGTCATATGTAGGGCGGACCTTCAGATCCGCCTGGCGGGGCTGAAGCCCGCCCCACAAGTGGCTACTCGGCGGAGCTAAAGCTCCGCCCTACATGGGGTCCTGCAAACAACAGATCCAGGCCGGCGATGCGCTCGGTGTGACACGCGAGCACCACGGCGACAGCGACGAGCTCGATCAGGTTCTTGCTGACGAGAAGGTACGTGCCTTCCTGTCCGGTCACCGGCGCTCCTGACGTTGGTATCGACGCAAAATAAAACAGCGACAGGAGCGCCATCGCGCCCCAGCATCCCAGGCGGGTGAACAGGCCGAGGGTCAGCGACAACCCGACGAGCGCGAGGGCGATCGGTACGATGACGTCGACCCACGGCACGAACCGCGTTGCGGCGAGGGAATGAAACGCTGCAGCGAACGGGCCCGTCGCCGCGCGAAGATACCCGGCCGCACTCCAATGCCCAAGCGGTTGCCCGGACGCAGTCCAGGCAGGGAGCGCCAGCTTGTAGTAGCCCTCGTAGAGGAAGTGCCAGCCGATGAGCGTGCGCAGCAGGACGAGGCTCACCGCCTGGGCGCGAGAGTAGGGCGTCATCGCTCCAGGTGACGGCGCCACTACGTGCGCGCCGCGGGGACGGCGGTGTCGATGGGCAAACGTCCCTTCTGCTCGACGGCCTCGAACGCGGTGATGCAGGCCCGCGCCGAGCCGATGGCACGATCCGGACCGCACGCCAGCGGGCGGCCGGTTCGAACGGTCGTGCAGAACGACGAGATCTCGTTGCGATACGCGACCAGCCGGTCCGGACTGCCACCGCTGGTTGTCGCGGTCGCCGACTTTCCGGCGGCGTCGGCAACGCGGCTTTCCGAGGCTTCGAGGGCGGGTCCGCCGGTGCGCGGCGTCACCGCGATTCCCGTGGCTGTCGGCTGGCCCGTTCCCTCGTCGAAGAGGTACGCCTCGGCTTCCCCCTGCAGAATCAGCGTGCCCTTCGTGCCGAAGAAGGCCTCATAGTAGTGGTCCCAGGCGTTCGACTCGATCGATGAGAACACGGCGGTCCGGCCGCCCGGGTACTCGAAGGTGGCGTAGACGTGATCGCCGATCTCGCGCTGGCCGTCGTTGTACCGGTAGACGCCCCCCGTGCCCATCGTCGCGACGGGCTCGGCGCCGAAGAACCAGTTCACGATGTTGACCTGATGGCTCGCGAGCTCGGCGAGGAGACCGCGCGAGTAACGCTTGTAGAGGCGCCAGTTGAGCAGATGCTCGAAGGTGGGATAGCCCCACTTGGACGGGTTGTAATCGGGCGACGGCGGCTCGGCCTTCCGGCGCCAGTTGCCGTTGCGGTGCCACGCAATCCGCGAGAGATAGACGTCACCGAGAACACCAGGCTTGACGACGCCTTCGTAGGCCGCCTGGTACATCTGGTTGTAGGTGCGCTGATAGCCGATCTCGAGCACCCGGTTCGTGGCGGTGGCGGTCGCGCGCATCTTCTCGCAGCCCGCGATGTCCCACGCCATCATCTTCTCGCAGAGCACGTGCTTTCCGGCTTCGAGACAGCCGACGGTGACATCAGTATGCGCCCAGAGAGGCACGGCGATGACAACGACCTCGATGTCCTCGTGCGCGATCATGTCGCGCCATTCGACGTAGTGCCTGGCCGCTGGAAGGTTTCGCTTCTGGAGGACCTCGTCCGCCTTCGCGAGCTGAGTCGGGTTGATGTCCGCCATCGCGAGGACGGTGCCGAACTGGGGATCCACTTCGCCCAGCAGCACTCGCCCTTCGCCGCCAACGCCGATGAACCCGATCCGCACGGGGCCGCCTCTGACCGGTCCCTTGACCGCAGCCGCGACGCCCAGGCCGGCCAGCGCCGGCACGCCCGCGACCGCTCTCAGAAAGTTCCGCCGTCCGACTGTCTGTTGCTCAGGCGTCAGGTTCACTGCACATCCTCCACAATCGCCCCTCGACAACTGCCCACCACGATCGTCTGCCGCTCGCCGTCATCCGCTGTCAGGAGGGCGAGCGTGTCGGGGTGGGCCGCGCAATAGCTGCGAGTCAGGTCCACGCCGCCGACGAAAAATGCCGTGGCCAAGGCATCGGCTCGCGCCGCGTCAGTCGTGACGACCGACGCGCTCACGATACCCGAACACGGGCGTCCGGTGCGCGGGTCAATCACGTGAGCGTACCGGATCCCGTCGAGCTCGAAATACTGCTCGCCGGCGCCGCTCGTGCCCAGGGCGACGTTTCGCAGCCGCAGACGCGCCAATCGCCCCTCGGCCCGAGTCGTCTTCACGTCGACGCGCCAGGCATCGTCCGAGCCGGCCAGGGCGACGACGGAGCTTCCGCCCGCTGAGATCAGCGCGTCGCGGATGCCGTCGTGCCAGAGGCGCGAGGCAATGGCCTGGACGGCGTAGCCTTTGCCGATGCCGCCAAGGTTGAGGCAGACGTCCGGTCGATCGAAGCACACCGTCCGTGCCGACTGGTCAAGGCGCACGCGTCCGCGGCCCACCAACGCTCGCGCCGAGTCCAATGCCGCTGCCGCTGGGATCGCAGGATCTCTGCGCAGGAATCCCCAGCAGGCGCTCAGGGGCGTCGAGGTAATGTCGAACGCGCCACCGCAGGCGATGGACAGCTCGTCGCAGAGCACCAGCAGCTCGAACAGCTCGTCGCTGACATGGACGGGCCCATTCGCGCCCAATTGGTTCAGCCGGGAAAGCTCGCTGGTCGAGCGGAAGATCGACAGCGCCTCCTCGAGCCGATCGGCTTCTGCCAGTGCCTGCCGAGCGGCGGCGACGTCGGCGGCGCGATCGCTGGACAGCGTGACCTCGAATCGGCAGGCCATGGCGCGGCGGAACACGCGGATCCAGTGGTCGCCCGCCGCTGAGCGCCCCTGCTGCCGCCGCTCGAATCCGAGCAGCCCCCGCCGCGAGACGCCTTCAGTCAATCCGCAGTCCAGTCAATCCGCAATCCAGTCAATCCGCAATCCAACTCCGCAATTCCCACCAATCCGCAATCAAATCCGCAATCCGCGATCCGCAATCCGCAATTGGGTAAAGTGTAGCCCGAATGCGACGAACCAAAGAGCGCCGGAGGAACCAGGAATGATCGTCCTGAGCGGGGCGCGCACGCCGCTCGGCCTGATGCCGAAGATCGAGCGGGTCTTCGAGTTGTCAGCGGCGAAAATCAAGGCGCTCGAAAAGCGGTGGTCACCCTCGGACGGCGCGCCGGTGTTCACGATCGAGGGCCGCTACGCGGCCCGCGGATGGACCGAATGGACCCAGGGCTTCCAGTTCGGTGCCGCGATTCTGCAGTTCGACGCGACCGGCGATCGCGAGTTCCTGGACTTGGGCCGATCGCGCACGCTCGAGCGCATGGCGGCCCATCTCACACATGTCGGCGTCCACGACCATGGGTTCAACAACGTCAGCACTTACGGCGCCCTGTGGCGCCTGGCGCGAGCAGGCCGCATCGACGCGTCGGACTGGGAGCGGCACCTTTACGAGCTGGCACTGAAGATCAGCGGCGCTGTGCAGGCCCGCCGATGGACCGCGATTCGGGGCGGTGGCTTCATCTACTCCTTCAACGGCGCCCATTCGCTGTTCGTCGATACCATGCGGTCGCTGCGAGCACTGGCACTCAGTCATCGACTGGGGCATCGATTGTCGGACGAGCAGGATCGTCAGGTGAACCTGCTCGACCGACTGATCCAGCACGCGAATGCCACGGCCGAATGGAACATCTACTACGGCACGGCGCGCGATGCGTATGACGTGCGCGGCCGAACGGCGCACGAGAGCCTGTTCAACGCCGCCAATGGATCGTACCGGGGCCCAAGCAGCCAGCAAGGTTACTCGCCCTTTACGACGTGGACGCGCGGTCTGGCCTGGGCCATCCTCGGGTTCGCCGAGCAGATTGAATTTCTCGAGTCGCTTTCGGACGACGAACTGTCCGCCGCTGGTGGACGCGTCGAGGTCGATCGCTGGATGTTCAATGCGGCGCTGGCCACCGCCGACTACTACATCGCGCTCGCCGCGAGCGACGGCATCCCGTATTGGGACTCCGGCGCGCCGGGGCTCGCCGCGCTCGGCGACTGGGGCAGCCGTCCCGCCGATCCGTTCAACGATCACGAGCCGGTCGACAGTTCTGCCGCGGCGATCGCCGCCCAGGGATTGTTGCGCCTCGGCCATGTCATCACGCGTCGGGGCGGAGACGGCGCCCGCTACGAGCAGGCAGGTCTGGCGATCCTCGACACGCTGTTCGACCCGGCGGGTCCGTACCTATCGACGGATCCGAAGCATGAGGGCCTCATCCTGCACTCGATTTACCATCGGCCGAACAATTGGGATCACGTTCCTCGCGGCAGCCGGATCCCGCGCGGTGAATCGAGCCAGTGGGGCGACTACCATGCGCGCGAAGTAGCGCTGTACGTCCTCAGGCTCGCACAAGGCGCACCGTACCTCACGTTTTTCGGCCACTGATGCCCGACACTGGCAGCCATGACTGACACTCATTCGCGGCCCGTCGCGCTCGTCACGGGCGGCACGCGCGGAATCGGATTGGGCATAGCGCGCGCGCTGGCAGCGGCAGGGTGCGACCTGGCGATCTCAGGCCTGCGATCCGGCGCGGACGTGGCTCCCGTGGTCGACGAACTGTCTGCGGCGGGCGCGTCGGTCTTGTACTGCGCCGCCGATATCGCCGTGCCCGCCGACCGAGCGCGGCTGGTCGCCTCGGCGCTCGACACGTTCGGTCGCGTGAACGTGCTCGTGAACAATGCAGGCCGCGCCCCGCGCGAACGCGCGGACCTGCTCGCGGCGACCGAAGAAAGCTTCGACGAGGTGCTGCGCACCAACCTGCAGGGGCCGTATTTTCTGACGCAGCACGTGGCCCGGCTCATGGTGGAGGCGCGTGCCACCAATCCGTCTGCGCACGCGTCCATCGTGTTCATCACGTCGGTGTCGGCGGCCATGGCGTCGATCAACCGTGGTGAGTACTGCGTCAGCAAGGCTGGCC
Organism: Vicinamibacteria bacterium; assembly: GCA_963800785.1. GTDB lineage: Bacteria > Acidobacteriota > Vicinamibacteria > Vicinamibacterales > JAENWD01 > JAENWD01. The sequence goes on from CAWDCH010000014.1 coordinate 79,133, forward strand.
TGTCGATGGCGGCCAGCCTTTTTGCCGTGCGGCTCGCCGGCCACGGGATCCCCGTCTACGAAGTTCGGCCGGGCATCATCGCCACCGACATGACGTCGCGAGTGAAGGACGTCTACGACCAGCGGATTGCCGAGGGTCTGGTCCCTGAGCAACGCTGGGGCACGCCAGAGGATGTGGGCCGTGTCGTGGCGGCGCTGGCCCGTGGCGACCTGCCGTATGGGACTGGGTCGGTGATCCACGTGGACGGCGGTCTGGCTATTCCACGTCTTTAGTGACGGACCTAGGCCCGAGCTTCAGCTCGGTGGGTCTTTAGTGACGGACGTAGGCCCGAGCTTCAGCTCGGTGGGTCTTTAGTGACGGACGTAGGCCCGAGCTTCAGCTCGGTAGGTCTTTAGTGACGGACGTAGGCCCGAGCTTCAGCTCGGTAGGTCTTTGGTGACGGACGTAGGCCCGAGCTTCAGCTCGGGCAACGGGAGCGTTCGATGCCTGTGTCGCGTGCTGTAACGATTGTCGCGCTGCTCGTCGGCCTGTCGACCGGCGCCGCCGGTCAGCGTGCGGCGGATTCGAAGGAGCCTGGGATGGCGGACGTACGCTTCATGACCCTCGACCCGGGCCACTTCCATGCCGGCCTCGTGCAGAAGGAGATGTATCCGGGCGTTGCGCCGCGCGTCGATGTCTATGCGCCACTCGGCGCCGATCTGCTCGGGCACCTGGCGCGCATCAATGCGTTCAACAGCCGCCCCGACCAGCCCACCGCCTGGCGGCTCGAGGTGCACACGGGCCCAGACTTCTTCGAACGCATGCTCTCGGAGCGCCCTGGCAACGTCGTCGTCATCTCGGGTCGAAACCGCGGCAAGATCGACCGCATCGGACGCTCCGTCGCGGCGGGCCTGAACGTGTTGGCGGACAAGCCCTGGATTCTGGCTTCCGCCGACCTGCCGGCCCTCGAGCGTGCGCTCGCCGACGCCGACGCCAAAGGCGTCGTCGCTTACGACATCATGACCGAGCGCTTCGAGGTCACCTCCGAAATCCAGCGCGCGCTCGTCAACGACACCGCGATCGCGGGAGGCATTCCGCCTGGCACTCCGGACAGTCCTTCGGTGTACATGGAGAGCATCCACCACTTGATGAAGGTGGTCGCCGGAGCGCCCAACATCCGGCCCACGTGGTTCTTCGATACGGCGGAGCAGGGGGAGGGCCTGAACGACATCGGCACGCATCTGGTTGATCTGGTGCAATGGACGCTTTTTCCTGAGCGTGCGATCGACTACAAGGCGGATGTCAAAGTCTTGAGCGCGCAGCAGTGGCCAACGGCCATTGCGGAAGCAGATTTCAAGCGCGTGACCGGTTCGTCTGGATTCCCCGAGGCGCTGCGTGCGAAGGTCGCAAACGGCACGCTGCAGTACGACTGCAACACGCTGGTGTCGTACCGCGTGCGCGGCGTGCACGCGACGTTGAACGTCATCTGGGATTGGGAAGCGCCACAGGGCGCCGGCGACCGTCACTATGCCGTCTATCGCGGGTCGAAGGCGGCGGTTGAAGTGCGGCAGACGAAGGCCGACAAGTACCAGACCGAGGTCTACGTGATTCCGAATACCGGTCAGGACGCTTCCGCCATTTCCGGTGCGGTCGACGCTCGCATTGCCGCGCTGCAGACCGACTATCCGGGCGTCAAGGCGGAGCGCAAAAAGGGAACGGAGATCCACGTGGTGATCCCCGATCGCTTCCGCGATGGACACGAAGCGCACTTCGCGCGCGTCACGCGCAACTTCCTGAAGTATCTGAAGGGCCGCTCGGCGCTCCCGTCGTGGGAACGGCCGAACATGGTGGCGAAGTATTTCGTGACAACGACAGGCACGGAACTGAGCCACCAGTCGCCGCCGAAGGCCGCGCCGCGGATCGCGCCGGAATGAGCCAACGTACGAAGGCCCGAGCTTTAGCTCGGGCATCGCGTGAGGTCGCGCCCAAGCTAAAGCTTGGGCCTACGTAGGAGGCGTACGGCCCTACTGCGTATACACCTCACTCAGGTGAGCGATCTGGCCCGTGCTGTCGCCGATTGACTCTTGTCGCACGCCGACACGATCGAGCAGCGTGAGATACAGGTTGGTCATCGGGGTGTTCGACTCGTAGACGACGTGCCGGTTGCCCCGGAGGCCGCCGCCGCCGCCGACCAGGAGCACCGGGAGATCCTCGTGCGTGTGCTCGTTGCCGTCCGAGATGCCGCTCCCGTACACGACGATCGTGTGATCGAGGACCGTCCCGTCGCTTTCCGGCATCGAGCGCAGCCTGTCGACGAACTTCGCGAACAGCTCCATGTGGAAGGTGTTGACCTTGGTGATCTTCTCGATCCAGTCCGGGTTGTTCTGATGGTGCGTCAGCGGGTGGTGCGGATCGGGCACGCCGATCTCGGGGTACGTGCGCAAGCTGCCCTCGCGGCCGATCATCAGCGTCGCAACGCGCGTGAGGTCCGCCTGGAACGCGATGGCCTGGATGTCGTACATCAGCGTCGCGTACTCGGCGAATGTCACCGGCACGCCGCTCGGCATCTCGAAGTCGGGCGTGACCACGCGGGTATCTTGCTCCGCCAGCTGGATGCGCCGTTCGATCTCTCGCACTGACGTCAGGTACTCGTCCACCTTGCGCCGATCGGATGGCCCGAGCGTTGACACGAGCGAGTTCGTGCGTTCGCCGACCAGATCGAGGATGCTGCGACGCTGGCGCCGCCGGCGGGCCCGTGTCTCGGCGTCGAGTCCGGCGTCGAGGCTACCGAACAACCGTTCGAATGCGAGCCGCGGATTCGTTTCCGGCGGCATCGGCGAGGTCGGGCTGCGCCATGAGACGCTGTTCGTATAGGCGCAGCTGTAGCCCGAGTCGCAGTTGCCGACGGTGCGCGACTCGTCGCAGCCAAGCTCGATCGAAGGGAACCGCGTTTCTGTTCCAATGTGGGCCGCGGCGATCTGATCAACTGAGATGCCGTTCTGGATGTCGCTGCCTGCGGTCTTCTTCGGATGAACGCCGGTGAGATACGAGGCAGCGGCGCGCGCGTGGTCACCCGGTCCGTCACCCAGCGCATTCCCGTTCTGCTGTGCCAGGCCGCTCAGGACCATCGTCTGGTCGCGATATGCCTCGATCGGTTTGAGGATGCGGCTGAACTCGAACGTTCGCCCTGCGCCAGCCGGCGTCCACTGGTTCAGGGTGACGCCGTTTGGAACGTAGACGAACGACAATCGCGTCGGCGCGGCGCTTCGGGTGGCAGCCTTCGCAAATGCCGGTGTCATCGCGTCGAGCATCGGCAACGCGACCGCGGCGCCCAGACCCTTCAGAAACGTGCGGCGGGGCAGGTGTCGGCCGGTAACGATCATTGGGGCGCCACTCCCGGGCGCATCTCGAACGGGATGCTCTGGACGATCTCCAGTATAAGGCGTGAGAACCGGTAATTTTCGGCCGCCAGACGGCGCGCAATCGTGCGCACGGTGCGCTTGTCGGCCGGCTCAGGTCCCCGGCCAAGCGCGTAAACCAGCATCTTCGACGTGAGCGCGCGCGCGAAGGCTTCCTGCTCGTTGCCGAGAATCATCGCCAGCTCGCCCGGGCCATGGAACGTCCGTCCATCCGGCAACTGCCCAGATGAGTCGACGTCGAAGTTGCCGTCCTTCATCCGCCAGGCGCCGACGCCGTCGAAATTTTCCAGCCCGAACCCCAGCGGGTCCATCCGCCGGTGGCACGACGCGCACGTCGGGTTGTGACGGTGCACTTCCATCCGCTCGCGCAGGGACACCGTCGTCCCTATGCCCTCCTCGTTCAGGCGCTCGACATTCGCCGGTGGAGGCGGTGGGGCTGCCGCGAACAGGTTGTCGAGGATCCACTTCCCCCGCAGAACTGGAGAGGTCCTCGTCGCGTACGACGACACCGTCAGCACGCTGCCCTGCATCAACACGCCCGAACGAGGCGTGTTCGAGAGATCGACGCGGCGGAACTCCGGGCCGGCGACCCCGCCGATCCCGTAATGTCGGGCCAGCCGCTCGTTCAGGAAGGTGTCCCGCGCATTGAGGAAGTCGAGGATGCTGCGGTCCTCGCGCATGACCGAGGTGAAGAAGAGCTCGGTCTCGCGTTGCATCGACAGCCGGAGGTAGTCCTCGAAGTCGGGGAACCGATCCGGATCGGGCCGCGCCGATTCCAGCGCGCGCGTTTGCAGCCACTGGCCGCCGAACTGCTCGACGAGCGCATGCGCTTTCGGATCGGCGAGCATGCGGCGGATCTCGCCTTCGATCACTCCCGGCGCGCGCAGCCGACCGGCGCTCGCGAGCTGGCGCAAACGCGCGTCCGGCATGCTCGCCCACAGAAAGTACGACAGGCGCGTCGCGAGCTCGTGTTCGTTGATCAGAGCGGGCGCACCGTTCGCAGTCGGCGTGGCCCCTTCCAACCGGAAGAGGAAGTCGGGCGAGACGAGGACGGCCTGCAGCGCGAGCGCGATGCCCTGTTCGAAGGACTCGCCGTCGCGTCGGGCGTCTTTGACGAGGGCGGTGAACCGCGCCACTTCCTGCGGGGTGACTGGCCGCCGGAACGCGCGCCGCGTGAGGCTGGTGAGAATCCGCGTCGCACAACTCGAGACGTGGTGGCCCGGACGATGGCCGCAGACGAAAATGCGCTTCGTGCTCTCGGCGGATGGTCCCGCAACCTGTTTGTACGGGCCGCCGATCTCGATGTAGCTGACCCGCGCATTGTTGGCCGGCGGTTTTTCCTTGTGCTCCTCTTCGAACCGCAGGCGGCGCTTTTCGTTTTCTTCCGGGGTCCGGTCGGGCCGCGGCTTGAACACGGGCGGCGGCGGCTCGGGACGCGCCGACGGTGCGGGGCCCTGGTAGCTTGGCGGCAGTCCCTCGAACAGTTGTGGGATCGTGACGGCGAACCAATGCTCGCCCGCGGTCAGCCGGACGCGGAACTCGATGTCCTTGCCCGAGAAGTCCTGCTGATCGTCATCGAAGAACGACGCGCTTCGTTCGGGATCCAGCGTGGTCGTTTCGATGCGGGTCCCGTCGATCCAGAGCGCCAGGCGAATCGGCTCGGAGCCCGCCGGGCGCGATCCACCGACGACGGCGCGAATCGAGTACTCGGCATCGACCGGAATGCGATGCACGCCGTGCAGCGCGTTCGGCAGCGTGAGTCCCGTCGTGTCGTAGCCGGTCTCGACTTTCGGACTGGGTTGAATCTTCCGCGATCGCGCCGACAGACGGACCAGTGTTGGCTTCATCACCCCGGCCCCGAAAATCGCGGTTCGCGAAATCCGCTCGGCCGCTGCCAGGTACTTCTCCATCAGTACGGGTGGCACTGACAGGACGGAGCCGATGGTGTCGAATCCGTAGCCAGTGTCGTCCTGCGGGAAATCGTCGGCGGGCTTCAGATCGACTCCGACGAGATCGTGAATCGTGTTGTTGTACTCGGCGCGATTCAGCCGCCGGACGGTGATGCGCCCGGGATCCGGAACGGCCCGTGCATCGGCTTCTTCGATCCGATCGGCAATCCATCCGGTCACCCGCGCGAGGTCGCCAGGATCGGGACGGATCTCGTCTTCCGGCGGCATCTCTCCCGTGCGCAGCTTGAACAGCACCTCGTCCCACGTGTCCGCGTTCGCTGCGACATCATCTACCGTCTGGAATTTCTCGAGGTTCAGGTCGGCCTTGTGGCGACGCGCATCGTGGCAGTCGTAGCAGTGATTCTCGAGGAACGGCTGGACCGTGGTCTCGAACGCCGCCGCGGAGGCAGGCGACGTCTCGGACGACCGACCCGCTGCGGTAGCGGTCAGGAGCGCCAGAAAGGGCGCGAGCGCGAGGAACAGGGAGCAGCGCACGGGAATTCGAACGATTGTCGGCGCTGCCGGGTATCGGGTCAAGCGTCGCACGCCGAGAACTCAGCGGCACTGGTGTGTCAGAATTCGCGCCCATGAGCCGCCTCTGCCGACGATCTCGACTTCGGCGACCGTCGGAAAGGTGCGGCACGGTGCGGCACGGTGCGGCACGGTGCGGAGAGGTGCGGAGAGGTGCGGAGAAGTGCGAAGAGGTGCGGAGAGGTGCGGAGAGGTCCTGGAATGGTTTGGTGCTATGGTCCAACAGCGCGCCGTGCCGCACGCACCAACGCACCGTGGCGCACCCCGCCGCACTGCTCCCGCACCGTGTCGCACCCCACCGCACTTCTCCGCACCCCTGCCGCACGTCTCCGCACCATGCCGCACCCCGCCGCACTGCTCCGCACCGTGCCGCACCAATCGACGTCAATCCCAGACGAGAGTAATCGGCCCTAGCAGTCCTGACGGCATCGCGCGCACTTGATCCATATCCTGCGGTTCGAAGCGCGTGCCGTAACGCAGATTGAGCAGGCGATAGTCGGGGAGCGCCTGGTTCGCCATCGCATTCATTGCGAGATTCGCAACCTCGACACGAATCGTATTCTTTCCGGCGACCAGGTGTTTGCCAACGGCGACGCGATAAGGGGGCGCCCACGTCGACCCGGCGCGGACGCCGTTGACGTAGACCACCGCGGCATCGCGAACGGGAGCATCCAGCCAGGCGCGCATGCCGTTCTTGAGCGCCCTCTCGGGCACAGCTGAGCCACGGCCGAAGTCGATCGCGATCATACGCGCGCCGTGGAGATCTCGAGCCTCGAGCGTGACTTCGCGTTCGTAGATCGCGACGCCGGAAAAGCCACGACGGTCAGGAAGATCGGTCCACGACTGCAGTCGATCGAGTGCGATTGGTGCAGTGCTAGGGAACGTGAGCGTCCACCCCGTCGAAAGATCGAGGGGGCTGTGGCGTGGGGATTGATGACGACGCATCGCCGGTAGGTCGGCGGCGTCTGAAAAAACGATGATGCCAGAAACGTACGGCGCAAGGTCGAGCGTGAGTTGTGGGCCTCGCTTGGACCGGCGGCCCACCTCTAATGGCATCATCGCCCCGGTCGACGGATCCCACCACTCGGCTCGACGCGACCTGGTATCGAACGTCGCGGCCACGCGCTGCTCGACATTTGAAGTGTTTGCCACGAAGTAGAGATCGGCCGTCTCGAGGCGCCGACGGACGATGCCGATCCCAGGTGTGGGAGAGGCGAAGACCACCCCACCTCCCAGGGCGGTTCGCAATGCCTGACCGAGGCGTGCGGGTTCGGCGACGAAGCGCCCCGGCACGTCGCTGCTCTCGAACAGCCGGCGCGACGCGGCCTGCACCGCTTCGCGATCGGACGCAGTCGCCATGAATCCGGGAACGAGCGACGGTTTCGTGCCGACCGCGATCGTGGTCCCACCGGCGCGCGCGAAGGATTCCAGCAACTGCAGCGTCTGCGGCGTGATCGTCTCGACATAGGGGAGAACCACTGCCGAGTATCGCTGCCGGCCGACGCGAAGCTGCTGTCCCTCGACGGCCGTATCGCGTGTCAGCGTCATCGGATCGATGAAGTCGACGTCGAAGCCGGCATCGAGAATTGCCGGGATCACCTCCGGTCCCACTCGCGTCTTCAAGGCCTCGATCAAATGCACGTTGCCGGGTGAGAAACCGGCCCAGGCATCATGCACTGGCAACAGGAGCGCGACGTCGACCAACGGCGTTCCCTGGCGCATCAAGAAACTGACGCGCTGCAGCGAGCGCGCCAGATCGGGCATGACGATCCACCACGGGTTTGGATCGCTGAAGACACCCGCGGCATAGAACCGCCAGCCCGGATAGTCGGCGCGCGGTGCGGAATAGGGCCAACCATGGCCGATCAACTGGTTCACTCCCTGGAGGAAATGGCGATCGGCTTCCGCTTTCAGGTCGAGCGGCGAGGCCATGAATGACGGCGAGTGCAGCCACGTCCATGTTTCAGACGATGTGATAGGCGTGCCGGCAACGTGGCTGGCCGACGCCGCCCACCGGGTGGCGCGGAGCTCGCGCCACTGCGCGCCTTCACCTTCCGGCAGGTCGACCAGAGCGTTGCTCGAGACGGAGGCTGGCGGAATGCCGTAGACCTGTGCCCGCAGTTTTGTGCCACGTGACGCGGCCCACGTGCGGAGCGGATCCAAAAACTCGTCGCCCACCAGCTCCGTGAGCGTCTGGCCCCAATCGTGACGGATGCGCGATGTGGCGGTGGTCGCATCGCCCACCAGCGCAGGGAGGTGGGGTCGCAGATCGTAGCCGCGCCGCCGCTGGAACTCGTCGATCAAGCCTGGCGTCCAGTCGCTGCCGTACACCTCGAGGCTGTCGCAGAAGATTGCATGGGGGGGAGCGTCGGCGGGGAGGGCGTCGAGCAGTGGGCGTCCGACCGCCTCGAGATAACGATCGAGCGCGGCTCGATCGTAGTGATTGAGGACAAATCCTTCGGCACCGACAGCAGGGCGCTTCACCATCATTCCAGTGCGGCTCGCAATGAATGCCAGCAGCTCGCGTTCGTCCGGCGACGCGGGAAGGCTGGCGCGGCCGCCCGCAATCGTCGCGATGACGGGCGCTCCCGCGATCGGCTCGGTCGAGCCGGGTCGTACGAGATAGCCGGCGATCCAGGCCTCGCCGGCGCCGACGTCCGGCACCGCAACGCTCGTCTGTCCCGCTGGCACGTTCACGTGCTCAACGCGGAGCTTGCCGGCCGCATCCGCGATCGCCACCGACGGCCCACCGTACGGCCACCCGCTGCCGAGCGTGAGATCGACCCGAAGCCCGAGCGAACGTGCCGTCGTCGCCGCGAAACGCAGCCGCTGTAGAAAGGTTGGCGAGAGGAATGGCACCGTCTGCAGCCCGTTTGACGAGTCGTCCAGCGCTAGCGAGTAGACCGGCTGGATCTCGACGCCACCGATGCCGCCCTCTTTCATCGCCCGCAGCTCACGCGCGATCTCGTCCTCGGTGATCGCTGGGCCGAACCACCACCAGCGCATCATGATCCGGCTGTCGTCTGGTGGATCGAGGAACTGACGCCGCAACGTCTCGAGCGCCACGGAGGCGCCCGGTTGCACTCGTTGGCCGAGGAGCAACGAGACCAGGGTCAACGCGGCAGCGATCGCGACAGAGGAAACGGGCATAAGCTTTTGCCGTGCGCGCTAGACGATACCTCATCGCGTTTCTCCTGGGATTGGCCCCAACAGCAACAGCTCGTGCCGAGTCGGGTCATGACGCGTGGCTCCGTTATGAACCGAAGGAGGCAGCAGCCGCGAAGGCGGCGTATGCCAGCCTGCCCGCGACAGTCGTCGTTTTCGGGAAGCCATCGCCCGTCGTCGCGGCCGCGCGCGACGAACTGGTCAGAGGGCTTGGTCGCTTGCTCGGCAGGCCCGTGAGCGTCGCGCCCTCCGTTGGTGCGGACGGCGCGTTCATCGTCGGCACCGAACAGGCTGCCGGTGCGTACCTGCATGACCTGACCGGCGACGTGCCGATCGGAGATGCCGACGGATTTCGACTCAAGCGATCGACCCAGACGAGAGCGCCAATCATCGCGATCCTCGGTGGCGGCGACCGAGGTGCGCTCTACGGCGTGTTCGCGGTCCTTCGGCACCTCGCGACGTCACCTGAACGGCCGTTCCCGGACGGCGTTCAGCGGCCATCCGCGCCGCTCCGCTGGGTCAATCACTGGGACAATCTCGACGGATCGATCGAACGCGGATACGGCGGACGATCGATTTTCTTCGACGGCGGGGAAGTCCGGCAGGACCTGACGCTCGCGACCGAGTACGCGCGCCTGCTCGCATCGCTCGGCATCAACGCCGCCTGCATCAGCAGCGTCAACGCGAACGTCAAGGTCATCTCCGATCCGTTCCTGCCTGGACTGACCCGTGTGGCGAACGTTTTCCGTCCCTGGGGTGTACGCCTCGCCGTCGCGATCGATTTCAGCAGCCCGAAATCGCTCGGCGGGCTCGACACATTCGATCCGGTCGATCCCCGCGTCGTCTCGTTCTGGAAGGAACGGATGGATGCGATTTACCGGGCAGTGCCTGATTTCGCCGGCGTCGTGCTGAAAGCGGATTCCGAGGGGCGCCTCGGACCTTCGGCCTATGGTCGAACGCACGCCGATGCCGCAAACGTGATCGCCCGAGCGCTCGCGCCGCACGGCGGCGTCATCTTCTATCGTGGCTTCGTCTACGACCACCACATGGACTGGCGCAACCTGAAGAACGATCGCGCCCGTGCGGCCTGGGACAACTTTCACGATCTGGACGGCACGTTCGACGACAATGTCGTCCTACAGATCAAGCACGGGCCGATCGATTTTCAGGCGAGGGAGCCGGTCTCCCCGCTGTTCGGCGCACTGCCGGCGACGAATCAGGCCATCGAGCTGCAGGTGACGCAGGAGTACACCGGTCAGCAGCGCCACGTCTGCTTCCTGATCCCGATGTGGAAGGAGATGCTCGACTTCGATCTGCAGGCGAATGGTCCGGGCACGCCTGTCAAGGCGCTTGTTTCAGGCGCCACATTCAAGCGGCCAACTGGCGGCTACGTCGCGGTGTCGAACGTCGGCCAGTCACCGAACTGGCTCGGGCACGACCTGGCCATGGCGAACCTATACGGATTCGGGCGGCTCGCCTGGAATCCGAATCTCACGTCGGAACAGATAGCGGACGAATGGACCCGGCAGACGTTCGGCCATCAGCCGCAGGCAGTGGAAACCATTTCGCGCATTCTGCTCGACTCGTGGCCGGCGTACGAGCGCTACACCGGTCCACTTGGCGCCCAAACCCTCACTGACATTGTCGGACCACACTACGGTCCCGCGGTCGAAGCGTCAGAGCGCAACGGATGGGGACAGTGGCACCGCGCAGACGAGAAAGGCATCGGGATGGATCGCACCGTCGCTACGGGCACGGGGTTCATCGGTCAGTACTCGCCGCCAGTGGCTGCGATCTACGAACCGCTGAAGACCTGCCCCGACGAGCTGATTCTCTTCATGCACCATGTGCCATACACCCACGTGCTCTACTCGGGCAAGACGGTGATCCAGCACATCTATGACGTGCACTATCAGGGAGCCGAGGAAGCCGCTGAATTCGTGACAAAGTGGCGTGCGCTGAAGGGGCTGTTCGACGACGACCGCTATCACGCGGTACTGCGACACCTCGAGTATCAGGCGGGCCATGCAATCGAATGGCGTGACTCGATCAACAGCTGGTTTCTGAAGACGTCTGGTATTGCCGACGAGAAGGGACGAGCCGGGCACTACCCGGGCCGCGTCGAAGCCGAGGCGATCACACTCCTGGGCTACGCCGCGATCGATGTCACACCCTGGGAGACTGCGAGCGGTGGTAAAGCCGTCCAGTGTGCCGCGCCCGGGCCGTGTACCGCGACTACGACCTTCGACGGAACGGCCGGCAACTACACGATCGTCGTCCGGTATTTCGACGAGAACGACGGGGCATCACGTTTTGTCGCACGCGTGAACGGCAAGCCGATCGACTCCTGGACGGCCGACGACATGTTCCCGACTAAGACGCCGAACGGCCATTCGTCGACTCGTCGCGTCATGCCGACTGTTCCGCTCGAGCGCGGCAGCGTGGTTCAGATTGAGGGCACGCCGGATCGAGACGAACGCGCTGCGATCGACTACATAGAGATCGCACCGAGTCCATAGCCCGCAGACCTAAGCCCCGGCGCCCGCATCCAGCGTTGTCCGTACTCACGGTACAAGGGGTTGGTACCAACCCGTCCGAATCTGCCATCGTCCCGCCCAACCGTCTTTCCGCCACCACGATCTGCGCCGAGCACGTGAATTGGCGTTGCGCCGGTCCCGGTTTGCCCCTTAATCACGGTGCAGACGCCCGGCGATCGGCGGTCCGGAGGGTGTGCGCTGGTGCGAGCACGCGCCTCATCCGGACTCCAGGATCCGGCGGCAATCGAGGAGGTGGGCTGTGACCGGGTATCGGAGGTGGATGAGGGCGTGTGCCATGCTCGTCGCTGTCGTCTCGTTGACGACGAGTCTGGCGTGGGCACAGGCAGGCACAGCGTCGCTGCACGGAACGATCGTGGACGCCCAGAGCGCATCGCTGCCCGGCGCCACCGTGACGGCGACGAGCCTGGCGACCGGCGCGGTGCGCACGACCGTGACGGACGGGTCCGGTGCGTATCAGTTGCTGGCGTTGCCGCCGGGCGACTATCAGATCAAATTCGAGTTGAGCGGCTTCCGCACCGCCGTTCATGACAAGGTCACGCTGCAGGTGGACGTCTCGAGCAAGCTCGACGTGCCGCTCGAGATTGGATCGCTCAGCGAAACCGTGAACGTCACCGGCGAGGTGGCGCCGATCAACACCACTGATGCATCGCTGGGCAACGTCATCACCGGCCAGCAGGTGCGCGCCCTGCCGCTCGAGGCCAACAACGTCGTCGGTCTACTCAGCCTGCAGCCGGGCGCGGTCTACATCCCGAATTCGGCTATGACGGATGCGATGACTGGAGAAGTGCTGAATATCGACTCGCGGAGCGGCGCGGTCAGCGGCGGCCGTGCCGATCAGTCGAACGTGACCCTCGACGGCATCGACGTCAACGATCCGCAGTTCGGGACCGCCTATAACAGCGCGGTGCGCGTCACGCTCGATTCGCTGCAGGAGTTCCGCGTCAGTACCAGCAACTACGGCGCCGACTCCGGGCGTTCTTCTGGCGCGCAGGTTTCGCTTGTGACCAAGAGCGGTTCCAACGATTTCCATGGTGCGGCCAATTGGGTACAGCGCGACACGCACTTCTCCTCGAACGAGTACTTCCTCAAGCTGTCGCAGCTGCAGGCGGGGGAAGAGAGCAAGGCACCCAAACTGGACAAGCGCATCTATGGCGGCGCATTCGGCGGACCGATCAAGAAGGATCGCCTGTTCTTCTTCGGCAACTACGAGCGACTCACCGAAGACAGCGAGACGCCGGTGCTGCGCAACATCCCCTCGATGACCCTGCGCGACGGCGTGCTTCTCTATCCCTGTGCCGACGCGGGTCAGTGTCCGGCGGCCAGCGTTCAGGGATTCGCCAATACGCACGCAGTGCCCGCCGGCTACCACGGGATGACGCCGGCAGAGCTCGCGTCGGTGGACCCGATTGGCATCGGCCCCAGCCGGCTGGTGTCCGACTACTTCAGCCAGTTTCCGGTGCCCAACGATCCCGGCATCGACGGCGTGAACCTCGCCGGCTATCGCTTCGCCGCACCGGTCAACAACTCCTTCAATACCTACATCGGCCGCGTCGACTACAAGCACACGAACTCGCACACGTTCTTCGGGCGCTTCAATGTGCAAGACGACTCGATTGCGAGCGTTCCCCAGTTCCTGGGCGCGCCTCCCAACACGACTCGCAAAGTGCAGAGCCGCGGCTTCGCGCTGGGCTGGGACGCGGTGCTCTCACCGACGATGATCAACACGTTCCGTTACGGTCTGACCCGCATTGAGGAGAACATCGACGGCCTGCAGGAAAGCGTGCAGGTGGATTTCCGGAACATCGACGCCCTGGCGGCGCAGACCGCCACGAACACCCGCAATGTACCAACGAACACGTTCGTCGACGACGTGTCGTGGGTCAAGGGCGCACATACGCTGAAATTCGGCACCGCGATGCGCTTTGCTCGGGTGAACACGAGCAACAACTCGTTCTCGTTCCACTTCCCGCAGGCCAACGGCTCGTGGGTGGATGGCGTGGGCACAACGTATATGCCCGGCGCGCTGTGTCCCGCGCCGTCGACCGCGGCGTGTGACGCGCTGCCGGCCGTGGATCCGGGCGGCACGTCGACCTACGGCGACGCGTTCATTCCGATCCTCGGGGTCATCTCGCAGGCGACGGGTCAGTTCAACTACGACCGCGACGGCAACGTGCTTCCCGTCGGCGATCCGATCCGGCGGCGGTATGCGACGGACGAGTACGAGTTCTTCGTTCAGGACAGCTGGAAGCTGGGGCAGAACCTGACGGTGACGGCCGGTCTCCGCTACAGCCTGTTCTCGCCGCCGTGGGAGACCAACGGACTCCAGGTCGCACCGGACATCAGCCTTGGCGACTGGTTCGAGCAGCGCCGCTCGCTGATGCTGTCCGGACGCTCGACGAGCGAGGCGCCGCTCGTGAATTTCGACCTGGCGGGTCCGGAGAACGGGCGGCCGGGCTATTACGCGTGGGACAAAAACAACTTCGCGCCCCGATTGGCAGCGGCCTGGACACCGCACGCGGATCAGGGATTCCTGCACACGCTGACCGGCGACGGAAAGCTGGTGGTGCGTGGGGGCTATTCCATGGTTTACGACCGCATCGGCACCGGGCTCGCGATGCGCTTCGATAAGGCGGGTGCGTTCGGTCTCTCGACCACCCTCTCGAACCCGTTTGGCGCCAACAACGAGGACGATCCCTCGGTTCGTTTCCAGGGGCTTGGCGTCATTCCGCCGTCGCTGCCCGGGGCGCCCCCAGGCGGATTCCCGCAAACTCCGGAGTCGTTCATCGGCAATATCACGGAAGCACTGGACGGCAACATCGTGACGCCCTACGCGCACGTGTTCAATTTCGTTGTCGGTCGCGAGCTCGGACGGGGCTTCTCCGTCGAGGCGGCCTACGTCGGGCGGCGCGGTCGCAATCAGCTGGTGCGCCGCGACGTCGCCATGCCGGCCAACGTAGTGGATCCCCAGTCGGGCACGGACTACTTCACGGCAGCGGGACAGTTGATCGCGGCGTCGCAGCATATTTCTCGTGACGCCGACCTGCCCGCCTACAGCGGCCTCGCGCCGATTCCGTACTTCGAGAATCTTTTCCCCGACGCCGCCATCGACGGCCTGACGGCGACCCAGCGCATGGCGGCCGAGTTCAACGGCCGTTCGCCTGACTTCATCACCGCGCTCTACAATGCCGACGAGTTCTGCTTTCCGGCGTGCAGCACGCTGGGGCCGTTCGCGTTCTTCGCCCCGCAGTACGACACGCTCGGCGTGCAGAGCACCATCGGCCGCTCGGAGTACGACGCGCTGCAGCTGTCGGTGCGCAAGCGGTTCAGCGAGGGCTATCAGTTCGACGTCAATTACACGCTCGGCTACGCGAAGGATCATGCCTCGCTGGTCGAGGGCGACAAGGTGTTTGCCGACTTCGACAACGGCGGCTACACCGGATTCCTGATCAACTCGTGGGAGCCGGACAAGCAGTACGGCAATGCCGACTTCGATGTCCGGCACCTGCTGAACGTCAACTGGATTGCGGAGCTGCCGTTCGGCCAGGGGAAGAAGTGGGGCGGCGCCCTGCCGGGCGCGCTCGATGCCGTCATCGGCGGGTGGGCCACCGCCGGCGTGTTCCGAATCACAAGCGGCTTCCCGCTCACCGTGATCAACTGCCGTCAATGCTGGGCCACCAACTGGAACCTGCAGGGCAACGCCGAGCTCGCGACACCAGGCGTCCTTCCCCCGATGGGAACGACGAAGGATGTCATCGACGGTTACCCGAGTCCGTTCAAGGATCCGCAATCCGCGGTCGACTTCTTCCGGCGCGCACGTCCTGGCGAAGTGGGTCAGCGGAACGTCCTCCGCGGCGATGGGTACTTCTCGATCGACTTCAGCTTGAGCAAGACGTGGTCGATGCCCTGGGCGGATGGGCAGAAGCTGCGTTTTCGCTGGGACACGTTCAACCTGACGAACACCCCCAGCTATGACGTCGCTTTCCTCGATGTGTTTCCCGACCGTGCGGCCACGTTCGGCCGCTACTTCAACACGATGGCGACATGTGACGGTGGTGCAGGGCGGTGCATGCAGTTTGCGCTGAGATACGAGTTCTAACGAAGCAGCTGTGGAGGCGGGGCTTTAGCCCCGCCGTGCTTTAGCCCCGCCTCCACAAGAGTTCAGGATCTATTCGCCGCGAAGCGCTTTGACCGGATCGATCCGCGCGGCGCGCATCGCCGGCCGCGCGATCGCAACCAGCGCCACGGCCACGAGGACCGCGGGCGCCACCGCAAAGACCAGCGGATCGCGTGGGCTCGTCCCTGTCAGCAAGCTGCTCATCACGCTGCTCAGCGCCGCCGCGCCAATCGTGCCGGCGACGATGCCGATCCCGACGAGCGCCAGACCCTGTCGCAGGAACAAACGAAGCACTTTCGCTGCGCTCGCGCCGAGCGCCATCCGCACGCCAATTTCGCGCGTGCGCTGCGACACGAGATGGGCCAGCACGCCGTAGAGACCAACGGCCGATAGGAGCAACGCAAGGCCTGCGAGCAGCCCGAGCAGCAGCGTGTTGAAGCGATTCGATCCGAGCGATCGCGACACGATGTCACGCATCGATCGGACGTCGCTCACCGGTTGCGCCGGGTCGACCGACCACACAGCAGACCGCGCCGCCTGCGCGAAATTGTCCGTCGACGCAGTGCTCCGAATCACGACGCTCAGCGGCAGCAGACGGACGGCGAGCGCAGTCAGCGCGTCGTTCTGCTGCGCCAGCGGGACGTACAGGATCGCTGGCGCCTCGGCATCGAGTCCCAGTTCTCGAACGTCCTGCACCACACCGACAATCTCTCGCGGCGCCGTGTCGGCGAGGTCGCGCATCAGCGGCTGTCCGACGGTGAGCCGCTGTCCGACCGGATTCGATCCTGGCCAGTAGCGTCGCGCGGCGGCCTCGTTGACGATTGCGACGGGAAGCGAGTTCGCGCGATCCGACGGCGTGAAAAGGCGTCCGCCGCGCACGGTGATGCGCAGCGCACCGAAATAGTCAGGACCGATGCTGCGGTATTGCGCGCTGCCGACGCCCTTGTCGGTTCCCGGCACGTACTGGCCTTCGATCGAGAACGGCAGTTCCGGCCCGACCTCCAGCGGCAACGAGAGCGCCATCGCCGCGGCGTTGACGCCAGGCAGCCGCGACAGTCGCTGTTCGAGTTGCTCGCCAAACCGCGCAAGCGATTCCGTGCGGCCGTATTTCGCCTCCGGCAGCGACAGCTTCATCGTCAAGACGTTCTCGACGACGAAGCCGGGGTCGGTGCGTTGGAGAGACGCGAGATGCTTGATGAGGAGCGCCGCGCCAATCGTGAGCATGAGTGCGAGCGCCACTTCTGCCGACACCAACAAGCCACGCATCCGCGACCCAGCGCGGCCGCCGGTGCCCCGTCGGCTGCCTTCACGCAAGACGCTGTCGAGCGAGGGGCGCGCGATACCCCACGCGGGCACGAGACCGAAGAGCAGCCCTGCGGTCATTGCCAGACCCAGCGAGAACAGCAGCACCGTCCTATCGACGCTGACGCCAGTCAGCGCCCGCGCGTTGGCGGGCGCGATCGAGATCAGCGCGGGGAGCGTCCAGGAGGCGAGCGCCACCCCGAGGGCGCCGCCGGCCACGGCCAGCAGCAGATTCTCGACCAGCAGTTGGCGGACGATCGTTCCGGTGCTCGCTCCCAGCGCTGCCTTCAACGCCACTTCGTGTTCGCGTTCGGTGGCCAGCGCCAGCTCCAGGTTGGCGACGTTGACGCAGGCAATGAGCAGCACGAAGCCGACCGATGCCAGCAGGATGAGGAGCGCCGGACGCATGCTCCCATACAGGCGATCGCGAAGCGGCTGGACGAATGCGGTCTCGTGATCGTCGACCGCTTCGGGGTCTTCCTTTTCCAGACGTTGCAACACGACGTTCAGGGCGCTGCGCGCCTGATCGGGCGATACGCCCGGCCGCAACCGTGCCAGCACCTCGAAGTAGTTCGCGCGATCGCGGCTCGCCGGATCGAACTGAAACAGCGTCCAGAGATCCGCTCGCTCGGGGAAGCGAAAGCCGTCCGGCATGACGCCAATCACCGTGTACGGCTCGTCGTTCAGCCGGATCGCACGGCCGACGATGTCTCCGCGAGCGCCGAATTGGCGGGTCCAGAGCCCGTGGCTGATCACCACCACCCTGGGTCCGCTCGGCAGGTCTTCGCGCCGGTCGAAGTCGCGCCCCAGCGCCGGCGAGATACCCAGCGTCCTGAAGAAATCAGCCGATACTCGCGTCCCTGTCAGTCGATCCGGCGATCCAGCTCCCACCAGGTTGAAGCCGGAACCGAGCGTGTCGTACGCCGCAATGCCCTGAAAGACTGCGCGGCTCCCATCACGCCAGCGCAGGTATTTCGGAATCGCCACCGGGTCGCCGACGCCGCCCGGGTAGCCGCGGGCGACCTGGACGAGCGTGTCAGGCTCCGGGAACGGCAACGCACGGACGAGGAGCGCGTTGTAGACCGAAAAGATGGCGGTGTTGGCGCCGATCGCGAGCGCCAGCGTGATGAGCGCGACGGCGTTGACGCCACGGTGTTTCCAGAGCACACGGGCCGCATAGCGGAGCTCGGCAAGGAAAGTGGTCATCACGTTCAGAGACGAAGGGCTGTTGCGAGGAGTTCACATTTCAGGTGCGGAAAGGTGCGGAAAGGTGCGGCGGGGTGCGGCGGGGTGCGGCGGGGGCTCAGGTGCTGGGGTGCATCCGAACCGCACGCCGCACCTCCGCACTCCTCCGCACCCGTCGCACCCCGTCGCACTCCTCCGCACCCCTCCGCACTGATGCTCTCTAACGAATCGACCCCATCAGCGAGCGCACCGGCCGAATCAACAGGAAGAGCAGAATCGAGGCGGCAAGCGTCACGCCGGCCACGGTTCCGAAGAGCGTCGGCAGAGGGGTCGAGCTGAAGAATCCCGCGGCCCAGCCCGCCAGCTTGTTCCCGAACGAGTTCGACAGGAACCAGACGCCCATCATCAAACCCACGATCCGAGCGGGGGAGAGCTTCGTGACCAGGCTCAACCCGACCGGGCTCACGCACAGCTCGCCGAGCTCGGTGATGAAATACGCGACGATCAGCCACCACGGGCTCACGCGTACGCCCTCGCCGGATTGCGCTGCCGCGCCGGCAGGCACGAGCACCAGGAAAGCAAGTGCCCCGAAGAACAGTCCCAGCGCCAGCTTCGCCGGGCTCGACGGCTCACGATCTCCGAGGCGCAGCCACAGCCAGGCGAACACCGGTGCCAGCAGGATGACGAAGATTGGCTGCACAGACTGAAACCAGGAAGAGGGGAACGAGAAGCCTGCAATCGACAGGCGCGTGTAGCGGTCGGCGAACAGGTTCAGCGTCGAGCCGGCCTGCTCGTAGGCGCCCCAGAAGATTGTGGCGAAGATGAAGAAGATGACAATCGCGCCAATTCGCTTCCAGTCGTCCTTTGTCAGCGGCGGCGTCACCACGGCCTCGGCGTCCGTGCGTCGCGCCGGCTTCTCGGCCGCGATTCGCGCGAGGCCAGGTGCCAGCCGCTCGCGCCCGAAGCAGGACCTGCACCAGGCCAATGGCCATCCCGACGCCCGCGGCCGCAAAGCCGGCGTGCCAATCGACGCGCTGCGCCAGGTAGCCCGCGATGATCGGGCCCAGGAACGCACCGCTGTTGATGCCCATGTAGAAGATCGAGAAGCCAGCGTCGCGGCGCCGATCGCCGGGCTCATAGAGCGATCCGACGAGAGTGCTCGCGTTCGGCTTGAGCAGGCCGGTGCCGATGACGATCAGGACGAGACCGGCGTAGAACGAGGGCAGAGTTTTGAACGCCAGCGTGAAGTGTCCGAGCGCGATGACCGTCCCGCCAACGAGGACGGCGTTGAACTGGCCGAGGAATCGATCGGCGACGATCCCACCGAGGATCGCCATGCCCCAGACGCTGCCGGTATAGGTACCGTAAATCGACGCCGCGTCCTTGTCGCTGAATCCGAGCCCACCCGACGCAAGGGGCGCCACCATGTAGAGGATGAGAAAGGCGCGCATCCCGTAGTAGCTGAAGCGCTCCCACATCTCGATGAAGAAGAGGGTGGACAGGCCGCGCGGGTGGCCGCCCCAGCCAGCAGTGTCGGCAGGAACCATGACCGGGAATCATACAAGTCTCTTGAGACTCTTTGACTCTGAGACTCTGCGCCCCCTAATATGAATCGATGCCAAGGACGGACCGCGCGCGGCGCCACACGCCCGGTGCGCTGGTGCTCGCGTTTCTGTACGCGTTCGTCCTCGTTGGCGCGGCCTTCGCCCACCACGACCTCAAATGTGAGCTGAAGTCACGGACGCACTGCACCAGCTGCGTGTTCTCGCAGGGGTCCGCCGGCGTCGCCACGTCCCTGCCGGTGCCGTTCCTCCCGGCGCCGGATACGGTCGCAGTCGCAGCCGAACATCCCGTCGACTTTCATTCCGTCACGATCTTCTTCGGCACCGACAGCTCTCCGCCCTCATTCCCGACGCTCTAGCCCACCGAATCACAGAAGTCTGTTTTGCCGCGATCTGGACGCTGTGCGCTATGCACAGGTGTACAGGGCGTGCCGAACACCGCGCGCGACGCCGTTGATTGGCGCGCGGGTCGAGCGTTTCGAGAGGGAAGCCTATGTCGGGAAAGTTCTACGCACGCCCCGTCTTGCTCGTCGTCACTCTGCAGGTCGTCGCCGCGACCGCCGCTGCGCAGACGCCGTCGCCTCCGCCACAGCAGCCGGCCCAGGGCTCCGCGTCGGAGGCGCAGGCGATTCGCGACGAAGTGGCCAAGCTGCGTGACGAGTTCGAGCAGGTGCGTCAACAGTACGACGCGCGGCTGGCCGCGCTCGAGGGACGGCTGGCGACGCTGCCGGGAGCCGCGCCATCCACGCCGGTGCCGCCTCCACAGAACGCGGCCGCAGCACCGCCGGCAGAAACACCGCCCGCGGAAACGCCGGCCACGCCCACGCCTCAGGCACCAGCGCCGCAAACGGCCGCCGCTCCGGCGGAAGCACAGGTGCCGTCAGGCGCGGCCAGCGCCGGCGGACCCGAGGGCAGCCTCCCGGTCTACGGCAACGCGACTGCGATGTCGAAGATCTTCAACCCCGACATCGCCGTCATCGGCAATTTCCTCGGCGCGGTCGGCAGGAACGACATCGAGCCGACGCCTTCGCTGGAGCTCAACGAGGCCGAGGCGTCGTTCCAGGCAGTAGTTGACCCCTATGCGAAGGCGGACTTCTTCGTCGCCTATGGCCCTGAAGGCGCGGAGCTCGAGGAAGGCTACCTGACGCTGACCTCACTGCCAGCCGGCCTGTTGATGAAGGTCGGCAAGATGCGGAGCGCCTTCGGCAAGGTCAATCAGATGCACACGCACGTCCTGCCCTGGACCGATCGGCCGCTGGTGTCGCGCAACCTGCTCGGAGGCGAGGAAGGCATCGCCGACAGCGGGATCTCGGTGTCGAAGCTGATCCTGAACCCGTGGTTCTTTCTCGAGGCCACCGGCGAGGTGTATCGCGGCGAGTCCGAGGTCTTTCATGCCCCCACGCGCAGCGACCTCACATACGTCGGGCACGTGCGCGGCTACCACGACATCTCCGAGAGCATGAACCTCGATCTCGGGACGTCGTTTGCCTACGGTCACAACGATGCGTCCGACGACAGTGCGACGCGGCTCTTCGGCATCGACGCGACCTTCCGTTATCGGCCGCTGCGGCGGGCGATCTACCGGCGCTTCATCGGGCGCAGCGAGCTCGTCTGGAGCCGCCGCGACCAGCCGGAACCCGACTTCACCAGCAAAGCATTCGGCTACTACGCCAGCGGCGAGTACCAGTTCGCGCGGCGATGGTTCAGTGGTCTCCGGTGGGACTGGTCCGAGCGGGCCACGAACGCCGATCTGCACGATCGCGGCCCGTCGGTGCTGCTGACATTCTGGCCCAGCGAGTTCAGCCAGATCCGTGGCCAGTACCGCCGGACCACCTACGCTGAGGGCAACACCGCCAACGAATTCCTCTTCCAGTTCCTGTTTGCGATTGGCGCACACGGCGCCCACACCTTCTGAGGCCGCATCATGCTGAAACGCTCACTTCGTCTTCTCGGCCTCGTGGCACTGGCGTCGTCCGTCACGGCGGCGCGCGCCGCGGCGGCAATCGATGTCGTCGCCTCGACCGAAGACCTTGCGTCGATCGTGAAGGAGGTCGGCGGCGACAAGGTCAAGGTGGAGGCCATCGCCCGCGGCTACCAGGACCCGCACTTCGTCGAGCCGAAACCGAGCTTCATCCTGAAGCTCCATGGCGCATCGCTGCTGGTACTCGTGGGCCGAGAGCTCGAGATCGGCTGGCTGCCGCCCCTGACGCAGCAGGCGCGCAATGCCAGGGTGCAACCCGGAGGCGAGGGGTATCTCGATGCGTCGCAGAACGTCCGGATCCTCGAGATCCCGACGGGCCAGATCACGCGGGCGATGGGTGATGTGCACCCGCAGGGCAATCCGCACTATTGGCTGGATCCGGAAAACGGACGCAAGATCGCGCAGGCGGTACAGGCGAAACTGTCGGCGATCAGCCCGTCGGACGCTTCGTACTTCGCGCAGCGGTACGCTGACTTCGATCGCCGCCTCGGCGAGGGACAGAAGCGGTGGACGGCCGCGATGGCGCCGTACAAGGGAATCAAGGTGGTCACTTACCATCGGTCCTGGGCGAACTTCGTCGACCGCTTTGGCCTTGACGTGATCGGCTACGTCGAGCCGAAGCCTGGCATCCCGCCGACGCCGTCACACACACTCGACGTCATTCAGGAGATGAAGCGCCAGAACGTCAAGCTGATTCTGGTCGAGCCTTACTTCGATCTGAAAACACCGCAGTCGATTGCCCGCGCAACGGGCGCGGAGGTTCTCGTGATGCCGCCATCGGTTGGCGGGGTCAAGGACGCCACTGACTACATCGCGCTGTTCGATTACGACGTCAACACGCTGGTCGCCGCCATCAAGCGGACAGGAGCCAAATAGCCGTGGACCTGAGAATCGTTCTCGAATTTCTCGCCGCGCCCTTCGTCGCGAGCCTGATTCTCACGGGGATCCATGCCTACCTCGGCGTCCACGTCGTCGAGCGCGGCGTCATCTTCGTCGACCTCTCGCTGGCACAGATCGCTGCGCTCGGCGCGACGATTGCGGTGCTCCTGCCAATATCCGGCGGCGACCCGCACGCACCAGTCGTCTACTGGATCAGCCTTGCCTTCACCTTCATTGGCGCAGCAGTCTTCTCGACGATCCGCAGCAAGCGCGCGCGCATTCCGCAGGAAGCGATCATCGGCATCTGCTACGCCGTTGCCTCCGCGGCGGCGATTCTGGCGATGAGCAAGGCGACGTCGCAGGCCGAGCACCTGAACGACATGCTGGTGGGGAATATCCTGTCGGTCTCCTGGCACGACGTCTGGAAGACCGCGATGCTCTATGGCGGCGTCGGGCTGTTCCACTTCGTGTTCCGCAAGCAGTTTCTTGCCATCTCGATGGATCCGAAACGTGCCGAGGCCTCCGGGCTCTCGATTCGCCTGTGGGATTTCCTCTTCTACGCCTCCTTCGGATTCGTCGTCACGTCGTCTGTCTCGATAGCCGGCGTGCTCCTCGTCTTCTGCTATCTGATCGTCCCCTCGGTGGCGGCGATGCTGTATGCCGACGACATCGGGCGACGGCTTGCCATTGGCTGGGCGATGGGGACGATCGTGTCGGCGCTTGGCGTCTACCTGTCGGTGGCGCTGGATCTGCCGACCGGCGCCACGATCGTCTGCACGTTCGGAATCGTGCTCGCGATCATGGCCGTCGTGCGTCCGTTGCTCGTGCGGAACCGGCCTCGCGATCTGCACCAGCGCGACTTCCACGACGTCGCTCACAGCGCGTGAGCGACGTCGCGGCCGATTGCTAATTCGATTCGCTGTTCGGATGGTCTGCCGGTTTCAGGAACCCGAATAGCCCGCCTTCCTCATCGTCCGGACCCGCCGTGAAGTAGAGCGAGTTGGAGTCGCCCGAGTTGGTGTTGCCGTGGCCGAATTGAATCGCCCAGAGGCCCTCGATCGCGAGCGGCGCGCCGCTGGTCGAATGCAGGAAACCCTTGTACTCGAAGCGGCCGTTGCCGAGCGGCTTGTCAGGGTCGAACGCGAGGATGCGCCCATCGCCGAAATTGCCGATGAGCAGATGTCCGGAGAATTTCCCGAAGCCATCGGGCGCCCACGCGATGCCCCACGGCGCGTTGAGCTGCCCTTGTGAGGCCACGCGTCCCAACAGATGACCGGCGGTGTCGAAGGCGTTGACGAAGCCGAGGCCCTTGCCGGCGACATCGTCCTCCTGGTCTTCGTCCTGCTTGGCGTAGGTGACGTACACGACGTCGCCGATCGTCTGGATGCCGAACGGCGCGAAGCCGGAGGGAATGGTCGAATCCTCGAATCCACCGGGCACGACGGGCGTAAAAGTCCCGTCGAACACTTCGACCGTAGCCGCCTTGAAGTTCGTCGCGAACAAGCGCGGTCCCGCGGCAGTTTCCGCGATCGCCAGCCCCTTGTAGATGGCGCCGTCGGGCGAGGTGAAAACGACAGCGGCCTGTGTGGGGTCGCCGGAGGGATTCCAGGCCGAGATCGTGCCGTCCTCACTGTCGAACATGAAGATCGCCCGCCCGGTCTTGCCACCGGCGTTGATGTTGAACAGCGCCGGATCGTTGTCGATGTTGAACACGATGCCCGTCGGCGCGCCCTGCACGTTGACGATCAGCGGGCCGTTCGGCGGCGGAGGAAACGGTGCTCCCGCGCCGTTGTACAGCGTCGACTTCGCGGTGCCGTTGTCGGCCACCCACCACGGACTTGACGCGCTCGAGACGAGTCCCCATGGATTGATGAGGTTTGCATCTGTGCTGTCCGAGACGAGATTGTTCTGCTCGTAGAACTGTGCCCGAGCCGGCACAGCCACGAGCGCCATGACGAATACGAATCCAGCGACGACCACATCTTTGCGCAAAAGCATTGGGCCTCCTATCGCCGCATCGCCCGGGCAAGTTGGCGGCCATAATCGACCTTCCGGAAAGGGGCGCAATTGGGCCGGGTAGGAAGCGCTGCAGGTTACGTCGGGCGAAAAGCGCTTACGGCGGGTGATGCTCAGCGGCCGCGCGGCGGGCCGCTCCCAAAGCGATGCCGAGAGATTGAACCCGCCGCGGTGGAGGTGGCTCGCGTGAGCTCGACGGTGATCGCGTACCGGCGGCCCGGCTCGAATCGGGGCGGTACACCCATCATCTGAATCCGGCCGCCTGGCGCATTGACCGGGTTGTCGAGATGGCAGGAATGGCAAGACGGCTCGCCGAATCCACCGGTCATGTTCGGCAGCGGCCCCTCTTTGAACGCGACGCGGCCAGCGGCAGCGTAAGCAGCGCGACGCCCACGGCGAATTCGCGACCTACGGCATCAAGGTGAACTCGAAGGGCGTGCCGTTCTTCGATCTGTTCGGCGTAAACAAGATCGGCAGCATCGATCCAAAGACGATGAAGATCACCGGTACCCGCTGCCCGATCCGAATGCCCGACCGTGGCGCATCGCGATCGCGCCCGACGACACGGTCTACTACACCGACTACGCGCGTGGCATGCTCGGACGGTTGCATCCAGACACCGGCAACGTGGAGGAATACCCGTCGCCGGGCGGCGGCGAGAGCCGACCGTACGCGATTGCCGTCGCGCCCAACGGCGTCGTCTGGTACTGCGAGACGGGTGATGACGCGGGGAGCTGACCACTGTTCGGGTCCGGGACTGCCATTCCCAGCTCCGGACACTCTCGCGCCGTGGCCGCGACGGGGTCGGGATGAATTTCATTTTTGCCAGGCCAATTCGCAGGCAAAAAGTGAAATTCATCCCGACCCCATCGCCGGCCTGCCAATCGGGCACAGCGATAGCAAGCAGATCCCCGCATGGACGCGCTCCGCCAGGACATTCGTCACGGTCTTCGCCGGCTTGCCCGCTCGCCTGGATTCACGATCGTCGCGCTCTTGACCTTGGCGCTCGGCATCGGCGCCAACACGGCCATCTTCACGGTCGTCAACGCGATCATCCTGAAGCCGCTGCCCTACGACCACCCGGAGCAGCTGGTTGGCGTCTTCCATCGGATGCGCGGCACGAGCGATCTCTCGACCTTGTCGCCGCCCAACTTCATCGACGTGCGGGCGCAGACCCGGGCGCTCGCCGAGGTCGCCGCGGTGAACACGTCCAGCTTTACGATCACGGGCACGGGCACGCCGGTTCGGGTCGATGGCGCGCAGGTCAGCGCGAGCCTGTTCGACGTGTTACGCGTGAGCCCGATCCTCGGACGCCGGTTCCACGCCGAAGAGAACGAGCCGGGCAAGCACCACGTCGTCATCCTGAGCCACGCACTCTGGCTGCAGCGGTTTGGCGGCAACCGCGATGTCGTCGGCCGCACCATCACGATCGACTCGGCGCCCCACACGGTCGTGGGCGTCATGCCGGCAGGCTTTTCGTACCCCGAGGGCCGCGCGCTCTGGGTGCCATTCGAGTACCACGAGTCGTTTCGCGTTTCCAATCGCGGGGCGTGGTATCTGGACGTGATAGGCCGGCTGAAGCCGGGCGTCACAGCGACTGACGCTGCGAGAGACGTGGCGGGAATCGCGCGGCGCCTGGAGCGCCAGTACCCGAAGTCGAACACCGACCTCGAGATGACCGCCGAGCCCCTGCACGGGTGGATCGTCGGGGATACGCGCACGTCATTGCTGCTCCTGCTCGGCGCCGTCGGATTCGTGCTCCTGATCGCCTGCGCGAACGTAGCGAACCTGACGCTGGCCCGCGCGGCCGCCCGGGAGGGAGAACTGGCAGTTCGCACTGCGCTCGGCGCCGGGCGTGGTCGGCTGGTCCGGCAGCTGCTGACGGAAAGTCTCCTGCTCTCGCTCATCGGCGGTGTGTGCGGACTGCTTCTCGCGTGGTGGGGCAGCGACGCGCTCGTCGGGCTCCAGCCCGCCGGGATTCCGCGTCTTGGGGAAGTGGGAATCGACGGAACCGTGATCGGATTTGCCGCGATCGCGGCGGTGACAACTGGCCTCCTGTTCGGGAGCATCCCTGCGCTGCAGGTGACGCGCGTCGGACTGGTTGGCGCTCTGAAAGAAGGCGGGCGCGGTGCCCTCACGGGACGCCGCAGCGTGCGCGTCAGGAGCGCGCTGGTGGTCGGGGAACTGGCGCTTGCGGTCGCCCTTCTCGCCGGCGCGGGTCTGCTCATCAACAGCTTCGTACGCGTACAACAGGTTCATCCCGGGTTCAGCGCGGATCAGGCGCTCTCGTTCCGGGTCTCGCTGCCGGAAGCGACATACGCCGAGCGTCCGCAGCGCATTGCGTTCTACGAACGTCTGCTGACGCGACTGAGCGCGTTGCCGGGCGTGCACTCGGCGGGTGCGGTGGTGGGTCTGCCGCTCAGCGGCCTCAACTTCACCATCTCGTTCCACGTGAAGGGCCGTCCGGAGGCGCCCCCAGGGCAGGAGCCAGGGATGGAAGTGCGCGTCGCCTCGTCCGATTACTTCCGCGCGATTGGCATTCCGCTGAAGCGGGGCCGACTCTTCACGAGCTCCGACGTCATGGCGGCGCCGCAGGTCGTCCTCCTCAGCGAGTCGGCGGTGAAGCGCTACTTCCCGAACGAGGATCCCCTCGGAAAGACGATCGAGATCGGCTGGCACTTCGACGAGGGCAAGCAGGCGGGCGGTAAGGTCGTCGGCATCGTTGGCGACGTGAAGGACGCCGGGCTCGACGAGCCGTCGCCTCCCGAGATCTACATTCCACACGCGCAGATCGGCATCTCCGACATGACGGTCGTCGTGCGTGGCGCCCTGCCTCTGACGGCGCTCGCGCGCACGGTCGAGGCCGCGCTTCGCGAGCTGGATCCCGATCTGCCGATGGCGAACCTGAAGACGCTGGACGAAGTGCGCACGGCGTCCGTTCGGGCCGTCGCTTCTACGTGTTGTTGCTGACGCTCTTCGCGGCCGTCGCGCTTGCACTGGCGGCGATCGGCATCTTTGGCGTCATGTCGTACGCCGTCACGCAGCAGACACGCGAGATCGGCATCCGGATGGCGCTCGGCGCCGACCGCGAGCATGTCGTCCGCATGGTGCTGCGTCGGGCGGCGCTCCTGGTGACCGCCGGCCTCGCGATTGGCCTCGGCGTCGCGCTACTCACCGGCCGCGCCCTGGCCAGTCTGCTCTTCGATCTCAGCCCGACCGATCCCGCGACTCTCGCCGCCGTCTGCGCGCTCCTGGCCACCATCGCGCTCGTGGCGAGCTACCTGCCGGCCCGACGCGCCACGCGAATCGACCCAGTGGTGGCGCTCCGCTCGGAATAGAACTCGAGAAACCATGCGCCCACAGCCTGGGCAACCCGGGCAATCTGGGGAACCTGCGCCGGTAGTGTGTCGTTATATGATATGTCGCTATGTCACATAACCTGTCGCGGATGTTCGATCGCGAGCTCAAGAAGGGGAGCGCGGAGCTGTTGATTCTCTCGCTCATCGAGCACACCCCGCGGCACGGCTACGACATCGCGCAGTTGATCGAGGCGCGATCCGACGGCGTGATCCAGTTCAAGGTCGCCTCGCTGTATCCCCTGCTGTATCGCCTCGAGGCGCGAGGCTGGATTCAGGGGCGCTGGGTCGAGAAGACGGGCCAGCGGCGACGGCGCTATTACCGCCTCACGGCCGACGGTCGAAAGGTGCTCGCCGCGCAGCGCACCACCTGGGACGCATTTGCCGCGGCCATTGCCCGCGTGACGGGAGGCAGTCATGCGTAACTGGCGAAGGGAAATCCGGGCGCGCCTCGCGCCGCTCGGCTTGCCGGCTGTGCAGGAGGCGGCCATCATCGAGGAGCTGGCCCAGGACGCCGAGGATCGGCACGCGGCGCTCATTCTGAGGGGCGTGTCGCCGGACGATGCGGCGACGCAGATCCTTGGTGATCTGGACGAGACTGCGATCGCCGAGCGGCTGCGAGCGATCCCTCGAACGCCGTCGCCGATGCCGGCGCTCGGCGCCTCTCGCGGTTCCTTCCTGGCAGACGCATGGCAGGACCTTCGCTACGGGCTTCGCACGCTGCGCAAGAGCCCGCTGTTCACGACATTGGCGATCCTGACGCTCACGCTAGGCATCGGCGCGAGCACCGCGATGTTCAGCGTGCTCAACGCAGTTCTGATCGTGCCTATGCCGTTCCCTGACTCGGAGCGGCTCGTCGAAATCTCAGGCGCACGGACCGACGCGGGCTGGGAGCAGAACTCGTTGTCGCACGCCAATTTCTGGGACCTCACCGACCTCGCGCGCAACTTCACCGACATCGGCGGCGTCACGTTCACGGGCTTCAATCTCACCGGCCACGAGGCGCCCGAGCGCCTCAGCGCGCTGCAGGTCTCGGCCGGCTTCCTGCGCGCGCTCGGCGTCACACCCATCACCGGACGCCTGTTTGCTCCGGGCGAGGATCGGGCCGGTCACGACAACGCCGTCGTCATCCTGACGCACCGCATGTGGCAAACGCATTTCGGCGACGACGCCGCGGTCATTGGACGTTCCCTGACGCTGGACGGAACGCCACGCGTGATCGTGGGCGTACTGCCGCCCGGGACTCCCTGGCTGGACGCCGGCGACATTTTCGTGCCGCTGGTCAGGACGGCGAAGGAAGATCGCGGAAGCATGGAGGTCAACGCGATTGGCCGGCTGCGGCCTGGCGTCTCTGAGGCGCATGGCAGGGCCGATCTGTCGCGCGTCGCGCGGCTGCTCCGCGAACGCTTCCCTGACGTCAACGAGGGCTTCGACATCGTCTCGACGCCCTCCAGCCAATGGGTGGCCAGCGATACGACGCGGCGAGCGCTGTGGATTCTGATGGGAGCGGTCGCGTGCCTGCTCCTGATCGCGGCGGTGAACCTGGTCAATCTGCTGCTCGCACAGGCCACCGGCCGCGCGCGTGAGGTCGCGTTGCGTTCAGCGCTGGGGGCGAGCCGCGCACGTGTGGTCCGCCAGCTCGTGGTGGAATCGCTGCTGCTGGGCGGCATCGGCTCCGTCCTGGGCCTGAGTCTCGCTTATTGGATTGTCGGCTTGGTCCGAACCGCCGACACCGGAATCGCTCGCCTGGCCTTTGTCGCCGTGGACTCGCGCGTCCTCATCTTCACAATCCTGGTCGGCGTGCTGACGAGTCTCATCACCGGGATCATCGCCGCGTTCCAGACCTCCCAGGTCGCCCTGGTGCCTTCGCTGCGCGAGGGCGAGCGGGGCGCCGGCGGCTCCCCGCGTCAGCAGCGCGTCCGCCAGTTGCTGGTGGCCGCGGAAGTCGCACTCTCGTTGACACTGCTCGTCGGCGCGGGCTTGTTGCTGCGCAGCTTTGGCGCGGTGTTGAGCGCCGATCGTGGCTTCCAGACCGAGCACCGCATCCTGCTCGAGATGAGCCTGCCCGGGACATACGACGCTCCTCGCACCTGGCAGTTGATCGAGACCTTCCGCGAGCGGGCGCAGGCCATCGCCGGCGTCAGGTCGGTCGCCGCGGTCAGCGCGCGGCCGCTCGGCAATTCCAACACGGGTCTTGGCATCGGCAACCCCGCGGACAACAGCACGGGCGGCACCATTCCATGGGCCTCGTGGCGCCTGGTCACGCCGAACTACTTCCAGACGATCGGCGTGCCGCTGCTCAGAGGGCGAACCTTCGAGGAGGGTGAAGAGAACGGGTGGTCGCAGTGGCAGAAAGCGAAAACACCGATGCCCGTGGTCGTCAGCGATCGAGTGGCCAGGCTGCTGATCCGGACGTGGACCCCATCGGCCGCGAGATTGTGCTGTGGAAGGGCCAGGGCGATTCGCGCGGCCGCATCGTTGGCATCGTCGGCAACATGCGCGAGCGCGGGCTGTCGAGCGAGCCGACGCTGGCCGTGTATCTCCCCGCGCGTGGCGTCGCCTGGCAATCGCTGCAGTTCGTGCTGAACGCGACCGCCAGCCCGGGCGCGCTCGTCCCGAGCCTGCGTGCGCTCCTGGCCGACATCGATCGCGCGGTGCCGATCTCCGATGTTCGGACGTTCGAGGAGCTCGTCGCGGAATCGATGGCGTCACGCCGATTCACGCTGGTGCTGTTGACGGCGTTTGCGGCCCTGGCCTTCGTGCTCGCGCTCGGCGGCATTCACGGCGTGCTCGCGTACAACGTCGCCCGACCCACCGGGGAGATGGCATACGCGTGGCGCTCGGCGCAACCGCCGAAGGCGTGCTCCGGCTGATTGTCTCGCAGGGGATGCGGCCGGTGATCGCCGGCCTTGTCGTCGGCCTCGTGGCGGCGGCCATCCTGTCGCGGCTGATGACGACGCTCCTGTTCGACGTGACGCCAACCGACCCGCTGACCTATGCCGCGGTTGCCGGGGTCATCGTCGCCGCCGGCATCGTCGCGTGCCTCGTGCCGGCCACGCGCGCCCTGCGCGTGGACGTGACAACGCGCTGAGAGCGGAATGATGCGGGAGGACCCTGCCTAGCGAGCGCTCACGGTGCGAACCTCGAACACCGCGCCGGTAGTGGCGTCGGAGGCTGGGCGGAACCCAATACGGATCGTCGACTTACCCTTCGTCAGGGCGGCGGGCACGGCGTGCTCGATGTCGATCAGCTCAGCCGGTTTCACCGGCAAGGTCTCGCGCGCCACCGCCTCGCCGTCGACGAGCACATCGAACACACGCGACTGGTTCGACGCGCCGCGGTACGTCACCACGATACTGGCCGCGCCTGCCGGTGGCAGCTTCAACTGATAGCTGAATGGCGCTGCCTTCGACTCGCGGCCCGAACGCCCCTCGAACCAGGGGCGCCGCTGATCGATCAGGCCTTCCCCGGCATGATCGCGCTCGCTGTCGGCACTGTCCGCGTTCACGAGGTCGACGGTGCGGCGTTCGAGGTCGCGCCGGCGAGCGGTTGCGGCATCGATCGCCGCGGTGTGGGCCGTCCACTCGGCGGGCGAATAGAGGCGCCAGTAGACCATGTAGCGCGCGTCGGTGACGCGAAAGAACGGCCGGAGCCTTACGTCCTGCGGCTGCGCGAGTCCCTCGGTACGGAAGGTCAACGGTTGACCATCGACGGCGCGAATGCGTGCGATCGGATCGCCATCCGCAACAACAAGACCCGGAATCGTCACCGGCGGCAGCTTCGCCAGCTCCGGTGCGGTCATGCCGTACCGCGCTTTTTACTGAGGCCCTCGTGGCCAAGATCGCCAGCCAGCAGCACGGGACCGTAGAACAGGGCGACCGTGCGGGGATCGCCGGGCAGCGGCTCGGACCGGAGTCGCATCGGCACGCGGATGTCGATCACGTCACCGTTCTGCCAGTGACGGGAGAGCGTCGCAAAAGATCCCGGCGTACCTTCGTAGGCTTCTCCCTTC
>CAWDCH010000015.1:0-177859 GCA_963800785.1 Vicinamibacteria bacterium
TAGAGGCTGTATCAAAACCCCGACAAGCGACGTCTGGGCACCACGCGCAGCGAATAGGTAGCCGGTACGGCGTTTGTCGCGGGTGTAACGTCGTGGTCAACGGCGGGCCGTAGCGACGGTCTTTGCGTTGGCACCGTGGTTCGCGGCCCGTCCGATCCAACTAGAGTTAGAGCGCAGAAAGCTCAATGCGCCTCCTTGGCGAGGCGGTCATCACGCTCGCGCAGCAGCCAGTAGACCACGCCGAGCACAAGGGTTACTCCAGCCAGCGCCGCAATGGTGCTGGCGGCGGTGGCGCTGGAATCGAGAATGACGAATTTGCGACTCAACGCAATGAGCGCGATGAGCACCACGGTCTTGACCTGGATGATGCTCGAGCGCCGAAGAGCAACGCGAACAATCGAATGCTTGAATTCCATGGCGATGAGCAGCGTCATGATCATGCCAAAGAGCGCCTGAAAGACGTCATGTTCCAGTGGATCTATCGCGCCGCTGAACAAGAGCGGCACGATGCGGGCGACCAGTTGCACGAGCGCTATGGCGATAACCACTGAGATCACGAGACTCAGAACGATCGCAACAATCTGCTCGAAGCGCTCGTAAACGGACATGATCGGCCAATGCTCACGTGTTTCCGCAAAGAACTTCCGCGGCGCGTGGCGTTGGGTTTCCATTTGTCGCTCCGTTCTTGCATTGCGCTCTAACGAGCAGTAGGCTGACCAGCATATATCGGCCCACCTGCGAGGCCCGCAGCATAACGCCAAACCGGCCTCGTCGAAGAATGTCTGCGACTTCGCGTGAGGCACTTCTAAGAAAACGCGGGCTCCCGTGAAGCCTCTACTGGGCGACCGCATAACACCACCCGGGTCGCCGCATATCGCGGTTGACGGATAGGTCCTGCCTTGTCGCCTACTGGCGAGTGATCTCGCTTCTGCAATTGGTCGCCAGTGCGGCATTTATCGGGAGTGTCAAAGTTCGCAATTGGGCCGCTGCACCGCTCGTAACCTGTTCCATCGGCACTATCGCGGGCCACCTGATCGTGACCCGTCCGCATAAACGCTCCGCGCTCACCCGCGGCCGCGTGTTCGTCGTCCCCGGCTTAATCGCAGGCAGATCTTCAGCCTGCGTCGGGCTGGCCTGCGGTCCGGCAGTGTCAACCACGCCCAGCCGCACGCCGGTAATGATCATCGCCGCGGCGCTCAAGAACCTGCGGCGATCTCGATTGATTATCGTAGTGTCGCCTCGAACGAAGTTCACATCGTCAGAACGACGCGGAACTGTGCGTTGCCGCTCATCATGCGCGCGTAAGCCTCGCCCGCTCGTTCAAGGGGATACGTTTCAATCATTGGACGCACGCCGGTCAGTTCCGCGCAGCGTAGTGTGTCCTCGCAGTCGGCTGGTGTTCCCGCCTGCCAGCCTCGAATATTTCGAACTCTGCTAATGAGCTGTACCGGTGTGACTTCAATGGGATCAAACGTTACCCCCACTACCATCAGCGTTCCGTTCGGCGCCAGGCCGTCGATCAGTTCGGACATCGCTTTCGAGCTTGGGGCGGTGGCGAGAATCACCTGAGCACCGCCGAGAGTTTGCAGCGCCTCTGACGCGTTCGTCGATGCGCTGTCGATGTACACGCTCGCCCCCAGTTTCTTGGCGAGCGCCGCGGTTTCGGCTCCCCGGCCGATAGCCGCGACTTTGTAGCCGAACTTGTTCGCGAATTGAATTCCGAGGTGACCAAGACCGCCGATACCCAATATCGCTACGAGATCCCCGGGCAACGCACCGCTGTGCCGGAGCGCGTTGAATGTGGTAATGCCAGCGCAGAGTAGAGGCGCCGCCTCGGCGTCGCTCAGAAATTCCGGCATCGCCACCAGCGCCTCCACGGGAGCGACCATGTATTGCTGGTATCCGCCGTCATAGCTGATGCCTGGAATTTGTAGATTCTGACAGGTGCCAAAGTCGCCGCGCCGGCACTGACGGCACGTGCCGTCGTGGCCGCCGTGCCAACCGACACCGACGCGCTGTCCCGTCTTCCAGTCGGAAACACCGGCACCCAGTTCATCGATGACGCCCGCGACTTCGTGTCCTGGAATGCGGGGATACTGAATGCCCGGCCACGCGCCTTCTACCGTGAACGCGTCACTGTGACAGACACCACAGGCCTGCACCTTGATGCGCACCTGTCCTGCCCCGGGCGCTGGAATCTCCCGCTGGACGATCTGGAAATCGACCCCCGGCTTGGGAACCTCCGCCACCGTCATCAACGCCCTTGCGACTGTTGGAGCTGGCATGCTGCCTCCTTTGCGTGCTCACCCATGTGTTGGCGCCGCTATTGCCGCGCGGCGGAGAAGACGCCACGTCCGTGCGCTCACTTGACCAGCGTGATGAGCGGCTTCCCTTTTTCGACGACATACGTCGCGAGCTCGGCCCCGTTGCCGCTGCCGACGTTTTTGGCCGTGTGGATCGCTCCGGCCGGCACGAACAAGACGTCGCCGGCCTTGACCTTCGCAAGCTTGCCGTCGATCTCGTATTCCAGCGAACCTTCGATCACATAGATGATCTCTTCACCCGGATGCGTGTGCCTGGGAGCGACATACCCCGGATCGAAGTCGACGCGCACCTGGACGACTTCGCGTCCGGGCGCACTGAGATCGTGCCGCTGCAGGTCGGTTCGCTTGGTTCCCGCCTGCTGAGCCTGCGCCCCGCGCAGCGCCAGAACGCTTGCGGCGGTCAGCACCACGACGGCAATGATCCGATTCGTTCTCATGAAATCTCCTGTCGTCGCCCACGATTTAGCGGAGCGATCGAAATGCGGCGCGAAGTTCGGCAGAAAAGAGTTCGGGCTGCTCCCACGCCGCGAAGTGGCCGCCCTTGTCGACCTCGTGGAAGTAGATCAAGTTGCGATAGGCGCGCCGGGCCCACGTCTCCGGCGGTCGATAGACGTCCTCCGGAAATACCGTGATTGCGACCGGCAGCGCGATCTCCGCGGTCTTCTGCGCGGCCGCACTGAGAACGCTGCCTCGCGCGCCGTTCTCCCAGTACAGTCGCCCTGCCGAGGTTGCGCTGTTCGTCAGCCAGTACAAGGTGATGTCGTCCAGCACGTCATCTTTTGTCGGCGACTTTTCGGGATCCGCGCCGTACGTCCACTGCGCGAAGCCTGGATGCACGAGGATCCACGCCGCGAGGAATGCCGGTGAGTCAGTCACGCCATAGCCGATCGTCTGCGGCCGCGCAGTCATCATCCCGAAGTAGGCCGAAGACCCCTTCCTCGCGTACGTGATAAGCGCGTCGAATACCGCGCGTTCCTTCTCGGACAGTCCCGCCGGCGCGGGTCCGCCAGTAGGGAGCACGGCGGCCACCTCGGGAGGTACCGTCGCTGGCAAATTCAAGTGAATACCGAGCAGTCCTGCCGCCGTCTGACGCGCCATCGCGCTGGAGATGGGGGCGCCCCAGTCGCCGCCCTGGGCAACATAGCGCGTGTAGCCGAGGCGCTTCATCAGCTCCGCCCACACTCGCGCGATGTGGTCGGGGTCCCAGCCGGTGCCGGTTGGCTTGCCGGAGAAGCCATAGCCCGGTACGGACGGAATGACGACGTCGAACGCGTCCTCAGCGCTGCCTCCATGCGCGGTGGGATCCGTGAGCGGACCGATGACCTTGAGCAGCTCGAGCACCGAGCCCGGCCAACCGTGCGTGATGAGCACGGGAAGCGCATTCTTGTGACGAGAACGGACGTGGATGAAGTAAATGTCCAGCCCATCGATGTTCGTCGTGAATTGCGGCAGGGCATTCAACGTCGCTTCCACCTTGCGCCAGTCGTAGCCGCTGCCCCAGGTACTGAACGAGGTCCTGCAGCTTCGCCAACTGAACACCCTGCGAGGGATCGGCGACCGTTTCCTTATCGGGCCATCGCGTCGCCAGGACGCGCCGGCGGAGGTCCGCCAGGTCCGCCTCCGGCACGGTGATTCGAAACGGCCGGATGGCGGTGTCGTTGTTTTCGGCCGCGGCGGCCGCCGCCGAGGGCGCGACGACACTCGCCGTAAGTACAGCCAGTCCCAACGCGTGGCTGAGTCGCTCGAGTGGCGTCATGGCGATCTCCTCGAGCCCATTCAACCAGACGCGCGACGCCGGATCTACCGGATCTATAAGACGAAGGTATTGTCGTCACCTTCGTATCCCGAACCCGATACCACAGTCTGATGGACGATTGCGGGTTGGGCGAGCATCGCTTCGCAGCGACGCGGCTCTTCGTCGTCGCAGCGCCGCCTTCGATCGTGTCGCTGAGGTGGGGAAGTTGTCACACGGAGGTCACAATGAGCAGCACACAGATGGCCTCAGCAGGCCGCTTCAGCGGTCGTCATTCAAGGATCTGGCTGAGGAACACTTGCGTACGCCGGTGCTGTTCGCCTGTTCTGGAATCCTGACGCGACGAAGGTAGCCCGAGAGTTAGCGTCAGCCTGGAGAACTTCGCAACTGCTGATACGTTGGCGCCGCTGAGCCACAGCGCATCCGTATCGTTCTCATCGTCCGCCATGACGACGCTGCATACAGTTTCGATTGACGTAGTTGGCGATCTTCGTGCCTACGGCGTCGCTGATCTGGACAGTGCTCGGGTAATGCATGCCGCCCCAGACTCGGGCGTTGTTACCGTCTGATCGTGCGTGCGCGATGCTGGTGTACGTACGGCTCGGCAGTCCGGGCGTCGTCATGGTAAAGGTCTGCTGGTCTCTGAAGTGGCTGCGCAGAACCGTGGCGGCCGCCCCGTTCAGGCTGGGATGTCCGGCCGGATATTCGGGATGGCATGGTGTGTTGACAAGCGGCTGCCAGTCCAAATCCGGCGCCGTTTCCGGGTTGCCGTCGACGTCAGCTAATGGAATCGAGGTCGCGGGGCGCCAGGTGACCTCGCTCCAGATCTCGCCGTAGAACCGCTTGGCGCTCCAAATCGTGATCGCCGTGTCGGCCATCGAAATGTTCAGCAACGCAAGAAGCCGGTTGCTGCGTGACATCGACAAGTGATTGGCGCGAGCGATCTGGTTGGCGGCCTGGTTCCAGTGGACGCTGGCATTGCCCTCCCAGAACGGCGCGAGGGCCGTCTGGTCGATGGTGCGTGTCGATCCCGCCCCACGCCCGAGCGCCTTCACTGCATTGAAGTCCTCTGAGTAGGTGCTGGTCATGAGGCCGCGCGGTGGCTCAGGCTGAAACTGCGTCTCGTTGACGAGGACAAACATCGAGGTGAAGGCCAAACCCTGCCCGCTCATGCTTCCGCAGGTCGGCGGGGGCGGCACCAGCCGCGGGGTGGGCCGCCACTGGCCAATCGCCGTGCCGCCGTCGAAAGCCATGTAGCTGCCGATAAAGCCATCGGCCTCGCGCCAGTCGAGCACGGCCTGCGCCACCTCTTTTCCCCAGGCGATACCGCGGTCGCGCGATTGACCGCCGTCGCTGCCATCGTCGCTGAGCGCGGCCAGCGAAATCTTGTAGCTCGCATCCAATTGGGGCTGTCGGGACCGAAACAAGCCGACCAGCGCCGTGTGCGCTGCAGCGATGACGGCGGCTCGGCGCGACGCGCCGGGGGGTGCGCTCCCGTGGAAGAAGATTGGCTCGTAGGTCTGTTCGATGCCGTTGTACGCATCGAAGATCGCTGTGTGAACGATCGCCCCCAGTCGCTGACTCGAGGAGTTCGGCGTAGTCGTCGCCACGAGCGTGTCGATGAAGATCTGATTCCACTCCAGCACCTGGTCTGGGTCTGCAGCCCATGACGAGCAGGGCGTCCACGACAGGCTGGCAACTGTGGCGAGGGCCGCACCAATCAGGACTCTTTTCGACAGACGATTCTTCATGACTCTTCCCTCCACGGCCGGTCAGATGGCCGTCTACACGAGGGAATGCGGGAACCGCCGGTCTAAAGGGTGAAGATCATCAAAACAGCGCCTGGAAACGGCGAAATTCGCGGGCGCGACGTGGCGTGGCGAAAGTGCGATACTGCGCTCCTCTGAAGCTCGCAATGACGCCGTCACCAGGAGTGGTCACCCAGCTCTTGCGTGCCTGGGGCAATGGCGATCCCGGCGCGCTCGAACAGTTGACACCGCTCGTGGAGGCGGAGCTGCGCCGTCTGGCTCGAGGGTACTTGGCACGCGAGCGGCGCGATCACACGTTGCAAACGACCGCGCTGGTGAATGAGGCGTTTCTCCGATTGACGGACGCCCGGCGAATCCGCTGGCAGGACCGCGCGCACTTTCTCGGGATTTCCGCACGACTGATGCGCCGCGTGCTCGTGGACTACGCACGATCGCGGGGGTACCGCAAACGCGGTGGCGGCGCCGAGCGGGTGACGCTGGACGAAGGACTCGTCACGTCGCCGGAATTGACGTTGGATGTCGTGGCGTTGGATTGCGCCTTGGAGGCGTTGGCGGCGGTCGATGTTCGGAAGAGCCGCATCATCGAATTGCGCTTCTTCGGGGGCTTGAGCGTGGAGGAGACAGCCGAGGTACTCCATGTGTCGGCCGATACCGTCAAACGCGACTGGCGACTGGCGAAACTCTGGTTGCTTCGTGAGCTCCAAGGAGAGGCGCGATGACAGACCTCGAGCGCCGGCGGCGCATCGAAGAGCTGTGCGACGCCGCGCTCGACCACGATGTTCGCGAGCGGTCTGCGTTCGTGGCGCGAGCATGCGGACCTGACGAAGGGCTGCGCCAGGACGTGGAGGCGCTACTGGCGCACGCACAGAGGGCCGAGGGGTTTCTCGCGACGCCGATCGGAGAAGTGGCGGCGTACGTCTTGGAAAATCACTCCGGGACGTCGCTCCTGGGCCGGCAGATCGGCTCGCACAAGATTCTGTCTCTCCTCGGGGCGGGCGGGATGGGAGAGGTGTACCGTGCCCACGATACGAAACTGGGCCGCGATGTGGCCATCAAGGTTGTGGCCGACGCCTTCCTTTCAGACCCGGAGCGGCTCGCGCGGCTCGAACGCGAAGCGCAAATCCTGGCGACACTGAACCATCCGCACATCGGCGCGATCTACGGATTGGAGGAGGCCGGCGGCATCCGCGGCCTGGTGCTCGAGCTCGTGGAGGGCGCGACGCTCGCCGAGCGTCTGGCCCTGGGGCAGTTGCCGATTCAGGAGGCGCTCACGGTCGCGCGTCAGATCGCGGAGGCACTCGAAGCGGCGCACGAGAAGGGCATCGTCCACCGCGATCTGAAACCGGCAAACATCAAGATCTCGCCTGACGACAGCGTGAAAGTGCTCGACTTCGGGCTGGCAAAGGTTTTCGGGAGCGAGGGCTCCGGACGCGACGCGCTCCCGATGACGCCGATTACGATCGAGGAAACACGGGAGGGTGTGATCGCGGGCACCGCCGCCTACATGAGTCCCGAGCAGGCACGTGGGAAGACGGTCGACAAGCGGACCGACATCTGGGCGTTCGGCTGCGTGTTGTACGAGATGTTGACCGCCCGGCGGGCGTTTCGCGGCGAGACCGTCTCCGATACGATCGCGGCGATTCTCGAACGCGAGCCCGATTGGACCGCCCTGCCTGCGCAGACGCCGTTGAGCCTCCGACGGCTGCTCCAACGCTGTCTCGAGAAAGATTCCAAGCGCCGTTTACGCGACGTCGGCGACGCGCGTCTCGAAATCGAGGAAGCGCTTGATGCCCTTGTTTCCTCGAGCCGGCCGGCGGCGGAGCGTGCCCGCGATCGCCCGATGTCGGCTCGCCGTCCAATCCGACTCGCATGGTGGGCCGCGGCTGGCGTGGGTCTGCTGATCGTCACTGGTGCAGCGATGTGGCAGCTGCAGCACTCGGAGTACTTCTGGCGGAATCCGTTGGAAGGTGCGCAGGTCACCAGAGTCACGGATTTCGAGGGGGCGGAGCATCACGCCGCCATTTCGCGCGACGGAAAGTTCGTCGCTTTTCTATCGGACCACGATGGAACGTGGGACGCGTGGGCCAGCCAGGTGGGAACCGGCGAGGTCCACAACCTCACCAAAGGCAGCGTGCTGGAGCTGCGAAATCCCGGGACCCGCACGCTCGGCTTCACTCCAGACGGGTCGCTGGTCACCCTCTGGAGTCGTGTGCCGGATTCCGCAAGGGGCGCCGTGGTCGATGCCGGGTGGGCCGTTCCAACAATGGGCGGCCCGCTTCGGCCCTACCTGAAAGGCATTTCCGAGCTCGACTGGTCGCCGGACGGTAGACGTATGGTGTACCACCCACCAGCCGAAGGCGACCCTCTGTTCGTCACCGAGCTTGACGAGAAGGTCGGCCGTCAGATCTATGCGGCGCGGCCAGGCGTCCATAACCACTTTCCCATCTGGTCGCGCGACGGTACGTTCATCTACTTCATTCACGGTTTGCCGCTCGAAGAAAGCGACGTCTGGCGCATCCGGCCCTCGGGCGGCGAGCCCGAACAGGTGACGTTTCATAACTCACGCGTCACCTTTCCAACGCTGTTGGACAATCGGACACTGCTGTACCTCGCCACCGACGATGACGGATCCGGGCCCTGGATCTACGCGATAGACGTCGAACGCCGTGTGCCCCACCGCGTCAGCGTGGGTGTCGAGGAGTACATGTCGCTTGCCGCGAGTGCTGATGGCCAACGTCTTGTGACGACCGTTTCACGCTCGACGGCGGGCCTGTGGCGAGTGCCGATCGCCAACGGCGTGATCGACAAGTCTGGCGCCACGCCAGTCTCGCTCCCGACTGCACGCGGCCTGTCGCCACGGGCCGGACGCGAATACATCATTTATCGTGCGCCGAAGGCGGGAACGGATGGCCTCGTGAAGCTGGCGGACGGCGCGTCGACCGAGATTTGGAGTGGCGTCGAAGGGCGCCCTCTCGGCGGACCGGCAATCGCGCCCGACGGTCAACGCCTCGCGTTCTTGGTGCAACGACGTGGAGTGACGAAACTGTACGTGATGAACGCCGACGGGTCGGACGCTCGCCGGATTGCCGACGAGCTCGATGTGCGCGGCGCCCCCGCATGGTCGCCAGATGGACAGTGGTTGGCGATTGCCGCCAATCGGGATGGGAAGCCCCAACTCTTCAAGATTCCCGTCCGCGGCGGGCCCCCGATTCTGCTCGTGAGCGCGTACGCAATCGATCCGGTCTGGTCTCCGAGCGGACAGTTTCTCGTCTACTCAGGCGCGGATGTGGGCACGAACTTTTCCATCCATGCGGTGAGCGCGGACGGCGTGCCGCGCGATTTTCCAACTCTGATTCTGACGCGGGGCGCCAGGCGGCTGGCCTTTCTCGATGGAGACGACGCGCTGGTCATCTTAAAGGGAGACATTTCGCACAAGGAGTTCTGGCTCGTCAATCTCGAGACGGGCCGCGAGCGGCAACTGACCAATCTCGGTCGAGAGTTTGCCATCGGCGACTTTGACGTATCGGTGGCCGGTCGCGAAATCATCTTCGATCGGGCACGGGAAGAGTCAGATATTGTGGTGTTCGCCTTGCCCATTCGATGAAGCGTTGAACGCGATCGCTGGTCTACCTGGCGGCCTCAACAGTCTGTCGACGTCGTTTTTCTCGACTGAGCCAGTGCCACCGCGTCGGCACCCGCTGGGAATCGGAGCTGGCCCGACGCATCGTTCGCGGCACGCCACACTGCCTCGGCCACGTCGGACTCGGTCGTCACCGCAGCCGGCCCCTGCGCGAGTGAGGCGAACGTGCTCTGCGCGAACGGCGCGTACGCTTCAGGTATCAGCCCTTCCATTCGCGATCCCGTGTTGCTCGTAAAGCGCGTGGTCGGACCGTAGCCAGGCTCAACCAGCTTCACGCGCACGTTGAAGGCTTCCAGCTCCAGAGCGAGTGACACGCTGAACCCTTCGATG
The DNA here is from genome assembly GCA_963800785.1 of Vicinamibacteria bacterium. Classification (GTDB taxonomy): domain Bacteria; phylum Acidobacteriota; class Vicinamibacteria; order Vicinamibacterales; family JAENWD01; genus JAENWD01. The sequence goes on from CAWDCH010000015.1 coordinate 9,817, forward strand.
GCCATCTTGCTTGCCGTGTACACGGCAACCAATGGGAATGGCGCCAGCGTCGCGCTCGAGGTCACGTTCACCACCACCCCCGACCTCCGCGCGCGGAGCTGGGGCAGCACCGCCTGCGTCATCGCCATCACGCCGAAGGTGTTGGTGTCGAACACCTCGCGCACCGTAGCCATCGGCGTGGCCTCGAAGGCGCCGAAAAGCCCGATCCCCGCGTTGTTGACGAGCACGTCGATCGGCCCACTCGCCTCGAGCACGGCCGCGATGCGTCCGGGATTCGTGACGTCGAGCGCCAGCACGCGGAGTCGTTCCGACCGCGGCAGAACATCTTCGCGCGGCGTCCGCATTGTGGCGACAACGTTCCAGCCCTGCGCGTGGAAGTGGCGCGCGGTCTCAAGGCCGTAGCCAGAGGAGCAACCGGTAATGAGCACAGTCTTCATAGTGGGTCTTCGCGTTGAAGTGCCGGAGCTGACGCTGCGGCGCATCGCCCATGTTCAACAGGAACGACGTCAGTTCGCGACGTGTGTCGCCGGGGTCGCCGCGCCCTGTCCGGCGACTCGGGCCAGATCGTCGAACATGGCCTGGTTGGCCGCACGCAGCCGGCGCGCTAGGACCCCCCGGGCCAGCCGCGGGACCAGCCCGACCTGGGTTTCATGGCTGGTGATGACGGTACTCCGGGCGTCGGGCGTGGGGCGGACCGTGAACGAGCGCTCGGCGTGCAGCCCCCGCGCGTCCGCGACGATGGCGAACGAATGCGGTCGATCGGTGGCCACCACGGTGCTGCGCAGTTCGACCGGGTGTGCCTTCCACCGAAAGGACGTCGGTCGGCCCGCACTACCAGTGGCCTCGACCCGGACCCATCGGCAGGCCCGATACCACGACGGCCAGCGTTCGACGTCGGTCAACAGATCCCACACGCGTTCGGCGGAGGCAGGAATCACGGCCTCGTTGCAAACCTCGATCGGTGGCCGGGAGGCGCCGCTGACCGGGCGGAGCAGCCGGGCGGAGACCAGGACGAGCCACTCGCGCGGCAGGAACCGGCCACTCGCGGCGACCACCTTGTTTCGCACGCCGGTGATGACCACGGCCCGACCCTTGTCCAACGCACGTAGACCAGCCTCAATGACGGGCTCGGGGTCGGCGAGCCGGCGGTAGATCGCTGTGTGGCCGACATCGGCGCCCAGCGCATCGACGAACCCTGTGCGCGTGGGACCCGGACACAATGCGGTGACCGCCACGCCGGCCGAACGCGCCTCCGCCCACAACGCCTGGCTGAACGACAGCACAAATGCCTTGCTCGCCCCGTACACCGCCTGGTAAGGCGCCGGCTGGAATGCGATCGTTGACGCGACGTTGAGAATCCCGCCGCTGCGTCGGGCGAGCATTCCGGGCAGAAACGCGCGAGCCAGGGTCATCACGGCACTGACGTCGACCGCCACCTCATCGCTTTCTCGCTTCACGTCGGCCTCGGCAAATGGGCCGTAGCTGCCAAACCCGGCGTTGTTGACCAACACCTCGATTGGACGGTCGCCGATGTGATCGAGCAGCGTAGTCACACCTGACCGGGCCGAGAGGTCCGTGGCGACCGTCTCGACCCTGACCCGGGGAGCCGCGCGGCGAATCTGGTGCGCCGCCTCGTCCAACCTGGCCTCGTTGCGACCCGTCAGTACCAAGGACATGCCGCGGTCCGCGAGGCGGGCGGCGAGCCCGCGACCCAACCCGGACGATGCCCCGGTCACAACGGCCCACCGATCTTGATAGTGGATCACGACACACCTCCTAACCGCGGATGCGATCGATCCTGCGGCGTTGTCTCCTGAGAGGGCGACGATACCGCGTGCCGTCACCGCGCCGCATCACGCGATCGAGGCGTCTTGCGGTAACACGGGTGTTCGAAGGTGGAACTAACCGGATCGAGGTAGGTATGGATCGGCCGTCGCACGCGGCCGCTGCACTATTCAATGAGTCGCCCGAAGAGCCGAACGGATGGTTCGGCGATGACAATCAGCGGCGGCGGCCATCTCGTGGGATGACGTCAGTCAATTGAGCAACCACCGAAACACATCCTGCATGAATTCCTGGCACTGGTAATCCTGAACGCCTTCCCAGCTGGTCATGTACAGCGACACCATGCCGTCGCCCATCACGACGATCTTCCCGCCGTTCTGCAGCTCGCTGAAGGCGCCGAAGGGATTGGCATCAGACCGGTCATTGAAGCAAAACGGAGTGCCACCGGTCACCGTCCTGGCGCCGTGATACGAAATTTTCAAACCCTTCTCCGTAATGAGGCCGGCTTTGGTATGGCCGCCCGCCAGCGAATCTGGACTCTCGCCACCGAACTGCAGGCCGAACGGACGGATCAGGTCGTTCGCATTCACCTGCTCCAGAGTCGACCACATGTCCTGATCCATGACCAGGAACATCGAACCGCCGCCGGCGATGTATTTCGATATGGCGTTCACCTCGCCGGCTGCGTAAGACGCCGAGGGAATGTGGATGAACAGCAGGTCACATCCTTCCAGATCCTTGAGTGCGATGTCTTTCTTCAGGTAGGACAGGCTGGCGTCGGCAGCGGTAGCGGTTTTCATGAATTCGCCAGTCATGTATTTCACTCGTTCGATGAATTTCACGTCCATCCCTGCCATGTCTGCGGGGTCGTGCCAGAATTTCTGCCCATGTGCCACATCCATACAAATCCGATGTTTGGCCGCTGTGGGCGTTTGGGCCCTTGCACAAATGCCTGACACGAGACTGAAAAGGAGAGTGAAAGCCAGGATCGGTTTCATCGTCAGATTCCTTTCGCGCATCAGAGACACCACATTACTGAGACGGTCGCTCCATCTGGGAGCGCGATGTTCCGAACCGGCGGCGTGCTGTTGCGGGACGGTCTGGGAGACGTGCCGAGTGGCCTCGACGCCCTCACTGCGCCGATCGATCGCGGTAGCGTTTGGCGAGTTCGGCCCACGAAATACCGGAGCTGGGCAGCGGCGCCTCCTCGTCGCCGGCGCGAGCGCTAATCGTCTGCACCTTCCGGAAACCCGCACTCTGCCAATCGATGCGCTCCATGACGAACGCGAAGAACCGCGTGTCGGGTGACAACGCGTGCATGAAGGCGATAGGGTCGTCGACTTTGGGGCCAAGGCGCTCGAGCTCGTCCCGTGCCGGCACCTCGGTGCCCTCGAAGTTCAGCTCTTCGAGCACCGGCGTCTCGCCCAGCCGATGCGAGCGCACGCGCACGACGCGCAAAAGTACCACCCGCCGTGAAAGCGCAAGCGCCAGAACCTCGCCAGCGGCAAGACCCGAGCTGATTCGTTTCGGCGGTCGCAGGCGTCTCCGAGGCGGCTGCTGACCGGTCAGTTGTGCTCGAATCTTCTCGAGCATCGCACGGCGCCTGGGCAGCAGTTTCGGGTTGTCGTGCTCCCACGTTTCGAGATCCGCGCCCCGATCGATCACGGCCAGGGCGCGATCGCGGATGTCGGGGTCGAGGCGACCGAGCTTTGACTGCGTGACCGCAAACGCGAGCAGTGCGACGCCCTCAGAGTCCTCGAGATACTCGCGGAATTGTTCAAGGGTCAGTCGGGCTGCGTCACCATCCTCAACGCCGTCTTCGAGCAGCTGACGATAGTGATCGCGGACGTCGCACGCGACGTCGTCCGAGAAGAGGCCGGTTCCCCATACACCCAAAATGACACTCCCTTCCCGACCTTGGTCTTGTGCTGCGTCGCGATTCCATTCGAAGGTGATAATAGACGCTCGGGGACCGGCAGCACGATCGTTGCATTACTCTCAATGCTCGGCCCGGGTTGGCTCGCGACCAGGCCGAGCTCATAGAGGAGAGATGGCATGGTCACAAAAGCATTGTTCGTCAGACTGGAAGCGAAACCCGGACAGGAAGCGGCAGTCGAAGAGTTCCTTCGCGGCGGTCTGCAGATTGTCGAGCAGGAGCCGGCGACCACGACGTGGTTTGCACTGCGGCTCGGCCCCTCCACGTTCGGAATCTTCGACGCGTTCCCGGACGAGGCGGGCCGCCAGGCGCATCTGTCGGGTCAGGTCGCAGCGGCCTTGATGAAGCGTGCGTCGGAGCTTTTCGCCCAGCCGCCGAAGATCGAGAACGTCGACGTGCTCGCTGCAAAGATACCGACGGTCGCGACAGCCTGATTCCGCTCTACACCTCTGCGCGAGACTGGCGTCGCACACCTCGACTAGCGTCTGCAACCAGACAATGTGGACTGGGTAATCACAGTCATCGTGCTTCGCCCTCGCATTCAGGGCATCGAATCTGCAGGTAGGCTACCCAGTCGAGGAGCTCTTGCGGAGTCGGAAGGCCAACGCGATCTGACCTGACGTCGATGTGCACGATCTCGCCCCAGCGGTCCGCTATGACCGTCGCCCGTTCAGGGATTCCATGGACATGGTCGCGGGTGACGACACATTCCGTCTCGTAGCCGTCGAACTCAGCGGCTCGATGCGTCAGTTCCACGGCGTATCGTCGGACCACATCGGGATCGACGCCACCCGCCGTGATCAGCACGAGATTCCGGCGTTGCCAGATACTCGTGTAACTGAACGTCGCACCGAGTGTCGTCGTCACTGTGAAGTGCGGGATCGCGGCGCCCTTTCCTGACACGCGCCTACCATTTGAACGTGAAGATGGAGGCTGTCGATCGACCTGGAGACCAGCCGCTCGACTCGATCTTGTACGGCTGGGGAATGCTCGCCCAGTCGCTGTACAGATTTCCCCCGACATAAAAACGTCGGGGTGTCTGCTCGGGTTCGCGCCTCGGTTGAGCTGTTACGGACGTAGAAGTGGTGGTCGCGATCGAGTAGGCGCCCTGCGGTTCAACTTTGCCCAGGCGATCGCCGCGCGGCACGTACTCGGCGATCCCATCACCGTCGACGTCGGCGACGATCCAGTCGACGTGCAGGAGTCGATGGTAGGTGTGATCGGCGATCATGTTGCGGATCTGTGCATTGAAGCGATCGACGATCAACTGGGCATCAGGCAGGTCCTTCCGGATCGCCAAATACAGAGGCCGGGTCACGAGCGGCGTCGCGCCGAACTGTAGCCGCGACTGCGCCTCCTTCGGGTAGTTGTTCGTGATGTAGCGCACCACGAGCTCGTCCATCAACGTGTAATCGACGGCGCCGTGCAATAGCTGCGAGAGGCTCTCTTCTTCCGTGCGCGTGCGCACGAACGTGGGACCGGCATTGTCGATCGCGTCGCCGTACGAATATCCACCGACAATCGCAATCCGTTTACCGGTGAGCGCGGCAAACGCCGTGGCCGACACGTCCCCGCCGCGCCGTCCAACCAGGATCAGTCGATTCTCGAGATACGGTTGCGAAAAGAGCAGGACGTGCTCGCGTTCCGGATCCTTCCACGCCGCAGCGCTTCCTTCGAAGCGGCCGCTGAGCAGCGACGATGTGAACTCTGCCGCGTCGACGATGGCGGTGGTCGAACTGACCCCGATCCGTCCAAGCGCCGCTTCGACCAGATCGAGCGCAAAACGCGCTTCACCCGGTTTGTCGGTGAAAGGCGGCCAGGCGGTCGATACCAGGTGCAGTTTCGTCGTCTGAGCTGAGACGATGAGCACTCCGGTGAGCAACAACAGGACCACACCCAAGCCCGTCCGCACACAAGCTTGCCTATGACCAACGACGCTTCGCATGACGGGTCACCTCTGGCCCGAGACTACCGCAAGCCGTCCAACAGGGGTGGAGGTTTTTTCGCTTCTCGGCTTCAACAGACGATGTGTGATATCGAAGACAGCTGAAATGAACATTCGTCTTCGACCCGGCGTGCCCGAGGATGCCCAGGCATGCGGCACGATCTGCTACGAGGCGTTCAAGACCATTTCCGAGGCGCACAGTTTCCCGACAGACTTTCCGGAACGGGCGATGGCTGTCGGATTGATGTCGCACTTGCTCGCGCGCACCGATGTCTTCTCGGTCGTCGCTGAAATCGACGGGCAGCCAGCCGGCAGCAATTTTCTCTGGGAGAACGGCATCATCGCTGGCGTTGGCCCGATCACCGTCGATCCACGGCTTCAGAATGTCGCCGTCGGCAAACAGCTGATGCAGGCGGTGCTGCAGCGCGCGAAGGAGCGTCGGTGCGCAGGCGTCAGGCTGGTCCAGGCCGCCTATCACAACCGCTCGCTTTCCCTTTACTCCAAGCTCGGCTTCAGCGTGCGCGAACCACTCTCGACGCTCCATGGGCCGCCGATTGGTCTCGCGATGCCGGGTTATCTTGTTCGCCCGGCAACAGAAGCCGATCTTGACGCGTGCAACACCCTTTGTCTCAGCGTGCATGGACACGATCGCGGGCAGGAGGTACTGGAGGCAATCCGGCAGGGAACCGCACGGATCGTCGAGCGCGACGGCCGCCTCACCGGATATGCGACCCTGATTGGCTTTTTCGGACACGCCGTCGGCGAGAGCCACGACGACCTGAAGGCGCTCATTGCCTCCGCGACCGCATTTCACGGTCCCGGCATCCTGCTTCCGACGCGCAACAGCGAGGTTCTTCGTTGGTGTCTCGCCAACGGCCTGCGCATTGTTCAGCCGATGACGCTCATGAGCATCGGTCTCTACAACGAACCGCAAGGCGCCTTTCTTCCATCGATCCTTTACTGATTCCAATAGAGAAGTATCTCTGATGGAATTCTCGAAACACCTTCGCGAGCGAATCCAGCGAGGCCGGATTCGATGCAGCGTCCGCATCTGGAGCCGACCGCGCGTCAAAGTGGGTGGCCGCTACCGCATGGAGGACGGGTCGATCGTCGTCGACTCGATCGCGCCGATGGGCATCGCCGACATTACGCACGATCTCGCCCGCGAATCCGGCTTCGAGAGCGTCGATGATCTGCTGCAGGTGGCCAGGCATGGCAGGGGGGACAAGGTGTATCTGATTCGGTTCCACTACCTGCCCCCGGGAGGCTGGGACGTGACTCCCGAGGGCAGTCGGCGCGGGCACAAGTAACAGCCGAGTTTGGTCGGCCCATACCTGGCGTGCGAGGCGACCCGTCAGGTTCGCCTGTTCGAGTTGCAAAGGGCTGCCGTTAGTACCAGCGCGCGCGCCACAGTCATCCGAACGTGACCTTGTTCGAAGGAGAAGAACGCAATGGCGGCAAAACGCAAGACAACCCGAAAGCGGGCGTCGATTCCCGTCGATCGATCGCGACCGAAGACGACCAGGCCGGTAGCCAAAGCGCGACGCCCACCCGAGGAGCCGACGTCCGCAGCCGAACGGATGGGCCGCACGCTCGACGCGATGCCAGACAAGATCGACGTCCGCGACTGGTTCTATCAGCCGCCTCTCGTGCCCCTGCCCGACATCCTCGTCAACTGCGATTCGGTGCCGTCGATCCTCGACCAGGGCAATGAAGGCGCATGTACCGGATTTGCGTTGGCGGCAGTGATCAACTTCCTTCTCCGCGCGCGCAATGTCGATCGTTCCGTGAGCCCGCGCATGCTGTACGAGATGGCTCGACGCTACGACGAATGGCCAGGGGAGAACTATGAAGGCTCGTCCGCCAGAGGCGCAATGAAGGGATGGCTCTCACATGGTGTCGTTGAATCCCGCCAGTGGCCACTCACACGAACAGGGCCCAATCATCTGACACCGGCGTTGTCGACGGCGGCGCGCCAGACGCCCGGGGGCGCCTACTATCGCGTGATGCATCGTCAGATTCGCGACATGCACGCGGCTCTGCACGAGGCCGGCATCCTTTACTTGACCCTGATGGTGCACGCTGGCTGGGATACTCCCGGCCCTGACAACGTCACGGTGAGTTACGTCGAACACGGCAACGTCAGGCAGCGGAAGTTGCCGATCATCACCAGAAAGGGCAGCGCCAGCGATGGGCACGCCGTCGCAGTCGTCGGGTACACCCAGACGGGCTTCATCATTCAGAACTCGTGGGGACCACGGTGGGGCGCCGACGGGTTTGCACTCCTGCCGTACGAGGATTTCCTGCTTCACGCCACCGACGTCTGGGTGGCACAGCTCGGCGTGCCCGTCTCAGTCGACACCTGGAATATCCAGGGCGTCGACACGACCGGCCTGTCGCGAGCGACCGACAACATCCCGCTCGACGCGATACGGCCGTTTGTCGTCGATCTCGGCAACAACGGGGAACTGTCGGACAAGGGGCAGTATTGGACGACCACGTCGGACCTGACGCGCCTGTTCGACGACGAGATCCCGGCCCGCTCCGAAAAGTGGACGAAGCCGCGGCTGATGCTGTACCTCCACGGCGGCCTGAACGACGAGCGGGGCGTGGCGAAGCGAATCGTGGCCTTCCGGGACGTCTTCCTCGAGAACGAGATTTATCCGCTGCACGTGATGTGGGAGTCGGGCCTCGCCGAATCGTTGAGCGGCATCCTCCATGATTTGTTCACTGACGTTGACGAACGGGCCGGTGCGGTCCCCGAATGGCTGCGCAAGCTTCGCGACGGACTCATCGAGGCCAAAGATCAGACCTTCGAGCTGACGGCCGCCGCACCGGGTACTGAGCTCTGGAGCGAGATGAAAGAGAACGCACGCCTTGCCTCGACGCATCCAGCCGGCAAAGGCGGGATGCAATTGCTTGCGGCGGCAGCCAGCAAGGTGATGAAAGCCGCCGGCAGGAAAATTGCCTCCACGTGGGAGTTGCACGTCGTCGGTCACAGTGCCGGCAGCATCTTTGCCGCATACGCATTGCCATGGTTCGCATCATGCGGTGTGCCGTTCAAGACCATGCAGTTCATGGCTCCGGCAATCACCAACGACCTGTTTCATCGGACGATTGGCAAAGCGGTGGGTGCCGGCAAATGTCCACAGCCGACGGTCTACGCATTGAGCGACGTCGGCGAGCGCGACGACAACGTGTGGGCGTACGGCAAGTCGTTGCTCTACCTGGTGAGCAACGCCTTCGAGGGCCGGCGGAACACACCGGTCGCCGGTATGCAGCGCTTCTTCGGCGGGCCCGACGCGACCGATACGAAATATGTCGATGCAACGCTGTCAGCCATGCTGGCCAGGAAAGTTGATCGCCTGAGCGCGCTGGTCATCGCAGGAAGGGCGGCCCCCGAAGAACGTGGAGAAAACACGGGCTCGGTGTCGCGCAGCGAGTCACACGGCGGTTTCGACAACGACCCGGACACGATGAACTCGATCATGTTCCGCATCCTCGGGAACAAGCCGAAACGGCCGTTCACCGTCCGCGATCTGCAGTTCTGACGGCCGTCGTGCCTGTGTCACGGCTTCATCGCTTCGCGTCGGGCCGGCGGATCCAGAAGCGGGGCCCGGGTCCCGCACGCCGGACCCGATCGTCCGGATTGGCGAGCTGGCATTGCTGCAGCGACAAGCATCCGCAGCCGATGCACTGCGTCAGCCCCAGCTTGAGCCGCTCCAGCTCCTCGATACGCTCGGACACGCGCCGGGTCCAACCCGCCGACAGCCTGGCCCAGTCGGCACGCTCGGGCACGCGATTCCGCGGCAGCTTCGCCAGTTCCGCGGCAATCTCATCGAGCGACAGGCCGATTTTCTGGGCGAAGACGATGAACGCGATTCGGCGGAGGACGGCGCGCGGATAGCGCCGATGCCCGGATCCGGCGCGTTCGGAGGCGATCAGCCCCCGCGACTCGTAGAACCGCAGGGCTGACGAGGCGACGCCGCTGCGGCGGGCGACGTCGGTGATGGTCAGGAGATCGGCGGATGGATGCATGCGGACTTGACTTAAAGTTAACTTTAACTTGTAGCCTGCTAATTGTCGACTGTGTCGCACTGAGGAGGCTGCATGACCGGACCATCCCTGGAAAACTTTCGCGTGGCGATCACCGGCGGGACGTCGGGCCTTGGGCTCGCCCTCGTCAGACGCCTGCTCGCCCGCGGCGCGCAGGTGGCGTTCGTCGCCCGCGGCCGCGCCGGCGTCGACCGCGTCTGCCGTGAATTACCGAACGCCTACGGCATCGTCGGCGACGTCTCGCGCAAGGAAGACATTCATCCGATTGCGATTCAGATTCTCGGTGCCCTGGGCGGCCTTGACGTGCTCGTGAACAATGCCTCCGCGCTCGGTCCAGTGCCGCTGGCGCCGCTGGCCGACACCGAATGCGAGGACCTGGAGCACGCGCTGGCGACCAATGTCCTGGGGCCGTTCCGGCTCACGAAGGTGCTGCTCGGCGCGCTCGCGGCGTCCGCGCGCGAGGGCGGGGCGCCGCTCGTTATCAACATCTCGAGCGATGCCGCGGTCTCGGCCTACGCGGGCTGGGGTGCCTACGGTGCGAGCAAGGCCGCGCTTCGCCATCTCAGCGCGATTTGGGACGAGGAGCTGAAAGCGGACGGCATTCGCGTGATGTCCGTCGATCCCGGCGACATGGATACGCCGTTGCACGCGCTCGCTGTGCCGGACGCGGATCGCTCTTCGCTGAAGAACCCTGACACTGCCGCAGCGGAGATCGACGATCTCATCGCACGCCATGTCGGTGTGGGGACACTGGAGCAGGTTCGATGATCGCCGCCACCGTGCCCGTGCAGCGACCGGCCGATGCCAGGCTGTTGGTCGTCGATCGAAGCGGTCAGCTGACCCATCGTCGTCGCGCCGACCTTGCTGCGCTCGTGAACCCTGGCGATCTGGTCATCGCCAACGATGCGGCGACGCTCCCCGCGAGCCTGTCGGGCGTTCATGTCCGCACCGGTGAACCGCTGGAGCTTCGATTGGCGCGCCGTGGATCGCTTCGGCCCGACGATGTGACGCGCTTTGTCGGGGTCGCCTTTGGCGCCGGCGACTTCCGTACGCCCACCGAGCATCGGCCGCCGCCGCCGCTGCTCACGCCCGGCGATGCATTGCAGCTCGGCCCGCTCGTAGCCAAGGTCCTGCGTGTCCTGGGGCATCCACGCCTCATCGATGTGGCATTTACGGGATCGGTCACGGAGATCTGGGCGGGACTCGCGAAACACGGGCGGCCGATTCAGTACACGTACCTCCAGGAACCGCTGGCGATCTGGGACACGTGGACGCGAATCGCCAGCATTCCGGCAGCGTTCGAGCCGCCCTCCGCCGGGTTCGCGCTCGACTGGCGGACTATTGCGGCGCTGCGCGCGCGCGGCGCCTCGTTTGCCACCATCACGCACGCTGCCGGGATCTCTTCAACGGGCGACAACGATCTCGATGCGCTGCTGCCGTTGGACGAGCCCTATCGTATTCCGGCCTCGACCGCAGCGCTGATCAGCGCCACTCGTCGTGATGGCGGCCGCATCATTGCGATCGGCACGACCGTCGTGCGAGCGATTGAGGATGCGACAGAGCGCTATGGCGAGATTCGCGGCTGCCGCGCTGTGGCAACGTTGCGATTGGGACCAGATACGCGACTGCAAATCGTCGATGTGCTCGTGACCGGACTCCACGAGCCGGGTACGAGCCATTACGAGCTGCTTCGCGCCTTCCAGGGCGATACGGTCCTGAGACGGATTGTCGACGAAGCGGAGGCGTGCGAGTACCGCATCCACGAGTTCGGCGACTCGCTCTTCATCGTGGCTGATCAGCGCGAGAGCGGCCACCGGCCGCCATTGGCTTTGTCAACAGTTGCCGCGCCGGCGATCAGATCCGCGACTTGCGTGGGATCGGCCGGCTTCGTCAAATGATGAGCAATCCTGCCTTGCTCGAGGCCGGAAATTCTGCACGCCGGAGGATGCTGTGCGATGCTTCCTCAAGACAGACATAGACCGGTTGGTCATGGGAGACTTCATCTGCAGTCGCTGACTCGCTCTGGCATGCGTCGTCCTGCGCTCACGCTGGTGCTGACGGCGGTCGCGCTATTCGCGGCGGGACCGCTCGCGGCGCCACAAGATCCGTTCACGGTGCTCGAGCCCCAGCCCGACGGACCGCGCATCACGCCGTATCTTGCATATCAGACTGAAATGGCCTGGGGTCAGGACGATCGACGCCGGGCCAGGCTCGCAGGCATTCGCACGGAACGCGAGCTGCTCGCCTATCAGGCGGAGCTGCGGACGAAGCTTTTGCGCATGCTGGGAGGGTTGCCGGCGGCACGAACGCCGCTCAATCCCCAGACTACCGGCCGGATCCAGATGGACGGGTTCCACATCGAGAAGCTGATCTTCGAAAGCCTGCCGGGAATCTTTGTTACCGCGCTGGTGTATGTCCCGGAAAGTGCCCGCGGCCCGCATCCGGCGGTCCTCGTGGCATGCGGCCATTCTGCAAACGGCAAGGCGTACTATCACGCGCTCTGCCAGCGGCTCGCGCGGCGCGGCTACGTCGTGATTTGCTGGGATCCAATCGGCCAGGGCGAACGCAGCCAATTCTGGGATGCGACGCGGGGTCGAAGCCGCTACAACCTGATCTGCGGCGAACACGCCATTCTCGGAAATCTCGCCTATCTGGCTGGAGCCAACCTGGCACGTTGGGAAGTGTGGGACGGCATCCGCGCGCTCGACTACCTGCTCACGCGAGACGACGTCGATCCGGCGCGCATCAGCATCACGGGTACGAGCGGTGGCGGCTTTCAGGCCACGTTCATCGCCGCGCTGGATCAACGCATCAAAGCAGTAGCGCCCTCCTGCTATATCACCGCGCTCCCGATGCGTGTGTGGAATCGGATCTTCAAGGATCCCGACAGCGATCCCGAACAGGATCCTGCCGGGATGATCGCCGAAGGGATCGATCACGCAGGATTGCTGGTTCTGATGTATCCCCGTCCGGTGTTCCTCGCCGCCGCGGTGCTCGATTTCTTTCCCATCGAGGGCACGCGGTCGACGTTCCGGGAAGTGGCGGCTTTGTACCGCCGCTTCGGCCAATCGGATCGCATCGGGATGATCGAGGGATACCATGGCCACGACTTCTCGGTGGAGAACCAGGCTGCGGCGATCACGTTCCTGGACCGATTCAACGGGTTGCCGCTCGGGCGCGACCTGCCATCGACGTCCGAGCTCGACGAGCGGTCCCTGCAAGTGACTCGCACCGGACAGGTGCTGCTCGACTATTCTCAGAGCCGGTTGCTGCTCGACGACATCCGCGATTACTACCGCGCCCACGCGACGCGGCCGGGACCGACGCTCTCGGCGCTCTATCGTGGGACCGCCTATCCGGGTATTGACGAGTGGCAGGTCGCGCCGTTCCGCGGCTCGGCCGCGTTGCGCTCGACCATTCAATGGACGGCGGAGGGCTCGTCCACTCTGGACGACATCACTATCGACAAGTACGTGCTGCATCATAGCGGCGGGCTGCAGATGCCGCTGCTCCACATGCATCGTCGTGGCGGCGGAAGCGCCGGCGTGCTGCTCTGGCTGGGCGAGAACGGCAAGGCGAGCGCGAAGGACTGGACCACGGTCCGGCGCCATGTTGCCGATGGGTACGACGTCGTTTCGTTCGATCCGCGAGGGCTGGGTGAGACACGGATGCGTTATACGGCCATGTCGGTCGACGATCCCTCGCTCGCGATCAACGACTTCGATCGTGCCTACGTCAACCAGCTCTCGAGCGTGCTCGGCGACTACGTCTACAACGCGATCCTGACGGGACGCCCGTACCTCCTCCAGCTGATCGAAGACGTCGAGATTGCGGCGCGGTTTTCGCGCGCGCAGCTGAAGGAAGCGCGCGTCGCGATCGCGGCTGAGGGCGACGCCTTCACGGTTGCACATTGGGCGGTGAAAGCGTTGCCAGACGTTCGCCTCGTCACCGCCCCGGACAACCGCGTCCTCGACTGGGCGCAGCTCCTCGAAGAGAAGCAGGAGAGCTGGCCCATTCAGTACGTGTTTCCCGGCGGCGCATACGTTCACTGACAGACCCCGCCGAACTCACAGGCAGGTTCCGATCCATGGTCTATCGTTACCGCTCCCGAATCTCGAGATGCTCCGGTCTGGTGCTTCTGCTGCTTTACAGCTTTGGCACTGGAACTACGTCGGCACAGACCACGATTGCCGACGACCTGCGCACGAAGATCGATGCCGAGGTCGCGGACATCCTGGCAAAGACCGGAGCGCCGAGCGCGTCCATCGCTCTGGTTGTCGACGGGCGAATCGCATACGCCAACGCCTATGGTGTCGCCAATCTCGATTCGAAGGCTCCCGCCTCCGCGTCGATGCGCTACAGCATCGGGTCGGTCAGCAAGCAATTCACCGCCACGGCGATCCTCCTCCTGCAAGAGGAGGGCAAGCTGTCGCTCGACGATCCGGTGGGACGTTGGCTGCCAGATCTCACGCGAGCCAGCGATGTCACCATCCGCCAGCTTCTGTCGATGACATCTGGCTACCAGGACTACTGGCCGCAGGACTACGTCATGCCGCCGATGCTGAAGCCGGTGACGGCGCAGGCGATCCTCGATCAATGGGCGCACAAGCCCCTCGATTTCGATCCCGGCACCCGCTGGCAATACAGCAATACCAACTACGTCATCGCCGGCTTGATCATCGAGAAAGTCAGCGGGATGCCGCTCCTCGAGTTCCTCTCGAAGCGCGTGTTCGGACCGCTCGGGATGAAATCGGTGAGCGACATCGACAGCGCTCCGCTGGGCCCCGGCGAGCCCGAGCGGTATCGCCGGTTCGCGCTTGGGCCGCCGCGGCCGGCCCCCAAGGAGGGCAAGGGCTGGCTGTTCGCGGCGGGGGAGCTGGCGATGACGGCCGAGGACCTGGCGCGCTGGGACGTCTCGATGATCGATCAGACCGTGCTGCGGCCGGCGTCCTACCGCGAGATGCAGACAGACGTGCCTTTGAAGAACGGTGCCGGCACGCGCTACGGACTCGGGGTGTCGGTGCAAATGAGCGGCGGCCGCAGGGTGATTTCCCACGGCGGCGAGGTGTCGGGCTTTACCGCGCAGAACCTGGTCTATCCGGACGATCGCGCGGCGGTCATCGCTCTGGTGAACCTCGATGCGTCCAGCGCATCGAGTCAGATCGCTGCTCGCGTGTCCAGCCTGCTCTTCGACTCGATGCATGCCGACCGAGCCCGCATGCTGGAGCGCGCACGCTCGGTTTTCCTTGGCCTGCAAAAGGGACAGATCGACCGGTCGCTTTTCACCGACAACGCGAACGCGTACTTCGATGACACTGCGCTGAAGGACTTCGCCACGAGTCTTGGACCCCTCGGCGCGCCGACCGAGTTCGCTGAGCAATCACGCTCGCTGCGCGGCGGGATGACATTTGTCGCGTACCGGATTCGATGCGGCGAGAAGACGGTGGTCGCGACGACGTTCGTCACGCCAGACGGAAAACTAGAGCAATTTCAGGTCGAGCCGCAGGAGTAGCAAGCAGCGTACGTAGGCCAAGCTGAGGTACGTAGGCCCAAGCTGACGTACGTAGGCCCAAGCTTTAGCTTGGGCAAGACAGTCGTGTGCGGCGCTTACTGAATTGCCCGAGCTAAAGCTCGGGCCACGTTCGCTCCACCCGAGCTGCGCTACTGTCCCCTGCTCGCTGGCGGGACGATGCCGTTCGAGCGGAGATAGACGGCCATCTGGCCATAATGATCGTAGCCGTGCCACGTGAAGACGTTGGCCAGACCCAGCCTCGTGGTCTTCCCACTGCCGAACGGGCTTTGCACGGCCTGCGTGGCGTTCTGCGGCGTGATTGACGCCACGGCTTTGTGCGCGTACGCGAACGACTGCTTCGCGAACGCCACGATGTCGGCCTTCGACGTCATGCTGGCGGGCCCGCTTTCGCCGCCCGTGTCCACCGGGGCCTTTTCGCCGAGGATCCCCGCGCCGACGATGTAGTTCACCGCCGCGACATGCTTGACCTGTGCGGCAAACGTCCGCACGTTCTTGAATTCGCCGTTCGTCGGCGCGTAGCCGTATTTGTCCTCGGGCATCGCTTCGGCCGCCGGGACGAGCTCGCCCTCGATCCTCGCGACGTCGCCTTCCAGCACCTGGCTGATGGTCTTGTCGTCCGATCCTTGCGCCCGCGCCATACCTGGACACATCAACATCGCGAGAATCACGACAGCAGTCTTGGTCATTGGTGTCTCCACGCTCATGTCGTACGTAGGCCCGAGCTTCAGCTCGGACAAGTACGTGGGCCCGAGCTTCAGCTCGGGCAAGTACGTGGGCCCGAGCTTTAGCTCGGGCAAGTACGTGGGCCCGAGCTTTAGCTCGGGCAAGACGCGGCGGTGTGCCCAAGCTAAAGCTTGGGCCTACGTACTACGCACGCGAAGCCGCGCCAGTCTAACGCACCTGCTGCTCCTCTGCTATGCGGCCCTCGAGGCAGTGGCCGCCGCTGGTCGCGACGATGCGCCGTTCTTCACTGACGGCTTCGGTTACCGCCGCGATCGCGTCGTCTGTCGAGCCGATCAGACGAACGTAGTCGGGCTGCGCCCGGAACCGCTTGTTGAACTGCTTCCGGATCACGCGGTCGTACTTCGGATCCCCAGCGCCGATTCTGCCAGTCATTCGACGACGACCTCGCCAACCTCGTACCACCCATCGTCTCGGCGTCCTTCGATGGCGAGGCGGATCGCGGGGCGCCGCGTCACCGGATCGAGCAGGGCCACTCGCAGAGGATATCGGCCCGCAGCCAAATCTCGTGGCACGGCGATCGGGTGTTCGACGACCGAATCACCAGGTAGCCATTGCGTAACGTCCGCGTCGAGCGGGATCAGCGTGTCGCCGATTGTGAGGGCCAGCGTGTATCGCTGGTAGACCGGTGCGACGCCGGCGTTGAACCACCACATCGCGATTGGCGCCAGCGCGCCGCGGGTGACGCGTGCAGGATATTCGAACCGCTTCAAGACGAACCGGTAGCCGATCTGCTTCTGAAACTCGTCGAAGGCAGGCCGCCACTCCGCCGGGATGCGGCTCGACTTGATGTTGATCGTCGACGCGTGCCACCGCAGCGCCTGGTCGAGAATCGGCTTCAGCGGGAACTTCCATTGGTACCACTGTTCGGGCACCCAGCACGTCTCGAGCGCGACCGGATGCGTGCGCCACGCGTCCTGCAGCCCGCCGCGCGCGAGCTGCTGAGGATAGAAATCCTTCATGTGAGCGAAGGTCCGGCCGGGCGCGCCCATGTCGCCCCAGCAGTCGAGCCGCCATCCGGCTCCACGTGTCACGCCGTACTTCAGCGCCGGCAACGCGTCGAAGTTCATCAGCAGGGGCGTCCGCGGGAACGCTGTGAAGTACGTGTCAATCAGCTGCTGCTGGACTTGCCAGCTCGGTAGGTACGGTCCCCAGCCTTCGCCCCAATACCCCACCGTTGAGACGTCCACATGATTGAGATCGGGGTGCCCGTCGTACCGCTTGCCGGCTTCGACCACGAGCGCGTTCCAGGACTTGGCGTAGACCGGATCGTCGGCATCGGGAGACCAGATCTCGCCGTCCTTGTCGCTCGCGGCATTTGCGCGCTTTGCCCCTGACTTGATGTACCACTCCGGCATCGCATGCTTGTCGTCGTACGGCATGATCCGAATTGCGAGCCGCTGGCCGTGCTTGCGCGCTTCCGCCAGCGCGTCATCGATGATCGCCCAGCGGTAAGAGCCACGCTCCGGCTCGATCTGCGACCAGAACCAGCGCAGGTAGGCGACGCTCGACGCCGGAAAGTCGACGGTCGTGGCATCCGCCGCAGCCTTCTCCGGCCCGACCTCCGACCATCGCACGCCATCGTTCAACGGTTGGCCATTGAAGCGCTGAAACGTCTCGATTCCCATGCCGGGATTGACGAGGATCTCGTTGATTTCCGTGGGCCGCACAACGGTCGTCTGCGCCGACAGGCCCGCGGTCATGGCAAGGCAGATCGACGCAGCAGCAATTGAAATGACGTATCTCTGAGCCATTGATGGCATCACGATACGTCAAATTGCGCGTCGAAACGTCGCTCAGCCGACGCCGAGCGCCTGCGCAGCCAGCGTCGAACCCTCCACTCGCGCTCTGATCTTCCCGAACGCTATATCACGCGACGTCGACACATCGTCCGCAAACGGCGAGAAACCGCAATCGTCCGTCGTTCCCAGCGACGACACGGGAATGTGCTCCGCGGCACGCAGCACGCGATCTCGCACCTGCGTCGGCGTTTCGATCTCGGGATTGATGGGATCCGTGACGCCGACAAAGACGATGTGATCCGACTGCCGGTGGTCGCGAATGATTTTCAGGACACGCGCCGGGTCGCGCTCGCTGGCGAGCTGCACGTAGAAGCGGCCTGCGCGCAGCCGAAAGAGCGCCGGCAGCAATCCGGCGTAGTCCACGTCGGCGCTATGGGTTGAGTCGCGATCGCCGCCAGGGCAGGTGTGAACCCCGACTCGCCGCCGCTCGCTATCCGAGAAGCCATCGAGGACCCGGTTGTTCAAGGCGATGAACTGGTCCAGCAGGCCGCCGCTCGGATCCAGCTTCAAGGAAAGCCGGCCTTCCGTGAAGTCGATCTGCACGGAGTCGGCGCCCGCCGCCAGGCACTGCCGAATGTCTGCTGCCGCTTCGCTGACCAGGTCGTCGATGAACGTGTCGCGGGGGTAGCCGTCGATGCCCGCCTGCGGATAGAGCAGGCTGAGCGCCGACGAGGAGATGACCGCCTGCTTCACCGGCATCGTCGTCAGCTGCCTGGCTCTGTTCAGGTATTTGACCGCGTGGGTCGCGTAGCGGAACGGTCCCCTCGTCAACCGTGGCAACTGCCGTGTGTGTCCATCCTGGAACGGCACGACGACGCCATCAGGCGCCAGACCCGACCCGCCGTCGAGCGGGTACGTGGCGAAGCTCGACTTCGTCTGCTCGCCGTCGGTGATGACGGGCGAGCCGGTTTCCTCGAAGCGGCGGATCGTGTCGACGAGCGCCGAGTCGGCAATCTCGTTGAAGCGATCCGCATTGATACGCCCCGATTGCAGGTCGCCCCACGCCGCGATGAGCTCCGGAGGTCGAGGAATGCTGCCAACAGGTTCGGTGGGAATGGTCATGGCGTGCTCCGGATCGCGGTTTCTGTCGAGCGCCGCCGATCCTAGTCCGACCGGCTGGGCAAATCACTTACCTGAATGAACTAGACCACCGATGCCCAAGCGGTTGGCGTCGTTCCTGCTCGTCAATCAGTCGGCTGGCAGCGTTGTGGGTTTGCCCTTTTCGCTGAGGAGCACGGCAAGGAGCGTTGCCGGCTGCGCGTCGCTGGCATTGCGCGATACGGCGTGAAGCTGTCCTGGCGTTTCCAGGAACATCTGGCCAGCGCCGTAGGTGCGCTCGGGCTCGTCGCCGACCTTCGACCGGATCTCGCCCTCGAGCACGTAGGCGATCGTGATGCCAGGATGCCGATGCGCACCGGAGGCCCCGCCCGGAGGATACGACACCTCGACGGCCGTCACACTCCAGCCATCAATCGACACGTTCGGCAGATCGTGTTCGAACACCTTCCTGGCCGATCCTTCTGCCGCGCGAACGGTTGACACGCGGGCAAGCGCAGCGAGGGCAGCCACAGACGTCATAAGCGATCGACGAGTCATCCCTAGACTCCTTTCCATGATGTAATCCCAACGCCCCACTATGACACTACGTCACGTCGTCAGACGGCTCCTCCTTGCCGCGGCAGTGTTCACGACGATCGCGGCCGCCGCCGTTCAGGCGCCTGTCATCCGCGCTCGTGCGGACGGACTGCTCGTTCTCGAAGCTCCGCCGCCAGGCGCTGTCGTTCGCTACACCATCGATGGCAGCGATCCGGATCGAAGTGCCGGTGTGTGGCTCGCGCCTGTCAAGCTGCCGCCAGGCTACACGCTGAAGGCGCGCACGTTTGGGGCAGACGGCACGCCGGTAGGCGAGATCACCGTCCGCGAAGCGCCGGGCGCGGCCGCCCGCAGACCATCGACGCTCGTGCCAGTGACGCAGAACCGCGACTGGCAGATCTACGACTGGGCCGAGCGTCACGCCGCCTGTCTCGAGCTGATGAAGCGCCGCCGGCCGGAAATCGTGATGCTGGGCGACTCGATCACCCACTTCTGGGGCGGCGAGCCAGTTGGCGGCCGGCGAACTGGCGTGGCGGAATGGGATCGGTTCTTCTCCGGGCGGAACGTCGTGAATCTTGGCTTCGGCTGGGATCGGACCGAGAACGTGCTCTGGCGGCTCACGCACGGCGAGTTCGACGACGTGCGCCCGAGAGTGGTGGTCGTGATGATCGGGACCAACAACATGGACCTGAACTCGGTCGACGAGATTGCCGCTGGCATCAGGGCGATCTGCGACGAGCTCCACCGGCGGTCGCCAACCACGCGCCTTCTGCTGCTCGGGATCTTCCCGCGCGGCAAGACGCCCGACGCAACCCGCGCCAAGGTCGCAGCCGTCAACGAGAGAATTGCCGGACTGAATGGCACGAACAACGTGACTTATCTCGATATCGGAAAGACGTTCATCCAGGCGGACGGGACGATCTCCGAGGAGGTCATGTACGACTACCTTCACCCGACGGCGAAGGGATACGCGATGTGGGTTGAGGCGATGTCTCCGACGCTGACGCGCTTGCTGTCGGAGTGAGTCGCGTCGAAGTCACGGACTCCGCGGAGCAGACACGCGACGGACTACGCGGACATTCAGACACGTCACGGACTACGCGGATTTTCCCACGGATACGCGGATACGGATAGAGTTGAGTTGAGGTGAGGTGAGCCACCTCGACCATCGATCAACTCAATGACATCGGCTCAATGACATCGGCGTACGCGCGGGATTCGCTGTGGAAATGTCGTGGGTGCGGGACGTTCTGTCGTGGCCGGTCGAGTGGTCGGCGCTCCACGGCATCGCCGAGATCAGATCTCCCATCCTGAAGATCTCGACGCGGACGGACGCCACGAGTCTGAAGTACGAGGTTCGGCGATCCGGCACGTCCTATCCAGCGGAAGGCGCCAACGGCTTGCGATTCCCGTACCGAGCGTCTGCATCACAGACGGCGGCGCCGCAACCACTCGCGCTTCATGCGCCTGATCGGTCCTGGCGACACACCGACAACGGCTTTGCCTCGGAGGCGAGCATGGACGAGGCGCATGCGCCACTCTTGGAGGTAGCCGCGGAATTGCTCGACCACGGCGGAGACGTGCTCGACCTGGGATGCGGGAATGCGATGTTGCTGAAAAAGGTGTGGGAGCGTTCGGGAAAGCGCGCCACCCCGTTCGGCATCGACGTCCACCGGGAGCGCGTCGCCCACGCACGGACGGTGCTGCCCGACTTTGCGGCAAATTTTCGGATCGGCGACATGCGCGCCGCCGAGGAGCTCACCGCGCTTCGCCGGCACTATCGACTCGTCATGCTGAGCATCAACCGGCTGCTCGAAGTGTCGGAGGCACGGGCGCGGCAGATCATCGGAGAGATTCGACAGTGGAGTGATTTTCTGCTCGTCTACCAGTATCCAGCCTCCGGATCGGTGTCGGATCTCGCCGCGCTCGCCGATCGATTCGGTCTGCGCGTGACGATCCGTACGCCTCTCGTGGTAGTTGCCGAAGGGCGTTCAGAGTAATCCTGCGTGTCAGTTCATCGCTGGACGTTCAGACGCTCAACAACATCTTCATCAGGTTTGGAATTCCTCGTCCCTGGTGCTGACGATCTCGGCCGATATCCGTGCAGGTGTCCAGAAGGATCTTCTTCACCTCATCCGGCCGGCCGATGAATTCCCGCCGCACCGACAGAAAGGCCGCCAATAGCCCGGAGACGTGTGGAGCGGCCATGCTCGTGCCGCTCTCGACGCGGTAAAGATTCCGGGTTCCACGAAAACGGGCGTTGACGGAGGTGATGCGCTCGCCCGGCGCAACGACGTCCGGCTTCGAGCGCCCGTCCGACGTCGGCCCGCGCGACGAGAAGGCCGACACACCATACAGATGCGGGCGGTCTGCGTTGACCGAGCCGACGGCGATGCAGTCCTCGAGATTGGCGGGATCGCCAATGGACATCGGCGTGTTGATCTCGACATCGCCGTCACTCGTCTGCACCTCGAGCTGCCCTTCATTGCCACAGGCGACGACAACCACGACGCCAGAGCGCCAGGCCCGTCGCAGCTCCTGGCAGATCGGCGTGAAGCCGCACCCGTACACTGTGGAATCGTACGGGCCGCCGAGGCTGAGATTCAGGCCATGAATCGCGAGGTGCGCGTTGTTCTCGTTCTGCTCTGCGATGTGATCCAGTGCCTTGATAATCCACGCGTCCTCACCCTCACCGCGGTCGTTGAGGACTTTGTAGACGACGAGCTCCGCCTCCTGAGCGACGCCCGAGTACACGCCATCACCTGAAGTGCCGGCGATGATCCCCGCGACGTGCGACCCGTGACCGTCTCGATCGTCATCGGCGGGAAGGCGGCGCGGCCGTCCACGCTTGGTGCAATCCCAGATCGCCGTGATCCGCGACTGCGTGCGGCCAGACATGGCGAAATGCGGATGATCAGATCTGACGCCCGTATCGAGCACGGCCCAGCGAATTCCTCTGCCCCTCGCAGCGTAGCTCTCGCGCGCGGCGTCCGCCTGCAGCACGCTTCGGGATCGATTGAGCAGCTTTTTCTTGGCTGCACTCCGCCAGACCGCGTAGACATTGAACTGGCGGTGTTCGTGCGCGACCCGCCGGAGCTCCAGAGGATTGAGATGCGCGGCAACGAAACGACGGAGCGGATCAATTCTTGCGGCGTCCACCTGCTCCCGCGCCGCTTTCGCGGAAGCCCCCGCCTCGAGCGCGGCTCTCTCGACGAGCGATTCGAGGTCGTCAGCCGCCCGCTTGATCCGAGCCGACAGAGAGGGCGCCGCTTGTGCTTCGCGATCGGCGTGCGCGGCCGGTGTTTCCGCGACTGCGGGGTACCCCGGTTCGAGGATCTCGATCAAAACCGGATGGCGCGCATCCTGCGCAAGCGCCTCGGCGACGTCCCGGGCAACGACGAAGCGGGCCATCGGATCGAAATTGGTCGATTCATAGACACTGCGGCGCACCTTTGGATGTGACAGGTAGCCGACGGCCGAATGCGGATTGAAGTTACGAAGCGTGAACGTCCGCGCGTTGACGATGAGGGCGTCCCGGATCGGCGTCACCAGTCGTGGCACGTTGGTGGAACCCGGGGCGAGCGTGAATTCGGTGGCGAGGCCCTTATCGAGGGCGACCGGATCGAGCGGGTCGGCAAAGTTGTCCCATCGTTCGATGCAGGTTGGCGTGTAAAACGGCTTCCGCCGAGGCTGAACGTCGAGGAAGTCCTGCACTTCCTGCAGGCCGAGCGGCGACCCGATGCTCACCAGCTTCACGACATTGATCTTCGGGACGAGCGCCAGCACCTCGATCGCCACGATCGAGCCCTGGCTGTGCGCAACGACAGTCACTGGGACACCAGGCCCAGGGAGCAAATCTCTGAACCGCTGGCGAATTGCCGCCCGCTTCTTGTCGTCGAAGAAATACGCGGCCGTGTCAGCGATGAACTGCTTGAGGAAGGCACGCGAGACGGGTTCTCGGACGAAGCCGGGTAGCGGCAAAACCTTCTTCTGCGTGCCGCTGCCGACGCGACTTTCCTCGAATCCATACGCACGCCGAAGGTTGTCGACAAACGCTCGGGCGCGTTTGTTGGTCGCCCTGATTCCCGCCTCGGCAAGAATCGCATCCGTCCGAAGGTCGTCCGATGCGCTGGCGGACCTCACCGTCCTTCGTGTTGGTGGATGGACGATATCGGACCAGTAGGCCATCCGCGTCGCCGTGCCGCGCTCGCGTCCAAATAGCGCCAGATCCCATTCGAGCTTCAAGGCGTCGGGCGCGGGATGCCGGCCGACGCCGTGAACGTAGACGACAAGGCCGTCTGAGTCATCCACAGAGGGAACCGTCGCGCGTCGTCGGGCCTGTCTTTTCGCCACGTGTCAGACTCCTCTCCAAAGACGTCGTCTGGCAATCCAGTGCTGATTCGTGTCGACCTTGTGTCCGAACCCTAGATGCTCGAGAATCGCGGGCACGTGAATCCGTGAACGTCCGTGTCCGTCCGTGACAGCCTGAATCCGTGAACGTCCGTGTCCGTCCGTGACAGCCTGAATCCGTGAACGTCCGTGTACGTCCGTGACGGCTGAATCCGTGAACGTCCGTGTCCGTCCGTGACAGCCTTGATCCGCGACCGTCCGTGTCTGTCCGTGACAACCGCAATCCGTGTCAGTTCGTGACCCAGGGCCGCGCCCGTGACGGCTACGGCGTCCGCGACGACGACAGGGCGAGACCCGCTTCGACGTCGAGACGCGGCAATTCTGTCCGCAGCCGCTCCAAACCGTTTTCCGTGACGCCGGTCTGCCAGACGTAAAGCGTTCGCAACTTCGTCAGCGCCGTCAGCGACTGCAGGCCCGCGTCGGTCACGCCAGTCCCGTAGAGATTGAGGTATTCAAGCTGCTGCAGCCCGGTCAGCTGCTCCAGGCCAGCGTCGGAGACCTTGGTTCGATTGAGGTGCAGCCGCGTCAGGTTCTTGAACTGTGCGACCGTCGCAAGACCTGCGTCGGTGATGGCCGTGCCGCTCAAATCCAGCCACACTGTCTGCGCCGCAAGTGGCCGCAGCGCCTCCATCTCTGTGTCGCCAAACCGCGAACCGGCGTTCGTGCAGTGCAGCTCGATGAAGTTCACGCTGCTGGCGAGTGGAACGACGGTGACACCAAGGCGCGTCGCGGCGGCGACGGCCTGCCGATCGGGCGCGCCGACGTTCACGGCCGGCAGCGTCGGCCCGCCGGGCTCCAGCGGACCAATCACGGCCTCGATCGCGGGTTGTACGTCAGGCGCAATCTCGAGCTCCGAGACTTTGCGATCGAACGACGCGCCCTGATCGACCCACCAGCGAATCAGCGCGGCATCGGCGGCAGGCACCGGTTGGTTGCCGCGGGGCGGCATCGCCTGCTTGTGAGAGGTCGGCAGCCAGATTCGACGCACGAGAATGCTGTCAGCACCCCGGCCAGGGACGATCACCGAGCCATCTTCGCCGCCCTTTCGGATTCCCTCCGGCGTGTCGAGCCGCAGCTTCCCCTCGGTCTTGTCGGCGCCATGACACTTCACGCAGCGCGTCTCCAGGATCGGTCGAATGAGCGTGGCATAGGCCACGGCCTGATCGGGACGCACGACGCGCGGTGCCGTCTGTGCACCGCCGAAGAGCTGCGAGAGGAGTCCGCGCACGGGTGCCGGCGCGTGCTCGGTGAGATAGCCCTCGCCGTGCGTCAGCGTCGCGCCGAGATGGCCGGCGACGATCAGCACGATCGCGGTCGCGCTCAGGAGAGACCGGTAGACAATCGTCGAGGCGTGGCGAGAGGAACGGCGCGCGACTATCCGGGCAGCGAACGTCAGCACGGCGCCGCAGGCGACGAGCACGCCGAATCGCTGGTGCCAATCGAACGCCGCCCCGGCGTAGCCGCCGTTGCCGCCGAGCAACAGGCCGGCGCTGGCGGCAATCAGCGCTGCGACCGCGCTCGCCGCAAGCAGCGGTGTCCTGCCGCCGTCAGGCACACTCGGTCGCGGGGCTGAAGTCCCGCCTCCACGCACGGGTCTCGACGTCCACCAGGCGCGCAGCTCGAGTGCCGCGGCGAGGAGCAGCAGGACGATGGGGAAGTGAACGAGGACAGGATGGAAGCGCCCGAGGAAGAGCGCCAGCTCGTTCACGCGAGCAGATCCTTCACCACCTGTCCATGGACGTCGGTCAGCCGATAACGGCGGCCCTGGTGCTTGAACAGCAGCTTCTCGTGGTCGATGCCAAGCAGATAGAGGAGCGTAGCCTGGAAGTCGTGCACGTGCACCGGATCGCGGACGATGTTGTAGCCGAACTCGTCCGTCTCACCGTACGAGAAGCCCTTCTTCACGCCCGCGCCCGCCATCCAGACGCTGAAGCACCGGGGATGGTGATCGCGGCCGTAGTTGTCCTTGGTCAGCTTGCCCTGGGAGTAGTTCGTACGGCCGAACTCGCCGCCCCAGATCACGAGCGTATCGTCGAGCAGGCCGCGCTGCTTCAGGTCGATGACCAGTGCCGCCGATGCCTGATCGACTGACTTCGTCATGATCTGGATGTCTGGCGGCAGATCGCCGTGCTGGTCCCAGCCCTGGTGATACAGCTGAATGAACCGCACATTCCGCTCGGCCAGCCGGCGGGCGAGCAGGCAGTTGGCGGCAAACGTGCCGGGCTTCCGCGCATCGGCCCCGTAGAGATCGAAGATCGCGTCGGGCTCGTCCTTCAGGTCCATCGCCTGGGGCACCGCCGCCTGCATCCGATATGACATCTCGTATTGCGCAACGCGCTCGTTGATCTCTGGATCCATCACCTTCGCGTGCTCGTGCGTCTCGAGGGCGCGCAGCGTATCCAGCATCCGCCGGCGCGTCGTCCGGCTCATGCCGTCCGGATCGGACAGATAGAGGACCGGATCCTTGCCGCCGCGGAACTGCACGCCCTGATGCTGCGAGGGCAGGAATCCGCTGCCCCACAGCCACGAATAAAGCGGCTGGTCCCCTTCGCGCGCGCGCGAAAGCAGGACGATGAACGCCGGCAGGTTGCTGTTGTCGGATCCGATGCCGTACGACATCCAGGCACCGATCGACGGGCGACCTGCCTGTTGCGATCCGGTCTGGAAGAAAGTCACCGCTGGATCGTGGTTGATCGCCTCGGTATGCATCGACTTGACGACGCACAGCTCGTCGACGATTTTCGCGGTGTGAGGCAGCAGCTCGCTCACCCACGTCCCCGACTCCCCGTGTCGCGCGAACTCGAACTGAGAACCGGCGATCGGGAACGAACGCTGGAAGGCGGTCATGCCGGTCAAGCGCTGCCCCATGCGCACCGAAGCCGGCAGCTCCTCGCCGTTCATTTTGCGCAGCAGCGGCTTGTAGTCGAACAGCTCGAGCTGGGATGGCCCGCCGCTCTGAAAGAGGTAGATCACGCGCTTGGCGCGCGGCACGAAGTGCGTGGCTTTCAGCAGTGGTCCGTTTGCGTCACCTGGCTCCGGACCGGTCTCTCCGGACAGGATGGCTGGATCGAACAGCGAGGCGAGGCCGACCGCGCCGATGCCGAGGCTCGTGCGTGACAGAAAATGCCGGCGCGTGCAGTTGTATTTGAGGTCGTCGAGTTCGCGCATGATGATTTGCCTGTCTTGCCCGAGCTAAAGCTCGGGCCTACGTACGAATGCTTGCCTGTCTGCCCGAGCTAAAGCTCGGGCCTACGTACGAATGCGGCTACTAGAGCTCGGGCCTACGTACGACTGCGGCGACCTACGTACGAATACGTACGAATGCGGCGTACGTAGGCCAAGCTTTAGTACGTAGGCCCAAGCTTTAGCTTGGGCATCGTCATCGTTTATAAACCGCCTCGTCGAAGTTCATAATCGTTGTGGCCACCATCGTGGCGCCCGCGACGTCACCCGGATCGAGCGAGGGATGGCGCTTGTATTGGCCGACGGACAGCAGCTTCAGGGCCGCCCGCCGATCGCGCGTGTACTCGCGGCGCATGTCCGCATACAAGGTGTCGAGCAGCTCGAGCTCCTTCTGGTCGGGACGCCGGCTCGTGAGCAGCCTGAACGCGAACGTGACGCGATCGCGCGTCTGACTACCACCTGCCCGAATCATCCGCTCCGCCAGAACCCGCGCCGCTTCCAGGTACTGCGGGTCATTCAGCAGCACCAGCGACTGCAGCGGCGTGTTGGTTCGCTGCCGGTTGACGGTGCAGAACAGCCGTTCGGCCGCGTCGAAGCTAATCGCGGACGGTGGCGGTGACGACCGCTTCCAGACGGTGTACAGGCTTCGGCGATAGAGATCGGCGCCGTGCCCTTGCTCGTATTTCGTCGCGTTCCGCGTCGCGAGCGCTTCCCACAAGCCCGGCGGCTGGTAGGGATACACGCTCGGTCCGCCGATCTTCGTAACCAGCAGTCCGCTCGCCGCCAGCGCACTGTCGCGAATCTGTTCCGCTGCCAGGCGATAGGACGGTCCGCGTGCGAGCCACTCGTTGGCAGGATCCTGCTCCAGGCGCTTCGGATCGAGCGTCGACGCCTGCCGGTATGTCGCGGACAGGACGATCTGTTTCTGCAGCGCCTTCAAGTTCCATCCCGAATCGACGAACGTCGTGGCCAGCCAGTCGAGGAGCTGCGGGTGAGAGGGCAGACGTCCCTGATTGCCGAAATCGGCGAGCGTGGCGACGAGGCCGCGGCCAAAGAACATCGCCCAGTAGCGATTGACGATGACGCGCGCGGTCAGCGGATGGTGCGGGCTGAGGAGCCAGCGTGCCAGGCCGAGCCGATTCTGCGGTAGCGTGCTCGGGAAGTCGCTGATCGCGTGCGGGGTTCCGGGTGTGACGCGCTCGGTCGGTGCATCGTACGCGCCCCGGGCGAGGACGAATGTCGGTCGCGGCTTGGGCAGCTCGCGCATCGCCATCACCTCCGGCAGAAACGTCAGGATCTCGTTCTGTTTGCCGCGAGCGGTCGACAGCGATTTCGAGAGCGGCGCGAAACCGGACGAGACGCGCTCGACGTAGTACTCGATGAGCGCCGCGCGTTCGGATTCAGTACGTGAGGATTCGGGACGCCGCAACGCCGCGCCAAGGGCATCCTCGGCGCCAGCCAGCGTCTGCACTTCGAACGTCGTCAGCTGCCGGTCGTAGACGCGAAGCTCGTCGACGGTGACGTCCTGCAGCGTCTCGTCGTGCCGCCGACCAATCCGCAGCGGTGGGTTGCCGACCCACGACTCTTTCTTCTTGTCGCCGCTCTTGAGGATGCTCTGGTGCAGGTTGTCGACGACGACGTGGCTCGGTGCGAGCTGTCCGTCGAAGAACAGGTGGAGGCCGCGTGCGCGGCTCGACCCGTCGTACGTGAGCGCCAGGTGATGCCAGTCCCCAGGAGCGAGCGAGCGCGTCGTCTCGATCTCGATTGAGTTGTCGGGAAAGACGTGATTCAGGGCGGCGCTGAACGTGCCGTCGGCGCGGAGGATGATCTCATAGCCGCGATTCCCGTCGAACAAGCCTCCGGATCGTGTCAGGACCGGTCCGGTCGCGCCTTTCCGATCGATGCGCAGCCACAGGCTGATGGCGAAGGAGTCGTTGCGCTCGAAATATGTGCGTGTGTCCTTCGCCTCGATGTGGCTGTCGCCCACCAGCTCCTGCGCCCGGCCGACATGCCCGGCCACCGTCCGCGGCACTCGATCCTTGTCGCCGCCGAGCCGCGCCGACTTCGCGCCTGGCGCGAGGTTCTCGTAGGCGCGATACTCGACGCGCTCGGGCTTCTCCTTCGAGCCAGGCTCGGGCTTCGTCATCTCGTGCCCGGTGCGGCTGCCGTCGAGCGGCAGATAGGTCACCAGACCGGGGATGCCCGCGATCGTCAGACGGCTCGCCTCGCCCTTCGCGATCCAGGTCGCATAACCAGGACTCGATCCGAGCGCTGCGATCTCGCGCTCGAGGCGTGCGGCTTCGGCGCGCAGCCGATCCAGCTTCGCGCGCGCCTCGTCGTCCACGAGCAGCACCGTCGGACTCGGCACGCCCGAGTAGGCAATCTGGCCCGTCTCGTTGTTGTTGTTGAAGAAGTTGTAGAGCCGGTAGAACTCCTTCTGCGTGATCGGGTCGTACTTGTGATCGTGGCACCGTGCGCACTCGACGCTCAGCCCGAGGAACGCGCGCCCGAAGGTGTTCACGCGGTCGACGACGTACTCCGTCCGGTACTCTTCCGGGACGACGCCGCCTTCCTGCGTCTGCATGTGATTGCGGTTGAAGCCGGTGGCGAGCCGCTGCTCCTGCGACGGCTGCGGGAGCAGATCGCCGGCCAGCTGCCAGGTGATGAACGTGTCGAACCGCAAGTTCCGGTTGAATGCGGAGATGACCCAGTCGCGCCACGGCCACATCTGGCGCATGCCATCGTCCTGATAGCCGTGCGAATCGGCGTAGCGCGCGACGTCGAGCCATTCGGCGGCCATCTGCTCGCCGTAGGCAGGAGACGCGAGCAGACGATCGACGACCTTCTCGTAGGCATCCGACGAGCGATCCGCCACGAAGGCATCGATCGCTTCCAGCGTGGGCGGCAGCCCGGTCAGATCAAGGGTGGCGCGGCGCAGCCACGTCTCACGTGACACCTCCGGCGATGGCTCGAGGCCCTTCGATTCGAGCGTCGCGAGCACGAAGCGATCGAGATCGCCACGAGGCCACGAGGTCTGCCGCACTGCCGGGACAGCAGGCTTGCGTGGCGGAATCAATGACCAGTGGGGCTTCCAGTCGGCGCCCTGCTCGATCCAGCGCACGAGCACGGCCTTCTCGAAGTCGGTGAGCGACAGGTTCGATTCCGGCGCCGGCATCATGAATTTCGGGTCGGTGCTGAGGATGCGCGCGACGAGCTCGCTTCGCCGGAGGCTCCCTGGCACGATGGCACGGTGCCCGGAAGGCAGCGTGCCGAATGCGACGTCCTTGCGGTCCAGCCGGAGCGACGCCTTTCGTGCGCGTTCGTCCGGTCCATGACATTTGAAGCACCGATCCGACAGGATCGGCTTCACGTGAAAATTGAAATCCACGACCGCGGGCACGCCGGCGACCTCGGGGGCCCGGCGTCCGCAGGCCATGGCGATCACGAGGGATGCGACGATCACCCCGAGGACGTGCCGTCGAGTGCCGCGGGCAAAGAACGGAGACACGGTGGATCTGCAGATTATAAGCCTGTCGACGCGGAGGCCGCGGATGGGCTCAATCGTTTATTCTCGCAGAGATTGCCATGAATGGCCTTGATTCGACGGCTCGGTTCTCCGATCGCGTCGCGGACTATGTTCGGTGTCGTCCGACGTACCCCAATGCGCTCCGCGACGCGCTTGTGCACGAGGTCGGGGTGTCGCCAGCATCCATCGTGGCTGATATCGGATCTGGGACGGGCATCTCGACGGCATTACTCCTCGGCACCGGCTGCACCGTTTTCGCCGTCGAGCCGAATGCCGAGATGAGGCGAGCGGCCGAAGCCAGGCTCGGGCAGGAGCCGCGATTCCGCAGCGTTGTCGGCCGCGCCGAAGCGACGACGCTAGCCGATCGCAGCGTCGACGTCGTGACCGCGGGACAAGCCTTCCATTGGTTCTCCGTGCCCGAGACGCGGGCCGAGTTACTCCGCATCCTGCGGCCGGCTGGAAAGGTCGCGCTCTTCTGGAACACCCGCCGTTCCGAGGGCACGCCGTTTCTCGGGGCGTACGAGCGCCTGCTGAAGCAGTTCGGCACGGACTACGCGCAGGTCCAGCACCGGAAGGTTGGCGCGTCAGTGCTCCAGGCGTTCTTTGGAGGCGCCTTTGAGTCGCGCGTGTTCTTCACCGCGCAGACGCTCGACTACGACGGGCTTCTGGGGCGGCTCTTGTCGTCGTCGTACGCGCCGGGTCCGGCACATCCAGACTACGCACGAATGGTGGCCGTGCTTCAGGAGATCTTCGACACCCACCAGGAGAACGGGCGAGTGCGTATGGAGTACGACACGGAGCTGTTCTTCGGTCGCCTCGGACCATCATCGTAAGGAGTGATTCAGTCGTAATCATCCGCGTAATCCGCGTAATCCGCGGATCGACACGACACCGAGCGAGCCTCTCGGTCAAAGCCGCGCGCGTATTTCCCAGAGATCCGGAAACAGATTCGCCCCGAGCGTCGTCCGCAGATACTCCGCGCCGCGTGATCCGCCGGTGCCGGGCTTGCTTCCGATAGGTACGTTCCACCATGCGCACGTGACGATAGCGCCACTCGGCGAAGCCCTCGTCGAGATCGACGAGCCGCTCACACAGCTCCGCGTTATTGACATCGCGGCGGTACACATCCAGGAGCACCTGCTGCACGTCGGCATTCGCCTGCGGCGGCAGCGTGGGGTCGCGCGTCAGCTGGGACGCTGGAATGGGATACCCCTCCCGCGACAGATAGTGAAGAAAGCCGTCCCACACCGTGGGCTCCCGATACCGACGTTCCAAGGCGAGCCGGCCAGCGCTGCCGTCGGGGAACCGGGCGACCGCCGCGGCACTCTTTGCGCCGAGCAGGAACTCGAGCTGTCTGAACTGGTTCGATTGAAATCCGCTCGCCGCTTCAAGCCGGGCGCGGAACGACAGGAACTCGAGCGGCGTCATCGTTTCGAGGATGTCCAGCTGGGCGACCAGTACCTTGAGGATGGTGAGGACCCGCTTCAGCGTATGCCGCACGCGATGCGGCTCGTCGCTTCGAAGCAGCGTCGCGACGTGATCGAGTTCGTGCAGCAGCTCCTTGAACCACAGCTCGTACACCTGGTGGATGACGATGAACAGCAGCTCGTCGTGCTCTGGAGGACTCGATCGCGGCTTCTGCAGCGAGAGCAGCGCATCGACGTGCAGGTAGCTCTCGTAGGTCACCACCGGATTTGGACTGTCGCTCATGTCGCGTCTCCAACGCCGCTGGCTGGAATGTTATCCGGGCCGGTCGCCTGGATCTGTATATCGCCGGGATGACGCGTGGCTCTCTGTCGGGCGCCACGGCTGTGGCACAGGCTGCGGCGCCCGACGACGGAGACAGGGTGCCGCGCGATTAGCGCTTCGCGACGGGCACTGGCACCGGTGCGAATTGCCGCTCGAGTCCCTTCGGATCGCGCAGGAACAGCTCGCCGACCTGCCGCGCCACCGGATCGGGAAAGATTTCTTCCCGACCGGCCTCGAGTCCGTCGAGGATCGCCTCTGCTGCCTCGGAAGCCGACGCCTTCGCGACGTCGAACGGCTTGGCCATGTCCGTGTCGATTGGTCCCGGATACACGCCCACCACCCGAATGCCCTGCGGTGCGAGCAGCGCGCGCGTCGCCTGCGTCAGCGAGTGCAGCGCCGCCTTGCTCGCGCTGTAGGACGCGACCGAAGGGAACGCCACGAGACCGACGACCGAGCTGATGTTCACGATGGCCGAGCCTGGCTGGCGAGCCAGCACGGGTGCGAACGCCTGCGTCAGCGACCAGGTGCCCACCACGTTCACCTCGAATTCCTCGCGGCTCGCCGGAATCCAGCCCGCATCGGTGAAGTCGCCGCCGAACTTCGCCACGATGCCGGCATTGTTGATGAGCAGCCGCACATCGTCTGCCTGCGCCGCTGCGGCGCGAATGTCTCCAGGACGAGTGATGTCGAGCCGCAGCGGAACGATGCGATCGCCGAAGCGCGTGATCAGGTCGGCCAATGCGTCGGGACGCCGCGCGCCTGCAAAGACTTTGCTCGCGCCGCGATCGACGAGGGCCTCGACGAGCGCCCGGCCGATGCCGCGGTTGGCGCCGGAAACGATAGCGGTAATACCCGCAAGCTGAAGAGCCATGAGTGCCTCCAAGGAACAGACTGAACCGACCGGTCGGTTCAGTCGTAACGCTTGATGCTAGACTGACCGGTCTGTATAGTCAAGTCATGGGCAAATCAGCGGGTGGCGGCGCTGCCTCTGCAGGAGTTCAGGAACGCCTCTTGTCGACGGCGTCCGAGCTCTTCTATCGGGAAGGCGTGCGCGCGGTGGGCATCCAGCGCGTCATCGATGAAGCCGGGATTGCGAAGGCCTCGCTCTACGCGCATTTCGAGTCCAAGGACGAACTCGTCGCGGCGTGCCTCGACAAGCGCATCGGCGAGTGGCGGGCACACGTCGACGAACAGCTGCAGCGATCTACTACCGATGCACGGGGCAGACTCCTGCTGTTTTTCGATCTGCTCGTCGCGTGGATCGGCAGTCCGAAGTTCCGCGGCTGCCCGATGCAGTCCATGAGCGCGGAGATCGCGGACCCGGATCACCCGGCGAAGCGCGCGATGGCCGTGCACCGGGCCTGGCTGCACGATCTCGTCAGAAGGCTGATCGTCGACGCGGGATTGAAGCCCGCCGACGAGCTGACTGGCGCGCTGGTCGTACTCTACGACGGTGCGTCCGCGTCGGCGCTGGTCGACGGCGATCCCGCGATGGCGATCCACGCGCGGTGGGCGGTTGAACGGCTCATTGGCGCGAGCGGCGCAACAGCGCCCGGGCAGCACCACGGCAAGCGCGGCGCGCGCAGCGCATCCAGGCGCTGAGACGCCGACTCTCTCACCCCCACGAACGTTACAGCACCAGTCCCACAGCCTCTGCCGTGCGAACGCGAACGTCAGCGCTGCTGGTCGCGCAGCGATTGCCAGCTCCCGTCGCTCGTCCAGCCGCCATCCACCGTCAGCGCCGCGCCATTCACGAACCCGCTCTGCAGCGGGTCCGCCAGAAACGCTACCGCCTTCGCTACATCGTCTGGCGTGGCGAACCGGCCCAGCGGGATGCGGGACGTGATGTCCCCATCGGTATAGTGACCACTGGCCTGGTCAGTCGCGTCCATCTCCGTCTTCACCCAGCCGGGACACACCGCGTTCGAGCGCACGCCGCGAGCCCCCCATTCCGCCGCCAGCGTGCGGGTGAAGCCGATCAGGCCGTGCTTCGACGTGTTGTACGCGGCTCGCTCTGCGATGCCGACGAGGCCGGCAATCGAGGCAATGTTGACGATGCTGCCGGATCGCCGATCGAGCATGGCCTGACCGAACGCCCGGGCCATCAGAAACGGCGCGACCAGGTTCACCTCGAGCACACGTCGGAACTGCTCCAGCGTCGTCTGCTCGGCGGCGGCGATACAGCTGATGCCGGCGTTGTTGACGAGGACGTCGATCGATCCCCACCTTGCGAGGACGGTGTTGGCAAATTGGCCAACGACCGTTTCGTCCGAGATGTCGCCCACGAGCTCGATCGTGTCGGCGCCGGCCGCGCGAACGGTAGCCATCGTGTCGGAGGGCGAACGCAAGTCGTTCAGCGCAAGCGCGTAACCTTGTGCCGCGAGTACCTCCGCAATCCGCCCTCCAATTCCCTGTGCGGCACCAGTAACGACCGCAACGCGCATCGATCCTCCTCGTTGAATCTCGAGACGCCAGTCTAATCGGCGCGGTAGTACGCCGTGTGCCGGGCAAAGAGCAGCTTGCCGCGGCTGAGTACCTCCGCCCGTGCAAAGTCCGCCTCACGCATGAGTGAGACGACACGGGACGGCGCGTTGTCCCTCAGCAGATGAGAGTGGCCCAGGTGGCCCAGGATGCCTCTCCGCGCCGACTCAGAGGGCGTGAAATCGACAAGGTGCAGACGCCCGGCAGGACGCAAGACCCGCCGCACCTCACGCAGTGTGTCGAGCTTCTCGTCGACGCGTTCCAGGTGGTGGAACATGAAGGAAGAAAAGACGACGTCGAACGATGTGTCCTCGTACGGCAGCGCGTCCGAGAACCCTCGATCGAGCCGAATCGTCATCGATGCGGCGTCCGCCTTGCGTTGCGCTCGCGCCAGGGCCTTTGGGTCCGGATCGAGGCCCGTCACGTCGACGTCAGGGTGGAGCTGTTTGACGAAGACCAGCAGCGAGCCGGTGCCGCAGCCGACCTCGAGCACCTGCTCGGCCGGTTGAAGCCGGGCCTGCTCGACCAGCACGCGCCTGGCCTTGTCGCCGCCGAGCAGCTTCACGATCGGGTCGTACAGCGGCAGCCGCCAGTCGCGGCCGGCCGCCGGGATGTAATGCCTGTCAGCAGCCATTACTAACCTCTCGATCTTCACGAGCCTATGCCGCGCGTGGGACGATGAAGCAATCGCCACGAAGGCGCGCACGGTCATCGTGGTCGAGGGTTTGACCGGGTCATGCTGATGCTCGACGGTGATGCGGCCGGCCAACAAGGAACTGCCGCGATCAGGAAAGTGCTCGCGCCCGAGATGCCGGTCGCGATCGTATCACTCCAGGAGCGTGAACAACCCGATCAACTCAGGGCACGAGAGATACGACGTCTCGTCCAACAATCACTTGCCGACGCCGGCGATGAACGTACTGTGCCCTCGCCTGCGGAGAACGGACGATGAGTATCGCCACACGGGCGACCGATCGTCGCTTTGCCAGACTCACCGGTAATCGTCGGCTGGTGAGTCGCCGGGTCGCCCTTGCGATCGCGCTCTCGGTGGGCGCCGTGCCGCTCGGAAATCCTGCACACGTTGCGCAGGGGAAGCAAGAATCGGTTGACCTGCTCATTATCGGAGCGGGCATCTCTGGCCTCAGCGCGGCGCTCGAAGCGGCGCATGGGGGCGCGTCGGTGCTCGTCGTCGACATGTCCACGGTCGGAGGCGGCCACGCGATCCTGTCGAACGGTGCGGTCTCCATCGTCGGCACGCCACTGCAGGAGCAACGAAAGATTGCCGATTCACCCACGCTCGCCGAGAAGGACTTTCTGGCCCGAGGGGAAGACAACGACACCCGCTGGGTCGCCGCCTACGTGCGCGACTCACGGGAATGGCTCTATGACTGGCTCACCGATCTCGGCGTCTCCTTCGAGAACCTCGCACGTCCTGCCGCCAATTCCGTCCCCCGGCTTCACCTGACCCGAGGCAAAGGGCTTGGCCTCGTCGAACCGATCTATCGTGCATGCCTTCAGCACCCGAACATTCAATTCCGATGGGCAACGATGGCCGAGGATCTGATCGTCGGCAACGGTCGCGTCACTGGTGTCATAGTCCGTGATTTGCGTCGCGGGACGCGCCACGAGCTTCGCGCGCGCAACGTGATCGTCGCGACGGGAGGATTTCAGAGCAACCTTAAAACGGTGCTGGCCAACTGGCCGTCCGAGCTGCCAAGACCGAGCCGTCTGCTCGTGGGTGCCGCACATTCCGCGACCGGGTCCGGTCATGAACTCGTCCGAGAGGTGAACGGCAGCGTGTCACGTCTGGACCATCAATGGAACTACGTGCTCGGACTGCCGGACCCGCGCGACCCGAGCGGTAGACGCGGACTCGCAGCTTTCAACTTCAACGGGATCTGGGTGAACGCGGACGGCAAGCGATTCACTCAAGAATTTGGCGATGAAAAGCTGGGCCTCCGCGCGTTGCTGAACCAGCCGGGCGGCACGTACTGGAGCGTGTTCGACGAAAAGGGCAAGGATGGCTTCTCGATCACCCTGGCGGGCTACGAGAATCTCAACGAGGTCCGACAGCTCGTGTACGAAACGCCTGGTGTGGTCCTGACGGCGGATTCGCTTGACAAATTGGCAGTCGCGATGGGCGTGCCGCCTGAGAATCTCCGTGCGACCGTGTCCCGCTACAACGAGCTGACGATCAAGGGAATCGATGTGGACTTCCAGGCGTTTGGCGAGAAGACCTTTCCGAAACCGAAGCCGATCGACACGCCACACTTCTATGCCGCCCAATTCTTTCCTCTCACACGCAAGAGCATGGGCGGAGTCGACGTGGACATGGATTGCCGCGTGTTGGATAAGTCAGGCCGCATCATTCCGGGCCTCTTCGCCGTCGGAGAAGTCACCGGCTTCGATGGAATCAATGGAAAGGCAGCGCTCGAAGGAACATTCCTCGGCCCAGGCATCTACATGGGGCGCATTGCCGGCCGCAGAATCGCGCAGGATCTCGGTCGTCCACGCCCGCCGGATCGCAATGCTCCCGCGACGGCCGTCCCTGCTCAGACCGGTTTCAACAACTCGGAGTGTCTGAAGTGCCACGACGTGGCCAAGGACCTCAAGCAGCAGCGCCCCGGCTACTGGCACTACGAGCAGTCCCACGTTAAGGCCCTGTCACGGCAGTACGCATGCTCGTCCTGCCACAGCGATCTATTTCCGTATCGGGCCAGCGCTCACCGCCTGGACAGAGCGTCGCTTGTGGCGTACTGCCGCGCGTGCCACGGTGTCCAGCCGCGCGAGGGTCCACCTGCACGCCCTGGAGATAAATAGCGTCAAGAGCTCAGGACCTGTAAGACGGAGGTTACATGGACAACACACTGGAAGATTTGCGCACGCGAATCGAATCTGGTGAGGGCATCGCGTCCCGCGAGGAGGGGTGTCGGCGCGTCGCTTGGTTCCGGTTCCCTGACAGTCATTTCCCTTTGGCATTCCCGCCTATTTGGCGATAATCGGCCGCAGACGGAGCTTTATCCGCGCAGGTCGCGGAGCGACGTGGGCGCGCCAGCGCGCGCGAGGCGACCGACCCGGACGCGCTGGTCAAGGCGTAACGATCGGAAACACGCGCGCGGATGGCGCGTGGGGTGTCCAAGATGTTTAGTCAACCGAAGCACATGTTCTCGACAGTGTTGGCATTGGCACTTGTGCTGACGGCGCTGATGCCGAACTCGCCGGGCGCGGTGGCCGATGCGCCACAGGCCAGACACCTCCTCAAGGCCATGACCGACTACGTCGGCGCGCAGGAGGCCATCAGCTTCGACTACGACGCGACCCTCGAAGTCGTCTCGACCGATCGCCAGAAGCTCGAGCTGGCGGCATCGGGGATGGTGTCGCTGGTGCGGCCCGACAAGATCCGCGCCACGCGGTCGGGCGGGTTCGTGGACATCGAGACCGTGTTCGACGGCAGGACGCTGACATTCCTCGGCAAGAACAAGAACGTCTACGCGCAGCTCGAGTTACCCGGCTCTTTCGATCACTTGGTGAACGAGCTGCAGAACAAGTACGATCGACCCCTGCCCGCGGCCGATCTGTTCGTCACCAATGCCTACGACGAGCTGATGGCCGACGTGACGGACGTCAAGGACCTGGGCAGCGGGGTCATCGGCGGCATCGAGTGCGACTACCTCGCTTTCCGCACCAAAGAGGTGGATTGGCAGATCTGGATTGCGCAGGGCGCGAGTCCGCATCCGTGCCGGTACGTCATCACTTCAACGCGAATCGCCGACGGGCCGCAGTACAGCATCCAGCTTCGGAACTGGAGGACCGGCCGCGACGTTGCCACGCGGGACTTCGCGTTCACGCCGCCGGCCGGCGCGCGGCGGCTTAGCCTCGACGAGCTCAAGGCGATGAAGGACATGGGCGAGCTCCCAAGCAACTTCACCGTGGGAGGCAAGTGATGAACACCGCCGGGAAGATTCGCGCGCTACTGCTGATCGGGATGATCATTCTGGGTCTCATCGAGCTGGGCGACCGGCTCTCGATCCCAGGCTTCGACGGTCTGGCCACGAGTGTGAAGGCGGAGGTCGGGCGTCCGCGGTCGCCCGTCAGTGTCGCCGGTGTCGCGCGACGCACGTCTCGCCGCAACTGACGCCAATCGGGTCCCGAGCCACACAGACGCAGCAACCCAACTTGC
The DNA here is from genome assembly GCA_963800785.1 of Vicinamibacteria bacterium. Taxonomy (GTDB): domain Bacteria; phylum Acidobacteriota; class Vicinamibacteria; order Vicinamibacterales; family JAENWD01; genus JAENWD01. The sequence goes on from CAWDCH010000015.1 coordinate 48,737, forward strand.
AGCCCTCTGTCATGAAGCCGAGCGCGGGTTTTCGGCTGGCGCTCGGATCTTTGGATATCGCACCGTTCCGGTTCTGGACCCGTACGGGCATCCCCTCCTGACCGACTGGCGGTGATTCCGCCGTTGGTGCGGGCTCACTTTTCTAATCTTTTGGCCGCCCCAGTCGATCCCGCCGACCCTCGTTCGTATAGAAGGTGAGGAGAACGGGAAATGAGCAGGATTCTTGTGCTGGAGAACCTCTCGCTGGACGGCGTGATGCAAGCGCCCGGTCGTGTGGACGAGGATCTGCGCGGAGGATTTCAACACGGCGGCTGGGCGGCGCCTTACAACGACCCCGTAATGTTCAAAGTGATGGCCGAGGGCATGCGTCATGCCGGCCCTCTGCTGTTCGGGAGACGGACCTATGAGGACTTCTTCAAGGTCTGGCCCGGACGCACGGACAACCCGTTCAGTGTGGTGCTCGATAACAGTCAGAAATACGTCGCCTCGAGAACGCTCGGCGAGCCGTTGCCGTGGAAGAACTCCACGCTGCTCAACGGCGACGCCGGCGAAAGCGTGAAACACCTCAAGGGCGAAATGGACCAGGACCTGCTGGTGATGGGCAGCGGCGAGCTGGTCAAATCCTTGATGCGGCACGGTCTCGTGGACGAGTACCTGCTGCTGATTCACCCGCTGCTCCTCGGGTCGGGCCGCCGTCTCTTTCCAGACGATGCTCCGCTCGTGCCGATGCGGCTGATCAACTGCGTCCCCACGACAACCGGCGTATTGATGGCGACCTATCGTCCAGCCGAACCGGCCGGAGAAAGGACGACACGATGAAGCAGTATCTTCTCAGCATTTATCAGCCCGATGGCGATCCGCCGCCTCCCGAGGTGCTCGCCATAGTGATGCGCGACATCAATGCGCTCGTTGACGAGGCGAAGGCGGCAGGCATCTGGGTCTTCAATGGCGGCCTGCATCCACCGACGACCGCGACGGTCGTGCGTGTTCAGCGCGGCGAAGTGCTCATGACCGATGGTCCCTTCACCGAGGGCAAGGAGCACATCGGCGGGTTCCTGATCGTCAAGGCGCCCGACCTCGATGCCGCGCTCGAATGGGCGCGCAAAGCGGCACGCGCGCTCGCCATCGGGGAAGGCGACGCCCGAAACGGGCTTCCGATCGAGGTCCGGCCATTCCAGGGAGAAGCGTGACAGAGGAGATCGAGCGTGTCTTTCGCGAGGAGTACGGTCGCGCCGTGGCGATCCTGGTACGCGCCTTCGGCGACATCAGCGCCGCCGAGGAAGCCGTTCAGGACGCCTTCATCGTGGCGTTGCAGCGATGGCAATCCGACGGCCTTCCTCCGAGCCCGGTCGGTTGGATCGTTACTACGGCTCGCAATCGCGCGATCGATCGCCTTCGCCGCGAGGCGTCCCGGCTGGATCGGCACGCCGAGGCCGCCTGGCTCTGGTACGCGAATGCGCCATCGCGGATTCCGGGTACAGACGATATGAGCGGGGAAGCGCCGGTCGGCGACGATCGGCTGCGGCTGATTTTCACCTGCTGCCATCCGGCACTGGCGATGCCCGCTCAAGTGGCGCTGACGCTCAGGCTGCTCGGTGGGCTATCGACCGCCGAGATCGCGCGCGCCTTCCTGATGCCGGAGCCGACGATGGCGCAGCGGTTGGTGCGCGCAAAAAGTAAGATCCGCGACGCGAAGATTCCGTATCGCATTCCAACCGATGCGGAGCTTCCCGGTCGGCTGCGCGCCGTGCTCGCGGTCATCTATCTCGTGTTCAACGAGGGATATGCGGCAAGCTCCGGCGAACGCCTGGTCCGCGACGAGCTGTGCGCCGAAGCGCTTCGGCTCGGACGGCTGCTCGCAGAGCTCATGCCCGACCAGCCGGAGGTGATGGGCCTGCTGGCGCTGATGCTGCTCCTCGACTCGCGAAAGGCCGCGCGCACGACCGTTGACGGCGAGCTGGTGCGACTTGCCGATCAGGATCGCGCCCGCTGGAATCGGCGTCTGATCCTCGAAGGCCAGGCCATCGTCCGGCAATGCCTTCGTCGCAACCGGCCTGGCCCTTATCAGATCCAGGCGGCAATCAATGCGGTTCACAGCGACGCGCCTGACGCGTCAGCGACCGACTGGCAGCAGATCCTCGAGCTGTACGACCAGCTCCAGTCGATCGCGCCAAGCGCGGTGGTTGCGCTGAACCGTGCCGTTGCCGTCGCGGAAGTTGAAGGCCCTGCGGCGGCGCTCGCACTCGTCGAGCGACTCGACCTCGACGAGTACCTACCTGCTCCACGCGATCCGCGCGGATTTTCTCCGGCGTCTCGGCCGCGACGCTGAAGCCTCGCGCTCGTACGAGCGCGCCATCGCGCTCACCGATAACGGCACCGTGCGCGAGTTCCTGCGCCGCCAGCGCGCCTCGCTTGGCGCAGGCACGGACTGAACGCTCCGAGGATGCGCGTTGGCGCTGGCGTCAATGCATCAGTGAAGGCTGCGGGATCGAGGGAGCCAGGCCGATGACGACGCCCTGATAGCTGTCAGGGCGTCGCCAACGTTCTTGAATTCGCGACGCGCTACTCGCAACGCTCCGCGAGATTCCGGATCGAGATCACCCGGAACTGCGGCATATCACTATCCGTTTCCACCTTCTCCTTCTTCGTCGTCTCGTCGCCCACGCGCGTTTCGGTCTCGGTCTTCATCTCGCCCTTGGGGACGAGCATGCCGGTGACTTCAACCTTGTGGCCGACGTACTCCGTGATCTGCACGGTGTCGCCTGGCACGAGCGCATAGGTGGTGGTCGTCGTCGCCATCGGGACGCCCGACGCGCTCGTCGACGTTTCAGTCGACTGTCCCACCGGAACAACCTTGTCGAGCACATAGGTGCTCGTCTGGGCTCCGGTCTGCACGCAACCCGTGTAGGTCACCGCCTGCGCGTCGTCGCCCGTGATCTTCGTCTTCGTCTTGACGGTCGAGTCCTGCGCGAGCGCCGCGCCTGCGAACGATAAGCCGAGTACAAGTGCGAGTGGAGCAATAGCTCTCTGCATCTCTGCCTCCTTACTCGGCTTTACGGTGCATGGAGCGGGCCATATCCGGAGCGTCCGCATGAGTGTTCGTTAACCAAACAACGGAGCACGAATGTAACCCGACTGTAGGTCGCTGTTGGCTCGGCAGAGGCGTTTACGAGCAGCACAACCGGCGCCTGGCTTGCACCGTCCGACCTCTGCGATGCGCCTTCTTCACTGTCGACGACACAGCTGTTCTGTCCCGGGACTCGGCCTCATCGGTGTGATAACCCTGGCGGCGCTGCTCTTCACCGGGCGGAGCGCTTCTGGGTATTCAGTGCTGGCGCACGAAAGCATGGTCGACGCGATGTGGCGAACCGAAATCGTGCCGCTATTGCAACAGCGATTCGGCCACCTGACAAAAGAGCAGCTCGCCGGTGCACGCGCATACGCCTACGGCGGATCGCTCATCCAGGATGTCGGCTACTACCCATTCGGGAGTCGTCTGTTCACGAACCTGATGCACTACGTCCGCGCCGGCGACTTCGTCGAATCGCTGATCGCCGGCGCGACGGATGTCAACGAATATGCGTTTGCCCTCGGCGCACTCGCCCACTACAACTCCGATTGCGCCGGTCATCCGCTCGCGGTCAACCGTGCGGTGCCCTTGATGTATCCGAAGGTGCGAGCCAAATTCGGCGACGACGCGCTCTACGTGGATTCGCCGGCGCGTCACGTCATGGTCGAGTTCGCGTTCGACGTGCTGCAGGTAGCGCGCGGCGCATACGTCGAGCAGGCGTATCACGATCGAATCGGATTCCAGGTCTCGAAGCCCCTGCTCGAGCGCAGCGTGATCGCGACGTACGGGCTGGAGCTCGGCGATCTGTTGCCGAACGTCGATCTGGCCATTGGCACCTATCGACGCGCCGTCGGCGCCACCATTCCCGAACTGACGCGGATTGCCTGGCGCGACAAGCGCGATGAAATCGAAAAGGCGACGCCGGGCGCAACCGCGGAGACGTTCGTCTACGCGCTGTCCCGAAACGAGTACGAACGGCAGTTCGGGAAGGACTACCGTAAGCCGGGATTGCTCACGAGGATCCTGGCGTTCATCCTCAAAGTGCTCCCCAAGATCGGTCCGATGCGGCCGTTGGCCTTCACGCCGCTCACGCCAGAGGCGGAGGCGCTGTTCGCCGAGAGCGTCGAGGCGTCAAGAGTGCGGTACCGCACCACTCTGCGATCCTTGCGCGCGGGCACGTTGCGCTTGTCGAACACCGACTTCGACACCGGCCGGCCGCCGTTGCGCGGCGCGAACCGTCTGGCCGACAGGACCTACGCCGACCTGCTGCACCGGCTTGCCGACCACCGCTTTGTGGGCGTGCCCCCCGCCCTTCGTCGGGAACTCAATGCGTTCTTTTCCGGAGCGTCCGCGGGGAGTTTGTCCCGGTCGCGAGCGGCAAGGGTCAAGCGGGATCTGCAGGCGATGAACAGCGCCGAGAGTCTTACCCGATCCGTTTCGGCAGGTCATCGGCGCGCTGGCTCGCCCTGAACTGGACGATGCGAACGTTCGCGAGACCGTGTTTGACGAACGGATCCTCCCGCATGATGGCCTCGATCTCGTCCCGGCTCCTCCCCATGGCGACGATGATTCCGCCGTCCCTCGGGATTTTGCGGCCCGAGACGAGGAAGTTGCCCGACGCGTAGTACTTCTTCAGGAACGCGACGTGCGCGGCCATGCGCGCGTCGATCTGCGCGAGATCGGCGGTGTAGACCAGCTCGATGATGAACATGGGGTCATTTTCCGATCCCTGCGGTTGACAGTGCCTGCGCGATGCGCTGCGAGTGCTCCGCGGTCACTGACCTCGAACACGCCGCGTCGCCAGAAACTCGCCTTCGAGTATCCAGGTCTTGCCGTCGGGTCCGAGCGATTCGCCGGTCCAGTGGAAGGAGTCGGCGGTGATCTCCGAGAACATCCACCGGGTCGGAGTGCCATCCGCGCGTGCCCCGATCTGCACCACGTCGCGGCCGACCCGCCGGCCGATCTGGCGCTCGTGATGGTCGCCCGCCGGGTTCGTCCAGGTGATCTGCCACGCCTCGATCTTCGGATCCCACACGCGCAGCGTCGTGCCGTACATGTTCATGTGCGGATCCAGATCCGCCGTGCGCTCTCCGACGCGCGGCATGATCCAGACGTCCTGAATCGCACGGCCTTCGAGCGCCCAGCCGAAGTGCGCTTCACCCTTGAGTCCACGTCCCGACACATCAGTTCCCCAGTAGCGTCGAACCTCCAGATCCCAGCTTCCGACGAGCCAGCCATACGCGTCGGCCGACTCGGGAATCTCACGGGCGCGCGAAGGTGCCGTGAGCAGGACGCTTCGCGCATCAGCCATCTCTGCGGTCCGTTGTGTGGTCATCTGTGACATGCGACACCTCGTCAGCGTGCAGGGGACGTCTTCGTCAGTTGCACACCATGTACCGTCAGGCGAACTGAAGCTCTGGCGTCTGGCAGGGACTGCATGCGCTTCTGAAGGCCAGCAGGCGCACTTCGTGCGTGGCTCAGGCATATGATCGCTGTGATGGGTCGAAGGAGCAGCGATGGGATACCGGTCCAGACTTGTGGCACCAATGCTCGCGTGTGCCATGGCGTTCGCCCTGGGCGACGCGCGCGCGCAGGAGATGCCGGCGGAGTACGCCTCGGTGTTGTCGGCGTTGGGCAAGAAGGGCGACTTCAAGGACGGTGTGCTGAAGGTGAATATCCCGCGCACCGATCTGCACGTCACCATCGGTCAGCGTCCGGCACCCACACCATTCGGATTCGGCGGCTGGGTCGCGCTGACCAAAGGCACTGACGGCACCGAGGTGCTGATGGGCGATCTGGTGCTCACCGAAGACGAAGTCAACCCCGTGATGTCGGCGGTGCTCGACAACGGCCTCGACGTCACCGCGCTGCACAACCATTTCTTCCACGAGCAACCGCGCCTCTTCTACATGCACGTGCACGGCATGGGCAGCGCGGCGGAGCTGGCGCGGCGTCTGAAGCCGGCGATTGGCCTCATCGACAGCGCGATCGCGCGCGCACCAGCGGCAGCGACTCCACCGGCATCTTCGCCGACCGCCAATCTGGACACGGCCGGTCTGGCGCGGACCATCGGCCATGACGGCGAGCAGACCGGACCCGTCTACAAAATCACCATCGGCAGACCGGATATCGCCGTGCGTGAGCACGGCGCGCTCATCGGCGCACGCATGGGTCTCAACACCTGGGCGGCCTTTGCCGGCACGGACGCCGACGCCATGGTGGCGGGCGACGTGGCGATGCTGGAACAGGAAGTGCCCCATGTTCTCAAAGCGCTTCGTGCCAACGGCCTCGACGTCGTGGCAATTCACCATCACATGATTGGCGTAACGCCGGCCGTTGTCTTCCTTCACTACTACGGTACGGGCGCCGCGCCAAAGCTCGCGCAAGGGGTGCGTAGTGCACTCGATCTGCTGGGCAAGGCACCGACGGCCCGGAACACCAGTGCCAAAGCGCCCACCGTATTGTTCATGTGCCCGCACGGTGCGGCCAAGAGCGTGCTGGCATCGGCGTACTTCCAGAGCCGTGCGAGGGAACGCGGCCTCAACGTGCGCGTGCTTACGGCAGGAACACATCCCGATCCCGCCGTCGCCCCGGCGGTGGCGAGTCATCTCACGAAGAATGGCTACGAACTGCCGATATCGACACCTCGCCAGGTCACCCCATCCGACCTTGCCGCGGCGGACGTCGTCATCTCGCTCGGGTGCGATCTTGCCGGTGTGCCCGTAGACAAAAGCAAGCTGACGGAGTGGAACGACGTCCCCGCGCCCAGCGAGAACTTCGCTGCCGCCGACAGTGCCATCAGACGGCGCGTCGTCGAGCTCGTCGACGAACTCGTCCGCAACGCCGCTCATTGACTTTCCCTTGGAACGGCCGGGGTGACGCTACCTCGATCCGGGTAGCGCCGGATCGCTCCAATGGAGAAGCGCAGCGCACCTCGGTCTCGCGATGTGCGCGCCGCATCACCCGCGCTATCGTGGCGGCATGAAGTTACACGTGAGGAAGTCATGGCCGCTGCAGTGAGATCCGCAATCGTTACCGGCGGATCCGGCGGGATCGGTCGCGCGATCGCGAAGAGGCTCGCCACCGACGGCTTTGCCATCGCCGTGGGCTTTGCCGGCAACCCCGCGAAAGCGTCCGAGGTCGTCGCCGAGCTCGAGGGGACGGGAGCACGTGCAATCTCGATCCAGGCGGATGTGGCCAACGCCACGGACGTCGAACGCCTCTTCACGCAGACACTCGACGCGTTCGGCCGCGTCGATGTGGTAGTCAATGCGGCCGGCATCATGCCGCTCTTTCCGATCTCGGCCGCCAACGTCGACAGCTTCGACAAGGTGGTCGCGACCAACCTGAGAGGCTCGTTTCTCGTCCTCGGGCAGGCGGTGCAGCACCTGTCGCCGGGCGGACGGATCATCGCGATCTCCAGCAGCGTCCTCGCGAAATCGTTTCCCAACTACGGCGCCTATATCGCCTCGAAGGCCGGCGTCGAGGGCCTGGTGCACGTGCTCGCCAACGAGCTTCGCGGCCGGAACATCACGGTCAATGCCGTGGCCCCCGGTCCGGTGCCGACGGAGTTGTTCGTGCGCGGCAAGACCGACGCGCAGATCGCGGAGTTGAGCCGGCTGGCCCCGCTCGAGCGGCTGGGTCAGCCCGAAGACATCGCCGCGGTCGTGTCGTTCCTGGCCGGGCCGGACGGGGCGTGGGTCAATGCACAGGTGCTGCGTGCCAACGGCGGCTTTGCGTGACGCGGGGAGTCGGCGGCGTTCGATCGCGCATTCAGGCGGTCGACCGGCCTGACGCCGCAGGCGTTCCGGCGCGGGTCCCTTGCGGCGCCGCCCGTTCGGGCGCACAATCGGCGGCCCGAGGAGGCCTCATGACGTCACATGACAATCCCGCCTGCCAGTGGTTCGAGCGCGTCTGGAACCGCGACGACGTGGCTGCCATCGGCACGCTCGGCACGCCCAATATGAAGGCGCATGGCGCCGACGGCGTGCTCCGGACGCCTGAAATGTTCGCCGAATTTCAGAAAGCCCTGCGGGCGGCCCTCCCCGACATCCATGTCGAGGTGCGCCACTGCGTGCGCGGCGACGACATGATTGCGGTGAACTGGTTCGCCATCGGCACCCACACCGGCGCTGTGCCCGGCCTGCCGTCTCCCTCAGGCAAGCGGATCGAAGTCTCGGGCCTGACACTGGTCCGCATGGAGGGCGAGAAGATCGCCGAGGGCTGGGACGACTATGACCACGCCGGCTTGATGCGGCAGCTCGGCGTGGCCTGAGCGCCGTCGATCGTCATCTTCCTCTTCCTCTTGACAGACTAGAGAAGTCGAGTACTCTACGATCCGTTCCTCTAGCTTGGCTAGATGAGACGCGCCGCGCGCGTTGCCGGCGCCTCGGCGGAGGCATGGGAACGGACGACAAGGCTGATCTCGTGCAGGGCACCCTGCACATGCTGATTCTCAACACGCTGGCGCTCGAGCCGATGCATGGCTACGGCATCGGCGTGCGCCTCGAGCAGATCAGCAGGGGCGTGTTCCAGGTGAACGGCGGGTCGCTCTTTCCGGCGCTTCGTCGGCTCGAGCGCGACCATCTCATTGCCAGCGACTGGCGAGTCACCGACAACAACCGACGTGCGAAGTACTACACGTTGACCGCGCAGGGCAGGGCAACGCTGAAGCGAGAAACCCGCGAGTGGGAGCGGCAGACCGCCGCAATTGCGAGGATTCTCCGCGCCTCGCTCGGAGCCCGGTAGTGGCGTGGGTCAATCGCATGATCGCGGGTTTCAGCGCCCTCGTACGGCGGACCCGCACGGAGCTGGAGCTCGATGAGGAGCTTCACGCATACCTCGAAGCGTCGATCGACGCCAAGGTCCGCGCCGGTCTTTCGCGGGAAGCCGCAACGCGTGCAGCGCGGCTCGAGCTCGGGAATCTCGACGTCGTAAAGGAACAGACGCGTGACGTCGGGTGGGAGACGCAGATCGAGAACATCTGGCGGGATGTCCGGTATGCGGCGCGGGCGTTGCGCCGTTCGCCGACCTTCTCGGTGGTGACGGTGGTGATCCTGGCGCTTGGTATCGGCGCCAACGCCGCGATCTTCAGCGTCGTCAACGCGGTGATGCTTCGTCCGCTGCCGGTCGAGCATCCCGACGAGCTGATCTCGTTGAAGGTCGTGACCGTCGACGGTGACGAATCGGTGTTCTCGTACGCGGCCTACCGTCAGTTCGCAACGGAGGGCGCGGCAATCGCGGACGTCCTTGCGGCCTCGTCGGCACGTCCGGACGCGATCACCATCGACGGGCCACCCGAATCAATCGTCTACAAATGGGTCAGCGGCAATTATTTCAGCGCGCTGCGCGTACGTGTGGCGCTCGGCCGCACGCTGACGGCAGCGGAGGACCGACTGCCAACCGGGCCACGGGTGGCCGTCATCAGCGACGCCTACTGGGCGCGGCGTTTCGGACGAGACACCGGGGTACTTGGACGGGCCTTCCGGTTCAGCGGCGCGACGTTCAGCATCGTCGGCGTCGCCCAGCCCTCGTTCTTCTCTGATACGGGAGGTGAAGCGCCTGACTTGTGGCTGCCAATGACATCGCGTCCCGACGCGCCCGACTACCTGTGGCACGGTCACAGCGTGACGTGGCTGCGGCTTCTCGCCCGCCGGAAACCCGACGTCCCGACGGAACAGGCTCGCGCGGGATTCGAGGCGATATACGCCAGAATCCGCGCAGAGATGGCTCGCGGACTGCAGACTGCATATCGGAAAACGATCCTCGGCAGCCGCGTGGAGGTGCTCGACGCCAGCAGCGGCTCCTCGGCGCTGCGCGAGCGCCTTTCGGCGCCCCTCGTGGTCCTGACGGCCATCGTCGGCCTTGTGTTGCTGATCGCCTGCGCCAACGTTGCGACGCTGATGCTGGCTCGAATCGCCTCGCGGAGCCGCCAGATGGCCGTGTGCATCGCGATTGGGGCGTCGCGTACGCGACTGATCCGTCAGGGCCTGATGGAAGTGGTGTTGCTCGCGGCCGCCGGCGGCAGCGCCGGGCTGGTGTTCGCGTTGTGGGGCACACGAGCGCTCACGGCATTGACATCCGGCGCGCTGCCGGTGGCCATCGACGCCAGCCCCGACTGGCGCGTCTTCCTGTTTGCGGTTCTGTTGTCTGGCGTCACGGCGCTGATTGTTGGACTGCTGCCCGTACTTCGATCCGCGCGCCTCGATCCGTTGCCGGAGTTGAAGGTCAGCGGCACGCGGTCGCAGACCGTGGCGCGCATCCTGCTCGGCCGCTCGCTGGTCGTCACACAGATCGCGGTCTCGCTCGTCCTTCTTTTGGCTGCCGGCCTCTTCACACGCAGCCTGCTGAAGCTCCAGGCGATCGATCCCGGGTTCGACGCGGATCGCGTTCTACTGCTTCTGGTCACCCCGCCGCTGGACGACCGCTTCGACCCGGAACTGCATGAACGGCTGATCGCCCGGGCGGAGCGCGTACCCGGCGTCGACGCCGCCAGCCTGTCGTCGACGGGCGTCTTCAACCGTGGCACCTGGGGCAATACGATCACCGTTGAAGGATTCGTCGCGCGCGGCGATTCGACACCTCGCACCTTCGTGAACGCGGTCAGCAACAAGTACTTCACGGTGATGCGGATTCCCGTGCTTCGCGGCCGAGGGTTTACGGAATTCGATCGTTCCACCTCGCCGAAGGTTGCGCTGGTCAACGACGCATTCGTTCGACAATTCTTCGGCCAGACGAACCCGCTCGGCAAGCGTGTGGGCCTGTGTTCGAGCAGTCCGTGTGCCGTCGATCCGGCGAATCTGATGGCGATCGTTGGCGTGACCAAGGATGCGAAGCTCACCAACCTGCGTGAGGGCAGGCAGCCGATGCTGTACCTGCCGTCCGCGCAGCACACTGCGACATTGCGCGAGCTCGAGGTGCACACAGTTGGCGATGCCGAATCGGTTGTTACGACACTCCGGCGCGAGCTCGCGGCCGTGGATCCACGGCTGGCGACGTCGTCGGCCATCGAGTTGCGCGAGCACGTCAATGCATCGCTGGTCGCCGAACGCCTCACGGCAAAGCTCTCGGCCCTGTTCGGCCTGCTGGCCCTGGCGCTCGGTGCCATCGGGCTCTACGGCGTGATCGCGTATATGACGGTGCAACGGACCTCAGAGATCGGTCTTCGGATCGCGCTCGGCGCTGACGGGGCGCGAGTCCGACGATTGGTCGTGCGGGACATCGTGTGGCTGGTCGGGCTTGGTGCGCTCGTTGGTCTCCCGGTGGCGTTCGCCGGTGCCCGTCTGGTCGAGCACCAGTTGTATGGCATCACAGCCACGGATCCGTTGTCTGTAATTGCCGCGCTGTGCGCGTTGGCGGCCGCCGCGCTCATCGCCGGCTACCTGCCGACACGCCGCGCGACCCGCATCGATCCACTGATCGCGCTGCGCGCCGAATAGCCCGCCGCCTCCATCGACCAGATCCGCCACCGATCGATCTGACCCGAACTACGTGCATCGATGGGCGGCGCTAGCTGATTTCCGCTATCGACTCGGCACGCCTGCGGGCCATAAAGTCGCCGCCCGTGGCACACATCACGCTTCCGCCCGACCTGCCAGGCATACGGGGCCCCATGGCGTTCCGCCCTGAGACCGCAAAGCCGCTCAACGAGCTCGTCGAGGTGCTGCTGCGAGGCCCGCATCCGCTCACGCCTGGCGAGCGGGAACTGATTGCTACCTACGTCTCTGCACAGAACGAGTGCCAGTACTGCCAGACCATCCATGGCGCCATCGCGGCACATCATCTCGACGGCGACGAGGACCTGGTCCAGAAAGTCAAGTCCGACTTCCAACACGCACCCATCTCCGACAAGCTGAAGGCTCTTCTCGTCGTCGCGGGCAAAACCGCGCGCGGCGGAAAACAGGTCACGACGGCCGACGTGGAGCGGGCGCGCGAGCACGGCGCCACCGATCTCGAGATCCACGATGCCGTCCTCATCGCCGCGGTGTTCTGTCTTTGCAACCGATACGTTGACGGACTGGGCACCTGGACGCCGCAGGATCCGGAGTTCTACCGGCTGCGTGGCGCGTTCGTCGCGCGTGTGGGGTATGTTGCCGCGAGCGCGGCGCCTCCGACGAGCGCGGGGAACGAGGCCCCGATGCCGTAATTCCGCGCATCAACGATTGGCCGATAGCCGATTGTGGCCGCATCGCGTTCGCCTGGAACGACGGCATCTCCGCGAAGCTGCCCGGCGACGAACCCCCTGAAGCCGTGACGCACGGACCCGACCTCGCGCCGGCATGTGACCGCGGATCGGAGGTCTTTCTGGTCGAGAACTTCCACTGAAACGCAGCGGACGACTTTCAATCGTCGTCCGCCGCTCCGACCCTTTAGTCCCTGCTCACCTTGTGAAAGACGATGCAGGTGAACTGATTCCCATCGTGCGTGGTCAGCACCTCGATTATGAGGCTGTCGCCCACCAGCTCGTACCTCGCTCCCAGCGTCACCAGGGCGCCGTTGTTCGTCGAAGGTGGCGATGCCGCGACGATGTCGGGCTGCGGTGTCCCGGTCGCGGATGAACGCGGAAGGGCACGGACTCGGATTGGTCACGGATGAACACGGAAGGCCACGGACCCGGATCGGTCGCGGATGAACACGGAAGGCCACGGACTCGGATCGGTCACCGATGAACACGGAAAGCCACTTATTCGGAGAGGTCGCGGATGAACGCGGATGCTCACGGATCCTCTTCGTGGTGACTGGACGCTCTTAGAGCAACTTCTGCAACCTTTGCGCTTAGAAGCGCTTGCAGAAACTGCTGGTCAAAAGGGGCGGCGTCTTCGATCTGGCCGAAATTTCGCGGGCGCCTGGCTTGCATCGTTGCGGCTCGATGAGTACGGCGCTGGATTTAGTGCACGGCGATTTGACGGAACGGATCATCGGGTGCTTTTACGCCGTTTACAGGGAGCTGGGCCCAGGATTTTCGGAGACGGTTTTCAGGCGCGCGATGATGATCGCCCTGCGGGAAGCCGGCTTGCGCGCGGAAGAAGAAGTGCGGCTGCAGGTCAACTTTCGCGGCGTCGTCATCGGCACCTTCTTTGCCGACATCATCGTCGAAGGTGCCGTGCTCGTCGAGATCAAGGCCCTGCCTGAAATCGATAACCGTTCGATCGGTCAACTACTGAACTATTTGAAGGTGGCAGGCGGTGGTGTGGGTCTTCTCTTGAACTTTGGTCGCCGTGCGGAGTTCAACCGCAAGATCGTTGGAAACGTCGAGAAGATTCAGCCCTGAGAATCTTCGCCAGCGACACCATGAAGCGCTTGCGTCTCTACGATTCCAATAGCTTCGTGGAAGCCCGTATTTTTCCGTGACGCTTTGAAGTCCTGGCCCTCCGCGTTCGTCCGTGACCGATCTGAGAATCCGTGACCGTTCGCGGCATCCGTGACCAATCTGAATCCGTGTCGATCCGTGACCGTCCGTGACCCTTTCAGATCGCCGTAGATCCGCGACGCGTGTCCGATCCGTGCCCCTCCGCGTTGATCCGTGACCCAATCCGAATCCGTGTCGATCCGTGACCGTCCGTGACCCTTTCAGATCGCCGTAACTCCGCGACGCGTCAGATCCGTGCCCTCCGCGTTGATCCGTGACCAGCCTGCGATCCGTGACCACCGCGTTGATCCGTGACCAATCTGAATCCGTGACGACGCGTCCGGATGCTTGCAGGTCCGTGCTCCGCGACGGCTGAACGTGGTCGCCGACGCCTGTCCTGGAGTACAAATAGCGCCACGGCAAGTGGCGCCGTCAGTGACGTTCCGCGACGGCGACGCGGCGCAGGAGGGGGGAGACATGCTGGGGCGACTCGTCCGTGCGCTCGTGGTTCTGCTTGCAGGCGTGGGTGTGATCGCGGTCGCGGTACTCGCGTGGCTGCTCGCGAACGGCGCCAGCGCCAGACCCGAGCCAGGCCGCGTCGAGACGGTCGTCGCACGTCGGCTGCGGACGCTAGCCATTCCGCGCGAGATCCGTAATCGCACCAACCCGGTGCCGCTGACAAAGGAGCTGATTGACGGCGCGCGGGCGCATTTCGCCGACCATTGCGCCTCGTGCCACGCGAACGACGGCAGCGGCAAAACGACGCCGGGGCAGGGGTTATACCCCCGCGCCCCTGACATGCGGACGGCGGACACCCAGTCGCTCAGCGACGGCGAGCTGTTCTTCATCATCGAGCACGGCGTCCGCTTCACCGGCATGCCGGCGTGGGGGAACGACTCGCCGGAGAGCGAGGCGGCCGGCTGGCAGCTCGTGCACTTCATCCGCCACCTGCCGAAGCTCACCCCGGAAGAAATTGCGGAAATGGAGTCGCTGAACCCGAAGTCGCCGGCCGAGATCCGCGAGCAGATCAAGGAAGAGGAATTTCTGAAGGGCGGTGGCGAGCCGTCAAAAGTACCGTAGGCGCCCTGACCGCTCACCCTGACCGCTGACCCGTGGCCCGGTCTGTATCGACCTACGGTATACTGACAGTCGATACAGATGCCTATTCCCTCCGAATCGTCTGACGAAGTCCTGTCGTTTCTTCCGCTGCCGACCGCGTTTTTCCACATCCTGGTCGCGCTCGCAGATCGCGACCGGCACGGTTACTCGATCATGCAGGACGTCTCGTCACGGACCGACGGCAAGGTTCGCTTGAGCGCCGGCACGCTCTACAGCGCCATCCGCCGGATGCTGGAGCAGGGCCTGATCGAGGAACTGCGCGACCGGCCCGACCCCGCGAGCGACGATGAGCGCCGTCGCTACTACCGCCTCACGCGCCTTGGCCGGACGGTGGCCGTGGCAGAAGCGCGCCGCGTCACCGACATGCTGACGCAGGCCCGGGCGACGGGACTGATTCCTCGGAAGCTGTAGGGATGCGCGCCGCCGACGTCTACCGGGCGCTGCTGTGGTGCTATCCCGCGGAATTTCGAGAAGAGTACGGCACGGAGATGGTCGGTGCCTTCGCCGAGCAGCTGCGTGAGGCGCACCGATCTGCCGGCCGGGTCGCGGCCGCTCGAGTCTGGGTTGCGACCTTCGTCGACATCGTCCCAACCGCCTTCCGGGAGCATGGTCACGTGATGCAACAGGACCTCCGTCACGCCATCCGAATCCTGACCGCCAGTCCTGGATTCACCGCCGTTGCCGTGCTCTCGCTCGCGCTCGGAATCGGCGCCAACACGGCGATCTTCAGCCTCGTGAACAGTGTGCTCATGAGCACTCTGCCGGTGCGCAACCCTCATGAGCTGGTGATATTGACCGATCCGCTGGCGAGCGGCCTGTCCGTGGGGATGGAGAGTGGCGAGCGCTCGCTTATCACCTACGCGGAGTTCGTCGATCTCCAGGCGCAGAACAGCACGTTCGCGTCGCTGATGGCGTCGCAGAGCAGTCTTCAGCGCATCGACGCACGAGTTGCTGGTAAAGCTCGCGAGGAGCTGCGCACGCGAATGGTCTCGGCGTCTTTTTTCGAGACGCTTGGCGTGCGGCCAGTCCTCGGCCGCACTTTCGAGGCGGCTCGTGAACCAGCGCCAGGCACCGTGCCGTACGCCGTCATCAGCTACGACTTCTGGCAGCGCCGGTTCGGCGGCCGCGACGATGCGCTTGGACGCTCGATTGCGCTCGGCAACGGCGTGCTGTCGGTGATTGGTGTGATGCCGGCGGCATTCTTTGGCGAAACCGTCGGCGAGCGTCCCGACGTATGGATTCCCCTGGCCATGCAGGCGACTGTGCTACCGGGACGAGACTGGCTGCACGATCAGCCGGGCAACGTCGAGAAAGCGATGTGGCTGCATCTATTCGGACGGCTTCGGCCCGAAGTGTCGCTCGAACGCGCGCAGGCCAATGCCAACGTCATCTTCCAACGCGGTCTGGCTGCCTACTACGGCACGATGGCGGACGCCGAGACACGGAAGCGCTTTCTCGATCAACGCCTGCAACTCAAACCCGCGGCGACCGGCGCGTCCTCATTGCGAGGCGACTTCGCGGAGCCGTTGTTCGTGCTGCTCGGCGCCGCCGCCCTGGTGCTGCTCATCGCCTGTTCCAATCTTGGCAATCTGCTGCTGTCGCGCACGACGGCGCGCACTCGCGAGATGGCGGTGAGGTTGGCGCTCGGTGCCAGCCGCGCCCGCCTGATTCGACAGCTGTTGACGGAAAGCCTGTGCCTCGCGGTCGTGGGCGGCCTGGTCGGCCTGGGGGTCGCGGCACTGCTCCGCAACGGGCTGCTGCGGCTCGTCTCGAACGAGGCCATCGCGTTGCCGTCGGCGCTCGATCTGCGTGTGCTCGGATTCGTCTTTGCGTTGACCATCGTCGGGGGGCTGATGCTTGGCCTGCTGCCGGCATCTCGCATCACAAAGACGCCGGCAGCGAAGGGGCTGCGTGAGGAAGGCAGAACCATTGCCGGTTCGGCGGCCTGGCTGCGCGTCGGGAAGGCGGTTGTCATCGGACAGCTCGCCTTGTCGCTGCCGCTCTTGATCGGGGCAGGCCTCCTGGTGCGCACACTCGTCAACCTGCAGCGAATCGACGTTGGCTATTCGAAAGACGATCTGATTATGGTTCGCGTCGACGGCCAGTCAGCTGGCTACGACCCCGATCGGCAGGCCGCAGCGTTTGACGCGCTCCTACATCGCATCCGTGCCATGCCGGGCGTGCGAGTCGCCACGTACTCGAACAACGGGCTCTTCCAGGGATCCGACAACGGCGATCGCATCATCGTCGAGGGGTATACGCCGAAGGGCGACAACGACCGCGGCTCGCGCTACGACCAGGTGGGACCGCGATATTTCTCGACGCTGGGCGTGCCAGTGCTGCTGGGCCGTGAGATTACGGAGGACGACCGCGCGGGAGGACGGACGGTCTGCGTCATCAACGAGACCTTTGCGAAGCGATTCTTCGCCGGCCGTAATCCGCTCGGCCTGCACGTGACGCAGGAGTACGCCGATCAGCGGCACGCCTACGAGGTCATCGGCGTGGTGCGCGACTCGCGGCAGAACCGTCTGCGCGCCGAGATCGAGCATCGCTTGTACGTTCCGGCCGCGCAGCCGGCCGCCAGCATCAGCGCGGTGACCTTCATCATCCGCCCTCGAGGAGATGGGTCGAGTGTCCTGGCCGACGTGCGGCGTGCAATCCAGCAGGCCGAGCCAAAGATGCCGATTGGCCGCGCCGCGACGGTCAGTGATGCGATCGACGAACGGATCGTGCAGGATCGGCTGCTCGCCCGCCTGTCGATCGCTTTTGGCGTCGTGGCGGTGCTGCTGGCTGCGATGGGGCTCTACGGTGTGCTGTCGTACGGCGTCGCGCGGCGGACCAACGAGATCGGCATTCGCAAGGCGCTCGGCGCACGACAGGGTACGCTGATCGCGATGATCGTGCGGGAGACGGGGTGGTTGCTGGCCGTAGGAGTGATCGCCGGCGCCGCGCTGTCGGTCGCAGCGATCCGTCTCATCACCAGCCGACTCTATGGCTTGTCGCCGAGCGATCCCGTGACGCTGGTCGTCGCCATCGTCGCGCTCACGATCGTGGCGCTGATTGCGACGCTGATGCCGGCGTATCGTGCCGCTCGCGTCGATCCTCTGGTGGCCCTGCGATACGAGTAGGGCGCACGCCGTGCGCCCCTACCCGCGTCTGATCTGTACTGGCACACTGCGTGCGCCCATGAGCGCTACACGGATGCCGGCGCTGCCGCGGCGCGCTCGAGCTGCGCGATATCGAGCTTCTTCATCCGCAGCATGGCTACCATCGCCCGCTGTGCGGTTGCCGATTCGTGATCCTTCATCAGTTCGAGCAGCACTCGCGGAACGACCTGCCACGACACCCCGTACTTGTCCTTCAGCCAACCGCACTGCTGGGCCTTCGGGTCGCCGCCCTGTGACAGCTTGTCCCAGTAATAGTCGATCTCCTGCTGCGTCTCGCAGTGGATTTCGAGCGAGATCGCCTCGTTGAACTTGAACTCCGGACCGCCGTTGAGCGCCGTGAACGGCTGGCCCTCGAGCTCGAATGCGACCACCATCACCGATCCTGGCGGTCTTCTGTGAATCTCCTGGCCGGCATTGCTGTATCGGCTCACGCTCGTGATCTTCGAATTCCGGAAGACCGAGACGTAGAACTTCGCCGCTTCCTCAGCCTGATGATCGAACCACAGACACGGAGCAATCTTCGGAGTCGCAGGCATTACAATCTCCTCGCAGAAGTGGCACGTGGAGGCGGGGCGTCAGCCCCGCGTAACGACTCCACCATCTCGACGTACGTGAACGCTGCTGTCAAGCACGGCCGGTGCAGAGGAGCCGTGGGAACCACGCCGAAGTAGGATCAAGGACTAGAGAAGAACTCACTTTCTTGGGAGCTTGGAGATCATGCGCATTCGATCATGGAGGCTGGCGACGGGTGTCGCGTTCCTTGCGTGGACGAGCCTGGCGGGCGCGGCGCCAGAAGGCAGGCTCATTCAGATGACGGGCAACGATCAGATGAAGTACAGCGTGATGGCGATCACCGCCAAGCCGGGCGAGCTGCTTCACGTGCGGCTGAAGTCGACCGGCACGATACCGAAGATTGCGATGGCGCACAACTTCGTGTTGCTCGCCAAGGGGACTGACCCTACGGCATTCACCAACGCGTCTGCTACGGCCTCGACGACCGGCTACCTTCCGGCACAGTTCAAGGCCAAGATCCTGGCGTCGACAGGGCTCGCGGGCCCCGGGGAAACCGTCGACGTCACTTTCAAGGCGCCGACCGCCCCTGGCCAGTACACGTACGTGTGCAGCTTCCCTGGCCATTTCGTCGCCGGCATGAAAGGGGTGCTCACGGTGAAGTAGCGATTGGGGACTAAGGACCAAGAACTAAGGGCTAAGGACCACGGGCTACCGGGCTTCGGCAGTATCATCAAATAAAGGTACTGACGATGGAACTCAAACGCGTGACGCAACGGGTTGGCCCCCAGGCAGCGGTTGTGCTGCTGATTGGAATTGTTGTCTTGGTCACGGGCGCGTGGCTCACGATGCCGCGCGCCGTGGCCGCGGCGAGCGTCGTCCCGGCGCCCGCGCTGGACGCACCAGCCGGAGCGGCGACCTCCGAGGTCGCTGTTGTGGCGGGTGGCTGCTTCTGGGGCGTCCAGGGCGTGTTTCAGCACGTGAAGGGGGTGGCCAATGCTGTCTCGGGCTACGCGGGCGGCAGCGAGGGGGCCGCGCAGTACGAGATGGTTGGTACTGGCGCCACCGGTCACGCCGAGTCAGTGCAGATCTCCTTCGATCCTCGCGTGATCACTTACGGGCAGATCCTGCAGATCTACTTCTCTGTCGCGCACGATCCGACACAGCTCAATCGTCAGGGACCGGACCACGGCCCGCAGTACCGGTCGACGATCTTTCCGACGAGCGCTGACCAGGCTCGCATCGCCGAAGCCTATATCGCCCAGCTCAACGCTGCGCACGTCTTCAAATCGAAAGTCGTGACCACTGTGGAATCGAACCGGGCGTTCTACCCGGCTGAGGACTACCACCAGGACTTCCTGACCCTGCACCCCAACCACGGCTACATCGTGGTCAACGACCTTCCGAAGATCGCCGATCTCGAACGGCTGTTCTCCGAGCGATTCAGGAAGGACCCCGTGCTGGTACGGACCGCGAGCTCGTCGCCGGGCTCGCGCTAGCTTTGCGTCGACGGCGCGCCGAGAGTGGCGGCGATGCGCGTGGCTTCTTCGATCGCGCGGGCCAGCACCGATCGAATCTTGCCGTCTTCGAGCATCAGTAATCCGCCAATCGTGCAGCCTGCCGGGGTCGTGACGTCGTCTCTGAGCGCTGCGGGGTGACGTCCGGATGTCTGCACCATACGCGCGGCGCCAAGCGCCGTTTGCGAGACGAGCGACAGGGCGAGATCGCGCGGCAGTCCCACGCGCACGCCGGCATCGGCCATCGCCTCCATGATCAGATAGTGATAGGCCGGCCCGCTGCCGCTGAGCGCGGTAATCGCGTTGAAATGCCGCTCGTCGGTTTCGACACATCGCCCGACGCATTCGAAGACCTGGCGCGCCCTGGCCAGGTGCGCCGGCGTGGCGCGCTCGCCGCCGGCGATCGCCGTCATGCCCTCGCCGACCACACAGGGTGTGTTCGGCATTGCACGGACCCATGGGTTCGCGGTGCCGAGCTCGGCAGCCAGATCGCGCAGGCGCACGCCAGCGACGATCGAGATGAGCAGAGCGTCGGGCCGGAGGCCCGGCGTCGATTTCAGCGTGTTGAGCGCCACCGCCGCTTGCGCCGGCTTGACGCACAGCAACACGACGTCTGTCTGGGTGAGATGCGGCGAGATGTCCGGCTGCACCGGCACGTTCAGCTCTGCCGCGACCTTGTCGCAGGTGGCGCGCGATCGCGACGTGCCCCACGCTTGCGACGACGCAATCGCCTTCGCGTCGAGCAGCCCCTTGAGCAATGTCTGGCCCATGACGCCCATGCCGATCACCCCAAGGGTGTGGCCGGGCTCGAGGAGCCGGGTCGTGGAAACGTTCGCAGCTCGGGTGGTGGTCATGCGCTGGTGTCCTGAGATGATCTATCCGCAGATTACACAATTCCACGGATTCTTCCGGGTTCTCGTAGCATCGCAGACGAAGCCTGCGTCACTCCTTCGCAACCCGCCGCGTTGCGGCAGGTGCTTGCCCTCGATCATGAGTGTAATCTGTGAAATCTGTGGATAAATAAGACACGCGAGCGGTGGCGCGTATCTTGACCAAAGACGAAGTGCGCGACGTGATCGAGGCGCTCGTCGGGAAATACGAAGGCGATTTCAATCCGCCGATCGAACGTCTGGACGACAACGAACGGTATGATCCGCCAACCCGGAAGGATTGGGAGTTCCTGGAGGCGAAATTCAACACCTCGTTCGGTCCCGAGTTCATTGCCTTCGTGGAGTTGATTACGGACTACAACCTACCAGGGATGCTGAACGTCATGAGGGAGGGGAAGACGAACGGCGATCCCACGCCAGACTGGTGGTACGACCGTGAGATGAGTGCCGGCAGGTGGAACCCCGACCTGATTCCCTTCATCAGCGTGGGTAACGGTGACTTCTTCTGCTTGAGTGCCAGCAAGGGACCAGAGTCTGGTGTCTACTACGTCGACCACGAAGACGGCAGCGAAGAGCTCTTGACACCTTCCTTCCGCGAGTGGCTTGAAAGGTTGGAGTACTTCCTCAACGGATAGACAGTTCGAACGCAGACGTGTCAGCCGGTCTGGCAGACGGGGCAGTAGAACGTCGAGCGCCCGGCCTGCGTGATTCGTCTGATCGTGCCGCCGCAGCGTGGCGTAACGCACTGTTCGCCTTCGCGATCGTACACGCGGAAGCGTGCCGATCGGTATCGTGGATTCAGCTGCCGATCGATGGCGCGTTGCAGGGTCAGCTTGATCGCACGCACCAACCGTGCCGCGCTCTCGCGTGGCGCATCAGATGGGTTGGCAATTCGCGACGCGCGCCTGAGCGGCGAGAGATGAGCCACGTGCAGCGCCTCGCTCGCGTAAATGTTGCCGAGGCCGGCGACGATGCGCTGATCGAGGAGCGCGACCTTGAGTGGTGTCTTTCGACTGGCACAGCCGCGCGCCAGCGCGGCGGCATCGAACTCTTGTGACAGCGGCTCGGGGCCCATGGTGCTCAGTGCCGCGTGACGTGTCAGCGACTGCGTTGGCACCAGATCCATGACGCCGAAGCGGCGAGGGTCGTTGAAGGTGATCGTCGCACCGGACGACATCCGAAACACGACGTGATCGTGCGGATCCGCGGCGTCGTTCGCGCCACTGCTGATGGCAACGCGGCCGGGACCAAAATGCTCGACCTGGAACGATCCCGACATCCCGAGATGCATCAGCAGCGTCTCGCCAGACGACAGGTCGGCGAGGAGATACTTCCCTCGCCGGGTGAGCGCCCGTACGCTGCTACCACGGAGTCGGGCCGCGAACTGGTGCGGAAACAGTGTCCGCAACCCGGCGCGGCGCACGATCACCTGGCGAAAGCGTGCGCCTCGCATCACCGGTGCCAGCTCACGAAGGACCGTCTCGACCTCGGGCAGCTCCGGCACGGCGCTATCGCGGCTGTCGCGGGTTACATTGATTCGGTCCAGAGTCGTTCGCCGTCCAGACGCAGCGATCGCCTTCCTTCTTGAAGCGGCCGCTGCTCGGTGTGCACTGATCCGGGCCGCTGTCGTTCGACTCCCACACGCAGCGGTTGCCGTCCTTCTTGAACCGCCCTTTCGTCAGCGGCTCGCACTGGTTGGGTCCGGAATCATTGGCGTCCCAGACGCAGCTGCTGCCCTCTTTCTTATAGCGGCCCTTCAGCGCACCTGCTGAGGTGTCGGCCGCCGCCGCGATGACGGCACTCACCACGAAACACGCGATCCATCCCTTCGTCATCGTCGAACTCCTTCTTGAACGGCGTACAGCCCGTCGCGCGCTCGCATTGTATCCTCGTGCTGACTGGGACATTGATGAACTGGACGATTCGCGCGCGCCTCACCGCGTGGTACACGGGCGTCACGGTCGCCGTCCTCGTCGTCGGCGCGGTCGTGGTCGCGCTCGTGCAGGAGCGGCGCGCGCTGAACCGCGTCGACGAAGATCTGTCGCGGATGATGTTGACCCTGCACGGCATGATGCGGGAAGAGTTCGGGGAGGGACACGACGTGCAGCGCGCAGCGTCCGAGGCCAGCACGGAAATGGCCTTGCCGGATCGCGCCGTGGCGATTGCGGATCCCGATGGACGGTTCGTCCGCTCGTGGGGACGGGATGTCCATTCGCCGCGGTGGCCGCTGATGGGTGAGGTGCCGCCGTTGCGCACCGAATACCTCGCGTCGGCGCGCTACCGCGTGCTGCGTGAACGCATGGAGGTCGACGGGAAGCGGTACGTGGCGGCGATTGCGGCGCCCCTCGCCGAACACGATGCCGAGAACGCGGCGCTGCGCAACGCGCTGGGGTGGGGCATTTTCGTGGCGATGCTCGCGGCCGGCGTCGGCGGCTGGCTTGTCGGTCGTCAGTCGCTCCGTCCCCTGAGCGACATGGCGCGCCAGGCGAAAACCACCGCTGCCGACCGCATGCCCGTTGGCCACCTGACGGCGCTGCACCCCGGCGACGAATTAGGCACGCTGGCAACCGCGTTCAACGGCCTGCTCGATCGGCTGGCGGCCGTGATTGACACCCAGCGTCAGTTCATGGCCGATGCCTCGCACGAGCTGCGCACGCCGAGTACATCGGGTCCTTCCCGGTGATGCTCGGCGCGTCGTTCACCACGTACCTGGTGGGCCGCCAGCGTCACGTTGGATGGGTGCAACACCTGGGCATGGATCTGATCGAGGCGACACTGCTGTCGGAAGGGATCACTCAGGGCCTGAAAGTCGCGATCCGGCGCGAACGGCCGCTGCGCGAAGACGGCACGCGCGCCAGCGGCTACTCGTTCCCCTCGGGCCACGCCGCCGTGACGTTCGCGACGGCCACCGTGTTTCAGCAGCACTTCGGATGGAAGGCCGCGGTGCCGACCTACCTGGTCGCCTCATATGTCGCGATGTCACGGCTGCACGACGAGCGCCACTTCGCCAGTGATGTCGTCGCCGGCGCGACCGAAGGCATCATCATCGGCCGGTCCGTCACCTTTCACGGCCGCAACTACTTCGCGTCGCCCATGCTGGTCCCCGGCGGCGTGGGCGTCAGCGTCATGGTGATGAAGTAACCCTGGCAACCTGGTCAACCCGGCATCAGTTCATTCTCGAGGATCACGCCGTCCGGCTCACCCCGGGAGCAGCCGCCCCTCGTAACAATTCGATGTTCCAATCGTAAGGCCTAGTAGAAGCCCGCGAATGAACCTGCTGACGCGCTTCAGGGACGGAGACCTCGAGGCGTTCGAGGTGCTGTTCCGGCAAAACCAAGCCGAGGTGTTTGGCTGGATCGTGCGCATCGTTCGCGATCGCGGCGTAGCCGAAGATCTCACCGTGGAAACGTTCTGGAAGATGTACCGGGCGAGAGGTCGATTCAATCCCGATGCGTCATTGGGCGCCTGGGCGCGGCGCATCGCCACCAATTGCGCGATCGATTACCTGCGTCACAGCCGCCGGGCTGCGCCACTGTCGGATCAGATCCCGCAGGCACCTTCGTCAGATCCGGTTCTCCGACGAGAGATGCGGGATCAGATTGCCGCCGCATTCCGCCGGTTGCCAGTCAACCTGCGAGTGACGGCGACGCTTGCCCTGATTGAAGAGCGGTCGCATCAGGAGATTGCGGACGCTCTCCACACGTCCGCCGGCGCCGTGAGGGTTCGAGTCTCCCGCGCGGTGCGCCTGTTGCGACAGCAGTTGACCCGAATGGGAATGACGCCATGAACGAGCACGATCCGGGCGACATGCAACGGCTCCTGAAAGAGACGATTCCGCCCGTTGATACGGAGTTGAGGCGCGATCTGTGGGCCGCCATGCGGCAGAAGCTGGACGCGCGGCGGCCGCCCATCGCTTGGTACGACTGGGCGCTGGCCGGAGTCCTTGGTGGCGTTGTCGCCGTCAGCCCCGAACTCATTCTGGTAGTGCTCTATCACCTTTGAACTCGGAGGGGCCGATGAACCATCGATATCTGCGTGCCTATATGGCAGGGATCGTCGCACCGACGGCATTTCTGCTTGTCGCCCTCGGGATCTTTTGCCTCGCGCGATTCGTGTTTCGCGTTCCCGTTCCGATCGAACGCGTGATCGTGTTTCCGATGGCGCTGATCCCGAACCTGTTTGGCGCCTGGAACATGCTGTACGCGGCGCTGCCGCCGCATCGGCGCGTGCCGATTGGGATTCACGGAGCGCTGCTTCCCTTCATCCTCGTGCCACTTGGCGTCACTCTCGGGTCAGCACTGGGAGTCGTCAGGCTCGACCAGCAAGGCCTCTTGGCATTTGACGCGGTCCGACTGACCTATGCCCGCGCGGCGCTCGTGTTCCCGATTGTGGTCGCGATCTACTACCTCGTCTGGAAGTACATCGTCGGATTCTTGAGTGAAGTCGTGGGAATTGAGTATCCGTGACGCGCGACGAACCGCGGGTCATGACCGACTAGTGGTTCCCCTTCTCGACCGGCGGCACGGTCTGAAGATAGGCCCACAGAGCCTTCAGCTCGACGTCCTTCATCTGCCCATACGCTTTCCACGGCATCTGGGGCAGGATCGAGGAGCCGTCCTTCCGCTTGCCCTCACGCAGCGCCCGGAAGAAATCCGCCTCGCTCCATCCCTTGAGCCCCGTCTGATGAGGCGTGATGTTCGCGACGATCGGCATGTTCGGATCGCCGGCGACCTTTCCGCCGGACAGATGCTCACCATGACAGCCGCGGCAGACCTGCGCGATGTGCGCGCCGAGCGCGACGCTCGCGGCTTCGACAGGCGGCTCCGCTGGGTGGGGCTTCCGGTGGTCGATGGTGAACGCCAGGAGTGTGTCCGACTTGAACGCGACGACGAATGAGAACAGCGGACCTATCCAGATCGTCTTCAGGGTGCGACTCACTGGCGGCCGGCTGTGGACGTAGGCCACGATGTCCGACAGCTCGTGGTCCGACAGGTTGACGAACTCGAGACACGGCATCGAGGACGATTGTCCGGTATGCCGGACGCCATGACGGATGGCGCGATCCCAGTCCGCTGCGGAAAATCCGCGCGTGACGCTCCCGGCGCCACTCGTGAGATTCGGCGCGGCCCAATAGCCCACGAGGAGCTGATCGATGACCACTCGCCCGCCGAGGTCGGCGCCGTGACAACCGCTGCACGCCACCCGAGTCCTGACCAGATGTTCACCGCGCGCGATCGCACGCGTCAGTGCCGCGGACTGCAGGTCCTCGCCGGTCAGCGCATCGGCGGCCGGAGCTCCTGCTGCCAGCCGTTCGGTACGAAGCGTCTCGAGCTCCGCTGGACTCAGTGGAAACGGAATAGGAAACGATACGTTGTGCGTCGTCCACTGCGTGTTGTATTTCCGTCCCGCGATGATGCGTGCGACGGCGGTGGCACCAATGGCCAGCAGAAACACGATGCCGAGAATCCAGGCCACCGATTTCAGCAGTTTGCGCATGCGAGCTGTCGATCATGCGGGCATCGTACGCCTACCGTCACAGACGCACTGCGAGCAAGTTCACGCCAACAACACCATACTTGTACGCCGTGCGTTCTTTAGTGGTTCCGCTAAAACACTCGAATCTCGCAACTATCTTCGGATCATCGAATCCCGCTGACGCGAATGCCGCGATGAGCTCTGCTTCCAGCAGAGCACCAGCAATTCAACCCGTCCAGAGATCGATGTCTCTGAGCGCACTGTCAGGTAGCGCGACACCGATTACGATGTCGGCAATCTGCGCCCGGCCACCGCGCTTGAGCACTCTTGCAATTTCGACGATAGCTTTTCGCTTGTCTGGCACGAGATTCAGCACGCCGTTCGAGATCACGACGTCCACGCTGCCGTCCTCAACTGGCAGTTCGGTCGCGTCGCCCGCTCGAACGTCAACGTTGCGCAGACCTGAGGCGAGCGCGCCCTCTGAGGCACGTCGGCGCATGGCGTTGGTCATATCGATTCCTATGGCACGTCCCGAGGCGCCGACGGACAGCGCCGCCAGCAACAGATCCATGCCGGCGCCACACCCAACGTCGGCCACTACCGCACCAGCGTCGATCGGGGCGATTGCGTGCGGGTTGCCGACGCCAGCGAACGAGTCCGTGACGTCGTTTGGCAACTTGGCCAGCTTCGACCGGTCGTACCCAAGCGCATCCACCGCATATTCCGGACCACGGTGGAAATGGAACTCGTCGCCGGGAGACGTCGCGACACGCGAGTACATCGACTGGATTTCTGCACGGAGGACCGCCACGTCAAGATCGATGGGACAGGTCAGGGCCATACTCCACCTCCAGAAATCCGTGAGCAGTCTATCCTCTCACCACAGTGGCTTGCGTTGTCAGCCGCTCGAAACTCGAGAATTGCCGCGTTGCGCGCCAATCGGATCTCATCCGAGAATGTGCCGACAGAAGAGCTGCTGTAGTGACCTTCTACAACGACAGCGTTTATCCGGCGCTGGTCGCACGGCTCGGGAACTCGACACCGATTCGGGCACTCCGCCGCGAGATCGTCCCCCGCGCTCGCGGAACAGTGCTGGAAATCGGTGTAGGAGCTGGAGCGAATTTTCCGTACTACGATCCGGTCAAGGTGCAGCGACTCTACGCGCTCGAACCGAATCCTGGGATGCGACGACGTGCCGAGCAGCAACGCCCGCCTTCCCTGGACATCGAGTTCGTGTCATTCCCCGGTGAGCGGGTGCCCCTCGAAGATGCCAGCGTCGATTCGGTCGTGAGCACATTTACTCTATGCAGCATCGCTGCCGTGCACGAGGCGCTGGACGGTCTTGTGCGAGTGCTCAGGCCCGGTGGCGCGCTGTTGTTCCTCGAGAACAGCGTGGCAGATGATCAGCGTGTGCGTCGTTGGCAGCGATGGTGGGAGCCAATCCATCATCGGGTATTCCAAGGACTCTTCCTGACCCGAGACATTCCGTCGCTGATTCTCGACGCCGGACTCCGAATCGAGCAGGTGAACGCGGTTTATCTCAGCAGGTTTCCGAAATCGTGGTCGCATTGCTGCTGGGGCACGGCGCTGAAAGACGCCGAGTAGTGGATGGACCCATTCCTCGCTGAGGGCACGGGGCATTCGATTCCGCGGATTCAAGCGTCTCGAGAAGAGCGACGAGGCCAACCCGTTGGAGGATCTCACGGACTCGCGTCGTGGCGTGTGTTATGCGCACGTTGCCACTCACTGCAGCCGCCATGTTGTACGCCCGGACCAATTCGCCCACGCCTGCGGCATCGATCCACGACACGCGAGCCAAATCTAGCACGACGTTTCGCTGGCCACGACGAAGCAGCGCGCGCACGCTGTGCCGAAGCCCTCGATCGAACGGAGTGAAAAGCGAATCATCGACGCAGAGGGTATGGCCCTTCTGCCGATACGGCCAGATCAAAACGGTCATACGCCCTCCTGATCGATCCAACCGATGCGCTTATTCGCCAGTCCTTTCATGGCGTGGAGCCTTCAGTTACACGACGATCGAGCCGTCGCAATTTCGACAACCTGGCTCAGGAGGGCGGTAGTCTTCCCGTCCGCGATGCCGCTGGCGCGACTCGAGTGCCCAAGGTTGTGCGCTGAAAATGCGGTACTTGCTGGCGTCCTCTAGCGACTTCGCAGTCGAGGCCGCGGCCATCGGCCGCTGGACGGAGACCACAAACGCCCTCGCATGCACACTAAGACGCCAGCGCCTGGCGGGAAGGTTCGGCGCAGGCCCACGTCAACCGCTCAGCTTCTGTTCACAACGCGACGCGAATTGTCGCAGGAAGCCCGCGCTCGCTGCCATCACTTTACGCCCTCATCGTCTTCCGCAGCTTTCGGGGAAAGGTCAAAACCGCTCGTACGTAGGCCCAAGCTTTAGCTTGGGCGACGTGGTAGCCCGAGCTGAAGCTCGGGCCTACGTATGAATGGGAGCCCGAGCTGAAGCTCGGGCCTACGTACGAGTGGGAGCCCGAGCTGAAGCTCGGGCCTACGTACGAAGGGGAGCCCGAGCTAAAGCTCGGGCCTACGGATAAGCCGTTTCGCGGAGCTGCCGCTAACGCCGGAACGAGGCCGGAATCGCGGCTTCCAGCGCACGCACGAGTGTGTCCACATCCCACGCATCGTCATGGCGGAGTTCGTTGATGAAGAACGTGGGCGTGCCGTTGACGCCGCTGCGGATGCCGCCCAGGAAATCGGCGCGCACACGACGCGCATGCACGTGTGAGTCGAGCTCCTGCTGGAACTGCGCGACGTCCAACCCGATCATCCCCGCGTACACGAGCAGGCGGGTGTCTGAAAGCGCACGCTGGTGCTCGAACAATGTGTCGTGCATCTCCCAGAACTTCCGCTGGCTCGCGGCAGCCTCAGCCGCCTCCGCGGCATGCTGCGCGTGCGGATGCGCCTCGGACAATGGAAAGTTGCGGTAGACGAACCGGAGGCGGTTACCAAGCCGGCGTTGCACATCCTTGACGATCGGATACGCGCGACCGCAATGGGGACACTCGTAGTCGCCGTACTCGACCAGGGTGACCGGCGCGTCGGGAGGGCCCTGCGCATGATCCCGATCGGTCGCCGGTGCCTCCAGCCGCGCGCGGTCGTCAAACCCCATGGCCGTTCCCCTGTGGCAGCGCCTCGAGCGCGCGCAGAATGCCATCGGCCCCAGGGTTGACTCCCACGGGCGAGACGTAGCTCCAGCGAACAATGCCATCGGCGTCGATGACGAACAGCGCGCGTTCGCTGGTGCCATCGTGTGCGCGATACACGCCGAATTGACGCGCGACGTTGCCCTTCGGCTCGAAATCGGCGAGCAGCGGGAAATGCAGTTTGCGGGTTTCCGCAAACGCGAGGTGACACCAGACGCCGTCGACCGAGATCCCGAGGAGCTCGGCGTTGTACTGCCCGAACTCGTCCAGGATTTCGTTGTAGAGCGCCATCTGATCACCGCAGACCGGGCTCCAGTCGGCCGGATAGAACGCGAGAATCACGGGCCGCCCGCGAAAGTCGCTGAGCGAGACCGACTGATCGGGCGTCGAGTGCAGGGAAAAATCCGGAGCCGGCGTACCGGCGCGCAGGGCCGAAGCGTTCATGCCATCCAGTCTGTCATGCGCGCGCCCGGCGTGCACACACGCTTTCAGCCGGAATGCTGTGACGGGCGCCTGTCGGGCCCGCTATCATCTGTCGCGATCGTGATCGATCGAAACGATCTCGACCGCCCGCCGGACGATCTGCGGCTCGCGGACGTCCGCCGCCGCATCAGGGCCATTCTCGTCGGCTCGATCGGCAACCTTGTCGAGTGGTACGACTTCTACGCCTACGCCGCGTTTGCCCTGTTCTTTGCCGGGTCATTTTTCCCTGGGGACGATCCCGTCGTTCAGCAGTTGAACGCGGCGGTGCTGTTTGCTGTGGGGTTCGTCGTCCGTCCGCTGGGTGGCTGGCTGTTCGGGCACCTGGCCGATCATTACGGCAGGCGCATGGCGCTGATGTGGTCGGTGCTCCTCATGTGCTTCGGCTCGCTGATGATTGCCGTGATCCCGACCTACGCCTCGATTGGTGTGGCGGCGCCAATTCTTCTCGGGCTCGCGCGGATCATCCAGGGACTGAGTCTCGGCGGCGAGTACGGAACCAGCGCCACCTATCTCAGTGAGATCGCGGATGCGCGGCACCGCGGCTTCTATTCGAGCTTCCAGTATGTCACGCTGATTGGTGGCCAGCTCTGCGCCATCGCCGTATTGCTCGTCCTTCAGTTGTGGCTCACCACCCAGCAGTTGATGGCATGGGGATGGCGCATCCCATTCTTCGTTGGCGGCGCCCTGGCCGTCGTTGCGCTGCTCATGCGCCGAAACCTCCACGAGACCGATCAGTTCGTGGCTGCCAAATCCGTCACGCGGCGTGAGAGCTCGGTCAAGGCGCTTCTGAACTATCCGCGCGAAGTGCTCCTGGTCGTTGGACTCACGATGGGTGGAACGACCGCCTTCTACACGTACACCACCTACATGCAGAAGTTCCTGCGGCTCTCGGTGGGTCTCACCGACATCGAGACGACCATCGTCGCGGGCGGCTCCCTGATCTTTGCGCTGCTCCTTCAGCCGACCTTCGGTGCGCTGTCGGACCGCATCGGCCGCAAACCGCTCCTCATCTGGTTCGGAGTCATGGGCACCGTGGCGACGATCCCGCTCTTGAACGGGCTGCAATCGACCCGCAGCGCGGTGGTCGCATTCCTGCTGATCGCGGCGGCCTGGTTGATTGTCGCCGGTTACACCTCCATCAACGCGGTCGTGAAGGCCGAGCTGTTTCCGACAAGCGTTCGCGCGACCGGCGTCGGCCTTCCGTATGCCGTGACCGTCTCGATCTTCGGCGGCACCACCGAGTCGCTGGCACTGTGGTTCAAGTCAATTGGCCACGAAGCGTGGTTTTACTACTACCTGACCGCCGTGATTGGCGCTTCGCTCGTTGTCTACGTTACGATGCGCGACACGAAGGTCGACTCGGCGATGGAATTGCACGTCTAGCGTCCGAGCCGAGGCTCGGCAGCGTCAGGATTCGAACCGCAACCGATGCGCAGGATCGCGACAAGCCTGTACTTCCAGGTGCTGATTGCCATCGCCCTTGGGGTGGCGGTCGGTCACTTCTGGCCGGGCGTCGGGACGAGCATGAAGCCGCTCGGCGACGGCTTTATCAAGCTCGTGAAGATGGTGATCCCGCCGATCATCTTCTGCACAGTCGTCGTCGGCATCGCCAGCATGGACGACCTGAAGAAGGTCGGACGGGTTGGCATCAAGGCGCTGATCTACTTCGAGGTCGTGACGACGCTCGCGCTGATCATCGGCCTGGTGATCGTCAACGTCGTGAAGCCAGGGGCGGGGATCAATGCGGACGTCACGACGCTCGACGCATCGGCGGTCGCGCACTACACCACGCCGGCGGGGAAGCCATCGTCGACCATTGACGTCCTGCTGAACGTTATTCCCTCGAATATCGTCGACGCGCTGGCCCGCGGCGACATCCTGCAGGTGCTTCTGTTCGCGGTGCTCTTCGGCTTCGCGCTGGCGGCGATGGGCGCGAAGAGCCGCGCGCTCCTGACGATTCTGGACCAGGCGGTGCACGGCCTGTTCGGCGTGGTCGGCCTCATCATGCGCCTGGCGCCGCTCGGCGCATTCGGCGCGATGGCGTTCGCGATCGGCGCCTTCGGCTTCAGCGCCCTCGGCAACCTCGCTCTCCTCATGCTCACGTTCTACGCCACCTGCCTGCTATTCATCTTCGGAGTCCTCGGGCTGATCGCACGCGCTCACGGGTTCGTGCTGTGGAAGTTCCTGCGCTACATCCGCGAAGAGATTCTGATCGTGATCGGGACGTCATCGTCTGAGTCGGTGCTGCCGCGCATGATGAACAAGCTCGAGCGGCTCGGCTGCTCGAAGCCCGTCGTCGGTCTCGTCATCCCGACAGGGTACTCGTTCAATCTTGATGGCACGTCGATTTACCTGACGATGGCGACGATCTTCATCGCACAAGCCTGCAACGTGCCGCTGTCGCTCTGGCAGCAGGCGATGATCCTCGGCATGCTGCTGCTGACATCAAAGGGCGCCGCTGCGGTGACCGGAGGCGGTTTCGTGACGCTGGCGGCGACGCTGACGGCAGTGAGCCATATTCCTGTCGCTGGCCTTTCGCTGATTCTCGGCATCGATCGCTTCATGTCCGAGGCGCGGGCGCTCACAAATCTGATCGGCAACGGCGTAGCCGCCATCGTCGTGGCGAAATGGGAAGGCGAGCTGGACACCGCACGCCTCACCAGGGTGCTCGATGGAGCCGAGCCGCGAACTGAGGCGACGGACTTCTCTCCTACTTCCAACGCGCAAGACCCTGCGACGACGTAAAGAAGCGGACTATCATTGCCGCGGTATGACGCGTGTCGCCGATCTCTTCGACAACAATCGCCGCTGGGCGCGTCGCATCGTCGGTGCCGACCCAGATTTCTTCCGTTCGCTCTCGGCGCAGCAGGCGCCGAAGTATCTATGGATCGGCTGTTCCGACAGCCGCGTGCCCGCCAACGAGATCGTCGATCTGAGGCCGGGTGATCTCTTCGTCCACCGCAACGTCGCCAACGTCGTCGTCCACACCGACCTCAATTGCCTGTCGGTCCTCCAGTACGCCACCGACGTGCTGCAGGTGGAGCACGTCATCGTCTGCGGTCATCACGGCTGCGGCGGCGTGCGCGCCGCGTTCGTGCGGTCGTCGCTGGGGCTGATCGACAACTGGCTGCGGCACGTGCAGGACGTGCGCACGCGGCACGAGGCGCTGATCGAGGGCGCGGCCACGGACGAGGAACGCATCGATCGGCTCTGCGAGCTCAACGTGATCACCCAGGTACGGCACGTCTGCGAGACCACGATCGTGCAGGACGCGTGGCGCCGGCAGCAGCCGCTGTCGGTCCACGGGTGGTACTACGACCTGCGTGACGGCCTCCTGCGCGATCTGTACTGCACGGCGTCCGGCCCCGAAGAGGTCGAAAGCGCCTACGCGCGAGCCATCGACCTCGAGGCACGTCCCGACCCGCTGAAGTGAGGTATTCTTGCGGCAGGCGATCAGGGCGCCTCCTGTCCGCGGGAAGGACCGAGTCCACCTGCTGCGTTCGAAACTCGTAGGGTTCGACTGCGAACCTCCTTGCCCGACCTCAGCGGACGCCGGGCTCCTGACAAAGGAGGTCCGCCGTGTCCGATCGCCATTTTCCCGTCCGTCCCAGCCTCGATCAATTCAAGCACCAGGCGAAGGATCTGCTGCGTGCTTTCAGACGCGGCGATCCGGCGGCGCTGGCCGAGTTGCAACAACACCATGCGGCGACGTTCGATGCCGGAGCGGTCACGCTGACCGACGCACAGCTCGCGCTGGCTCGCAGCTACGGTTTCAGCGGCTGGCCGCGGCTCGTGCTCGCCTGCCGCATGACCGATGCGATCTGGCGCGACGATGTCGAGGCGGTGCGGACGTTGATCACGAAATACCCGCACCTCCTCCACGAAGATGCGCGCGGGGTGCCAGGCAATTGGGGCGCTCCGATGTCGTACGCGGCGAATCTCGGGCGCGCGCGCATCATCGAGATGCTGCACGAGCGAGGCGCGGCCGACGTGCAGTACGCGTTCGAACGCGCCTGCCTGCAGGGGCAAATCGACGTTGCACGTCGTCTGCACGCCCTGGGCGGCCGGCCGGTTCCGGGATCGGTCATGGGACCGTGCGAGACACAGAACGCGGAAGGGCTCGCGTTGCTGTTCGAACTCGGCGCTGATCTGACCGACGAACATGGTGATCGGCTCGCGCCCGTCGCGCTTATCCTCGAAACGTATGGACGCAATCCCACCGGCAAGCACAAGTGCCTGGAGTTTGTCATCCACCAAGGCGTTGTGCTGCCTGATAC
The DNA here is from genome assembly GCA_963800785.1 of Vicinamibacteria bacterium. GTDB lineage: Bacteria > Acidobacteriota > Vicinamibacteria > Vicinamibacterales > JAENWD01 > JAENWD01. The sequence continues at coordinate 82,772 of CAWDCH010000015.1, forward strand.
GCCGCCGATGGCGGTCCATCGCGGCCGCGCCGACCTGCTCGAGAGTCATCTCGCGCGCGATTCGCAGCTGCTGACGCGGACGTTCAGCCACGAAGACATCTATCCGCCGGCGCTCGGCTGTCATGCCGATCATTCGCTGGCGCTGTGTGGCACTCCCCTCGATGGCGCAACGCTTCTGCACCTGTGCGTGGACTTCGACGAAATCGATCTGGCCCGGTGGCTCATCGATCGCGGCGCTGACGTGAATGCATGTGCGGCGATCGATGCGGAGGGCTTCGGCGGCCATACCGCGCTCTTCGGTACAGTGGTGACTCAACCTATCCGCCTTCGACGGACCGACGAGTTTGCGCGGCTCCTCCTCGATGCGGGCGCCGATCCCAATGCCCGGGCATCAATTCGAAAGCAGCTGAGATTCGCGGACGACGAAACGTGGCATGAATACAAGGATGCGACCCCACGCTCGTGGGGCGAGCAGTTTCACGACCAGAGCTTCGTCAGCACCCCGGCTCTGCAGCTGATCGTTTCGCGTGGCGGACGCGTCTGAGCGACGGCTGAAGTAGCCACCGATACCTCGATCGCGTGATGCGGTCGTCAAATGCGGGAGGCAGACTACAGGCTGCAGTACGGGCTACGGGCTAAGGGCAAGCGGGAGTTCATCATGCTAACGATCAAGGACATTTCAGAATTGCGGATTGCGGATTGCGGATTGGATTGTGGATTGGGTGGAATTGTGGATTGACTACGGTACCCAGCGCTTGAATAGCACACTGGCATTGACTCCGCCGAACCCGAAGCCGTTCGATAGCGCGTATTCCATCGCCATCGGACGCGCGGCGCCGGAAACGATGTCGACGCCGTCGGCGGCCGGATCCGGATCCTCGAGGTTCAAGGTGGCTGGCGCGATCTGATCGCGCAATGCCAGCGCCGTGAAGATCGCTTCGACGCCGCCGGCGGCTCCGAGCAGGTGGCCGATCGCGGATTTGGTGGACGTCACGACCACCTTCGATTGGCGACCGAACACGCTCTTGATCGCCTCGAGCTCGCCTCTGTCGCCCACAGGCGTCGACGTGGCATGAGCATTCAAATGCTGAACCTGGTCTGGTGACACCCCTGCTTGCGCCAGCGCGGCCGTCATTGCCCGCGCCGCGCCGCTGCCGTCCTCAGGCCCGGCGGTCAGGTGATACGCGTCGGCGCTCGTTCCGTAGCCCATCAACTCCGCCAACGGTTCAGCGCCGCGGGCACGCGCATGTTCCAGCGTCTCGAGCACCAGCATGCCGGCGCCTTCGCCCATCACGAACCCGTCGCGCGCGTTGTCAAACGGACGTGAGGCCCGCTCCGGCGTGTCATTGAAGCCGGTCGACAGTGCACGCGCCGCTGCAAAGCTGCCGAGGCTCACGCGGTGAATCGCCGACTCGGTGCCGCCACACAGCACGACATCGGCCTCGCCGGCACGGATCATCCTCGCGGCATCGCCAATCGCCTGGACACCCGCCGCGCACGCCGTCACCGGCGCGCCGATTGGTCCCTTGAACCCGTGGCGGATCGATACGTGCCCGGCCGCTAGGTTGATGAGAAACGAAGGTACGGTGAACGGCGATAGACGGCGTGGGCCGCGCGCATCGGTCGTGCGCACCGCGTCTGCGATCGCAGGGAACCCGCCGATGCCGGAGCCGATGATCGTCGCGGTGCGCTCGAGCGCGGCCGGGTCGTCCGGCGGCCATCTTGCCTGCGCCAGGGCCTCCTGTGTCGCGGCCAGCGCCAGCGGGATGAAGCGATCCATCTTCCGCTGGTCTTTCGTCGAGACGATGCTGTCTGTGTCGAAGCCCGCGGCCGGATCCTCGGTTCGGTCAGGAACGACGCCGGCCACCTTCGCCGGCAAGTCGTCGACCATCTCGTCGGGCAGGCGGCGCAGGCCGGACTGGCCGGCGATCAGGCGCTGCCAGACCGTCTCCGCGCCGCAGCCGAGCGGCGACACGATGCCCATGCCGGTGACGACGATGCGGGTGGTGCTCACAAGCGAGGGGTGCTCACAAAAGGATGCTCGAGTCGGCGGGACGCAAACTCCGACGATAAGTGTCATCTGCTGCGACTGTCAAGAAAGCTGCCACGCCCTGACCCTAACCCCCTGACCCTTGATGCCTGACCGCTGGACCTTCACCCTGCGCCCTCATCCCGCTCCCCTCCGCTATCCCTCTTCCAATCCCAGCTCGAGTCGGTCCAGCTCTTCCTCAATGCGATGGAACGCATCGTCGCCGATCTCGTCGTCCTCCCGGAGCTTCAGCACGGCGCTTCGTGCTGCGGCGAGCGCCCGGCGTCGTACCTGCGCGTCGGCCGAACGCGCCAGCGCCCGGTCGACCCGGCCCTCGCGCGCGCTCTTGAGATGCCGTGAGTACTCCTGGCGCACGGCCTCGGCGGCTGGCGACTGATCGCCGTCGACGCTTTCGAGAGCGGCACGCAGTGCCCGTTCGCGCGCGTGCCCGACCTCGCGGCCCACGGGATCGTCGTCGCGAAGATCGACCGCACGGAGCACCGCTTTCAGCGTCAGGCCCTGAATGACCAGCGTGCCCAGCACGACGGAGAACGCCGTCATGACGATCAGGTCGCGATACTCGACGGCGTTCGTATTCAGCGCGCGCGGGAGCGCCAGTGCCGCAGCCAGGGTGACAATGCCTCGCATGCCACACCACGAGACGATCGTCGCGCCCTTGTACGTTGGCAGCATCGGACGCGGAGGGCGGTGTCCGACGATCCGGTTCTTCAGCTTGACCACAGCAACGTACACGAACACCCAGGCGATCCTCACCAGGATCACGGTGACGAGCACGACGGCAGCGACTGTAAAGTACTGCACGCGGACATCGGGCGCCACGCTTTCCAGAATCGGCCGGATCTGCAGGCCGATGAGCACAAAGGCCAGCACGTTCATCACGAACACGACCGTGTCCCAGACGGCGTACGACGGAATGCGAAGCCGCGCCGGCGTGAGCTCGGGCGCTCGCCGCGCCACCGCGATCGCGAAGCACACAACAGTGAGCACGGCCGAGAGATGGAGATGCTCGGCAAGAATCCAGACGCCGAACGTGCCGACAAACTGCAAGACGATCGCGCTCGGCACGTCCTCGATATTGCGCGTCAGCCGGAGAAACAGCCAGGCCAGGAGAGGCCCGACGACGATGCTGCCAATCACCGCCACAACAAACGCCGGTGCGACATCGCGAACGGAGAAAGAGTTCGTGACGGCTGCACCCACCGCAAGGCGATAGATCATCAGCGCCGTCGCATCGTTCAGGAGGCTCTCGCCCTCGAGAATCGTCATGAGGCGGTGCGGCGGCCGCACCTGCCGCAGCACGGCGATGGCGGCAGCGGCATCGGGTGGCGCGACCACGGCGCCAAGCGCGATGGCGATTGGCCACGGCATCGACGGCACGAGCGTGCGCGCGACGCAGGCGACGACGATTGTCGTCACGATGACGGCGGCGACGACGAGGCCGGTGAGCGGCGCCCAGTTCGCCTTGAGATCGCGTGGCGACGCGTCGTAGGCCGCGTCCAGCAGCACCGGTGCCACAAACAGCGCAAGGGCCAGCTCCGGCTCGATCTGAAAGATCGGGACGCCGGGGACGAACGCAAGCATGGCGCCCCCGAGCGCGAGGAATGCAGGATACGGCGCACCGGCGCGCCGGGCGATCGCCGCCAGGACGACCGCGGCGAGCAGCAGACCGAGCAGGGCTTCGAGCGAGGCCACAAGAGGCTCAACAGTACACTGTTCTGTGTGAGTGAGGGACGACGGACGAAGGACGAAGGACAAAGGACGGACGAAGGACGAGGGACGAAGGACGGACGAAGGACGAGGGACGAAGGACCAAGGACCAAGGACGAATGGCACTAGCGCGCGACGTTCGCGACGATCTCGAACGAGCGCAAGCGGGCCCGGTGAACGTAGATGTGTGCCGTGAGGCGCGCCGCGCGTTCGGTGCCTCCAGCCGGGCACACACGCTGACGTATACTCCGTCGCGAAGCGGACCTGAAGGTCCGCCCTCGATGCTCAATCGCCGTCAGTTTCTCCAGTCCGCACTGGCCTTGCCAGGCATGCTGGCGCTTCGGCAGACTGCTCGCCCGCGCGTCATCGTCCTCGGCGCGGGGCTTGCCGGACTGTCGGCTGCGTCGGAGCTCGATCGTGCCGGCTTCGACGTCGTGATCCTCGAAGCGCGCCTGCGCGCGGGTGGCCGCGTCTACACGCTGCGCGAGCCGTTTTCGGATGGTCTCTACGCCGAGGTGGGAGCGGCGCGCATCCAGGATTCGCATGCCTTCACGATGCGCTACGTGAAGGAGTTGAATCTCACGCTCGATCCGTTCTTTCCGGCCGATGGATCGGCGGTGGTGCGCGTGGCCGGCAAGCGCTTCGTGCTGCCGCCGCGCATGCCGCCCGATCTCACACAGGTACCGCTCGAGTTCAGCGAGGACGAAAGAAAGAACGGGATGCGCGGCAGCTTCGGGAAGTATCTGTTCTCGCATCTCGGCAAGATCGGTGATCCGACGACGGGCGAGTGGCCCGCGAAGGATCTCGGTGCCTTCGAGAAATCGATCGCGGACTATTGTCAGGCGCAGGGCGCGTCGGCCGGGTTCCTGCACATGCTGAGCGTCGGTCACGATCTCGACGGCATGTCGGCGCTGCAGTTGTTGCGCGACACCGCGGTCAGCGCGACGACGAAGGTCTGGTACAAGGTTCGCGGCGGCAACGATCAGTTGCCGAAAGCCTTTGCCACAGCGCTTGCCTCGAAGATTCAGTACGGTGCGCCGGTCGTGCGCATCGAGCAGGACTCCTCCTCGGTGCGTGCCGTTGTCCTGCACGCCGGCACGCCGATGACGGTCTCCGGTGACTTCCTCGTCTGCACGATCCCGCTGCCGGTGATGCGTCGTGTCGAGGTGTCGCCATCGCTGTCGTCGTTGAAGCGCGGCGCGATCGACGAAGTAGACAACCTCGCGATGGCGCGCGTCTTCCTTCAGTCGCGCAACCGTTTCTGGCTGGAGCGCGGCGAGAGCGGATGGGGACAGACCGACGATCCGATCGACGTGTGGGACTACACCCGGGATCAGCCTGGCACGCGCGGCATTCTCGGCGCTTACACGAGCGGCCGGATGGCGCGGCAGATCACCGCCCGCGATCCGGCAGAACGTGGGCCGTTCGTGCTCGAGATGATGGAGCGGCTGCACCCCGGAATCCGCGAGAACTTCGAGGGCAGCGCCTCCTACAGCTGGGTCTCCGATCCGTGGGTCCTTGGCGCCGCCGCCGAGTTCAAGGCAGGACAACTCTCGAAATACTGCGCCGCACTGCGCCAGCCCGAGGGCCGCATCCACTTCGCCGGCGAGCACACGTCGCCGTGGAACGGCTGGATGAACGGCGGCCTCGAGTCGGGACACCGGGTCGCCGAGGAGATCAAGGCCAGGCGCCCTGCCTGACAACGTGCTCAGAGCTCGTCGGGCGTTGCTCCGAGCTCGTTGTTCGATCAGGGGACCTCGATCTTCGCCGCTTCAATATCCGAGGGGATGAAGTCGCGATCGACCAGGTCGCGGACGTCGAGACGCCGCTGGAGGAGGCCGGATTCGAGCGCCATGTCCGCGATCTTCTGCATCTCCTCGTCGCTCGGCGTCAGCATTCGGTAGCTCACGCGATCAGGCGGCCGCGTCAGCACGTAGCGTACCAGCTTCTCATCCTGGCGGAAGTACGGCGACACGACCTTTGCGGCGTCGACGCGATGCGTTTCGGCCCACTCGCCGCTTTCGGCAATGCCTCGTACCAGATCCCGTACGATGGCGGGCCGTTCGGCAATCAGCCGATCGGTCACGACGAGGACGCACGAGATGAAGTGCGGCCAGATGTCCTTTGCGAAATAGAGGACGCGGCCCGTGCCGTCCAGCTCCGCACGCGCCGCGTGCGGCTCGCCGATGAAATACGCGTCGATGGCTTTCGATGCCAGGGCGCTCGGCATGTCTGGCGGTGCCATCTCGACGAAGCGGATCGTTGCTGGATCGACGCCCTGGTCCTTCATCAGTTTGCGGATCACCAGATACTGGTTGCTGTACTTGTTCGGGATCGCAAAGACGCGGCCGGCAAGATCCTTCAGCGACGTCGCCGGCAGATCCTTCCGGACCATCACGGTCGACCCATCGCGATGACCGAGGTACGCGATCCGCACTTTGACGCCCTGTTCCCGCAGCTTCATCGCCAGCGGCGCGATCATGAAGGTCGCGTCCAGCCGGCCGCTCTTGACGGTTTCGACGACGGTCGGGAAGTCGGTGAAACGCTGCGATTCGAAGCGCGTCGACTTGCTGGTCTTCGTCGCGTAGTCGGTCACCGGACATGTCAGGTGGCACGTCACCGGCAGGAAGCCGACGGCCAGCGTCTGGCGCACGTTCGCCGTCTCGGCCGTGGATGTCGTTGTCGCCTCCTGCCAGGGGCGGAAGCGCAGCAATCCAAGCAGCGCGACGAACGCAATCGCGCCTGCGGTCCATCTGGCAAACGGCGATGACAGCAGGCTCATTGGTTCCTCACTGACAGCGCCGTCTCGATGAAATGGCCGTTCGCGTCAGGGCCCTCTGACTCGATCCCCAGCACCGTCAGAATGCGGCGCACTGCCGCGACCACCTGCGGGTGCGTCAGATCTCGTGGCCTTGGCACGTCCAGCACGATCTCGTCGCGGATGCGGGCCGGCCGTTCCGACAGCACCAGCACGCGATCGGCGAGCTGGGCGGCCTCCTCGATATCGTGCGTGACGAGAACGACCGTCCGCGGCTGCTCGCGGAGGATGTGGGCAAGCTCACGACGCATCTTGAGGCGTGTCAGGTAGTCGAGCGACGAAAACGGTTCGTCCATCAGGAGGAGCGGCGTGTCGCCTCCCAACGCACGCGCCAGCTCGACCCGCTGCCGCATGCCGCCGGAAAGCTGGTGCGGATACACGGAGGCAAACGCCTGCAACCCGATCAGCTCCAGGAGCGCCTCGCTCCGGCGCTGGCGTTCGGCCAGATCGGCGACCTGCTCGAGCCCGAGCAGGATGTTTTCGCGTACGGTCAACCACGGGAAGAGGCCATCCTGCTGAAAGACCATGCGCAGGCGCGCAGGCCGATCGACGGTGCCGGCGCTCGGCGCGAGCCAGCCTGAGCACACATTGAGGAGAGTGGTCTTGCCGCATCCCGAGGGGCCGACGAGTGCGACGAACTCGCCGTCGCGCACCTCCACGTCGAGACCGTCGAGCACCGAGACCGTATCGAAGGTCACGGTCACTCGATCCAGCCGAAGGAGCGGCGGGGCGAATACGGGACGGCTTTTCATCGCTCGTACCCCCAGCGCACGCTCGGAATCCTGGTGAGCTGAACCAGCACACGATCCAGCCCGGCGCCGATCGCGCCGATCACCACCATCGCCGCGGTAAGCAGGTCGATGCGCAGGCCGTTGCGGGCGTCCCAGATCGCGAACCCGAGGCCGTCACGGCCGGCAATCATCTCGGCGGCGACGACTACGAGCCAGGACAGACCCGCTGTGACGCGCAGCGTGGTGATCACCTGCGGGGCGATCGCGGGCAGCGTCACGGCACGGAGCAGTCGCGCGCCGCTGATCCCCAGATCGCGTGCGACCCGGAAGAAGACGCTGGGGATGTTCGCGACGGCCGCTGTCGTCGAGAGCACGATTGGAAAGAACGCCGCCATGAAGATCAGAAAGATGGCAGGCGGGTCGCCAATTCCGAGCCAGAGAATCGCGAACGGAATCCACGCGAGCGGCGACAGGCTGCGGAAGAAGTTCACGATCGGCAGAAACGCGTCGCGGGCACGTGCCGAATGCCCCAGCAGGAGGCCGGCGGGCACGCCGAGGACGACCGCGAGGAGGAAGCCTGACGACACTCGAAACAGCGACGCAATCGAGTCGTTGATCAGCCGCCCGCTGCGAAGCTCCTGAACGACGCCGCGGGCGACGTCCCACGGATGCGGGAAGAGCGAGGACGGGAAGAGGCCCAGCGACGCAACGCCTGCCCAGAGCAGCACCAGAGCGGCGGGCGCGACGATGGCCAGCAGAACACCGAAGGTTTCAGACGTTTTTCGGGGCATCCAGTGGGCCGCCCGCGCAAACGCGGAATCCCGGTAGTATGTCACGCAGTCTTTCGGTCGCCTTGACGCTCGTCGAAAAAACGCTGGCCTTCTAATCTGAATATGCGAGGCGGGACGTCGCACGAGTCGAACTCCGATCGACGCGACGCTGCTACGATCGTCTGTCCGTCCCCCAACCCGATTCTTGATGCTCCGTAGCCTGCTCTCCACGACGATGGTGGCCGTCCTCGTTGCCGCTTCCGGATGTTCCTCGTGCCGGCATGAGCCCGACGTGGCACCGGAGGCGTACCGGGAAGCGGTCACCGCGTTCTACGTGGGCCTGGCGGCGATGCAAACGACCCAGGAAGTCCTGGCCCGGTCCAAGTTCGATCGGGTCGTCGCCCTCGTGCCGGGTGAGCCCGCCGGATGGGCCAACCTCGGTCTCCTGCTCCTCCGGCAGCAGGAAATCGAGCAAGGCGCCGAGAAGCTCACGAAAGCCGCCGAGTTGGCGCCTGACAGCGCGGCGCTCCAGCGCCTCCTGGCACTGGCTGAGAGCCGCCGAGGCAACCTGGCCGCGGCGCTTGCGCACTGGCGACGTGCGCTCGAAATCGATCCAAACGATCTGGAGGCGGCTTACTCCCTGGCGCTCGAAACCGAGCGTCAGGGCGGCGCCGACCACGATGCCGAGGCGCAACGGTTGCTCGAACGGCTGCTGAAGCGGCGAGAAAACCTCGCCGCGCGGCTCGAGGACTTACGCCTTGCCGCCAAGGGCGGAGATGCCGCGGCGTTGCGGGCCGCTTCCGGTCCGCTCGCCGAGGCGTCGAAGGGCTGGTCGCCGCAGGCGCAGGAGCAGCTGAAGGCGGTCATCGCCACCGCCGGCGCGAATCCGCGTGCCGCCGCCACCCGCGTCGCCTTCCTGAAAAACTTCCTGCTTCGCGAACCGATCTACCGTGTGGCATTGGCGGAGGTGACGACGCCGCGCGAAGAGGTCGGGCAGCCACTGACGCGATTCCTGCGCCTGAAGAATCCGGAGCCACAGCCGGCGCCGGCAGATGCGGCGCTGAAGTTCTCGGTCGGCCCAGCCAATGGCGTCCCGCTCGGTGCGACATGGATCGCGCCGGTCTCACTGACGGGTGAAGGGAACGACGTGATTGCCGCAGCGGATGCCTCCGGCATCCACGTCCCGGGCGCGGCCGGCGCTGCCGCGTGCAAGGCCACCGGGGTCTCGGCGTCCGGTCCCCAGGTAGCCAGCGTGACAGCTGCCGATCTGAACTACGACTTCCGAACCGATCTGGTGAGGACCGGGCACGCGGGCACCTGCTTTCTGCAGCAGGGGTCGGACGGCCACTATTCAGACGTCACCTCGGCGACAAAGCTTGCAACCGAAGTGCAGCGGGCGTCAGCAGTCGCCGTCTGGCCCGCCGATGTCGACGTCGATGGAGACCTGGATCTCGTCCTCGCCCGGGCGGACGGATCGCCGCTGGTCCTCAGGAACAATGGCGACGGCACGTTCGCCGTCCGCGATCCGTTTGCCGCAATCGTCAATGCGCGCGCGTTCACCTGGGCGGACCTTGATGGCGAAGGGGTCCCTGATGCCGCCTTCGTTGACGGTGCGGGGACCCTGCACGTGCTGCTGAACCAGCGCGCTGGCGGATTCGAGAACCAGTCGCTGCCGGTCCAGGCGGGACAGACGGTTGCCATCGCGGCCGCCCAGATGAACGGCGACGCGATCCTCGACCTGGTCGTCCTCGCGCGCGATGGTTCGCTGGCCCGGCTGTCACGGGGTGAAGCCGATCGGCAATGGCATGCCGATCCGATCGCGCGCGTCGACGGGTTGTCGAACCTCCAACCCGGCGCGGCCCGATTGCTGCTCGGCGATCTCGACAACAACGCGGCGCTCGACATCATTGTCTCTGCAGGTGCAGAAGCGCGTGTGCTGCTCGGTGCGCCAGGGGGCAAATACGCGCCGCTCGATGCGGTGCTGCAGCTCGACGTGCGAGGCGTCGCCGATCTCGATGGCGACGGCCGTCTGGAGATCGTCGGCTTCGCCGGATCGCAGCCGTCCGTCGCAAAAACCAGCGGTTCGAAGGCCTATCACTGGCAGGTGCTGCGGACCCGCGCGACGACGGTCACCGGCGACCAGCGGATCAACTCGTTCGGGATCGGCGGCGAGATTGAACTGCGTTCGGGCCTGCACGCACAGAAGCAACCCATCACTTCTCCGGTTACGCACTTCGGGTTGGGCGAGGCGACGCGCGCCGAGGTCGTGCGCATCGGCTGGCCCAACGGCGCGCTGCAGTCCGAGTTCGACACGCAGGCAAACCAGGTCGTCAAGGCGACGCAGCGGCTGAAGGGATCCTGTCCGTGGCTCTTCGCCTGGAACGGCCGCGAAATGACGTTCGTGACCGATCTGATCTGGCGATCCCCGCTCGGCCTTCGCATCAACGCACAGGCGACCGCCGACGTGTTGATGACGGAAGACTGGGTCAAGGTACGCGGCGATCAACTGGCGGCACGAGGCGGCGCGTACGATCTGCGGATTACCGCGGAGCTCTGGGAGACGCACTTCTTCGATCTGGTCTCCCTGATGACCGTCGATCACCCGGCCGGGACCGAGGTGTTCGTCGATGAACGCTTCGCGGTACCCGCGCCGGCGCTGAAGGTGACGGCGACGGGACCGCTGCAGCCGTTCGCTTCGGTCCGAGACGATCGAGGACACGATGTCGCGGAGCTCGCGGCGTCGCGTGACTCGCGCCACATCGATTTCGCCGGGCGAGGCCGCTATCAGGGGATCACACGGCCGCATCACATCGAGCTGGAGTTGCCGGCGTCGGCGCCGCGGGAGGGCCCTCTGTGGCTGATCGCTCAGGGCTGGGTGCATCCGACGGACAGCTCGATCAACGTCGCCGTCGGCCAGGGATCGCAGACGAAACCGGAGGGTTTGTCGCTTCGGGCCGCTGACGGGAGTGGAACGTTCCGCACAGTGCGAAGCGGCCTGGGTTTCCCGGCCGGCAAGGACAAAACCATCCTGATCGATCTCGCGGACATCTTTCCCGCGACTGGCCCACGGCGGCTGCAGCTCGCGACGAATCTCGAGATTTTCTGGGATCGACTCGGGTGGGCTGTGGGACGGCCGGACGTGACGGTTACGCCACGGCCCCTCGATCTGTTGTCCGCGGGTCTCCGCTTCCGTGGCTACTCCGTGATGGAGCAGGCCGATGCCAGCTCGCCGGAGCGGCCGCGCTACACGGTTGAGGGCACGGCAAGCCCCTGGCGCGATCTCGAGGGCTACTACACGCGGTTCGGCGATGTCCGGACGCTCCTCGCGTCGGTGGACGATCGCTACGTGATCATGAACGCGGGTGACGAGCTGCGCCTCCGTTTCAGGGAAGCGCCAGTACCCGCGACCGGATGGGTCCGCGACTTCGTTGCCGTCGGCGACGGGTGGGTGAAGGACGGCGACTACAATACGAGCTTCTCGCGAACGGTGCTGCCGCTGCCGACGCATCGCCGCGCCCGATACGATTCGCCGCCCGGCGCGCTGGAAGACGATCCGGTGTACCGGCAGCATGCGGCTGACTTTGCCGAGTACCACACTCGATACGTGACCCCTGACGCGGCGCGCGACGCGCTGCGCGCCCAACGATGAAACGCTACGCCAGACCCCTTCTCGCCGTCGTCCTTGTCGGACTGCTGCTCACGCCGCTGCTGATGCGGCGGTTCGGTCCGCAAGCGCGCGTGCGGCCCACGGCGGGCCACGCGGATTCGCTGACGCAGTACGGCTTCCGTCTGACCGAATCGTCCAAGGCTGCCGGTCTCACCTTCGTGCACGAAGCCCCGACGCTCGATCCGCAGCTGGCCCACATCATGCCGCAGGTCGCATCGATGGGCGCCGCCGTCTCCGTCGTCGACATGGACGCCGATGGCCTGCCTGACGTCTACGTGACCAACAGCAAAGAGGGGTCGCGCAACCGGCTGTTCCGCAACCGCGGCGACGGCACGTTCGAAGACGTCGCCGATCGGCTTGGGCTCGCCGATTTGAACCAGCGCGAGACCGGTGTCTCGATGGGCGCGGTCTGGGGCGACTACGACAACGACGGGTTCGAGGATCTCTTTCTCTATCGTTGGGGCCGTCCCGAACTGTTTCACAACGAGCGCGGGCAGTCCTTCACGCGCGTGACCGCCAGCACGGGGCTGCCGTCCTGGGCCAACATCAACACGGCGATCTGGTTCGACTTCGATCGCGACGGCCGGCTCGATCTCTTCGCCGGCGGCTACTATCCCGAGTACGTGAACCTCTGGAAGCTCGCCAACACCCGGATGATGCCGGAGAGCTTCGAGTACGCGAACAACGGCGGTCGCAAGTATCTGTTCCGCAATCTCGGCGGCGGCCGCTTCGATGAGGTGAGCGCGAAGGCCGGCATCGAGTCGCGCCGCTGGGCGCTGGCAGCGGTCGCGGCGGATCTGCGCGGCACGGGCTATCCCGATCTTTTCATCGCGAACGACTACGGCGTCTCGGAGTTATTCGTGAACGACGGCGGCCGGTTCCGCGAGGTTGGCCGGGATGCCGGCGTCGGCTATGCGCCGAAGAGCGGGATGAACGCCTCGGTTGGCGACGTCCTGAACCAGGGGCGCTTCGCAATCTACGTGTCGAACATCTCGGAGGAAGGCATCCTGCTCCAGGGCAACAACCTGTGGGTGTCGTCCGGTGGGGAGGCGTCGACGACTGTGCCGAAGTTCGAAAATCTGGCGCGCGCGATGGGCGTCGATCTCGGCGGGTGGAGCTTCGGGGCGCAATTCGCCGATCTCAACAACGACGGATTCCTCGACCTCTACCTGGCAAACGGCTACGTGTCGGCTGACCGCAGCTCCAGCTACTGGTACGATTTCTCGAAAGTCGCCGGCGGCCACGAGCGCGTGATCTCGGACGCCGCGAACTGGCCGGCAATGGGGACTCGCAGCCTCGCCGGCTACCAGCAGAAGCGGGTGTGGATCAGCGACGGGGCGGGCCGCTTCGTTGACGTCGCGCAGATGGTCGGCGCCACGGATCGCTACGATGGCCGCTCCGTTGCCGTCGCCGACCTCTCCAATCGCGGCGCCCTCGACGTCATCGTCGCCAACCAGCGCGGGCCGCTCCTGCTGTACAAGAATGACGTTGCGCCCGATCGGCAGTGGATCGCGTTTGAGCTCGAGGGATCCTGTCGATCCGATCAGGCGAAAGGGCGCTGCACGAACCGGAGCGCGATTGGAGCCACCGTGACCGTATTCTGGAACGGACAGCAGCAGGTGCAGGAGGTGTCCGGCGGCTCAGGGTTCTGCGCGCAGAACCAGCGGCAGCTGCACTTCGGCCTCGGGCGGCAGGCGAGGATCGAGAAAGCCGTCGTACGATGGCCGTCGGGTAAGGTGCAGGAACTGTTCCGACCGGCAGGAAACCGCGTCCACAAGATCGAGGAACCGGTATGACGACTGAAGCGGTCCCTTCGACTGGCTCGGCGCAGGCTGCCGGCGTGGCGGCCGACGCGAAGCCGAGGCGACGCTTCAACTTCGACCACCGATATCTCGCGCCGATCCTGGTGACCTTCGTGCTGGTCGCCGGCCAGCTGACGTTCGGCTTTCTCGAGAGCTGGTCGCGCACGTTCCTGGCGATCGCGACGGCGATGGGCGTGGAGCTCGTGGTGAGCCGCGTCCTGTTTGGCAAATGGCCCCACCTCGCGAGCGCCTACGTGTCGGGGATCAGCGTCGGCATGCTGATCCGCTCGCCGGCGTTCTGGCCCTACGCGCTGTGCTCGGCACTCTCGATCGTCTCGAAGCATGTGATCCGCGTGCAGGGGCGCCACATCTTCAATCCGTCGAACTTTGGTGTGGTGGCGATGCTCGTGCTGGCCGCCGATCAAGTGGCGGGCCTCAGCATCCAATGGGGCAACACCCTGTTGCCCATGGTCATCGTGTGGATGTTCGGGTCGGTAATCCTCTACATCATCGGCCGCCTGCACATCACCCTGACGTACGTCGTTTCGTTCCTTTTCTTCGCGATGATTCGCGCCGCGGTGACCGGTCATCCCTTCCTCGGAGAGGTCGCGCCGATCACCGGTCCGATGTATCAGCTTTACATCTTCTTCATGATCACCGACCCCAAGACGACGGTGCAACCGAAGTGGGCGCAGTGCCTGGTCGCGTTCCTCGTGGCGGCGGTCGAAGCGGCGTTCCGGCTCATGGAGTTCGTGCACGCACCGTACTACGCGCTGTTCGTGGTGGGACCGACGGCGAATCTGATCGAGATTGCGTTGACGAAGCGTCAGGCCCGACTGACCAGCCTCCGCTAAAGCTACGGCGGTCCGCCGAACCTTGGCGCAGGCGGACGTCGGGCCCTACGGCTGTCGCACGCTGACTATCCGCGCCCGAGGATCTTGGCCTGAGTGGCGAGGATCTTCTTCTGATTGGACTCGATCGTCTTCTGGTTCGCCAGCACACGATCGAGCTTCTTCTGGTTGGCGAGAATCGCGGCCTGGTTCGTCTTGATCGCCGCCTGATTCGCGAGCACTTTCGTCTGGTTCTGAAGGATCTTCGCCTGGTTGGCCAGCACCTGTTTCTCGGACATCAGCGTCTCCCTCGAATGGCGGACTTGAACGTCCGCTTTACACGACTCGGCAGACCCGAAGGTCCGCCTCGAAATCCAATCCGCCTGAAGCCGGACGAGCGTACGTATTCGCCGGCGCCGCGACAATCGCGCGATTGTATTAGAGAGACTGCCGCAAAGAGGTGTGCTCGAAGCCACAGCGTTCGAGCAGGCGATCGATCTCAGCCTCGGTGGCGTGCAGTTTCGGGCCAGACGCGACGAGATCGGACGCCAGCACGGGATACCAGTCGCCGCGGGCGCGATCGAGCAGGCCGGCGGTGTCGAACGGCTCGATGGCACGATCGATTCGATCGAGCAACGCCTGCCGATCGCTGCCGGTTGGCGCGCGGAGGGCGGCCAGCGAGCAGGCGGCCAGTTCCGGTCCGAATGCTGGGTGGGCCGACAGCAGGAAGCCGGGCGCGAGGGAAGGCCGCGCCAGCCGCCGTGCGGTCTCGCTGAAGCTCGCTGCCGCGAAGTAGAGCAGGCTCAACTTCTTGAACAAGGGCGGATCCGCCATTGTCGCGTAGAGCGCGGCGACGAGGCGCTCCGTTGCACCGAGCTCCGACAGCGTGAGGCGCTCGTACTCCGCCAGCGCCGCCTCGCGCTCGGTTCCACTGGACGTGTGTTCGAGCAGGTCGAGCAGGCGATGGATGCCCAGGAGCGTGAGGGGAAAACCTGTCGAGAGCAGCGGATCGATGACGCCGGCCGCAGACGGCACGAGCGCCCATCCGTCGCCGACGACGCGATCGCTGCGGAAGGCGAGGCGCGGCGTATGAACGAATGGGATGGCCGGTTGTGCCCGCTGAAACAGCGCACCGACGGACGGAAGGCGTGACATCAGCCGCTGCCAGGCTGCGGCACCTTCCGACGCGTGCAGCGCGTGTGCGAGCGGATCGGTGAGCGCCGCACCGGCGCTGGTCAGGCCGTTGTTGAACCGCAGTATCCAGATCCAGCCGCCGGGAAACACGTGATGAAGCGCGGCGTCGTCCACCGGGTAAGGGGGGCTGCCGCCGTAGGGGGGCATCGCCCCATCCCAGCGTCCGACGTTGGTGAAGTGTGTAAACAGTCCCTGGGTTGGCGGCAGCCAGTGGCACCGTCCCTCCTGAAGCTCCAACATGCGGTGCAGGAATCCGCGTGGGCCCGTCGCGTCGATGACGAACCTTGCCGAAATCCGGACCGAACGCCCGTCACGTATCCCTTCGAGTGTTGTCCGGTCGCCCTCACGACGCACGGCGTCGAGAAGCGTCGCGTCCAGATAGACGGCGCCTTCTGCCTCGGCCTCTCGCACCAGCGCATAATCGAAGTCGGGGCGATACCAGTGCGTATCCGCAATCTGGTCGTGCGGGCTCGCCGCGACCAGCAGTTGTCGTCCATGCCGGTCGTCGTCTTCGAATCGCCGATCGAGATCATGAAAGAAGAAGGTGAACCCGCGCTTCAAACCGACGCCGACGTTGGGATGCGTCTTCTGCCATGATCCCCACTTCGAGAACGCGCGTATCCGGGGCAGGTCGTACTGATCGGCCAACTCTTCGATCAAGAGGTTCGCCAGGGGGGTAGACGACTCGCCAATCACGAACCGCGGATGTCGCCCGCGCTCGACCAGCACGACCCGGCGATTGCGCTTGCGCAGCGCCAGTGCCAGCAAGGAGCCCGCGAACCCCGCGCCAACGATTGCGGTATCCGCGTCGACCGTCACGACCGGCGTCAGCGTCATGACGATGTCGCCCCGCACCGTGAGCACCGTGCCGATGCGGCCGCGACAGTTTGCGTGAGATTCATCGAATGAAGTCTCATCCTGCGGGCCTCATAGCAGCCAGGACACGGTGCGAATCGGGCCAGATCCCAGAGATCGACAAAGACACGACCACGACCGTCCGCCGCAGCGAGGCCGACGCCCAGACTGCGCTCTATATCCGCCAGTGAAGGCTCACGGAATTCGCCGGAGGTGGCAAGCGCCTCCATCGCGCCGTTGCCTGGACGCGTCGGTACGAGCGACACGACAGACGCGCCTGATTCGAACGCGACGTCGATCGATCGCTTCAGCCACACGTCCTGATCCGTAGCGGCTACGAAGGGTGGCGAGACAAGAAGGAACACACGAACAGCAATGCCCCGGCGGCGCAGCGACGCCGCTGCCGCCTGGAAATCCTCAACGGTGAAGCGCTTGTTCAGCGCTTCGAGCGAAACCGGGTTCGCTGTCTCGAGACCGATGGCGACTTCCAGGGCGGACAACCGAGGAGGGCGATTGAGAGCGTCCAGCAGGGCATCAACACGGCGGCCGATCAACGCCGGGTGCGACTCGACGATGACGCGATCGAGACCAGTCAGGTGCGCAGCGATGTGGTCGTAGTCCGACTCAGGAACGGCGCGCGGGTCGAAGAAGCTGCCCGCGTTGTACAGCTTGAGCGTGGTGACCCGTGGGCTCGAGATCTGAAGCTCGGCACGTGCGGCGGCGATCTGCGCCGGGATCGCGCCGGGCGGCGTGTCGGTGTCGATCGTGTGCTTCCACAGATCGCACATCGTGCAGCGCCATGGGCATTCGCGACCGGTCAGGAAAACCGTCGCGACACGCGCCACGGCGCCCCTGTCCGTGCGCTCGTCTTCGACGACTACTCCATGGTGACGCCAGGGATCGAGCAGCGATCGCGCGCCGCGACGTTCCAGGATGAACCGGTCGCGCGCGATCGGACTGGTGGGGAACGACTCGACCCTCACGTATATATGCGCTCGAATGTCTGCCGATACGTCTGCTCGCTGTGACCTAGGCGCGCTTGCATCGCCGCTTCAGGCATCGCGCCATTTTGGAATCTGCGTTTCGGGTAGACGGGCATGTCGAACCCCGTGACCGCCTTCACGCCGCGGCGAACGATCTCACCCTTGAGGGCGTACAGCGTGGGTACGTTGTACTTCGTGAGCGAGGCGAACGGGATGCCTTCGGCCACTTCGATGACGTCAGGTCGCGTGTAGGGACTGAAGCCCTCGAACCCATATCGCGTGGCTGGTGCGTACGTACGGACGTAGCTTCGGCTCAGGCCACCCGAGTACGTCAGCGAGTGCTTGATGCGGCCGACGCCCCAGCCCTCCTGGTACAGCATCATGTTGTCGACGACGCTGCGGATCGTCAGCTCCGGGTTCTCCTCGATCGGGTAGTCCTTCAGATTCTCGTCGCCGCCATCGCCGTCGGCGAGATAACGCCACTCCGGGTAGCGCGCGCGGATGCCACGGCACAACCGCAGGCCCATAGTGGTGCATTGCACATCGAGCGGCTTGTAATCCTCCAGCACCCGCAGCGTGTCTTCGACGTCGAGGTCGTCCGCCGAGGCGGCGATCTCCTCCAGAAACAGCGAGAGGCTCAATTCATCGAGAAACGTGCGGGCCTGCTGGACGTCCGGTCCGTCGCCGAGGTTCAGGACAAACGCCTTCAGTCGGGTCGGCGCCAGGCCCAGGCGAAGCATGACGTGGTAGAGGACGAGCAACACGGATCCGCTGTCGATGCCGCCGGAGAAGGCGACGCCAACCGGATCACGGTCGCCGAGGGTCTTTAGCCACTTCGCGCTTTCCTCTGCCAGCGCGCCGATGTATCGACGACCAATCTCGTCCAGATCCGCTGGCAGAATGCCGCGGGAAGGCGTGAAGAAGCGCGCATACGTCGGGTCCGGATCTGGACAGCCAATGAGCGTCAGATCGACGACGTAGTGCGCCGGGATCATGCGCGTGTAGCTGGGGTGGAACTGATCGGCGAGCCCGGCCTCGTTCAGCGCACCGTGCAGGGTGTCGATGCGATCCGCGACGAGCAGCGCCGGACCATCCTTCCGCTTCGCCAGGAAGTAGCGCATCGGCCGATCCATCGATCGCGCGAGCCGCACGTGGATGCCATCCACGGCCACGAGCGCGAACGATCCGTCGATGCCACGAACTGCGGCTGGATCTCCGCTGAGCACGCGTCGGCGTGCCTCGTCGAGATCCATGTTGTAGACGCGATTCAGCCTGGGATCGAGCAGATCGACGATGCGTTCCAGAGGACGGTGCATGGTGGTATTGGGCTACGGGCCCCGGGCTACTGACGACGTACGCCGAGCGTCAGCTCGGGGAAACTGCGTCAGTCGACCGGACAGTCGTTCGACAGGAAGCCAATGGACGTCAGATCCATGACGTCGACGTTGGCGACCGGGTGGTTGTACATGTTGCGATCGGGATCGGTGCCGGGCGCGCCGATGACGACGCGGGTCTTGCCCATCTTCATCCCGATGCCCTGATCCGAGAGCGCGCTCTTGCGAATGAGCCCCACGACCTCCACGAGGTGGCCGTTCTGTTCCTTGACGCTCTTCATGATGTCTTTCGATCCGGCGACGCGGAAGTGCCGGCCTGTGACGTCGGGGCCGCGCCGCACCCCTTCACCTTCGGGAGCGGGCACCGCCGTGAAGACGCGGCCTTTCAGGCAGCCGCGCGTGGCAATTTCGACGGAGTCCTTCGGTATCTTCTTCGTCTCGCCTTCCTGCGGCGAGACGGCCATGAGCATCAGAACGAGAGGAAGCACGGTCACAGATTGAGCCTAGCACGTCACAGCCGCGTGCGCGATGTGTGGCCGCCGGTGGAATCGCAGAAGGGGTCACGGAGAACGGCAGTCACGGAAGGATACGGATGGATCAGGGCCTGGTCACGGACGGACACGGAAAACACGGATGGATCAAGGCCGGGGTCACGGACGGACACGGAAAAACACGGATGGATCCGCATGGTCTGACGCGTTCTGCGGGTCGCGCCGCGCGAAGCGCGGCAGGGCCGGACCTTCGGCCGGCGCGCGACCCTCGATCTTCAAGGGGCCGACTGATTCTCCCGCGGGCCGCATCCATCCGGAATCGTCTGACGCTATTGTCCGCGTACATCCGCGTCGATCCGTGACGTGACCAAATCTTTTCAAGTCCGTGGCCGTCCGCGTCCGTCCGTGACCAGTGTGAGTCCGAACCAGTCCGCGTCCTCCGCGACCCGACGCCGGCGGTGACCACAATCGCAATAGAATGTCGCGCATGCTCACCTCCCTCTTCAGCTCCAGCCCGTCCACGGCCAGCGTCGGCATTCTCCTGACCGTGGCTCTCGCCAGCGCCGCGCCGGTGAAAACCAAATTGGGCGAAGTCGAGGGCACTGCCGTCGCCGGATCGAACGTGCGCGTGTTCAAGGGCATGCCCTTCGCCGCGCCGCCCGTCGGTGACCTTCGCTGGAAGCCGCCGCAGCCGGCAGCATCGTGGGAAGGCGTCCGCAAGGCGACCGAGTTCGGCGCCCGCTGCCTGCAGGCGCGCGTCTACGACGACATGATTTTCCGCGACGAGAACAGCGAAGACTGCCTCTATCTCAACGTGTGGACGCCAGCGAAGAGCGAGACCGATCGTCTGCCGGTGATGGTGTGGATTTACGGCGGCGGGTTTTCGTCGGGGTCGGCGTCGGAGCCGCGCCAGGACGGCGAGCGACTGGCCGGGAAAGGTGTGGTGGTCGTCAGCTTCAACTATCGCGTTGGCATCTTCGGCTTCTTCTCGCATCCGGAGCTGACCGCGGAATCACCGGAGCACGCGTCCGGCAACTACGGCCTGCTCGATCAGGTGGCCGCACTCCAGTGGGTGAAAGACAACATCGCCGCGTTCGGCGGCGATCCCGGCAACGTGACGATCTTCGGCGAATCCGCCGGGTCGTTTGCGGTCAGCGCGATGATGGCGACGCCGCTGGCGCGTGGGCTCTTCCAGCGCGCGATCGGCGAGAGCGGCGCGTTCTTCTCGGCGGGGCCGGTGGGGCTCGGCGCGATGCCGCTCCCGGCGTCGGAGCAGGCGGGTGCGACATTCGCCAAATCGATTGGCGCCGAATCGCTGGCTGTGCTTCGCGCGAAATCGGGCGAGGAGGTCCTGAAAGCCGTCCGGGAGGCGAAGGCGCAATTCAGGCCGAACATCGACGGCTACCTCTTCACCAAGAGCGCGCGCGAGATCTTTGCGAACGGCGAGCAGAGCAAGGTGCCACTGCTGGCGGGCTGGAACGCTGACGAAATCAGGGGCGGGATTATCCTGTCCGATCCGAAACCGACGGCCCAGTCTTTCGTCGCGCAGACGCGTCAGAGGTTCGGCGAACACGCCGACGCGATCCTTGCGGCCTATCCGGCGGCGACAGACGAAGAGGCGCTCGAGTCAGCGGCGGCGCTGGGCAGCGACGTGTTCATCGGCTTCTCCACATGGAAGTGGCTCGAGATGCACGGACAGACCGGTCAATCGCCGCTCTATCGATACAGCTTCGATCGCAAGATCCCGGTGCCCGCCGATTTCAAGATTAACGGGAAGGCGGCGACTGCCAAGGATGTGGGTGCGAGACACGCCGGCGAGATCGAGTACGTGTTCGGGCAGCTCGACTCGGTGCCGAAGGTTACATGGGAGACGTCCGATCGCGCGCTCTCGGACCTGATGATGACCTACTGGTCGAACTTCGCGAAGGCCGGCGATCCAAACGGCCCCGGCCTGCCAACCTGGCCGCGCTACGAGGGGACTACCAACTATCAGGTGATGCACCTCGACGAGACGTCGAAGGCGGCGCCAGACGCGTTGCGCAAGCGCTACGAAGCAATCGATTCGCTTAGCGGCAAGCCTCGGACGCAGGGATCGGGGCAGTAGTTGCTCGAACACCCGGTACAGCCACGCGCGCCGGGCTTCGTCACGACTGAATCCCACACGCCGAGCGCTACCAGCACGTCGTCCGCGGGCGGCGTTTGCGCGCCCACGGCGATCGACAGGATGCCGGTGACAGCCAGGACAATTCCAATCCGCAATCGAATCCGCAATCTGCAATCCGCAATAGCTGGATCGCAAGACTATGTCAGGGTGCAGCCCTGTCCGGATGGCCGGTCGCGCGCCGGCTGCGGGAAAGCCATCGGCGCCACCGATATTCGCCTTTGACGCGCTCTCCGGGATTCTTACCCTCAGGCGACGCGTGCTCGATCTCCGCGTTCATCTCGGCGCCGACGAGGATGGCGAGGCCAGAGAGATAGAACCAGAGCAGGAGCACGATCACGCCGCCAATGGCACCGTAGGTCTCGGTGTAGTTGCCGAAACGCGCCAAATAGATCTTGAAACCGAGCGACGTGACCAGCCAGAGGATCGTGGCGAAGACCGCACCCGGAATCGTCCACCGCCACTCCTGCCGCACGTCCGGCGCAACGTAGTGCACGATGGCTATCCCGGTCGTTGTCAGAAGGAACGCGAGCGGCCACTGCAGAATCTTCCAGGCCCACTCGAAGGCAATGCCGTAGCCGGCGTAGCGTCCCAGCCACTCCGCGATTTTCGGGCCGACCAGCACGAGCAGTGACGAGATCACGATGAAGCCGGCCAGCGCGATGGTCAGCCCCATGGCGATGAGCCGCACCTTCCACCACGCGCGCGACTCCTTCACGTCGTAGGCCCGGTTGAGCGCGTCGATGATTGCGCCGAGGGCGGCGGAACTGCTCCACACGGCGCCGACGATGCCGATGGTGAGGATGCCGCGCGAATCACCGCTGGCGATCTTCGTGAGCTGATCGCGGATGATCGCCAGCACGTCCGGCGGCGCCACCAGCGCGAGCGAGTCGAGCAACTGTTGTGTCGATTCGTAAGGGAAGAGACCGGCGACCGCGAGCAGGAACAGCAGGGCTGGGAACAGCGCCAGAAAGAAGTAGTAAGCGAGCTGCGCGGCCAGACCGAGACAGTTGTCGTCGTACGCCGCCTTGAACGTGCGTTTGAGGACCTCGGGCCAGGGCAGGGGTATTTTGACGAGCGAAGACATGCGGCCCCACCTGCAAGGGAAGCTCCACCGCATGTGCCGGACGCCCTTGGCGCGTGCGAGGGCCCTCGGCGGCATCGTCGCTCGACAGTGTCTTCCCTGCGCACCGTTTGCCATTGACCGTATCGATCCTGTTCATAGACCTCGGCCGGTTGCGACTCGTCCGTGTGGAACGCATGGCACGAAGCTTGGTTTGTCAGGGCTGGCATGACCTGGCTCGGCCGGCGCGCGAAGGCCATCGGTATCGCGGCCCTGCTCGTCCTTGGCACGACGGCCTGCAAGGACAACGAAGCGATCAAAGTTCGCTCATTGAAGTTCAACGGCGTGTCGAAGGTCTCCGAGTCGGAGCTGCGAGCCGTCCTCGCGACGAAGCAGGGCAGCTGGCTGCCGTTCTCGAAAAAGCCCGGCTTCAACCGAGCCGAGTTCACCCGCGACCTGCAGCGCATCAGGGCGTTCTACGCCGACCGCGGCTTCCCCGACGCGAAGGTGACGGCTCTAGACGCCGACTTCGACAAGGACAAGAAGACGGTCGCGATCATCGTGTCCGTCGACGAGGGCTTGCCGATTGTGGTGCGCACGGTCCGTTTCGAAGGATTTCAGGTGCTGCCCGAGCGGCGCCAGCGCGCGCTGCCGCGGATCGTGAGAGTGGCTGAGGGAGCGCCGCTCAATCGTCCCGCCGTGCGAACGGGGCGCGAGACCGCAGCGAACGAGCTGCGCGAGTTCGGCTACCCGTATGCAAACGTCACCGTGCGCGAGACCCAGGCGGAAGCGTCGCGTCAGGTCATCCTCGTGTACGCCGCCGACCCGGGACCCGCCGCCGTGTTCGGGCCGGTCGAGATCCGCGGCAATCAGTCCGTCTCGGACAACGTGATCGAGCGACAGCTGACCTTCAGGGAAGGCGAGCCGTACCGGCAGAGCCGCGTGCAAAGTTCCCAGCGCCGCCTCTCGTCCTTGCCGCTCTTCCAGTTCGCCTACGTCGAGCCACGCGGGCAGGAGACCCGGGCGGTCCAGGTGCCGATGCGCGTCACGCTGGCCGAGGACAAGCACCGGCAATTGTCGGCGTCGGCGGGTTACGGATCGGAGGAGCAGGCGAGGGTGCGCGCCTCATGGACGCACGTCAACTTCCTTGGTGACGCGCGGCAGCTCGGTCTCGAAGGCAAATACTCGTCGCTCGACCGTGGTGTGCGCCTCGAGTTCAAGGAACCGCATTTCTTCATGCGGGACCTGGCGTTCGCGGCGCAGGCCCAGGCCTGGGATCAGAACGAGCCGACCTATCGCCAGAAGACGCTCGGCGGCCGTGCGACGGTCGCGTGGCTGCGCGACGACCGCGGCATGGCGCGGCAGCGAGGATCGAAGATGTCCTTGGGCCTGACGGTCATCAACGAGTACACCGACTACCGAGTCTCGGACGAAGCGCTGGCGGATCCCGATTTCCGCGACGATCTGATCGCGCTCGGCCTGAATCCGGAAACAGGCGCGGACACCGGTACTCTTCGCGCGCTGCGGGTGTATGCCGACTATGACAGTACCCCTGGTCGACTCGACGCGCAGCGAGGCTTCGCGCTGTCACTGGCCGTTGAGCAGGCCGGCCGTCTGATCCCGGGTGATTTTCGTTACACCGAGTTTCTCGCTGAAGGCCGTCACTATGTGCGGCTCGGCCGGCGTCTCGTTCTTGCGAATCGTCTCCGCTACGGGACGATCGACGCGCCGGCGTCGGACGATCCGTCGCAACCGAGCGATGTCGTCCCTTACTTCAAGCGGTATTTCCTTGGCGGCTCGACCAGTTTGCGAGGTTGGGGCCGCTACGAGGTCGCACCGCTCACCGACAGCGGGCTGCCGGTCGGCGGCCTCTCGCTGTTCGAGGGCTCGTCGGAGGCCCGCATCCGGCTCACCTCGAAATTGAGCGCGGTGGCATTCGTCGATTTCGGCGGAGTGGGCGCCGGGCCGTGGAAGCCGCTCGACGACGGCTTGCGCGTCGACGCCGGCCCCGGCCTTCGCTATCAGACGCCGGTGGGGCCGGTCCGCCTCGATTTCGGCTATCAGCTGACGCCGATTGACGGCCTCGTCGTGGACGGCGACACGACGCCCCGCAATTGGCGAGTGCACGTCAGCATCGGTCAGGCGTTCTGATGCCGATGTGTCAGTCCTGACGGGTACGTCGAGGCGGCGCCTCAAAGCCGCCGGAGAATGTCTGTGACCAAAATTCGACACCTCCTGCGGGTCGGCGCTTTCGTGCTGCTGGCATCGCTCGGCATCCTCGTTGTTGCCGTCGCGGCAACGCAGACCCGCTGGTTCAAGGATTGGCTCCAGCGCTATGTGACGCGCGAAGCCGCTCGGTACCTGAATGGCGAGCTCCTGATCTCACGGCTCGACGGCAATCTCTTCAGCGGCGTCCAGCTGCGCAACGTGCGCCTCGTGCAGGGCGGTGAGACGGTGGTCGCGGCGGACGACGTGCAGGTGGACTACAGCCTGCTCGATCTCGTAGGCAGTGGTCTCGTGATCGACGAGATCAGCATCGTCCGGCCAGTGGTCCGCCTTCGCCGGGACAGCCACGGGTGGAACATCGGCGGCCTCGTCAAGGAGCAGGCGGCCGAATCGGATCGTGAAGGCCCTGGCCGGCCGATTCAGATCAGCGACATCGGCATTGCCGACGGCCTGGTCGAGATCGACGACCGCACCGCCGCCGCTTCGGAATCGCCGCGTCTGCCGCGGCGCGTGAAGAACCTCGACTTCAAGGGCGCGTTCTCGTATCAGCCGGTCAACTTCACAGTGCAAGTCGAGCACCTGTCGTTCCGGGGCGAGGACCCGTCCGTCACATTGCAGAATCTGTCCGGTAGCGTCAGCACGGGCGGCGACGACGTACACCTCAATCAGATTGTCGTGCAGACGGCCGAGAGCTCAGTGCAGTTGAAGGGGACGGTGCGCAACTATCTCGGCACCCCGAACGCCAACCTGACCATCGCTTCGAAGCGTGTGACGATTCGGGAATTCGCCAGTGTGTTTCCCGCGCTTCAAGGCGTGGATCTGAACCCGGCCTTCGAAGTGTCTCTCACCGGGCCGATCACGACGCTCCACGCGAACCTCAACGTGCGCAGCGAGGCCGGTTCGCTCGAAGGGCAGCTCGCCGCCGACGTGCTGTCGCCGAGGCGCCGGCTCGCCGGCGAGCTGCGGGCGGCCAATCTGGATGCGTCGCGCGGCTCCTCCACGCTTCCCACGACGCGGGTCAACGGCCACGCGACCTTCGACCTTGCGCTGAACGAAGACCTGACGGTGCACGGCACGACGCGCGTGAATCTGGAGAACTCGTCGGCCGCGGGTTACCAGGTGGACCGTCTCGATGCCACTGTGCGTCTGGCGGGCAGCGAGGCCAAGGTGGAGGCGAGCGCTCGGGCATACGGCGCGAGAGCCACTGCGAATGGGCGAGTCGGGCTTCCGATTGCCGATCGGACGACGCTGTCGTACGACCTGAGCGGCCGCGCCGATCACGTCAGCGCCGCCCGGCTGCCACGATCGACGGGCGTGCCTCGCGTCGACAGCGATCTGAACGCGACGTATCACGCCCGCGGCGAGGGCGAACGCCTGACTGTCGAGGCGACGTTCGATCGGTCGACCGTCGAGGGCATGGTGGTTCAGGACAACACCACGGCACGCGTCGAATTGGCTGGCCGGCGGCTGGCCTACTCGGCCAGCGGCGCCGTCGCGCAGGTGAACCCGCATCGCCTCGGCCGCGCCTTCAGCGTTGCCGCGCTTCGCGACGATCGCTTGAATGGCGAGCTCGACGCCTCGTTCACCGTCGAAGGGAGTGGCCGAACGGCAGATACGCTCGAGGGCAAGGCGGACGTCACGATTGCGAATGCCGCTTTCCCCATTGGTCAGCTGTCGGGCATGCATCTGACGGCAACGGCGAATCGCGGTGCGCTCGACACCACGGTGAACGGACAATTTGCGAATGTGAATCCCGGAGCCGCGACGGGTCGACCCAACCTCGAGGGCTCGCTGTCGGGCACGATCGACGCCGCGGTCACCTTGTCGTCGATCGCGGCGCCGTCCCTCGAATCGACGTCCGGACGGCTGGGTCTGGTGCTTCAGCCATCCCGAGTGGCGGGGCAGGACATCCGACGCGCGCAGATCGACGGCAGCCTGTCGAACGGCGTCGCGGATGTGAAGCAGCTCGCGCTCGAGGCCGGTGCCACCACCGCTGAAGCGTCGGGCCGCGTCGCGCTCGGCGCATCGGGCGAGTCCAATCTCGCGTACAACGTCAGCGCCGGCAATCTCGCCGAGCTCGGACAACTCGCGAACGTGCCGGACCTCGCGGGCGCCGCGCGGGCGGAGGGCACGGTTACCGGCAACCGCGACCGTCTTCAGACGCGCGGCACGATCACCCTGACGGAGCCACGCTACGGGACAACCGTGCAAGCGCTCAGTACGCGTAGCGAATTCGACGTTACAGTCCCGGCGCTGGACGTCAGCCGGGCCGACGCGAACGCCAACACCAAGGCGACCCTCGTGAAGGCGGCCGGTCAGGAGATCCGCGATCTCACGGTGAACGCTCGCTATGTCAACCAGACCGTGAGCTTCAGCACCGATGTGAACGCTGCCGACCGGCGGCTCGAAGCGCGCGGCACCGCGAATCTCCAGACGCCAGGAACTGTCGATCTGCAGCTCGAACGATTCGCGGTCGGCACCCCCAAGATGTCCTGGACGACACCGGAAGGGACGTCGGCGCGAATCGTCTATACGCCGGCGCAGGTGACCGTGCGCGATCTCCGCCTCGTAAACGGTCCACAGCAGATCGCGGCTTCCGGTGTCCTCGACCTCACCGACGTGCGGACGGGGCGCGCGAGTGCCTTGACGCTCACGGCGCAAGGCATCGATCTCTCGCAGCTGGACGACCTGACCATCGGCGATCGCGGCCTCGCGGGCCGGCTCGACGCCAAGGCGACAGTGACCGGGGCGCTCGAGAATCCCACCGCGGACGTCGACATCACCGTCGCGCAAGGCGCAGCCGAGAACGTCAAGTTCCAGCAGCTCACGGCCCGTGCGCATCACGACGCCTCGGGCGCCAAAGTCGAGATGCGCCTCGAACAGAGTGCCGCCGCCTGGTTGACGGCCGAGGCCACGCTGCCGAATCTGCCGACGTTGCGCGATGCCACGTCGCGCCGCGCCGCGCCCATCTCCGCGCACGTCGTCACCAGCGACCTCGATCTCGGCCTCGTCCAGATGGTCACCACGGCCGTCAAGGAAGTTACCGGGACCGCCCGTGCGGACCTGCGGGCCGTCGGAACCATCGGCGCACCGCAACTCTCAGGTGAGCTGACCGTGCAGAACGGTGCGCTGCTGGTCAGCGGCACCGAGACACGGTTGCAGGGTCTCGAGGCTGCCATCCGGCTGCACGACGATCAGATTGAGATCCAAAAGCTGCACGTCCTCGACGAGAACCAGCATCCGCTGAGCGCGAGTGGCACCGTCGCGTTCGCGGAGCAGCGCGTGGGCAAGGTTGACGTGAAGGTGAAGGGCGAGGACTTCAAGATCATGCGCAGCCAGCTTGGCGAGATGTCGCTCGATGTGAGCGGCGAAGTTGCGGGCGCACTGCCGGCGTTGACGATCCGGGGCGATATCTACGTGCGCGACGGACGAATCGAGGTCGACCGCGTGCTCGAGCAGATGAACGCCTCGGCGTACGCGACTGAGTCGACACCCATCGAGATGTCGACGACGCTGCCGCCCGAACCGACGGTAGGGCCCTCGACGCCGGGACCGGTTCAGACAACGGGCCCGTCGAATGCCGTTCCTGAAGCGCAGCCGTCGATGTTCGATGCCGTGACGCTCGATGCGCGTCTGCGCGTGCCGAACAATCTCGTGCTTCGCGGCGACGATGTGCGGCCCGCCGCGGGCGGCTATTCGGTGGGCAATCTGAACCTGACCGTTGGCGGCGAGATCCGCGCGACCAAGGCGGCCGGCGATGGCCCGGTGGTCGTCGGCAACATCCGCACGATCCGTGGCTTCTACGAATTCCAGGGACGCCGTTTCGACCTGGAGCGGGACGGCACGGTCAGCTTCAAGGGCCCCGACCCGACCGACCCGACGCTGGACATCACCGGTATCCGCGACGTCTCGGGCGTCCAGGCGCGCGTGCGCGTACACGGGACGGCGAAGCGCCCCGAGCTCGACATCAGCAGCGTGCCGCCGCTGGACGAAGCCGACGTGCTGTCGCTGATCGTATTCAATCGGCCGGTCAACGAACTCGGCGCCGGCCAGAGTACCGCGGTCACGCAGACGGCGGCGACGATGGTCGGCGGCATCGTGGCGGCGCCGCTCGCCGAGGCGCTGCGTGACGTGCTGGACGTTGATCTTCTCGAGATCTCGGCTGGTGGCGACTCAGGCGCCGGGCCGACCGTCGCGATTGGGAATCAGCTGGGCGAGAAAGTGTTCGTGCGCGTCCGGCAGCAGTTCGGGTCCGCGGACGTCACCCAGTTCCTCATGGATTACGAGCTCACCGAGCAGCTGCGCCTGCAGACGAGCGCGAGCGAAGGCGGTCAGACGAATACGGCACCGGGCCAGCGTGTCGAGCAGGCCGGAGTGGACCTCGTGTTCGTGAAGAAGTATTAGGTCACGGAATTGCGTCGCGGACGGTCACGGATCGCGGGGTCACGGAATGACACGGACTCACACGGAACAACAAGAAATGGATTTGTGCCGTCGGTGTCCGTCCGTGTATCCGTGACAGCTTTCTGATCGGCGTCGTCCGTGACGGCGTCATCGCCGCTTCTTTTTGACGGATCGATGTGGGCGTTACCACTCGCCGGTCGGTCACGGATCGAAAGGGTCGCGGACTTCACGAACTTGAACGGGATCAAGGGGTCAGCGACTACACGGAGGAACACCGTTCAAATGGTCACGGAGGACACGGACAACACGGAATAAAAAAGAAGTGGGTTTCGTTAGTCCGTGTACGTCAGCGTTATCCGTGACAGCCTAATCCCTGATCCCTGATCCCTGATCCCTGATCCCTGATCCCTGATCCCTGATCCCTGATCCCTGATCCGCGCCGTCCGTGACAGCGGTGATCGGCGTCCTTGATAATGCTGTCCGCGTCCGTCTGTGACGACGTCAGGAATCGCGGTGGTCGTCGCGCGTCGCGGCCGGTCGCGGATCGAAGCGCCAACGGACTACGCGAACGTAAAGGGATCAAGGGGTCACGGACTACACCGGAGGAACACGGATCAAGCCAGTCACGGAGGACACGGAATACACGGAATAAGAAGAAGTGAGGTTTGTTAGTCCGTGTACATTCGCGTTATCCGTGACAGCCTGATTCGCGCCATCCGTGACAGCGGTGATCGGCGCCCTTGATCGTGCTGTCCGCGTCCGTCCGTGACGACGTCAGGAATCGCGGCGATCGTCGCGCGTCACGGACGGTCGCAGATCGAAGGGTCGCGGACTACACGGACTTGAGGGGATAAACGGTACACCTGAGGAACTCGGATCAAGGAGGTCACGGATGACACGGACTCACGCAGCACAAAATGAGGGTTCTTTAGTTCCGTGTACGTCCGCGTTATCCGTGACAGGCGTGATCCGCGTCTGTCCGTGACAACGTCAGGAATCGCGGCGATCGTCGCGCGTCACGGACGGTCGCAGATCGAAGGGTCGCGCTACACGGACTTGATGGGATCAACGGGGTCACGAACTACACCGAGGAACTCGGATCAAGGAGGTCACGGAGGACACGGACTCACGCAGAATAAAATGAGGGTTCTTTAGTTCCGTGTACGTCCGCGTTTTCCGTGACAGGCGTGATCCGCGTCTATCCGTGACAACGTCACAGGATCGCGGCGCCGTCGCGCGTCGCGGACGGTCGCGGATCGAAGGGTCGCGGACTACACGGACTTGAGGGGATCAACGGGGTCACGAACTACACCGGAGGAACACGGATCAAGGAGGTCACGGAGGACACGGACTCACGCAGAATAAAAATGAGGGTTCTTTAGTTCCGTGTACGTCCGCGTTATCCGTGACAGGGCGTGATCCGCGTCCGTCCGTGACGACGTCGGGGATCGCGGCGCCGTCGCGCGTCGCGGACGGTCACCGATCGAAGGGGTCACGGACTACACGGACTTCAACGGATCAAGAGTCACCGACGAGACCGTCTAACCCGTAATAGGGAGAAACAAGCCTTATTTAGTCCGTGTACACGGTCCGCGTCGTCCGCGACAGCCGTGATCCGTGTACTTCCGTGACGGTTCTGATTCGTGTCCATCCGCGACGGTTCTGATCCGTGTCCATCCGCGACGGTTCTAATCCGTGTTCATCCGCGACGTCAGGAGTCGCGGCGCTTCCCGTCGCCGATCGACAGGACGACGACCTTCACATGGACCTGCCCGTCGCGCAGCATCCGCAGTCTGTGCGCCGCCGCTTTGGACAGATCGATGATCGTGCCCTCGCGGTAGTTCTGCCCGTATGGACCGCGGTCGACGATCCGGACGTTGACCGACCGACCGTTTTGCAGATTGGTGACCCGCACGCGCGAGCCGAACGGGAGCGAGCGATGTGCCGCAATCATCTTTCGCTGATCGAAGATCTCGCCGCTGGCGCTTTCCCGTCCGTGGAAGAAGTCCGCGAGGTAGGTGGCATCGCCTCGCAGGACCCACGGTTCGATGGCGCTCGCGTTGTCGCCAACCGCTGGGCCGCCGGCGGCGAGCGCCAGGAACGCCGCGAACAGCCCCGCCGCACTCCAACGAACGCGGCGTAACTGTCGCGCTTCAATTCTGATTCTCATCCGCGTCATCTCCGCCAGAAATGCAGGCCTCGTGCCGTCGCCGGGCACTGTGGTTTAGACGGGAACGCGCGCGTTTCCAGCTGAACCGGGAGGTAGACGACTGTTTTCGGGGGCAAAAATTACTGAACCGCAGTCTAGCCCTTGACGATCTAGGGGAGCCAGCCGTATCGTGCTTCCCTAGATCGTCATAGGGGCCTGATGTTCAAATCCAACGCGCCGACGCTCCTCCAGGGCACGCTCGATCTCCTGATCCTCCACGCCTTGCAGCGCGGCCACCTGCACGGCTACGCGATCGCCCAAACGATCCACCTGCTGTCGGATGAAGTGTTGAAGGTCGAGGAAGGCTCACTCTATCCCGCGCTCTATCGCCTGGAGCTCGATGGTGCAATTCGCTCGACCTGGGGCGTGTCCGACAACAATCGCCGCGCGAAGTACTACGAGATTACCGCTCGCGGACGGAAGCTGCTCGCGGTCCAGCACCAGACGTGGACACGGCTGTCGTCCGCTGTCGCTCGCGTGCTCGCCCGATAGGGAGCGGACCTGATGCGACGATTCTTCCTGAAGCTCCGTCGTCGGTATCGCTTGCACGCGGACCTCGAAGAGGAGCTCGCCTTCCATCGCGAGATGGCGCAGGCCAATCACAACCCCATTCCTCTCGGCAACGTGTCACGAATTGCCGAAGAGTCGCTGGACCTCTGGCGCTTCTCGCGATTCGAGAACCTGTGGCGCGACGTGATTTACGGTATCCGATCGGTTGCCCGAGACCGTGCGCTCGTTTTCCCGGCGCTCCTGTCGTTCGGACTGGGCATTGGCGTCAACGCCGTCGTCTTCTCCCTCGCCGTGGAGCTGCTCCTGAGTCAGCCCAGCGTCTCCGACGCGTCGTCTCTGGTCTCCGTGCGCCTCGGCGGCAACAGCCATGCTCCGTACGTCGCGCTCGATTTTCTCGATCGAAGCCGGATCTTCCACGACGTGGTCGGCGACAACGTCGAAATGCTGGTGAACTTCGACGACGGGAGCGACACGCGTCCTGTTTTTGCGGCGGCGACGACCAAGAGCTATTTCGCTGCGCTCGGCATTCCGGTCGCGATCGGCCGTGGCTTCCGCGTCGACGATCCAGACGATGTCGTGGTGCTTGGGGACCGTTTCTGGCGCAGGCACATGAATGCCGACCCGGGGATCGTCGGCTCACGGATTCGCCTCGAGGGACGTCCGTTCACCGTCGTGGGCATCCTGCCGCCGACGCATCGGACGTTGATCGGCTTCGGCCTCGCGCCCGACTTGTACCTACCGCGATATCTGGACGACACGATGCTCGCGATCTATGCCCGGCTGAAGCCAGGATCGACCCTGGGCGAGGCGCGGGAGCGCGTGAAGAGCGTGGCTGCTCGACTCGACGAGATCGCGCCGGCAGCGGTGACTTACGCCGATCGGCTCTACGTAATGCCCGTCGCGGGCTTCCATCGGCTCCAGGAGGAGAGCGAGCTGGTGCCGGTCGGCGTCTTTTTTCTGGTCGTGCTCGTGGTCGCTGGTCTGGTTCTCCTGATCGCCTGCGCCAATGTCACGGGGCTGCTTCTCGCGCGCGCCTCGGCACGCAGACGCGAGCTGGCGATTCGCCTGTCGCTCGGCGCCAGCCGCGGGCGCGTATTGCAGCAGCTGCTCGTCGAAAGCCTGCTGCTTGCCATCGCTGGCGCGGCGTGCGGTCTGACGATCGCGTACATCACCACCACGCTGCTCGGACGCGTGCAGCTGCCCTTACCCATCCCGATCCGGCTGATGGTGGAACCGGACTGGCGGGTGGTGGCCTATGCCGCCGCCCTCACCGGCGTGGCAACGCTCGTCGCGGGGCTGCTGCCTGCGTGGCAGGCGGTTCGCGAGTCGATTGTTCGCGATCTTCAGCGTTCACGCCGGCAGCGCATCCGCCGCGCGCTCGTCGTGGGACAAGTCGCGATCTCGCTCGTGGTGCTCGCCGCGGCCTTCCTCTTCCTCCGGAATCTGATCGCGGCGCACCGTATGGGACCAGGATTCGACCTGACGCACACGTTGCGCGCCGAGGTCAACCTGCCCTCGGATCGCTACACCACGCCCGAGCGCATCAAGGACTATGTTGCGCGCGCGCTTCCAAAGCTGCAGGCGTTGCCTGGTATTTCGGCTGCGGCGGCCGCGCGCATTGTCCCTTTCACCGACTCCACCCGGTTCAGCGAGGCGATCACTTTGCCTGAGTCCGGTGAGAAGCGCGACATCCAGTTCAGCTGGAATGCCGTCTCTCCCGATTTCTTCGCCGCGATGGGCATCCCCGTGCTGCAGGGGCGCGCGTTTACGGCTGCTGATGGTACCGGTGAGCGCGTGGTGGCAGTCAATCGGACGTTCGTCGATCGCTATCTTGGCGGACGTCCGTCGGTCGGCCGCATCTTCCTCTGGGGCAAGGACGGCATCGAACCCTTCCGGATCGTCGCCGTCGTCCAGGGCACCAAAACGATGACCGTAGGCGAGAACGACGTGCCGCAACTGTATCAGCCGCTGGCGCAGATCACGAGCGATCGGCGCCGGGTCCAGTTCGTGCTGCGATCTTCGACGCCGCCGGCACTGCACGTCGCGGCCGTCCGCGCGGCGCTGCGGCGGGTCGAGCCCTCGGCGGGCGCGAAGGTCGAGCCGCTCTTTGCGAGCATCGGTCTGGCCTTTTTCCCGAGCCAGGTTGGTGCCGCGCTCTTCGGGGCGATCGGACTGCTGACGCTGGCGCTCGCCGCGGTGGGTCTCTACGGGATGATGGCGTTCTCAGTCGCACGTCAGACGCAGGAGATTGGCATCCGCCTGGCAATCGGCGCCACCCGATCGGACATCGCGCACATGGTCCTGCGCGATGCCGTGCTGCTCGTGGCTCTTGGATCCGCCGTGGGCCTGGGTGTCGCCCTCTTCGTGATGCGGCCGCTTGCGATGTTCCTGGTCGCGAATCTCACGCCTGCCGATCCGTTGAGCTTGGGTGTCGTCATCCTGGTGCTGTTGGCGACGACCCTCGCCGCGGCATGGGGTCCCGTGCGCCGTGCCGCAAGTGTCGATCCCGCCATGACGCTGCGCTACGACTGAAGTCGACGTCACGGGAGTCACGGACGGGCGCGGAAAGAGAGGTCACGGATAGACGCGGACGTCCACGGATTGTTTTTTGTTTCGTGTTTTCGTCTTGTTCTTGTTCTTCCTCCGTGTGTATCCGTGTGCTTCCGTGACTGTTCGAGGATCCGTGTGCTTCCGTGACTGTTCGAGGATCCGTGTAATTCCGTGACGGCTCAAGGTCCGTGTAAATCCGTGACGGCTTAAAGATCGTGTAAATCCGTGACGTTCTGGTCAGTGTCATCCGTGACGACGACTCTGAAGGGTAAACTTCGCGCGCGATTCTCCGATAGAACCGTCGGAGGACTCGCTCGGATGCGGACGACATTGAAGGCCGGGATTGGCGTGCTGGCGATCGCGATGCTTACCGGTGCATCGCTGACGGCGGACGTGCGCTCGCAAGAAAAGACGCGCATGCAGCTCGGCGGCGCCCTCGGTCGAATGGCAAGCATGTTCGGCGGCAAGGCCGCCAAGGACGGCATTACCTCGGAGGTCGCCGTCAAGGGCGACCGCAAGCTGACGCGGACGGACAACCGCGGGCAGTTGATCGATCTCGCCGAGGAGAAGGTGTACGACATCGACTTCGCCGACAAGAGCTACAGGGTCACGACGTTTGCCGAGATCCGCAAGAAGATGGAAGAGGCGCAGCAGAAGGCCAAAGAACAGATGGGTAAAGCCGAGGGGCAGAAGCCGTCCGAGCCGCAGAAGAAGATGGCAATCGACGTCGTCTCCAAGGAGACGGGCGAGAAGAAGGCGGTCAACGGCTTCGACTGCCGGCAGGTCATCACGACGATTACCCTGCACGAGGAAGGCAAACCCGTCGAGGCCAGTGGCGGCATGGTGGTGACGCTGGATTCGTGGCTCGCGCCGACGATTGCTGCCATGAAGGAGGCGCAGGAGTTCGATCGCCGTTACTTCGAGAAGCTCTCAGGGATGGACGCGGCCGCGATGGCGCAGCAGATGGCCGCGGCGATGGCGATGTTCCCCGGCCTTGGCGAAGCGATGTCGCGGGCGCGCGTCGAAGGCGCCAAGCTCGATGGCACGGCCATCATGACGACCATGACGTTCGACGGGGTGAAGAACCCCGAGCAGATGACCACGGAGTCCCAGCAACAGCAGGATTCGGGCGGCGGCGGTCTCGGCGGAATGCTGGCGCGAAAGATGATGAAGAAGAAGCCCGCGGAGGATCAGAACGCCGGCTCGTCCAATCGTGCCAACATCATGACCAGCACGCACGAAGTGCTGAGCGTATCGAGCGACGTGCCTGCGGAGGCGCTCGCGATTCCGGCGGGGTTCAAAAACAAATCTTAACGGTCAGCTGACCGCTGACCGATCACTTCCGTTCTATCGTCACTTTATTGATCACGACGTCCTTGACCGGCTTGTCCTGCGCGCCGGTGCGGACCTTGCCGATCTTCTGAACCGTCTCCAGACCCTCTTCCACAACGCCGAATACAGAGTGGCGGTTGTCGAGGTGCGGCGTCGGACCGAGCGTGATGAAGAACTGGCTGCCGTTGGAATTCGGCCCCGAGTTCGCCATCGACAGGATGCCGGCACGGTCGTGCCGCAGCTTGGGATGGAACTCGTCTGCGAACTTGTATCCCGGCCCGCCGACCCCCCGCCCGAGGGGGTCGCCCCCTTGAATCATGAAGCCGTCGATGACGCGGTGGAAGATGATGCCGTCGTAAAAGGGCGACTGCTTCTGCGCGCCCGTCCGCGGGTCGGTCCACGGCTTCGTCCCCTCGGCGAGCCCGACGAAGTTGGCCACGGTCGCGGGCACCTCGTCGTCGAAAAATCGAACTGTGAACGCCCCTTCCGTCGTGTCGAACCTTGCGAATGTGCTCATGGCGGCGATCGTACCCCAGGGCCCATTTAAGTGGATATTCCAATTATCATTCCCCTATGCCGGTCGTCAGCCCCGACCTCGACGCTCTCCTGCGCGGCCAGGAGGCCGATCCCTTCAGGTGGCTCGGGCCACACCTCGACCGTGGCCGCGGCCGCGTCGTCGTCCGTCTCTTTCGCCCCGGTGTTGCCTCCGCAGAGCTGCTGCTGCGGCACCCCCAAGAGCTGACGCTGCCGATGACGCGGCGGCACGAGCTGGGCCTGTTCGAGGTCGAGGTTCCTGCTGTCGAGTCGGTGGAGGGCGGTATCGACTACCGGTTCCGCGTGCGCTACGAGTCGGGGCTCGACGCGACCCTCGATGATCCCTATCGCTTCGGCCGCATCATCTCCGACTACGACCTGCATCTCTTCGGCGAGGGTACGCTGCGCGAGGTGTACGACCGGCTGGGCGCGCATCCGATGACGCTCGGCGGCGTGAAGGGCGTGCACTTTGCGGTCTGGGCGCCTAACGCGCAGCGCGTCTCCATCCTCGGCGACTTCAACACGTGGGACGGTCGCCCACACCCGATGCGGCGGCTCGTGCCCTCCGGCGTGTGGGAGCTGTTCGTGCCCGACCTGTCGGAGGGCGAGCGCTACAAATTCGAGGTGCGGACGACAGCGGGGCACCTGCTGCACAAGATCGATCCGTACGGCCGTTTCTTCGAGGTGCCGCCGCGCTCGGCAGCGATCGTGTACCGCACGTCGGACTACGCGTGGGGCGACGACGCCTGGATGGAGGCGAGGGCGCGGGGAACCGCGTGGCTCGATCGGCCGATGGCGACCTACGAAGTCCATCTTGGCTCGTGGAAGCGCATGCCGGAAGACGGCAACCGCTCGCTGACCTATCGCGAGCTCGCCGATCAGCTCGTGCCCTACGTGAAGGAGATGGGCTTCACGCACATCGAGCTGATGCCAGTCCTCGAGCACCCCTTCAGTGGATCGTGGGGGTACCAGGTGACGGGCTTCTTCGCGCCGACGAGCCGCCACGGCACGCCGCACGACTTCAAGCACTTCGTGGATGCCTGTCACCAGGCAGGGATTGGCGTGGTCCTCGACTGGGTGCCCGGCCACTTCCCGAGGGACCAGCACGGCCTCGCCCGCTTCGACGGAACCGCGCTGTACGAACATGAAGATCCGCGGCAAGGCGAGCATCAGGACTGGGGCACGCTGATCTTCAATTACGGCCGCAACGAAGTGCGCAACTTCCTGCTTTCGAGCGCGCTCTTCTGGCTCGAGGAGTATCACCTCGACGGTCTGCGCGTCGACGCAGTCGCCTCGATGCTGTATCTGGATTACTCGCGGAACGCGGGGCAGTGGGTGCCGAACCGCTTCGGCGGTCGAGAGAACCTCGAGGCCGTCCACTTCCTGCAGCAGTTGAACACGCTGACGCACGTCGAGGCGCCGGGCACGATCACGGTGGCGGAAGAGTCGACGGCCTGGCCCAGCGTGAGCCGTCCGGTGCATTTGGGCGGCCTGGGTTTCACCTACAAGTGGAACATGGGGTGGATGCACGACACGCTGAAGTACACGTCGCGCGATCCAGTCCATCGGCGGTGGGCGCAGAACGAGATCACCTTCTCGATGCTGTATGCATTCACCGAGAACTTCATCCTGCCGTTTTCACACGACGAAGTGGTGCACGGCAAGCGATCGATGCTCGACAAGATGCCGGGCGACTCGTGGCAGAAGGCAGCGACGCTGCGCACGCTGTACGCGTTCATGTTCGCGCATCCCGGCAAGAAGCTGCTGTTCATGGGCGACGAGTTCGGGCAGTGGCGCGAGTGGAACAGCGAGAGCAGTCTCGACTGGGATTCGCTGCCGCACTTCCCGCACGACGGCATTCACGCGGTCGTGCGCGAGCTGAATCATCTCTACGCCGAGCGGCCGGCGCTCTTCGAGCGCGATTTCGATCCGCAGGGATTCCAGTGGATCGATGGCAGTAACGCCGAGCACAGCGTCATCGCGTTCCTGCGGCGCGGCACGTCGCCGGGCTCGCTCGTCGCGGGCGTCTTCAACTGGACGCCCGTGGTGAGAGAGGGCTACAACGTCGGCGTCCCCGAGCCCGGAGCCTGGCGCGTGGTCCTCAACACCGACGAGCAACGGTGGGGCGGATCGGGCGCCGGCACGATGGGGACGATCGACGCATCCGGCCAGGCGACGCATGGCTTCGCGCAATCGCTCCCCTTGACGCTCCCGCCACTCGGGGCGCTCCTCCTGGAGCGCATCGGTTGAGGCGGACCTCAAGGTCCGTCAGACGCCAAGTCGGTCCACCTGACGCCCGACGCTGCGTTCGTCCCAACTCTCAGGGTTGAAAGATCCCGGAATGTGACGAATTGCTGTTCTGGTGTGACGAATGCCCAGGAGCGGGGGACCACCACATCCCTGCGCGTGTCGGACCTGCGTAAGTCCTTGGAATTCCAGCGCGTTTCATCTTGACTCAACCGCAACAGGACGGCGATAGTCGATCGGTGCGGTGGCCCCGACTGACACAGACACGCGTGATCTTCGGGATCGCCACACTCCTCTCCCTCTACTCCGCATTCCAGGCATTCCAGTACGTCGCCTTCTTCGCACAGCGCCCGACGTCGATCTGGCTGCTGCTTGGGTTGAACAGCGGTTACTGGTACACGTGGGCGCTGCTGGCCCCACTGGTCATCTGGCTGGCACGGCGCTTCCCGCTCGATCGCGATTCCTGGCGGCGTTCGCTGCCGGTGCATCTGGTGGCGATCATCGCGGTGACGATTGCGCACCTCGCGATGGCCGAAGGCGTCAGCACCTTGTTGATGGCGTCCTTCTGGAGCGGCGAGTCCATGCAGAAGTACGACTACTGGAACAACGTCAAATCGCAGTACTTCAAAAATTTCGACTGGGAGATGATGACGTACTGGGCCATTGTGGGCGGCTACTACGCCTTCTCATACAGCAAGCAGGCCCAGGATCGGACACTGCGCGCTTCGCAGCTCGAAGCGCGACTCGCTGAAGCGCAATTGCAGGCGCTGCAGCGGCAGCTGCATCCGCATTTCCTCTTCAACACGCTGAACGCAATTTCCGCGCTGATGCATCGCGATGTTGAAGCGGCGGACCAGATGCTCGCCAAGCTCAGCGATCTGCTGCGCATGGCGCTCGATCAGCGCGGCGGTCAGGAAGTGTCGCTCAAGGACGAGCTCGAGTTCCTGCAGAAGTATCTGGAGATCGAGGAGGCCAGGTTCGGGGAGCGGCTGTCGGTGACGTTCGAAATCGCGCCCGAGACGCTCGACGCGCAGGTGCCGAACCTTCTGCTCCAGCCGCTCGTAGAGAACAGTGTTCGTCATGCGGTCGCCGTGCGCATCGAGCCGGGTCGGATCGAAATCCGCGCACGGCAGCTCGGAGAGCGGCTCGAGCTCGTCGTCAGTGACAACGGGCCCGGCATGCCGCCCGCACGACTGACCTCACCCGGCAAAGGCGTGGGGTTGGCGAATACCCGCTCGCGGCTCGAGCGGTTGTATGGCGCGAACCATCAGCTCCTGTTCAGCGAGCCGCCCGGCGGCGGCCTGATGGTCACGGTCACGATCCCGTTCAAGGCGGACGAGCTGACCGAATCGGACGACTTCGCCGAAGACATCAAAGGTGTCGCGTGAGCAAAATCCGAACGCTCGTGGTGGACGATGAGCCGATGGCCCGGGAACGGATCCTTGGACTGCTGGCGCAGGAAACCGACGTCGAGGTGATCGGCCAGTGCGCCGATGGCGTGCAAGCCGTGAGCGCCATCCAGCAGCTCTCGCCGGAGCTGGTCTTCCTCGACGTGCAGATGCCGGCGGTCGACGGCTTCGGCGTCATCAAGCAGGTCGGCCCCGACAAGATGCCGATGGTCGTCTTCGTCACCGCCTACGACGAGTATGCGCTCCAGGCCTTCGAGGTCCACGCGCTCGACTACCTGCTGAAACCGTTCGGGCGCGACCGCCTGCAGCAGTGCCTGGATCACGCCCGCCACCAGCGCGATCGTCAGCGCGCCGGCGAGCTGGGCAAGAGCCTCCTCGCACTGGTCCAGGACTTCAAGCCGGAACAGAAGAAGCAGGATCGCCTGGTGGTGAAATCGGGCGGCCGCGTATTCTTCGTCCGCACCGACGACATCGACTGGATCGAGGCGTCGGGGAACTACGTGCGTCTGCACCTCAAGGAGCAGTCGTATCTGTTCCGCGAGACGATGAACCAGATGGAATCGCGCCTCGATCCCCAGCGCTTCTTCCGCATCCACCGCTCCCGCATCGTCAACACCGAGCGCATCAAGGAATTGCAACCCTGGTTCAACGGCGAGTACGTCGTGCTGCTCCACAACGGCACCCAGCTTCGCTTGAGCCGAAGCTATCGTGAGAAGCTGGAAGAGAGGCTGGGCAAGGCACTCTAAGAAGTGCTAAGTGCCAAGTGCTAAGTGCCAAGTGGAGTGGGAAGTGGGGAGTGGGGAGTGGTTGCAGAAACGGTCAAATCGGGTCGAATTCGCCGTAGCAGAATTTGACGCTTCGTTGATCTCGCTCGAGTCAATTCGCTAGGTTTCCTCGAATATCACCGCGTGGAACTCGCGTTGCAGCATCCGCTGCATGCGACATGACAATCTCCGGTTCAGGACGTTCCAGTTTTCAGTCTCCTGCATTCGCGCGGCTGGGCCGGTTCTGAAGGATCCGGTTGGACGGCTGTTGGCGAACCAGTTGGTTCGTAGCGGCGGCGCGGTCGGGGCGAACTACAATTCCGCCTGTCACGCGAAGTCGCGTCTCGACTTCGCGTCGAAGATTACAGTCGTCGCCGAAGAAGCAGCGGAGGCAGCCTATTGGCTGGAGATCTTCGTGGCGCTGGCGTTGATGACCGACGCCGTGGCGAAGCCGCTGATCATCGAGAGTCGGGAACTGGCGGCGATTGCAGTCGCTTCAGCAAGAACGGCCCGACGCCGCAAAGTGGAGGACGGTGCCGAGATGTAGGCGTTGCCCCTCACTCGTCACTCCCCACTTCTCACTCCACTTGGCACTTGGCACTTAGCACTTAGCACTGCAGATTGCAACGCTAGTGTCGCGTCTCTCCCTTCAATCGCGCGTAGACCACTTCGCGATACGCGCGCCCCACACGCAGACGCCTTCCATCATGCAATACCAGCTCGTGTTCGCCGTTCGCGCGCGTGGCGACTTCCCGCACGCGATCGAGATTGACGATCCAGCCGCGGTGAATGCGGCAGAAGCGGTCGTTGCCGAGGCGCGCTTCGATGCCGGCCATCGTGTCGCGCACCAGATAGGAACGGCCGCCCGAGTGCAGGCGCACGTAGTTGCCTTCTGACTCCACCGCGTCGAGCTCGTCGAGCGGCAGCAGCATCATCCGGCCGCCGGACTTCACCATCAGCCGCCCCGACGCAGCCGGCGCACTGCCGGCCTCGTGGACCAGCGAGACGAAACGGCGAGCGAGATGCTCCTCGAGTCCTTCGGTCAATCGCATCCGGGCCCGGGCCACCGCCTGCTGAAACCGCTCGCGTCCGAAGGGCTTCAGCAGGTAATCGAAGGCGTGCACCTCGAAGGCCCTCAATGCGTACTCATCGTAGGCGGTCACGAAGATGGTCAGGGGCATGGCATCGCCGAGTTGGGCGATGATCTCGAAGCCGTCGAGATCGGGCATCTGCAGATCCAGCAGCACGAGGTTGGGCACGTAGCGGCGGATCGCATCGACGGCTTCGGTGCCAGTACCGCAGCTGGCCACCACGTCGATGTCGGGCTCGTCGCCCAGCATCTCGACGAGCCGATCGCGCGCCATCACCTGGTCCTCGACTACGACGGTTCGAATCCGTGGCATGCGCCGGGGAGCTCCTGCTCGTGTCGCCGACTATCGGGTGTTCCCGACGAGTGGTCAAGCGAGCGGGCCACCTGAAAATGCCGAGGTCTCTCGCTTCGTCCCCTCGTCCCACGTGCCGGTCACGCGGTCAGACGGCTCATCACAAACTGTCGGCACTCGTCACCACGATCTGCGTGTTCACGGCGTTCTTCCCACCACGAACGGAGCCGGCGGTTTTAGTTGTGACGAACGGCGTGGGACCAAGCTGCCTGCCGGAGTGGTCAATCCAGCCGGTGGTGACCAGACGCCATCCGCCGGGGACGAATGCACGATCCATGCGCTGAACGGTCCACATCATCCACGAAAACTTCTCAACTTCCGCCTCGCTCCTGTCGTCCAAGACGGCAACGCATCCCTCTCGCCACCCCCGGGGGAGCTGAGATCGTGACGAAGATTCGCACCCTGATCGTGGATGACGAGCCGATGGCGCGAGAGCGTGTGCTCTCGCTGTTGCAGCAGCAGCCCGACATCGAAGTGGTCGGCGAGTGTGCCGACGGGGCGCAGGCGCTGTCGGCGATCGAGCGGCTCGAACCTGAACTGGTCTTCCTGGACGTCCAGATCCCGGTCATGGACGGGTTCGGCGTCATTCGCGCGCTGGCGCCCAATCGGATGCCGCTCGTCGTCTTCACGACCGCCTACGACGAGTACGCGCTGAAGGCCTTCGAGGTCCACGCGCTCGACTACCTGCTGAAACCGTTCGACAGCCCACGCTTCCTCCGCACGCTCGATCGCGCCCGCGATCGCCTCGAGCGCCAGCGCGCCGGCGACCTCGGCAAGCGGCTGCTCGCAATGGTGCAGGACCTGAAGCCGGAGCAGACGCATCCGCCGGATCGGCTCGTCGTGAAGTCGGGCGGACGGATCTTCTTCGTGCGAACCGACGAGATCGATTGGGTCGATGCCGCCGGCAACTACGTCCGGCTGCACGTGAAGGGCGAGTCGTACCTGTTCAGGGAGACGATGTCGGCGATGGAGAACCGCCTCGATCCATTGCGCTTCGTCCGCATTCACCGCTCGCACATCGTGAACACGGATCGCATCAAGGAGCTGCTGCCGGGGAATGGCGACCACTCGGTCGTCCTTCGCTCGGGCACGCGCCTGCCGCTCAGTCGAGGCTATCGGGACAAGCTCCAGGAGAAGATCGCGAACCGCGCCTAGTGAACCGTGCAGTGGCTCAACCCGTCCACCCGTTCATTCGTAGCGAAGTGCGCTGATCGGATCGACCCGTGCCGCGCGCCGGGCAGGCCACAGGGCTGCGAGCAGGCCTACGGCGCAGAGGACGAGCGCGACGCTGACGTACGTCGGGACGTCGATCGGACTGATCGTGAATAGCAGCGTCGACAGGAGGCGCGAACCCGCAGCGGCGAGTAG
This sequence comes from Vicinamibacteria bacterium, assembly GCA_963800785.1. Taxonomy (GTDB): domain Bacteria; phylum Acidobacteriota; class Vicinamibacteria; order Vicinamibacterales; family JAENWD01; genus JAENWD01. The sequence continues at coordinate 126,223 of CAWDCH010000015.1, forward strand.
CAATCCCGCCAGCAAACCCACCGTCACCAGAAACAGCGTCTGCCCCAGGACGAGCGCGCGAAGCTGCGGTCCGGTGGCGCCCAGCGCGAGCCTGATGCCGTACTCCTTCATCCTGATCGTCGTCAGGTACGAAATCACGCCGTAGAGTCCCGCCGCCGCGAGGAACACGGCGAGCGCCGCAAAGCCCGCCAGCAGCCACGCCAGCAATCGCTCCACGGCAAGCGACGCCCGCAGCCGCTCGCGCATCGTTCGCACTTCGAACAGCGGCAGATCCGCATCCAGGGACGATGCCACCGCCGTCAGCGCTGGAACAATCGACTCGGGGGCAACGGCAGTTCGCACGGCGAGCGACATCCGAGGCACGAAGCCCTGGGCATGCGGGACATAGATCATCGGTGCCGGGTCGTCGCGGAGGTTGCGATACCGCGCATCGCCGGCGACCCCCACGATCTCCGCGGTCCCATCCGACGGGCCGAAGCCGATCAGTCGCTGGCCCACGGCGTGCTCGGTGCCGAAGTAACGGCGCGCGAGCGCCCGATTGACGATCACGACCGCCGGTGCGGTAGCGGTGTCACGCGTCCCGAAGTCGCGCCCTTCGACAAGCGGAATCCCCAGCGTCGTGAAATAACCGGGTGACACGGGGTTGTAGTCGGCGACCGGTGAGTCCGGCCCGGTCATCTGGCGCCCGGCGGGCGTGAACGTCACGCGCATGCCGCTCGAGTCAACCGGCACCATCCTGCCGAGCGCGACGCTCGAGACCCCGGGGACGCGCGCCACGTGCGTCACGAGCGACTCGAAGAACTGCCGCGATCGATCGGCGTCGTAGCCCTGAAGCGACAGGTCGACGGATGCCACGATGATCCTGTCGGTCGTGAAGCCGGGCGAGAGCTGGGTGAATGCCAGGACGGTGCGGATGAGCAGCCCGGCGCCGACCAGCAACAGCACGGACAGTGCGATCTGCGAAACGACAAACACGTGCCTCAGCATCAACCGCCGCTGCCGCGTCATCGAGGGGTCCTGCTTCAAAGCTGGCACGAGGTCGGGCCGCGACGCCCGGATCGCCGGAGCGAGGCCGAAGACGAGGCCCGCAACCAGACTCACCGCCACGGTGAAGGCCAGCACCCGCGGCTCACTTGTCAGTCCGTCCACGCTCGGCGCGATCGGGAAATCCGCCGGTAGCAGCGCCAGCAATCCTTCGGCGCTCCACGACGCGACGAGAATGCCCGCAACGCTCGCGAGACTTGCAAGCAGCAGGCTCTCCGCCAGCAGTTGTCGCGCGATGCGCCAGCGTGACGCGCCTACCGCGACGCGGATGGCGATTTCGCGCTGCCGCTGCTCGCTGCGAACCAGCAGGAGGCCGGCTGCGTCGCCGCACGCGATCAGCAGGACCAGACCGACGACTCCCATCAGTACCCACGACATCTGCCGGTACCGCGACGATGCCTGGGTCTGCGTGACGAGGCTGCCTGCCGGCGCAATGGCCGCAAACGGTTCGCGATTGTTCCTCGGCTCCGGTGCGGCGCGACGCCGCGCGATGACGTCGAGCTCGGCTTGCGCCTGGGCGATCGTGGCGTGCGGCTTCAGCCGGCCCACCATTTCGATCCAGTAGAAATGTCGTGACTCGAGCGGCTTGAAGGCTTGTTCGATCTCAGGCATCGCCTCGGCGGCCATCGCCATCGGCATCCAGACCTCTGGCAGGTTGTCGAGGCTGACGCCGACGAACCCAGGCGGGGCCACACCGATCACCGTGAACGGCCTGGTGTTGATGCGCACGTGCTGCCCGATCGCCTCGTCGCGGCCGGCGAACGATCGTCGCCACAGCCCGTAGCTGATGACCGCGACCGGATGCCCTCCAGGTTTCCGATCGTCGTCGCGACCGATTAGCCGGCCTCGCCACGCCCGCGTGCGAAGCACATCGAAATAGGTGCCGGAGACCAGGCCGCCGATCAACCTCTGCGGTTTGCCATTGCCGACCGTCAGGTGGACCGCGTTCGAGTCGGCATAGGCCGCGAGCCCCGCGAACGACGTCGCGAGATCGCGGTAGTCGGTATAAATGGGATATGACGAGTTGAAGACGTCGGTCGGCCGTTCGGGATCGACCGCCGAGATCCGAACGACTTCCTCGAGGCGATCGATCGGCAGCGGCTTGAACAACAGGCCGTCAACGAAACCGAAGATCGTCGTGTTGACCCCGATTCCCAGCGCCAGGGCGAGCAAGACCGGTAGCGTGAAGCCCGGCTGCTTGAGGAGCATCCGCAGCGCATACCGAACATCGCCCATGGCCGGAGGCCTCCGACGGCTAAAGCTGTTTAGAGGTATCGCGCCAGCGCCTGGATGCCCGCAAGAAGAGCGCTGCCAACCGCCTTGGCGAGCGCGGTGACGTCACCGTCATTGACGGCCGTGGCGAGCGCTACGGGCTCCGAGACGACGAGCCAGATGAGGGTGCACGCAATCAACACGGTGATCGCCGCCGTGATTGAAATCGCCAGGGAATAGCGTCCCAGCTCCATCATGTACCTCGCCCACGCACCTAGCGAGACCCGTACCGTCTCGGGTCGGCCTCGTTAAGTTGTTGCCTGGGTGCAGGTTGTTCGCTTCGGCGAGGCGGCGCAGGTCGACGGCGCCTGTTCGAGCGCGAACGGCTGCGTCCCAAAAGCGGGCAGCCGCCTAATTCCCTCCCAGTGATCGGCGCATTTCGGCCGTCCAGTCACACAGTGTTTTCACGTCGTCCGGGGTCAGCCGTGCCGCCGAGTGGATCCACCCGTACGGCTTCAGCGGCATCTGGCCGCGTCGCACCTGGCGGCAGATTTCGATCAGCGAATCGCGGCTGCGCTTCGGCGTCCTGCAGGCCCCACTCCGAGAAGTTCAGGTGCTCGCGACCTTCGTTGACGTCGCGTACGAGCAGCCAGGAGGCCGGCGCGACGTAGCCGTACCCTGGCCAGCGGGTTTCGTTGCTATGGCAGTCCTTGCAGGATCGATCGAGGATTGCTCTGACGTTCGACGGTAGCGCCACGGATCGTTCGAGGGCGATTGCCGGATCGAAGGGCGGGTTGGTCCGCTGAACCGGGACGAGCTGGATGGCAACAAAGACGGCGAGGAGACCGGCCAGGAGCGATCGGACAATCCGGCGGCGCATCGACGGCGATCGTACCAACGCCAGGTGCCACGTGCGAACGGACCCGACTTCACTTAGCGTTCCCGAGTGCCAGGATTCCCTGGGCGCCGCCCCTCTTCATCCTTGCAGAGCTGCCTCTGCTGTCGCGTGTGAACGAGCTGCCATTGCACCACCCGTCGCCTACTTTGCCAAGGCGCGCACTCCGACATCTGGGAAGTCCGTGAAGATTCCATCCACGCCGAGATCGCGAAATCGCTGGAACTCCGCTTCGGGCTTGCTGGCGTAGGCGGCTGGCAGGAATTCCTTGTCGGCGCGGAGCGTCCAGACGTGCACGAGGAGACCGGCCGCGTGCGCACGCGCGACGAGATCCGTGGCTGCCATCACGCTGCCATCTGCAGCGATTGGGATGACCAATGATTTCTCGGCGCCGATGCCATCGGCGTAGGTCGCGATCGCCTTCAGCCCCATGTCATCGAACATCGAGGGAGAGGCGCCCAACTGAATGAGTCGTACGCGTGTCTTCGAGCGAAGTTCTCGCAGGTTGCCCGCTTCGAACGACTGAATGAACACCGGTGCCTCGCGGCGGTTCCAGCCGTGCGACTCGAGCGAGCCGAGAAGTTTGTCTTCGAGTGGCAGCCCGATGCCGCGGAAGTAGGTGGGATGCTTCGTCTCGGGATAGATGCCGAGAGGCCGGCCCAGGCGCTGCCCGAGATCCTGGGCAAGTGCGATGACCTCGTCGAACGTGGGGATTTGAAACTGGCCGTCGTAAGCGTGCGAGCGGAAGGCGAGCCGCTCGCGACAGCGCAGCGCCTTGATTTCGGCCATCGTGAAGTCTTCGGTGAACCAGCCGGCGACCGCCTTACCGTCGATGGTCTTCGTGCTCTTTCGATCGGGAAAGCGGTCGGCGACGTCGGTCGTGCCGCCAATCTCGTTCTCGTGGCGGGCGATCAGGACGCCGTCCTTCGTCGAGACGAGATCGGGCTCGATGAAGTCGGCGCCCATCTCCGCGGCCAGGCGGTAGCTCTCGAGCGTGTGCTCGGGCCGATGCCCGCTGGCGCCGCGGTGACCGATGATGAGCGGACGTGAGGCGGTATCGAGCGGAAACGCTGCTGCGGATGCGAGCATCAGCAGCAGCATAGTGCGGGCGGTCACCACAGAAGCTTGAACCCGAGCTGAAGCTGCCGCGGATCGTAGGTCGACGTGATCGTGCCGAACGAGGCGGCGCTACGATTCCCCGCGGGCGCGCGGAAGTTCGTGCGGTTGAACAGGTTGAAGGCTTCGACGCGGAACTCGAACTGCGCCGGCCCGCCCAGGGCGACGCGTCTGATGGCCGCCAGGTGACAGGCTCGCCGGCGAACACCGAGTTGATGCATGAACACTCCTTCGGGGAAAGGCCGGTGCTGCGAGCGTACCGAGGTGGTGCGACAGTCCTGCGACCAGCATGTGACACCCGGGCAACGGGAGACCTTCACTGAGGAAGGATCCACAGATTACGCAGATTCCACAGATTCTTACGGGTCTTTCGGAGATTCGTGTTGAAGCTGCTGCACCGTTGCCGGCGTACACCGAAACACGGAACGCCGAAGGACACGGAAGAACACCGACTGACACGGATAAGCTGCGTCGGCTCACGGGTTGGTCGTAGTGATTGCTTGACGTTGCCCTGAGGCGGCGGCACGAAGTGCCGCGCGGGAGCGAAGGAGACAGCCCGAGGGAGAGCCGACGCCTGGAATCTGATTAGCGGCTCGCTCTCAGGCTGTCTCCTCCGCTCCGCCGGCCGCGTTCGCGGCCGGCCCTCAGGGCAACGAACCGCAATCCGAGCTGCGAGCAATACCCCAACTTATCCGTGCTCGTCCGCGTGATCCGTGACCAGTCCTTCCAACGACCTCCGTTTACTCCGAGACCCGTGGCCATGCTCGGTGGCAAGCTGCGGCAGAGGCAAAGTGTGGCGCTTCTCTGACGACACAAACGCCAGGATGCCACACCTCTGCCTCACAACGGGCTGATTCCCGAGGCATCGACGCGCAATAGCTGGCACATGCCTTGCCGCTTGTTGGTCAGGAGGAATTCTGGAGCCTATCGTCCGTGCGTGATACAGCCGCGCGATTCCGAGGCCACGGCTGTGGCGATCATCTCGTCGCCATGTGTGATGTAACGAATCGATACCGGGTCTCCGACGACGATCGGTCCTTCGCGCTCGGTGGCGGCATTGAGCACGAAGCGCATGTCGGGTGCTTCCTTTGGCGATCGGCGAATCACCAGCGCCGTGGTGGTGACCGACCTCACGCGACCGCGGACCGCATGTGTGCCGAGCCGGGCCTCGGCGCCGCTACCGGCCGCGGCCAGCGCACCGATGAACGCCATGCCGATGAGCGTGCGATGCATCGTGAGCATTCGAACCGGGGAGACCCCGTGATCGATTGAAGCAAGGACAGCTGAGCGCCGGCTGAAAGCCGGATTAATTCCCGTTAAGACAATGCGCATTCTCGTGATCGAAGACGACCCGAAAGTGGCCCGCTTCATCCAGTCGGGCCTCGAGCAGGAGGGCAACGGCGTGGACGTACTGCACGATGGTACCGACGCCGGGGTCCAGGCACACGCGGTCGACTACGACGCCGTGGTGCTCGATCTCATGTTGCCGCGTCGTTCCGGATTTCAGGTGCTGCGGGATATCCGGGCCAGGAAGCCGTCGCTGGGCGTCGTGATCCTCACCGCGAAGGACTCGCTGGAGGATCGCATTGCCGGCCTCGATGGCGGCGCGGACGACTACATGGTGAAGCCGTTCGCCCTGGCCGAACTGTCGGCGCGGCTCCGCGCACTGCTGCGCCGGGGCGCGCCGCGGGAATCGGTGCTGCGCCTCGCCGATCTGGAGATGGACACCGTGAGGCGGACCGTACGCCGGGCTGGACGAACCATCAGTCTGAAGCCCCGCGAGTACGCGCTGCTCGAGTACCTGATGCGCAACAGCGATCGGCCGGTCACGCGCACGCTCATCATCGAGCATGTCTGGGACATCCACTTCGACAGCGTCAGCAACGTCGTCGAGGTGCACGTCAACTCGCTCCGCAACAAGATCGATCGCGGCTTCGGCACATCGCTGATTCACACCATCCGCGGCGTCGGCTACATGCTGACGGACGCGCCGCCGTGACAGTGCCGCTGCGGGCCCGGCTCGCCGCGTCGTATGCCGCGCTCGTGGCGCTGCTGCTGGCGATGCTGGCGGTCGCGTCGTACGGCGTCCTGGCGCGGCAACTGGATCGTGACGCGACGGCCCGCCTGGCCGAACTGACGGACGGCCTGCACGGGTATCTGCGACTCCAGGGCGACACGCCGACGATCACTTTCGACGCCAACGATCCCGATCAGGCGGCGTTCATCCACGAGGCGACGCGCTACTACCAGATCTACGATGCCGAGTCGGGCCGCCTTCTCGAGCAGTCGGCGGGCTTCGAGCCGCTCGGCGTCCACTTCACGCCGGCCGAGATCCATGAGCTTCGAACGCAGCCCCGGCGCTTTGACATCAGCACCGAGTACGGGCGATACCGGATCTCGAACAGTCTGCTGTCGCGCGCAGGCGGCCGTGCGCAACTGCTCCAGGTGGGTCTCTCGCTCGGCCCGATGGACAGCGCGCTCCGGCGGTATCTGGACCTGCTCGTGTGGGGGCTGCCGATCGCCCTCGGCATCGCCGCGCTCGCCGCCTATTGGCTGGCGGGCGTCGCCCTGGCACCGCTCTCGCGCCTTGCCGCAGCCGCCAGAGCGATCGACGTCAACAGCCTCGGCCAGCAGCTGCCGGACCGAGGGATCGGCGACGAGCTGGACGAGGTCGCGCGCGCCTTCAACGACTCGCTGGCGCGCCTCGAGCGCGCGGTGACCGAAATGCGTCAGTTCAGCGCGGCGCTGGCGCACGAGCTGAAAACGCCACTGGCGGCGCTCCGAGGCGAGATCGAATTGTCGTTGCGGCGGCTCGCGCCTGCCGATCTCAGGGGACGGCAGCTCGGAAGCCAGCTCGAAGAGATCGACAAGCTCACGCGGCTGATCGACCAGATTCTGACCATGGCCCGCGCCGAATCCGGACAGATCCCGCTGATGTTCGCGCCGGTCGATCTGCCGACGCTCGGCGCGGAGGTCGTCAGCGACCTCGAGCCGTTGGCAGACGCGCGCGGCATCGCGCTCAGGAGCGACGTGCCGGCCAGCTTCACCATCGCCGGCGACGCGGGCTGGTTGCAGCGGCTGATGTTGAATCTCGTGGACAACGCGCTGAAGTTCACCCGTGAGGGCGGCCAGGTGACGCTTCGCGTGGCGCGCGATCGAGATCAGGCGCGAGTCGAGGTCGATGACACGGGCATTGGCATGCCGCGCGACGTCATTGCGCGTCTGTTCGAGCCGTTCTTCCGCGCCGATCCTGCGCGGCCGTCGACCGTCGATGGCGCGGGGCTCGGTCTGAGCCTGGTGAAGTGGATTGTCGACGCGCACGGCGGGCGCATCAGCGTCGCGAGCTGGCCGGGACTCGGATCGTCGTTCACCATCTGGCTGCCACTGTCACATGACGATCCTCCCCGAACGTAAACGCGGTCCGGGGTCGTTTTCGACGCGAGACATTAGCGCGAATTAATCCCTCGTTCACACGAAACTCACCAGCGTCAGCTCGAATGGCTGCAGGAGCCTTGTCGTGTCTTCGATTCCTTCGGTGCGTACGTGGGTGCTGCTGGCACTCGTGGCTGCGGCGATCGCTGGCGGTGTCACGCTGAGTGGCATCGGGAAAAAGCCCGACACGCCGCGGAGTCGGGTCGGGAGGATCGCCGCGGTGCCCGTGCCTGCGGCAGCGGTCAGTCGCAGGGACGTCCCCGTGCGGTTGAGTGCGCTCGGCTCGGTGACGGCGTTCAACACGGTGACCGTGCGCCCCCGCGTCGACGGACAACTGATGCGCGTGCTGTTTCGCGAAGGGCAGTTCGTGAAGCGCGGCGACGTTCTCGCCGAAATCGATCCGCGGCCGTTTCAGGTGCAGCTCGAACAGGCGCAGGGGCAGCTGGCCCGCGATCAGGCGCAGCTCTCCAACGCGCGCATCGATCTTGCCCGTTATCGCACGCTGCTCACCGAGGATTCGATCGCGCGACAGAACGTCGACCTCCAGGCGTCGACCGTCGCGCAGCTGCAGGCCGCGTTGAAGGTGGACGGGGCGGCCGTCCATAGCGCGCAGCTGAATCTGACATACGCGCGGGTGACGGCGCCGATCAGCGGCCGCGTCGGCTTGCGTCTCGTCGATGCCGGCAACGTCGTCACCGCCAGCACCACGCCGGGGCTGGTCGTCATCACCCAGCTCGAGCCGGTGGCCGTCGTGTTCACGCTGCCCGAGGATCAGCTCCGCATCGTCCTGCCTCGCATCACCGCCCACGCGGCGCTTCCGGTCGAGGTGTTCGATCGCAGCGGCGCCACGCATCTTGCCAGTGGATCGGTCGTGACCCTCGACAACGAGATCGATCAGGGGACGGGCACGGTGCGTGTCAAAGCGGTCTTCGACAACCGCGATCACGCGCTGTTCCCGTCGCAGTTCGTCAACGTGCGGCTGCTGGCGGACACGAGGAAAGACCGCCTGGTCGCACCTTCCGCAGCGATTCAGCAGGGACCGCAGGGCCCCTTCGTGTTCACCGTTCGCAACGGCGCGGCAAAGGTGCAGCCGGTCACCGTCGAGGCCATCGACGGAGAGCAGGCGTCGATTGCCAGGGGGCTCAACGACCGCGACGTTGTCGTCACTGACGGCTTCGATCGGCTGCGCGACGGCAGCCGCGTGGAGATCGCGCCTTGAGCCCGTCGCGCATTTTCATCCTCCGCCCCGTCGCCACGTCGCTCCTGATGGTGTCGATGGCCATCGGCGGCGTGGTGGCGTACGGCCAGTTGCCGGTTTCGGCCCTGCCCGAGGTGGACTATCCGACGATCCAGGTCACGACCTTCTACCCCGGCGCGAGCCCCGACGTCATGGCGAGTTCCGTGACCGCGCCGCTCGAGCGTCAGTTCGGGCAGATGCCGCGGCTGAAGGAGATGACCTCGACGAGCTCGTTCGGCAGCTCGGTCATCACCCTGCAGTTCGACCTGACGTTGAACATCGACGTTGCCGAGCAGGAGGTCCAGGCCGCCGTCAATGCCAGCGGCACCTTTCTGCCGAGCGATCTGCCGAATCCGCCGATCTACAGCAAGGTCAATCCGGCTGACGCGCCGGTGCTCACGCTGGCGCTCACCTCCAGCGTGCTGCCGCTGTCACAGGTGCAGTCATTGGCCGATACGCGGCTCGCGCCGAAGATCTCGCAGCTCGCCGGTGTCGGCCTCGTGTCAATCAGCGGCGGGCAGAAGCCGGCGGTTCGCGTCCAGGTGAACCCGACGACCCTTGCCGCGTACGGCCTCAGCCTCACGCAGGTCAGGATCGCGATCGCCGCCGCCAACGCGAACACCGCGAAGGGTGTGTTCGATGGGCCGCATCGCGCGTTCACCATCGACGCCAACGATCAGCTGCTCTCGAGCGCGGCGTATCGACCGCTGGTCGTCGCCTACCGCAACGGTGCGGCGGTGCGGCTCTCCGATGTCGCGAGAGTCATCGACAGTGTCGAGGACGTCCACCAGGCGGCATGGATGAACGTGGCACCGGCAGTCATCGTGAACGTGCAGCGACAGGCCGGCGCGAACACGATCGCCGTGGTCGATCGCATCAAGGCGCTGCTGCCGACGCTTGCCGCCACGCTGCCGGCGTCGGTTCAGGTGTCCGTCCTCACCGATCGCACGAACACGATCCGGGCCTCGGTTGCGGACGTGCAGTTCGAGCTCGGGTTGACCATCGCGCTCGTCGTGCTGGTGATCTTCATGTTTCTGCGCCGTCTGGCGACCACGTGGATTCCAGCCGTCGCCGTTCCGCTGTCTCTGATTGGCACGTGCGTCGCGATGTACTTCGCGGGTTTCAGTCTCAACAATCTCACGCTGATGGCGTTGACCATCTCGACCGGCTTCGTCGTGGACGACGCGATCGTGATGATCGAGAACATCTCGCGCTACGTCGAGGAGGGGAAACCGCCGCTCGAGGCGGCGCTCGAGGGGTCCCGGCAGATCGGCTTCACGATCGTCTCGCTCACGGTGTCGCTGATTGCCGTCTTGATTCCCCTGCTGTTCATGGGCGACATCGTGGGCCGGCTGTTCCGCGAGTTTGCCGTCACCCTGAGCGTCACGATTCTCGTATCAGCCGTGGTGTCGCTGACGCTGACGCCGATGATGTGCGCCAGGATTCTGCGGCCGGCGTCCGCAGAGCGGCCTGGTCGCCTTGCGCGCCTGCTCGAACAGGCCTTCGATCGCGTGCTCGCCGGCTACGGCCGATCGCTCACGTGGGTGCTGGAGCACGAGCGGCTGACGCTTCTTGTGTTCTTCGCAACGGTCGCGCTGACAGCGCTCCTTGCCGTCCTGGTGCCCAAAGGGTTCTTTCCGGTCCAGGACACAGGCGTCATCGTCGGCGTGACGGAGGCCGCGCAGGCGAGCTCGTTCGACGAGCTCATCGCACGCCAGCAGGCGCTGGTCGAAGCGCTCGGCAAGGATCCCGCGGTGACGAGCCTGTCGTCGTTCGTCGGCGTCGATGGCACGAACGTAACCCCGAACAGCGGCCGGTTGCAGATCAACCTCGAGCCCATCGCCGAGCGGCGCAACGACATCGCTGCGGTGATTCGACGCCTGCAGGAGCGTGCGAACGCCGTGCGAGGGATCGACCTGTACATGCAGGCTGTGCAGGACCTCACGGTCGAGGACCGTGTCAGTCGCACGCAATACCAGTACAGCCTGGAGCACCCGGATCAGTCCGAGCTGGCGCGATGGAGCACACGACTGCTCGAGGCGCTTCGTCAGGAGCCGGCGCTGCGCGACGTCGCCACCGATCAGCAGAGCGGTGGCCTCGGTGCCAATCTCACCATCGATCGCGACACCGCATCCCGGTTCGGGATCACCGCGCAGACAGTAGACGACGCGCTCTACAGCGCCTTCGGGCAGCGTCAGGTCTCCACGATCTTCACGCAGCTGAATCAGTACCACGTCATCCTGGAGGTCGAGCCCGAGTATCGCCGAAATCCCGGTGCCGTGGCGACGCTGTATGTGCCTGCAACGGACGGCCGCCCCGTACCACTTCAGGCGATTACTCACGTCACGCGAGCCAGTGCGCCGCTGACGATCAACCATGAAGGCCAGTTCCCGGCGGCGACGCTGTCGTTCAACCTGGCGCCTGGTGCCTCGTTGGGAACGGCGGTGATGGCCGTCGAGGATGCCACGCGGCGGATCGGGCTGCCTGCGGGGTTCCGGGCCGGCTTTCAGGGCACGGCTGCGGCCTTTCAGGCCTCGCTTGCCAACGAAGGGTGGCTGATCCTGGCCGCGATCGTGACGGTGTACGTCGTCCTCGGCGTGCTCTACGAGAGCTTCGTTCACCCGCTGACGATTCTCTCGACACTTCCCTCAGCGGGCATTGGCGCCATCCTCGCGCTGGAGCTGACCGGTCAGGACCTCGGCATCGTCGCACTGATCGGCATCGTGCTGCTCATCGGCATCGTGAAGAAGAACGCGATCATGATGATTGACTTCGCTCTCGAAGCGCAGCGCGAGCGGGGCGCACCGCCGCGCGATGCCATCTATCACGCGTCGTTGCTGCGCTTTCGTCCGATCATGATGACCACTATGGCGGCCCTCCTCGGAGGGTTGCCGTTGGCGCTCGCCTCGGGCACGGGCGCTGAACTGCGTCGTCCTCTCGGGATCACGATCGTCGGCGGGCTGCTACTCAGTCAGTTGCTCACGCTTTACACGACGCCGGTGATCTATCTGGCGTTCGAACGGATCGCCGCGCGGGCGCGTGGCACTCGCGGCGCTGAGGGGGCGTGGGAACGCGGGGCGAAAGCCCCGCCGCCACATGGGTGGCGGCCGTGAACATCTCCGAGCCGTTCATTCGGCGGCCGGTTGCCACGACGTTGCTGACGCTGGCGTTGGCGGCGGCGGGGATGCTCGCCTTTGCGCATCTTCCGGTGGCCTCGCTGCCACAGGTGGCGTATCCGACGATCGTCGTCAGCACGTCGCTGCCTGGCGCCAGCCCCGAGACGATGGCATCGGCCGTGGCGACACCCCTCGAACGTCAGTTCGGCCGCATCGCCGGAATCAGCGAGATGACCTCGTCGAGCGCGCTTGGCACGACCAGCGTCGTCCTCCAGTTCGATCTCTCCCGCGACATCGACGCCGCGGCCCGCGACGTTCAGGCCGCGATCAATGCGGCCCGCGGACAGCTTCCAGCCAACCTGCCGAGCAACCCGACCTATCGAAAGGTGAATCCCGCCGATGCTCCGGTCGTCATCCTGTCGCTCACCTCCGAGACGCTGCCGACCAGCCGGATCTACGACATCGCGTCATCGGTTCTGGCACAGGAGATCTCGCAGATGGACGGGGTCGGGCAGGTGAATGTCGGCGGCGGTGCGCTGCCCGCGGTGCGCGTCGAGCTGAATCCCACCGTCCTGAACAAGTACGGCATCTCTCTGGAGGATGTACGAAGCATGCTCGCTCAGGCCAATGCCAATCGTCCGAAAGGGCAGTTTGCAGATGCGCGAACGAGCTGGGAGATCCACAGCAACGATCAGCTGTACAAGGCGATCGACTATGTGCCGCTGATCGTCGCGGCCCACAACGGATCGATCGCTCGACTGGGCGATCTGAGCACCGTGAACGACGGCGTGCAGGACATTCGTGCGACGGGGCTGACGAACGGCCGTCCGGCAGTGTCGTTGACCGTCATGACCGAGCCGGGCGCGAACGTCATCGAGACGGTCGATGGCATACGCGCCGCCCTGCCACGCTTCCGCGCCCTTCTCCCGGCGGGCGTCGATCTTCGTGCATCGATCGACCGGACGACCACGATTCGCGCGTCGGTCCACGATATGGAGCGAACGCTGCTCATCACGATCGGCCTCGTCGTGCTCGTGGTGTGGGCATTTCTCCGCAACGCATGGACCACCCTGATTCCCGGCATAGCCGTGCCGCTGTCGTTGGCTGGCACGTTCGGGGTGATGTGGGTTCTCGGTTACAGCCTCGACAACCTGTCGCTCATGGCCCTGACGATCTCGACGGGATTTGTCATCGACGACGCGATCGTCGTGCTGGAGAACATCACGCGCCACATGGAGCTGGGCGAAAGCGGCCTCGAAGCCGCGCTCGCCGGTGCACGCGAGATCGGGTTCACGGTGCTCTCGATGAGCCTGTCGCTGGTGGCCGTCTTCATCCCGCTTCTGTTCATGGGCGGTCTCGTCGGTCGCCTGTTCCGAGAGTTCGCCGTCACGCTCGCGGTGGCCGTGGCATTGTCGCTCGTGATCTCGCTCTCGACGACGCCGATGCTGTGCGCCCGCTATCTGCGGCGGCCGCAAAGCAGCCCGTCGAGCCGCTCGTGGAACGAGCGCGCATTCGAGCGTCTGCGCGCCGGCTATGCCTGGACGCTGAGCCGGGCGCTGGCGCATTCGGGGATGACGTTGGGGGTATTGGGGCTCGTTGCGGCGCTGAACTGGTACCTCCTCGTCATCGTCCCGAAGGGGTTCTTTCCCCAGCAGGACAACGGCCTCATCGCGGGCACGGTGCAGGCCTCGCAGGGCACCTCCTTCCAGGCGATGCGCCAGATCGTCTCCGACGCCGCGGCCGCGATCCGCCGCGATCGAGCGGTCGACACGGTTGTGGCTGTGGTGGGCGGCAACACCGTTTCCAATCAGGCGCGACTGTTCGTCTCGCTGAAGCCGAGGCCACCCCGGCGCGAGAGTGCCGATCAAGTCATCGCGCGGTTGCGCCCGGCGTTCGCGCGCGATCCACGAGCCAGCGTCTACCTGCAGGCGGCCCAGGACATCCGGGTTGGCGGCAGGCAGGCCAATGCGCAGTATCAGTACACGCTCCAGGGCGACGATTTCGCCTCGTTGAGCACGTGGAGCGCTCGGCTCGCCGCACGACTGCGTCGAGAGCCGCTGATCGCCGACGTCAGCACTGATCAGCAGAACAGTGGCCTCGACGTGCGGATTGCGATCGACCGGGATACGGCTGCGCGCCTCGGCGTCAGCGCCAACGCGATCGATCAGGCGCTCTACGATGCCTTTGGCCAGCGCGAAGTCTCGACCATCTACTCCGGGCTGAACCAGTACCGCGTCGTCATGGAGGTCGCGCCCGAGTACTGGCAAGACCCGCAGACGCTGAACGCCATCTATGTCGCCAGCGACTCGGGAACGCTGGTACCGTTGTCGGCCATTGCGGGTTTCTCGCGCTCGACGACGCCGGTCTCGGTCAGCCATCAATCGCAGTTCCCGGCCGTCACGTTGTCGTACAACCTGCGTCCAGGCGCATCGCTCGGCGACGCCGTCGCGGCAGTGGATCGGGCAGCGCTCGAGATCGGCATGCCCAGAAGCGTCCACGGTGCGTTCGAGGGCACCGCCCGCGTCTTCCAGCAGTCGCTGGCGAACGAGCCGTGGTTGATTGCGGCGGCGCTGGCGACGGTCTACATCGTGCTCGGGATCCTCTACGAGAGTCTGATCCACCCGCTGACGATTCTCTCGACGCTGCCCTCGGCCGGCGCTGGTGCGGTGGTGGCACTGATCGCGTCGAACGGCGAATTCTCGGTCATCGCTGTCATCGGCGTGATTCTGCTGATCGGCATCGTGAAGAAGAACGCGATCATGATGATCGATCTGGCTATCGACGTCGAACGGCACGAGGGCTTGAAGCCGGAGGACGCGATCCGCAAGGCCGCCCTGCTGCGCTTACGACCGATCCTGATGACGACGGCAGCGGCACTCCTGGGCGCGTTGCCGATGGCGATTGGCACGGGCGCCGGATCGGAGCTCCGGCGGCCGCTCGGGATCACGATCATCGGCGGGCTCATCGTGAGTCAGCTGCTGACGCTATACACGACGCCTGCGTTGTACCTGGGCATGGAGCGGCTGCGGCTTCGACTGCGGGGATGGAACGCCCGCGCGCTGAAGACGGCGGTCCTCGTGCCGGCAGCCATCGTGGCCGCTGGTGCCGTCCTGAGCAGCTGCACGGTGGGTCCGCCGTATACGCGGCCTCCGGTCACCACTCCACCCGCCTACAAGGAGCAATCGGCGGCCGCGCAATCGACGCTTCAGGCAGCGCAGCCCGCGGACCGCCGGTCTCGCAGCGCCTGGTGGGAGATCTTCGGCGATTCGAGATTGAACGATCTCGAGACCGCGCTCCTGCGCAGCAATCCCGGCGTTGCGCAGGCCGAGGCGCGATTCCGCCAGGCGCGCGCGCTCGTCAGACAAGATCGTGCCGCATATTTCCCCACAGTGATCGCCTCGACCTCGATCGCGCGTTCGCGTCCAGGCGCGGTCACAGGACAGGGTGTTCAGAGTGGCGCCTCGCGAACCGAGTATCCCTGAGTGCCGATGCGTCCTGGGAAGCGGACGTGTGGGGCCGCGTGCGGCAGACGGTTGCGTCCAGCACCGCGTCCGCCCAGGCGGCCGCCGCCGATCTCGAGAACACGCGGCTCAGCCTGGGCGCGGAGCTGGCGGCCGATTACTTCGTGCTGCGATCGCTCGACGCCGAGACCGCCCTCTTCGATCAGACGATTGCCGCCTACCAGCGATCGGACACGCTCACCCGCAATCAGTACAACGCCGGCATCGTCTCGCGCGCGGATGTCGAGCAGGCGGAAACCCAGCTCGCGTCGGCGCAGGCGCAGGCGACCGACGTCCGGCTGCAGCGGGCACAGCTGGAGCACGCAATCGCCGTGCTCACGGGCCAGCCGCCGGCGGCCCTGTCGTTGCCACCGGACCTTCTTGACGGAGAACCGCCCGGGATTCCAGCAGGGCTGCCAGCGACCCTGCTCGAACGGCGGCCAGATATCGCCGCAGGCGAACGGCGAGTGGCCGCCGGAAACGCCCAGATTGGCGTCGCGTCGGCCGCCTTCTTTCCTGCAGTGACGCTTGGCGCGACCGGCGGCTTTGAGGCGACGCGTCTGCAGGACTGGTTGTCGTGGCCGGCAGGGTTCTGGTCGGTGGGTCCGACTCTGGCTCTGACGCTCTTCGACGGCGGGGCTCGCCACGCGGCCAGGGAGGGCGCCGTGGCCGCGTATGACGAGAGCGTAGGCGCGTACAGGCAGACGGTGCTCGCGGCATTCCAGGACGTCGAGGACAACCTCGCCGCCCAGCGTGTACTCGCCGAAGAAGCCGCGAGCCAGCGAAGCGCGGTTGCGGCTGCGCAACGGTCTCTCGACATCTCGATGAACCAGTACAAGGCCGGACTGGTGAGCTACCTGCAGGTTGCGATCCAACAGACGGCGCTCCTCTCTAATCAGCGCGACGCCCTCGCCGTGACTGCGCGCCGGTTCAGCGCCGCGGTGCAACTGATTCGCGCGCTCGGCGGCGGCTGGAAGGATTAAGCAGAATTAATCCGCCGTTCACGACTCGCTCACGTGTATAGCCGTCAATAGGAATAGGAGAACGCGGCGCGACCGAGTGGCACGCGCCCGAAGGAGGTTGTCATGAATTCGTCTTTCAAGAGATCGCTGTTGGTCGCGGGAGCGGTGCTGGCGCTCGGACAGGGGGCGCGCGCGGCGGACTTCCGCGACATGACCGTCAACGTCCCATTTCCGTTTCTGGTCAAGGACAAGCTGATGCCGGCCGGCAAGTACGAGCTGCAGCGCGACGACCAGGATCAGTCGCTGATGCTGATTCGTTCTGAAAGCGGCCGACACGTCGGCAGCTTCGTGCTGACGAACCACGCGGATGGACGCGATCCGTCGGGCGACAAGCCGTGCCTCTCGTTCACCCGTGATGGCGACAAGTACAAGCTGGCCAGCGTGTGGGAATCGAACGACGACGGCGTCAAGGTGATCGAGAAAAAGTAATCTGAAATTGCGGATTGCGGATTGCGGATTGTGGATTGGATTGCGGATTGGCTGTGAATTGCGGATTTGATTGCGGATTGCGCAATTGCGGTTGTCATCATGAAGCGTTCGTCTATTGCTCTCCTCGTGTTCACTGCGGCCGCACTTCCCGCCGCATTTGTATATGCGCAGGCGCCGCTGCCAGATGCGGCGCCTCCGCCCTTCTACGCGTCGCAGGAGCTCGATCGCATTGTCTCGCCGATTGCGCTCTATCCAGACCCGCTGCTGGCTCAGGTGCTCGCCGCGGCGACCTACTCCTCTGAAGTTCCCGAGGCGGCGAAATGGTCCGATACCCACCACTACCTCGTGAACGGCCGTTTGACGCAGGCAATCGCAGAAGACCGTCTTCCCTGGGATCCGAGCGTGCAGGCGTTGCTGCCGTTCCCTTCGGTGCTCGGCATGATGGCTGATGACATGCCGTGGACCGAGGAGCTCGGCAACGCGTTCCTCGCCGATCAAGGGGGCGTGATGGACGCGGTGCAGCGGATGCGTCACGAAGCGCGGACGTACGGCTACCTGCAGTCGACGCCCGATGTCACGGTGACCGATGGACCCTTCATCGAAATCGCGCCGGTCGATCCGTACTACATCCAGGCGCCCCTCTACGATCCGCTCATTGTCTTCGCGCCGCCGCGGCCGGGGTTCCACGTCGCCAGTGCCGTTCGCTTCACGGTGGGCGTCCGTATCGGCGATGCCTTCACACCGTGGGGATGGGGCGGCAGCACGCACCTCGTGTGGCCCGGCCACACGCTGGTGATCAACCGGACGCCCTGGGGCCGAACCTGGGCGAATCGATCCAGCTACACGCATCCGTACGCGGTCCCGCGGTACCCCGGGCCTCGGCCCATCGAGCAGCATCAGCTGAAGCCGAGCACCGCGCACGAGCGGCACGATCGCGCCGACGCGCCGAAGCATCGCTGACCACCCTATGAAGCTGACCAGTTCTTCACCCGCCACCTGGCTCCCGAAGCGGTCCGAACCGCCACGCACGCTCACCTGCATCGCCGTCATCCTGTCGCTGGCCCTGATCTTCTGGCTTGATCGGATCACGGCGTCCGCACCGTTGCAGCACCTTTATTACCTGCCGATCATTCTCGCCAGCCTGCGCCTTGGCCCGCAGGCGGGGTTCGTCGCGTCGATCGCCGCCATCGTGCTGTATCACGTGGCCAATCCGGCAATGTTCATCACCGGCTATCGCGAGCCGGACATCGTGCAGATTGTCTTGTTCGTCGCGGTGGGCCTCGTGACAGCGCGGCTCTCCGACGACGCCAGGCGGTTGCATCACCTTGCGGTGACGGACGATCTGACCGGCCTCCACAACCTTCGATCGTTCGAGGCGCGACTGGCCGATCTCGTGCTGGCGTCGGAAAGGGATCGGACACCTCTCGCGATGCTCGTGCTCGACGTCGATCGGTTGAAGGCGATCAACGACAGGCACGGCCACCTCGCCGGCGCAGAGGCCGTTCGAACCGTCGGCGGCGTGCTTGCGTCACGCCTTCCACCTCGAGCGGTCGCCTGTCGTTACGGCGGCGACGAGTTCGCGGTGGTGCTGCCCGGCCACTCCGCCGAGCAGGCGCTCGCAGTCGCCGGCGATTTGCGCCAGGGCGTCGCGAGTCTCACGCCGGTCCTCGCAGGTGTCAGCTTCGGCCGCGGAGCGTTGTCGATCAGTATTGGCGTGGCGTGCCTCGAGCCTCCGCCTCGACGCCGGCCTGGCATCGCCGCGACCGTCTCCCCACAGACGTCAGGTGAGGTGCTCTTCAAGGCCGCCGACGATGCGCTCTATCACGCCAAGCGAGACGGCCGGAATCGCGTGACCGTCGCGGCAGCGAGATCGGCGTAACCGCTTACTCGTATCGAAGTGCCCGGAGAGGATCGACCAGTGCAGCGCGTCGAGCGGGGAAGTAGCTGGCGGCGAGCGCGAGGACGATCAAGGCCGCGGGAACGAGAACGTAAATCTGAGGGTTTGGCGACCCGAGCCCCACCAGTCCGGCCGTCAGCAGGCGAGCGACGAAGGCGCTGGCAACGCCGCCGATGAGGATGCCGATGGCCGAGAGGACGAACCCCTGGCGCATGACCATTTTCACCACGTCCGACCGGCTCGCGCCGATCGCCATGCGCAACCCGATCTCCCTGGTGCGACGTGACACCGAATATGCCACGACGCCATACACGCCGATCAGCGTCAGCACGAGTCCCACCAGGCCCATCGTGGCGACGATGCGGAGAATGAGGAGGGGGATGCCGATTGCGCGTTGCTCCCAGAAACTCGAGAACGTCCGCACGTTGAAGACCGGCTGGTGCTGACTGATCGTGCGTACGAGGTTCCGCACGGGACCGTGCCAGCGGCGCGGCATCGCGGTTGGTCGTTCCGACAATGAGCGACATCGCCGGTCGTTCGTGCTGCGCAAACGCCAGGTAGAGAAACGGTTCCGGCGGCTCGCCCACGAACAGATATTTGCTCGTGGTGGTCACGCCGACGACCGCGGCCCACGGGCCTGTGAGATCGCCGAGACGGATCCGCTTCGTCAACGGATCCTGATTCGGCCAGTAGCGCCTCGCGAACTCCTCGTTCACGATGGCCACACGCGGGGCGCCGCTCGCATCGGCCCCTGTGAACCCACGCCCGCGCGAGATCTCGATCTTCATCGTGTCGAAATACCGCTCGTCGACGATCGCCGCCGAAACGGTTGCCGTGTTCTGCCCGACCGGGAACTGATGCCCTTCGGGGACGACGGTTTGCGCGGAGAAGGGAGGATCGAGCGGAATCGAGCTCGTGAGCGTCGCCGACGCAACGCCAGGGAGCGTGACGGCACGATCGACGAGGTTCCTGTAGAAGGCACGACTCTCGTCCGGTGTGGCCTTCACGATTGACGTGTCGAGCGACACGAGGAGCAGATGATCCGTTCGGAACCCCGGATTCAGCACCAGTAGTTTGCGAAAGCCGTCCAGCAACATGCCCGTCGCGACCAGCAGCACCATGGAAAGCGCGATTTGGGCGATCACGAGCACGTTGCGGCCCAGCGCGCGTTGTCGCCCGGCGTCGCCCGGTGCAGCGCTCCTGAGCGCGGTGACGAGCTGGGTTCTGAGGTTCTGCCAGGCCGGCGCGAGCCCGAACATCAGCGCACTCGAGACCGCTGCGATCAGCGCGACGGCCAGAACCCGCCCGTCCAGACGGGGCGCGATCACGAGCGGCAGGTCGGTCGGCAGCTGAATCGTTTGAAGGAACCGGATCGCCGCTGCCGCAAAGATCAGCCCCAGCGCACATCCGGCCAGCGCGAGCAACAGGCTCTCGATCATCAGCTGCTGGAACAGGCCGCTCCCGCTGACGCCGAGCGCGCGGCGAATCGCGATCTCCGCTGCTCTGGCGCGAGCGCGTCCGAGCAGCAGGCTGCCGACATTGGCGCAGGCAATCAGGAGAACCACGACGGCGAGAGCGGTGAGCGTGGTGAGCACGAGCGCGGTCCCATCCTCCTGCCGCACGCGCTCTTGCAGCTGGGTGAGCACCGTGACCGAGCGGTTCCGGTTCTCGACCGGATACGCGCGCTCCAGCCGCTTCCAGATCGTCGCCAACTCTGCCTGGGCGCTGTCGCGGGACACGCCGGTCTTCAGACGTCCCTTCACCACGAATGCCGGCGTTCCTCTGTCCTCCAGCGGGTTGTCGCGTACTCCAGCGAGGCGCTGCGCCATCGCCGTCGGCATGTAGAACGCCGGACGAAGCGGCGGTTCGATCCCGGTAAAGCTCTCGGGGGCAACGCCGATGACCTCAAAGTCAATCTCGTTGATCCGAACGATCCGGTTGACGATGGCGCTATCGGCGGAGAGCGCTTCGCGCCAGAAGTCGTAGCCCAGAACGACAACCGCGTCCCGCCCAGGGACGCGTCCCTCCTCTCGCGAAAACGCGCGTCCCGGCGCCGGCTGCACGCCAAGCGCCTCGAAGAAGTTCTCGCTCACCAGCATGCCCAAGCGCGTCTCACGCACCGCACCGGCCGAGCGCGCGAAACTGAAGCGCGGCAGCTGGTAAGCAAGCAGGCCATCGAACGATTGCGACTGCGCCCGCAGGTCGCGGTAGTTCGGATACGACATGCCGCCTCGCTCATCGCCGGGCGTCGCGCCGCTGAGCGTCACGACCGAGTCGGGATGGTGTACCGGCAGCGGCCGGAGGAGCAGGGCGTCGGTAAGGCTGAACACCGCGCCGTTGGCGCCGATGCCGAGCGCGATCGATAGCATCGCCACGAGCGTGAAGAGCGGATCGCGCCGGAGCAATCGCGACCCGTACCGCACGTCACGCACAATCGCCTGCAGATATGCGCCGGCCCGCACGTCCTTCACCTGTCCCGTGATCGACACGCGATGGCCGAGTTCCAGCGTCGCGCGGCGTCTGGCCTCCTCGGGCGGAAGCCCCGTCCGCACCTTCTCATCGACGATGAGCTCGAACGCGGCGCCGACCTCGTCGTCCAGATCGCGATCGACGCGCTCGCGATGCGCCAGGTTGCGCCAAAGGCTGGAGAGCCGTGACATCAACGGCATACCGACCTCACGCTTCCAACGCTCGGGACATCGCCAGGGCGATGCGGTTCCACTGCGCGGTCTCTTCGCCGAGCTGTCGACGCCCGGCCTTCGTCAGCCGGTAGTACTTCGCCCGGCGGTTGTTCTCGGATGCTTCCCACGCCGAGGTGAGCCAGCCAGCCTCCTCCAGTCGATGGAGGCCGGGAAAGAGCGAGCCCGGCCGAACAACGAATGCGCCATCGGTGATTTGCTCGATGCGGCGCGACACGCCGACGCCGTGCAGCTCGCCGGTAGAGAGCGCCTTGAGGATCAACAGATCGAGCGTACCTTGAAGCAAGGCGTCTTGCCGGTCGGCCATCAGTGCTCCCTATCGACGTTCGATAGAAGTAGGGTACGACTCTAGAGCCGGCTCCTATCGAATGTCAATAGGAATGCGAGGGATGGAAGACGGGTGCGGCGGGGTGC
This sequence comes from Vicinamibacteria bacterium, assembly GCA_963800785.1. Lineage (GTDB taxonomy): Bacteria > Acidobacteriota > Vicinamibacteria > Vicinamibacterales > JAENWD01 > JAENWD01. The sequence continues at coordinate 148,236 of CAWDCH010000015.1, forward strand.
GGGAGGTGCGTCAGGTGCGGCGGGGTGCGGCAGATGCGAAGGGTGCAGTGCAAGGGTGCACGAGGTGCTAGGTGCGGTGCAGGAATGCACCCACGCACTTCAGCACCCGTCGCCGGCGCCGCACCCTGTCGCACCCGACGCACCCCCCGAACCCTGTCGCCCCCCCCGAACCCTGTCGCCCCCCCGCGTCGAACGAGAGGCCGGAGGATCGACAGTCCGTCGCCGCTTGACAAACACTGAATCGGTGTTTACTTTCATCGCGTGTTACTAAACAGTCGTTCACAAATTGGAAGCGCGGCGCGGCCGCGCCGGGAAGCGAGGTGACCATGCGGGCGGTTCGCTACGGCGTCGCCATGAGCCTCGACGGCTACATCGCAGGGCCGAATGGAGAATACGACTGGATCGTCCACGACCCGGACATCGATTTCACCGAGATCTTCAGCCGCTTCGACACGCTGCTGATCGGGCGGAAGACGTTCGAGGCGATGCAGAAGGCGGGCGATAGCGGCGGCTCGGCGCCGGGTGTGAAGTCGTTCGTCGTCTCGCGGACCTTGAAGCCGGTGGAGCATCCCGATGTCGCTATCGTGAGCGACGCTCCCGCCCTGATTCGCGAGCTGAAGCAGACGCCTGGCAAGGACATCTGGCTGTTCGGCGGCGGTGAGCTCTTCAGAAGTCTGCTCGACGCCGGCCTGGTGGACGCCGTCGACGCCGCGATCGTACCGGTCCTGTTGGGCGGCGGCATTCCGCTGCTGGCCACGCCCGCGTCGCGCGCGCGACTGAGGCTCACCGGCCGTCGCGTCTACGAGCAGTCCGGTATTGTTGCTCTGCAGTACGACGTGGCACGAGGCTGACACAGGGATGACCGCCGCCTCCGCGATCGCCGCGTTCCGCGAACGACCCCACGTGCTGCTCGCGCTCATCGGCGTCACGATTGTTGCGGTCACGTCAATCGTGGCCTCCGGATTCCATCCGTTGTCGCTGCCATTTCTCGCCTGGGGCGCCGCACCGTACGCGTTGCTGTGGTTATCCGGCCGTGTCCTCCGAACCTCCGGCCCGCTCGTCGGCGCTGGCAGCGCCGCGGTCGCCGCGGAGCTCGGGATCCGCGCCTCTGTCTTCATCTGGCCTCGCGGATCGACTGCTGCGCTCGCGCTCCTGTTCTCGCCGCCGCTCATCGCGGTGGTCATCATGCCGGCCGGAGCCGCACTGGGGTGGCTCTGTGGCGTCTTGTGGCGACGGCACGCCGCGGGCCGCGTCATCGTGGCCGTCACAGCGCCAATCACGCTGGCGCTGCTGGCGCTCGGGTTCGCGCGACCGGAGCTGTTTCCGACGAGGGTCCTCCAGCGGCGCGCGGTGCTCGCCCGGATCGGACCGCCGAGGGTGGTCGTCGGTGCTCAGAGGTTCGAGGCCGCGACGCTGTCGACGCGATCGGGATGGCATCTCGTCGCGGAAATCGATGGCGAGGCCGGAGAGGAGATCGCTGTCGTCGATCACGAGGGCGCTGAGATCTTCGACAGCACCACTCTGGCGGCCACGCGTCACCTTCGTTTCGGAGGCGAGCGCGGGCCGGCGTGGGGCTCGTTTTCGACTCTCGTGCGGCGACCGGACGGCCACGTCGCTATCGCCGACACCGGTGGTGGCTTCTCCCGAACGCTGCTGAAGGATCTCGACGGCAAGACCCTCTGGGAATACAAGCCGGATCCGACGCTGGCGACCGACGCCATGCGGCCGATGGATGCGGAAGGCGACGGTGAGGCGGAGTTCTACGCGTCCTCGCCGCGAGCAGTGGCGCGCCTCGACAGCTCGGGTCGAGAGGTATGGAATCGTCCCTCAGCGCTGGCGAACATCATTGCTGCGTTGCCACGGCGCGGCGAAGTACCGGCGTGGGTCGTCGCGCTGGAATACGGGCGCCGGGTCTTGGTGTTTGACTCCGGCGGTGCGTTGCTGGCGGAGCGCGCTGTGACGGCTGAAGACTCGCCCAGGACTGCCATCGACTCGTTCGCCGGACGCGTCATAGTCCATGGAGGCGAGGTGGCACGGGGCTATGACCTGGGAGCTCAGAAGAGATTCGAGATTTCCTTGGGCGAATTCAGATTGTCGCAGGCAGCGGGCGCTCGCCTCGCGAAGGGGCAAGCCCCTTCGGTCGTGCTCGTCGGCTCGACTGACCGCGACATCCGTCGCTCACGGCTGCTTGTCGTCGATCCGGCACGCCGGGTGGTGTACGACGAGATCTTCGAAGATCTCCCTCGCGTGCTCGTGGCCGCGCGTGCAGATGGCTCTGACGTTGTGCTGATCAGTCAGCGGTCGTCGCTGCGCCTGCTGCGCGCGAAGCGTTGAAGGTGCCGATGGGCGCGCCGCTCGACGCCGAATCAGTGTGCGCAGCACGGAACCCGGCCGATAATCGCCGAGTCTATTGGAAGCCTGCGTGACCGCCCGCATATCTGTAAGGTCGTTATGGCTGATGCTGTGGCTCGCGTGTGCCATCGGGCCCCGGGCCGTCGCGCAGACAGTCGAAAGCGGCGCGATCGTCGACCCTGTCGCCTGTGCCGCGGATCCATCACAGACGTACGCGCTCTATCTGCCGTCCTCCTACACGGCCGACAGGAAATGGAGCGTGCTCTTCGCATTCCATCCGATGGCGCGGGGCCGATTGATAGTGGAGAAATATCAGGCCGCCGCCGAACGGTACGGTTACATCGTCGCGGCCTCGAACAACTCGCGCAACGGTCCGTACGAAGTCTCCGCCGCCGCGGCTCGTGCGATGAGCATGGACGTCGAGCGGCGATTCTCGATCGATCCGAAGCGGGTCTATCTCACCGGTTTCTCCGGCGGCGCGCGTGTCTCGATGGGCATCGCGCTTGGCAACGCCGACATCGCGGGCGTCATTGCCTCGAGCGCGGGGTTTCCGGACAGCACGCCGCGGAGCACGGTCAAGTTCGCGATTTTTGGTACGGCGGGCAGCGAGGACTTCAACTACCTCGAGATGCGAATGCTGGACCGCAAGCTGTCGTCCCCGCACTTCCTCGCCGTGTTCCAAGGCGGCCACGCGCTTCCCACCGGTGACGTCGCCGCCGAGGCGATCGAGTGGATGGAGCTCCAGGCGGTCCGCTCCCGCCGGCGCGCCAGTGATGACGCGCTTCTGCAGCGGCTGCTGGAGACGCGCCGCGAACAGTTGGCCGCGTCCACGGAGGTAACGGAGACCGTCTATCTGCTGAAGGCACTGATCGCCGACTTCGACGGCCTTCTCGATGTCAAAGCGGAAGCGGCACGCCTCGGGGAGCTGTCGCGGCGTCCAGAGGTCGAGAAGGCGCTCAAGCGCGAGCGCGCTTTCGACGAAAACGAGGCGCGCGCACTCCGCGAGATCTTCGCCTTCGAGGGACAGCTCGTCGATGAGAACCGGCGCTCCGAAGCTCTGATGCACCTGAGCGATCGATTCTCGCGGCTCTCGAAAGCGGCGTCGGCGGGGACCGACTCGCCCGAGCGCCGCCAGGCGCGGCGCATTCTGCACGCGGTGACTTTTGGCGCACCGACGCGAACGGGGGATCCGCAGTATCTGCGGCTCGTCGAGCGGCTGCGCCTCGCGGACGCTGCGCGCCAATAGCCACGAGTGGCTTCAGCGTCGCGCGACAGATGTCTGTGGGACGCCGATGTCAGTGGCGGTTGACTCGATGCCGAGCACGTACTGGATCATGTCCGGGCGTAGCCGAGACTCTTGAGCGTCGCCTGGATCTCCTCGAGGATTGCCGGGTCGTCGATGGTCGCGGGCGTGGTGTACTCCTGCGCGTCGGCGATCTTCTGCATGACGCCCCGCAGAATCTTGCCCGACCGCGTCTTGGGCAGCCGCTTGACGACCGTCGCCGTCTTGAACGAGGCCACGGGTCCGATCTGTTCGCGGACCATGCGCACGACCTCGCGCACGACCTCGGCGTGGTCGCGTTGCACGCCCGCCTTCAACACCAGAAATCCCAGCGGCACCTGGCCTTTGAGCTCGTCGGCGACGCCGGTCACCGCACACTCGGCGACGTCGGGGTGCGCGGCCAGCACTTCTTCGATCGCGCCGGTCGACAGCCGGTGCCCGGCGACGTTGATCACGTCGTCCGTGCGGGTCATGACGAACACGTAGTCGTCCTCATCGATGAAGCCGGCGTCGCCTGTCTTGTAGTACCCGGGAAACTCTGCCAGATAGGTTTCCTTGCAGCGCGCGTCGGCGTTCCACAACGTCGGGAAGGTGCCGGGCGGCAGCGGCAGCTTGCATACCAGCGAGCCACTCGCTCCTGCCGCGACCCGCTTCCCGGTATCGTCGAGCACTCGCACATCCCAGCCCGGCACCGCTTTGGTCGGCGAGCCTGGCTTGACGGGCAACATCCCCAGCCCGACGCAGTTCGCGCAGATCGGCCATCCCGTCTCGGTCTGCCACCAATGATCGACGACGGGGATCTGGAGCATCCGCTCGGCCCAATGAAGCGTATCGGGGTCGAGGCGCTCGCCGGCGAGGAAGAGCGTTCGCAGGCTCGAGCGATCGATTTTTGCGATGAAGTCGCCGTGCGGATCCTCGCGTTTGATGGCGCGAAACGCCGTCGGCGCCGTGAAGAACGCGGCGACCTTGTGCTGCGAGATGACACGCCAGAACGCGCCGGCGTCAGGCGTTCCCACCGGCTTGCCCTCGAAGAGGACCGTGGTGTTTCCGTGGAGCAAAGGTCCGTAGACGATGTACGAGTGGCCGACGGCCCAGCCGATGTCCGACGCGGCCCAATACACCTCGCCCGGCGTGACGCCGTACACGTGCGTCATCGTCCAGTTGAGCGCGACCGCGTGCCCGCCGTTGTCGCGCACCACCCCCTTTGGTTGCCCCGTTGTCCCCGACGTATAGAGGATGTAGAGCGGATCAGTGGCCGCCACTGGTACGCATTCGTGTGGCGTCGCCCCTGCCATCGTCTCGTGCCAGTCGAGGTCGCGGCTCGGCACCAGATCGGCCTTGTGCATCGATCGCTGGTAGATGACACAGCGCTCGAGCTTGTGCCTGGCCAGCTCGATGGCGCGATCGAGCAGCGGCTTGTAGGCGACGATGCGCCCCGGTTCGATACCGCATGACGCCGAGATGCAGATCTTCGGCCTCGCATCGTCGATCCGTGCGGCGAGCTCGTTGGCGGCGAAGCCGCCGAAGACGACCGAGTGGATCGCGCCGAGCCGCGCGACCGCGAGCATGGCGACGACGACCTCGGGGATCATCGGCATGTAGATGATGACGCGGTCGCCTTTCGAGACGCCGAGCGCCGCCAGCGCCCCGGCGCACGTCGCCACCCGATCGCGAAGCTCGCGGAACGTGAACGACTCGAGGGTGTTGGTGACCGGGCTGTCGTAAATCAGCGCGGTCTGTTCGGCGCGGCCGCTGTCGACGTGGCGGTCGAGCGCGTTGTAGCAGGTGTTGAGCACGCCACCGGTGAACCAGCGGTAAAAAGGCTGGTTGGAGTCGTCGAGCACCTTGTCCCACGGCTTGTACCAGTGGATCTGCTGTGCCGCTTCGGACCAGAACTCCTCGGGGTTCTCAAGGGAGCGTGAGTGGACGGCCTCGTATCCCCTGCTCATCGGCCAGCTCCTCTACGTGCGCCCATCCAATCGCTTTGGATCATGTGGACAACGATGCCACAGTCGCACTACCGGGAGGAGTCGCGAATGAAGGCTGCGTCTGCCCGGGCCTATCGCTGCGCGTTCGCTTGCGGCAGCTTGTCGATGACCTGTTGCATCTTGTCTCGTCGCTGCAGGATGGCCTTGATTTGCCCCTTGTCGAGCCACTCGCCGAGCGTGGTCGTCAGCGTGGTTTCGTCGAGCGCGCGCATCTTGTCCCAGAGCGTCGGGTCGATTTGAACCAGCTGGTGATAGAGCTGCTTGGTGTCCGTAAACGCGCGGGTGTGATCGATCAGGATCAGGTTCCACGCGGGATCGACCAGCCAGTTGCCGAGATTCGGATCGATGTTGCCGATCAAATTGTCGAACATCTTCGCAATTGTGATCTGACGGTTCCACACTGGAACCAGCGTTGGCGGCGGTCCTTTGATGCCTTTCGTACCGGGCAGGCCCCCGAGCTGCTTGAAGCTTTGCACGGACGACACCCACATGACAGCGGCGCCGACTGTCCCCTTGACGCGCTTTTCGACGGTTGGCGGAATCATGCCAAGCGCCAGGAGCTTGTCCAGTTCGTAGGCGGCAACCTCGGACTTGTAGCTTTCCCAGAAGCCGCTGTAGCGGCCAGGACGGATCGGCTTCCAGGCGATCGCTTCAACCGGGCCCCCGGGTGCGAGCATCGCGCGTCGGGGCTTGGTTACGCCGACGCCGATCTCTTCCATTCCGGCGACCTCAGCGGTCTTCAAGTACTGCTCGATTTCCGCAACCCGATCCACCCAGGCTCTGGGCGTGGCCGCCGCGGGTTCCTGAGGAAAAACCGGCCCGATCGCGAGGAGGACGGTAAGAACGGAGAGCGCCGAAGTGAGTGCGAACACGCGTCTGCTCTTCATGGCAGCCCCTTATTTGGCGTTGTGCCGGGTCGACGTTCTGGAGCGCCGCGATTATACGCCTGTGCTGGTCGCAGCGCTCGGGCCGAACGCATTACGCGAGCACGCCGGTAGCGTTGCAGCACTGTCTCCGCGAAAACTGACTTCGATTAAAGTGAACTGGCTCGCGCACCGATTGCCCGGGCGCCGACCTTGTTCGAGGACGTTCGCCTTCGGCGATGGCCCAGCCTCCACCAACGCCCCGTCCGCAGCTCGTGCGAGTCGTCCTGGCGTCTACGGCGCTGTGGCGGTTCATGTCGGCACCGAATGCGGCGGCGCTGATCGTCGCGCAAACGGGGATCGCCGCCTTCTTCATTGCCGGCGTGACCCGTCCAGCCCTGGGCCAGTCGGCAGGCCTGTTCGTGCTGGCGGCGTCGCTTCTTGCCGCGGGTGTCCGGGCGATTGACATCGAAGGCTGGGCGCAGCTCGTACCAGGGGGATTGGTCGGCCGTGTCGGTCGCACATTTGGACCTCGAGCCGCAACCGTCGCCACTGCAACCGTGCTGGTCGAACGGTTGCTGCTCGCCGCCCTTGCGAGCCTGGTGATCGGGCACTCCATCGCAGCGACGGCGATTGCCGGCTCGCGATTCACGCGCTACGCCAGGCCCGAGGACATCGCCACGATGCTGGCGGTGTTCGCGGTCGGACTGCTCTGGGTGCGAGCCCGGCTCGGTCGAGAGATCCGCCGCGAAGCGATGGCACGAGGCGTCTGGCTCGGCATCGCGATCCTCCTGGTCGCGACCATGTCGGGGGCGTTCGCGCTCGCGCGTAGCGGCGTGGACCTCACCAGGCCATTGACCTGGCCCGCGTCGGCGGTGTCGAGTCCCGGCTGGCCGGTCGTCGATATCGTGCTGGCGTGCATCGTTGGCCTGGCGCTCACGCTGCCCGTCCTCGGCAGCAGCGACACGTTAGGGCGATCGGCTCACGACTTTCAGCCACCTCGAATCGCCGCTCTGCGGCGAGTCGCGTTCCTCACCGTGGGGCTCGCGCTCGTTATCACGACTGTCAGCACGTTCCTGGTCACGCTGCTCGTGCCCGCTTCCGAGACACAGCTGTGGGCCAACGCCCCGCTGGCCGGCCTCGCACAGCATCTCGGCGGCCCAGTCTGGCTCCGGGATCTGGTCGGAATCGGCGTGGCCGTGGCGGCAATCCTCGTGGCTTTCCCGGCCGCGTACGTGGGTCTCGGCGACGCGGAGCAGACGCTCCAGCGAGCGTCGGCGCAGGGAACGCTGCCGCCAGCGCTCACCGCTCTTCATAGTCGGCTGGGAACGCCGACTCGCACAGTAGACGCGACCGTTGCCGCCACAATCCTCGTGATCGTCACCAGCGGCGGCCATCTGACCTGGCTCGCACGGGCGTACGCGATGGCGGTCGCCGTCTTGCTCATGCTCTCCGTTGGCGCGATCGCTCGTCTTCGATCGTCGCAGCGGAGCGTCACACCGTACCGGACGCCGGGGAATTTCCGGTTCGGCGCCCGGGAGCTGCCCGTGGGGCTGGTGGGTCCAGGTGTGGTTGCCGGTGTCGCCTTCATCGTCATGGTCGCCGTCGGCGACATTCCATTCATTACAGCGGGGGCGCTCATCGCCGGAGTCGCCTTGTGGCTCACGGTGGCGAGCCGGCGTCGCGCAATCGGCCCGGCCGTCTCCGACGGTGCCCCGTTCGATCTGCTGGCCGCGGCGGACCTCTCGCTCGACCAGGTGGACGCCCGGCCGGGAAACGTGCTCGTCCCCGTGCGGAACCCCCACGCGCTTGAACATGTGGTCGCCGCTCTTCAGACGCCGCCCGACCGTGACGTCGTCATCATGACGGCGCGATTGATCGATGTGGATGTCACGGAGGAACTGGCCGGGACCGAAACGCCGACGGCGAACGAGCGCCAGCTGCTGGTCAAGGTCGTCGCGCTGGCCGAGCGGGCGGGCCGCCCGGTGCGGCTCCTCATCGTCCCGGCGCGCAGTGTCTTCGACGCCATCGTGGGCGCCGTCGTTCGGCTGCGCTCGTCGGATGTCTACGTTGGCGAATCGGCGACGCTATCGGCGGCTGACCAGGCGCGGCTGTTGGGCGACGCCTGGGAGCGAATCGACAAGCCCGAGACGCTCGATGTGCGTCTCGCGATCTACCACCGCAGCGGGCGCGCCGACAACTACCATCTGGGCGCCCACCCGCCCTCACTCACTTCCGGCGATCTCGACTTGATTCACCGCCTGTGGCTCGACGCGGTGAAGAGTGTCGGCCCACACGTGCACCACCACGATGTCGTCAGAGCAGCGTTGAATCAGATGGAACACCAACTCTCCGGACCCAATCGTGACGACGCGGTTGCCGCCATTCGAGAAGTGGCTCGCCCGGCGGAAGAGCTCGCCGCGGTGCTGCGCAGCCGCGACTACGCGCGCCTCCGTGACGTCCTCCGCAATCGGCACGCCAGCGACGTCGCGGATCTGCTGACGGCGTTGACCCTCGAAGATCAGGTCCTCGTGTTTCGCGTGCTGCCGCGCAAGGACGCCGCAGCGGTCTTCGAGTATCTGTCGCAGGACGCCAAGGAAGCGCTGCTCAAGGCGATGGCGCAGGACGACGTCACCGCCCTGTTGAACAACATGGCGCCGGACGACCGCACGCTGTTTCTGGAGGAACTGCCCGCGGAAGTCACCCGTCAATTGCTGGCGCTGCTGACGCCGGCCGAGCGGAGCGTTGCCCTGACGCTTCTCGGATATCCCGAGAAGTCGGTCGGGCGACTGATGACGCCTCACTACGTCGCCGTCCGCGAGCACTGGACGGTCCGCGAGGTCCTCGACTATGTGCGCGTGCACGGTGAGGACAGCGAAACGCTGAACGTGATCTACGTCCTCAACGACGACGGGCTGCTGATTGATGACGTTCGCATCCGCGAGTTCCTCCTGGCGCCGCTCGAGCATCGCGTCACCGATCTCATGGACCGACGGTTTGTCGCACTGAAAGCCACCGACGATCAAAAGGCCGCAGTCGCGGTATTCCGCCAGTACGACCGCAGCGCCCTTCCGGTGACCGATACGGCGGGCATGCTGATCGGCATCGTGACGATCGATGACGTGCTGGACGTCGCCGAAGCGACCGCCACCAGCGCGATTCAGCGAATCGGAGGCTCGGAAGCGCTCGACGAGCCGTACATGGATGTCAGCTTCCCGCGGATGATTCAGAAGCGCGCCGGCTGGCTGACGGCACTGTTCCTCGGCGAGATGCTGACCGCCACGGCCATGGGCGCTTTCGAGCAGGAGATCTCGCGAGCGGTGGTACTGGCGCTGTTCGTCCCGCTCATCATCTCGAGCGGTGGCAACTCCGGGTCGCAGGCCTCCACGCTCGTCATTCGTGCGCTCGCCCTGGGCGAAGTCACGGTGCGCGACTGGTGGCAGGTGATGCGGCGTGAGCTCCTGGCCGGACTGTCGCTCGGCGCGATCCTCGGCAGCATCGGCTTCCTGCGAATCTCCGTCTGGTCAGCGTTCTCCGATATCTATGGACCGCACTGGCTGCTCGTCGCGATCACCGTCGCGGTGGCTCTGGTCGGCGTGGTCCTGTGGGGCACGTTGAGCGGCTCGCTGCTGCCGTTTGCGCTCAAGCGATTGGGATTCGACCCGGCGGCATCGTCGGCGCCATTTGTCGCCACGTTGGTCGACGTGACCGGTCTCGTCATCTACTTCTCGGTGGCGCTCGTTGTGCTGAAGGGAACGCTGTTGTAGGTCGCGTGCTATCGTGCGGAAATGGAACAACGACACTTGAGTCGCTCCGGACCGCGTGTCTCTGCCATTGGCCTGGGCTGCATGAGCCTCGGGATTGGAGACACCTACACAAGCGGCGTTCATGATGACGACGCCGCGATTGCCTTGATTCGGCGCGCCGTCGACCTCGGCATCACGTTTCTCGACACGGCCGACATCTACGGTGATTCGGAGGTGAAGGTCGGCAAGGCTATCAATGGCCGACGCGCCGATGTCGTGCTGGCCACCAAGTTTGGCTTCGTCCAGCGCGAGATCGGCCAGACGGAAAAAATAGACGGGCGGCCGGAGTACGTCCGCGAGGCGTGCGAGCGATCGTTGCGGCGACTCGGCGTGGACGCCATCGACCTCTACTACCTGCACCGCGCGGATCCCACCGTCCCGATCGAGGACACCGTCGGCGCCATGGCGGATCTGGTACCAGAGGGCAAGGTCCGTCATCTCGGCTTGTCGGAGGTGGCGGCCGGGACCGTGCGGCGCGCGCACGCCGTGCACCCGATTGCCGCGGTACAGACCGAGTACTCGCTCTTCAGCCGCGAGGCGGAGGACGAGCTTTTCCCGACACTGCGGCAACTGGGAGTCGGGCTGGTTGCCTACAGTCCGCTCGGACGTGGCTTTCTCGCCGGACGCTTTCGCAGCCTCGAGGACCTTGCGCCGGACGATTGGCGCCGTGGCAACCCGCGCTTTCAAGGCGTGGCGTTCGAACGGAACGTGGCCCTCGCCAATCGAGTCCGCGAGCTGGCGGCCGCGAAAGGCTGCACGCCGGCACAGCTCGCGCTGGCATGGCTGCTGACGCACGAGGACGTGGTCCCGATTCCAGGGACGAGCAGTATCGAGCGACTGGGGGAGAACGCCGGCGCGCTCAACGTACGCCTCACGCCCGAGGAACTCGAGGAGATCGAGCGTGTGTCGCCAAAGGGTGCGGTTGCAGGGGAGCGGTACCACGCGTCAGGCGCCGCATTGCTGAACGGGTAGTTCAGCTTCGGCGAGACAGTGCGACTGAACACGATCGAGCCCGCCAGGAGCATGCAGGCTGAGACACCGGACAGGATGGAGCTCGTGCCTTTCACGTTCGACCTCGGACAGATCTCGAAAGCATACTCCTCGTCCGCCCATTGGCAGGTCGACAGACGCTTCGAACGCGCGGAGTGGCACGAGGCGCTGGACCGCTCGACGTCCTGGGTCGGGGGGAGCCGGTAGCATGCGCAGGGCCGAGATGCTCGCTCGCCTCGAGGAGCGGCGCCGTCCGTGGGACGTGGTCATCGTCGGCGGCGGCGCCACCGGCGTTGGCATCGCGGTCGATGCCGCGAGCCGCGGCTACGATGCCCTCCTCCTGGAACAGCACGACTTCGGCAAAGGCACGTCGAGCCGGAGCACGAAGCTCGTACACGGGGGCGTGCGGTATCTGGAACAAGGCAACATCGCCCTGGTGATGGAGGCGCTCAAGGAGCGCGGCCTGCTTCGTCAGAACGCTCCACATCTGGTCAGCAACCTCGCCTTCGTTGTACCGAACTACGACTGGTGGGAGGCGCCCTTCTATGGGCTTGGACTGAAGATCTACAACGTGCTGGCGGGCAAGTACGGGTTCGGCACGTCAGAGATCCTGACCCGCGAGGAGACGCTGGCGCGGCTGCCGACGATCAAGACCGATGGGCTGCGCGGCGGGGTCGTCTACTACGACGGCCAGTTCGACGATGCGCGGCTGCTGATCAATCTCGTGGAGACCGCCGTCGAACAAGGTGCGACGATCCTCAATTACGTCGGCGTCGTGGCGGTGACGAAGGGCGCAGACGGCTTCGTCGACGGCGTCGTGGCGGCCGACCATGAAACCGGACGCCAATGGACGATCCCGGCGCGGGTCATCGTCAATGCGACCGGTGCGTTTTCCGATTCGGTGCGCCGGCTGGCCGAGCCTGACGCGGACACCCTGATCGCGCCGAGCCAGGGCATCCACCTGGTGTTCGACCACTCCTTTCTGTCGTCCGAGGCGGCGATCATGGTGCCGCACACGCCGGACGGCCGCGTGATGTTCGCGATTCCGTGGCACGGCCACGCGCTCGTCGGCACCACCGACACACCGATTACCACGCCGACGCTGGAGCCGCGCCCGCTGCAGGAGGAAATCGAGTTCATCCTCGAGACGGCAGGCCGGTACCTTCACAAGCCACCCACGCGGGACGACGTGTTGAGTGTGTTCGTCGGCATCCGTCCGCTCGTCAAGAGCGGCGACGGCAAGTTGACCGCGGCGCTGTCGCGCGACCACACGATCCACATCGACGCGTCGGGGCTGATGACGACGACCGGCGGCAAGTGGACGACCTACCGGAACATGGCGGAGCACACCGTGGACCAGGCGGCCGATCTCGGGCGTCTGGAAGAGCGGCCGTGCGTGACGCGTACGCTGAACGTCCACGGATACCATTCCAACGCCGATCGGTTTGGCGCGCTCGCCGTGTACGGATCCGACGCGCCCGCGATTCAGGATCTGATGCGCGCCACACCGTCGCTGGCGGCGCCGCTCCACGCGGATCTGCCGTACACGGGCGCTGAAGTGCTGTGGGCCGCACGCCACGAGATGGCCCGGACCGTCGAGGACGTGCTCGCGCGCCGCACGCGGGCGCTGTTCCTCAACGCGCGTGCGGCTGAAGCCATGGCGCCGGAGGTGTCGCGGCTGATGGCCGGCGAGCTTGGCTGGGATGCATCGCGCGAGGCTGCGGAAGTGACCGCATTCTCGGCCCTCGCCAAGGGATATCAGCTCTAAGGTCACAACCTCAGCAGATTCGGTCGCGTTGGCGACTCAGTCCGGCCTGAGTTCGCAGCGCATCTGACACGCGACGCGCCTTTCGAGCGTCGGCGAATCATGCCTGGCGCCAGAAGCCCTCCACGTTCCTCCCAATACGGCTTCGGCATGAAGCGTGCAGCCTGGTCAAGGAACGTGCCCGTGCGTCACTGATTTCGCGAAGCGAGGTGACTTCTCATCAGTCACTCGGATGGCGACTGATAAATCTTGAAACATCGGTCTCGTGGAGCGGAGGCGGCGTCGAGAGCACAAGGGAGCGATGCGATGACAACAAAAACGACCTCATTTGGGGATACAACAGCCAACGACCGCTCGAACGTGGGCGGGACGCTATCGGAGACCGCTTCGCAGGTCAAAGACAAGGTCTCGGACATTGGCAGGAAGGCGGCCGACACCGTAGACGATAACCGGGCGAGTGCGGCAAGCGGATTGGAGAAGGCGGCATCGGCGCTGCACGAAAACGCCGAACGACTGCCCGGCGGCGAGAGAGTCGGTGATCTCGCGCGCGCAACCGCCGACAGACTGAGCTCCACAGCCGATTACGTCCGAAGCCACGACATGAACAGGATGATGTCCGATGTCGAGAGCCTGGTCCGAAAAAATCCAGGCCCGGCGCTGGCCGCTGCCGCCTTCGTCGGCTTCCTGGTCGGGCGAGCAATGAGCAATAACGACTGACGTGCACGTCACCGAGGCACCTATGGCACATATGGCCCCAGGAGACCGGTCCATTTCCGACGTATTGCAGGACATCATCCGGAACGTGCAGGAGATCGTCCGATCGGAAGTCCGCCTGGCCAAGACGGAAATTCGGGAAGAGCTGGATAAGGCCAGGTCCTCAACACTGTTGCTCGGCGCAGGCGCCGCCACAGCGATGTTTGCGGTGCTCTTCCTGCTGCTGACCGTGGTCTACGCACTAGCGCTCGTAATGGCCGAGTGGGCCGCTGCGATGATCGTCGGAGCCGCGCTCGCCGCGGTGGCGATCGTCCTGTTCGCGGTGGGCCTCAAGCGCTTCAAACAAATCCATCCGACCCCGGCGCGGACGGTGGAAACGATAAAGGAGAACGTCGAATGGGCCAGACAACACACCAAATAGCCGCGCACATCGAGAACACGCGCGATGATCTTGGCTCCAATCTTCAAGAGTTGGAGCAACGGGTGAAGTCTGTCACCGACTGGAAGGAGCAGTTTCGAGCGAGGCCAATGACGATGCTGGGCCTGGCGTTCGGGGGTGGCGTCGTGCTGGCGGCGGCGATGGGCCGGCGCAGGACCGGGCATCGTGGCAGTGTTTCCGTGTCGGCGTATGGCCATGACCGCCATCCGGGAAGAGACCAGCAGATCCGGAAGGCCATGGAAACGTGGGACAACATAAAAGGCGCGCTCATCGGCGTCGCGGCTGCGCGGGTCAAGGACTTCGTCGGGGACGTGGTTCCCGGCTTTCGCGAAGAGCTTCAACACACCGAAGAAAAGGCCGACGCGACGCGTCGCTTACGGGCTGACGCTCGGGAGCGGATCGATAACGCCGCCGAGCCCATAACGGCGTCGAGGAGTACCGACCGAGTCGTCTATTCGATATTGACGTACCGGTTGCACTCGGGTCGTCACCGCGCGTCGCACCGGTCAGCCTGCGTGCGGCGCGCGGTGACGTCGCGGCACAGTGAAGCGAGTGCACGTCACTCGCGGCGTCACCCGCGCGCGAGCTCCACGCACGAAAGTAGCCAGAACTGCCGGCTCTCACGCTTCGCGGATGTCGAAGCGCGTGATCAAGCCATTCTCGATCCTGAAGATGTGACCGACCATCTGGTCAACCAGCACCGCGCCCTGGAGGTCGCGCACTGTCTGGTGGACCTCGACGACGATCTCGCCATCGGCGCCCGTTGAAAAGCCGGTCGGCTCGACGCGCGGGTCGATCGTTGCCCATTGTCGGGTCCAATAGCTCCGCACGGCCTCCCGGCCGTGAACGTGCCCTCCCTCCATGCCATTGGCCCACGTGACATCGGAATGCAGTGCAGCGAGCACGGCCTCGATGTCACGAGCATTGAACTGCCGATAGACCTGCTTTAGAAATTCCACGTCGATGGACATCGGTAGTCTCCACAGCGTCGTCGAAGGACTTGGCAACGATTCTACGCGGAGACGGCGGCAGGGAGGAAGGCGTCTGGCTAAGCCGGCTCGCGCGGTTCATCGGTGGTGACGAGTCGATAGATGTATTCCGTGAGCTCGCGCAACCGCAGGCCCGCTGGATCCGGCAACTGATTGCCGTTTGCGGGCAGTGACGGGACTTCGACCGCTCCTCGGATAATCAACGCAGCGGCTATGGTCGCCTTCGCCTGGGCTTCCGATGAATCCATGATTGCCTCCGCTGTTCTGGTGCAGCCCCCGCCAGCCGACCGTGCCCTTACTGATCATCGACGATTTCGGGCATGGGAAACTGGCGCACACGGCGGCCATCGAGATCCCTTCAACGTCCCGTCTCGGCATGCGGCGCATGTACAGGTTTTGATTCCGGTGACCATCGCTGTCGGAGGTACACCGCGAGCCAGACCATCGAGGCAATCGCCAGAAATTCGCTCTGCCAGTTCTGGAACGATTCGAACCAGAATCGGGCCGACATCAGATAGTCGATGAGCGCTGGACGCGGCTGGTGATGCGTCACTTGGTCTGCCGCATACGCCGCAAAGCCGCCGAGCGCGTGTCCCACCCACGCGATCAGGAAGAGCAGGACGAACGCCAGGCCGAGCGAATGTTCATACAGGCGCAAGATCCAGCCGCCGCGCTTGACGGGCCAGGGCGCGTCGGGGTCGTCGGAGAAGTCGCGAGGATCGGTATCCACGAGTTCCTTGACACCGGGTCGTCGCGACTCCGGCGACCCCTTCTGCATCAGAAACGTCGTCAACAACACGAACACGGCCATCTGCAAGAACTCGCTTTCCCAGTTCTCGAAGATGGCCTCCCAAGGGTGACCAGTGCCGAGATAGGCAGTGATCCCGACCGCGGCGAGTCCATGCTGCACTTGCTCGCCGTTGTACTCCGCGAATCCGGTGATCAGCTGTCCCGCGAGAAACAGCAGAAACATGGCCATCAAGGCCAGGGTCAGCGCCCGATCGCGAATCCAGGCCAATGAGGAGTCACGCGGCTTCAAGCTGCCTACCGGATCCGAAGGGTGGCCCATCATGCGGCTCCCGTAGCGACGGCTTCCGAACGAACCGCCAGACCGCGGCAGTTGTCGCAGGTACCACATTGCGACCACTCCACGGCCTCGCCGAGCGCCTCCAGCAGGACATGCGTTCGACAGAGCGCGGTCTGGGCGTACACGACCATTTGCTCCAGGTTGGTTTGGTCTCGATGCCGGCGTTGTTCGTAGGCGGCCACGAGCGGTTCCATGGACGCAGTCAACAATTGTGGCCGTGGCTCGTATTTGGCCCCGCGACGTTCGCGCATCAGGCCATCCTGTTTCAGCGCCGCCAACATCACGCGAAGTTTGCTCGCTCCCAGGGAGGGCACAGCGGCTCGAATGTCGGCCACACTCATCGCGCCGCCACGGGCTGCAGCGCGCACGCCCTGGATCAGCGTCGTGAAGTCGTCATGCGTCGGATACCGTCCGGCCATGAAGAATCGCTGCAGGCCGCGGTCGCGTCGTTGGAACAAGAGAATGCACTCGGCGGGCTCGCCGTCCCGGCCGGCTCTCCCTGACTCTTGCGAGTACACATGCAGCGATGCCGGGAGATCATAGTGGACGACCGTGCGGATGTCAGGCTTGTCGATGCCCATGCCAAATGCATTGGTGGCGATGATGATTGGCACCGCGCCGGTCATGAAGGCGTCTTGGGCCTCGGCCCGGTCCTGTGCGCGCTGACGGCCATGGTAGGACGTCGCCGAGATGCCTTCCCCCCTGAACAGCGCGCGCAGCGCGTCGACGTGGCGCACCGTGGCCGCGTAGACGATGGTAGATCCGGTCGCGCCGCGCACGATGTCGATGAGGTGGCGTTGTTTGTCGGCGTCGCTGGAGACAGGGCGGACGTGGTACGACAGGTTTGGACGATGAGCGCCCGTGTTGATCACGCGGAGCGGACCCACAGCCAGTTGCTGTTCGATGTCGGCAATCACATCCGGCGTCGCGGTTGCCGTGAGCGCCAGGATCGTGGGCGATCCGAATGCGCGCAGCCCCGAGAGCGCGTCGAGATAGGCCGGTCGAAAATCATGTCCCCATTGGCTGATGCAGTGGGCTTCATCGATGACGACGAGATCGACCGACGCACCGGCCAGCAGCTGACGCAGATCCGTGGCCGCCAGTTGCTCCGGCGTCGTGAACACGAATTCGACCGCACGACGTCCGATCTTCGCGCGGGCGCGTCGAATGTCTCCCGTCGGAATCGCGCTATTGACTTGGACCGCCCCCAAGCCGAGCGTCGACAGCTTGTCGAACTGGTCGCGCATCAACGCGATCAGCGGCGACACGATCACCGTCATGCCCGGCATCAGCACCGCGGGCACTTGATAGCAGAGCGACTTGCCGGCCCCGGTCGGCATGATGGCGAGCGTATGGCGTTTGGCAAGCACCGCGTCGATCACCGCCTGCTGTCCCGGACGCAGGTCCGCGAGGCCGAACACGTGACGGATGACCTTCGACAGACGAGCACCGCTGGCTCTCGACATCATCGGCGCCTCGCGGTCCTGGGACGGCGGTTCGATTGAAATCTGAGCCGCGTTGACACGGCGATGTCGCCTTGCGCGAAGATCTTGTATTCGCGCATGTAGGCATCGTTGGCCGTGAAGAGCACGCAGATATTCCCAGCCATGCCCGTGAGAATCACCCGCCGGATGCGCAAGGTCCCGAGCAGGGTATCCAACGTGGTATCGAAGAATCCCGAATGTTTGGGCTTCAGCACGAAATAGTCGCGCGCGGTCGGCCGTAATCGTTGCGAGATGCGTCGGCCGGGTGAGGAGCGCGCGGTGCAATGCGCGACGGTGCGTCGGAAGTCAGACCGCCACTGCCCGAAGTTATCGTTGATATAGATCGTCGGCACGCCGCCTGCCGTCGCACGACGCTTGAGACCCTTTGTCCGCAGACCCGGCTCGGCCATGCCTCCTGACCAAAACGCTCGGCCATTCCGTCGCAAAGACAATCGGCGTCCATATAGGTATGTCTAGACCAGCATGTTGCGTACCATTGCGCGCACTCCCTGCTTCAGAACGGTCCTGAGGCTGTTTGGGAGGAATTGCCCTGCGGTTTCTCCAGAGCAGCCGGTTGTGCAGAGCCAACAGTGCACGCCTCGCGCGGCGGGAGCGACAGACGCGCCATAGTCTGCAGATTGAACAATCTGCAGTAATCGGCGACGGTCACTCTCGTCTGAACGTGAGCAGCGGCGAATCCGACCGATGGGTGTGCAGACGCGTCAAATGCGGCGGGCGACATGACTTCCTGGCGGCACGAGGACGCGCCGATGCTCGGCTCAGCATTTGCATTTCATCATCAAGTGCTCGAGACGGTTTCCCTCTCATGGTTTGAACTTGCGCGTCGTACGTGGCGCGAGGTCGTCGATGACGATGTCCTCGGTCTAGCGGCTCAGCTGTCGTACTACTTCTTCCTGGCGCTATTTCCGGCGATCCTGTTTCTGCTCGCACTCGCGAGCTTCTTTCCACTCTCGAACCTCACCGACGACATCGGTCGCTCTCTCGGCCCGTTCGTCTCGCCGCAGGTCCTCGAACTGATTCAAGAGCAAATGCGTCGGCTCGCCAACAACGAGAACGGCGGACTGCTCACCGTCGGTGTCGCGGGTGCTGTGTGGAGCAGTTCCGCCGCGCTCGTCTCGGTCGTCGGGGCTCTCAACCGCGCCTACGACATAGAGGAAGGGCGGCCATGGTGGAAGGTCCGCCTAATTGCCATCGGGCTCACGCTTGGTGTCGCGGCGATCGTGTTGGTGGCTTTGACACTGGTACTCGTCGGACCGACGGTCGCAGAAAAGCTCGGCAGCACGACGGGCTGGGGCTCGCCATTTGAGTGGGCGTGGCTCGTACTGCAGTGGCCACTCGTGTTCGCCTTGGTGGCAACAGGTATCGGTCTGATCTACTACTTCGGACCCGATGCGGACCAAGACTGGGCGTGGATCACGCCCGGTGCCATCGGCGCCACAATTTTGTGGCTGGTGATCTCACTTCTCTTCAAGTTGTACGTGGCCAACTTTACCGACTACGAAGGTTCCTACGGCACGGTCGGTGGGATCATCGTCGTGTTGCTGTGGTTCTACGTATCCGGCATCGCCATTTTGACTGGCGCCGAGTTGAACGCCGAGATTGAACACGCATCTCCCTATGGAAAAGCGCCGGGGCATAAGAACGCGCAGGGCAAATTGCTCATCGGCGCTCGCGCCGCGCGGGCGTTCCGGCAGCGACAGTTGTCTGGCGAAGTGGTGCCCGAAAAGCCGGCTCCATCATCTCCATCTCCGCCGCCACCGCCGAAGCCTGGATGGGGCGCGGCGGTCGCCGGCGCGATCTTGGTGACCAGATGGTGGAATCGGCGCGGTGACCGCTGACTCAATCGCCGTATCGCTCGTCATGGGCGGTTCAGCCAATTCACGAGCACGGTGAAGCTCCTGCTCGGGGCCGCCCGTTCGAGTCCCAGGAAGCGTTGGCCGTCCGCTGTCACGCCGTACTGTGGCGTGAAGGGATCAGCCGGGATCGTGGTGGTAAAAAGAAGTGACGGCGCGCTGACCGAGAGGCCCGCGCGTGTATCCACGCGCACGCTCATCATCGAGCCGTCGGGACCCAGGAAGAACAGTTCCTGCCCGTCGGCGCGCCACTGGGGCTGGACGCCGCCGTCGCGCGAAATCTGTCGCTTTGACGTGAACGCAGGGAACTCCGCAAGGTAGACCTCCCACCGCCCGGACTCGTCGGCGTTGAACGCTACCCACCGGCCATTTGGCGAGACATGAACCTCGTCCTCGATGAATGGCGTGTCCGCAAGGAGGCGAGGGCGTATGATCGTCGCCGATTGGCAGCGCATAAACCGCCTTGCCATCGTCCTGAATATGACGAATTGGCCATCGGGCGTCCACTGATCGACCACGACACGTTCGGCAAATGAGAAGAGCAGTGTCTCCGTCCCCGTGGCGAGATCCTTCACGAACACCTTGGGGCGCCCCTCGCGCCGTGTCGTGAACGCGAGTTGCCGCTCGTCGGGTGACCACGATGGATCGCTGTCATCGGCAGGGTGGGTCGTGAGCCGCGAGAAAATGCCGCTCTCGAGATCTGCGTCCCAGAGGTCCCAATGCTCGCCCTGCGCATCGCTCCGTTCGACGGTCGCATGGTGTCCGCGCGGCGACAGCACCAGTTGGTCATACGGTCCGGGGTCGCCCACTGTACCGGTGCGATGGCCGGCGCGGTCGAACCACGTCAGTCTCGAGACCGATACCTGCCCGGGGCGGTAGGCGATTGTGCCCTGCTCTGACACAGAAACATTACCAGCCGATTCCGTCACCGGCAGCTCAGTGCCCGTGAAGATCAGCCGCCCTGGATCGAACGGACGCGCGAAGAGCCGTGTCGCCCGTGAATAGAACAGGTGACCTGCGGCGTACTCGGCGTCAGCGCCGTCCTCCATGATCTTCTGCAGACCCGGAGCATCGAGCGAGGCGACGTACAATGGCGGGATCCGCCACAACGGTGACAAGAAAGCGTCGGCCATCAGGCAAGAATCGCGGCGACGCAAAGATCTGTTGTCCCGCCTTCCACGGCAGCGTGTCGAGCACGGCGGGTGTGCCACCCGCCGAGGGCACGCGATAGATCCGTCCATCGACGGACCCGAACAGAATCCCTGATGTTCCCCAGGTGCCGCTTGTTAGGTGCCCGTGCGCGTTCGGTGTTTTTGCCAGAACCCGTATTGGTCCGCCGGTCACGGGAACCTGTTTCAGGTGTCCATCAATGTCGAAGAAGGCAATTGATTTGCTGTCGAAGGACCAGAACGAGGTAAACGCGCCCTCCGTTCCCTCGATGGGGACCGTTGCCGCAGTCCTCATGTCTCGCAGCACCAGCCGGGGGCGCCCAGCCACAGTCGCTTCAAAGAGGAATTGGCGGCCGTCCGGCGAGATCGCGCCGGCGTTGTAGTCTGCCCGACGCATCTCGGGGGGCAGGGTCAGGTCGAACCGAAGCGGCGGCGCCGGCGTCATCATTATTCGTGGCGACATCAGGAGAGTCGTCGCCGCGAGTGCGGCGAATGCCGTGGCGAGCGCCCAAGGCGCCCACGCGGTCCGCCGGCGATTCACAGGGACGGTGGCACCTGGGTCGAGGCGTGCCGCTTCCGCCTGAACCCACTGAAGCTGCAGCTTCACGTCGTGAGCTGTCTGCCAACGATCGGCAGGCTGCTTCTTCAAGCAGACCTTGACGATGTGGTCGAGGGCCGGAGGGACAAGCGGTGCCTCGAGCGTCCGTTGGCCGCTGACCATCTCGTACAGGATCGCGCCGAGCGCGTACAGGTCGGTGCGCTCATCGGTCTCCAAGTTCTGAATTTGTTCGGGCGCCATGTACGGCAGCGCGCCGACCACCGCGACGTCGGTCGTGGATGTCCCGTTCGCGATTGTTGACCGCGCGGCGATTCCCTCGACCGAAGTCGCCCCCTCGCGATCGACGTTGAGGAGGCTGGGGCCCTCTGGTGTCAGCACGACATTGTCGGGCGTCAGCCCGAGGTGGACGATGCCCTGCCCGTGTAAAACCTCGAGCGCGCGGGCAATACCAATGCCCACGCCCACGCGCTTCTTTGAGCGGGAGGGGGCCGCTCGTGAGTCGCGCCGCCAGCGTTTCACCTGGGACGGGCGTGCCGAAGTCGGCTCGACTGCCGGGAGCCGCCTGGCTGCGCGTCGAGACCCTCACCGGGGCGACGAATCGATAGCCACGGGTGGGGATGGTCTGGATGGCCGACGCATCATCCGCGCCATCATCGAGCACTTTGCGCAGGGCTGAGATGGTGAATGTGAGGTTGCCTTCTTCGACGATGGAGTTGGGCCAGAGCGCATGCATCAACTCCTGTTTTTCAACGAGGTGACCGTGGCGCTCGACCAGGTAGAGAAGGAGATCGAACGCCTTTGGCGTCATGGGAACCGCGCGATCGTCCCGCAGACACAGCCGTTCGCGAGGGTCCAGCCGGAAGCGTCCAAATTCGAAGAGTCGCTCGGGATTAGGCTTCGACGCCATCGGCCTCGTACTGTGCGTGGCCCGTCGTGTGACGTTCCTGACCGCTCATTCTCAACCTGTGATCACAAAACGGCAAGCTGACTGCCTCTCACCGGGCCGGCCGCCGGAGAGTTGTCGATACGCCACCACGACGGCGATCGCCAGGGCCGCGCCGGCGAGCGTGTCGAGGACGTAGTGGAATCGGCCGTACACGGTGGCGATCATCACACTCCCGGTGATTGGGACGAGCAGGTACGCGAGCCGACGCTGGTGCCGCCACGCGACCAGGCTCACGACGACCGCACCCGACACGTGCGCGCTCGGAAACGCGCCGCCGCGCGCGCCGCCGCGCGCCGACATCTGATGAACGAGATCGAAGAAGAAATGGCCGGAGAGCGGCGGGCCCAGGCGCTGCGACAGGTAGTACGGGCTGTCTACCGGCAGCAGGATGAAGAACACGTAGCTTCCCAGCAGCACGGTCGAGAGCATCAGCAGCAGCTCGCCAAAGGCCGCCCGCCGTCCGCTGAAGTACCAGTACGCGGTCACCGATGGAATGACGATGACGTAGGACAGGTAGCAGAAATGCAGGTACTCGGAGAGCGGCACGAACGCCAGCCGTTCGCTCAGGTACAGGCTCGGTTGCCCGGCGAACAGCGCCGACTCCCAGGCCGGAATCGCCGTGGTCAACCGCCAGTCACCAATGACCGCCGCCAGCAGCTCCACCTCCTTGTAGAGGAGAGGAAACAGCAGCAATGGATGCCAGTCGCGAATCACGCGAAGGATCCCCGCCGACGGCGTCGCGCGGGCCAGGATCAACAACGACCCGGAGAGCGTCAGGTGCGCCGCGACCAGCCAAACCTGGCCTGGAACGGTATTCCCGAGGATCGCTATCAACGCGGCCGTGATCGCCAGATACGACGCCGTCAGCGTCGTCGTCCAGCGCGCATAATCAACGGGCGGCATCCGGCGCTATGATCCTAGTATGCCGCGGCCGCCGCGCATGCTCCGAACCTTCGACCGCAAGTGGAGAGAGGCCAAGATGGTGGCGCGCGGCTTCCAGTCTGCGAGTCATCCCATCCTCGCGCAGATCGTTCCGATCCGCCGCTGCAACCTGGCGTGCAGCTACTGCAACGAGTACGACAAGCACTCTCCGCCGGTGGCACTGGCGACCATGCGCGAGCGCATCGACCACCTGGCTCGGCTGCGCACGGCGAACATCGAGATCAGCGGCGGCGAGCCGCTGCTGCACCCTGACCTCGACGAGCTCATCCGGCACATCCGCGGAACCGGCGCGCTGGCTGGACTGATCACGAACGGCTACCTCCTCACCGCGAAGCGCATCGAGGACTTCAACAACGCCGGGCTGGATCACCTGCAAATCAGCATCGACAACGTGAAGCCTGACGACATGTCGAAGAAGAGCCTGAAGGTGCTCGACGCGAAGCTGCAGATGCTGGCGAAGCACGCCGCGTTCAGCGTCAACATCAACTCTGTCCTCGGTGGCGGCTTGAGTAACCCCGAGGACGCACTGACGATCGCGAAGCGCGCGATCGAACTGGGTCTCACGGCGACGGTCGGCCTGATCCACAACGGTCACGGCCGCCTGATACCGCTGACGCCGGACCAGCTGCGCGTCTACAGCGCGATCACCTCGCTGACTGCGCCGTTCTACACGGTACAGAACCAGAACGATTTCCAGCGGAACCTCGCGTTCGGGCGCCCGAACGATTGGCAGTGCGGGGCCGGCGGCCGCTATCTCTACATCTGCGAGGATGGCCTCGTGCATTGGTGCTCACAGCAGCGCGGGCATCCAGCGATCCCGCTCGCCGAGTACACCACCGAGGATGTGCTGCGCGAGAGCACGAGCGAGAAGAGCTGTGCGCCGCTCTGCACCGTGTCGTGCGTGCACCGCGTGGCGCTCCTCGACCGCATTCGCACGCAACCGCTCAAGACGCTCGACGAGATCGCGCCGGCCAGCGCCAGAGGAGCCGTCAGCGTGCGCGTGCTCCGCTGGATGTTCGTGACCGGCCCGCATCACGACCGCTTCCGCGCCGTCGCCGGGCGCCTGCTCGGCTCGCGCTCGTAGCGCGTCCTTCGGCGTCAGTTGTGCGGCAGTACCGTGCGGCGCATTCTGAGGGTCCCGATGTAGACATTCAACCGGCACCGCATGAGGTACCCGATGATTTGAGGAACGATGATCTACGTCGATTCGGCGCTCTTGAACCTCATAGAGGCTGCGTGTCGGCGGTTCCAGGTCCTGACGGGCCGCACAAACGTATGGCTCGCCTTTCAGCTCACGAACCTCAGCATCGTCGTCTACTTCGTGTTGGCGGCGGTGTATTTCTGGAGTAGCCCCGCTGTTGCGCGTATCGCGCTGGTGCTCTTCTGCGGCGGATTGCTGTACTTGCTGACTCAGACGATCTTCAAAGTAACCGTCGAAGCACATGAGAGCAGCGCCTATCAACGCGTCGCAAAGGGCTTCAGAAATCCGAGACGTGTTCGGGACGCCCCCTTGCGGATCGCGTTTTTGACGCTCTCAGTCCTACTCTTCTTTCCCGTGCTCCTTGTCCATCGGACTATCCATCAATCCTCTCTTCACATTTCGGGTCTGATCTCCACGTCGCCGCTTTTGAGCTATTCACTGATTGCCTTGACCACGTTGGTGCTGTATCTGCTGGCCTGCGATCCACTTCCGCCGTGCGCTGGGCGTATCACAGAGTGGATTCGAGCGTTGCTTCCGGCACGGCGAAGAACTTCAGAATCGGGGGTAGCGACTGCAAGCCCACTCTCTCCGGGCACTTGCGGCGCTCCAGCGGAGAGCCGGAGCTCCGCCCTCCGGCACTCCCACGTGGAGAACAGGCCCAGCACCGTTGCCGTCGGCTCGAGCCGTTCGACCCCGCCGGCACGTCGCAGCACCAGCGCCGGCAAATGCCCGCAGTTCGCGTAACGCCGGCGTCCCGCGCGCGTGCCCGGATCGATGTGATAAAAACGTCCACGCCATGTTCCGTTGTCCCCGCATCGTCCTGCTGATGGTTCCGGCGGCCGTGATTGTCGCGGCCGTAGCTGTCGGCGATCGCTTGCTCGCGGCGCAATCCTCGATGCGCTCCACATCGTCGCCGCCGCAAGGCTTCGAGCGCCTGCGCAAGATCGACGTGCACTCTCACATCTACGAGGACATGCCCGTCGTCAACGCGATGCTGCGGCGCATCAACCTGCGCGTCGTGAACATCAGCAATCCCGGCACCGACGGCCATCTCGAATTCATGCACCGGTTCAACGCCACGCTCGTGAAGCGGCATCCAGACATCTTTTCTTTCGCCTCGACGTTCGATCTCACGACACGCAATCAGCCGGAGTATGGCGCGCGTGTGGCGAAAGCCCTCGACGAGACGTTCGCGCAGGGCGCCGTCATGGTGAAGATCTGGAAGGAAGTCGGGCTCGAGCTGAAGCGGCCCGACGGCGCGTTCCTGCTGCCGGACGATGCGATCCTCGATCCGGTGTACGCGCATCTCGTGTCACGCCGGAAACCGCTGCTGGCCCATCTGGCGGAGCCACGTGAGGCGTGGCTGCCGCTCGACCCGAAGGGCGTTCACTACGGCTACTACTCGCGGAACCCGCAGTGGCATCTGTATGGGAAGCCAGAGTATCCGAGCCACGCACGGTTGATGGACGCGCGCGATCACATCCTGTCGAAGCATCCCGGCCTGGTCATGATCGGGGCGCACATCGGCAGTCTGGAGTACGACGTCGACGAGGTGGCGAAGCGGCTCGACACGTATCCAAACTTCCATGTCGAGGTCTCAGCGCGGACGCGCGACCTTACACGCCAGCCGTCAGCCAAAGTGCGGGCATTCTTCCTGAAGTACCAAGACCGGATCCTGTACGGCGTCGATCGATCGTGGCGGCCGTATCGGACGCCCGACGTGGCGCCGACCGACGAGGATCGGGCGAAGTTCGCCGCCGATCTCGAGGCGCAGTACCGTCGCGACTGGGCCTACTACGCAGGCGCGGGCTCGATCGACTATGGCGGCGACACCGTCGAGGGGCTCGCCCTGCCGCAAGCCGTGCTCGAGAAGTTTTATTGGAAGAACGCGGAGCGAATCATCGGCGTGCGCTAGCGCGCCGTTGCCGCGGTCCTCGTGGTTCGCGTTCATTAATCCGATCCGTATCTTGTGCGGGCCGGGCGGGGCATCGCGTGTCATGGAGTTAGGTCATGTCAGCACAAGGCGCGCACAGTGATTACGATCCGGTGAAGGCCGAAGCCTTCGCTGGCCGACTGCTGAGTGCTCTCAACGACGGCGCTCTCTGTTTGATGGTGTCGGTGGGCCACCGCACGGGTCTGTTCGACGTCATGAGCGCCTCACCGCCGGCGACTTCAGAGGAGATTGCGGCTCGGGCCGGGCTCAACGAGCGGTACGTTCGCGAGTGGCTCGGCGCGATGGTGACCGGCAGGGTCGTGGCAGTCGAGCCGACGACGCTGCGTTTCTCCTTGCCGGCGGAACATGCCGCGTTTCTGACACACGCCGCTGGCGCCGATAACATGGCGGCCTTCGCGCAGTACATCGCGGTGATGGGCGATGTGGAAGACGACATCGTCGAGTGCTTCACGAAGGGCGGAGGCGTGCCGTATTCGAGGTTCACCCGCTTCCACGAGGTGATGGCGGAGGATAGCGGCCAGTCAGTGCTGTCGTCACTCGAGTCGCACATCCTGGCGCTGGTGCCGAATCTGACCGATCGTCTGGCCGATGGCCTCCGCATGCTCGACGCAGGATGCGGTCGTGGAAGGATCCTGAACCGGCTGGCGGCACTCTATCCCCGCAGTCGATTCGTGGGCCTGGATCTGTCGGTCGACGCGATTGCCTACGCACGGGAAGAGGCGTCGCGCGCAGGCCGGGACAACGTCGAGTTCGTCCCCGCAGATCTCAGCAACTTCGACGAAACCGCTGAACCCGAAGCCTTCGACGTCATCACGACGTTCGACTCCATCCACGACCAGGCGAAGCCGCTCAACGTACTCAAGGGGATTCATCGCGCGTTGAAGCCGGACGGGGTCTATCTGATGCAGGACATCAGCGGGACCAGCCACGTGCACCAGGACATCGATCATCCGCTCGGCACGTTCCTCTATGCCATCTCCTGCATGCATTGCATGACAGTGTCGCTTGCGCAGGGCGGCGAGGGGTTGGGCGCGATGTGGGGAGAGGAGAAGACGCGGGAATACCTCACACGCGCGGGCTTTCGATCCATTACGACACACCGTCTGGCACACGACATTCAGAACAACTGGTACGTCGTCACGAAGTAATTCATCGCGCTCATGCCGAAGATTCTGGCGATGCTCGTGTGGGTGGCGGTTGCGGCCGCCGGAGCAGCGGCATTCGGGTACATCGCGCTGGCGCGCGGCGAGACGATTTCGGCGGCGTGGCTGGTTGTGGCCGCCGTCTGCACCTACCTTGTCGCCTACCGCTTCTATTCGCGGTTCATCGGACAGACCGTTTTCGGGCTCGACCCGACGCGCGCCACCCCGGCCGAGCGCTTCGACAACGGCCGCGATTTCGTCCCGACCTCGCGGTGGGTGCTCTTCGGCCATCACTTTTCGGCGATCTCTGGCGCGGGGCCGCTCGTCGGCCCCACGCTCGCGGCGCAGTTCGGCTTCCTGCCCGGCACGATCTGGCTGATCGCGGGTGTCGTGCTCGGCGGCGCCGTGCAGGACTTCCTGATCCTGTGCGCGTCGATGCGGCGCGACGGCAAGTCGCTGGGCCAGATCGCCAAGGAGGAAGTGAACCCGGTGGCAGGGCTCGCGGCGATGGTCGCGATCTTCGCCATCATGATCATCCTGCTCGCGGTGCTCGCGCTCGTGGTCGTCAACGCGCTGCGCGACAGCCCGTGGGGCCTCTTCACGCTCTCCTCCACGATCCCCATCGCGCTGGTCATGGGCCTGTGGATGAATCGCCTGCGCCCCGGACAGGTCGCCGAGGCGACCGCGATTGGCGTCGTGCTGCTACTGGCGGCGCTGGTGGGCGGCCAGTGGGTGTCGCAGCACCCCACCCTGGGACCGGCGTTCACGTGGTCCGGCACGTCGCTCGCCTGGGCGGTGATGATCTACGGCTTCATCGCCTCGGTGCTGCCGGTCTGGCTGCTGCTTGCGCCGCGCGACTACCTGTCGACGTTCATGAAGATCGGCACCATCGTGATCCTTGGCACGGCGATCCTCTTCGTGATGCCGCCGCTCAAGATGCCGGCGGTGACCCAGTTCGTCGACGGCAGCGGGCCGGTGTTCGCGGGCAAGCTGTTCCCGTTCGCCTTTATCACCGTCGCGTGTGGCGCGATCTCGGGTTTCCACGCGCTGATCGCCAGCGGCACGTCGCCGAAGATGGTGTCGTGCGAGACCGACGCGCGGCTCGTGGGCTACGGCAGCATGCTGACCGAGTCGCTGGTGGGCGTGATGGCGATGATCGCGGCGGCGACGCTCGATCCCGGCGTGTACTTCGCCATGAACGTCGGGCCGGCCACGCTCGGCCCGACCGCCCAGTCGGCGGCCCAGGCGATCGCCCAGTGGGGCTTCGTCGTCACGCCGGACCAACTGAACATGCTGGCGAAGGAGATGGGGGAGGCCACGCTCCTGTCACGCACCGGCGGTGCGCCGAGTCTCGCCGTCGGCATGGCGGGCATTCTCTCGGGGGTGTTCACGGGCAGTGGCCTGGCGCTCTGGTATCACTTCGCGATCATGTTCGAGGCGGTGTTCATCCTCACAACGATCGACGCCGGGACGCGGGTCGGCCGCTTCATGCTCCAGGAATTGCTCGGCCACGTCTACACGCCCTTCGGGCGCACATCCTGGTATCCGAGCATCCTCGTGTCGTCCTTCCTCGTCGTCGCCGGCTGGGGCTATTTTCTCTATCAGGGTGTGATCGATCCGCTCGGCGGCATCAACTCGCTGTGGCCGCTCTTCGGGATCGCCAACCAGTTGCTGGCCGCGGTGGCGCTCTGCGTCGCCACCACCGTGCTGGTGAAGATGGGCAGGGTGCGCTACGCCTGGGTGACCATTCTGCCGCTGACGTGGCTCGCGGCGGCGACCCTCACCGCGGGCTGGCAGAAGGTGTTCTCGCCCGATCCGAGGCTCGGGTTCCTGTCACATGCCAAGACGCTGGCCGGTTCGGTCAACCCGGCCGCGCCGCGCCTGATCTTCAACGACCGTCTCGATGCCGCGCTTGCCGTGTTCTTCATGGCGATCGTGCTGATCGTGATCGTCGCATCGGCGCGCGAGTGGTACCTCGTCGCCGTCCGGCGCAAGGCGCCGATGCTCCACGAGTCGCCATACGTCGAATCCCGCCTGAACGTCCACGTGGGCGTCTGACTTCGTTGACGCGTCTTTGA
>CAWDCH010000016.1:0-569732 GCA_963800785.1 Vicinamibacteria bacterium
GCTGTTCTTCCCACGGCTGGAATCCTGTCGGCGCAGAGTCCGTCGGCCTCGATCTGAACGGCCGGGCCATCGATCCCCTGGACAGCGGGGGGACGCGTGCCACGGTCCTCATCTTCACGATGACCGAATGTCCGATTGCCAATCGGCTGCTGCCGGCAATCGAGCACCTTCGCGCCGTCTACGAACCCCAGCGTGTCCGCTTCTGGCTCGTGTTCGTCGATCCCGCCGAGCCCGTCGCCACGATCCAGAACCATCTGACGACGTCCCGAGCAGCATGCGAAAGCGATTCGCGATCCGCGACACGAGCTGGTGAGGATGACCGGTGCGACGCGCACGCCCGAGGCAGCGGTGTTCGTTCATGAGGGAGCGAGACATCGCATGGTCTATCGCGGGCGGATCGACAACCGGTACGCCGATGTCGGCCGCGCGCGGCCGAAGGCGACCTCTCACAATCTCGAGAACGCACTCGACGCCGCGCTCGCTGGCGACGCCAGCGGTCCGCCGCGAATTACGCAGCCGGTGGGTTGCATCATTGCGGACCTGGAATAGCCACGTGCTTTTTTTCGTGGCGATGGCCCTGTCGGGGCTGCTCGCACTGTCTGCCGCATGTTCCCGCTCCGGGACGCCGCCGACGGCCGCCGCCGATGTCGCGCCCCTCGTCTACACGCGGTGTGCCCCATGTCGCCACGTCGGCGGTGCCGGGCCGTTCCCGTTGACGACGTCCCAGACCAGGTTCGGCGCCGCGGTCGTCGAAATCGTTGAGGCGACCGGCCGTCACTACATGCCGCCCTGGCCTCCGGTCCCGGGCATGGGGACTTCGTCGGCGAGCGCCGGTTGAGGGAGACGGATCGCTAACCTCGCGGCATGGGTGAAAGGCGGCTCGCCGAAAGGTGTCACGCCGCCGACCCGCCTTCACCGCCATTCCCTTCGTCGTGGCAGCTGGGGACACCGGATCTCGTGCTGACGGCGCCACCCGGTTTCGTGCTCGAGCGGACGGCGACGATCGGTTCCACAACTTCGTCCTGGCCGTGCCAATGACTGAGAAGAGTACGTGCGAGCGATCGAGATCTGCCCGGTGCGCCAAGGCTCGTCCACCACGCGAATGTGCTGGTCGATCCCTCGGGCTGGGCGCGGGCACGCGACGCTGCCGATCCGGCAGTGGGCTTTCCAGGAATGGACCTCGAGATCGTCTCGGATCGCTTGAGCCCGACAGCCATTTCCTGTTCTGGAAGCCGGGTTCGCCGCCAGTGCCGGAGCTCGAGGACATGGCGTGGCGCCTCGATCCCGGTGCCGACCTCGTGCTGAACATGCATCTGCAGCCGTCAGGCAAACGGGAAGAGGTGCGCCCGTCGATCGGCCTCTACTTCACCGACCGGGCGCCGACGCGGGAGCCGATGTGCTGCAGCTCGAACACGACGGCGCGCTGGACATTCCCGCCGGTGATGCCGCGTTCACGGTGACGGACGAATTCACGTTACCCGTCGACGTTCAGCTGCTGTCGGTCTACCCGCACGCCCATTACGTGGGTCATGAGTCCAAGGCACGGCGCGATTGCCCGACGGCTCGACGCGATGGCTCGTCCACATCGCCGACTGGGACCTGAATTGGCAGGCGGTCTATCGCTTGAAGGCGCCGATGGCGTTGCCGAAAGGCACGGTCGTCTCGATGAAGTGGGTCTCGACAACTCGTCGCGCAACGAGCGCAACCCACACGATCCGCCCCAGCGCGTGCGCGCCGGCGACCGTGCGAGCGACGAGATGGCCCACCTGTGGCTGCAGGTCCTCCCACAGCGCTCCGAGGATCGCGCGCTGCTGCAGGAAGCGACGATGCGTGCGCGCCTGCGAAAATATCCCGGTGACTTCGTCGCGCTGGCGAACCTCGGGTCGGTGCTGGAATCGGCGGGGAAGATCGACGAAGCGATTGCGACGTTGCGCGCGGCCGTTGCGGCGCGCCCGGACCATGCGCAGGCAAGGAACATGCTCGGGACGGCGCTTCAGTCGCGCGGTCAGCTCGACGAAGCGATGGCGGCGTTCGTCCTGGCAGCGAAGCTTCAGCCCGGCTATCTCGATCCCGAATACAACCTGGGGAACGTGCTGCTCGCGAAGGGGCGGCCGGTGCAGGCCGTCCCGCGCTTCGAGCGCGTGTTGCAGGCGTCGCCGGACGATGCGGCCGCGCTGAGTGATTTGGGAAGCGCGTACGCGATGCTGGGCCGGTTCGATCGCGCGACGCAGTGCCTCGAGCGATCGTGAGCCTGCGGCCGAAGAACGCGCAGGCCGCGTTCAATCTCGGGTAGATCGCGGCGCGGCGTGCGAACTTCGTCGAGGCGCGTAGGCGGTTCGAGCAGGCGCTCGCGATCGACCCGGCCAACCAGGAGTACCCGAGCGCCCTCGCCGACGCGACGGCCGCGCAGCGTCAATAGTACCCGAGAAAATCGTGCCATTGGGGACAGTCCCCGCGCCCCACGGGAAGGGGGACTGTCCCCGAAACCGAGATTCCGTGCCAAACCTCGCTAGCGCGTGACCGCCAGTTCGTCGGCGGCCCACAGGACCTGCGGCCGCTGGAGCCTGGCGTCATCGGTGTCACTCGCGTACTGGTCGCGACGTAAATGCGCGGCGTGACGAAATAGATCGCCGCGTTGTGCGCGGTGAAGATGCGCTGCACTTCCGCGAACAACCGTTGCCGTTCGCCACGATCCAGCGTCGTGCTCTGCCGCATCATCAGCGCGTCGATCTGCGCTTCCCAATCGGTGGCCGGCGGCTTCTGGTTCGGATGCCACATATGTGAGAAGCCGCTCGACAGCCACCAGTCGAGGCCGGCTGCCGGATCGGTATCGGTTTCGACACGCGGTGGTAGATGGCGTCGTAGCGGCTCTCCCTCCATCGGCCCATCACCGCGTTGATGTCCAGGGGGACGACGTCCACGGCCACGCCGATCCTGGCGAGCGAATCGCGGACGAACTGGGCGCCCTTTTCCGAGGGTGTGATCCCGGCGCCGACCAGGATGCTGAACCGCGCGGGCCGTCCCGACGCGTCTTCCCTGACGCCATCCTTGTCCCGATCGACGAGACCCAGCTCCTCGAGCTTCGCGGCGGCGCGGGCGGGATCATACCGGCCGGCATCGAGATCGGTGGTCCACTCCTTCACCGACGGCGGCACCGGCGCCCCCGAAGGCTCGGCCGCGCCCAGGTAGACCTCGTTTGCGAACTCGCGGCGATCGACCGCCAAGGAGATCGCCTCGCGGAATCCGTCCTGCGAGACCAGTGTCGGGCGTTGCCCTTTCGCCACCGGCGCGAGGTTGAACCAGAGGACCTCGCGCTCGATCCCCGGCCCGACTTCGGTCAGCCGCACGCGTCCGGCGTCGGCGGCCGCCTTCACCGCCCGGTAGTCCTCGGCCCGGATCTCGCCTTGGAGGACATCGACTTGGCCCGACGTGAGCCGCAGCAGCTCCGCGTTCTGATCCGGAACGATCTCGAGCGTCAGCCGATCCAGATAGGGCAGCTGGTCACCCCTGGCGTCGCGGCGCCAGTAATGCGGGTTGCGCGCGAGGACGATGCGCTGGCCTGGGTCGTAGCGTTCGAGGACGAACGGACCGAGCCCGGGCATCTGCTTCGGATCGGTAGATGGGCCCCAGGCGGCCTTGAACGTCCCGTCGGCGAGCGCCCTCTCCAGAATGTGCCGCGGATAGATCGGCAGGGCGTCAAGCATCCGGACGCCGGGCGCGAACGGCGCGGCGAACGTGAAGACGATGCGATGGGGGGTGACCGCCTTGACCTCTATCGGCTGGTTCGCCACTCTCAGGCCGTCAGCGAGCGGGCCGTGCAGGCCGGGATCGGTGGCTGCCTTGACGGAGAACAGCACGTCGGCCGCATCGAAAGGCACACCATCCGACCACTTCACGCCTTCGCGCAACTCCACCGTCACCGACCGTCCATCGTCCGCCGCCGTCCACGCCGACGCGAGCCAGGGCTCGACCTGTGACGAAAGGCGGTTGATGCGGACGAGGGGCGCCTGCGTCAGCAGGCTGACGACGTGCGTGGGGAACCTGTTACTGACGTAGCGGTTGAACGTGACCGGCTCCGAGCGGACCGTTGCGACCAGCGCGCCGCCAGTCTGCACTGGCGCCGGCGACTGCGACGATTTCGAGAAGTACAGCACCGTCGCAAGAACTGCGACGATGAGTGTTGCGAATAGTAACCATCGTCGAACGTTGGTCATGTGGCTGACTGGAGTGGCCAATGGATTGGCCGATCCGAATTGCGAGGTATGGCTGAGTATTTCAGGCATTCCCGACGGTCACCGCCACGGCTGACGCGGGAAAATTTCGCCGGTCAATGTACTGCCCAATGCGCCGCCACCGCGTGAGCGGTAAAGCTCACGCGAGTCTACACACTTATCCCCTTCTCCTACAGCAACTTATCACCGGCTGTTCGAAGCCATCCGCGCCGTGGCACCGTCCCTGCCACTTCAGGTGGCGGGGAGGCTACTCGGATGTCGGACTCCACCATTCTGCCAGCGGCGGAGCCGCGGGTCGGTCGCAGCGTTTCGATTGATCAAGCTGCAGAGCTTCTCGGCGTTTCCCGTCGCACGGTTTACAACCGCATCCGCGATGGGCGGCTGTCGACGATCAGAACTCTCGGGGGATCGCAACGGGTGCTGATCGAATCGCTGGCGCGGGCGGTGATGCCATTCCGCCCCGTCGTGTCGGAATACGGAGGGAGACAATGACGAGGTTGCTGGGGCATATCAGGATCGTCGCGGTGGCCGCGGGCGCCGTCGCGGTTCTGGGCCTAACAGCGGCGGCTGCGACGGCGTCGCCAAAGGCGCGGCTGTCGCGGGATCTCTCCGAGGCGCTGGCGGCTGGCGAGGCGAGCGCGCGGGACGTCATCCTGCAGGCCGACGCCGCAACCATCGATGCCGTGGCGGCCCGCCACGGGGCCGTCGTCAAGCGATGGCTCGCGACCGGCGCCGTGCTCAGCGTGCCGGGCGATCGGCTCTCCGCCCTCAGCGACGATCCGTCGGTCGACCACCTCTCCGGCGACCTGGCCGTGCGATCGATGATGGCCGTCACCGACCAGTCCATCGCCGCCGACCAGGCGTGGGCGGGGGCGTTTTCCGCGAGCGGCGTGACCGGTTTCGGCGTCGGCGTGGCGTTCATCGATTCCGGCTGCCCCACGCACCAGGCGGTCAAGTCGAAGATGACGGCGTGCCTGGACTTCACGGGCGCCAATGGCGTCGGCGACGACAAGCTCGGACATGCGACGCATGTCGCCGGCATCATCGCCGGCACGAGTGACGGCTTTTCTGGCGTCGCGCCGGGCCTCGCTCGATCAGCCTGAAGGTCCTCGAGGCCGACGGCTCGGGCCGGACCAGCAGCGTCATCAACGCGCTCGACTGGGTGGCGGCCAACGCGCAGAAATACAACATCCGCGTCGTCAATCTCTCGCTGGGCCGGCCGGTGACCGAGTCGTATCTCGACGATCCGCTGGACCAGGCCGTTGAGCGCGCGTACCGCGCGGGCGTGGTGGTGGTGGCGTCGGCGGGCAACTACGGCAGGACCACGGACGGCCGGATGGTCTTCGGCGGCATCACCTCTCCGGGCAACTCGCCGCTGGCGATCACCGTTGGTGCCATTGACACCAAGGGCACCGTGGCGCGGAGCGACGACAGCATCGCCGACTTCAGCTCGCGCGGCCCGACGCTCTACGACCGTATCGTCAAGCCCGATCTGTCGGCTCCCGGCCGCCGGATCGTATCGCTCTACGCGCCGGGGACGACCCTCGCGAAGAAGTATCCCGACAACCTGGTGAGCGGCAACGGCCAGAATGGCCTGTTCACCCTAAGCGGGACGAGCATGGCGGCGGCCGTGGTGAGCGGCGCTGCGGCGCTGGTGCTGGAAGCCAACCCGCAGCTGAACCCGCTGCAGGTTCGCATCGCGCTGCAGATGTCGAGCACGTTCCTGCCGGACGAGGGGCTGGCGGCGGCGGGCGCCGGCAGCCTGAACGTGGCGGCGGCTGTGAAGCTGGCGGAGTCGGGACCGGCGGTGGAGGGGGTCTCGACCGTGATCGGCGGTGAAGCCGTTGACGCCAGCGGGTTAGTGTTCGGCTCTAGCCTGGTCTGGGGAAATGCCCTGTTTGGGGTAATGCGAAGTCATTCGTATGGGGCAACGCCGCCTCGCTGGTTTGGGGGAACTCGCTGGTCTGGGGAAACAGCCTTGTGTGGGGCAATAGCTTGGTTTGGGGCAACGCTTGGTTTGGGGAAACGCTAGATCCCTCGTGTGGGGCAATGCCCTCGTGTGGGGCAACACCTCTGGTCTGGGGGAACAGCCTCGTATGGGGTAACTCGCTGGTCTGGGGCAACGCGGAGTCGTTGGTTTGGGGCAATTCCCTCGTCTGGGGTAACGCCGCGTCTCTCGTCTGGGGCAATACGAGACCCTCGTCTCCGGAAATGCGCTCGTCTGGGGCAATGCGAGCCTGGTTTGGGGGAACTCCTTGGTCTGGGGCAACGCAGCTTGGTTTGGGGAAATTCTCTGGTCTGGGGCAACAGTCTGGTCTGGGGCAACAGTCTCGTTTGGGGCAACTAGACGATCCGAAACTCCGGCATTTTTTGGCGAAAACTACGCGAAAGAGCTCTGCGAGGTACCCATGACTCCCATAATCGTCTGGTCCTAATCCGCCGATAACTACAGCCGAGGTGCTGCCGCTTGCCGCAGTTAAGGCGCAGCAAGCGGTAAAGCATTGATGACGCGGGACCTCTTCATTCCTCGGCACGGAGCGGCTTACGTCCTTTTCGTAATCGCATCCGGTTTCTGCGTAATCGCATTCTCTGCCTACGACTTGGCAGCGAGGATGCTGACAGCGCAGTGGTTCACGCTGGCGGCACTCACTCTCCTCAGCGGTTCCGCAACCGTCAAGCTCCCTTCAGTTCCTGCAACAATTTCAATTTCTGAAACGTTCGTCTTCACCTCGGTACTTTTGTTCGGTCCATCGGCTGGCGCGACTATCGTTGCTCTCGATGGATTCATCATCTCCATTTGGCTCGCGAAGAGACGCAAAGAGTTTTACCGAATCGCATTCAACATGTCCGCTCCCGCGCTATCGATCTGGATAGCGGCCGGGATTTACTACTCATTTCCGCAAGTTCACCCGCTATTGCGACCCGCAACAGAGGTTCGAATCGATCAACTGCTCTTTCCACTATTGACGTTCACTCTTTCACACTTTCTGATCAACAGTTGGTTAATCGCCTTCGCGGTCGGCTTCGAGACAAGGCGCAAGCCGTTCGACATCTGGCGCAGCGAATTTCTGTGGCTTTCGCTCAACTACTTTGGAGGCGCATCGGTCGCCGCGCTACTGGTCGTTTACACTCGAGACATTAACTACACCTATATAGGAATCATCATCCCGTTACTTCTTATCTTGTACTTCACGTTCAAGATTCCGATGGCCCGCGTCGAAGATGCGAATAGGCATCTCCAAAAGGTCAACTCGTTGTACCTTTCAACGATCGAAACACTGGCCATGGCGGTCGATGCGAAGGATCAAGTTACACACGGCCATATTCGGAGAGTTCAGAACTATACAGTCGCTCTTGCAAAAGCACTCGGGATACATGACGACTTGATGATTCGGGCCATCGAAGCGTCCGCCCTTCTCCATGACATGGGTAAGTTGGCTATTCCGGAGCATATCCTGAACAAGCCAGGGAAGCTGACGCCTGCCGAGTTTGAGAAAATGAAGCTCCACGCTAGCATTGGCGCGGAGATCCTCTCGTCGATCGAATTCCCTTATCCTGTCGTGCCTATTGTTCGGCATCATCACGAAAATTGGGACGGCACTGGATATCCAGCTGGCATCCAGGGAACTGCGATTCCTATCGGTGCACGAATTCTTTCCGTTGTGGATTGTTTCGACGCACTTACATCCGACCGGCCATATAGGCCAGCGCTTAGTGACGAGGAGGCAGTCAAAATCCTACTCCAGCGTCGCGGTAACATGTACGACCCTATGGTTGTGGATACTTTCGTGCGTATTCGCAAAGAGCTCATCGCTAGTTTCGAGCACACACCCCTTCCGGTAGCGAAAGCAATCGCAAGAGCTCAACAGCCCGAAGCGCCCCAGGCGCCGGTCGAGCCTCTGCCCCAAGCAGACGGGCTCTCTTTGTTCTTGCTCTATCAGGTCCTTACAGATTTTGCGGATCGAAGCTGGGATGACGCAGCCGATCTTGTTATGTATCGGCTCTCACAAGTCATCCCACTCTCGAAAGCCGCTGCGTTCGCTTATGACCCAGCGGATGACGCCCTCGTCTGCCAGTCAACTCACGGTTCGGGGCTCAGTGGCTTACGCGCACAGCCGCGCCGCCTAGGAGAGGGGTTGTCCGGATGGGTAGCGGCGAATCGGCGATCGATCATCAATTCGCTACCGGCTCTCGATCTTGCCGACGTCTGCCCAGACGCCAGTTCAGTGCTGTCGAGCACTCTGAGTGTGCCTTTAATCATCAGGGACACTTTGGTCGGAGTGTTGACCGTTTATGCAACTTCTGAGCAGGCGTTCAATGAGCATCATCGGCAAATTTTGGAAGACGTTGCACCGCACATTGCTGAACTCCTGCGTCGCGCAAGAGTTTTCACTTCAGTAGCAGAATCCGCTTTGCCACGTTACCCAAATGCTCGACATTTGGATCACTATATCCGCCAGCGATTACAGAGTCGGGACCAGTCGCCATTCGCGCTCATCGTCCTCCAGCTTGAACAGCTGTTCTCACAACAAGCCGATGTCGCGCTTCTCGAACAAGTGGCCGCATTCGCCGCTGCCAACCTGCGAGGCGGTGATCTCGTCTTTGCCTGCGGGGCTACAACCCTCGTATGCTTACTAGCCGATGGAGACGGCGTTGCCGCTGAAGCAGTGCGCGACCGCTTGCTGACGTTCCACTTACCCCACAAACCCAGCCAAGAGCGGCAGCAACTGTGCGCTTTTCGATCGGCCATTGTGCGCGCACCCAATGACGGCCAAACCCTCACGGAACTTCTGAATTCGGCCGACCGGATCTTTGCTAGTATTGACTCCTCTTTGGACCTTCCAAGGACTGCGAAGCGCAAACACGGCTAGAGGCGGGCGATCATGAGTCTCCCCGAGGTACGCGTGCTCGACCTGCTTCGTTCGGGACGTTTTACGGACGCACTTTCGAACGCCAAGGAAATCGATGGAGCAGGCGCTTCGCGGATGATCCGCGTCCTGACCGTTGAAGCTCTTGAGCGAACGGGCCACTCAGAGGAGGCAGCCCCTGCTCTTGAACGCCTGCTTCAACAGACATCTCTTGAGCCGCGTCTGCGAGCTCGTCTTCTGACGACACGTGGGATCATTCAACTCGAATTGGGTCACCCCGACTTTGCGGTCGACTCGCTGGCTCAAGCGAGGACGATCGCGACCGATGGAAAATTTCTTGAGGAACTATGCTGGTCCGAGCTCCGGCTCCTTTTAGCCGAATTCGAGCGGTCGCCGAAGGGGGATTCCGCCCACTTACTAGCCGCGCTTAAAAAGCACACGATGCAGTTGGGAGATCCAAACGCGTCGATTGCGCTGCACCTGTTCGTCTGTGAAGTCGAAGCCAAGAAGGGATTGTTGATCTCGTCCCAAAGACATCTCAAGACCGCGCGGTCACTACTTTCTGCGTACTCCAATCCTTGGTTGGAAGGGCTCGCTTCCATATGCGACTTTTGTTTGGCATATTTGATCGGCGATCTGGTAGCTGCTGAGCATGCGGCCACAGATGCTTTGCGTCTATCAGCAACATCAGGGCATGCGAGGACCGAACTTGCCGCACTCATCGATATCGCCCACATTCGATTGCGTCAAGGCAAACTTGACGAGACAAATCGTCTCTTCAAAAGAGCTTTATCCCTCGCGAAGATAAGCCCTAGATGTCGTGAAGGCATTTTCGATGGTTTGGCCCAGCTCGCGCTGAATCGAGGAGACTTTGTGGAGAGCGAGCGGCTAATTGGTGAGCTGTTCACGCCGGCGTTTCCGGAACACTCCTATCCGAAACTCTGGAGCTTTCCGACTCGAGTTCGGCTTCTAATGGCACGAGGTCATTTTGCGCAGGCGCGCGACCTGAGTCGGGAGGGGTTCGGAAGTGCTCGAGATAGGGGAAATACCTCACTATTGATGCGTTTACGCCTGCTGAACGCAGAGTCGTCAGCTCGGCTCGGCGAGTTGGATTCGGCCGGAAGAGAGTTTGTTGCCGCTAACGAGGAGCATTCTGAACCCTCCCTCGAACTCATCGCAGAGTCCAACCGCGTGGTTGGCGAGTTGCTGGCGACGCACGGAGACTGTGCTTGTGCTTCGGTCGCGGTCAACCGAGCTCGACGCGTCTTAAAAGCAATTGGTCACGCGTATGACGCTGAGCACCTCGTGGATCACGAGCCAAATAGTGAACCGCTCACGGCCGGTTCGGTCTCAGCGCCCGATCGGGGCGACGTGTGGATTGCTCGTGCGGCGGCACTTTTCGATCAAGCCGGCAGACCCGATTTGCTTGGCCAAGAGGTTGTGGAGCTGCTGAATGCGGCTAACTGCGTTCGATCGACGGCAGTGGTAGCCATCGATCCAGACGAGACCAGCCACATTATTTCATTAACCGGTTGGTCGAAATCGGTCTCCGGAGATGACATTTGCAACGCCGCGTCGCTCGCCAGGATCGAATTGGGTGTCTGGCGTAACCAAAAGTGGCATCTAGTGCTTGATGTTCTGCCTGCTCTCCCTGCTCGTTCGACGTTCGTCGCAGTTCGTAATTTAGTCAGGTCGTGCATAGCCGTAGATGCCGCGAGGAGGGAAAGTCGGGAACGGTCGGCACTATGGCCTATGGATCCGGTGGAAGATGCCACCCATGGCGTCTTTGCATCGGAGGCGATGCTAGAGCTCGTACGCACTATTCGCCGAGTTGCTCAAACCCCCGTCACGATTCTGCTTACTGGCGAAACCGGTACCGGAAAGGATATTCTCGCGCGACTCATTCACGAATACTCGCCGCGCGCCAGCAAGATGTTCGTACCGTTCAACTGCACCGCCGTGCCACGCGAGATGCTCGACAGTCAGTTGTTCGGTCACCGGCGCGGAGCATTCACTGGGGCACAGGAGCAGTCGCCTGGGGTGATCCGCGGGGCCGTTGGGGGAACACTGTTCCTCGACGAGATCGGCGAGATCGGCGTCGAAGCTCAGGTCAAACTGCTGCGGTTCCTCGAGTCGACGGAGGTGCATCCGATCGGGGAGTCACATCCCGTCAAGGTAGACGTGCGAGTGGTTGCCGCTACCAACCGTGATCTCGACGCGCTTGTCCGTGACGGCCTGTTCCGTGAGGATTTGTTCTATCGCTTGAACGTCGTTCCGCTCCGCGTCCCACCGTTGCGCGAACGGCGCGAAGAGATTCCGGTGATTGTCGATCACTACCTGACACGTCTCGGACACGAGTT
This sequence comes from Vicinamibacteria bacterium, assembly GCA_963800785.1. Taxonomy (GTDB): domain Bacteria; phylum Acidobacteriota; class Vicinamibacteria; order Vicinamibacterales; family JAENWD01; genus JAENWD01. Next base: position 11,461 of record CAWDCH010000016.1, read on the forward strand.
CAAGAAGGGTCCGCTGTCGGCATCGGCCGAAGCGATGGAATATCTGCTCCTGCACCCGTGGCCCGGCAACGTGCGGCAACTGGCCAACGAGCTCCGGCGAGCCGCAGCATTGGCGGATTCGGACGCGGTGATCATGCCCGAGCACCTCTCGCCGTATGTCACGGCCTCGCGGCGTACGGTGCCCGTATCAGAACGGGAGCCCCTTCCCACGGAAATGGTCGTCCGTCTCGATCAGCCATTGGGACCCGCCACTGAGCAACTCGAACGCAGGATGATCCAGCACGCGATGACTATCTCGCACGGCCGCATGGATCAAGCAGCGCAGCTACTTGGCATCTCGCGCAAGGGGCTGTACCTGAAACGACAGCGACTGGGTCTTGAACCTGCCGGTTCGGGCACAGGTACCCTCGGCGAAAAGCCGGCCGACAAGCGCGACGACTCCTTGCCCAGTTGAGAGATGCCTACTCGCGGAAGATGCTGACCGCTGCGGTCCAAACACGGGGCAGAGGGAGAGACAGACGCGATCGCTTGTGATGCGTCTGGGGCTCTCCCTCAGTCCGCGGCCGCCTCTCGGTGGGCTCTCAGAGAGAGAATAGTGTCCGCGTGAATTCTGTAGAATCCGCCACCAACTGATTCCGCGCGGCTGTGTGTCCGCGACGCCGGACTAAATCGGTGTGAGGCCCTGTCCGTTGTGACCCGCCTTACAGTTTCGCCCCACGTCGCTCGGTAACCGACCGAGCTCCGAGTCGGCGTCCGTCTGTGACCGGATTCTGAGCCACGCGCGTGGGTCGGTGGCCGACTCACATCCGTGGAATCCGCGTCTATCCGTGACTGGATCGAGATCCGTGTGCGTCTGTGGCCATCCGTGACCGGCCTTACCGTCTGACTTCGCGTCGGTCCGTAACCGTCCGACAATCCGTGTGAATCCGCGTCCGTCCGTGACTAGATCGAGATCCGTGTGCGTCTCTGTCCATCCGTGACGGCCCTACCGTCTGGACGCCGCGTCGGTCTGTGACCGATTCGCCGTGCGGGTGAATTCGCGTCGGACTGTGACTGGCTCGGGGTCTCGGACCGCAGACCAGTACAGCAAAGATCAGAAGCTGTCCGTGTGACGTCCGATCCGTGACCGAATGATTCCGTGTGGATCCGTGTCCGCGACTCCGACTGAGGCACGGACGGCCGCGGATCAACGCCGTAACGTTGGCCGCGATTCGAAGCCCGCGTCGTACCGGGATGCCCGACCGTCCCGAGTGGGAGCGGACCAAAGAGAACCCAGAAGGTGTCCGTGACTTCCGCGGAGTCCGTGACCGAATGATTCCGCGCTGATCCACGTCCGCAGCACTCGATGAGGTTCCAGTGCCGGCTCAAGGATGCCCAACTAGGTCTCGGGCGGGCGCAGTCCAACCCGGCAAGAACCAAAAGGTGTCCGTGTGAGTTCCGTGGAATCTGTGACCGAATGATTCCGTGTGGATCCGCGTTCGGGGACGCAGGACTGAGCTCCCGCGCAGACGCGGAACAACACACCAGGAACCAGTGGGGACCGTGTGACTTCCGTGGAACCCGCGACCGGTTGATCCGCACTGCTCCGTGTCCCCGACGACTGACTAGGTTCCAGGACGGTCGCGGTCCGGCAGAACCAGAAGGTATCCGTGCGATTTTCATGTAATCCGTGACCGATCGATTCGTGCTGATCCGTGACCGGGACGCCCGACCGTCCCGGGTGGGAGCGGACCAAAGAAAACCTAGAGGGTGTCCGTGACTTCCGTGGAGTCCGTGACCGAATGATTCCGCGCTGATCCGTGCCCGGCAGCACTCGATGAGGTTCCAGTGCCGGCTCAGGGACGCCCAACTTGGTCTCAGGCGGGCGCAGTCCAACCCGGCAGAACCAAAAGGTATCCGTGTGAGTTCCGTGGAATCCGTGACCGAATGATTCCGTGTGGATCCGCGCTCGGGACGCAAGACTAAGCTCCCGTGCAGACGCGGAACAACACACCAGGAACCAGTGGGGACCGTGTGACTTCCCTGGAACCCGCGACCGATTGATCCGCGCTGCTCCGTGTCCGCGACGACTGACCAGGTCCAGCAGAATCAGAAGGGATCCGTGTGACTTCCGTGGAGTCCGTGACCGAATGATTCCGCGCTGCTCCGTGTTCGCAACACTCGATGAGGCCCCAGTGCAGGCTCAGCGACGCCCGATTAAGTCTTAGGCGAGCGCGGTCCAACCTAGCAAGAACCAAAGGGTCTCCGTGCGAGTTCCGTGGAATCCGTGACCGAATGATTCCGTGCAGATCCGTGGTCGCGACCCCCGACTGGGTCCCGGGTGGGCGCGGACCAAAAAGAACGTAGAGATTCCCTTGAGGTCCGTGAAATCCGCGACCCGAATGTTGCCGCGCTGATCCGTGTCCGCAACACTCGATGAGGTCCCATCGCCGGCTCAGCGACGCCCGACTAGTCTCAAGCGGGCGCAGTCTAGCCGAGCAAGAACCAAAAGGTTTCCGAGCGAGTTCCGTGGAATCCGTGACCGAATGATTCCGTGGGATCCGTGTCCGTGCTGACGGGATCCGGATTAGTGATCCGCGACAGCCTCGTCAGCGACCACGGGCCACGACGACTGCGGTTGGCAACCCGACTCCAAAGGCGTGGATCAGGAGCCCGCTCGTCAGCGACACGAGCGAGAACTGCGGCACGTGGCCGATCGCCGAAAGCGGCAGGACTACAAGATTCATCACGGCGAACGTCATGAGCCCGTACATGATGCCGCAGACGACGGGCCGGCGGCGCAGGAGGGCGATCCTGCGGCTGGCGAGGAAATAGGTCGTAACAATGCCGCACGCGATCGTGAAGTGGAGCAGCACGCCGAGGGCGATTGCCGGCGTGCCGCCGGCGTAGGACGCCTGGCCAAGCAACCCGCTTGCGATGCTCTGAAAGATGCGCCCTGGCGGCACGCCATTCCTGAGTCCAAAGAAAAGTATCGCGTCGAGGGCGTCGGCACATCCCACGATTGCGGTCCCGAGCGCGATCGCCTGACCTCCGCCCAATGATCGCTGCGTCAGCATCGACAGCAGTCCCCAGCCGATGATGGCCAACCGGGCATGCGTCCCCAAGATCGATCCAGGGACGAACGGATGACGCCACTCCTTGTCGTGAACGCAGCGTAAAAGAGACACACGGACTGGCTCATGTGCCAACGCCTCCTGTTGAAAATTTCCACGAAACTCGTGCTGTTGGCCGAGATTCACCGCTGGTATGGCGCTTGCCATCACCATCCCCTGACCGTCGCTTCTGCACGCTCAGGCTGTTGTGGGGGCGCCAGCTCAGGAGGTACTCAGTCAATGCACGCGATCAAGCCAATCATGACTGCCGGCGTATTCGCAGCGCTCGGCCTTGCGCCTGCCGCCTTCGCGCAGAGCGCGGCTCCGACCGCCGCACCGTCGGCACAAACCGCCGCACCGTCGGCTCCATCTACAGCGCCGCAGACACCGTCAACCACGACGTCGCAGCCGGCGTCGTCTACAACCGAGCCGCAGCAGGGAGGTTCAAACCAGGAAGCGGCCCGGCAGGCGTTGGCGGCCGCGCGTCAGTCCCTCGCAGAATTGACGAAGATGCCGCAGGCGCAGCAGCTCCAGGGCGAGCAGCGCACTGCGGTTGCGAATTTCATCAGCGACTTCAACTCATTCGCCACCGCGCAGAACGACTGGCGCGGCAAGTATGAAGTGGTGAACGAGTCGCTGAACCGGTTGCTCGGCGAGGCCGAGAGTGGCGCCGCCCCGGCAAGCTCGACCGCGTCCACCGAAACGACGCCCAGCACGACTGGTGCCGCTGGCGCCACGGGCGCGCTCGACAGCCCTGGATCCTGCCATCGTTGCCAAACTGCAGGAAGTGCGCACGCACCTGAAGGAGTTCGAGCAGTCGAGCGGCGACCCGCTCTTCGCGGTCGACGCGATTCAGAAGCAGCTCGACGCGGCGTCCGCCAGCGGCGGCGCGAGCGGCGTGACGCTGAGCGCGGCGCAGGTCGAGAACATCCGCAAGCAGCTTGAAACGATTCGGCAGGCTGCCAAGAAGTAAGGTCAGCCGTTTCAGCGTGGAGGCCTCGGGCCGTACCGGCCCGAGGCGAGCTTACGAGCCTTCGCGAGTACTGCTATACTGGACCCTCTGTTGGAAACCTAGTCCATTCGCTTCACTCGCGTCCAGCGTCGATCCGACAACCTCCGATCCTCCTGCATGCCCGTTGAAAGCCGAGCGACGCGCGCTCGGGCTGGTTTCCGTTGTTCGTTGCTCCGCGCTATAGGCGGAGCCGCATCCCTGGACGGATGCAGGAGTGGCTCAGATGAATCGCAAGCTATATGTCGGCAACCTTCCCTACGAGACGGACGAAACCGCGCTTCAGGAACTTTTCTCGCAGGCGGGAACCGTAGACACCGTACAAATCATGCGTGACCGCGAAACCGGTCGTGCCCGCGGATTCGCGTTCGTCGAGATGGCGACCGAAGCGGATGCGCAGACCGCGATCAACCAGTTGAACGAGCGGCCGTTTGGTGGCCGCACCCTGGCGGTCAACGAGGCGCGTCCGCCCGCTCCTCGGAGTGGAGGCTTCTCCGGGGGCCGCGACGATCGCGGTCCGCGTCGGCGGACCGAGCCGCGCTGGTAGACGGTCGATTAATCTAGGAGGACAAGAGGGGCATTCGAGCCCCTCTTGTCATGTACGGCAGGTGGGCTATCGAGGACCAAAGCCTTCGCGGTAGCCACTGACGAAGCCGTCGCGATATCCGGCCTGATAGTCCTCTCGCGGCCCCATGGTCGAGCGGTATCCGGCATCGGCCTGCTCGAGCTCTCGCTGGCCGTCGAGGTCCCACGCATTCCGCCGCACCTTGTCTTCGCGTCCGGCCTGGCGGCCATCGACGAGGCCACGTTGCTCGCCTGCACGATACGCTGAGGTCCCCGACTCGTCGTTCTCGTTGTAATTGAAGTCGCCGAGGAACTCTCGCTCGCTGATCACTCCGTCGTCGTTACGATCGACGCGCCGGAACGTGTCTTCGTCGGAACGCCATTCTCTCTCCGAGATGATGCCGTCCCGGTTGTCGTCGAGTCGACGAAACTGTTCCGGCGTCCAGTCGCTGACCTCCGAACGGCCGCGCCAGTACTCGTCGTCATTGTTGTTGTCGCGACGCCCGGCGCCGACCCGGAGCTCGTCTCCCGAGAGAATGCCGTCGTTGTTCCAGTCGTGGCGGCGGAACGACTGATCGCTCCCTCGCCACTCGCTCCGCGAGATCACCCCGTCGTTGTTGTCGTCCATGCGCTGATATCTGTCTGTTCCATATTGGGCGTATGCAGTCGCACCCAGCGCCGCCATGCAGACACCGGCACATGCCACACGTAAGATGGGTTTGATGGATAACTGTCGAGTCATCGCTCCTCTCCTGCCGCAGTAGGGAGCAACGGTCGTACCGTCGAGAAACCCGCCAGTTACGCCCGATCTCCTGCGGTCGAGCTCGCCGTGGCAGAGCTCGTATAGCGTCTGTTGATCGCGTCGACTACAGCGGTGCGAGACTCCGACGCGGACATCTGAGCTGCGCGCTCGATTGCGGCCACCTCTTCCGCCATCTCGTCGTCCTTGATCGCCTCGCGCATCCACTGCGAGTAGTCACCGCGCCGCAAATGATGCAGCCAGGTCTCATCGTCGATTCCGTCGGCGATCTGGGTGAACATTCCGAGGTTCTGCGCACGGAGATTGAGGCGATGGCCGGGGCCCGTGAAATAGAAGCTCTTGTCCGGGCCAAGCGTGCCCTCCGCATATTTCCGGCGATGCCGCTGTCGTTCGCCCTGGGGCCGCTCGGGTCGAAGAGCCACGACCTGGCCGTCAGGCAGCGGCCAGGCGAGTGCATCTCCCGCCTGGCGAGCGGGAAGATTCGGTCTCTCTTTACCCAGGGTCTCCGCCAACGCCTCCAGGCTTTCATCGGCGGCTGAACCGACCGCGACGAGCAGATCGACCTGCGGCAGCACCGATTTCGCCATCTGCTCCGGGTGCACGGTGATCAGCAATGCGGTCTCGAGCGCAGGCACGGTCCCTTCGTGCGGGGGGCTCCAGGTCGAAGGAAGCAAGTGGTGCGCTTCGTCGAGGACCAGCCAGTGCGGGCGAGCCACGCGCCCCCGAAACGCCATCAAGTGCGAGAGCAATTCCTGGAAGTACGCCGGGCGATCGTCGAGCGGCAGGCCGAGCAGGCAGACGACCAGATTGCGCTGTGGGTGGCTGAGGACGTCGAGCATCTCGCTCGGCGACGGAACGCGTTGCGCGTCGCCGAGGACAATCGCGCTTTCCAGCGTAGAGAAATCGCCCTCGGGATCGATCAGGCAGAATTGGTAGTCCTGCGCCGCGAGTTGTTCGAGCATCGCAGTGGCCAGGGTCGATTTGCCGCTGCCCGAGGAGCCGCAAATCATGACCGTGCTCCCGTAGACAGGCACACTCAGCCGATCATCGTCACCGGTCGACCCGATCGTGAGGAGATGTTTCTCCGTGGTGGGCGCGATGTCTGCCAGATCCGACGCGAGCACGCGGTCGATGAGCTCAATCACACCGGCGCCGCGCTCGCCGACCGTCACGATGTCAGCGGTAGCCTTCACCGTCGGCAGCGCATTCGCGACTGCCACGCCGTATTCGCAGATCTTGAGAAATGCGTGGTCGTTCTCGGCATCGCCGACGCCAATGGTGTTGTGTGGCGACAGTGACAGCTGGCCCAGCGCCGCTTCAAGGCCGCTTGCCTTGTTGACGCCAGAGGGCAGGACCATCACCGCTCCTTTGTTGAAGACCACTTGAAGCTCCAGCCCGAGCCTCCTGATCTCCTCGAGCACGATCGTCTCGTTCGGTTCCCACGACGACAGGATCACGTGGCCCACCGACAGTGGCTGGACGCCCCGAGCCCGAAGGGCATCGACCAGCGCCGTCGGCGGCGGGTCGCCAAGCTGTGTGATGCGACGGTCCGTCGGGTTGTAAACGATGGCGCCGTTTTCGGCGACGATGCGGTCGAACAGCTCGGGGCGTGGAAAGACGTGGAGCAGATCCTCCAGCTCGCGGCCGGTGACCAGCACGATCCGGCGCCCTGACTTGCGCAGCCGCTCGAGGCCGTCCATGGTGTCTGCGTCCACGACACCGTGGGTCGCGATCGTCCCGTCATAATCGGTCGCCATCACCTGATATCGCATACGTCTCCGTCAGGGTGCCGCTGGCGTCCTTGGAAGACACCATGCAACCCCATGGCTGGCTCCTTGCAATAATGATTCGCAGGCTGAGCCCATGGCGTCGCCACAACCTCAACCTCATCCGTCGCTCGCAGGCCGGAAGCCGTCCGCGCGTGCTGCGGGCTTGCACTACGTCACGGACGAGGTTAAGGGAATCACGCGCCAGCGTGCAGGCGCGGGCTTCGCCTATCGTGACGCAAAGGGACGACGAGTCCGTGACGCGGCGACGCTTGGGCGCATCCGGTCTCTGGTGATCCCGCCGGCCTGGCGAGAGGTGTGGATTTCGCCGGATCCGCACGGCCACCTGCAGGTGACCGGACGTGACGCAAAGGGGCGCAAGCAGTATCGGTATCATCCGCGGTGGACTGAAGTGCGCGACAGTGCGAAGTACAGCCGGATGATCGGGTTCGCGACCGCGCTGCCCGCCATTCGTCGTCGTGTGCTTGCGGATCTCAAGCGCTCGCCCCTCTCGCGCGAGCGCGTTCTGGCCACCGTGATCCGGCTGCTCGAGACGACGCTGATTCGCGTCGGGAACGAGGAATACGTGCGGGCCAACAACTCGTTCGGTCTCACGACGCTGCAGGATCGTCACGTGACCATCCGGGGGCGCGTGATGAAGTTCCGATTCCGCGCCAAGAGCGGCGTCTTTCAGGCGATCGACCTCGAGGACGCGGCGCTCGCGCGCAGCGTCAAGCGCTGTCAGGACCTGCCCGGACAGACGCTCTTTCAGTATCTCGATGGTGACGGTACCCGGCAGAGTGTCGGGTCACGCGACGTGAATCGCTACGTGCGCGAAATCAGCGGCGAGGATTTCACCGCGAAGGATTTCCGGACGTGGGCTGGAACGGTGCTGGCCGCGACGGCGTTGTGCGAGTTCGACGCCGTTCCGTCGCCCACGGCGCGGAACCGAAACATCGTGCAGGCGGTTGAATCGGTGGCGAAGAAACTGGGAAACACCCGCGCTGTGTGCCGGAAGTGCTACGTCCACCCGGCGATCCTGGACGCTTACATCGATGGCGTCACCATCACGGGGCTGAACGGGAACGCGCGTGTGCTGTCGGCGCCGCCGATGTCACGGCTGTCCCACGCGGAGCGTGCGGTGCTGTCCTTTTTGAAGCGGCTGTCCAGAGAGACATCGCGTCGCGCCAGGTTGGCGGCTTGACGGCTGTCGTCGGCAGCAGGCCCGACTCGAGTCGGGCCCTCCAGGCTACTGCAGCTTCGTGACCTTCCAGCCGCCATCGACGAGCGCGAGCTCCACGAGCGACTCGATGACGATCCCGTCGCGGGTGCCATTGATCGTGGCGATCGCGGTCGTCTCGGTCGGTGTAGTGAGGCCAACGACTTTGCTGTCGGTGGGGGTCTCGGCTCTGAGCGTGGCGAACGCATTCGATCCGTCGGCGCCGCGATAGGCAGCCGCGGCGGGGTCCGACAGCAGCGCGACGAACGCAGTGAAATTGTTTCCACCGATAGCGTTGATGTATGCAGCGGCGGCCTGACCCGGGGGACTGGCGAGCGCTGCGGCGACTTCTTCGGCTGTCGGCGGCCGCGGGATGGGCGCGGAAAACGTGGCGGTGTATTCGTAAGTCACATCCTGGAATGTTCGCGCGCCGTCGGTGTAGAGGCGGCCCGCAATGCGCTTGTGTTCGAATGCCTGCTGCTCGAACACGTGCATGCCGGTTGCCGACACCATGCTTTCGAATGGCAGCGTGAAGAACGAGCCGGCGATCGGCCGCTGCTCCGCGTCGAGCACCACTTCCACGACATGCGCCTTCCCGGTACGTGCCAGCTTGATGATCTCGAACACGTCAGCTCGGTGTTCCTCGCTGAGCGGCACGTCGCTCAGCAGGACGTGGATGTCTTCCTTGGTTTTGTCGAAGAATGCAGGTTGCGCTGCGGCGTACGCGTACTTGAGCGGGAAGGTCGTGCCGTTGACGATGAGCGACCCTTCGGCGATGCCGTCCGCCGCGACGGCGGCAGGCGGCACCCCGCAGACCAACGCAGCAGCACCGACTACGAGGAGGACGACCAGCTTTCTCCGTCGAGTTTCCATGCGCCACCTTCCTTGACCAATTTCACGGTGCCGGTGGTCTTCTTCTTGTCAGGATCGAGCGCTTCGACGGTCAGCGTGGCGCCTTCGGCGGTCTTCGTCTCCTTAAGGATCTTCACTTCGGTGATCGCCCCGATCATCTTGATCATCTCGAACATCTTCGCGCGCTCGTCGGCCGGTGTCGCGGCCACCTGATCGGCGCGCTGCTTGGACATGTACGGCAGCACGTCGTCGATCTTCGTGGCCTTGTCGAACGCGGCGCGGTAGTCGATGTAGAACTGCGACGCGGTTTTCGACTGGGCAGCGGCGGGAACGATGAGCGCCACGGCGGCGCACAGCGCGAGAGTGAGCGAGACAGCGCGATACGACTTGGTCATGCGGCGTCCTCCACGACCCGAACGTCGGGCGCGCCATCGTATCTCAACTGCTGGGAAAGATCAGCTTACCGCCCAGGGGCGACGAGTGGCAGAGTGCGTGCAGATGTGGGTGCCGCCGTCTGACCATCGGTGCCGCTATGCGAAGGCGAACCTTCAGGCTGCACCGTCTGAGATGCCGGCGCGACCTGCACCCCGTCGATCGAGAGATAGGTGATCGTCATGTACATTTCGGCCGGACCAAACAGTCGAACGCGCGCCGTCGATCGAATATCTACGGGGAGCGACACCGCGCCAATCCTGGAATAGCGACGCGCAATGCGCACATCACGGACCCAGAATGAGGGGTTCTTCGCGAGGTCGCCCTCGACGTACGACAACTCCGCGGTCCGTTGATCCATCGTCGCGAGCCCGCTGATTAAACGCGGGTCTTCACGTCGCGGCGTGAGGCCAATCTGCACGGCGTTCGGCAGGACGCCGCCGAGCTGGTAGCGATAGTTCTCCGTCGAGAACGCCGCCGCGCGCGCTTCAGCGCTGCGGCTGGCCTCGACTTCGCGATCGAGCACATTCCTGAGCGCACGGCTGCGAACGCGCACCGAACCGCCCTCCGCCACGACTGTGTAGGTGAGACCGCGCCCTGGCGTGAACTCGGTCATCACATCCATCCAGCCGTACTCGCCTTTGTTCGTCAGGCCCGCCTTCAACGAACGCCGCGCCGTATAAGCTCGCGGCGGCCGGCGCGCGGCCTGATCGAGTGCCGCCATCAGGCGCTCGGTCGTGTCGCTCGTGGCCTCGCTGGCCGCGCCAGCGCTGACAACAAGCCACGTGGCACTGACGGCTAACCCCAGCGCCACGAGGACCCGAACCGTCAGGCGATTCCGCTTCACGTCAGCTCATATATCAAGATTGAGGCCAAGACCGAGAGGCACCTGAGAGGCGCCTTCTCACGCATTACCCGCAAATAGCCGCGAAATTTGCTCGTACAGAAGGGATTTCTTTCCCGCTGTACACGCCTGATGCCCCACCCCATGCGCCTCTGCGCCTAATGTTGTGGTAGCGTCGCATCGCCGGCCCAAGCAGGCCGCCCGGAGACGATGATGACGCGCTCGCGAATTTCACTGCCCGTCTGGATGACCGCTCTTGCTACGTTAGTGTCATTCGTGCCGTCCGCGCTGGCCCAGTCCAGCGGTGCGCCGGCAACCCCGCCTGAGATGGTGTCGACTTACAACGCGCTGGCTGACGGCATTCTGGCGTTGAAGCTCACCGAAGAGCAGCTGGTGCGCTCGATCCTCGCGGCCGCCAATGCCCATGCCCAGGTGCACGTGACGCGTGCCGAGAAAGCGATCGCGGCGAATGACGCGGCCGCGGTCAAGGCGGCGCTCGAAGCCATCGCTGCCGATGTGTCCCAGATGGCCACTGAAGGCGACAGCTCTGTCGCGGCGATTCGCAAGCGGCTCCTGCAGGGCGGCCATCACCACAATGCGGCGGGCGAAGCGCAAGGCCTCTTCGATGAAGGCTTCGTCATCGTGACGCGCGCGGCGAAGCAGAAGCTGCTGGAGTCGTCGCGGGCCTTCGGTCAGATGGCCGGCAAGGCGACCGCCGCCGCGCTGAATGCCGAGTGGCAGAAGGTGCAGGCCGTCTACGCCGAACTGGCGAAGCCGGCCAAGTAGCCAAGCCGGTGCTCGTGTCAGCGCTGCGGCGATTGACGTCGATAACAATCGCCGCCGCGATCGTCGTTTTCTCGTGGCCAGGGCGACCCTCCCGAGCTGCGACCGCGGGCGCTCGCTTCGTCGACGTCGCGGCGCAGGCCGGAGTGACGCGCGTCCTCGAGGCTGGCCGACCCGGGAAAGATCATCTGCTCGATTCAGCCGGTTCCGGCGCCGCGTTCCTGGACTACGACCGCGACGGTCTTCTCGACATCTACATCGTCAATGGCTGGCGGCTCGACGGCGCAACCGTGGTCGAGCGCGGCCCGAACGCGCTTTACCGCGGTCGACCGGATGGTCACTTCGAGGATGTGACGCTTGCCGCCGGTGTCTCCGGTGAAGGGCAGTGGGGCGCGGGTGCCTTCGCCGCGGATTACGACGCTGACGGCTGGCCCGATATCCTCGTCACGAACTTCGGCCCGAACCTGCTGTACCGGAACAAGGGCGACGGCACCTTCGAGAACGTGGCGCGACGCGTCGGAATCGAGACACCCGGCTGGAATACCGGCGCAGCATTCTTCGATGCCGACGGTGATGGCGATTTGGATCTCTATATCGCCTCGTACATCGCGGCGACGATGGACGACGTGCGCAGCGCGAAGCCGAGTTTGAGCTGGAAGGGGCTGGAGATGGTGGCGTTTGGTCCGTTTGGCTTGAAGGGTGCGCCGGACCACTTTTTCCGTAACGATGGCGGGACGTTCGTGGATGCGACGACGGCCGCGGGCCTCGACGATCGCGCGCTCGCGTTCGGATTCGCCGTCCGCGCTTTGGACATCGACTTCGATGGCGACGTGGATCTCTACGTCGCGAACGATTCGGACGCCAATTACCTGTATCGCAACGAAGGGAACGGGACCTTCCGAGAGATCGGCACCTGGGCAGGCTGTGCGCTCGACGAAAAAGGGGCCGCGCAAGCCAGCATGGGAATTGCCGCGGGCGATGTGACGGGCGATGGACGGTGGGACCTCTTCGTGACGAACTTCGCGGAGGATTTTTCGACGCTGTACGCGGGCGCGGCCGGTGAGGTCTTCGAAGACGTGTCACGCGCGACGGGCATCGGCCCGATGACGTTCCGCCCGATGTCCTGGGGCACGGCCTTCGCCGACTTCGACAACGATGGCGATCTCGATCTCGTCGTCGCCAACGGTCACATCTATCCGCAGATCGACAAGCACCCGGAGCTCGTCGGGACGTTCGCACAGCGAAGCCTGTACGCGGAAAACCTCGGCGACGGCAAGACGCCGCTGTTCCGCGATGCCACGGCGGACGCGGGTCCCGGCTTCGAGATGCTGCGCTCGAGCCGCGGCCTGGCGGCAGGCGACTACGACAACGATGGCGATCTCGATCTGGTGCTCACCAACCTCGACGCGGCACCACGGCTCCTGCGTAATGAGGGCTCGGTCAATTCGTGGCTCACCGTTGTGCCGGAGAGTAGACGCGGCGCCATCGGGCCGATTGGCACGACGGTGACGATTACGGTTGGCGGCACGAAGCAGATGCGCGACATCGCGAGCGGCGACTCGTACTTGAGCACCCACGATCCGCGGCCGCATTTCGGCCTTGGCGCCGCGTCAACCGTCGATGAGGTCGACGTGCGGTGGCCCGATGGGTCCCACACGATTCTGAAGAGCGTTCCCGCGCGCCAGATGCTGAAGATTGAGCAGCCGTAAGCTGTTTGAAGATCGAGCAGCAGTAAGGCCGCACTAAAGTGCGGCCATCGTCCAGCCCGACGGAAGGTTGGGCCCTACTTTCGGTTTCGCGGCCTCGATCGACGCCTACTCGTCGCGCAGCGCCGACATCGGCGCGATGCGCGCCGCGCGCCGTGCGGGAACGATAGCCGCGATCCCAGCAACCGCCGTCAGCGCGATCCCCGCGAGCAGGATCGTGATCGCGTCCGCCGGCCTGACGCCGTACAACTGAGCCTGGACGTATCGGCCGAGCCACCAGGCGGCCGCAAAGCCGAACAGCAGGCCGACGCTGACGAGCGTTGCGGCTTCTCGGAGCACACGCGCCGCGATCTGCGACGCGAGCGCACCCAGCGCCATGCGGATGCCAATTTCGCGCGTGCGACGCGTGACGGTGTAGGCCATGACGCCGTACAGTCCAATCACCGACAGGATCGTCGCCATCATGCTCAATGTCGACGACAGGCTGGCAATGAGCCGCTCGTTCACGACCGAGCGCTCAACGCGATCCTCGAGCGTCGAGATGTTGTAGATCGCCAGGCCGGGATCGAGCTCCGCGATGCTGCGGCGGATCGTTCCCATCAGCGCATCGGTGTTGCGCTCGGTCCTGACATACGCCACCAATCCCGACACGCTGGTGGCCTGGAGGTAGGGGAAGAAGACCTGCGTCCGATCGTCCTCGCGAATAGCGGTGTAGCGCATGTCTTTCGCGACGCCCACGATCTCGATGGGCATTGCGGTGCCGGGATCGTCGCCGATGCCGATGTGACGTCCGATGGCGTTCCCGTCCTTGAAGTACCGTTTGACGAACGTCTGATTGACGATGGCGACGCGGTAGGGCCAGCCCTCCGGCGCCGGAGTCACCGCAGTGTCGCGCTCGTCGAACTCGCGTCCCGCCACGAGCGGCACGCCCATTTCCCTGAAGAATCCCGGGCTGATGCCGTTGCACATTGCACCGGCACCGTCGCCGGGCGGTGGCTGATAACCCTCCACAGTGAGCCCCATACCCCAGCCGCCACCCTCGAGCAGTCCGAAGAACGCATAGCTCGCCGAGACGACACCCGGCGTGTTGCGCAGCGCGTCGTGCAGCGTTTTGGCAAAGGTCCGGCTGCGTTCTCCCTGGTAACCATTCCGCTCCAGATCGAAGCTGAAGGTCAGGACGCGACTCGTGCGGAATCCGGGATCGACCGCGAGAAGGTTGTTCAGACTCCGGATGAAGAGGCCGGCGCCGATCAACAGCAGGAACGACAAGGCCACCTGCGCGACGACCAGCGTCTTCCGCAGCGTGGGTTGCTCGCTGACGACAGCGCCACCCGCGCTTTTCAAGGTCGGCGCGATGTCGATGCCAGTGCTGCGGAAGGCCGGGACAATTCCGGCGACCAGGGCCGTGAGCATCGCCACCGCCGCCGTGAAGACCATGATCCGCGCGTCGGCATCCGCGCTCACCGCGATCGGGCTCTCTGGCGTGACGAAATACTCGAGCAGCATCCCGACGCTCCACGCCGCGACCACGATCCCGAGCAGCGCGCCGCCGATCGCGAGCACCGCGCTCTCGATCAGCAGTAGCCGAACGATCTGCCGTCGGCTGGCACCCACGGCCTGTCGCAACGCGAGCTCCCGATGTCGGGCGGCGCCGCGTGCGATCAGCAGGTTGGCGACGTTGGCGGACACGATCAGCAGCACGCCTGCGGCGACGGCCATGAGAATCAACAGCGGATCTCTGACCGAATCGCGCAGTCCCGAACGCCCGCGCGAGGCGTCGTTCACCGACAGTTCGCCGGCGAGGAAGCGCTTCTTCGTGTCGGCCGACGCGCCGGCGAATGCGGCGTCGGTCGACTCCTGCCGCAAGATCGACCGATAGAGCGGCAGCAGCCCCGCCTGCGCCTGCACGGCGCTGATGCCAGGCTTGAGGCGTGCATACACCTGCACCCATCGGAACCGCCGTCCTTCGATCTCCAGCCACGATGGGCCCAGCTTGGGCTGCAGCGTCACCGGCACGTAAACCTTGGCCGGGTTCCCGAGATCCAGGCCGCGGAACGAACGGTCGACGACGCCGACGATCTCGAAAGGATGGCCGTTGATGATGAGCGTGCGGCCGATGGCACGTGGATCGGCGTTGAATCGAGAGACGAAGTAGTCGTATCCGAGGACGGCTACCGAATGGCCTCCGCCAGCCGGATCGTCGGCGGCAGTGAGCACGCGGCCTTGTGCGGCCTGCAGTCCGAGCAACGTGAAGAAGTTCCCCGAGACGAGCTCGCCCGGCGCCACTTCCGTCCGCCCGTCGTAACCGACCGTCATCGAGGTTGCGGCGCGGCAGAGGACTCCCGAGAACACCTGGTTCCGGTCGCGAATGTCGCGATACATCGGGAACGACAATTCCGTACCGTCGCCGATGCTCCCGCCGTACTGTTCCGTCCCGGCGGCCGTGACATGCACGATCTCGCCGGGATTCCTCACCGCCATCTTGCGAAGAATGACTTGATCGACCAGGGTGAAGACCGCGGTGTTCGCGCCGATGCCGAAGGCAATCGAGAGCACCGCGACGGCCGTGAACAGCGGCACCTTGCGCAGGCTACGCAGCGCGTACCGCAGGTCGGCGAAGATGTGGGCCATGGGCCGCAAAACGGGCAATTGTGATGCCATAACCACAGCGATTCGAGCGAGCAGATCGCGGGGATAGCCCGCGGTTCGGGGGGACAGCACGCCGTGACCTGTCCGGTGATGGGACGGAGGTGTGCGATAGTGAGGCGTCATGCCCCGCTTTCTCTTCGCGATTTCATCGGCGTTCATCGCATTCACGCTCGCATCCTGTGCGCCGTCGGAACGGACCCCCGTGGCGTCCGCCAGCCAGGATGCGGCATTTCAAAAGGTCACGGACGATTTCCTCGCCGATTACTTCAAGCGCAATCCGGTGGGCGCGACCTACCTGGGAATTCACGACTACGACTCCGAGCTGGAAGATGCCTCCAAGGCGGCGATTGACGCCGAGGTCGCGGCGCTCAAGCAGTTCCGGGCGCGGTTCGCCGCCACCGAGGACAACGGCCTGACGCTGGCCAATCGGCTCGATCGCGCTCAGGTGTTGTCGGCCATCGATTCGCAGCTCCTCGATCGCGAGGTGGTTCGTTCGTGGGCGAAGGATCCCGACCAATACAGCAGCGCGCTCGGCGCCACCGCCTACATCATGATCAAGCGGGCCTTCGCGCCCGCTCCCGATCGTCTCAGAGCCTTAATCGCCCGCGAGAAGCTGATGCCGAGGATCCTGGACGAAGCGCGCCGGAACCTCGAGAGCCCGCCCCCCATCTACACTGACATCGCGATCGAGCAGATCGACGGCACGATAGCTTTTTTCAAGACGGATGTGCCCGCGGCCTTTCAGTCGGTAACCGACGCCGCGTTGATCGCCGAGTTCAAGCAATCGAACCAGACGGTGATCGACGCGCTCGATCGCTACAGGACATTCCTCGAGAAGGATCTGAAGCCGAGATCGAAGGGGACGTTCGCGCTGGGCGCAGAGACGCTGGCGGCGAAGTTCCGCAACGACGAAGGCGTCGACTTGCCCCTCGACGAGCTCCTCGCGATCGCACAACGGGACCTCGAAAGGAACACGGCGGCGTTTCGTGAGGCGGCCTCCAAGGTTGCGCCCGGCAAGGATCCGCGGGCGGTCCTGTTGTCGATCTCCTCCCGCCATCCGCGGCCGGATCAGCTGCTGGCGACCACGCAGGGGATGCTCGACTCGCTCCGCCGGTTCATCGTCGACAAGAACCTCGCGACGATTCCGGACGCGCCGCCCGCTCGCGTCGAGGAAACCCCACCGTTTCTGCGCGCGACGACGTCGGCGTCGATGGATACGCCAGGACCGTTCGAAAAGACTGCGAAGGAGGCGTTCTACAGCATGACGCTTCCCGAACCGAAGTGGAGCAAGGCGAAGACCGAGGAGTTCATGCGCGCCTGGTATCCGGAGCAGATCTCGAACGTTTCCGTGCACGAGGTGTATCCCGGACACTACACGCAGTTCCTCTACGGTCCGCAGTTCCCGTCGAAGATCCGCAAGGTCTTCGGCGCCAGCACCAACTCGGAAGGCTGGGCCCACTACTGCGAGCAGATGATGCTTGACGAGGGACTGTCGAACGGCGACCCGAAGGCACGCCTGGCGCAGCTTCAGGATGCGCTGCTTCGCGACGTGCGCTTCATCGCCGGCATCCAGCTGCACACCGGCCGGATGACCGTCGAGCAGGCGCAGAAGATGTTCGAGGAGGATTCCTTCACGCCCGGCCCCGTCGCGCTCTCGGAGGCCAAGCGTGGCACGTCCGACGCGACTTACGGCTACTACACGCTGGGCAAGCTGATGATTCTGAAGCTGCGCGAGGACTACCGCGCAAAGAAAGGCGCGCAGTACTCACTCAAGGACTTCCACGACTCATTCCTGAAGCTGGGACCAATCCAGTTGCGGTTGATACGGAAGGCGCTTTTGGGGGACGAGGGGCAGATTCTTACGAAGTAATCTGTCGGTGCGGGGGGTGCGGAAAGGTGCGGTGGTGCGGAAAGGTGCGACGGGTGCGGAAAGGTGCGACGGGTGCGATTGGTGCGCGGGTGCGTGCGCTAGGCGGACCTGACGTTCAGCTTCCTAATAGAGCAGAAACTTCTCGCGAATTTTCCTGAATGCGGTCTCTCCTGGCTCCCAACTTCCGACGATCTCGTCGAGTGGCGCCCGCTCTTCGATCTGTGCTCTGAAGGTCGCGCTGCCCGCCAGGATGTCGATCGGCATCTTGTCGTGCTCGTACTCGGTACGGCGGCTGACGCCACGCGAAGCGCTCCGGCTGCATGCCGAAGAACTCGCGAATCAGCGACGCGCCGGCAGCGACGGGCCGGAAGGCACGGCGATTGGTGACGTGAATCTGGCAGCCGCCGCACGTCATCTTGCAGTGCTTCTGGAACGTCGGCTCGAACACTGCGGGCCTGAAGTGCGCGCCGGCCAACCCGATCGCGTTCATCCGATCCGCAAACGGCTCAGCCTCGATCCACGGCGCCCCGAGGAGCTCGAACGGCCGCGTCGTCCCGCGGCCCTCCGACAACATGGTGCCCTCGAAGAGGACGGTGCCTGGGTAGACGACTGCCGTCTCGTCGGTCGGCACGTTGGGCGACGGCATCACCCACGGCAGACCCGTGTTGTTCCAGGTACTGGTCGCGCGACCATCCTTCCATGGCAACGATTTCCAAATCGGCGCCGATCCCGAAGTGATCGTTGAAAAGGTGCGCCAGCTCGGCGATCGTCATCCCGTGGCGCATCGGAATCGGGAACTGACCGACGAAGGATTCGAACTCGTGCTCGAGCGTTGGCCCTTCCACCCCGACGCCGCCGATCGGGTTGGGGCGATCGCACACGATCACACTGACGCCGTGGCGCTTCGCGGCGCGGAGGCAGTTCGCCATTGTGTAGACGAAGGTGTAGATGCGCGCGCCGATGTCCTGGAGGTCGACGACAAGGGCGTCCAGCCCGGCCAGCATCTCGGCAGTGGGCTCGCGCGTCTCGCTGTAGAGCGAGTAGACGGGCACCCGCCGCACGCGATCCTCGGCGTGGGGCGTCTCGATCATGTTGTCCTGGAGATCGGACCGGAAGCCGTGTTGCGGGCCAAAAATCGCGCCAAGCCGGACCTCATCGCGTCCGGCGATCCGATCGATGACTTGCCGGAATGCCCCGTCAATCGAGGCAGGGTTGGCAACGACCCCGACGCGCAATCCGTCCAGGCGGTTCGAGGCGAGCAAACGTTCGGAACCCAGGATCATCGCGGTATTCTAGTCAGAACTGATGGAGAGCGAGAGTGCCCCTGCCTTCGTATCGGCATCTCGGCCGTCGACCTTACGGCTCTCGAGTCAGCTGTCGTGATGGGCGCGTGACATGAGCGCACCGCCTCGTCGTCTCATCGTGGGTATCACCGGCGCCAGCGGATCCATCTTTGGCATTCGCTTGCTCGAGCGGCTTCGCGACCTGGAGGTCGAGACGCATCTCGTGCTGAGCCGATGGGGAGCACGCACGCTCGTTCACGAGACGAACTATTCGGTCGAGCAGGTGCAGCGGCTGGCGACCGAGGTGCACGCCTCGACGGACCAGGGCGCGCCGATCTCGAGCGGTTCCTTCGTCACGATGGGAATGATCGTGCTGCCGTGCAGCGTGAAGACGCTGGCAGATATCGCCCATGGCACGGGCGACACGCTCATACCGCGCGCCGCTGACGTCGTCCTCAAGGAGCGCCGCCGGCTGGTGCTCGGCGTCAGGGAAGCGCCCTACCACGAGATCCACCTCGAGAACATGCTGAAGCTGACGCGGATGGGCGTGATCATTGCGCCGCCGCTGCCGGCGTTCTACACCCGGCCCGCGTCCATCGCCGATCTCGTGGATCACACCGTGACGCGAACCCTCGATCTCTTCGGTCTCCACGACGATCGCGTGCCGCGCTGGGACGGGTTGATGGAGGTGGGCCGTCGCACAGCCGTTCCGGATGCCACCGATGTCTGACACGGCGACCGCCACCACGCTCCGCGTCACGGACAAGTATTCAGGCGTGACGATTGGCGAGCTTCCGATTGCGGATGCGACGGCGGTCGATCGTGCGGTCAAGCGTGCACGCGAGGCATTCCCCTCATGGTCGTCGACACCCGCGCACAAGCGCTCGGCGATATTGCGCCGCGCCGCGGAGCTGATCGAGGCGCGACAGCAGGAGATCGCCACCCTCATCGCTCGAGAAGCCGGGAAAGCGTGGAAGTACGCAATCGGCGAGGTGGTGCGCGGGGTCGAGACGTTTACGTTCTCGGCCGAGGAAGCCAAGCGCATTCATGGCGAGACGGTGCCGATGGATGCGTCCGCTTTCGGCGAAAAACGCGTCGGCTTCTACACGCGCGTACCGCTCGGGGTCGTCTCCGCAATTACCCCGTTCAACTTCCCGTTGAACCTCGTCGCGCACAAGGTCGGTCCGGCCCTTGCTGCCGGAAACAGCGTCGTGCTGAAGCCGGCGGAGGAAACGCCTCTCACCGCAGTCCGCATGGCTGAGTGCTTCCGCGAGGCGGGGCTTCCTGACGGTGTGCTGGAGCTGGTGCACGGTGACGGGCCGACGACCGGCGAAGCGCTGGTCCGCCATCCCGTTCCGGCGAAGGTGTCGTTCACCGGCAGTCCGCCCGTCGGCGAGCACATCCTGAGTGTGGCCGGATTGAAACGCGTGACGCTGGAGCTGGGCAACAACTCGGGGGCGATCGTCGAGCCCGACGCGAACCTCGATCAGGCAGTACCTCGCACAGTGATGTCCGCCTTTTCCAACTCGGGACAGGTGTGCCTCAGCCTGCAGCGCCTGTACGTCCACGAAGCAATTGCGAACGATTTCCTCGCACGGTTCGTCGCGGCGACCGCAGCGCTGAAGGTCGGCAATCCCGTGGACAAGGACTGTGATGTCGGCCCGATGATTTCCGACGAGGCCGCCGATCGCGCCGATCAGTGGATCAACGACGCTGTCAGGCAGGGGGCGGCGCTCGCGATTGGCGGACGGCGCGAAGGGCGGTTGCTCTGGCCGACCGTGATCACGAACGCGACGCCGGACATGAACGTCATGTGCCGCGAGGCGTTCGCGCCACTCGTGTGCGTGATTCCCTATCGCGACTTCGATGACGCGGTGCGGTTGCTCGGCGACACCCCGTACGGCTTGCAGGCCGGCGTCTACACCGGCGACCTCCGCAAGGCGTTCCGCGCCATCACTTCGCTCGACATGGGCGGCATCATGGTGAACGACACCTCCATCTTTCGCGTCGACCACATGCCGTACGGCGGCAACCGGATGAGCGGCATCGGCAGGGAAGGGGTCCGTTACGCCGTCGAGGAAATGACGAACATCAAGTTCGTCTGTTTCAACTTGGAATAGCCACCGCTGACCCCTGACCTCTGACCCGAGTAGTAGACGCTCGACCACCTATGTGGTAGCCTGTCTACCACATGACCCTCCGCGGCAAATCTCAGTCCGGCCGTGTCGAGCTGCTGCAGGGCACCCTCGACATGCTCATCCTGCGCACGCTTCAGTGGGGCCCGCAGCACGGTCACGGCATCAGCGTCGCAATTCGCGCAGGATCGAACGAGGTGCTCCAGGTCGAGCACGGCTCGCTGTATCCCGCGCTCCATCGCCTCGAAAAGCTGGGGCTGATCGATTCCGACTGGCAGATCACCGAGAAGAAGCAGCGCGCGCGGTATTACCGGCTCACTGCGGCGGGGAAGAAACAGCTCCTGACCGAGCGGTCCCGCTGGCGGCAGCTGGTCGGCGCCATCGCGAACATCCTCGATCCAGCCTGAAGAGCCCGATATGTCGTGGCTGCAGCGTCTCATCGGCCGCCATTCCGACTCGCGAGACGAGCTCGATCGCGAGATCGCCTTTCATCTCGCCGAAGAGACGCGCTTACGCACCGAGCGCGGCGATCCACCCGAGCGCGCGCGGCGCGAGGCGCGTCGCGCCTTCGGTAATACGCTGCGGGTGCACGAGCAGGTGGATCGACTCCATCCCACCCGCACGATCGACGACGGCTGGCGCGATCTGAAATACGGCGTGCGCATGCTGCGGCGCAATCCCGGGTTCGCCGTCGTCGCCATCCTGTCGCTCGCGCTCGGCATCGGCGCCAACACCTCCATCTTCCAGCTCCTCGATGCCGTTCGTCTTCGCACCCTGCCAGTACAAGCGCCAACCGAGCTCGCCGAGGTGCGCATCGTCAACGACGTCGGCGACAACCGCGAAGGCAACTTCAATGGGGCGCGGCCCGACCTGACCAACCCGTTGTGGGAGCTGCTTCGTGAGAAGCAGCAGGGCTTCTCGAGCATCGCCGCCTGGGGTTCGGCCAGCTTCGAAATGAGCGCTGGCGGGGAATCTCAGCGCGCCCGCGGCCTCTGGGTGAGCGGCGACTTCTTCCGCACGCTGGGCGTGCAGTCGATTCTGGGGCGCACGATCTCGACCGCGGATGACACGCCGGGCTGCGACTCGCCTGGCGTGGTCCTCAGCTACGTTTACTGGCAGCAGCGCTATGGCGCCGACATGGAAGTGCTGGGCCGGACGGTTCGACTCGACGGGCAGCCGTTTCCGATCCTCGGTGTCATGCCGAGAGGCTTTCACGGCGTGCACGTCGGCACCTCGTTTGACGTCGCCGTCCCGATCTGTGCCGAGGCGTTGACGAGAGGCGCCCGCTCGCGGATACAGGATCGACGCGCCTGGTGGCTCGCGATCATCGGCCGCCTCGAGCCGGGGTGGTCAATCGAGCGGGCCTCGGCGCAGGTGAATGCGATTTCGCCGGCACTCTTCGCCGCCACCGTCTCGCCGACCTACCGGCCCAATACCGTGAAGCAGTACCGGCAGTTCCGCCTCGGCGCCCGTCCTGCCGCGACGGGCGTCTCGATGCTGCGGGAAGACTATGAGACGCCGTTGTGGCTGCTGCTGGCGATCGCCGGGCTCGTGCTCCTGATCGCGTGCGCCAATCTTGCCAACCTGATGCTGGCCAGGGCCACCGTCCGCGAGCGCGAGATCGCCGTGCGTCTCGCCATGGGGGCCTCGCGAGGACGGATTGTCCGGCAGCTTCTGGCCGAGAGCCTGCTGCTCGCCATGTGCGGCAGTGCGCTCGGGGTGCTGCTCTCGGCGATGCTGAGTGCGTTCCTCGTGTCGCTCTTCGGGGATGCCGTCGTGATCGAGGTTCGCGCCGACTCGCATGCGCTCGCATTCACTGCGGCGCTGGCCGCGGGGGCCTGCGTGTTGTTCGGTCTGGTGCCGGCCGTCCGTGCTACCCGTCCCGAGGCGGTGGCCGCGATCAAGAGCGGCGGCCGCGGCGCGACGAGCGGCCGTGAAAGCTTTGGACTTCGCCGCGCCCTCGTTGTGGTGCAACTGGCGCTGTCGCTCGTTCTCGTGGTGGGCGCGCTCCTCTTCGTCCGGACGCTGCAGAACCTGCTGCACGTCGATCCAGGCTTTCGTAACGAAGGGGTGCTCGTCGGCGCGCTCGACTTCAGGCGTTCGGGCGTACCCGACGACCAGCAGGTGGTGCTCCGGCAGGAACTGCTCGAGCGGCTGATTCATGCGCCCGGCGTGCAGTCGGCAGCGACTGCGCTCATCTCGCCGCTCGAGGGCAGCGGCTGGAACAAAGGCATCGTGGTCAACGGCGTGCAGCAGCACGGCGCGAATCTCAATCGGGTCAGCCGTGGCTACTTCGCGACGACGGGAACCGCGCTGCTGAGGGGCCGCGACTTCGACGAGCACGATACGCTGGCAGCGCCACGCGTGGCGATCGTCAACGAATCATTCGCGCGTGTGTTCTTCGGCGGAAAAAATCCGCTCGGTCACACCTTCGAGCTCGCGGAAGGACCGGGCGAGCCGCAACCGGCCTATGAGGTCGTCGGCCTGGTGCGCGACACGAAATACGTCGACCTGCGTGAAGCGTTCGGCCCGATTGCGTACTTCCCAGCGCGCCAGGATCCCAAACCGATCCCCTTTCAGACGATCGTGATTCGTGCGGCTCGGCCTGCCGAGCCCTTGACTGCGATCGTGAAGCGGGCGGTTGCCGAGGCGAACCCGAACATTCTGATCCGGTTCGACACGCTCACGTCCCAGGTCGGGAAGACGTTGTTGCGCGAGCGGCTGATGGCGACGCTCTCCGGGTTTTTTGGCGCGCTCGCCGGGCTCATTGCCGTCATCGGTCTCTACGGCGTGATGTCGTACATGGTTACCAGGCGTCGTAACGAGATTGGCGTCCGCATGGCGCTTGGCGCCGATCGTTCGGAGGTTGTCGCGATGGTCATGCGCGATGCCAGCCGGTTGCTGATCTGGGGCATCGCGGTCGGACTCACGCTTTCGGTTGTCGCCGCACGTGTCGCCAAGTCGCTGCTCTACGGCCTGACGCCCGGCGATCCCGCCACGCTGGCGCTCGCAGTCGCGGGCCTGTCCGTGGTCGGCGCACTCGCCAGCTATCTTCCGGCGCGGCGTGCTTCGCGGCTCGAGCCCGTCGTCGTCCTGCGACAAGAGTAAACACCGGGAGGACTCCCATGTCGTGGCTGCAACGCCTGTTCGGCGGTCGACGCGACTCCCGCGCCGATCTCGATCCCGAGATCGCCTTTCACCTCGCCGAGGAAGCGCAGCTTCGTGTCGACCGTGGTCAATCGGCCGCGCGCGCGCACCGCGAGGCACGGCAGGCGTTTGGCAACGTCCTGCGCGTGCGCGACGAGGTGGATCGACTCAATCCCATCGGTATCGTCGTCGAGATCTGGCGCGACCTGACCTATGGCGTGCGACTGCTTCGTCGTGATCGTGGCTTCACGACCGTCGCCATCCTCTCCCTGTCGCTCGGCATCGGTGCCAACACGTCGATGTTCCAGCTCCTGGATGCGATTCGGCTTCGGACGTTGCCGGTCAAGGATGCCCCGCAACTCGCGGAGATCCGCGTTGCGGCCGACAGCGGCAGGTCGGGAAGCTTTACCGGACGGCACCCCGAACTCACCAATCCGCTCTGGGAACACATTCGTGCCCAGCAGCAAGGGTTCTCGAGAATCTTCGCGTGGGGCGCCACGCGCTTCGAGATGGCGTCGGGCGGCGAATCGCAGCTCGCCCAAGGACTGTGGGTGAGCGGCGACTTCTTCGGGACGCTCGAGATCGAGCCCGCGCTCGGCCGCTTGTTGACGCCTGCTGACGACCTGCGAGGCTGCGGGGCACCTGGGGCAGTGTTGAGCTATGCGTTCTGGCAGCGTCGCTTCGGGGGCGACCGAGAGGTCGTGGGACGAAACCTCCGGCTCGACGGACAACTGTTCCCAATCATCGGCGTCGCCCCGCAGGGCTTTGCCGGCGTGGACGTCGGTACGAGCTTCGACGTCGCGTTGCCGATTTGCGCCGAGCGGCTGACCCGCGGCGATTCGAGCCGTCTCGACGTGCGTCGCGCATGGTGGCTGGCGGTGATCGGCCGGCTGAAGCCCGGTTGGACGATCGAGCGCGCTTCCGCGCAGCTCAACGCCATCTCGCCCGGCATCTTTGCCGCCACCGTGGAACCGACCTACATCCCGCAGAGTGCGAAGCAATACCTCGAGTTTCGGCTTGCCGCCTTTCCCGCGGCGACTGGAGTCTCGAACCTGCGGGAGGACTATGAAACGCCGCTCTGGCTGCTGCTCGCGATTGCCGGGCTCGTGCTCCTGATTACCTGCGCGAACCTGGCCAATCTGATGCTGGCGAGAGCCACCGCGCGCGAGCGCGAGGTCGCGGTGCGCCTGGCCATCGGCGCCTCGCGCGCACGCGTCATCCGCCAACTACTTACGGAGAGCTTGCTCCTCGCGGTCTGTGGGAGCGCGCTTGGCGTGTTTCTGTCGCAGGCGGTGAGCTCGTTTCTCGTCTCTCTGTTCGGCGACGCCATCGTTATCGATCTTCGCGCCGACGGGCACGTGCTGGGCTTCACGGCACTCCTGGCCGTCTCCGCCTGCGTGCTCTTCGGCCTGACGCCCGCGATCCGTGCCACGCGCACGACGCCAGCGTCAGTCATCAAGTCGAGCGCTCGCGGCACGACCGACGGTCGAGAAGGTCTGAGCCTGCGCCGTGGCCTCGTCGTCGCGCAGGTGGCGATGTCGCTCGTCCTGGTCGCAGGGGCTCTGCTGTTCGTGCGCACGCTGCAGAACCTGATCACGGTCGATCCCGGCTTGCAGCAGGACGGTGTGCTCGTGGCGACGCTGGATTTCCGCCAAACCGGTATCGCAGACGCCGAGCAAGGACCGCTGCATCGCGAACTGCTCGAACGCGTGACGCGTGTTCCCGGCGTGGAATCGGCCGCCTCGGTGTTCATTCCGCCAATCAGCGAAGGCGGATGGTGGAACGAGACGATTCGAGTGGATAACGTCGTGCAGGAAGCCGAGCCGAACCTGAATCGGATCAGCGGCGGCTTCTTCAAGACCATGCAGACGCCTCTGGTGGCCGGCCGCGATTTCGACCGGCGTGACACGATGTCGGCGCCGGGCGTCGCCATCGTGAACGAGTCCTTCGCGCGGGTGTTCTTTGGCGCGGCGAGCCCGCTCGGCCGCAGGTTTCAGATCGAAACCGGCCGCGGCGAGTCGTCGCCCTTCTATGAGGTCGTCGGGCTCGTGCGCGACACGAAGTACGACCACGTGCGCGAGCCATTTGGTCCAATCGCGTTTTTCCCGATGACGCAGGATCCGAATCCGGGGATGTCCGATTCGCTCGTGATTCGCTCGAGCCTCCCGCCGGCGGCGCTCACCACCGCGCTGAAGCACGCTGTCGCCGACGCGAACCCGCACATCCTGATCACATTTGAAACGCTCGCCTCGAATGTCGAGAAATCGCTCCTGCGCGAGCGGCTGATGGCGACGCTCTCGGCATTCTTCGGTGCGCTCGCCGGCCTGATCGCCACGATCGGCCTCTATGGCGTGATGTCCTACACGGTCGCACGCCGACGGAACGAGATCGGCATCCGGATGGCGCTTGGCGCCGACGGCGGACATGTGGCGCGGCTGATTCTGCGCGAAGCGTTCGTGCTGTTGGTCGCGGGCGTGGTCGTCGGGCTTGTGATCGCGACGGCCGCCGCGCGTGCGATCGCGTCGCTCCTGTTCGGGCTTCAGCCTGGCGATCCCGCAACGATGGCCCTCGCAGTCGCTGGCCTGTGCGCGGTCGGCGCTCTCGCCGGTTATCTTCCGGCGCGGCGTGCCTCTCGAGTCGAGCCACTTGCGGTATTACGAGAAGAGTAATGGTCGGTGCGGAGGCGTGCGGCGAAGTGCGGCAGGGTGCGAGGTGCGGCAGGGTGCGGAGCGATCCGACGTGGTACGGAGCGTTGCCTTGGAGCGGCGACGGTGGTGACACGTGCGTCGTCGCTGCGAGGAACTAAAGCCCGGAGCGCCCACGCACCTCTCGCACCAACGGCAACCCTCGCACCCTCCGCACTTGTCGCACCCCGCCGTACCCCTCCGCCGTACCCCTCCGCACCTTCACTTATCCTTTGACAAAAATTCTCCGATATCCCCCGGCAATAAGGGCGGAGACGTCCGCGAGCACTCGTGGCAATGCCAGCCCGCCCGGGTAAGCGAGATACCGCGGTTCCCAGACGGGATCGAACTTCTGCTTGTACGCGCGCACGCCCTGGAAGTTGTAGAACGACTCGCCGTGGCCATAGACGAAGCGGCCAACCTTGACCCAGAGCGGCGACACGGCGGAGGCCTCGAGCCCTGAGAGCGGAGCCATGCCGAGGTTGAACCACTGGTAGCCCTCCTGCTTCGCCCAGTTCACGAGCCACGCCAGCAGGCCATCCATGACGCCCTTCGGGGCTGTGGGCCGAAACCGCATCAGGTCGAGCGACACTTCGCTCTTTAGCGCGCTTGGCCACAACGTCGCGAACGCCTGGATGTGCCCGCCGGCTTCGACGACCGCAACGGGGAATCGAGACAGGTACGACTCATCGAAGAACCCGAGCGAAAAGCCCTTCTCGGCCGCCGTCTTTCCAGCCAGCCACGCATTCGAGACGGCCGCAAGATCCTTGAGAATCACGATGACCGCCGGCGGATCGATGATACGGATGACCCCGCTCTCTTTCGCGATATGGTGCATGGTCGTGCGCAGCTTCTTGTGGCCACTGCCTTCGAGCGCGAAGTGCGGCAGAAAGACGCGGGCCTCTTCTCCCAGCTTCGCGAACGTCAGGCCGAAGTCGGCATAGACGTGCAGCCACTGCTTGGACGCCTCGTAGAACACGGGAACGCCCTGGTAATCGTCGCAGCGCTCGAGAAACGTTTTTACCAGCGGCTCGGCGGCTTCTTCGGGTCCGACCGGATCGCCCAGCGCGACCCAGGTGCGGCCCTGAACGGCGTACATCATGAAGGCCGTGCGCGTCTCGTCCCAGAGCAGCGCCTTGTCGCGCAGAAAGACGAGATTTGGCAGCGTGCGCGGCTGATGCGCAATCACCTGCGCGGCGTTTTCGAGCTCTTCGTCAGTCGGCAGAGCGACGAGGGGTTTGGGCGGGCGGAGCAGCTGCCGCACCCCGACGAAGAGCATGGCGACCAGGACACCGACCGTCGCTCGCAGAAATCGCGGCGCGTCGGCGTCGGCGGCAAACTTCCACCACAGCTCGTGCGAGTACTCGACCCGCCTGAAGGCGAACACGCCGAGCCCGATCGAGGCCGCGACCACGGCGATGGTCCACATGATCCATCCCGTTGAGAAGGGAATTTCGAGCAGCGCCGACTTCCGATCGAACTCCTCGCGGCTGGCGGTGAGCGCCATGAGCAGTGCCGCGAGCACGATGGCCTCCTCGTAGTCCGCGCCTTTCAATAGCGAGACGAGGATGCCGATGCTGAGTCCGATCGTCGCCAAGAAGTATGCCGCGGCCAGCCGCCGCGCCAGACCCCAGCTGATGACGAGCAGCGCGAAGCCGATCAAGCTGCCGACGAAATGCGAGACCTCGATCACCGGCAGCGGGACGAAGTCGTTGAGCCAGGCGACGCGCCCGGCCGCCGAGGGTGTGGCGCCCGAGAACATCAGCACGGCGCCGCCGAGCAGCGTGAACACCGCGAGCAGCTTCGGTGCAACGGACGTCGTCAAGGTGCCGAACGCGTTGCCCCATTGCACCATCGCGTGGCGGCGGTGATAGAACTCGTCGACGATCAAGACGATCAACGCCACCACGAGCGGCGCCAGGTAGTAGATCAGCCGGAACATGGCGAGCGCCGGCAGCACGACTACTGCCGGCAGCTGCAGCATCAGGATCATCAGCGACTCGAACACGCCGAGTCCGCCCGGCACGTGGCTGACGAGCGCTACGAGCTGCGCGGCAAGAAAGACGCCGAGGAACAGGGTGAAGTCGGGTCGGGGCTCGGGGAGCAGGACATAGAGGACCGCCGCGGCGAGGCTCCAATCGAGGGCCGACAGCACGAATTGCGCGACCACGAGGCCTATCGACGGCAACGTGATCTCGAGGCCGGCGACCGAAATGGGCCTCCGGCGGAAGAGGGCAAGAACCGGATATGCGAACGCCGTGGCCAGGAGCAGCCATCCCGTCGCGTGCGCGGCGCCGGGCGCGATGTAGGCATCCAGCCGCGCCATCGGGGCGCCAGTCAGCGCCCAGCCGCCAAGGACGAGCAGCCCAAGCCAGAAGGTTCCCGAGTAGAACAGCACAACTCGGGAGATTTCTTGACCGCTCAGCCCCCATCGTGAGTAGAAGCGGTAGCGCGCCGACGTGCCCGAGAGAAGCGCGAACCCGACGTTATTGGCAATCGCATAGCCGACGAACGACGCCATCGCGATCTGCCATTTCGCGATCGGCCGCCGGATATAGAGGAATGCGAGCTGATCGTACCCGGTGAGAATCAGATAATTGAGGAAGGTGTAGGCGCCGGCCAGAGCCAGTGCCGAACCGGGGAACTGTTTCAGAGCCGCTGCCAGTTTGGCTGGGGGCATCTGCCGCAGCTCGCGGCCCAGCACGGCCAGAGCGGCGACGAAGAGCAACAGCCCGATGAGCGGCGACAGGCGATGCCACCATCGGCCGATGCTCGCAGCAGTCGAGCTCGACATCAGGTCGGGACCATTATGAAGGACGAAGGACGAGGGACGAAGGACGAGGGAAAAAGACGACGGCTCGTGTAGGGGCACACTGCGTGCGCCCAATGCAGACGATCAGCCCAACTCCACGAGGGCCCGAAGCAGCCGATCGACTTCCGTTTGATCGTGGATGAAGAACGCCGCTCGCGAGGTGCGGCGAGCGCCGACGCGTACGCTGAGCAGGGCTGGCAAGTCCAGGCCAAACACGTCTTCGTCCGTACGGTCGTCGCCGACATAGAGTGCTGACGAGCGCTCGAACCGCTCGAGATAGTGCTGCAGGGCCGTCCCCTTGTGGACCGTGCCTGCCGGCGCGATGTTGAAGTCCGCGTGACGGCCGCCGAGGAGGCGCGCTCGCGGCAGTTGATGCGTGACCGCATGGATGGCCGACGCGGTCATCTCCAGATCGGGCGCATGGCGATAGTCAACCGTAATCGACAATCGCTTGTCCTCGATGATGATTCCGGGCAGCCGTGCCAGCTCGCGCTGGAGCACGTCGCGCCAGCTGGCGACCAAGCGCTCGAGATCTGGATCCTCGCCCCACGGCTCCAGGCCGTGGTTGCCGGTGACCCCCGCGAGCGGTACGTTCGCGAATCGCCGCTCGACGTCCGCCCGCATCCGTCCGGAAATGATGACGACCGGGTGCGCCACGGCGAGCGTTGCCAGCAACCGGCGCGTCTCAGGCCCGGCGGCCGCGAGTGCGGGCTGCTCGATCAGCGGGGCAAGGGTGCCGTCGAAGTCGAACGCCAGGAGCGGGCGAGTCGCGAGGAAGGTCTTGAAGCGTTCCTCATAGCCAGGACCGAACAGGTAGCGCATTCAGCAGCGATGCCTCAGGCCTCGAGCCCCGGCAGGTCGCCGGCGCGTCCCTCGAAGCGCCCCGCCAGCCGCTCGCGCCGCCGGAGCCGCTCGGCATCGCGAAGCATCCGGCCGGCCCACCGATAAACGTTGAACTCTGCGACAAACGATCGCATCGCCCGCATGCGCACTCGTTGCTCGGCCTCGGGCATGACCAACGCTGCCGCCAGCGCGTCGCTCGCCTCGTCGAGATCGTAGGGATTGACGATGAGCGATTCCGAGAGCTCGCGCGACGCACCGGTGAACGAACTCAAGATCAGCACGCCCTGATCGTCGTCGCGCGCGGCAACGAATTCCTTCGCCACCAGGTTCATCCCATCGTGCAGGCTGCTGACGTAAGCGAAGTGTGCGGCCTTCAAGTACCTGAACACGAGCGGCGGCTCATGATGCGACCGGCGCAGTATGACGGGTTGGTACGAGCCGCTGCCGAACTCGTCGTTCACCCGCTTGACGACGATGTCGAGCCGTTCCTTGAGCGCACGGTATTCCGGAATCGTCGACCGGCTCGGCGCCGCGAGCTGCACGAAGACGAGGCGTCCACGGTACTGCGGAAAGCGCTGCAACAATCGCTCGACCGCAAGCAGGCGCTCCTCGATCCCCTTCGTGTAGTCGAGACGGTCGACGCCGACGCCGAGCAGCGCGTCATCCGGCAAACCGAATTCGGCAAAGACCTCCCGGCGGCATTGGTCCACTGGTGGCGTCGAGATCGCCCAGCGGTTTGGCCAGTCGATCGAGATTGGATACGGGCGGATCAACGTGCGCACGCCGCCATAGATTACGGCATCGAACTCGCGATCGATGCGCGCCTCGAGGAACCGATCGACCGAATCGAAGAAGTTGTTGCAGTGAAACTGCGTATGGAAGCCGAGGATGCTGCTGCCGAGCAACCCGTGCAGGATCTGTTCAGTGAACGGGCAGATGCCCAGCCGCTCGAAGTTCGGCCACGGGATGTGCCAGAACGTGATGATCGTGGCTCGCGGCTTGCGTTCGCGGAGCAGCCGCGGCGCGAGCGCGAAATGGTAGTCCTGCACCAGGACGATGGCATCGTCGGCGTCCATCTCCTGGCCGACGACGTCGGCGAATCGCTCGTTGACGTCGCGGTAGGTATCCCAATCGCCACTGCGGAATACCGGTCGCGTGTCTGCGATGTGGCAGAGCGGCCAGAGCCCCTCGTTCGCGAAGCCGTAATAGTAGCCCTGCTCCTCCTCCGGCGTCAGCCAGACCCGTCGCAGGATGTAGTCGCCCTCGCCGGGCGGCACGGCGATGCGATCCTGCGCATCCACGGATTCACGGTCGGCCGAGCCGCTGCCGTGCGCGACCCACACCCCCGAACAGGCGCGCATCACGGGCTCGAGCGCGGTCACAAGCCCGCTGGCCGGATGCTTCACCGTGATGCTGCCGTCCGGCGATCGCTCGTGAATGTACGGTTCGCGGTTGGCAAGGACGACGATCCGCTCGCCAAGCAGATAGCGACGGAGCGAATCCTTCAGGCGTTGCGGTGTCCACGCGCCGCCGGTGCCGTCCAGGTCGCGTTCGATGCCTATTCGATCGATCAGCTCGCGGACATCACCCATGAGCGGCTGGAACTCGGGCCGGTGCACGTCGCCTTGCAACATGCGTCGAATCTCGGTGGTCCAGCCATGCCAGGACGCACGCCGGATGACGATGGTGAGGAGCGACGCGGCGCCGGCGAGCACGGCAAACGTGCCCACCAGCAGCTGCTGAATCCGCGCCGCTCGCCGTTCGGCGAATCCGAAGTCGTGCAGCAGCAGCACGAATCCCAGCGGCGTGCCGCGGTCGATCAGCGGCAGCGCGCTGAGATGCGCGGGGCCGCCTTCCATCTTCACGCCCGATCGCCAGGTCGTCCACTCGCTCGCCGGGACGCCGGCGGCGGGGCGGACGTGGCGCGCGATGGTGTTGCAACTCACTTCGGCAGGCCACTCGGTGGTCGCTGCCAGCAGGGATCCCGTGCGCGAGCACGCCGCAGCGGCGACCAGCCGCTCATCATGCGTCAGCGCGGTGAGGAGCGCCGTCATCCGCGTCGTCGAGGTGCCCGACCAGTCCTCGACGAGCTTGTCGCGCGCGCCGGCGAGCGCGAGATCGGCGCGGCCGGCCAGGTCCCGCTCGAACCACTCGTTCAGCGTCTGCGAGACGAAGTACGAGCTGGCGAGGACCAGCAGGCCAAGAACCGTGAGCACGGCCAGCGTGACGCGTAGGACGCGAGACATGACAGGTAAGACCAGCACCCGGCGTGCACGTCCACGACCGGCAGGACCGCGACTGGGGGAACGGCCAGTGTTTCACAAGCCCTGAAACACGGTCAAGAAACAGAGTCAAGCATGTGTGTGCGTTGGCACTGGTGTCAATTTATCCACGGATTCCGCGGACACGACGCCGGCGCCGCCCGCGAAGCGTGCGGCGGCGACTGTTCGGTGTCGCGTCCCCGCGATCGTGCGCGCACTGCGACGAGTAGGATATGACGTGTGCCATGATTGTCGCATGCGTCGGTTGATCGCCGCCCTGCTCGTAACGGTTGGCATTTCCTATGTCACCGTCATCGGCGACGCCGACCGTACCGATCAGTTCGGTCCCGTCGATCACGTCAGCGCGCGCGAACTGAGACACCACCTCGAATACATCGCCTCGGATGCGCTCGAAGGACGTGATGCGCTGTCGCCGGGCTTCCGCGCCGCCGCCGACTACGTCGGCGCGCAGCTTCGCGAGGCTGGTGTCACGCCTGCTGGTGACAACGGCACTTACTTTCAGGACGTCGGGATTCGCAGGACCACCGTCGACGCAGCGAAGGCGGTGGTGACACTGGGCGAGGCGCGGTTCATGCACGGCGACGACTATCTGGCACCTTCGCCGGGCAAGGTGTCCGGTGCGCTCGTCTACGTCGGGCATGGCTGGCGCGTCCAGTCCAAGAAGCTCGATCCGTTCGAAGGGCTCGACGTCAAAGGCAAATGGCTCGTCATCCTGCCGGGCTCGCCCGAGGAACTCACACCGTCCGACCTCGCGAAGATGACCATCGACGCCGACTATCGTACAGCCCGAGGCCAATGCGCGACGGCTCGGCGCGATCGGCATCGTGAAACTGCCTTCGTCTGTACGACCTGAATCACTGGGAGCGCGACAAGGGGCGCGAAACCACGCGAGGCGAGCTCGTCGTCGATCGCCTCAGTCCGCCTCGCGACCGTCTTCCGCAAATCACGGCCGGCAAGCGATTGGTCGAGGCGCTGTTTCAGGACGAAGCCGAAAACGGCGACAAGATGTCCTCGCGCGCAGGACGTCGCGAGCCTGGTGCATCCTTCGCGCTCAATCCCTCCAAGGTTCTCACGGTCGACGTGCCGACAACAGTGCGGATCGAGCACACGATGAATGTGGTCGGGGTGGTGGAGGGCACCGATGCGACGCTGAGGAACGAGTACGTCGCGCTCGGCGCTCATCTGGATCATCTTGGCCGGACGACAGACGAGAAGCGTGTCAAGGGCGGCGATGACATCAACAACGGCGCCGACGACGACGGGTCAGGCGTCGTGGCGCTGATCACGATGGCGGAAGCGATTGCGAAGGGGCCGCGGCCGAAGCGATCGCTGCTGTTCGTCTGGCACACCGGCGAGGAATACGGCAGCTGGGGCGCGCAGTACCTCGTCGCCTTCCCGCCCATGCCGCTCGATCGCATCGTGGCGCAGCTGAACGTCGACATGATTGGGCGCGCCAAGTCCCCGGGCATCTCGCAGCCCGGCGACAGCCAGCTGACAGGCCCGACCGAGGTCTATCTGGTGGGATCCCGTCGTCTCAGCCGCGAGCTGGGGGACACGTGCGTGGCCGTGAACGAGGCCTACCTGCACCTGAAGTTCAACTTCAAGTACGACGCCCCAGGCGACCCCGAAAAGATCTACACGCGAAGCGATCATTACGAGTACGCGCAGAAGGGGATCCCGGTCGCCTTCTTCTTCACCGGCCTGCACGGCGACTACCATCGTCCATCCGACGAGGTCAGCCGCATCGACTTCTCGAAGCTGCAGCGCGTCGCTCGCACGGTGCTCGCAACCGCCTGGACACTCGCGAACGCGCCAACCCGCCTCCGGATTGACGCCCCGGCACAAACGCACTAGAGCGCGCCGATTTTCGGGTAAGGCGCAGAGAGGGCACACCCCCGTCTGCCAGCCAGACCATTCGCCCACTTCGCGACGTCCTACCTGGTACCGACATTGCCTCTGGTACCCACATTTCGCGAGGTGTGATTGCATGTCATTCGAATTTTCCAAATCGCGTCCGTTCCGGCGTGCCACGGCCTGGACGGGTGCGGCGCTCGTCGCCGCCACGCTCGGTGTGGCGGGATGGCAGGCTGGTGGCGCGCGGGCTGAGACTCCGGCCGCGGCCGTTCAGGGGCAGCCCGCAGTGGGGCCCCGGCCCGGCATCCATGGAGCCGTTACGTCGTACGCGGACGCTGTTGCCCGCGTCGCGCCTGCCGTAGTGACGGTTCGCGTCGATCGCAAGGCTCAGCCCGAGCCGACCGACTTTCAGGACGATCCGCTGTTCCGGCGGTTCTTCGGCGAGCGGATGCCGTCGCCCGGGCGGCAGCCGCGTGAGCGCGGCCTCGGCTCCGGCGTGATCGTCTCGTCCGACGGCCACATCCTCACCAATGCGCACGTCGTGGAAGGCGCCGACCACGTGCGCGTCGAGCTGAACGACGGACGCGAGTACACGGCAAAGGTGGTTGGCGTCGATACCCCGAGCGATCTCGCCGTGCTCGACGTGAATGCCGACAATCTGCCGGCCCTAGCCCTCGGCGACTCGAGCAACCCGCGCGTCGGTGACGTCGTCCTTGCGGTCGGCAACCCGCTCGGCGTCGGCCAGACGGTGACGATGGGCATCCTGAGCGCAAAAGGCCGCCAGACCGAGATCGGCGACGGCAGCTATCAGGACTTTCTGCAGACAGATGCCCCGATCAATCGCGGCAACTCCGGCGGCGCGCTCGTGACCGCCAACGGTGAGCTGATCGGCATCACCTCGCAGATCCTTTCGCAGAGCGGCGGCAACATCGGCATCGGGTTCGCGATCCCGGCGACGATGGCGAAGCACGTGATGACGGAGCTGGTGTCGACCGGCCATGTGCGCCGCTCGATGATTGGCGTTACGGTGCAGCCGGTGACGGCGGACATTGCGTCCAGCCTGCATCTGGCCGACGTGCACGGCGCGCTCGTGAACGGGGTGGCGCCAGGCAGCCCGGCAGCGGAGGCTGGGATTCAGACCGGCGACGTGATCACCAAGTTCAATGACACGACGATCGATGGCGGCAACGAGCTCCGCAACCTCGTCTCGTCTACCGCGCCAGGCTCGACCGCCGAGCTGACGGTGATCCGCGATCAGAAGGCGCGACAAGTCCGCGTCACGCTGGCGGAGCGGAAAGCGGACGAGACCGCGTCGAACGAAGGCGGCGCGCCAAGCGAAGACGGACTCGGCATGACCGTGCAGCCGTTGACGCCAAGCCTCGCGCAGCAACTCGAGGTGCCGCGCGCGACTGAGGGACTTGCGGTCACCAGTGTCGATCCTGACGGCGCGGCTGCCGCGGCCGGCATACAGGAAGGCGACGTCATCCGGCAGGCGAACGGCAAGAACGTTCGCTCTGCCGGCGAGTTGCGACAGGCGGTCGTGAGCAGGAATGGCCGTCCGGACCTCCTCCTCGTGCAGCGCGGTGAGCAGAGCTTTTTCGCCACGATCGATCGCGGATAACACAGCCTACCGGCGCGTGCGATGATCGTCGCGCGTGCCGGCCTCTTCCCCCGTCGGATTTCTTCTCGCGCTCGCGGCGGGTGCCGCCGCGGGCGCGATAAATGCCATTGCCGGCGGCGGTACTCTCGTTTCATTCCCGGCAATCGTCGCGCTCGGTGTGCCACCGCTCGTGGCCAATGCGACCAACACGGTCGCGCTCTGGCCGGGTGCCATTGCCAGCCTCTGGGCCTACCGCGCCGAAGTCTCCGGCGCCCGCTCCTGGGCGGCGCGCTTCGCGCTACCCAGCGTGCTCGGCGGCGCTTCCGGTGCGCTCCTCCTCCTCTGGACGCCGTCGGACCGATTCGAGCGCGTCGTACCATTCCTCGTCCTCGTCGCCACAGTACTGTTCATGGGGCAGGGTCCGATTAGCCGCAGGCTGCGGCAACGGCGGGACACCAAACATTTCGACGTGCCGGGAACCCCGCTGCCGCCACCACCGGCGGTCCACCTGCTGTACCAGTTTGGCGTGGGCGTCTACGGCGGTTACTTTGGCGCGGGCATCGGGATCCTCATGCTCGCCGTGCTCGGCGCCATGGGGCTGACGAACATCCATCGGATGAATGGCCTCAAGAACTGGGGTGCGCTCTGCATCAATGCCGTCGCCGCGCTGATCTTTTCGTTCAGCGGCGTGGTGCATTGGCCGTTTGCGGTCGCCACTGCGGCCGGCGGGCTCATCGGCGGCTACAGCGGCGCGTGGCTCGCGCAGCGCGTCGCACAGATCTGGGTCCGTCGCGCGATTTCAGCGATCGGGTTATCCGCGTTTGTGTGGCTGTTGTTGAAGCAGTAGGGCCCGACTTTAGTCGGCCATGTTCGGCGGCGCGTCTGCAGGCCGACGCTTTCAGGCTGGGCTTGTTGGCCCGACTGAAGCAGGGCTCTCCTTCCGTCACCTCAAGTCGCGCTGCTGCCGTGACCGCGAACACGCGCGGCGCAGGTACAGTTCCCGCGCGATCGTGATAAAACGCTCAGAATCGGACAAATTGGAGCCGAAGGGGGTCCCCATGAAGCGTCGCGAGTTCCTTCGTTACGGCGCAGCAGCGGCCGGCGCATTCGTCAGCCTCGACAAGTTTCCCTATCACCTTTACGCCGCCAGCACGCCGAAGAACGCGCAGGATGTCGTGACGCTCGGCAAGACCGGCATCAAGGTATCGCGTCTGGCGCAGGGGACTGGCACCAACGGCGTGAACCACAGTTCCAACCAGATTCGAACGATGGGCGATCAGGGGCTGTCCGACCTGCTGGTGCAGGGCGTCG
The DNA here is from genome assembly GCA_963800785.1 of Vicinamibacteria bacterium. Taxonomy (GTDB): domain Bacteria; phylum Acidobacteriota; class Vicinamibacteria; order Vicinamibacterales; family JAENWD01; genus JAENWD01. The sequence goes on from CAWDCH010000016.1 coordinate 48,958, forward strand.
ACAACGGACTACGGTTCTGGGACCTGGCCGATCAGTACGGCAGTCACCCGCATGCCAGGCTCGCGTTGAAGACCGTGAAGCGGGACCAGGTCGTGATCCTTACCAAGACCCACGCCGATACCGAGAAAGAGATGTGGGCCGATCTCGATCGCTTCCGCAAGGAGGCCGGCACCGATCACCTCGACATCGTGCTCCTGCACTGCATGCTCAACGCGAACTGGCCGCAGGAGAAGGCCGGCGCCATGACCGTTCTTTCTGAGGCGAAGCAGAAGGGCATCATCCGCGCCCATGGCGTCTCTTGCCACGATCTTGGCGCGTTGAAGGTAGCGGCTGACACCGACTGGGTCGAAGTCGATCTGGCGAGACTGAATCCTGCCGGCGTCGCCATGGACGCCGATCCCGCGACGGTCATCTCCGTTCTGCGCAAGATGAAGCAGCGCGGCAAGGGCATCATCGGAATGAAGATTCTCGGCGCCGGTCAGCTGCGCGGGAAGCGCGACGAGGCGTTGCAATATGCGCTGGCGCAGGACGTGCTCGACTGCTTCACGATCGGCTGCGAGAATCCGGGCGAACTGCAGGATCTGATGACACGGATCCCAGCCGCGAGCACGCGGGCGTGAACGACGAGTGAGCTGCGAGTGACGAGCTCTGAACGCCGAATTGCGAGCTACGAGCTCGAAGTGTCGAACGGCGAGCTCCGGACGTCAGCTGTGAGCGGTGAGCGGTTTGCTCGGATTTTTACGGATCGACTCTGACAATTCGATGATTCTCACTGTCTGAGACGTAAATGGCGCGGGAGTGCGGCAGCAATTGTGCGCCGTGCGGCCGGTTCAGCTCGCACTGTGCCGCCGGCCCGTCCAGCCCTCCCGATCCCAGCTTGCCCGTTCCGACGACGCGCGAGATCGTCCCATCGGCTGGTGAATAGCGTCGCACCGCGTGGTTCTCGGTGTCGGTGATCAGCACGCTCTGGTCGTTGTCGTCGATTGAGATGTGCTTCGGGCCATTGAGCTCCGCAGACCTGGCAGGCCCGCCGTCACCCGAGAACCCGGGTGCACCGGTGCCGGCGACAGTGCGAATTCGGCCGTTCGTATCCACCACACGCAACGCATGGCCCTCACGCTCGAGGATGTAGAGGTTGCGGCCAGCATCGACGGCAACCGCACGCGGGTCGACCAGCGGCTGCTCCAGCGCCGGCTGGCCATCAACGGGCACGCCCTTCTCGCCGTTGCCGGCAACCGTCTTTACAATGCCGTTCGTGAGATCGACCGCGCGGATGCGGCGATTGCCAAGGTCGCAGAGATAGAGGAGCGATCCGCGGAAGGCGATCGCAAAGATGCCACCGAACTGCGCGTCCACCGCCGGTCCGCCATCGCCCGCGAATCCCTTCACGCCTGTCCCGACGATCCGCGTGATCACGCCGGTGGTCAGATCGATCCGGCGCACACAGAAGTTCTGAGTGTCTGCCACGTACAACGCGCCGTCGGGACCGAAGGCAAGGTGATGCGGGCTGTTGAATCTCGCCTGACTCGCCGGTCCGCCATCGCCGGACAACCCCGGCTCACCGGTTCCGGCAAACGCTCGCAGGCGGCCGGTGCGATCGAGCACGCTGACGCGGTGTCCGCCCATTTCGACGATGTAAGTGTCGCCGTTCGGGGCGAAGGCAACGCCGAAGGGTTCGTTCAGGCCGCCTTGCGCGACGAGCGTTGCGCGGCCGGCGGACGGCGCCTGGACCGCAGCGAGCACAGCGACCAGCAACCCGATGGCACGACTCAATCCAGGCATGATGTCAGCTCACACGGCGGGAATGCCGGACCTTTCCCTTGATGCGAGCGCGAACGCCAGCCTGCGACAGCATGAATCTGTGCCAGTCGTCGCGGTGCGACGTCACCTGCAGCGGTTTCAATGCCAGCAGGCCGGTGCGTCCGATCGAGCGGCGCAGATACGCGAGCTCCGAGAGCGAGGCATGCAGGTCGTCGTCCACCGGCATCTCCAGGCCGGCGCCCCGCGCGATCAATCGCGCCTTGGCCTGGACCGAGAGCTCCAGCTCCAGCCGAAGGAGGCAAAACATGTCGGCAACGACAGGCCCATCGAAATGCGAGCGCAGCTCGCGCAGGTAGCTCCCGAACCGGGTCATTTGGAAATGCTCGGACACCACCAGCTGCAGAAGCTCGATATCGAGGTCGAGCCCGGCGCCCACCCACTCGCGCGTCGCACGATCGCTGCGCTCGAAGACGGCGATCACGAGGAGCGGCAGGATCAGCAGCAGAAGTGCCGTGGCGATGAGCGTCGAGACGAGCAGGTGATTGTAGATGGAGTGCACGACGACGGCGACGGCCCAGCCGGGAACGATTGCCAGTATCGCCCGTTCGGGCTTCCGGTCGGCGATCGTCTTGGCGACCATCGCCACGACCGCGGTGGTCGCTCCGTGTAGCACCGCGGTCCCCAGGCCACGCACCACCCATAACAACAACGGCGCGTTCCCGGCCTCCCGCAGGTAACCGAAATTCTCGAACACGGCGAAGCCGGTGCCGACGGCAAATCCCTGAACGGCCGCATCCACGACAAAGCCCACTCGCCGCCTGAGGATCAGAAACGCGACGAAGAGCGCCTTGGCTGTTTCCTCGGTAACCGGCGCGATGTATCGCGTCAGGACGCTGAGATCGATAGCGGACGATATCAGCCGGACGTGCAGCGCTTCACACGCGATGGCTGCAGCCATTCCGTAGGCGATTGCGAGCCCCACTGAGGCTGGCCGGACCAGCTTGAAGCTATCCATCAGCAGCAGCGCGCCCAGGAAGACGAACGCCGGAAGGACTGCGATGGCGATCGTCATGGCTAGCGAAGAATCTTCAGGGAGATCATGGCCTCGCGACGGGGCTGGTGGCCGTCCTCAAAGGCGATCGCGCCGCCGACCGATAGCGTCATGTCGAGGACCGAAAGCATCGTGAATCGGAAATCGAGCTGACCCCCGGCGTCAACCGCGGTGCGTCGCACGGCCTTATCGTCGAGATTCGTGGCCAATCCCGTCACGAACATCGCCGGACGCATCCACGTCGCGTAGAACCCGGGTCTCCCCGCACGCTGGAAACGCCACGGCGGCAGGTTCAGCTCGACGGTGGACTTGACGTAGTTGCGTCCGCCGATCTCGTTCAGGTCCGCGCCGGGAAACGCATAATACTCGCGATAGCGCTTCTCGTCTCCGTGATCGACATAGTTGTTGCCGAAGCCGCCAAAGAAAAAATTGGCGAAGGGCTGGGAGCGATCTCTCGGCGAAAACCCCGCCGATTCGCGGAACCACACCGAGGAGTGACCGAGCGGCAGCGCAAACCCCCGGTGGTAGTCGGCGCGGAACCGCGGGATGAAGGTTCCGTCGACAACGTAGCCCTGCGCGTTCACGTTCCACTTCACGCCCGTCTCGTCGTCGACATTGCCGAGGGAATTGCGGACGTCGGTGAATTTCAACATCGCGTCCAGCGTGGTCAGTCGTTCGACGTCCACCGGGACGTTCTGGTATTCCGGCAGGCGATCGAGATTGCCTGAAAAGCTGCCGTCGAGATCGAGCTCCAGCCGTCTCGGCTCGTCGTAGATCAGCGTGTTCGTGTGTCCGAGCCCAAGGACGTAGCCCTTCCGGCCGACCTTTGTCGGGCCGAAGAGGTCGTAGAAGTCTGCGTTGTTCCACTCCCCATAGCCGCGCCAGTCGTACCGCTGGTACTCGGCCTTCAGATGCATCCGCTCGCTCGATGGCAGGTCTTGTCCCGGAGTGACCGACGCCATGACACTTGCGCGGTTCAGACGCACGGCGTCGGAGAAGTTCACGCGCGCGCCCACCGCGGCTGTGTCCTTGTAGCCCTGCACGATGGGGTAGATCGACTCGAGGCGCAGGTTCCCGAGTAGCCCATAGGGCTTGACGTCTCGTTTCAGCGAGTCGTAGGGGATTGCCAGCGGCGATCCGACGTTCCAGTCGCGCACGACCGGATGTTCCTCCGACAGCCGCTCGCCGAGGAACGTAATAGGGCTGACGTCCTGGATCGGCTTCGCCTCGATCATCGTTGGCACGAAGCCGCGCCCGGTGAAGCGAAACACCAGAAGCTGATCGCCGCCGAGTGGTACGGGCCGCATGAGGCCGGTTTCGGAATTGCTGACCGCGTCGAGCTTCTTCGCATCGAGGTCGTAACGGAAGATGTTCGACACGCCGGTGTAGTACGAACTGCCGAAGAGATACCGGCCGTCCGGCGAGAAGGTGAAGTTGTTGGGCACCGACGGGCCGAAGTCGAACTGCGCTAGCGGGGTTGGATCGCCCTTGACGAGTGCCTCGATACCGATGACGCGGACATCCTGCTTTCCTTCAACGTTGCCGAACGATGCGACGATGCGCGAGCCGTCGTGCGAGATGTCGAGATCGTAGACGACCGTGCCGTACGGCCACGAATACAGCTGCTCCCATCGGGTGTAGGGAGCGGGTATGCGGACGAGCGTGCAGATGCCGCTCAGATGGCGAATGCCGAAGAGCGACTTCTCTGCGCGGCTGTAGACGACGTCGCCGATGCGCGCGTCCTTCTGCAGCAGGTGCGTCTTGCCGGTGGCGGGGTCGAGGCGCACCAGATCGCGCCAGGCATTGTTGTCGGTCGTATAGAAGAGCATCCGGGCGTCGGGATCCCAGGCGAGCGAGGCCACGGTGTGCATGGCCGGGCCCTTGATCGCCACGAGGCGCTCGATCGCGCCGGTCCTCGCGTCGATAGCGCCTACATGGCTGACGACGCCCGGGTAATTGAACGCGGCGTAGATCTTTCCGGACTTATCGTCATAGTACGCACGCGAGACGGATCCCAGCGGACGCGTCGTGACGTCGCGGTACGGCGTGACCGGATACTGGCGAATCGCTGCCAGGTTGGCCTGCTGGAAGGCGTGCTCGTCCTTTACCCAGTTGGCCCACGCCTCGGATAAGCCAATGCCGAACTGCTGGCGGAACGCCGACGAGTAGTAGGGGCGGCTGCCATCTCGACGCGCCGTCCAGGCGATCACCTTCTCGGGCGAATAGTGGCGCGCCAGCCACGTCATGAAGCGCGTGCCGTAGAGATATGAGTTCGTCTCGAGCTGAAAGTCGACCTTCGTCCCTTCGGACACCAGACCCAGCGGGTCATAGAACGGCGCGTCGTCTTTGACCATCGAGCGGAAGACCATCTCGTCGTAGCCGCTTTGCGCCCGCCCGAGACCGCCCGCCATCCAGGTATCGACAAAAACGGCGATCCCCTCGTGAAACCACCGCGGTGCGGCGACCCGCGGCGACGTCAGATAGAAGTAGAGGATCGATTCCGGCTGCTCGGCGACCGGCAGGACCTTGCCGAGAAAAAGGCGCCTGAACGTCCGGTCGCGCGCCGCCGACTGGTCCATCGTCGCGATGTGTACCAGCTCGTGATTCATGAGCGTGTTCATGCGTTCGTTGGTCGCGATCGTCTCGAAGATATAGGCGATGGGCGCGATCTGGACCGTGACGAGATCGTTCGGCACCGTAGACGCGCCGGCGTTCCCTTTGTCAGATAAGTCCACGAGCAGGACCGTGACGTCCCCCTTCGGGTCGAACTCGAACAGCTTCTTCTGGAACCGCAGGGAGTTCAGCGCCGTACGGGTCGCGTGCGGGACCAGGAACGCTTCGCTGCCGTCGATGTACAGAAGGCGCAGGCCCGGGGTGTGCTGCTCGGTGAGCTGCGCGACAGCAACCGACGGGGCGAGGGTGCCGAGGCCGAACAGAGCCGGGAGGAGAAAAGAGCAGACCAGCCGAAACGCGCGCATCAATGGACGAGGTGGCCCCATGCTACCACTCGTCCCAGGTGACAGGCACGGTGAAGACGTTGGAGCAGTCTCAAGAGTGCCGGAACAAGAGGGGCGCGTACATGGCGCGACCCGGAGCATCCTCATTCGCTCGAGGATGTCCGGGCCGGGCCGGCCTGACAACCGGCATTTCGGGGAGCGATGGCGCCAGGCGGCGCCGCACGGTGGTCAGGCGACTACGGCTTCAATTGCCCCTCCAGGTTAAGCGCCTATTGCGCCTGACGGAGAGCCGCCCCGAAGCCGGGGTTGGCCAGAGCCGCCCCGAAGCCAGGATTGTTCGCGAGCGCTGATGCGAACGAGGGATTCGCGAGGGCATGTGCGAAGCCGGGGCTCGCTAGTGCCGAAGCGAAGCTTTGGTTCGCAAGCGCTCCCACCAGCCCGGGGCTCGCGAGCGCCTTTGCGAAGTCCGCGTTGTGCAGCGCCGCCGCGAATCCTGGATTTGCGAGCGCCGCCGCCAGGGCCGGCTGCGCGAGAGCGGCCGCGAGACCCGGCGCGGCGAGCGCGGAGTGCAGCTGCGGCGTCCCAAGCGCCGACGCGAAGCCGGGGTTCGCGAGGAGCGCGCGGAAGTCGGCATTCAAGAACGCCTTTGCGAATGCCGCATTCGTCAGCGCCTGTGAAAGCCCGGCGGCATTCAGCGAGCTGAATGCCGGGTTCGCGAGGACCGCGGACGGTGATGCCTTGGCGAGGGCATTACTCAGTGCCTGGCTGCCAAGCATTGCCGCAACTCCCGGGCTGACCAGTGCGGACGCGAGCTTGGGGGAGCCCAACGCCTGAGCAAAGCCTGGATCCCCAAGCGCAGCCCGGAAGCTCGGACTGGCCAGCGCGACGGCCGCGCCGGGTGCGCTCAACGCGGCGCTCAGCTGCGGCTGGCCCAGTGCCGCGGCAAATCCGGGCCCGCTGACCGCGGCGCGGAAGTCGGCGCTCGCCAGCGCCTGTTGCAGGCTGGGGTTGGCGAGTGCTTGTGCCAATCCGGGGGTGGCCAGCACCGCGCGCAGCTCGGCCTTGGCCAGCATCTGGCGCGCCGCTTCATTCGATAGCAGCTGACGAACGTTGCTGTCGCGCATCATCTGCTCGAACGCTTCGCTCTGCACGAACGCCTGCGCGCTCGTGTCGCCAAGCGCCACGTCCGCGTCGCCGATCTGTTTCGCCTGGTATCGCTTGGCGGCGCCAACGGTCCCTTCGATCCCATCGGTGGGCGGCAGCACGCCGGTGTAATTGAGCACGGCGAGCGCGATCACGGCTGCAGCGGCGAGCCCCCACATCACCTTCTTGCCCATCACGGTTCCTCCGTCCATGCGCGCTCCTGAATGAGCGGCGCGAGTGGCTTTCGATTCGAACGTTGCCATGCGTGCGGTGTGTTCACCGGGCGGGCTGACGCGGCGCGCCGCGACCGCGGAGAGAATCTGCTCGGTCAAGCCGGCGGGAGGGTCGACATCGCCCAGGACATCGATCATCTCCGCCAAGTCGTCGACCTCGGCGGCCCGGGCACGGACGTCGCGATCGGTCGCGAACAGGCGATTGAACTCGTTGCGTTCCTCGTCGGTGAGCGTGCCGTCGATGCGTGCCTGGAGCAGCGCCTCGATCTCCGGACGGAGCGTCATGCCGTCCTCCATCCAAGAAGCAGCTCGCCCAACTGCTGGCGAGCCGTATGCAACCGCGACTTGATCGTCTTCGACGGGACGCCGAGCGCCTCCGCCATCTCGTCGTATGACAGGCCGGCGAAGTGGCGAAGGACGACAACGGCCCGATAGTCTGGGGAAAGCTGGAGGATCGCGGCCTGGACCTGCGCTCGCCGCTCCTGCGAGGCCGCGGTCTCGAACGGGCTGCCCACCGCGGCGAGCGCCGGGGTCAGCATCTCTTCCGGTCGGCGATCGCGAATCAGATTCAGGCACTCGTTCATCACGATGCGGTACATCCAGCTGAAAAACCGGCGCTCGGGATCAAACGTCGCCAGCCGTTCGTAGGCCTTGATGAAGGACGTTTGCAGGGCGTCCCTGGCGTCATCCGGATTTCCGAGCATTCTGAAAGCCACGGTGTAGAGCACCCGTTGGTAACGTTCGACCAGCACCTCGAAGGCGGCGGCGTCGCCCTTCACCGAGCGGGCAACCAACGCCGCGTCTTCAGCGTCCTGGGAGAAATACACAGGGACCGTCAGAAAGTTGGTGGGGAAAGTTTCCCTGGGCACTCTAGCACAGCAAAACGGGGGTGCTATAGTGCCGCGGCGGCGACCCGTCAGTGGTCGGACCGCTTCGTATCAAACGGGACTCATGGCGACTGCTGGGGGACGGAATGCGCGCCAGACGTGGCGATTCGACGCCACGTCAACCGTCGAGGATGGGGAAACCATCCTTAGGTTGGAGGGGCGGATCGGCCACAACGGGGCGGCTTTACTGAAGCAGGTCGGGGAGGGAGTCCTCGGCCAGGGCGTCAATCGTTTGGCGCTCGATCTGAGCGGGGTCGACTACATGAGCAGCGCCGGCCTCAGGGCGATCGAGGAGCTGGCGGCTGCCGTCGAGCGGGAATCCGGTCAACTGCGGGTGATGAACGCGACCGACCCGGTGAGGCTGGTCCTGGATCTGTCAGGGCTGGCGAGCCGGCTGGCCGAGCACGAAGGACGAGCGGTGAAGGACGAGGAACGAAGGACAAAGGCCTAAGGTCCCTCATCCCAGGCGCGCCGCAGAAATTCCACGAAATTCCCGTGCGTGATGTTCGTCACGTCCGCGGGGGTGTAGCCACGCTCGGCGAGGAGGGCGGGCAATCTCGCGAGATCCGCAATGGTCGAGAGATCCGCGGCGGTCTGCTCGCGGCCTGTACGCACCGTCCAGGTCGCTCCCGATGCCGACGTGCCTCGCGTCGCCCGCGACCTGACAGATCCGATCGATGTGATCGACAACGGTACGCAGGGTCACGCCCATCCCCTCGGGCGTGCTCTGCCCGCGGCGCCAGTCGGGCACAAGCATCCACGCGTCGAGCGCTACGCCGATGACAGCGTTGCGCGCGACGAGCGCGCGGATCTGATCGTCGCTGAACTGGCGGTTGTGCGGCACGAGCGCCCGGCTGTTGGAGTGGCTCGCCCAGATGGGCCCGTGGAACGCGTCCAGGGCCTCCCAGAAGCTGTCGTCGCACAGATGGGTGGCATCGAGGATCATGCCGAGGCGCTCCATCTCCGCAAGGAGCTCGCGTCCTTTGGCTCCGATGCCGCCCGTCGCGTCCGTCCCTTGAGCGTACGTGCCAGGTCCGTAGTGGGCGGGACCGAGCGCGCGCAAGCCGTCCTGATACGCTCGCTCCAGATGTCCGAGCGTCACGATCGAGTCGGCGCCCTCAAGGCTGAGCACGTAGCCGATCGGCAGGTGGTCGCCTGACGTTTCTGGCGCGTTCATCCACCGTCCGAGATGACGATCGAGCGCGTCGCGCGACGTGATGGCGACGATCTCGCCACGCCGCTCCATCTCGCCGTACCAGACGCGCTGCGCCTGCGTCATGGCCCACGCCTGTTCGGGCGAGTGCCAGCCCGGCAGGGTGTTCGTCCGCTTCACATGCCGCGCAATCTGGGTCGCGACGCACAGGCCAATGCGCCCGCGGCGCATCTCCGCAAAGCTCACTGTTCCGTGACGGCGGTCCGGCCGATCGTGCATGTGCGCTTCGCGTGCGCGGATCTCCTCGATCGGTCGCGAGAGATCGCGATTCCATTCGATGGCGTTCATGGCGAGATCGAGATGGGCGTCGAATAGCAACATGGGGGATCAGGTCTCAGGAGTTTCGGTGTCGAAGGGGTCAGGGCGCCGGGATCAGAGGTTCAAGGCGTTCAGGAGCAGCGCTGCGCACAGGCCCGTGACCGAGATGATTGTCTCGATCACCGTCCACGATCGCAATGTCTGACCAACGTCGAGACCGAGGAATTCCTTGACGAGCCAGAAGCCGCCATCGTTGACGTGAGATGCCACAATCGAGCCGGCGCCGATCGCCACGACGAGCAGTTCGCGGCTCGTCGACGGATCGGTGGCCGCGATGGGCGCGATCAGGCTGGCCGCGGTCGTCGCGGCGACCGTGGCGGAGCCGACGGCGATGCGCAGCAGCCCCGCCAGCACCCACGCCGCGACGAGCGTCGGCACAGGAAGCCCGGACGCCGCCGCGGCGATTGCCTGGCCGACGCCCGCCTGTTCGAGTACGCGTCCGAAGCCCCCACCGGCGCCGACGATCAGGAGCACGCTTGCGATCGGAGCCAGCGACTCCTCCACGAAACGAAGTATCGTGCTCAGCGAAAAGCCACAGCTCGTTCCAAAGACGCGTACCGCCATCAAGGTGGCAAGCAGCATCGCCACCGAAGGGCTGCCGGCAAAATCCACCCATCGTCTGATCCCCGAGTCGAGGGCCAGCAGAACGTCGACGATCGTCGCCGAGAGCATCAGCAGCACGGGTAACAGGATCGTCACAGCGCTAATCAGAAACCCCGGTCGCCGGGTCGATCCAATCGATGACGAGCCCGAGGTGTCGGCCGGTCCAGCCGTACTGACCGGTCGCAGGAGCCGGACCGCCAGCGGGCCGCCGAGGATCGTTGCCGGAAGCGCACACACAATCGCGAACACGATCGTACGCCCCGTATCCGCACCGACACGGTCGATTGCCGCCAACGGGCCAGGATGTGGCGGGACGAGGCCGTGTGAGGCCGACAAGCCCGCGACCAGCGGCAGGGCGAGCGACAACAGCGGTTGCCCGGACGTCGCAGCAAGGCCCGCGATGATGGGGAAGAGCAGCACGAGGCCAACGCTGAAGAAGACCGGCAGGCCGATGATGAAGCCGAGGGCTGCGACCGCCCACGGTAAGGCGCGCGCGCCGACCGCATTGACGACGGTCGTCGCGACGACCTGCGCCGCGCCGGACTCCGCGAGGAGCTTGCCGAAGATGCTGCCGAGGCCGATGACGACGGCGATGAAGCCGAGCGTCGCGCCCACGCCGTCTTGAAACGCACGAACCGCCGCGGCAGGGGCCATGCCGGCGGCGAGGCCAAGTACGAGCGAGACCACCGTGATCGAGAGGAAGGCATGAAGCCGAATGCGTGCGATCAAGACGACGATCGCCAGCACGGCGAGGATGGCCAGAAGCGGAAGGCGCGCCGCATCCGGAAGAGGCATGACGGCGCGATCTCAGATCGTGAGGCGGCGTTCGCGCGCCGTGATCCGCCAGCGATCGACCGCGTGCCGATTGCGGACGACCACCGCCTCGCTGTGCAGCGCGACCGTCGGGCAGACGTGCCACGGGATGCCGTAAAGGGCGTCGCCGACGTTCAGCGACGCGGCGGAAGGCGTTTCGAACACGAGATGCTCTTCGCTGTGCCCGATGAAGGTCGCATCGAGAATCGGCGCTCCAAGCACCGTCGTCTGCGCAGGCCGTCCGATCGCCTCGGGTTGGATCAGCAGCACGCGAGGGTGCGGCCCTTCCGACGCGATGGCCTTGTGCCCCAGATCGATGCACACACGGCCGTCGCCCGGCTTGCTGACGACGCGCGTGAGCACGAGCGCTGCGCCGAGGAAGTCGAGATCCGGCAGCTGCGTCGCATACCCTGCGTCCCAGAGAACGGACGTTCCGGGACTGAGGTCCACGTCATCGCGTCGCGCGTGCACCGGGAACGTCGGCGTGCCGCCCGCGACCACGGACGGGACGTCGAGACCCTCCGCGATCAGGTGTTTCCGGAGCGCCGCGACCGGCGCGAACGCCTCGTTGACCTGTTCGGTACGGACGGCGATGTCGCGATCGCGGAGGTGACCGTCATACGCGTGCAGCCCACGAGGCGTCACACCGCGCAGCGTCGTGATCTGGCGATACAAGCGGCTCGCCAGCGCCCCCGCCGGCACGCCCGTGCGATGCATGCCGACGTCGAGGTCCAGCCACAGGCCTAGCGTCACCCCCGCCTGGTGCGCCGCGTCCGAAATACGCGCTGCCGTCGTTTCGTCATCAACGATCGCCGAGAAGGAAACGTCGGGAAACGCGAGGGCGAGCTCAACGAGGCGGCGGACATTCGGTCCGACAGGCTGGTAGGCGAAGAGGACATCTGATGCGCCTGCGCGCGCCACCATCTCCGCCTCGGCAATCGTGGCGCACTTGAATCGGCGGATGCCGCGCACGACGTGCGCATCGACGAGCGGCGCCAGCTTGTGCGTTTTGATGTGCGGGCGCAGGCGCGCGACGTCACCAGCGATGGCAATCATCCGGCGCAAATTCTCGTCGGCGCGATCCGGATAGATCACGAGGGCTGGCGACGGGACATCCGCGACGTCGGCGATCGCCCACCAGGCGTCGGTCACGTCAGTCAATCTCGAAGATGCCTTCGATTTCGACGGCGATCGCTTGCGGCAGCGAGATGAACCCGACTGCACTCCGGGCGCCGACGCCGCGATCCGACCCCCAGATGTCCGCAAACAGCTCCGAACAGCCGTTGATCACGGCGGGGTGATCGCCGAACTCGGGGGTGGCTTGCACCATGCCAAGCAGCTTCACCACTCGCGAGACTCGATCCAGGCTGCCCAGCGCCACCCGAAGGGAAGAGAGGATCGCCAGAGCGGTCTGCCGCGCCGCCGCGCGGCCGGCGGCGACATCCAGATCGGCGCCAACGCGCCCGGAAATGTACGATCCGTCCGAGCGGAGCGGTCCGTGCCCCGACACATACGCGAGGCGACCGCTCACGATCACCGGTTGATAAACGCCGCCGGGTCCTCGAGGTGTCGGTAATTCGAGGCCCAATTCGGCGATGCGCTGCTCAGCCGTGCGGGATGGGGACGACATCCGGCGAATCATAGTGCAAAGTGGTCGGACAAGGGACTCGAGCGGCGCGCATTCGACGCTCCTCGCCAGCGAGACCTATACCGCCGAGCCGACCCCCGGTTTCCGAAACACTTTCGATACATTGCACGACTACACTGGCAAGGCTCCGCGCGGTGCGGTTCCGGTTGTGACCGGTATCGCACGCGCCACGCCCCCGCAGTTTCTTTGGAGGAGAGAACGTGAGAAGGCTGCTTTCCTTTGCGGCTGCACTGCTCGTCTGTGCGGCCATGGCGATTTCCGCTCATGCGCAATCGCAAGCGACGACCGCGCAAGTGACCGGCGTGGTGACCGATGCTCAGGACGCCGTGTTGCCTGGCGCCACTGTCACGATCACCAACGCGGCCACCGGGTACATGCGGACGGCGGTCTCGAACGCCGAAGGCCTCTATTCACTCTCGCTGGTTCCGCCGGGCACCTACGAGCTTTCTGCTGAGTTGTCCGGCTTCACGACCTCCAAACGCACCGTCATTCTTACCGTCGGCGCCACGCTGACCGTGAACGTGGTCATGCAGGTGGGCGCTGTTTCCGAGACCGTCCAGGTGACCAGTCAGTCGCCCCTCGTCGAAACAAGCGCCACCGTGCGCACCACGACCGTTGACGAAGACGCGATCAAGAACCTGCCGATCAACGGTCGCCGGTTCCAGGATTTCATCGGCTCGACACCGACTGTTCAGGTCGATCCCTCGCGCGGCCAGCTCTCGTTCGCAGGGCAGCGCGGCATCAACGCCAACGTGAGCGTCGACGGCGCCGACTACAACGAGCCGTTTTTCGGCGGCATCCGCGGGGGCGAGCGGTCGAACAACGCGTTCACCGTGCCGCTTGAGTCGATTCAGGAGTTCCAGGTCGTGGCTGCCGGCTATTCTGCCGAGTTCGGGCGCTCCACCGGCGGGCTGGTCAACGCGATCACCAAGTCGGGCACGAACCGGCTCAACGGCTCCGCGTTCTATGTGAACCGCAACCGCGACTGGGCCGAAGACAACGCCTTCGGCCAGGCCGCCGCTCCGACGCAGCAGCAGTTCGGCGGATCGATCGGCGGACCAATCAGCAAGGACAAAGCCTTCTTCTTCGGCGCCTACGAACAGCAGCTGTTCGAGAACACCCGGCAGGTGCTGTTCGATCGTCTGGCCGGCTTCACGCCGGTGCCGGCCAGCCAGGAAGCGTTCGACTTCTTCAAAAAGTCAGGAAGAGCCATTCGAAACGACCAACGACGCGCAGACCGTACTGGGTCGCGTCGACTTCCAGCTCGCGGGTGCCAATCGCCTCAGCGTGCGGTACAGCTACAGCCACAACAGGGCGCTCAATGCCAATGCCACCGGCAACGCGCTCGATCCGAACACAGTGAGCGCGCTCACGAACAACGGCACCGAAAAGGACAATACCAATACGCTGGTCGGCCAGTACACGAGCGCGCTCGGCACGAACCTGCTGTTCGAAGCGCGCGGGCAGTACACGCGCGAGGAGCGTCCGCGCGAGGCCAACGATCCGCTGCTGCCGACGGTGGAATCGGTGATCGGGCGGTGGGGCGCGGTGTCGTTCCTGCCCAACAAACAGTTCGACTGGCGGACGCAGGCGGCGGCCAACCTGACCTGGATCGCGGGCGCCCACTCGATCAAGACCGGGCTCGAGTACAACCACGTCTTCGTCGACCAGACGTTCGGGTTCAACCAGTTCGGCCGCTTCATCATCTCGGGAACCGATACAGCGACGCACCTCGACATCCTCAGCGTCGGCGGCACCATCGCCGATCGGTTCGACTCGAGGGACGTCACCTACCTCCGACAGCTCGGCAACCTGCGCCTTGAATTCCCGACCGACGAGATCGCGTTATTCGCGCAGGACGCGTGGAAGATCAGGCCGAACTTCACCATCAACTACGGCCTGCGCTGGGAGGGCGCCTCGAATCCGACGCCCGAAGCGAACAACGACTTCATGCTGAACGCGGTGCAAGGCTTCACATTCCCGCTCGGCCGCACTGTCGATCCAACGAACATTCCCGATCAGTACTCGCAGTTCGGGCCGCGCGTCGGCTTTGCGTGGGACCTTGGCAACGATGGCCGCACGGTCCTTCGCGGCTACAGCGGCATCTATTACGCGCGCACGCCGGCGCTGCTGTTGGCGGCGCCGATGAACAACTTCCGGGTGCCCGCGGGCGACCTGTCGCTGCAGCTCCCGCTCACGGTGCCGGCAGGCAATCCAAATAGCACGGTCTACGATCAGTTGAAGCTGATTGGCATCGACCTCAATGATTCCAGCCTCGGCAACCTGCCCGAGATCACGCCCGACCAGCTGATACAAGTCGCCGCGGCGCTCGGCCTTTCGGTGAATCCGTACTTCGGCGCGCAGCCAATCGTGATCGATCAGGACTACAAGAATCCTCGCGCCACGCAGGCGGGTGTCGGCTTCGAGCGCGAGTTCCTGCCTGGCCTCACGGGCGGCGTCGAATACATCTACGTCAAGACCGACCATCTGCAGCGCAACCGCGAACTGAACCTCCCGGCGCCGACGACTCGTCCCGGCGACGTCGCGGAGCGGCCGTTCTTTGGCATTACCTCGGGCGTGCCGCGGCCGCTGACGACGCTGGGTTCCGTGCAGGTGCGCGAATCGACCGCCAAGTCCGAGTACAACGCCGTCGCCTTCACCACGCGTGCACGCAAATCGTGGGGCCAGGTGTCGCTCAACTACGTGCTCAGCAAGTCGATGTCCGATGACGACAACGAGCGCGATTCGGGCGGACAGCTCGCCGCGAACTCGTTCGACATGGGGCCGGAATGGGGACCGGCGCGCATGGACCGGCGTCACCAGTTCAACGGCTACGTCTTGTTCTTCCTGCCGCGCCACGTGGACGTGACTACCAGCTTCCGCGCCTTCTCGGGGCGGCCGATTGATGCCACGCTCGGCACCGACACGGGCGTCGGCAACGGCGATCGCATCAACACCGATCGACCGTATAGCGCGCCAGGCATCTCGTTCGAGCGCAACGCCTTCCGCAACGAAGCGATCAAGGAGGTCAACCTTCGCGCTCAGTGGGGTCTGAGCTTTGCCGCGGACAAGCGTGTGCTCTTTACGTTCGAGGCGTTCAACCTGTTCAACTGGGACAACATCGAGCTGTCGGGCACGCAGGTGACGAACTACTGCGCCGCACCGATCACATCGGATTGCGGGTTCGGGGCGCCGACGAATCCGAATTTCCTGCAGCTCACGGATCAGGTCCCGACGTCCACGCGCTTCGGGCAGCTGCTGCTGAACAACCTGCCGGGGAATCCGCGGCAGATTCAGCTGGGAATCAGGGTGCAGTTCTGAGACAGGCGAGCGGAGGCAAGTCGCGGACCGGCGGGGCTGAAGCCCCGCCTCCACAACTGGCGAGGGATCGCCGCGGACCTCTCTGCTGTCGTGGAGGCGGGGCTTCAGCCCCGCCGAGATCCTTCAGTGATTGATCTGCGACAGATTCTTCGCGAGCAGCTGATCGGCCTTCGCGCCCTCTTGCGCTTTCCGGACATGAGCCGCATGGCTTGCGCCTTCGGTCATGAGCGACGCCGCGAACGCGATGGCGGGGTCGCCGCCGCGCAGCTCGAGGCTTCTCTCGACCATGGCGCGCCCGTCGATCGCGGACGCCAGCGCACCGGTAATCCCGTTGATCGGATCCGCCTGCCTATAGCTCTCCGCCAGGTACCCAGCGTCGAAGAGCGATAGTGCATCAATCTTGCCGTTCGGCCCCGCTGCCTTCGCTCGCGTCGCGAGCGCCGTCAGCAGCTTGTCCGCAGCCTGCTTGTCGGTCGTCGCGTACAGCGCTGCGCGCCGCAGGGTTTCCATCCTCACGAGGATGGGCGTCATCTCGGTCAGCAACGCCAGCGTGTCCGTAGTGAGTCGAGAACGGTCGTAGCTGTCGAGCATCCCTTTCCAGTTCGTCCCGACATTCCATGGCAGCGACGACGCCGTGCCGATGTCGAAACGCGAGCAGATGAGCGGGGAACCGGCAAGAACCGGAACGACGGTCGCAACGATGAGTGCGACCGGGAGCGCGGAGCGAAAGACGTTCGGGATGGCGCGATGTTTCATGACAACCTCCAGTCAACGAAACGATGTTGCTGTGAGGGGAGACGTCGTCCGTGAGGCGGTTGTTAACTCGAGGTTCACCGCCACTCCCGCTTCCATGTGCGCCACCAGCTCGTGCTGCCAAGTCCGAGCTCGTCCCACCAGGCATCCAGCATTCCGCGATCGCCGGCAACGATTCCGGCGCGAGTGACGGAGGCCGGTGGCGCCGCGAATGCCGAGAGCTTGTCGAACACGCGGCCACGATCGCGCGCCTCGACTCTCCGCAGCAGATGCCACAGCGTGATGGCGTCGCGGCTCCTCGCTTGTTCTATGACGTCGTCCAGCGCCCGTTCGCGGTGCCCGCGGTCGCCGAAGTCGACGAGGAACAGGTTCGCCTCGAACCCCTCGGGCGCATCCGGGAAATAGGGTGTGCCTGGCCCGGCGCCGACCCGCGTTCGGCATCGCGCGCCGGCGGGGATGAATGCTTCGCGGCCATGATGCTCGAACGCCACCCAGCCGGCGGTGACGTCGATCGTGCCGTTGCCCCGGGGATCGACCTGCAGCGTGTAAGCGCATCCGAGATCGATCGCCGTGGAAGACGGTGTCTCGACGAAGAACTCGCCCGGTGGTGCCCAGATGAGCGCGTGCACCGTGCCGCGCGCCAGCGCCAGCCGGTGATTACCGGCGTTCGTGTCGACCAGACGCACCCGCGTCTGCGGCTCGACTTCGACCAGCCCGATCTCGCCGACGCGTACTGTCGCTCGTGCCTCGCGATCGGTCTCGAGCCACTGACCAACGGCGAGGCGGCCCGTATCGCTCACCGGCGCGGTATCGACCACCGGCACTCCAGCGACGCGCTGAATCGCCCACCCGGGCCGCTCGACGCGCGCGACCTGCCACAGCCCGACGCCGCACACGCACAGGAGCGCCGCTGCTATTGCGAGATAGGCACGCGAAGGACGAAGGACGAGCGGGCGAGGACGAGCGATGAGGAACGAAGCTCGAGCGACGAGGGCTGTGCAGCGCAAAATCGGCCGAGCAGGCGCTCCAGGCGTTCCACATCTGGATCCGGAGGCGCGCTCGGGTCCCACAGGTAGTCGTCAGCCACGAGGTGCCACTCCTTCGAGGCGCGCGCGCAACAGTTTCATCCCGCGATGCAAATTCACACGCACCGACGCGGGCGTGAGCCCGGTGCGATCGGCGATCTCCTGGCCGCTCATGCCTTCGACGAGCCGCAGGACAAGCGGCCCGCGATACGCGTCCGGGAGAGAGCGGATGACGGCGAGGATCGCCCGCGCCTCGGTGTCGTCCGACGCTGGTGCGGCAACCTCTTCGGGCAGCGGCATCTGCTCGGGCGTATGGCGCCGGTAATGATCGGCGGCGCGATGGCGGGCAATCGCGGCCAGCCAGCCAGGAAACGCTGCGGCCTCGCGCAGCGAATCCATGCGCCGCATGGCGACGAGAAACACGTCCTGGACGAGATCGTCGACGTCGGTGCGCGGCACCGACGCGAGCAGCAGCCCGTGGACCATGCGCGCGTAACGCCGGTACAGCTCGGCGAATGCCGAGCGATCGCCGCGCCGCGCTGCCTCGACGACGGCGCATTCCCCAGTCGGGCCGGGCGACACGTCTGCAGCCCGCGCGCCGGCCCCGAACCCGGTTCGCGCCACTACCGCCAACTCCACGGCATCGGCCACGGTCCCGCTCGCAACTGTTCCCTAGACGCCGCCAGCGGGGCCGATGTTAACAGGGGACTTTCTTAGAAGGAGTACGCCACCCTTGCGGCGTCCTGAAGTGAGGCTCCGCACTTCCGGGAGGCAGTGGAGCCCACCTCGTCCGCGACGCGCAGCCCTGTCTCGATGCCGCGTTGCGTCTCGAACGACCGGCCGACGCGGTGCACGTCGCTGCTCTGCGCAACCGAGAGCAACAGGAGGTTGGTCCCCTCCACTTGCTCGAGCACATGTTCCATCTCGTGCGCGATGAGCTCAACCACGTCGTCTGCCGTATGCAACCTGATATCGGCGACGCGCTGGCCCCCGACAAAGGATCGCACGTCGGTCTCGGCTCGGACGTGGCTGCGCCGGTTGGGCGCCAGGACGATTTTCACGCGGATATCGTGACGCCGCGCGATTTTCATGTATGTGTGTCGGAAGGTGCGCGATCGCGACAGCATCGTCGCGACGCAGGGCTCGAGAGGAAATGCAACGCGGATGTTGCTCGCCTGGATACCAGCGGGCCGCGTGTGCTGCATGGCCGCGTGTGATGTCGCACACGCTGTCGCGAACATCGCGGCGCCGACCGCAAGGCACAACATCGCCCCGTTGGCCACACACGCCTCCCGCACGACCATGGCGACAATCGGCGAGATCGTGAACGACGATCGGCCGTTTGTGCACCAAGGTTGTTGCCTGAAAGAGACGAAAGTTCAGCGCGTCGCGTTTGGCGATGGGACGAAATCGCGGGGATGAGTCGCGGGTGATTCGTCACTGCTGGACACACCGACGAACACTGATCGGGCCCGTCACGGAAGGACACAGACGACACGGACGAACAGAATACGACTGCACACGGTGCGATGCCTGCAGGGCGGCGCGAAGCGCAGCGCCGGCTACTCGTCCCCCATGAAGGGGTAGCGGTAGTCGCGCGACGGACTGAACGTCTCCTTCACTGTCCGCGCGCTCACCCAGCGGACGAGGTTCAGCTTCGATCCGGCCTTGTCGTTCGTGCCGGATGCGCGCGCGCCGCCGAACGGCTGTTGCCCGACGACCGCGCCGGTGGGCTTGTCGTTGATGTAATAGTTCCCGGCGGCGTAACGCAGCGCAGCGCCTGCTTCACGAATCGCCGCCCGATCGCGCGCGAATACCGCACCGGTCAATGCATACGGCGATGTGCCGTCGACGAGCGACAAGGTTTCGAGCCAGCGGCTGTCGTCGAAGATGTATGCCGTGACGACCGGTCCGAAGATCTCTTCGCGCAGCAGGCGATAGCCCGGATCGTCAGTTTCGACCAGCGTCGGCGCGATGAAGTATCCGATGCGATCGTCCGTCGTCCCGCCGGCCAGAATCTTCGCGTGCGCTCGAGCATCCTGAATGTAGCCGCCGATCTTGTCGAAGGCCTTCCGATCGATGACCGCGCCCATGAAGTTGCGGAAATCGCGCGGGTCGCCCATCTTCAGCTCGTCGATCATCGCGATGACCCGGTCGCGGACATCTGGCCAGATCGATTTCGCCACGTAGAGACGGCTCGCGGCCGAGCACTTCTGGCCCTGATATTCGAATGCTCCGCGCACGATGGCCACCGCCAGCGCCTGGGTATCGGCGCTCGCGTGCGCGACGATGAAGTCCTTGCCGCCGGTCTCCCCAACGATTCGCGGATAGCTGCGGTACGTCGCGAGCGAGTTGGCGATCGTCTGCCACATCGCATTGAACACGCCTGTGCTGCCCGTGAAGTGGACGCCGCCAAGATCGCGATGCGCGAGGAGCGCGTTCGAAATCATCACCGCGTCGCCGGGAACAAAATTGATGACGCCGGGAGGAAGCCCTGCCTCCTCGAGCAGCCTGTAGATGTAGTACGCGCTGAGGACGGCGGTTGATGCCGGCTTCCAGACAACGGTGCACCCCATGAGCGCGGGGGACGTCGGAAGATTGCCGCCGATGGCGGTGAAGTTGAACGGCGTAATCGCGTAGACGAATCCCTCGAGCCCGCGGTACTCGAGCTGATTCCACATCGCGTGGTCCGAGACTGGCTGCTCGCTGTACAGCTCCTGCGCATAAGCGGCGTTGTAGCGCCAGAAGTCGATCAGCTCGCACGCCGAATCGATCTCAGCCTGGAACACCGTCTTCGACTGGCCCAGCATGGTCGCCGCATTCAAGGTGGGCCGCCAGGTGGTTGTCAGAAGCTCCGCCGCCTTCAGAAAGATCGCCGCACGCTCTTCCCACGGCCATGCGGCCCAGTCGTGCCGTGCCGCCAGGGCGGCATCGATCGCCTGCTGGATCTCGGCCTCGCTTGCCTGGTGTGTGTCGGCAAGCACGTGCTGATGATCGTGCGGCATCACGGCGTGAGTCGTGCGCCCTGTGCGAATCTCACGGCCGCCGACGATCACCGGGATGTCGATCCGCTCGTCGGCCATGGACGCAAGTCGCGTTTTGATCTCGCTGCGCTCAGGCGATCCGACGGCATAGCCCTTTGGCGGTTCGTTGACAGGCGCGGGTACGTTGCGGCGGCCGTTGAAGGACATGAGATGATCTTAACAAGATGTCGACATCACTTCCCGAGGCCTGGCTCCGCGGCCCCATGCCAGGAATGCCCGCCCTGCTGAACCCAGCCGCGCACGCCTTGCAGCACGCCCTCGAGGATGCAAAGGGCACCCTCGATGGATTACCGCCCGATCTCCTTTGGCGGCGGCCCGGTGAGGCCGCGTCCGTCGGCTATCACGTGTGTCACCTGATTGGCGCGCTCGATCGCCTTCTCACCTATGCCCGCGGAGAACCGTTGACAGCCACCCAACTGCAGGCCATGGCGGGCGAAGACGAGCCCGGCGATCCGCCAACGGACGGCGCGCGGCTTGGCGCGGATCTGAACGCGGCTATCGGCCGCGCTCTCGATCAATTGCGCACGACGCCAGAGGCGAGCCTGTTGGAGGCTCGTGGGGTGGGACGCCGGCACGTGCCGTCGACGGTGATCGGCCTGATCTTCCACGCGGCGGAACATTCAGCGCGGCACGCGGGCCAGGCGGTCACGACTGCGAAGATCGTCCGGGGGGCGAACCAATCGGAATTGCGGATTGCGGATCGCGGATTGCGGATTTGATTGCGGATTGGTCGTCGACGGCGCGCTTGATTGCGGATTGATTGGATTGCGGATTAGTCGGATTGCGGATTCGTCGGATTGCGAATTGAAGGTGCAGCCCGGACGGGAAGTGCGGGTGAGTGGTTGAAGCCGCGTGCTCCAAGACCTTGATGGTGCGAGCGCGGTCGCAAGTCCCGGACTTCCCGTCCAGGCCATCGGTGGCCCGGTGGGTCGACGCTCACGAATACCTCCTTCGGAGGTGGCGTACGCGCACTATCGATCTGCGCGCGGCCGATGTCAAGCAGAACAAATTGGTTAGTCCACTGTCGTCGTTCGTCTACTTCGCAGTGAGCTCGTCGTAGGCCGCGCCAAGCACGTTCGCGAGCGTTCCGCGTGGCGGAACAGCGTGGTATCCTCGAAATGCGGCAACGCCGCGATCGCGATGATCTCGTCGCGAGATTTGCCCGACGCGATGGATTTCTGCACCATCTCCAGCACCGCATTGAGATAGTCGCGCATCGCGCGAAGATCCGCAGCCGTCCCGCTCGTGCCCGCGCCCTCCTTCGCGTGCCCGAACACGTAGATCGTGTCGCCATCGTGCGCACGACCGATGGCGTCAAGTACCGCAATCCAGTTCTTGATCGTGCCGCCGGCCGAGCGATCGACGACCGGATGACGCTGACGAAACACCAGGTCGCCGACATGCGCGACGTTCGCGTGAGCAAACGTCACGACGCTGTCGCCGCTCGTGTGGGCGGGCCCGAAATACCGCAGTTTCAACGTCTCGCGGCCCAGTTCCTGCGACCATTCAGTGTCATAAAGCGTGTCGGCGTATGCCTGCGATTCAAGCGCACTCTGCTGCTCGGCACTCCGCTTCTGCAGTGCCGGCACGTTTCGATGGGCGGCGATGTGCTTGACGGCGGGCTGAAAGACGATGTTGCCCGACGTGTGATCCGGATGATGGTGGGTGTTGATCAGAAAATCGATCGGACGGGTCGCGCGTGACTTCACGCCTTCGAGACACGGCCCGGCCGTATCGGGAAACTGGCTGTCGACGACGACCACGGCGTCGGGCGTGATCAGCCAGCCGATCGTGCCGCCGCGGCCGGTGAAAATGCCGACGTCGCGCCTGAGCGACGTGAAGCTGACGCTCGCCGCCGCAGCTTGCGGCGCGACAGCGGCACGCTCGGAGGGCATCACCACCATCACGCCGAACGCTTCGAGCAGTTCTCGCCGCGTCAGGCTCACGCCGCCTCGGCGAGGATGCGGTTCATCCGACCAATCGCTTCGTCGATCTCCGCGACCGAGGCAAATCCCATCACCACGGCATCGACGCAGCCGCAGCTCAGCGCGAACTTGAGCGCCCGCTCGCGATCGTCGGCGTTCTTGAAATCGCCGTTGCCCACGAGCTTCATGCCGATGATGCCGCGCCCTTTCGCGTGCATCGCGGCGATTTCCTTCATCGCCGCATCACGATTGCCAGGCTCGCTCCACTGCCCGGCGGCGCCGTCCATGTGATGCCCCTGCGCGTTCACACGCGCGAGATGCACGTCGCACCAGTCGACGTTCGTCGCGGCAGTCAGCGCCGGCAAGCCATGGCAGGACGCACCCTTCAGACGGATTGCGCCCTTGGCCTTCGCCTGGTCGAAGGCATCCATCATCGGACGCAGGTCCGCCGGCCAGGTATGCTTCGTCGCGCAGTGGAGCAGCAGGCTGTCGATGTACTCGGTACCGAGCTCGCGGCGGTACCGATCGAGCGTCTCCTGCGGCTTTGTCGGACCATCACCGTGGTCCCACGGCATCTTCGACTGGATGAAGATCTTCTCGCGCGGCAGCCCCTTGATGGCCTCCCGCACCATCTCGTGCGTCTTGTAGTTGTCGGCCGTGTCGATGTAGGTGATGCCGCGATCGAAGGCTTCATGGATCAACCGGCGGAACCCCTCCATGCCCAGATCGCGCTGGACCTGGCCGTTGTTGCTGCCGGTGCCGAGCCCGAGGCGCGCGATCGTGACGCCACTTTTCCCCAGCGTCACCTGGTCGCTCGCCAGTCGCCGCACTCTCGCCTGGGCGGGCGCGCCGATGGCCAGCGAGGCGCCCACCGCCGTTATGGACGTCCACAGGAACTGCCGCCGATCGATGGTCGTCATCTCGCGCCTCCCGATGGGTCCTCATCCTCTCGCCGCGGATGGCCGCAGGTCAAGGTCAACTGCCTTGCCGACGCCCAGTCCCGGGAAGATATCGTCTCAGGCGCCGGAGCCGCGTGGTCGAGTCCGCCACGTCCGTCTCGCCGGTCAAGCGCTCGGCCAGCGCGCGTCCGCGCTCGAGGCTTTCGCGCGAGTACCTCGCCACGAGGTCCGATGTGACCTGCCTGCCCTCCACGGTCCACAGGACCATCGCCCGTCCGATCGCATGGGTGCCGGCGTACACGATGGCAACTTTCGGCACGACGCCGACGATGGGAATGAGACCGACAAGGCTGCGCGCGGCCTGCCGGAAGAGGACGCCGCCGCCGAGCACGCCAACGATTTCGCTCATCATCGCGCGCGGTTCACCGTCGCGCCCCGCCGCCAACGCGATCCGATAACACATCATCAGCTGATTCTTCGTGAGCACCACCATGTCGCCGAGATTGAGCGGGGCGCTGAGCACGGGAATCGTTTCAGCGAGCCCCGTGGTGAGGGCGAAGCTGGCGTTGGCACGCGCCGTTTCGTCGATCGTTCGACGGAACACCGAGGGCCGCAGCAGCGGCAGCTGCGCCGCCAGCGCAATCCGGCGGTCCTCGCCGACGTGGTCGACAAGGGCCGCGGCCAGTCGCTCGGCGGCGGCATCGTCCAGCGCGGCGCTGGTCAGTCGACTGCGCTCGCCCGCCCGAATCACGGCCGCGTGCGACGAGGTGTCCCCGATCACGATCGTCAGGAGCGGGGCGCCGGCCTCCGTGATGCGATGCGCGGCCTGGTGAAGGAGTGGAGAGAGATCCGGCTCGCGTGAGACGATCACGCCTGCGAACGCGTGTTGGAACGGCAGCGACTCGGCGTCCTGTGCCGCCGCACAGGCGATCCACGGGTGCGGCGCCGCCAGACCCTTCGAAAGCAGCGCCCGCAGCCGAACGGCGTCAGTGCCGGTTTCCGAGACGATCAGCAGCGAGAAGCGCGCCCGCGCCGCCGTGCGGACCGAAGTCAGGTCGACGTCGCGCAAAATGCGCCAGAAATTGGCAAGCTTGAGCGAATTCGGCATGCACGACGATCACGGACGCGCCGCCAGCTCTTCATCGATGACGCGCACGAACGTCTCGAACGGAACGGCGCCCGAGAGCGACCGACCGTTGATGAAGAAGCCGGGCGTGCCGTTGACTCCATGGCGAGCGCCTTCATCGGCCTGCGCCTGAACGACAGGCGCCGCCTTGCCCGAGGCAAGACACGTTTCGAATCGTGCGACGTCCAGCCCCGACTTTCCGGCGAGGTCGGCGAGCGGCGTTGCCGCTGCGTTCGCCGCCCCGTAGACAGCGTCGTGAAACTGCCAGAAGCGGTCCTGCTCGGCGGCGCACCAGCTGGCCTCGGCGAACTTGCGGGCCTGCGGGTGCAGGCCGTCGAGCGGAAGATGCTTGTAGACCAATCGGACCTGCGTCGGGTATTTGGCGAGGAGCTGCAGCAGCGTTGGCTGCACCCGGCGGCAGTACGGACAATGGAAATCGGAATACTCCACGATCGTCACCGGAGCGACTTTTGGCCCCCGGATTGGCGCCCCGTCGACCTCGATTGACGCGCGGAAGATGGGCGGCGGCTTGAGCAGGACCTCGACATTGGCCTTCTTTCGAAGCCCGTCGACGAACGCGCTTCGCTGCTCGGTGGTCCGTTGCTCCTCGAGGTAGCTGCGAATCTGGCCGCGGATAGCCGCCGGATCCGCCGGAAGCCGCTGACGGTTGGCCGCGATGAACGCGTCGAGCTCGGCCTCGGTCACCGGCGCGACCTTCTTCGTGACCTCGTCTGCCACGAGTGTCTCCACGCTCGTCCCGCGCCGTTTCGCTTCGGCCGTAAGCAGCCTCGTCGTGATCAGCTCTTCGAGCTGATCCCGTCGGATGCCGTACGCCTGCTCGTCGAGCTTTGCGATTTGCGCAGCCACGGCTGCCTCGAGCTCCTGACGCGAAACCGGCACTCCTTCGATCGTCGCTACCGCCTCGCCCGGTGCGGCCTGCGCGGCGGGCGAGGACTGCGCGGCGTTGCCGCACCCGGCCGAGGCGCCCCACGCCGTTACCGTTGCCAGAACGACCGCGGCCGACACGTTTCGTGAAGCCATGATGCCAGTCTAGCAGCCTTGCGGCATGCTTCCTGCGCCTCTCCGTCCCAGTGGGACCCACAGCGGTAACCGGCGTGTCGGGAGAGGCCTGCCCTCCGCCCGTTCCTCCTGCGCGACCGACGCGTCAAGTCATCGCCGCAGCGGGGGTTATTGCCTTTGTGCTGTCGGTCGCCATCTCACCCCTGGCCGCCGCCGCGTCCGAGCGCAGTGACCAGTCGGCCGACACCGTTGTCGCTCGACCGACAACGAGCTCACTGACCAGAATCGCCGAGATCCGCCGGGTCGACGCGTCCGCCGTTGGCCGCCGCGTCAACATCAGCGGCGTTGTCACGTTCTTCGATCCGACCTGGTCACTGCTGTTCGTGCAGGACGCGGAAGAAGGCATCTTCGTCTTCATGCGCGGGGTCGAGACGCGAGTCTCGATTGGCGACCGCGTTCGCGTCGAGGGGCGCGTCGACCCCGGCGATTTCGCGCCGGCAATCACCGAACCCACCATCACCATCGTCGGCCGCTTGCCGCTGCCCAACCCGATCCGCCCCACGCTCGAAGCCCTGGGATCCGGCGCGTTCGACAGCCAGTGGGTGGAGTTCGAGGCGACGGTGCGTGGTCTCTATCCCTTGTACGAAGGTCACCTGTCGATGGCGGTGGCGGCGGGGCCGACGCGCATCAAGCTCACGTTCCCGGGCGAATGGCATCAGCCGATGCCGCGCAGCCTCGTCGATGCGCGCGTGCGAGTGCGCGGGGTGGGAGCGACGCTGTTCAACTCGAAGCATCAGATGATCGGGGTGCAGGTCTTCGTTCCGTCGCTGGCCTTCGTCCAGGTCGTGCAGGGGTCGTCGCCAGATCCGTTTGCGTCGCCGCGGCAGCCGATCGCGATGTTGTTGCGGTGGACTGGCCGCGAAGCAGCGAACCACCGCGTGCGCATTGGCGGCGAGATTACCTGGAGGAGCGGCGCGCAATTGACCGTGCGCGATCGGCAGGGCAATGCCAACGTCACGCTGTGGGATCGGTCAAGCCCCGCCAACGTCGGCGACTACGTCGACGTCGTCGGCTTTCCGGAAGCCGGCGGCTACAGTCCGACGATTGTGGACGCGATCGTCCGGCAGACCAACCGCGCGACCGATCCGGTGACGCCAACCGCTGTCACGGCGTTGAACCTGCTCGAAGGCCGCTATGACGGCGAGCTGGTGTCGCTGAACGCCGAAGTCGTGAGCGTCGGGGAGGGGCCGCAGCCGATGCTGGTGCTCCGTTCCGATGGCAGGCTGTTTACGGCCACAGCCCCCATGGCCGGCGCGTGGGCGAACGACCTCGAACCGACCGCAACGGTCCACGTCAAGGGTGTGTGCCGCGTCGAGGTCAATCCTCAGGAACCGGCCTTCCCGCAGGCGTTCAAGCTGCTGTTGCGAACGACCGACGACGTGACCGTCGTTTCGCGCGCCCAGTTCTGGTCGCCGCGCCGCGCCACCGAAGTGTTCGGCGGCATGGGCATCGTCATGGCGGCCAGCCTGGTGTGGGTGCTGGCCCTCCGCCGGCGCGTCGACCAGCAGACCCACCTCATCAGCGATCGGCTCGATCAGGAGAAGGCGCTCCGCGCCCAGTACCAGGAGCTGTTCGAGAACGCCAACGACGTGGTCGTCACCTGCGACAACACAGGCCGGCTGATGGCGATCAACCGGGCGGGCCAGCACGTGACGGGGTACACCCGCCGCTCGGCGATCGGCACGCCGCTTCGCGATATGGTCGCGCCCGAGGCGCAGGCGCGATTCGACGAGCAGCTGGCGCAGAGACTGGCCTCGAATCACGGCGGCACGTTCGAGGTGGATCTCGTCCGTCCAAACGGTTCGCGTGTAGCGATCGAGTTCGAGGCGCATCCGATCACTTCGCAGGGGGCGGTTACCGGCATCCAGGCGATCGGGCGCGACGTCTCGGCGCGAAAGCGTACCGCCGCAGAGCTCGAGCGTGCGAAAGACTCTGCCGAATCAGCCAACCGCGCGAAGAGCGAGTTCGTGGCAAACATCAGCCACGAGGTGCGGACGCCGCTCAACGGCATCATCGGCATGAGCGAGCTTCTGCTGGCATCGACGATGACGGAGGAGCAGCGCCAGTACCTGAACCTGATGCGCACGTCAGCTGATTCTCTGCTCCATGTCATCAACGACGTCCTCGACCTCTCGAAGATCGAGTCGGGCCACTTGGAGCTCTCGTCCGCACCGTTCGAGCTGGTGCACCGGCTCGACGCCGTGCTCGAACCGCTGGCGGTGATGGCACGACGCAAGGGGCTGCAATTCGACATTGCGATCGCGCCGGAACTGCCTGCCGTTGTCACCGGCGATGCCGATCGTGTCGGTCAGGTGCTGACGAATCTCGTCGGCAACGCGATCAAGTTCACGCACGACGGCTCGATTCACGTGACGGCGTGGGCCGCCGGGCCCGTTCCGGGAGATCTGCCGGGCACCTGCCGAATCACCTTTGCAGTCGCCGATACAGGTATCGGCATCCCCGAAGACAAGCATGCCCTGATCTTCGAGGCGTTCACGCAGGGCGATGGATCGACTTCGAGACGCTACGGCGGTACGGGGCTCGGACTCGCCATTGTGACGTCGCTCGTTCGCCAGATGGGCGGCACCCTGGAGATGACAAGCGCGCCTGGGCACGGCAGCACATTCTCGGTTTCGCTGCCGTTCCTGCGCGCGGCGCGCGCGGCACTCGCGCCCGAGCCGGCCGACAACCTCGCCCGGCTGCTCGGTCCGGCCGCGACGACCACGGGCGACTGGGCCGCGACGACGACGGCCCGGCCACTGGACATCCTGCTCGTCGAGGACAACCCGGTGAACCAGCGGCTCGCGTTGGAGATTCTGTCGCGCCGCGGGCACCGCGTGACCGTCGCCGACAACGGACTGCAGGCGCTGGAGCGGCTCAACGGTCACACGTTCGACGTCGTGTTGATGGACGTGCAGATGCCCGAGATGAACGGGCTCGAGGCGACCCGGGCGATTCGCGACATCGAGCGTGGCACCGGCCGCCACATGCCGATTGTCGCGATGACCGCGCACGCGATGGCGGGCGATCGCGAGCGGTGCCTCGAGGCGGGAATGGACGACTACCTGACGAAGCCGATTCGCGCGGAAGCCCTCGTGTCTTATGTGGAGCGACTGAGCATGACAGACAATTCGCAACCCTCGACAGGCCTGGCCGGCCAGACGCCAGCGCCCGCGGGTCCGGTTCTCGATCTCCAGGAGGCGCTCGACAGAGTCGACGGCGATCGCGACCTGCTCTCCGAGATCGCCGACCTGTTCCTGGCCGACGTCGACGAGATGATGGATGTCGTCCGGAAGGCCGTGGAGGCGAACGACGGACCCGCCCTGCACTGCGCCGCACATCGCCTGAAGGGCAGCGTGGTGACGTTTGCGGCGGCGCCGGCGGCCGATGCCGCGCTCGCGCTGGAGCTGCTGGGTCGTGATGGTCAGGTGGACGCGGCGCCCGAGGCATTCAAGCGCCTCGAGATGGAGATCCCGCGTCTCGTCGATGCGCTCACGCCGCTCGTCAAGCGGCAGCCGGCTGCGTAGGAACCTGTCGCAGTAGTGCCCGACGTCAGTCGAGCCAGATTTGTCCGAGCTAAAGCCTGGGCCTCCGTACGGATGGCGGCCCGACCAAAGTCGGGGCCCTAATTCAAGGTCTTGATAGACACGTTCCGGAAGGCGACGGGATCGTTGTGACCGGCAAAGCCGAAGTGCCCCGAGCGGCGATCCTTGCCCGGGTGCTCGCGCCCGTCCATGAACTCGGTGATCTTCGCGACGTCGGCGTCGACGATTCGCGTGCCGTTCAATTCCACGACGATCGTAGAGCCTTTCACCGTCACGTCCTCGAAGTTCCACTCGCCGGTCGGTCGTAGATAGCCGCGATGCGCCGCCACCATCCCGTAAATCGAACCGTGGTACTGCCGCGGATCGAGCGTCGCGTACTTTGGTGAGTCGTTGTCGAGCACCTGCAGCTCGCACATGCCGACGTACGCGGTATCACCCTCTCCGGGGTAGCGAACGGCGAGGCCGTTGTTGCCACCCACGGGCAACTTGAACTCGAGACGAACGCTGAAGTCGGCATACTCGCGAGCAGTGTAGATCGTGCCGCCGCTGTCAGGCTTGCACACGATTGAGCCGTCGACGATCGAGTATTGGTCGGTCGGCCCTAGCCACCCGGTCCAGTCCCGGCCGTTGAACACGCGCTCGTAGCCAGCCGGCTCGCGCGCCGCAAGGATCGCGGTGGCCTCAGTTGAAGCGATTTCTCGAATCCGGATATCGCGCCAGCGGATCTCGCCGCCGTGCGTCTGCAGCTGAATCGGCCCGCGGCGCCAGAGCGGGAGCGTTCGATCCCAAAAGTTTTCCATCCGTGCGCCGTCGACCACGCGCTGTCCATTCAGCCATACCCAGGTGCGCTCGCCAACCTGGATGATCCGAAGCCGGTTCCACTGGCCGAACGGCTTGTCGGCTTTCACGAGCGGATCGCGGCCTGGTGCACCCGGTGCGTTGTTGAAGAGGCCGCCCGATCCGAACTGCGCGCCGCGATCCCACTTGCCGCCGGCCTCGGTCGTGTCCCAGATCTGAACTTGTGGGTTCCCGCGGAGATAGATGCCACTGTCGGCCTTCGCGACGGTGCGGTATTCGAGGCGCAGCTCGATATCGCCGAACTCCTCATCGGTGGTCGCGTAGGGGCCCTCCCCGTCGTTCACCAGCTCGCCGTGGTCGACCCGCCAGTGCTTCTGAAACTCGGGCAGGCTCTGCTCGCGCGCCCGCGCGCGTGCGGCGGCATCGAGTGCAAAGATACTCCGCGGATCGACATGGCCGCGGCCGTGCCAGCCGTTGAGATCGCGTCCGTTGAAGAGGGCGCGGAACGAGGAGTCCGGTGCCAAGGAAGGCAGGGTCGACTGTCGGCTCGCGGATGCTGCGCAGAAAACGATCGACGTCGCGGCGATCAGGAGGGTTCGCCCAATCATCGTCTGTTATCGGCCCGCCAGCCGGTCGGCAAGCGTCGCTACGCTCAACGCATAGGTATGCGCGCAGTTGTAACCGAGGAGCGCCTCGTAGTTGCTGGTGACGAGCCACGCTTTGTTGTCGATGCGAAGCAGTGACGCCGGCCGGGGCGACGAAGGCACCGCTGGCGCGCCGCGTGCGGCGATGACGCCCAGCGTTTTCCACTCTTTCAGTGATCGCGGTTCGCTCAGGTCCCGCACCGCCCGACAGCCGCTGGCGCGAAGCGGCACGTCCGACACTCGCCCAGCCGCACGCGCCGGTACCGTCACCGGATATCCCCACCGCACACCTTTCACCCACCCGTGTCCCCGCAGGTAATTCGCGATGGAGGCAAACACGTCCGGTTCGGACGACCAGATGTTCCGCCGGCCGTCTTTGTCGAAGTCGACGGCCCAGGCGAGGTAACTGGACGGCAGGAACTGTGTCTGACCCATGGCGCCGGCCCACGATCCCTTCAATTCGTCGTGTTGCATGTCGCCGCTATCGAGGATTGTCAGCGCGTCGAGGAGCTCTCCGCGAAACAGCCCGCGCCGTCGATCGTCGTACGCCAGCGTCGCCAGCGAGGGAATGACCGGGCGCACGCCACTGAACCGTCCAAAGTTCGATTCGAGTCCCCAGACGGCCATCTGCACACGAGGCTCGACGCCGTAGGCAGCCGCGACCCGCTGCGTAAGGCTGGCGTGTTCCCTCAGTTCACGGCGCGCCGTGCGAATCGTATCGACCGTCAGCCGCCGTTTCAGGTACGCCGAGAGGTCGAGCGTAAATTCCGCCTGTTGGCGATCACGCTCGAGCACGACGGGCACGGGATCGAGACCGATCAGCGCAATGTCGAGCGTCGACGGCTTGATCCCACGCGCCAGCGCGTCGGCGCGAACGGTTTGCAGCCACTCGCCAAATGACGGCAGCGGAGGGACGGCCGGGGATTGCTGATCACGCATCGCGCCCGCCGATGCCGACGAGACGACGAGAAGCCAGAGCGTAACGCACCATCCACGTGCCTGTGTCATGCCAGTGACGACGATTCTACCGTTGGAGCGGCCGGGATGCTTGCCGCTTTCAGGATCTTCTGACTACGCTAGGCGCGTGCCGACACCGCGCCGAATCCTGATCCTGGCCGCCGAGGCCGCACCGTTCGCGAAGACCGGGGGGCTTGCCGACGTCGTGGGCTCGCTGCCGAAAGCGCTCGCCGCGCGCGGCCACGACGTTCGCGTCGTGATGCCGGCCCACGCCGACATCGAACGCTCCGCGCTATCCGGGCGGTGGGGTTTGAAGCCGAGCCCCATCGGGCTCCGGGTGCCGATCGGCGGCGGCTTCGTGAACGCAGGCGTGTTCGAGACAACGCTGCCAGGCTCCGACGTCCCGATCTTCTTCATCGCCGAGCGCAATCTGTTCGAGCGGCCGCAGATCTACGGCTATGACGACGATCCCTACCGGTTCGCGTTCTTCAGCCGCGCGGCCCTCGATCTCGTCGTCGCCGCCCAGCGCTGGCGGCCCCATGTCGTGCACGCGCACGATTGGCACGCCGCGCCGGCGATCGCCTGGCTGGCGACGGCGGGGCGCCTCGATCCCCGATACGCGGATCTGCCGACGGTTTTCACCATCCACAATCTGCTGCATCAGGGCAAGAGTCCGCGCAACGCCCTGGCCTATCTCGGTATCGACGCGCCGCCGCTCGTGGAGGAAGGCCCGTCGAGCACAAACTTCATGGCGCGGGCGATCTACCACGCCACGATGATCAACACGGTGAGTCCGACGTACGCGCGTGAGATCCTGACGCCCGAGTACGGCGAAGGCCTGGACGCGCTGCTGCGCTATCGCCACTTCGACGTGCATGGCATCCTGAACGGCCTCGACTACGAGGTGTGGGATCCCACCGCGGACACGCACGTCGCCGCGACCTACGATGCGAGCACGCTCGAGAAACGGGCGGCGAACAAGCGCGCCCTACAGCAGCGTCTTGGCATCGACCTGCTCGACCTGCCGCTCGTCGCCATGGTCACCCGCCTCGACGCGCAAAAGGGCCTCGACATCGCCGGACACGCGGTCCACCTGCTGCTCAACGCGATTGCCGGCGACGCACAGTTCGTCGTCCTCGGCTCGGGCGCGCCGGAGTTCGAGACGATGTTCCGGCACCTGGCGGCCTACCACACGCGCAAGATGGCGGCCGTTCTTCGCTACGACGCGACACTGGCGCCGCTTATCTATGCCGGAAGCGACCTGTTCCTGATGCCGTCGCGATTCGAGCCGTGCGGCCTGGGGCAACTGATCGCGATGCGTTACGGATCGGTGCCGGTCGTACGGCAGACAGGTGGGCTCGCGGACACGGTCCGCGAAGGCGACACGGGATTCAATTTCGTCGATTACACAGCCGATGCCTTATGGCAGGTGCTGGCGCGCGCGGTGCGGACCTGGTGGCACGATCGCCCCAGCATCGAGCAGATGCAGCAGCACGGCATGACGCGGGACTTCTCGTGGGCCGCGTCGGCTGGCGGCTACGAGCAGCTGTTCGAATGGGCGATCTCGCGCGAACGGGGTTGGTGAGCTAAAACACCCGTTTCATCGCGCGGCCGGCGCTGCGGAATCCACCGGCCACGGCACTGCCCGCGGTGACAAACGCGGCGGTGACCGGATCGCGACGGGTGCCGTGGGCGGCAGAAGTGTCGCGATCCTCGGCGTGGTCGCCCGTGACGGCGGGCAGCGGCGGCTCGAGGAACCTTTCGCTCGTCGCCAGGCGCATCGGCTCGAACCTGACAGTGTCCTCAGGGATCCTGAGGGTCGCGACGAGCGGCGTTTCGAGGCGGGGCGCGTCGAACCCGGGCAGAGAGGTACTCATCGGTACGCGGGCGCGTCGTTTGGACCCGCGCACGTGGCGCCACGACACGCGGCCGTAATGCAGTGCCTGGCTGCCGCTCGATCGCGCCCTGTTCCAGCGCCGGCGGTATCCGAACCGGCGATGTGTCGGTGTCCGCAGGCTCCGAACTGCGGGCGAGCGTCGCCGGCGGATCGGCCGAGTCGGGCGGCGCCGGCGCTATGAAATAAATTCCCCCGGCAATTAGCAGCACGAGCGTCACGCCGGAGACGGCAATGCCGGCGCGATGCCATTCAGATGCGCTTGTCATTGCTGGCTCTGCGCGAGCCGGCTCCTCGCGTGATCCACCTCGCGCTGAAACACCAGCAGCGGATCCGCGTTCGATGTCCGAGTGGTGAAATTTCACGTCCGACCCCCGCGCTGTTTGATCTGCAGTGTCTTGCCCTGGTAGTCGACGGCAAACTTCTCGAGATCGCCGAACCGCAGCGGCCAGGCGTCTTCACGGTCCGATGTCTCGTAGCGCAGGTTGTGCCGTCGTCCGCAATCTCGATTGATCGCGAGACACCATCATACCCTTCGGCGGAGAGCTGGATGTGGTGCGCTCCGGGCTGCATGCCACTCGTCTCGAGGAGAGTTTTGTCCAGAAATCGCGGTCCAGGAACACGAACGCCCCGTCACGTCGCTGGTCACGCGAAGAATAGGGCGTTTGGGTGCTTCGGGCGGGGGGCGACGGCCTCGTCCTTGACCTCCGGATTGGGTTCACCGCGGCGTTGGCGTTCGGGGGTCGTTGCGGTGGGCGTCGGAGGTTTGGCGGGCGCCGGCGCGGCGGTGATGTCGGGGAGTGCGCGAACCGCGGGACTCGGCGCGGGCGGCTCGGGCGTCGGCTTCAGCCACCAGGCCAGCAGTGCACAGAGGCCCACGACGACCAACAGCGCGATGACGATGCTGAGCCGGGACCGCGCCTGTGCCGGTTCGCTGGGTTCGGACGGATCGGTCACGCGGACCGCTCCCGGATTTTCGCGATCTTGCGCTCGCGATCGTCGGTGACGCGCTCGACGTCGCGTCGGTACTCGGATTCGAGCGCTTCGCGGGCCGTCGGATCGAACGTGCCGGCCACCGCTGATTGATGCAAGATCTTCAGCTCGGCCAGCCGCGCCTCAGCGACGCGCCGGACTTCCGCGATCTCAGCCTTCTGCGCCTCGCTGACCGGTCCCGTCACTACGCCTGCTTCGGCATCTTTCTTCCGAAGCCGTTCCATGGCCAACTCGTAGGCGCTCTTCGGTCCGTCCTCACCCATGCCAGCCGCGAAAGCATACCATCGCAGTCCCGTCGCCACCGCTGTCAGTGACCAGTTGTTCCGCGTGATCCGCCTCGGCTGGTCCCGACTCTGGTACTCGGTCGCGGCGCCGGTCGGCGGTCACGGAACGATGCCGCTCAGAACAGTCACAAATACAGGCTAGTCACGGATTGACGCATCCACGGACGAAGTCAAAATGAATGAAAGTCCGTGTGAATCCGTGTCTGTCCGTGACCCGGTGTGATCCGCTTCGGGGCGTCCGTGACTCTGGTCCGGGTCGCGGATTCAGGCCAGTCACAGATTGACGCAGATCTCCACGGACGAATTCAAAACGAACGAAAGTCCGTGTGAATCCGTGTCTGTCCGTGACCAGGTGTGATCCGTGTGATCCGCTTCGGCGCGTCCGTGACTTTGGCCCGGGTCGTGGATCTTGGATCCGCTGTCACGGAACGACACTGATCAAGGCAGGCGCGGATTCGGCCAGTCACAGATTGACGCAGATCTCCACGGACGAATTCAAAACGAACGAAAGTCCGTGTGAATCCGCGTCTGTCCGTGACCAGGTGTGATCCGTGTGATCCGCTTCGGCGCGTCCGTGACTTTGGCCCGGGTCGTGGATCTGGATCCGCTGTCACGGAACGACACTGATCAAAGCAGGCGCGGATTCAGGCCAGTCACAGATTGACGCAGATCTCCACGGACGAATTCAAAACGAACGAAAGTCCGTGTGAATCCGCGTCTGTCCGTGACCAGGTGTGATCCGTGTGATCGGTTTCGGCGGGTCCGTGACTCGAGTCGCGTCGCGGATCTGGATCCGCTGTCACGGAACGGCACTGATCAAAGCAGGCACGGATTCAGGCGAGTCACGGATTGACGCAGATCACCACGGAGCAAATCGAGATGCAACAAGATCCGTCTGACCGTGTCCGTCCGTGACTAGGTGTGATCCGTGCGTTCGGTCTCGACTGGTCCGTGACTTGGCGCCGGTGGCGGAGCGCGAACCAGCGGTCACTGAACGAGGCCCATCAGCCGTCACGGTCACTCGCGCCGTCACGGGTTGACCCAGATCTCCGCGGAAGAATTCAAAATGAACAAAAGCCCATGCGAATCCGTGTCTATCCGTGACCTAGGTTCGATCGGTGTGATCCGTCTCGGCGCGTCCGTGACGCTGGGCCCTCGGCGCGGAGCCCGGATCAGCGGTCACCAAACGACGCCGATCAAGGCTGTAACGGATTGACGCAGATCGCCACGGAAGAATTCGGAATGAATAGGAGTCCGTGTGAGTCCGTGTGAATCCGTGTCTGTCCGTGACCGCTTCCCGATTCGCGGTGATCAATCTGATCTGCGCCAATCCGCGACGGCCGGCGGTCACGCCCACATGGGTCCGCGACGGCGTCAGACGCCTGCGAGCACGTCGCGGACCCGACTCGAAATCTGGTCCGGCGTGAACGGCTTCGCCACGTAGGCCACGCCCGGATCGAGAACGCCTCCGTGGGCGATGACCGATTCCGGATGGCCCGACATGAAGAGGATCTTCGCTCCCGGGCACACCTGACGGAACCGCTCGGCCAACTCTCGACCGCCAAGCACGGGCATCGTCACGTCGGTCAGCAGCAGGTCGATTTCGTTCGCATGCGCCTCGGCGAGCCGCAGCGCTTCGCCGCCGTCCTGCGCTTCGAGCACA
Source organism: Vicinamibacteria bacterium (assembly GCA_963800785.1). GTDB lineage: Bacteria > Acidobacteriota > Vicinamibacteria > Vicinamibacterales > JAENWD01 > JAENWD01. The sequence continues at coordinate 85,536 of CAWDCH010000016.1, forward strand.
CGGAACCCTCGCCCCTTGAGCACGCGGGCGGCGAGCGTTCGAACCGAGATCTCGTCTTCGGCGAGCGGCACCAACTGGCCGCTGTCGTGCACGGACGCAGTTCTCGCCAATCGGTCCGCGGCGACTGCAGCGCGCCGAGCCCTTGGCAGGTAGACGTGAAAGGTCGTTCCGCGTCCGGACTCGCTCATCACGCGAATCTGCCCGCCGTTCTGCGTGACAATGCCGTGGCACATCGCCAGGCCCAGCCCGGTGCCCTTGCCTTGCTCCTTGGTCGTGAAGAAGGGTTCGAAGATGTGCGCGACGACGTCCGGCGGCATGCCGTCGCCGGTGTCCGAGATGCTCAGTCGCACGTAGTCGCCGAACAAGGCGTCGACGCGAGCCCGTGTTTCCTCGAGCGTATCGTTGGCGGTCTCGATGATGAGACGGCCTCCGTGCGGCATGGCGTCCCGCGCGTTCACCGCCATGTTGACGATGACCTGCTGCAACTGATTCGGGTCGGCGTCGACGTTCCACAGATCCCGGGCAAGTCGCAGCTCGGTCTGAATGCTTCGACCGAGCAGCCGATGCAGCATCCGACCGACATCGTCGACGATCTCGCTCAAATCGAGCACGCGGCGGGTGACGACCTGCCGTCGGGCAAACGCGAGCAGTTGCGCGGTGAGCGTGGCCGCTCGCGAACCGGCATGCTGGATTTCCTCGACGAATTTCCGCGCCTGTGCGTTGCCGCGGACCTCCTCTTCGAGCACCTCGGCGTAGCCGATGATGGCGGTGAGCAGGTTGTTGAAATCGTGTGCGACGCCACCAGCCAGACGGCCGACGCTTTCCATCTTCTGCGCCTGGAACAACTGGTCCTGCAGCGCGCGACGTTCGCTGATGTCCTGCACGAGGACCAGCGCAAACGACGCTTCGTCGTTCTCGTCGCGGACGAACGTGACGGTGACTTCGCCCCGGGTACTCAGGCCGTCCCTGTGTCGGTACCGTTTTTCGACGCGGGAGCCATGGGCAAGGTTGGCGGAGCCCGACTCGACGGCGAGCTCGTGCCCGCGATCTTCCGGCGCCGTCAAGTCGTTGAATGTCATCGTTGTCAGCTCGGCGGCGGAATAGCCAAGCATCCGCTCGACGGCTGGGTTTGCACGGATGATCCGACCGTCGAGGGTTCCCATGAGGATGCCGATGGGGGACCGCTGAAAGATCGTCCGAAACAGCGATTCGCTGCGTCTCAGCGCAGACTCCACTTCGCGCCGCGCCGAGAGATCGCGCATCACGGCGACGAGGAAGGTGCCGTCATCGAGGGGAAGGCGTCGCACGCTCATCTCGACCGGAGCGACTGTCCCGTCTGCCCGATGGTGGTTCGCCTCTGCCACGATTTCGCCGGTCGTCGCCGCCGTCGCGAGCCGCTCCCGCAGCGGTGTTCGGTCGTCAGGTGAAACGAGATCGTCCACGAGGCTGCGTCCAATGAGGCTACCGACATACCCGTAGAACTCGTCGGCACGCCGGTTCGCGTACGCGATACGCCCGTCGGGCGTCAGAAACAGAATCGGGTCGCTGGCGTGATCGAGGATCGTGCCGACGCGGCGCTGCTCGTGGGCGGCTACCGCGTCGTGGCGCCGCCGTTGCCAGAGCAGCACTGCGGCTGCGCCCAGGGCCGCGGAAACGGCGACGGCGCTCCAGGCGAAGATCGTCATGTGAACGATCCGCCGCGGCGCCGCCATCGCGTCGGATTCGTCCACTTTCACCGTGGTGAGCCAGGGCGTGCCAGCGACCGGGCTGCTGGCGACGAACGTCTCGACTCCGCGATAGTCAGGGGCCGTGTCGTCGGGCCACGAACGCCGGGCGTGGAGCAGCGTCGCCATCCTCGAGCCTGGAGCGATCGTCGCGGCCGTCTTTGCACTTGAGCGGAATTTCAGCGGGGCCAAGTACTTGAAGCCGTCGCCTTCTGGTGCGACGAGATTCGATTCGGTCGATGCGTACGGCAGCGGCGACCCCGACAGGAAGTCAAAGAGATAGTCCGCTGCTGGCTGTTCCAGCAACACCGCAAAGTTTCCGGGCGACGGCAGGCGGATGCGCGCCGCGAAACTGACCCACGTGTTCCCGTCACCGTGATCGTGCAACGCGACCGCTGTCTCGCGTTCGGGAGCAAGAAGGAAGATGCAGCCTGGCGAGGTCGAGCGATTGGCCGCCCGGGCCACCACCTGCCCGTCGCGCACGAAGAAAACCTGCCCGTAGTCCTTGAGACTGACGAAGGGTCTCAGCGCCTCGACGAGGTGGGACGCGATCGTGGGAGAGGGCTCCCTGGCCTGCAGCAACTCGATCGCCGACGGATAGTTCGCGATCAGTTGCGCATCCTTAAGCGCTGCATCTGCCCAGCGCCTGATCGCATCGGCGCGAATTCTGGCCCGCGCGGTGAGCGTTTCCCCGAGCTCCGTTCTGGCCTGGACTTCGGCGCGCGGACGATAGACGAGGAAACCGGCGGCTGGTACAACGAGCGCGGCTATCGCCGTCCCGATCGCCAGCAGCCGCCAGACGAGGGCCGGGCGGTGAGCGGACTCCGCGCTGAGGGGCATCGAAGCAGACGTCATCAGCAAGCGCCTTGCCACGGCGGAGCTGGATGCGAGCTGTCGTAATCGAGGCGGTGCGGGCCACGAGAAATCGGGAAATTCCGTGCAGTGCTGCCCCCCGATGTCGGATGATCGAGGTGTCGGAGCAATCGCGGGCCAGCCAAGCGCCTGACCACGCGGGTCACCAGCGGCGAATTTCCGGAGGCTCGCCCACGGAAACGCGGAGGGGACAGTCCCCATCAAAGACGCGGAGGTTTTGATGTTCAGTTCATCCAAGTTGCGGATGCCGACGACTGCCGAGGCGCTTCCGGGCCGCGACACGCCCATGCCGGTGCCGGCGACCCATGCCGTAAACGGGGCACCTCTGCGGGGTCCCTTCCCGGGATACGAGATGGCGGTTTTTGGCCTCGGCTGCTTCTGGGGCGCCGAACGCAAATTCTGGCAGCTGCCCGGCGTTCACACTACGGCCGTCGGCTATGCGGGTGGCTCGACGCGCAATCCGACGTATGAGGAGGTGTGCTCGGGCCGGACCGGACATGCCGAGGTCGTGCTCGTCGTTTTCGATCCGAAAGTCGCGTCCTACGACGAGCTGCTGAAAGTGTTCTGGGAGAGCCACGATCCCACACAGGGCATGCGCCAGGGCAACGACGTCGGCACGCAGTATCGTTCCGCTATCTACACCTATTCCGACGCTCAGCGAGATGCGGCGCTGCGGTCGAAGACGGCGTTCCACGACGCGTTGTCACGGGCGGGCTACGGTCCCATCACGACGGAGATTCGAGAGGCGCCCGAGTTCTACTACGCCGAGTCGTATCACCAGCAATACCTCGCCAAGAACCCCAACGGCTATTGCGGGCTTGGTAGTACTGGCGTGACCTGCCCGGTTGGCGTGGAACTCAAAGCGTAAAGCCGATCGCACCGACAGCTCGCGCGCGACCGTTCGCAGACGCGCGCGAGCATCGTGCTAGCGCTTTCGCGATCCCGCTTTGCTGGAGCTCTTCTTGCTCGTGCGCTGGCGCGGCACCTTCGCGCCTTTCTCGCGCGCTTCGCTCAACCCGATTGCAATTGCCTGCTTGCGACTCTTGACCGTTGCGCCGGAACCGGACTTCAAAGTTCCCCGCTTGCGCCGCCGCATCGCACTCTCGACTGTACTCGACGCCTTCTTCGAGTAACGCCTCTTCTTTGTTGCCATCGCTGTCCTCTTCAGGGGAGCGGCACAGACGAGGATCGAGAAATGCAGGTCGCGTTCCAGAGATGGTCCGATCGCGCCAAGGTGCGGTCCGCGTCGGGTGTTCGGGATGGCACTACGCAGGCTGGGCTGGTGTCTTCTACGACGCGTCGCTCCCGAAGTCCAAATGGCTCGAGGCCTACGCGCGCGAATTCGACACCGTCGAGTTGAACAACAGCTTTTATCGTCTGCCTTCGGCGATTCAGTTTCGACGATGGCGCGAGTCGGTTCCAGCGGGATTTCTCTTCGCGGTAAAGGCCAGCCGCTACTTGACTCATCTGAAACGGCTGCGTGATCCCGACGCACCGCTCGATCTGCTGATCACACGCGCCAGCCAGCTCGGACCGACGCTCGGCCCCGTCCTGTACCAACTGCCGCCGCGATGGGTGCCAGACCGCGAGCGGTTGCAGACGTTCCTGACCGCGTTGCCCCAGGGAGCTCGACTGGGATCGACGCGACTCGCGTTGAAGCATGTCGTGGAATTCCGCGATGAACGAGGCTACAGGCACTCGACGATCCATCTTCTCCGGACGCACCACGTCGCGCTCTGCGTGCACGACATGCCCGGAAGCGAATCTCCGCGGACGGTGACAAGCGGCGTCGCGTATATCCGCTTTCACGGCTACGGCGCGAAATACGGCGGCAGCTATCCGACACGAAGGCTGAAGAGCTGGGCGGCCTGGATCGACGGCATCCGGCAGCAGGGGACCGACGTCTTCGTTTACTTCAACAACGACGTCGACGGCCACGCAGTCCGAGACGCCCGGCGGTTGAAGTCGATGCTGTGACCTGCCAAATTCTTCACTCATGTATGCGCGTGAGACAATGAGGGCCGCGCATGGCGTCTCTCATCGACCTCTTTGTCCACCTCGATAAGCACCTCGTCGAACTCGTCACCAACTACGGCCGCTGGATATACGGAATCCTGTTCGCGATCGTCTTCGCCGAAACCGGCCTCGTCGTCACGCCATTCCTGCCGGGCGACTCGTTGCTGTTCGCATGCGGTGCCCTCGCTGCAACGGGAACGCTGGACGTCGGGCTCGTCTGGGTCCTGCTGACGACCGCAGCGATCCTGGGCGACGCCGTGAACTACACGATTGGCCGCTACGTCGGCCCGAAGGTGTTCAGCGCGGAGGACCACACCGGCCTCTGGCACCGCGTGCTCAACCGCGAGCACCTGGCGGAAGCGCATGCGTTCTTCGAGCGCCACGGCGGCCGTGCGATTGTCCTGGCGCGGTTTGTTCCGATCGTCCGGACATTCGTGCCGTTTGTTGCCGGCGCAGGGACGATGACGTACAAGGCGTTCGCGTTCTACAACGTGGCAGGCGCAATCCTGTGGGTCACGATCTGCGTGGGCGCCGGGTACGCGTTCGGCAACGTCCCGATCATCAAGAACAATTTCTCCCTCGTCGCACTCGGGATCGTCATCGTGTCGGTGTTGCCGATGGCGATTGACATCGTTCGGCGGTGGAACGCGAAGGCGTAGGACGTGGCAGGGCCAAGTGCCAAGTGCTAAGTGCAAAGTGGAGTGAGAAGTTGGGAGTGAGGAGTGATTGCTGGCGGTCGACTCCCCACTTTCACTTACACTTAGCACTTGGCACTTAGCACTTGGCACTGTCGTGTGTTCCCAACGTCCTCTGCAGGAACACCAGATCGAGCCAGCGACCGAACTTGAAGCCGACCTGGCGGAAATGTGCCACTTGCTCGAACCCCAGCCGTTGATGAAACGCGATTGACTGGCCGTTGCCCGCGTCGACACCCGCGATCATCACGTGTTTGCCGAGTGATTCAGCACGAGCGATCAGCGGGTGCATCAGCGCCGTGCCGACGCCACGCCCGCGGTGGTCGCGGTGCACGTGGACGCTGTGCTCGACGGTATAGCGGTACCCGGGCCACGGCCTGAAATCGCCGAACGTTGCGAAGCCGATCACGATCCCGCCGTCCTCCGCCACCAGCGTGGGGTAGCCAGGCTCCAGCTTCGCGCGCCACCACGCCAGGCGATCCTCCAGCGTCGCGGGCGCCTCACGATATATCGCGGTCGAGGTCGCAATGACGTCGTTGTAGATCTCGAGGATTGCAGGCAGGTCGGTCTCCACCGCATCGCGAATCGTCATTCCGTCCCTCACCAGTGAGGGCTATTCCGACATCTTCACGGTCTGGCTGCGGACATCACGGTAGCACCTGCGGCGAAGTGGCTTGACAACATTGTCATAATGAATTAGTACAATAGTGCAAGTGGCGATCATCTCTGTCGACGCCCGCGACCCGACGCCGATCTACGCGCAGCTCGAACGCGGCCTGCGCGCAGCGATGGCGACCGGCCGGCTTCGGCCCGGCGACCAACTGCCGACCGTGCGTCAGCTCGCCGTGGACCTTCGTGTCAACGCCAACACGGTGGCCCGGGTCTACGCCGAACTCGAACGCGTCGGCGTCATCGAAACGCGGCGCGGCGTCGGCTCGTTCATCAAGGCGACGCCTGCCGAGGCGCATCCGCCGCGCGAACGCGATCGTCGTCTGAAGACGTTCGTCACCCGGATACTCGCAGATGCCGACGCGGCCGGGTTCACGGCTGATGATCTGATGGCCGCGTTGAAATCGAATCGGCCCGCGAAGGGCGGCGATCGACCCTCGAGAGGCGACGGGTCTTAAGGAGGAGTTCTGACATGGTCTCCGTCGATATGAATCGTCGTGGCGAGGTCATCAGCACCTCCGGACCACGCACCAACGTCATTGCGATCACCGTGCTGCTGATAGCGATCGCGATTGGCGCGATCGGCAGCCTGATCGCACGGAATCCGCTCCCTCTTGGCGTGATGCTGATTGTCGGGGGCGTCTTGATGCAATCGCCGAGGATAGCCCAGCAGTGGGAGCGTGCCGTCGTCTTGCGTCTGGGACGCTTCACCGGTCTGAGAGGGCCCGGACTGTTCTGGATTGTTCCGTTCGTGGACCGGGTGTCGTCATGGATCGATCAGCGAACGATCACCACCAGCTTCGCTGCGGAGCAGACGCTGACCTCCGACACGGTGCCGGTGAACGTCGACGCGGTGCTCTTCTGGATGGTGCACGACGCGCAGAAGGCGGCGCTCGAAGTGCAGGACTACTCGCAGGCGGTCAGCTGGGCGGCACAGACGGCGCTCCGCGACATCATCGGGCGCACCACGCTCACCGATCTGCTCCGCGGCCGCGAGCGGATCGAGGCAGAGCTGCAGGCGTTAATCGACCACCGGTCCAACCCGTGGGGCGTCACCGTGCAATCGGTCGAAATGCGTGATGTCGTCATCCCAGGCGCGCTGCAGGACGCGATGTCACGCGAGGCACAGGCGGCGCGCGAGAAGCAGGCGCGCATCATCCTCGGCCAGGCCGAAATGGAGATCGCGAACTCGTTCCAGGAGGCGGCAAAATCGTACCAGTCCAATCCAACCGCTCTTCATCTGCGCGCGATGAACATGCTGTACGAAGGACTCAAGGAGAAGGGCGCGCTGATGGTCATTCCGAGCAGCGCCGTCGATTCGATGGGCCTCGGTGGAATGCTCGGCGCCGCGGCGTTGCGGCAGGAGCAACTGGCGTCGCGGCGCGACGAGGGAACCAAGTCCGGCTAGCGTAAGCGGCGCAGCTGTTCTCACATTCCCGCAGGGAGGGACAATGACCGGCGCACTCCTGGTGACCATCGTCGCCGCTGCGGTCGTGAATCCGAATCCTCACGGACCACAGGCGGCTGACGGCCCGAGATTCTCGACCGCTTCAATCAGGGCCAATGCTTCGGGCGGTTCATCCGGCGGATGCTGCATGATCGAATCTGGCGGGCGGGTGACAGCCCGGAATGTCACAGTGTCACAACTGATCCAGTCCGCCTATCGACGCCATATTTTCGACGAGCGCATCCTTGCCGGCATGCCCGCATGGGCAGAGACGGCTCGCTTCGATATCGTCGCCGTCGCGCCAGCCGAACCCGTGTTCGACGCTGATGGGTTCGCCCCGGAGCTTCAGCCGATGTTGCGAAACCTGCTCGCCGATCGATTCGAGCTGAAGCTTCGCACGGAGTACGTCGAGCGGCCGATCTACGCGCTGACGGTCCCGACATCGGAGGAAAAAGCAGGATCACGCCTGCGCCGATCCGATGTCGATTGCGGCGCCGTCATGGCAAAGATGACTCAAGGCGGGCCACCAGCGAAGCCGACGTGTGCGACGGCGTCATACCCGGGGAGGCTGGTTGTCGTCGCGCTGCCGATGCCGGCCATCGCCAGCCTTCTTTCGAAGAGTGTCGACCGCCCGGTCGTCGACCGTACTGGCCTTACGGGACGATTCGATCTAGAGCTTGAAGCCGTCGAGATTCGCCCGCCGGGACCGTTTGGCCCGAGTTACAGGCCATCCGAGACGACGCAATCCATCTTCTCGTCAATTCCGGAACAACTCGGGCTGGAGTTGAAACCGGCGACCGCGCCAGTCGAAATCCTGATTGTCGAACAGGTTGAGAAGCCGACAGAAGGCTGAGGAGCGCGGATCAGCCGTCACGGAAGGACACAGATGAACACGGAGAACTTTTGAGTCTCCGTGTTCTCCGCGTAATCCGTGACGAGCCGTTCCGCGGCAATCCGTCACTGATGCCTCGAGTCCGTGACCCCTCGCCTCAGATGACGCGGAAGGCGACAATCGTGATCAGTGTCGGCAACAGCGCGGCGACCGCGAGCCACACGGGTAGGATGCCGCCGCCAAAGAACCTGCCCAGAATTGCCTGACCGGCGGGGTTGGGTGCGTTGGCGATGACTGTCAATCCGCCGCCGGTGACAGCGCCTTCGACAACGGCGACCTTCATGGCGTCGGTGAAAGTCGGCACGAGCGTCGCCAGATAGGTAATCAGCGCGTTGTCGTTGAAGGCGGTCAGAAGCGCCGCGCCGAAAAACAGCGGCGTCTCGGACAGACTCGCCAGTACGGGCGCAATCCACCATCCCTGCAAGCCGCCGTGTATGACGAGTCCGGCGAGGAAAAAACCGACGAGGAGCGGTGGCTTCAGCTCGATCTGGCTCTGGTACGGTGCCGTCGCACGCGCGAAGCCGATGAAGAAGAGGAAGCCGCCAAGGAAGAGTGCCGGGTAATGGGCGTTGAAAACCGTCCACGCCATGAACACCACGTGCGCGACAGTGAGCCAGACCGGCGCCGGCAGCGGCGAGGAGCTCACCGCTACCCCGTTCGCTTCGGGCTGATCGACATCCGGTACCGCGTTCCGCGTTGCGAGCTGGCGCATCTCACGGCGGAAGATCGCGTAATACGCCATGGTCGAGATCGTGACCGCGAACGCGGCTCGCCAGCCGAAATGCTCCAGCATGTACGGCGTGTCCCATCCCCAGGGGCGCGCGACCATGAGCACCGGCGGCGCCGCGAAGTGCGTCAGTGTCCCGCCGACCGAGACGTTGACGAACAGCAGGCCCAGCGTCGCGTACTTCACGCGGAGGCTGGGTTCGAGGTCGAAGAACTGTCGCGATAGAAGCAGCGCGCAGATCGTCATCGCCGCCGGTTCGGTGATGAACGACCCAAGCAGCGGACCGGTAATCAGGATTGTCAGCCACCAGGCACCCGGCGTTGCACCGCCCAGGTTGGCGATCCGGCGCATCCCGCCTTCGGCCAGCGTGATGATCGGCCGCGTCGATGCGAGCGTCATGATGACGACGACGAAGAGCGGCTCGGTGTAATTGACGGTATCGTTTATGTAGTGCTTGGTGGCGTTCCAACCGACCGACGCCGCGATCGCTGCCGCGAGCACGACGGCCCACAGTCCGAACACGACTTCGATTTCTCCAAAGAAATGCAGAATCTCCGCCCGCACGCTGGGGCGCGGCGGTCGTCCCGCTGCGCGCGATCGTGCGTCGTGGTGCTCCTGCAGGCGATGGGCCAGCCGCGCGACTCGTGCAGCCCCCAACGTGTGCAGAATGGCGATCACGAAGATGGCAGTCGCCACGGCATTGAACGGCGCGATGGCGATGCGCTCCGCAAGCGTCGTCAGCAGCCCCTCGCTGGATGGCGGCGGATACGCCGAGAGTGGAATAGGAAAGACACCTCCCTGCGGAACCGACAACATGGCTGGAAGATACTGGTTCAACCCGCTCTCAGGCAAACGGCGGTGCTCCGATCGGCAATCAGTGAAACCTTCGAACATCCAACGAACGTGAACTCTGTGCTAATCCCATCGAAGGCCAGGCTCGTGGCGGTGCGGGTCGGCCGACCGCGAATGGTCGACGACTCCCCTCCGTGGCGGACTGCATTCTTCAAGGACGCCATCACCGGCCCCGTTCGCCTCTCGTTCACGAACCTCGAAGGCGATCGCCAGGCCGATCTGCGCGTGCACGGCGGTGTTGACAAGGCCGTGTGCGTGTACAGCGGCGATCACTACCCGGTGTGGCGCGCCGAGCTGGGGCGCCCGGACATGATGGCCGGTGCCTTTGGCGAGAACTTCACGGTCAGCGGCCAGACCGAGGCGGATGTATGCCTCGGCGATCGCTATGAGATCGGTGGGGCGGTCGTCGAGGTGTCGCAGCCGCGAGGACCTTGCGTCAAGCTGGCGAGGCGCTGGGATCGGCCCGATCTGCCGAAGCTCGTCGTCGCCTCGGGCCGCTCCGGCTGGTATCTGCGGGTCCTGCAGGAAGGGCTGGTCGAGGCCGGCGCGCGACTGCAACTGCACGATCGGCCGTTTCCCCAGTGGACGATTGCGCGCGTGAACGACGTGACCTATGGGCTGGGAGCGACCACTGGCCAGGATCGTGCGGCGCTCGTCTCGTGTGCGGCGCTGGCGCGCGGCTGGCAGCGCGCGCTCGGCCGCAAGGTCTAGACGCACCCGCCCGCGAGCGAAGCGAGTAATAATCCTGCCGTGAGCTCCAGCTCAGGGCGGGCCCTTCGCGTGTCGCTGGTCGGGGTTCGGGGAATCGTCGGGACCGGGCTGACCGCCACGATCGCTCTGGAGTTCTGCGCCGCGTTCGCGGCGTTCCTCGCGCCTTCCGGCCCCGTCGTCCTAGGGCGGGATCCGCGGGCCAGCAGCCGGATGCTGCGCGAGGCAGCGCTTGCGGCGCTGATGGCGTCGGGTCGCGACGTCGTCGACCTGGGGATCACCTCCACGCCCATCGTGCAGCACGCCATCCGGCGGCTGAGCGCTGCCGGGGGCCTCTCGATTGGCGCCAGCCACAATCCCTCGGAATGGAACGCGCTGAAGTTCTTCGGACCAAACGGCCGCTATTTGTCGAGCACCGAAGCCGGGGAGCTGCTCGACTTCTATCACCTCCGACGGACGGCGTTCGTGCCGTGGCACGCCCTCGGACGGAGGCGTGAAGAGCCCGGAGCGCTCGACGCCTATCTGGACGAGCTCGCCAACGCCTACGACTTCGACGCGCTGCGCCGGTTCAAGGTCGTCGTCGACTGCAGCAGTGGGACTTCCTCGATCGTGCTTCGGCGGTTGAACGAGCGTCACGGATTTGCATTCGTCCTGATCAATCAGCAACTCGAACCGGTGACGTTCGCGCACGAGCCAGCCACCACTGCCCGGATGGTGGCGCTGCAGCTCGCGCCGCTGATCCGTCCGCTGAACGCCGATGCCGGGTTTCTGTTCGACGGCGATTCGGATCGCGTTGCCCTGGCGGATGACACCGGTCGCGCTTTGTCGGAAGAAATCGTGCTTCCGCTGGTGGCCGATCTGCTGCTGTCGCGCGGGCCCGGTCACCTTGTGATTACGAACCTTTCGACGACGGCGCTGATCGACGAGGTCGCAGCAGGTCATCGCGGCCGAGTGCTGCGGATTCCGGTCGGGCGTGCCGCCGCGATGGATGCGCTGGCGGCCTATAAGCCCGAGCAGGTCGCGGTCGCCGGCGAGGGGACCGGTGCGGTGATGATGCCGCAATTCCGATTCGTCTACGACGGCATTGCCTCGATGCTGGCCGTGCTCTCGCTGATGCACGACCGCGGGCGGCCGCTGTCGGCTATCGTGGACGACTACCCGTCGTTCACGATCCTGAAGGGCGAGGTGCCGTTGTCATCTCCACGCATCCCGCGGTTGCTCGCGGAGCTCCGCGAGCGCTACACCTCGGGCGATGCGGCGGGCACCGCAAACAACGTCGATGGTCTCCGCGTGGATTGGTCCGATCGCTGGTTCCATGTGCGCGTCAGCCAGACCCAGCCAATCGTGCGCGTGATCTGCGAGCAACGGGGCGGTTCGCCTCGGGAACTGTTCGATACGCTGGTCGAGGAAGTGCGTCGTGCTTGACCCGCGGCACCGTGAGCATCTGCTGAAGATCGGCGTTTCCGGCGTCCGCGGCGTCGTCGGCGAATTCTTTACGCCGTCGATTGCCTGCGCGTTCGCGCAGGCGTTTGGCACATACGTCGGCGGTGGCCGTGTGGTTCTCGGACGCGACACGCGCGCCAGCGGCGAGATGCTGACCCATGCCGTTGCCTGCGGCCTGCTCGCCAGCGGCTGCGACGTCGTTCACGTCGGCGTGATTCCCACGCCCAGCCTGCAGGTCTACGTCGCCGCCACGCAGGCGCGCGGCGGTCTCGCGATCACGGCGTCGCACAACCCTGCCGAATACAACGCCGTCAAACTGTTCAACTCGCAGGGGCTGTTCTTCAACACCTACGAGCGATCCGAGCTGCTCGACCTCTACCACCAGCGCAGCTTCGTCGAGTCGACCAACGCCGAGATCGGCGAAGGGACGTTCGAGCGCGCGGATGCCACGCGCTTCCACCTCGATCGCGTGCTGAGGCAGATCGATCTGCCGCGTGTGCAGTCGCGACGGTTCCGTGTCGCGCTGGATGCAGTCAATGGCGCGGGGTCGGTGGTCTCGCCGTCATTTCTGGGGACCGATCTGCAATGCGAGCTCCACGCGATGTCGATCGATCCGACCAAGCCGTTCCCGCGCGTGCCCGAGCCGCGGCGCGACACGCTCGGCAAGCTCTCGGAATTCGTCGCCGACAGTCGTGCCGAGATCGGCTTCGCCCAGGATCCTGACGGCGATCGCCTCGCCGTCGTCGACGAGCGCGGTCACGTCCTCGACAACGACGATGTGCTGGCGCTCGCAGTGGACGCAGTCCTCCGTCGCGCGCCCGGAGATGTCGTTGTCAACCTCACCACGTCCTCGGTGATCGACGACGTGGCCAGGGCGCACGGACGCCGGGTGCATCGCACGGCCGTCGGCGAGGCGAATGTCGTCGAGATGATGCAGGCGGTGGATGCCGCCATAGGCGGGGAAGGATCGAACGGCGGCATCATCGTCCCGGCGGTTCATCTGTGCCGCGACAGCTATGTCGGAATGGCGCTGTTGCTGGATCGGATGGCAGAGACCGGTCAGACGATCTCGGCGCTTGCCGGCACGCTTCCGCGCTACGCGCGCCGCCTCGGCACCGTGCCGTTCGAGCATGGCCGGCTGGGGCAGATGATGCAGGCGCTGGAAGCGGCGTTTCCCGGCTCGAGAGCGGATCGGACCGACGGCCTCAAGATCGCGGTTTCCGAAGGGTGGGTCCACGTGCGCGCCTCGAACACCGAGCCGATCATGCGGCTTGCGGTGGAGACTAGGACGCAGGGCGAGACGGATGGACTCTATAGCCGAGTGCTTCAGTTACTCGGCTGAGACCGATACAGGCTGGCCATCGCCAGGTCCGCGCCGGAAATCAGAAACACCAGGAAGAACAGATCGCTGCGGGCTACGGACTACGGCTACGGAACTGTCGCCGCGATCCGCGCGGTCTCTTCCCACAGCCGTCGCGCCATCTCGTCGTCCTGCGCCGCGAGCGTTGGAGTCGCGCGGCGGCACTTCACGAAGTACTCACCGCTGACGCCTTCCACGTCGGGAGAGGACGCGAGGTAGACGAGCGTCTCGGCCCCTTGCTCGGGCGTCAGGGCGAATCGCTTCCCGATCCGGACGCCAAGTGAAACCAGCCCACCGCTTTCGTCGCCGAAGCGGGTGGCCACGAACCCGGGATGAAAGCTGTTCGCCGTCACGCCTGTGCCGGCCAGCCGTCGCGCGAGCTCGCGGGTGAACAGGATGTTGCACAATTTCGATCGTCCGTAGACGCGATAACCCGCTCCTCCGAATCGCATCCACTCCCATTTGCCCGATCGATACGCACGCTCCGATTGCAGGTCGTCCAGCTCCAGCGTCCCTGCGCGATGCGCGTCGGAACTCGTGTTGATCACGCGGGCTGGGACGCCGCGACCAGAGACGCTCTCGAAGTTCGCCGTCAGAACGAAGTAGGCCAGGTGGTTCAGCGCGAACGTTCGCTCCAGGCCGTCGGCGGTGAGCTGGCGGAACCCGAACATCGCGCCCGCGTTGTTGATCAGGATGTCGATGCGAGGTTCGGCGTCGGCGATGTCGCGCGGCCGACACGCTTCATCTCGGCGAGACGCGAGAGGTCAGCGTAGTGGATTGCGTGGCGGACGCCGGGGGAGCTCGCCTGCAGACGCGTCATCGCGGCCTCGCCGCGCACCCGGTCGCGGGCGATCTGGACGATGCGCCCGCCCATCGCGGCGAGAGCGTCTGCAGCGACTTGGCCGATGCCTGACGTCGCACCGGTGATGACGATCACCTTGCCTGTGGCGTGGAACACTAACCCCTGCAGAGAAGCCACACCGTCATGTTCGGAAACTCGCGAAGCCGTCTTCAATCAAGAAGACCCATCGGCGGCCTCGCAGTTGATCAACCAGAGTATTCCAAACCGATCGACGACCATGCCGAAACGCACGGCCCAAAACGTCTCTTCGAGTGGCATCACAATCCTACCGTCAGCGGCTAGCTCACGAAAGATACGCTCGGCGTCTGCCGAGTTTGTGATTTGAAGCGAGAGCGAGAAGCCTCTGGGTGCCTCGTAGCGGTCCGGCATCACGGCCCCCATCAGTACCTGCTCCCCGATCGTCAGGCTGCCGTGCATGACTTTGTCCTGCCAGCCGTCCGGGACCTGGTCTGCCACTGGTGACCCGGCGTAACGGAAGATCGCCTTGATCTGGCCGCCGAGAGACTGCTGACAAAAAGCGAAGGCCGCTTCGCACTGTCCGTTGAAGCTCAGATACGGATTCATCTGCATGATCGACCTTTTCGGGCGTCAAGTTCGTTGATTCGCCAGCGCGTATCGTATGTTTCAGGAAGCGATTGCAACCAGATTCGACGCGCAAGTCCTTCCAGATCGCCTTGACTGGGAGGTCGTCCGACAATCCTCCAATCATCGTGCTGCAGAGCTGGAAAGAAGACAGCGAGCGCGCAGTATTACAACGGCACGTGGATCGTGTTCACGCTGCTGGCATGGGTCGCCGTCGATTTTCTCGTCGAGCGGCGCAGCCAGATCCGATGGAGCGGGGTAGCAATAACGGGCCTGCTTGCCGCGGCGTTGCTGGCCACGGTCGTGACCATCGCCGTTCGCTTGCACTGCAGCCACGGCACGCGTGGGGTGTAACGGGCCGACCATCAGCAATCAACAGCGAGTGGCTCGCACGATCGCGCGGCTTTCACCGTCAAGCCGCGTCGTACCTCACGTGAGCCTGTACAAGAGATACCCGCACACGCTGGCCATTCTGCGGGAATTGAATCCGGGCCCTCCCGGCGATCGTCTGGACTGGGACGCCGATGTGCGGTATGCGTCGGACGATCCGGCGTCCGGCGCGATCGAGGTTGACGGTGTCGATAGCGTATGGTTCTTCGCGGAGGCGTAGCGCCGTCTGAAGCATGTAGCCTTAGCCAGACATACTCCGCTCCTTCGAATCCTGCAGGATGAAATTCACATCCGGGGTCCCTTCGGCAATCACCAGGATCTGATAGGAAAACAGCGTCCGGCTGATCCGGATGAGGGCCTGGTTGATGGCGAGTGCGGTCCTCCCGAGCAGGCCGGTGCCCAGGACCTTGGGGAAGGGCGCCGGGACGCCGCGAATCTCCTTGATTCGGAACCCGGCATCAGTGAGCAGCCGCCGGATGGCCCTGAACGTGAACAGCCGCGTGTGCGTGCGGTCGAGGATGCCGGCCTTCCCGTAGTTGAACTGCCCGAGCAAAAGCATGACGCGCTGGATCGCGAAAGCCACGTTGGGCGTGGTGAGGACCAGCGTCGGCGGCGAGTAGTCGAACTGAGCGCGGATGCGCTCGATGAATCGCTCGGGCTCCTTCAGGTGCTCGATCACGTCCAGCAGCAGCACGTAGTCATAACCGCGGACGCTGAAGGTCGGCTCGTCGTCCAGGTCCTGCCGGAAGCATGTCATGAGCGGGTAGTCGGTCTGGTCGGGGAACGCGCAATCGACGACGGCGACCTTGCAGCCCTTCTTCACGAGCTCGCGAGCGACCCCTCCCGGACCTGCGCCGAGGTCGATGACCTTCGCCCCGGCCGGCACAGCGTCAAGGGCGAACTGATGGCTGCTCGGGTATCCGAGCTTCAAGTCGTAGTGCGCGTTGGCGTGCTCGCTGATCGGGTCGAACCGGCGCTGATACAGGATCCCCGAGCGATGCGTGACGCTCTGCAGCGTGGCCACCGTCACGTCCCTGGCGTACTTAATGCCGTTCACCCGGCTGATCTCGCCGCCGTAATACGTGGGAATGGACAGCTCGAGGATTCGTTGTCTCGCGTTGAGCAGCTGGATGATGATTTCGGTGTCGAAGTGGAACAGGTTGGAGTTCAGATGAAATGGGACCGTCTTCAGCGCCTGCACGGAGTAGACGCGATACCCACTGTGGAATTCGGTGAGCTTCGTTCCCAGCAGACGGTTCTGCATGCCGGTGAGGATCCGGTTCCCGACAAACTTGTAGAGCGGCATGCCCCCCTTCAGCGCGCCAAGCCGGGTCATCATGCGGCTGCCGAACACCGCATCAGCCTCGCCGCCCGCGATCGGCGCTACCAGCCTCGGAAGCTCCTCCGGTGCGTACTGCCCGTCTCCATGCACCATCGCCACGAAGTCGAACGCTTCGCGGATCGCAAATGCGTAGCCGACCTTCTGATTCCCTCCGTAACCCTGGTTGTACTCGTTGCGCAGAACCGTCATGCGGATCTGAGGATGGGTCTGCTGGTACTGCCGTCCGATCTCGGATGTTCGATCGTGAGACGCGTCGTCGACGATCAGAACTTCGCAATCGTACTGGTCGAAGATCGAGCGCGGGATCCGTTCGAGCACCGACCTCAGCGTGTCTTCGGCGTAATAGGCGATGACGAACACGAGGAGCCGGTGCTGGCGGCTTTCGGCCATCCGGCGACTATACAACCCCATCCTGCTTGGGGCAGCAGGACGTTCATGCCCGTCGGCTGGAGGGCCAGAGTGAGCGAAGCGAGCAATTGGATCTGCCCGGTCGCCACGACGGCCAGCAGAACGGCAGGGCGCGCGCCCACCAGCGCTTCCGTTTTCCGGGGGTCACTTCGGCGCGACGACCTGATAACCAGAGGACACTTTCTGGTAGTGGGTCGTTCCGCACTGCGAGTAGGTGGCCCCGCCCGAATTGACGGACGTGCAGCCTGCCGGCAGCGTCGCGATGACCGCGCCTGGCGGTGGCTCTATCACCTGGTAGACGACCTGCCCCTCGTGCATCGCCTTCGAATAGAACGTGCCATTGTCGTAGTAGTACGTGGTGTTGCTGACGACGACCGGCGCTGCCTGCGCCGGAGGCTTCCGCAGCAGCGTCCCGATGGCGATGCCCGCGGCCACGCCGGCTGCGACGCCAGCCGCCGTGCGCCACGCGTCGTTGTCCTCGTACACGGCGACGCCGCCTCGATAGCCGTAGCGCCCCGCCCTGGCAGCGCCTTCCTCCCCGACGACGACAGCGCCGCGCGGCCCGACGGCCGCGGCCCCCTCTTCGCCCACCACGACACCGCCGCGGGCCGCCGGAGCACGATAGCCGCGGTTTACAGTCGACACGCCCTCCTCAGTCTTCACCGCCGCGCCGCGCCGGGTCACGGCTGCAGAGCCCTCTTCCGTCTTCACCGCTGCGCCGCGAGGGCCCGCCGCCGCGCCGCCCTCTTCGGTCTTCACGGAAGCCCCCCGGCGCGCCGCGCGCGCCTGCGCCAGGAGGCCCGACGTGGCCTGCATGGCCAACGCTGCAATCAGCCCCGCCGCAATCGCGGAGCGGGTCCAGTTCCGGTTGCTCGATATTGCTGTCATCACGACCTCTCGGCTCTCTAACTTTAGTACCGCTATGGTTTGGACGAGCTTGCCGCGGGCGCCGGCGGGGAGGGGGCCGATCCAGTCGTCGCCGCCTTAGCCACCACGATTTGGACGCGCTCGTACCCGGCCGGCACTTCTGGAGCGAACGTCGCGTCGGCCGCCTCGCCACCCAACGTCCACTTGTCGAACACGACCTCCGTCGTCCTCGGGCGAGTGGACGTCTTGCTGGTGACGCGAAACTTCTTCGGCAACGTATCCCCCTCTTCGGAGACCCAGAGATCCCAGTCGACAGCGGGGTGCTTGTAGGCGACGTGGAGGCACGGCACGCTCTCGATCGTCTCGCGGCCGACGTAGCCTCCGGTGGACTTCGTGCCGATCAGGGCGTCGTATGGCGAGCTGTAGAGGAAGTCGGCCATCGGCATCGGCATGGCGAGATGATCGGCCAGCCGGTCGAGCGTGTCGTCGATTGTGGGCGCGCCGTTGACGCGGGCCCACACCTTGTGCGGATCAGATACGAACGTCAGCTTGCTGCCGTCGTACCAGCCACGCAGGTCCATGTCGCCGGTCACGCGCAGGGCCAGACGGTCCGGCCGCCGCACGGTCAGCCGGCGCGTCGTGCGCACCGTGATTTCCTTCCCGCCCCGGGCGCGCGTGCGCGTGTCGGTGGTCTCGACCGCGAAGGTCCGAGCGCCAGCCAGGCGATCGCTCATCCGGCGGACGATCTCGTCACCGCGTTGCCGCCGGGCTTCAGGCGTCGTGGGCTCTCGGGAGCAGCCCACTCCGGCCAGCGAGACGACGCACGCGATCAGGACAACGCTCGTTCGCGCGCGGGTTGTGGGTGCGATTGCGTGCATCTTGCCTCCAGATCGTCTCCGCTCGACTCGGTCTGATGTCGTTCCTCGCGACGCTTCGTACAGCTGGCACGGCAGCATTTGCCGCTGGATGAATGGCTGTGCTCGGGATCCAAGGGAGCCGGCAGGCGAGGAGACGACTCGCTGGGCGGCTGGGGCATTCTACGACGACCGGAGCGGCGGCGACGGTACGATTCCGGTTCCGGAGCGCCGGCGCACGGCGGGCCCTACGCTTCAACGCGATGCGCTTCGCGAGAGTGGGCGAACAGACCAGGCTTCGAGATTGATGAGCTGCGCCGGCCGGCTGGACAACGACGCGAGACGTCTCCGACTGCCGACGTGGCGTCGAGCGCTGCGAGGATGGAGTTCGCAACCGCTCAGGAGATAGGGAGGCCCCGCAGGTCGACGCGCGCTGGTCGTCTTTGCCAACGCGCCCGTCGTTGACGTGTACCAGCCCGAAGGTCAGCCGCCTGCCGCCGCCCTCGTCGCCGTCGTGGGCACCGCGCGCACGATGAACCGCTGCGGGGCCGGGCCGACGTGGTAGAACGGGTAGCAGCCGACGAGCGTCACTGCGGGTCCTGGTGTCGGCGCGATGACGCTGACGTCGGTCGGGATCGTGATCCGGATCCACTCCACGCGGTATTGCTCGGTCGCGACTGGTGTCTCCAGCACGAGTGCGTCGCCCTCTTTGAGGTTTCCCAGCACTCGGAAGTAGCCGTCACGGTGGGCCGCGATGCCGACGTTGCCCGTGGTCCCGGGTAGGGCCGTTCCCTCAATCCGACCCGCCGCGAGGTCGAGCACCGCGTCTGTCGTGCCGTCGTAGACCGGCACTTCGAGCGTGAGCCGCGGAATGCGCAAGATGGCGAGCGCGGGTGGCGTTGCCCTTTGCAGCGCGGTCTTGTAGGCCTTCACCCGGTTCGGCGACCAGAGCTTCATGTCGACTTTCCCGTTCCATGAGAGTTCTCGCCGCGGCGGGGGCGGTGGCGGCTCAGCGGATGCGGGAGCCGGTTCCGGCGCCGCCGTGGTGGCGGCCGCCCGATTGTCGGCCGCTGGGGCGTCACTGCCGCGGCCGCACGAGGAAAGTGTCGCGAGGACGATCGCGATGCCCGCAAACGGCAGGGTCCGATTCGAGCGAGAGCGGTGAGTCATCATCGAGGAACCCTCCATCCGAAAAGCGCGTCAGTCGAGTCCCTCGCCTAAATCCTCGCACGGCGATTCACGCGCGTTCGGCAGGTCGACCGGTAATCGAGCGGACAGTTGATCGGCCAAAGCTCGCCCAAGCGTCCAGGAACTTGGCGGCGGCGATATAGATGGCGTCTACCTCGCAGAAGATACCAGGCTCGAGCCTCCCTCAGCACTGCTGTTCGTCGGTGGGGGCGACCGGAACCTGATGCGCCCCGTTCCCGTCGATCTCCGCCAGTTCCTCGAGCGTCACGCGTAGTATTGCTCGCCCGGCTCGAGTGGACAACCCGGTTGCCGATCCCGCGTGAGCCGTATGCCACGTCCTATGGTCTTCGGGACGCCCACGTACGAGTGAAAACGACGTCGCGGTGCGGCGTCACCGCTTTCGCGGCCGCGTGATCTCAGGAGCGATTTGATAGGCGGCCATTCGATTCGCACAAGTTCGCACACGGCTATACTGGGCCGGCCGCCTAGCTCGAGCCTGATCAGCTCCGGGCGAACGCCGCGGACCCTGCGCGGCGGCGGCGCCTTTTTTCCAGGGATGAATCGCCGAGGGAGCGATGGAAACCGTGCAGTTTTGGCGCGAGCTCGAGTCGGAGGTTTCGACTCTCTGCAAACGCCCGGGGGCCGACTACTTGCACGCCGTTCACAACGAAACAACTCCCGTTGAAATCGCTAACTTGGTAGAAGCGGTCGCTGAGCGGATGAAGAGTGCGATCCAAGACGCATCGCCGGAAGCGGCCGCTGCCCCGATGCTGTCGTCACCGACGGCCATATCGTGACGGCGCCTGCATCGCCGGCGCATCCGGCGTGGCTCGCGCAGTTCTTCAGCCTGTTGGGCACGCGGATCGAGCACTCGTCGATGGTCGCCGTCTGAGCGGCCAGCTCGCCGCTTCGCTGATCGAAATGGGCCTCCGGCGAATCGCGGGTATCCTCCTGGCTGGCCAGTTCTCTTCAGTCGACCGCAAACCCGGCTCGTGCCCGAGGAACCGTCGGCGGCAATAATATGACCTCGAAAAGGCGCCTTGCCGATCCTCACGATCCGCCTGCCCGAATGATGATCGAGACCCGACCCTCAGCAGCGGCGCCGCGCCGCATGTGGCTGGGGCGAAGACTCGAAACACTGTTCTCCCTCGCGGCCCTCGGCCTATCCGCAGTCACCCTGGTCTTCTATGCGATCGTCGTTCTGACGCACTTATCGGATAGGCACAACATTGACTGGATGGCAGGCATCTGGATTGCCCTGGCAAAGTTCGTGAACTCTGGCACGCTCTACCCCCCGCTGTATGACGGTGCCTCTTTCGGCGGCACCCGCTATATGCCCATCTTTTTCGTCCTTCATTCCGTGTGGGCTCAGTTGTTCGGCCAGAACTATTTGCTCTCGGGCAAATTGCTTTCGCTGGTGATCGTGATCGCACTGACGAGCGTGACGTTCGCGATCGTTCGTCGCTTTGGCGTTCCTCGTTCCTTCGCGCTCCTGCTCGCGACCCATTTGCTGCTTACTGGCCCCGGGCTTCAGGCAGCCACCAGCATCAGGGCCGACGCTCTTGCGGCACTCTTCCAATTGAGTGCGGTCGCCTTGATCGCCCATCTGGGCCCGCGACTCGCCGTTCCTGCGGCCGCGCTCGCGGCGTTGGCAGTGTTCACAAAGTTCAATGCCTTGTGGGCTCCCACCGCAATCGCGGTGTGGCTCTTTCTCGAGCATCGTCGCAGTTTCGTCCCGTTCGTGGCAAGCTTCATCGGATTTGTCTTCGCGTCAGCGTCTGTCGTCCAGCTCGTTAGTCGTGGCCATTTTTTCGAGAGCCTCGCAACGATGGCCAACAGCGGCATCCGTCTGGGGTTCGCAGTCCAGAAGTCGACTGTCTACACCCTGGAGATGGTTCTGACCGATGCCCCAGCGACGTGGGCCCTGGTTCCGTTTGTGGCAGCCAGTTGGGTGCTGGCAGCCCGACGGCGGCAACTCACTGTTTACCACTTCGCGTGGCTGGCTTCGATGATTATCCTCCTCGTGGTGATGGCGGATTCGGGAACGGGCGCAAATCACTTCGTCGAGCCGATCGTCCTCGGCTCGGTCGTCCTCGCGACACTGTGGCCCGCGCATGCTTCTGACATGTCTTCAGCGATTCGCGTCGTCGTCGCGACGGCCGTGCTGTGGGCGGGCGCGAGTGGCCTAGTCCTCCACTTACGTGCACCCGTGCAGGAGCTCATCCGCGGGCGTGCCCATCCGCAACCGTGCGGCGATTCCGCCGGGCGAGTGTGCCCGACAGTCGACGCACTGCTCGCCAGAATTTCGCGCGGAACTCGGGTACTCGCAGAGGATCCGTCCATACCTGTTGCTCGTGGAGAGCTTCCGGTTGTTCTCGACGCATGGGCGATTCCAAAGATTGAGCGTCGACACCCAGAGTGGGTGGCGCAATTAGCAAGACGGGTCGAGGCTCGCGAGTTCGACTATGTGATTCTGCTGCATCGCTACGAACAAGTCGATCCTGAGTTCAAGCTGTGGTACGCAGACGAATTCGGGAAGACCGTTATGTCTGCCGTCAAACGACGGTACACCTGGGTTGGCGAAGTCGATGGCTTCCATCTGTACGAACCCCGCAAATAACGCGGTCGACGGGCTCGAAGTCAAGGCGACCAAGAGCAGTCCGTCGCTCACGATAGCAACTGTCTTGAAAGTCAAACGTCCGCTGATTGACGGATCTGCCGCCACGTCGTGTTGTTCCGCATCATCGCGTTAAGAATCGTGAGGAACTTCCTCATACATGCCGTGAGCGCGAGTTTCTTCGGTTTGCCGGACGCGACCAGCCGGTGATAGAAAGCCGCGGATGACCGGATTGCGACGGGTCGCGACCAAGGCACCCATGTAGAGCGCGGCGCGGACCGGCGCGCGCCCACCCCACACGAGCCGCTTGCCCCGCAACGTGCCACTGTCTCGCGCGAGCGGGGCCTCGTAGCAGCGGATGGCGCGGGCTCCTTCAGCCGACGGCACCTGTCCATTATCGGTGCCTTCGTTAGTGCTATTGTGCTATTTAACTAGTACAACCCCTCTGCTAGAATAGGGCCGTGTCAGGCCGGTTCAAGATCGATCGCGCGAGCCCGCTGCCGGTCTACGTGCAGCTGGCCGAGCAGATCCGCCTGCTTGTCCGCCGTGGCGCGCTCAGCCCGGGCGACCCGCTCCCGACCGTGCGCGAGCTCGCCGTCGCGCTCGGCATCAATGCGAACACAGTAACGCGAGTCTATCGCGATCTGCAGCAGGAGGGCCTGCTCCGCCTGGAGCGCGGCCTGGGAACGTTCGTCCAGCCGCAGCAGCGCGAGCCGACGCTCGTCGATCGCGACTATCAGCGCATCGTCAAGCGGACAAGGGAGCTGGTGGCGCTCTGTCGGGAGTCCGGGCTCACAGCGCGTGAGCTCGCGCAACTCGTGGACGGTGTCTGGAAGGAGGTCGATCGTGAAGGGTAGAGGGAATCCCATCGCCAACCTGATCGTGCTCGCGACCGCGATCCTCGCATTCGGCAGCTGGCTTGCCGCCGGCGCAGTAATGGCCATAGCGGTCTTCGCGATCGGCATATACGTCAGCCTCTCACCGCGGCTGCTCAAGGAATGGGAGCGAGGCGTGCTCCTGCGACTGGGCCGCTTCAAGCGGGTTCTTGGACCGGGTATCAACTGGACCTTCCCTGGCTTCGATCGACTGGTGGCGACCGTGGACATGCGCATCCGCTCGACGCCCTTCCAGGCCGAGAAGACGCTGACGAAGGACACGGTTCCCGTCAACGTCGATGCCGTGCTGTTCTGGGTGGTCACCGATGCCAAGAAGGCCGTCGTCGAAGTCGAGCACTACGCCGCCACCGTGAGCTGGGCGGCTCAGACGACGCTCCGAGACGTGATTGGACACACCGAACTGGCGGGCATGATCTCGGACCGGGAGCAGGTCGATCGTCAGTTGCAGGAGATCATCGACGCGAAGACGAGCGACTGGGGGATCACGGTGCAGTCGGTCGAGATCCGCGACGTCAGGCTGCCCGGCATGCTCGAGGATGCGATGAGCCGCAAGGTCCCTGCTCCGCATGGTCAGCCAGCAATCCTTGAAATCGCGCCGGCTCGAGTTCGAGGGTCGGTCGCTCGAGGGCGCCGCGCTCTTCCCGATGTTCGACGACGAGGGGCGGACGCGGATGGTGATGATCACTGCCGAGGAGAACGGGCGCATCATGCTGGCCGACTGGGCGCCTGGCCTGTTCGCGCGCGACTGGGCGCGGCGAAATCGCCTGCGCCTGCGATTCGCCGATCTCAACGACGCGTCGACGTGGGATGAGGCACGCGTCGCGGATCTGTGGCACTTCGATCCCTGGTGGGTGCTCGGCGACCAGCGGTATCAGGGCCACGGGTCCGTGCCCACCCTGCGGAGCACGAACATCCCAGGCTACGATTCGACAGTGTCCGGAATCGTATTTGACCCAGACCTGGGACGCGCATCGTACGTGGTGAGGAGGTCCGGCGAGTCGGTGCGCGTACGGCGCTTCACTCCGGAGACGCTGGCGGCCATTGCCCGTCGCCGTCGCGCGGCGCAGGAGCGGCCACGCGCCGCTGTCGTGGCCGGGTGGCAGCTGCGGCCGTTCTGGCGCTCAATGTGACCACGCGCGGGTCTAACGCTGATGGGTACATCGCCGCCTCCACCGACGCCAGCAGTTACACGACGGCGCACGGACGCGTCCGTCGCGAACTAGCCAACGACCACAGTCGCCAACTCTTCCTGCGGCGCGTCATGATCCAACATGCGCTCAACCATCATCGAATCCGACGACGATCCGCTCCACCAAGTCGAGCAGCGCGCCGACCATTTCGCTCGTTCGAGTGACAGCCGCGATCAACTCCGCGCGTTCGTCCGCCTATACGCTCACCGCATCAGCTACGCGGACGGCTCGCAGACGATCGAGTTGCCGCGCAATCGACCGGCCGAGTAGACAACTACATGGTTCGTCTGGGTCGCCACAGTCGTCGTGGCGCATGGGCAAATCTGGATGTGCCTCGCAGCGCCATCCTGAGTCGGCGCAGTACGGGCAACGCGCCTTCGCAGTCACGGTCGATACGTCTCCAGTCGCCGCTTAGGGGCGCTTGCGCGTTGCGGCCCGCTTCCGCCCCGTTTCTATTTTGACGCCACGCTCCTCTAGCCATCTGCGCAGAGACCGTCTCACCTGTTCTGAGAGCGGGATGCCGTCGCGATCCTTCACAGCCTGAAGTCCAGCAAGGATCTCAGGGTCGATCCGGAACGCGGTCTGCTTCTTCTGACTTGGCGTCATTGAATGCGATGTAGAACACCTTCATGCTGACGCCGTCAAGCCGACCGCCGTCTCCGGTAGTTGTGTATGAACACAGCGTTTGCCCGCCCGTCCACCCGTAATCGTGCTAGAGTCAGTTGTTCTCGCTTTCCCCTCGGGCTCTGCCCGCCTTCGGCGGGTCTGACGAGCAGTGCCTCCGCTGAAAGCCCACGCGCTGGAGGTACTATGCCGAGCCCCTTCTGTATCGCTTCGGAATCGGTGCCCCTCCCACCCACCGCCGACGGCATGGTGTTCGTGCCTAGGTGCCCGACCTGTGGCGGGTTCGAAGACGCTGCGCCAGTGGAAGTCACGGAAGTGGATCCTGGCGTCCACTATTGGTCCTGTACGAAGTGCCAACTGATCTGGGGAACGCGCGGAATAGTGACGGCGCGCGACCCGTATCGTCGGCGATGCCCGAACTGCTGGCAACCGGGGCGTTTCGACAGCGCCGATCCTGCATGGGACCACCATTTCATCTGTGTGGCGTGCGGCGGGCACTGGACGCTTCGCGCTCAGTACGCGCTGACCGCATAGCGCAGAGGAACCATCGATGGCAGAGTACCTGTGGATCGGTCTGTCCGGCGCGCTGCTTATCGCAACGGTCATCGCCTTGAGCTATTTCACGCGCCCACGGCTGCGGCAGGCCGACGTGAGGCGTGCGCCATGAACCCACTATTCGGCTCAGAGCAGCCAGGATCGCGACCCGACGCGTGCCCGTTCTGCCGCTCGAAGGCGATTGGGACGCTCGCGAAGGTGATCACAACCAGGACGTATTGGCGCTGCGAAGTATGTGGCGAGATTTGGAATGTTGTAAACCTTAGAGATACATACCCGGTAGCTTACCGTCGGGCTCGTTGCTAACACTGTCCCTTGCACGGAACTGCGGTGGAGGAGTCATGCTCGAACGGTTACTGATGCTCAGCTCTGTGGCGCTCATCGCGTTGGGCATTGTCATCGCGTTGTTCTGACACCCAAGCACGGAACGCGCTACCCTGCGAGATTTTCCGCTTCTTGGCCATCTATGCACCCACACGACGCACGGCACTGTCACCGCTGCGCAGGCGTGCTCGCCCAAGACCGTGAGACGGTCCCGTATGTGGGCTGTCCCTACCAAGAATTCAATCGTGGGCAAACGGCAGGCCTGGAGGAGACAGGCATTGGTTGCCGCCAGTGCCCGCTGTAGACCATCCAGACCGTCATGGCGGACAGAAACGGGATAATGAACGTCCAGCTCCCGCCGAACGACGCCACGCGGTAGGCCAGGCGCTCGCCTCTAGGGGCTCAGAAAGCTCCGAGAGTTTTCCCTGGTCATGCGGACATTCACGACCTCGCCGATCTTGCCCAGTGAACGAACGGGAGCCCCGTTGAGGAACATCGTGAGAGCCCCGGCACTTCCCAGCTCGAGACTAATCCCATCGTGTGCCCGGATGGTCTCTTGGTCGCCTGCAAGCATCAGGCGGTACGCGACGCGTTGTCCGTCTGCAGACGCTGCGAGCCAGCATTCCTTGTCGGCACGAATTTGAAGCGTCAGCGTCGTGAACCCCATTGCGGCGTCGACCGCGGAATTCGAGGAAGTCTCTGCGTCTGCACCGGCCAACGCAGGCTCGCTCAGGGGCTCTTTGGTTCCGGCGGTGGCAACGGAGGGTTTGGAAGAATCCAGCGGCGGTGCGGGAATCGATGTCCTACTCGCACGTCCGAACCACAACACACAGAGGATCATCGCGACTGCGGCGACACCGGCTCCGAGGAGCACACGCGCACGTGACGCTCGCTGCCCTTCGGCGCGTCCCTGCCCAGCCCCGCCCTCTTGAGCCTGCCTGGCGCCGCCCGTCGAACCGAGCTGGATTTCGGCCTCCTGTGCGAGGCACTCACGGACGATCTCTTCCGGATTCAGGCCGACGGCCGCCGCGTAAGCTCGGAGGAAGCCCCGCGTGTAGAAGTCTCCCGAGATCGTCAAGGGTTCGTTGTTCTCGAGTGCCTTGAGGAGGGCCACCCGGATCTTGGTGATCTGCGAAAGATCTGAAAGGGAGAGATCGCGCTCTTCGCGTGCCCGTCGTAGTTGCGCGCCGACATCCATGATGCGCCTCGTAAGCCGCATTGTGTTGTCCGCACATCCAGTTTACTACCGCAAGGACGGCGGTCGTTGCTACGTACCGTGCGAGCCCAGACGAATAGCCGTCGGGCGTAGTGTCCCAGAACTCGGCCGACGCGTCGCCCGAAGCGTAGTACTTCATCAGTGGAGGAGACTTTCGCCGCCGTGGTTGTTGCCCTCGCTCCGTTGTTCTTCGCCGCCCTCGCCAGCTGGCTCAAGCGGCAGCAGCAAGAGGTGATCGCGTATCTGGTGGAAGAGCATCGAGTCTTGCGGGCTGCGCGGCCGACGGCTGCGGCTCACGGATGATCAACGGCGCCGGCGGGCGGCGCGTGGACAGTGTCTCGGGCGCGCCGCCTTGCGCCAGGTGGCCACGATTGTGACGCCGGACACGCTTCTGCGGTGGCATCGGCACCTCATCGCACGGAAGTGGACCTACGCCCACAGGCGGCCCGGACGCCCGGGGTGATCCGGGAGATTCGGCGAGTGGTCGCGCGGAAGGCCGAAGAGAGTCCCACATGTGGCTATACCCGGAGCCGCGGTGCCCTGAAGAACGTGGGCCATCGCGTCGGTCGCTCGACGATCGCGCGGATCCTCAAGGTGCACGGGCTGCCGACGGTGCCGGAGCGGCCGACCTCGTGGCAGACATTTATTCGCGCGCATTGGGGCGCGATCGCCGGGGCCGATTTCTTCACGACCGAGGTCTGGACCTGGCGCGGATTGGTCACGTACTACACGGTGTTTGTGATCGATCTTGCATCCCGCCGCGTCCAGATCGTCGGGTCTACGCCGCATCCCGGTGAGCTGTTCATGTGCCACGTCGGTCGATCGTTGACGGCCGCTGAGGTCGGGTTGCTACGAAACCACCGCGTGTTGATCTGCGATCGGGATCGGAAATGGAGTGGGGAGGTGGGGCGGCTGCGACACGAGGCCGGCCTTCGAGTCGTACAGACACCGCTCCGAGCACCGAATGCGAATGCGTACGCAGAACGCTTCGTGCGATCGATTAAAGAGGAGTGCCTCGATCGGATCATTCCGATTGGCGAGCGCCACTTTCGACGAGCCGTCTCGGATTTCGTGGCTCACTATCATCGTGAGCGGAACCATCAGGGGCTGGGGAATCGGCTGATCGAGAGTGCTGGACGTGTGCAAGCCGAGGGTCGGATCCGTCGGCGTGCCCGGCTCGGGCGGTCTGTTGAATTACTACGAACGGGCGCATGACGGCAACGCTCATCAACGTGCACGGTTCGGCCGAGTGAAGGGACATTACGGCCGCGGAGGATCGCCTGCCGCGACTGCTCGCCGTACACAATCTGTTTGGCCATTGCGCTTTTGCTCCTGATGCTTCAAAGATGCGGTGGGCCTGCCGGAGCAGAGCCCTACTTCTTCGTCTTCGTCGTCTTTTTCTTGATGTCGCCTTCTTCGACCACCGCCAGGACGTCGTCTTCACGCATGATGAGGTATTCGTTCCCATCGAGCTTGATCTCCTGGCCGGAGTACTTGCCGAACAGAATGCTGTCGCCCGGCTTCACGTCGAGCAGGACGCGCTTGCCATCGTCTTTGGACTTGCCATTACCCGCGGC
Organism: Vicinamibacteria bacterium; assembly: GCA_963800785.1. Lineage (GTDB taxonomy): Bacteria > Acidobacteriota > Vicinamibacteria > Vicinamibacterales > JAENWD01 > JAENWD01. Next base: position 114,434 of record CAWDCH010000016.1, read on the forward strand.
GATGACTTTGCCCTGTTGCGGCTTTTCCTTCGCGCTGTCGGGGATAATGATTCCGCCGACTTTCTGTTCGCCTTCGTTGATGCGCTGAACAACGATGCGGTCGTGTAGGGGTCTGATAGTCATAGATGTCGACTCCAGCGTGGCGCGAATGCGTGAATCAGCTCGGACGTGTCATAAACTCACAGCATCGGGGGCCGCCCTCGAGCGCGCCCTCGTAAGCCGTCTCGTAGGCCCAGCCCGCGCGATGCCTGCCCGGGTGACCTGTTGCCGAGATCGGACGGCACCATCCTGCGATCGTCCGATGCTGCGCGCGTTCGTCGTTGGATCGCCGCCGGAACGCCCCTGACATGCCAAAATCGCGCGCCTGCGCTGACGACGATCCCCAGCACTCTGCGCATGACAACCGCGATCCATGAATCCACATCGATCGAAGGCAGCACTGCGACAGCTGTTCCTTGAGGGGTGTATGTGTGCGGCACCGGGCCCAGGACGGCGGATACCATCAACGCGAGCAGCGCCGATACCGCCAACGCGAGGCCCAGCAACTGCAGGAGACCGGTCGTCGCCCCAAACGGTGGGGCCAACAAGGCGATCAAAGCGAACAGGATCATCCATACCGGAACGACGACCGCGCGCGCGCGAACAACACAGACATGGCGGTCACCTTTTTCTTTCAACCACGGTGCTTTCATCCCTTGTCACTGTCCATCCGCATGAGGTCCTGTGCATCGCCGTCAAGACCGAGCGCCGCTCGATCGTCGCGCCCTCGGTGCCACATTCGCTGGATGTCCATCGCCCCGGCGCCGTTCAATCCCCTCTGCAGCACGAAGGTGATGATGACGGCCGAAGCGGCGATCACGGCACCCAGGAGCAGGACGCCCTTAGGGACAATCGGCGGCGACGACAACGCCACCAGTCCCACGACAACGAACCATGTCGGAACGACGCACATCCGGCTGAGCAGAATCGACATACGGCTCCCATCCGATTCGTGATTTCAATCAGCAGCCGCACCAGCAGTGCCACGGGCGCGCCAACCAGGAGAATCACGAGCGGGAACAGCCAGATCACAAGCAGCAACATCAGCGCATCATCGAGCAGCCCCAGGAGCTTGTGGAAAGGACTCCTTGCGTTGCCGCGTTCAGCCCGTCCGCCGACGCGCGTCTTGTGACCAATTGGCGTCTCCGCCGTCGCACTGCCCAGCGTCCGTACGAGGCGGCGCTCGATGTGGTCACGATGGCTCTTCCACCGTGTGCACGGGATTGGTCGCTGACTTCGCGTCTCTGGATTTACTCATGACGTCATCTCGGCACCCTCTCGCCCTCTGGAGGGCGGATCGCGGCGAAAGGTTTCGAGGTATTCAAGCGTCGCCGTCTCATCAGAGGTGTACCAGAGATTGCCGCCTCGGCCGCTAGCGAGCCTGGCGCCTCTCGCCACGGCATACTGGACATTCCAATCGTTTCCTCGATACGTGAGCGACAACCGATCGCTTGGATCGGGGGTGACGATCCAGAGTAAGTGCCCGTCCTGAAACTTCGAGACGACCACATCATCGACGTCGAGCGCACTTCTGGCCGCCATGTATTTCTCCTTTGCCCCACGCGTCGCCCCCGCGCAAAAAGAGAGGCGGGGTTGCTCGACCCCGCCTCGCTGCAGTGACTTACGCGGCTACTGCGACCTTGATCTTGTTCGGCTTGGCTTCCTCGCGCAGCGGCAGCCGGACCGTCAGCACGCCGGACTTGTACTCGGCGCTGACCTTGCCAGCGTCGACCGTCGGCGGCAGCGCGAACGTCCGCGCGAACGAGCCATAACTGCGCTCGATGCGATGGAACTGCTCCTCCGTGACTTCCGTGTCGAGCTTCTTCTCGCCACGCAGCGTGAGTGTGTTGTCTTCAACCGTCAGCTCGATCTCCTCCTCCTTCATGTCGGGCAGCTCGGCTTTCAGCACGAGCTCATGCTGGCCGTTGCTGTAAATGTCGACCACCGGCACCCACGCGCCGCGGTTGAGGTCTTCCTGAGGACGGGCGTAGAAGCCCGCGAGCATCCGGCTCAGCTGCTCCTCGCGCGCAGCCAAGTCACGGAACGCATCCCAACGAACAATAGTCATGATGATTCTCCTCTCCTGCGGTCATTACAGTTGCGGCGGGACTTCCCCACCGAACTCACGGGGCGGCCGTGGCCGCCCCATCGGACGAACCGACGTATCAGCTTCAGGCACTCGCGCGAGCGGCGATCTTGTGAAAGGTCGAGTTGGACACCTCATACGTCTGCACCTGAGGCGTGCCCTCCACCACCGGCTCCAGTGCCTTCAGCACACCGGAATACGCGCTCCGGGCATAGGTCTCCGCGTTTTCTTTCAGGTCCCACACGCTGATACCGACCGCCTCCGCTCCGCCGGCGGCGACGAGCGAGATTTCGTCCTGGAAGCCCTTCTGCTTTCTGAGCACGGGGATAATGTCCTGGTCGAGGAGCCGGGTGAACTCTCCTGCACGACCGGGCTTGAGATGGAAGGAAACGGTGCGAGCAAACATGTCAACCTCCTGGTTGGCGTGCCTAAGAGGAGGGACCAGATAACCTGACTTAGTTCAGAGCATCTGAAGGATCGAGGGGGGTAGGCTGCAATCCTGTTAACCATTATGGGTGAATTAACTAATCATGTCAAGCTTAATGTGCGATAATGTCGACATCGTCCAAGTTGCTTAATCAAACAAGTTAATTAGCAAACGGAGGAATTCCTGTGGATTTCCCGCTCCTCATCCGCCAGCGGCTCAAGGAACTGGGGACCGAGCAAAGGGACTTGGCGGCGGCGGCCCAGGTAACCGAGTCCTACATTTCCCAATTAATGACAGGAAAGAAGGCGCCACCCGCGCCCGAGCGGACCGACATCTACGAAAAGATGGAGACCTTCTTGAGGTTTCCTGCCGGGAAGTTAGCCACGCTGGCAGATCTCAGCCGCATGGACGGCCTGAAGAGAAAGCTGGCGGACCCTCCGTCGCCCTTGTTCAAGCAAGTACGGGAGTTGATTCTTCGCAAGTACGCTTCCGGCAACGCGCAGCCCATCCGTGCGATGTTCGAGAAGGAGCCCTTCGGCGCCCTTGAACGCCTCGTCACCCAGAAGCTGCTGGACGTTGCCAAGCGACTGACGAAACAGGAGTTGAACGATGAAAACTGGCTCCGTCTCGTCGCTCGACTCAGCGACAGAAGCTACGAGCAGATGCGGGTCATGGTGCTTGAGTTCCTGGAAACAGATGTCTTCAACGTTTCGCCCGAGAATTGCGTCACGTTTTTGGATCCGCTGATCGAATCGTGGGACATCGACCTCACGACGTTCGCGATGGAGATCGTCCTGAACCGCCGCCTGGCGCCCGGGCACCCGAAAAAATTTGAGTTCGTGGAACGGGAACCCGTCCCACCCGTCAACGAAGAGCCGGGGCTACAGGCCTTCCTGCAGGATCCATCTCTGGCGGGCGATGCGACCGCGGAGGAAATCGAGTTTCTCAAGAAGCTCAAATTCACACGAAATCGGCCAACCCCGCTCTACTACTACCGGGAGCTGCAAAGCCTGCGAGATCCGCTCCATTTTCGCCGCGGCCCGGCGGATGTGGCATCTGGTGATGAGTTGTTGGCCGTGCACCGCGACTCGATCGGGCTGGAGGAGAAATAACATGCCGGACCGACACGATTTTGCGATGGCATCGTCAGATCATCGTGCGCAAGTGGACGTACGCGAACAACCGCTCCGGCCGCCCTCGGCGAGCGCCACTGTCGAAGGGCCCTCAAGGAATTCGTCGATCACTCCCATCGCGAGCGGAATCACCAAGGACTCGAGAATCGGCTGATCGACGGGAACGCGGAGGCGACGTGAGGGCGCGATCCGTCGGCGTCCGCGGCTCGGTGGCTTATTGAATGACTACTACGAGCGAGCGGCGTGAGGTGTGCCGCCAACCGACCCGCCGGGCGGAGATCTGGGACACCACGGGCGTGATTCACGAGTACGTCCTGGCAGCGTGACGATGTTTTCGCACCCTACCAGGCCGCAGCCATTGTGTTGCGATCCATTTTCGAAGAGCAGATCACCATTGACGGTTAATCAAAATCGGTAACCCTTACGCTAATAAGCGGGCGTATAAGCGAATTAACTTGACTTGTAAAGTTAAGTACGCGATAGTCCCCCAGATTGCGGCCCGTCCGGAATCCTCAGATCCCTCTGAGCTGATCAGGTCATCTGCGCTCCCAATCAGCACGCCAACCGGGAGGTTGACATGGTCGCTCGCACCGTTTCCTCCGACCTTCGCATCCTTGCCCTCTCGGTCGTCTGGCTCGTCGTGTCCGTCGTGCCGACCGCTGCTGAAGATCTGTCTCGATACCGCGGATTTCAGTTGGGCATGAGCCTCTCCGCGGTGGCGCGGCAGGCGGGCATCGGACTTGAGCCGCGCGTGCTCCAGCACCGGCCGGCACTCATTCAGGAACTGATGTGGCAGCCGGCGCGCGTTGTCGGCGCGTTAGCGCAACCCGACTCGGTGCGGAAGGTGCTCTTCACCTTCTACAACGGCCAGCTCTATCGAATGGTGATCTCGTACGACAGACAGAGAACGGAAGGACTGACCCCGGACGATGTCGTGGCGGCGCTGTCAGTGACCTACGGTCCGCCGACACTCGAGGCGACCCCGCTGGCGCCGTTGCTGTCCCGGGACGCCGAGGGCCGCGACGCGATGGCGCTCTGGCAGGAGTCTCTTTACTCCCATTACCTCGAGTTCGACGACGAGGTCGTGGCGCGCTGGGGAGATGCAGAGAACTCGGTGCATCTCTTCAGATCGTCGTATCAGTTCACGTTCCGGCTGGTCCTGTTCTCGAAATCGCTCGATCGCCTCGCGCGAACTGCGACGCTGGAAAGCGTCCGTCTGGACGCGCAAGAAGCGCCGCAACGGGAGCTCGACCGCCAGCTGCAGCTATCGGACGACACCCGCCTCAAGCGCGAAACGGCGAGACGCCTGAACAAGGACACATTCCGGCCCTGAGGTCGGATGGCATTCGTAAACGTGGTCTCAGTCGAGACCGAGAGGATCATGCGCGCCGTGTGGGAATTCCTTCGATGGATCGAACAGCTGTCCTGCCGTCTGAAGGGTCATGACGAGCTCATGCACTTTTCGCCACGGCGCCTGTCGCTGCATTGCACCCGGTGCGGGTATCGCTCGCCCGGCTGGGAAATCTGCCCGGTTCGAAATGGCCTGGTTACCGGGCCGGGCGCCGCACGGCGGCCTGAAGCTGCGTGACAAACAACGAAGACCGTCGGCCTTGACTCGACACCCCGACTGCCTGGAGACGACAAAGTAATGTCAAAGCAAATTGTGTACGGCGAACAGGCGCGCCAGGCCGTCCTGCGCGGCATCAGTCAGTTGGCGGACGCGGTGAAGGTCACGCTGGGACCGAGGGGCCGCAACGTCATCCTCGCCAGGGCGTACGGGACGCCGACGATTACCAAGGACGGCGTCACCGTCGCCAAGGAAATCGATTTGAAGGACCCGCTCGAGAACATGGGAGCACAGATGGCGCGCGAGGTCGCAAGCAAGACCTCCGACATCGCCGGGGACGGCACCACCACCGCCACGGTGCTCGCACAGGCCATTTATCGCGAGGGCGTGAAAAACGTTGTCGCCGGCGCGAACCCGATGGATATCAAACGCGGGATCGACCGGGCGGTCGCCGTGATCACCGCCGAGCTCAAGACGATGTCGAAGCCAGTGACAGGCGACATGGTCGCGCAGGTGGGCACGATCTCGGCGAACAACGACGAGCCAATCGGCAGGATCATCGCGCAGGCCATGGAGAAGGTCGGCAAGGAGGGCGTCATCACGGTCGAAGAGGCCAAGACGATCGACACCTCGCTCGAGGTCGTGGAAGGCATGCAGTTCGACCGCGGCTACCTGTCGCCGTACTTTGTCACCGACCCCGAGCGCATGGAAGTTGTACTCGAGGATCCGCACGTGCTCATCCACGAGAAGAAGATCGCGAACTTGAAGGATCTTTTGCCGTTGCTCGAGCTCGTGGCGCAGAGCGGCCAGCCGCTGTTGATTGTCGCGGAGGATGTCGAGGGCGAGGCGTTGGCAACGCTGGTCGTGAACAAGCTGCGCGGGACGCTGAGGGTAGCGTCCGTCAAGGCGCCGGGCTTTGGCGACCGGCGGAAGGCCATGCTCGAGGACATCGCGATCCTGACCGGCGGCCGGGCGATCACCGAGGACCTGGGCATCAAACTCGAGAACTTGAAGCTCGAGGACCTGGGCCGGGCGAAGAAGATCACGATCGACAAGGACACCACGACGATCATCGAGGGGGCCGGCGAGAAGACAGCCATTGACGGCCGGATCCGGCAGCTTCGAACGCAGGTCGACGACACCACGTCCGACTACGACCGCGAAAAACTGCAGGAACGCCTTGCGAAGCTCGTCGGCGGCGTCGCCGTGATCAAGGTCGGTGCGGCCACCGAGACAGAGATGAAGGAAAAGAAGGCAAGAATCGAGGACGCCATGCACGCCACGAAGGCGGCCGTCCAGGAGGGCATCGTCCCGGGCGGCGGCGTCGCGCTGCTGCGCGCCTCCAGGGCGCTTGGAGGACTCACGCTTGCAGGCGATGAACAGATCGGGGTCACCATCATCACGCGGGCCATCGAAGAGCCGCTGCGCTGGATCGCCAACAACGCCGGGCGAGAAGGCGCCGTCGTTGTCGCCAGAGTGAAGGAGATGGGACCTGAGGAAGGCTACAACGCGCTCACGGACCGATTTGAAAACCTCGTCCAGGCCGGCGTCATCGATCCGACCAAGGTCGTGCGGTCCGCGCTCGAAAACTCTGCGTCCATCGCGTCGTTGCTGCTCACGACCGAGGCGTTGGTGTCCGAGCAGCCCGAGAAAAAGGCCGCGGCGGCGTCGGCGGCCGACGCCATGGGTGGCATGTACTGATGGTCCGGTGGGCCCGGATCCACCGAGCGACCGAGGCGAGGTAGTTCAGTGGCGCGCTGACGCGAGACGCCCGGGTCTGTGCTCTTGTGAACAGCGCGCCCGCTCGACGTGGTTGTAGTCTGAACCCATGAAACGCACCGCGGTTTTAGGCCTCGTTCTGGTTGCGCTCGGCCTGCTGGTGCTCGCTTATCAGGGAGTCACGTACCAAAGCCGTGAAACGATCGTGGACATCGGTCCGCTTCACGCGACGGCAGAGCGAAACAAGACGCTGCCGCTGCCACCCGTGCTCGGAATCGTAGCGGTGGCCCGCGGAGCGGCACTATGGATCGCCGGCTCTCGCAAGCGCGCATAGGGCTGTTGTACGCGCCGCTCTGCGTCACGCGCCACTTGTCGGTTGGAGTGCTGATCATGCCATTCACACGCGCCTCCCTGACGTCGGCTTGTTGCGTCGTCCTCGCGTTCTTTGCTTTTTCTGCGTCCGGCATGGTCGGTGATCCAGACGTGCCGCTGCTGGTCCTCGTCGGTCTCGTGGCAATAACCGTCCTGGGGATCGTTGCCGCGAAACGGTGGCACGTCGTCGGCATGACGCCGGCCGGCGCTGCACGCCAGTTCGACGTGTCCGACGCGCGGGATCTGATTCGGATGGACAGCGATAAGGGCTGACCCCTGGCTGCGCAGTGGTCGAAGGCGCTGCGATTACAGGGACTTCAAATCATGCCCGCACTGCGCGTCGCTAACCCGCCCGCGCCGATGGGCGCGAGGATTTCGTACGGGCCAAGCCGGGATCCGGCAGCAAGGCTCACGGTGGAGCGGAGATTGTAGCGCGGCGCTCGAATCGAGAACTCGCCCCTTGGTGGGGGCGAAAGCGTGCTCGGACACTTAGCGCGTCGTGAATTCCTGTAAGTGATGAATTCAGCGAGGCGAAAGGTCAGCGATTTGTTCGGGAATCCCGCGTTTCGCCGATGTTTTACAGCGAAGGGACAAAGTGCGCATGCTTCCAGGCGAGCGCCGCCCTGAGCGAGTTCTGACGGTGGACGACGAGAAGGCCGCCGTGAAAAGCAGGTGCAGGTGACTCACGGTAAGACCGCGGCTGCGCGGCGCTCGGTCCCGATGACGACCCGCTGCCTCCAGTGCGACTCGGGCGAACGCTGCACGGCTTGATAAATCGATTGGTTTCGCACACGGTTCGCACAACACGACCCTAGAGTATTACTCCAGGGCCGATGTTTCGCGCACCGAAATCACCGCTAACTTATTGAACTAAAAGGTGGTGCGGAAGGGGGGATTCGAACCCCCACGTTCTTGCGAACGCCAGCCCCTCAAGCTGGTGCGTCTGCCAGTTCCGCCACTTCCGCTTGGGCGAGTCGAGCGCTTACGGCTTCGGCTGCGCGGGCGCCGGGTTCTGCGAAGGCGCCGGTGCTGGTGTGGCCGGCGGCGTCGCGGGCGCGGGCTGCGTCGCCGCGGGCTTTGGCACGGGTGCCGAACCCACGACGGATCCCGGGCCGCGCTGGCCGAGGATCGACAGTGCCAGCGCCCCGATCACGAACAGCGACGCGCACACCCACGTGACCTTGGTGAGCAGCGTCGCGCCCGTCCGGGCGCCGAACGCGGCCTGGCTGCTGCCGCCACCGAACGCGGCCGCCAAGTCGCCTCCCTTGCCCTGCTGGATCAGCACTACCAGCATCAGCACGAGGCACACAAGAACGTACAACCCTGAAACGAGGTAATAGACCATGAGCGAAACTATGAGTTTAGCACGAGGAAGGGAAGGCGGGCTACGGGCGGAGCCTGACGTCTGGTGCCTGAAGCCGAGAGCGCGATCGCGGGGCTAAAGCCCCGCCGCCACATGTCCGATCGCGGGGCTAAAGCCCCGCCGCCACGTCTCTGAGCCTGAAGCCCGGAGCCCGATCACGCCTCCGGTTCCAGCCTTCGTCGCGATGCCCACGCGGCCGCGCCGAGGACGAGCACGTTTGCCACGACGACGGGTGCCGCCTGCATCAGTGTTCCGTAGACAATCCACATCGTCGCACCCGCCATCTGCACGCGGCGAAGCGTGTCTGGGCGGCGGCAGGCGTACGAACCGACGAAGACAGCGGTCGCCGCCCAACCGAGCCAGTCGGTGATCACCATCGGCGGCTCACGCGACGGCCGCGCCCGGCGCGGACGGATGCTCGCGAACGGTCACCCAATCAGTGTGCGCCTTCTCCCATTCGCGCAGGCTGAGGCCGTAGCTCTCGAAGAGCGTTCTGATCGCCGCGGGGCTCCAGCCGACAATCTGCTCGAACACGGGCACCAGCACGCTGAACGCGTTGTCGCTGAGGACGGTGCGGCGCGCGATACGCGCGATGTGCTTGTTTTCCGAGACGGCAATCGTGAGGCCATCGCGGTTGTTCACATGCAGCATCACGTGGACGTCCGAGCTCCCGTCGCCGACGTAGATCGTGCGGTCCGGGCTGATCTCGAGCTCCTGCTCGAGCCGCTCGACGGCGGCCACCTTGCCGTAGCCTGCCGGGACGCGCACGATCGAGCGCACTTCACCCGAGTGTGGGTCGTAATCCAGCTCAGTAGCGACGATGTGGTCAGGCGGCACGATGCCGTCGAGCGCCGCGAGGATCACCTCGCGCGGCGCGGCCGAGACGACATAAAACGAGAACTGATAGCCCTCAACTCCCTTGCTCAGGAAATCGACGAGCTGCGGAATGTGCGAGCGCAGTCGGACGCGGCGACCCGCCTCGGCGAGATGCTCACGGCGTACGGTTCTGAACGCTGGGTCGTGGCGAATCAAATAGGCGAGCTCGCCCCCCTGCTGCACGAGGTTGCTGGCGGCGAGGCCCGCCACCTTGCGGTCGAAATCCGTCACCCCCAGCAGCTCGGCGAGCACGCGCCCCGAGTCGTGAAAGCTGAGGGTCTGGTCGAAGTCCGACGCGAACAGAAAGTGCTTGGTCGCTTCCGTGGGCTCCGACATGTCACGCGCTCCGGGTAAATGAATAGGGACAGGAATCATTGGATATAACAACTTCCTGAGGATCGTAGCGGCCGAAGCGGGCAGGCGTCAAGTCGTGTGACCATATCGAGCAATAAATACACCAATTTACACGGTGTTTCCGGCTCTCAACCTGTATTGACTGATTTTATGGGTTGTCATACCATCGGGGCGGTCGGCGGGGCTGAAGCCCCGCCTCCACGAACGAAGGGTGCGGAGCTGAAGACCGCTTCTACGCATGAGAGCAGGGCCGAAGCCTCGGCTCCACATGGCCTATGGGAACAACCACCGTCGTACCGCCACCGAAGTACCGTCAGGTTTACGAAGCGCTGCTGCGCCAGATCGTTTCACGCCGCGTGCCGCCAGGCGGGCGGTTGCCCAGCGAGGCCGATCTCGTGCAGCAGTTCGGCGCTTCTCGAATCACGGTGGCGCGCGCCCTCAACGAGCTGCAGCTTGCCGGCCTGATCGAACGACGAGCGGGCTCGGGCAGCTTCGTCGCCCACAAGGGTGGTCACGTCGCCGCAGTCGCTCTCATTCGGCGTGCTGATCCCGGATTTCGGCGAGGTCGAGATTTTCAGTGCGGTCGTGCGTGGACTGATGGATCCTGTTGGAGGTCCGCCGCACGGTCTCCTCTGGGGCGCGATTGCAGACGGCAGTGAGAGCCAGGAGATCGAAGCGCGCCAGCTGTGCGCGCAGTACGTGGCGAGGCGCGTCGACGGCGTGTTCTTCGCGCCGCTGGAGCATGCGCCAGCGCGGCTCGCCGTCAACCGCCACGTCGCAGAGGCGCTCGCCGACGCGGGAATCCCGCTCGTGCTCCTCGACCGATCGATCGAGCCGTATCCGACGCGGGGCCATCACGATCTCGTCGCGCTCGACAACCGTCGCGCCGGCGCGCTCGTCACCACGCACCTCCTCACGCAAGGCAGTCGTCGGCCTGTCTTCGTTGGCATGCCGGGAGCGGCGTCGTCAGTGGATGCGCGCGCGGCCGGCTTTCGCGACTCCATCCTCCACGCCGGCATCGATCCGGCGACGGCGCAGCTATGGCGCGACGATCCCGCCGACCGCGATCGTGTCGCCCGGCTGATCAAGGCCACGAAACCTGACGCGTTCGTCTGCGCCAGCGACCGGACGGCTGCCATCCTGATGCAGACGCTGCTCGCGCAGCAGATCCGAATCCCTGACGACGTGCGGATGGTGGGAATCGATGATGTCAGCTACGCGGCTCTGTTGCCCGTGCCGCTGACGACACTGCGGCAGCCGTGTCGCGAGATTGGCGCAACGGCGGTGGCGGCGTTACGCGAGCGCGTGGCCCGACCCGATCTCGCGCCGCGTGACATCCTGCTGCACGGGACCCTCGTCGTGAGGGAGTCGTGCGGAGCGAGTCGTAAGTAATCGATGCCCGAGCTAAAGCTCGGGCCTACGTACGATGGGGTCTACTTGTGCCGATGGACGCGTCCGTCCGTGCTCCGAACATGGGGCAGAGCGTCGCCAGACAGGGTGGAGAAGTACCACACCCATCCTTCGCCCTCGGTATACAGCAGATATCCGCGGTAGAACGGCGCCTTGAACGGCGGGCGGGTCAGCTTGGCGAACATCGTCTCGAGCGGCAGTGCCTGCGGCGGTTCGGGCGCGAGGCCCTCATGCTCCCGAAAAGCGAGCAGCGCCGCTGGTGTCGTCGGCGCGACGACGCTCGCCGCGCCACCCTTCAGGCGAACCCAGAGTTCCGTTTGCGCATTGGCGTTGGCGGTCCGATCGGCGCGGCGCCGCAGCTCCTTGATTCGATCCGGCGAGACGAAGCGATAGGTGACTTCCGCCTCCTGATCGGCGGCGACGTCGATCAACCCATCCGCTCGCACCCGGACGACGTCCACACGATTCAGTCGCGCATCCTTGACCCACGCCTCGGCAATCGCCTGTGCCCACGGCAGGGCCGTCACTGCATCGAAGCTGGCGTAGCCGGACGGCGGCGGGCTGATCTCGAGCGGATGTTCACCAGGCGCCAGTTCGTCCAAATCCTGCAGCGTTACCGACGCCGAAGCCGCGCCGCCGGTCGTGGCGGCGGCCACTATCGCGTCCGCGGCGGTCCGCACGAGGACCAGCGGCTCACCGCCGCGCACGGCTGAATAGAGCATCAAGCCCACCGGGACGAGGATCGCGGCCAGGAAGACGGCGATCGCGAGGAACGCGGGCGTAAAGCCGCGCCGCCACTGGCGAACGCCACCCTTGAAGATTGGACGCCCGCTGGATTGCGGTTCGCTCACGCAGTTATCCGCGCGCGACGGATGATCTCTGAGAAGCTCTTGATGTCGAGGCTGGCGCCGCCGACGAGCGCGCCATCGACATCGGGCTGCCCGACCAGGTCGCGCGTGTTATCCGGTTTGACGCTGCCGCCGTAGATGACGTGACACTCGTCTGCGGCAGGGGCGCCGAACCACTGCCGCAGCCGCTGGCGGATGTGCGCGTGAGCGTCCTGGGCCTGCCCGGCGGTCGCCGTCCGCCCGGTGCCGATGGCCCAGACGGGCTCGTAAGCGATGACGAGGGCACCGACTTGCTCGCCGGTGATGCTGTCGAAGCCATCCTTGATCTGTCGGTCGAGCACCGCGAGCGTGTCGTTCCGTTCGCGCTCCTCCAGCGTCTCGCCGATGCACACGATCGGAATGAGCCCCGCGCCCAGCGCCGCCCGAAGTTTGCGGTTCACCGTGGCGTCGGTCTCGCCGAAGTACTGGCGGCGCTCGGAGTGCCCGATGATCACGTAGTCGGCGCCGGCCTCGCGGACCATCGCGCCGCTGACCTCGCCGGTGAACGCGCCTTCCCGCTCCCAGTGCAAATCCTGACCGGAGATACCGATGTTCGAGTTGCGTGCCGCCTCGGCCGCCGCGTGGATTGCCGTGAACGGCGGCGCCAGCACGATCTCGACGTCCTCGATGTCCTTCACCACGCTGCGGAACTCTTTGACGTACACGACGGTGTCGTGCACCGTCTTGAACATCTTCCAGTTCCCCGCGATGAACGGATGACGCATGGTGGCCCTCGTTCCGCCTCAGTCCTTGTCGGTCAGGGCCGCCACGCCCGGGAGCACGCGGCCTCCGAGGAACTCCAGCGACGCGCCGCCGCCGGTCGAGATGTGCGTGATCTCGTCGGCGACGCCGGCCTTGTTGATCGCGGCAATCGAATCGCCGCCGCCAACGATCGTAGTGCCGTTCACCGAGGCCACGGCGCGGGCCACGGCCTCGGTGCCCTTCGCGAGCTCGGCGATCTCGAAGACACCCATCGGACCATTCCACACCACGGTCTTGGCGCCGCCAATCACCGAAGCATACTTCGCCGCGGTCTTCGGTCCGATGTCCAGGCCCATCCGGTCGCCAATCGCGGCGTCGGTGACGTCGAGCACCTCCGTCGGCGCCCCCGCCTCGAGCTTGGGCGCGACGACATGATCGACGGGAAGCTCGAGCTGCACACCGCGTGACTTGGCGCGGGCGAGCACCTCCGTGGCGCTTTGCAGCCGATCATCCTCCACCAGCGACTTCCCGACCGGCAGCCCCTGCGCCTTGAAGAAGGTGTAGGCCATCGCGCCGCCGATGATCAGGGCGTCGACCTTGCCGAGCAGGTTGTCGATGACCTCGATCTTGTCCGAGACCTTCGCGCCTCCGAGGATCGCGACGAACGGCCGCGTCGGATGCTCCAGTGCCTGACCGAGGTACTGGAGCTCCTTTTCCATCAGGAATCCCGCCGCGCCCTGGCCAATCACCCGCACGATCGCGTCGACGGACGCATGCGCGCGGTGAGCGGCACCGAAGGCGTCGTTGACGTAGAGTTCCGCGTTCTCCGCGAGCTTTGCGGCGAACACCGGATCGTTCTTCTCTTCCTGGGAATAGAAGCGCAGGTTCTCGAGGAGCACAACGTGGCTGCCGTTGGTCGCGGCCTCCACACCTTTCCTGGCCTCCTCGCCGATGCAGTCGGCGGCAAAGACTACTTCGCGGCCGAGCAGCTCCGAGAGCCGGGCGGCGACGGGCGTCAGGCTGTATTCCGGAGCCACCTTCCCCTTGGGGCGTCCGAAGTGCGATGCCAGGATCACTGTCGCTCCCTGCTCGAGGGCGTACGTGATTGTCGGCAACGCGGCACGAATGCGCGTGTCGTCGCCAATCGTGCCGTTCTTGATCGGCACGTTGAAGTCGACGCGGATGAAGCCCTTCTTGCCTTTCAGGTCGAGATCGCGGATCGACAGTTTCACCGGTCTACAGTCCCTTGTCGACGAGCACCTGAACCAGATCGACACAGCGGCTCGAGTAGCCCCACTCGTTGTCGTACCACGACATCACCTTGACGAAGTCGCCGTCCATCACCTTCGTGTAGGCGGAATCGACGATCGACGAATGGCTGTTGCCGCGAAAGTCGATCGACACGAGCGGCGCATCCTCGACCGCCAGGATGCCTTTCAGCGGTCCCGCCGCGGCATCACGGAAGGCGTTGTTGATCTCGTCGGCGGTCGTCTTTTTCGACAGCTCCGCGACCAGATCGACCACGGACACGTTGGCCGTCGGGACCCGCATCGCGATCCCATCGAGCTTCCCCTTGAGCTCCGGCAGCACCTCGCCCACCGCCGATGCGGCGCCGGTCGTCGTCGGAATCACCGACAGCGCCGCCGCGCGGGCGCGCCGGAGATCCTTGTGCGGCAGGTCGAGCAGCTGCTGGTCGTTCGTGTACGAGTGCACTGTCGTCATCCAGCCGCGGACGATGCCAAACTTCTCGTGGAGCACCTTGGCGAATGGTGCGAGGCAGTTGGTCGTGCACGACGCGTTCGAGATGATGTGGTGGGCCTTGGGATCGTACTTGTCGGCGTTGACGCCGAGCACGAGCGTGATGTCTGGCTTCTTCGCTGGCGCAGTGATCACGACCTTCTTGGCGCCGGCGGCCAGATGCTTCGCTGCGCCGTCGCGATCGGTGAAAATGCCGGTCGACTCGAACACGACATCGACGCCGAGGTCCTTCCACGGCAGCTGCGCCGGATCCTTCACCGAGAGCACCTTGAAGCTCTCGCCAGAAACGCTAATGGCGTCGCCCGACGCCTTCACGTCGTGCGGGAGGTTGCCGAGAATCGAGTCGTACTTCAGGAGGTGTGCGAGAGTCTGTGTATTCGTCAGGTCGTTGACCGCAACGAAATCGAGGTTCTTGTTGCCGAGCGCCGCACGCATGATGTTGCGGCCGATGCGCCCGAACCCGTTGATGCCGACTTTCAGACCCATGAATCGCTCCCTCCGGGGTGACGTGATCGCGCTTGCAGATGAGTGCGCAGGACGAGTGGCCGTAAACCACAGATTGTAGTGGGCTCTCTTGCGCAGGGTCAAACCGGCGACTATACTCGCGACAGCCTGAAGCCCGCCTCGCCACGTCTTCGCGGCGTCCGTAACGGTTGATGCTCGCTCTCTACAGCGCTGCGCTCGCGCTGGCGTTCGTCGCCGGTGCGCCGTGGTTTCTCTATCAAGCCCTGCGCCGGCAGAAATATCTGGGCAGTCTCCGCGAGCGCCTGGGCGCGCTCCCCGTTTCGCTCAACCTCGATGGCGAGCCGTCGATCTGGATCCACGCCGTGTCGGTCGGCGAAGTCCTCGCCGCGCGACCGCTCGCGGACGAGCTCAAAACGCGCTATCCGGGATTCCGCCTGTTCGTCTCGACGACGACGAGCGCGGGGCAGCAGCTGGCGAAGCGGCACATTCGCGACGCGGACGCCGTTTTCTATTTTCCAATCGATTTCGCGTTCGTCGTGCGGCGCGTCCTGAATCGCGTGCGGCCGCGGCTGCTGGTGCTCATGGAAGGCGAGATCTGGCCGAACGTACTCGCGGAGTGCAAGCGGCGGAACGTGAAGACCGTCATCGTCAACGGTCGCATCTCGACGCGTTCGTTCCCACGTTACCGATTGATTCGGCCGCTCCTGCGCCGGGTGCTGGCCGATGTCGACGCCTTCTGCATGCAGAGCGAGGAGGGCGCACGGCGAATCGTCGCGATGGGCGCCGACGGCGCGAGGGTCACGGTGACCGGCAGCCTGAAATTTGATGCCGCGCGTCTTCCCGCCGTGGCCGCCCAGGGCCGCCCACGCGATCGCGTGCTCCGGTTCTTTCGCCTGCCGCCGCAGCGATCGGTCATCGTCGCCGGCAGCACGATGAGAGGCGAAGAACTGCCGGTGCTCCGTGCGTTTCGCCGCATCAAGACCGGATCCCCTCAGGCGCTCCTGGTGATTGCGCCGCGGCACGCCGACCGCTTCGACGAGGTGATGCACATCGCCCGCGGCGAGGGGTTCGCAGTCGCTCGGCGCTCGGAGCTCGCGATCGACGCCGAGCCGCGCGCCGACGTCGTCGTTCTCGACTCGATCGGCGAGCTCGCACAGCTCTATCAGATCGCGACCGTTGCGTTCGTCGGTGGAAGCCTGGTGCCGACCGGCGGTCACAACATCCTCGAGCCAGCCGTTTACGGCCGCCCGATCCTATTCGGCCCGTCGATGTCCAACTTCGCCGAGATTGCCGATCTCTTTCTCGCCAACGCCGCCGCGGTGCAAGTGGCGGACGAATCTGCGCTCGAGCGGGCGCTCTCGGATCTGGTCGTGGACCCGGTGCGGCGCGCCAGCCTCGGCGCCGCAGCGCGGGCGCTCGTCGACGCGAATCGCGGCGCCACCGAGCGCACGCTGGCCGTGATCGGCCGGCTCCTGCCACACCCGGCCGTCGTCCGTCCGTTCCGCCGGGTACACTGACGCCACGTGAGCGTCGCGTCCCATATTTATGGCTTGGTGGCTCTCCGCAGGCGAGCCTGGCTCGTCGATCACCCCTCCCGAATCCGCCGGCTCGATCGGCCCGTGGTCAGCGTGGGTGGTCTGTCGGCGGGTGGGAGCGGCAAAACGCCGCTCGCCGCCTTTGTCGCGCGACGACTGGTCGAGGCCGGCCATCGTCCCGCGATTCTGAGCCGCGGCTACGCGCGAACGGCTCCCGACGATGGCGTCACCATCGTCAGCGATGGGACTCGTCTGCGTGCGGACCTCGGTCGCGCGGGCGACGAGCCGCTGATGCTGGCGCGCGCGCTCCCCGATGTGCCCGTCCTCGTGTCGCCGGACCGCTATCTCGCGGGGCGTGTTGCTGAACTGCACCTGGGCGCGACCGTGCACGTGCTGGATGATGGCTTCCAGCACATGGCGCTGGCGCGGGATGTCGATCTCCTCATCGTCGACGCCACCGAGGTGGAGCGGCCGCGGCTGCTGCCGTCGGGCCGGTTGCGAGAGCCGCTCGCTGCGGCACGTCACGCGGATGCGATCCTCGTGGCGGGAGAAGGTAGCGACCCCCGTGCGGTCGCAGATCGACTCCGTGTCGACACGGCCTTCACGCTGACCCGCACTGTCGGCACGCCTGTGGAAGAGACGTTGATGGCGCCGGTGCCCGTGAGACTGCCAGCGAGAGGGTTCCTGCTGAGCGGCATCGCGCGTCCGGACCGGTTCGAAGACGATGCCCGGCGTCTCGGCGTCGAGGTCGTTGGTACCATGGTGCTCAGGGATCACTACGCGTATCGACCGGCCGATATCGCCGCGATCGGGAAGCTGGTACGCGAGACCGGAGCGGACATCGTGGTCACGACCGAGAAGGATCTGGTGAAGCTGCTGATTCACCGGCCGTGGCCGTTTCGCGCTGCTGTAGTGCCACTGCACGTCGGCGTCGAGCCGCGTGACGAGTTCACCTCCTGGCTCGAGGCGCGTGTCGCGCAGGCTCCCCGGCCTGAAGGATCCGCCTCGTGAGACACCGCGCCGAGTATCTGGCGGTATCCGGACTCCGCTGGCTCGTGCGCATCCTGCCGCATGGAATCGTGCGGGCGATGGGCGGGGCACTCGGCCTGATGTTCTACGCCCTGGATCGCGTACATCGGCGTGTTGCCGACACCAACCTCGCGACGGCGTTCCCCAAACGCTCGGCGGCCGAACGACGGCAAATCACGCGCGCGATGTTCGTGCACTTCGGCCGGCTCCTCTTCGAGCTGCTGCGATTCAGTACACTCAGCCCGGACGAGATGCGCCGTCGAATCGAGTTCGACGGCGAGGAGCGCGCCCGGGCGGCCTACGCGCAGGGCAAGGGCGTGCTGTTCTTCACAGGGCATTTCGGCTACTGGGAAATTCACGCGATCGGTCATGGCCTCGAAGTTCAACCGATCGGAGTGCTCGCGCGCGCCCTCGACAACTCGTCCTTGAACGCGCTCCTCGAAGAAGTACGGTCGAAGACCGGCAACTGGGTGATCTATCGCCATGGCGCCGTGCGCAAGGTCCTGCGCGCGCTCTCGTCGGGACAGGGCGTCGCGCTCCTGATCGACCAGCACATGCACAGCGCTGATGCGATCTACGTCGACTTCTTCGAACGGTCGGCGGCCACGACGTCGATGCTGGCTGCGCTGGCGTTGCGCACGGGCGCCCCGGTCGTGCCGGTGTTTGCGCTGCCCCTCGGCAGCGGCCGCTACCGGTTGATCTACGAGCATCCCGTGGCGCCGCCCGATCAGGACTCGCCCGACGCGGTTCGCGAGTTCACGCAGCGGTGTACCGACGTGCTCGAGATGTACGTGCGCCGCCACCCGTCGTTGTGGCTGTGGATGCATCGGCGCTGGCGCGATGCACCGCTTCCCGCGGAGACGCCCGGCATGTTTCCTCACGCGCGGCCCGACACCGAAGAACAGGGATGAGCCGCATCGTTGTCCTCGCACCCAACTGGATTGGCGATGCGGTGATGGCGCTTCCCGCGATCGCCAGCGTCCGGCAGTGGCAGCCGGGTGCGCATCTGGCGGTGGCGGCGCGCGCGTCGGTCGCGCCGCTGTTCGCCATGGTCAGCGGTGTCGATGCCGTTGTGACCCTGCGCGGTCGCGGCGGGTGGGGGGATGCGTGGCGGACATCGATCGACGCACGGTCGCTGGCCGCCGGCAGATACGATGCGGCGCTGCTGATGCCCAACTCCCTGCATGCGGCGCTGCTGGCACGGCGCGCGGGAATCGGCCAACGTTGGGGGTATAGCGCCGATTTCCGATCGCGGCTGCTGACGCGCGCGGTGCCAAAACCACGCGGGTTGATCCACCAGGCAGAGTACTATCTTCAGCTCGTGCGAGTGCTGGGTGCGCCGCGGGCGCCGATGGTGGCCGAGTTGCGTGTGACCGAGGACGACCGGCGGCGGGCGGTCGAGCTGTTGCGCGAGCAGGGCTGGGATGGCGCGGCGCTCGTCGCTTTTGCTCCCGGTGCGGCTTTTGGGCTGGCGAAGCGGTGGCCGCCTGATCGCATGGCAGCCACTGCGGCAGCGCTCGCCCAGCGCCTGCACGTGACGCCTGTGCTGATTGGCGCGGGAGCCGATCGTTCCGCGACGAAAGCCGTCGCGCGCGAATACACGCGCGAGCGGGGCGCCGATGCACCGATCATCGACGTGGCAGGGCGTACCGAGTTGAGCACGCTCGTGGCGCTGTTCGGCATGTGCACCGGCGCCGTGTCGAACGATTCCGGCGCGATGCATGTGGCCGCCGCGTCGGGCATCCCCGTGACCGCGATCTTCGGTCCCACCAACGAACAGCGCACGTCGCCTCTCCCGCACCCCTCAGGAGCCGGCACGGCAATCGTGGCCGGTCGCGCCTGGTGTCGACCGTGCGAACTGCGCGCGTGCCCCCTCGATCATCGCTGTATGACCAGCATCGAGGTCCAGACGGTCATCGAGGCCACCGCGCGCAATATCGAGCTGAGGCACCGCTCCCGAGGTCACCGCGCATGAAGCCGGCAGTGTTTCTCGATCGCGACGGTACCCTGATCGAAGAGCGGGGATATCTGGACAAGCTCGAAGACATTGCACTGTTTCCCGGTACGCTGGCGGCGCTTCGGCACCTCCGCGAGGCTGGTTACGCGCTCGTGCTCGTCACGAATCAGGCTGGAGTGGCACGCGGCTTCTTCGACGAGGCGTTCGTGCAGAAGGCGCATCGCCATCTTGCGGGCATGCTGGCAGCAGAAAATGTGGTCCTGGACGGGTACTATTACTGCCCGCACCATCCGGACGGCGTGGTCGCCGAATATGCGCGTTCCTGCCGATGCCGAAAGCCGGCGCCTGGGATGGTGGAGCAGGCGGTTCGCGACCTGGACCTCGATGTCGATCGCTCGTTCGTCGTTGGCGACAAGTGGCTCGATGTCGAGCTGGCGGCGAACGCCGGCGCCCGAGGCATCCTCGTTCGCACCGGCTACGGTGCAGGCATCGAGGACAGACGGCCCGGGCTGACTAGGCCGGTGGCGATAGTCGATACCATCCTCGACGCGGCGCGCGAGATTATGCGCCGCTCCGCTGACGCCTCCAGGCAGATACGCGACTGACGATGCCCACGACCGATACGAGTGCGCCTGCCGTTCCGCCCGGGCGACTCCTCGCTCTCATGCAGGCGTTTACTGGCCGTCGCATTGCCGTTGTTGGCGACCTCCTGGCCGACGAATTCATTTACGGCCGCGTCGAGCGGGTCTCCCGGGAAGCGCCGGTTCTGATCCTGCGCTACGACCAGACAATCGTGGTCCCGGGGGGCGCCGGCAATGCCGCCAGCAATGTTGCCGCTCTCGGTGGCGAAGTGGTGCTCGCCGCCATCGTCGGACAGGACGACGCGGGAAAGCGATTGGTGGCAAGTCTGCCGCGCGGCGTGGATCGGGCATCCCTGATCCGTGCCGAGGGCTACGACACGCCACTCAAGACGCGAATTCTCGCCGGCGGGGTGCATTCCGCCAAACAACAGGTGGTGCGCATCGATCGGGTGCGATCGGTAGCACCGGCCGCATCGGACCGCCGCAGTCTTGTCCGCGCTGCACTCGATGCCGCAGCGGGCTCCGATGCGGTGCTGATCTCCGACTACGGCTCCGGTCTGGTGAACCCGGAGGTGGTGGCGTCGATTGCGGCTCGTGCGCGCCGCGGATCAGGCCGGGCTCGAGTGCCGGTGCTGCTCGATTCCCGCTACGACACGCTGCGCTATCGCGGACTCACGGCCTGTACGCCGAATGAGTCGGAAGTCGAGCAGATGCTGAAGATCACGATCGACGACGACGTTCCGTCACTGGAGCGGGCCGGGCGAACGCTGCTTCGACGGACGGGAATGGAGGCGGTCCTGATCACGCGGGGAAGCCGTGGGATGGCGTTATTCGAGGGCGGCAAGCCGACCCAGCACATCCCCATCTCCGGGTCGGATGAGATCGCCGATGTCACTGGCGCCGGCGATACCGTGATCGCGACGCTCACCTTGGCACTGGCGGCGGGAGCGACGTTCTACGAAGCCGCGCGCCTGGCCAACCATGCTGGCGGCATCGTCGTGATGAAGCGCGGCACTGCAACCGTATCGCCTGCGGAGCTTCGCGCCGCGATTCGCGGGGAATCGAGCGGCAGAACGTAATGGCCGTCAGCAGCCTCGATGAGATCGACGCGTTCGTGGCCGATGCCCGCTCCCATCAGCACACAATCGCGCTGGCGAACGGCGTCTTCGATTTGCTCCATGTCGGCCACGTCCGCTACCTGCAGGCGGCGGCCCGCGAAGCCGATCGTCTAATCGTTGCTGTCAACTCGGACGCGTCGGTCCGCCGCCTGAAAGGTGAGGGGCGTCCGATTCTTGATGAGCACGGACGGGCCGAGATGGTGGCTGCGCTCCGAGGCGTCGATCGCGTCCTGATCTTCGATGACGACACGGTTGGACCGCTGTTGCTGCGTCTGCGCCCCGACGTGCACTGCAAGGGCACCGACTACACGGTCGAGACCGTGCCCGAGCGTGCCATTGTGATCGGATACGGCGGACGCACCGCAATCTGCGGCGATCCCAAGGATCATTCGACAAGGGACCTGCTGCAAAGGATCGCGCGGTGAGGGTGCTGCTCGTTCGCCTGGGGGCGCTCGGCGACATCATCCACGCCGTCCCGGCGGCGCTGGCCCTGTCAGCCGTGCCGGGCGCCGAGATCGACTGGCTTGTGGATCCGCGACACCGTGCCGTCCTCGACCTCTTTGATTTGCCGATACGGCCCATCGAAGTTGGACGTGTCACCAGTGGAGGCGAGGCCTCTGACGATCATGGGGGCGTGGCTTTAGCCCCGCCAGGAATACCCGGCCTGTTGCGAACGATTCGTTCGCTCCGCCGGCGCGCCTACGACGTCGCAGTCGACTTTCAGGGTTTGATGAAATCGGCGACGTTCGCGCGGCTATCCGGCGCGCGGCGCGTGATCGGCTTCGCTCGGGACGTGCTGCGCGAACCGCTCGCCTCGCTCTTATACACCGAGTCGATCGATCCAGGCGTCTACGGTCACGTGATACAGAAAAACGTGGGGTTGGCGGGCGCGGTAGGCGCTGCGCGTGCACCAACGACGATCTCGATGCCGCTGAAGCCGGACGCCACCGCCGTCACGGTCGCGCCGCCGGGTCCCTACGCGATTCTCAATCCGGGTGCCGGGTGGCCAAACAAGCAATGGGCGCCGGATCGGTTCGGCGCAGTCGCCGATCGGTTGCGGCGTGAGCACGGACTCGCGGTCGCGGTGACCTGGGGGCCAGGTGAAGAGCCGCTCGCGCGGGCCGTCGTCGAGGCGTCGTCAGGAGCCGCGCAGCAAGCGCCGCCGACGACGCTGCCGGAACTGCTGGCGCTGGTGCGCCGAGCGCATCTGGTCGTCTCCGGCGACACGGGGCCGCTTCACCTTGCCGCGGCGGCGGCGACGCCGATTGTCGGGGTGTTCGGCCCGACCGATCCCCGGCGGAACGGCCCATGGATGAGCGACGACGTGTCGGTCTCGCAGTTTCACCAGTGCATTTGCCATCACAAGCGGCAGTGCTCGCGGTCAACGCGTTGCCTCGATGACATCAGTGTCGACGACGTGATGCGTGCAGTGGAGGTGCGGCTGGCGCGGGCAGGAGCTGTGAAGCGGTGAGCGCGAGGCTCGCCGGATTTCTGGCGCGACGCCGCGTGTCGCTCGGGTTCGTCTTCGCCCTGGCCGTACTCTTTTTCTCGAGAGCGACGTGGCGGTCGATTGCGGCGGGCGCGGCGATCGGCGTCGCCGGTGAGGCG
Source organism: Vicinamibacteria bacterium (assembly GCA_963800785.1). Lineage (GTDB taxonomy): Bacteria > Acidobacteriota > Vicinamibacteria > Vicinamibacterales > JAENWD01 > JAENWD01. The sequence goes on from CAWDCH010000016.1 coordinate 137,420, forward strand.
ATTCGTGTCTGGGCCGCCGGGCATCTCGAGAAGAGCCGCGAGGTCACATCATCGGGACCCTACCGAGTCACGCGACATCCGCTCTATCTCGGGTCGTCGATCATGGGGCTCGGCGTCGCGGTCGCGTCGCGGTCGCTGGTGGTCGCCCTGCTGATGGTCGTCTACATGGGCGCGACGATCGCCGCAGCGATCCGCACCGAAGAGGCGTTCCTCCGGAAGCAATTCGGCGATGCCTATGACGCCTACGCCGCCTCTTGCGGCCCGACCGCGACGCGCCGCTTCAGCCTCGAGCGGGCGTGGCGCAATCGTGAGTACCGTGCGGTTGTGGGCCTCGCGATGTTCGTGTTGCTGCTGATCGGCCGAATGTGGCTGCAGGCGCGCGGCGTGATTTGACGGGCCCCGAAGCTGGAGTTTATAGTACGGTGTTTCGGTGGGGCGTCAGGGGACGAGCCTACTGGCCGGGCGGTTAGCTCAGTTGGTAGAGCACCGGCTTTACACGCCGGCTGTCACAGGTTCGAGTCCTGTACCGCCCACTAAAGTGCCAAGTGCCAAGTGCTAAGTGCAAAGTGGTGGCTGACACCCGCCACTTGCTACTCCTCACTTTTCACTCCACTTCGCACTTGACACTTAGCAGTTAGCACTTCTGTTGGGGTCGTAGTTCAGTTGGTTAGAACGCCGGCCTGTCACGCCGGAGGCCGCGGGTTCGAGTCCCGTCGACCCCGCCAACTTCCTGTTACGTTTCCGCGGACGAACAGGTCGAATGGCGAACTGTAAGTAGGACAAAGACTTCCGCGATCGATGGTGCAGTTCGATAGCACCGTTTGGAGCAGTCGACGCTGTTCGGTCGGATCTTGTGTTTTGTAGAGAGATTCGGCCTTTTTTGCGAGTTCTAAAATTTTCACGGCCGTCACAGTCGCGAGCGGCCGCGGCTGTTCGAGCCGTGGTCGATCCGCATCGACAATCGCCAATTCTGACTCCCATTCCTTGGACTTCCGAGTCCAGAACTCTTCCGAAATCCGACCGGAGACGAAGTCGTCGTACCCTCGATCCAGTTTGCTGACGACGGTTCGTCGGCGCTGGTGCAGTTGCCGCAACGACTCGCGGCGCCGATCGTCCGCCTCGCGGTCAATGCCGCGGAGTGCTGTCGCGATGTCCTCAGCGATCTCAGACGTGATCTGAATCGGCCGGATCACATCGCCCAGCAACTCCGCCAGTTGCTCCTGGCGCATATAGCTGTTGCCGCACGCGCCCTTGAACCCTGTGCAGCGGTAGTAGACGTATTTGCCCTTCTTCTTCTCGGCAGTGATCGAGCAGCCGCAGCGGGCGCACGTGAGAAGCTCCATAAACGGGTGTCGCTGCTTCGGGTGGCGGGCGCGCGGCTTGCGGCCGAGCACCGCCTGCACCTCGTCGAACGTCTCCTTGGTGATCAGCGGTTCGTGGGAGCCGACATAGGATTTGCCCATCCAAATGAACGCCCCTGTGTACACCAGACGCTGCAGCATCCGGTGGATCTCGGATTTCGTCATTCGGCGGTCCGCGCGCGAGTGCCTCAATCCCATCTGATACGCAAGCTGTGTGATCGCCTTACTGCGCTCTAACGAAGGCGTCTATGGCGCCATCATCGGTTTACCTAGAAAGTCATCGGGTAATAGTTACTGCGCTGGCACGGCCAATGCGCTGACGTCGCAGCCGAGATCGGCGAGACGCCGCAAGTGATACCGTTTCAGCTTCGCGGTGTTCATCCGATCGAAGTAGTCGGGTCCCAGATCGTTGAACACCACGCCGTTGCGGAGCACGTGATAGGCGATGACGAGGATGCTGTGGGCCACGGCGATGCCGGCTCGTTTCGGTCCGCGTCGCCTGTTGATGCGGCGGAACTGCGCGCCCAAATAACTCTTCCGGGAGTGAGCCGCCGCCCACGCCGACTCGAGGAGCGTCGTTCGCAGCCAGTTATTCCCGGTGCCCGTTCCCGCGCTCCGTCGCTTCCCGGCGCTTTCGTGGCTGCCCGGGCAGATGCGCGCCCACGAGGCCACATGACCGGCCGACGCAAACCGCGACATATCGACGCCGATCTCTGACACGATCACCTCCGCCGAGCGCCGTCCCACGCCCACGATCGTCTGAAGGCGCTGGATCTCAGCGTCGAACGGCTTCGAGATCTCAAGAATGCGCGTATCGCACATCGCCACCAGCTCCGCGAGTTGGTCCAGTTGTCTGAGCATCTGTTCGAGGAGGAATGCGTGGTGCGAGGTGAAACGGCCTCGCAGGGCTTCGGCCAGCTGCGTCACTTTCGGGGTGAGACTGCCCTTTGCGAGCGTCGCCAGGCGCTCGGGATCGGTTTCTCCGCGGACCAGCGCGTTCAGCATGGCGCGGCCCGAGACCCCCAGCACGTCCGCGACGACGTTCGCGAGCTTGATGTTGGCCGTCTCGAGCAGCTGATGCACACGGTTCGTCGCCTTGACCCGATCCCGAATGAGGCTCTTCCGATGCCGCGTCAGATCGCGCAGGTCGCGGACCGCCGGCGGTGGAATGAAGCTCGCGCGAATGAGGCCATGCGCGAGCAGATTCGCGATCCACTCGCAGTCTTTCACGTCGGTCTTCCGACCCGGCACCGCCTTGATGTGGTGCGCATTGGCCAACACGACGTGAAAGCTGCCCTCGAGCAGATTGAAGACCGGCCTCCAATACACACTCGTTGATTCCATCGCCACGTGCGTACACGCCGCTTGAGCCAGCCAGTCGTGCAGCCGAAGCAATTCGGCGGTCGTCGTGCCGTACTGGCGGACTTCCGTCTTGATCCGCCGGCCTTCTTGCAGCCGCAGGCAGACGACCACGGATTCCTTGTGCACGTCGATCCCGCAGCAGCGGGCGTGTATCACGTCCATCGCACACCTCTCTTGCGAGGCGTGCCGGGGAGTGCCACAGGGTGAGAGTTTACCTGGCGTGCTCCTCATCCCTCATCGGGGGAGGACAACAGTTCGGGGTGCCTGCGGCGCAGCACTCAGGTCCATTTTGTTCCGGGCTCGATGGCACCAGTAACCCTCGACCTTCGGCCCGACTCGCTCGCGCCACGGACGCTACCACTTTCATCGCCTTCGCGGGTGGGCCGTCGCCCATGACCATTTTGTTACGCGGCATGACGAGAGCTTTCGCACCGTACAGCCATCGTATGGGGGGCCGGCAGCGGCGGAGCGAGCTTCGTTGGGGCTTCGACTACAATCTGTCAATCCAAGGCGAACGGGCGATGTCCACGCTCGTCGGCTTCCGGGCTGTCCGGAGCCACGTAACGGATCCTGCGGCCCGCCCGCCCGCGCCGAAAGGAGCACGACCATGCCAACCTACATCGTCCTTGGAAACTTCACCGACCAAGGCATTCGCAATATCAAAGACACGACAAAGCGCGCGAGCGCGGTCAAGGAGGCCGCGAAGAAGGTGGGGGCGTCGGTCAAGAACCTCTACTGGACGCTCGGCCCCTACGATGTGGTGACGGTGGTTGACGCACCGGATGACCAGTCCGTCGCGGCGCTGCTCTTCAGCATCGGCAGTCTCGGCAACGTCCGGACGCAGTCGCTCAAAGCATTCGAAGCCGACGAGGTCGAACGCATTCTCGGAAAGATCTGAGCCAAGGCTGTTGCGAGTCCGACAACGGAACGCGAAAACGGTACCTACGTGGCACCTTCAGGCGGGCGTGTCGTGAGCGCCACGTCGATTCGCGCCGTGTCGCGCACAATTGCGGCACGTCTCAGGACGCGGTAGCGCCCGATAGGCGCGCAGTGTCGTTCTAAACACTGCGACGTTTCAGTCGCGACCGACTCCTCTGGACAGCAACTTTCGCATAAAGACGCAGGGCATAGACTGTCCCGTAAGGAGGTCCGCCTCTCCTCGGCTAAGTTCTTCGAACCCGTTGACTTTGTAAAACTCGACACCGGCCAGCGACGCTTGAATCTGGAGCCTGCAGGCACCATGAGCACGAGCGTGATCTTCCGCATGCCGCAGGAGCAGAGTGCCGATCCCCCTCCGAGCCGCTCGGCCTCTGACATATACGGAGGCGCCGTCCTGCGCGTCGTCGACACGTTGCGTCGAGAATCCGAGCACGGTGAGTTCGCCATCGAGAGTGCCGGTCGCAACGAAGAATGCTTCGCCGCCGTCCATGGCTGTCACGTAGATGTCAGGACGTAGCCCAGCACTCCACGCCTCCACTACGTCGGCCGGATAGAACGCGGGCCCGAACGAACGAATGGAATCAAGGTGGGCAAGCGTGATGGCCTTTGCGTCAGCTGGTGTCGCAGGGCGAATGCAGACGTCACCTAGGTCATGAGGGTCGCCACCCATTGCAGCCTCCCGACCGATACGTGCCTAAATCACAATATCACCGGGCTCACGTCGAGGATTACTCCTGAGCAGTCGCCCAGTGTTTATCTATCCAGTCCCGGGGGGCGAGAAGCCCCTTCGTTTTCCGAGCCTCGCGTTGCGGTTAACTCCTCGGCGGTTGAACTCGGTTGGTCTTGTTTTGTGGCGTAGGCCGACGACCAATCCATAGTTGGTTGCGGCTTAGGGGTGCTCTCGGTGCGATCAACACCGGAGTGCCCCGCTCTAAAATCTCGCTCTATCTCGACGTGCTCCTCCTTTTCGTGGTTGACAGTGCCTTCCGCTCATTCAGCCACTGGCGGATAGCCCTTCGCGCACTCTCCGCGATTGGCACCCCGTCTCGAGTCCTGACGAGCTCCAGCCCCGCGACGAGATCGGGGTCCATGTAGATACTGACCACCTTGCGCTTGCCGCTCTCGGGTGAACTTCGAGGCACAAGACTATCATACACACGAACAATGAAACGTCAATATATTTGTCTTCGTTTGTATACCTTGCTGCATGTGTGCGACTCGTTGCCGGCGCAATGAAGTCTTCAGATTACCAAGCCGTTGCACTTCCGGAAGCCACTCGACGCGCAGTGGTTCGGCCATGGGCGCTCGGCAGCATCCCTGCCGCGACTCGTGCGTCGAACCGGAGTCGGTCAGCCTGTATTGAACCGCTGAAATGGGTGCGGAGCCCGCCTGAAAAACCGTCTACCAGTGCGGGAGCCACCTTGCCTGGGGTCCCAGACCCGTCGGTTGTTGTCTAAGCTGTGCCTCATCGCATCACTCTTGTGTCGCGTGTGTTGCGACGTACCACCGACAACACGGTGTCGCCGGCAGTACGTCGCGCTCATCCTGACTAGTCCTTGCTGACCGTCGTCTTTGTAGTCGCCGAGTTGTTGCTGCTGTTCAGGTCTTGCGTCGTCGCGGTGACCGTCACCGTGTCGGTCAGCACAGTTCCGGACGCTGCCGTCGCGGTGACGACGACGCTGATGGTCGCGGTCGCGCCCTTCGCGAGACTGCCGAGATTCACCGTCACGGTCCCGTTGCTGCCCAGCGCAGGTGCCGTCACGGTCCCCTGACTCGATGAGGCACTCGCAAATACGGTCCCGGCCGGAAGCGCGTTGGAGAGCACATTACCGCTCGCGGTGACCCTACCTGCGTTCGTCACCGTCATTGAGTACGTCAGCGTCCCGCCGGGTGATACCCTGACTGGCGCCGACAGCGTGATCCCAACATCTGCTGACGTCTGTCCACCGCCGCCGCCCGAAACGACGCTGTACGTCACGGTGAGGGTGGATGGATTACCGACGGGATCGGCCGATGTCACCGTGAACGTCTTGGTTCCCGTAGACGACGTGTTGATTGGACTCCCGTTAGCGACCGGTCCCTGACACGAGGCCACCCCAGAGCCACCATCGCCGCAGGCATAGCTGGCGCCGACGCTTGCGTTCAACTGATACGTGGCATTCGCCGCCGGTGACGTAAACGTGATCGTCGGCGGCTTCTTGTCCACCTTGTTGCCGGTAATCGGACCGGCCGTGGTGCATTCGCCGACGGTGTTACACACCTGACGGCTGTTCGTGGCGGCATTGGCCGTCTCCGTCCCGATCGGCACATTCGTTGTCAAGTTGAAGCTCGCGTCTGCTGCGTTCGCCAGCCCCGATTCGGGATCACTCGCCGTACACGCAATGGTGACGTCGCTGTTGTGCCAAGCGTCGTCCGCTCCACCGCACAACACTTGTGGGGGAGTCGCGTCTTGCGAATAGATCTCCGCGCTGGCCAAGGAGCCGCCGTAGAAACCGCCGCTGACGACCACCCGGCCGTCTGACAGTCGAGTGGCTCTGAAGTGAGAGCGGGGAGTGCTCATCGGGGCCGTCGTCTTCGTCACGTCGTCGATCGACAGGGCGCGGATAAGGGTCCTCAGTTGGCCAGAGGACCAATTTGCGAACACCGCGGAGACCACGTTCCCCTCTATTGTTCGCTTGCTCCAACCACAGTATTCCAGGACCTCCGCCGGTTTCTCTTGGGTTCGATTTTGCGCTAACCAACTCCGATAAGCTCCGCGTCGAAGTCGATCCGCCGCATCTACCCCCCATCACGAACGGCCGCGATTCCGCAGCCGCCGCGGTCTCGATCGCGAATCAGATCACTACAACGGCCATTGCCCTCACCGTTCGCTGCGCTTGACATCATCGCAGCGCTATGGCCAGCGCCGGAAGCATGGAGCGGCGGACAGGTCCAGCGGCGCGATCGACTTGGTGGTGTCATTGATGAGTACGCCGTTGCGGCATGATCGGGTTTGTGAACCTTACAGGCCTTTCATGGATGTGTAGGTGATCACAGAGCATCCGAGATGGCTTTGCAGATGAAGGGATCGCTCAGGTACCTCGCGATATGGTGCGCGTCGCTGCCGTTGTCGATGTCCAGCTTGTTGTCAATCCCGCTGGCGAACGTCGCAGCCGTCAAGCCTTTGCCCAAAGTAACGAAGTTGTCGCGATCGACCCCGTTGAGCCACCGGTCAACGCCTTTCGGAACGCGCCGCGGCCGGCCGAGCGCTGACTGCACCGAGATGAGCGGCAGCGGGGATCCCAGGGTCACGTAGAGCGGCACCTGCTGCGGCTCGTTCACCGACCGCGGGCGCCTCTGCATGGACCAGAGGCTACGCGGCACAGATGAGCCAGTTGCGACGCTCGTCCCAGACAGCCCACCATCCCGTAACCCGCGCTGAATCAATCGTTTCCAGAGCAGGGTCATTTAACCTTGGAACTCCGGATGTTCTCAGCGACGTGAGACACGCCGCCGGAGTAACGTGGCTCCTGCTCGACGCTGCGCCGTTTTGGAACTCATTGGCCATGCGTGTGGATGGCGGGCGATGGCGCGTCCAAGGTATCCGCCGATCAGGCCATAGAGCTGCGGGCGCGCACCATGTTGGTCAGAATACTGAACATGGCTTGCTCAGTTATCGGGTGGGCACGGTGGGTGATGTCTGTGAACGTTGGGAAGGAACGAACTTGTCGTACCGGGTGCGCGCAAAGAGAATCGCCACGATCGCCGCGAGAATTGCCACGGCCGCGTACCTGACAAGTCGCCGCGTTCAGGGGCGCGGCGCATTCGCCGGACGCGCCTCGGGTCTCGCGGTCACGGGCTCGACGAACCGATAACCCCTCCGCGGCACGGTCTCGATAAATCGAGCGCTCGAGCCCTTGTCGCCAAGAACCGTTCGGAGGCGGCTGACGACGACGTCAAGACTGTGGTCAAAGTGTACGTTTCTGTCGGGCCACAACGCGCGCTCGATCTCCTCACGAGTGATCAACTCGCCGGGCCGCTGTAGCAGCAGACAGAGCAGGTCGATGGCCTGTCCGCTGAGCCTGACCGGCTGCCCTCCGGCCCTCAGGACCCTCCGCGATCGTCGAACTCAAATTTTCCGAACGTCTTGACCACGGCGGGCCCCGTTTCCAGCGGATCGCGGCTCAGATTCTACCTTCGTGACAGTTTGCGAGGAAGAATTGAGCGTTTGTGAGTTGAATCGGCGTGCGCCGGATGGTCCGATGCCAGGCACGGGATCGCTCGCGCTGAACGCGATCTCGCTTGGAGGGCGCACAATGATCAGGCTTCCCAGGGCAGCGGTGTGGGCAGTGGCCCTCTTCCTGGCCGTGGCCTTTGTCGCGGTTGGAATTTCGAAGCTCGAAGGCGCCTCGGCCATGCGTTGGACCGAGAGGTTCCGGCATTGGGGTTACCCCGCGAACGCGCAGTATGTCGTCGGCATGTTCGAAATTCTCGGTGGTCTCGGTGTGTTGATTCCACGATGGAGACGAACCGCTGCCCTGACGCTCGGCGCCCTCATGATCGGCGCGTTGTGCACGCATGTCGCTAACGCCGAATTCCCGCGCGTCATTCCACCGCTGGTCCTTGGCGGACTCGCGTTACTGATGTATTTGTCGCAGGGTCGGCCTCGAGCAGAACAGACGCCCGAACGCAGGAATGGAGTGTGATGCCGTCACGGCTAGTCGCTATCGAAACCCCACGATTGGCTGGCGCGCGCAACCGGTCATGCCGCATGGACGAGCCAGTTGCGGAAATCGTCCCAGACACCCCGCCAACATCCCTCGCTGCGCTCGGTCTGTTGATCGGGCTCGACATCTTGAGGCACACCGCCGAGACCTCTGGTCTCGGCGGTGTGCTCACGAGTCCCGGGCGTCACTGCGGGCGGCAACGATCGATTCGATCTCGATAGACATTGGCGGTGCCCCGGGGGATAAAGTCGTCTGAGGTGATTCTTCCCTGTGAAGAGCCGACGCGACTTTATACGGTCTCTCCCGATTGCTGCCGCCGCACTTCACACCTCCGGGCCACTCGTTCCCAAGGCCCACGGCGCAGCCGGAGACGCGCAGATTGCCAACGAGTTCCTCACCGCGCGTTTCGATCCTGGCTCGGGCCAATTTCACGTTGATCGCAAGGACGGCACTCCGCTCCTCCGCAATGCCGTGGCCCGCGCCGCGTTTACTGATGCTGTACGAGCGACCTCGGATCCCGAGTACGAGCGATCCAGTTCGGTCCGGCAATACCAGGATGCGCTAGGCAAGGGTCGCCAGCTATCAGGCCAGTGCGTCGACCGTCGGAAACGGGTGGCATTCGAAGTCCGGCTGACGCTCTACGACGGCAGAAATGCGCTGGTCGTCGAGGTGATCTGTCGGAACACCTCGAGCAAGGGCGCGAGGCTCGCGCGGATAGAGCCTGTTCGAGCGGTGTTGGAAGAGGGCGCCGGCTGCGGTTGGGCGGGGGCCAGCAAGGCACTCACCAATGGGTACCTCTACGCCGACCCGGGCCGGGTTGAAGAGTTAGGCGGCTCGAACCGGCACGCGATCACCAGCATGTGGAACATGGGCTTCCATCGCGGCGAGCGCGAGGAGGGCCTCGTTGTCGGCTATCTCGAAAACGAAGTGGCTGCCGGACGCATTGCCGCAGTGTACGACCACACGATGCGGCCATTGGCGCCGCACGACGGCATGTCGCTCGTGCTCGAGTCGCTTTACGACGCCGAATACGAGTTGAAGCCCGGCGACGGTGTGACGTCCGGACGCGTGATCTTCAACATCGCCTCTGATCCATTCGCGGCTCTCGAAACCTACGCGCAGGCGATCGCCAGCGTCCATCAGGTCCGCCTGAATCCCATCATCAACGGCTGGTGCAGTTGGTACTACTCGCACGAATACATCAGCGAAGACGAGGTACTTCGCAATGCCGAGTTCGCCGCACATGCGCTGAAGCCATACGGCTTGGAGTACGTGCAAGTCGATGCCGGCTGGTTTCGCAACTACGGCGACTGGGAAGGCAATCAGAACTTTCCGCACGGCATGAAGTGGCTTGCGGAACGGATTCGCGAGTATGGCCTGCGTGCTGGACTGTGGCTTGCCCCGTACTGCATTGCCGAAGGCACGGAGATGTTCGCGCGACATCAGGACTGGCTCATCACTGATAGTGCGGGCAAACCGAAGCTGTGCGGGGGCGGCCTACCGGGACCACAGGTCGGCGGGGGCTACGGCGTGCCAAGCTTGATGAAGAAAATTTACGGCCTGGACGTCACGCATCCCGGAGCCGCAGGTTGGCTCAGCGATCTCTTCAAGAAAGTGGCCGATGACTGGGGCTACGACTTCATCAAGATTGACTTCGTCGAATGGACGATCCTGAGCGCCGATCGCTATCGCGACTCCGGCGTCAGCAAGGCTGCCGCCTATCGCAAGGGGTTCCGGATCATCCGCGACGCGGTGGGACCGACGCGCCACCTGCTCGATTGCGGGCCAATGAACCACACCGTCGGTCTACTGGATAGCGCGCGGATCGAAATGGACCTGCCTCGCCTCACGTGGGAACAGTACACGGCGAACTTCAACAGCAACGCCCCGGCCATGGCAAAGCGGTACTACTTCAACCGGAAGACCTGGATCAACGACGCCGATCATTTGGGCCTTGCGCTGCTGACCCTGCCTCAATCCCGGGCGGCGGCATCCATCATCGCGCTGTCAGGCGGCACCATGATCTGCGGCGATCGCCTGGTCGACCTCGACCCTGACCGTCTCGAGATTCTGCGAAAGGTGTACCCCGCCTATGGTGTCGCGGCACGTCCCCTCGATCTCTTCGAAGCGGACCGTCCAGAGCGCTTCGAGCTTTCAGTCAGGACGACATTCGCAGCGTGGTCGGTCGTCGCGCTGTTCAACTATGCCGACGCCACTATCGAGAAGACCCTTCCGCTGAACCGGCTGCGGCTTCCCGGCAGCCGGGGCTATGTGGCGTTCGAGTTCTGGAGCCAACGTCTGGCCGGGGAGTTCGATCGCGAACTAAAGGTTCGTGTCGAACCGCAGTCGGTCGCGCTGTTGAGCGTGCACCCGCAGACGGGAATCCCTCGCGTCGTTTCCACTGACCGGCACTTTACACAAGGTGCGCTGGAGCTGGAGGACGTCGCCTGGGAAAGCCTGTCAAACACTCTCAGTGGTACTTCGCTCGGACCTCCGGGAAGCGCACACAACATCAGCGTCTATGTTCCGCAACAGTATCGATGGGACAACGAACGTCCCGAGTATTTCCAGGAGCACGGACAATACTCACTGAGGCAGATCGGATCCGATATCCTGCGCGTCCGGGCACGATTCGATCGGGACGCCACGACGAAATGGCACGTGAAGTTCGCTCGAGTAAGCTAGCCAGCAGCCGCGAGGCTTCTCGGGAGTGGTTATGCCTGCCAGGATGCGCTCGCGCACCGACGATGAGACGCGATTCCTGAACGTCGATGTCGACGTCTGGGGGAGAGCGAATCTGCAGCCGCTCGTGGCCGCGCTCGGTAACAATGTGCTCGTCCACTACGTTGGCGCGGAGGGCTCCGAACAGACTGCCCACTTCTCGCTCACGAGCGCGCACGGCAAGAGCGCAGACACGATCGTCCGGCAGCTGGTGGCGCTCATCGAGAAATTGCCACGCTCGGCGCGACAGCTTTGGAATCACGCGCGTGCAAGAGACCTCAACGTCGGCATTCAGGCCGGCGTCACGCCGTATAGCCACGAGATTGCATTCCACCAACGCACGCTCGACCTCGTGGCTCGCGTGCAGGGCAGAATCGTGATCACGACCTACGCCGTCCCTGCACGAACCCCTCGAGCCATTCGCAACGCTTCAAAATCTCGCATCGCCCGAAAGCGACACGCATGACAGACGACGAGAAGCTGACCAAGGTTTACGTGGATCTGCCGAACCACTGGGCCGCCGGCGGCGAATCCATGTGGGCGGTCGATCTCGGCGGCGACCTGTACGAGTTGCGCAACACGCCGTTTTACAGTTACGACCTGAACCTTCGTGACGTCGTCAGGGCGAGGGCGGGCTCGCCCGACGTGAAGCCCGAGGTCAGCGAAGTGGTTCGGCGCAGCGGCCACCGGACGCTGCGCGTGTTCTTCGAGGAAGCGCTTCCTGTCGATCGGCGCGTGCCGCTCCTCGAGTCGCTACGCGACCTTCTTGTCTCCGTCGAGGGGGCGACCGATGCCTTCTTTGCCCTTGATCTCGAGCCGGAGGCCGACATCACTCGCGTGCGACGGCAGCTGGACGAGTGGGAGCGAAACGGCTGGCTGGCGTACGAGACGTGCGAAGCGCGGGTGTCCGGCGGTTTCGACGACAGGCCACCCGAAGACTAGCGGAGGGCGCGGGCCCAAAATCAGGGACGATCCTTGACCATTCGCTCGAGCGCCCCTCAGTCGGGCGACACCCATTGCTTGGTGCGAGCAACCTCGTCGATCAGCTGCTCGAGCTCGGAGAGCCCTTCAGGGGCCCCGACGTAGTCTTCAATTCGCTTCGAGCGGCCCGCGCGGGTGATCGTCACGAATGTGGTCGGAAGGTCCGACACGATGGTCTGCGAGCCGTCTGGGTGCCGAATTGCGAGGTACTGGTCCTTCAGGTCGAAGAAGCGAAGGCGATCGGCGCGCTCGAGAATCTCAGCGACGCGCTCGGTTGGAACCTTGTCCGTCCGCCTTCCGGTCACATGGACGAAATTCGTTCCGTCGTAAACGACGTTGCCCTTTGCGTCGATGCTTACGCTGTACACGGGACACTTGCCGAAGCAAGACGTCCGTTCCAGTGTGATCAACACATCGTCCGGCACCGACGGCGTCTGAGCGCGTGCGGTAGCAATCGGAAGGCAGGGAAACAGAGTGGCGGTTACGGCGAGTGCGAGCCCGAATCGCATGACGGACGGTGACACGCAACCACAACGGACACGGGAATGCAAGGCATTGGTGTCGGAGCGCAGCGCCGAGCAGCCCGGGTCAGTCCTCGGGCCGCTCGCCGGCGGGTGCCATCTTGACGAGGCGCGGTTGAAACCGCGCCAGCGGCTCGACGAGATCGCGTTGTGCGGCCATGACCTCGTCGATGTCTTTGTACGCCATCGGCACCTCGTCGAGTCCGGCGGAGAGCAGTGTCACGCCGCGCTCGCGGAGAAATTGGTGCGCGGCATTCCAGGTGAAGATCTGCTTGGCCTTCGTGCGGCTCATGCGACGCCCCGCGCCGTGTGCCGCGGAGTTCATGGAGGCGGCGACGCCCCTGCCGCGGACCACATAACCGGGCGTGCCCATCGAGCCGGGAATGATGCCAAGAACACCGCTGCCGGCCGGCGTCGCACCCTTCCGGTGAACGATGACGTCGTCTTCGGACCCATCGGGCAGCCGATGCCGCTCGCGCCAGGCGAAGTTGTGGTGGTTCTCGATGTCGACCAGCACCTCGACCCCGAGATTCCGCGCGATGTACTTGTGAATCAGCGCGTGGTTCGCTGCTGCATAACGGCCCATCAACTCCATCGCCGCCCAGTACTCCTGGCCCGCGTTCGTCGACAGATCGAGCCATGCGAGATGCGCCAGCTCCTTCGGCAGCTCCGGGTGAAGGCGGCGAGCCAGACGGCTGTAGTGATCCGCGACCTGCGCTCCCGTTCCGCGGCTTCCCGAGTGGCTCAGAAGCGCGAGGTACGTCCCTGGGGCGATCCCGACAATCTCATTTTCCACCGTGAGCTCGCCGAACTCGACGAAGTGATTGCCGCTGCCACTTGTGCCGAGCTGCCCCCAGGCGCGGTCTTTCATTCTCGACGTGACCGGCGTGACGTTCCAGTCCGCATCCATCACGTCGTGCCGCCGCTTCGACTGGAACGTCGCACCCACGCCGAATCGCGTCTCGCGTTGGAGCGCGCTGGTCAGGCGAGACGTCTGATCCGTCAGCGCGCTCAGCGGGAGATCGAGCACCGAGAGCTTCATTCGGCACGCGATGTCCACGCCCACGGCGTAGGGGATTACCGCGTTCTTCGTGGCCAGAACGCCGCCAATCGGCAGCCCATAGCCGACGTGCGCGTCGGGCATCAGGGCGCCGGCAACGGCGACCGGGAGCTTGCACGCGTTGACCATTTGGCGCACGGCGTCGGGCTCGAGTCCCTCCCCCCAAATCCGATAAGGGGCATCGTGTAACGGTGCGTCCGGTCGTGACACTCCCTGTGCAGCAGCGCTCGACGACTTATCGACTGGAGGCATCATGACGGCTCGAATCGACGAAGTGGCACCAGATCTCTATCGCATTTCTTTGTATGTGCCTGACTTCGACCTGCAATTCAATCACTTTCTCATCAAAGATGACGAGCCCCTGTTGTTCCACACCGGGATGCGGGGGATGTTTCCCGTGGTGCGCGACGCGGTGGCCAGGGTGATCGACCCGGCCACCCTGCGGTGGATCAGCTGGAGTCATTTCGAGGTGGACGAGTGCGGCGCCCTGAACGAGTGGCTGGCCGTGGCGCCCCAGGCGACGCCGGTGTGCAGCGAGGTGGGGGCGATGGTCAACATCAACGATTTCTCGAACCGCCCGCCACGCGGCCTCAAGCCCGACGACGTGCTGAACACCGGACGCCATCGGTTCCGCTTCGTCCCGACCCCGCATCTGCCGCACGGCTGGGACGCGGGCGTGCTGTTCGAGGAGTCGGAGCGCGTTCTCCTCTGCTCGGACCTCCTCCATCAGCTCGGCAACGTCGAACCGGTGACCTCCGACGATGTTGTCGAGCGCTATCGTCACGCGTTCGAAACCTACCAGCGATCGCCGGTGCTGATGGACTACGTGCCGTATACCGACAACACGCGACGGCAACTGGCCACTTTGGCGGCGCTTCGGCCCCGCACTCTTGCCGCGATGCACGGCTCGACCTTTGTCGGCGACGGTGCGGCCGCATTGATGGCGAGCGCAGACGTCATCCAGCAGGTCTCGCGCGTGTCCGCGACAACTGCCTGACTTGCGCGTCGCGGCGTTATGGTTGACCGCTCGCGGCGACGGCTGGTACCGTCAGCCGCTGATGGAAACCGTTGGCGAGACGAGTGACGGCGATCTGGCGCGGGCCATCGCGAGCGCCACGCCGGGATCCGCAGAGGCCGCGGAGAGCGAGCTCTATCGCCGCTTTGCACCACGCGTGCGCTTGTACGGGCTGCGGCACCTGCGCGACGAGGATGCGGCGCGGGATCTGACCCAACAGGTGATGCTTCTCACGATCGAGCGGCTGCGCCGGGGGGAGGTGCGCGACTGCGATCAGATTGGCTCCTTCATCCTCGGCGCCAGCCGGACCGTGGCGAGAGATGTCGCGCGAAAGGAAAGGCGGCGCGGCCATCTCAGAGACATGTTCATCGACCGAACGTTCATCGCGGGGCCCGCATCCGACACGATTCTCGATCTCGATCGGCTGGACGCCTGCCTCACCGCTCTCGGCGAACGCGAGCGCATGGTCGTCACGTCCACCTTCTATGCGGAGCGGACGGCGGCGCAGGTGGGAAAGGACCTCGGCCTGTCGGAAGGAAACGTCCGGGTGATTCGACATCGTGCGGTGGAACGTCTTCGCCAGTGCATGGCGTCGTCGGAGGCGGTCCAATGATCGGGGACTGCGACGCGCCAGTCCGCGACGAGGCGCTGGTGGAGTACTGGTGTGGCGAAATGCCCGCCGACAAGAGCGAGCGCATCGAGGAGCACCTTTTCGCCTGCGCCGAGTGTGCGCGCCGGCTGCAGCGGCTCATGTCGATCGCGGGCGGGATTGCGGCACTCGCGCGCAGTGGGCGCCTCACCGGAGTCATCTCGCGCGCGCTGCTCAATCGACTGCAGCGGGATGGCCTCAACGTGCGCGTGTATTCGCTGGCGCCCGGCGAAACGGTGCCGTGCGCCGCGTTTCCCAGTGACGACCTGCTCGTCGCGGCGCTCCGGGCCGACTTGAGCGGCGTCAGCACAGTCAGGTTGTCGGTGTCGCAGGCGGAGCAGGGCCCGATGGCAGAAATCACCGACATCCCGGTGCCTCTCGAGGACCATGAGGTCCTGTGGGCCACCCCGGGCGCGCAGGTACGTTCGATGCCGTCCACGCGCCTCCACCTCACACTGTCAGTGGCTGGTGGAGACGGTCGGGTGCTCGGCGAATACCGGTTGGACCACTTTGCGACGCCATGACGCGGGTTCATTTGAGCAAGATTCATCGTGCCGCGGCGGAGAGAGAGGCGCGGGCCCGCTCCAGCTCGGGCCTCTTCGCGTCGGCGTGCTGTCCGAGCGCGACGAGCTTCGCGAAATATTCGGCAGCCTTCTTCGGCTCCCTGGACGCCTGGGCCGCGAGCGCCGCGCCGTAGAGGCCGCGGAAGCGGTTCGGCGTGTCACCGAGCGCGGAGACGTACTCACGGAACGCTGCCTGCGGGTCTCCGGTCCCTAACAGCAGGTCCCCCAGCAGCTCGCGCATCGGGTAGAGGCGGTTCTCCATCGCCACGTCCTTCACGCTCGCCTGCTCGCTCTCCGCGGCACTCCGCATTTCGAGCACCGCCTGCTGTTTCTCCCCGGATGCGAGAGCCACCCAAGCCGAGACCGCCCGAATCTGTTCAGCCGTGCGATCCGCCCAATAGCCGGTGCCAACCTCGCGAAGTGCGCGCTCCAACGTCGCGAGTACCTCGATCTCACGCGTCGCCCCGGCGACGTCGCCACTCCGCGCCATGCCGAGTCCACGGGCGAAGCGTGTCAGCGAATCGGCCTGCGGGTACTCCGTTGTGGTAACCGCCAGCTGCGCCGCGGCCTTCCAATCGCCACGCTCGAGCGCGTAGCGCGCCGGCATCGCGGCAAGCGCCGTGAAATTGACGATCGTCACGGGCCGATCGCCGCGCACGGGCGTCGACGTCGCTTTGTCGATCAGCGCCTTTGCCTTGCCGTCCTGCGCCAGCTGCAGATACGCGTACACCGCGAAGTCCGCGGCGTGATAGTAGTCGGGCTGGATCTCGAGCGCTGACAGATTCGAGCGAATCGAGTCCTCCCACATACCAACCATCGAGTAGATATGAGCCGGCATATGCCGCGCGTGCGGAACGGCGGGCGCGATGGCGGCGTAGCGTCGGGCTGCCGGAATGCCTCTTTCTGCGAGCGGCGCGTAGTCGTAAGCGTGGATGATCAAGTGCGTGGCCCCAGGATGGCGCGGATGGTTCGCGTACACACGCTCCAGAATGGCGGCCGACTCGAGCTGGTTGGCGTACGTCAGATCGTTCTTGGGCGCTGACGCCTGGAGCGTCAAGGCGTAGAAGACCTGCGCGTCGACATCCTCCGGATATCGTGCGGCCAGGCTCTTCATCGCGGCGTTATAGGCGACGAGGCGATCGGCCACAGGAACAGTGTCGTGATTGCGAAAGTACGCGCGCACCGCATCCAGCCACGCAGCCTCGCGCTCTGTCTTGATGGGAATCGCGCGCGCGTCCTCCAGCAGCGTCCACGCGGCGTTGGCATTCGGGCGCGATGGCGGTGCGGCGAGCGTGTTGCCGAGGAGATCGAGGGCCAGCCCCCAGTACGCAATGACGCAGCCAGGGTCCTTCTCCAGGACACTGCGGAATGTCTTGCCGGCAGAGCCGAACCAGTAGGAGTGCAACATCGCGACGCCGCGTTGGAACTCTGTGTGCGCGGCGGGCGTGCACGATGTTGCGAAGTCGACCGTCCCCAGGTCGTCACCGTGGCCGTCATGGACTGACGGCGACTGCTGCAGCGGCGAAGAGGTGACGAGGCCGGCGACGAGCACAGCGAGGACGAGTTTCACCAGCGCTTGCCCGGAATTCGGTCGGATTCTAGCACCGCGCCGCGGTCAGACTCATGAGTCTGTCAATGGCTCGTGGTGATTGCCGGGGGCTCGGCGAGCTGTGGCTGCGCCTGCTGAGTCAGCTGCGAGGCTGGGTCGCTGGGCGGCCTCAGTCACCAGACGGAGCATCGGTCGGCCGGCGACCGCACCATGACTGCATTGGCCGGGCACGAGAACGCCTTCTGGAATTCGGGCAGATTCGACAGCGGGCCGATTACCCGGTACTTCGCGACCGGGTGCGGATCGTTCTGCACCATCGTCCGCGCGAACTCGGGACGGACGGCATCGCCGCGGAACTGACCCCAGGCGATGAAGAACTGTTGATCGGGCGTGAAGCCGTCAACGGCCGGCAGCGGCGGCTTCCCTCGCTGCGAGAGCTGGAACGCGCGATACGCGATCCGGGCGCCGGCGAGATCGCCGATGCTTTCCCCGAGCACGAGCTTCCCGTTGTGGTGGATACCCGGCTCGATGAAGTAGCCCTCGAACTGTTTGACCACGCAGGCGCCGCGCTCCTGGAAGCGGGTGAGATCATCAGGGGCCCACCAGTTGTGGAGTCGACCCTGCGCGTCGAACTGCGCTCCCTCATCGTCGAAGCCATGACTGATCTCATGGCCGACGACGACGCCGATGGCGCCGTAGTTCACGGCGTCGTTGGCATCCATCGAGAACGCCGGCGGCTGAAGGATGCCGGCAGGGAAGACAATCTCGTTGAGCAGCGGGTTGTAGTAGGCGTCGGACGTGGGCGGCGTCATGCCCCAGCGGCCGCGATCGACCGGTTTGCCGATCGTTGAGAGGTTGTCGTGCACGCCAAACCGCCGCGCCGCGACGACATCGTCCCAGTACCGATGTGCGCGTGATCAAGACGCGGCTGTAATCCTTCCACTTGTCCGGATAGCCAATCTTCGGGTTGAACGTCGCGAGCTTCTCCAGCGCGCGTTCCCGCGTCTCGTCGCTCATCCAATCCAGCCCACGAATCGTTTCGCCCATCGCGGCGAGCAGGTTCCTGACCATTTCCTGGACGCGAGCCTTGGCGGCCGGCGGGAAGTAGCGTGCCACGTACTTCTGGCCCAGCGCTTCGCCAAGCAGGTCGTCGGTAGCCTCGGCGCAGCGGATCGCTCGCGGCTTCAGCGCCGTTGCGCCCGCAAGAAAGGCTCCCTTGAAGGCGAAGTCTTCGTCCACGAACGCGGCCGACAGCGACGGCGCCGCCGAATCCAGCAGCTGCCAGTTGAAATACGTCTTCCAGTCGTCGATGGGCGCTGTCGTCAGCAGTCGACTGACGGCTTCGAGAAATCTTGGCTCCTCGACGTTCACATCGTTCGTCGGCAACTCGAAGTGGCGAAAGTAGCCGGACCAGTCGAACGCCGGCGTCAGCGCCTGCAGTTCGGCGAAGCGCGTCTTGTGATCGGTGGCTTTCGGATCGCGGCGCGCGACATTGTCGAGCGATGCTTCGGCGAGCTGCTTCTCGAATCGAACGATCGTATCGGCCGCGGTCCTGGCGCTCGCCTCGCCGGGCCCGGCGAGCGCAAACATTTTGGCGACGTGGGCGATGTACTTCTCCCGGGCCTCGACGAACCGCTGATCCGGCTTCAGGTAGTAGTCGCGGTCGGGCATGCCGAGGCCGCTGGCGAGGATGTGGGCGATGACTTCCGTCGGGTTGTTGTTGTCGGATTGGCCGAACACCGCGAACGGTACTGGGATCGAGAGCTCGTGGAACGTGGCGATCATTCGCGCCACGTCGTCGCGCGTTTGCATCGCGTCGATTCTGGCGAATAGTGGTTGCAGAGGCGTGACACCCTGACGGTTGGCCTCGGCTTCGTTCATGCAGGCGCCGTAGAAGTCGCCGATCAGCTGATCCACGCTGCCCTTCGGATGGCTCGTGTCCTTCGACGCGACGTCGAGAATCTCCCGCAGCTGCTCCTTCGTTGATTCGCCGGCCGCCCAACGACGGCTCCAGCGCGGCATCGCCGCAGGGATGGGATTCGCGGCGCGCCATGCGCCGTTGGCGAACTGGAAGAAGTCGTCGCATGGCGCGACGCTGCGGTCGAGATCCGCGACCCAGATGCCGCGTTGCGTGCCCTCCTGTGAGAAGGCAGGCGCAGCAACCGCGAGAAAGACGACGAGGGCGACGGAGATATTCATTAGTGCCGGCCTGAATGCTACATTACGGCCCGCTGGGGAGTGGCTCATGCGTCACAGCCGTTCGGTATTTGGTCCCTGCCTTCTCGTGATCTGTGCCCTGACAGCGATGGGCGCGCACCAAGACACACATCTCAGCGGGATCAGATTCGCTGTCTCTTTCCCCGCGGCGCTGTCCAGCGACGCGCTCGACGGTCGTCTCGTCCTGATGTTGTCCACCGACGACAGTGCTGAGCCGCGGTTTCAGATTCTCGACGGCCCCCGCACGCAACAGGCGTTCGGGGTTGATGTGGATCGGTGGCAGCCTGGCACTGACGCGATCCTGGACAGCCGCGTCCTCGGTTATCCGCGTGAAAGTCTGACCGACGTGCCGGCAGGCACCTATACAGTGCAGGCCCTCCTGCATCGGTACGATACCTTTTCACGCGCCGACGGCCGCACGGTGAAGCTGCCGATGGATCGAGGGGAAGGTCAGCAGTGGAACCGCGCACCCGGGAATTTCTATAGCACGCCGAAGCGGATCACGATTGATCCGGCGCGCGGCGAGACCATCACGGTGTCGCTCGATTCGAAGATACCGGTGATTCCCGATCCGCCCGAAACGAGGTACATCAAGCACGTCCGCATCCAGAGCGGGCGGCTGACGAAATTCTGGGGTCGCCCGATGTTTCTCGGGGCGCACGTGCTGCTGCCGGAAGGCTTCGACTCGCACCCGGATGCGCGCTATCCGCTGGTCATCTTTCACGGGCACTTCCCATCGACGTTCGACGGGTTTCGCGAGGAGCCGCCGGACCCGGCGCTGAAGTGCGAATACAGCGAACGCTTTCACCTGGACTGCTACAACCGGATCGAGCAGCAGTTCGCACACCAGTTCTACAAGGATTGGACCGGCTCGAACTTTCCCCGGTTCCTCCTCATCGAGATTCAGCACGCCAATCCGTTCTACGACGACTCGTACGCCGTGAATTCGGCGAATGTGGGCCCGTATGGCGACGCGATCACCTACGAGCTGATTCCGGAAATCGAGAAGCGTTTCCGTGCGATCGGCAAGGGCTGGGCGCGGTTCATGTACGGCGGATCGACCGGGGGCTGGGAAGCGATGGGCGCGCAGATTTTCTATCCCGACGAGTACAACGGCTGTTGGGCGGCTTGCCCCGATCCGGTGGACTTCCGCGCCTACACGGTCGTCGACATCTACCGTGACAAGAACGCGTACTTTCTCGATTCCTTCTGGAAGCGCACACCGCGGCCCGGAATGCGAGACTGGCTCGGCCACGTCAGCACGACGCTCGAAGAGATGAATCGGCGGGAACTGGTGCTCGGCACGAAGACGCGGTCGGGTCAACAGTGGGACATCTGGGAAGCGGTCTTCTCGCCTGTTGGAGAGGACGGCTATCCGAAGCGGATTTTCGACAAGCGCACGGGCGAGATCGATCGCACGGTTGCCGAGTACTGGAAGGAACGCTACGATCTCTCGTTCATCCTGCAGCGCGACTGGGACAAGGGACTGGGCGCGAAGCTGGCCGGCAAGATCAACATCTACGTCGGCGACATGGACAACTATTACTTGAACAACGCCGTCTATCTGATCGAGGACGTGCTGAAGGCGAGGACAAATCCGCCATTCGGCGGCGAGATCGACTACGGCGATCGCGCGGAGCACTGCTGGAACGGCGACCACACGCGGCCCAATGCGGAATCCCGCCTGCGCTACCACCAGATGTTCGCGCCGAAGATCGTCGAACGGGTTCAGAAGAGCGCGCCGCCCGGCGCCGATCTCACGAGCTGGCGCTATTAGCGCTCCGCCAGACGGGCCACCGTGGCGGCGACGTGGGCTGCGGGCGACGCCCGGACTTCACGTCTCACGGGCCGCAGGACAGCCGTCATCAGCGAGCCGAACGCGATGAAGACACCTGTAGAGCAGTTCCAGAGGGCCTTGTGCGATGGCGATGTGGCGCAGGTCAGAACGTTGCTGTCCGATCACCCCGAGGTTCGCGGCGCGGTGAACGACCCAATCGCGGAGTTCGGCGCCCGGCCGATCGCCGTCGCGCAAAAAAACCTGCCTCTCCTCGACGTGCTGCTGGAGTACGGCGCCGATCTCAATCTGAAGAGCACCTGGTGGGCTGGCGGATTCGGCGTGCTGGACGAATGCACACCGGAAGAAGCCCCGGCGCTCATCGCGCGTGGCGCCATCGTGGACATCTTCGCCGCAGCGCGACTCGGCATGTTCGAGCGTCTACGCGCGTTGCTGGCCGAAGACCCTTCGCTCGTCCATGCGCGCGGCGGCGATGGCAAGATGCCGCTCCATTGGGCGTCAACCGTTGATATCGCGCGTTATCTGCTGGATCATGGCGCCGATCCCGAGGCTCGCGACGTCGATCACGAGTCCACACCTGCCCAGTATCTCGTTCGCGATGTGCCCGAGGTGACGCGCCTGCTGATCGATCGCGGCGCCTCGGTCGACATCTTCATGGCCGTGGGACTTCGAGACGCCGCGCTCGTCGACCGTTGCTTGCGCGCCGATCCCGAGGCGCTCGACCACCGCACGTGGCACGGGCAGTACTCGGTGGCGCACAACGGCTCGCGCCCCGCCACTCGTGAGGAGATCGGCGATCGCCGCGGCGACATCTACCGCTGGGTGTTCGGCCACAACGTCTCGGCGCTCGACGCTGCGGCTCAACTTGGCGACGACGAGATCCTGGCGCAGCTCCTGGCGTCCGCAACACCCGTGCAGCGTCTGCTGGCGGCGTGCGTTCGCGGTGACCGCGCCGCGGCCAACGCCGTCCTTGCGGAACACCCGGATCTGATCCGCCAGCTCACGCCGGACCAGCAGCGCCTTCTGCCGGATCGCGCGCATGCCAACGACACGAGGAGCGTCGCGTTGATGCTCGATCTCGCCTTCGATCCGCGCGTCCCTGGCGTCGATGATGCCGAGGCGATTCGATGGGCCGTCTTCCACGGCAACGCGGAGCTGACGCGGCTGCTCCTGCGACACGATCCACCGATTCGGGTTCGCGATCGTCGCTACAACGGCACCCTTATCGGGTGGTGTATCTACGGCGCCCTCCACGGATGGCGCCGAACGACGGGAGACTTTGCTTCGACGGCGCGGTTGCTGCTCGACGCGGGCGAGCAACTCGATCCCGGCGTGCTGCCGACGGGTCGCGCAGATCTCGATGCTGTACTGAGTCACGGATCGACGGGGACCGCCACAGACTGAAGGATCGCGGACAGTCACGGATCGACTGCGTCCACGTATTGGCACGGACCATCATGGATCGAGAGAACGGTCACGCAGGGCCCAGGACACTCACGGAATAACTGATCATGCTGCCCGCGGACGGCGGATGAGCACGGACTCAGAGCGTTCACGGACTGACGCGAATGGCCACGGACATTCACAAGTCAACGGGTCACGGACGCGCGCCGATGGGTACGGATTGGGACTAGTCACGGACGGACGCGGACGTACGCGGAAGGTCTCGGACTAATTGTCACGGATTGGCGCGCAAGGTCATGGAGCGACGCGACGTCACGGACCGCGGATGGGCACGGCCTCAGAGCGGTCACGGACGGACGCGGATGGCCACGGACACTCACAAATCAACTGGTCACAGACGCAAATGGGTACGGATTTCGGAGTAGTCACGGATTGACGCGGACAGTCGCGGACTACCGTCGCGGATGGCCCGGAAGGTCATGGATCAAGGCAACGTCTAGGACCGCGGACGGGCATGGACTTACGGTCACGGACGCGCACGGCCACGGACACTCGCGGAACAACATTGCACTGACGCCCGCGGATGGGTACGGATTTCGGAGTGGTCACAGACTGACGCGGACGGCTACGACCATTCACGAGTCAACTGGTCACGGATAGCATCGACCGCCACGGACAATCCCGGATTCCGTCACCGATTGGCACGGAAGGTCACGGACCTGCGCAACGTCGCGGTCGCCACGGACCTTCACCGATCAACGGGTCGGACACCGCAGACAAGCCCGGATTCGGAGTGGTCACTTTGACGGCGGACGTAGGCGGACCACGCCACAACCATGGCCGTCGCCGGAACTCTTCTCTATAGGCATTGGGCCGCCACGCTGCAGTAGACGATCAGTGTGTCGCGCTCCGGGTGCCGCTCGGAACTACCAGTGGTGTGTGGCTGCTTTCTTTTGCCCACACCGTCGTCGAGGGAACCACGCTCGTCGAGACAAAGGCCCGCTCCCTTCGAATCGATGGTCGCGCTGTAGCGCAGCTCGAGACTGTCTGATGTTTGCAAATCGTGTGTGTCCGTGTCCGTCTGTGACGTTGTCTGATGTCCGTGGCCGTTGGTGTCGCCGGCGACCTGGTTGTTGTCCGTGGTGGTCCACGTCGGTCCGCGACGCGTCGGAGTCCGTTGGTCCGCGTCCGTGATGTGTCTGACGTCCGTGGCCGTCGGTGTCGCCGGCGACCTGTCTGTTGTCCGTGGTAGTCCGCGTCGGTCCGCGACCTGTCCGAATCCGTGTTGGTCCCTGTCCGTCCGTGTTGTGTCTGACGTCGGTGCCAGTCCGCATCAATCCGCGACCTGTCCGAATCCGTGTTGGTCCCTGTCCGTCCGTGTTGTGTCTGACGTCGGTGCCAGTCCGCGTCGGTCCGCGACCTGTCTGTTGTCCGTGGTAGTCCGCGTCGGTCCGCGACCTGTCCGAATCCGTGTTGGTCCCTGTCCGTCCATGTTGTGTCTGACGTCGGTGCCAGTCCGCATCGATCCGCGACCTGTCTGATGTCCGTGGGGTCCGCGTCCGTCCGTGATCTGTCCGAGTCCGTGTGTGTCCGTATCCGTCCGTGACGTTGTCTGACGTCCGTGGCCGTCGGTGTCGCCGGCCACCGGTCTGTTGTCCGTGGTAGTCCGTGTCTGTCCGTGACCAGTCTGATGTCCCTGCAGTCTGCGTCGGTCCGTGACCCGTTTGAAGTCTGGTGATAGTACGTGCTCGTCCGTGACCCCAACTTCGGCGCCGTCCGTGACCGCGACGTCGAGCAGCGACGTCGACCCGCGACCGGGTTAAAGTGGAGTGATGGTTCGGCTCAGCCACCTCGGCCGTGCGCTCGACGCATGCAGTAACGCGCTGATCAGGCGCCCGGGACTCGCGCGCGCGATCCTGGGACTCGTCCTCGTGTTCGCCTGGACCACCGCCGTGGGTGCGGTGTGGTTCACGTGGGACCTGATGGCGTCGACACCCAAGCGCGACATGCTTCGCAGCGTCGGCGACATGGCGCAGGCGACAACCCTGCTCGATCTCAACGGTCGTCCAGCGTTCACGATCTTCAAAGAGCAGCGCATCGAGATCCCGCTGGCGAAGGTGTCGCCGAACGTCCGCAAGGCGATCCTTTCGGTCGAAGACCAGCGGTTCTACGAACATCGCGGCGTCGACACCATCCGCATCGTCGGCTCCGCGATCGCGAACTTTCGCAAAGGCCGTCGCGCGCAGGGTGCCAGCACTCTGACACAGCAGCTGGCGCGACAGAGCTTTCTCACTCTCGATAAGACGTACCGTCGGAAGTTCCAGGAGGTCATCGTCGCGGCAGAGCTCGAGTCGCAGTACTCGAAGAACGAGATTCTCGAGCTGTACTTGAACAAGGTGTATTTCGGCGACGGCCTCCACGGCATCGAGGCAGCCGCGCTCGGCTACTTTGGCAAGCACGCCTCGGACCTGACGCTGGCAGAAGCGGCGCTGCTGGCCGGGTTGGTCAAGTCGCCCTCGAGCTACGCCCCAACCGTGAACCTCGATCGGGCGATCGCGCGACGCGCAGTCGTGCTCCAGTCGATGGTCGATTCCGGCGCGATCACCGCCGCTCAGGCAGCGGCGGCCAAGGGCGATCCCGTGATGCTGAAGGATGCCCTCCAGCGCGACGATCCGAACGGCGCGTGGTTCAAGGAAGAGGTCCGTCGCCAACTGGTGGCGAGGTTCGGCCTCGAGCGCGTGTATCAAGGCGGCTTGAAGGTCTACACGACGATCGATCCCGGCATGCAGCAGGCGGCCGAGCGGCTGGTGGGTGAAGCGCTCTCCGAGATCGAAGAGCGTCGCGCGCCGGCAAAGGGCAAGAAGAAGGACGAGCCTGCGCCGCCGCCTCACGCGCCGCTGCAAGGTGCTCTCGTCGCCATCGATGCCGCTTCCGGAGAGGTTCGCGCGCTCGTGGGCGGGCGAGACTTCGAGGAGAGCCGCTTCAATCGAGCGGTGCAGGCGAAGCGGCAGCCGGGATCCGCGTTCAAGCCGTTCGTGTTCGCGACTGCATTGGAGAACGGCTGGTGGCCGGCGTCGATCATCGATCGCCTTGACGAGCCGATCCCGACCCTGCAGGGCGACTGGATCCCCGAGGACGAGCACGCGGAGTCGCCGGAGATGACCTTGCGGACGGCACTCCGTACGTCGAGCAATCGGGCCGCCGTCAGGCTGCTGCAGACGGTGGGCATCGACAAGACCGTCGAATACGCCAAGAAGCTTGGAGTCGGGTCAGTTCCGAGTGTGCCGTCGTTGGCACTGGGATCCGGGGAAGTCACGCTCGCTGGCCTGACCGCTGCGTACGGCGCGTTTGCGGACGAGGGCCTCTATCACGCCCCCTTTCTGATCCGTCGCGTCGAGGATCGCGAGGGCGCTGTCATCTTCGACGCTGACCGGGCGGCGACCCGAGTCGTGTCGGAGCGCACGGCCTTCCTGCTGACCAGCATGCTGAGCGACGTCGTGAACTATGGCACGGCGTGGAAGGCGCGCCGTGAAGGCTTCATGCTGCCGGCAGCGGGCAAGACCGGCACGACTAACGACTACGTCGACGCGTGGTTCGTCGGCTATACGCCGAAGCTCGTCACCGGCGTGTGGATTGGATTCGATCAGCCGGAGACGATCATCTCGCGCGGCTATGCCGCGGATATCGCGGTGCCACTGTGGGGCCGCTTCATGAAGCAGGCGACGCGGGGCGACAAGCCCGAGTGGTTCACGCCGCCGAAGGGATTGATCGGCGTGCAGGTGTGTCGCGTCTCGGGCAAGCTTCCCAACGCAGGTTGCTCGCACGTCGAGGTGATCAACGACGCGGGCGAGGTCAGCGATCGATCGATGATCCTCACCGACTACTTCGCGCGCGGCCAAGCGCCAGTCGAGATGTGTCCGCTGCATCCTGGCGAGTCGCTCTTGGCGCGCGTTGGCGGATTCTTCGGCAGCGATCACAAGGAGATGCCCGAATCGGCGGCGGCGCTGGGTCTGCCCAGCACGCCGCCGTCGGCTCCCGCCGTGCCCGCTGTTGCGGGGGAGCCGGCCCCTCCGCCGGCAGCGCAGGAAGAGCAGCCGAAAAAGAAGCGCGGCTTCTGGGGGCGGCTCTTCGGCAAGCGCGACAAGCCTGACGAGCGAAAGAACGAGCCGCCGAAGCCCAAATAACCGCGTGCTAGGATCGGAGCCTGGCTCACGCGGATCATGCCGTTTCGCGACATTCTCGGCCATCGTCCGACGCTTGCACTCGTCGCGCCCGCGATCGATCGGGGGACGCTGCCGCCCTGCCTCATCTTTTCGGGTCCTGAGGGCGTCGGAAAGCGCGCCGTCGCGCTTGCGGTTGCCCAGGCAATCAACTGCGTCAACCCTCTGAGGCAGGTGCAGCCGTCAGGCGGCTCAGGATCCGTGCTGGCCGTCGACGCGTGTGGCACCTGCCCGTCCTGCAGCCGGATCGCACGCGGTATTCACCCTGACATCCAGATCATCGCGCCCGGCGACACCGGCACGATCAAGATCGACGAAATCCGCGAGGTCCTGCGCCAGGTAGGCTTCCGGCCCTTCGAGGCCCGCCGCCGGGTTGTCATCGTGGACGATGCGGAGGCGCTGGGGCGGGAAGCGCAGAACGCGCTCCTGAAGACATTGGAGGAGCCGCCGCCAGGCTCGATCATCATCCTGGTCACTGCGCAGCCGGGCCTGTTGCTGGACACCGTGCGCTCGCGGTGCCCGACCGTTCGGTTTGGCCCGCTGGACGTTGCCGATCTCACGCGATGGCTGACGACGCATGAGGGCCTGGGCGAAGCGCAGGCGCGATCCGTCGCAGCGATGTCCAACGGCAGCCTGGCGGCCGCGCGCGAGTCGGCCGGCACGGCATCAGGCGCCGAGGCCTATCGCGCCGCCGCTCAACGAGTGCTCGAGCGCGTCGCCGGTGCCACCGACGCTCGCGATCGGCTCGACGCCACACGGGAGATCACGGGGAAGGGCCGCGGCACGGGGGCGAGCGAGCGCGATGCGCTCGGCAGCCACCTTCACGCGATTGCCGCCTTGCTTCGGGACGTCAGTCTCGTTGCCGCCAACGGCGATCGCGCCGCGGTGGCCAACGTGGACCTGATCCCGGCGCTCGAGAGGCTGGCTCCGGTATTCGATCGCGACCGGTCGATCGAGGCCTTCGCAGCGATCAATCGAGCACTCGAGGCGCTCGACTGCAACGCCAGCCCGAAGACGGTTGCCGACTGGATCGTGTTGCAGCTGTGACCGAATCTCACCCTTGTGTTTCCGTCCGGTTCGGATCGACGGGTCGCGTGCAGACGTTTCTGCTCGACGGCACTCTTGATCCGCCTTTGGCTCTGGGCGAGCCGGTCGTCGCGGCCACCGAGCAGGGACCATTGCTCGGAACGGCCGAGCCGCTGCCGGCCATCATTCGCGAGCGGCGTCCACGCGCCGTTGAGGCGCCAGTCGTGGTCCGGCGCGCGTCGCAGGCCGACATCACCGAACGTCTGCGCCAGGCGCAGCGCGAACAGGAAGTGCGGCACTACGCCATCGAGCGGATTCGCGGGCTCGGGCTGGAAATGAAGCTCTCGAAGGTCGAGCATCTGCTCGACGGCTCGAAGCTCATTTTCTATTTCACCGCCGAGGGCCGGATCGATTTCCGCGAGCTCGTCCGCGATCTCGCCGGCCGCTTTCGCACGCGGATCGAGATGCGACAGATCGGCTTGCGCGACGAGGCGCGGCTGCTGGGCGGTTACGGATCCTGCGGCCGACCTCTCTGTTGCACCACCTGGCTGACCAGCTTCGAGCCGGTCTCGATCAAGATGGCCAAGCAGCAGGACCTGGCGCTCAATCCTTCCAAGCTCTCTGGCTTGTGCGGGCGCTTGAAGTGCTGCTTGCGCTACGAGCTGCCTAACGCCAAGGGCGTATTGCGGGGCGGTTGCGGCGACGAGGGCGGCTGCAAGAATCCGACAGGCTGCGGCACCGGCGGCGGTTGCACGAACTGCACGTGTGGGGCGAAAGGCGCATAAGGCGTGTCCCTGCCTCGCGTCGCGCTGACAGAGGGTGATCCGGCAGGTATCGGTCCCGAGATCGTCGCCAAGGCCGCAGGCGATTCCAGCGTGCTTGCGGCGTGTGTGCCGATCATCTACGCATCGCATACGGACGCATCCCTCGAGCGCGGTCGCCCGACGCCGGCGAGTGGCCACGCCGCGTACGACGCGATCGTGCGCGCCGTCGAAGACGCACGGCTGCGACGGGTCGACGCGATTGCCACCGCACCCGTCAGCAAAGAGGCCTTCGCACTGGCCGGGCTGCGGTGGCGGGGGCACACCGATCTCCTCGCACACCTCACCAACACGCCGTTCGTGGCGATGATGTTCGAGTCGCCAGCGATCAAGGTCGTGCTGGCGACGGTGCATATCGCCCTGGCCGACGTGCCTCGTGCGCTGACGCCTGATCTCATCGAGCGGACGATTCACCTCGCCGCACACGAGCTGCCTCGCTTCGGCCTCGAAGCACCGCGGCTTGCGCTGGCGGCACTCAACCCGCACGCCGGCGAGCGCGGCCTGATGGGAACGGAAGACGACGCGATTCTCGCGCCGGCGGTCGCACGCTGCCGGGCTGACGGCGTGAACGTCGTCGGGCCGCTCCCGGCCGACACCGTCTTCGTGCGCGCGCGGCGCGGCGAATTCGACGTGGTCATCGCCTGCTATCACGACCAGGGGCTGATCCCCGTAAAACTCCTCGCGTTCGGGCAGGCGGTCAACGTTACCCTGGGTCTCCCAATCGTCAGAACCTCCGTCGACCACGGTACGGCTTTCGACATCGCTGGTCGCGGCATCGCCGATCCCGGCTCGATGATCGAGGCGGTCAAGCTGGCGGCGCGCCTGGCCCTGCACCGGTCGTCTTCCCCCGTTCGTCCCTGAGCCATGACCCCACCGACGGACCGCGAAAAGGCGCAGCGCATCGCGGCCGAGAATCGCAAAGCGCTGCACGACTACCATATTCTCGAGACCTTCGAGGCCGGCGTCGTGCTGCAGGGCACCGAGGTCAAGGCAATCCGTGAGGGTCGCGTGAACCTTCGCGACAGCTTCGCGCGCGTCGAGGGCAACGAGATCTGGGTCTACAACATCCACATCAGCCCCTACACTCATCGCGGCTACGCTGATCACGAGCCGACCCGTCGCCGAAAGCTGCTCCTGCACCGTCAGGAGATCCGCAAGCTGATTGGCAAGACCGTCGAGCGCGGGATGACGCTCGTTCCTCTTCGTCTGTATTTCAAGAGTGGAAGAGTAAAACTCGCCGTCAGTCTGGCACGCGGCAAGCAAGCGCACGACAAGCGTGAAGCGATTCGCAGGCGCGAAGTCGATCGAGAAACTCGCGCCGCCGTCAAAGCGCGTCAGCGCTGAGTCGCCACCGTCCTCGCAGCCTTTCGCATCCGCCCCTGCCCGTTCAACTTCGCGGCGTGCTTGCCGAGTACATAAGCAGCTTTTGGAATCTCGCGTCAGCGTTGGTGGAATGCCCCTCCCGCGCTCGACAAAACCGTCAGTCAGTCACGGTTTTGTAACCCGTCGATCGGTCGCGACCTCGGATAGTCCCGCTTCCTCACGCGGGGAATGTGGTCTCGGACTTGCCCGCTGGGTTAGCCGAGTCATTTCCAAAAGGCGCCCCGGCAAGCAATGTCACATTTACTCCGTCGTGTTGCAATAATTGCGCTGCTCGTCCTCGGGTATACCGTCCCTGCGCTTGCACGCACCGTGACGATCGTCTGGGACGCGAACACGGAAAAAGATCTCGCCGGGTACGTCGTGTACCTCGGGACGATGTCCCGCGACTACTCGGCGTCAGTGGACGTCGGGAACCGCACCGACTACGTTCTGGACGTTGACGATTTCACGACGTACTACATCGCTATCGAGGCCTACAACGCGGCTGGTGATCGCAGTCCCCTGTCGTCGGAGGTGGTCGTCGCCGCCAATTCCTCAGCCTGCGAGCTCACCCTCAACAACCCGAGTGTGGCTGTCGGCGCGCTGCCGTCGAACGTCTCCGTCAGCCTGACGGCAACACCGGAGTGCAGGTGGAATGCAACGTCGTATTCGAACTGGATCGCGGTTAGCGGTCGAACCTCGAGCGGTGCCGCGGGAACGGTATCGCTGGCCGTAGCAGCCAATCCCACCCCGCAAGCGAGGGTCGGGACCGTCTGGATCGGCAACCAATTGCTGTTCATAACTCAGGCCGGCGTCACCTGCGCGGTGTCGGCGAAGGCGCCCTACTTCGGGACGTTCCTGAAGGAAGGCGGTGCCGGCAGCATCAGCGTCAGCGCAACCGCCGCGGCTTGTGGGTGGACGGTCTCGAGCGATGCCTCGTGGCTGAAGTTCTCTGGAGCGTCGTCCAGACAGGGTACCGGGAGCGTTGCGTTCACGGTTGCGGCGAACGGCGGTGCGTTTCGTGCAGGTCAACTGACGGTGGCCGGCAAAGTGTTCACCATCGAGCAGCGAGCGCGCAAGCGCATCCAGGCGCTCGACTTCGACGGACGCGGCGCCGACGCGTTCCTCTACAACACCACCTCGGGGGATTGGACGCAATACAGGTGGAACGGCGTTTTCACAGCCAGACAATCAGGCGTCACGACGCCGGGGATGACTGTGTTGCCCGCTGACTTCAACGGTGACGACCGTTCCGACCTGTTCGCGTACAGACCAGCGCACCGGCGTGTGGGCACGCAGCATCTCGGAGAAGGACGGCTCGATCTCCTTCACCGAATCGGTCTGGCAGGCCGGCTGGGTGCCGACGATTGTCGACCTGAACGGCGACGGACGCTCCGACGTCCTCTTTTATCATCTGCGCTCGGGAGCGTGGGTGCAGTGGATCACGCAGCCGACGACGCAGGCGTACACGCAGCGCAGTGGTAAATTCGCCGCCGGGTGGACCGTATATCGCGCGAGGTTCGACGGTGACGCGCGCGACGACTTGTTCCTCTACAACGCCAACGCGAAGAAATCGGACAAGAATGCTGGCAAGTGGGCACAGGTGTTCACGCAGGCGAACCTCAACTTCGTGGTCAAGCCCGGAAAGACGAGATGGGCGGCCGGTTCAACCATTCTCCCAGTGGACTTCAACGGCGATGGACTGAGCGAAGTATTCGTCTTCGGCAAGGCCGGCAAATGGACCGTGGCCTCGTTCACCGCGAAACGCGTAACCCTCAAGAGCGGCTCGTGGACCGCCGGCTGGCAGGTCTTCCGGGCAGAGTTCAATGGCGACAACGTGCCGGACCTGTTTCTGTTCAACCCCAAGAATGGCCAGTATCGACTGGCGATTCGGAAGGGTGCCACCTTCAAAATCTTCAGAGGCGCCTGGTCCAAAGGTCTCGTGGCCGATGTGACCGACCTAAACGGCGACGGACGAACCGACATCGTCGTTTATACGCCCTCGAAGGGGTCGTGGGGCAGTGCGATGTCGACGAGCAAGACGGGCGCGTTCGTGTATACCGGAGGGAGCTTCGGTAAGGCATTGAGGCTACTGGCAGGGCACCAGACATTGCCATAATGCCGGCGGAAGCAGTTACAAATCGCGCGGGCTCCGCGCTGGCCGTCCAACGCGCAACTTGACAGCGAGTCGCGAGACAACCGAAGATCTTTTGATTTTCGGGACATGTCTAAGCGCGCCATCATCACAGGCATCACCGGGCAGGACGGCTCCTATCTTGCTGAGCTCCTCCTCGAAAAGGACTACCACGTCGTCGGCGTCACGCGCCGGCTGAGCTCGTCGAACTACTGGCGGATCGAGCATCTGCTGGACCGCATCGAGTTGCGGCCCGCGGACCTGCTCGATCAGCTGTCCCTCATCCGCGTCATCGGTGACATCCGGCCCCACGAGTTCTACAACCTCGCGGCGATGTCGTTCGTGCCGGCGTCATGGGACCAGCCCTTTCTGACGGGCGAGTTCAACTCGCAGGGCGTCACCCGCGTGCTCGAGGCGATCAGGCACGTCGATCCGTCGATTCGCCTGTATCAGGCGTCGTCGAGTGAGATGTACGGCAAGGTCCGCGAAGTGCCGCAGACCGAGATGACGCCGTTCTACCCGCGCAGTCCCTACGGGGTGTCGAAGGTCTTCGGGCACTACATCACGGTCAACTACCGTGAGAGCTACGGTCTCTTCGCCTGTTCAGGGATCCTGTTCAATCACGAGTCGCCACGCCGGGGACTCGAGTTCGTCACCCGCAAAGTAACGGACGGCGTCGCCCGCATCAAGCTTGGGCTTACTGATACGCTATCGCTCGGAAACCTCGATGCCAAGCGCGACTGGGGCTTTGCCGGCGATTACGTTCGCGCGATGTGGCTCATGCTTCAGCAGCCCGAAGCCGAGGACTATGTCATCGCCACGGGCGTCAGCCATTCGGTGCAGGATTTGGTCGAAATGGCGTTCGGATATGTCGGGCTCGACTGGCAGAAGCACGTCAAGGTGGATCCGCGGTTCCTGCGCCCCGCCGAAGTCGACTATCTGATCGGCAACTACGGAAAGGCGCGGCGAGTGCTCGGTTGGGAACCGAGCGTGGATTTCAAAGGTCTCGTCACGATGATGGTGGATGCGGATATCGAGCGCCTGAGGCACAGCTCCCCTCAGCGCGCCGTTCCGACCTCGGGAACACCGACATCGTAGTCGGCCGCGCGTCACGGCTCAGTTTTGCGCTGGGGTTGCTGCAGCCACCATCTTCGGGGGCCGCTGGCGGTGGGAACTTCACCTTCCTCTGAGGAATGTGACTCGTCTCAAAACGAACATCATTGCGAGTTTTGCGGGCCAAGCGTCGGCTAACATCATTCAGCTGGCCATCACGCCCGTGTACATCCGCTCGCTCGGGATTGAGGCGTACGGGTTGGTCGGTTTTCAGCTTGCGCTGTTGACCCTCAGTCAGGTGCTCGACTTCGGCATCAGTCCGACAGTCAACCGCGAGCTCGCGCGGCATTCGGCGCTCTCCCGTGAAGCGGGCGAGGCTCGCGATTTCGTGCGGACCCTGGAGGTCGGATACTGGTTGATTGGCTGTGCGATTGGGCTGGCCGTCTTCGGTGCCGCCCCGTACCTCAGTACGCATTGGCTCCAGAGGTCTTCGCTGTCGGTTGCCACTGTTGAGGAGTCGATCAGGATCATGGCGATTCTCATCGCCGCCCAATGGCCCTTGAGTTTCTACCAGTCAGGCCTGTTGGGATTGCAGCGGCACCGATCGTTGAACGTCGTCCGCGTTGCGACAACCGCGGCAGCGGCGATCGGCGGCTACATCGTAGTGGTCCGGATGCCGAGTGTCACCGCATTCTTCTGGTGGCAAACGGCGATGCATCTATTACATGTGGGTATCGTTGCCGGCATGCTTTGGCACTGGCTGCCCGGTTCTGTCCGCCGTCCGCGCATTCGGCTCGCGGCCATCCGACACACCGGTCGCTTTGTGGCCGGGATGACGGTGATTACCATCACTTCACTGATCCTGACTCAGCTCGACAGACTCGTCCTGAGCCGCCTGGTGTCGCTCGAGCAGTTTGGATATTTTGCCGTCGCGGCAATCATGGGCTACGGGGTCTCGGCCATTGCCAGGCCCATCTTCATGTCCATCTTCCCGAAATTTTCGGCGCTCGTTGCTTCACACGACGAATCGGCAGTGGATTCTCTCTATCGCAAGTCTTGGCAGCTGATGATGATCGTCGTCGTGCCGCTGGCCGCCGTGATTGCCGTGTTCTCTGGAGAGTTGCTGCTCGTATGGACGGGGAATCCTCTGGTCGCCCAGGCAGCAGGCCCGATTGCCACGATTCTCGCCATCGGTTCGACCGTCAACGGGTTGATGAACATCCCGTTCGCCCTCCAGCTCGCCCACGGGTGGACGAGACTGAGCGCGAGGGTCAATCTGCTACTGGTCCTGGTGGCGGTTCCTGGGATCGTGTTCGCTGCAACACGTTACGGGACGCTCGGTGCTTCGGCGATCTGGCCTGCGATCAACATCGTCAACATGCTCGTGGTCATCCCGGTGATCCATCGGCGGTTCTTACCAGGTATTGGCGCAAGCTGGTTCTTGAGGGAAGTCGGGGGACCCGTGGCTGTGTCCGTTCTGATCGCGCTGTTGTGCAGGCTCGCACTGGTCGGACCGAACGATCGACGCTGGATGGTCGCAGCGATCGTTGTCGCTTGGCTCTCCGCGCAGATGAGTCTGATGCTGTCGAGTGCAACTCTCAGGCAGGCATCCAAGCGCTGGACAGTCATACTCGCAAACTATGCGCGTACGCGGTTCTCGGAAGCGCGGGTATGAGCCGAGATGGATCGTCGAAATCTGTCTCGACCGGTCTGCCCAACGTCGCCCGAGCGTCGAGTGAACTGCCGAATGGCGTCGTGGATTGCACCTGTAGAGAAGACGGTCGAGAGTGTGCGCTTGACTTCGTACCAGTCATGACGATCATCGTCAACAGCGATCTTCTCACAGGCCACCCGAAAAAGACGGCCCTATTAGGGGAAAGCGTTCCCAAGTATGAGTGAACGAAGCCCCGACGATCGTGCCGGGACCGAAATCAACGGTATCGGACTGGATTCTTATATCGCCACTGTGCTTCGCTATCGCTGGCTGATAGTTGGCGTTGCACTCGCCGGCGCGGTCACGGGTCTGGTACTCGCGCTCTCGAGAACTCCGCTGTTCGAGGCACGGGCCACAGTCGTCGTCAATCGCCCAACGGCCGGTGAGGCTCCGGTTGCCAGTCAGGTGCTTCGAACGCTCTTCGTCAACCAGGGTGTTGCCGCGCAAGCGTTATCAGAGACCGGGCTCGATCAGCCGCCGTACAGCATCGACGCGGCCACCTTCCTGCGCGATCACCTGTGGCTCGACGACGTCGTGCCTGGCAGTATGTTACAGGTGCGAGTGCGGTTGCGTGATCCCGAGCTGGCGGTCAAGGCATGCAGCCGCCTCGTTGGCCTTGCGATCGATCGCAACGCGCAGATCAGCGCCGAAGAGGGCTTGGCAGGGCAGGAGTTCATCAAACAGCAGCTCGACAGCAGCCGAGAACGTCTCGATGAGCTCGAGAGCCGACTCCTGACATTCAAGACACAGGCACAACTCGATGTGCAACGGGAGGACGTACAGGCTCGGCTCGAGGGTCGTCGCGAGCTCATCGATCTCGAGATTCGACTTGCGGCGGAGCGCGGACGCCTCGCCGCTGCCGAAACCGAACTGGCCAGGCGTTCTGCGCCACCCGGGACAGGGCGGGGGACGGTCTCCCTCGGCACAACACCGGAGAGCGCGTCGTCACCGAATGTGGCTGCGGCGCAGGACGCCGCCAAGCATGCCGGCGATCGGACGCGACGATCGCGAGAAACGTTGCCGCGATCGACCGACGACGAGATGTCCGTCAGCGGCGCCGGACACCAGGACGGCTTGCCGGATGACACCTACGAGATCCTCGGTGCCGAGGCGGCCACCAGCCGTCTCCAGTTGGCGGGACTCGAGAGCCGTCGCAAGGCGCTGGTTGAAAAACTGGGACTCGCGAGACCCGCACTTGCGCAACTCACGGAGCTTTACAAGCGCGAATTGGAGGAGGCGCGGCTTCAGGCGGCATACGAGGTATCCGCAAAGATCTACCGGGATCTGCTCACCCGATACGAACAGGTAAGAATTCAGGTCGGGAGCCGCAGCACGGCGATGAAGCTGGTCGATCCTGCGCTCACGGCCACGCAGATATCCAGGCCCATGGCGAGCATCGCGACGTTCCTCGGCGCCGCGGCCGCGACCGGCGCAGCGATCCTGCTGGCGTTCGTCCTCGAATTCCTTCGAACCGGTCGAGTTGCGCGTTCCTCGTCGACGTCGCATCAATGAGCATCACTATCCCTGATTCGCGCGAGATCGGCTTCACCTACGGGCTGACGGCGGGGATGGCTCGGATCGGACGTTGGTGTGCGACGAGCCTGATCCCATCGGGGATTGAAACGGTGGGTTTCTCGCTCTTCTTTCTGATGCTCTTCGTGCCGACCGCCTATCGACCGATTAAGGCAGCGCTTCTGATGTTGCTGTTGCTCGCGCTGGTGGTTCGAATCCTGATCGAGCGACGCGCGGCCCTCCACCCGCGGGTCGCATTCGGGTGTCTGTTGTTCAGCGTACTCGGCACGCTGTTCGTCCTGAGGGGATACCTCGCGGGTGCTCCTGGTGCGCTCCGGATGTCGACGGTGTACGTGATCTGGCCATTCATCAACGCGCTCCTGATTACAGGGCTGGCGGACCAAGCACGACTCTGGCGTCTGGCCTGTCTGTGTGCCTGGATCACCATCGCTATCTGCCTGTACTGCGCTACTTATGTTCTCTGGTCCGCCGGTTGGTGGCCTGATGCGCTCTATCTGGAGCTCGATGTGCGGCCGAACATCGGCTTCTACGATGGTGCCATCGAGGTAAGTCTCACGTCTCTGTCGTCTCTGCTCTTCCTGGTCCCGTTCGTTGCCGGCGCGTTGCTGGCGTGGCCGCGAACCGCTCGGATCCCGCGCGTCTGGCTCTGGATGGCATTGGTGCTCGGACTGCTTACAGGGTTGCTCAGCGGGAGACGCGCACTGCAGCTGGTACTGGGTATCGCGGCGCCCTTGGCTTTGATCTTCTGGCGGTTGCTGCCTCATGACCTCCGTCGCGCCAGAGGAGCGAGCGTGAAGCGGTCGTTGGTCGGTGCCGCCATAGCGACGGTCGTTGTCGTCATCGCGCTCAAGTCGCTGTACGGCGTGCAACCTGGAGCCGTTTGGGCAACCTTCAAGACCGGGTTCGAGTTCTCTGCCGATCCTGTTGCGCATTCGAGGGCCACGCAGTTCGACGCGCTGATCGATGGGTGGCTCACCTCACCGTTTCTCGGGTCGGGCCATGGAGCGGCGGCGCCAGGCAATATCCGCTCTCCTACCATGCCCTGGGCGTACGAGCTCGCATATCTCGCGCTGCTCTATCACACTGGAATCGTCGGTTTCATCCTTTATGCGCTCGGCGTCGCCTGGATTTACGTCGAGGGCATCCGCGTGATCAGGAAAGGAACCGCCCTGGCGCCGCTGATGGTGTCGGTGCTCACGGGAACGTCGACGTTTCTGTTGGCAAACGCCACCAATCCCTACCTGGAGAAGTTCGACTGCATCTGGACGCTGTTTCTGCCCATTGCGATCGTCAATGTCTCGTTGCTCGAACGGGGAAAGGGCCTGGGGTCGTGAGTCGACCAACGGCGGAAGCGGCGCCCGCTCCGGCCCCAGATGCCACTCGGTCCCGTACCTGCGCCGACGTCGTCATCGTGAATTGGAACGCCGGCAAGCAGCTCATCGACTGTCTGGACTCGCTGACGGCGCTCGCCGCGGAGCGCTGTCATATCGCCTCGGTGACTGTGGTCGACAATGCGTCCACCGATGGATCGGCGGATCGCCTGGAATCCTCGTGCCTGCCGCTGCGCGTCCTCCGCAACGATGCGAACAGAGGGTTCGCCGCCGCCTGTAATCAAGGAGCGCGGGGGGGAACCGGAGAGTACGTGCTGTTCCTCAATCCTGACACCCGTGTCATGCCCGACACTCTCGATACGGCCGTCCGGATCATGGAGATGACGCAGAACCACGAGACCGCAATCGCCGGCGTGCAGTTGCACGACGCTTCCGGGGCTGTGGCCAAGAGCTGCGCGAGGTTTCCATCGCCATCGTCAATGGTCATTCGCGCACTCGGCCTTGATCGGGGTGGTTGGTTGCGCAGCTACGTCATGACGGACTGGGCGCACGATCGGACCTGTCTCGTCGACCATGTGATCGGAGCGTTCTATCTGGTTCGGCGCCAGGTCTTCGAGGCGCTTGGCGGCTTCGACGAGCGCTTTTTCGTGTATCTCGAGGACCTCGATTTTTCGTACCGCGCGCGTCTGGCGGGCTGGCGCGCACTTTATGTTGCCGAGGCGCAGGCGTTTCACCGGGGCGGCGGTACCTCTGAAGCAGTGCCTGCCAGCCGGCTCGCCTACGCCATCAGGAGCCGCCTGGTCTACGCCGACAAGCATTTCTCGATTGGCGGAAGGTTGTCGGTCCGCGTGGCCACCCTTGTCGGCGAGCCTCTTGTACGGTGCGCTTACGCAACGCTTCGAGGATCGTGGGCCGATCTCGGGGCCGTCCTCGGGACATATCGCCTGCTCTGGAGCGGACAGCAGCGGTGAAGCCGACGAGCATCACCCATCTGCATCTGCTCGCCGTCATCAACTCGGAGCTATCGTCATGGCCCGGCGGAGGCACGCTCCGAATCCTTGACATAGGCTGCGGCAACGGTCTTCTGCTGGGGTATCTCGCGCACGAGCTCGCGAGACTACATCCGGCGATTGCCGTGGAGCTTTACGGAGTCGATGTCCACGACCATGGCGTCCAGGCCGCCGGATTCTTCGAGGGGACGCTGGAACATCTTGCGAGCGCGTGCCCCAACCAGCCATGGAGAGAACGCCTGCTGCTGATCGCCGATGGCGACGCGTGGCCATTTGCGGACGATTACTTTCACTTCGCGATCTCCAATCAGGTGCTGGAGCACGTTCGCGATCACCGAGCATTCCTTCGCGAGCTGAGGCGGACGCTGGTCGAAGGTGGCATTTCGGTGCATCTGTTTCCGCTCCGGCATTACCTGTTCGAGGGCCACCTCAATCTGCCGCTGGTACATCGGATCCGAAACACGGATCTGCTCCGCGCGTACATCCGAGTCTGCAGCCGGCTCGGTCTCGGCAAGTATCCTACTCACCGCCGGCAGTTCGGTACGACGCTCGACGAATTCGTAGACCGACATGCCGACTACATGCAGTACTTCACGAATTACCTGACCCAGAGCGAGGTTCTAAGCCTGGCGAAGCAGGAGCGTTTCCGCGTCTCATTTCGTTACACCCAGGGCTTTTACACGAATAAGCTGCGCGCCATGCTGAGACGCCCGGTGGTGCTTCAGTATCGCCGGGCCCGGTCCGCCGTGACCGACTGGCTGGCCACATTCCTACTGCGGTACGTGTCCAGCGTGACGTTGTTCCTGCAAAAGGAGGAAACGTACACGCGCGTATGAGGATCTTGCTCCTCACTCGTTATGCCCCCTCCGGAGCCAGCAGTCGGATCCGCTGCTATCAATATCTCGAGTACCTGAGGCGTCAGGG
The DNA here is from genome assembly GCA_963800785.1 of Vicinamibacteria bacterium. Taxonomy (GTDB): domain Bacteria; phylum Acidobacteriota; class Vicinamibacteria; order Vicinamibacterales; family JAENWD01; genus JAENWD01. Next base: position 177,391 of record CAWDCH010000016.1, read on the forward strand.
CATCGCCGTCACGGTGGCGCCGTTTCTCGACGAGGCCTACGTCAAGCGCTTCGCAGCCGTGGGTCGTCGCAGCCTCGGAACCGCCGTCATGGCTTACCCGCGGCGACTGATGTGGATGCTGAGAGCGCGTCAGTACCGACCTGCTCTGGATCCAGTACGAATTGTTACCGTGGATTCCAGATCTCCTGGAGCGCCTAATAGCTTCAGGGAAGCCTTACGTGGTGGACTACGATGATGCGCAGTTCCACCGGTACGATCATCATCCCAACCGTCTCATTCGCTCGATGCTCGGCTGCAAGCTCGATCGGGTGATGGCCCGCGCCGCTGTGGTGGTCGCTGGCAACGATTACCTGGCCGACCGGGCTCGGAGGGCCCATGCGGGTGACGTCGAAGTGCTGCCGTCAGCCGTCGCTGTCGATCGCTACCAGCCGCGGCAGGCGTACGCGCAGTGCGATCTATTCACAATCGGATGGATAGGGTCTCCGACCACGGCTCCATATCTCTACTCGATCGCCTCGGCGTTGCGCGTCGCCTGCAGGACCATACCGGCAAGAGTCCGGCTTATCGGGTCGGGTCCGGTCGATCTGCACGACGTCCCAATGGAATTGCTTCCGTGGAGCGAGGAAACGGAGGCCGACGCCTTGCGGACCCTGGACGTCGGCATCATGCCGCTCACCGACGGGCCGTGGGAGCGTGGCAAATGCGGGTTCAAACTCGTCCAATACATGGCATCGGCCGCTCCCGCCATCGCGTCGCCGGTAGGTGCCAATTCCGCGATCCTTCAACATGGCGTCACTGGCTATCTGGCGAGTTCATCCGACGAGTGGGTCAACGCACTCACGAGACTTGCACGCTCAGCGGAACTTCGTCGGACCATGGGTGAGGCGGCCCGCCGTCGTGCCGAGAGCCACTATTCGACGGACGTGATCGCCCCGCGCCTGGTGGATGTCCTCAGTCGAGCTGCTACGATCCGGCGCGCATGACCGGTCCGCGCCATCGAATCATCCGGATGATCGCCAGACTGAACATTGGTGGTCCGGCCCGCCAGGTGATTCTCCTCCACGATCGTCTGAGCTCGCGGGGTTGGGACAGTTTGCTCGTATACGGGCCTGTCGGCGATCACGAAGCGAGCCTCGAGGCGCTTGCCGACGCCCGCGGCGTGGAGTCGCGAAGGATCCAAGAACTCGGTCGCCGAATCCGTGCCTGGAGCGATCTCGTCGCGCTCTGCAAGACGATCAGGCTTCTCTACCGAACGCGTCCCCACGTCGTGCATACGCACACGGCGAAGGCCGGAGCCATCGGTCGAATCGCCGCCGCGGTGTACAATGCGACGCTCCCCCGGCGGAGTCGGTGTCTCGTTGTGCACACGTTTCATGGACACGTGCTCGACGGCTACTTCGGCCCGGTTGCCAACCAGCTCGTGCGAATGACTGAACGAGCACTGGCGCTTTTAACCGATCGTGTCATCGCCATCTCCGAGCGGCAGCGGGAGGATCTCGTCTCCAGATATCGCATTATGTCCGCCGATACCGTGGCGGTCGTGCCGCTCGGCCTCGAGCTGAGGTCTTTCCTGGACTTGCCGTCGCGTACGATCTCACGCATGGCGCTCGGCGTGCCGCAGGACGCAAGCGTGGTCGCTTACGTCGGACGGCTCGTCCCCATCAAGCAGCCGCTCGCCTTGATTGACGCGTTCGCCAACGTGATCGAGAGCTGTCCAAACGCGACGCTTCTCGTCGCCGGCGACGGTGAACTGCGGGGAACGATGGAGTTGGCAATAGAACGCTACGGTCTTGCCGACCGTGTGTTGCTGTTGGGCTGGCGGAGCGATTTGAAGACCATTTACAGCGCGGCAGACATCGTGGCCCTCACGTCCAGCAACGAGGGAACACCGGTGGCGTTGATCGAGGCAATGGCCGCGGGAATCGCCGTGGTCGCCACCACCGTCGGCGGCGTCCCTGACCTTATCCACGATGGCTCAAATGGAGTGCTCGTTCCGCCAGGCGACAGCGGTGCGATGGCCGCGGCGCTGGCGCGTTTGATGCAGAACCCAGAGGAACGTGGTCGCCTCGCGAGGACGGCGAGAACAGACGTCCTGGCGCGATACGACGCCGACCGCCTGGCCGCCGATCTCGACAACTTATACCGCACGGGATTGCTGGACAAGAGGGGTCGGCCGCTGCGGGAGCTCAGCGAATGACGGTCCATTCGAGCGGCCTGGCGACCTTTGCACTTACGGCCGGCCTCGCACTGGCGTTCAGCCTCGTTATGACGCCGCTCACGCGGCACGTTGCGTGGCGGCTAGGACTCGTTGCGCAGCCGTCAGCCGATCGATGGCATCGGCGAACCGTCGCCTTGTTCGGCGGCGTGCCGGTCTGGCTGGCAACCGTAAGCACTGTGCTCCTGGTGGGAGGCGTGTCTTCTGAGACGGCGATGGTCGCGCTCGGAAGCTCGGCGCTCTTCTGCCTCGGTCTTATTGACGACATTCTTCCGCTCAAGCCGACCACGAAGCTCAGCACCGAGATCGTCATCGCCTGCGTCGTGATTGCGTTTGGCTACCAACTCCACTGGACGGGATCGCCATTACTCGATGCGCTGGTGACGATCGTCTGGATTGTGGGCATCACGAATGCCTTCAATTTGCTGGATAACATGGATGGCCTGTGCGCAGGGGTCGCGGCTATTGCGGCGGTGGCCTTTGGCGCGAGCATCGGTCTCGCGGACCGTGCGGCGCTGGTCTATTCCGCCGCCCTTGCCGGCGCGACTCTTGGATTTCTCCGCTACAATTTCAACCCGGCTTCGGTATTTCTGGGCGATTGCGGCAGTCTGTTGCTCGGTTCGACGTTCGCACTGCTCGCGCTGTCAAAGGAGGCAGCCGGTCAGACTGGCCTGATTTCGACGCTGATCGTGCCCGTCCTTATCCTGCTCCTCCCGATCTTCGATACGACGTTTGTCACGGTCTCGCGCAAGCTGTCAGCGCGAGCTGCTTCACAGGGGGGCCGCGATCACACCTCGCACCGACTTGTCGCATTGGGCTTTTCTGAACGTCAGGCGTCCCTGCTGCTGTACTGTCTGGCGGCGGCTGGCGGCGCGGTAGCAGTCGGCCTGAAGAAGGCTAACGTAGAGTCACTTGGCGTCGCATGTCTCCTCCTCGTCAGCATCGTACTGTTCGCAATCCACCTGGCACGGGTCCGTGTTTACGATGGCGACGATTTCGCCCTGCTCCGCGGCCGACCGTTCACACCCCTGTTGATTCGGATGACGTACAAGCGTCGCGTCTTCGAGGTCGCACTCGACACGTGCCTGATCAGCATCGCGTACTATCTCGCCTACGCGCTGCGGTTTGCCGAAGAATTCCGACCCCTGTATTACGGCCTCTTCGCCGCCTCGCTGCCCCTCGTCATCGCGTGTCAATTGGGTGGGTTTTTCATCGCTGGCGTGTACCGCGGCGTCTGGCGGTACATCACGATTACGGACCTATTCACGTATCTCCGAGGCGTGCTGATCGGCAGCGCCGGAATCGTGCTGATGGTCGTGTACGTGTATCGATTCGAACACTATTCCCGCAGCATCTTCATCATCAACGCGATGCTGGTCGGCCTTTTGATTGTTGGATCGCGACTCTCGTTCCGGTGGGTAGCCGACTTGGCTGGCCGCCGCGAGACCGTCGGGCGGCGGGCCTTGATTTGCGGCGCGGGTGATGGCGGAGCGTTGCTCTTACGCGAACTTCGGAACAACCCTCAACACGAGTGCGTGCCCGTGGGCTTCCTGGATGACGATCCGGCGAAGCGGCACCGGAGCATTATGGGAGTACCGGTCCTCGGCAGCATCACCGAGGTTGAGCGTTTCATCGAGAAGCACTCCCCTGACGTCGTGATTGTCAGCACGAGCAAGCTGCACCCGACCAAGTTCGCCACGGTGCAGTTCGCCTGCGCGCGGAGTGGCGTCGACCTGAAGCAGATGGAATTCCGGATCGTCGATGTGACGGCAGGCCGGTTGGTCTCGACGGCCTGAAATTGCGGAGGTTCGTCGGTCGCGCCAGGCTGCCTGCTTGTGGGCCGACTCCCCGGCGGGAGCCGGCCGCTCAATTCCCATCAATTCGTAATCTGGAACGATCCCATTTGGCCCCAGTCGTCGAAGGTGGACGTCGATACCTGGTTTCGCACCCATCCTTGCAGTTGATATGTGCCCGCCTTCGCAATCCAGGTGCACGCGTTAGAGCTCATGTACGAGCCGCAGAGCGACTTCCAAGTGTCCGTTGCAGCGTTATACAGCCAGAACTGATATTCCAGCGGTAACGAGCCACTCGCCTGAATGCGGAACGTGATTGCGGTGTTCGCTTTAGCGGGCAGCGCCGCGCTCGAAGTCATGCCGAGATATTTCGGCGGGTCCTTCATCACCCTGAATGTCGGCGTGTTCTGCCAGTCCTGATAATCGGCTGAGGAACCAGCGTTCCGCACCCACGCCTGCACGTTATAGGTGCCGAGAATTGCGGACCACGTGAACTGGTTGCTCGTGCTGTAGGGCCTGGCCAGCGTCCATGTATCTGTACCCCGGTTATAGAGCCAGAACGCGTATTGGAGTGTGCCGCCTCCTGTCGCCTTTGCCGTAAACGTAACGGGAGTTCCCGGCGCGACCGGGAAATCCTTGTTACTCATGACCGAGGTGAGGACGGGAGCGCCGCTCGAAATCACGAAGTTGCCAGTGCTTGCGTACGCCTGATAATCGTCGCTCGATCCAACAGTTCGCACCCAGGCTTGGATGAGAAACGTTCCGGTCACGGGCGGCGTCCAGGTAAATGTGTTGTCGGTCGAGTACCTCGGCCACCTTCGCCCAGCTGTCACTGCTGACGTTGTAGCGGAAAAACGAGTATTCGAGCGGCCCGCTGCCTCCGCGGGCGTCCACCGTCCAGGTGATCGGCACGCCGATTGGCGAGGGGAACGATCGATTCGCAGTCAGTGACTTGATGCCTGGCGTCGGGCTGGTGACGGTAAAGCTGCCCAGTGACTGCCATGCGTCGAAGTCCACCGAACTGCCCGAGGATCGTACCCACACCTGCAGGTTATACGTGCCCGCATCGACGCTATGCGGCGTCCACGTGAAGCTGTTCGAACTCGAATACGACCTCAAGAGGACCCATTCATTGGATACAGCATGCTGAAGCCAGAACGCGTACTCCAAAGTTCCGATTCCGCCGGTCGCCGTCGCCGTGAACGTCACAGAGTGGCCGGCCTCGAAGGGCGGCGACGGACTGGACGTGAAACTCGTTATTTCGACGGGAGAGGGCGTCGTGCCGCCGCCACCAGATCGTACCGCGCCGGTTGCAGATTGCGCGACCAGCGTTGCAAAGCTCTTCGCCGTGACGGCCATCCACGTGCCAGCCGCCGTGCTCGAGGCTACCCGAGGATTGAAGTTTCCGGTCCCGCCGTTCTTCGTCAGCACGAAGGCAGGGGATGGCGTGTACGACGACGAGAGCTCGATGCCCACGTCTTCAACCGTCGATCCGTGCGTGACGAGCAGAAAGCTCTGCGTCACCGGGTTGTAAGACACGTCGAGTGCGTCGTACGCTCCGTACGACGTTGAGAGGGTCAGCAGCGAGCCAATGCTGCCAGACGCAGATATCGCTCGCCCGTAGATCTTCGTGCCTCCGCGGCTCCATGCGGCAAGCACCGACTGCGTGTTCGGGTTGTACTCCGCCCACGAAATGTAGGCCGTCTTTGACGAATCGAGCTTAATCGGTCCACCTACGGCCGCTCCATTCTTGACGCGCTGTGCCGCCACGTACGCGGTCTCGACGCCGTTAACCACCTTCGTGCCGGCGTAAACGACGATGAATTCGCCGCTCGCGGGGTTGTAGGCAACCGACGGCTCGCGCTCGTAAGCACTCGTACTCGTCAGCGCAATGCGGCTTACCAGCTGACCGGTCGTGTTGACGCGAGCAATCCAGATGTTGTTGCCGCTGCCGTAATTCCCATGCCATGTGACCAGGAACTGGCTGGCGGCAGGCGAGTAGGCGATCCCGGGGCCCATCTCCCACATCGACCCCTTGGGTCCGACGGCGAGTGGGGCCGAAACAAACCCTTTCGTGTAGCTGACGATGCGCGCCATCGGCGTCGTGCCGCTGTCACCTTCATGCCAGACCACCAGGCAGACTCCTCCGCCGCAGTGTGCCCTCGGGGCCTGCTGGTAACCGCTGGCGGTTGTGAGATTGAATGTTCCGCCGAACGGCCCTGCGAGGAGCGCGCCAGATGGTGAGAGAAAGCGGCCTTGGACTCTGTCCTTGCCGGTTACCGCGAGGAACACGTTGTTGACGGCGTCGTACGCTGAGTCAGGGTACCGGACACCGCCACCGGTCGAGGTCGGAATGGCGGTCGCGGCGCCGCGGACGGCGGCGCCCGCCGAGACCGGCAGCAGCCCAATGGTCAAAGCGACTGACGCTAAAACTGTGAAAAACCGCGCAGACGTCATAGACCCGTTAACCCCGAGAAATACGGCCGACCGCCCGATGGTCTGCGATGTTTAACCTATCGGTTGTTCCACTCGCGCGCTGTAGCCTACTCGGTCACGTGTCTCCACAACGCCCGAGCCGCCCCTAATCGAACCCACGCGCTGGGGTCGTTCAGGAGGCGTCGCCAATCAGTTGACGCGTCCATCGCCCCCAGTTCCGACATCAACCGCGCTGCCTCTTCACGGACCGCGACGTTTTCGTCGATCAAGGCGGCAGTTAGAACCCGGGCCGCGTCTGGCGAATTGTTTCCCAATAGCCGAGCTGCCCGCAATCGATCGACCGGGTTCTCTGTCTCGAGAAGCGGCTGGACTGTATCCTGCCAGCGTCCCGGCTCAGAAGGGAGTGCTTCGGCGACGGACAGCACGAGGTCGGGAACTCCTGACTGGAGCATGCGATCCACCAGCTCGCTGCCTTCCGGACGCCCCAATGCTGCGAGGGCCACGGCAGCAGACTGCCGAACGCCGGATTCGGGATCGCTGAGCGCCTTGAGGAGCGGCTCGGCTGCAGTGTCGCTTCCGCCCCGTGCGAGAGCGTCCGCTGCGCTGGCTCGGGTCGTCGCGTCTGCATCATCGAGGAGTCGAATCAGCGCCTCCTCGACGGCGGGCGCCTTGATGCCGCCGAGCTCGTGAATCATCTCCACGTCGCGCGGATTGTCGGCCAGCCGCTTCGCGAGCGCGGCCGCAGCGGCGGGGTCGCCGAGCCGTGCTCGAGCGGCTTGCCCCTCGACGCCTGCGGACGGACCGAGTCGCACGAGTGTCTCGGCCGACTCCTTGTCCCCGCTGGTGGCAAGCGCTTCGAGTGCCGCCACTCTTTGCGACATCTCGGGTCCGCTTGCGCCAATCTGGCGAAGCACGGCCTCGGCCGTAATCCCAAGCAAGTGCAGGTCTGGCTGACGGTGCGCAGCCGACCAGGCGCTGTACGCATCGAGCGCGCCACTGATGTCGGTAGCACTTGCGAGCGCCTGAATTTTCAGCACGATGGCCGCGTGGTCGTGTGGGTGCTGCTGGAGCACCGCATCGGCGGCCGACACCGCCGCGGTGAATCGTCCCGCTTCGAACGCGGTCCACCCAGCTCCCAGGCCACTACTCTGTCGTGTGTTGCGTGTCGAACGTAAGGACGGTGTCGCTTGCGACGCGGCCTCCGACGCCATTCCACCAAGCAGCGTGCACACGAACACCGTCACTTGCCAATTCATTGATCGAAAATTCGAGGAGGAGCCGGGCGATTATCCGAGATTTGCCCGCTTTTCTCCAGCAAAACCTGCAGCGTTACTTTCCGACACACTCGGTCGCCATCCAGCGGTCCCTCCGGCACGCGCGACACCAAGCAAGACATAAAAAGCCGCGGCTACTTCGGCCGTGAGGAGTGGGTGCATGCTGAGGCCTGTGAGCATGAACGCGAGGCAGCCAATCGCGACTCCTCCCATCAGCGGGTCGCCAACGAGCGTAAACGCCTTCAATGCCGGAACGAGGGCAACGCAAAGCAGCAGCAGAAAAGCCACCAGGCCGACGACGCCCAGTTCGCCGAGGACTTGCAGGTACTGGTTGTGGGCGTTTTCGTTTCGGTATTGCCGTCGGAGCCGCGACGGCATGAATCGCGGTGATGCATCGTAGTACCGTCCAATGCCGACACCGAAAAACGGTCGTTTGCGCACCATTTGCATCGTCGTCGTGACGAGGTCTCGCCGGACGTTGATCGCCACTGCAGCTGACCCGTGCGCGACCGTCCGAGGAGAGGCGAGTAGAACAACGATCGACGCGCCTATCACCCCCACGAGAAGGGCAGCCGCGAGGCCAAGACTGCGTCGCCTGATGCCACGTGGCGGGAGGCCGATCAACAGGACGATGCTGACTGGCAGTACGGCCATCGCCGTGCGCGAGCCCGTGAGCCAGGCTCCGGCGAGAAGACACGGCGAGGCCGACCACGCCAGCCATCGAAGTCCCCGCACCCCCAGCAACGCGAAGCTCACCGGGATCATTAGAACGAAGACTGCGCCGGCAGCGTTGACATCAGTAAACGTTGTATTGATACGCAGAGTTTGGTGCAGTGCAATCAGGGACTGTAGAAATGGCGGTCGCCTCAGTGCGGCCTCTATCAGACGATTGACATTGAGCGCTCCCAGCGCCGCCACAGACAGGAGGAGCGCGCCGACCAGTCGCCTTGCCAACGCCGGCTCGCGACGACAGAGCGTTGCCGTGACAGCGAACAGCGCCGCACCGCTGGTAACGAGCGCGGCGGCGCCGACCCCAGGGTAGTCGCGCAGCGCAAACATCGGAAACTTCGTCAAAAACCAAGCCAGGAAGCTGCCGAAAAAGACTGCGGGCGGCTGGGTGGGTGGACGTTGCTCGAAGAGCCCGAGCGTGAGCGAGACGAGCACGGCCGATACCCAGACGGCGACGACGATCATGGCTGCACGATCGCGAGGCTCGCGCGGGCGAATCGACTCCCGAAACGCGACCCCCGCGAGAAGCGCGAACAGGAGCGCCACCGTCCACGATCGCGGCGCCTGACTGAGCGCGGACAGCGCGCCGCCGAGCGGAGCGATGGCGGCGACGACCACCAGCCCGTCGCCCGGGCGCCACGCCGAGAGCGCGATCACTGCAGCGATCGCGACCTTCATCACGAGCGGCGTCGGGCCCAGAAAGACTCCGGCGAGCGACGCCGTCGCTGCGACGGCCAGCAGGAGGCTGGGCAGGCGTGTGTGCATGCGGACGCGAGCGGGGCTCCGGACGTCGGAAGGCTCGTGTTATCCCTGATATAGTAAGGGCGTCGGACGCGACGCACCCCTCAAAACATGGCAGAGCTCCTAGGTTCACCTACGGGAAGGACTGCGCAGCCGTCCGGTGTCCGTCGTCTCATCGAGCGCATTACCAGCAAGCATGCGCGTGTCGGTGTCATAGGCCTCGGGTACGTCGGTCTTCCCCTGGCCGTGGAATTCGCGGACGCCGGGCTGACCGTGACGCCCGTCGACCTCGATGTCACGAAGGTCGACAGCATCCGTCGGGGCATCTCGTACATCCCTGACGTGCCGAGCGATCGTGTCGCGCGGCTGGTCGAGGCCGGACGCCTCGACGCAACGACCGATTTCTCGGTCCTGGCGGACGCCGATGCCATCAGCATCTGCGTGCCGACACCGCTACGCAAAACGAAGGATCCCGATCTCTCGTGCGTGGTCGCCGCCGTCGAACAGGTGGCCAAGCACCTGCGTGCGGGGCAGCTCGTCGTGCTCGAATCCACCACCTATCCCGGCACGACCGAAGAGGTCGTGCGGCCGATGCTGGAGCAGGGCGGGCTGGTCGCCGGCCGCGATTTCTTTCTCGCCTTCTCGCCGGAGCGCGTCGATCCGGCGAACCCCGAATGGCACACCGGCAACACGCCCAAAGTCGTCGGTGGCATCAACCAGGAGTCGACCGAGGTTGCGGCAGCCCTCTACCAGCAGATCGTCTCGACCATCGTCAGCGTCTCGTCGACGAGCGTCGCCGAGATGGTGAAACTTCTCGAGAACACGTTCCGCGCGGTCAACATCGGCATGGCGAACGAGCTCGCTCTGATGTGCCGGCATATGAACATCGATGTCTGGGAGGTGATCGACGCTGCCCGAACGAAGCCATTCGGCTTCATGGCGTTCTATCCTGGGCCTGGACTCGGTGGCCACTGCATCCCCATCGATCCGTTCTATCTCAGTTGGAAGGCGCGTCAGAGCGGCTTCGAAAGCCGCTTCATCGAGTTGGCCGGTCACGTCAACGCCTCGATGCCTCGCTACGTCGTCGAGCGCGTGGGCGAGGCGCTCAACAGCGTCGGCAAGCCGATCAAGGGCTCGCGCGTGCATCTTTACGGTATGGCGTACAAGGGAAACGTCGGCGACTATCGCGAGTCTCCAGCGATTGATGTCGCGCGGCTGCTGGTGCAGCGGGGCGCCATTGTCAGCTACAGCGATCCGCACGTGCCCGACGTGGCCGAGCACGGGTTCGAGATGCGCGCGACCCCTGAGGTGACCGCGCTCGAAAAGGGCATCGACTGCGCCGTCATCGTGACCAACCATCGCGCGTTCGACTACGACCGTCTGCTGCAGCACGCGCCGCTCGTCGTCGACACGCGAAACGCGTTGAAAGGGCGATCCGACGATCGCATCTTCCGACTCTGAGCGAAATCATACTTCCCGCCGGGAGCCAAACATACGCATGAAGTCGAACGTCAAGGTCCTGATTGCGGTTGCAGTGCTCGTGATCGTCGCGATCGGCTGGTATCTCTTCAACCGGAAGAGCGGCCCCGCAAATCTGATCGATCTTGTCGAGCAGTTCCCCGCCGCGGAGCATCGATCCAACAGCACGCCGAAGGAGGCAGCGTTCGAAGTGGGCCGCACCGCGATCGATGGGCAGGAGAAGCGCACCATCCTGGCCAAGCCGTTTGCGCGCATCATCTACAAGGTGATCGTTCCGCCCGATGCCTGGCTCGAAGTGAACTTCGGTCTGCGTCCCGATTCATGGCAAGTGCCGGGCGACGGCGCCCAGTTCCGGGTCGGCATTTCCGAAGGGAAGACGTACGAGGAGCTGCTGCGGCAGTATGTGAACCCGAAGCGTGGCGACCGGCGCTGGTTTACGGCGCGGCTCGATCTGTCGGCCTACGAAGGCCGGCAGGTGAACCTGATCTTCAACACCGACCCGGGCCCCAAGGGTGGGCACGATTCCACCAACGATTTCGCGGTGTGGGGTGAACCCCGCGTCTTTAGCAAGCGGTAGCGCCGTGCCCAGCCGGTCGGACACGACTGGAGCGCTCGAGGTTCCGCTGCTGGACCTGTCGGCACAATGGCGGCCGCTCAGGGACGAGATCCTCGCCGCGGTCACGCGAGTCTGCGATTCTCAGCGATTCATTCTCGGCGTCGAGGTGGAGAGCCTCGAGCAGGAGCTCGCGACGATGCTGCAGGCACGCCACGCGATCGGCGTGTCGTCGGGCACCGACGCGCTCATCTGTGCATTGATGGCGCTCGAGATTGGTCCGGGAGACGAGGTCATCACCAGCGCCTACTCGTTTTTCGCGACCGCCGGATCAATCGTTCGACTGGGTGCCAGACCGTTCCTGGTAGATATCGATCCAGCAACGTTCAATCTCGACGTCGATGCCGTCCGCGCAGCTGTAACGCCACGAACGAAGGCGATCATGCCGGTCCACCTCTTCGGCCAGTGCGCCGACATGGACCCGCTGATCGACACGGCGACACGTGCGGACGTTCCGATCGTAGAGGACGCGGCCCAGGCGATTGGCAGCTCCTACAAGAGCCGACCCGTCGGTACGCTCGGGGCTGTCGCATGCTTTTCGTTCTTTCCCAGCAAGAACCTCGGGGCGTTCGGTGACGCCGGCCTCGTGACCGCCACCGACGATGGTCTGGCGGAACGCATGCGTCTGCTCCGGAATCATGGCGCCGAACGGCAATATTTCCATCGGATGGTCGGCGGCAACTTCCGCCTCGATGCGCTGCAGGCGGCGGTGCTGCGCGTGAAGGCGCCGCACCTCGAGTCGTGGACCGCCGGACGCCGCCGCAACGCCGCCCGATACCATACGCTCTTCGAGGCCGCCGGATTGCTCGACCGCGTGACATTGCCGATCGAATCGCCGGACGGCGTGCACATCTACAACCAGTTCGTCATCCGGGTGCCCTCTCGCGATCGTGTGAAGGTTCGGCTCGCCGACGCCGGAATCGGATCCGCGATCTACTACCCGGTGCCTTTTCATCTCCAGGAGTGCTTTGCCGGGCTGGGTTATCGCGAAGGCGCGTTTCCACACGCAGAGGCCGCCGCGCGCGAGAGTCTGGCGCTGCCCATCTTTCCCGAGCTGTCGGAAGCGCAGCAGGTACACGTCGTGGACACGATTCGCCATGTGCTGTCGGAGACGGCCACTTAGATCATGAGCGGCCCCGCCGCCGAGACATCGCCGGCGAGCTCCAGTCGCCTCCCGGGGCTCACCACCCAGATCTTCGTCGGGCTCGTCGGCGGCATCGTGCTGGGAGCAGTCTGGCCCGACGTCGCGGTCGCGATTCGCCCGCTGGCGGATCTGTTCCTCCGCATGATCAAGATGATCATCGCGCCGCTGATCTTCTCGACCCTGGTCGTTGGGATTGCGGGGACGGGCGACCTTCGAGCGGTCGGCCGAATCGGCGTGAAGGCTATCGTCTGGTTCGAGTTGGCGACGACGGTCGCGCTGGCCATCGGACTATTGCTCGTCAATCTCCTGCAGCCGGGTGCAGGCGTTGCGCTGGCTCACACCGATACGAGCAGTGTCGCGGCAATGGCAGGGCAACAGCAGACCGGCTGGGACATCCTGCTGCACATGGTGCCGACCTCCGTGGTGGATGCGATGGCGAAAGGCGACATCCTCCAGGTCGTGGTGTTCGCGTCGTTCTTTGGCGTCGCGCTGGCGGCAATCGGCCCGCGAGGGACCCCGCTGGTGACGATCCTCGACGCGGTGGCTCAGGTGATGTTCCGCTTCACCGGCTACGTGATGCGATTCGCGCCGCTCGGTGTGATGGCGGCGCTTGCGGCGACGGTTGGCGGCAAGGGCCTGGGGATTCTCTGGACGCTCGGCAAGCTCGTGCTGACGATGTATCTGGGCCTCATCGTTTTCGTCATCCTGGTGATAGGCGGGGCGGCCCTGGTCGCGCGCGTCCCGTTCCTCGCCTTCGTCCGCGCCATTCGCGAGCCATTCCTGATCGCGTTCACCACCGCCAGCAGCGAAGCCGCGCTGCCCAAGTCCCTGGAAGTCATGGAGCGGTTCGGCGTCCCCAAGCGGATCGTCAGCTTCGTGTTGCCGACCGGCTACAGTTTCAATCTGGACGGATCGACGCTCTATCTGTCGGTAGCGGCGATCTTCGTGGCGCAGCTCGCCGGAATTCACTTGTCCATTGGCCAGCAGCTCGTGATGATGCTGACGCTGATGGTCACGAGCAAGGGCGTCGCAGGGGTGCCGCGCGCCTCGCTCGTCATCCTTGCAGCGACGCTCACCACTTTCAATCTCCCGCTCGAAGGCGCGGCCATCCTGCTCGGCGTCGACCAGCTGCTCGATATGGGGCGGACTGCGGTCAACGTCATGGGCAATTGCCTCGCCACGGTGGTCGTCGCGCGCTGGGAGGGGGAGTTCGACGACGAACGTATGCGGCGCTTCCAGGCGGCTTGAGCGATGAAAGTGGTGGTGGCAGGCGCGGCAGGCCAGCTTGGGGGCGTCATCGTGAGATCGCTGGCCGCCGACGTGGAGGTCGTCCCATTGACCCGAGCCGAGGCCGATGTGACCGACCACGATCGCGTGATGTCGGTGGTCACCGGGGCAAGGCCGGACGTGGTTATCAACTGCACTGCCTACAACGCCGTCGATCGAGCCGAGGACGACCCCGTCACCGCCTTGACGGTGAACGCCTTCGCCGTGCAGTCGCTGGCGCGAGCCGCAGCGGCATCGAACGCGGTATTCGTTCACTACAGCACCGACTTCGTGTTCGACGGTCTGGCAGAGCAGCCGTACGTCGAGACGGACCCCACGAACCCGCGCAGCGTGTACGGTCAGTCGAAGCTGGTGGGCGAATGGCTGGCAGGCGAGGCGCCGACGACGTATGTGGTTCGAGTCGAGAGCTTGTTTGGAGGCCAGGCCGCGAAGAGCAGCGTCGACAAGATCGTCGGCGCCCTGCGAGCGGGACAGGAGGCGCCGGTCTTCGTCGATCGGACGGTGACGCCGAGTTACGTTGAAGACGTCGCCGCCGCGACCTGGGCGCTCGTCACGAAACAGGCGCCTCCAGGTGTCTACCACGCCGTCAATAACGGCGTGACGACTTGGTACGACTTGGGGCGCGAAATTGCAAGGCTGCTCGACTCCTCACCGCGGCTCCGCCCCGTCAAGGTCAGCGACATTCCGATGCGCGCGCCGCGGCCGCAATACTGCGCGTTGTCGAACGCAAAGCTCGCGAACGCGGGATTCCAGATGCCAGCGTGGCAGGATGCGTTGGCGAGATATCTGAGGACGGCCGCAGGCACGAGGGACGAAGGACGCCCGCGTACGTAGGCCCGAGCTCTGGTGACTTGAAGCAGTAGGGCCCGACTTCAGTCGGGCCATGCCCCGCCGCCCGAAAGTGCGGCCGCTACTGCGTGAGCGCCTCACCAACGATCTCGCAGACACGCGCGCCGACCGCCAGACACGAAGTGAGGCCCGGCGAGTCGATCCCGGCGGCGTGCACCAACGCCGGATTTACCGCGTCTCGCCGAATCATGAAGTCGGCAAACGACCCTTCAGGGCCGTGCAGCTTCGCGCGGATGCCGCTGCCCCCAAGACGGAGGTCGCCGGGCTGGAGCTCGGGCAGAAGCTCGCGCGTCGGCTCGAAGAACGCTTCGACGGGCTCGCGATCGTCCTCGTAATCGTCCTTCCGCTCCTGGAATCGCACGGTCGGGCCCACCTGCACGGCGTCTCGCGTCGTGCGCATCAGGTGGACGCCAAGGCTGTGTCCATGCGGATGCGGCAGCGGATACACGAGCCAGCGCACCAGGTCGCGGCGCGAGGGTGTGAGCTCGCAGTACTCGCCGCGGGCCGGATGAATCGTGAACGCCTCTCCCCCGAGGGCCGCCGCGACTTCGTCGGCGTAAAGTCCCGCCGCATTGACGACGAGGCGAGCGCCGATCTGCTCACGGCCGGTGTCGACGACGACGCCGTCGGAATCGGCCGCAGCGCTCATCAGCCCGGTGTGGTTCAGACGGGCGACCCCGAGCGCGTCGCAGTCAGCGGCCAGGGCGCGCACGAGTGATTCGGCCTCGACAATCCCAGAGTTTGGCGACCAAATGGCAACGCGTGCACGAACGTGAGGCTCGCGCGAGCGGACGAAGGCGTGATCCACGATCTCCAGGTCGACGCCGTTGGCCTTGCCACGCTCGAACAGCGCGAGCAGCTCCTTCTCGTCCTCGGGCGTCGCGCTGACGATGAACTTGCCGCATCGGGCGTGGGGCACGTTGCGGTCGACGCAATACTGGTAGAGCCGCGCGGCGCCGTCGACGCAGAGGGTCGCCTTCAGTGTGCCCTGTGGGTAGTAAATCCCGGCGTGGATGACGCCGCTATTGTGTGTGCTGGTCTCCATCCCCGGCTGCCGGTGCCGCTCGAGCAGGCAGATCGCCGAGTCGGGATGCCGCTCCGCAATGGCACGCGCCGAGGCCAGCCCGGTGACGCCCCCGCCGATGACCAGCACGTCGACGCGTTCCATCAATTCCTGGCCTCGCGCAGAACAAGCCTGAACACGCCGATGTCGAGCCGCGCGTCGATGCGAAGCGGCAGCCGCCGCGCGTCGTCAGAGATCCAGATGGTCACCTCGTCGCCAGCGGGCTTGCCGCTGCCGTCGAGCGCCTGTGGAATCAGTTTCCACGCACTCTGCCGTCCGAGCGGCGTTTCCACGGGTTCCCGACCGGCGATGGTGACCCTGACGTTATGGAGCGTTCCCTCGTTGACGATGGCAAGCGTTGTGGTGTCGCCCTGTCGCATTTCGAGCGTCCGCAGCAAGTAGAGAGCGGACAGCGGATCCTGTGCGGGCGACGGCAGGCGCAGTTCGTGCTTCTGCACGGTCGCAGTGGTGATCTCGTAGGTGGCCTTGCGCTGCACTTGATCGAAGCGGGTGACCTGCATCCGCCGCCGCCGCCCTTCCTGGCTGAAGACAGAGGCTCGCTGCGGCAGCAGCGTATTCACGTCCAGCAGCGAATCGACCTTGTAGTACACGGAGTAGATCGCGGCGACGAAGCCGACGGGTTGCCCTTCCGCGACGAGGTAGTAAGCGGTCGATCCGAAAGAGGGCCGCTTGTCCTTGACGGTGACGGTGGCGGTCGCCGCCGTGAGGTAGTCAGACCACGAAATATCGTACGCGAGGACTTCGCCGGACTTGAATGGCACCTGGCGTTCCACCTGCGCCGGCGACGACGGCTTCGTCGGTGCGGTTGGTTTCACGGGCCGGGCGGGTGCCTGACCGATGAGCGACGCAATCGCCAGAACCCAGAGTATCGGGAGCGTGAGCTGCACGTCGCCGCACTCGTGCTCAGGGCCTGACGCCGACGGCCGCGTAGTCCATGTGCGTGAAGAGGAGGCCGTTGAGGCGTTCGACGTTGACGTTGATGGTGTCGCGCAGATCCTTCACTGCGGGGGCGTCGTTGTCTGCCGCCGGTGCCACTGGCTGAAGCTTGTTGGCGCTCGGGTACGGCGAGCGCCACTCGATGGTCGCGCCCTCGAAGCCGCTTGCCGTCAGCAAATACTGCAGCGTCTCCGGATGGATCGGCCGTACGTGCGTGAGGTCGCGGATATAGCTGGCGAAGAACGCAAACCAGCACGCTGGATTGATTGTTTCGAGGACGATGCGCGAACCCGGGCGGAGCGCGTGGTACGCAAGGTCGAGCGCCCGCATCAGATAGCCTGGTTCCAGGTGTTCGACCACCTGAATGGCGATCAAACCGCCAAGCGTGCCGTCCGGAAGGCCACTGAGATATCCGACGAGATCTCCCTCCGAAACGTCGAGGCCGCGTTCGCGGCACACCTCGACCATCTCGTGGTTCAGATCGAGACCGCGCGCCGGCGTTCCGGCGGCGCGAAGCAGATCGAGGAACTCGCCGCGTCCGCAGCCGACATCGAGCACGTCCCGGGCACCGTGAAACATCGCGACGTACGGCTGAAGCCGTGCGCGGATTTCGTCTTGCGATCCGCGGAATCGATCTTCGAACCCGACGTACTTGTAGCTGTCGACGACGGGCGCGGAGGGACTAGCGCGCACGTCGCTCGGCGGAACGTCTACGACGGCGCCTCCGGCCAGCAGACGGTCTACCTCGCGCTTCAGCGTCAGCGTCGCCTGCTGCATCGTTGCGAGCCTGGCGCGGAGATCGTCCTGCGTCGCCGTGACGGCGCCGACCCGTCCGTCGAAGCGAGCTTCCCGCGCAGCCATCGACTCGGCTCGACGCATGAGGTCGTCCGTCAGCGTGTTGATCGCAGCATCGTAGACGGCCATCAGGCTGCCGGAAGCGAGCCGGTCCTTCGTGTCGATGTATAGCGTCACCTGCTGCAGGTACTGAATGAGGTGAGCCTGGAATGCCGTGATCGCAGCGGCCTGTGCATTCAACGCCTCGATGAGGCCGCTGTCAGCCGCGCGCGCCTCGCGCGCGGCAGCGACGTTGCGATTGAGGTGATCGACCAGGGTCGAGTTGAACGCCTGTTGCCGTTCGAAGACCGGGGCGACGAGCCGCCAGACGAAATGGGCGAGCCGCGAACGGAGCCCCCGCGGCGGCGGCAGCGTGACGCCGGAAACGATCTGCCAGCGATCGTTCAACGCGCCGAACTGCTGATCGTCGTACCCGCGCGGCGCCGCCGGGAGCGGGGCCGTCTCGCGGAGCGAGCGGTCGAGCGCAGTCAGCGCGTCGTTGTACTGACGGTCCGCCAGATCGCGCTCGTCTCGCAGACGCGCGAGCGCATCGGACGTGACCGGTCGGGTGAGCATCGGCTCAGCGGCCTACAAGCCCTTCGACCGGGCTGCTGGCCGTCGCGTACATCTTGCGCGGGATTCGCCCGGCCAGGTACGCGAGACGCCCGGCCTCGACGCTGAGGCGCATCGCGCGCGCCATTGCGACTGGGTCTTTCGCTCCGGCAATTGCCGTGTTCATCAGCACGGCATCGGCTCCCAGCTCCATGGCCAGCGAGGCGTCCGAAGCCGTGCCGACGCCTGCGTCCACGATCACGGGCACCTTCGAGAACTCGCGAATGATCCGGATGTTGTTCGCGTTCTGGATCCCGAGGCCGGAACCAATCGGCGCCCCGAGTGGCATCACGGCGGCGGCACCGGCATCCTCGAGCTTTCGGCACACAACCGGATCGTCCGTCGTGTAGGGCAACACGACGAACCCATCCTTGACGAGCTGGCGCGTGGCCTCGAGCAGCGCCTCGTTGTCGGGGAACAGGGTTCGTTCGTCGCCGATCACTTCGAGCTTCACCCAGTTGGACATTCCTGCTTCGCGCGCCAGGCGCGCGGTGCGAATCGCTTCCTCCGCGGTATAGCAGCCAGCGGTGTTCGGCAGCAGCTGATAGCGATCGGCGTCGATGTAGTCGAGCATCGACTCGCGCGAGCGGTCGGCGATGTTGACGCGCCGCACCGCCACGGTCACGAGCTCGGCGCCTGAGGCGTGGTGCGCCTGCGCCATGATCGCGTTGCTCGAGTATTTTCCCGTGCCGACGATGAGGCGCGAGGTGAACGATTGGCCGGCGATGACGAGGGGATCCATGTGCCTTAGCCGCCGCCAACGAAGTTGACGATCTCGACTTCGTCGCCATCGGAGACCAGTTCCGTCCCGTAGTGCGCGCGGCGCACGACGACGAGGTTGTGCTCGACAGCGACACGGCGGGCATCGATGCCGAGCGACTCGAGCAGTGCCTGCACGGTCATCGGGTCCGCGAGATCGTGGGACACTCCGTTGAGCAGTATCCGCACTGTTTGAGTGCTTTCCACAGTTTCTAGCGTACCGCCTTGCTTCCTGCAGGTAAAGGGCCCTTCGACTTGGTTGGTCTCTCGCTACGCTCGAGACGAACCTCGCTCAGGGCAGGCCCACCCGATCCGACCTGATCGACCCGATATCCGACCTGATCGACCTGGGAGGCCCGGACCAGCCGAGCGACCCAATCGACCTGTGTAGAATATCGCGGCGCCAGTAGTGCCATGGCGTATGCGAGGATTGAACTCGGATGATCGCAGGAGTGATTGCCGAGACGTTGCCCGGGGAACGGCGCGTGGCCGTCGTCCCTGCTGTCGTGCCAGCGCTCTCGAAGGCGGGACTGAGCGTAGCGGTCGAGGGCGGCGCAGGCCTGGCGGCTGGTTTCACCGACGCGGCGTTTGCCGAGCAGGGCGCCGAGATTGTCCCGACGGCTGCCGCCGTGGCTGCGCGGGCCGACCTGCTGCTGCGCGTCAGGATCTCACCGCCGGCCACCGAGGCAGGTCGTGCGGATCTTTCGCTCCTCCGACAAGGCCAGACCGTCATCGCCTTCCTCGATCCGCTGAACGAACCGTCGATCTCGCAGGCGCTTGCCGCGAAAGGCGTGACCGCGTTTTCGATGGAGCTGATGCCGCGCATCACTCGTGCGCAGGGCATGGACGCGCTGTCGTCGATGGCGACGATTGCCGGCTACAAGGCCGTCATGGTCGCCGCCAACACGCTGCCTCGCATGTTTCCGATGCTGACGACGGCAGCCGGGACCATTAAACCGGCGCGAGTCTTCGTCATCGGCGCCGGTGTCGCCGGCCTGCAGGCGATTACCGTCGCTCGTCGCCTTGGCGCAGTCGTCGAAGCCTACGATGTACGGCCCGCCGCAAGAGAGCAGGTGCAGAGCGTTGGCGCCAAGTTCGTCGAATTGCCGCTCGAGGCGGCGGATGCGGAAGACAAGGGCGGTTACGCGAAGGCTCAGGACGAGTCGTTCTATCGGCGTCAGCGCGAGATGATGGCGAAGGTCGTCGCTGCGAGCGACGTGGTCGTCACGACTGCCGCAGTTCCGGGCATGCAATCGCCAGTGCTGGTCACCGCCGACATGGTCGCGAGCATGGCGCCCGGCTCGGTCATTGTCGATCTGGCGGCGGAACGGGGTGGCAACTGCGCGCTGACGAAAGCCGACGAGGTGGTCAGCGAGCACGGGGTCACCGTGTTCGGTCCGACCAACCTTCCGTCGACAGTGCCGTATCACGCCAGTCAGATGTACGCGCGCAACGTCGCGACGTTCGTCGCGCATCTGATGAAAGAGAAGACGCTGTCGCTCGACCTGACCGACGAGATCACGCGCGAAACGCTCGTCGCCCGCGAGGGCCAGGTTGTGCACGAGCGCGTCAAAGCGCTCGCCTAGGAGCCGACGGTCGTCGGCCGGGAGGGGCGACCCAGATCCCCACGTCAAAGTTGTAGCGCGTCCCGCACGTTGTGCGGGTCAGCCAGACGTCCCTCCCGTTCGGTTTGATCAGGGAACAAACGAGCTATCACAGGTCGGCGCCGGTCAGCGCCAGTGCGAATGCCGCGGCCCCCGCGATCACCAGCGCGGCGCCCAGTCGCGGAGACGCCGGTTTGACCGCGGAGGTCCCCCTCTCGACGCGTTGTGCATTGCGCGCGAGTGCGCCGAGGGTCAAGGCAAGGCCGGTGAGAAGCACCCAGCCGCCCGCTGTCACGATCGCTGAGGCCGGTACGACACCGATAGTGGCTCCCAGGCTGCCTGGCACGGCCGATCGATCGCGGATGACGCCAGTGACAAGCAGGAACGCCGCGGGGACGAGCGCAGTGATTGCCCAGGCGAACGTTCGCGCGATGACCCAGGCAGTTCCGCCGCGACGCTCGTCCGTCGTTCCGAGCGGCCGATCCGACACCCAAAACGCGACGCCGAGCGGACCCCACAGCAGCGTGAGCAGCGACGCGAACAACGGTTTCCGCGCGTGCCGCGTCCGGGCATCGTGGAGCACCCAGACGGCGAGCACCAGGTTGAAGAGCAGATTGGTCGCGAGCCGCAGGCGCAGCATCCGCTCGGATTCTATCGCCGACCAAGTACAATCCCGTCGGTGCTGGCCACTGGCACGATCCTCGATGGCAAGTACGAGATCCGTGGCCGCCTCGCAGGCGGCGGAATGGGCGAGGTATACCTGGCCCATCGGACGTTGCTTGGCGACGACGTCGCGGTAAAACTCATCCGCCCATCGGGTCCGGATCCGGCGGTCTGGCAAGCGCGCTTTCTTCGCGAGAGCCGCGCCTGCGCGCAGTTGCGCCATCCGAACATCGTCACGATCCTCGACTACAACGCGGACGACCCCGAGCGGCCCTATCTGGTGATGGAGTACCTGAATGGGCCGTCGCTGGCGGAGGAGCTCCGCGCACGTGGCAAGTTCGATTTGGGAACCGTCCAACACATCATGCGCGCCGTCGGCAGTGCGTTGAATATGGCCCACACGAACGGCATGGTCCATCGCGACCTCAAACCGCAGAACATCGTCAGCCACCGGTTCGAATCGGGCGAGGTCGTGCACAAGGTGATCGATTTCGGCCTGGTCAACGTCGCGACGGGCGATACGGCGCTGACCGAAGCCCACGAGTTCCTCGGCACGGTGGCGTACGCCTCGCCAGAGCAGTTCAGCGGCGAGGTGGCCGGCATCTCTTCCGACCAGTACAGCCTTGGCGTCATCGCCTATGAGCTGCTCGCCGGGGTTCGGCCCATCCAGGGCGACAGATTCCTGGTGCTTGTCGATCAGCACCTGAACGCCTCCCCCGTCCCGCTGAACGAGCGGCGTCCCGATTTGCCCGCCAGCGCCGCCAGCGCGGTGATGCGCGCGTTGGCAAAGAGTCCACGCGATCGCTGGCCCAGCGTCGCCGCGTTCGTGCAGGCACTCGGCGAGAATGACGATGAGCATCCGACCGTTGCGGTCTCGATGCCTCGACCGAGCCTGCTGGGCATCTACGAGCTCGGTCCAGTCATCGCCCATGGCCGGTTCGGCAGCGAGATCCACTCGGGCACGCACCGCGCGCTCGGCATTCCCGTCGCCATTCGCGTGTTTCGCACGGTGACGCCTGACGATCGCGACGCCGTGCGGTCACGGTTTCTCAAGGAGGCACGGGCCCTGCAGGTGCCGCATCCGAATCTGATTCAGGTCCGGGACTTCGGCGAAGACGGCGACCTTTTGTACGTGGTCACGGATCTGCTCGAAGGCTGCAATCTCGCGGAGCGGCTGCGCGATGGTCCGCTGCCGTTGCCGCTGCTCGACGCGTTTCTGCGACAGATCGGTGACGCAGCAGCCGCTCTCCACAAGCGCGGTGGCCTCGTCTCGGGCCTTCATCCACGGATCATTCGCGTCGTCCGCGAAGGCGATAGCGAGCACGTCGCGATCTCGAACGCTGGCGTCGCGCAGATTCAGGACGTACTGTCGACCCTGGATGAGCAGACGCTGCGCGCGCAGTCGACGGATGACAGCGAACTGCGCTATGTGGCGCCGGAGCTGCTGACGGGGAAGACGGCGACCGTCCGTTCGGACATTTACACGATCGGCGTTGTGGGATACGAGATGGCCACGGGCGTCCGGCCGTACGACGCGACGACGCTGCCGATGCTGTTAGGGCAGATGCTGGAGGGACCACCGGCCGATCCGCGGACCGTTCGGGCGGACTTGTCTGGGGTCTGGGCGGAGACATTGATGCGCGCGCTCAAGCGGTCGCCGGACGATCGCTTTGCGACGGCCAGCGAATTCCTGGCGTCCTGGATCGCGCCGTCGAGCGGGGGACCGTCCCCGACGCAACCTGTTGGGGTCTAAGCTCGCGCCAGCGGATTGGGGACAGGCCCCCCACGCCCCATGAGGCGTGGGGGGCCTGTCCCGACCCGAGAGCCAACGGCAGCCGGAGAGGCGCAGGGTGGGGCAGTTCCCCAAAGGGAGGGAGCATGAGGTTACGGGGATTGGTGGTCGTCGCCTTGGTGTGGCTCGGCGCGACGGCCTCGGGACGACAGGCGCCGCTCTTCACGGACGCCTTTCCGCCGGAGGAGTTCGCGGCGCGCCGAGCGAAGGTGCTCACCGCTCTCGGCGACGGCATCGCCGTGCTTCAGGGCGCGACCGAGTATCCCGCCTACGTGCCGTTCCGTCAGAACAACCAGTTCTTCTATCTCACGGGCGTCGAGGTGCCCCGCGCGATCGTCCTGCTCGACGGGCGAAGCGGCCAGACGACCCTCTTCCTGCCACCGCGGAACGAACGCAACGAGCGCTCCGAAGGACCCATGCTCGTGCCGGGCGAGGACGCGGCGCGGCTCACTGGCATCGCCGCCGTGCGCCCGCGCGACGAGTTTGCGGCGGCCTTTGCGACGGCCTCGCAAGGCGGCCGCACCGTCTACGCACCGTTTCGCGCTGAAAGCCTCGGCGCCGGGACGCCGCGCGCTGCGTCGGCGCATGCAGAAGCGACTATCGCCGATCCCTGGGATGGCCGGCCCTCCCGCGAAACGCAGTTCGTCGAGCGCCTCAAGGCTCACACCCCGGGCATTCACGTGAAGGATCTCGACCCGATTCTCGACGGGCTGCGCCTGATCAAGAGTCCGAAGGAAATCGCGATTCTTCGCGAGGCGACGCGGCTTTCTGGTCTCGGCTTGATGGAGGGCATCCGCAACGCGCATCCGGGAATGCGCGAGCAGGAGCTCGCCGCGATGGCCGACTACGTGTTCGTCCGCGGCGGGTCGCAGGGCATCGCCTATTTCCCGCTCGTGGCCACCGGCACCAACGCGTTCTGGCCGCACTACCACGCCGGGACCGGCGAGCTCAAGGCCGGCGACCTGGTGCTCTTCGATTACGCGCCCGACTACAAGTACTACTCTGCCGATGTCACGCGGATGTTCCCGGCCAATGGCGCGTTCTCACCCGCACAGCGCGAGCTCTACACGATTTATCTCCGTCTGTACCAGGCGCTGATGACGTCCATCCGTCCCAATGCGGCGCCGCGCGACATCATCCGTAACGCCGTCGGAAAGATGGACGCGATCGTTGCCGGCTTTACGTTCACCATCGACAAGCATCGGCATGCAGCAAAGGAGTTCGTGGACGACTTCCGATCGAACACGACGAACGTGCTCGGCCATACCGTCGGCATGGAAGTGCACGACGTGTATCCCGCGACGGACGTGCTGAAGCCCGGGATGGTCTTCACGATCGAGCCGGCTCTCACAATCGACGAGGATCGCACCTACGTGCGGTTGGAGGACATGATCCTCATCACCGATACTGGCTACGAGAATCTGTCGGCGTTTGCCCCGGTCGAGCCCGAAGCCATCGAGAAGCTGATGGCAGAAACCGGCTGCTTCGAGGATCGGCGGGTCAGCGATTCCGTTCCCGATCGTGGTCCGTCGCCTCTTCGCGGATCTGCGAGTCCGGGTGCCGTTCGATGACCGTGCGCCGCACGCGCCGTGCACGTGCTGCCGGCAGCTCGTCCAGCGCGTCCATCGCCTCGACGCGGACGCTGTGATCGGGGTCCTCGAAGATGGCGGCTTCGAGGACCTGTTCGATGCGATCGAGCGAAGCGATGTCGCTGATCTGCCCGGCTGCGTGGCTCAACGCGTCGATCGCTTCACGCCGCACACGAGCGTTCTTTCCCGAACGAGCCGTCTGGACGACCGTTTCATTCAGCCCTTCGGAGACGTCGGCGATCGTCTCGACGGCTTCGGCCTGGACCTCGTCGCGGGGATGATCGCGGATGATCCGCTCCAGCTCCTTTTCGGCGCTGGACCCCGCCTTGTCACCGATCGACTCAACGGCTTCGGTCTGCATCGCGGTGTCCGGATGCTCCCACGCAATGCGGACGAGCGCCGCCAGCGACACGTCGCCTTCGATGCTGGCCAGCGTTTCGACCGCTTCGCGACGCGCCTGTTCGTTCGCGTGCTTCCAGGCGACGTCCACGAGCATCTCTGACGCCCGCTGGCCGCCGATGTCGCCGAGCGCCTCCACTGCCTCGCCGAGCGTCCCGTCGTCGGTGCTCGACGCGATGACAGATCCGAGTGCAGGCAAGGCCCGATCCGCAGGCTGATCAGAAAACGCCTCGGCGGCCTCGCGGCGCACATTACCATCAGGGGAATTGAGCACGAGCTCTTTGAGCGCCGGTATCGATTCTGGCGTCTGCACCTCGCCGATGGTTTCGGCGGCTTCGGCGCGCACTTCCTCAGCCGGATCCTGTCGTGCCGTGCGGAGAAGGATCTCCACGGAACGCGGATCGTGGTGGTGATCGAATCCTTCAGCGGCCTCGCGTCGAATGGCCACGGGATTCGACGGATCGAGCAGGCGGACGAGGAACGGCAGCACGAGATCGGTCGTCGGATGGACGGATGCCGCCTCGATGAACAGGATGCGCAGCTTTTCGTCGCGCACTCGCGATGTCAGCTGCTCGAGCCGGCGAAAGCTGTCCGCTTCTGTTGCGGGACCAAGCCAGAAGACGGGGCGCCGACCGAAGTCGAACCCGAGACTCGCACTGCGGTAGGCTCCTCGGGAGATCGCATCGTCGCCTCGCCCCGAGGAGTACTTGAGAGTTACGACGACAGGGCCCGCTGCGCCTCCAGGCGACACGCCGTCGAGCACATCGGCGAGTGCCGGCCCCTTCGAGAACACCTTCCCCTCGTGGATGACGAACGAGCCTTCGAGGCTGTCGCTCATCATCATGTGCTCGGCGTGCGTCGGCGTACTGAACGAATAGACGAGCCAGAAATCGCGGAGACCGCGGCGATTCGCTTCCGCAAGGGCCCATCCCCAACGCTCCTCCAGCGGTGCAGCCGGATTCTCCGGTCTCATGACCCGAAGTTGTTCTCGCGCTTTGGCGATCTCGTCTGCCGTCGGCGGCTGCTGGACGGGACGCTTGTCGGTCTGCGTGTTCGATGACCTCTCCATCGCGTCCGCCTTCGCGGCGTATTCGACGAACGACGGTACCTGCGCCGAGAACATCGGGGCCACGGCGGCGACGACGATCACGGCGGCAACCAGCCACATCGACGAAGGATGGCGAGGTGCGAGCCGGGGCTCGGCCAGAATGCGTTGGACGCGGCGGACGAGCGGCGAATCGCGGCGAGCTATGGCGACCGCGCCAACCGCCGCCTCGGCGTTCGAGGAACCCCACGTCGCGACCGACGCGAGGCAGCGCGCCAGCGCCAGCGGCGTTCCGGTCTGTCGTACTGCCCATTCGTCGCAGAGGAATTCGGCGGAGGCGCTGAGCTCGCGGCGCGCAAGGCGATTCAACGGCTGAAAGAAGAACAGCCGCTCGAGGATGACCGAGAGCGACAGCCACTCGGGATCGCGCCGGACCAGGTGGGCGATCTCGTGCGCCAGCGCGACGCGCTGTTCGTCGGGTTGCAGTTCCGTCGCGAATCGTTCGGGCAATACAATCGCTCGTCCAGGAAGCGCGACCGGCACATCGCAGGTGCTGCTGACGGCAAGACGGAACGACCGGTCGCCCAGCTCGATCGCCCTGCCATCCGTCGCCTCGCTACCCTCGCGCGCGCCCGCGAACAGCACGCGGCGCACTCGGCGATAGGCAATGACGAAGCGCGCCAGACCGACCCCGGCGACGCTCAACCAGAGCGCAACGACGAGATTTGGCCATCGGCTCCGCAGCCACTGCGAGGGACCGCGAGTATCAAGAATGGATGAGCGCGCCAGCGGTGTTGCTCGTGCAGGTCTTGCGGCTGCCCTCACCGGCTCGCCTGCGGCGGGCTCGCCGGAAGACGGCGAAGCGCTGAACGCTGAGGCAGGCTGGGGGCTGGCCACACCTCGATCGGGCACAGACGACTGGGTCAACCCACTGGTGCTGAGCTCTTCGCTGACGATCAGCCTCCAGCGGCCGCCCAGCGGCTCGCGCTCGATCCCCATCTGGACGCTGGTCGTGACGATCGCGCCAAGCATGGCCGTCTTCCACAACCGAGCCAGCCACCAGTGCTCCTCTGAGAAGCGCAGGGCCACGAGCGCCGCGCCTCCGAGCAGAAGCGTGCTGTGCACGGCGTAGGTCAAGAGCCACTCGAGCACCGGCACGACGCTCGCAGACAGCATGTCGATGATCACGATCGCCTTCCTTTGAGCTCACGCTCCTTGGCTTCGATGAGCGCCTTCACGCGCGCCAGGTCGCCGCGGCGGACGTCGCGCGAGGACAGCAGCTGACTGACGAGAGTGGCGATGTCGCCTTCGAAATGTCCTTCAGTCACTTCTCCGAGCGCCTGCGCACGGGCGGCGGCCTCAGAGAGCAGGGCGCGGTACACGTACCTGCCGGCCCTGCACGCGATGCGCGACAATCCCACGCCGAGCAAGGCGGGAGAGCTGCGTGGCGACTGTGGTGAGCGCCGCCGGTCTGCCGGATTGAATGGCCTGCTGGACTTCTGGAACGGTGGCTTCTCCCCGTGTCCAGAGAACTTTCAAGATGGCCAGCTGATGGCTCGTGAGTCGCGGCGGCGTTCGCATCGACAGATGTAGTACTACAAGTGTAGTTGTTGCGTCAAGGAGGCTGCCGTTCGTGGAGCGCCTTCGACCCCTTACATCGTGTTGGCGACGGTCGCCGCGCCGAACAGGCCGGCTTGCGGATTCTTGATGACCTTGATTGGGATCTGCTCCAGCAGCTCCCGCATCGGCCCCTTCTGAACGAACGACGCGAGGAAGGCTGGCCGCTCCAGCAGCGGAATGTTCTTTGGCGCAATCCCACCGCCGATGTAGACACCTCGCGTCGCAACGGTTCGCACCGCGAGGTTCCCCGCTTCCGCGCCGTAGGCACTGATGAAGAGATCCATCGTCTCCATGCAGTAGCGGCACGAATTCGTGCGCGCCTTCTCGGATGCGACCCGCGGCAGGTCGGGCGGTGGATCGGCGTCGAGCGGAACGCACGGCCGATTCCCGTGCGTGAAGTGGTACAAGTTCGTCAGTCCGATTCCGGACACGACCATTTCCACCTCGGCGCGGCCGTATTTCCGTGTCAGCCAGTCGACGAGCTCCCACTCGCGCGAATTGCGTGCAGCGAAATCAGCGTGACCGCCTTCCGATGGCGCAGGTACGAGCTTGTGTCCGTCGTTGAAGAGAAACGACTGTCCCATGCCGGTGCCCGCGGCCAACAGTGCCGCGTTCCCCGCAAGGTTCGGCTCACCCGGTTGGAGGACGTACAGCTCTTCAGGCTGGAGTACCGCGACAGAGTGCGCAATCGAGACGAGATCGTTCAGGAGCCGCACTGTGCTGAGGCCGAATTCGAGCGCAACCGCGCGCCCGTCAACCTTCCAGGGCACGTTCGTCATCCACGCCGTATCGTGAAGGACCGGCCCCGCCACACCGAAGCAGGCCGCATCGATCGGCGGCTCGCCGTTAGGCTGTGCCCGCAGGAATGTCCGAATCATCGGAACGATCCCGTCGTAGTCGAGCGTGGGAAAGGACTGCACCGCCGCCGGCACCGGCCGTTGCGCCGCGCGTGTGAACAGGCCGAGCAGCGTCTTCGTGCCTCCGACATCTCCTGCAAGCAGCATGCGGCGAGGATTGTAATCCGAAGCGCGCTATCATGCGGGAGGTGTCCGAGCTCAACGATCTGAGCGCGCGCGACGTGCTCGCGCGGTACCCGGCGCTGCGCGATGATCACCTTCGCTATCTCGAACAGTGGGGACTCGTTCGCCCCGCCAAGCGCAAGGGCTCTCCGCGAACCTACAGCTTTGCCGACCTCGCGGTGATCCGCCAGACGGCCGCGGGCCTCGGCGACGGGCGCTCGTTCCGCGCGGTCGTCCGGCAGCTCGAAGCCGAACGCCACGGCCAGCTGGCCTTCGACTTTCGCCTCGACGCGCAGCCGGCGCGCATCATTGCGTTGCCGGCACGTGCCTCCGAGCCAACCGACGGCACCGCAGCGCGCGACAGCGACGCCCTGCACGCGGAATCGCTCTTCGCCGAAGCCTCGGCACTCGATACGGACGACGAGGCCGCGGCGGAGCAGGCCTCCGACCTGTATCGTCGCGCCCTCATCGCGGATCCGCTGCTGGTCGCCGCGCTCATCAATCTCGGCAACGTCCACTATGCCAAGGGACGTCTACCCGAGGCGCTCGCGCTCTACGAGCAGGCCACCCGCCTGGCACCAGAGTTCTTCGAGGCGCATTACAACCGCGCCAACGTGCTCCATGATGTCGGCCGCTTCAACGAGGCATGCGACGCCTACAGCGAGGCGCTCGCGATCGACCCATCACACGCGGACGGGCACTTCTATCTGGCAGTGACGCTGGAAAAACTTGGTGCCTCGGCCGAGGCGAGACCCCATTGGCAGGCCTATCGCACGCTCGCGCCGCAGGGCGCCTGGGCGGAGCTGGCAAGGGAGTTTATGGAGAAAGACTGATGCAGTGCCGCGGTGCAGCAGTGCTGCAGTGCCGAGGGGCTACCAGTGATCTTCGCGCTCGCGCTTCTTGGGCGATCGCCGCAGCTTGAACAGCGTGCAGTCGGGGCACCAGGATTCCGGCTTGAACCCCGAGGTGCCAGCCATCGGCAGCACGTCGCGGTGCATGCAGCACTCGGGGCCGTCCTCTGGCGGACGACGCCAGCGGCACGACCGGAACTTCATCACGGCCGCCGAGGTCTCGGATGTTGCGGCGTCCGGCGCGCCCGCAGGAACGTCCGGCACCGGCAGATCCGTCGGGTCGCTACTGAAGTTGGACGCCAACAGACTTCTCCAATGCGCGAAGCGCACGAAGTTCTTCGGGTGACACGAGCGTCAGTGCCGTGCCCTCGGTCAGGTCGCGGCCCGTTCTGCCGACGCGATGCACGTACGCCTCCGGCGAAGACGGCACTTCGTAATTGACGACGTGCGTGATGCCGTCGATGTCCAGACCGCGAGCCGCAAGATCGGTCGCGACCAGGACGCGATGACGCCCGCTGCGGAATCCTTCGACGGCCGCGGTGCGCTGCTCTTGCGACCGGTCGCCGTGCAGGGCGGCGGCGGGAACGCCCAGCGCGTGCAGCTGGCGTGTCAGACGATCGGCGCCGTGCTTCGTGCGCACGAAGATCAGCGTCGGACCATCAGCCCCCTTCAGGAACTCCGCGAGCCACTTCGGTTTCTCACGCGCGTCCACGTTCTGCGCCGTGTGTGTAATCGTGCGCGCCGGGCCGCCGGTGCGTCCGATCGCGATGTACCTCGGCGCCTGCATGATCTCGGACGCCAGCTTCATCACTTCGTCCGGCAGCGTCGCCGAGAAAAGCAGCGTCTGGCGCACGGTCGGAAGCGCCGAGACAATGCGCTGGACATCGGGCCAGAATCCCATGTCCATCATGCGATCCGCCTCGTCGAGCACCAGCACTTCGAGACGCGAGAAGTCCGGTGTCGCCGACCGCATGTGATCCATCAGCCGGCCCGGCGTCGCGACCACCACGTGCACGCCGGCGCGGAGCGCCCGGTCCTGCGGCTCCATCGCCATGCCGCCGTAGACGGCGACGCTCGTCAGCGTCGTGTGATACGTCATCCCCTGGATCGCGTCCTCGATTTGCGCGACGAGCTCGCGCGTCGGCGCCAGGATCAGGGCGCGCGTGCCCGAGGGCACCGTACCGTGGTCCGACGCCGTGAGCAGGCGCTGGAGTATCGGGACGACAAACGCCGCGGTCTTTCCCGTGCCGGTTTCAGCGGATGCAATCACGTCGCTGCCCGCAAGCGCGTAAGGCAGCACCGCACTCTGAATCGGTCGCGTGTCCTTGAACCCCAGCTCGCTGATCCCGCGCGCCAGGAGCGAGTTCAAGCCCAGCGACGCGAACGGGACCGGCGCCGGGTCGTGTGGCGCCTGTTCGCGTTCCGAGTACGAAGCAGTCGTCGACAGGGCGACGGCCTGTCGGGGTTTACGCCCACCGGCCGCGCGCGGACGGCGGCGGGAACGGGAGGGACGATTTTCGGTTGTATGGGAACTCAAAGCTAACGTGCGCGGAAGGTGATGATGCCACGGACGGGATCGTAGGGCGACACGCCAACGGTGACCCGATCCCCCGGCACGACC
Source organism: Vicinamibacteria bacterium (assembly GCA_963800785.1). GTDB lineage: Bacteria > Acidobacteriota > Vicinamibacteria > Vicinamibacterales > JAENWD01 > JAENWD01. The sequence goes on from CAWDCH010000016.1 coordinate 208,379, forward strand.
TTGATGCGGAACCGGCGCATCCGCCCGCTGAGCTGAGCGAGCACTTCGTGGCCGGCATCCGACTGCACCCGGTACAGCCCGCCGCTATGGACGGCGACGACTGTGCCCTGGATATCGATCAGATCGTCCTTACTCAAACCTTCTCACTTCCTTTCAGGCACAAGAAGGACGGACCTTTGGGCCCGTCAAAGCATTTAGTGTGCCACATTGCCGTTGAGGCTGTCCAATCTGCGCACGGTTTCCTCGACTTGCTGTGCAAGCGCCGGATAGTCGACGCCCTGGAGCGACAGTGGCGCGCCGAAGATTACCCGCGCTCGGCCGGGCGTTGCCATTCGCGCCTTCTGATGGAGCACCTGATCGAGCCCCACGAGCCGCACGGGCACGACAGGAAGTCCGAGCCTCGAGCCGATCATCCCAATCCCGGGCCGGAACGGACTGATCTCGCCGTGCATGGTCCGCTTGCCCTCCGGGAAGATCAGGACGGACCATCCCTCGCTGGCCAGGTCGCCAATATAACGGAGTGTCTCGCGAGCGCCGGCCTCGCGCTGGGGCAACGGGAACGCGTTGAAGAAGAGCGACGCCAGATAGTAGTTGAGACCATTCGTCAGCCGCTCCGTCAGCGGATAGTCGCGCGGGAAGAAGTGCGCCTTGAAGAACTCCTTCGCCATCGCCACTGCGACGCGATAGCGCCACCGTGCGGGTAACGCCCAAAGTATGGCGGGCGTGTCGATGTGACTCTGATGGTTGGCAGCAAAGATCACGGGACCGTCGATCCCGCGCAGGTGATCGAGCCCCTCGACCCGAATCCACGCGAACAAACGGGCGAGAGGCAGAATCCATGTGGGGAGACTGACGCGACGAAGCGCCCTGGCCGGCCAAGTGCGGTTCCACGACGGAAAATCCACCGCGTCCGGCACATCTTCTGGTCGCACCGGACTTTGGTGTACGACCTTCTCCAGCGAAGCCAGGTCCGGCGCTCCGGCGAATGCCGCTTCGTCGATCGTGGTTCCGAAACGCTCTTCGAGTGCCACCATCAGCTCGACGCGTTCGAGTGAGCTCAGGCCCAGCTCGTCGATGGTTGTTGCGGATGAAATCGGGCGCCCGTCCGCGAAGCGCGACACGAGATCGGCGACCGTGGCGTCGTGTGCGGTGGATGGTTGGGGAAGATCGCCGGTCGCCACCCACTCGCGGATTTCCCGCCGTTTCAGCTTTCGTGTGCCTTCCGTGCGCGGCAGTTCGCCCGATGGCCAGACGGAGATTCCGCGTATCTTCTGATGATCGAGCAGCGCGAGGTTGGCGGTCCGGACTATCGTCTGCGGGTCGATGTGCGGGTCGGTCACGACAACCGCGTGGACGCGCTCTTCGGAGCCCGCTTGCACGCCGACCACGGCAACATCTCGAATGCCTGGCACCGCCGCGACAGCTCGTTCCACGTCCTCAGGGAAGACGTTCAGCCCCTCGGGCGTCACGATCATTTCCTTCTTGCGGCCCTTGATGTAGAGCTGTCCCTGCGCGTCGATCTCACCGATGTCGCCGGTACGGAACCAGCCGTCGGCAAACGCTTCCGCCGAGGCCTGTTCCGCGCCGAAGTAGCCCTTCGTCACGTTCTCGCCTTTCACGAGGATCTCGCCGTCGGGTTCGATCTTCACTTGTACGCCGGCGATCGCCTTGCCGACCGATCCGCGGCGGGCGCTGAAAGGGTGGTTGAGGCTGACGATTGGCGCCGTCTCTGTAAGGCCGTAGCCTTGAATCACCGCGAAGCCGAGCCGGCCCCAGAACTCCTCCAGTGACGGGTCGAGCGGAGCGGCGCCGACCACGAAGCTCCAGAACTTCAATCCAAAGAGCCGGTGCACCCGCCGGTACCTCCACCAGCGCCACGTGAAGTGCTCGCGTCCGGGCGGAGGCGTCGAGGCTTCCGGTACCGCGCGCCGGATGTGTTCGCGCAGCACATCGAGAATCTTCGGCACCGACACCAGCACCGAGACCCGTCGCTCCTTGATCTGCCGGACGACGTCGTGCGGGTTGTAGCTGCGCATGAAGAGGACCGCGCCGCCGAGCATGGGCGGGACGAACGTAGCCATCGACTGGCCGAACATATGCGACAGCGGCAGCAGGTTGAGGAAGCGGATTGGCGCAAACGGCCTCGCGTACTTGCGGTACTTCAGAATTTCACGTTCGACCGGGACGATGTTGGCGAGGACGTTAGCGTGGGTGATCACGACCCCTTTGGGCTCGGCGGTCGCTCCCGATGTGAAGATGATCTCGGCGGTGTCGCTTTTTGCGACTGCGGCGCGGGGCGTCGAGGCGGTCGAATGCCAATCGATCTGCGCGAGTCGCCAACGCGGCGGTTCCCCGGCGGGCTCGAGCGCTGCCAGATCGACGTCGTCGCCGACGAGCACGACCTTGGCCGCGACAATGCCCGCGACGCGCCGAAGAAAGTCTTCCGACGCGCGATAGTCGATTGGGACCGCCACGGCGCCCTGGAGCAGGCATCCCCAGAAGGCGACGATCCATTCGGGCCGGTTTTCGGACCACAAGATGACCGCGTCGCCCTTGCGGATGCCGGCCGCCGAGAGCCGGGCTGCAAAAGCCCCCGCGGCCCGAGCGACATCGGTATAGCTATGCGTCCAGCGGCGGAAGCCGTTGTCGTACGCGAGGAAGTCGCCGCCGATCTGGCTGAGATCGTCGAAGAAGTCGATCAGCGTCTCGCGTCGCATCCGCTCGTTTATCATACCGATCACACGAGTATGGCCCTGCCGAACCTCCCTCCCGCTCTCGCCGTCGGCGCGCTGTACGACAGCTTCCTGCAGGCGGCGCTGCGACAATTCTTCGAGCGGGCGACGTTCGGAAGCGAGCCCATCCTATCGGCCAGCTCGGACGGGCGGCTGGCGATTGAGCCCACCGACGATCCATCGGTGATGTTCATCCGCTGGTTCGGGACGCGGTACGGTCTCAGCGTGCCGCAGCGGCGTCCGTTCACGGCGCATGAGATCCGGCTCGCCCGATCGATCGGCTCGGTGCTGGCCGCGCGCTACCACGCAATCCTGAATCCGAAAGCCCTGATCGAGCGCGGCGAGCTCTTTCGCGGTGCCATCGAGGACCGCTATGTAGGCGCGTTCGCGGAAGGGAAGCCGTACCCGATGGGGGCCGGGGAGACGCGCGCGGACCACATTGCGTCGGCCATTGAGGTCCTCCGCGTCGCTGCCCTTTCGAGCTATGAGAATCGGCCGATTTCGTCGGGCGTGCTCATCCTCGGATCGGAACGGGATCCGGTTGCCCCCGATCGCCAGACGACAACGCCTCCGGTGCAGTACTCGCAGGAGCTGACCGGAGTGAAAAGCTTCTTCCGCCTCGTCGACGGGCTACGTACGTTGTTTCTCGTCGGTCGCGATGGCCGGCTCCTCGACATTATCGACGTCAGGCAGTGGGCATCGGTGGCGATTGGGAATGCGGTGCTTCCAGCCCCATGTCCTGTCGCCTATGAAGCGCACGCGCGCGCGACCCTGCTGGGAGGGCACGTGTCCGTCGTGCTCAGCCCGTCGCACGAGATCAAGGTGTTTGCCGAAGGATCGCAGGTGCTTGCGTTCCGCCACGCTCAGTGGCACCTGCTCGACCTGCAGGCGAAGTTCGACATCTGGGTCGATGCCGTCGGGTCGCTGCCGCTCGCTCAGCGCCTCTTCCAGTCGGCGCTCGAGCTCGCAGACGCGCGGCAGGGGGCGCTGTTCGTGGTTCTCCGCGACCCTGGGGTTTCAGCGCGCGAGCTGATCGCGTTGGCCGATCGCCTGGACGTGCCTGTAAGCGAAGCGCCACGACCCGTGGGTGCCCCGCCCACGCGAGGCGATCTCTTGAATCTGGTCACGGGGCGCTCGGTCACCGAGCTCGATCCGAGCGTCCTCGCGGCGCTCGCGTCGCTGGATGGCGCGACGGTGACCGACGTGAACGGCAATCTGCTCGCCGCCGGCGCCATCCTACGGCATTCCGTCGACAGCACGCCGGCCGATCGCGAGCCGGTCATCATCGAGGGCGCGCGCACGACGGCGGCGATGGCGGCCAGTCGATTCGGTCCGGTGCTCAAGGTCAGCGAGGACGGCCTGATCAGCTTTTACGACGCGAGCAAGGTCTGGGACATCTAGTCGGGTCGATCGAGTCAAGCCGATCGACGTGATTCGGCCCGATCGGACTTGACCGGACCTGATAAGTCCCGATCAGACCCGAGGCCGCCTTCGGCTAGAATGGCGGTCCCTCTCTTTTTGACACGGTCATCCTGAATGATGCGGATTTTCCTGACCGGCGCGACCGGTTACATCGGCGGCGCCGTTCTCGGGACGTTAGTGCGCGGCGGACACCAGGTGACCGCCCTCGTGCGCGACGCCGGGAAGGCGCGCTGCATGCAAAAGCTGGGCGCGAAGGGCGTGGTCGGCGATCTTGGCAACGGAGCGGCATGGAAAACCGCGGCCGTCGGTCACGATGCGTTCATCCATACCGCGCGGGAGGCGACGGCGCGAGGGGTTGACGCCGATCGCGCAGCGATCGAAACGCTGGCGGCGGCTGCGTGCGAGTCTGGGCCCGACCGGCCGCTCGTATTCACGTCGGGCGTCTGGGTAATCGGCGCGACGCGTCATCCCGTCGACGAAACCGCAGTGCTCAATCCGACGCCGTATTCCGCCTGGCGCGCGGCGCACGAGCAGCTGGTGCTCGGCCTCGAAGGCGTTCGCGGGATTGTCGTCAGGCCAGGTATCGTGTACGGGGGCAACCGCGGGATTGTGGGCGACCTGCTTCGTTCGGGCGTCAACGGCCTCGTGCGGATCATCGGCGACGGCAAGAACCATTGGGCCTCCGTTTACGACCGCGACCTCGCCGACTTGTACGCCAGGCTCGTGACAATACCTGGCGTCTCGGGCATCTATCACGCCACAGACGAAGCGGACGAGACGGTGCTCGACATCGTCGAGGCGTTGGCGCGCAACACGACGCATAAGCCAGACATCCGGTTCGTTCCGATCGTGGAGGCGCGCGCGAAGATGGGGTCGTACGCAGATGCGCTCGCTCTGGATCAGCTGGTGCGAAGCCCGCGCGCGCATGAGCTCCGGTGGACGCCGACCCTCAAGTCGATTGCCGGCAACGTTCCACGTCTCTTCGAGGAGTGGCGTGCGGATCATGCCTCCGAAGGCGTGTAAACGATTGGTAGCGCGACCACGTAGGGCACGAGCATGGCTCATCTGACCAGAACCTGCGCGCTCTCAATCGTCGCGATTGCCACGCTGCTTCCGGTCCGGGCATCTGCGCAGGACGCGCATGCCGCCCATGCGATTGAGCTGCCGATGACGCAGGCCGCGCCGTCGCAGGCGGCATCCGTCCCGGACAACCCGAATCTTCCGGCGGGTGAAGAGGGCGCCAAGTCGCGGCTCGAGAAGTCGCCGCGGCACGGCGAGTACGCAGATGTGCCGGTGCCGGGCGGCTCACCGATTCGTGCCTGGGTCGTCTATCCCGAGCGCAGGGACAAGGCGCCGGTCGTCGTGGTCATTCACGAGATTTTTGGCCTATCGGATTGGATTCGGAATGTGGCCGATCAGCTCGCGCGCGACGGGTTCATCGCGATCGCGCCGGATCTGCTCACTGGCAAGGGGCCGAACGGCGGCGGCACTGAGTCGGTCTCGAGCCGCGATGACGTCGTCGCGCTCGTGCGGAAGTTGACGCCCGAGGAAGTGGATGCGCGGCTGAATGCCGTGCGCGCGTATGGCATCAAGCTGCCGGCAGCCAACGGCAAGACAGCGACCGTTGGCTTCTGCTGGGGCGGCGCGACGAGCTTCCGCTATGCGACTGTTCAGCCGGACCTGAACGGTGCGGTCGTCTACTACGGCAGCTCCCCAGACGCCGCGGCGCTGGCGAACGTCAAGGCGCCGGTCCTTGGCCTCTACGGGGGAGACGATGCGCGGGTCAACGCGACGATCGAACCGGCGTCCGCGGAAATGAAGAAGATGGGCAAGTCGTTCGAGGCAAATTCTGTACGATGGCGCGGGACATGGGTTCCTGCGCGCGCAGGCGGATCGCGACGGCGCCAATCGTGTCGCCGCCGAGAAAGCCTGGCCGCGCACGATCGAATTCCTCAAACAACACACCAAGTAGTGCGTTTCATCGGTGCTGCTCTCGCGCTCGTTCTGGGGACAGTCCCCAACGGCACGGGAACCGTGCCAGTGGGGACAGTCCCCAACGGCACGGCGGTTGCGCTGAGGGCAATTTCTGACAACTCGCTGCGGGCGGACATCAAGTTCCTCTCGAGCGATCTGCTCGAGGGGCGCGCGCCATCGACGCGCGGCGGACAGCTGGCGGCCGAATTCATCGCCTCTCGATTCGCCGGCATCGGCCTGAAGCCCGCCGGCGAGAACGGCACCTACTTCCAGCCGGTCACGATCGTCGAGGCGAAAGTCGACCCGTCGGCGATGCTTTCGATCAGCGGTGGCACCGGTGCGCCGCAGTCGTTGAAGTACTCGACCGACTTCGTCGCGTTCAGTGGACTCGAGCGATCAGACGTCAGCGCCGACGGGGACATCATCTTCGTCGGTTACGGCATCAACGCGCCGGAGCAGAGATGGAACGATTATGCCGGCGTGGACGTGAAGGGCCAGATCGTCCTGATGATGGTGAACGATCCGCCCGCGCCCGCTGACGAACCCACGCTCTTCGGCGGCCCTGCGCTGACGTACTACGGGCGCTGGACCTACAAGTACGAGGAGGCTGCCCGACAGGGCGCCGCCGGGGCGATCCTGATGCACACTACGGAATCCGCCTCGTATCCGTGGCAGGTCGTGCAGACGGCATGGACCGGAACCCAGTATTTGCTGCCTGTGGAGCAAGGACAGCCGATGCTGCCCTTGAAGATGTGGGTGACCGACGATGTCGCGAAGACGCTGGTCGCGCGGGCCGGCAAGGACCTGGCGCAACTGCGCACCGCCGCGGCCACGCGCGGCTTCAAGGCGGTGTCGCTCGGCATTCAGGGTGCAGCCCAGCTGCATCAGACCGTTTCCCGGAAGCAGTCGCCGAACGTCGTCGGCGTGCTGCCAGGCACGCGGTCCGATCAGGCGGTTGTGTACACCGCTCACTACGATCACTTCGGGATACGTGACCCGAAACCGGGCGAGCCCGCGGATGCGGATCGCATCTACAACGGCGCCGTCGACAATGCCAGCGGCGTGGCGGGCATCCTGGCGATTGCCAGCGCCTTCATACAGGCTTCGAAAGCGCCGTCGCGCTCGATCTACTTCGTGGCGACGACGGCGGAGGAGTCGGGCCTGCTCGGTGCCGAGTACTTTGTTCGCCACCCGCCGCTCGCGGTCGACGCCATGGCGGCGAACATCAACGTCGATAGCTTGAACGTGCTGGGGATGACGCGTGATCTCGTGCTCCTCGGCGCAGAGCGGTCGACGCTGGGCCCAATGGCCAAGGCCATCCTCGAGCGCCAGCATCGGATCGTCGGGATCGATACCGCGCCTGGGGCTGGCTATTTCTTCCGCTCCGATCACTTTCCGTTTGCCAAGGTGGGCGTGCCGGCACTGTCGATCTCGGAGCCCAACGAGTTCATCGGCAAGGACCCTGGCTTCGCGAAGAAGCAGCACGAAGACTACCGCGCCCGCAAGTATCACCAGCCCATCGACGAATACGATCCCTCCTGGGATCTGACCGGTGCGATCGCCGACCTGAAGGCCCTCGCGCAGTTGGGATGGAATGTGGCGGTCGCGCCGACGATGCCCTCCTATCACCCGCAGGAACAGTTCGCGCAACCGCGGCGCACGCCCTCATCGAAATGAGCTCGTCCCTCGTCTCGCTCGACGCCATTCGACGAGCGGCCGATCGTGTGCGCGGAGTCGCCCGCGTAACCCCGCTCGTCCCGGCCTCGAGCAGCGACGAGTGGGGTCATCTATGGATCAAGTGCGAGAACCTGCAGGTGATCGGCGCCTTCAAGGTGCGCGGCGCCTACAACTTCCTCGCAGCGCTCGACCCTGAGGTGCGCGCGCGCGGCGTCGTCACCTACTCGTCCGGGAATCACGGCCAGGCGGTCGCTTTCGCGGCGCGCCGGCTGGGGACATCCGCCGTCGTTGTCATGCCGACGACCGCCGCGACGGTCAAGGTAGACGGCGCGCGTGCGCTGGGCGCCGAAATCCACTTTGCTGGCACTGTCTCCCTCGAACGCAAGGCGGCCGCAGAAGCCATCCAGCGCGAACGCGGCCTGACGATGGTGCCGCCATTCGATCACCCCGAGATCATCGCGGGGCAGGGGACGGTGGGCCTGGAAATCGTGGATCAGTTGCCCGATGTCACGAGCGTCTACGTCCCGATGGGCGGCGGTGGCCTGATCTCGGGCGTCGTCGCGGCCATCAAGGCGCTGCGGCCGAACGTCCGCGTCGTCGGGGTCGAGCCTGCCGGCGCGCCGAAAATGAGCACGTCACTCGCGGCGGGTCATCCGATGACCCTGGACCGTGTCGATTCGATGGCCGATGGCCTGCTTGCGGTCCGACCAGGCGAGCTCAATTTCGAGCACGTGCGGGCGCTCGTCGACGGCACCGTCCAGGTATCGGAGCAGGAAATCGCCGAGGCTGTGAGGTTCCTCGCGACGCACACCAAAATCCTCGCCGAGCCGAGCGGTGCAGTCAGCGTGGCCGGCGCCCGTCATGTCGCGCCTGCTGGATCATCAGGCGTCCACGTGGCGGTCGTCAGCGGGGGTAATGCCGAGACGGAGCGAATCGTGGAGTTGCTGGCCGACCGCAGCAGGGCCGCACCTTAGTGCGGCCATTAGAGTCGGGCCTACCGTAGTAGCTCTCTGGCAATGGCAATCCCCTCGTCGACCGACGTGACCGCGCCATCCAGCTGGCGTTCGTAGACCTGCTTCAACAGGCGGCCCATTTCCGGGCCGGGTCTGACTCCCAGCGTCATCAGATGGCGGCCGAGGAGAATCGGCGCGGGCGGTTGATGTTCGACGCCGAGACGGCGCGCGCGCTCCCGGAACCAATCCATCGCTGAACAATCGAAGCCTCCACCACGCCCCAAGCAATCTGCGCGCGCAACGCGAGCGAGGAGCTCGAGATTCACTTTCTGGGCGAGCCGGCGGAATGCACCGTCGCCGACGTCGCCGGCCTTGTACCAGGCTCCCGGCTTCAGGTGATGTGCGACGATGCCGAGGATGTCGCGTCGTACGTCGACGCCATCGATGGCGTGCAGGGTCAGCCGATCGAGCAGGGCCGTCGCAATCGGCACGCCAGCCTCTTCGTGTCCCAGCGACCGAATTCGCCCCTCGATCACTGCAGTGGTCGGAGGCTTGCCGAGATCGTGACAGACAGCGCCCAGCATCACAGTCACTTGATCCGCGCGCGACAGGCCGTCAAAGCTCGCGCGGGCCTCGTCGATGACGAGCAGCGTGTGCACCCAGACGTCGCCTTCGGGATGCCACTCGGGCTCCTGCGGACACCCCACCAGCGGGCGCAGTTCTGGGAGCAGCGCATCGACGACACCGACATCGAGCGCCAGCGCGAATCCGATCGATGGCCGCGGCGCTTGGAGCAGCAGCTTGTCGATCTCGCCCCAGATCCGTTCGGCCGGGAGATCGTCGAGCGGAATCGCGCAAAACAACGCGCGCGTCTCCGCGTCGACGCTCAACGAGAATCGCGCCGCAAGCTGCACCCCGCGCAGGACGCGAAGGCTGTCGTCGCCGAACGTCCGCGCGTCCACCACTCGAAGGCGTCGCGCCTCGAGGTCGCCGCGGCCTCCGAAGGGATCGAGGTACTCGTCCGAGAGCGCGTCCCAACCAATCGCGTTGATCGTGAAGTCGCGCCGGCGTGCGGCCTCTTCGAAGGACAGCATCGGGTCGCCGTGGACCGTAAAGCCCTTATGGCCGCGTCCGGTTTTCGATTCACGCCGCGGCAGCGACACGTCGATCGTACCCACCTTGAAGACGGGGAAACTCTGGCCAACCGCCTGCACCCGTCCAAATGGGGCAAGCACTTCGGGCAAGCGGTCGGCCGGAATGCCGAAGACTTCGATGTCGAGATCCTTCGCCTCGAGGCCAAGCAGGCGATCGCGCACAAATCCGCCCACGATAACCGCTCGCCCCGAGGCAGCCTTCACGGCCTCCGCAATTGCCCGCGCAACCGAAAGAGCATCCGCGTCGCTCATTCCGATCCGATCGTACATCGAGCGTGTGATAACGTCGCTCGCGCCAGGAGGATTCGGGGTGATCGTGTGGCGGAGGGGCTTTAGCCCCGCGATCGTGTGCTCAACCGTGATTGCGCTTGCCGTGGCTGCGGGCGCCATGGATGCAGGGGCATGGTGGACAGCGCAGTCGGGAACGCAGGGGCCGGACACCGCGAGGGAAGTGCACTTATCGAACATCAAGCAGCTTACCGACGGCGGCGAAAACGCGGAGGCGTACTTCTCGTTCGACGGCAACGACCTGATCTTCCAGTCGACGCGCGACCGTGGCGAGTGCGACCAGATCTACTCCATGAAGACGGACGGTTCCAGGTTGCGCCGGATCAGCAGCGGAGAAGGCCGCACGACCTGCTCGTTCTTCTATCCCGACAAACGCCATGTCCTGTACGCGTCGACGCATCTTGGCGGCAAAGCCTGTCCGCCCAGGCCCGATTTCAGCCGGGGCTACGTCTGGCCGGTCTACGACTCGTACGACATCTTCCGTGCGAATCCCGACGGCTCTGGTCCGACGCGGCTCACGACCACGCCGGGCTACGACGCGGAGGCGACGATCAATCGCGATGGCCACATCGTGTTCACGAGCGTCCGCGACGGCGATATGGAGATCTACTCGATGAACGGCGACGGCGGCGACGTTCGCCGCCTCACGCATCGGCCGGGCCCCGACGGCGGCCCATTCTTCTCGGCGGACGGCCGTCAGATCGTGTTCCGCGGCCGCGCCCTAGCTCCCGGACCCGAGTTGAACGACTACATGGCGCTCCTGCGCGACGGCCTCTGGCGACCGACGGCGCTGGAGATCTTCGTAATGAACGCCGATGGCAGCGGCCTGCGTCAGGTCACCAGTCTCGGCGGCGCCAACTTCGCGCCGTTCTTCACTCCAGATGGCACGCGGATCATCTTTGCGTCCAACCACCACAACCCACCTGGGCGCGACTTCGAGCTGTATCTGATCAACACCGACGGCTCGGATCTCGAGCGCGTCACCTGGAACCCGACGTTCGACGGTTTTCCGATGTTCTCCCCGGACGGGAGGCATCTGGTATTCGCCTCGAACCGGCATGCCAAGGTAGAGGGCAGCACGAACCTGTTCATGGCCGATTGGAAGTAGGGCACTAGGAAAACGAGCACCGAGTGCTCGAACACTCGAGAAATCGAGCAGCACATGTCGATCGTCAAGCTCGCGAGCGATCTGATCGCGATCGATTCCGTGAACCCGTCCCTCGTGCCGGGCGGCGCGGGCGAAGGGCCGATCGCCGACTTTCTCGCCGCGTGGCTGCGCCGCGTGGGGTTCGATGTCGAGGTTACGGAAGTTGCGCGGGGCCGGCCAAATGTCGTGGCGTTTGCGGACGGCAGGAGCCACGGCCCGACGCGGCTGCTGTGCGGGCACACCGATACGGTCGGCGTCGAGGGCATGGCGGCGCCCTTTGATCCAGTAATCCGCGACGGACGACTGTACGGACGCGGCAGTCAGGACATGAAGGGCGGGGTCGCAGCAATGCTCACCGCCGCGGCCGACTGGCTAGCTGGAGATCGACGTGGTGCGGGTCGCGTGATCGTGGCGGCCGTGGTTGACGAGGAGTACGCCAGTCTCGGCGCCGATGCGCTCGCGCTCGGTTGGCGCGCTGATGAAGCGGTGATTACCGAGCCGACGGATCTCGCGATCGGCGTTGGTCACAAGGGATTCTCGTGCGCCGAGGTCATCGTGCACGGTCGCGCGGCACACGGCAGCCGACCGAAAGAGGGTAAGGACGCCATCATGGCGATGGGCCGCGTTCTTCAGCGCCTCGAACAACTCGACGCCGCACTACAATCGCGCCCGCCACATCCGCTCGTCGGCGTCGCTTCGCTCCATGCCGGCCGTATTCAGGGTGGCACCGAGCTCAGCGTCTATCCCGCCCGAGCTGTTCTCGAGATGGAGCGCCGTACCTTGCCAGGGGAACAGGTTGACGTCGCGGTGAGCGAGCTCCAGCAGATCGCGACCGACATCGCGACCAGTGATCCGGACTTTCGCGCTGACGTTCGCTTGCTCCTGGCGCGCCCTGCCTACGAAACGCCGCCCGATGCGCCAGGTACTCGAACATCTCGCAGCGGCGGCGCGCGCACGCCTCGGCCAAGCCCGTCTCGAAGGCGTCAGCTTCTGGACCGATGCGGCGATCCTCGGCGCCGCCGGCACGCCAACGGTGCTTTTCGGACCGCGTGGCGCAGGGCTCCATTCGATCGAGGAGTACGTCGTCATCGAGGACCTGGTAGCCTGCGCGGACGTCTTGCGCAACTGGCTGGAGCGTTGATCTCGTCAAGGGCGCATCTGGACGCGCCGCACTCCATACGAATTGGGCGCGCAAGCTTCGCTGCCGGTCTCAAGGTCGGAAGGCTCTCAAGGTCGAAAAGTAGGTGCGTGGACTCGGACTCTGAAACCCTGTGACCTTTTAGACCCTGTGACCGTTAGGGTGCGCCCTTACAGTCGTGGGGCTCTTTTCCTCAGCGAGGCCTGACTTCGGTCAGGCAGGCACATCCTGTCTCGTTCTTCCCGTACACACGAAGGCCGGGCGCGGGCGCGTATACCGCGCCGGACCCGGCCCCGGCGCTGCGAACGGACGTCAGCCGCTCGCAGCGTGTTCGGTCAGTGTCTAGTTCAGACGGTGGCGGTTCTCATCACCCTCGAAGCGCAAACGGGGCCCACGACCGGACGTGGTCCATCCGGGCGTCTCATAGCCGCACGTCGTGCACCGCAGGAACAACCGCGCACCTTCGACCTGCAGCAGGGGGTCGTGTCCGTGAAGACCGCAGACGGCACTCTGAATCGATCGCGTTGCCCGATCCCAGAGGCTCCGCAGCAGGGTTCCTGGCGTCGATGCGGTTACGGCATGCGTCGCAACGTGTTCGAGGTTCGTCGCCATATGGTTACCCGCTCCTTCTCTGGGCCTTATCGTTAAGACGCAAACGCGCGCTTCAGGTTGCTCCCCCGTGCACGCGTTCCACCTGCTTCTCAATCAAACAGCCTGCCAGGACCTAACCTCAGCAGGTAAGTCGAAGCACTGCAACAGGTAACGTCGAAAGCTGAAGAAGCGAACTCCAAACTGGAGTGTGCAGAAAACCGAACACAATCCAAGCAGCCGTTTGTCTGATAAGCGTGCACGGTAGCGGTCGCAGACGTTGGACTGACCACGGTAGGGCAAATGTGTCTTCTTAGGCCTCGCACGTATCATTTCGGACCCAATTGCGTCCTCCGTGATGGTCCGCGTATTTCCGTGACCAATCTCTCGGTGTCCATTCCGTGACCACTTTCGGTGTCCATCAGTGATCAATCTTTCCGCGTCCATCCGTGACCGATCTTTCGGCGTCCGTCGCTGAACCGATCTATCTGGATCCGCGACGCGTCAGCTCTCGCGGAAGAGGCTACGCAGGACGAAGGCGACGTTGGCGGGGCGCTCGCCAAGCCGGCGCATGAAGTAGGGGAACCACTGCCGGCCGAAGGGAACGTAGACGCGCATGCCGTAGCCATCGGCGATGAGCGCGGATTGCAAATCGCGCCGGATGCCGTAAAGCATTTGAAACTCGAACCGATCCTTCGCCACGCCACGTTCCGCTGCGATCCGCTTTGCCGCCTCGATGATGTCCGGATCGTGAGTGGCCAGCGCCGGGAAGGTCCCGCGCTCCAGCAGCGTCGTCGACATGCGGATGTAAGCGGCGTCGACGTCGGCCTTCAGTTGATGCGCCACCGACGGCGGCTCTCGGTAGGCGCCTTTCACGAGCCGCACGCGAGCGCCGAGCGCGAGGATGCGGGTGAGATCCGCTTCGCTGCGATAGAGGGCGGACTGCAGCACGACGCCAAGATTGCGATAGCCGAGGCCCCACAAGGTTTCGAAGATGTCGAGCGTGACGTCGGTGTAGGGCGAGTTCTCCATGTCGATGCGCACGAAGAACCCATGCGTCGTCGCAGGTTCGAGGATTCGGCGGAGGTTGTCGAGTGCTGTGCCCCGGTCGATATCGAGGCCAAGCTGCGTCAGCTTCAGCGAGATATTGCGGCCGGCGTCAGAGGCAACGATCTTGTCGAGGATTATGAGATAGTCGCGCGTGACGGCATCGGCCTCTGTGATGCTGCCGACGCTCTCGCCAAGGTAGTCCAGCGTCTGCGTCAGCCCCCGCGATTCGAGCCGCCTCGCCGCTTCGACGGCCTCTTCAACCGTCTCGCCGGCGATGAAGCGTCGAGCAAAGGCCGTTGGCGCAGCCATGCCGTAGCGTGACGCCAGCTTCTGGAGGCTGCGGCTGCTGGCGAGCAGATGAAAGAAGGCTTTCGACGCCGCGTCGATCATCAGTGCGCCTTGCTCGGCGGCACCGGCAGGAGATGCTCGATCGTGCGAGCGTAATAGCGCAGAACGTTTCGCTCCCGGACGCGATAGCGATCGCCGGCGATCACGACGATGCCTCGCCGATCGAACCGGCGCATGCCATCGTCCACCACGGCCTTCGGATCCGTGAGCGCCATGTTGGCGCCAGCAGCCGAGAGCAGCTCCATCACCGCGCTCACGCGACTCTCGAGCTCGGACAGGCGGAGCGACGGTCGCATCGCGTGCGCCACGATGTGCGTCGGGAGGACTTTCATTAGCCGGCCGATGGTATCGCGCAGCCGATGGGCCAGCTCGAGGACGTCACGGCGCGCGTGCGGGTCGTACTCGCGCGGATCGATCGGCGTGCCGAACGTGACAAAGGCGCGCGATCGATAGCCGACGGCATAGCGCACCATCTCGGCGAGCTCCCGCGTGAAGGGCCGCTGCCCGCGCTTCACCTTCTGACGCGAGAGGATGAAGTCCTCGAGCACCAGATCGTATGACACTGCGCAGGGCAGAAATATCAGATCCGGGCGCTCTGCCTGGAGCGCCGCGTGTACCAAGCCGGTCTTCGGCGACTTCATCTCGCCGCTGTAGCTGCGGCCCCCTTCGATGTAGAACATCAGGTCGTGGCGGCCGAGGATCTCCGCGACGTACGCCTTCAGAGTAATCAGGTAGGCCGGGTCCTTGGCGTTGCGACGAATCGGAATCGCGCCGGTGACGTGCCGATGGATCAACCCGAGCGGGCCGCCGAACAGGTTGATCCCCGCCGCGATGACCGGTGGTCGAATCTCGTTGTCCTCGAGCACCAGCGGTTCGACCAAGTAGTCGATGTGGCTGCGATGGTTCGAGACGTAGACGACGCGGCCCCGCGTCGTCGATTGACGCACCACACCTTCATTTTCGGTGATGCGCGTGATCTTCCGGAGGATCGGATAGAGCGGGTGCTTCAGGGCGCGATAAATCGGGTAGCGCTGGCGCGTTCGCAGCTCTCCCAGGTATTCGTGGATGCGTTCTTCTGCGCGCGGTCCTGACTCGCCGTGGCTTCCGTTGAGGTAGGCGACGACTTCTTCGCGGGCGAAGACCGCGCGGGTAATGTCGTCGAAGACGGGATCGCGCCTCACGACTCGCTACCCTCCCGATCCGAGCGCCTCACAGAGGGCCACGGTGAACTCGGTGGTGGTCGCCGTGCCGCCGAGATCGCGTGTGCGCACGCTGCCATCAGCAAGGACGCGCTCGAGCGCCTGGCGAATGGCCTGCGCGGCGGCTGCCTCACCGATGTGGTCAAGCATCAACAGGGCCGAGAGCAACAGCGCCGTTGGATTCGCCAGGTTCTTGCCGGCGATGTCAGGTGCGCTGCCGTGAACCGCCTCGAAGACGGCGGCATCGTGTCCGAGATTGGCGCCGGGAACGACGCCAAGCCCGCCGACGAGGCCAGCGCAAAGGTCGGACACGATGTCGCCGTAGAGATTCGGCAGCACAAGGACGTCGAACGTCTCTGGCTTCATCACCAACTGCATGCAGGCGGCATCGACGATACGCTCATCGTAGGCGATGTCGCTGTTCAGTCGCGCCACTTCGCGCACGCTGCGCAGGAACAGGCCATCACCAAGCTTCATGATGTTGGCCTTGTGCACCGCCGTGACCTTCTTGCGGCCATTGGCCCGCGCATGGCGGAACGCGAACTCCGCGATTCGATGCGAGGCCTTCGCGGAAATGATCTTCAGGCTCTCGACGACGCCGGGGACGACCTCGTGCTCGAGACCGGAGTACAAGTCCTCCGTATTCTCGCGCACGATCACCAGATCGATGCCGGTGAATCGGCTGGGGACCCCTGGCATCGTCCACACCGGACGCAGATTCGCGTACAGATCGAGCGCTTTGCGAAGCCCGACGTTCACGCTCGTGAAGCCTTCGCCGATCGGCGTCGTGACCGGGCCTTTCAGTGCGATCTTTGTGCGTTTGACCGAGTCGAGGAGCTCGACCGGCAGCGCCGTCTTGTATCGTTCGAAGGCGGTAACGCCGGCTTCCTGTCGATCCCAATCAATCTGGACACCAGAAGCGTGGAGAACGCGGAGAACGGCCTCAGTGACTTCGGGACCTATGCCGTCACCGGGGATGAGCGTGATGGTATGAGTCATCGGGTGACGTCGACGGCCATCATCTTACTCGCGAGTCTCCCAGTAGCAGAGGATCAGGCCGCCGACAACGCCGATGCCGAGAAGCGCAGTCGACATCGCGTGCAGACGGCCGAAGTCGGCACGGCGCGGGTCGGACGGTGCCAGAGAGGCGATGGGCACACCCAATGCGGTGCGTCTTCGCGCGATCGCCGGATCGACAATGATGCCGGAGACGAGCGACGCTGCCAGCATCGTGCCGACGATGGCGAGTCGCCGGCTGAAGCCGATGGGACGAGGTCCCACCACTTTCATGCCGATGAGCGTCCCCAGCAGCACGGCAGCGGCGGCGTAGCCCACGACGTGGAAGCGGCGGAGCACTTCGCCGACGGCGGTTGCGGCCCGAGTGCGACCGACGTCCCCATCCGCACGTTCGAGAGCTGAGAAGGTGGCTGGGGCAACCACGCCCGCGATCGTCATCATGCCGCCGAGCCACACGACGAGAGCGATGACATACGCGTAACGCAGCGCGGTCATCCCGGTATTATAGTGAGGTTCACCATTGCCCTCACCATTCACGCCGACCGTTCTCGCCTCCGCTGACGGCGGGGCGCCAGCCTCACGATCGATCACGTGGCTTGCCTGGAGCGCAGACGCGTTTGCGCGCGCGCGATCGGAAGGTAAACCCGTTCTGTTGTCGATCACCGCGTCGTGGTGTCACGGCTGTGCGGTGATGGACCGCGTCGCGTATGCCGATCCGGACGTCGTCGACATCGTCAATTCGCAGTTCGTTCCGGTGCGCATCGATGCCGATCGTCGCCCCGACGTGAACGATCGTTACAACCTCGATGGCTGGCCGACGACGTCGCTGCTGACACCGTCCGGAGAGATGCTGACCGGTACGACGTATCTGCCCGCGGACGGCCTGCGGGCCATGCTCCTGGAAGTGTCCGACGCGTATCGGTCCAGACGCGACGATCTCGATCGGCGCGCGGCGGCGATGACGGCTGCCCGGCGGGCTCGCTCGACGCCGGTGTCCGGACAGGTCGAACCCGATCTGAGCGCGCCGCAATGGATCGCGCGCCGCGTCGTGGACGAATGTGATGCGCTTCATGGGGGATTCGGAACCGACGGGAAGTTCCTGCACGTCGCGGCGCTGCGTGTCGCGCTCAATGAATGCGTGCGAACAGGCGATCGCGCCGTGCGTGATGCGTTGACCCAAACGCTCGATGCGATGGGCGACGGTCAGATTCGTGACGCTGTTGAAGGCGGATTTTTCAGATACGCGGGAGGCCGCGATTGGACGCGCCCGCACACGGAAAAGATGCTCGAGGACCAGGCGGGGCTCGTCGAGCTCTACGCTGATGCCGGCCGAGTGCTCGAGAACGATCGGTATCTTCAGATCGCGCGCGAGACGTTGGCGTACGTCCGCCGAGCTCTGACGAGCACCACACCGCCCGCGTTCTTCGCGAGTCAGGCGGCCGACGAGGCCTACTATCAGCTCGCGTCGGGGGACCTGCGGCGGACGTTGGCGGCACCGGTTGTCGATCGCACCACGTTCACCGATCTCACAGCGCGCGCCGCCGTGGCGTGGCTTCGTGCCGGCGTGACCCTTCAGGACCAGGCAGCCGCGGAATTTGGTGCCGGGGCGTTCGATCGGCTGCTCACGCTGACCTACGAACCGGGGAAGGGCGTCGCCCACTGGTTCGACGGCCAGCCGGGCATCCGCGGTCTGCTGACAGACCAGGTCCACGCGGCGTGGGCGCTCCTCGCGCTGCACGAGGCGACCGCCAACCCGACCTGGTCGATGCTGGCAGAGGAGCTGATGCGGACGGTGCTGCGCACCCATTGGGATGAGGCGGGCCTCGGCTTCGTCGACCGTGCGACTGATGCGGACAGTGACATCGGCCTGATGGCCGATCCGGTGAAGCCGCTGAGCACGAATTCTCTGGCCAGCCGCGTGTTGGCGCGTTTGTCACGCCTGACCGGTAAACTTGACTTGCAGGAAAAAGCGCTCGACACGCTGCGGTCGCAAACGCCCGTGTATCGCCAGCAGGGGTTGTTCGGCGCCCCTTACGCGCTCGCCGTGGCCGACGTCGTCGGCTCCTGATAGACTGCGGTTTTCTTGAATTCGGAGGTCCCCGTGCCGCAGGATCGCACTGCGCTCATTCCCGTGCTCCACAACGTCGCCACGCAGCTGCGCGTCGATTCGATCCGATCGACGACAGCAGCGGAGAGCGGACATCCGACGACGTGCATGTCGGCCGCCGATTTGATCGCGGCGCTGTTCTTTGCCGAGATGCGCTTCGATCCCGCGCATCCCCAGCACCCATTGAACGATCGCTTCGTGTTGTCGAAGGGCCACGCAGCGCCGATTTTGTACGCGGCCTGGGCCGCCGTGGGCTACATCGAACGGGACGACCTCCTGAACCTGCGGAAGATCGACTCGGACCTCGAAGGCCACCCGACGCCTCGGCTGCCATTCGTCGACGTCGCGACGGGATCGCTGGGACAGGGGTTGGCTGCGGCATTGGGGGCCGCTCTCAACGCGCAGCGCATCCGATCGGACTACCGGACCTACGCTCTCCTCGGCGACGGTGAGACCGCCGAAGGCTCGGTGTGGGAAGTGGCCGAGCTCGCCGCGTTCAGGAAGGTCGACAATCTCGTGGGCATCACCGATGTCAACCGTCTCGGTCAGAGCCGGCCGACGATGTGGCAGCACGACCTCGAGGCCTTGGCACGTCGATGGAGTGCCTTCGGCTGGAACGCGCTGATCATCGACGGGCACGATCTCAACGCGATTCTCGACGCGCTTGCGTCCGCTCGGGCGACCAAAGGCCGCCCGACGATGATCCTCGCGAAGACGTTCAAGGGCTATGGCGTCTCGTTCGTGCAGGACAAGGAGGGTTGGCACGGCAAGGCATTGAAGGCGGGCGACGAGACGAACCGCGCGATTGCCGAGCTCGAGAAGACCGTCAATGACCTTCCGGCGGACGCGATTCAAAAACAACGTGACGCGATTCCCCGGCCTCCGGCGGCGCCGGCCGAGCCGAAACGCGCCGCGCTGGATGCGCCCTCCTACAAAGCGGGCGATCTGGTCGCGAGCCGCGAGGCGTACGGCACCGCGCTCGCGCGTCTCGGCAAGGCGGACAGCCGTGTGGTTGCGCTCGACGCCGACGTGGGCAATTCGACATTCAGCGAGCGATTCGAAAAGGTCGCGCCCGAACGATTCTACGAGAGCTACATCGCCGAGCAGGTCATGGTGGGCGCCGCGATGGGCCTGGCCGCACGCGGGGCGATTCCGTTTCCGTCCACGTTCGCGTGCTTCCTGACACGCGCCTACGATTTCCTGCGGATGGCGGCGATCAGCAACGTCAATATCAAGCTGGCGGGCTCGCATGCCGGCGTGTCGATTGGCGAGGACGGGCCGTCGCAGATGGCGCTCGAAGATCTCGCGATGACGCGCGCCGAGCCGAACTTCACCGTGCTGTACCCGAGCGACGCCGTGTGCGCGGAACGCTGCGTGGAGATGGCGGCCGATCAGCCCGGTCCGGTCTACATCAGGACGAGCCGGCCCAAGACACCAATCCTCTACGACGCCAACGAAACGTTCACGGTGGGCGGATCGAAGGTGCTCCGGCAATCCGCGCGCGACTCGGTGACGGTCGTCGGTGCAGGCGTCACGCTGTTCGAGGCGTTGAAGGCGTTCGACCTGCTGGCCAAAGACGGCATCGCCATTCGCGTGATCGATCTCTACTCGGTGCAGCCGGTCGATGAGAACACGCTGGTCGCCGCAGCGCGCGTCACGGAAGGCCGCGTTGTCACCGTCGAAGATCACTACGCGGCCGGCGGCATTGGCGATGCCGTTGCCAGCGCCCTGGCGCCGGCGGGATTCACCGTGCACCGTCTCGCCGTGCGCGAGATTCCGCGGAGCGGAAAGCCCGAGGAGCTGCTCGACCGCTTTGGCATTTCCGCCAGCGCTATCACGCGCGCGGTCAAGGCGGTCCTGAGCGACCGCACCGCGGCGAAGGTCTGAACGCCTATCGTGGATCCTGAAATGCCGACCGGCCCAGGGGCTCCTGAGGAGGAGACCAGGGCCGGGTCCGTCAATCGCCCGCTCACCCGGCCGCTCCCCAGCCACGTCGGACCGTTTCGCGTCATCGAGCTCCTCGGGCAGGGCGGGATGGGCGCCGTCTATCTCGCGGAGCAGACGCAACCCTTCCGCCGCCGGGTCGCCGTCAAGGTCATCAAGCCAGGGATGGACTCGGACCAGGTGATCGCCCGGTTCGAGACCGAGCGCCAGGCCCTGGCGCTGATGAACCACCCGAACGTGGCGCGCGTGCTCGACGCCGGCGCGACCAGCGACGGGCGGCCGTATTTCGTGATGGAACACGTCCCGGGTGTTCCGATCACCGACTACTGTGACCGCCACACGCTGAACGCGCGTGAACGGCTCAAGCTCTTTCTCTCGGTCTGCGACGCCGTCCAGCACGCGCACCAGAAGGGCATCATCCACCGCGATCTGAAGCCCTCGAACGTGCTGGTCGCGTTGCAGGACGACGTGCCGGTGCCGAAGGTGATCGACTTCGGCGTCGCCAAGGCCATTGAGCAGCGACTGACCGAGAAGACGCTTTACACGGAGCTCGGACAGCTCGTCGGCACGCCCGAGTACATGAGCCCCGAGCAGGCCGAGATGACGGTGCTCGACATCGATACGCGCACCGACATCTATTCGCTTGGTGTCCTGCTGTACGAGCTGCTCGTGGGCGCGCTGCCGTTCGATCGCAAGGCGCTGCGCCGGACGCCGGCGCGCGAGCTGCCTCGCCTTTTGAGGCACGAGGATCCGGTGACGCCGAGCACGCGCCTCAGCACGCTTGGTGCTGAGGCCGCCGACGTCGCGAAGAAGCGACGCACCGACAGCGCCGGGCTGCGGCGGCTCCTACGCGGCGATCTCGACTGGATCACGATGAAGGCGCTCGAAAAGGATCGGACGCGCCGCTACAGCACGGCCTCGCAGCTGGCGGACGACATCGAGCGTTACCTCTCGTCGCAGCCAGTCCTGGCCGGACCGCCATCGGCCAGCTACCGGATTCAGAAGTTCGTGGCGAGGAACCGCGGCCCGGTCATCGCCGCCGCGGTGGTCCTCCTCGCGCTCGTCGCCGGCCTTGCCGCAAGCAGCGCCCTCTACTTCCGAGCCGAACGCGAACGGCAGCGCGCCGATACGCAGATGCGCGTGGCCAAGCGCGTCAGCGAGTTCCTCACCCGGCTCTTCGAAGTCTCGGATCCGACAGAGGCGCAAGGCCGCGAGGTCACCGCGCGCGAGCTGCTCGACAAGGGCGCTGCCACCATCGACGGGATGAAAGATCAGCCCGCGGCCCAGGCTACATTGATGGATACGATGGGCCATGTGTATTACACGCTCGGCCTCTACGATCAGGCCGCTAATCTGCTCGAGAACGCCGTAAGAATTCGGCGACAGCACCTCGGGCCGAACAGCCTGGAGCTCGCCGGGTCCACCTACAATCTGGCCGCCGTTCGCGTCGAGCGCGGTGATTCGCAGGAGGCGGAGCGGCTGGCGCGCGAGACGCTGCGCATCCGCGAGCAGCAGCTCGCTCCCCACGATCCCGACCTGGCGCGCGCCGTCCACCTTCTTGGGATCGCGATGCAGGAGGCGCAACGCCTCGACGAGGCGGAACGCCACTACAAGCGCGCGTCCGAGATCATGCGGCAGGCGCCGGGCGACAACGAGGTCGAGCTCACGGGCATTCACAACGATCTTGCGACGCTCTACCAGGAGAAGGGGGAGTATCCAAAGGCCCTCGAGCTGTACAAGGAGTCGGCACGCGTACGCCGCAAGCGTCTCGGCGCTGCCGATCCGACGACGGTGCAGGTGATCGTGAACATGGCGGGTACCCTGCAGCTCGCTGGACGGTACGACGAGGCGGCGCCGCTCTACAAGGAAGGTCTGGAGCGGCAGCGCGAGGTGTATGGCAACGAACATCCGCTCGTGGCGACAACCATCGGCAACCTTGCGCTGGTCGAGCACGAACTGCACAACGATCGCGAATCCGAACGGCTGTTCCGCGAGGCCATCGCGATTCAGCGCAAGAGCGTTGGCGAGAACTCTCTCGGCGTGGCGATCTCCACGTCGGGTCTGGCGAAGGCGATGCAGGGGCAGAGGCAGTACGCCGAAGCGGAGCGGCTGTTCCGCCATGCGCTCGACATCGAGCGCACGGCCCTTGGCGAACAACATCCCGCCTTCGGCATCGACTCGAGCAACCTGGCGGAATTGTTGATGGATATGAAGCGCTACGCCGAAGCGGAGCCGCTCCTTCTCAGTGCCGAGCGTCTGCTGGTCGCGTCGTCCGGCGAGAACCATCCACGCGTGGCCAAGACGCGGCGCCGGCTCGTGAGGCTGTATAGAGAGACTGGGCGGCCGGAGCTCGCGGCGAAGTACAGAATCGTAGTACGTCGCCAGGCGCAAC
This sequence comes from Vicinamibacteria bacterium, assembly GCA_963800785.1. GTDB lineage: Bacteria > Acidobacteriota > Vicinamibacteria > Vicinamibacterales > JAENWD01 > JAENWD01. Next base: position 231,509 of record CAWDCH010000016.1, read on the forward strand.
TAACGCTTCGCCCCACACGTGAGGGCGGTTGACCGTTGGTCCCTGACCGCTGACCGACCGATTACGGAATCAGAACCGCCGCCTCGCCGTACTGCGCGATCAGCTTATCGAAGTTCTCCACGATCTTGTCCCGCCGCTTCAGGATCGGCTTCGGGCCGTCCAGCAGCAACTTTCCAAGACGCGCTTTCAGGGTAACCTCGTCGAGCGCCTTCAGCTTGTCGTAGAGCTCCCGATCTATTTTTCGCATCGGAAACGGCATCTGCATGGTTCCCGTGAAGGCGCGTGAGTGATCGATGAGAATCAGGTTCCACGCCTGATCGACGAGCAGGTTGCCCTGGTTCCGGTCGATGTTCGCGACCAGGTTGTCCCACACCCGTTGGCGGTACACCTGACGGTTCCACGCAGCGATGTCCGGCGCTGTCTTCGTGTCGCGCTCCTTCAGGAGCGTGCAATGCTCGACCCAGAGTTGCGCCGAGCCATACTGGCCGTCGATCTTGCGCTCGACAGTCGGTGGCACCATGCCCAGGCGCAAAAGTTTGTCCAGCTCGTAAGCGGCAATCTCGGCCTTGTAGCTCTCCCAGAATCCACTCTTGCGACTTGGCTGCAGCGGCTTGAAGATGATGCTTCCGGCAGGCCCACCGGGCTCGAAGAAGCCCCGTCGCGGTCTGGTGACGCCGACCGGAACGTCGGTGAACTTCACGACCTTCGCGGACTTGAGATATTCCTCGACCTCAGCTTCGCGGCCAATCCAGCCCTTGGAGCCGGCGACGGGAATTGGCGCGGCGGGCGCGGCCTCGGGCTTCGCAGGCGCGGGTGCCTGTGGTGCCGCGAGCGTCGTGGTGGTGAGCAGGCTTGCCAACGCGAGCGCTCGAAATCGGCGAACGATCATGAAGCTCGTGGCGGGCCTAACCATATTCTTCACCGAACGATGTTCCGACGTGCCGCAGGAACCTCGTGCTCACAGCACTGTGTCACACTGGTGCCGTGGCCATTTGCTGCCGCCGCTGGAGCGCGCTGAACAGCCCCTGCAACAGATCGATGTGGTCGGCGAGCAGATCGAACAGCGCCTCGCGCTCGACGCGAAGGGCGAAGCCACCGCGCGTAACATGCGCTTTCCAGCCCGTCGATTCGGATCCGCCGAGGGTCTCATACACGCCGATCGAGTCCCCGGCCTTTGCGAAGAGCGGCTGGCCGCCGGCGACCGGCTCCAGCGACACCTCGCCATCGAGCAGGACGTAGATCGCGGGCGCATCGCCCTCGCGGAACAGCACCTCGCTCTCCGTCAGCTTCACCTCGTGCGTAATGCCGGCGAGGAGTGAGAGTTGCTCCGACGTCGCGCGCGAGAACACCGGCATCTCCTCGAGCAGGAGCGCCTTCTCGATCGGCTCGAGGCCGTCTTTGAATCGTGCCGCCTTCGGCGGCCGCACGACACCAGACAACACGAGCGGCCGTGCCGAGTCACCGTGCATCTCGAGCAGCTGCCGGAAGATCCCCTGTGCCAGGTCCGTGTTCTCCGACAGCAGGCCGAGGAACTGATCGTTCAGCAGCGACAGGCAAATCGCGATGCCGGACGCCTTTATGGTCGCGCGCTGCGGCACGTTCTCGAATACTTCCTCGAAGCCAAGCGCCGATGGCGCGTTGACGGCCTCCTTGGCGCCGCCAGGCTCCGCGCGCGTCACCGCGCCGTCGAGCAGGAACTCGAGATCCGACGTTCGCTGCCCCGCTTCGTAGAGGAGGCGACCCGATTCCCGCCTCACCTGACGGCCGGTGCCGGCAATCCTGAACAGTTCGTCGACCGACGTGGACCGGAAGACCGCCAGCTGGCGCAGACGATCGGCGATTTCGACGGCGGGCAGCGGCTCGAGCCAACGCGCCGCGCGCTGTTCGGGAGTCATGTTCTTCGCCGCGAGCGCCCAGGAGGCGGCTTCGAACACGTACCAATCCTTCACGTCCCGATGCTCGAGCGCGTACTCGAGGTCGTCGGCAAGCGACCACAACCCGCGTTGCTCCACGAGCTGTACGGCCGCGGCCGCGACGACCTGATCCTCGTCGTGGATCAACTGCGCGAGGCTGTCCTCGGCGTCGCGGATGCGCGTCTTCAGGAGCGCATTGCCACGCTGGACCTTCTCCTCGATTGGCAGCTCCTCGATCAGCGGCATCACCCGCTTCCGCAACGTGGAGTCGAGCAGGTTGTCCAGATATTCGGCGGCGCTGGCCTTGGTTCTGGCTTCGCCGTGCGCGAGCGACCAGCGCGCCGCGGCGATGTCCTTCCAGGGATAAATCAATCCAAGCAGGCGATACACCCGATCTTCCGTGCGCCCGAGCTTCTCCGTCAGCGCGTGCCACAACAGCGTCTGCGGCGTCGTCGGATCGAGCCGCTCGAGGTTGTAGCGCAGACTGAGATAGACGAAGTAGCGATTCGCCTCTTGAACAATCAGCGGCTGGATTTTCTCGGGCGGGACCTTCAGATCCGGGTGCGACAATCGCAGCCGGCCGATAGCGCTCACAACCTTATAGCGCAGGAAGCCGTCGCGTTCGGCCAGCGCGTCGACCAAGATGTCCATCGCCTTCTGGCTGGGGATTCGCGCGAGCGTGCCGGGTATGTGCCGGCGCGTCCAGATGTCTTCGTCCTGATCGCGGAGGAAATACGCCAGCGTGTCGAGCACGTCCTCGCCGTAACCGACGATCACGTCGCGAGCTGCCGACTTGAGCAGTCGGTGGCGAAGCAACGCCACGAGTGGCGCGACGAACAGGAAATCGCCGGCACCAAGCCTCCCCGCGCTTCGAATCGCCTCCGTCGCGACCTCGCGGTCCGCGTCGTACATCAACGGGATCAGGAGCGGATGAAAGTCCTTGTTGGCGATGGTTCCGATCGCCTGCGCGACATCCCGCCGTGCGCCAGCCATCGACGGGCGGCTGTCTTCCGCCAGCCGCTGGAACGCCGAGGATGCGGCTTTCACATCTTCGGGATTCGAGGTCGACGCAAGGGCCACTGCCGCAGTGACCACCAGACGCGGGTCGCGATCGTTCAGATGCGGCCGCATCAAGCCGGCGGCCTGCTCCCCACGAACCGTCGCCAGCGCGCGCACGGCCGCCGCACGCACTTCCGGTGCGTCGTCCTTCAACATGCGCTCGATGCCCGGAGCCCAGCGCTCCCGCAACTCGAGTGACGCCCCCTCGACGATGCCCAGCGCTCGCGCCCGCACTTCCGGCGAATCGTGATTGAGGAGCAGCGGGCTGACCAGTTGCCGCTTGTTCAACGATTCGAGCATGTCAATCGCGTAGATCACGTGGCGTGGGCTGGGATGGCCCTGCTCCTCGACCAGCGTTTCAATCGTCGAGAGATCGGCTTCGTTCAGCCGCACCGCGTCGGGCGCGACCACCTGCTGGTCGAGCGATCGGCGGAAGATCAGACGGTACTCGCGGCGAGCACGAATCGTCGCCAGTACCCAGAGACCGATCATCGCCAGGCTCGCCCAGCTGAGTTGTTGCCAGCTCAGGCCCAGTCCGATGCGGAAGCCGAAGATCTGATCCTTGATGAGGAAGAGCACCAGCAGCGCCCCGATGCCCTTCGAGAACCGATCGACGGTGACGTCGATGAACGGCTTCGCCTGTTGCTTCAGCTCGTTGGGCAGCGGCAGGAACAGAATCTCGCGCGTGGTCTTGTCAATGGTGTAGCGCAACGACGTGTCGATGACTCTGGCGAGCGCCGGCGCCCACAGGGCACCGTTCAGGAGCATGATCGTGCCGGTGATGCCGAGGCTCGTTGGCAGAATCAGCAGTGCGAAGCCGATGCCGAGATACCGCTGGATTTTGCTCGTGAGCCACACCTGGATGACGAATCCGATCATCGACGTGTAAAGCTGCACGGTGCCGAGGAAGCTCGTGATTGAATCGGTGTTGCCCTGACCCTTCACCGATTCAGTCGCCATGTTGAGCTGCTGTTCGACGATCGCCGCGCCGATCGCGGCGAACCCGATGATGAGGGCGATCGTCTGGAGATGCCTGCTGTTTTTAAGCAGCCGCAGCGCCTCCGTGCTGCTGACGCTCTCATCCTCGCCGCCGGTCAGGGAGCCCTGAATTTCGGGCTTCTCGCGCGAGATGATCATCACCACCAGCACGAGGCACACGCTGATGAGCGCTGCGCTCACCAGCAGCAGGTTGTTCGTGCCGATCGTCGTCGCCTGGAGGGTGAGCGACGAGCCGGCGATGCCGCCAAGGCTGGCGCCGCCGCCAATGAAGCCGAAGATGCGCTTCGCCTGCCGTGGATCGTAGACCTCGTTTGCCAGCGTCCAGAATTGACTGATGACGAGAATCCCGAGGATCAGCCCGAAGAAGTAAAACCCTGTCGACGCCCATTGCGAGCCGCTTTCGAACCAGATCCAGAACGCCACGAGCAGGGCGACCAGGCCCCCCAGCGTCATCGGGAGCGCCCAGCGCCTCGGCAGCCTGCCGACGATGTAGGCGTAGCCCTGCATGATGAAGCCGACGAGCAGGCCGAATGCGAATTGCACGAACGGCAGGTTGTCGGCGCCGAGGTCCTTGATGAACTGCGAACGAGTCACGGGCTTCAGCGCCGTGTACGCTGTCATCACCAGGAACGAATAGGCGAACATCATCGTCGCCGTCGTGAACTCGCGGTCGCGGAGCTCGACGACGGGCGACAATAGCTTGCGAATGAATGCGGTCATGGGGCTCGCGCGAAGCTTAACACTCTTGGCCGAGCTCTGAGGCCACCCCGTCAATCAGGGTAAACTCCGGTCCCAGAGCCATGTTGCAGCGGTTCGAACGATTCCTCGATCTCCGGGCGGGAGAGCTGGAGCGGGGGCTGCTCCTTTTCGCCTATCTCTTTCTGATCATTGCCAGTTTCGTCGTCGGCAAGTCGATTCGCGATGCGTTGTTCATCGACGCATTCGGGGCACTCCTGCTGCCGTACGCCGATATCGGCGTCGCCGCGCTGGTCGGCCTCTGGGTCTCGGTGTACCTGCGTCTGGCGCGCCGCCTTACCCTCCGTCAGCTCCTCGTCAGCAGCCTGCTGTTCTTTGCTCTCAACTGCCTGATTTTCTGGGTGCTTGCCCACAGCTTCCGGCCTTCCTGGCTGACGCCGGTCATCTACGTCTGGGTTGGCATGTTCGGCGTGGTGGCGCCGGCTCAGGTTTGGACGCTGGCGACCGCGGTCCTTACCACCCGCGAGGCCAAGCGGATGTATGGCTTCATCGGGAGCGGCGCGACCTCGGGCTGGATCGTCGGCGGGTACCTGACGCAGAAAATCGCGGCCAGCTACGGCGCCGAGTTCTCGCTGATCGGGATGGCCCTCTGCCTCATGGCGGCTGCGGGTATCGTCGGGCGCCTGTGGAGCCATCGGCCTGTTTCGGACGGCGAACCGGAAGCCGCCCGCGCGCGCGGCGAGCTGCGAGGCGGGATTCGTGCGAGCGTACAGCTGATCAGACAGTCGCCGTATCTCGTCGCGATCGCGGCCGTCATTCTGTTGTCCTCGTTCACTACGACGGTGGCCGGGTGGCAGTTCAAGGCGTTGGCGGGATCCGCAATCGACGGGAAAGACGCGCTCGCGGCGTTCTTCGGCAAGTTCAACTTCTACGCCGGCATGTTGGCATTCGCCCTGCAGTGGCTGCTCACCGGCCGCCTGCTGCGTCGCCTGGGCCTCGGTTTCACGCTCTTCATCGTGCCGGTCGGCCTGCTCTTCGGATCGATTGGCTTCCTCGTCGTCGGCTCGTTGACAGCGGTGGTCGTGCTCCGAGGCATCGACCAGGTCTTGAGGTATTCGATCGATAAGCCGACGGTGGAGCTCCTCTACCTCCCGGTGCCGTCCGACCGCACGGTGGCCGTGAAGTCGTTCATCGACACCGTCGTATGGCGACTGGGCGACGGGCTCGCCGGCGTTACGATTCTCATCGCCGCGGGATTCGGACAGATGGCGATCGTGCAGGTGACGTGGGTCAGCCTGCTCCTCGTCGGCGGATGGCTGGTCGCCGCCTACGTCGCACAACGGCTATACATCGAGAATCTGCAGGACAGCATTCACCACTATCGGCTCGACGCCGAACGCGCGTCGGCGACGGGCCTGGATCGCCGCGCGACCGATCTGCTGACGACGAAGCTCGGAGGGGAGGATCCGTCGGAGGTGCTGTATGCGCTGCGGCTGCTGAATGCCGGCACGCACCGCTCGACGCACCCGGCCGTGCGCGGCCTGCTCCACCACGCCGCCGCGGAAGTGCGCGCGGAAGCGATTCGCCTGCTGGATGAATCCGGCGACACCGGAGTGATCTCGCCGATCGAGAAGCTGCTGCACGATCCCGACCTCACCGTGCGAACGCAGGCGCTCCTCTACGTGGCACACCACGCGCAGATCGATCCGCTCGATCGGATCGAGAAGCTTGGCGAGTTCGAGGACTTCTCGATCCGCGCCGCCATGGTGACGTTCCTTGCGCAGCCTGGCCGGCACGAGAACCTCGACGCGGCGCGCGTCCTGCTCGATCGCATGCTGCAGGACGACCAGCCGCGCGCCCGGCTCGAGGCGGCCCGCCTGCTCGCGATCCTGCCCGACCGCTTCGAGGATCAGATCCGGGCGGTGTTCATCACCGGCGACACTGAGCAGGTGCGTCATGCCGTGCGCGCCGTCGGCCGGCTGCACAAGCGCAAGCTGATCGGCCGGGTCATCGACCGTCTCGGCGATCCGGCGCTTACCGACGACACGAGCGAGGCGCTCGCCGGATTTGGTGATCGTGTGGTGGGGACGCTTCGCGACTACCTGACCGATCTCGACACGCCGGCCGACGTCAGGCGTCAGATTCCACCGGTACCTGCTGCGGATCGGCACGCAGCAGGCGCATGCGGCGCTCATGGAGAGCATGCTCGACGCCGACACGCTGGTGCGCTACAGCATCATCATCGGCCTGAACAAGTTGGGCGAGTTGCACCCGACGTGGTCGATCGATCGCCGGCTGGTCGAGACCGTGCTTGGCGCCGAGATCACGGGCCACCTGCGCTCCTACCAGATTCTCGGAACCCTCGGCCGCGAGCTGTCGGATCCGGCGCCCGTCACCGAGGCGATCCGCGAGGCCATGGAGGGCGAACTCGAGCGGATCTTCCGGCTGATGAAGCTGCTGTTTCCGCAACAGGACCTCCACAGCGCTTACGTCGGCGTGCAATCCCGCAACCCGATGATCCACGACAACGCGCTCGAGTTCCTCGAAAACATCATCAGCCCGCAGCTGCGATCGCTCCTCCTGCCGCTGCTCGACAGCGAGGTGCCGGTGACCTCGCGTATCGAGCTCGCCAATCGCGTACTGGGTACGCAGGTCGCGAGCAGTTCCGAGGCCGTGCAATCGCTGCTGTCGAGCGAAGACCCATGGCTTCGGTCCTGCGCGGCGTATGCCATCGGTGCGCTGAATCTCGAAGGATTCGAGGTCCAGCTCGAGCGGCTCTCCACCGATCCGGATCCGCTGCTCCGCGAAACAGCCCGCCAGGCACAGACCAGACTTGCCAACGAGTAACGCCGGTCAACTGTCGATTGACCGACGCACTTATCGGACGGCCGACACCAGGCAAATGACCGAATTGCTCGCGAATTCTCTGTGAAATCCTGTAAACTTTTGAATACCGCTTTTGTTCGCCAGGATCTCCGCCGCCCCACCCCCTCGGTTCGTAGAAGAACTGATGGCCTTGCGTTTGCTTCAAAAGCACCAAACCCGGGTACCGATGTGTCGAAAAGGTGGCAGCAGGGCCTGGTCCTACTTGGAGTCAGTCGTTGCGCTTCACACCCGCCAAGCGTCGTGCCGCCGTGCTCATCAGCGCCGGCCTGTTCCTCGCCTCCGCCATCCTCCTGATCGTCATGCGCGAGTCGAAGACGACGCCACGAGACGTTGCCATCTCCGAATTTCTGCGCACGATCGCGTCGGATCAGATCGCCGATGTGCAGGTCGGGGGTGACACGATCGGCGCAACGCTGAAGAACGGGCAGCGCATCCGGACCACGGCCCCACCGAACTACGTGGCGACGAGCCCCACGTTCCTGAACGATCTGATCGTCCGAGGGGTCCGCGTCGACGTGCAGAGCGCCTCGACGCCTACGGCATACAGCTTTGGCGCCTTACTCCTGACGCTGGCGTTCCTGGCGCTGCTGGGTGTGACGGTCTATCGCCTGGGAAGCGGCCGGCTGCCCTCGATGGAAGGGGAGACGCGGCGTGCCGCGGCGGAGCAGACGACCGTGACGTTCAACGACGTCGCGGGCGTCGATGAAGCGAAGGACGAAGTACGCGAGATCGTCGAGTTCCTGCGCGAGCCGGGCCGGTTCGCCAGCCTGGGCGGGCGAATTCCGAAGGGCGTCCTGCTCGTCGGCCCTCCGGGGACGGGGAAGACGCTGCTCGCGCGGTCGATTGCCGGCGAGGCAGCCGTCCCGTTCCTCTTTGCGAGTGGTTCGGACTTCGTGGAGATGTACGCAGGCGTCGGGGCTGCGCGCGTCCGAAAGCTGTTCCGCGAAGCGCGCAAGCAGACCTCGTGCATCATCTTCATCGACGAGCTCGACGCTGTCGGCCGCAGCCGCGGCAGCCAGTCGCTGAGCCACGAGGAGCGCGAGCAGACGCTGAACCAGCTCCTCGTCGAGATGGACGGCTTCGCCGCGAATCAAGGCACGGTCGTCATCGCCGCCACCAACCGCCCCGACATTCTCGATCAGGCTTTGCTTCGGCCTGGTCGTTTCGATCGCCAGGTGACGGTCAGCAACCCCGATCTGCGCGGTCGCGAGGCTATCCTTCGCGTGCATGCCTCCAAGGTGCCGATGGACCCCGACGTCGATCTCACGGCGATCGCACGCGGCACGCCAGGCTTCTCCGGCGCCGATCTGGCCAATCTCGTGAACGAAGCGGCGCTGCTCGCGGCGCGGACGGGACAGCAGTCGATTTCAACCGTCGACCTGGATGCCGCACGCGACAAGGTGCTGATGGGCGTGGAGCGGAAGTCGCTGGTCATGACCGAAGACGAGCGACGGACGACGGCGTATCACGAGGCGGGGCATGCCGTGATTGCGGCGCTCCTGCCATATGCGGATCCGATTCACAAGGTCACGATCATCCCGCGCGGCCGGGCACTCGGCGTGACGATGCAGTTGCCCGAGGCCGATCGCCACACGCATTCGAAGGACTATCTCGAAGGCCAGCTCGCGATTCTGATGGGCGGACGCGTCGCCGAGGAAGTCTTCACGGGACGCATCACCAGCGGTGCTGGCAACGACATCGAGCGAGCGACGGAGATCGCGCGCCGGATGGTCTGCGAGTTCGGGATGTCGTCGTTCGGACCCATCGCGTTCCGTCGCGCGGCCGCACCGTGGGAAGACGACGCCGGCGCCGGATTCAGCGAGGCGACGGCACGCCGCGTGGACGAAGAGATTCGCGATCTCGTGATGCGAGGTTATGAGACGGCGCGACGGCTGATCGGGCGCCATCGCGAGGCGGTCGAGGCGCTCGCGGAGGAACTGCTCCAGGTCGAGTCGCTGGATGCCGAGGCCGTGCGAACAGTCCTGGCGGGTCGTGCGGACCGGCTCGACGTGGCCGCGCGATCGATCACGAACTGAGTCAGTCGCTTCAGCCCGCCTCCATACCGTCGGCGGCGTTCCTACACGGGTACTTCCTCTATCAATCCCAACGCGGTGAGCGCGGGGCGAATGGCCTCGAAGTCCGGATCGTTGCTGGCACGCCGGCGATTCGGCGCTTGCTTCGAGACTGACGCCTCGAGGTGCTTCACCGCCTGCTCGGCGTCGTCCAGCAGCGCGTACGCGGCCGCCACGTAGTATTCCGTCGCCCCCTCGAGCTCGCCCATCGCCGCCCGTTCCTCGTATTTCTTGATCGCCAGCTTCAGGTGGCGCTTGCCCTCCGAGGCGTTGCCAAGGCGAACGAGCGCCGCGCCCAGCTTCTGGTGCAGCTCCACCATGCTGCGATCCTTCAGGACGTGATCGCTCGACGACAGGGACATCAGCTCGGCCTGATACTCCTTCGCAGCTTCCGCGTACTTACCGCGGCGATAGAGCACATAGCCCAGCCGCGTGTGCGCGCCGATGACGAGGAAGCCTTCTTCGCCCGAGATGTATTGCTCCTGGAGCACGATCGCCTTGTGCGCCGCCGCTTCCGCCTTGTCGAGGTCGCCAACCTCCGTGTAGAGGAACGCGAGCTGGTGATGCGCGTAGCCGAACTGCGGGTTGAGCGCCACGGCGCGCTCGAGCTCGGCGATGCCCGCCCGCAGGTCGCCGCGGCCCACCCAGTGCACGCGGGCTAGCGACGCATGCGCGCGTGCATGTTTGGGATCGAGATGGATCGCCTCGCCCAGCGCCAGGACGGCGTCGTCCAGTTTCCCCTGCGATAAGAAAGCGGAGCCACGCACGAAGTAGCCTTCGGCGAGCTTGGGATCGCGCTTCAGCGACTCGTCCGCCGCGTGCAGTGCCTTGTCCAGCATCTCCGGCAGACCGAGGAAATTGCCTTTGATCTGGTACGCCGCGCCGAGCCCCGCCCATGCCTCGGCGTAATCGTTGTCGATCGCCAGCGCACGCTCGAAGAAATGGATGGCGCGATCCGGCGCGTCGCGGGTCGCCATTCTGAGCGTCAGGACGCCGCGCGAGAAAAGCTCGTAGGCCTCGACCGAACGTGTTTCCGGCTGCTGAATCTGATTGATGGCGGAGGCTTCGAGCTTGAGCTGGAGGTTCTGCGTCAGCTCGAAGACGATACGATCCTGGAGCGCGAAGATCTCACCGAGCGCCCCGTCGATCTTCACGTTGCGGAGCACCGCACCGGTCGCAACGTCGACGAACCGCGCGGTTATGCGGATCATCTGGCCGAGGCGCTGATAGGCGCCGGAGACGATCCACCTGGCGCCCAGACCACGCCCGATCTCGATGCCGAACCGGTCGTCTTGCGACTGTTCCTCGCCGGGGTCGAGGTTGCGCAGCGCGTCGAACACGCGCTCGCGGCCGATGACGGTCAACCCCTGCACGTTCTTGAGGTCATTGCTGACGGTCTCGGCGATGCCGGATCCAATCCACTCGTCCGATGGCTCGCGCGTGATATTGGCAAACGTGATCACCGCGATCGAGTTCTCCGGTGCGACGGCAGCCATCATCTGGCCGCTGCCGCTGCCCGAGCGAACTCCTGAGCCGTGCCGTTCCGTCTCTTCGATCGCCGTGCGCACGCGCAGCAGGTCGTTGTACAGGTCGCGCGCCGTCTGATAGCGGAGATCCGGATTCTTTTCGAGCGCCTTCCGGACGATGCCCTCGATCTCGGGCGTGACGGCGTAGTTCAAGCGCGCCAATGCGGGCGGCGGCTCATGGAGCAGCGCGTCGACGATTTCGCCGAACGCCTGCCCCTGGAAGGGCAGTTGCCCTGACAGCATCTCGTAGAGCACGACGCCGACCGAGAAGAGGTCCGAACGCTGATCGACGGGACGTCCAAGCGCCTGCTCGGGCGCCATGTACGACACCGTGCCCAGTACCGAGCCGGCCATCGTCTCCTCGGCAATCGTGAGCGCCGCGTCCACTGATGCTCGGCCGCGCGGCGGCCGTATGAACTTCGCCAGACCGAAGTCCAGCACCTTCACCTGGCCGCGCCCATTGACGATGATGTTCGCGCTCTTGATGTCCCGATGGACGATGTTGCGGGCGTGGGCTTCCACGAGCGCGTCGACGACCTGCATCGCAATTTCGACGGCGTCGCGCACGCGCAGTGGGCCGCGGCGGGTGCGCGCGGTCAGGACCTCGCCTTCGACGTACTCCATCACGAGGAAATCGGCTCCCTCGTGCTGGCCGATGTCGTAGATGGCGGCGATGTTCGACGAGCGCAGTGCCGACGCGGCGCGTGCTTCGGTCAGAAAGCGCGAGCGTCGCTCCGGATCGCTCTGTGCTTCGGCGGCCAGGAACTTCAGCGCGACCTCGCGGCCGAGCCGCGTGTCCTCCGCGAGATACACGTCGCCCATGCCACCGGCGCCGAGCCGGTCACGTATCCGATAGTGCTGGATGGTGTTGCCGACCATCAGCCGATCTTAACAGGCAGCCTCGAGCACGGCGGCCTTATTCGAAGTGCTTCAGTCGGGGCCACAGATCCCGGAGGCTGGTCCGGAGACCACGACACAAAACCACGGGTTTGTCGTTTTCGTACGGCATGGCGTACGGGTTCTGTACCCGCCCCACTTCGACGACGGTGGTGCATACAGATTCGTTATCCTCGCGATTGCCGCCGATGATGATGGCTGTGCGCGGGTCGCCCTCGCCGGGCCCCCAGAGCCAGTAGTTATTATGACCCGATCGCACGGGCGGAAGATCCCGACCACGTCCCAGCCATTCGACGGCGCCCGCCTGTCCGTAATTCTGCGCGTAGACGAACGCATTTCTGCGCTCGTCCGAGGTGAGTTGATTGGCCGCCCGCGTCACCTCGGCCACCAACTCGGTCCAGCCGTGCATGTCGGCGTAGAACTGCGGTAATCGACCTTGACGATGCCGCTCGCCAAGCTCGGGCTGTACGCCCAGCGCCGCCTGGTAGGCGATGAATCGCTCTTCGTTCAGCACCGGCAGCGCAATCGGCAACGCGATCGCGGCGCCGATGACGACAATTGCAACCGCGGCGACGCGCAGTCCCCTCATCCCTCGAGCCGGGCGATCGGTCCAACGATCCAGTGCACTACCGCCGGCAGCAAAGAGCGCCGGATAGTAGGCGGCAAGGTAATACGGCTTCGCCGCGGTCACGAGAAAGATGCCGAGGATGGCAACGTATCCGATTCCCAGAGGGCGGAACGGAGTGGCCTCCTTGGAGAGGAGCAGCCATCCCAACCCGGCGATCCAGATCGGCGCGGAGAATGGAGACAGTTGATTGATCTGTTCGAGCAGGAAGCGTGCAGGAGGCAACGCGACGTTCTTGTTGGCTGTCGCGTTGCGCATGAACTCGAGTGTCGGCCAGCCGTGAGCGATCTCCCACATCACGTTGGGCGCGGCAAGCACTGCTGCGATCGCGGCGCCGATCCACGGCCATCGCGTGGCAAGCTGCCGCCGCGGACCAGCGACAATCACTCCGGCGACGATCCCGAAGGCAAGGAAGAGCACGCTGTGCTTGTTCTCGAAGCCGAGACCGAACAGCACGCCTAGCGCGATCCAGTGACGCGGCTCGTTGGTCCTGATGAGCCGCGCGAACACGAGGAGCGCCGCGGCCCAGACGAGCCCGTCGTACGCGTTCATCGAAACGATGGAGGCAATACCGAGCAGAATGGGGGCCAGAGCCACCGTCAGCGCGGCGACGATCTGTCCGTAGGTGCGTGCGCTCATTTCTCGCGCGAGCAGCGCGGTGAGGACGACCGTGACCGCATGTGCGGTCGCCGGCGGCAGCCGAAGCGCGACGATGGAATCGCCGCCGACCAAGCGCGTGAGCGCTGTGATCAGAGCGACGCCGGGCGGATGATCGACGTAGCCCCAATCGAGTCGGGCAGCGCAGGCAAGATAGTAGAACTCGTCGCGAAACCAGCCGTAGCCGGTCATGGTGACGAGATGCAGGAGAAGTGTGGCCGCGGCGACGGCGACCGCGAGCCAGGAAAACGGTGGAGTCCCGTTCACACGTTCCGCCGGGTTCCGTACCTCGCGGCGTTCTCGATCGCCTCCGCCGCTGGCGAGTCCGGCCAGATCGGCAGTGGAGGTGCGGCGTACTCGGCGTGCGCAAGATGCTCCTGGAAGAGCGCCGTGGCGGTCGCCATGAAGGCGAGCTTCGTCGCCACGCGGCTCAGGATCCATGCTTGACCGATGACCAGCACGGCAAGAAGACGCCAGTCGCCGCCGCGCCCGCCCGGGGCCACCAGCATGTAAATCGAAAGGGCAACGGCCAGCACCAGTGCGTTGGCCAGATACAGCGTCACGACGTGTCCCCAATGCCGCCGGACGAACCGCCATCCGGCGACAATTGCCGCTAGCATGCTGTGCCTGTCTTCGACCACCGCGCGAACCTTCGCGTAATCCGCCGTCAGGTTGAGCAGCAGGAGCGGAGCGAGCCAGGCCAGATATAAGGCAATACGCCAGATGAACGCGACGCGTTCAACGGCCGTCTCGCGTGTGAGCCAGGGATAGGCGCTCGAGAACAGCAGTGAGTGATAAGGGCCGACGAGCAGGCCGTACCCGAGGCCGACGAGCGCGCTCAGCCGGAGGAAGCGAAAGAAGAACACGCCGCAGGCGCCGAAGAACGCGCGGCTGCCCAGACGCCGGCCGCGGGCGTAGCGATCGATGATGCCGCCGCTCAGGAACAGCCACGCCAGCATGCTGAGCAGGACCGTGGCGACGAGGGCGAGCGGTACGCGCCGCTCGTCGAGGAACGTCGAGAAATTCGAGAGCGGCGCTGCTGCGCCGATGATCTCGGGTTGCACCGTGAGCGCGACGCCTTCGGCGTGCGCCAGGAACTCACCCCACCACCCCTCATCCGGCGCCGCGACAATGCGCTGCGCCATGAGGCTCGAGCCGACATGGTCCGAAATCGCTGTGCCGACGGTCCAGGCCACCGGCAGCGCACTCAGCAGCGTGACCAGCCAGACGCCGCCGAGCAGTGTCGGCGCCGAGAGCACGCGGCGCCAGCCGAGTCGGAACGCCCGGCCGACGCGATCAGACGAAGAAGGCATACGTCAGCGCGAGATCCTGCAACCAGATCAACCAACGCCCGGCCCACTGGCGAGCCGCCTTCGGCGCTGCCGAGGTCACTGTGCGGCTGTTGTTCACGCGATTGAGATCGAGCAGGAGGATCCCGTCCGGATCGATTTCGGCCGATACCGCGGCAGCCGTGCGGTTATAGGCAAACAGCTTCCACCGATCGCGACCGTCCCAGCGCTCGCGCGCCGTCGACCCGTCATCAAACGTGACGAGCACGCTCATAGGGAACACGCCATCGCCCAGGCGCTGGACGACGACTTCCGTGTGATGCCGTCCGGATTCGCCTGGCGTGGTCGTGAGCTGCGACACCGCGTAGTCGAATACCACCGAGGACCGGTAGACCTGATCGAAGAACCATGTGAGATCCCGTCCAGCGCCTTCGTTGATTGCGGCGAAGAAATCCTCGGGCCTGGGATGGCGAAACGCGAAGCGCGTGAAGAAGAGCGACATGCCGCGCTGGAGGCGCCGCCAGCCGATGTAGCGCTCGAGCGTATGCAGCCAGACCGCGGTTTTGTTGTAGGTCAGGTTCCGGCCCGTGGCAGGGAAGTATCGCCAGGATGGCGTTGACGCCACGTCGGTCGCGGCCGCCCTGCGGTAGCCGACCATTCGATCGCCGCTGGTCTCGCGTGTCTGCGGGAGGTCGTAGAAGACCCACGGGATGAAGTCGCCGAACAGGCGTATGGAGTTGAAGCCCGGCGAGAACGTTTCGTCCATGACCCGAGCTGAGGAGAACGTGTTCAGGCCTTCGTCGAGCCATGCATGCTCGAACTCGTTGTTGCCGACGATCCCGTACCAGAACTGATGACCACACTCGTGGACCGTCCCGTCCTCGGGATCGCGCGTCGAACGCGGGGCACTCCAGCGGCTGCCGGCCGTGAAGAGCGTCGGATACTCCATCCCGCCGGCGTCACTCTGCCAGGCGGGATCGATGATCGTGATGTGGTCGTAAGGGTACGGGCCGTACCACTCGCCGTACGATCGCAGCGTCGCCCGGACGGCATCGAAGTGCCGCTCCGCTTGCCCCTCGTGTTCGGGCTGCAGGAGCAGGCGCATTGCCACCGCCGGGAGGCGCGGATGCTCGAACCTGGCGGTGTGCTCGAGGTAGTCGGGGCTCGTCGTCCAGGCGAAGTCGTGGACATCTTCCTGGACGAACTGATGGACGGTTTTCCCGCCGGGCGTGTCGGAACGCGATCGTTCACGTCCCGTGGCGCCGACCAGCCACCCTCGCGGCACCGTGATGCGAACGTCATAGAGACCGTAGTCGGAAAAGAACTCGGTGGTGTAGTGGAACTGATGGGTGTTCCAGCCGTCTTCTTCCAGAACGCCCAGCTTCGGGAACCATTGCGCGATGAAGAAGTAATTGTCGACCGCACCGGTGCGCGCGAAGGTGCGGGGTACGTGCGCGGTCCAGCGAATCTCGACGGCGACGGTTCCACCTGGCGACACCGCCGTCGGCAGCGGCACTGACAGAACGGTTCGATCCTCCGGATCGCCGTCATCTGGCGCGATGTAATGGGCGGCGGTCGTCAGATCCGTCATCGGCGTGCCGCCGCCCGCGACGAGCTGGATCGCTTGGACGTCAATGGCGCTCCAATCGCCGGGCTTTCGATCGGATCGAGTCGAGCCGCTGAGCCTGGCTCGCTCAGACTCCTTCATCCAGGTCGATCGATCGTTGCGCCACGCGTTCCAGTAGAGATGGAGGCGGAGCTCGGACGTGGGGTGTGTCGTGATGTTGCGCCATGTCACGACCTCGCGGCCCGTAATCGTGCGCGACGCGGGGTCGAGGTCGACATCGATCGAGTAGTTGGCGTTCCGCGGTGAACGGGCCTCGGGCGGGCTCTGTGGCGGAGGCGGCGCAGTGGTTAACGGGGCCGTCGGCGTCGGCGAGGGCTTCGCAGCTCGCGACGGTCGTTGTCCCGCGAGGGTCGAGGTTCCCAGCGCGATCGCCACGAGTGCGGCAACACCCGCTACTGCAGCGGGACCGACGCCTCGCCTCCACGGCACACGCATCACGACGGATGATACACGGGTCGCTCGGGTCGACCGGGTCGATCGGTCACCCCCGAAGGGCCCGAGCCGCCGTTGCCGGCTCGATGACCTCAACGGCCACGGCGCTCCCGGCGGCGCAGGCCAGACAAACCGCTGACAGCGCGGCATCCTGATCGGCGACGGCGATGCCGCCCAACGCGAGGAGTCCGGCGAACGCGCGCGTGCCCCATCGCACCCATGGACCACGACGAGCCCACTCCGCGGCCCGATCGCCGGGTGCTTCCGACGTCATGAAGCGGAGGTGCAGTCGCATGATGCCGGTCGTTGCCGCAAGGATCAGCAGCGAGAGGAAGAGCCCACGGCCGAGCGGCCCGGGCAGGCGAGCGAGAAATCGCCAGGCGGGAATCACCATCAACGCATGGGTGATCGTCGCGGCCATCAGGTGGAATCGCCACCACCAGATAGGACCGCGGGTCCCGGCTGGCTCGACGCGCAACGAGCTCATCTGCGGACTCAGGCCGAGCAGCGAGAGACGAGCCGTCTCGAGCGCGGCGACCAGCGCGCCGGCCGACTGGTAGCGGGCTGCCGGCGATTTCGCCAGTGCTGTGACCACGATCTGCGCCACCGCCGGGGGCACGTCGGGCACTCGCTCGGCAACGGGCTGTGGTTCGCGTTCGATGACCGCCACGACGACGGACGGCGTGGCGCCGCGGCCGAAGGGCGGTTCGCCCGTGAGAAGCTCGTAGAGGAGGACGCCGAGGGCAAAGATGTCCGTACGCGCGTCGACCTGTTCGCCACGCAATTGCTCCGGCGCCATGTAGCCCGGCGTTCCCACCATCGTTCCTGCCGCGGTGAGCGTCGTCAGGGCAGTCGGCCCCCTGTCGATGTGTGCGATGCCGAAGTCCAGGATCTTTACGCCAGCATCCGTCTGGATGACATTCTCCGGCTTCAAATCGCGATGGACGATGCCCCGCGCGTGTGCTGCGGCGACCCCGCGGGCCGTGGCCAGCGCGACATCGATCGCTTCTCGCACGGGCACCGGTCCGTGTTCCAGACGTTCTCGCAGCGTTCTGCCTTCGACCAGCTCGGACACGATGAAGACATCGTCGTGCTGCACTTCGAGCGCGTAGATGGTGGCGATGGACTCATGGGACAGCGCCGCAGCCGCCTGCGCCTCGCGCCGGAGGCGCTCGCGACTCTGGGCATCGCGCCGTGCCAGAAGCGGTGAGAGCGCCTTCACGGCAACCGCGCGGTTCAAGCGCTCGTCGCGCGCGCGATAAACAATCCCCATCCCGCCGCGGCCGATTTCTCGTTCGATGATGAGCGTGCCAATCCGCGCGCCGGGAGCGAGTGGCGGCGGATCCCATGAGAGCTCCGCGGCGACAGTCGGCCCGGCGGTTTCGAGGAAATCGCCGGCGCGATCGTGCGCCGCTAAGAGGTCGAGCACGCGGCGCTGGAGATCGGCATCGCCGTCCGCCTTGGCGCGGACGAAGGCATCGCGTTCGGCGGCGGGTAACTCCATCGCCTCGTCGAACAGCGCCGTAACCTGCTGCCAGCGCGTCTGGTCCATAGGAGGCACGTTTTCTATCGTGCCGCGCCTTCGAGCTCTCGAAGCAGGAATGCCCGCGCCAGCGCCCATCGCCGCTTCAACGTGGCCGGCGAGATGTCGAGCGCCTCGGCCGCCTCCTCGACGGTGAGCCCACCGAAAAATCTCAGTTCGACGAGCCGGGCATTCAAGGGATCGAGCGTCGCGAGCCGCTCGAGCGCCTGGTCGAGTGCCAGGACGTCGATGGGCCGATCAGACGACGGCAGCAGCCGCTCGTCGAGCGTAACCCGTTCGCGATGTCCACCGCGCTTCGCTGCGTGTCGGGCTCTGGCGCGCTCGACGAGGATCTGCCGCATCAGTCGCGCCGCGATGCCGAGAAAGTGCGTCCGGTCGCCGGCAGCCGCGGCCCCTCCGCCGAGGCGGAGCCACGCTTCGTGCACGAGGGCCGTGGCGTCGAGCGTCTGGCCGGGTCGTTCCCGCCGCATCTGCGCGCGTGCTGTGCGCCGCAGCTCCTCGTATACCAGCGGCAGCAGCGCGTCGACGGCTCCCGCCTCACCCGCGCGAGCTGCCGCCAGCAGCGCCGTCACGGAATGGTCAGCCGGGTCGGTCATCTATAATCGTCCGGTTTCGGTCTGCGAAATCCTGCTTGCCTCGCACATCATCCTAGGAGATCTGCATTCATGTCCATTCGGGTCATGCATTTCGGTCTGGGTCCGATTGGCGCAGCCGTCGTCCGACAGGTTGCCACGCGCCCGGGGTTTACGGTCGTCGGCGGCATCGACATCGACCCGCAGAAGGTTGGCCGTGATCTCGGCGAAGTCGTCGGACTCGATCGCCGGCTGCGCGCCAAGGTATCCGCCGATGCGAAAGCCGCCATCAAGGCGGCAACACCGGACGTTGTCGTGTTGTGTACGAGCTCGTCGCTCAAGAAAGTGTGGCCTCAACTCGAAGGCGTGCTCGCGCTGAAGGTGCCGATCGTCTCGACGACCGAGGAGCTGGCGTATCCGCAGTTTTCGCAGCGACGGCTGGCCTCGCGCATCGATGCCGCTGCACGGAGGGCGAAGGTCGCCGTGCTCGGCACGGGTGTGAATCCCGGGTTCACGATGGATGCCTTGCCGATCACGCTGACAGGCGTCTGCGAGTCGGTAACATCGGTCACGGTCAACCGCATCCAGGATGCACGGTCGCGTCGCCTTCCGTTCCAGCAGAAGATTGGCTGTGGCCTAACCCCGGCGCAATTTCAGACGCGGGTCGACGATGGCCGCGTGCGGCACGTGGGGTTGACCGAATCGATCGCAATGATCGCAGATGCCATGGGCTGGAAACTTGACAAGGTCACGGATGTGATCGCCCCGAAGATCGCGGGGACACAGATCTCGAGCCAATTCCTGACGGTGGAAAAGGGACAGGTCTGCGGGTTGATTCAGGATGGGACTGGCTACGTCAAGGGCAAGCCGATCGTGCAGCTGCACATGGAGGCGTACCTGGGTGCGCCGGAGTCGTACGACTCGGTGGAGGTCGAAGGTAATCCGCGTCTGTCGATGAAGATCGCCGGTGGCGTTCACGGCGATGTGGCGACGGCGTCGATTACCGTCAACTCCATCCCCAAGGTGCTGCAGGCGCCGCCGGGACTACACACAATGCGCAGCCTGCCGATTCCCTCGTGGTTTGGCGGCAAACTTCCGCGGGGCTTATGACACACAGTGACGCCTCAAAGGCGGCAGCGTTCACGTGTCTCGTTTGATCCACCGATTACAGACTCTTTCGGGTTCGATCGGACAGTGTGGCTGAAATGCCGCAGCGTCTCGCGAGCTCACCAGCCGCCGCGGCCGGCCGCATCGCCGGCGCTGGCCTCCGCATACGAAATCTGCGTATTCCGCTGATGAGACGAGTCGCGCGAGGGAGCCCGCGCATCCTCCCAACTCAAGAAATCTCGTGGCCGGCCGATTGCCCGTCTGGAGGCGCACAGCCACCGACATGGGCATCGACGCGTTCCGGGCTTCCGGCGACGACCTGATCGGCACCTCCCGGCCGATGCGGGAGCTTCTTGTCCTGCTGGCGAAGGTGGCGCCGCATTCGATGCCCGTGCTCGTGACCGGTGAGACCGGAACGGGCAAGGCGCTCGCCGCGCGCGCCATTCACCGTCAGGGACCACGTCACAACCGACCCTTCGTCGTCGTCAGCTGTTCGGCGCTGGGAGAAGGATTCATCGAATCGGAGCTGTTCGGTCACGTGCGCGGAGCGTTCACCGGCCTGACCGAGCCACGTGCTGGGATATTCGAGCGCGCAGACGGCGGCACGCTGCTGTTGGACAATGTAGGCGAGCTGTCGATGGCAGCGCAGGGGCGGTTGGTAAGGGTTCTCGAGAGCGGACAAGTAACGCGCCTCGGATCCAACGATCCGATCGCCGTTGACGTTCGCGTGGTCGCGACGACCGATCGCGCCCTCGAGCGTGAAGTCGCGGAAAGTCGATTCCGCGCCGATCTGTATTACCGGCTCTGTACGTTTCGCGTCCGCGTCTCGCCGCTACGCGATCGGCGCGGTGATCTTCCGATGCTGATCGATCATTTGCTCGGTACGAATCTCGCGCACGCTCGATCGACCGATTCGAGACGTGACGGCAGACGCACGCCGGCGCCTGATGGAGTGGGACTGGCCGGGCAACGTCCGGGAGCTGCACAACGTGCTGGCCAGTGCCGCGGTCGTCACCGAGTCCGGTGTCATCGAAGAAACGGATCTGCCGCCTGAGCTCAAGCATGAGCGCCCTGCGTCAGTGACGCCGATTGCGGAGCTCGAGCGCGCCGAGGTTGCGCGCGCGATGGCGGAGACTCACGGCAACAAGATGGAAGCCGCGCGTCGTCTGGGAATCAGCCGGCGGGCACTATACCGGCGCCTCGAGAAATTCGGCGGGGCGCCGAAGGTGTCCGAAGCCGCCTGAGCTAGTCGATCGCTACCGATAGTTGCCGAACTGCAGCGCGACGCCGAACTCGTGCTCTCGGAGCAGGCGCATGGCCTCCTGCAGATCGTCCTTCGCGGGCGCGGAGACACGAACCTGGTCGGCCTGAATCGCGGCCTGCACCTTCTTCAGCTTCTTCTCCTTCAGAAACTTCACGATTTCTCTAGCGGCTTCTGATGAGATGCCTTGCTGCAGCGAGACGATGCAGCGGACGCCCGAGCCGCTCGCCGGCTCGATCTCGCCCAGTTTGAAGTTCTTTACTGGGACGTTCCTGCGGACGAGCCGGGCCTGGAGGATTTCCCAAATCGCGTCCATCTTGAACTTGTCATCCGCGAGGATCGTGATGGTATGCTCGCCACGGTTGAAGTCGATGTCGGCTCTGGCGCCTTTGAAATCGTAGCGCTGTCCGATTTCCTTACGCGCCTGGTTCAGAGCGTTGTCGACCTCCTGCAGATCGATGGTCGATGTGATATCGAAGGAACTCAGCTGGGCCATGATACGGGACGCGCAGCCGGCCGCACGCGTCGTGTCGCCATGGTAGCAGATGCTCCACGACCCCTCGTCCTCGTAGTCGACGACTATCAGGACGCACGGGAGATGTATGCGGAATACCTCGGCGCCTTTGGCTTCGCTGTCGCGGAGGCCGAGAGTGGCGATGAGGCGGTCGCCAAAGCGATCGAGCTGCTACCGGATGCCATCGTGATGGATCTGTCGCTGCCGGGCATGGACGGATGGACGGCGACCCGTACCCTCAAGACAAATCTCCGTACCAGCAGCATTCCCGTGATCGCCCTCACCGGGAACGCACGGTCGGATGCTTCCATCGCCGCGCGCGAAGCCGGATGCGACGCGTTCCTCAGCAAGCCGTGCCTGCCGGAACAGATGTTGGCGGCGGTGAAGAAGGTGATGGTGCGGTAGGCGGGCTCCGGACTTCGGGCTACGGGCTTTCAACTCCCAACTCCACAACTCCCAACTTCCAAACGCCCAATCCCCCAATGTGTGCGGTGCGCTTTGGGAGTTGGGGCTTTGGGAGTTGGAAGTTGTAGTCTGGAGCCCGGAGCCCGCACCTCGTCCCCATGCCCGAAGGCGACACGATCTTCCGCGCGGCACGCACGCTACACCGCGCGCTTGCTGGCAAGATCGTCACTCGATTCCAGACCGTTCTCACGCAGCTCGAACGGGTCGACATCGACACGCCGCTCGCCGGTCGTACCATCGAGCGAGTCGAGTCCCGTGGCAAACACCTGCTCATTCACTTCTCGGGCGATCTGATCCTGCGCACGCATATGCGCATGAACGGCAGCTGGCACATCTATCGACCGGGAGAGCGCTGGCAGCTGCCCGCGCGAGAGATGCGCGTGCTGATCGCGACGGATGACTTCGAGGCGGTGGCATTTCGCGTGCCTGTAGCGGAGTTTCGAACCGTGGCGACACTGAGGCGCGACCGCGCCATCGAATCGCTGGGGCCCGACCTGCTCGATCCCGACGCCGATCTCGACGAGGCGGTGAGACGGCTTCGCGCCTGCGGCGCTTTGCCGATATCTGAAGCACTGCTCGATCAGCGGGCCCTCGCGGGCGTTGGCAACGTCTACAAATCCGAATCGTTGTTCGTTGCAGGGGCGTCGCCGTTCGCCAGCGTGGCTGCACTTTCGGACGACACCCTTCGCGCCATCGTCGAGACCGCGCGCCAACAGCTCAAGGCCAACACGCGCGATCCCTTCGCAGCGCCCATCGCTGCATGGGGCGGGATGCGCCGGACGACGAGATCGGCGCGACCGGACAGCAGGTTATGGGTGTACGGGCGCGCGGGCGAACCGTGTCGCCGATGCGGGACTCCGATTGAGATCGCTAAACAGGGCGAGGACGCGAGGCTGACGTACTACTGTCCGACGTGCCAGCGGTAGAGGCGCGTCGTCTCAACTATCAACTCCCAACTCCACAACTTGTGGAGTTGGGAGTTGGCTCGGCGAAGCAGATTGGGAATCGCCTACAGACGCTTGTGCACTGCAGTTATCCCTTCCGTCTCGCCCTCGCCATCCCCATGGCACCTGGCACGAACCCCGCTTCGGCCAGGAAGCTTTCGAGCGGATGCCCCGAGATGCTGACGCCGTTGATCTCGGCGACGAGGAGGCCCTGCCGCCCATAGGCCTCGTCGGCCAGTCGGGCAAGTTCGGACGACAACGCGCGCGCGGCGCGCGAGCGCCGCGGCTCGTCGTCGGGTAGCCACACCAGCATCTGCCGGTCGCCGCGACTGAGCCATGCGGTGAGCTCGCCATCCACCACCACGACACGCGTGCCAACCGATCGTGTCGCACTGCGGCCGCCGTCTGGGGCAGCCGGCCATTTCAGAATCCCACCGTACGGATTCGCCGGATCCGTCGAAGCGAGCGTCACTGCGATCGGCGCCTCCTCCGGATCGCGGACAGATCGAAGGACGTCGAGCGCCGCGGGCAGCGCGAACTGCGCCGCCCCGAGGCCATCGACGAACAAGCCTCTTCGCACGCGTCCGGCGTCTTCCATCGCCCTGAGCACGTCGTAGACGGCCGAGTAGCCACCCGGCACCGATTCGATGTTCATCGCCTCACGGGTAAGCACGCCGTGTCGCGCCAGAAGCTGGCGTGCGGTCGCCGTCGACCATTCCGTGGCAGACGGGCGTCCACGCAACCGTTCCTCGACGAGCGACCAGCGCCCGTGTGCGGAGGGCGGCGTGACGCGTCGTGATCGGAAGCCCGTGGGTGGCCGACGACGCGAGCGATCCGGCGCTTCCACATACGCCCGCAGCGCGTGGAGAGCGTCGTTCGTCACCAGCCCGCGCCAGACCAGCGACCAGAGCGCGTCGATCACTTCCTGGGGGAATCCTCCGCCCACAGCCGTGTGAATGGCGGGAAAGAACGACGCGCCGGACGCTCGCAAGTGCTCGACGATGCGGGTCTCGAGATCGTTGTCGAGCGTTAAGAGATTCGCCGGCGGTCGCAGGAGATGGAGATGGTCGGTCAGAAACAGCGCGACGCGGCCGTCGCGCTCGCCGAGAGGTTCGACGCCAACCCAGACGGTCTCGCCTGCCGAGATCAGGCGGTCGAGATCGGCGGGCGCATAACCATCGACGCGTGCCGGCAGAATCTCTCGTTCGAGCTCGGACGCTGGTAAAGGGGTGCCCTGCAGCACTTCGACGGCGTCGAGGATCGCATCGAGGCCGCCGCCACGGCGACGCCGTGCAATCCCTTGCCAGGTCAGCGTGAAGCGACCAAGCGCCGCGCGATCGACCGGTTCTACCTGCTTGCGCAGGCGCGCCAGCGATCGCTGCCGGAGGGTACGGAGGACCTCGGTGCCACACCATTCGCGCTCGAGACCGCCGGGCCTGAACTCGCCTTGCACGACACGGCCAGCAGCGGACAGCCTCGCCAGGGACTGGTCGACTACGGCGACGCCCAAGCCGAATCGTGCCGCACAATCCGAGCTCGTAAACGGTCCGTGCGTGCGCGCGAATCGCTGCACGAGATCGCCGAGAGGATCCCCCACCGGTTCGAGGAGTGCCTGCGGCAATCCTTGTGGCAACGGCGTGCCGAGCGCATCCCGATAGCGTGCCGCATCCTCGACGGCGACAAACCTGAGCGTCGCGGCGATCGTGATTGCCACCGCGCGTCGGGTCGCTACCAAATCGTCGATTGTCCCGCTCAGCGCTGGTGTCGTCAGCCGCGCGGCAATCTCCTCGCGCGACAGATCCCCGATGCGAAGCAGCAGGTCGTGCAGTCCATCGGTCGATCGAGCGCGGTAATCCGGATCGAGCGCCTGCAACTGCTCTTCGAGCGTCGCCAGAACGGTGGCATCGAGAAGCTCTCGCAGTTCTGCGTCCCCGAGGAGCTCGCGCAGCTGCGCGTGATCGACAGAGAGCGCCTGAGCGCGGCGCTCTGCCAGAGGCGCATCGCCGTCATACAGGAACGTCGCGACGTAGTTGAAGAGCAGCGATGCCGCAAACGGTGATGGCTGCGGCGTATCCACGGTGACGACGCGGATATCGCGACGTGAGACCCGCGCGAGTGTGTCCTGCAGGGCGGGCATGTCGAAGACGTCGCGGAGGCATTCGCGATAGGTCTCGAGCACCGCTGGAAACGATCCATAACGCGCCGCCACCGCCAGCAGATCGGCAGCGCGTTTCCGTTGCTGCCACAGCGCAGTCCGGGCGCCGGGCCGGCGTCGCGGCAGGAGCAGGGCGCGTCCTGCAACCTCCCGGAACTTCGCCGCGAACAGCGCGCTCGATCCGAGCTGACGGACGACGAGCCCCTCGACCTCGTCGGCGGAGGGAAGGAACAGCGCCGGATCCGGAGGTTCGTCGGAGTCGGGTAGGCGCACGACGAATCCGTCGTCGCTCCACATCGTCTCGACGTCGGTGCCACGCTCGCCGCGGAACCGTGCAACCACCGCGAGGCACCACGGAATCAGCACACGTCCGCCGAGTGGCGAGAGCACGCACACGCGCCAGTCGCCGAGCTCGTCGCGACAGCGCTCGACGACAACGGTGCGGTCGTCGGGAATGGCACCTGTGACCGCACGTTGATCGGCAAGATATTGGAGGAGGTTGCTGGCCGCGGTGCGATCGAGATCGTGTTGTCGCTCGAGGCGGTCGAATGCCGGTCCCGGCGGCAGCTCGGAAAGCTCACGTCCGAGCTTGCCGATCGCCATCCCCAATTCCAGCGGTCGCCCGGCCGTGTCGCCCTTCCAGAACGGCATCTTGCCCGGCTCGCCAGGCGCCGCTGACACGGTGACGCGGTCATGAGTGATCTCCTCGATCCGCCACGTCGAGGCGCCCAGCAGGAACGTTTCACCGACGCGCGATTCGAAGACCATCTCCTCATCGAGCTCACCAACGCGCGCAGTGCCTGGTTTCGCGCCCGCAAGAAATACCCCGTATAGCCCGCGATCCGGAATCGTGCCCGCGTTGGCGACGGCGATGCGCACGGCGCCTTGCCTCGTCGTCAGCGTGTTGCCGACACGATCCCACGTCAGCCGCGGGCGGAGCTCCGCGAATTCGTCCGAGGGATAGCGGCCCGACAACATGTCGAGCACGCCTTCGAAAGTGCGGCGCGCGAGCCCGGCAAACGGCGCCGCTCGACGAATCGTGGCCAGCAGAGCATCCACGGCCCACTGATCCATCGCCACCGTCGCGACGATCTGCTGCGCCAGTACGTCCAGCGGATTCCTGGGAAATCGGCTCGATTCGACGCGCCCGGCGTGCATCGCTTCGGTGACCGCGGCACAGGCCACGAGGTCGCCGCGAAACTTCGGGAAGATCACGCCGTTGCTCGAGGCGTTCACCTGATGACGGGCACGTCCGATGCGCTGCAGGCCGCTCGCAACCGAGGGTGGCGCTTCGATCTGAATCACTAGATCGATCGCCCCCATGTCGATTCCCAGCTCGAGCGACGAGGTCGCCACCAGCGCGGGGAGCGTGCCGCTCTTCAGCGCATCCTCGACCTCCTGGCGCTGTTCGCGAGCGATCGATCCGTGGTGCGATCGGACGAGCGTCTCGCCGGCCAGCTCGTTGAGCGCGGCAGCGAGACGTTCGGCGAGGCGCCGGCTGTTGACGAAGATCAGCGTCGAGCGATGCGCGCGGATCAGCTCGAGCAGTCTGGGATGGACGCTGCTCCAGATCGACGGTCGAACTGCGCCCTGAGAGGCGGGGCCGCTTGGAATGGCAATCGGCTCCGCCAGTCGTGCCATGTCCTCAACCGGGACCTCGATCTTCAATTCGAGCGGTTTCGGCCAGCGCGCGTCGATGATGGTGATCGGCCGCCACACGGGCGCACTTCGGCTGACGGCGAACTCGTCGTGCACCTCACGCGCAGGTGCCGCCTCCGAGTCGGCGTCCCGGTTGCCAATCGCGGCACTGTTTTCACTCGGTGCGGCGGAAACCGTCGCTTCGGCACCACCCAGAAATCGTGAGACCTCGTCGATCGGTCTGACGGTCGCGGAAAGCCCGATTCGCTGCAGGCGCCGGCCAGTGAGCCCTTCCAGGCGCTCGAGCGACAACGCCAGGTGCGCGCCGCGCTTTGTCGGAAGCAGCGCGTGAATTTCGTCGACGATGACGGTGTCGATCGAGCGCAGCGCCTCGCGTGCCCGGGACGTCAGGAGGAGGTACAGCGATTCGGGCGTCGTGATCAGGATGTCGGCCGGCTGACGCTGGAACCGGGCGCGCTCCGAGGCGGGCGTGTCGCCGGTGCGAATCGCAATCGACGGAACGTTGAGAGCCTCGCCTCGCGCCGCGGCGACGCGGCTGATGCCGGCGATAGGTGCGCGCAGGTTTCGTTCGATGTCGACGGCCAGCGCCTTGAGCGGCGAGATGTACAGCACACGACATCGCTCGGCCGGCTCGGGCACGGGAGAGAACATCACGCGATCGAGGCAGGCGAGGAAAGCGGCGAGGGTCTTGCCACTGCCGGTCGGCGCGAGGATCAGCGTCGAATCGCCCGCGGCAATCGCCGGCCACGCGCGCGCCTGCGGCGGTGTCGGCTCGCCAAACGCCTCACGGAACCATGCCTCGACCGCGGGACGGAAGGCCATCGAGAGATCTTACCAATTGCGGATTGCGGATTGCAGATTGCGGATTTGATTGTGGATTGGATGGAATTGCGGATTGGGATTGCGGATTGGGGTTGCGGATTGGGATTGCGGATTGGGGTTGCGGGCTCGCCTCGCCGAAGCTCGAAGAGCGAAGGCGGGCGCTATAATAGTTGTCTTCATTTTCGTCGGCCCGGCTGGTGTCGGGCTTCTGCGGGAATACCTGAAGGGATGTGGCGATGGGCGATGCAGGTGAGGGACTGATAGACGCTGATGCGCGGATACAGGAGCGCATGGAGGAACTGGCGCTGAGTCGTGCGAAGGGGCGTACCCAAGCGGTACGGAACCCGGAGCAGGTGCGGCAGCTGGATGGTCTGAAACTCGCGCGCGCCGAGACGGTCAGGCAGCTCGAGTTGGCAACGCATGATGCGCGCAAAGCGCAACTCCAGCAGGCGCTGGCCGAGCTCGACAAACGTATCGGCGCAGGTACAGGCCTCCCTGGCCTGAGTCCCGAATCGAGCGGTGCGCGTCAGACGCTTCCGACGCGCGCCGCAAAGGCTGCGGCGGACGCCGGTCGCGCCGCGGGATCCGTGGAGAGCGCCGCGGCGATTGCCGCCGCCAGGCCGCTCGGCAAGTCCGGTCGTTCGAGGGCAGGTGCACCTTTCGGCTGACGCATCGCGACCTCGACGAACGACCCCCGCCCGAACGGCAAGTTCCCGGTCAGCAGCTCGTACCCGATCACTCCGAGCGCATAGACATCAGTACGCGCTGTCGTTTCTCCGCCGGCGAGCTGTTCCGGCGCCATGTAGGCAGGTGTGCCGAGCGGTTGCCCCAACGCCGTCAGCGTGGCAACGGTCTGACCCTCTGAGTCGGTCGGCGCCGACAACACCTTCGCAATCCCGAAATCGAGGACCTTCGCGTCAATGCCTTCCTCGGGCAGCAGGATGTTCTCCGGCTTGAGATCGCGGTGGAGGATGCCCTGCTTGTGCGCGGCTTCGACCGGCCCCGCAATCGCCTTCAACAGTCGGATCGCCACGTCCGGGCTCTGCGGACCTTCGGTGACCAGCGATCGCAGGTCGCGGCCTCGCACGAACTCCATGACCAGGAAGGCGGCACCGCTGCCGAGCGTCCCGTAGTCGAACACCGACACGACTCCAGGATGCTGAAGCCGGGCCACGACCTGCGCTTCGCGCCGGAACCGGGCGCGCGCGTCGGCGTCCGCCAGCAGCTCGCCGCGCACGACCTTGATCGCGACATCGCGATCCAGACGCATGTCGCGCGCGCGATAGACGGCGCCCATCCCGCCGCGACCGAGGGCCCGATCGACGCGATATTTCCCGTCGACGACGCGGGGGAGTGCACCGGGCCTTAGCGTTGTCCCGTCGTTGCTGCAGGCCGGCGTGCCGGTGTCGAAACAGGCATGACAGGACGGGCACTCTGCCAGCGCGGCGAGATCACCGCCCGCGATGGTCACCGCGGTGTCAGGATGCTCCATCGTTTCGCGGCGGCGCAGGCGCGCCACGTCGATCGCCAGGCTCACCTGTGCGGCGATGGCCGACAGCAGCTCGCGATCCTCCGACGAGTACGGCTCCTCCGATCGCTTGCCTCCGAGCGCCAACGCTCCAAGGAGCGTGCGCGTCGTTGCGTCTTTCGAATAGAGCGGCACAAAAAGAACTGCGCCGGTGCATTCCAGCCACTCGATCTCCTCGGGCGGCAACCGTCGTGCCGGCGATCGCGTGTCGTCGAGGTATAGCTCCAGCGGCTCGTCCGACCATTTCAGCATCGACGCGATTCCGCCGCTGTCGGCCAGCGTCTCGGCGCTGCCGCGCAAGACTGCGACCGGCACCAGCGTGCCGGGTTCAAGGCCGGCGACCAACACCGCGGCCATGGACGGTTTGAGCGCGCGATCGATCTCGTCCAGCACTAGAGCGGTCAGCTCATTCGGATCGGTTTCGAACGGAACGCGTCCAGCCAGCGAGACCAGAACGGCGCGCGCGTCGTAATCGATCCGGAAGAAGCGGCGATCCAGCCAGGCGCGTGCACGATCGCGAAAGCGAAGCGCCACGAGGAACATCGTCAGCAGCGCCGCGTACATCAGTGGCTGCCCGGCGACGATATCGGCGAGACTTTGATCGCGTTTGCTGACGAGCGAGACGACCAGCAGGATGCCCGGTAGGATCGCGGCCGCGGCCAGTGTCTTCCGCGCCAGCGCATACTGGAGGCTGCGGCGCATCGCGACACGGGGTGACAGCACCCGGTGAACGGCCACGGCGTAGGTGACGCCAATCGCCGGCAGGGCCACGAGAATGTAGAGCGGGAGCGCGATCCAGGTCGGCCAGGCAAATCGCGAGCCGCCGTGCGCCGCCACGACGATCGGTACGCCGTCGCGTAACGAGAACGCGAACGTGCCGATGGCGAGCGTCCAGACCGACAAAGCGACGCGCCGGCGTTCCTGCGCGTCCGGATTCCTGCGAAACCGGATGACGCTTTCGACCATGGCCGCGATGTTGACGGCCAGGCCGGCCGCGAAGATCCAAAAGAACGCGGTGGAGTGTGTGGCGTCCCGCACGGCCGCCGCCAACAGGCTGTCCGCGCCCGCCAGATACAGTCCGCTCATTCCCGAGGTCACGAGAATCGGCGCTGTAACGACAAAAGGAATCGTGTGCAGCCACGGATGGCGAATGAGAATCGCCGCTTTCCGTGGGAAGTACGAGATCGCCATCGCGATCATCGGAAAGGCAGCGCCGGTCGAGATCCACGCCAGCAACGTCATGAGCTGGCGCGGTCCGTTCGGCAGTGTCAGCTCGCCGCCGACGAGCGGGCCGCTGGCGGCGACGCCGGCGAAGACGAGCGCCGCGATGGCGAACTGAGCACCGGGATCACGTGGCCGCAACGCCAGCAGGACAGCGGCGCAGACAACAAAGGTCACGAGCTCGATCAACGGTGCGACGTGGGTCGCGGCCCAGCCGCTCGACATCGGTGGCGCCAGGCGCCAGAACGGCTCACGGACGACCCGTGCGGTCGTTGTGCGCCCTTCCGTGTTTCGCAGCGTGAGCGCCACCGGACCGGACAACCCGACCCAGTAGGCGTCCCGCCACGCCGCGATCGCCTGTTGTGGATCCGCGTCCGTGGCGAACGTGACGCTTCGCTCGGTTGCCGTGTTGGTGATTTGAAGGATCGTGTCGCCGGCCCGGACTCCAGCCAGCCCCGCGGGGCTTCCCGGCAACACGTCACGCACGACGGGTGGCGCCGAGCGGACATCAGGATCGAGTGCCGGGGGTCTGGCCAGCAGTAAGCGTCCGGTGCCTACCCCCGATTGAATGATGTCACCGGTGATGAAGGCGCCGTCTCCCGCCGGCGCGAGATAAGACCGGGTGGCGGAAATCTGCAGCACCGTGTGCACGATGCCAAACGTCACGACGAGCGCCGTGGCCCACCAGCCGGGTGCGCGCGTGACGGGCCTGGGCTCGTGAGCGGATGGAATCACGTTCAGGTCAGGGGCGAGATCAGCGCGTCGTCAAAGGGCGCCAGGAGCTCTCTCAGGTGTTCCAGGCCGTCCGAGCGCAGGTGCGCCGGGAGCGTCGGGTGGAGGCGGGGCTTTATTCCTGCGGCGAACCCGGTCGGTACTTTCAGCGCCGCGAGGAGGGCCTCGTAGTCCGCCACCATATGCGAGAGCGTGTGGTTGGCCCGCCAGTACGCGTTTGCGGCGGTCCCCAGCTGATGGCGCAACGCCCGATCCGTCGTCAAGCGCTTCAGCGCCAGCGTCAGCGAATGATCCTCGTCCAGCACGTCGACACTGACGGCAATCGGCAGCCGGACGGTTTGCTCTGGTGTGGCGTCGAGGACCGTCCAGCTCCTCGGATCCAACGTCGGGACATCGGCCTGCTGCGCGAGATCTGTCACGACGGTTGGGCGGCCTGCGGCGATCGCGCGCAGCCACGAGGCGGACGTTTCGCGAGCCGACGGCCAGCGGAGACACGAGACGATGTCCGCCGCGCCAAGGTAGCTGCCCACCTCGTCATCTGCGACGTAGCCGGTGCACGTGACAATGTCGTTGAGGCTCAGGTCGCCTGCGATCGAATGCCCGTCGAAGTGGGGAAGCGATTGCCCTACGAGTAGGACGCGGATTGCCGGCTCGTAGCTCCGAGCGACGGAGATAGCCCGAATGAGTGGCGCGATCCGTTTCTCTTCGGACACCGCGCCGAAGGCGGCGACGACCACGGCGTCGGCGGGAATGCCGTGCCGGGCGCGAATCGCGGCGATCCGATCGGCGGATGCGGCCGGCAGAGCGACGCCCATCCGGATCGGCTCAATGGGCGTACCGGAATACGTCTGGCGCAGGTCCGCCGCGAGCGCGACGTTGTGCACGGCGACGGCCTGTGCGGCGGTCACGACGGCGCGGAGCATCGGCCACTTGTAGTACAGCGGGCCCCCGAACCCGTTGATAGCGGGCTCGGCCGCCTCGGGCGGCGCGTCGGGGTGATTGAATGCGAGCTCGGCGCGGTAGTCGGCGTCGCGTTGACGTCGCAGCAGCGACCAGGCGCGCGCGTGATGCAGTTGTGCGTCGTGGAGCACGACGAGGCCGGGGTAGCGGAACAGATAGGGCCACATGTAGTCGTGGCACCAGGCGTTCCCCATCTGAAAGACGACGAGGTCGTGCGCGCCGCGGTGGCTGGCCCGGACGAAGTCGTGCGCGTCGTGGACCGTGAAGGGCGCGTCTCGACCATTCCACGCCGAGACTTCCTCACGCGAAGCGACGTACACTCGGATCTGATGGCGGCTGCCCAGCTGATCGAGCAGCTCGACCGCGTAGTCCGCGATGCCGCTCCGCGTGGGCGGCAGCGGCGTGAAGATCGCAAGGCGCACCGTCGGATGATACGACTTGGGGACTGTCCCCCACCACAGCAGTGGTGGTGCGAATTGGCAAGACCGCAAGCGGTATGGTGGGGGACAGTCCCCCATTCGCGTTTGACTTCGCGTCTAACCGTTCGATAGCATGAGGCTTGGCGGGCTTGCGAAGTCCTTCACAAGGCCGCCGGCACGCCTCAGGATCCCGACGGACCCATGCAAAGCTGGCTCTCCATCCTTCTCCTTTTCGCGCTTGCCGTCGGGTTCGGCGCCTTCACCGTCTTCATCTCGCAGCTGCTCGGCCCGAAGGTCGTCACGCCGGAGAAGCTCGCCCCGTACGAGTGCGGCGTGCCGCCGGTCGGCGACGCCCGCGAGCGGATGTCCGTGAAGTTCTACCTCGTAGCGATGGTGTTCCTGCTGTTCGACATCGAGGTGGCGTTCCTCTATCCCTGGGCAATGGCGCTCAGGGAGCTCGGATGGACCGGCTTCGTGCAAATCGTGACCTTCTTGGCGATCCTGCTGGCCGGCTACGTCTACATCTGGCGAAAGGGCGTGCTCGATTGGGGGCCGGCGGAGGCCCGCGAGCGCCTGGCGCGCCGTCAGGGCAGGGTGACCGATGGGGCTCGAACAGCAGCTTGACATCCCGGGTACTGACGACAACCGTCGAAAAGCTCGTGCACTGGGCCCGTCGCTCGGCCATCTGGCCGGTGACGTTCGGCCTCGCCTGCTGCGCCATCGAGATGATGTCGATGAGCGCCTCGCGCTACGACATCGCCCGCTTCGGCGCCGAGGTCTTCCGCGCCTCGCCGCGTCAGGCCGACCTCATGATCATCGCCGGACGCCTGTCGCGGAAGATGGCGCCCGTGCTGCGGCGTATCTACGACCAGATGCCCGAGCCGAAGTGGGTGATCTCGATGGGCGCCTGCGCGTCGGTCGGCGGCGTGTTCGACAACTATGCGATTGTCCAGGGCGTCGATCAGGTCGTGCCGGTCGATGTGTTCGTGCCCGGTTGCCCGCCGCGCCCCGAATCGCTCATCTACGCCATCGTCCAGCTCCAGAAGAAAATCTCGGAGTCGAAGATCTAGTCGGCTCCCCCGCCTGCTGCCAGGCGTCTGACCTTGTCTATGAGCACCAAGTTCGCGATGCCGCCGCTCGCTGATGCCCTGCCCGCCGGGGCCTTCGAGGTCGTGCCGGGCCGCGACGAGATTCCCACGATCGTCGTGCCGGTGGCGGATGTCGCAGAGGTCTGCCGCATCCTGCGCGATCACCCCGCGCTCCAGTTCGATGTCTGCCTCGACGTGACCGCAGCGGATTATTTCCCGAGGACGCCGCGCTTCCACGTTGTCTACCACCTGGTGTCCTTGTCGCGCACCTTCACGTTGCGCGTGAAAGTGATCATCGCCGACAAGATAGAAGTGCCGACGATTTACACCGTGTGGCCGTCGGCCAACTGGCAGGAGCGCGAAGTCTGGGATCTCTTCGGTATCGTGTTCACGGGGCATCCGAATCTCACGCGGCTGCTGACGCCGGACGACTGGGAGGGCCATCCGCTGCGGAAGGACTACCCGACGCAGGTGAAGCTGCCGGTGCGAACGTACGAGCCGCTGCAGCTCACCGAAGAGGAGTTCGCGGCGAACATGGAGGCGGATCGGCGCCGCCGCCCGACGTCGTAGGCGGGAGCGGTGAGCGATCCTCGTCTCGAGACGATCGATCGCGTGTTCGCCGGGGCCATCCGCGCGCACGAAGCGGCGCGCGGCGGCGATCATCAGGCGCTACTGCACGCGATCGAGGCGATTGCGCGGGCCTTTCGCTCGGGACACCGCGTGCTGGTGTTCGGCAACGGGGGGAGCGCGGCAGACGCGCAACATTTCGCGGCGGAGTTCGTCGGCCGATTTCAGCGGGAGCGCCGTGCGCTGGCGGCCGTCGCGCTGACGACCGACACGAGCATCCTGACTGCGATCGGCAACGACTACGCCTACGATCGCGTGTTCGCCCGGCAGATCGAGGCACTGGGCGAGTCGGGCGACATCGCCTTCGGCATCACGACGAGCGGTGGCTCCGCGAACGTGATCGAAGCGTTTCGGATCGCGAAGGTCCGAGGACTGACGACGGTGGCGCTGACCGGCCGGGATGGGGGGGAAGCGGGTCGCGCGGCGGACATTCACGTGAACGTGGCCGACGACTCGGCCGCGCGCGCGCAGGAAGTGCACCGCACGCTGTTGCACGCGATTTGCCAGATCGTCGAAGACGGGCTGTAAGAGTTGCCCGAGCTAAAGCTCGGGCCTACGACTGAGGGAGAAGCGCACGTAGGCGACGGATGGAGAAGCGCACGTAGGCCCAAGCTTTAGCTTGGGCATGACATGACCATGCCTGAACTGCGTTCGGAAACGATGACCGTCAACATGGGGCCCCAGCACCCGAGCACGCACGGCGTGTTCCAGCTGGTGCTCGAGATCGACGGCGAGGTCATCGTCTCGGCCAGGGCGACGATCGGCTACCTGCATACCGGCATCGAGAAGACCTCCGAGAACAAGAAGTGGCAGCAGGTGGTGCCGCTCATCGAGCGCACCGACTATCTGGGCGCCCAGTCGAACTCGCTCGCCTACGCGCTGTCGGTGGAAAAACTTCTCGGCGTCGAGATGCCGGACCGCGTGAAGTGGATCCGGGTGCTCCTCGTGGAGCTGCAGCGGATCAACAGCCACCTCGTCTGGCTCGGGACGCACGCCATGGACCTTGGCGCGGTCTCGGTGATGCTCTATTGTTTCCGCGAACGCGAGCTGATTCTCAATATCAACGAGCTCATCGCCGGGTTCCGGATGTTCCCCAGCTACATCCGGATCGGCGGCCTGCGCGAAGACCTGCCGCGCGGATTCCACGACACCGTCCGCGAGCTCCTGCAGCGGATGCCAAAGAAGCTTGCCGAGTACGAAGATCTGCTGACGGGGAATCCTATCTTCGTCAAGCGCACGCAAGGTGTCGGCATATTCAATCTGGACCAATGCCTGCAGTACGGCCTCGTCGGACCGATGGCAAGAGGCGCTGGCTCGACCTACGACGTCCGCAAGGCCTATCCCTATTCCGGCTACGAGACCTTCGACTTCGACATCCCGACCTTCACCGGCGCCGACGTCTTCGACCGCTATCGGACGCGCGTCCGCGAGATGCACGAGAGCATCAAGATTTCGCTGCAGGCGCTCGATCGAATCACGCCGACCGGCGCCTTCCAGATCGACGACCCGAAGATCGTTCCGCCGCCGAAAGACAAGGTCTATACCGAGATGGAAGCTCTGATTCAGCACTTCCTGATCCATTCGCAGGGCTTCACGGTGCCCGTGGGCGAGGCTTTCGTGCCCGTCGAGGGCCCGCGCGGCGAGCACGGCGTGTACATCGCTTCCGACGGGACAAATCGGCCGGTGCGCGTGCATCTCCGTCCGCCGTCGCTGCTGGCGTGCCAGGCCATGGAGACGATGTGCGTCGGCGCCCTCATCGCCGACGTCGTCGCGATCATCGGATCAACTGACATCGTCCTGGGAGACGTGGACCGGTGAGCTTCCATCCGCAGATGCCGTACCGGGAGGGCTTTCAACTCTCCGAGCGTCAGTTGTCGCCGGAAGGCGAGCCGTTCGCCTTCACGCCCGACGAGCGCCAGAGGTTCGAAGAGCTGGCGACGCACTATCCGCCCGAGCAGCGCAAGTCGACGGTCCTTTATGCGCTCTTCATGGTCCAGGACCGGATCGGCTACGTGTCGGCAAACGCGATGCGCCATGTGGCGGAAGTAATTGGCTGCACGGCCGCGGACGTCGAGGACGTCGCGACCTATTACGCGATGTTCTACAAGCAGCCCGTCGGCAAACATGTGATTCAGGTGTGCCGGACGCTGTCGTGCGCGCTGAAAGGCGCCGAGCGTGTCACCGAGGAGTTTTCGCGCGCGCTGCACGTCAGGCCGGGCGAGACCGACTCGTCTCGCTCGTTCACGCTCGTCGAGGTCGAGTGCCTCGGCGCATGCGATCGCGCGCCTGTGGTGATGGTCAACGACGGCTGGCACGAGTGCCTGTCGCCAGGCGATGTCGAAAAGCTGATCGACACCATCAAGGCGAAGGGCGAAGCGGGCCTCTCCGGCTGCGTGCACAACGTCGAGCAGCAATAGGCCGAGACGATCGATGGAACCCGTCCTCATCAAACACGTTCGCGAGCCGCACAGCTACACGCTCGATTTCTATTTGCGGCATCAGGGCTACGAAGCGCTGCGCAAGGCGCTGACAATGGCGCCGAACGACATCATCGACATGGTGAAGCTGTCGGGCCTGCGCGGCCGCGGCGGCGCCGGGTTCCCGACCGGCATGAAATGGCAGTTCGTCGACAAGAAGTCGCCGAAGCCGCGTTACATCTGCTGCAACGCCGACGAGAGCGAGCCTGGCACGTTCAAGGACCATCTCCTGATGGAGCGCAACCCGCACCTCCTCATCGAGGGCTGCGCGATTTCCTGCTTCGCGATCGGATCGAAGGTCGCCTACATCTACATCCGGGGCGAGTTCCTGCACGTGCAGAGGGTGCTCGAGACCGCGATCGCCGATGCGTACAAGGCCGGATACCTCGGTCGCAACATCCTCGGATCGGGGTTTGATTGCGACGTCTTCATGCATCGCGGCGCCGGCGCGTACGAAGCCGGCGAGGAGACCGCGCTCATCGAATCGCTCGAGGGAAAGCGGGCGCAGCCGCGCATCAAGCCGCCGTTTCCTGCAGCCGAGGGGCTCTACGGCTGCCCGACCGCCGTCAACAATGTCGAGACGCTGTGCAACATTCCGCCGATCATCACCAACGGCGTGGATTGGTACACGGGGCTCGGTCCCGAGAAGAACGGCGGACCGAAACTGTTTTGCGTCAGCGGCCACGTCGCGAAGCCAGGCGTCTTCGAAGCGACGATGCACACGACCGTGCGCGAGTTGATATACGACTACGCCGGCGGCATCCCGAACGGCCGTCAGTTGAAGGCCGTGATCCCTGGCGGGTCGTCGGTGCCGATCCTGCTGCCGAACCAGATCGACGTGCCGGCCAGCTTCGACGGCCTCATGAAAGCGGGGACGCTCCTCGGATCGGCCGGCATGATCGTGATGGACGACACCACGTGCATGGTGTGGGCGGCGCGAAACCTGCTGCATTTCTACCGCCACGAGTCGTGCGGCAAGTGCACGCCATGCCGCGAAGGCGGCGATTGGCTGCTGAAGATTCTCGACAAGATCGATCGCGGGGACGGGACAATGGCGGACATCGATCTGCTGCTCAGCGTCGCGGACAACATCGCCGGCAAGACGCTGTGCGCCTTCGGCGATGCCGCGGCGACGCCCGTGCAGACAACGATCAAGCAGTTCCGGCACGAATATGAGGCGCACGTGCGCGAGGGCCGGTGCACGTGCCCCGCGGATTGGCGCGCGCGCGAGCCTGTGGGTGCGCATTAGTTGACGTTGCCCGAGCTGAAGCTCGGGCCTACGTACGAGGGAGAAGACTGTCGTAGGCCCGAGCTTTAGGTCGGGCTTCGTATAAACTGTCGCCCGTTTGACGATGCCCGCTATCGATCCTTTCCTCGTCGTCCAGATCGCCCTTGTCGTCGTGGTCTTTCACGCGCTGCTCTTGTCAGCCGCGGGGATGGTGTGGGCCGAGCGAAAAGTCGCGGCGCGACTGCAGCAGCGCTTCGGGCCGACTATGGCCGGGCCTGCCGGTCTGCTGCAGCCGTTCGCGGACGTTCTGAAGCTCTTTTTCAAAGAGGAGCTGCGACCGAAGGCGGCGGACAAGATTCTGTTCCACATCGCGCCGATCATCTCGGCGACGACGGCGTTCCTGGCGTTCTGCGTCGTGCCGTTCGGTCCGCCGTCGACGCTCTTCGGCCTGCTCGACAAGCCGGTACCGCTCTACGTTGCCGACGTGCCCGTGGCGGTGCTCGTCGTGTTCGCCGTCGCGTCGATGGGCGTCTACGGCATCGTCCTCGCGGGCTGGAGCTCGAACAGCAAGTACTCGCTCCTCGGCGGCTTGCGCTCGGCGGCGCAGATGATCAGTTACGAGTTGAGCTACGGGATGGCGCTTGCCGCCGTGCTGCTGCTCGGGAACTCCCTCTCGCTCCAGCAGACGGTCAACGCGCAGGCGGGATACTGGCACCTCTTCGGCGTCGCGGTATTGCCACACTGGTTCGTCTTCATCCAGCCGATCGGCTTCTTTGTCTTCATGACCGCCGGCATCGCCGAGACGAACCGCGCGCCGTTCGACTTTCCCGAGGCTGAACAGGAGCTCGTGGCTGGGTACCACACCGAGTACTCGAGCATGAGCTTTGCGCTGTTCTTCCTGGCGGAATACGTGAACATGGTCACCGTGTCGGCAGTGGCGACGAACCTGTATCTCGGCGGCTGGCATCTGCCGCCGCTGCCGGAATGGCTGGGCATCATCTGGTGGTTCCTCAAGCTCTCGGTCCTTCTGTTCTTTTACCTGTGGCTGCGTTGGACGCTGCCGCGCTATCGCTACGATCAGCTGATGCAGTTCGGCTGGAAGTTCCTGCTGCCGCTGTCCGTCGTCAACCTGCTCGTGACCGCCGCCGGGGTGCTGTACTTTGGCCTTTGACGCCGTCCTCT
This sequence comes from Vicinamibacteria bacterium, assembly GCA_963800785.1. Taxonomy (GTDB): domain Bacteria; phylum Acidobacteriota; class Vicinamibacteria; order Vicinamibacterales; family JAENWD01; genus JAENWD01. The sequence continues at coordinate 270,691 of CAWDCH010000016.1, forward strand.
TCTACCTGTTCGGCGCTCTCGCCGTCGGTGCCTCGCTGCTCGTCATCGGCCAGCGCAATCCGGTCTACAGCGTCCTGCTACTGATCGTGTCGTTCGCCGCGCTTGCCGGCTTATACGTGCTGCTCGACGCCCCGTTCACCGCGGTGACACAGATGATCGTCTACGCGGGCGCGATCATGGTGCTCTTCCTCTTCGTCGTCATGCTGCTGAACGTGCCGCGGGAAGACGCCGCGGAGTGGGATCGCAGTCATCCTTTGAACCGGCCGGGGGCGATGCGGCTCGGGGCGGCGCTCTCCGGCTTGCTCGTGCTGGAGCTGTCGTGGGCGGTGTGGCACATCAGCACGCGCCAGCCGATGGCGTTGTCCGAGACCCCGCCCGGATCGGTCGCCTCGGTCGCGGCGATTGGCCGGTCGATTTTCACCGACTATGCGTTCCCGTTCGAGGCCACATCGGTGTTGATCCTCGTGGCCATGGTCGGCGCGGTGATCCTCGCGCGGCGGCCGCAGGAGTAGCACGTGATCACGCTGAACCATTACCTCGCGCTGTCGGCGATCCTCTTCGGCATCGGGACGGCGGGCGTGTTCCTTCGCCGCAACGTCATCACGCTGCTCCTGTCGATCGAGATCATGCTGAACGCGGTGAACCTGACGTTCGTCGCCGCCGGCCGTCAGTTCGCTGCGGTGGATGGCCAGGTGATCGTCTTCTTCGTCATGACCGTGGCGGCGGCCGAGGCGGCCGTGGGTCTCGCGATCGTCATCGCCCTCTTCCGGCATCGGGAATCGCTCAATCCCGAGGCGTTCACCAGTCTCAAGTGGTAAGCGGGGACCGCTGATACCGTGCTCGCCCTGATCCCTCTGCTGCCGCTCGCCGGCTTCGTCGTCAACGCGCTCCTGGGGCGCCGCCTGCCAAAGTCCATCTCCGGCGGTATCGCCTGCGCGGTGATGCTGGCGTCGTTCGGCGTCTCGGTCGCCGCCGTCTACTCGATGCTGCAGACGGGACACGCCGTCCTCCAGACCTCGTACACGTGGATCACGTCCGGGGATCTGCAGATCGGCGCATCGTTCTATCTCGACCGTCTTTCCTCGGTGATGATTCTCGTTGTCACGGGGATTGGATCGCTCATCCACATCTATTCGACGGCCTACATGCACGAGGAGACCGACAGCGAGTTCGCACGGTACTTCTGGTACTTGAATCTGTTCGCCGCATTCATGCTGGTGCTGGTCCTCGGCGCGAACCTGCCGGTGATGTTCGTCGGCTGGGAAGGCGTCGGGCTCTGCTCGTATCTCCTGATCGGCTTCTGGTTCAAGAAGAAGTCGGCCACAGACGCGGGCAACAAGGCGTTCATCGTCAACCGCATTGGCGACTTCGCGTTCATCCTCGGCACGTTGCTCCTCTTCACGCAGTTCCACACGCTGGACATCCAGGGCATCGCCAGCGCCGTCTCGCAGCTTCCGGTCGAGACGGGTTGGGGCGTGGTGTCGGTCGCCGCGCTGCTGCTGTTCATCGGCGCCACGGGAAAGTCGGCGCAGATTCCGCTCTACGTCTGGCTGCCGGACGCGATGGAAGGTCCAACGCCGGTCTCAGCGCTGATTCACGCGGCGACGATGGTGACCGCGGGCGTCTACATGATTGGGCGGAACGCCGTTCTCTTCAGCCATGCGCCCGAGGCGATGCAGGTGGTGGCGGTCATCGGCGCGGCGACGGCGCTCTTTGCCGGAACCATCGGCCTGGTCCAGAACGACATCAAGCGCGTGCTGGCGTACTCGACCGTGTCGCAGCTCGGGTACATGTTCCTGGCGATGGGCGTCGGCGCGTTCGGGGCGGGCATTTTCCATCTGTATACGCACGCGTTCTTCAAGGCGTTGCTGTTCCTCGGTTCCGGTGCGGTGATCCACGCGCTCCATGGGGAGCAGGACCTGCGCAGGATGGGCGGGCTCAAAAAGGAGCTGCCGATCACCTACTGGACATTCTTGATCGGCGCCATCGCGATTGCCGGGGTGCCGGGCCTGGCCGGGTTCTTCAGCAAGGACGAGATCCTGGCGCAGACGTTTTTGAGCGGTCACACGATGCTCTGGGTTGTCGGCGTGCTGACGGCGCTTCTGACTGCCGCCTACATGTTCCGCCTCGTCTTCCTCACGTTCCACGGCGCGCCGCGCTATGCGCTGGCGACGGGCGATGTCCACGGGCATGACGCGGCGCACGGGCACGGCGGTGGCCACGCCGCCGACGGTCACCTGCACGACGCGCCGCCGGCGATGGCACTGGCGCTGATCGTGCTGGCCGTCGGTTCCGTCGTCGCCGGCTACGTCGGCGTTCCCGCGGCGTTGGGCGGCAGCAATCGGATTGAGCACTACCTGGAACCCAGCTTCGAGGCTCGCCACAGTGTTTTGACGGTAGAGAGCGAGGGAACCGAGCCCGCCCCCTCGGGCGAACCAAGCGAGGCCCCCCGCGCGGCGCATGGCGCGGCGACCACCGAGGCCGAGCACAGTGAGGCCACCGAGTACGCCCTGATGGCGGTGTCGATCGCGGTGGCGTTCATCGGCATCGGCATCGCCTGGTACTTCTTCATGAGCAACCCGTCGGCCGCGGACGCCGTCGCCGAATCGGCGGCGCCGGTGCACGACCTTCTGCTGCACAAGTACTACATCGACGAGCTCTACGACGCGGTCATCGTGCGGCCGATCGTGGCGTTCTCGCGCGGCGCGCTCTGGAAGGTCGTCGATGCCGAAGTCATCGACGGGGCGGTGAACGGGGCGGGCGCGTTCGTCACCACCAGCGCCGGCCTGCTGCGGCGGCTGCAGACCGGTTCGGTGCGCGTCTATGCCGCGTCGCTCACGCTGGGCGTCGTGCTGGTCCTCGGCTTCTACCTGTGGCGTCTCTCGCAGGGCGCGACCTTCTAGTCCATGACGACGCACCTGCTCACGCTGATCATCGCCGTCCCCCTGATCGGGGGCCTGCTCGTTCTGCTCATCCCCAATCGCGACGAGCAGGGCGCGCGCTTGATCCAGCGCGTCGGCCTGGTCGTGTCGCTCGTCACGTTCGGGCTGACGCTGCTGCTGTGGTCGCGCTTCAACGGCGCCTCGTCCGAGTTCCAGTTCGTCGAGCGCGTGCCCTGGATCCCGGCGTTTGGCATCGACTACTACATCGGCGTCGACGGCATCAGCCTGTGGCTGGTCGTCCTCACCGGATTCCTGACGCCGATCTCGCTCCTGTCCTCGTGGGAGTCGATCGAGAAGAAGACGAAGGAGTTCACCTTCTTCGTCCTCGCGCTCGAGGCGTCCATGATCGGCGTGTTCCTGGCGCTCGACCTGTTCCTGTTCTACGTGTTCTGGGACGCGATGCTCATCCCGATGTATTTCCTGATCGGGGTGTGGGGCTACGACCGCCGCATCTATGCCGCGATCAAGTTCATGCTCTACACGATGGCCGGCAGCGTCCTGATGCTCGTCGCCATCCTCGGCCTGGCGTACCTGCACAGCGAGGCGACCGGCAGCTACTCGTTCGACTACGCACGGCTGCTGTCGCTGCAGATCGCGCCGGCCACGCAGTACTGGTTCTTCCTCGCCTTCGCGGTCGCGTTCGCGATCAAGGTGCCGCTCTTCCCGTTCCACACGTGGCTGCCGGATGCGCATGTGGAAGCGCCGACGGCGGGCTCGGTGATCCTGGCCGGCGTGCTGCTGAAGATGGGCACCTACGGACTGATCCGGTTTGCGTTCCCGTTGTTCCCCGACGCGGCGATTTTCTTCGCGCCCTACATCGCGGTGCTCGCCGTGATCGGGATTGTCTACGGCGCGCTCGTCGCGATGGTGCAGCCCGACATGAAAAAGCTGGTGGCTTACAGCTCGGTCAGCCACCTTGGGTTCGTCGTGCTCGGGATCTGCGCGCTGAACGCGAATGGCATGCAGGGGGCGATTTATCAGATGGTGGCGCACGGCGTCAGCACCGGCGGCCTCTTCCTTCTCGTCGGCATGCTGTCCGATCGGCGGCACACGCGCCTGATCTCGGAGTACGGCGGGCTGAAAGGCGTCGTCCCGCGGCTGACCGCGGTGTTCCTGATCATCACGCTCTCGTCGATTGGCCTGCCGAGCCTCAACGGCTTCATCGGCGAGTTCCTCGTACTGCTCGGCGCATTTCGCTGGGAGCCGCGCTACGCGGTGTTCGCGGCGACCGGCGTGATCCTGTCAGCGGTCTACATGCTGTGGATGGTGCAGCGCGTCTACTACGGTGACGTGACCAACGAGAAGAACCGCAAGCTCCCCGACCTGTCGGTCCGCGAGTGGCTCGTCATCGGGCCGGTCGTGGCGATGGCGATCTTCATGGGTCTGGCTCCGAACGTGTTCCTGCTGCCGACCGCCGCGGCGGTCGACAAGGTCGTCGAGCGGCTGGCGCCGGTCGAGCATGTCGTCTCTTCGCTCCCACGTGGAAGCGGGGCATTGCTTCCCCGTGGAGGCGGAGCTTCAGCCCCGCCGGAATCAGGACGCTGATGCTCGACTCCTCGTTCGCTGCGATCGTTCCGATGGTTTGCGTCACGCTGGCGGCGCTCGCGGCCATGGTGGCCGAGTCCTTCCGTGGCAAGGGCGAGCAGATGCCGATCGGCGGCCTCGGGGTCATCGGCCTGTCGTTCGGTCTCGCCGGGTCGATTCTGTTGTGGGGCCGGAACGCGTCCAGCTTCGGCCTGATTCGCGCCGATAACTTCGGTCTCTTTGTCAGCATCATCCTCTGCATCGTCGGGTTGCTGACGATCGCGCTGTCGGGGCAGACGATTCGCCGCGAGGGGTTGCCTGCGGGCGAGTACTACACGCTGACGCTCTTCTCGATTGCCGGGATGATGATGATGGCCACGGCCACCGATCTCCTGACGATCTTCATCGCGCTCGAGATCCTTTCACTCGCGGTCTACGTCCTGACTGGCCTGCGGCGCGACTCGCCGCAGTCCACCGAGGCGGCATTCAAATATTTCCTGCTTGGCGCCTTCTCCAGCGCGTTCTTCCTGTATGGCACCGCGCTGACCTACGCGCTGACCGGGTCCACGCGTCTCGACCGCATCGGCACCTGGATGGCGGCCGAGGGCATGCACGTCACGCCGATGATGCTGTTTGCGGTCGGCATGCTGCTCGTCGGCTTCTGCTTCAAGATCTCGGCGGTGCCGTTCCACATGTGGACGCCGGACGCCTACGAAGGCGCGCCGACGGTGGTCGCCGGCTTCATGTCCACCGGCGTAAAAGCGGCGGCGTTCGCCGCGTTCGTACGCGTGTTCCTCTCAGCGTACGAGCCAATGCGCGCAGACTGGGTGCCGGTGCTGTGGGCGCTCGCCATCCTCACGATGATCGTCGGGACGATTGTCGGCGTCGCCCAGACGAACCTGAAGCGCATGCTCGCCTACTCGAGCATCGCGCACGCCGGGTATCTCCTGGTCGGCCTGGTGGCCGCGAACGAAGTAGGGAAGGCCGCGATCCTCTTCTATCTGCTGGTATACGCGGTGACCAACGTCGGAGCCTTCGGCATCATCGCGCTGCTGGGAACGGCTGATCGCGCGCACGAGGAGCTGCGCGATTTCAGCGGGCTCTGGTACTCGCGTCCGGCGCTGGCCGGCCTGATGACGGTGTTCCTGCTGTCGCTGGGCGGCCTTCCGCCGACGGCCGGCTTTGTCAGCAAGTGGTACATCTTCAGCGCCGCCGTGCGCGCCGGCTATTACGACCTCGCAGTGGTCGGCATGCTGTCGAGCGTCGTCTCCGTCTTCTTCTACCTGCGCGTGGTCGTGATGATGTACATGGCCGAGCCCGCTGACGCGGAGCCTCGACCTCCTGTTGGCGCGGTGCCGTTCGTGGCGCTCGTCGCCTCCACAATCGCCCTCTTCTACCTCGGTATTCTCCCGACCCGCGTGCTCGATCTGGCGGCGGCGTCGGTCAGCACAATCTTTTGAAGCTCGGCTGGCCCGCCGCGGCCGGCATCGCCGCGGCGGTGTCGTTGGTTTACCGGGGCGCCGCTGCCAGCTACTTCTTCAACGACGACTTCCACTGGCTGCAGCGCTCGCAGCACTTTCACTGGTCGAAGCTCGTCGATCTGTCACAGTACCGACCACTTCTATCGGCCGGTCATCGAGGTGTACTTCTACGCCGGTCTGCAGCTGTTCGGCTGTGCCGCGGCGCCGTTCCACGTCGCCAGCATCGTCATCCATCTGCTGTGTACATTGATCCTGTTTTTCTTCGCGCGGTCGCTGACCGCAAACGTCACCTTCGCTTGGCTGAGCGCCATCTTCTTCGGCGTGCTACCAGGGCATTTCGAGGCGGTCGCCTGGGTTGGCGCGATCACCGATCTTCTGCCGGCACTTTGGTATGCGCTCGCCATGTGGATGCACCTGCGTTATCTGCAGGAGCGTCGGAGGGGCTTCTACCTCGGCGCGCTCACGAGTTTTGTCGCGTGCTTGCTCACGCACGAGAGCTCGGCGACGCTTCTGCCCATGATGATGGCGCTCGAAGCGACGGTTCGGCCCGAGGAGGGCATCGTGGGGCGGGCACTCGCTGTCGCGCGGCGAGGTCTGGTGAAATACCTGCCATTCGCCGTTCTGCTCGTCTGCTATCTGTTCCTCGCCTACGAGGTCAACACGCGGAGCTATCTCGTGCGGGAGGGGCATTACGCCTTCGGGTGGCATGCGATCCCTCATGTGCTGGACTACATCGTCACGCTGTACATCGGTAAGCGCGTGCTTCCGACCTACGTCGCCATCGTCGTAGTCGTTGGCGCGCTGCTCCTTCGTGGTACTCCGCGTATTCAGTTCTTCGTCATCTGGATTCTGGTCGCCATTCTGCCGGCATCGTTCTTTACGTGGGGGAACGTCTCGCGATATCTCTATCTTCCGGCACTTGGGTTCGCGCTCCTCCTCGCCGAATTCGTCCTCGCGATGGAGCGCCTTACACGAGCGCGCGTGTCTGTCCGCGCGGCGCGCCTGCTGACGATCGCCGCGGTGGCCGTTCTCACGGTTCGCTTCGCCGTGTTCGCAAAGAAGGGAGCCGATGGATTTCGAGCCCGGACGTTGCCCTATGAGCGGTACGTCGCGGCGCTCCGTCAGACAAATCCGGGGGCAACCCCCGGCAGCGTCGTGTACGTCGATACCTCTGCCACGAAGGGCGTGCCCGATCTTTACCGGGAACCGGCCGCCCAGGTCGGCCTGTGCGTCCCCGACCTCCGAGTTGTTCTGAAATAGCGACATACGTCAGGACGCCTGATGAGACGTCCAGCCGCGCGAGCACGCTCGTGACATAGTGGCCGCGGCCGTATCGTTGCAAGTGGCGATCGAGGAGGGCGGCAAGCTCGCACAGCTGGCAACTCGCCCGCGTGCGTCCGAACGATCGCCTGGAAGCTCGCCATGACGAGTGCCGCCGCTGCGCCTTTGCCCGAGACATCCCCGATGACCACGAGCCCCTGGTCATGGCCGACGAAGAAAGCGTCGTAGTAATTTCCGCCACATCGCGACACATACGGTTACAGCCAGCCATGTCGAGGCGCGCGTCCAGCGGCAAACCATCCGGCGCGAGATCCGTGTCACCTTCGCGGCCGGTGTGATGGGGTGCAGCTATCCGCACGAATCAGTGACATTCGTGGACGTCTTGGCTTCTAAAGGCGGCAGCGGACGTGTCGAACTGATGGTGAGCACTACGGTGTCGTACGAACCATCATCTGCTGATGCAATCGCTCGCCGCTGCGGCCGCGCATCCCCGGAATCGGCAGCTGTTCCCCGTGCGGCTCGAATCCCATCGCCCGAAAGAAGCCAACCGCTCGCTGATTTTCGGCGATGACACCCAGGTGGCACCCCCGCGACCGGATCTCCCTCAGTCGAGCAAACCATGCGTCGATGAGCGCGCGTCCCAGTCCGGAGCCTCGCGCCTCGGGCAACAGGTTGATGTGTAAGTGCGATGGCCAACGAGGGTCATGCAGTTCGCCTCTGACAGCCAGGTGACCGCGCCACTTGTCCAGTATTCGGTCGCCAATCGCTCGCCAGAGGAACCTTGCCACGCCTCTGCGGAACATGAGCCAGTGTCGCGAAATCTCCTTCGCCATCACCGAGTCGGGACCTTGGAAATCGGCCATATCCATGCAGCCAGTCAGATATCCCACGACTCGTCCGTCCATGGTGGCGACGAAGGTCGAGTCAGGCTGCTTATCCAGATAGGGCGCGATCCAGATCGACGCGAACGACTGACGATGCCGCCAGAAAGCCTCCGCGCTTTCACCCATGAACCCGGTGCGGTAGGCGATGTTCTCGACGGTTGACCGGTCTGCCGGATGGTACGGCCGGACCTCAGTGACTTGTATGGACCTTGCGTTCTGCACTTCAGTCGTTTCGTGAGGACGCCAGATGTCCAAGTCCCATTCTCTCTAGAAGCGACTTGAATCTGTCGTCCTCGCGCACCGGGTCGAACTCGAGCGCGGCCGAAATCAGAATCAACGAACCGTCGCGTTCATCGAACGCGCGGTCCAGGCAGTCGAAGAGGCTATCGAGATCGGACAGCCCCAGGTGGATCAGGGCGATCCACATCGCCGGCACATAGCTCCGCGCGGCGCGCGCCGTGAGCTCCTCGAGATGGTCTTTCGCTCGCTCGCGATTACCCGAGCGGCCATACGCGTAGCCGAGAACGCCGACATGGTTCACCGACCTGCCGGTCAGGGCGATCGCGTGGTTGAATTCTGTAATGGCCCGCTCGAACTCGCCATTGTGCGTGCACGCGTCACCCAGAGCATAGTGCGCAAAGCCGAACGTCGGCTCCAGCGCCAGGACCTTTTCGAACTGGTCGATCGCGCGATCGACGTGGTGATGGAAATAGTGGACGTAGCCGATCTGCGTCTTCAACTGGAGATCAAGCGGATTCAGCCGCTCCGCCTCCTGCAGTTCGATGAGCGCCTGGTCATACCGCCTTTCAAGAAGCGCGAGCCGCCACGCGTTCCAGAAATGCGCTGCCGCCGAACCGGGACCGAGTTGGAGGGCGCAGGCGAGCGCGTCCTCCGCTCCCTTTCGATCCCAGTCGTGGTTCATGGCGATGAGGGCACGAATCCTGTGAGCATCGGCGAGAGTCGGATCGAGCTCCAGCGCCTTCTCAACGGCCCATCGCGCCTCGGGCACAGCGTCGCTGGCTGAGAGGACGCCAAGGCCGGAGTACAACCACATGTTGCCTTCCGCAAGGGCGACGTACGCTGGGGCGAAGGCGGAATCCCGGGCGATGGCGTCGCGGAAGTCCGCGATAGCCCGCTGCATCGATTCACCGGTCCATTTGTTCAGTGCGTACATCCCTCTCAAGTAGGCGTCATGCGCCTGGATGTCCAATGATGCCGGCTTCGCCGGCGCCTGAATGGCAAGTCCGATTTGGAGCTCAATCACAACAGTCGCTGCGATCTCGTCCTGAATCTCAAAGACATCCGACAGCTCGCGATCGAACCGCTTCGACCAGAGCTGATAACCGTCATCGGTATCGACAAGCTGCGTGGTGATGCGCACGCGGTCGCCTGACTTCCGAACGCTGCCCTCGAGCGCCGTTCCGACTCTCAATCTCCTCCCGATCTCGGTGACCTCCAGATCACGGCCCTGAAACGCGAACGCCGATGTGCGGGAGATCACACGCAACCCAGGCACTCTCGACAGGCCATTGATGATCTCCTCTGTGATGCCATGACAGAAATACTCTTGATCGCGCTCCGGGCTCATATCGACGAAAGGAAGCACGACGATGGAGGCCGGCAGACCGCGGTCGGCTTCGCCGCCCTCGGCCGTTGCCGTCTGTCTTGGTGAAGCAGCGAAACTCCGAACAGGAGCGCGAGCGTTCGAAGGATCGACGCGTCTCAAGTCCTCGAGGAACTCGTTTGCCGACCGATAGCGCCGTTCAGGGTCCTTCTCGAGCGCCTTCTCGATCATGCCAGCCAGCCGCGTTGGGAGCTCCCGATTCAGCGTCAGCGGTGAGAGGGGCTGCCGGTTCAAAAGGTGATCGAAGATGGCCGCCGGCGTGTCGCCCACGAACGGCGTTTTCCCGGTCGCCATCTCGAAGAGCATGACTCCCAGAGCGAAGAGATCGGTACGGGCATCGAGGGTCTTTCCGAGCGCTTGTTCGGGAGACATGTAACCGACCGTGCCAACCGTCATTCCGCCGCTCGAGACCTCTCTCGTCGTCGTCGCCCCTTTTCTCGTGGTCGTCGCGGCGTCCGGGTCCCACATCGAGACAGGATTGAAGAACTTCGCCACGCCGAAGTCGAGAATCTTGACCCGGTCGTCGTCGGTAATCATCACGTTGGCAGGCTTCAAGTCGCGGTGCAGGACTCCGGCAGCATGAGCACACGCGAGCCCCTCGGCGATCTGGCAAGCGAAGGCGAACACTTTCGGGAGCGGCAGCGGGGCGCCCCCGCGCAAGAGGTCGCGCAGGCTCCGGCCATGAACGAGCTCCATGGTCATGAAGATTAGGCCATCGGCTTCCTCCACGGAATAGAGGTGCACGATGTTGGGATGATTGAGGGCGGCCGCAGCTTTGGCTTCGCGTTGAAACAGCGTGAGCCGATCGACGGACGCGGCAACGTCGCGACGAGGAAGCTTGAGCGCCACCCGCCGATCGAGTCGGGTGTCCTGGGCGACGTAAACGTCCCCCATACCCCCACGACCGAGTTCCGTGAGGACGACGTAGTTGCCGAGTTGTTGACCGATCACAATCCGCTCGGCCTCACGGTCCTGCCTCGAGGCGAACCGGCGGAAATGAGCTCTGGCCGCATTTACAGCGTCCCGCGTCGGCGTTTCCACGATGCCAGACGCGTGTTCTGCACTCGGGGCACGACCATGTGTCGTCCAGCGCCGTTATGCGCTCAAGCGCGGCCCGCACTTCGCTCCCGCCAGGACGGCTGCGGCTGGCATGGACGGCGACGTTCAGCGTGGCGCCGACATCGGCCTCCAGATTCTTCAGGAGCGGCTCGAGCGACTCCAACTGGGGTTTCGCCCGCTCCTTAAGAGTACGCCGCAGGCCCCTGAGCAGTTCGCCGATCTCTCGCTTGTCGTTCGCCTGACCACGTCGGAAGGGGAGCGGCGCCCACAGCGCCTCGCACACTTCCTGGAGCAGCTCCTCCAGTGCCCGGCGCGCCCTCGCGGCAGCATCGTGGGTGTCTCCGCGGTCGAGACGCTCGCGCGCATCCCGGAGAATATCGGTCGTTTCGTATTGTGTCGTCCTCGGCCCGGAGGCGTGGCTCCAGGAGGTGAACTCGAGCCTGCGCCAGGATGGCGCCCGTCGGCTCAAATGCTCGAAGAACGGCTGATCATGAGTCAGGACGATGAGCTGCCATTCGGAGAACCCGTCTGCGAGCAGCTCGGCGAGCCGTCCGCGATGCTCGACGTCGAAGCTGTTGATCACGTCGTCGAGCACGAGGAATCCGAACTGCTCGTTGAAGCTTCCCGCCGTGGCCAGAAAGAGCGCTATCGCCAGCGAGTTCAGATGAGACTCGCTGAGCACGCCATGAGGCGGCCGCTGCCGCGAGCCATGGAATTCGATGGCCAGCTCGATGCCCTTGGCCGTCCACGGTTCGACACTGACCGCATCGAGGTCCTCGCCCGGATGGAGCGCAGCGTAGATCTCGGCAACACGGCGGCTGATCTGTTTCAGGAGCTCTGTGAGGTCTTCCTTCTGCTTGTTCTGATACGCATCAAAGATGCGCTCGGCGAGTTCCAGCGCGCGGCGAGCGCGGGCGGCCTTCTTCTCTGCCAGCCGCCAGGCATTCACCTGCTGGCATAAAGCGGCCAGCATGACGAGCTGCGTGTCGCGCGTGCTGGGTTTCGCGGGCAACGCCTTTTGTGCGAGGGTGCCGGCCGACCGATCCCACTTGCGGACGTCGGACAACGCGCTGGTGATCGCATCGATTTTGACTGGCGCGAGCGTGTCAACGCTGTTTCTGAGCGCATCGTGCGGGATGCCGGGCACCGGTGGCAACTCGAACGCCATGCCGGGGGCGCGACCTTGAATCGACAGCCGCTTCGAATGCGCCGCCTCGAGATCATCCGCCAGCTGGGTCACCGGATCTCGGACCCCGTCGAGATCCCGGGACGCCTCCATTACGTCTACCAAAGCACTCTCGATTCGCTGCGCCAGGCTGTTGTGATCCACTTTCTGGCCGCACAGCGGGCAGCGTCCCTTGTCGATCGACCCGGTTTCGAAAAGACGCTTCGCCTCACGCACCAACGATGCGCGCGGCAGCAGCCTCGCCCGGTCGGAGGACACGAGGACGTTCCAGGCTTCGACAGCACCTTTGTCGAAGGCTGGTGGGCTCAGCGTCTTGATTTCCGCCAACAGCGTCTCGCGGTCGGAGCCCTCTGACACCGTTGCACTAGCGCCAACCGCCGCCGTCAGCCACGACGGATCGACCACCTGATCGAGCGACTGGGGTGGATCGACACCGAGCAGCGAGCAGATCTGCTGGAGGTTGGCGAGAACCGTGTCGTCGCTGACTTTCTCGGTTCCCGAAGCCAGGGCTCGTTGGTACGATCGGACTTCTTCCTCGCCCGTCTTGGACAGCTTCCGAAGCTCGTTCCGTGCGCGCTGAAGGTCCTCTCGAAGATTCTCGATCGCGTCCAGGCCGAGAATTTCGACCAGAGCTTTCCACTTCTCCGTTTTGGTCTTGTTGATGAAGTCCGCGAGCGTCCGTCCGCGAAGCAGAAACGTTTCGCGGCGGATCGCGTGGAATGTCTCAACGTTCCGCTCGTCGGGGATGACGACCTTCCCACCGAGCGTGCCATTCGTGAAAACTTCGACCGAGGTGACGTCGTGATTCTCGCCGCCCACATAGCTGACGGCGTGCTGGCGTCCTTCATGGGACAGAAGCTCGATCCCGCCCGTGAAGTACCACTCCAGCGCATCGGCAATGGTGCTCTTTCCGGTACCGTTGTCCCCGTAGATCACCATGCTGTCGCCCTTCCCGAAATCCACGGTCATTTCGCCGGGAATTCCGCGGAACGCGCGCATGACGATCCGCTGAACCTTTTCAGTCACCGGCGAACTCCTCGAAGAGTTGACGGATTGCCTGCGATCGGTCGGCCTCGTCCTTCTTCAGAATCTCCTGGAAACGACTGGCAAAATCCGCCGGCAGATCATCCAGCGTTTCGAGCAGGGCCTGAAGGAACTCCTGGGCGCTCGGGCGGTGCATGGCCAGCTCTCCTAGCTCCATTGAAGAGGCGAAATGCCGCCGAAGGGTACGAGCTAGTCTTGCCGGGAGTCAACCAGTCGCACGGGTTAGGACGGCGGGATGGATGCCTGAGGTTCGTGCCGCGCCGCCATGTTGGGCAGGTGCGGTCGCTTCACGACTGGGGCCAAGCCCCATGGATCAGCCAGACGCACGGCGAGCACAGCCGATCGTTCAGACCCGGAGGCGAGGGCAAGAGCGAAGGGATCAGACGGCGGTCGGCGCGTCCGCCAATGGGATCACGCGAGCAATGGCGGTAGCGGTGGCTATCGTGGCGCCATCCGCATTCGCCAGGGGCGCCTCGAGATGCGCGACATCACCAGTACTTTGGACGATACGCCGGCCCTCTGCCCACGATCCGACCTGGTCGGACCTGACGGAAGAAGTTGACCTTCAAGTCGAGGGTCGACTGAAATTCGTCAGGTGCGAGTGGCGTCCGGTTATGGCTACTCGCGGTGTCGCTCGACGACGCCCCACACGAAGCCACACCGTTCGCAACCCCAGTAGCGCACGCCGCGCTCGACGCTGCGCACGACGACGGGACGCATATGCTCGGCATCACCACACTGCGGACATGATGCCGGTGTCCCGTCTTGCAGTGTTGTCACGATGCGCGCATCCATCATGAACCGTCTCCCATTCAACTGACCTCGTGTGCGCCGCGAAACTTAGTGCGGGCAGGGAGAATGCCTGGCGGGGGTTGCCAATACAAGGTGAGACGCCGCGAAAGAGGCGTGGGTTCCGTGGCTGAGCAGCCGGTGAAACTCAGCTCGTGGTCGAGCGTGTCGATGACGAGGTAGTCACGGAGCGGCCACATCCGCGTGGCTCGCCGCGTAGGTGAGGCTCCTCGGGTGTCTGCTCTCAACGCCCAGTGAGCTGACTCGTCGAAGCGTCCGTTCGCTCACTGCGGCTTGTATCTTTGAGACCAGCGACGAAGTAGGCTGGCCCAACCGACGCTCGAGCGCCGTCAGAGGAGACATGGCCCCCGTGAGGATCTGCATTGCCCATCGGGCGTCGACCTGTGCCCGGACGGCGTCGACGCGATCCGTTTCCCCCACCGTGGCGTCGGAGCGCGCGGCGACAATCTGAAAGCTCCCGGAACGCTCGTGCAGTTCCAGCACGTTCGCCGTCCGCTTTAGGTCACGTCGATCGGTATCGAAGCTGTGAACGACCTGCAAACTATCTGTCGCAGAGGGTGGCCCGCTCGATTGACCGGACGCGTTTTCACGATCGAGATCCGCTAGATTGCTCCCCAATTCGAGCTCGCCGATGAGGGCCTCGATGGCGTCATACAAGGGAACATCTGTGCCTGGGTCAGCGGCGTTCGAACCGGCCCTGGTTTGGAGGCACGCCCGAACGGCTTCTCCGATCGTTCGGAAGGCGATTTCGACTGGATCTCCAGCAGCAAACGCCGGCAGCGGCATTCGCCGGACCGCCATCTGCTCGACGACGCTCGCGTAAGGGATGTGCCCTCTGACGAACACATCGGGATGGTGCGCCGCCCACTGGCAGATTCGCCGGTGCAGGGCCTTGCGGCGGTCCACCATGCTGAGGAAGGCGACGAGCAGCGGTGCGCCATCCTTGCGGTGCGCCCACCTGACGAGGCGCGCGAGTGTTCGCAGCGAGAGCACCGTTGGGATCGTGGGGACGAGCACGATGTGAGAGGCCGCGAATACCGCTTCGGTCAACAGCGAAAAGCCTGGTGGGCAATCGAGGAAGATGGCGTCGTAATCGCGTCCGAGCGCCCGAAGCAGATCGGCAATCACACGCGCCGGTTTGCTGCGGTCACCGAGAAGTCGATCCAGTTTGCGATAGGCGAAGTCGGCGGGCAGCACATCGAGTCGCTCGAAGTCGGACTCCTTTATTGCCGCCGCGAGCGTCCGGTCGGTCTCCAGGCTCTTCCTCCCGAAGCCCGCCACGCTGGGGTGTATGCGAAAGGCGAAGCTGGAGGCCCCTTGCGGATCGAGGTCCCACAGCAGCGTCCGTGCGCCGGCGGCCGCCGAGAGGAACGACAGATTGATCGCCGTTGTCGTTTTTCCAACGCCACCTTTCAAGTTGTAAATGGCAACAATGCTCATGCCCACGTCTCCGTCTTGCCGCGACGCTTGAACGCCCGACGACAGGCTGCGCGCATGTCCTCGCTGCAGAACCGCGCGACCTCCCTGGCGACCTCGCGGCGCAGCTGGTGGCCGCGCTGACTCGCCCGCTCGGCCAGCCGTCCGACCGCCAGTATCGTGCCCGCCGATACTCCGTCCGCGCCAATCGCGCGTCCGCACTCGAGCAGGCGACGCGCCTGTACCTCGGCGTCGTTGAAATCGCCAAGTGCTCGCTGGAGTCTCTTCAGGCCGCTGAGAATGTGCTCGCGGTCGGCTGCGTCCTCGGACGACGGAGCGGCGTCCACGACATAGCGCAGCTTCTTGGCGGCAATCCGCAGTGCGTGAAGGTGCGCGGGATCCGTGCTGTCGTTCACGGAGGCTGCGAGTCGTGCCATCCGTCGACTCAGCTTCCAGGCGCGCTGGGCGATCACTCGCGTAAGAAGACGCGAGGCATTGATCGCAACCGGCTCGGATGCGATTGGCTGTTGCAGAAACGCCTGCCACTCAGAGACGAGTCGGCGGTAACGATCGCTGTCGAGCGCCTCGACGAGCCGCCCGTGCTCCTGCCGTTGCACCTCGCAGAGCGCCGCGGTCAGTGCCGCCACATCCTCCGGTGGCAAGTCCTGAGGATCGAGCCGAAGACTGAGGACGAGGACATCCATGTCGCGCGGTAGACCCGTCAGCCGACCCAGCCACGAGAATTCGGTTGAGAAATGCGTCACCACGTCGAGCGGGAACACGTGCTTGACCTGCCCTAGAAGCGAGCGCGTACGCCGCACCGCAACGCGAAAGTCGTGCAGGAACTCCACATCCAGACTGCCGCGCACGCCGGGTTCATTTGCCGCGATGATACCCAGGAGCGCCAGGTGGATCTGTCGGGCCCCTCCTTCCGCGCGGGTCGACGGCGCAAGATCCAGGAACAGAGCCGACCCATCAAACGGTTCCGGCGCGCCAATCGCGCGCAGCATCACGTCGTCCACTGCGGCAGAGCAGCGTTCCACACCAGGCCGGCTCTCGATCACGGGGACAAGCCGTTCGTACTCTTGCTGGAATCCTCGCAGGCGCGTCACGGTGATCGTCGTGGGCACGGGCTGCCAGCCATCCGGCGACAATGGCAAGCGGGCGCGGCGCGCCTCGATGCGAACGCGCGCGACCGTCTTCGTTCGTTCGTCCAGGACGTCGAGCTGCGAGCCGTAACCTTCGGCCTCCGCTTTCGAGAACAACCGGCGCACGCCCACCACGGAGGACAGCGAGTGCTGGAACGGACCGTTCGGAAGGTCCCAGGCGAAGTGCACAGGACGACTGGCCTGGATTTCGAGGCGATTGCCACCGCCGCCAGGCTGCCACGACCACTTCATCAAGCTGTCGTCAGCGCTGGCGATGAGGCGCGCACCCGCACGCGCGACGCGACCGTCGAATGTGTCCAGCACTGTGAAGCGATGGTGGGCAATGGGGTGATGTCGCGTGACGAGGAGAGCCTGAAGACTGCTCGCGATCGCCGAAGGAGAGACGCCGTCGCGGACGACGTAGACGGACTGAGCGGTGCGTGTGGTGTCGCGATCCATGGCTACGGTCCGGTCAGGCATCGAGTTCGGCCGCGCCTTCGACCGCGGTCACGAACGCCTGCAGCTCTTGGCGCAAACATGCAGCAGCATCCGGGACTCGCATCCATCGCCGGCGGCGGAGTCGCTCTTCGAGCCAGTGGTCGAGGACATCGGTGACGCGCATCGCGTAGACGTCCACGAGACAGCGGCCCATGCCGTTCTCGTGGATGTAGCGTCCGAGCGGTTTTCGTCCGACGACGCCTAGGAGGCCGGCTTCCTCTTCGGCTTCCCGAATGGCGGCATCGCGAGGGCGTTCCCCTTCATCGACCGACCCCTTCGGCACGATCCACCCCTTGCCCCGCGACGTCGTCACCAGAGCGACTTCCACGCGTTCCTTGCGGATTCGATACGGAATCACTGCCGCTTGCCGGTGTAGCCGCGCCATTCACTCCTCCTCGTGCGAGTGCAACCGCCACGAATTCCCGCTCAACGTTTGCTGCGCCGCCGTGTGCCGCTGCTCGTGCGCCCGGTGCGCGTCTGGCCAGATGCTGTGGCCACCAACCCTGCCTGCCGGTCTGCTCGCCGCACCTCGTCGTCGCGCTGCTTGAGGAGACGAAGCGCTTCGCGCACGACCTCACTAGCGGTGTGATACAGGCCGCTGCGGACCTTCTGATTCACGAGCTCTTCGAGCTCCGGCGTGAGCGACACGTTCATTGGGCCGTCAACGCGGTGGCAGGATAGCAAAATTTAGCAAGATGTAGCAATAATTGACATCAAAAGCGAGTGCCCCGTCAAGACGGCCGGAACGCGCTATTGCGGTGAGGCAGTCTGAGATCTAGGAAAGGGCCGTTCTATGAGGCGGCGCCGATCCGCAATTCCTTGGAGCGGGGCATGACGCGTAGAATCCGCGCATGGGCATGACCTGCACCCTGTACAGGGTCGCTGCATCCGAAATCGGGCGCTTGCGCGCCAGTCCGGCAGCCGTCGAAGAACTCTTTTTTCCACCAGCCTCGACACCACCAGTGGTGGAAGTACGCGAAAAGGGGCTGACGGGATGGATCCTGCACTTGATCGGTATCAAGATTACCCAGGTCGATCCCAACTGGGTTCCGCCGGAGGGGACAGCGCTCGATGACGGCAACGTGCTCGATCTCGAAGGGTCATGGCACGGCCTGCACTACATCTTCACGGGCACGGTCTGGGAAGGCGACCCTCCGAGCTGTTTCCTGGTCAGAGGCGGCGAAGAAATTGGCGACGACGATAGCGACAGCCCGCCCCGGCTGCTCGATCCGAACCAGGTGCGCCAGTTCTCTGTCTTTCTCGGATCGGTTTCCGATGAGGAGTTCACGCGCCGGTTCGATGCCGAGCGGATGACCGCGCTCGACATTTCGCCAGGGGCCATCTGGAAACCTGCCACTGGGGACCCCAATCCGATCGGTCTGCTGCGCGAAGGCTTCCGTGATCTGCGGACCTTCGTTGCGACCGCTGCAGAGCGCGGCGAGGCCATGGTGATCCACGTCAGTTGAGTGGATCGAGACGCATCCCTCCGACCTGCGCCAGGTCTGAATCCCCTTTCTTCCACTGACTACTCCAATCGTACGGACACGCGTTCATCCCCACTGCCGGGTATTCGTCAAATCTCGCTTGTGCGATTCGAAGGGGGAATCGAGAATCGCGCATGGAGTTACTGCGATTCGTCCTGGTATTCGCTCTGGCTGGTATCGCTCCGGCTGTGAGGCCTGACCGCACGGCAGCCAATGACCCAGGATCGGAACGACCGCGGACGGATCACGCGCTCGGGGTCTACGACGCGCGACTGGGACGAGTCGTCCTCATTGGCGGCGCAGGCGATCCAGTGGCCGGGCAGCGGGATCGGGTTTGGAGCTGGACCGGGTCGAGCTGGGAGCTGGTGACCGACAGTGGGCCACCCGGCCGGGTGAACGCCGCGGCCGCGTACGATGCCGGCCGCGGCAAGGTCGTCGTCACCGGCGGATCGAGGAAGAGATCGTCCAATGCAGACAGCTGGGAAGTGGTCGGGGACAGCTGGGAAGGCGATCGAAATGGCTGGCGACGAGTCGCGGACATCGCGCCGCGGGATCACCAGTCGCTCGTCGAGAACGGGCGTGGGGGGGTGCTCTTGTTCGGCGGCATCCCGGCGGTTCGACCTGGTCCGTGGCCGAACGATACCTGGGAACTGCAGGGCGAGACATGGCGCCGCGTGGCAACCGAAGGCCCGATCGGCCGCGGCAGAGCCGCAATGGTCTACGACAGCAAGCGGCAGCAGGTCGTCCTGTTCGGCGGCGCCAGCGCGCCGTCAGGACGCGACGACCACCAGGTATTCCTGAACGACACGTGGATTTGGGACGGAGAACGGTGGAAGCAGGCGGCCACTAGCGGTCCGCGAGGCCGATACGCGCACGGGATGGTCTTCGACGAACGTGCGGGCGTGGTCGTGCTCTATAGTGGCGCCGCGGCCCACACGGGTGCACCGTTGAACGACATGTGGCGGTGGGACGGCACACGCTGGACCGAGATCCCGCTGACAGGGCCGACACCAGGCCACCGCTATCAACCGGTCATGGTGTACGAAAAGGCACGCGACAGAACCGTTCTGTACGGCGGCATTGGAGGGCTTTCTGATACGTGGCAGTGGGACGGTCGACGCTGGCGGCTTATCAAACCGTGAATCAGCGCGAGGGCCCTGTGACATCAAGCGTTGATCGACAACGATACAAGCAGATTGGCCAGCTCGCCGTCATCGTGGGGAGCGATGGTGCGGAGATCGAGTACTACGCGATCGTTCTCGATTCTCCCGATCACCGCCGGATCGAGCGCGCGCAACTTCGCTTCGAGTGAATCGGCCGAATGGCCAGGCAACTCGAGCGCGATCAGGCGGGTCGGCAACTCACTTCCAGGCGCGCTGCCGCCGCCGATCGTCGAGATGCCCTCGATCACCTCCGCAGAGTAGCCGGACTGCCGGAGGCGCGCCGCGACAGCCTCTGCGCGCGCCGCGATGGCAGCCTGCGACATCAACGCCATTCGCAACACGGGTACGGTCTCGGTGGCGCGCCCGGCGACGTATTCGATCAGCGTTGCCTCCAGCGCCGCATAGGTCAGCTTGTCCACGCGCAGCGCGCGCACGAGCGGATGCCGGCGAATGCGAGCCAGCACTGCGGTGCGACCGAGAATCAAGCCCGCCTGAGGGCCGCCGAGCAGCTTGTCGCCGCTGCAGCAGACGACGTCGACGCCGGCAGCGATGCTGCTTTGCACCGTCGGTTCACGGGAGAGTGCGTGCGGCACGGCGGCCTCGGGACCGCAAGTGGTCAGCGATTCGTGCGACACGACGAACCCGCTGCCGAGATCCTCGACGACGGGCAAGTCGAACTGATGCGCGAGGCTGACAATTTCGGAGAGTGTCGCTCTGGCCGTGAACCCTTCGATCCGGAAATTCGAGGGATGCACGCGCAAAATAGCGCCGGTTCTGTTCGAGATCGCCAGCGCGTAGTCGCCGATACGCGTGCGGTTCGTGGTCCCGATCTCGCGGAGGTGCGCGCCCGACTGCGCCATGATGTCGGGCACGCGGAAGCCGCCGCCGATCTCGACGAGCTCGCTCCTCGAGACCACCACCTCTCGGCCGCGCGCCAGGGCGGCCAGCGCGAGCAGCGTGGCCGCCGCGCAGTTGTTGACGACGACCGCTGCCTCGGCGCCGGTGAGACGGCAGAGGAGTCGCTCGGCGTGGCCGTCGCGCGATCCGCGCTCGCCTTGGCCCAGGTCGTATTCGAGATTCGTATATCCGCCAGCCAGGGCGCCGATGCCCTCGATGGCCGCGTCGGCGAGCGGGGCACGACCGAGATTGGTGTGGATGATGACGCCGGTCGCATTGAGCACACGCCTCAGCGATGGCGCAACGGCTCCCGCCAGCCTCGCCTGGGCACGTGTCACGATCACGTCCGCGGCGAGGTCGCTCGTTGCGGGAGCGCCTCCGGCGCCGACGGCAAGGCGGATTTCCTCGGCCTCAGCCCGCAGTGCGTCGACGACGGCGGCGTGACCATACTGCGATTCGAGCGCAGCGACGGACGGCCGACGCCGCAGTTGATCGAGCGATGGAATGACGCGATAGCCCGACATGCTTGCCGGCAGAAAGGCGGCAGGATACCATTTTGGCTTCTGAGACGGTCGTCGGTCTCGCCATGCCGCAGCCTCCTGATACAAGTCCTGACTCGCCGCCGTCGGAGCCCGAGACGCCGCGCACTCGACCGCTCGAACGGTTCTGGCCGTACGCAGAACTTCCTGAGGAGCCGACGGCGGAGGAACTGGCCGCGCTCGATCCCGACCTGCACGCCGCGCTCTTCGGCGGACCGCGGGGACCGTTTTCCATCACGCTGGCGTTCGCGCCGTTCGACGGTGCCGAGTTTGCGCGTGCCATCGAGCTTGCCCGGCAGTCGCGCGAGTATCGCGAGTCGGGCAGTGGCCCGACGCTGCGTCACCGTGCGACGTTCTACTCGACCGATGCGGTGGCGCTGCGCGATCTGTTCCAGATCGTGGGCGAGCGCCAGGGGTGCGACGTGCTCATCGATGGGCGGCCGCTGCCGTACGCGCGCGAGCTGTGGCTGCCTCTCGTCTGGTTCCTTCTCCGTTAGGCCGCTCGTGGACGACGCTATTGATCTCGATCGCGAGCTGAAGATCCTCGAGGGGGAGCTCCGTCAGCTCGAGATCGAATACAACATGTATTTCGCCGGACGCCTCCCGCGTCCGCCGGTCGATACGCGAACGCGCGTGACCGGCCTGGTGCGCCGGCTCGACCGGCAGCACATCTCCAACTACGCCGAGCGGTTTCGCTTCTCGACGCTCCAGTCACGCTTCCAGACCTTCATCGATCTCTGGGACCGCGGTCTGCGCGCACGCGAGGAAGGACGTCCGGGCCCGTTCAGTCAACGACCCGCCGCGCCTTCAAGCAAGGAGAAGGTGGAGGACCGCATCCTCCACGTCGCCGCGTTCAACGATCCGATGCGCGAGTCGGACAAGCTGATCGAGCTGTACGATCGGCTCGCCGATGCCCGGCGCGAAGTCGGCGAAGAAGCCGTGCCGTTTCACAAATTCAGCGAGCTGGTGAAAGATCAGGTGAAACGGCTGAAGCAGAAAGGCAGCCCCGAAGTGGCCTTCCGCGTCGCCGTGAAGGACGGGAAGGTGAACTTTACTGCTCGAGGATTGAAAGGGGCGAAGGGGAACGAGTGATGGGGGAACTGCGCTGGCGCCCGGAGCGTCCGGGCGCCAGCTTCGGAAGCGTCAGATCTTGATGACGTTGCCGGCCTGCGGGCCCTTGGGGCCGTCAACGATCTCGAATTCCACCGCCTGGCCTTCTTCGAGCGAGCGGAAACCCGCGCCGGAGATCGCCGAGTAGTGAACGAAGACGTCGCTGCCGCCTTCACGCTCGATGAAGCCGTACCCTTTAGCGTTGTTGAACCACTTGACCTTGCCTGTAATGCGCATCGTTCTCTTCCTACGTGCAGTTCCCGCGGTCGGGCCGTCATGGCGCCGGCCGCTTCAGTCCTACCGACCCCCGACCCATGGTCCGGCGGGGGCACAAAAAAGGACCGCCAATGCGGCCCTCTGGTGTCTGAGCCCGCTCCGACACCTAACGGTCGATCATGTCAACTCAGCGTAAACTTGTCAATCTATCTTTATATATATGTGGAAGTTAACCAAGGATAGTTGGGCTAGAATAAGTGGTTTGAGCATCCATGCCACGACGAGCACTGTTGAGCGTTTCTGACAAAACCGGTCTGGCCGCGTTCGGCGCCGAGCTGACCCGGCGCAACTTCGAGCTCGTCTCGACCGGCGGCACCGCGAAAGCTCTGGCGGACGCGGGGTTGGCCGTAACGAGCGTGTCGGACGTCACCGGGTTTCCCGAGATGATGGACGGTCGGGTGAAGACCCTGCACCCGGCGGTTCACGGCGGGATCCTGGCGCGTCGGAGCCACGTGGAAGACCTCGAGGCCGCGCGGACCCACGGCATCGGTCTGGTCGATCTCGTGGTCGTCAATCTGTATCCGTTCGTGAAGACGGCGGCGCGACCGGACGTGGGCTTCGATGATCTGATCGAGCAAATCGACATCGGTGGCCCCAGCCTCGTGCGGGCGGCGGCCAAGAACTTCCGTGACGTGCTCGTGGTGGTCGATCCGCACGACTATGAGCCCGTCCTCGAGGCGCTCGCCGCGCCGGACGGGCCCACGGCGGCGTTCCGGTTCGATTTGGCTCGGAAGGCGTTCGCGCACACGGCGGCGTACGATGCCGCCATCGCCTCGACCCTTGGAACCGTCAGCACCGACGACAGCGATTTCGTCCGACCAGCGCCGGGCGAGGCGTCGCTGCCGCCACGTCTGGCGCTCGACCTGCCCAAGCTGCGGGACCTTCGCTACGGGGAAAATCCCCACCAGAAAGCGGCGTGGTACGCCCGCGCCCGTGAGGGGTTTGGCGCCGTCGAGATTCTGCAGGGCAAAGAGCTGTCGTTCACGAACCTCCTGGATCTCGATTCCGCGGCGCGGATCGTGCTCGAGTTCAACGAGCCCGCGGCCGCGGTAATCAAGCACACGAATCCGTGCGGAGCGGCCACAGGCGCCTCGGCATTCGATGCGTACGTGCGCGCCCGCGAGGCGGATTCTCTGGCGGCGTTCGGGGGGATCGTTGGTCTGAACCGCCCGATCGACGTCGTGACGGCCGAGGCCATCACGTCGACGTTCATCGAAGCCGTCATCGCTCCAGCCATCGAGGATGGTGCGCGCGCCCTCCTGGCGAAGAAGGCGAACATGCGCGTCGTCGTCGTCGATTTCGACGTGCTACGCGCAGCGACGACGCCGGAGGTCCGGTCTATCCTTGGCGCCGTGCTGGTGCAGCAACGCGATGTTGTCTCCGAGGCTTACAGTGACTGGCCGGGCCCAGCGAACCTGCAGGTCGTTACCCGGCGGCATCCGACCGACGAGGAGTGGCGGGCGCTGCGGTTTGCGTGGCGCGTCTGCGCGCATGTGAAATCGAACGCCGTGATTTTCACGGCGCACGATCGCACGCTTGCGATCGGCGCCGGGCAAATGAGCCGGGTGGATGCCGTCAAGGCGGCGGTGCTGAAGAAGGCTGGTGCGTCGTCCTCGGACAGCCCGCTCCGCGGGTCGGTCGTCGCCTCTGATGCGTTCTTCCCGTTTCGCGATGGACTCGATGCGGTAGTCGCCGCCGGTGCCACGGCGGTCGTGCAACCTGGCGGGTCGATGCGGGATGCGGAAGTGGTGTCGGCCGCCGACGAGCACGGCATCGCAATGGTGTTCACGGGCCGCCGGCACTTCAGGCACTGAACCCAGGTCACCGAGGTTACTCAGGTTGCCCAGGTTACCGAGGTTATGACACGCGCAGTCCTGTGGGACATGGACGGCACGCTGATCGACTCGGCCGAATATCACTGGATCACGTGGCACGACGCGCTCGCGGAGCTCGGCGTCGAGCTCACGCGCGAATCGTTCAATGGCTGGTTCGGCTCCAGGAACGATCGCATCCTTCGCCGCTACTTCGGTGACGACTTTCCGCTCGACGAGATCGCGCGGATCGGCGAGCTGAAGGAGTCGCGCTACCGCGCATTGGTTCGGGAGCAAGGGATTGCGCTTCTTCCTGGCATCGAGCGCTGGCTGCGCTCGTTGCAGCGCACAGGCTGGCGACAGGCGGTCGCATCATCCGCGCCTCCCGCGAACATCGAGGTCCTGCTCGAAGTCCTGCGGTTGCACGACGTGTTCAATCAAACCGTTTCGGCCGAAGAAGTCGCGCACGGCAAGCCTCACCCGGACGTGTTCCTGCGCGCCGCCGAGAAACTCGGCGTCGAGCCCTCGCGCTGCGTCGTCGTCGAGGATGCGCCGGTCGGCGTGGAGGCGGGGCGTCGAGGCGGGATGCGCACGATCGGCATCGCGGGTGTGCGCGGTCATCTCGATGCCGACGTCGTGACCATCTCGATGGCCGACCTCCCGCCCGACACGTTCGATCGTCTCGTTCCGGCCTGACATCCGCAGCCGCGTATCATGGGCGGCGTGTCCGCCCCGCCGCATCCTCGATTGCACACCGCCGCCTGGTGGCTGCTTGCCCTGATCGTCGCGGCCATTCTGCTGGCGGTGACATCCTTCACGACGCGCGATGCCGACTCGCGCGTGTACATCACGATCGCGTCGAAGCTGGCGTCAGAGCCTCTCAGCCGATGGATCGCCCCTCAATGGTGGGGGGCGTGGGGAATGCAGGGTCTGTTTCGCGAGCACCCGATCGGCACGTTCATCCTTCCGGCCCTTCTGGGCCGTGCCGGCTATCCGCCGGTTCAGGCCTCATTCGTGATCACGCTGGCGGCGCAGGTCGCGAGCCTGCTGATGCTGGTGGCTCTCGCGTCGAGGCTGGTGCCGCCGCACGCCGCGCGATCCCTCGCGTGGACGCTGCAGTTGCTGCCGATCGCGTTCGTCTTTCGTATTCGCGCCAACCAGGAATATCTGCTCCTGGCCGGCCTCCTTCTCGCGATCGTCGGGAGCGATCGCGCGCGCCGGCATCCGGCCTGGCTGCTCGCGGCGCTCTGTGGGTACGTCTACGCGCTGCTCGTCAAAGGCGTCTTTGCGTTCCTGGCGCCGATCTGTGCGGCGCTGTGGATGGTCGCTTCAGGACAGAAGTCCTCCGAGCACCGCAGCGTCGCCTGGGCCGGCATCGCCTTGATGATCGTGGTGACGCCGATGGTCGCGTGGGAGTACGAGCGTCTTTATGTCGAGGCCACCGGCCAGTCGTTTCTCGAGTACTACCTCGGCCCGCGTATCGCGCTCGAAGGGGGCACCATGACAGGGTCGCTGCCGCTTCCGCTCGACAAAATCTGGAACGCGGTTTGGTATCTGGGAAGGGTGGCGTGGTACGCCGCACCGGGGAGCCTCGTGCTTGCGTCGCCCTGGTTGATCCGAGGCAAAGCGTCGGTCGACGACCACCGAAGGTGGATCTTCTTCTGCGGAACCGCAGCCCTCGTTACAGTGCTGCTCGTCGCGCTTCGTGACACGAAGGCCGATCGTTACGTCTTCCCGGCGTATTTCTTCGCCGCCGCCGGCGGTACTGTCCTGGCGAGTTCGCGGTGGCAGCGCGTCGAGAAATGGACCGTTGCCCTCGATCGCTCCTGGCCCTGGGGTCCGGTCGCGTTGTGGTTCGGGTTGTTTCTCAGCCGGTTAGTGCTGGGTTAACGCTTGCGTCAACACCGTTGGCACTTACTGGTGCACGTCTTCGAGCATCCAAATGCTCACACCACCGCGAGCAACTCTTCGGCGGTGACCGTCGCCGGGCCGAATTTGGCGACGACGAGCCCCGCGGCGTGATTCGCGAGGCGCGCGGCTTCCGGCGATGTCGCGCCGGCCGCGAGCGCGAGGGCCAACGTCGCGATCACCGTATCGCCGGCGCCGGTGACGTCCGCGACCTCACGCGCCGTTGCGGGCAGAGCGCCTTCGACCTCCTGGTCGAGCAGCCACATGCCCTGCTCGCCGCGGGTGATCAGCACCCCGTCGCATCCCGCTTCCTGCCGGAAGCGTCGCGCCGCTGCGGCCGCTTCGCCGTCAGACCGTATCCGGAGGTGCGTCGCGACCTCGGCCTCGTGATGGTTGGGTGTCACCAGCGACGCGCCGGCGTAGTAATCGATGTGCGGGATCTTGGGGTCGACGAGAAGCGGGATGCGCCGTGACCTTGCGATGCCGACGAGTTCGCGGACGAGCCGTCTGGAAATGCATCCCTTGAGATAGTCAGAGACGACGATCGCTCCCGCACGTGCCGCCAGCGCCGACGCCCGTTCGACGAGGGCATCCTCGACATCGTCTGCGGCTTCTCCGTCCTGCTCGTAGTCGATGCGTGCGACCTGTTGATGCCGGTCGGTCACGACGCGCACTTTCGTCGTTGTCGGGCGAGCGGCATCCTCGACGAGGCCACCCGTCTTCAGTCCGCTGTCCTCGAGCGCCTGGCGCAGCGTCGATGCTGCCTTATCGCGTCCGACGAGCCCGACGATCTCGGCCTGGCCGCCAAGCGCGACGATGTTGTGCGCAACGTTGGCCGCGCCGCCGATGCGATTCTCCTCGCGGCCGAACTGCACGATCGGCACCGGCGCTTCGGGCGAGATGCGAGTCACCCGCCCGATCAGAAACTGATCGAGCATGATGTCGCCGATCACAAGGACGGAGGCGGAGGAGAAATGCGCCGCACAGGCGCGAGCTCGGTCCTGGTCCAGGGCTGGGAAGGATGGCGCTTTCACGCCACGTCGGCCCGGTCCGCGGCGAACGGCAGGGTCAGGAGCACCAAAAAGAGCATCAGGAATTCCGAATCGCCGAAGTTGTGCTCGAAGAGGCCGGCGGACAGCATGCCTGCAGTGGCCGCGAGTGCCGTCGCCGCGAGGAACCGATGCCGGCTGGTGCGAAGCTTCTGCCAGACGTCCCATATGACCGTGACAACGAAACACAGCCAGATGGCCAGCGCCGGCAGGCCGCGCTCGGCGGCAATCTGCATTGGCACGTTGTGGAGGTGCGGGTTCACCTTCTCGACAGCAAGCGGGTCGCGGTATTGCGCGTAGACACGCTCGACCATGTTCGGTCCGACGCCCGTGAGCGGATGCTCCGCGATCATGGCGCGCCCTTCCCTCAGCATCGCCATACGATCGCGTGTCGTCGGGTCGTTCACGTCGAACATCGAGTACATGCGTGCGTTGATGCGGGCCGGCGACAGCACGGCGAACAGGATCGCGATAATCGGCAACAACGCGAGCAGCCGGCGATCCTTCAGGATGAACAGCACGCTGACGCCAGCAGCGACACCGACCCAGGCGCTCCGGGTGAATGTCAGCGCGATAGCAGCGGCAAGCGATGGCATGACGATGGCGGCCCAGGCACAATGCCGCGTGTCGAACAGCAGCCGGCCTACCGCGGCGCAGATCACGAGCACCAACAGGCCCGAGTAGGTCATGTAGTGGCCGAGCGCGCCCTGCGGCCGCTGTCCAAGGTGGTCGTAATTCAGAACCCCGTACTGGACGATGCCAAGGATCGCGCTCGCCGCGCCGACGGTGATGATGACGTTGAAGACCGTGAGCGCGCGATTTCCGCGGGCAAGCTGATACACCGCTGGAACGATCAGGAAGACGACAAGCTGTTTCGAATCGATGAAGCTCGTACGCGGGTCCGGCGAGAAAGCCGCGGACACGAGCGTCCAGGCCGCATAGATCAAAAGAGGCCAGAAGAAACGCGGGGCGTCCCACCGTTCCTGCCCGACGAGCAGAGTGCCGGCCCAGCACGCCAGCATCACCGCGAGGCAAATGCCCGCCGCGGCAATCGACAGCTGTAAAGCCGCCACGAAGCCGAGAAGTCCTGCGACGGCCGCCCATTCGAGGCGGTCCCGCGGCGGTGCGCCCGCGACCAGCGTCAACGTGGTCATGACTGCCACCCGAAGTGTGCCACGTCCGGGGCTCTCCGGTCACCTGTATCGGAAGGGGCATCGGAGGCGGACGACGGGTCGCCGACTGGCTTCGCGCCCGCCTTAGACATTGCTCGTTCCGATGCCTCCACGACCATTCCTGCAGTCAGTCGGGACAGG
Organism: Vicinamibacteria bacterium; assembly: GCA_963800785.1. GTDB lineage: Bacteria > Acidobacteriota > Vicinamibacteria > Vicinamibacterales > JAENWD01 > JAENWD01. The sequence goes on from CAWDCH010000016.1 coordinate 299,138, forward strand.
CATCTGAAATCGCCGTGGACGCAGATCCGCTGGTCGCAAGGGCGGCAGGACAGGTCATGGAGCTCAACCGACTCGGTTGGGGTGGCGGGATCGCGCCACGGCGCCGACCGCGCCGGCAGCGTTGGACCGTAGATGCCGACGACGGGAGTGTTGGTTGTAGCGGCCACGTGCAACGGGCCACTATCTCCCCCGATATAGAGCACGGCGCGTGCCACAAGTGACTTGAGGTCGCCGAGCCCGAATTCACCGCATCGGGCGACGTGCGATCGGAGGTCTCCCGGAAGGGTTTCGCGGGCGAGCTGACCGACCCGATCCGCGGCATCCGCTTCCGACGGACCTGAGGTCAGGACCACATAGCGCCGCGGATCGCTCACGATGAGCGATGCCGCAGTTTTCGCGAAATGATCGAGTGGCCAGCGGCGAAAGGGATTCCCCGCACTCACGTGCAGCACGACGAGCGGCGCATCCGCGGGGACGTTGGCTGAGGTCAGCGCCGCGTCGACTCGCTGACGCGCGGCCGGCGCTTCGGCCATGTTGACTGGATCGACGACACGATCCGGCGGTGCGATGCCGAAAGGCGCCAGCAGGTCCCACTGATTTTCGACCGAATGCCGCGCCCGCAGCGCTCGTGGTCTGTCGATCGCGTCGGTGTACATCCAGCTGCGGCCGACGACGGTATAGCCGACGCGCCGCGGCGCACCGCTCAACCACGTGAGCCACGAGCCACGCGGTCCGCCGTGAAAGTCGATAACCACGTCGAAGGCGCGACGTCGTAGCTCGCGCCCAATTCGCAGGTCTTCGACAACGCGTCGTGCGCCGAACGTAAGAGGGATGACGATGACTTCGTCGAGATACGGGTTACGGGCGACGACTGGGGCCGCTTGCTCCTCGACGAGATACGTGAGGTGAGCCTGGGGGAACTGCCGGCGCAGGGCACGAATGGCGGGCGTCGTGAAGACGACGTCGCCGATCAGCCGCAGGCGAATGAGCAGAATTCGCAATCCAGGCAGCGCTACGGTTCCATGGTCGCTTCGTCGAGCAACATCACGGGGATGTCGTCCTTCACCGGATAGACGCGCTTGCACTTCTCGCATTTCAGCCCAGCGCCATCCTTCACTGGGACGACAGGGGTTTTGCACTCCGGACAGGCCAGAATGGCCAGCAGTTCCGGATCGACGGGCATGACTCCTCCTCAGCCGAGTGGGCCGCCGGCGGCGACCCGAATCGTAACTATAGCGCACCGGGCTCAGCCGGAACCCGGTCACTGCGGCGGCGCCCGCGCGTTGGGATCACCACTCTCCCGGCTGACACCGCGGCGCAGTCGTGAAACAATCGATCCAATCGTGGCACGCGCCCTTCACCTGAGCTGTCTCATCGCGTTCGCGCTAGTTTTGCCGACGGGTGATGCATGGTCGCAATCCGTGTCGACACCCACTTCGGTCACGTCGCTGCGTCCCGAGGCGTACTACGAATTTCTCCGTGGCACGCACCTGGAAGGTCGCGGTCAGGTTGACGCGGCCATCTCGGCATTCGAGCGTGCGGCGACGTTGGATCCTCACGCGGCAGATATTCCTGCCGAGCTCGCGGCCTTGTATGCGCGTCAGGGCAATCTGACCGGGGCTCGCCAGTCCGCCGAAGCGGCCCTGAAGATCGATCCGAAGAACGTCGAGGCACATCGTGTGCTCGGTGGGATCTTTGCGTCGATGGTCGAGTCCGAGGAGGGAGCTGCTCCTAAGGCGGCCGATTCCGATACCGTACGCCAGGCCATCGAACATCTCGAGCGTGGCCGCCGTCCCGATGGAACGGATCAGGACACCGGGCTCGACATCGCGCTTGCTCGCCTGTACATGCGTCTGGGCGATAACCAGAAAGCCGTGGACGTGCTGCATCGCGTTACCGAGTACGAGCCGGACGCCGGGGAAGCGTACGTCCTCCTCGCGCGCGCCGAATCGTCGCTCGGGCATCCGGATAAGGCCATTGCAGCGGTCGAGCAGGCCGCCGACGGCAATCCCCGATTGCTGCCCACGCTCGCACAGCTCTACGAGGATCAGAAGCTGTGGGCGAACGCGGCGAAAACCTACGAACGGCTTGCCGGAGTGAACCCGACGAGCCTGGACGTCAAAACGCGATGGGCTGCGGCATTGTTGCAGCAAGACGACGACGACGCGAGCGCCGCCACGAAGGCGAAGGAGATCCTGACGCAGGTGATCGCCGAAGCACCGACCGAGGCGCGCCCCCTCTATCTCCTGTCGATGGCGGAGCGGAAGCGCCGCGACTACGCGGCAGCGGAAGCGGCGGCACGCCGTCTGATGACGCTCGACCCGTCGAGTGCGACGGGGCCGTTTGCGCTGGCGCAGGTCTACGAGGAACAGCGCCTGTTCGGCAAGGCAGCGGATGTCCTCGGTCCGGCAGTCGCCCGCATGGACGACAAAGACGACGAGGGCCGACGCGACCTGCTCGCGCTGCTCGCGCATCTCGGGTTCGCGCAGCTCCAGGCCGGACTTGGTCCGGCCGCCGTGAAGACATTCGAGCGGGCGCGGTCGCTTGCGGGAGGCGCCAGCAGCTTCGATACGTCGCTAATCCAGGCGTATATGATGGCGCGCCAGGACCGATCGTGCGGCGGATCTCGCGCGCGCGGCGCGCCTCCAGCAGCCGACTGAGCCGCGGTACGCCGAGCTCGAGGCGCGCGCGATGAGCCAGGCCGGCCGCAAGGACCGCGCCGTCGTGATCATGCGGGACGCCGTCACCGCGAATCCGACCGACGTCGGCGCGCAGTTGACCCTCGCGCAAATGCTGGACGATGCGGGAAGGGCGACAGATGCGGATCGCGTGCTCGAGGAAGCCGCGAAGAAGTTTCCCTCCGATGTTCGGGTGCCTTTCGAACGCGGCGCGCTGCTCGAGCGCAGGAAGGACTACACGCGTGCCGAGACTGCCTTCCGCGAAGCGCTGACCCGCGATCCCCTGCACGCGCCGTCGCTGAACTATCTCGGCTACATGCTCGCCGAGCGCGGTGATCGTCTCGACGAAGCCGTGGCACTCGTGGAGCGCGCGTTGACGATCGATCCCGGCAACGGCTCCTACCTGGATAGCCTGGGCTGGGCCTACGTACAGCAGAAGCGCTTTGACAAGGCCGAGCCGCTCCTGCGACAGGCCGCCGATCAACTGCCGGGCAACTCTGTCGTGCAGGATCATTTCGGCGATCTGCTCTGGGCGATGGGCCGCAGCCAGGAAGCCACCGCGGCGTGGCGACGCGCGCTCGACGGTGATCGCGAGCAGGTCGACGTCAAGAGCATCGAGAAAAAGCTTGACCGCGCGCGCTAGTCAAGCGGCGCGACGCGTGCTCTTCGTCGGCCGGCATTGGCGCCTGGGGATGTTGGTCTGGGCCGTCTGTGCCGCGGCTGCGTGTGCCCCAAAGACGCTGAAGCTTCCCGAGGGCCCGTCCACTCCACTCGCTGATTCGTCCTCGATCGTCCATGAAGCATTCGGGCACTGCTCGAACGTCCACTCGCTGACGGTCGAGATCGGACTGTCGGGCAAGGTTGGGAAGACGCGGCTGCGTGGTCGGCTGCACGCGGGATTCCGTGAGCCGGATGCGATCCGTCTCGAAGCCGTCGCTCCGTTCGGCGCTCCCTTCTTCATCCTCGCGGGTTCGGACGACAAGGCGACGCTGATCCTGCCGCGCGACGAGCGCCTGCTGACCGATGCCAAACCGAGCCAGGTGATCGGCGCGCTCACGGGACTCGACCTGTCTCCAGCGGACCTTCGTGCCTGGCTCGTCGGCTGTCCGGGGCCCGTCGTGGACGTGAAGGGCGCACACGCATTCGGCGATCAATGGACGGCGATCGATCTGGCCGACGACAGAGTCGCCTGGGTGCAGCGAACGGACCGCTGGCGGCTCGCGGCCGCCACGACCCGCCAGTTGTCGGTAGAATTCCTCGAGCATGCCGGGGCGCAACCGCAACGCGTTCGTATCCGCCACGAGGCGTCTGGCTCGACGCCCGCTGTGGATGCGCGCCTCGCGGTGAGCCAGGTCGAGACCAACGTGGACCTGCCCGCGGCGGCTTTCACCGTCAACGTTCCTCCCAACGCTGTTCCCATTACCGTCGAGGAGCTGCGCCAATCGGGCCCGCTCCGCGACGCCCAACCTGAGTAGCCCGGACTCCGGGTGGGCTGGGGAGCCTGGGTATGCGAATGGTCCTGAAGGCGCATGCGAAGCTCAATCTCGATCTTCGCGTCCTCGGTCGGCGTGACGACGGCTATCGCGAGCTGCGGACGATCTTTCAGACGATCGCGCTGCACGATACGCTCGCGATCGAATCCGCACCTCGCGAGGCATTCTCGCTGCATGGAGACGCGTCGGTGATGCCGCTCGGCGATGAGAACCTCGCGTGGAAGGCGGCAGCCGCTCTGTGGACTGCGATCGGCCGCAAAGGTCCACCGATGGGCGCGCGGGTCACGATTCGAAAACGCATTCCAACGCAGGCGGGCCTTGGCGGCGGCAGCAGCGACGCGGCGGCGACGCTGGTGGGATTGCACCGGCTGTGGCGCGGGCGGTTGCCTGCGTTGGAGATGCTTACGCTTGCGGCGACGCTCGGTGCCGACGTGCCGTTCTTTCTCCTCGGGGGGACCGCGCTTGGCCTCGCACGCGGCGACGATGTCTATCCGCTCATCGACCTTCCGGCGTGGGAGGTCGTAATCGTGCGGCCGGCATTCGGCGTGTCGACGAAAGACGCCTATGCATGGTTGGCGGCTGCCAGATCGAAACGCCGAGCGAGCGATCGTGCGAATGTAATTACTCCTGCTCGCGGGGGCTTCGTCAACGACTTTGAGGCCGTTGTGGAAGCGCGGCACCCCGAGATTCGGGAGATCCGCGGACAGTTGATGGGGCTGGGCGCAACGCTCGCGCGTCTGTCGGGGAGCGGGTCTGCTGTGTTCGGTGTGTTCGCCTCGCTGGGCCGCGCGCGGCGGGCCGCCGACGCGCTGCGTCGGACGGATTGGCTGGTGCTGCACACCAAAACGGTAGGCAGGGCCTCTAAACAGCGGGATTTCGCGACAATTACGCTATCCGGCGGCGCCTGTAGGCCGGCGGCGCACTTGTCGGGGCGGCGTCCGATCTCATAAGATAGGGGTTTTGCACGACCGTGATTGGGCGGCTCCTGCAAGGCCAATTCACCCTTCGACCAGGACACGGGCCCGTTGCTCGGACGTCTCGGCTGATTGCTCGTTGTTCTGAGCTCGTTGCTCGTGCTTGATGGGGCGTGGCCAAGCGGTAAGGCGCGGGACTTTGGATCCCGTATTCGAAGGTTCGAATCCTTCCGCCCCAACCACTCTCGGCAGCCGGCCGTCATCCGTCCGGCGCTGACGCAACCTCCGGGAGACGTATTGCGCCACGCATGGGGACGGCAGGATGCCGACGGGTTTCGGTGAACTGAAGATTTTTTCGGGCAGCGCGCATCCGGCGCTGGCGCAGGAGATTGCCGATTATCTGGGCGTCTCGAAAGGCCAGGCGCGGTTGCAGCGGTTTGCGGATACCGAAGTCTCGTTTCAGATCAACGAGAACATCCGCGGGACCGACGTGTTCATCGTGCAGCCGACCTGCGCGACGCCACACGGGTCCGTCGATCAGGCTCTGATGGAGCTGATGATCATGATCGATGCGTTCCGCCGTTCGTCGGCGGCGCGCATCACGGCGGTGATTCCGTATTACGGCTATGCGCGGCAGGATCGCAAGGACAAGCCGCGGGTGCCGATTTCGGCCAAGCTCATAGCGAATCTGCTGGGCGCGGCCGGCACGAACCGGGTACTGACGATGGATCTGCACAAGGCGCAGATCCAGGGGTTCTTCGACATCCCGGTCGATCATCTGTTTGCGGCCCCGGTGATCATCGAGCACCTGGCGCGATTGAACTACCCGGACCTGACCATCGTCGCGCCCGACGCGGGCGGCGCTGAACGGGCGAGGGCCTATGCGAAGCGGCTCGGCGGCGAGCTGGCGGTCGTCGACAAGCGGCGCGGTGACGACAACAAACCGGAAGTGATGAACGTCATCGGTGATGTCAGGGGACGCACCTGCATCATCCAGGACGACATCATCGATACTGCCGGGACGATCGAAAAGGCTGCCGCGGCGCTGAAGGAAGAGGGCGCCACCCGCGTGCTCGGCTGCGCGGTGCACGGGGTACTGTCGGGGCCGGCGATTGCCCGCATCGAGCGCTCGGCGCTCGAGGAGCTGATCGTGACGAACACGATCCCGATGACGCCCGAGCGCGCCATCGCGAAGATTCGCGTGCTGTCGGTCGCCCGGCTCCTCGGCCAGGCGATCCGCAGCATCCACGAGGAAACCTCGGTTTCCTCGTTGTTCGTGTAGGTGGATTCGACGGGGACTGTCCCCGATCGTCGCAAGGACGATCGCCCGAGCTGAAGCTCGGGCCTACGTACGTTGTGAGGAACGAGAAATGGACGCGACACTGCAGGCACAGAAGCGAACGGACAAGGGGAAGAACGAGGCGCGACGTCACCGCGCGGCCGGACGGCTGCCGGCGGTGGTCTACGGCCCCGTGACCGGCGGCGGCAAGGAAGCGACGGTCCCCGTCACCGTTGATCCGAAGGCGCTGTCGCGCATCCTCCATTCCGAGTCCGGCGCCAACACCATCATCAGCCTCGAGCTCGAGGGGTCGACGACGCCGGTTCTCGTGAAGGATTTCCTGCTCCATCCGGTGACGCATGCGCTCCTCCACGCCGACTTCTACCGCCTGGCGATGGACCGCAAGCTCACCGTCACCGTGCCGGTCGCGGTGAAGGGCGAGGCCCGCGGCGTGAAGCAGCAAGGCGGGATCCTCGACTTCGTCACGCGGGAGTTCGAGGTCGAGGTGCTCCCGCGTGATATTCCGGAGCACATCGAAGTAGACGTGAGCGAGCTCCTGATCGGACAGGGCATCCGCATCCGCGACGTCGCGACGGGCGCGAAGTGGACGGCTGTGAGCGAGCCAGACACGATGCTGGTGCACGTGGTGGCGCCGCGCGCCGAGGAAGCGCCGGCGGCGGCGGAGGTTGCTGTGGCCGCGCCTGGAGCGCCGGCCGAGCCCGAAGTCATCAAGAAGGGCAAGACGGACAAGGAAGAGGCGAAGAGCTGAAGCTCGTCGTCGGTCTCGGCAATCCGGGAAAGGATTATCGAGACACCCGGCACAACGTCGGGTTTCTCGTGATCGACGAACTGGCGCGGCGAACCGGAATCAACTGCGACCGCGAGGCCTTCGGGGCGCTCGTTGGGAAATCGTTCGGGGTTCCCCCGGTGATTCTTGCCAAGCCGCTCACGTTCATGAACCTGAGCGGCCAGGCAGTTCAGGGGCTGGTGCACTTTCACAAGATCGAGGTGCCCGACCTGCTGGTGGTCGCCGACGACGTGAATCTGACGCTTGGTCGCCTGCGCGTGCGGCGCGGGGGATCGGCGGGTGGGCACAACGGGTTCAAGTCGGTTGCGCAGCAGCTCGGCACGGACCAGTTCCCACGGCTGCGAGTCGGGGTGGGGCGCGGCGATGGCCGTCGCGATCTGGCTGACCACGTGCTCAGCCGGTTCGATGCCGACGAACGCGCGACAATCGACGATGCGATAGTTCGCGCGACGGATGCCGTCGAGGTGTTCGTCAGCGATGGCATCGACGCAGTGATGCGCCGGTTCAACGCGGACGCCGCGAAGACCGACGACGAAGAGTTGCCGGCAGACGATGCCGACAGCGAGAAGGACGGTCAATCCTGATGTGTCCGTCCGCCGCGAGCGGACGGCACCGAACTTGACTCCTTGCCTCCGGCAGTGGCCGGCGGCCGTTCAGCGGATCCGCAGTGGATCCGCGTGGTAGCAACGTCCAGAAGGAGCCGCAATGAGCGCACCTCGTACGTACGAGCTCGTCTACATCGTGTCACCGGACGCGACCGACGAGCAGATCGCCGCGATTCACACACAAGTCGAGCAGACGACCCAGAAGCTGGGCGGCACGCTCGTCAAGACCGACAACTGGGGCCGCCGCAAGCTGGCCTACGAAATCCAGCATCACAAGGAAGGCACCTACGTGCTCGAGGTGCTCGAGGGCGGCGGCGAGCTGATGAAGGAGCTGGATCGGCGGCTCAAGGTCGTCGACCAGGTCATCCGGCATCTCATCGTTCGCGTCGACGAGGAGCAGCGCGTCGTGCAGCGGACGCAGCAGCACCGGCAGGCGACGCAGGAACGGCGTCGGGTGGCGCGCGGGTTGCCGCCGCGCCCGGATCCGTCGGAGCGGCCGAAGGTGCTCGATGACGAAGGGGCCGACGGCCTCGATGGGATGGAGGTGTAGCCGTGCCGTTTGGAAGCAAGAAGTCGGGGAATGGCGGCCGCGGCCGCGGCGGGTCCAGTCGGGGTGGCGAGCGCGGAGCGCAGGGCGGCCAGCGCCGCTCGCTCTTCCGCCGCCGCAAGGTCTGCAAGTTCTGCGCGGACAAGATCGATGACATCAACTACAAGGACGTCAAGCTGCTGGCGTCGTTCGTCCCCGAGCGCGCGAAGGTGCTGCCCCGGCGCATCTCCGGCACGTGTGCGCTGCATCAGCGCAAGCTGCGTCTGGCGATCACACGCGCGCGAGTGTTGGCGCTGTTGCCGTTTCTGGCGGACTAATCAGGCTACAGGCTACAGGACGGGCTGGCTGAACCCCGACGCCCTGAAGCCTGAAGTCTGAAGCCTTCGAGGATTCAGTTATGGAAGTCATCCTTCGCGAACACGTAGACAATCTTGGCCGCCGCGGCGACGTCGTAAAGGTCGCGCCGGGCTACGCGCGCAACTTCCTGTTGCCGCGCAAGCTCGCCCTGCCGGTGAACGAAGGCAACAAGCGGCTGATCGACCGCGAGCGAAGAGTTGCCGAAGTGCGCGAGCTCGAGGAGCGGCAGCAGGCGGAGGCCGTCGCCAACCGACTCTCGCAGATCGAGCTCGTTCTGGCGCGCCGCGTCGGCGAGACCGAGCAGCTGTATGGTTCCGTCACCACCGCCGACCTCGCCGAGGCTCTTTCCGCCAAGGGGCTCGAGATCGACCGAAAGCGGATTCATCTCGACGAGCCGCTGAAGGCGCTGGGCGAGTTCACCGTGCCGGTGAGGCTGCATCGTGAGGTGACCGCACAACTGAAGGTGCACGTCACAAAACAAGAGTAGCGATCGGGACGAAGAAGGAAGGGTTTCCTTCTTCGTCCTGCGTTTTCGTTCTGCGTTTTCGTCCTTCGTCTTTCGTCCTTCGTCCTTTACACTGTCGTTCCCCACATGCCCGAAGTTGCCGCAGCTCCTGCCGAGCGTGCGCTGCCGCACAATCTCGAGGCCGAGCGTTCCGTGCTCGGCGCCGTGTTAATCCACAACGAAGCGTTTAACTTCGCCGTCGAGATCGTCCGCCCCGACGATTTCTTCCGAGATGCGCATCGACGCATCTTCGAGAAGATGATCGTCCTGGGTGAACGGAACGAAGCGATCGATCTGGTCACGTTGAAGGAAGCGCTCGCGCAGGCCGGCGAGCTCGAGCAGGTGGGTGGGCCGGCTTACATCGCCTCTCTCGTCGACGGCGTTCCACGGTCAACCAACGTCGAGTACTACGCGCGGATCGTCAAAGAAAAGTCGACGCTTCGCTCGCTTATCCACGCCAGCACGCAGATCGCTCAGCGGGCGTGGGAGGCGGAAGACGATCCCAACGCCATCCTGGACGACGCCGAGAGGACGATTTTCTCGATTGCGGAAGATCGCGCGCGCGTCGGCTTCGTCGCGATGCGGCAGATCGTCGAAGAGAGCCTGCCGAAGATCGAACTGCTGTTCGAACACAAGAAGCTGATCACCGGCGTGCCGACGCCGTTCGAGGATCTGAACGCGATGACGCGCGGCCTGCAGCCGTCCGACCTCATCATCGTCGCCGCCCGTCCTTCAATGGGGAAGACGAGCCTGGTACTAAACATGGCCGAGCATGCGGCGCTCGAGCACGGACAGACGGTCGGCTTCTTTAGCCTGGAAATGTCGAAAGAGCAGCTGTTCATCCGACTGTTGACCTCAGTGGCGCGGATCGACGCGCATCGGCTGCAAACCGGCACCATCGGCCAGCGCGACTACGATCGTCTGTCGCAGGCGATCAGCCGCATGAGCGAAGCGCCCATCTACATCGACGACTCTCCCGGCATGGGCGTGCTCGAAATGCGTGCGAAGGCGCGCCGCCTGGCTTCGGAGCACGGGCTCTCGTTGCTGATCGTCGACTACCTGCAGCTGATGACGGGACGCGGCCGCTTCGACAACCGCACCCTGGAATTGGCGTCGATCTCTCGCGGTCTGAAGGGGCTCGCGAAGGAGCTCGGCGTGCCGGTCGTCGCGTTGTCGCAGCTGAGTCGCGCGCCAGAATCGCGTTCGGACCATCGGCCGCTGCTGTCGGACCTTCGTGAATCGGGAGCCCTCGAACAGGACGCCGACGTCGTGCTGATGATCTTCCGCCCGGAGATGTACCCCGACTGCAAGGAAGAAGAGCGCGGGATCGCCGAGCTCATCATCGCGAAGCAGCGCAACGGCCCCACGGGCGTCGTTAATCTCGCGTTCCTGCGCGAGCATACGCGGTTCGAGAACCTGTCGCGCCGGCCCGAGTAGCCGTGGTCCGCTCGACCGTTGCGGATGTCGATCTCAACGCCATCGCGCACAACCTGAAAACGTTGTCGGCGTTCCTGCAGGCCGAATCTCGCGCCGCAGGCACGTCCGCTCCCGGCATCGTCGCCGTTGTCAAGGCGAACGCGTACGGACACGGTGCGGTACCAGTCGCTGAGGCGCTCGAACGTGCGGGCGCCACGATGCTGGCCTGTGCCGATATCGAGGAGGCCGTGACGCTGCGTCGAGCGGGGATTGGCGTCGAGATCCTCGTGTTTGGCGCGCTCGGCGTCAGTGACGTGTCAGGTATCTTCGAACACCGCCTGACGCCGACGATCTCGACGCCTTCGGCCGGTCGCGCCCTGCAGGCGGCTGCGGCGGCGCGCGGCGTACGGCTCCGCTACCACCTGAAAATCGACACTGGGATGAACCGGCTCGGGCTGCGCTACGACAATTTGCCGCGCATGCTGCCCGAGCTGATGGCGAGTGAGAACCTCGAGCTCGATGGGCTCTATACCCACTTCGCCACTGCGGACAACCCGGATAGCCCGCTGATGGAAGAGCAGCGCACGCGCTTCGAACGCGTCCGCGCGCAGCTTGCCGCGGACGGTGTTCGCCCACGGCTCGTCCACGCCGCGAACAGCGCCGCGCTGCTGCGCGACTCGCGCGTGTGGTACGACCTCGTGCGGCCGGGGCTCTTGCTGTACGGTGTGGTGCCGCCGCCGCTCGCGTCAACGCTTCCTCTGAGGCCGGCCCTGTCGCTGCACAGCAGGCTTGTCGCGGTGAAGCATATCCGCGCGGGCGAGATCGTCAGCTATGGCGCGCGTTTCGTTGCCGAGCGTCCGACGCGGATCGCGGTCGTGCCGGCGGGGTACGCTGACGGCCTCGACACGCGGCTGGCGGGGCGCGGCAGCGCCCTCGTTCGCGGCCGCCGTGCGCGAGTGGTCGGTGCCGTCTGCATGGACATGCTGATGCTCGACATCACCGATATCGAGGCCTATCCAGGCGACGCCGTGGTCTTCCTCGGCACGCAGGGCGACGATCGCATCGAAGTGCGCGAGATGGCGAGCGAGATCGGCACGATCCCGTGGGAGATCCTGTGCCGCCTCGGGAGCCGCATCGAACGGCGCTATGAACGCGCCTGATCGAGTGTACGTAGGCCCAAGCTTTAGCTTGGGCTGACGATGCCCGAGCTGAAGCTCGGGCCTACGTACGATTTTGCCAACCCTCCGAACCGTCTCTCCCTCGATCGAAAATCGCCGATCGCCCGCGCCAGCTCCCGCGCGGTGAACGCCGGCCACGGCGTGGCCGTGAACCACAACTCGGCGTAAGCGCATTCCCACAGCAGGAAATCGCTCAATCGCTGCTCGCCGCCCGTTCGGATCAGCAGATCGACATCCGCCGTGTCAGCGGCGACGCCGCGGCCACTGCGCAGGCGCCGCTCGAATTCCACGGCCGACCAGCTCCTGCCCGAGCACGCCGCAATCGCGGCGCGGCACATCGCGTCGCGCGCGGAGTAGTCGATGGCAAGTCGGAGATGAAGACGCTTGCCACAGGCGGTCATCCGTTCCGTGGTCGCGATCTGCTCGACGAGCCGCCGCGAGAGACGATCGCGGCGGCCAATGACGCTGAGGCGGACTCCCGCGCTCTTGAGTCGCGGGCTCTCGACGACAAGGTAGCGATCGAACAGCGCCATCAGGCCGGCGACTTCAGCTGAAGGCCGCTTCCAGTTGTCTGAGGAGAATGCGTAAAGCGTGAGCACGTCGATGCCGAGTGCCGGCGACGCTTCGACGACGGCGCGAATGCGCCGGGCTCCCTGCTCGTGCCCGACGAGGCGCGGACGTCCGAGGGCCTCCGCCCATCGGCCGTTCCCGTCCATGATGATGGCGACGTGCATTACGCCTCCCGTCCGACGCGCTGCGCAAACACCGCGCCCCAATCCACGCGAGCCGTTGCCTGCATCATCACGAACAGCGTGAGAATTGCGCCAACGGTCACGGTCAGGCCGGTGTAGCCCTCGAAGAAAAAGGCGTAGCTGAAGAGCACGAGGAAGACGAACTGTGCCAGGCCGGCCTTCGCGATCGCGAAGCGAGTGCCGACGACCACGCGCAGGTACGACACCACCAGGAACACGCTGACGAGCGACGCCAGCAGGAACGCAGTGTGGATCGAGATGTGATCGACTAGGTAGGCCAGCAGCAGGTGGAACGCGAAGAACGCGGCCGAGAGGAAGCCGTAGTTGACGGGATGGAGATTCTGGCCGCTGAGGACGCCCAGGATCACCATCACCGTGAGGAAGAAGAGTAGCGAGACGGGCGCGAAGACGGTAAGGCGGGCGGCGAGCGGTCCCGGGTTGAGTCGGTTCGGTAGATCGATGCCGATGTGTTGGCCGGTGACCAGGCTGCCGAACTTCCATTCGAGTGTCCAGCCGTCGTTCGACGAACGCTTCGCCGTCGGAGACATGCTGCCGGGCGGGAAGTCGACCTTCACAAAATTCGTGTTCGCGACGAGCTCGAAATTCGACACTTCGCCAACGCCGTCGCTGACGAACGCGTACCTCCAATCGTCCAGCCCGCGCGATTTGTACGCCACGTCTACCGCGATCTCGCCGCCCGGCGGGACCGTCACCAGGGTGCGAAGACCTTTCGTCAGGTCGCTGGCCGGCGGAGCGGTCTCTCCGTTCACGCGAAAGACAAAGCCGTCGTAGATCGCCTGGGCTGACGGAAACCGGAGCTCAACGGCGATGGTGCGCACGACTGTGTCGGGGTTCCGCGCCAGATATTGGCCGCTGAAGTCCACGTCGTACGTGTCGTACCACAGCAATCCCTTCTGTCGATGAGTGAGCTCGAGGTCGGCCTTGATGCGGCTCTGCGTCAATCGTACCGGCGCGGAATCGATCACGGTCTTTGTGGTCTGCTTGTAGATGGTCTTTTCGCCGCTGATCGCGACGGGTTCCTTGTCGGTGACTTGCCGGGGCCGCTCGACCCAGATGGTGGGGGCCACCTGGCGATGCTGGCCGCCCCAGAGCTGCGCGACCTGATCGCCGAGCCGGGAGTCGAATTCCCCGGTGCGCGCCAGAATGGACGCGCCGAGTGTCGCCCAGGCCATGGTCGCCAGGACGTAGATAGCCGCAATTGCCAGCACGCGTCGTGTGGTCATGAATCCTCCGGACAATAGGTGTCGCCCGAAAGGCCCGCCGAAGTCCTGAGCGAAACGTGAGCGGCGCGTGAGATGTGCGTCAGATCGACGGCGCCTGCGAGGGTTACTCGTGTGGCGGCGGGGCTTTAGCCTCGCCGGATTACGAGTAGCATTTCCAGGTGCGGTACCGGTTCGGCCCGTTTCTGCTCTCGCCTGCACAGCGGATGTTGTGCCGGCAGGACCAGGTAATCCGCCTCATTCCCCGCTATTTCGATCTTCTTCTGTTGCTCATCGAGGAGCGGCAGCGCGCCGTCAGCCGCCAGGAGATCTTCGATCGCGTATGGGCCGACGTTGTCGTCTCGGACGGCGCGCTCACCCAGGCGATCCGGACGATCCGGCGAACGCTCGGGGATGAGAGTCAAGCCTCGCAATTCATCCGGACGGTCTCGCGCCACGGATACCAATTCGTTGCGGCCGAGGTCCTTGTCGAGTCGGACGAAGGGCCGGTGCTCGTTCGGCCGGAACTTGCCGAACTGCCGGCGGTGAGCCCGATCGCCGTCGTGGAGCCCGCCGACGAGCGCGAGCGCCTGTTGAGCGTGCTGCTCCGGGAAGGCCCTTACGCGCGCGCAAGCGAAGACGAGCGGTACGACGCGGCGGTCTCGCTCCACGAGCTTGGCACGGCGGAGGCCCTCGCGCGGCTGGACGATCGCCCCGGGCACGAGGAGGCTCGCGCCATCCTGCGTGACGCGCGCTGGGATGCCCCTAGCGCCGGGCCAGTACCCCTGCTCAGCGCGCACGGTCGCATGCGTGCGATCGCCGACGTCGTTCGCCTGCGCGTGCGCCATGCCGCGCGGTTGGCCTCCAGGCGCTGGCTCAAGGCAACGTTGGGCGGTGCGGTTGCCGGCGCGGTCGCCGGCGTCATCGGTGCCCTGGCTTTCGGCCTCGGGCCGGTTGCGCGTATGGACCCTGGTCTTGTCGTCGCCTTGAGTGTGATCGGCGCGGGCGCGGGGACACTCGGCGCAGCGGGCATTGGCGGAGGTCTGGCGACTGCGGAAACGCTGGCACGCTCGGCGCGGGCGTTCGCGCTCACCGTGGCAGGTGGCATCGGCGGCGGCATCGCTGGTGCGCTCGCCCACGCCGCCACCGTCGCGATCTTGCATCACGTGTTCGGGCGCGATGTCCGTAATCTCGCCGGCACAGGCGAGGGGGTGATCCTTGGCGGTGTGCTTGGATGTGGTTATGCAGTGGCGACTCGGCGGCTGGCGCAGGGCGGCATGGCCGCGCCGCGCGGCAGTGCGCGATGGCGGGTCGCCGCCATCACGGGCCTGGTTTCCGGCGCGACAGGCGCGCTCCTCGGGATGATGGGGTTTTCGATGGTGGCCACCAGCCTGGACGCGATCGCGAATGTCTTTGCCGGATCCTCCGTGGGCCTCGATCAGTTCGTCTCGGTCGTCGGCGACGATCGCCTCCGTTCCGTCGTCCGCACGGTCGTGAGCGGCTTCGAAGGGTTAATGCTCGGCGCCGGCATCGCCTACGGACTCACCCATCGTCCGCGCACCTAACCCAATCAACCCGATCAACCCGAATAACCTGATCAATCTGATCAACCCGATCCGATCCCCGAGAGTGCCATAATCGTTGAGTTGTGAAGTCCAAGCACGTATTCGTGTGCCAGGAATGCGGCGCGCAGTCGCCCAAGTGGCTGGGGCGCTGCGCCGATTGCGGCGCGTGGAACTCGTTCGTTGAGGAGCGCGTTGCGGAGCCGGCAACGGCGCCAGCCGGCCATCGGTACGAGGGGCTAGCGCCGGCGAGCGGTGGCGCGAAGCTGTATGCCGACGTTGAGTGCAGCACCGCCGCGCGTCTTGCGACGGGTATCGGCGAACTTGACCGCGTGCTTGGTGGTGGCGTCGTGCCCGGATCGATGGTGCTCCTCGGCGGCGAGCCGGGGATTGGGAAGTCGACGCTGCTGCTGCAGGCCGCGGCGAACCTCGCGCGAACGATCGGTCCGGTTCTTTACAGTTCTGGCGAGGAATCCGAACATCAGGTCAAGCTGCGCGGCGAGCGTCTCGGGATCGGACGGGCGCCGCTGTACCTTCTCGCCGAAACGTGCCTGGAACGCATTCTCGAGGAGCTGATCCGGCTGAGGCCCGCGCTCCTCATCGTTGATTCGATTCAAACCATCTTCTCGCTGAAGATGCAATCGGCGCCGGGAAGCATCGGACAAGTGCGCGAAGCGGCGACGCAAATCCTGTTTGCGGCCAAGAGCCAGAACGTCCCGGTCTTCGTGGTCGGCCACGTCACCAAAGACGGCAGTCTTGCCGGACCCAAAGTGCTCGAGCATGTCGTCGACACAGTCCTCTACTTCGAAGGCGAGCGACATCATTCGCATCGCGTCGTCCGCGCCGTGAAGAACCGATTCGGTGCAGCCAGCGAGCTTGGCGTCTTCGAGATGACCAGCGAAGGACTGATGGCGGTGCCGAATCCTTCCGCGCTGTTCCTCTCGGAGCGTCCGGCGAACACGCCTGGATCTGCGGTGCACTGCTCGATAGAGGGGTCGCGACCGCTGCTTGTGGAAGTGCAGGCGCTCGTGAGCGCGAGCACGTTCGGCAACGCGCGGCGCATGGTGTCCGGGATCGACCAGGCTCGGCTGGCGCTGCTCCTGGCGGTCCTCGAGAAGCGCGCGGGCTTGAATCTCGTCGGTGAGGACGTCTTCGTCAACGTCGCCGGAGGGATGCGGCTTGAGGAACCCGCCGCCGACTTGAGCGTGGCGGCCGCGGTCGCGTCGAGCTTACGGAATCGTCCTGTCGCTGAGGCCACCGCCGTTTTCGGAGAGATCGGCCTTGGCGGCGAGATTCGCGGAATCCCGCAGGCCGGGCTCCGGGTCAAAGAGGCGAGCCAGCTCGGCTTTCGCCGGTGTGTGGTGCCGCGGGCGAACCTCGACCCTGACGATCGCCCACTCGGCGACGGCACCTGCGAACTGATCCCGGTTACCTCGGTTCCCGAGGCGTTGGATGTCCTCCTCGTATAATTTCGTCATGGTTCATACTCGGGCTTTTCATACTGGAGCGTCGGCATGGCCTGGTTCATCCTTGCCCGTGTGCTCTTCGTAGGCACGGTCGCCTATTCCGCCGCGCTGCTGCGGCCCGTGCATCCGTCGTGGCTTCCGAACCTGGTGTTCGGGCTGCTGACCGCCGGACTGTTCGTGTTCTTCGAGGTCCGGCTGCGACACACGCCGGTCACCCACATGCTCGGCGCGATGATCGGCGGCGCACTTGGGCTCGCTGTGGCCAAGACGCTTGGGGCCGCGCTCTTCTGGGCGAACACCGACAATTCGCGCGTGGCCTTCCTGCATTCGTTCGTCCTGCTCGCGCTGCCGTATCTCGGGCTGGTCATCGGCGGGCGGAAGGGGGAGTGGCTCGAGCCGGCTCGTATCGTCGGGTTGTTCCGAGGCGCCGGTCTGTCCCGTCGCTACCGCATCCTCGATACCAGCGTGATCATCGATGGCCGCGTCGCGGACATCTGTGAGACCGGATTCCTCGACGGCACGCTTGTCATCCCGCAGTTCGTGCTCAAGGAATTGCAGCTGGTCGCCGACTCCGCGGATTCCCTGAAGCGCAATCGCGGTCGGCGTGGACTCGACATCCTGCAGAAGATTCAGAAGATGGCCGGGCTCGAGGTGATGATTTCGGATCTCGACTTTCCCGAAGTCCGTGAGGTCGATCTGAAGCTGATCGAGCTGGCGCGCGCACTGCAGGGGAAGATCGTCACGAACGACTTCAATCTCAACAAGGTCGCGCAGCTCCGTGGCGTGGCCGTCCTGAACATCAACGAGCTGGCAAACTCGCTGAAGCCCGTGGTGCTGCCAGGCGAGATCATGAAAGTGTTCATCCTCAAGGAAGGCAAGGAATACAACCAGGGTGTCGCCTACCTGGACGACGGCACCATGGTTGTCGTCGACAACGCGCGGAAGCTGATTGGGAAGACGATCGATGTCGTCGTCACGAGCGTGCTCCAGACGACGGCAGGCAAGATGATCTTCGGACGGTTCGTCGATCCGAGCGTTGCCGCATCGCAGGGGCCGGCGCCGGCAGAACGTGAGGAAGGCGGTTCACGGCGTGGAGCCGTTCGCAATTCGGGAACCCACGCGACCGCGCGCGAGGCCACGCGCGAACCCTCCACCGCCTCAGCGGCGGGAGCGGCGGTCGTGAGAGACTCGAGCGACCGCGGGCAGGGGTAGGACAGCCACCGCGTGCGCATCCCGTCATGGCACTGGTGGCGGACCGTTTTCTATCTGATCCCCGCGATTTCGATCTACACGATCGTTCTGGGCACGGCGTCCCTCGCGTCCAGCGTCTTCGACAGGCGCGGCTACTTCGCGCACGGCTGCGCGCGCGCGTGGTCGTGGTTGATTCTGGTGACCACTGGAGTCAGCGTCGACGTGCGGGGGTTGCAGGGACTCGAGGGCGGACGGACGTACGTTTTCGTGTCGAATCATCAGAGCATCTACGACATCCCGGTCGTCTTCTCGTCCCTGCCGTACCAGCTGCGCATCATCGCCAAGGAGTCGCTCGGACAGTTTCCGTTTCTGGGGTGGCACCTGCGCCGGACGGGCCACCTGCTGGTGGACCGGCGCAATCCGGATCGTGCTGGCATCCTGCGGCGGTGGAAGGCGTTGGTCGGGGAGGGGCTGTCGCTGATCGTGTTCCCAGAAGGGACCAGGAGCGCAGATGGCCGGGTCGGGGTGTTCAAAGCCGGCAGCGTTTTGCTCGCGATCGAGGCGCAGTTACCGATTGTGCCGGTTTCGGTCGACGGCACGCGCCGTGTGATGCGCAAGGGGGAGCTGACGACCAGGCCCGGTCACGCGACCGTGGTCGTCCATCCGCCAATCGACACCCGGGGCCTGGCCCCCGCGGACGCCCGCAGCCTCGCCGACCGCCTCCGCACCGTCGTCACCGCCGGCCTGCTGGGGACAGGCCCCAATCAGTAGTGGGCGTGGGGCCTGTCCCCGGGCCAATGCGAGATTGTTCACATTTCCTCTAAAGCCGCCGCCCGCGACGACCGAAAACCTCTGACGAGTCGAGTGCGAGGCGCGTCGACCGGAGGAATCGTGCAAATGAACATGGGACAGTCTCTCGTTATTCAGGGTGAGCTCAGCGGTGGGGAGGATCTGACACTCGACGGCAAGCTGGAAGGCAAGATCTCGCTGCCCGACAACGTGCTTACGGTCGGCACCAACGCCAATATCGACGCCGAGATTCTCGCGAAGGTCGTGATCATCCTGGGCGCCGTGAAGGGCAACGTGACGGCGAAGGAGAAATTCGAAGTCCGCGCCGGCGGGTCGATCGACGGCACGCTGATTGCTCCGCGGATCGCAATGGCCGAGGGCGCCACCTTCAACGGCAAGATCGAGATGCCGAAGCGGGCCGAACAGGCCTGAGCGTGTTGATTCGCGTCGCGCCGGACCTGACCACCATCGTCAGGCTCGGCGTGCTGACGCTCGAAGACGCGACGAACGCATTAGACGACCCCCGACTCGACGCGCCATTGGCTGACGCCGAGGACGCCGTGCGACGCGCGCCGCCCCAGGAAAGTCAAGCCGTACGCACGATGTACCGGCGTGTCGGCCTCGATCCCACCAAGACGCGTCCATCGTCCGAGGCGCTCCTGCGCCGCGTACGGAAGGGCGATCGCCTTCCACGCATCAACACCCTCGTCGACATCTGCAACTGGTGCTCGCTCGAATTCCAGCTGCCGTATGGGCTGTACCGATCTCTCGACGATCGTGCCTCCCATCGACCTTCGACTTGGCACGGAGGGTGAGGAGTACGAGGGCATTCGCAAGGACGTCGTGCACGTCGCGGGACGTATGACGCTGGCCGACACCCGCGGCCCCTTCGGCAACCCGACCTCCGACTCGGCACGATCGATGGTGACCCCGTCGACCGCGCGTGCGCTCTGCACGGTCTTCGCACCAGTGGAATTGTCGGCGGCCAGGATCGACGGCATTCTCACGGCCACGGCGCGGCGGTTCCACGATTTTGCCGGCGCCCGGGAAAGTTCGCGCGCCGTCATATAATTCTCCCGAGTCTTTTCAGCCTCGAAACATGCGCGTCGTGGCGATCGTCGCTGCCGGCGGCCAGGGCGCGCGCCTAGGCCTGTCGGTTCCGAAACAGTTCGTCGAGCTTGGCGGCCGCACGATACTCGATCGCAGTGTCGGCGCCCTTCTTGCGTGCGAGTCAATCGACGCCGTGATCGTCGCGCTGCCGGTCGATCAGGTTGCACAGCCGCCGGACTATCTCGTGCGGCCTGATGGCCGCATCGTCGTCGTCGCCGGCGGCCCGAGACGGCAGGATTCGGTTGCCAATGCCTTTGCCGCCGTTCCGGCAGACACCGAGATCGTGGTGATCCATGACGCCGCGCGGCCGTTCGTCGAACGCGAGACGATCGAGCGTACGATCAATGCCGCCGCCGAAGCGGGGGCTGCGATCGCGGCCTTGCCGGCGCGCGACACCGTGAAGCTCGCAGACACGACTGAGACGAGGTGGGTCGGTGCGGAATTCGGCGAGCCGCTGCCGGCCGTGACGCCGAAGGCTGTCCCGGCCGTGAAACGGACGCTGCCGCGCGAAGAGGTGTTTCTGGCGCAGACGCCGCAGGCCTTCCGCCGTGACGTCCTTGCGCGCGCCATCGAGCTCGGTCAGCGGGGCACCGATGCGACCGACGAGGCGTTTCTCGCCGAACAGGTCGGCGCCACCGTTCTCCTGGTACCAGGCGAGCCTACCAATCTCAAGATCACGACGGCCGCGGATCTGGCGTTCGCACGAGGGCTTTTGCTCGATCGTGGGGAGCATTGACGTGTTTCGTGTCGGCGTTGGCTACGACTCGCATCGCACGGTTGAAGGACGCAGGCTGATGTTGGGCGGCGAGCACATTCCGTCATCGATCGGGCTGAAAGGGCATTCCGACGGTGACGCGCTGTGCCACGCGATCACCGATGCGATTCTCGGTGCGGCGGCCCAGGGAGACATTGGGCGCCACTTTCCCGATACCGATCCGCAGTATCGGGATGCGGACAGCCTCGACCTGCTGCGGCGAGCGCTTGCGATCGTTCGCACCGCGGGTTTTGTCGTCGAGAACGTGGACGCGGTGGTGATCGCGGAACGGCCGAAGCTCGCGCCGCACGTCGATCGGATCCGCGCCACGTTGGCTGACGTCCTCGGGGTTGCCGTCGACGCCGTGGGCGTGAAGGCCAAGACGAATGAAGGCATGGGCGAGATCGGGCGCGGTGAAGGGATGGCAGTTCAGGCTGTTGCGTTGCTGCGCCGCGTGACAATGCGCAATCCAATCCGCAATTCGATCCACAAGCCAATCCGCAATCCAATCCGCAATCCGCAATCCGCAATCCGCAATTCTGATGCGTCTTCGCTTCGCGCCCAGCCCCACCGGTCATCTGCACGTCGGGAACGCCCGAACGGCGCTCTACAACTGGCTGCTCGCGCGCGGGCAGGGCGGCACGTTCGTGCTCCGCATCGAGGATACGGATCGGGAACGCTCGACCGTCGACTCCGAGCGGGCTATTCTCCACGACCTGCACTGGCTCGGGCTGACGTGGGATGAGGGGCCCGACATCGGCGGGCCGCATGGTCCGTATCGACAGTCGGAGCGCTCCGCGCTTTATCACGAGCACGCGCAGAAGCTCGTCGAAGCCGGCCGTGCCTACTACTGCTTCTGCACGCCCGAGCAGCTCGAGGCCGATCGGCAGCGTGCGCTCGCCGCGGGCCAGCCACCGAAATATGTCGGACGGTGCCGCGACCTCTCCGATGCCGAGGTCGCGCGGCGTCGCGGCGCCGGTGAAGCGGCCGCGCTGCGCTTTCGCGTGCCGCCGGATGCGGGGGTCGCGTTCGACGATCTCGTCCGCGGTCACGTGCACTTCGAGATCCAGGTGATCGGCGACTTCGTGATGCTTCGCTCCGATGGCTCGCCGGCCTACAACTTTGCTGTGGTCGTAGACGACGGGTTGATGGGCGTGACGGATGTCATCCGGGGCGAAGATCACGTCTCGAATACGCCGCGACAGATTCTGCTGTACAAGGCGTTTGGCTGGTCGCCGCCGCGATTCGCCCATCTCTCGCTGGTTCTCGGACCCGATCACGCGCCGCTCTCCAAGCGGCACGGCGCGACATCGGTGGCGGAATTCCGCGCGAAGGGCTATCTGCCGGAAGCGCTCGCCAATTACCTCGCGCTCGTCGGCTGGTCGCCGGGTGGCGGCGACGAGCTGCTGCCACTCGACGAGCTCGCGCGCCGCTTTTCGCTCGACGGCGTGAGCCACAGCGCCGGCGTCTTCGACGAGGAGAAGCTCGCCTGGGCGAATCGCCATTATCTGAAAGCGGCGCCGGCGTCACGTCTGACGACGCTCGCTGTGCCCTATTTGCGTGATGCTGGATACGTGAGCGACCCTTCGTCCGAGGCGGTTGCGTATCTAGAAAGCATCCTGCCAATCGCGACCGCCTCCATCGATCGGCTCGACCAGGTTCCCGATCGCCTGCAACTGATCTTCGATTTCGACGCCGCGGCCGCGGCTACGAAGCCCGAGGTTCAGGCCGAGTTCGAGAGCGAGGGAGCGAAGGTGGTGGCTCGCGCGTTCGCCGAGGCGCTGGCATCCTCGCCCCGGTTGATCGACAAAGATCGGTTCCGCGCGGCCGCTCAGCGCGCGCGCGAGAAGACGGGGCAGAAGGGCCGCGCGCTCTTCCACCCGATTCGCGTGGCGCTTACCGGCGCGCTTGAAGGCCCAGAGCTCGACCTCCTGGCGCCAGCGATCGATCGCGGCGCCGAGCTGCCGCCAACGAACGGCATCGCGCCAATCGTCGGCGCGCGCGAGCGCGTTGCTGCACTCGTCGCCGCACTGGGGTTCGCTGACGTACGTAGGCCCGAGCTTTAGCTCGGGCACACTCGATGATCATCTACGGCATCAACCCGGTCCTCGAGGCCTTGAAGGCGGGACGCGTCGCCCGCGTGAAAGTCGGCCCCCGGCATGACGGCCGGCTGCAGCAGGTGTTGACCCTGGCCGAGTCCCGGCAGGTGCCGATAGATCGAGTGGATCTCACCGTGCTCGATCGCGTTAGCCGGAATGGCGTACATCAGGGGATCGTCGCAGAGGTGACGCCGGCGCGCGACCTGAGTCTGGACGAGCTGATACGCGACATCGTCGGACCGCCGCTGCTCGTCGTCCTCGACGGCATCGAGGATCCGCACAATGTCGGCGCGATTGTCCGCACCGTCGACGCCGCCGGCGCCCACGGTGTCGTGCGTCAGACGCGGCGGGCTGCGGCGCTTGACGCGGTGGCGGCCAAGGCCTCCGCAGGTGCCGTCGCCCATGTGCCGATCGTGGACGTCGTGAATATCGCGCGTGCGATCGAGGAACTGAAGGCCCTGAACGTCTGGACCGTGGGGCTGGCCGGCGACGCGAAACAGCCGTATGACGCCATCGATTTCACGCCGTCCACGGCGATCGTCCTCGGTGCCGAAGGTTCGGGGCTACGGCGACTGGTCCGCGAGTCGTGCGACTTCACCGCGTCGATTCCGATGAGCGGACACGTCGAGAGTCTGAACGTCTCGGTTGCGGCGGGGGTGGTGCTCTTCGAGGCTGCGCGGCAGCGTCGGACACACAGCATTGGGCACAGGCACCCGACCACATGACGAGCGCCGAGACACACGCGCCGTGGGCGAGCATCTGCATTCCAACGTACAACGGCGATCGGTACCTTGAAGCCGCCATCGACAGCGCAACCTCGCAGACGTTTTCGAATGTAGAGATCCTTATCGTCGATGATGGGTCCCATGATCGAACGCTCGCCATCGCGGATCAGTTCGCGCTCGCCGATCCGCGGGTTCGCGTCGTGCGCAACGCTACTCCCCTCGGCCTGCCGGGGAACTGGGACCGCTGCGTCGATCTTGCGCAAGGCGCATGGGTCAAGTTCCTGTTTCAGGACGATGTGCTTTCCCCCACGTGTGTCGAGCGGCTTCACGCCGCCGTGCGGCCGGGGGTTGATCTCGTCGTTTGTCGTCGTGCTGCTGTCGCCGAGCCAGGGGTGGCTGACGCGTTTGCCCAAGAATACGCCACCTACGTAGCAACCCACGACATCAGTCGCCGATTTCCGCGTACCGCATTCGTCAGCCCTGCCCAATTCGCGGCACACGTCGTCGACCACCCCACGGCCAACTGCATCGGCGAACCAACAGCGACGCTCATTCGCCGGTCTGCTTTCGATCGCTTCGGAAGATTTCACGCCGGCTTGTGCCAGCTAGTCGACTGGGAGCATGCGGCCCGAATTGCCGTGCAAACGGGCCTCTGTTATGTGGACGATGCGCTCGTGACGATCCGTCTCCATCCATCGATGGCGACCGTTCGTCAGACTCACGGCTCACGCTTCCGGACGGACCTCCTCGATCCGCTGCTGGTGTTGCACGAGATTGCATTCTCGCCATGGTTCGAGCCCGTCAGGCGCGCGGGGCTGGCACGTCCGGATCCCGTCGCATTTGATGCCGTGCTTAGGCGCGAAGTCGATCGACTTCGAGTGCTCGCCTCCGATCAAACCCGTGGGAGCGGATCCGTGCCGGCGAACTCCCAGCAATTGAGTGAGTTGCTCACGCGGTATCCACGACTTGCTCCTTCGCCGGCACGTGACGGCGGCTCCGCGCTTGCGATCGCGACCGCCGCCTTGCACGGCTTCCTCGCGTCCGATGCACGTCTGCGTTTTGCGCGAGTCGGGGATCCCACTGTTTCCGCGATCGTGGTTGCGCGCAACCGTGCGGAGCTGACGTGTCGTGCTCTCAGGTCGCTCCTGGCCGATGATTCGATCCCGCTCGAAGTTGTGGTGGTTGACAATGCTTCGACGGACGAGACCACCGCTGTCCTTGCGCGCTGCGATGGCCTGACCGTGGCGCGTAACGACGCCAACATCGGGTTTGGGCCGGCCGTGAATCAGGCGTGCGCGCTTGCGAAGGGTGAATATCTTCTGTTGCTGAATAGTGACGCCGAAGTCTTGCCCGGTAGCATCTCATCAGCCCTTCGCACTATTGCTGCGACCGGTGTGGGCGCAGTGGGAGGACGGCTGATTCTCGAGGATGGACGTCTTCAGGAGGCGGGGAGCATCGTGTGGCGCGACGGCTCTTCATCTGGGTACGGCCGTGGGGACATGCCGTTTGCGCCGATGTACAGCTTCGAGCGCGACGTCGACTACTGTTCGGCGGCGTTGCTGCTGACCCGGCGAGACTGTTTTGTCGACCTTGGCGGTTTCGATCCGGCGTACGCCCCCGCCTACTACGAAGACGTCGATTACTGCTTCAGGCTTCGCGGCGCAGGTTGGCGCGTGGTCTATGACCCCACATTCATCGCCCGGCACACCGAATTCAGTAGCTCTGGCTCGCCCGACGAGGCCCTGGCACGACAATCGCGTAATCGCGGAACGTTCGTAGAGAAACACCGTCGTGCTCTTGCTGCGCAACATTCGCCGCAAGAGGCCAGCCCCCTCGAGGCACGAATGGTTCCGCCACGCGGGCTACGAATCCTCTACATCGATGACCAGGTGCCTCGCGACGCTTTGGGCGCCGGGCTTCCCCGCGCCCGGCAGGTGCTTCGCACGCTTGTTGGTCTTGGACACTTCGTGACTCTGTACCCACTCGTATACTGCGAGGAATCCTCGCCCGGTCTGCGCGAGATTCCAAGAACGATCGAGGTGATGAACGGCTATGGGCCGGAACGGCTCTGGGAAATTCTCCGCGAGCGCAGTGGATACTACGACCGCGTGATCGTGAGCCGACCCCACAATTTCCAGACCTTCAGGAGCGTCATTGGGGAGAATACAGAACAAATTGCAATCGGCACGGTGATCTACGACGCTGAGGCGATCTTTACGCAGCGCGAGACCGATCTTGAACGTCTGCGCGGCGAGACCGTCACCGCTGGTCAGGAGCGTCTCGACGCCGAAGTCCATCTCGCCCGGGCCGCCGACGTCGTCATCAGCGTGTCTGATCAGGACCGCGAGACCTTCGAGGCTGCGGGCTGCCCGACCGTGGTAACCGTAGGCCATTGTATCGAGCCCGCGCCGACGCCCGCGACATTCGCCGATCGAGCTGGTTTCCTGTTCGTCGGGCCCACGCACGACGAGCGGAGTCCAAACGCCGACGGAATCGTGTGGTTCGTGACTGAGATCCTGCCCCTGCTTGACGGCGCCCTCCAGGCGGATGTGACGCTCACCGTGGTGGGTCAGACCGGCTCTGCGAGAGTTGCGGCACTTGCCGGGCCGAAGGTTGCCACGACCGGGCCACTCGCCGACCTGTCCGGCGCTTATGACGCGGCTCGTGTCTTCGTAGCGCCCATCCGTGCGGCGGCGGGCATCTCTCATAAGTTGCATCATGCGGCGGCACACGGAGTGCCTATCGTGTGTACGCAACTAGTGGCAAGCCAACTCGGGTGGCATGATGAGCGGGAGCTGCTTATCGCCACTGATTCCGAGTCCTTCGCCAGACAATGCGCTCGACTTTACCGCGATCCCGCGCTCTGGCATCGACTTCGCGAGAACGCCCTCGAGCGAGTTCGCATCGATTGTTCACCCGAGACGTTTACGCGTGGCGTCGTTCGCTTATTGGCAGAGAACCGATCGTCGAGTCGGTACCGAGCCGGGCCCGGCGGGCGGTCTTCGGTGTCGGTTCAGGTGTCCCCGGCGCCGGTCGTCCACACAAGCGTGGCGGGGCCGTTTTTGGGAAGTGGATCTGAGGAGGCATTGAGATCGGCGCGGCGCGAGATCGCCGAGTTGCGTCAGTCGATGAGTTGGCGCATCACGGCGCCGCTTCGCTTCGTTTACGGCCTCTTCCTGAAGGCGGGCCGCCCGAGGTCGAAATAATGTGCGTTGTATCATCCCCGCTGGCCGGCAATGTCTGACGCTCCCGTCACGACTCAGCGTTACATCTCGGCAGCGTGCGAAGATGACCTCCTGAAGTACGGAGACTCCTTCCGCGGTGCCGGCTACACGAAATCCCCTGCCGAAGCGGAACAGCGATACGCCCTGATGCTCGGTCTCGTACGGGAGGCGGACGAACGTGTGACGCTGCTCGACTTCGGGTGCGGGTTGGCGCACTTGCTCGATTATCTCCACCGTGAGCCGAGATATCGTCACGTGCAATACACGGGCCTGGACTTGTCGCCGAGGTACCTGCAGGGGGCAAAGGCCCGCCATCCCGGGGGCACCTTTATCTTGCTGGACGTGCTCGAATCGGACGAAAGCCTTCCGGATTTCGACTACGTCATCATGAACGGAGTGTTCAACTTCCGCGGGCACATCCCCGAAGAATCGATGCTGCAGTACTGGCAGCAGCTGTTGTCGGTGGTGTTCAAACACTGCCGCCGTGGAATGGCGTTCAACGTCATGTCCCGGCTGGTGGACTGGCAGCGTGACGACCTGTTCCACCTGTCGTTCGACGCGATGGCGCAATACGTCGGCCAGGCGCTGAGCCGGCACTTTGTCGTCCGCCACGACTACGGAGCATACGAGTACACGACTTACGTGTATCGCTCGCCGAGCGCACAGTGAGGAGTGAGTCCTCGGGTTACCTGCACCCGGCATATGCCGCGTCGTTCGACGACATCGCGACGCCGCGCGAGCTGCCTGCGTGCGGTGCATGGATCCTCGAGCGCCACATCGCGGGATCCGATCTGCGCGACGGAATGGGCTGTTACCCGCTCTTCTGCTGTCGTGATTGGACACGGCTGTCACACGACGTCGCGGTCCTGGCCGGGCAGCTGGTGTCGCTCACGCTCGTCACCGATCCCTTCGGCGAGTTCAGCCTTCACGATCTGCAACGCGTTTTTGACGTTGTCCGGCCCTATAAGCGCCACTACGTGACGGACTTAGTCAACGACACCAGTGTCCCAGGCACTCGACGCCACAAGAGAAATACCGCCAGTGCGGTGCGTGCCGTCAGACTGGATCGCGTAGACAAGCCAACGAGTCTCGCCGAACGGTGGGTAGAGCTGTACGGGGAGCTCGTCGAGCGCCACCACTTGACCGGGCTGCATGCCTTCTCGCGACAGTGCCTCGAGCGCCAGCTCTCCGTGCCCGGTTTGAGAATGTTCTCCGCCACCGTCGAAGGGGGCGTGGTCGGATTCATCTTTGGTACGTCCACGGCGATGTCGCGTACGGCCACCTCGGTGCGACCAGCCGACTAGGATACGACCTGATGGCGTCTTACGCGTTGTACGCGTTCGCGATCGAGCAGCTCCGGTCCGAGGTGCGGTGGCTGGCCCTCGGGAGTTCCCCCGGCAATTCCGACGACGACGCTTCTGACGGGTTGGGACGCTTCAAGCAAGGGTGGGCGACGGAGACGCGCCAGGCGTACCTCTGTGGAAAGGTGCTGGAGCCGAAGGCGTACAATCGCCTCGCCGGCGAGGCTCACGCTGAAACCCGATACTTTCCTGCGTACAGGCGCGGCGAGTTCGCGGCCGTCGAACGGGTGCGCGGCCGGCGTGTGTCGGGTCTGGAGAAGTAACTGCCCGTGTTCAGCCAATCTGCACGCGTCTACGACGCGCTGTGTCGCCATAAGGACTACGCTGGCGCCAGCGCAACGCTGTGCGCCATTGTCGATCGCCTGGCCCCCAGCGCGTCGACCCTGCTCGACGCTGGCTGTGGAACCGGCCGCCACCTGTCGCACCTGCGCGAGCGATTCGCCGTCGAGGGCCTCGATGTCAGTCCGGAGATGCTCGAGGTCGCACGGACTCGATGCCCAGGGATTCCGCTGCACCAGGAATCGCTCGTTGACTTCAGCCTCGGTAGGCGCTTCGACGTTGTCACGTGCCTGTTCGGATCACTTGCGTACGCGGGAGATGAGGCGAGCCTCCGCCGCGCGGTCAAGTGCCTGGTCAATCACCTTCAGGCTGGCGGGCTACTCGTGGTGGAGCCATGGGTAATGCCTGATCGATTCATCAGCGGCCGGCTGGTGTTCGACATGGTGAACGATCCCGATCTGAAGGTGGCGCGGATGTACGTGAGCGAGCGCCGAAACACCGTGTCGGTCTTCGACTCGACATACCTCGTGGGCACAGCCGACGGAATCAGGTCGTTCCGGGAGTATCAGGAGCTCGGACTCTTCGGAGACGACGCGTATCGAAATGCGTTTGTCGGGGCCGGGCTCGAGGTCGTGGATGCCACGGGCGACTTGTTCGGGTACGGGCTTTATGTCTGCCGCATCCGAGACGGATCGCCCTCCCTGGGGAACGGATAGCGCGTCCCGAATGTTCCGACGACCGCCTCTCGAAACGTGCGGTTGACGCCCGAAAGGGGCAGATCGAGAAACGCCGCGTATGCGTCGGGCGTGGCGAAGAGCCGATGGCGATCGAACTCCGTGGTTCGCAGGTAGTGAACGATCGCGACGTGGTCGAGCTCGCCCGGGTACATTGCCTCTGCGACGGGATCGTTGGGGAAGTTGTATCGCATCGGAAGGGCCCACGTGCGGACCCGCGCGTCCGCGATGGCGAGCGTCAACGCGACCTGTCCTGAAAAGTTGACATCGTCCATTCGCTCCATCACCTGCTTGCGCATTTTGAGATAGCGGGGTGCCACCGCATCGAATGCCGCGCGCGGGAACGCGACAACTCCGAAATTGAGATAGAACGGCGTCATCCGGTGTTCGGATGGGCGATCCGGCCCGATCAGCGTGTGGGCGTAGGCAAAATCCAGCGGTACATCGGTCGCCCCTCGGGCGACGCGGGCCCACGCATCACGCAGGGATTCGCGACGAGCTCCAATTCCGGTCCGGACCGAAAACGTATTCGAGGTCATGTCGAATTCGAAGTCGAGCAGGGTGGGGTAGTGGGCGATCACGCCCGCAACCGCGGCCGTGTCGTGCACGCGATCCAGCATCGATTCGAAGCCAGTGATCGGGAACGTGTCCGCGTCGAGAGCGACGAGCACGTCGGCATCCCGCGGCGCGAACCTGATCGCGTCGTCGGACTGGGCCCAGTCACCTTCGCGCGTGTACCGGGCCTTCGACGTCCACCAGATGTCAACGTCCTCGAGATACGGAAGCCACTCGACCACTCGGTCGCGTCGCCGGTCAGCGCCGACGAACACGTGCACCGAGGGGTGCCAGTTGGACCAGGCGAGCGACCGCAGGCGCGCCGCGAGGGCGGCGATCTGCGAATAGAACGCGTCGATCGGGCTCGCCGCGATCAGAAACGCGACTTTGCGCACGCGCTCACCTGCTCCGGCCCGCGCCGAGCTCGAGGGCACTTACGACGCGAGCCACTTCGCCGGCCCCCAGGTCGGGAGCCACGGGAAGTCCGATGAGCATGGGTGCGATTCGATCCGTCACCTCGAGCGCGTCTCGTGACACATTGTGGAAGTGGGGCTGGTCGTGCACACCATCGCCGTACCATGAACGAAACCCCACCTTGCTGCCGATCAGTGCCTCCTTGATGCAGGTGGCCTCATGGGCGTCTGCAGTTCGATAGAGCACGTAACAGGAGGCCACCTCCGGCGCGGCGACGAGTCGATCCGCGAGCCCGGCTTCGTGCATCAGCGTCTTGTATGTATCGGCCACTCCGAGAAAGGCGTGATGCTTCGCCGGCCACGCGTCGAGCTCGGCCAGCCCCACGGCGGCGTGATACTCCGACATCTTCCCGTTCGTGCTGGCGGAGCGGCTCTCGCGGTCCTCGTAGAACCCGAAGTTCAGAGACCGCGTCACCAACGTGGCCAGCCGTGCGTCGGTCGTGATGACGCACCCACCCTCGCCCGTGGCAAAGGCTTTCGTGGCGTGGAAGCTGAGGGCGACCGGAAGCTCCGAAAGCAGCCGCGTCGGCTGCCACTCATCGCCTCGAAGCTCGCGGCGGCGTCGATGACCACCGGGATGCCGGTCTGCTCACGAAAGCCCGCCATGCCTCATGGGTGACCGGCCTGCCGTATGCCGACACCGGCACCACGACTCCGGCACGAGGGAGCAGCGGATGCGTGTGCAAGTCGCGCGCGTCGAGCATCCAGTCGTCAGGCGCACATCGACGAGGTGCACGCGGTAGCCGCACTGCTCGGCGGCGATCGCGGTCGCCACGAAGGTCATCGCAGGAAGGATGGCAAACGGCCGCTCGGGCGTGGCCCGGCCCGCAGTCGCGAGTATCGCGCCCACCAGCGCCGTGGTACCCGAGCATGCGGAAACCACCGAGTTGCCGCCCACCCCGAAACGGTCGGCGAGACGCTCCTCGAACTCGGAGGCCAACGGGCCCCAGTTCGTATAGCACCTGTTGGCGTCGATCCGTGACAAGTACGGGCAGCAGCCGCTCTGCGGTCGGCAGGAGCGGACGCAGGACCGGAATCTCGTGCGCGTCCCGATGATGCGCCATGCCCGACATTTTACGTGACGCACTCGTCCGCTCCGGGCGACCGCGCTCAGTGCGCGCAATTCGAGTCGCTTCGCGGGCGCTGGTCTCCACTGGGTACGGGGCCGATAAGATAGTGCCGAAGTGGGCGCGTGCAGAGTGGGTTGGGCGGCATGAGGGAAGGCGGTGACGCGTGAGACGGGCCCTGCTCGTTCTCGGCATGCATCGAAGCGGCACATCGGCGCTGACCGGGCTCATCGTCCGACTCGGCGTGGACGGCCCCGAGGACGCTCCACCCCCCCAACGAATGGAATCCGCTCGGGTATTGGGAATCGGAGCCGATTCTCGACTTCCACGATCGGCTCCTGCGTGCCGCGGGCACATCGTGGGACGCGTGGACACCACTCAACGCCTCGTCTGCGGCAGTCCCGTTCACGAGCGAATTGACCAGGCTCATCGCGGCGGAGTTCGGATCGGCCCCGATGTTCGTCGTGAAGGACCCCCGCATGTGCCGGCTCGTGCCGTTCTGGCTGCAGACGCTCGAGGCATCCGACATCGAGCCCGCCGCAATTCTCATCGTGCGAGACCCCGTCGAGGTTTCGCGCTCATTGGCAACGCGGGATCGGCTTTCCGCCGAGTTCTCGCTGCTCATGTGGTTGCGGCACATGCTTGACGCGGAGCACGCGACCCGGGGCCTTCCCCGCTCAATCGTCGGCTATCACGAGCTCTTGACGGACTGGCGCGCTGTAGCCCGCAGAATCGCGGAGGATCTGCACATCACGTGGCCGTGCAGCCCCGACACAGCGGGTGAGGCGATCGCACAGTTCGTGAAACCGGACCTGCGCCATCACGTGTCCGACACGGGCGACGTTCACGCAGGGCCGCCAATCGACCGTTGGGCCACGGAAGCCCGCAACGCGCTCGATCAGCTGAGGTGCGGGGACCCGGCGCAAACAGCCGCAGGCCTGGCTGTACTCGACGAGGTGCGCCGGCAGGTGGACGAGGCCGGGCTCGTCTTCGGCCGGGCCGACGAGGCTGTCCGAGCCAACACAATCCTGCGGCTCGAACAGGTGGATACGGATCGACAGGCACTTCGCGATCACGCGGCGGCGTTGGAAGGGGATCGATCTCGCCTGCGTGGGCATATCGCCGACCTCGAAGCGGAGCAGAGGGAGAGACAGGTGCTTGCCGAGGAAGCACAACGTCGTGCGGCCGACCGCGAGGCCGAACTCGCTCGAGTGCAGCAGGAAGCGGCCTCCCTTCGGGCCGAGTGCGCCGTTCTGGGCGAACACGCCTCGCATCTGCAGCAAGCACATCACCAGTTGGCGGGCGAGCTGGTCGCCACCCGACACTACGTAAAGGCGCTGCTCTCATCGGGCAGCTGGCGCATCACCGCACCGCTGCGGGCACTAGTTCGGGTGGCGAGGCGTGCCACCGGTCGGAAGGACGCGCCCGCGGCGGACTAGCCGCTCTTCACGTGATTACGTTGCCGGGTTGGCCACGACCCGCAGATAGTCGGTGACAACGTCAGGCGCGTTCCCAACGCGCATGACGCTGCCGCGGTCGATGAGGATCGCGCGGTCGCAGAAGGTCGCGATCGCCCTCGGTTCGTGACTCACAAGCAGCACGGCGTGCCCCGCTGCGCGCAGGCTGCGGTACCGTTCCTCGCATTTCCCCTTAAACCCGGCATCCCCCACCGCAAAGATTTCATCTAGGACGAGCACTTCGCGCACCGCATGAAACGCGACTGCGTACGCGAGGCGCGCCGCCATCCCGCTCGAGAAATGCCTCAACTTCAGATGGGCGAACCGCTCGACCTCCGCAAAGGCCAAGATGTCGCCGAGACTGGACTCGACCTGGCGCAGCGACAGACCCATCACAGCGCCGATCAGAAAGATATTGTCGACAGCGTCCAGCTCCGGATTCCAGCCGACTCCCAGTTCGAGGATCGGCGTCAGGCCGGCATGCACTCGGACGTCGCCGCGATCGGCGGTGTAAATCCCGCAGAGGACCTTGAGAAGGGTGCTCTTCCCACAGCCGTTGCGGCCCATGATTCCGAGCGTCTCGCCTTCCCGGAGCTCGAAGCTGATGTCGTCGAGGACGATAAGCCGCTCGAATCGACGCGGTTCGAGCACGCCAAACAGATGCTCGCGCACGGTCTCGCGCCTGACGCTAGGGATGGCGAAGCTCTTCGAGACACTATCGACTTCGAGCAGCACACGGGGCATCGCTATACGTACTCCGCCGCGCGCGGCGCAAATCGTCGGAAGACAAGGATTCCTGCCGCCAGGATGCCAGCGGTCATTGCGACCAGGCAGGCGTTGCCAGTCGCGGTGGGCAACACTCCCGCAATGAGCACGTCTCGCGAGAACTCGATGATCGGCGTGGGCGGCCAGAGATACAGATAAACGTGGAACCGTTCAGGGATGACGCCGACGGGATAGACTATCGGCGCCACGAAGAACCC
The DNA here is from genome assembly GCA_963800785.1 of Vicinamibacteria bacterium. Classification (GTDB taxonomy): domain Bacteria; phylum Acidobacteriota; class Vicinamibacteria; order Vicinamibacterales; family JAENWD01; genus JAENWD01. The sequence goes on from CAWDCH010000016.1 coordinate 332,719, forward strand.
GGCCTGAATCGCCATGTCCCAAATCTGATTCAAATCGCGGAATCGCAAGAAAAGTACGCTCGAGCCGAGCGAAATGCCGATCGCGATAGTCGTCAGGGCGAGCACGTAGAAGGTAAATGCGGTCAGCGCAAAGATCGACGGCGCAGGCCCAGAAATCGCCAGGTAGATTGTCACCACCGCGACAAAAACCAGCAGGGTTAGAAACGCGTTCGCAATTGATGTCACGACCAGGATCCACCGGGGAAACCTGGCCTTTGTCACCAGAAACCCCTTCGCCGCGAGCGAAGTCATACCGGTCTTCGTCGCGTCCGTAAAGAAGTCCCACAAGAACAGACCGAGAATCAGATTGAGCTTGTAATTGGGCTCGCCGCGGAAGACGAACGAGAAGACGGCCACGAGCACCGCAAACATTGCGGTGGGCTTCAGTAGTGCCCAGACAAACCCGCTCAGCGTGCCGTGATAACGCGCCTTGAAATCGGTGCGGATCAGCGTCCAGGCCAACCCACCGATCGCGGCATGTGCGCGCGCCGCGCCGGCCGGGCGGCGAGGATCGCCGTCAATGTGAAGGCGGCGCGGACCCGCTTCCGCGAGCCCGGTTCCTGCTGATGCACTCATCGATGCCCTGTGTCCCTGGCGCCAGGCGCGCGACCTCTCCACAGAGCCGCAGCGCCTCGGCCGGGTCAAAATCGATCGTTTCCGCGATCATCGCCAACGACTGACGTGCCGCCACGTCATCCGGATGGGCCTCGAGGGCCGAACGGTAGTGGCGTCTTGCCTCCTCGTATCGGCCTTGCAGCAGCGCCACAGCACCCAGCCCGTTACGGGCGACGGCGGAGCCCGGTATCAATCGTTCCAATTTCTGGAACACCTGTGCCGCTTCGTCGAGACGTTGCATCTCGGCGAGGCATAACCCCAGCTTCATGTAGGGCACTGGCTCGCTCGGTCGCAGCTCGATGGCCAGCCGGTATTCCGCTAGCGCCGCCTCACGTGAGCCCACGTTCTGGAGCGCCTCACCGAGCGCCATGTGCGGAACCCAGACATCCGGCGCCTCCTGAACGGCGCTTAGCCAGAGCCGGACCGGGTTGGCCCACACCTCGTTGCGCAGAACCGTCATCCCGCCGAGGACCGTCAGCCACAACGCGAGCAGCAACTTGCAGAGAACGCCGTATCGAAGCACGCCGGATCCGAAGAGCGGCCACGCGCGGCCGAACGCCGTGCCAATCGCGAGGAACATCCCCGCGCTCGACAAGTACACGCGGTGCTCGGCCATCGGTTCCCCTAGATCGAGCAGGACCAGCATCGCCGAGGGGATGAGCAACACCACGAACCACAGCATGCCGAGCGCGGCCACCCCGTCGATCCGGCGAATGCGCAGCGCGAGCGCGATCCACGTGGTGAGCCAGGCGAGCGCGATGAGGAATGCCGGATCCGTCAGACGCCTGACCTCCTCCACCTGATGGAAGATGGATTGCCCGGCAGGCGCCAGCAGCATCCGGAAGTAACGGAACGCGACCACGATCTCGACAGGCACGAAACGCCAGACGATGACGCCGCTGTCGGGATTTTCGACGAACAGCAGCACTCCGATCCTGAGCATCCCGGCGATCGTGGTCAGCACCAGCATCGGCAGGTAGACGCGCTGAAAACGCCGCCGCCAGTCTGCGACCGGACTGCCGAGCACGTAGCGGTCGTAAAGAGCCACGACGATCGGCCAGAACACCGCGACTTCCTTCGACAGGACGCCGACGAGCCAGAGGCCTATCGCGGCCCCCAGCCACCGCCGGCCGCCGCCGAGAATCCACCGTCGTGCCGCGAGGAGCGCAAGCAAGAAGAAGAGGGAATAAACGAGCTCGGACCGACCACTGATGTACCCGACGGACTCGGTCTGCATGGGATGCAGGCCGAACAGCGAGGCCGTCACGAACGCGGCGATCGAAGGCGTGACTTCGACGGATGGTCCGGGGGGGGCATGTGCCCGCCGGTCCAACGAGGCCAGCCACGCCAGGCGGAAAAGCAGCAGCACGTTCAGGACGTGCAGCAGCACGCTCGTCGTGTGGTGCCCGAATGGTTGCGTCGGCCAGATCGCCCGGTCCAGTGCGTAGGTGAAATTGACCACCGGGCGGGTCATTTCCCGGAAGACGATGTGTCGGACGTTGGTAATGTCTTCGATCGACGTGTTGTCTTGGACCGTGCGGTTGTCGTCGTAGACGTACGGATTGTGCAGCGCGTTGAGATAGATCAACCCCGAATAGATTGCGGCGATGCCGGCGAGCCACCAATATCTGCCACGGCTGGGCGGGCTTAGGGATTGCTTGGAGAGCCGATAAGACATTCGGAAGGAATGGCGGCTAGTCTAAGAATCGCGTCGTACTTACAATTCTGACGGGTTCAGAGTCTCTGTATCGAATCGGTCACTAATATGGCGCTTCGTATACTGCACGTCACGCCGTATTTTGCTGACGCCTGGGGCTACGGTGGTATCCCTCGCGTGGCGACCGTGCTTGCCCGGGAACTCGGCGTCCGCGGCCATGCCGTGACAGTTTGCACGACGGATGCCGCTGACGCCGCAGAGCGGTCGCCCGTCGCGCAGTTGCCATCGATGAGCCATCGGATGTGGAATTGCGTGGACGTTCACACCTTTTCCAACGCATCCAATAGCCTCGCCTACCACCTGCAGTGCTTTCTGCCGCGGGGGCTCGACACCTTTCTTGCCACCCACGCTCGGGAATTCGACATCGCACACCTCCACGCGTGTCGCAATCTGCCGGTCTCGCTGGCGGCCCGGCGGCTGAAGGCGGCGCGTGTCCCGTACGTGCTGGCCCCCAACGGCACCGCACCTCGAATCGAGCGCCGGCGGGCAGCCAAATGGGTCTACGACATGACCGTCGGTCGAGGTGATCTTCGTGACGCGGCGGCGGTGCTGGCGGTCAGCGAGTCCGAGCGGGCACAGCTCGAGCGTTATGGCGTCGAGCCCTCGCGCATTCGTGTCGTTCCGAACCCGGTCGACGTCGAGGACCGTAGCGTCCCACGATCGGTCTTCCGGGCGCGTCACGCGCTGGAGGAGCGGCCGGTCGTTCTGTATCTCGGCAAGGTGACGCCACGCAAACGGGTTGACGCGCTTGTGCGTGCGTTCGGACAACTCGAGAAGCCGGAGGCCCGCCTCGTCATCGCCGGCAACGACATGGGGGCGATGGGCTCAGTGCGCAACGAGGTCCATTGTGGCGGCCTCACGTCACAGACAATCTTTGCCGGCCTTCTGCGAGGGAACGAGCGCTTCGAGGCGCTCGCGGCCGCCGATGTCGTGGCATACCCGTCGTCCGATGAAGTCTTCGGACTCGTGGCGTTCGAAGCGCTGCTTGTCGGCACGCCGGTCGTGGTGGCCGGGGATTCGGGTTGCGGGGAAATCGTCGCGGAAACGGGTGGCGGAATCGTCGTGACGGTCGGTGACGTTGCAGGTCTGAGCGCGGCGATCCGGTCGATACTGTCGTCGCCGAAGGAGTGGCGCCGGCGTGCGCGCGTCGCGGCAGGCCGGGTTCGTGCCCGTTTCGGGGGCCACGTTGTTGCCGAGAAGCTGGATGCTCTCTACCACGAACTCATCGCCGCGCGCCGCAACTGACGGCATCTCGGTCGTGGTTCCCGTCAGAAACGGCGAACGATGGCTGCCCCACGTCCTCGATGCAATTCTTTCGCAACGCGGACGGCGACCGATGGAAGTGATTGTAATCGACGACGGCAGCGAAGATGGCTCACGCGCACTCCTCGACACTCACTATGTCTCGCCCGACGTTCGCGTGATTGATGGGCCCGGTCGCGGCGCTGCCGCCGCGATCAACGCCGGTATCCGACTGGCTCGATTCCCGTTCATTGCGCAAATCGATCAGGACGTGGTCATCGGGCCCGGCTGGGTCGAGACGCTGCTCGACGTCATGACGGACGAACGGGTGGCCGCCGCCCAGGGCTATTACTACACCGACCCGGAGGCGCCGTTCACCGCACGTGTGATGGGCCTCGATCTCGAGCAACGCTACGCCGCAATCCGTGGTCCGATGACCGACCATGTCTGCACCGGGAACGCTGTATACCGCGCCGCGGCGCTTCACGCGGTCGGTCTCTTCGACGAGAATCTGGGCTACGGGTACGACAACGACATCAGCTATCGTCTCGCGCAGCGTGGCTATCAGTTGGTGCTCTGCCGCGAAGCGCGCAGCCGGCATTTCTGGAGGAGCGGGCTGGTGCCGTACGTCCTCCAACAGTACGGGTTCGGGTACGGTCGCATCGACATCGTCTCGCAGCATCTCGGGCGTTTTCGTGGTGATGCGGTGTCTCCCGCGGACATGATGCTGCACCCCGTCCTCATGCTCGCGGCACTGGGTGCCGTCGTCACCGGTACACTGGCGGGTCACGCGGGCGTGGGCTCGATCGTGGCGGCGCTGATCGTGTCAGGCCTCGTGTTCGAACGGGCAATCGCAGGCTGTCGCGCGGCTGCGATTTACCGGGATCCGGCTGGCCTGGCGTTCCCGCTATTGCATCTGGCTCGAGACGTCGCCTGGATGGTCGCGATCCTCGTCTGGAGCGCCCGCTGGTTGGGATCCACGCCGAGGCGACCCGCCTTCAGCATGCGTCCGCGCGCCCCAGAATTGCGGGTTGCGGATCGCCGAATGCGAATCGAGGGCGAACGATGATTGCCCCGCGCCGCTTGCTTGTACTGATCCCTGCCCACAATGAAACCGCGAGCCTGCCCTCCGTGATCGGGGAGCTTCGATTCGTGGTCCCCGACGCCGAGTTGCTTGTTGTGGATGATGGCTCGAGCGACGGTACATGGCGGCTGGCGGAGTCGCTCGGCGTGCGATGGCTGCGGCTGCACGAGCGCGTCGGGGTCGGTAGCGCCGTCCGAGCCGGTTTGCGATATGGGTCCAGGCTTGGCTACGAGATTGTCGTTCGCGTCGATGCCGATGGGCAGCATCATCCTGAGGCCATCGAATCACTGGTTGCGCCGATTCTCGCCGACCGCGCTGACGTCATCCTCGGCTCGCGCTACACGGCGCAAACGGGGCTCAAAGCCGGCCTGGTGCGACGCCTGCTCGCATTCTGTCTCTCGCGATTGACTGGTCGATCGATCACGGATCCGACCTCCGGCTTTTGTGCATTTGGCGCCCGAGCCGTCGCGATGCTGTGCGAGCATCATCCCACCGGTTACGCGGAAGCCGAGCTCCTGCTGTTTTCGAGCCGCAATGGGCTGCGTGCCGAAGAGGTGCCGGTCGCTATTCGCGAGCGCGTCGCAGGGGCGACCACTCTGACGCCGTCGCGGCGCCTCACGGCATCGGCACGAATCGCGCTGGCGATGATCGTCGTGCCGCTGCGCGCGGTCGTCCGAAGCGGGCAGTCATGACCGATCGCGTCGAGATCGCTGGAGCGACGGTCAGCGCGATCCTGTTCGTCGTTGTGATCGAGCTGGTGCGACGCCGCAAACTCACCGAAGAGTACTCGCTGCTCTGGATTCTGGCGGCGCTGGGTCTGTTCGGCCTCTCATTTTCCCGGCCGCTGCTCCATCGGGCCGCCGCGTGGCTCGGCATCTACTATCCGCCCGCAATCCTGCTGCTCGCGCTCGTCGGCAGCGTGTTCGCCGCGCTGCTCTATTTCTCGGTGATCGTCTCGCGTCAGCGCCAGCAGATCGAACGGCTGATTGAGGAAGTGGGACTGCTGTCGGCCGAGTTGAGAGATCTGCAGTCGCAATCGAAGGCGGACCTGGATTCCCGTTCGTCCTGAGTTCACGCCCCTCAATCCGGCCCATACCGCCCTCTCATGTGATCGCACACACCGCGCGCGACCGCAGACAGCCTCCCAGCAACCGACCCTCCTGTGGTTCGCACGGCATACAACCCGTTGAACGCGACGATTGCGCCGGCACGCGCGACCCGGTGCAGAACGCCGCGCGCCGGACGCTCGGCGCTCAGAAGCAACTGATTGCGTGTGCCGAAATACAGGCGCCGCGGGGACGTCGCGCCTAGCGTGCGGCTCCCTTCGTGATACGCAAGCGCACCACCGCAGATGCCGACCTCGAAGCCGGCATCGCGGGCCGCCAGGCAAAAGGCCAGATCCTCGAAGGAGAAGAAGTACTGCTCGGGCAGCAGGCCAACGCGCCCGAACACTCGATCGGCAATGAGCATCGCGCAGCCGCTGACGCCCGCCACCGCTGTCCAGGCCGGCGCAAGCGCGGCATCAAAGGCCGCCCCGTTTTCCGGATGGCGCATGCGGCCTGTGACCTCGGAGAACTTCATGCCAGCCGTTGCGACGATACCCGGCCGTGAGCGCGTCAGGACAATGGGAGCCGCGATTCCCGCGTCCGGATGATCGCGAAGCGTCGCCAGCATCGTCTGGAGCGCCGACGGTGCCAGGATCAGATCGCTGTTCACGAGCATCACGTGCGTCGCGTCGCGCAATTGCGCCTCCCGAATGCCGACGTTCACGCCGCCTGAGAACCCGAGATTCGACCCGGTCGCGATCAGCGTGACGCGATCGAGTAGGCCGTGAAGCGCCTCGCGCAGCGCGCCATCGGGCCCGTTGTCCACGACGATGATGTCGTCGAACGGGCGCGCCGAGGCGAGAACCGACCGGACGGCGAGCAGCGTGTCGTCGGGCGTTCGAAAGTTCAGGATGATTGCCGCCACGCGCTCGCGAGCCGGCGATGGCGCCGGGTGCGGTAGGGAAGCCAGCGGGCCCGCGGCGACGAGTGTCTCGTAGAGCGCGCGTGTCGCGCGCACATCGTCTTCGATGTCCCGGACTGCCGGAATGGTGGCACGCAGCGCTCTCCGGAGATCCGGTTCGTGCACGACTCGGTTCAGGAGGCGCGTCAACTCGTTCACGTCACCGGGTTCGAACAGCATTCCGCCGGCGCCATCCACCAGCGTCTCGGGTATACCCCCGATGCGCGAAGCGATCACCGGCACGGCTGCGGCAAACGCTTCGCGTATGACCAGCGGGCTGTTCTCCTCCCAGATCGACGGCACGACAAGGAAATCCAGAGACGCGAGCAGTTCGGGAATGGCCTCGAACGCGACCGCGCCATGCGAGACGACACCCGGCGTCCGCATCAGCGGTTCGAGCTGCGCCCGATAGGTGTCGTCGCCGTGATAGGCCGAGTGCCCGCCAACGATCGTGACCGTGGCTGCACCCGCTGGCAGGCGGCGGAACGCCTCAAGCAGCAGGTGAGGAGCCTTCGACACCATCAGGCTTCCGACAAATCCCAGGCGCCGCGGGCCGCGCGCGCGAGGCATCGCCACGGTCGCGGCGAATCGCTCGCGTGCGATGCCGTATTCACTGATCTCGAGACGCTCGGCTTGAACGAGCGGCTGGAACCGGTTGCGCATGTGGCGCGAGGGGGCCAGCACGCGATCCGCACAGTCGAGCACCTGGCGCATGTGCGCAAGCCGCGCGCCGGTTGGGTCCGTTGCTTTCGTCGCCAGCCGGGACGCGACTTGCTCCGCGCCGCGCCGCAGCGGCTGCGTTACCGACTCCGGAAGCCGGGCCTCGAGCGCGCGAACGGCCCGCGCACCGGCGTGGAGCGCCGGGCCGGCGCTGCCGGCGACGCCGACACAGGCCCTGCAGCCGTGCTCGAACGGACCATCGCACCGCTGCAGGTTCACGTCGAGCAGCTGACCGCGATGGCAGAGCAGCCAATAGTCGTGGAGCGTGAGCACGACCGGGATGCCGCGGCGCTTCAGTTCGAACGCAATGCCCGTGGAAAGGCAGGTCAGGTGGTGAATGTGTGCGACGTCGGGGCGGAATCGCTCGATGAGGTCGCCAGCCAGCCGCGTAATCGCCGGATTGTCGTACGTCTCCGCAAATGACTGCGTGTCACGAAAGCTGTTGTTGATCCAGTGCACGTGCAGACCATCGCGGTGCTCGTCGCGAACTCGATACTCTGGCGCGTCACGACGCTGCTCCCTGGTCAGGACAGCGACTTCGTCCCCATACAGGTCGTGCAGCCTCGACGCGAGTGCATGACTATACGTTTCCGTTCCACCACGCGCGAGCGGAGGAAATCCGTGCACGACCACGAGAACGCGCATCACACTCCTGCCGGGCGCCAGCGGTCGTGCCCGGACGCCGCGGTCAGACCTCCGAGGTACTGCCCCAGCGGCCAGGCAAACGCGAGCGCCTGTCCGCGAAGACGACTTCCAAAGCCGGCGTCTGCGTCGTCATCCCGCAGCCATCGCCGGTGGGCGATCGCCGTGCTGGTGACGGCCCGCAGGAGATGACCCAGCGTGGGGATCGTTCGAACGTCGAACAAGCGATGCAGCTGCTGGTGCAGGACCCAGGTGCGTTTCAACTCGTACCAGGCGCTGCGGTCGTGAGAGTGCTCGACAACCGCGTCGGGCGCATAGGCGAGCCCTTGACCGGCGAGCAGGATCTCACGGCCCCAGGCGAGGTCCTCGGCGATGGGCATCTCGGCGAACGGGCACCGCTCCCAGGCCGACCGCCGGAAGGCCGCGCAGACGTTGTCGAAGGCGCAGAGCCGGAAGCGTTCGAGCGGCGCCAGCGTGTCGTAGTGGGCACGATCCGGCACGCGAACGACGCGCGCCTCCGCTTGCGCCGCCACCCACGCGGCCAGCTGTCGCCGGGTCAGGGCCGATGCCTCTGCGCACGGGATCTGTCGCGCGAACACGCCGGCGATCGACGGATCGTGCCCGAACGGCGCCACGAGGGATCGCAGCCAGCCTTCTCCCTGTGGCAGCGCATCCTGCACCAGCATCACCACGATCTCGCCGCCGGAACGTGCGACCCCCAGGTTGCGTGTTTTGCCGTGGTTGAATGCCTCGGGCGAAATCTCGACAAACACGTCGCTCAGATTCGGCAGTAGCGAACGGGTGCCGTCGGTCGATCCCGAATCGACGATGACCAGCTCGGGCGCGGGCGCAAACTGCTGCTGGCGGATGGCCGCGATGACGGCTCGGAGGCGCGATCCGCCATTCCGCGTGGGAATGACGATAGAGACGAGCGGGTCTGTCACGAGGCACGCCTGTCCGGCGCCTGACTCGCAATCACAGACAAGTACCGACGTTCCCACGCCGCCGCGTCCTCTTCGATCGAGGTGACAGGCGCGGGCCGCGCGCCGAGGGCGGCGAGTCGCGAGCGATCGCGGGCCAGATCCCGCAACGCCTCTGCCAGTGCGACCGGTGATTGGGGTGGATAGAGGAGCCCGGTCTCGCCGTCGTGCACCAGATCGCTGATGCCGCCGATGCGCGCGGCCACGACCGGAATGCCCGCCATGAACGCCTCGTGGATCACGAGCGGCGAGTTCTCGAGCCACAGCGATGGGACGGCGAGGACCTCGAATTGCGAGTAGGCGTCCATCACGCGATCGCGGGCGAAACGCCCCATGAACCGTACCGGAAGCCCACGCGCCGCCGCTCGCAGGTCGGCGACGTAGTCCGGAAACGTGTCCGTGTCGCCGAAGATCAGGGCCTCGACTTCGCCGGTGGGAATCTGTCGGATCGCGTCAATCAGGACGTGAACGCCTTTGTGCCACACCAGCGTGCCCACATAGCCGACACGCAACGGTGCTCCCGGCGGCGGGATAGGGCGCGTCGAGGAGTCCAGCAGCGGGAACCCGTAGTCAGCGACGTCGATGCGCTCAGGGCCGACATTCAGCGCCCGGAGCTCGTTCGCGATCGACCGGGATGGGCCGACGAGCAAATCGAACTCCCTGGCGGCCGCTCGTGCCGCGTTCAGCCGCGCGGTGATGTCTGCGCTCGCCGGGCCGTGTGACGTCGGCGTGAGGCGGCGAATCGTCGAGACGCGCGCGAGCAGCCGCGGCGCTCGACGACGGAGGGCTCGCGCGAGACGATGGACAATCGATCCTCCGGGGCGGCCGAGGGCCCGGCCGAGCGCCATTTGGACGGGATACGGCGACTCGGAAAAGCAGCGGGCGCAGCGTTCGGGCTCAATGGTGTGACACACGTGCCGCTCGGCACGATGGATGCGCTGGCCGCCCGACGGGCAGACCAATGTGTAGTCGTGTAGCGTCCCGACGACGCATGCGCCTCGGGCGCGAGCCTGCCGTGGCAGGTTGAAGGACAGATTGAGCAGATTGTGGACGTGCAGCACATCGGGCTCGGTGGCGCGCAGGACATGATCGAAGACCGGCAGCAGATTCGATGCGTGATAGGTCTCCTCGAACGAATCGAACGCCCAGTTGTTGACGATCTCCACGACGGGCAGCCCTTCGTAGACGCGCCAGATCACGTCTCCGTGCCGCCGCGCCGGGTCAAAGCTCGCCGCCAGGACAGTGACATGATGGCCGCGGCGCGACAACTCGCGACAGAGCGTCGCCGTATAAATCTCGGAACCCGCTTGATGACGTGGCAGAAAGTCGTGGATGGCGTGGAGCAGGCGGAGCCGCCGGGGCATCGAGTTTGGAACTGGACGCATGTTTACCGGATAATGATCCTTGGCCGGCTTCCAGGAAATCTTTATCGGCAGTTGCGCGCCGCTTGTCACCGTGGCACGGGACGTGCTAGACTCGTGTCTTTGTCCGGCTGGCGTAGCTCAGTCCGGTAGAGCAGCTGATTTGTAATCAGCCGGTCGGGGGTTCGAATCCCTCCGCCAGCTCCAGCGTCGCCGGACGCCAGGTCTGCCGAAGATAGCGTCAACAAACATCGTAATTCAAATAACTTACAAGAGACGCGCCCTCCTGACGAGGCGGCGAAGCTGCCGCCGGAGGCTGGGCGGAAACCGAACACGCGGACGGGACAATCGGCGAGGTTGCGGAGCGGTCAAACGCAGCAGACTGTAAATCTGTCGCCCTAGTGGCTTCGGAGGTTCGAATCCTCCCCTCGCCACCACGCAAATCGCGAAATTGCGGATTGTGGATTGCGGATTGATTTCGGATTCCGGTAGCTGACTGAGATTGGGATTGCGGCCTGCTCGCCGAGGCGCCTGGCGGCGCAGCGGGCGCGGAGGCGGGAGTAACTCAGTGGTAGAGTCACAGCCTTCCAAGCTGTTGGTCGCGGGTTCGATCCCCGTCTCCCGCTCCAGCCTTCGCTCAGGGTCAAGCGCGAAGGCCGTCGACCGTAGCCTTGGCGCAGGTAGACCACGCGCGAGCGACGGCCGGCAGGCCATGTGGCTGTCGTTGTCGCATGAGCTACGGTTGGCGAGCCCCGCAAGCGTGTTGACGAGTCGAGGTCTATGCCCGGCCGACTTGTCGGCCGTAGCGCGAAGCGCGAAGGCCGATGTAGCTCAGTAGGCAGAGCGCGTCCTTGGTAAGGACGAGGTCACCGGTTCAATCCCGGTCATCGGCTCCAACCTTCGCTCACGCCGCGAGCTTCGGTTGGCAAGCCAGCGAGCGCTCAAGCGAGGTTGCAGAGGGTAACGAAACGAGGATTCATCTAACGAGCGAGCTCAACAACGCACATGGCCAAAGAAAAATTTGATCGGTCCAAGCCGCATGTGAACGTGGGGACGATTGGGCATATCGACCACGGGAAGACGACGCTGACGGCGGCGTTGACGAAGGTGGCGGCGGACAAGGGCTGGGCGAAGTTCGTGCCGTATGACGAAGTGGCGAAGGCGTCGGAATCGCAGGGCCGGCGGGATGCGACGAAGATCCTGACGATCGCGACGTCGCACGTGGAATACAGCACGCCGAACCGGCACTACGCGCACGTGGACTGCCCGGGGCACGCCGACTACATCAAGAACATGATCACGGGGGCGGCGCAGATGGACGGCGGCATCCTGGTGGTGTCGGCAGTGGACGGGCCGATGCCGCAGACGCGGGAGCACGTGCTGCTGGCGCGGCAGGTGGACGTGCCGTGTCTGGTGGTGGCGCTGAACAAGGTGGACGCGGTGGACGACCCGGAGCTGCTGGATCTGGTGGAGCTGGAAGTGCGGGATCTGCTGACCACCTACAAGTTCCCGGGCGACGACGTGCCGGTGGTGCGGGTGAGTGCGTTGAAGGCGCTGAACGGGGACCAAGACGGGGTGGACAGCATTCTGAAGCTGATGGATGCGCTGGACACGTATGTGCCGCTGCCGCAGCGCGAAGTGGACAAGCCGTTCCTGATGCCGATTGAAGACGTCTTCTCGATCTCGGGGCGCGGCACGGTGGTGACGGGGCGGGTCGAGCGCGGGACGGTGAAGGTCGGGGAGGAAATCGAGATTGTCGGGCTTCCGGCCGACGACGAAGAAGGTGGTGACCGGGGTGGAGATGTTCCGGAAGCTGCTGGACGCGGGGGTGGCGGGGGACAACATCGGGGTGCTGCTGCGCGGCGTGGAAAAAGACGACGTCGAGCGCGGGCAGGTGCTGGCCAAGCCGGGGTCGATCACGCCGCACACGAAGTTCAAGGCGGAGGTCTACATCCTGTCGAAGGAGGAGGGCGGGCGGCACACGCCGTTCTTCAACGGCTACCGGCCGCAGTTCTACATCCGGACGACGGATGTGACGGGGACGCTCCACTTGCCGGAAGGGGTGGAGATGGTGATGCCGGGGGATAACACGCCGATCACGGCGGAGTTGATCACGCCGGTGGCGATCGAGAAGGGCGCGCGCTTTGCGATTCGCGAAGGCGGCCGGACGGTCGGGGCCGGGACGATCACGGAGATTCTCGCCTAAGGGCGGGCTACGGACTCCGGGCTACGGGTGCATTCGGGTTGTCCCGGAGCCCGGAGCCCGAAGCCCACTGAGGAACAAGCGTTATGCGCGACATCGTGGCTCTGGCCTGCACCGAGTGCAAGCGCCGGAATTACAGCACGACGAAGAACAAGAAGAAGACGACCGAGCGGCTCGAGTTCAGCAAGTACTGCCGGTTCTGCCGGAAGCACGTCGCGCATAAAGAGACGAAATAGTGCCAAGTGCGAAGTGCCAAGTGCAAAGTGGAGTGAAGAGTGGGCAGTGGAGAGTGGCGGGTAGTACTCGCACTATCCACTCGTCATTGCTCACTGTCCACTCCACTTGGCACTTAGCACTTCGCACTTGGCACTGAGAAGGCCAATAGCTCAATTGGTAGAGCACCGGTCTCCAAAACCGGGGGTTGGGGGTTCGAGTCCCTCTTGGCCTGCCAGTTGGTGAGTGGGCGGATCGCAGCAGCGACAAGGATCAGGATCGTGAAGACTGGCACGCTAGACCCTGTGAAGAGCGCCTCGGCGCAGCGTTCCGTCGGCCGCCGGAGCGGCGACGGCGGCGACGGCGAAAGCGCGCTCAGCCGTCCCACCGCATGGTGGGCCCGCGCGCGGACGTTCCTGACCGAAGTCCGCAACGAAATGAAGCGCGTCACCTGGCCCTCGCGGCGCGAGGTGTACGCGACGACGCTGGTCGTGATTCTGGTGTCGGTGTTCTTCGGCCTGTATCTGTGGCTCGTGGACCTCGGCCTCTCGACCGGCATCCACTGGCTTCTTGCACGGTTTGGTGCAGCGTGATGAGCGTGATGACCGAAGACGTCAGCAAGCACTGGTACATCGTTCACACCTACTCGGGATTCGAGAAGAAGGTCGCCGAATCCCTCCAGCAGCGCGTCCAGGCCTACGGGCTTCAGGGCGAGATCGGTGAAGTGCTGATTCCGACCGAGGACGTCGTCGAAATGCGCGGTGGTCGCAAAGTCGTGACCCCGAAGCGGTTCTTCCCGGGCTACATCCTGGTCGAGATGAACATGACGGACCACGCTTGGCACGTCGTGAAGAACACGCCGAAGGTGACCGGGTTCGTCGGCGCTGGCACGCGGCCGACGCCGCTCAGCAAAGAAGAAGTCGAGCAGATCCTGACGCAGGTCCGTTCCGCGGCGGAGAAGCCGAAACCGAAGTACATGTTCGAAAAGGGCGAGCAGGTCCGGATCAACGAAGGCCCGTTCACCAGCTTCAACGGCGTCGTCGACGAGGTGAACCTCGATCGCAACACGCTCAAGGTGATGGTCACGATCTTCGGGCGCTCGACGCCGGTCGAACTGGATTTCCTGCAGGTCGAGAAGATTTAGAAGGCGTGCGCGGGGCTGAAGCCCCGCCGCCGCAGACGACTGTGACGCTGACTTCTGTTGTGGAGGCGGGGCTTTAGCCCCGCAGGCGAGAGATACATGGCGAAAAAGGTTCAGGCGATGGTGAAGCTGCAGATTCCGGCCGGCAAAGCAACGCCGGCGCCGCCCGTGGGCACGGCCCTTGGTCCACAGGGCGTGAACATCATGGACTTCTGCAAGAACTTCAACGCCAAGACCGCGGCGCAGGACGGCCTGATCATCCCGGTCGTCGTGACCGTCTACTCCGATCGGTCGTACACGTTCATCACCAAGACTCCGCCCGCGCCAGTGCTCCTCAAGCGCGCCGCGAACATCGCCAAGGGATCCGGCGAACCGAACAAGACCAAGGTCGGCACCGTGACCCAGAAGCAGGTCGAGGAGATCGCGAAGCTGAAACTGCCGGATCTCAATACCGATTCGATCGAATCGGCAATCAAGACCGTGGCAGGAACGGCTCGGTCGATGGGACTCGATGTGATCTCGTAATTGCGGATTCCGCCATCGTCGTCAGCCAGCGACGGCGGGACATGACCACTCAAGGGTGGGAGGCTGAGGAAAGCGAGCAGCAGTGGGGAAGAAGTTCGAGGCGGCCAGTGCGCAGGTGGAGGAGCGGCCTTATACGCTCGCCGAGGCGCTTCCGCTGGTGAAGAAGATCAAGTTCGCGAAGTTCGACGAGACGGTTGAACTCTCCATTCGTCTGGGTGTGGATCCGAAGCACGCCGACCAGATGGTCCGCGGCACCGTCGTACTGCCGCACGGGTTGGGCAAGAGCAAGCGCGTGCTCGTCATCGCCGGGGCGGACAAGCAGAAGGAAGCGCAGGAAGCCGGCGCGGATTTCACCGGCGGCGATGACGCCGTCGAGAAGATCCTTGGCGGCTGGATGGACTTCGACGCAGTCGTCGCGACGCCAGACATGATGCGCGGCGTCGGCCGTCTCGGGAAGGTGCTCGGCCCGCGCGGCCTGATGCCGAACCCGAAGACCGGCACCGTCACCACCGACATCGCCAAGGCCGTGCGCGAGATCAAGGCCGGCAAGGTTGAATTCCGTGTCGACAAGACGGGCATCGTCCATGCCCCGGTCGGCAAGACCTCGTTCGAGGCCGAGAAGTTGATCGCCAACGCACAGGCGCTCGTGGACAGCATTGTCAAGGCCAAGCCGCCGGCAGCGAAGGGCAAGTATCTGAAGAGCGTCACCGTGTCGTCCACGATGGGCCCCGGGGTGCGCATCGATACGGCCAGCGTCGAAGCGGCGAAGCACTAGGAACTGCTGTGGCGGCGGCCCTTCAGGGCTGCGATGACGCGGGGCTGAAGCCCCGCCACCACAAGGACGGGAACAAGAGACATGGCTGTCACGAAAGCAACGAAAGAAGCCCAGCTCGAGGAGCTGGCCGGAGCCTTCAAGGGCGCGGAAACGGCGATCCTGGTCGACTACCGCGGGCTGAACGTGCCGCAGGTGACCGAGCTGCGCCGCCAGCTCCGCGCGGCGAAGGCGGAATACAAGGTCGTCAAGAACACCCTGGCGAAGCGCGCGTTGAAGGGCACGCCGTTCGAGCCGCTCGACGCGCATTTCGCCGGCACGACCGCGGTCGCCTACACCGCCAAGGACCCGGTAGCACTGGCGAAAGCGCTGACGGTGTTCGCGAAGAGTGCGCCGGCCGTCCAGATCAAGGCCGCGGTGGTGCAGGGACGCGCGATCAAGCCGAACGAGGTCAGCGATCTCGCGACGCTCCCCGGCAAGCCGGAGCTGTACGCGAAGCTGCTGTTCCTGCTTCAGGCGCCGATGGTGCAGCTCGTGAGCGTGCTCAACGCGGCGCCGCGCGACTTGCTGACCGTGCTGACGCAGGTGGAGAAGAAGAAGAGTTCATAGCGGGCCGGCCGGGTTGCTCGGGTTACCCAGGTTGCCCGGGTTGGAGATGCAGTAGGGCGCGACTTCAGTCGCGCCAGCATTCGTAAAGAAGAGGAGAAGCGGGAATGGCTCTGACGCAGGATCAGGTGGTCGACTACATCAAGAACATCAGCGTGCTCGAGTTGTCGCAGCTCGTGAAGACGCTCGAGGCTGAGCTCGGTGTCTCGGCGGCCGCTGCGGCGCCGGTGGTCGTGGCCGGTGGCGGCGGTGGTGCGGCGGCTGCGGCAGCGCCTGCCGAGGAGCAGACAGAGTTCACGGTGACGCTGACCGAGATCGGCAGCAACAAGATCAACGTGATCAAGGTTGTCCGCGAAGTGACCAGCCTCGGGCTGAAGGAAGCCAAGGACCTGGTCGAGAGCGCGCCGAAGCCGATCAAGGAAGGCGTGACGAAGGACGAGGCTGCCGCCATCAAGAAGAAGTTCGAAGAGGCCGGCGCCAAGGTCGAAGTCAAGTAGTAGTGCGACGCCGGGGTGAGGTTACCCCGGCTCGAGTCGAGAGTGTGAGCGTTGTGACGCCTGTGGCGGCGGGGCTTCAGCCCCGCTTCCGCGCGGACCTGAAAGGTCGCCTCCACATGCTGCCGGTGGCGCAGCGCTCAGCGTAAGCAGTTTTTTTCCTTTCCGGCGCAACGAAGCCGGAGCGGGGACCGGAACGCATGTACAGCCTGCCGAAGAACGTCTACCGCGAACGGATCGACTTTTCGAAGATCAATACGACGGTTCCCATCCCGAACCTGATTGAAATTCAGAAGAAGTCGTACGAGCGGTTCCTGCAGATGAACCGTCTGCCCTCCGAGCGCGAGGACGCGGGTCTGCAGTCGGTATTCAAATCGGTCTTCCCGATCAGCGACTTTAGAGAGAACTCGTCGCTCGAGTTCATCGAGTACCTCGATCGGCAACTGGGAGTGCAAGTGCGGCAAGCTCCAGGGCCTGCAGCACCTGCGCAAGCCCTGTGTCAGCTGCGGCGCCACGCTCGTCGCCGATCCGTACGGCGACAAGGACGTGCTCTGTCCGCGCTGCGGCACGCCGAACCAGGCGCGCGGCGACGTCTGTGACATCTGCGGCCAGACGGTCGGGATGAAGCTGAAGTACGACGTCGACGAGTGTCAGGAGCGCGGCATGACCTACGCCGTGCCGCTCAAGGTGACGATCCGTCTCGTCGTCTGGAACAAGGACCCCGAGACCGGCGTGAAGACCATCCGCGACATCAAGGAGCAGGAGGTCTATTACGGCGACATCCCGCTGATGACGGAGCACGGCACTTTCATCATCAACGGCACTGAGCGCGTCATCGTCAGCCAGCTGCACCGGTCGCCGGGCGCCTTCTTCCACTCGGAGGACAAGACGCTCTTCATCGCCCAGATCATCCCGTATCGCGGATCGTGGGTCGAGTTCGAGTACCGACGCCAAGAACCTGCTCTACGTGCGCATCGACCGCAAGCGCAAGTTCCTGGCGACGGTGTTCCTCCGCGCGCTCGGCCTGCGCGGCGCCGACGAGATCATCCGGACGTTCTACACGGTCGACCGGCTGCACCTGAAGTCGGGCTCGATCTACTGGGCGGTCGGTGACAGCCTCGTCGGTCTGCGCGCCAAGAAGGAAATCAAGATTCCTGGCGCCGACCTGACGATTGGCGAAGGCAAGAAGATCAGCGCGTCGGCGGTTGCGGCCCTGAAGAAAGCGAATATCGAAGCGATCGAGGTCGCCGACGAGGCACTCGAAGGCGCCTTCGCCGCGGCCGACATCGTCGACTCGGCGACCGGCGAAGTGATCCTCGAAGCGAACGAGGAGCTGACGCCGCGCGCGATCTCGATGGCGCAGGAGAAGAACATCGATCGCATCGAGGTCTTCTTCCCCGAGCGCGATGACGTCGGTCCGATCATCTCGACGACGCTTCGCAAGGACGCGATCAAGACGCACGAAGAGGCGCTGATCGAGATCTACCGGCGCCTGCGTCCCGGCGATCCGCCGACGCTCGACAGCAGCCGATCGCTCTTCGAGAACATGTTCTTCAATCCGCAGAAGTACGACTTCTCGCGCGTCGGCCGGCTGAAGCTCAACACCAAGCTCGGCACGAAGACGCCGCTCGACGAGAAGATTCTGCACCCGCACGACTTCTACGAGGTCATCAAGTACCTGTTGAAGCTGCGGCGCAACCCGGCGAACGTCGACGACATCGATCACCTTGGCAACCGGCGTGTGCGCTCGGTCGGCGAACTGCTCGAGAACCAGTTCCGGATCGGCCTGGTCCGCATGGAGCGGGCGATCAAGGAAAAGATGTCGGTCTACCAGGAAATGGCGACCGCCATGCCGCACGACCTGATCAACGCGAAGCCGGTGATGGCCGCAATTCGCGAGTTCTTCGGGTCGTCGCAGCTGTCCCAGTTCATGGACCAGACCAACCCGCTGTCGGAGATCACGCACAAGCGGCGGCTGTCGGCCCTCGGGCCGGGCGGTCTGTCGCGCGAGCGCGCCGGGTTCGAGGTGCGCGACGTGCACCCGACGCACTACGGGCGCATCTGTCCGATTGAAACGCCGGAAGGTCCGAACATCGGCCTGATCTCGTCGCTGTCGTGCTACTCGCGGATCAACGAGTTCGGCTTCATCGAGTCGCCCTACCGCAAGGTGAAGGACGGCAAGGTGACCGACTACGTGATCGTCACGAACGCCGGCGGCCACCAGAAGTACAAGGCCGGCGACATCGTCGAGGCCGACGAGATCGTCGGCGCTTCCGGCGGGTCGAAGAAGAAGGGACTCGAGTTCGAGCCGTACTCCTTCTATTTGTCGGCGTGGGAGGAAGACCAGTACGTCATCGCCCAGGCGAACGTGAAGCTGAACGAGAAGGGACAGATTGTCGGCGAGCGCGTGAACGCGCGCCAGGCGGGCAACTTCATTCTCGCGACGCCGAAGGACGTGCAGTTCATCGACGTCTCGCCGAAGCAACTGGTGTCGGTGGCCGCCTCGCTCATCCCGTTCCTCGAGAACGACGACGCGAACCGCGCGCTGATGGGATCGAACATGCAGCGCCAGGCTGTGCCGCTGCTGCGGGCGCGCGCGCCCTACGTCGGCACCGGCATGGAATACATCACCGCGCGCGATTCAGGCGCGGTGGTGCTGGCGCGGCGCTCGGGCACGGTCGACTACGTCGACAGCCAGCGCATCGTCGTCCGAGTCGAGGGTGAGGAAGAAGGTGTCAGCAAGGAAATGGGCGCTGACATCTATAACCTGACCAAATTCAAGCGGAGCAATCAGAACACGTGCATCAGCCAGAAGCCCATCGTCGGCGAGGGACAGAAGGTGCACAAGGGGCAGGTGCTGGGCGATGGCCCGTGCACGGAACTTGGCGAGCTCGCGCTCGGCCGGAACGTGCTGGTCGCGTTCATGCCGTGGCGCGGCTACAACTTCGAGGACGCGATTCTCGTCTCCGAGAAGCTGGTGAAGGACGATTACTACACGTCCATCCACATCGAGGAGTTCGAGATCGAGGCGCGCGACACGAAGCTCGGGCCCGAGGAAATCACTCGTGACATCCCGAACGTGTCAGAGACGTATCTGCGCGATCTCGACGACAGCGGCATCATCCGCATCGGCGCCTACGTCAAGCCTGGCGACATCCTCGTCGGCAAGGTCACGCCGAAAGGTGAGACGCAGCTGACGCCGGAAGAGAAGCTGCTGCGTGCGATCTTCGGCGAGAAGGCCGGCGACGTCCGCGATGCGTCGCTCATCTGCCCGCCGGGCATCGAAGGCATCATCGTCGGCGTCAAGATCTTCTCCCGCAAGGGCATCGAGAAGGATGACCGTGCGAAGGCGATCGAGCAGGACGAGCTCGACATGATGGAGAAGAACCTGCAGGACGAGATCCGCATCCTTCACGACGAAGTGAAGAAGCGGGTCGCCCGGATGCTGCAGGGCCAGACGCTGCGCACGGATCTCTTCGACGAGTTCGGTCGCGATCGGTTGCTCAAGAAGGGCACCGTGCTGACGCCAGAGGTGCTGCAGGACCTGCAGTACGACCGGCTGATTCGGCTCAAGGTGCAGAGCGACGATCCGGGTCTGGAGGACGAGCTGCGCCTGCTCGAGCAGCGCACCGAGCGCCAGGTCGAAGTCATCCGGCAGCTCTTCGAAGAGAAGAAGGAGAAGATCCGCCGCGGCGATGAACTGCCACCGGGCGTCATCAAGCTGGTGAAGGCGTATGTCGCGATGAAGCGCAAGCTGTCGGTCGGCGACAAGATGGCCGGCCGTCACGGCAACAAGGGCGTTATCGCGCGCATCCTGCCGGACGAGGACATGCCGTACCTTCCGGACGGCACACCGGTGGAAATCGTGCTGAACCCGCTCGGCGTTCCGTCGCGTATGAACGTCGGCCAGATTCTCGAAACCCACCTCGGGTGGGCCGCGCACGCGCTGGGTCTCTACTTCGCGACGCCCGTCTTCGACGGTGCGACCGAAAACGAGATCAAGAAGCGGCTCGAGGATTCGGGATTGCCATCGAGCGGCAAGACACGGCTCTACGACGGCATGACCGGCGACGCGTTCGAGCAGGATGTGACCGTTGGTTACATCTACATGCTCAAACTGTCGCACCTGGTCGACGACAAGATCCACGCGCGGTCGATCGGGCCGTACTCGCTCATCACCCAGCAGCCGTTGGGCGGTAAGGCGCAGTTCGGCGGTCAGCGTTTCGGTGAAATGGAGGTCTGGGCGCTCGAAGCCTACGGCTCGGCGCACATCCTGCAGGAGTTGCTCACGGCGAAGTCGGACGATGTCACCGGTCGCGCGAAGATCTACGAAGCGATCGTCAAAGGTGACGCCAGCTACACGCCGGGTCTGCCCGAGTCGTTCAACGTGCTGATCCGCGAGTTGCAGTCACTGTGCCTCGACGTGGAGCTCATCCCGACGAAGCGCAAAGTGACTGAACCCGAAGCGCCGCCGGTGGAGCCGGTGCTGGAGCAGGTGTAAGGAAGAGACAATTGTGGGGCGGGGCTTCAGCCCCGCCGGGCTCTCTTGACTGCCCGCCGGCAACGACCGGACGCAGTCACGTAAATGTGGAGGCGGGGGCTTCAGCCCCGCTAGACGAAGGCAAACATGAGACCGAGCCTGCACGAAAGCAAGACCCAGTTGCGCACCGATTTCGATGCCATCCGCATCAGCCTGGCGTCGCCGGACAAGATCCTCTCGTGGTCGCACGGTGAGGTGACGAAGCCGGAAACGATCAACTACCGGACCTTCAAGCCCGAAAGGGACGGACTGTTCTGCGCGAAGATCTTCGGGCCGATCACCGACTGGGAGTGTCTCTGCGGCAAATACAAGCGCATGAAGCACCGCGGCGTGATTTGCGACAAGTGCGGCGTCGAGGTGACGCAGGCGAAGGTGCGCCGCGAGCGCATGGGCCACATCACCCTGGCAACGCCGGTCAGCCACGTCTGGTTCTTCAAGGGCCTGCCGAGCCGAATCGGCCATCTGCTCGACATCTCGCTCCGCGATCTCGAGCGCGTCCTTTATTTCGAGGCCTACGTCGTCATCGATCCGGGCGACACGGAGCTGAAGCAGAATCAACTGCTGACCGAAGAGCAGTACCGCAAGGCACGCGAAGACCATCAGCACAAGTTCCGGGCGCAGATGGGCGCCGAGGCAATCAAGGAACTGCTGAAGCGCGTGCACGTCGAGCGTCTCGCCGAGGAAATGCGCGCGAAGATGCGCGCCGAGACTTCAGCGCAAAAGAAGCTGAAGTACGCCAAGCGGCTGAAGGTCGTCGACTCGTTCAGGAAGTCGAGCAACCAGCCGAACTGGATGATCCTCGACGTGATTCCGGTGATTCCGCCGGAGCTCCGTCCGCTCGTCCCGCTCGATGGCGGCCGCTTCGCGACGTCGGACCTGAACGACCTCTATCGCCGCGTCATCAACCGGAACAACCGGTTGAAGAAGCTGATCGAGTTGAAGGCGCCTGACGTCATCATCCGCAACGAAAAGCGCATGCTGCAGGAGGCCGTCGACGCGCTGTTCGACAACGGCCGTCGGGGGCGCGTGCTGCGCGGCGCCAACAACCGGCCGCTGAAGTCGCTGTCCGACACGCTGAAGGGCAAGCAGGGCCGCTTCCGGCAGAACCTCCTTGGAAAGCGCGTCGATTACTCCGGCCGTTCGGTCATCGTTGTCGGCCCCGAGCTGAAGCTGCACCAGTGCGGACTGCCGAAGAAGATGGCGCTCGAGCTGTTCAAGCCATTCATCTACAACAAGCTCGAGGAGCGGGGCCTGGTCGCGACCATCAAGCAGGCCAAGGAGATGGTCGAGCAGCAGAAGCCCGAGGTGTGGGACATCCTCGAAGAAGTCATCAAGGAGCACCCGGTGCTCCTGAACCGCGCCCCGACACTGCACCGCCTCGGCATTCAGGCGTTCGAGCCGACGCTGGTCGAAGGCAAGGCGATCCGGATTCATCCGCTCGTCTGCACGGCGTTCAACGCCGACTTCGACGGCGACCAGATGGCGGTCCACATCCCGCTGTCACCCGAGGCGCAGATCGAGGCCTCGGTGCTGATGATGTCGAGCAACAACATCCTGTCGCCGGCCAACGGTGCGCCGATTGCCGTGCCCTCACAGGACATCGTGCTCGGCTGCTACTACCTGACCAAGGCCAAGGCGGGCGCGAAGGGCGAGGGCCGCGCGTTTGCCTCGGTCGACGACGTCCTGCTGGCGCTCGAAGCCGGCGAGGTCGAGACGCTGACGCCGATCCGCCTCCGGTTCACGGGCGAGCTGCTGGACCTGGCGGCCGGGCGCGACGATCAGGACGTCTTGCGCACGGAAGTGCAGAAGGTCCAGGGGAAGATCATTACAACGACCGTCGGCCGCGTCATCTTCAACGACGCGCTGCCGAAGGGACTGCCCTACGTCAACGGCCTGCTGAAGAAGAAGGGCCTGCAGATGCTGGTGCAGTTCTGCTATCTGCGCGACGGCCGCGAGCAGACGGTCGAGATGCTCGACAGCCTGAAGAACCTTGGCTTCACCTACGCCACCCGGTCGGGTCTCTCGATTGGCATCGACGACCTGGTCATCCCGGGAGAGAAACGCGAACTCGTCCAGAAGGCAAACGACGAGGTCATCCGCGTCGAGCAGCAGTACCTGGAAGGCGCCATCACCTACGGTGAGCGGCGCAACAAGGTCATCGCGATCTGGTCGGAGGCCACAGAGAAAATCTCCGACGAGATGTTCGAGGAAATGAAGGACCAGGATAAGGCCGGTCGATTCAACTCGGTCTACATCATGGCCGACTCCGGCGCGCGCGGCAGCAAGCAGCAGATTCGTCAGCTGGCCGGGATGCGCGGTCTGATGGCGAAGCCGTCGGGCGAGATCATCGAGACCCCGATCACGTCGAACTTCCGTGAAGGGCTGACGGTGCTCCAGTACTTCATCTCGACGCACGGCGCCCGCAAGGGGCTGGCCGACACGGCGCTGAAGACGGCAGACTCGGGCTACCTGACGCGTCGTCTCGTCGATGTGGCGCAGGACGTGATCATCTCCGACTACGATTGCGGCGCACTCGACGGCATCGAGGCGCGGGCCATCGTCGAGGGCGGCGAGATCATCGAGCCGCTGCGCGACCGCATCATCGGCCGTGTCACGCTGGATCGCCTGGTCGATCCCCTGACCAACGAGACCCTGGTCGAGGCCAACGAGGACATCGACGAGGAGAAGGCGCAGGCGGTCGAGGAAGCCGGAATCGAGAAGGTGAAGATCCGGTCGGTGCTCACGTGCGCGAGCCGTCGCGGCGTCTGCACCAAGTGCTACGGCCGCGACCTCGCGACCGGCAAGATGGTCGAACTCGGCCAGGCCGTCGGCGTCATCGCCGCGCAGTCGATTGGCGAGCCGGGCACGCAGCTGACGATGCGGACGTTCCACATCGGCGGCACCGCGTCCCGCGTCTCTGAGCAGTCGACGCAGGAGGCGCGCCACGACGGCACCGTGCGTTACGAGAGCATCCAGTACGTCGACGCCGCCAAGGACGGTGGACGCACAGAGCTGGTGGCGATGAACCGCACCGGCACGCTGGTCGTGCAGGACGAGAAGGGTCGCGATCGTGAGCGCTACCAGGTCATCTACGGCGCGCGCTTGCGTGTACGCGACGGTGAAGCGGTCAAGGCGGGCGATCTGCTCCTCGAGTGGGATCCGTACACGTTCTCGATTCTCACGGAGGAGGCGGGCACCGTCCGCTTCAAGGACATCATCGATGGGCTGACCGTGCACGAGGAGACGGACGAGATCACGGGTCTCTCACGGCACATCATCATCGACTCGCCGGACGAGAAGAAGCAGCCGACGGTTGAAATCCGCGACGCGGCGAACAAGGTGACGCGCCGCTACCACATGCCGTCGCGCGCCCACCTGATGGTCGACGATGGCGACGTCGTGACGCCGGGCGCGGTGCTCGCGAAGATCCCGCGCGAGACGACGAAGACGAAGGACATCACGGGCGGTCTGCCGCGTGTGGTCGAGCTCTTCGAGGCCCGCAAGCCGCGCGAGACGGCGGTCATCAGCGAGATCGATGGCGTCGTCAAGCAGGGCGGCATCGTGAAGGGTCTCCGCAAGATCATCGTGGTGCCCGACGATGCCGGCGAGCCGCGGGAATACTCGCTGCCGCGCGGTGTTCACGTGAACGTGCAGGAAGGCGAACGCGTCCGCGCCGGCGAGCCGTTGATGGACGGTCCGAGCAACCCGCACGACATCCTGAACGTGCTTGGCGAGAAGGCGCTCCAGAGCTACCTGGTCAACGAAATCCAGGAGGTCTACCGGCTGCAGGGCGTCAACATCAACGACAAGCACATCGAGACGATCGTGCGGCAGATGCTGCGCTGGGTGAAGATCGAGGAGGTTGGCGACACCGAGTTCCTGATCGAGGAGCAGGTGGACAAGTTCCGGTTCCTCGAAGAGAACGAGCGCGTGATCGCCGATGGCGGGCGTCCGGCGACCGGCCGGCCGCTGCTGCTCGGCATCACGAAAGCGTCGCTCTCGACCGAGTCGTTCATCTCGGCCGCGTCGTTCCAGGAAACGACGCGCGTGCTCACCGAGGCGTCTATCTCCGGGAAGGTCGATCACCTGCGGGGCCTGAAGGAGAACGTCACGATGGGCCGGCTGATTCCCGCCGGTACCGGCTTCGAGTGGTATCGGAGCCTCCGGATTCCGCCGGACGAGCCGCCGCCGCCACCGCCGATCGCGCAGCCAAGCGACGACGAGCTCGATCTCGATCGCGAGATGGAGTATCTGGTCGAGCCAGAGGAAGCGCTCGGTCCCGCCAGGGACGTGCTCGAATAAGGACGAAGAAGCAAGGACGAATGACGAAGGGCGGCGACCTCACGGAGGCGCCGCCTTTGTCTTTTGCTTCGTCCTTCGTTTCTCGTCCTTCCTTCTTCGTCCCTCCTTCTTCGTCCTTCGCTCAGCCCACCAGGATCTCTGCGAGTCTCGGCTTCAAATAGTCCAACCGATACCGCCCGTAGGCCGGATTGTGATAGCTGAAGGGGAGCTCCTCTGCCAACAGCGCCTCGTGGTTCTTCATCGGCTCGATGGCGGTGCCTTCAAACCACTCGTTGAAGGTGTTGATGTAGGTGAGAAAGAACCCGGACTTCGCATCGAACAGCGATGGGTCGGTCTGCACGTTCAGCGACGTTCGCATCGAGGCCTCGATCTGCCAAAGCGCCAGTAGCCGTGCCTCCTCGCGGTCCGTTGCGTTATTCCAATCGATCTCGGCTGGCGGTTGGAATTTCGGCGGCGCGTAGCAGGAATCCGCCGGCACGTTCCGCTGCACGATGGCGTCGAACCCAGTGCTGATGTTGAAGGAGTACACGAGACTCGCGTCACTGCAGGCACGAGCGATTGACGGCCACCCATCTGCGCTGTACCCACCGTAAGGGGACACCGCGTCGAAGCCGGTCGTCCGGACACGAGGGACATCGGTCGAGTCCGTGACCAGGTGGAGGCGGTCGAAGTCACGGCGGAAGGTCTCGCGCACGCTGTCAGTCTGCCGGCGCCAGGTGGCGTCGGGGCGCCACATCGCCACTGCCGACGTGCGGCCGTGGCAATCCGTCGATTGTGCCCCCACCAGGGTTGCGAACGACTTGAAGACGGGCCCCTCATCGTTGTTCACGCCCCGCAGGACGAGTTGGCAGTCCCAATGGCGTTTGTCGCCGTACTCGGTCAGCAGGTACAGGATGTCGGATGCGTACAAATCGGCTCGCGTGCTGTTGTAGGGTTCGAGATGAAATGTCACCTTCAACCCGTGGTCGCGCATGACGTCCATGAGGAGCGGCACCGCGCGATCCTCGAAGCTCCCACGCCCCCACCAGCTCACGTCGATCGCGCCTGCACCGCTCTCGACAATCCAGCGCGCATGCTGCTCGAGAACACGTCGATCGCGTGAATCGTATGGACCCAGCTCGGGGACTGATGTTGCAGCGATGTCGTTCGGCGGGGTACGCCCCGCCTCATCCCAATGTCGCCATGGGTTGGTGCCGTACCACGGGTAGTACTCGAAGACGAAATGATTGCGCAGATCTGTGAACCGCTCGCGCAGCACGCGTCCCACCGTTGCCGCATCGAAAGGGGGATATGCGGGATAGCCCGCCGGGCGGCGGGGAACAGCGAATCCAGTGGGAGCCTGGCGGTGAACTCGCGGACCTGCAGGCAATTGTCCGATCGCGACCGGCGCGGCCAGCGAGGCAAGGAACTGCCGGCGACTGAGCATGCGAGCCTCCAGTCGGGCACTCGATTGCCGGAGAAAAATTCGGCGCCCACCAAAATCGTAATCGAGTTTGAACCCCATCCATTCCCGTCTATCAGACTGGGCTTGCTATACTAACGGCCGCGCCTCTGCGTGTCCCGGGAGGCGCCCTGCGTTTCATGCTGACTGCTCACGCCGAGTCCGAGATCGGACCAGTACGATCGGTCAACGAAGACGCATGGCTGGTTGCGCCTGAGATCGGCCTGTTCGCAGTCGCCGACGGGATGGGCGGTCACAACGCCGGAGAGGTCGCCTCGCAACTGGCGCTCGAGGCCCTGGGCGGCTTCATCCGGCGCTCCGAGGATCATGCCGATCTTTCGTGGCCGTATGGGGTCGACCCGGAACTGACGTTCCTGGCCAATCGCCTGCGCACGGGCATTCATCTCGCGAATCGCCGCGTGTTCCGCGCGGCGGAAGGTCACGACGACTACACCGGCATGGGCACCACCCTTGTCGGTCTGCTTGTCGATGGCAATCGCGCGGTTATCGGGCACGTCGGCGACAGCCGCATGTATCGACTGACGAACATCGGCGGGTTCGGGCCGATCACGCAGGACGACTCGTGGGCGGCTGCGCTCCGAGCCCAAGGACTTGCCAGCGAGGAATTATCTCAGCATCCCATGCGTCACGTGCTGACCAACGTGATCGGCGCCCGGGATCACGTCGATGCGCACCTTGCCGAAATCGAGGTGTCGGACGGCGACTGCTTCCTGCTGTGTTCCGACGGCCTCTACGATCCCATGGGCGACAAGGAACTGCGCCGACTGCTTGCCGGCGCGGGGAGCCCGCATGAGAAAGCGCGGGCGCTCGTGACCCGGGCACTCGAGCTGGGCTCGAGGGACAACGTCACTGCGCTCGTCGTGTGCATTGGAGAACGCACGTGACGATCGGCCGCAGCGACGTCCTCGCGATCAAGACCGGCGATGCGATTGCCGTCCCGTCCTCAGCACGCCCGGCCATGCCGGAGCGTATCGGCCGGTTCCGTGTCGTCGAACGCATCGGCCGCGGCGCGATGGGCATTGTCTACAGCGCGCGCAACATCGAGTCGGGACGTCCAGTGGCGATCAAGCTGATGATGGCGGACCTCGAAGGTGACCGTGAAACGCGCGTCCGCTTCGAGCGCGAAGCGCGCGTCGCCGGCGAGATGCTGCACCGGAATGTCATCAACGTCTACGAGATGGGCGAGGAGGACGGCCGGCTGTACATGGTGATGGAGCTGCTCGACGGCGAGACACTCGGCGACTATCTGAGGCGTATCGGCAAGCTCCCGCTCGAGCGTGCGCTCGACCTGATGATGCAGATGTGTGAGGGGCTGGCGGTCGCGCATGCGCACGCGATCGTGCACCGCGACATCAAGCCGGGGAATCTATTCGTGCTGCGCGACGGCGGCTTGAAGATCCTCGACTTCGGCGTGGCGCGCCTGGCCAATTCCAGCATGACCGCCAGCGGTTTCATCGTCGGCACGCCCGACTTCATGTCGCCGGAACAGGCGCGCGGCAAAGGAATCGATCAGCGGTCGGACGTGTTCTCGGCCGGGGCGGTGTTCTATTACATGCTCTCGGGGCGGAAGCCTTTTATGGCCAACGATCTGCCTGCCGTGATCCATAAGGTGAACAGCGAAGATCCACCTCCGCTCGCTCCTGACGAGGCGCCGCCTGGTCTCGCGCGCATCGTGATGAAGGCGCTGGCCAAGTTGACCGACGATCGGTACGCGGATATGGGCGCGTTGCTGGCCGACCTGGTGCGTTTCGAGCGCGAATACGATCGCGAGTCGCGCACGATGGCGCTCGTGGCGCGTCAGGAAGCTGTTGAGCTCGCGGGGTTGGTCTCGGAGCGGCTCACACTCGCGGATCGCATTGGCGTCGTGACGGACGCCAGCGAATCGCCGTTCAGCGACGAGTTGCTCGACCGGTATCCGGTGCTCGAAGAGCGTGGTCCCGATGCGCTCGGCGTCGTACCGTTTCGGCGCGCGACGCTGATGGAAATTCGTGAAGGGCTGAGCGCGCGGCGCGCCGAAGTGCTCGAGGAATTGCAGCGGCTGCGTCACATGGGAGCGGTGATGTGAGCCGCCACCTGGTACTGGACGACGGCCGGAGCCAGCGGGAGCTGATGCTGCGGGAGCGATTGACGGTTGGCCGCGATCCCGGCTGCGACGTTTCCGACTCCGATCCGCGGCTATCGCGCCGCCATGCGGAGTTCAGCCTCACTGCGTTCGGCCTGCAAGTCAAAGATCTGGAGAGCCGGAACGGCGTTCGCGTGAATGGCCGCCTCGTCAAGGATGCGCTGTTATCGCCCGGCGATCTGGTCGAGGTCGGCCACCTGCGCCTTCGGTTCGTCGACGACGCACTGGCCGACCCGGCGGGCGAGGCGCAAGGCACCGTCGCGCCCCGTCCGGTCGATCAGGTTCAGGTCAAGGAAGGTCTCGAAGACGATCGCACCCGCGTGATCGCGGCGCCGCCGATGTCGACGATGGTGTCGGGCGTCATCTCGCTGCCGCCGGGTGCCCGAATCGGCGTCACCGATCCCGGCGAGATCGCGATTCGCGAGAGTAGCGTGGTGCCGCCGAAACCGTCAGGGCCAGCGCTCGGCGTGCAGGATTTGATGGCGTCGGTCTGGGGATGGCGAGTGCTCGCGCAGGGTGTCCTTCTCGCCGGCATCGTTTTCCTGATGGTCGCCATCCCGATGTTGAACTGGTTCAGCAGCGTGACCGGGCCGATTTCGACCGGGCTGCTCTTACGAATGTTGGCGGCGCCGCTGCTCGCGTCACTGTTTGCCGGCTTGATGGTCGCCTCGCTGATCGCGCGCACCACAGCCCGAGCCTTGAGACGGAATGACCGGAGTGAGGCCTGAAGGCACCGCCACGGCGCGAATCCTAGTGTTTCGCGCCGACGCCGTCCAACATGCGATCGAGCTGGGTAGCCGCGTCGTGACGATTGGTCGCGGCGCGCAGAACGACATCGTGCTCGAGGACCCGGAGCGCACGGTGTCGCGGTTCCACGCGGAGGTGCGGCCCGAAGCCGGCCACTATGTGCTCGTCGATCTGGGCAGCCAGAATGGCACGTGGTCCGAAGAGAAGCGGATCGATCGGATGGAGCTGAGGCGCGGCATGCCAGTGACGATTGGTCCGTATCGTCTGATCTTCGACGATACGCCGGTCGGGTGAGGAGTCGAGTTGGAGACGCCGGCAACTATTGGTCGCTACGAAGTCATCGAGCGCGTGGGTCGCGGCGGGATGGGTGTGCTTTACCGCGGACGCGATCCCATTCTCGATCGCGAAGTCGCGATCAAGGTGATGGCCGGCGACTTTTCCTCCGACGAGTCGGCGCGTACGCGCTTCTATCGCGAAGCGCGCGCCGCCGCCCGCCTGCAGCATCGGAACATCGTCACCATCTACGAGTTCGCGGAAGACACCGGAACGCCCTACATCGCCATGGAATTCCTGCGCGGGCAGAGCCTCGCGCAACGCATGCAGAGCGGACCGCCGCTGACGCTCGTCCAGAAGCTCGACATCCTCACCCAGCTGCTGACCGGCCTCCACTACGCGCACGAGCAGGGCATCGTGCACCGCGACGTGAAGCCACCGAACATCTGGCTGCTCGACGATGGCACGGTGAAGCTGCTCGACTTCGGTATCGCGAAGATTGCCGCGTCCACGATGACGAGCGCCGGGAGCATTCTGGGCAGCGCTTTCTACATGGCGCCGGAACAGATCTCCGGCCGCGAAGTCGACGGCCGCGCCGACATCTTCGCCAGCGGCGTCGTGCTCTACGAGCTGCTGTCGATGCATCGTCCGTTCGAAGGCGATTCGCCGACGGTCGTGATGATGAAAATCGTCAACGAGGATGCGCAGCCGATTGGCAAGTTCGTTCAGGACCTGCCGCAGGCCCTGGTGTCGGCGGTGATGCGCGCGCTGCACAAGGAGCCGGCACGCCGGTTCCCGCATGCCGGAGATTTCGGCGCGGAGCTGCGGCTGTTGCGACTTGCGGCAGAACGTGGCTCGGAAACGCTCGCTGGGGAGACAGCCGATGTAGCGCAGACCATGTATATCGCCGGCGGGGCGGCAGGAGCCGTGCCGGATACGGCCGCGCAAGCGGTCATTGGTTCGCCCGCCGATCTCGTCGCCCTTCCTGGCACAGGCACGTCGCCCGGAACGGCGGTAATTCCCGGCAGCCGCACGTCGACGTGGATTGCAGTCGCCGCGGCGGCGCTTGCGGCGGTTGCCGTCGCCGTGGCGTTGACGGGCCGTGACGCCGGCACCAGTGCAACCGCGACCACCGGTTCGGCGACGGTCTCGGATGGCGCTCGAACGCCATCGGCGGGGGCGGTCGAGCCGGCGCACGCCGTCGAGCGGGTCAAGCTGGTATCGGATCCTGAAGATGCCAGAATTCTCGTGAACGGCCAGGACGCCGGCGTGACGCCAGCGGACGTGGCGCTCGAGGATTTGCGCGGCGGCAAGGTGCGCCTGAGCAAGCGCGGATATCGGGCAGCGGACGTGCGTCCTTCGGCTTCGCAGATAGAATCTGGCGTCGTTCTCATGAAGCTCGTGCCCGAGCCAACCGGGATCGCCGTCGCCGTGACGGGCAGCTATTCATTCGAAATCTGGGACGGAAGCCGGAAGATTTCAACAGCTTCGACACGGCACGACCTCGCTGTCGATTCCGCGCGCACTCTGCGTTTGCGCGCGCCAGACGTGCTGCTCGATTCGCCGCTGCGTGTCGAAGGAGCGATCGGCAGCCGTGTGACGGCCACCGCGCCGGCGCTCGGACGGTTGACGCTGCGCACCACCCTGGAAACGTGCAAGGTCGTCCTCGGCGGCCGCGATTTCGGGTACCCGCCGCTCACGGCGCAGCCCGTCGCCGCGGGGAGCTACGAGTTGCAGCTCCGGTGCCCCGACGGCACCAGCCGGTCGTCGCGCGTCTCGGTCGTTGCCGGCGAGACGCGGACGGAAGTCATTCGATGACATATCTCGCCTCTCTGTGGGCGTCGAGCCTGTTGGCGCTCGTCTGCCTTGCCGGAGAGACTGCGCTCGGCGCGCAGGCCAACGTCGAGGATCAGGCCCGGCGGCAGCTCGAGAGCGGCCGCGAGTTCTACCGCGCCGGCCGCTACGCCGAAGCGATCAAGGACTTTCAGACCGTCGCCGAAGGCTATCCGACATCCACGGTGGCCGACGATGCGCTGCTGGCCGTTGCCGACTATCAGTTGGAAATCGCGCGGGATCCCATCTTGGCGCGCTCGACAGCCGACACGCTGATCAAGAAATACGCGACCGCTGATTCGGCGCCCATGGGCTACGTGATCATCGGACGGGCGACGCTCGCGATCGATCAGACTGCAGCGGGGCTCGACTCGGCGCTCGCCAGCTTCGATCGTGTGCCGCGGCTTTTTCCGAAGAGCGATGCCGTCGCGCCCGCGCTCTACTACGGTGCCGAAGTCGATCAGCGTGCGGACCGCGCGTCGAGCGCACTCGATCGGCTCCAGCGCGTCGCGCTCGAGTTCCCGCGATCGGTCTGGGCGGCGCGATCCGGCTTGCTGGAATCGCGCCTCCTGGTGGGTGACGGCCAGCCGAAGGAGGCGCTGCGGGCGCTGCAGCGCGTCATTCGCCGTTTTCCGTCGAGTGATGAGGCGGCGACGGCCCGCGCCTGGAACACGATCCTTTACCGTGTCTATTTGCGGTCATCGCCTGGACCGGCGTTCACGGCGTCGGGAAAGACGATCACCGGACCGAGCGGACGCCTGCGTGATGTCGAAGCGATAGCGCTCGCGCCCGACGGCAAGCTCGCGGTCGCGACAAGGGCCGGCATTCTCGTGCTCGATGACAGAGGTGCGATTGCGCGTCAGGCGCCGTCAGCCGAGCCCCGTCAGCTGCAGTTCGACTGGCAGAATCGGCTGACCATCGTCCAGCGCACTGTGGTTCTGCGCGAAACCGACCGTGGCCTGCAGCGCGTCGCGCTCACGGCGGCCACGAGCGGCGGGCCGAAGCTGCTGCAGGACATTTCGGCCGGCGCGCTGCTTTCGAACGGCGACCTGGTCGTCGCGGACCGCGATCTCCGATCTGCGTATCGCTTCAATCCCTCGGGGCAGTACGTGGCGGTGTTCGCACCGGGTCGCATCAACCGACTGGCGTTGAGCGGGAACGACCGCCTGGCGACGCTCGATGGTGACACGCGTGGAATCGCGATTGCCGATCGAACCGGGAAGATCCTCACTCGCATTCCGGCGCGCGGCACGGGATACGAGTTGACCTCTCCGGTCGATCTGGCGTTCGACGTGTTCGAGCACCTGTACGTGCTCGAACGGACGCACGTGCGGATATTCGGCGCCGACGGGAAGCTGCTCGCGACGTTCACGCCGGATCAGGCGAGCGGGTTTCGCGCGGGCGCAGCGCTGGCCCTCGACCCGGCGGGTCGGTTGTACATCTATGACGAGGCCACGAGCCGTGTCGTCATCTTCCAATAAGAAAGTGTCAACTCCCAACGCCCAATTCCCACTTCCCAACGCTCAACTCCCAAACGGCCCGCGGCGATTGGAAGTTGGGGGTTGGCAATTGGGAGTTGAAGTGGCCGTTCTCCTATGTGGTTTGCTGCTGTGCGTGCCCACGGCGCGGGCCCAGCAGGCCGGACCTCCTGAACTCATCCAGGCGCGGCAGTACTTCGATGCTCTCGACTACGAGCAGGCGATGCCGCTTCTGGACCGCGCGATCAATGCCCTCGAGCCACTCGCGACGCGGGATCCTGGCGCGGCCACAACGCTCGTGACTGCCTACGAGCTGCGCGCGCGTGCGCGATTCGGAACCGGCAATCGCGACGGCGCGATGACCGATTTCAAGGCGGTGCTGGCGATCGATCCCGGCTTCGTCCTTGGCGAAGGTGTCTCGCCTCGAATCGTCGCGCTGCTGGACGAAGTGAAGGCCTCCACTCTCGGCGCCGTGGAGCTGACGATCGACCCTCCGACCGCGGAGCTCACCGTCGACAACATCCGGCGGAAGTTGCAGGGGAACCGGCTGCCGCTGACCGGCGGCTCACACACGATTCAGGCGAGCCGGCCTGGATACAAGTCGGTCGAGCAAACCGTGCTCGTGAACGTTGGCGAAACGGTGCCATTGGCCATCACGCTCGCGCGCGTTTCGAGCGTGGTCAGCATCATCACGTCGCCGCCAGGCACCGAGATCGTCATCGACGCGACGCCGCGCGGGAAGACGCTCTCGGGCCCGCTGCCGGCAGGCCTCGAACAAGTGCCGCAGCGACTCGGCGTCCCGGCCAACCAAGTTTCCCAACCGCTGGTGCTGAGCGACCTGACCACGGGTAAGTTCGACGTCGAGTTTCGTCGCGACTGCTATGTGCCGCAGCATCGCACGCTCGAGATCGATGCCCTGCGCGATGTAGCCGTCGAGCCGGTGAAGCTCGAGCCTGCCATCGGCACCGTGGTCGCGGAGAGCGAGCCGGCGGGTGCCACGGTGAGCGTAGATAGCGAACCCCGCGGCACGTCGCCGCTGACACTGGAGGGCATCTGCGCCGGCCCGCACGTCGTCGAGTTCAAGGGGCCCGGTGGCCGCGCCGTCCAGCGCGTCACCGTAACAACAGGACGGCGCACCGACGTGCACGGACGAGTGCGGCCGGCGTTCGCCCTTCTGGCGACCCCCGCGGCGTCAGCGACAAGCGTCGACGCCCGCGTGGCCGTGGAACGGGC
The DNA here is from genome assembly GCA_963800785.1 of Vicinamibacteria bacterium. GTDB lineage: Bacteria > Acidobacteriota > Vicinamibacteria > Vicinamibacterales > JAENWD01 > JAENWD01. The sequence continues at coordinate 367,070 of CAWDCH010000016.1, forward strand.
GCTCGCGGACGCCGATCAACTCCTCCTGTACGCGCCGCCGGCTGATGTCGTCGAAGAAGTGCTGTCGCGCGAACCGGTATCGGACGAATGGTTCGGTCTCACCGAGACGCCGCCGACCGCGGCGCCAGCCAACCGGCGTGAGCGGCTCGCGCGACTCGCCGACGCCTTGGACGCCCAGGGCGTTGCCTGGGTCCGCCCGGTGCGGCAAGGAGCGAGCGAGGTACAGATCGCCCTTGCCGCCCCAGGCGGCGCCGATCCCGACGTGCTCACCGTTGTGCTCGATCAGCCCGAAAGCGTAAAGCAGGCGCTCGATCGTTTGAAGGCCCCGTTGGTGCTGTTTCGGGGCTCGATGGGGATGGTGCCTATCGATGTGCTCGACCTGAAAGGCGTAGTCGTCGGCGATGTCGAGCCTGATGGCCCGGCAGCAGGTGCCGGAATCAAGGCGGGCGATATCATCGGCGGCGTTGATGGGCACATGATCGAGTCCGCCAAGGACATCGAGGCCCAGCTGACCGGCCGTACGGCCGGTCGTGTCACGCTGAGTGTGCAGACGGGGAACTTGGCGGCCCGCGAGGTGCCAGTCACCATCCGCCTGGTCCCGGTGCTCCAGGCCGGATCCGACCGGTTCCTCCCCGCAAACGCCGTTGTCGCGGTCCTGAGGTCGCGGCTGACGGCGTCGACCGAGCCGGCAGAGCAGGCCGTGCTGCGACTGAACCTCGCGGCCGCTCTCCTCCAGGCCGACGCACCCGCCGAGGCGCGCACTCTGCTCGAGCAGGTCAGTCTCCCGCCGGGCCCAGGGGTGTCGAAAGGCACGGTTGAATACCTGATCGGCGAGGCGGCCCTGGCCCTTGACGACAAGACGGGCGCCGCGCAGGCGTTCGAGGCCGCCCGCCAGGACGGCGGGCGGCTCGCCGACGACGGGCCGGCCGTGGAGGCGCTTGCGGGCCGGGCGCTCGACCGTCTGAAGTAGAGGCGGGGGCGCGCGTGGCCGTGGCCCCGGGTCACATTCAAAAGGTGCGCCGATGGCGCGGGGACGCAGTTGCGCACCTTGACCATGCGTGCCGCTTCCTGTATCCTCGATAGGTTCTGTCGCCGCTGGGAAGCCCTATCTGGCGGCGGACCGCAGAAGGTAGAGACAGAAACACCGTCGATCCTGAGGAAAGCGCGTGTGGCCCCTGTGCCGCGAAGCGCTTTCAAAGAGCCCGGTCCCCGAGCAACGTAGCTGCGGGCCGCGCCGAGCGATTCAACACATAGGGTGACCACGATCCAGGTGCCGAGCCGCCGAGGCTCCTAGGCTTGGAATCAGCCCGTCGCGCCGTCAAGCCGCGGGCGGTCAACGGTTTCGAAGGGCGGCCGCCGGCGGCGTGCCGATCCGCAAGTGCCGTCCGGCCTTCGCCCGGCGGTCAGGAGCAATTGTGCCAACGATCAGTCAGCTCGTACGGAAGGGCCGTCAGAAGATTGAAACGAAGACGAAGAGCCCCGCGCTGCAGGATAGCCCGCAGAAGCGCGGCGTCTGCGTCCGCGTCTTCACCCAGACGCCGAAGAAGCCGAATTCGGCGCTCCGCAAGGTGGCGCGCGTGCGGCTGACGAATCAGATCGAGGTCACGACGTATATCCCCGGCGTCGGTCACAACCTGCAGGAGCACTCGCTGGTGCTCATCCGCGGCGGCCGCGTCAAGGACCTCCCGGGCGTGCGCTACCACGTCGTCCGCGGGACGCTCGACGCCGTCGGCGTACAGGGCCGCAAGCAGGGACGATTGAAGTACGGCGCCAAGAGACCCAAGGCGTAACTTGCAGTGCCAAGTTCGGAGTGCCAAATGCCAAGTGGACTGAGAAATGAACAGTGGGAAGTGGCGGGTATCGGCCGGCAGCGCGGATGCGTCCGAGCGCTTTTCACATCCCACTTGTCGCTCGCCACTCCACTTAGCACTTCGCACTTTGCACTTAGCAGTGTGAGGAACAGTTAGATGCCACGTCGACGTGAAATTCCCAAGCGCGAGCCGCCAGCCGATCCGATCTACAGCAGCTCGTTGGTGACGAAGTTCATCAGCACGGTGATGCGCGACGGCAAGCGCAGCCTCGCCGAGAGCATCCTCTACGACAGCCTCGACATCATCAAGGAGCGGACCGGCGACGATCCGATGAAGGTGTTCAAGAAGGCGGTCGACAACGTCAAGCCGAGCCTCGAGGTGAAGTCGCGGCGCGTCGGCGGCAGCAACTATCAGGTGCCGATCGAGGTGAACCCGAACCGCCGCCTGTCGCTCAGCATCCGCTGGCTCGTCGGCCACGCGCGTTCGCGCGGCGACGGCAAGACGATGCAGGAGAAGCTCGCCAACGAGCTCCTCGACGCGTCGAACCTGCGCGGCGGCGCGGTGAAGAAGCGCGAAGATACGCATCGCATGGCGGAAGCCAACAAGGCGTTCGCGCACTACCGGTGGTAAGAGCACGGAGAGGCCACAGACCACAGACTGCAGACTACAGACCGGCTGCAGTTGCTGAAGTCTGAGGTCTGAAGTCTGAGGTCTTAGAGAATTCGAGCAATGGCCAGGCAGTCACCTCTCAATCGCACGCGGAACATCGGCATCATGGCGCACATCGATGCCGGCAAGACCACGACGACCGAGCGCATCCTCTTCTACACGGGGATTACGTACAAGATCGGCGAGGTCCACGAAGGCACCGCGGTGATGGACTGGATGGAGCAGGAGCAGGAGCGCGGCATCACGATCACGTCGGCAGCGACGACCTGCTTCTGGCGTGACCATCGGGTCAACATCATCGACACGCCGGGCCACGTCGACTTCACGGTCGAGGTCGAGCGCTCGCTGCGCGTGCTCGACGGCGCGGTCGCGGTGTTCGATTCGGTCGCCGGCGTCGAGCCGCAGTCGGAGACGGTGTGGCGCCAGGCCGACAAATATCGGGTCCCGCGGATCTGCTTCGTCAACAAAATGGACCGCATCGGCGCCGACTTCACGCGGACGCTCAGCCAGATCGAGACGAAGCTCGAAGGCAATCCGGTTGCGATTCAGCTGCCGATCGGCAGCGAGGACAAGTTCCGCGGCGTCGTCGATCTGATCCGCATGAAGGCCATCGTCTACAAGGACGAGACGATGGGCGCCGAGTATGTGCTCGAGGACATCCCGGCCGAGATGGAGGCCGAGGCCAAGGCGTATCACGAGAAGCTGATCGAGAAGGTCAGCGAGTCGGACGACCAGTTGCTCGAGAAGTATCTGGGCGGTCAGGAAATCACTCAGGACGAGATCAAGGCGGCGCTACGTGCGCGCTGCATCGCGTCGGTGCGGGACGACAAGCAGCCGACGTTCGTCCCCGTCATCTGCGGCTCGGCCTTCAAGAACAAGGGTGTGCAGCCGCTACTCGATGCCGTCATCGATTTCCTGCCCTCGCCGCTCGACGTGCCGCCGGTCCAGGGCCTGGATCCGAACGCCAAGGAGCCGACCATCATCGAGCGCAAGGCCGACGACAAGGAACCCTTCGCGGCGCTGGCCTTCAAGATCATGACCGACCCGTTCGTCGGTCAGCTCACGTTCTTCCGCGTCTACTCAGGCGTGCTGAACGCGGGCTCCTCGGTGGCGAATGCGACCAAGGGCAAGACCGAACGGATCGGCCGGCTCCTGAAGATGCACGCCAACAAGCGTGAAGAAATCAAAGAGGTCTACGCCGGCGATATCGCTGCGGCGGTGGGCTTGAAGAGCGTCACCACTGGCGACACCCTCTGCGACGAAAAGAAGCCGATCGTCCTCGAGTCGATGGACTTCCCCGAACCAGTCATCTCCCTGGCCATCGAACCGAAGACCAAGGCTGATCAGGAGAAGCTCGGCGTCGGCCTGCAGAAGCTGATGCAGGAGGACCCGACATTCCGGGTAAAGACTGACGAGCAGACCGGCCAGGTCGTGATCGCCGGAATGGGCGAGCTGCATCTCGAGATCATCGTGGACCGGCTGTTTCGCGAATTCAGCGTCGCGGCCAGCGTCGGCAAGCCGCAGGTCGCCTACAAGGAGACGCTTACGCGTCCGGCCGAAGGCGAGATGCGTTACGCCAAGCAGACCGGCGGCCGCGGCCAGTTCGCCGAGGTCAAGATCCGGCTGTTCCCCGGCGAGCCGGGCACGGGTTACGTGTTCGAAAACGAGATTTCGGGCGGCTCGATCCCCCGCGAGTACATCAAGCCGGTGGACGAGGGGATCAAGGAAGCCCTCACACGCGGCGTGTTGGCGGGTTACCCGATCGATGACGTCCGGATCGAGCTGTACGACGGCAAGCACCACGAAGTGGACTCGTCGGAAATGGCGTTCAAGATCGCGGGCTCGATGGCGTTCCAGGACGCGGCTAAGAAGGCGCGGCCCGTGCTGCTCGAGCCGGTGATGCGCGTCGAGGTGGTCGTGCCGAAGGAATACATCGGCGACGTCATGGGCGACCTGGCGAGCCGGCGCGGCCGCATCCAATCGCAGGATGAGCGCGGCGGAACGCAGATCGTCAACGCGCGGGTGCCGCTGTCGGAGATGTTCGGCTATGCGACGGACCTGCGGTCGCGCACGCAGGGCCGCGCCACCTACAGCATGCACTTCGATCGCTACGAGCAGGCGCCGCCGAGCGAGAGCGAGCAGGTGGTCGCGAGAGTGCAGGGGAAGGCGTAACGCAATTGCGGATTGCGGATTGCGGATTGCGGATTGCGGATTAACACATACGGAGCGCACCTCGATGGCGAAGGAAAAATTTGATCGGTCCAAGCCGCATGTGAACGTGGGGACGATTGGGCATATCGACCACGGGAAGACGACGCTGACGGCGGCGTTGACGAAGGTGGCGGCGGACAAGGGCTGGGCGAAGTTCGTGCCGTATGACGAAGTGGCGAAGGCGTCGGAATCGCAGGGCCGGCGGGATGCGACGAAGATCCTGACGATCGCGACGTCGCACGTGGAATACAGCACGCCGAACCGGCACTACGCGCACGTGGACTGCCCGGGGCACGCCGACTACATCAAGAACATGATCACGGGGGCGGCGCAGATGGACGGCGGCATCCTGGTGGTGTCGGCGGTGGACGGGCCGATGCCGCAGACGCGGGAGCACGTGCTGCTGGCGCGGCAGGTGGACGTGCCGTGTCTGGTGGTGGCGCTGAACAAGGTGGACGCGGTGGACGACCCGGAGCTGCTGGATCTGGTGGAGCTGGAAGTGCGGGATCTGCTGACCACCTACAAGTTCCCGGGCGACGACGTGCCGGTGGTGCGGGTGAGTGCGTTGAAGGCGCTGAACGGGGACCAAGACGGGGTGGACAGCATTCTGAAGCTGATGGATGCGCTGGACACGTATGTGCCGCTGCCGCAGCGCGAAGTGGACAAGCCGTTCCTGATGCCGATTGAAGACGTCTTCTCGATCTCGGGGCGCGGCACGGTGGTGACGGGGCGGGTCGAGCGCGGGACGGTGAAGGTCGGGGAGGAAATCGAGATTGTCGGGTTCCGGCCGACGACGAAGAAGGTGGTGACCGGGGTGGAGATGTTCCGGAAGCTGCTGGATGCGGGGGTGGCGGGGGACAACATCGGGGTGCTGCTGCGCGGCGTGGAAAAAGACGACGTCGAGCGCGGGCAGGTGCTGGCCAAGCCGGGGTCGATCACGCCGCACACGAAGTTCAAGGCGGAGGTCTACATCCTGTCGAAGGAGGAGGGCGGGCGGCACACGCCGTTCTTCAACGGCTACCGGCCGCAGTTCTACATCCGGACGACGGATGTGACGGGGACGCTCCACTTGCCGGAAGGGGTGGAGATGGTGATGCCGGGGGATAACACGCCGATCACGGCGGAGTTGATCACGCCGGTGGCGATCGAGAAGGGCGCGCGCTTTGCGATTCGCGAAGGCGGCCGGACGGTCGGGGCCGGGACGATCACGGAGATTCTCGCCTAAGGGCGGGCTACGGACTCCGGGCTAGGGGCTACGGGTGCATTCGGGTTGTCCCGGAGCCCGGAGCCCGAAGCCCACTGAGGAACAGATGTTCAACGACAAGATTCGCATCCGGCTGAAGGCGTACGACTACCGGGTGCTCGATCAGTCAACCGGTGAGATCGTCGAGACGGCCAAGCGCACAGGCGCGCGGCTGGCGGGTCCGATCCCGCTGCCGACCGAGCGCAACCGCTGGACGGTGCTGCGATCCCCGCACGTCGACAAGAAGTCGCGCGAGCAGTTCGAGATTCGCACGCACAAGCGGCTGATCGACATCTTCGAGCCGACGCCGCAGACCGTCGACGCGCTGATGAAGCTCGATCTGCCTGCAGGTGTGGACGTCGAGATCAAGGCGTTCGGCAAGGAGCACGGGAAGTAAGACGCAGGCTACGGACTACGGGCTACAGGCTCCAGGGTGCGCTATCGCGCACCTCTGACGCAGCCGGAGCCCGGAGCCCGAAGCCCGGAGCCCAGAAGCATCATGGTTACTGCAATCATTGGCAGAAAAGTCGGCATGACGCAGCTGTTCGACGCCGATGGCACCGTGCAGCCCGCGACGGTGATCAAGGTGGGCCCGTGTGTCGTCGTGCAGGCGAAGACGGCGCAGACCGACGGCTACGAGGCGGTGCAGCTCGGGCTGGTCGAGGAGCGGACCCCGAAGGTCACCAAGCCGATCGCCGGCCACTACAAGAAGGCGGCGGTGCCGCCGACGCGTGTGCGGCGCGAAGTGAAGGTGGCGAAGGGCAGCGAAGCCCCGAAGGCCGGCGAGCAGGTGCTGGTTGGCGCCGTGTTCACTGCGGGAGAGCGCGTGGATGTCATCGGCACGAGCCGCGGCCTTGGCTTCCAGGGCGTCATGAAGCGGCATCATTTCGCTGGCGGCGCGGCGACGCACGGCTCGATGTTCCACCGCGCGCCTGGCTCGATTGGCGCCTCGTCGTACCCGTCGCGGGTCGTCAAGGGCATGCGCGCCGCGGGGCACATGGGCAGCAAGCGCGTGACGACCCGGAATCTGCGTATCGTGCAGGTGGACGGCGACAACAACCTCTTGATCGTGCGCGGTGCCGTGCCGGGCGCCGCCGGTGGCTACGTGCTGGTGCGGAAGGCCGTCGCCGCGAAGCCCGAGGCGAAGCCGCAGGTCGAAGTCGCGACGAAGGGCAAGGCGAAGCCGAAGAAGTAGGGGCGGATTCATGTAGCCAGCTGCCAGCTACAGAGAAACTGATATGACCGTAGATGTTGTCAATTCGGAGAACCAGAAGGTCGGCTCGCTCGACGTCCGCGACGACGTGTTCGGCGGTCGCGTGAAGGTGAACCTGATCTGGGAGTCGGTGCGGCGCGAGAACGCGGCGCACCGGCGCGGCACGCACGCGACCAAGAACCGCGCCCTCGTCAGCGGCAGCGGCAAGAAGCCGTGGCGCCAGAAGGGCACCGGCCGCGCGCGCGTCGGCGAGATTCGCAATCCGCTGTGGCGCAAGGGCGGCACCGTCTTCGGTCCGCAGCCGCGCAGCTACGACTATCACCTGCCGAAGAAAGTGGAGCTCGGCGCGCTCCGCGCCGCGCTGACGCAGAAGCTGAGGGACGGCGCCGTGACCGTCGTCGATGCATTGACCGCTTCCGAGGTCAAGACCAAGGCGGCAGCAGAGCTCCTGAAGGGGCTCGGCGCCAAGGGCAAGACGCTGATCGTCGACGTGACGCCCGATGAGAAGTTCGCGCTGTCGGTGAGGAACATCGCCAACGTGCGTCTGGTGCCGAGCGGCCGGGTGACGGCCCGCGACGTCATGGACACGAAGACGCTGATCGCGACGCGCGCAGCCGTCGAGAAACTGCAGGAGGTGCTGGCGTGAAGTTGACCAGCGTGATTCGCCGGCCGCTCATCACCGAGAAGACGACGATCCTCCGCGAGGACGGACGGACGCTCGTGCTGCAGGTGGCGGCCGACGCGAACAAGGTGCAGATCCGGCAAGCCGTCGAGCAGCTGTTCGGCTCGAAAGTAGCGGAGGTGCGCACCGCGTCGATGCACGGCAAGTTGAAGCGGCAGGGCCGTTTCGCGGGACACCGGCCGGATTGGAAGAAGGCCTACGTGCGGCTCCGCGAAGGCGAGAAGCTGCCCGAGTTCCTCGAAGGCGCATAGGCCAGCGACAAGGATCGAGTATGCCGATTCGCAAATACAAGCCAACCTCGCCCGGACGACGATTCCAGACCGTGCAGGTGTTCGACGAGATCACCGAGACGCGTCCGCACCGGCCGTTGACCGAGCCGCTGAAGAAATCGGGCGGCCGGAACAACCGTGGCGAAGTGACGTCGTGGTGGCGCGGCGGTGGGCACAAACGCGTCTACCGCATCATCGACTTCAAGCGCGACAAGAAAGACATTCCGGCCACCGTCTCGACCATCGAGTACGACCCGAACCGCTCGGCGCGGATTGCCCTCGTCACTTACGCGGACGGCGAGAAGCGCTACATCCTGCAGCCGGCAGGCGTGAAGGTCGGCGACACGGTGGTGGCCGGCGTCAACGTCGATATCCTTCCGGGCAACACGCTCCCGCTGAAGAACATTCCGCTCGGGACGCTGATCCACAACGTCGAGCTCAAGCCGGGCAAGGGCGGCCAGATCGCGCGCTCGGCGGGATCGTCGGTGCAGCTCGTCGCCAAGGAAGGCGAGTACGCGTCGGTGAAGCTGCCGTCGGGCGAGGTGCGCCGCATCAATCTGGAGTGCGTCGCGACGATCGGCCAGGTCGGCAATCTCGATCACGAGAACGTGTCGATCGGCAAGGCGGGCCGCAGCCGCTGGCTCGGTCGCCGTCCGCACGTGCGCGGCGTGGCGATGAACCCGGTCGATCACCCGCTGGGCGGCGGCGAAGGGAAGACTTCTGGCGGACGGCATCCGGTGTCGCCGTGGGGCCAGCCGACGAAGGGCTACAAGACGCGCAACAACAAGACGACGGACAAGTTCATCGTCCAGAGGCGTAGGAAGTAGCAGGCCTCGTGCAGTCGGCGAAAATAGCCGTTTACGTACGTAGGCCCGAGCTTTAGCTCGGGCTAACAGGAAGAGACATGAGCAGATCGCTGAAAAAGGGCCCGTTCGTCGATACGCCGCTCCTCGAGAAGGTCGAGGCCATGAATCGCGGCGGCGATCGCAAGGTCATCAAGACGTGGTCGCGCCGCTCGACGGTGGTGCCCGAGATGGTCGGTCACACGATGGCGGTGCACAACGGGCGCAAGTTCATTCCGGTGTACGTGACCGAGAACATGGTCGGTCATAAGCTCGGAGAGTTCGCGCCGACGCGCACGTTCAAGGGGCACGCGGCGAAGTCGGAAAAGGCGGCAACGCCGGCTCCGGCCGCTGCGCAGAAGTAGGTCGGTTTTCTGTTGTGGAGGTGGGGCGTCGGCCCCGCCGGCAGATTGTGGTGGCGGTCGTTCAGGGTCGCCGTTTCGCGCGAAGAAGGCGAATGGCGGGGCTAAAGCCCCGCCGCCACAAGTTATCGGGTAGGCAGGCCCGGGATTGAGCTCGGGTATCAGAGGACACTCGACATGGTGCAAGCAGTAGCGACCGCCAGGTTCGTGCGCACGTCAGCCCAGAAGGCTGGCCTCGTGCTCGATCTGATCCGCGGCCGCGCGGTGAATCAGGCCATCGCGACGCTCCGGTTCACGCGCAAGACCGTGGCGCGCGACATCGAGAAAGTGCTGCACTCGGCCATCGCCAATGCGACGCAGAAGGACGGCTACGGCGGCGACGCCGAGCGGCTGTTCGTCTCGGCCTGCTACGCCAACCAGGGGCCGTCGCAGAAGCGCGTGCGGCCTGCGCCGATGGGACGCGCATTCCGCGTCGTCAAGCGGACGACGCACCTCACGGTGGCGGTGACCGAGAAGCCGTTGAAGGTTGCACCGGTGGCGGCGGAAGGGCCGGCGAAGGGGCGCAAGCCTCGCGCCGCGAAGACCGAGAAGTCTGCGGCGGCGAAGCCGCGCGCCAAGAAGGCGGACAAGGAGTAATCGTGGGGCAGAAAGTTCACCCGTACGGGTTCCGGCTCGGGTTCAACAAGACGTGGCGCTCGCGGTGGTACTCGGACCGTGATTACGCGAAGCTCCTGCACGAGGACCTGACGCTGCGGCAGAACCTGAAGAAGCGGTTCCAGCACGCGGGCGTGTCCAAGATCGAGACCGAGCGCGCGGCGAACAAGCTGAAGATCGACATCTATACCAGCCGGCCGGGCATCATCATCGGCCGCAAGGGCACGGAGGTCGACAAGCTGAAGCAGGAAGTGCAGAAGCGCACCAGCCGCGAGGTCTTCATCAACATCCAGGAGATTCAGAAGCCCGAGCTCGACAGCCAGCTGATTGCCGAATCGGTAGCGATGCAGCTGGAAAAGCGCGTCGCGTTCCGCCGCGCGATGCGCAAGGCCGTCGAATCGGCGCTGCGCTTCGGCGCGCGCGGCATCAAGGTGCGTGTGTCAGGCCGGTTGAACGGTGCGGAGATCGCGCGGTCCGAGTGGTACCTGCATGGGCAGCTGCCGCTGCAGACGCTGCGAGCGGACATCGATTACGGGATCGCCGAAGCCAATACCACGTACGGCCAGATTGGCGTCAAGGTGTGGCTGTACAAGGGCGAGCGTTTGCGTCCGCGAGTCGGCCGCGAAGAAGAATACCGGGAGCGCGCCCCGCGGCGCGGTGCTCCTCCGCCGGCCGCTGGGCGGCGCTAGCGATTGCGGATTGCGGATTGCGGATTGCGGATTGTGGATTTGATTGCGGATTAGTCGACGGCATTGCGTATCGCGGATTGTCCAATCCGCAATCCGCAATCCGCAATCCGCAATAGCGAGGGTTGCATCGCTATGTTGATGCCGAAGAAGGTCAAGTTCAGAAAGCAGCAGCGCGGGCGCATGGCCGGCAAGGCCTGGCGCGGGTCGGACGTCTCCTTTGGAGACTACGGCCTGAAGGCGCTCGAGCCCTGCTGGCTGACGGATCGGCAGATCGAGGCCGCGCGCGTGGCGATGACGCGCTTCATCAAGCGCGGCGGCAAGATCTGGGTCCGCGTGTTTCCTGACAAGCCGATCACCAAGAAGCCGCAGGAAACCCGAATGGGCAAGGGCAAGGGCGCGCCCGAGCAGTGGGTGTGCGTCATCCGGCCGGGCCGTGTGATGTTCGAGATGGAGGGCGTGAGCGAGACCGACGCGCGTGAAGCGATGCGTCTGGCCGCCGCGAAGCTGCCGATCCGGACGAAGTTCGCGATGCGGTTCGCCGAGGAGCGCGTGTAATGGCCAAGAGTCTTCCGGCATTCAGGGAGCTGTCGCTCGACGAGCTCCGGTCGAAGGAGCGCGAGCTCGACGACCAGTTGTTCCGTCTGCGCATCCAGAAATCGATGGGGCAGCTCGACGCGCCGCTGAAGGTGCGGTCCGTGCGCCGCGATCTGGCGCGCGTGAAGACGCTGCTGAACGAGAAAAGGGCGTAACCACGATGGGTGTCAAAGCAGAAAAGCTCGGGACGGTGGTCAGCGACAAGATGGCCAAGACGGTCGTCGTCGCGGTCGAGCGCGTGGTGCGCCACGAGGTCTACGGCAAGGCGCAGCGCCGCACGACCAAGTTCCTCGCGCATGACGAGCAGGGTGCGAAATCAGGCGACCAGGTCGCCATCGTCGAGAGCCGGCCGCTCAGCCGCCGCAAGCGCTGGGTCGTGACGCGCGTGGTGCGCAAGGCCGCGGAAGTCTAGGAGGACGCCATGATCCAGATGCGATCGATCCTCGACGTCGCCGACAACTCCGGCGCACGCAAGATCGCCGTCATCAATCCCATCGGCGGCTCCGCCGGGCGCTACGCCCGGCTCGGCGACATCGTCACGGCGTCGGTGAAGGAAGCGTCGCCCGACGGAAACGTCAAGAAGGGCCAGGTCGTGAAGGCCGTCATCGTGCGCGTTCGCAAGGAACAGCGCCGGCGCGATGGCAGCTACATCCGGTTCGATCGCAATGCCGCCGTCCTGGTGAACGACCAGGGCGAGCCGATTGGCACACGCGTATTCGGCCCGGTGGCCCGCGAGCTGCGCGAGCGCAAGTTCATGAAAATCATCTCGCTCGCGCCTGAGGTGCTTTAGCAATGTCTCGTCTGCAGACCCCGATTCGGAAGAACGACAACGTCCTGGTGACGACGGGGAAGGACCGCGGCAAGAAAGGCCGCGTCATTCGGGTGCTTCCCGACAAGAACCGGGTGATCGTCGAAGGCGTGAACCTGATCAAGCGCCACACGCGCCCGAACCCGGCCAAGAACATCAAGGGCGGTGTCGTCTCGCGCGAGGCATCGCTCCATGCCAGCAACGTGCAGTTGGTGTGCCCCGAGTGCGGCGCGTCCACGCGGGTTGGCCACAAGGTGTTGAGCGACGGCCGCAAGGTCCGGGTCTGCCGCAAGTGCGAGGGAGTGGTGGACAAATGAGCCGCCTGAAAGAGAAATACCAGAAAGAAGTCGTGCCGGCCCTGAAGAAGGAGTTCGGCTACCCCAACGCGATGGCGATCCCGAAGATCCGGAAGGTCGTCATCAACATGGGCCTTGGCGAGGCGACGTCGAACGCGAAGATCGTCGACACGGCCGCCGACGAGCTCTCGAAGATCACCGGTCAGAAGGCGACGGTGCGTCGCGCCAAGAAATCCATCGCCGCGTTCAAGGTGCGCGAAGGCATGCCGGTTGGCGCAATGGTGACGCTCCGCGGCGAGCGGATGTACGAGTTCCTCGATCGGCTGACGAGCATCGCGCTGCCACGTGTGCGCGACTTCAAGGGAATCTCCCCGAAGGGCTTCGACGGCCGCGGGAACTACACGCTGGGACTCCGGGACCAGATCATCTTTCCGGAGATCGACTATATGAAGGTCGACAAGGCGCGCGGCATGAACGTCTCGGTGATCACGAGCGCGAAGACCGACGAGGAAGCCCGCAAGCTATTGCAGCTCATTGGGCTGCCATTCAGGAGCAATTGATCGATGGCGACGACGGCCAAGATTGCGAAGGAAACGAAGGCCCCGAAGTACAAGATTCGGCTGCGCAATCGGTGCAAATTGTGCGGGCGCCCGCGGGCCTACATGCGCAAGTTTGCGCTGTGCCGCCTCTGCTTCCGCAAGGCGGCGCTCGAGGGCGACGTCACCGGGGTGACGAAGAGCAGCTGGTAGAACGACCAATCCCCAACTCCCAACACCCAACGTCCGGGTGATGTCCCTTGGCAATTGGGAGTTGGAAGTTGGGAGTTGAGTGAGAAGAGCCAATATGACAGACCCGATTTCAGACATGCTCACGCGCGTTCGGAATGCGGTGGCCGCGAAGCACTCCCGCGTCGATGTGCCCGCATCCAAGTTGAAGGCCGAGATCGCGAAGATTCTGGCGGACGAGGGCTACATCCACGGCTTCAAGCTGGTGGAGGAGGCCGCGGCCAAGCCGGGACGCCAGGTCATTCGGATCTTCCTGAAGTACGGACCACACGGTGAGCGCGTAATCACCGGCATTCAGCGGGTCAGCCGTCCGGGACGCCGCGTGTATTTCGGACGCGACAACGTGCCAAACGTCCTCGGCGGTCTCGGCACCAGCATCCTGACGACGTCCCATGGCGTGATGAGCGGCCGCGACGCCGCGCGCGCCGGTGTCGGCGGGGAAGTGCTTTGCAACGTATGGTGATTGACTAGCAGGCAGCGTCTGGTAGTGACGCATGTGGAGGCGGCCCTTTAGGGCCGCGTGCCACTGCGGGGCTGAAGCCCCGCCGCCACAACTGAGAGCGACAAGGACAGCGAAATGTCACGTATTGGAAAGAAGCCGATCGTCGTGCCGAAGGGCGTGACCGTCCAGGTCAGCGAAGGTGCCGTCGAAGTGAAGGGCCCGAAGGGCCAACTTCGTCAGCCGCTTCCACCCGGCATCAGCGTCGCCGTCGAGAACGGCCAGATCGTGGCGAAGACGGTGCGCGACGACAGGGAGCTGGGCAAGTTCCACGGCCTCGGCCGTACGCTCGTTGCCAACGCCGTGCTCGGCGTGACCGAAGGCTTCAAGAAGGAGCTCGACATCGTCGGCGTCGGTTACCGCGCAGAGTCGAAGGGGCGTCAAGTCACCTTCGCGCTGGGCTATTCGCACCCAGTCGTCTTCGACGTGCCGCAAGGGATCGAGGTCGCGATCACGAACCAGACGCACGTGACGGTCTCGGGCGTCGATCGACAGCTGGTCGGCCAGGTGGCCGCCAACATCCGCCGTCTGCGCCAGCCGGACCCGTACAAGCAGAAGGGCGTCCGCTATACGGGCGAGGTGTTGAAGAAGAAGGTGGGCAAGACGGGCGCATAAGCGCCGAAGGCGCATGGGCGCATAGAGAACGACGATGAGAATTCACACAAAGGAAGATCGCCGCGACCGGATCAAGCTGCGACTGCGGAAGCGGATCAGCGGCACATCTGACCGTCCACGACTGTCGGTGTTCCGCAGCCTGTCGCACATCTACGTGCAGGTCATCGACGACCGTACGGGTGTGACGCTGGCGTCCGCGTCAACGACCGAGTCGGCCGTGAAGGGTGGGCTGGACAAGGGCGCCAAGGGCGGCAACGTCAAGGGCGCCGAAGCGATCGGCAAAGCGATTGCCGAGCGGCTGAAAACGAAGGGCATCACCCAGGTGGTGTTCGATCGGAACGGGTTTCTCTATCACGGCCGGATCAAGGCCGTCGCCGAGGCGGCGCGCCAGGCGGGGCTGGAGTTCTAATGAGAGCGAGAACGCGCGAACGGATTGATGCGTCGCAGCTGGATTTGCGCGACACGGTGGTGGCGATCAACCGCGTCACCAAGGTCGTCAAGGGCGGCAAGAACCTGAGCTTCAGCGCGCTCGTGGTCGTTGGAGACGGTCACGGCGTGGTCGGCTTCGGTGTCGGCAAGGCGAAGGAAGTACCTTCGGCGATCAAGAAGGGTATTGAGGCCGCGAAGAAGGCGCTCATCCGGGTCCCGATCCAGGGGACGACCGTGCCGCATCCGATCGTCGGACGATTCGGCGCGGGCAGCGTGCTCCTGAAGCCGGCGCCGGACGGCACCGGCATCATCGCGGGCGGCGCCGTCCGCGCCGTGGTGGAGTCGGCGGGCATTACGAACGTCCTGACCAAGTCGCTGGGATCGGCGAATCCGCACAACGTGGTGCGCGCGACCTTCACCGGGCTGTCGCAACTGAAGGATCCGGTGACCGTGGCGCGGTTGCGCGGCAAGGATCTCGAGCAGCTGGAAGCGCAGTTAGCGTAGGGCGTATGGCATGCGTCCCGATGGCGCTGCGCCGAAGCGAAGGTTGAGGTCGGCAAATGGCTGACAAGAAACTGAAAATCACGCTCCTCAAGAGCACGATCGGATTCAATGAGAGCCAGGCGAAAGTGGTCGAGAGTCTCGGCCTGCGCCGGATTCGTCATTCGGTGACGCTGCCCGACACGCCAGCCGTGCGCGGCATGATTCTGAAGGTGCGGCATCTCGTGTCTGTCGAAGGGAACTAGAACGATGGATCTGAGTCATCTGAAGCCGGCCGAAGGGTCGAAAAAGAAAGCGTTCCGGGTCGGACGCGGCCAGGGCTCGGGCAACGGCAAGACGGCCGGCCGCGGCCATAAGGGCGCGCAGTCGCGATCGGGCTGGAAGTCGAAGCGCGGGTTCGAGGGCGGCCAGATGCCGCTCCATCGCCGCGTGCCGAAGCGCGGCTTCACGAACGTGTTCCGCAAGGACTACGTTGTCGTGAACGTCGATCGCATCGCCGAAGTGTTCGACGCGGGCATTGCCGTGACACCGGAGCTTCTCCGTGAAAAGGGGCTCGTACCGAGAGGTAACACCCCCGTGAAAGTATTGGCGCGAGGCGACGTCGCCAAGGCGCTGACGATCAAGGCGCACAAGTTCAGCGGCAAGGCCGCCGAGAAGATTGCCGCCGCCGGTGGGACGGCAGAGGTCCTTGGGTAGCCCGCAGCAGGCAGCGGGCAGCCGGCAGCGCAAGTGTGCTGCCGGCGGCCAGCCGCCAGCTGCCAGCTTCAGGGTTCACGAATGATCGACAGCGTTCGCAATATCTTTCAGGTCGGCGAGCTCAGGAACCGGGTCCTTTTCACGCTCGGCATGCTCGCGGTGTACCGCATCGGCAACCACGTCGTGGTGCCCGGGGTGAACACCGAAGCGCTCGCGCTCCTCGCCGAGCAGGCCCGGAACACGATGTTCGGTCTCTACGACATGTTCTCCGGGCAGAACCTGTCGAAGATGACGATCTTCGCGCTCGGCATCATGCCGTATATCAGCGCGTCGATCATCCTGCAGCTCCTCACGGTGGTCTGGCCGTATCTCGAACGGCTGTCGCACGAAGGGGAGCTGGGCCGCCGCAAGATCACGCAATACACGCGCTACGGGACGATCGTCCTGTCGATTGTCCAGGCGTCGGCGATTGCCATCTTCCTCGAGCGCCAGACGAACATCGCCGGCGGCCTGCCGTTGGTGTACTACGGCGGGTGGGGCTTCCGGCTGATGACCATCCTGACCCTGACGACGGGCTCGGCGCTCGTCATGTGGATCGGCGAGCAGATCACCGAGCGCGGCATCGGCAACGGGATGTCGCTCATCATCTTTGCCGGCATCGTCGTCGGGCTGCCGCGGGCGGTGTTGACGACGGTCGACCAGCTGCGTACCGGCCAGATGAGCCTGATCCGGCTGGTCCTGCTGCTGGTGATGATGGTGGTGGTCATCGCAGCCATCATCTTCATGGAGCGCGGGCAACGACGGGTCACCGTCCAATACGCCAAACGTCTCGTCGGACGGCGCATGTACGGCGGCACGAGCACGCACATTCCGCTGAAGGTGAACACGGGCGGCGTCATTCCCGTGATCTTCGCCAGCTCGCTGCTGGCGCTGCCGGCGACGGTATCTGGCGCGTTCGCGAGCGGCGGATGGGTCCAGGCGGCGGTGACTCAGCTCGCCTACGGCATGCCGCTCTACAACCTGCTTTACGTGACCGGCATCATCTTCTTTGCCTACTTCTATACGGCGATCATCTTCAATCCGGATGATGTCGCCGAGAACATGCGCAAGTACGGCGGGTTCGTGCCCGGGATTCGCCCCGGCAAGCGGACGGCCGAGTACATCGACACCATCCTGACGCGCATCACGCTGGTCGGGGCGATCTACCTGGCGCTCGTCGCCATCCTGCCCGAGTTCCTGATCACCGGGTTCAAGGTGGCGCCGATTCCGTTCATCGGCGAGCAGCTGGACGCGTTGCTGCCCGAATGGATCACGCAGGGCTTGAATGTCACGTTCTACTTTGGCGGCACGTCGCTGCTCATCATCGTGGGCGTGGCGATGGACACGGTGCAGCAGGTCGAATCACAGCTGATCATGCGGCACTACGATGGGTTCATGAAGAAGACGCGCATCCGCGGACGGCGGGGCTGAGGAGCGAATCTCCCCCGGTTCGCGAACCGTCGAATGGCCTTGAACCTCGTGATGATCGGCCCGCCGGGCGCGGGCAAGGGGACCCAGGCTGCGCGGCTGTGCAGCCATTTCGGGATTCCGAAAATCTCGACCGGCGAGATCCTGCGCGAGGCCGTGGCCAGCGAGACGCCGCTCGGGAACGAGGTGAAGAACGTCATTGGCGCGGGCCAGCTGGTAAGCGACGACCTGATTGTCTGCGTCGCGCGCGACCGCCTGAGCAGGCCCGACGCCCTGAACGGCTTCGTGCTCGACGGCTTTCCGCGGACTGTGGTGCAGGCCAACGCGCTCGACGCCATGCTCGAAGGGCGCGGTCCGCTGGTGGTCGTGGTCCTGGATGTGCCCGAGCAGGAGCTGGTGCGCCGTCTGGCGTGGCGCCGGGTGTGTGCGTCGTGCGGCACGGGTTACGGCGGCGTCGACGTGCCGGAGCTGGCCGGCGAACGAAGGGAAGGCGCAGTGGAAGGGGGGCGATGCCGGAAATGCGGCGGCCCGCTGGTGCAGCGCGAGGACGACAGCGTCGCGGTGATTCGCGACCGTCTCAAGGTGTTCGCGAGCCAGACGGCGCCGCTGGTGGATTATTACCGGGACCGTCCGACGTTCAGCCTGATTAACGGGCTGCAGCATCCGGACAAGGTGACCGCGGACCTGTTGCGCGCGATCGAATCGGCTACGGCCATCAACCGCGCGGGAACGCGCGATCGGGCACGGGCATGATTGTCTGCAAGTCGCCGGCGGAACTCGAACGAATGAAGGCCGCCAACCAGCTGGTGGCGGAGGTGCTGGCCGAGCTGCGCGAGAACGTCGAGCCTGGTGTGACAACCGGCGAGCTCGACGCGCTCGCGGAGGATCGCATCCGCGCGGCGGGTGGCGAGCCGGCGTTCAAGGGGTATCACGGATTTCCGGCGTCGATCTGCGCGTCGGTGAACGAAGAGGTGATTCACGGCATCCCGTCGCAGCGAGAGCTGGTCGAGGGCGACATCATCTCGATCGATCTCGGCGCCGTAGTCGATGGCTTCTACGGCGATTCGGCGGTGACGGTGCCGGTGGGACGGGTGAGCGAAGAAGCGGCGGCGCTCCTTCGCGTCACTGAGGAGGCGCTGCACTTCGCTATTGCGCGAGTACGCGTCGGCGGCCGGATCTCGGATCTGGGCCAGGCCGTGCAGTCGCACGTCGAGAAACACGGGTTCAGCGTGGTGCGCGAATTCGTGGGCCACGGCATCGGCACGCGGCTCCATGAAGAACCGCAGATTCCGAACTACGGCCCTGCCGGACGCGGGCCGCGGCTTGCCGAGGGCATGGTCCTCGCGATCGAGCCGATGGTGAACGCAGGGACGGCGGCCGTCCGCGTGCTCAAGGATGGGTGGACGGCGGTGACGAAGGACGGCCAACTCTCGGCCCACTTCGAGCACACCGTTGCGGTGACGACCGTGGGCCCTTTGGTGTTGACCGCGCTGGGCGGCCCGGTGGTCGCGGGCAGCAACGGCTACTGGGCCTCGCCGCAGGCCGTGCGTTTGTGAGAAAATGGAGGGTTCCCACGCGGACCCGAAGGCAGTCGAGGGCGTGGTCGTCGCCCAGTTGCCCAGCGCGCTCTATCGCGTGAACGTGGGCGGGCGCGAGATCACGGCGCACCTGACCGGCGACGCGCGACGGAATTTCATCCGCGTGCTCGTCGGCGATCGCGTGAGGGTGATGCTGGCGCCCGGCGATCTGACAAGGGGTCGAATTGTAGAACGCCTGTAGGGGCGCATCGCAATGCCCTCCAGTGGGATTCGGCGAGTTATAGAGGCGCAGTGCGTGCGCCGGGATTGAAACGATGAAGGTCAGAGCATCCGTCAAGCGGATTTGTGACAAGTGCAAGATCGTGCGCCGTGCCGGCGTGGTCCGGGTGATCTGCCCGAATCAGAAGCACAAGCAGCGGCAGGGATAGTAGACACCTGTGGCGGCGGCCCTTCAGGGCCGCGACAGGAAACGCGGGGCTGAAGCCCTGCCGCCACAAACGAGGAACAAGTAAATGGCCCGTATCGCAGGCGTGGACCTCCCGCGCACCAAGCGCGTCGAGATCGGACTGACCTACATCTACGGCATTGGCCGGGTGCGGTCGAACGGCATCCTGAGCACGGCCGGGGTCAGCCCCGACATCCGCGTAAAGGATCTTTCTGAAGAGGACGTGCGCAAGATCAGCCGCGTCATCGAGGAGCAGGGACGCGTCGAGGGCGATCTCCGCAAGGAGATCTCGCTCAACATCAAGCGCCTGATGGAAATCGGCTGCTATCGCGGCCTGCGGCACCGCCGCGGCCTGCCGGCGCGCGGCCAGCGCACCCGCACGAATGCCCGCACACGCAAGGGCCCGCGCAAGGGCGCGGTGGCGAAGAAGAAGACGGTGTAAACCATGGCAAAGGCTGAGAGCGCAGGCGGCGCCGAGAAAGCGCCCGGAAAAAAGAAGAAGACGTTCAAGAAGCGCGGCGAGAAGCGTGTCGTGCACTCCGGCCTGGCGCACATCCAGGCGTCGTTCAACAACACCATCGTCACCATCACGGATACGGAAGGGAACGTGGTGGCGTGGTCGAGCGCCGGCGCGATCGGCTTCAAGGGTTCGCGCAAGGGGACGCCGTTTGCCGCGACGCAGGCCGCGATCAACGCCGGCAATGCCGCCAAGACCCTGGGCCTTCGCTCCGTGGAGGTGCGTGTCACCGGCCCGGGCTCGGGCCGTGAGTCGGCGATTCGCGCGCTGCAGACGATTGGCATCGAGGTGAGGTCGATTCGCGACGTCACGCCGATCCCGCACAACGGCTGCCGCCCGCCGAAAAGGCGCCGGGTATAGTTGCAGGCTACGGACGTCGGGCTACGGACTATGGGTCGGCCACGGGCAATTCCCGGAGCCCGGAGCCCCAAGCCCATCGTGATCGGATTGGGAGAGGCTGAACTGAATGGCTAGATATTCTGGACCCGTCTGCCGGCTGTGCCGCCGCGAGGGCATGAAACTGTTCCTCAAGGGGGAACGCTGCTATACGGAGAAGTGCGCGATCGAGAAGCGCAACTTCCCGCCCGGACAGCACGGAAAGACGCGGAAGGCCAAGCTCGCCGGCTACGGCGTGCAGCTGCGCGAGAAGCAGAAGGTCAAGCGCATCTACGGCGTACTCGAGGATCAGTTCCGGCGCTACTTCGAGTCGGCCGACCGCACGCGCGGGATCACCGGCGAGACGCTGCTCCAGCTCCTCGAGCGGCGCTTCGACAACGTGATCTACCGCCTCGGGCTTGCCACCTCGCGGGCTCAGGCGCGTCAACTCGTTCGCCACGGCCACTTCCTGGTCAACGGCAAGAAGGTCGACATTCCGTCCTACTCGCTGCGCGCCGGCGACGTCGTCACCGTGAAGACGGCGAGCGCAAAGAATCCGACCATCGTGCATGCGATGGAGGAAGTGAAGGGCCGCGGGATTCCGGCGTGGCTCACGTTCGACGACGGCGGCGGCAAGGTGATGTCGCTGCCGACGCGCGAGCAGATCAACCTGCCCGTGCAGGAGCAGCTGATCGTCGAGTTGTACTCGAAGTAATCGTCTCGTCTCCTGTGGTGGCGGCCCTTCAGGGCCGCGCCGATTACGCGGGGCTAAAAGCCCCGCCGCCACGGGAGAATTCGCATCCCACCGGCCCAGCAGCCTTGCAGACCTGCGGCGGGCGGCCGGTGGACATGTCCCTGCAGGTCTGGAGGCCGAGGCTGTCGGCCCGACACGCGAAAGGAATTCATACAATGCTCTGGAAAGGATTTCAACGACCGAAGCGGCTCGAGATTGAACGTGAGACGCTGACGGATCGCTTCGGACGCTTCTACGCGCAGCCGTTCGAGCGCGGCTTCGGCACGACGATCGGCAACGCGATTCGCCGCGTGCTCCTCTCGTCGATAGAAGGCGCGGCAATCACCGCGGTCAAGATTGATGGGGTGCTCCACGAGTTCTCGCCGATTCCCGGCGTGGTCGAGGACGCGACCGACATCATCCTCAATCTCAAGCAGATTCCGCTGAAGCTGCACGTCGACTACACCAAGACGCTGTACCTGCGGGTGAACAAGGCCGGTGAAGTGCGCGCTCGCGACATCGAGGGGGATGCCGACACCGAGATCCTCGAGCCGGATGCCCACATCGCCACCGTCGCCGAGGGCGGGAAGTTGCACATGGAGCTGCGGCTGAAGCGCGGCCGCGGCTACGTCTCGGCCGACAAGAACTTCGACGAGGACCTTGGAATCGGCTGGATCCCGGTGGATTCGATTCACTCGCCCGTGAAGAAGGTGAACTACCTCGTCGAGGCGGCGCGTCTCGGACAGACGACCGACTACGACAAGCTGACGCTGGACGTCTGGACCAACGGGTCCGTGCACCCGCGGGATGCGGTGTCGCTGGCGGCGAAGCTGGTGCGCGATCACCTGAACATCTTCATCAACCTCGAAGAGACGCTCGAGCAGCCGCAGGACCCGCAGGCTGAACCGGCCCGCGTCGGTGCGCTGAACGAGCATCTGGACAAGAGCGTCGAAGAGCTGGAGCTCTCGGTGCGGTCGTACAACTGCCTGAAGAACGCGAACATTCGGACCATTCGCGAACTGGTCCAGAAGACCGAAGCCGAGATGCTGAAGACCAAGAACTTCGGCCGGAAGTCGCTGAACGAGATCAAGGAAATCCTGCAGTCGATGGGTCTCGGTCTCGGCATGCGCCTCGATCAGCCGACGGTAGCGGAGTAGATCGTACGTAGGCCCGAGCTTTAGCTCGGGCTTCAGCGAAAGATACAAAGATGCGTCACAAGGTTGCACATCGAAAACTGGGCCGCGACACCGAACACCGGATCGCGCTCCTGCGGAATCAGGCGACGGCGCTCCTCCGCCACGAACGGATCGAGACGACGGTGCCGAAGGCGAAGGAACTTCGGCCCTTCGTGGAGCGGCTGATCACGATCGCGAAGCGCGGCCTCGCGGGCGGCGAAGCCAACGGCCGCCTGCTCACGGCGCGCCGGCTCGTCCTCCAGGACATCCAGGACCGGGACGTCGTCGTCAAGCTGTTCGACGAAGTGGCGCCGCGATTCGAGTCGCGCCCAGGCGGTTATACACGTCTTCTGCGCGTCGGGTTCCGTCGAGGTGACGGCGCCGATGTCGCGCAAGTCGAGCTCGTCGGCAGCGAGTACGATCCCAACGCCGAGACCGAAAAGGCCGATACCACCGCAGAGAAGCCGAAAAAGAGCGTCGGTCAGCGCCTGAAGGCGACGGCCGAGCGTCTGCGCGGCAAGAAGGACGACGGGGAGAAAGCGCCGAAGGCACCGAAGCCGTCGCGAGGGGCAGCGCGCAAGGTCACGACGCCACGCAAGGCTGGCGGATCGTAGCCACGAGCTCAGAGCAACGAACGACGAGCTCGGAACGTCGAGCGACGAACGACGAACCCTGCGACGAACGACGCGCGCAGCGTCGAACGACAGGTGACGAACTCCTGAGGCGCGACGGCGAACCTCGCTGTCGCGCCCTTTGTGTTTTTGGGTCCCGCCGTTAACAACCACCCGTCCCAACGCGTCTACCCGCCTATTGGAGGGTGTGCTCCCGATGCTCGTTCTCCTGCTGCTCACGTTCCTCACGCAAGAGCTGCGCACGAATGAAGATCGCGCCGTCAAGTCAGCCATCGATGCGCGCACCAGGATCATTTACGACGAAAACCTCGTCTGCCGAAGTGGCACGTGCAGCGCTGATCTCGGCAAGCGACGCGCTGGCGGCCATCGCCTCCGACCGCATGCGCGACAATTCAGCCTCTTACACCGAGGTGACTGGTCTGTTCGCGAAGAGCGGTCGCGCGCGCTTGTTTTCCAGCGTCTGGCGCCCGGAGGGCAAATACTCGGCCGAGTACCTACGTCGAGAACGGCGAACTGTTGTTCGTCTTCGACTCGCTCGAATTTCTTCCAGGGCGGGCGCCCGCTGGCGCGTGGACGAATGTTCGCGGCCTGTCGGCGTGGGAGCGCCGCACGTATTTTCGCAGCAAACGGATAGCCATCCGCGAATTCACGGGCGCAGGCGCTCCGGTGGCGGATGCCACGCTCATACAACAGGCGTCGTGGCTCGAGCGTGAGCTGCGTCCCAGAATTTCCCACCATCGGCCCATACAGCCGTAGAAGTCGCTGGGCCTGTGCGGAGCAGGCGGGAGTCAAGGGGGCAGTTTACAATCGACCGATCCCCTGAGGTTCCGCCGATGTCCATGGCCGCGGTTACGATCTACACCCGCCTATTGGAAGCATGGAATCAGCGCGACGCCGACGCGTTTGCATCGTTGTTCGCCCCTGAGGGCAGCGTTGTCGGGTTCGACGGATCGCAGATGAACGGCGCCGCGGAGATCGCCACAGAGCTCCGCGGCATCTTCGCGCACCATCCCACCGCATCCTACGTCGCAAAGGTTCGCGAGATCCGACAGCTGGATGCCCACACGATTCTCCTGAGGGCCGTCGTCGGCATGGCACCGCCAGGGAAGGCGGAGCTCAACCCGGCAGTCAACGCGATACAAAGTCTCGTCATTGCGGAGCCGTCGGGCGGACCGAGGATCGAGCTCCTGCACAACACGCCGGCCGCGTTCCACGGGCGGCCCGAGCTTGCGAAGCAGTTGACGCGTGAGCTGACCGACGTCCTGCGCACGGGGAAGGTCATCGTCGCGTGACGAACGAGGCGCATCGGCGCCGGCATGGCGCTGGTAGCCGTCGGTGTGGCGCTCGCGACCGTGCGACTGCGCGACTACCCTGCGCCTGCCGAATCGTAGTAGCGTTCACTGCGGCCACCAGGCCGCGCGGGAGAGAGACGCATGACACACGTACGAGGGGCCGTTCCAGGTGCAGTTCTTGCGGCTGTAGCGCTCTCGGCCGCAATCACAGCCGGCCGGCAGGCGTCAGCGCCGCCACCAATCGTCGGCCGTTGGGACCTGACGGTCACGGCAGTCGGAAACACGTATCCGTCGTGGCTGGAAGTGCAGCGGTCTGGCAACAGCACGCTCGTCGGCCGGTTCGTCGGCGGCGGTGGCAGCGCTCGTCCGATTTCGAAGATCGACTTCGCCGACAACGTAATGCGCTTCGCCATTCCGCCGCAGTGGGAGAAGGGTGACGGCGATCTCCGCGTCGAAGGCAAACTCGAGGGCGACCGCCTCAGTGGCTCGATGACGGATCCGGCAGGACAGCGCCTGACGTGGACGGCGAATCGCGCGCCCTCACTCCGCCGCGCGTCGTCGCCGGAATGGGGCGCGCCGATTCAGCTGCTCGAGGGGACCGAGCTGGCCGCTTGGCAGCCGGCAGCGAACAGCCAGTGGCGTCTGGCCGATGGCGTGCTCAGCAACCAGAAATCCGGCGCGAATCTCGTCACTCGCCAGAAGTTCACCGACTTCAAGGCGCACCTCGAATTCCGGTACCCAAAGGGCTCCAACAGCGGTGTGTATCTGCGCGGTCGTTACGAGGTGCAGATCGAAGACAGCACTGGAACGGAACCGGCTGCCGGGGTATCAGCTGCAGTGTACGGATTTCTGCCACCCAACCACGATGCCGCTCATAAGGCGGGAGAATGGCAGACGTTCGATATCACGCTGGTCGGCAGAACGGTAACGGTCGTATTAAACGGCAAAACCGTCATTTGCGAGCAGGAGATACCGGGCGTAACCGGCGGCGCGCTCGACAGCGATGAGGGCGCTCCGGGGCCCTTGATGCTGCAGGGCGACCACGGCCCGATCGACTATCGAAACATCGTGCTGACGCCGGCAAAGTGAGTGCCCCCGCTCAGCTCCGGGCGTTTATCGAGAAGTTCGAGACGAAGGATCAGCGGCTGATTCGCGCGGTGCGCAAGGCCGTTCGAAAACGACTCCCGACCGCTCATGAGCTCGTGTACGACAACTACAACTTCTTCGTCATCGGCTACTCGCCCACGGAGCGCCCGGGCGACGCCGTTATCTCAATCGCGGCGCGCGCCAACGCCGTGAGCCTTTGCTTTCTCCAGGGCGCGCGTCTGCCCGATCCCGGGAAGCTCTGCGCGGCTCGGGCAATCAGACACGGTTTCTCCCCCTGGAGTCGGCGACCGACCTGTCGCGCCCGGGGGGCGAGGCGCTCGTCGCGGGCACAATTGCAGGCGCCAAAACACCTTTCGCCGTATCCGGCCGGAGAAAGCTGATCATCCGATCGATTTCCGCGAAGCAACAGCCGCGACGCCGGCCAGCGAGATGACGTCGAGGTACCTCAGACCGTTAGCGATGCGAACGGCTTGGCGCTCCTTGTCGCACTGGGGTTATTTGGGTCGGCCAACGGAAGTTCCGAGTCAGATGTCCGACCATCGCTCGGGGGTCGTGGCGTGCGCTTGATGCGATCAGGTCATGCGAATGATTCTCGCGTTATCGCTGGCGGCCACCGCGACCGGCGCTGACGTCGTTGGTGACTTGAGACTGCACCAGTTCGAGAGCCGGGTATTCGGCAATGTCCGAACGCTGCGCGTGCTCGTCCCGCCTGACTACGACGCTCCGACGAACCGGACGCGCCGTTATCCCGTCCTGTACCTAAACGACGGTCAGAACCTGTTTGACGCCTCGACCTCGGTGCTCAACCCGATGGAATGGCGCGTCGATGAAACTGTCCAATCACTCGTGTCCGCCGGACGGATTCCGCCGGTCATCGTCGTGGGGATCGACAATGCGGGGCGGCGTGGGCGATTCAGAGAGTACTTTCCGTACGTCGATGAGTATCTCAAGCCACCGGAACCCGATCCGCAGGGAAAGCGCTATCCCGCCTTTCTCGTGGACGAGGTCATTCCGTTTGTCGAAGCTCGTTATCGCGTCCAGGACGATGCCGACAGTCGAGGGCTGGGAGGCTCGTCGGCAGGAGCGCTCGCGGCGCTGTACACGGCGATCGCGCGTCCTGGCGCTTTTGGGCGGCTTCTCCTCGAGAGCCCTTCGCTCTATGTCGACGACGCGCATATCCTGCGCGAGGCGGCAGGGGTTTCCACGTGGCCGGCGCGCATCTATCTCGGCGCCGGTACGAACGAGCGTGGCCGATCGAGCTGCGACCCGAACGATTCGTCCGAGCCAGAGCTGGTGCGAGACGTGCGACGCTTCGAGCGTTTTCTTCACGAGCGCCACGTCGCTCCAGACCGCCTACGGGTCGTCGTCTCTCCGTGCGCTGTTCACAACGAGGCCGCCTGGGCGGTGCGTCTTCCCGACGCGCTCGCCTTCCTGTACGGCAGCAGATAGGCCAGGAGGTCGAAGGTGTCTGGACTGAGAGAAAGCGTTGTGACCGTGACGGACGAGCAGCGGGCTGTTCCAAGCTGCAATTGAAAATCTCGATGTCGCATCCGCTTGGCATCGGCGGTATGCGTCTGCACCAGCCGGTCAATTCAACCACCTAGGACGCGCCACTAACCTGTGAGCTGATGACAAGGAGGCATCGTGTGAACCATTCACGAGACCTGCAAGTGCTGCTGCTGGCGCTCGATCAAGCCTACGACCGCAAATCGTGGCATGGCACCAATCTCCGTGGATCGATCCGCGGTGTCTCTCTGAAAGAGGCGGCCTGGCGACCGAGTTCGAATCGCCACAACATCTGGGAGCTCGTGGTGCACGCCGCCTATTGGAAGTACGTCGTCTGGCGACGACTGACGGGGCAGCAGCGTGGGTCGTTTCCGCTGAAGGGATCGAACTGGTTCCGTCGCCCTGAGGCCGGCACCGAAGAGGAGTGGCGAGCGGATCTGCGACTGCTCGATCGAACGCACCGATCGCTGAGAGAAGCGGTTGAGCGGCTCCCGCGCCGCACGGTGTGGCAGACGCCAACGGGCAGTGCCGTCAGCAATGCGTCGATCGTCGCCGGCGCCGCGGCGCACGATCTCTATCACGCCGGCCAAATTCAGCTGCTGAAGAGGCTCCAGGCGAAGGCGTGAACATCCTGGCCCGTTTGCCGGGTTCTCTATTTGGAGATATCATCTCTACATAGAGAATGAGCGTCACAGGCGCAGCAGCTCCCGGCAATGTCGATCGACGGATCGCGCAGCGACTCGGCCAACTGCGAGGCGAGCGCGGATGGTCCCTCGACCAGTTGGCTAGGCGCACCGGAATCAGCCGCGCCACCCTGTCGCGGATCGAACGATCGGAGTTGAGCCCGACTGCTGCGATGCTCGGGAAACTGTGCAGCGTGTACGGGTGGACCCTGTCGCGATTGATGGCCGCTGCTGAAGCCGGGCCCCCACACTTCGTGGCCGCCGCCGAGCAAACCGTGTGGACCGACCCGGAAAGCGGCTATCGCCGACGTGTGGTATCGCCGCCCGTGTCAGAGCTGCGCGGTGAGCTCGTCGAGGTGGTGATCCCCGCCGGCGCTTCCGTATCGTTCGATGTGTCCCCTATCGCCGGCCTGGAGCACCACCTGTTTATGCTCGAGGGGGCGCTCTCTCTCGACGTTGAAGGGGCGAACTACCGGCTGCGTCCAGGCGATTGCCTTCGTTACCTGTTGTCCGGCCGATCGCGCTTCCGCGTGACTGGCAGACGTGCGGCACGATATGTCGTCGCGATGGTGCGTCCGTGAGCGCCACAATCCGTCAGCCGGGGGACGTACGCATTGAGGAGTGGCGTCCGGCGTCTGACGGGTCGACCGCGCTCGACGCCGACATCGCCATGCTGGGAGACGTGTTGCACGCCGTCGTGTACGGCGGCGCTGGTGTCAGCTTCTTCGTGCCGTTCTCAATCGACGAGTCTCGGGGATTCTGGCGCGAGAAAGTGCTGCCTGGAGTCCGTGCTGGAACGCGTCGCGTCGTGATCGCGCGTCTCGGAACGCGAATCGTCGGCACGGTCCAGCTCGATCTCGGCACGCCGCCGAACCAGCGGCACCGCGCCGAGGTGACGAAGATGCTGGTCCATCCTACTGCGCGTCGCCGTGGCATCGCCCGCGCCCTGATGCAGGCCCTCGAGGCAATCGCCTTGTCGGAACAAAGGACCCTGCTCACGCTCGACACCGTGACGGGCAGCGCCGCCGAACCGCTCTACCAGTCGCTCGGATATATCGCGGTGGGTATTATTCCGCGCTACGCGCGTGGCTCGCTTACACCGGAGCTCCAGGCGGCGACGATCATGTACAAGGAACTCTCCATATCGACATGATCGGGAATGTCGAGATCGGACGATTCGTGAGAGGATCGCCACAAGAATGGTCGAAGCAGTCGCCTGGATCGTGGCGCTGGTCGCAATCGGTGCGCTGATATGGCTCGGACGAGGGAAGCTGCGCCGGCCGGGAACGGCCTCCGTCGGTACCATCTACGACATGTTGAACGAGGACAAGCGCAACGCCGTCGAGATCATCGTCGAGGGACGCGCGGAGGCGCGGGATCCGGAGGATGCCGACGGCAATCTGCCTGACCTGGAGAATCCGGGCCGAGCGCGCTCGTGAGCCGCGGCTTCGTTCGCGCCTCGGCGGTTTGCTGGATGGTGTCTGCGGTCACGACGTTGGCCCTGATCTTCCTGCCGCGGTTCTTTCCGGCCGCTCCTGATATCGACACGCAGGCCCGACTGATTCACAACCCGTTCTACATGCTGCGTGTATGGGTGGCGCTCGTCCATCCGCTTGTCGTGCTTGTCGGCGCACTCGGAGTGCTCTATGTCCGCTTCCGCGAGGCTCCTGGCTCGGCGATTACGGGATTCGTCTTCTTCCTTCTGTGGGCGGGCGCCGAGGCCGTTCAAAGCGCGCTCACCCTGGTCACGCTCAACTGGACGTGGCGCGCCGCGTTCCTGTCGGCGACGGACGAGACCGTGCGGGAGGTGCTCCGGCGGCAGATTGCTGAGTTCGACGCAGTGTGGGACGGGCTGTTCTTCTTCCTCGTGATTGCCTTCATCGTCGCCAACGTGCTGTACATGGTCGCCGTCTTCGGCGGGGAAGCGCTCCAGCGGTGCGTGTCGCTGTGCTTCGGCCTCGGTGCCGCGCTCGGCGTGATCAGCCTCGCGACGAGTTTCGGCGGTGGGATCCTGCCGGCGCGGGTGATGGACATTCTGTACCCCGTTGTTCAACCCGCCGCGAGATTCGCGACTGGCCTGTGGATTCTTCGGTACACTCGGGGTGGTTCATGAATACGCTCATCAAGTCCATCGACGCCGAATATCGACGCTACAAGAGCCTCGCCGAACGAGCCATCGAGCAGGTCGGAGACGAGCAGCTATCGCTGCCAAGCCCTGCCGATAACCTCTCCATGGCCGTGGTGTGTTGGCACATCTCCGGGAACTTGCGATCGCGATTCACCGATTTTCTGACGACGGATGGCGAGAAGCCATGGCGTCATCGGGACGAGGAGTTCGAGAGTCGCACCGTCTCCCGCGGCGAGCTGTTGACCAAATGGGAGCAGGGCTGGTCGGTGCTGTTCGACGCCCTCGCGGGCCTGACCGACGAGCATCTGTCTCAGACCGTGACGATTCGGGGGCAAGCGCTCCAAGTCCACGAGGCGCTCCACCGTTCGCTGGCCCACACGTCCTATCACGTCGGACAGATTGTGTGCCTGGCAAAGGCGCTGCGCGGCGAGGGGTGGACGTCGTTGACCATTCCGCGTGGCCAATCGGACGCCTTCACACAGCGGCTGAATGCGCCTGGTGAGAGCCATGCCGGGTCGTCCGAAGCCGGGCGCGCGAAGAAGTAACGGACCCCTCGAGGCAATGACTGGAGCGACCGGCGACGAGATGGCGCTCCTGCGAATGGGTGCGCTACCGAACGACGCCGCCCTCGGTCGTGAGTAGTGGCGGCTCATCACCTATTCGTTCCTCCGCCTGACCTCCATCCACCTTGTGCTCAATCGTGCGTTGCCTTCTCCGACCAACAGCGCTGTGCACTGAACTGGCGCGATGATTATTCCGTCGGGCCTCGCGGTGAGTTGCCGTCTGTCGTCTCAGCACCAGGTATGGCTCGACGGGCTGCCGCGACGTCTCCGCCGATTGGCAAACAAGTGGGCCATTACACTCGAAGCGCCCTTCGACGAGGAGGCCAGGTCCGCATGGGTCGCGCCAGCTACGCGTGCCGACGGCAGCACGGTCGTGCTGAAAGTGGCGTTGCCGCACATGGAGGGGCGCGATGAGATTGCTGGATTGCGCTTCTGGAGTGGCGATCCCTTCGTGCGCCTGATCGATGCGGACGAGGAGGCCGGAGCCATGCTGCTCGAGCGGTGCCTGCCTGGGACGGTGTTGCGCGAGCTCCCGCAACCTGCCCAGGACGTGGTGATCGCGAGCATGTTGCGGCGGCTCTGGCGCGAACTACCGCACCCTGGTGTCTTTCGTCCGCTCGCCGAGATGATCGCCTTCTGGGCGCACGAGACGATCGCCGACGTCGCGCACTGGCAGGATGCGGGACTGGTGCGCGCCGGTCTCGCACTCTTTCACGAGTTACCGCAATCGGCGGCGAGGCACGTGCTCCTCGCCACCGATCTCCATGCGGGCAACGTATTGCGCGCCGAGCGTGAGCCCTGGCTTGCGATCGATCCGAAGCCATTCGTCGGCGATCCGGCGTACGATGCCACACAGCATTTGTTCAATTGCTCGGAGCGACTATCGGCCGACCCCGAGAGAGCGATCGCAAGATTTGCGGACTTGTTGGGCGTCGATCGCGAACGCGTCCATCTGTGGACATTCGCTCGCGCCGCCGCGGAACCGCGCGAGAATTGGCACGACGCCGAGCGGTTGAGGCTGGCCAGGAGGTTGGCATGAGCGCGGCGCCGGCGCCGTCGCCGCAGCTGTTTCGCTACGAGCGCCGTGGGCAGCGGCTGCTGTCGCGTCGCCGCTTTGCTGGACGCGTACTGGCTCACGCCGCGGTCTCGGCGACGTTGATCGTCCTGTCCCTGTTCATGGGCATGATCGGTTACGTCCGATTCGAGACCCTCTCGTGGACGGACGCCTTTCTGAACGCCGCGATGCTCCTTGGTGGTATGGGGCCGGTCAATATGCCGCGCACCGAAGCCGGCAAGCTCTTCGCCGGCGGCTACGCGCTTTATGCGGGGCTCGTCTTCATTGCCGCCGCGAGTGTCGTGGTGGCGCCCGTACTCCATCGGGTTCTGCATCGATTTCATCTGGACGCGGAGAGTCGGCCATGACGACGGTCGATCGATCGAATGGTTACGAACGGGCGGCACGCGAGTTCGTCCGCCGTCGGGGGCCCACCGGCATTGGCGAGGCGACCGTTCGGGAGTGGGCCCGAACACTCGAGCGGGGCGGGAACGTCCTCGACCTCGGCTGCGGGCACGGCCAGCCAATCGCGCAGGTCCTTCTCGACGAGGGACTCCAGGTGTTTGGCGTCGACGCGTCGCCGACCCTTGTGGCCGAGTTCACGGCTCGCTTCCCACACGCACACGTCGAGTGTTCTTCTGTCGAGGACTCGGCCCTGTTCGACCGGGCGTTCGACGGCGCCGTGGCCTGGGGGCTTCTATTTCTGCTGCCGCCTCCGACCCAGGAGCGCGTCATCGGGAAGGTTGCACGGGCGCTGGCGCGCGGCGGACGATTCCTCTTCACATCGCCATGCCAGGCTTGCACCTGGACTGATATCCTCACCGGCACTCACTCCGTCTCGCTTGGCAGTGACCGATACCGCGCACTCCTCTCCGCGGAAGGTCTGCAGCTTTACGACGAAGCGTCAGACGAGGGTGACAATCACTACTACTTCGCTTCAAAGGGCTGAGTCGATGACGTATTCGATCGCTCCGCTGTTGTCCGTGCGGCGCGGCGCGCGGGCAGTCGAGTTCTACAAGGCAGCGTTCGGCGCGGTGGAGGTGTTTCGAGTCGAGGATCCCGCGGGCGCGGTTGTCGCGCGATTGTCAGTGCAGGGTGCCGAGTTCTGGCTGAGCGACGAATCCCCCGCGCATGCCAACTACAGTCCGGAATCGCTGGGCGGCGGCACCGTGCGAATGATTCTGACGGTGCCCGACCCCGATACCCTGGTCGCCCGCGCCGTGTCGGCGGGCGCACGCGAGGTCACCCCGGTTGGCGAAGCCTATGGCTGGCGTCTGGGTCGTATCGAGGATCCGTACGGCCACCACTGGGAGATTGGACACCCGTTAGACGCGTGATGCGGAGTAGGTTCACCATCCACCAGGTCACCATTGCACAGTCCAGCGATCTGGCCGTGACTCGCGGCGCCCACCTATTCACGCCCGACCCATACCAGGTCAACATGCCGAGCGAAGACTCGCAGTGAGTCGGCGAGCGAGGCGGTGAGCGTGCCGAGACGTGCAGTCGTCGGCCTCGCGGTGGTCGCCGTCGTTGGATGGTGGCTGCTTCACGACCGAAGCCCGCGCGCGGCGAGACCGACGGCTGGATCCACTATCGTCGCATTCGGCGACAGCCTGGTCGAAGGCCGTGGAGCAACTCCGGGGCAGGATTTTGTGTCGTTGCTGTCCCGACGCCTGGCGGTCCCGATTGTCAACGCGGGTCGCAGCGGCGATACGGCAGTAGCCGCACTGTCCCGGCTGGACGTCGCCGTTCTTTCCCGCAATCCTCGAGTCGTAATCGTCCTTCTGGGCGGTAACGACTTCTTGCGGCGCGTACCAACGAGCGAGACGTTTCGTAGCCTGTCGACGATCGTCGAGCGCATCCGTGAGCGTGGTGCTGCGGTGATACTGATCGGTGTGAGCGTCGGGGTCATTGCTGATCCGTACGCCGGCGAGTACGAGGCACTGGCGCGGCGAACGTCGTCTGGCTTTGTCCCGGACATTCTCGACGACATCATCGGCCATACCGACCGGATGTCCGATTCGATCCACCCGAACGATCGCGGCTACCAGCTGATGGCAGACAGAATCGAACCAGTCGTGCGCGACTTGATAGAGTCTGACTAGCGTCATCTATTCGCGGATGAACGGTCTCGTCCCACCGGCGAGCGGAACGGGAGGTGGACAATGAAAAAGGTGGAAGCGAAGACGAACGGCCGAACCGACGCGCGGTGGCATGCCGCGCATCCGATGCCAGCCAACGCGTCGCTCGATCAGCGCGTCAACTGGCACGTGGCGCACCGAGCGCATTGCGCCTGTCGCCCGATGCCAGCCACTGTCGTGGCCGACCTGAAACGGCGTGGGCAACTCGAGAAATGAGGACGTTGTGACGCACGAGCGGAATCCCACTCCGCTTCAACTGCTCCTGGTTCCGTACGACACAGCCCGACGACACTGGGCGATGGGCGCCGGACCCGCACATCTCCTCAACCACGGTCTGGTCGAAGAACTCGAGGCGGCAGGGCACGACGTCGGCGTCACCATCGTCGACACTCCCGGTGACGATCTCGCGGAGGTCCGAACCGCATTCGCGCTCATGGCCGCTCTGGCGGGCCATGTGCGCGACGCTCGAGCGTCTGGCAGGTTCCCGCTGGTGCTCGCCGGCAATTGCAACACGGCGGTCGGTACGCTCGCGGGCCTCGATTACGCCGATTCGACCGGTGTGTTCTGGTTCGACGCGCACGGCGACTTCAACACGCCAGACTCGACCCTCACAGGCGTCCTGGACGGGATGGCGCTCGCAATGTTGACCGGGCGATGCTGGCGCGCGCTTTGTCACGCCATCGCTGGGTTCGAGCCAGTGCGCGACGATGCGACGTGCCTGGTCGGCGCCCGCGATCTCGATCCGCTCGAGGCGGAGGCACTTCAAGGTTCCGAGCTCTGGCAGGTTGGGGCTGACGAGGCGCTGCAGAGGCTCCCGATCGTGGCGAAGGAGATCTCGGCGCGAGCGGCGTCTGCCTACCTGCACGTGGATCTCGACGTGCTCGATCCAGCGCTTGGCCGAGTCAACCGATACTCCGCGCCTGGCGGACTGACGGCGGATAGTCTCATCGCGTCGATCGACACTGTGACCGCCGCGCTGCCCCTGCAAGCCGCTACCATCACTGCCTACGATCCAGCGTTCGACAGCGACGGAACGATTCAGAAGATTGCGATGCGTGTCGTCCGCGCGATTGTGCGATGAGCCCGGTCACGCTCGTGCGCCTCTACACGACGCTCTTCGCCGTTTCGACGGCATTCCCGATTGCCGCCAGCCTGATGCCGCCCGATGCGATTTCGCGCACCATCGGACTCCTCGACATTGGGGTTGCGCTCGTTCTCCTGGCGACGGCGATGTACGTGGTCTCCCGCAAAGCGCCTGGCGGACCCGACACCGCCTCACGTGCGGTCGCCTGGTATAAAGTCTCAGGAACGTTGCCGATCGCGCTGCTCGCTATCTTCTTCGTCGCTGGGTCTCATGTGGATTGGCCGGTACTACTTGTAGGTCTCGCCTGGCGAGTCTGGTTGTTCTGGTACACCCTGCCGGCGGCACTGGCGTTGCTGAACCGGGGCGACGAATGATTCGGACCCCCGCGTGACCGTTCGTCTGCCGCATCCGTTCGCATTTCTCATATCGGCCGTCCTCATCGCCGCAGCTCTGACCTGGGCATTGCCGGCTGGCTTGTACGATCGACGTGCCGATCCCGCGACCGGCCGCGTCGTCGCCGTACCGGGCACGTACCACCGCGTGGCAGCGGCGCCGGTGGGGCCATTCGCGGCGTTCGTGGCGATTCCCCGCGGATTCATCGCGGCGGCCGATGTCATCGCAGTGACGTTGTTCGTTGGCGGTGCATTCGTGATCGTAGACCGCATCGGCACGCTCTCGCATCTTGTCGCGGTAATTGCATCGGCGTTCCGGCGCCGTGGCCTCCTCGCCGTTGCCGTGGTCTCGCTCGTGTTCGCAACGCTTGGTGGCCTCGAGAACACCGAAGAGGAGATCATTCCCCTCGTGCCCGTCCTGCTGCTCCTCGGACGCAGCCTGGGCGTGGACGCCATCGTCGTCGTCGCGATGAGCTTCGGCGCATCGATGGTCGGGAGCGCGTTCAGCCCGGTGAACCCGTTTCAGGCCGTGATCGCGATGAAGCTCGCGCAGTTGCCGCTCGCATCCGGGTTTGCCGTTCGCGTAGGGATGTTCGTCGTCGCCGCGTGCCTGTGGACCGCCTGGACGATCGGCTATGCCTCTCGAAACCGAACGGAGGTCGTCGTTTCCGACTCGGATGCGACGGTGCGTCTGACCCTGCGCGAAATCGCCATCCTCGTCGCGGTCATCGGACCCCTGGGAGCCTATGTTTACGGCGCACTGCAGCTCGACTGGGGATTCAACGAGCTCGGGGGCCTTCTGTTCTTCGGCGGGATGGTCGCAGGTCTCGTCGGCGGCCTCCGGCTCGGCGAGACGGTTACGGCCTTCCTCGAAGGCGCGCAGAGCCTGCTGCCGGCGACGATGCTCATCGGAGTGTCACGGAGCATATCGCTGGTGCTCACCGACGGGCAGATCATCGACACGATCCTGCATGCCCTCGCGACGCCGCTTGCGAATGTGTCCGGCAGTGCGTCGGCGCTCTTGATGATCCCGTTTCATTCGATCGTGCACGTGGTGGTGCCCAGCGTCAGCGGTCAGGCCGTGCTGACGATGCCCATCCTCGTGCCGCTCGCCGATCTGCTTGGCCTTTCCCGGCAGGTGCCCGTGCTCGCGTACCAAACGGGGGCGGGGCTGATGGAGCTGCTGACGCCTACGAACGGCGCGCTGATGAGCGTGCTCCTGGCGGCAAACGTCCGCTACGAACAGTGGATCCGCTTCGCCGTCGGCGGTTGGGCGCTCGGCACGCTCGTCGGCATTGCGGCCATCGCTGCGGTGTTCTGGTTGGGTATCGGTTGAACGCCTGCGAGCGACTATTCGGAACCAGAACTTTTCGTCTTGGCCCGACTGAAGTCGGGCCCCGTTCCAGCAAACTGACGTTGCCAGTGCGGTAGACGCACGTTGCTATTGCAGCAGCGCCGGACTCCCTGCGGCTATTCGATTAGTACAATCGTTCAATGGCTCTGGTGCCGCAGCTCCCGTCCATCCGCGCGCTCCGGCATCGCAACTTCCGACTGTTCTTCGGCGGCCAGCTGATCTCGCTGATTGGCACGTGGATGCAGTCAGTGGCGCAGTCGTGGCTCGTCTACTCGCTCACCGGCTCGACGGTGCTCCTCGGCCTGGTCGGATTCGCGAGTCAGATTCCTGTGTTCCTGCTCGCGCCGATCGGCGGCGTCGTCGCCGATGCGGTCAATCGGCATCGCGTCGTGATCGCCACGCAGACCTGGGCCATGGTGCTGGCGTCAATCCTCGCGGTCCTCACGATCACGGGTCATATACAGATCTGGCACATCTTCGCCCTCGCTTCGCTACTCGGTGTCGTCAACGCTTTCGACATTCCCGCCCGTCAGTCGTTCATCGTCGAGATGGTCGGCCGGGAGGATCTGGTCAATGCCATCGCGCTCAACTCGTCAATGGTCAATGGCGCGCGCCTTGTCGGACCGGCGGTCGCCGGCATCGTCGTGTCGCTGGTGGGTGAAGGGTGGTGCTTCGCCGCCAACGCGCTGAGTTACATCGCGGTGATCGCCGGGTTGTTGATGATGCAGGTGCCGAAGCGAACGATCCAGCCGCAGAACGGTTCTGCGCTGCGAAGCGTTGGGGAAGGTTTCGGTTTCGTCGCGCAGACGCCGCCTGTAAGGTCGTTGATGCTCCTGCTGGGGCTGGTCAGCCTGATGGGGATGCCGTACGCGACACTCATGCCCGTGTTCGCCGATCGCATCCTTCGGGCCGGTCCCAGTGGCCTTGGACTGCTGATGGGGATGTCGGGCGCGGGCGCGCTTGTCGGCGCGCTCGCACTCGCCTCGAAGCGAAGCTTGCGCGGGCTCGGACGTTGGGTTGCGTGGTCGTCAGCGGCGTTTGGCGCCAGCCTGATTCTGTTCTCCCTGTCGCGGACATTCTGGCTTTCTGCCCTGCTGCTCGTGCCCGTGGGGTGTTCGATGATGGTGCAGATGGCGTCATCGAACACGTTGATCCAGTCGATGGTGCCGGACCATCTCCGCGGCCGAGTGATGTCGATTTACTCGATGATGTTTATGGGGATGGCGCCATTTGGCGCACTCATGGCCGGCGCGATTGCGCATCGACTCGACGCGCCGCAGACGGTCGCGCTCGGCGGCGCAGCCTGCCTGGTGGGGGCCGCTGTGTTCGGTGTGCGGCTTCAAGCCTTCCGCACGGCCGCGCGCGAGATCATCCTCGCCATGCAGCCGGCGGGCGGGGAACCGCCAGCCGCCGCTACGGCTCAGGTCGTGACCAAGGAATGATAGGGGCGCATTTGCCGGGCGCACACAGTGGGCCCCTACTGATCCCTGACCGCTGACCCGCGTCCCTATACTTCCTCCACCTCAGCCCCGCGCTCCGCCTTCGCCGCGGCGATGATCTTCTGCTGAAGGTGTGACGGCACTTCGTCGTAGTGCGAGTACTCCATGTGGTACGAGCCGCGACCGCCGGTGGCGGACGTCAGGTGCTGCTCGTACGTAAGCATCTCGGCCATCGGTACCTGCGCGCGGATCAGGGTCATCGCGCCGCGTGTGTCCATGCCGCTGATCCGGCCGCGCCTGCCGTTCAGATCGCCCATGAGGTCGCCGGCATAGTCGCTGGGTGCGTGGATCTCGACCGACATCACCGGCTCGAGGATCGTCGGGCGCGCCTTGCTCATCCCGTCCTTGAAGGCCAGGGAGCCGGCCAGCTTGAACGAGAGCTCGTTGCTGTCGACGGCGTGGTAGGAGCCGTCGAACACGGTGACCTTGAAATCGACGACCGGATAGCCCGCGAGGTATCCACGCATGCGCGCGTCCTGGATGCCCTTTTCGACTGCCGGCACGAACTGCCGCGGGATGGCGCCGCCGAAGATGTCGTCCTCGAACGTGAAATCGCTCCCGCGCGGCAACGGTTCCAGGCGGATCTTGCAGTCGCCGAACTGGCCGTGCCCGCCGGTCTGCTTCTTGTGGCGGCCGTGCGCCTCAGCGGACGCCGTGATCGTCTCGCGATATGGAATCCGCGGCGGCTTCAGATTCACCTCGACGCCGAATCGGCGCTTCAACTTTGCGACGGTGACCTCGATGTGCAGCTGGCCCTGGCCGGAGAGCAGCAATTCCTTCGTCTGAGGGTCGCGCGCGTAGCGGATCGTTCGATCCTCTTCCTCGAGGCGGTGCATCGCGGTGCTGATCTTGTCCTCGTCGCCGCGGCTCTTGGGCTCGATTGCATACGACAGGACCGGCTCGAGGAACGCGATCGGCGCGAACGTCAGTCCCCCCTTCTCGGCCAGCACGTCGTTAGTGAGCGTGTCCTTGAGCTTCGCGACCGCGCCGAGATCGCCGGCCTTGAGCTCCGCCACGGACGTCGGCGTCTTGCCCTGCATCACGGTGAGATGGCCGAGGCGCTCGCTGGTGTCTCGCGTCAGGTTGTGGACGGTCGCGTCCGACTTGAGCGCTCCACTCATGACGCGAAAGAGCGTGATGCGGCCCGCGAAGGGATCGGCCACGGTCTTCCAGACGAACGCCGCGTAGGGATCGCTGGCATTGGGGGCCGCTTTGACCTCTGCGTTCTGCTTCGTGTCTGTCGCCGTGAACTGACGCTCGGCGGGGGAGGGGAGGTAGTTCGCGATGGCGTCGAGCACCTGTGGTGCGCCGACGTTCAGGATCGACGATGTGCAGACCAGAGGATAGATTTTGCCGTTCAGCGTTGCGGCATGGAGACCGGCGACCAGTTCCTCCTGCGTCAGCGTCCCGGCCTCGAAGAACTTCTCCATCAGCGAGTCGTCGGCCTCGGCCACGATTTCGATCAACGCTTCGCGGGCAGCCGTGGCGGCGTCGGACAAGTGCGCTGGTATCGCGTTTTCGGTTGCTTTGCCGCTGCCGTCCGCCGGGTAGGCCCACGCCTTCATCGCAACCAGGTCGATGACACCGGAGAAGTTCTTCTCCTCGCCGATTGGGAGCTGGATCGGGATGATTGTGCGGCTGCAGAAGTCGCGAAGTGAGGTCAGGGTGCGATCGAGGCTCGCGCGCTCGCGATCGAGGCGGTTGACGACAATGAGCCGAGGCAGCGCCAGTGCTTCCGCTTCGGCCCACATCTTTTCGGTTTGCACCTCGACGCCGGCGACGGCATCCACGACGATGAGGGCTGCGTCGGCAACGCGCAGCGCGGCGCGGGCGTCGGCGAAGAAGTTGCCCATGCCCGGCGTGTCGATGATGTTGATTTTCAGTTTGTTCCACTCGGCGTAGGCGAGGGAGGCCGAGAGCGTGTGCTTTCTGGCGATCTCTTCGTCGTCGTAGTCGGTCACCGTGGTGCCGTCGTCGACGCGGCCGAGCCGCGGCGTGGCGCCGGCGGCGAAGAGGAGCGCGGAAACCAACTGGGTCTTGCCCGCGCCGCTGTGGCCGAGGACAGCGACGTTGCGGATGCTCCCAGTATCGTAGGCCTTCATAGCGGGTATCCCTCCGCTCCCGGGTGCGTCGCCGGGGGCCGCTTATGCGTGCGTTGTGAATCGCTCTAGAAGGGCGGTCAGACCACTATCTGTCGCGGATCATACACCTTGGGGACTGTCCCCAAACCGTCCCCGATGGGGGACTGTCCCCCACGCAATTGCTTGCGCAATCTCATTTTTCGACCGCAACTTCTTGGGTGGGGACAGTCCCCCGCGCTAGAGGCGCGGCGATGCTAAACTGATGGATGTAATCAGTTTTGCTTCTAATTGAGGCGACCAGATTACCGCGAGGACAGCATGGACCAGGCAAGCGCCACCTCGGCCGAGAACGATATCTACGCCAACCCGCCGGATGTCACCAGGCTCGAGCTCGAACCAGGGCATCCCGGTCTCGGGGATACCGCCTATATCGCGCGTCGTGAGGCCCTTTTTGCCCTGTGCCGCGAACATCGGCTGAAGAACCTCGGGCCGCCGCGCATCGACTACACGGACGAGGAACAGCGCATCTGGCGCGAGGTCTCCCCGCAGCTCGCGGCGCTCCACGTCTCGCACGCCAGCCGGATCTATCTTCAAGCCAGGCGCGACCTCGGTATCAGCTCGACCGAGATCCCGCAACTCCGCGACCTGAGCGAACGCGTGCAAGCGCGGAGCGGCATGCACCTCGTGCCCGCGGAGGGGCCAATCCCATATCGCATCTTTTATTCGTACATCGCCGAGGGCGGCTTCCCGGTGACACAGTTCATCCGGCACGGCAGCAAGCCGGAGTTCACACCCGAGCCGGACATGATTCACGACTGCCTCGGCCACGTGCCGCCGCTCGTGAATCACGACTACGCCGCGCTACTCACCCTGATCGGCAAGGCCGCCGTCAGTGTGAAGAGCGGCGATCAGGTGCTCGCGCTGAAGCGTCTGAGCTGGTTCTCGATTGAGTTCGGACTAATCGAAGAAGATGGCGACACGAAAATTTTCGGCGCCGGGATTCTCTCCTCGACCGGCGAGATTCCATACTCGCTGTCGACCTCCGTCGAGCATCGCCCCTTCGTGACGGACACGGTCATCGAGACGGACTACGACCCGTCGCGAATGCAGGAACTGCTGTTCGTCATTCCGTCGTTTCAGTTCTTGCGGCGAGAAGTGGAGGCGCTCGTCCGACGATTCGGCGTCGACTTTTAGGTGCGGCCTCGGCGGGGCTGAAGCCCCCCTCCACAACGGTGGTGGCCTACTCGTACCGGAGAGCTTCAATCGGATCCAGCCGCGACGCTTTGAAAGCCGGCCACAGGCCAAAGAAGATTCCGACCGTCGCGGAAAAGCCTATCCCAATCGCGAACGACCACCACGGCAGCGAGACAGGGAACTCCGTCGCCAGGTGGACGATGATGCCAATCGAGCTGCCGAGGAAGCTTCCCATCAGCCCGCCGATCGACGTCAGGAACACCGCCTCCAGCAGGAACTGCCACAGAATCTCACGACGCCGCGCACCGAGTGCTTTGCGGATGCCAATCTCACGCGTGCGTTCGGTCACGGAGATCGTCATGATGGCCATCACGCCGATGCCGCCGACCATCAGCGCGATCGACGAGATTACGACCAGCGCCAGGAAAATCGCGCGCGTGAACTGGTCGAAGATCTTCATGATCGAATCCGACGTCAGCAGGTCGAAGTCGTTCTCCTGATCGACCTTCAGCCGGTGCCGGGCGCGCATCACTTCCTGCACCTCGTTCATTACCTGCTGCCGCGGCACGTCCGGATAGCCCACGACACCGATCATCAGGAAGCGCTGGAGGAGCCCCCGAATCCGCGGCGGATCGAACATCTTGTCGTAGGTGCCTGTCGGAATCACCGCGAAGGCGTCCGGATCGCCGCCGAGCGGACTTGGCCGCTTGGCCATCACGCCGACGACCGTGAATTGTTCGTCGTGCAGGCGGACCTTCTTGCCGATCGGATCCGAGACGGGGAACAGCGTCTGGCCGGGTGAGTGGCCGAGGACGATGACACTACGGCGGTGATCCACTTCGTATGGAGTGAAGAAGCGGCCAGCCTCGAGTCCGATGTAGTTGATCTCGGCGAAGTTCGCCGACGCGCCCACGATCTGAATCAGCTTCGTGGACGTACTGCGATAGGAGAGTCGTTGCGGATCCGATCCCGGCCCACCACCGATTTGCCAGCCGACCATCATCACTGACGGCGCACCTGCTTTGATCGCCTTCGCGTCCTCTTCGGTGATGTTGGGCCGCCGCAGCACCTCGATGAAGCTCTTGCCGCTGGCAAAGCTGCTGATGCTCATCTTCGCCACGTACACGCTGTTCGCGCCGAGCTGATTGATCAAGGCCTCGAACTGGTCGCCGAAGCCGCGGATGAGCGAGGTCATGCCGACGATCGACGTGACGCCGATGACGACGCCAAGCACGGTAAGGGCGGACCGCAGCTTGTTCGTCCGCAGCGTGTCGACGGCCATCGACAGCACTTCGGCGAGGAGGCCGATGCGGACGCGTTGACCTGCCATCTATTCCTTCCTGAGCGCCTCGATTGGATCGAGCGAAGCGGCGCGCAGCGCCGGATAGAGCCCGAAGAACATCCCGACCACGGCCGTCATGCCCAGGCCGAGCGGCACGGACCACGGCTCGATGCGTGCCGGCAGCGGCGTCAAGGCGGCCACGATCATCGCGGCGCCAAAGCCGAGCAGCGTACCGATCAGCCCTCCCACCATGGAGAGCGTCGTCGACTCGGTCAACACCTGCCACACGATGTCGCGTTTCTTGGCGCCGAGCGCTTTGCGGAGACCAATCTCCCGGGTCCGCTCCGACACGATCATCAGCATGATGTTCATGATGACCACGCCGCCGACGACCAGCGACAGCGAGACGACGCCGATCAGAATCGTGAAGGCGCCCTGCGAGAACGTCTTCCAGAGCCCCATCAAGGTGTCGGACGTATACATCCCGAAGTTGTCGGCCTCACGCGGCCGCAGGTGC
Source organism: Vicinamibacteria bacterium (assembly GCA_963800785.1). GTDB lineage: Bacteria > Acidobacteriota > Vicinamibacteria > Vicinamibacterales > JAENWD01 > JAENWD01. The sequence goes on from CAWDCH010000016.1 coordinate 409,697, forward strand.
CGCTTCACCCGCAGCGCGACGCGCGCGGCGTCCATCGCCGGCTCGACCAGCTCGGGCCGGCTCGGCTTCACCGTGAGATCGAGCGAACGGCGTGAGCCGAACAGCCGCTGGAACGCGCCGAGCGGCACCATCACGAACTCGTCCTGCGACTGGCCGAAGACCGAGCCCTTCTTCTCGCTGACGCCGAGGACGATGAAGTGGACGCCGTTCACCTGAATCGCGCGTCCCACCGGGTTGCGGCCTTTGAACAGCTTGTCAGCGGTTTCCCAGCCCAGGAGCGCCATGTTGCGGGCCCGCTCGATCTCCAAGCGCGTCGGGAGGCGGCCAGCCTCGGCCGCGTAGCCGCTGAACTCCTCGTAGTCGGCCGACACGCCGCGCACCTGCGTACCCTCGAGCGTCTCATCGCCAAAGGTGATGTTGGCGCGCGCATACGACTCGGCCATCACCGCGTCGATCAACGGCGAATCGAACGACTCGATCGCCCGCGCGTCCAGCATCGTGACGTCGGGATTCCGCCGCCACGCAATCCGCTCCTCTTCCTCGTCGGTGACGACGCCGATCTTGTCCACCTTAAAGGTGCCGACGCCGACGTCTTTCATGATCGCGTCCGACACGTAGGTGTTCATGCCCTGCAGCAGCGACACGACGGCGATGATCGAGGTGACGGCGACAATGTTGCCGAGCACCATCATGATCGAGCGGATCTTGTTCACCCAGATGGATGAGAGCGCGATCCCGATGGCGTCGAGGATTTGAGTCATAGCGGCCTACGGCTACGGGCTACGCTCCGAGTTGTGGAGGCGGGGCTTCAGCCCCGCGTTGCGGCTGCGGCTTCAGCGCCGCGTTATCGCCCCCGCCATGCGTTCACCCTTTAGGCGCCCCTGGCGGCGGGCCGACTTTCACTTCGTCGCCGTCCTTGAGATTACGGACCGAATTGAACGGGCCCGTGATCACCTGGTCGCCGTCCTTCAAGCCGGACATCACCTCGAAGTATTTGTCGCCGGCGATTCCGACCTTCACCGGCAGGAAGATCGCTTCGTTATTGCGGAACACGAACACGCCTTCAATTTCCTTCCGCGTCTGCCCCGACTTGAGCTCTGCCGCCTGGGCCGCGGTCGCATCGGTCGCCGGCCGTCGACGGCGCTTGGCCTTCGGGTCCTTCAGCTCGCGCACGATCTGACCCTTGGCGTCGAAGATCATCTCGCGCGCGGCCATCGCCTGAATCGGCACCGACAGGACCTTCTGCCGCGTCGCGGTCGTGATCGACGCCGAGCAGGTGAATCCCGGGCGCGCCTCGGGAATCTGCTTGTCGAGCTGGACCGTGACCTTGAAGTTCGTCGCCTGCTGTCCGGCCTGCGCCTGCGCCGCCTGCTGGATCGGGCTGTTGCCGATCTCCGTGACCTTGCCGGTGAACGTCTGGTCCGGCAGCGCGTCGATGGTGATCTTGCCGATCTGTCCGATGCGGACCGACGGGATATCAGTCTCGTCGACCTCGACTTCGGCCTCGATGATCGACATGTCGGCGACCGTCAGCAGCTGTGTGCCGGCGTTGTTCATGGTGCCGACCACGACGTTCTCGCCTTCCTCGATGTTGCGCCGGGTGACGATGCCGTCGAACGGCGCCACCAGCGTCACCTGCCGCAGGTTGTAGCGGCTGGTGTCGAGCGACGCCGCTTCCTGCTTGATCATCTGCTCGCGTGAGCCGACCTCCGACTGCCGCGCCGAGAGCTCGGTTTCGCGGACCTTCAGCTCCGATTCCGCCTTGTCCAGATTCTCACGCGTGGTCAGCTGCTGCGCCCAGAGTTCCCGCTGCCGCTTCACCTGGTCGCGCGCGAGGCTCAGGTTGGCGCGGGCGGTCTCGACGTTGACCTTTGCCTGCTCCAGTCCGGCCCGTGCGCCGGCGACTGAGGCCTCGCCCCGCTGGACCGTGCCGCGCAGCGCATTGGGATCGATCTCGAGCAGGAACTGACCAGCCTTCACGCGATCGCCTTCCTCGACGCCGAGCCGAGTGACGCGGCCCATCTGAACCGCGCTCATGTTCACGAACCGCTTCGCCTGGATCGTGCCCGAGGCGGTCACGACCGCTTCGAGATCGCGCTTCTTGACCGCTTCGACGTTGACGCTGACCGCCTCTTCTTTCTTGAAGTAGAAGTATGCGCCGCCCATGGCGGCGAGCACGATGATGACAATGAGCGCAATGACCCACTTCTTCCGAAACACGCTACGCTCCTCCCGACATGAGTCGCGTGATGCTCACGTAAATGAGAGCAATTCCGATATAGACACCCATCAGCGACCAGAAGATTGGCGCTGTCCGGCGCCGGTACAAAACAGCCAGGCCGATCGCGTTGACCAGTACCCACCAGATGATGAAGACATCGATCGTGCCAAGAAAGCCCGCGATGAAGTTCGTGTCATCGAGAAACGCCTGCGCGAAGACGCCGAGGTTGGTCGGGCTCGACATCGATTCGCGCAAGTAGTTCAGCGGCAGCGTGAACAGGAGGCCCAGGAGACTCGTCGCCCCCGAATGGGCATGGACCGCCAGCACCTGCCTGTAGGTCGCGTTGCCGCCGAGTAGCGAGTTGAACGCGCCGAGGAGGAAGCCCGAGACCGCAAACGCAACGATCGGCACGAAAACGACAACCCCACCGAGAGCAAAGTCACCGTCCGTACGGTGCCATCCGTTCGAAGGCGGCGTACTGCTCGTCGGTAACCGTGCCGCCCCACTGTTCGGTGCGGCGCACCTGCTGATCAATCATCGCTTGCTGGCCGCTCTCGGTACTCAACAGCGCGAACTGGCCGATCGCGATGACTCCAACGATGATGCCCAGTGCGCCGAACCAGCGAGGCCGCGCCACGATACGCTCGAAGGTGGCGCGAGGGGAGAAGATCACGCCAATCAGGCGCGAAATCACATTGTCCCCGGCTGGCGCTGCCGCCGCCGGTGACGACACGTCGCTCATTGCGGACCTTCCAGTTGGGTGGTCTCAGGTGGCGGAACCGCGTGACTCAGGGGATGACCTTCAGGAACCGAGTGTCCCCCGTATATACGCCAATTTCTCGAATGAAGTTTCCCGGATTCGGACACTTGGTGCTATCGATATGATATCAGATCTCGGCCGTAATCTAATTCGCTGCTCGGGCTTCATGAGCCTGTTTATCGTCGGTACGAGCAGCGCTGGCTTTTGCCAGACCTTCGATCTGATTGGGACCCGTGCTCTCGGGATGGGCGGCGCGTTCGTAGCAGTGGCAGACGATGCGAGTGCCACCTGGTGGAATCCGGCTGGCTTGCCTAACTCGTTCATTCTCGACGGGATCGTCGAAGGTGGCACCGGTCAATTCACAAAAACCGACGATCGGCCGATTCCAGAGCAGACCGGCTCGGAGTGGACGTCCGGTGGAGTTGCGTTTGCCTTCCCCTCGCTCGGCGCCAACTACTTCCGGACCAGGCAGTCACGGCTCGATCCGGCTACAGAACCGGCGTTGCCGGACCGACAAGACGAAGGAACAGCCCGGGTCGGGCATTCGCTGCTCATTCACCAATTCGGCCTCAGCCTCGCGCACTCGCTCGGCGACGCCGTTGTCCTTGGAGCCACTGTACGCGTGATGCGGGGAGAGCTGTCGACGCTGAGTCCTGCCACCGGCGATCCAGACGACGTCTTCGACGCACTCGGTGACGTCGATGGCCCGTCGCGGACGCAGGCCGACGTCGACCTCGGGGTGCTGGTGCGAGTTTCGCGTGTGCGGATTGGCCTGGCCACCCGGAACCTCACCACCCCGTCGTTTGCGGGATCGGCCGGCGCCAGCTGGGAGCTGGAGCGGCAGGCGCGGCTCGGTCTCGCGATCGTGCCCGATCCAGGCGGCGCGGGGCGCCAGGACTGGGTCGTGGCGATTGACACCGACCTCCGGCGCGAGGAGACGCCGCTCGGCGAGCGGCGAGATTTTGCGGTTGGCGGAGAGCGCTGGTTGTGGGCGCATCGGATCGGCCTTCGCGGCGGTCTCAGCGCCAGTTCGGCTGGCGAGGCCAGGCCCGCGGCGTCAGGCGGCGCGAGCGTGGTCGTTGGAAGTGGATTCTGGGTCGAGGCTCAGGCAACGCGAGGTGGCGACGACGCCGAGCGTGGCTGGGGCATTGCGGCCCACGTCATGTTCTGAGTATCCCCCATGCCCGTCCGCATCGGCGAACTGCTCCTCAAAGAGAAGCGCATCACTCCTGAACAGCTTCAGGAAGCGCTGGCCTACCAGAAGACGAACGGGGGAAAGCTCGGCGTCAATCTGGTCAAGCTTGGTTTCGTCCGCGACGAGGACATCACCGCGCTCCTGAGCCGCCAGTACGGGGTGCCGTCGATCAATCTCACGCAGTTCGAGATCGACGTAACGGTGGTCAAGGTCATTCCTGCCGAGACGGCGCACAAGTACCAGATCATCCCGCTCTCGCGATCGGGCGCCACGCTCACGATCGCGATGACCGACCCGACCAACGTGTTCGCCATGGACGACATCAAGTTCATGACGGGCTACAACGTCGAACCGGTCGTCGCGTCCGAGACCGCGGTCAACGAGGCACTGGAGAAGTACTACCCGACGCAGCTCAAACGGGTCGAGACCGTGACCGGGACGAGCGCGCTCGACGCGGCGGCGCGCGCTCTCGAGGAGATGCCGCTCGACGGCGCGATGGCCGACGTCGAAGTCCTCGAGGAGCTGGAAGAGATCAGCGCCGAGGCGCTGCAGCGTCAGGGCGAGGACGCGCCGGTCATCAAGCTCGTGAACGTCATCCTGATGTCGGCCATTCAGAAGGGCGCAAGCGACATTCACATCGAGCCGTACGAGAAGGAATTCCGGATCCGGTACCGCATCGACGGCATCCTCTACAACATCATGGCGCCGCCGATGAAGTTCCGCGATGCGGTGACGTCTCGCATCAAGATCATGTCGAAGCTCGACATCGCGGAGAAGCGGTTGCCACAGGACGGCCGCATCAAGATCCGCTTTGCCGACAACGGCGCGGCCAAGGACATCGATTTCCGCGTCAGCTGTCTGCCGACTCTCTTCGGCGAGAAGATCGTCCTGCGACTGCTCGACAAGGACAAGCTGATGCTCGACATGACCCGGCTTGGATTCGAGTCGGAGTCACTGGCCAGGTTCGAGGTGGCGATCCAGAAGCCGTGGGGCATGGTGCTCGTGACCGGTCCGACCGGCAGCGGCAAGACGAATACCCTCTACTCGTCGATCGCCCGCATCAACACGCAGGAAACGAACATCATGACCGCGGAGGACCCGGTCGAGTTCAACCTCCCGGGCATCAACCAGGTCCAGGTGCGGGAGAACATCGGGCTCAACTTCGCCGCCGCGCTCCGCGCCTTCCTCCGTCAGGACCCGAACATCATCCTGGTCGGCGAAATCCGCGACTTCGAGACGGCTGAAATCGCGGTGAAAGCGGCGCTCACCGGCCACCTCGTGCTCTCAACGCTCCACACGAACGACGCGCCGAGCACGGTGAACCGGTTGATGAACATGGGGATCGAACCGTTTCTCGTCGCCAGCTCCGTCAACCTGATTTGTGCTCAGCGCCTGGTGCGCCGCGTCTGCCAGCACTGCAAGGCGCCGCAGCCCACGCCAGCGCCGGCGCTGATCCAGGCCGGTTTCTCGCCCGACGATGCACAAAATGTCATGCCGCAGAAGGGCAGTGGTTGCGAAAAGTGCAACAACACCGGCTACAAGGGCCGCGTTGGTCTCTACGAGGTGATGGAAGTCACGGACGAATTGCGGGAATTGGTCCTTGTCGGGGCGTCGGCACTGGAATTGCGACGGAAGGCGATCGACGACGGGATGATCACGCTGCGTCAGAGCGGACTGCGGAAGGTCAAGGAAGGCGTCACCACGCTCGAAGAAGTCGCGAGGGAAACGGTCAAGTAATTGCGGGTTGCGGATTGCGGATTGCGGATTTGATTGCGGATTTGGATTGATTGCGGATTATGCCGACGCTGCCAGAGCTCTTGAAATCGACTGTTGAACTCGGGGGATCAGACCTCCATCTGACCACCAACACGCCGCCGCAGGTGCGGGTGAACGGCAAGCTCGATCGGCTGCAGATGCCGGACTTGACGCCTGCCGAGACGAAGCAGCTTGCCTACAGCGTACTCACCGATGCCCAGAAGAAGCGCTTCGAGGAGACGCTGGAGCTCGACTTCTCGTTCGGCCTCAAGGGGCTCGCGCGCTTCCGCTGCAACATGTTCAATCAGCGCGGCGCGGTAGCGGCGGTCTATCGACTGATTCCCGAGCGCATCCGCAGCTTCGAAGAGCTGAATCTCCCGAAGGTTCTGACGACGGTGGCCGATCGGCCGCGAGGACTGGTCCTGGTGACCGGACCTACCGGGAGCGGCAAGTCGACCACGCTCGCCGCGATGCTCGACAAGATCAACTCCGAGCGGCACGAGCACATCCTGACGATCGAGGACCCGATCGAGTACATCCACCCCCACAAAAAATGCCTGGTCAACCAGCGCGAAGTGCACAGCGATACGCAAAGCTTCTCGATGGCGCTGCGCGCGGCGCTCCGCGAGGACCCGGACGTCGTGCTGATTGGCGAAATGCGCGATCTCGAGACGATCGAGGCGGCGCTGCGCATCGCTGAGACCGGGCACTTGACGCTTGGCACGCTGCACACGAATTCCGCCGCCCAGACAATCAACCGCATCATCGACGTCTTCCCCGCGCACCAGCAGGGGCAGATTCGCACGCAGTTGTCGCTCGTCCTCGAGGGCATCGTCTGTCAGGCACTGCTCCCGAAGGTTGGCGGCGGCCGCGTCGTCTCGCTCGAGATCCTGATCCCCACGCCCGCTATCCGGAACCTGATTCGCGAGGACAAGGTTCATCAGATCTACTCCGCGATGCAGACAGGGCAGGAAAAAGTGGGCATGCAGACCGCGAACCAGTCGCTGGCCAGCCTGCAGCTCTCCGGAAAAATCACGCTGGACACCGCGCTCCTCGCCAGTTCCAACCGCGACGAGCTGCGCGAGATGATCAGCCGTGGCGTCGGTGTGGTCCCCGGTGCCGGACTCCAGCGCGCGGCGCTCCGGCCGATAACGAAGTAGGGCGCACCGCCTGCCCACCGTTATAGCGGCGCACTGCGTGCGCCCTTGAGAGAAACCGAGAAAGACGAGAACCCGAGCGTTCGAGACACATGCCCACTTTTGCGTTCACAGGACGGACGCGATCCGGTGAGACCGTCACCGGCGAGCGAGTCGGCGACACCATGGATGCCGTCGTGGCGCTGCTCCGCCGTGAGCAGGTGCTGGTCACCAGGGTGACGCCGGTCAAGGCGAAAGCCGAGGCGGCGGAGCAGAAGAAGGGCAAGCTCGGAAAGGGGGTCCCGTCGAAAAACCTGGCGATCTTCACCCGGCAGTTCTCGGTGATGATCGACGCCGGCCTGCCGCTCGTGCAGTGCCTGGAAATTCTCGGCAATCAGGAGGAGGAAGCCAACTTCGCGGCGACGATCCTGCAGACCCGCGCGGACGTCGAAAACGGACAGACGCTCGCCGACGCGATGCGCAAGCACCCGAAGTCGTTCGACGCGCTCTTCACCAATATGGTGGCGGCGGGCGAAGCGGGCGGTATCCTCGACACGATTCTGAAGCGCCTGGCCACCTACATCGAAAAGAACGTCAAGCTGAAGGGCCAGGTGAAATCCGCGATGGTCTACCCCATCGCGGTCATCGTCATCGCCGGCCTGGTCGTGGCGGCGATCCTGTGGAAAGTCATCCCGACGTTTGCCGCCATGTTCGCGTCGCTCGGCGCCGAGCTCCCCCTGCCGACGCGCATCGTCATCGCGCTCAGCGACGGCCTGGTCAGATTCGGCTGGATGGGGATCGTCGCAATCGTCGCGCTCGGCTGGGGGCTCAAACAGTACTACGGCACCGAGAGTGGCCGACGCGTCGTGGACGGGATCGTCCTCAAGCTGCCGATCCTCGGCATGATCATGCGGAAGATTGCCGTGGCGCGATTCTGCCGCACGCTCTCGACCCTGATCAGCTCGGGCGTGCCCATCCTCGACGGGCTCGACATCACCGCGCGCACGTCGGGCAACGCGATCGTCGAGGACGCTATTCTCATCACGCGGAAGAGCATCGAGGCCGGCAACACGATCGCGGCACCGCTCAAGGAGACCGCGGTCTTCCCGCCGATGGTCGTACAGATGATTGGCGTCGGCGAAGCCACCGGCGCGCTCGACACGATGCTGAGCAAGATCGCGGATTTCTATGAGGAGGAAGTCGACACCGCCGTCGCCGGCATGCTCACACTGCTCGAGCCGATCATGATTGCCTTCCTCGGCCTGATCGTCGGCGGCATCGTCATCTCGATGTACCTGCCGATCTTTGACCTGATCAGCAAGCTCACGTAGGTGCAGGCCGTGGCAAGATTCTGCACGGCCTGGGCGCACACAGAGTCTTCCTCTCGCGTGTCCGAGACACAGGGAAGCGGATCGTGAGAGAAGGGGAACGGCGGCGCCGGCTGCTCTGGCTGAACGCGGCCAGGGTCGTCGTCGGCACGCTGCTGCTCGGCCTCGCCGTCGGCTTTCAGCTGATTGCGCCCGGATCGGTGCCAGTCAATCCGTTCTTCTTTTTGATCGGGCTCACCTACGCGCTCAGCGCGATCTATGTCGTGGCGCTGCCGGCGATGCTGCGTCGCTCGTGGCTCGTCGACCTCGAGTTCGTGTTCGACGCATGCCTGGTGACCGCGTTCATTCACTTCACCGGCGGTGTCACGTCGTACTTCTCGCTGCTGTACGTGCTGCCGGTCATCGGTGCGGCATCGCTGCGGTTCCGCACCGGCGGGATTCGCGTCGCGCTAATCAGCGCCTCCGCGTATGGCGCGCTGGTCGTCGCCCAGTACTCCGGCAGTGCCGGGTACGTTGCAGGCGAATGGGTGTCCGATATGCGGCGCTTCCTGCCGCCCGCGCATGTCGCCGAATACACCGTTTCTGCCAATGCGATCGCGCTCTTCGCGGTAGCCCTGGTCGGCGGGTCGCTCGCCGATCGGCTCCGTCGAGCCGATGCCCGCCTCGCGCATGCGTCGCATGCCCTGGCCGACCTTCAGGCGTTCAACCAGCATGTGATTCAGAGCCTGACGAGCGGACTCATCACGACCGATCGCGCAGGCCGCATCGTCGCGTTCAATCGCGCCGCAGAGGTCATCACCGGCCATCAAGGGACGGCCGTGCTGGGGCGCTCGGCGGGCGAGGTGCTGCAGCTTCCCACCGACTTCATGGAGCTGATTCGCGCCGGTCTTCCCGGCGACCGGACGCGCCGTGCGGACTACACCTTCCGCACGAGCGAGAACGAGGTTCGAGACATCGGCCTCAGCGCAGCGCACCTGAACACGCCCGATGGTCAGACCGGGTTTCTCCTGACGTTCCAGGACGTGACGGCGATGCGGCGGCTCGAGCGCGAGGCGCGTCAGCGACAGCAACTGGCCGCCGTTGGAGAAATGGCCGCCGGCATCGCCCACGAGATCCGGAATCCGTTGGCGTCGATGCGAGGGTCAATCCAGGTGCTGCGTGCGGAGCTCCAGCTGACCGAGGAACAGTCGCACTTGATGGACATCGTCTTGCGGGAGTCGGATCGCCTGAACGAGACGATCCGCTCGTTCCTGTCGTACGCGCGGCCGCAGCCACTCCTGGCACGCGCCGTGAACCTGACGCGTCTGCTGGGCGACACCGCCACTCTTCTGCGCAACAGTCCGGACGTGCTGCCCTCGCATCGCATCGCGGTGGACGCTCCCGAAAGCGGCCTCGTCGTCGAGGCCGACGATGCGCAGGTGAGGCAGGTGATCTGGAACCTCGCGACGAACGGACTTCGAGCGATGCCGGAGGGCGGCGAGCTGATTCTGCGCGCCCGAATCCACTCGTCCGAGGCGGGCGACGACGCGGCGCTGGAGGTAGTGGATCACGGTGTTGGCATCCGCGCCGAACAGCTCGACTCGCTGTTCCAGCCGTTCAATGGCTCGTTCTCCCGAGGCTCGGGCCTCGGCCTGGCGATCGTCCACCGCATCGTCTCGAACCACGGCGGTGAGATCCACGTGGAGTCGGAATTGGGTCAGGGCACGAGTGTTCTGGTGACGCTTCCCAGCCGCTTGTCTGCCTCGGTCTGGCGGCAGACCGCGTAGCCACTCGTAGGGGGCTCATGGCAATGCGCCCAGCGGGGTTGCATTCCGGTTAGCACGCGCGCGTGACCATACGCCCTGGCCGGGTGCATCCGGCCGGCCGAGCGCCAGGCATTGTGGACACCGCCCTGTCCGACCGATAGAGAGATCGCACGATGAGTTCGCCAAAGGCCGCTGCGGCCCCGCACCCGGACACTGCCCCTGAACCCGCGGCGAAACGCATACTTGTCGCAGACGACGAGCGGTCGCTCCGGGAATTGCTGGCGATTGTCCTCCGGCGCGAGGGACACGAGGTCCTGCTCGCCGAAAGCGGGGAAGCCGCCCTCAAAGCGCTCAAGCGCGGGCCGCTGGACCTCCTGATCTCGGACATCAAGATGCCGGACATGAGCGGCGTCGAGGTCTTGCGCGCGGCGAAGGCCACCGACGCGTCGCTCCCCGCCATCATGATGACCGCCTACGCGAGCACCGAAACCGCCGTGGAGGCCATGCGGCTCGGTGCCTGCGATTACCTGATCAAACCCTTCGACGTCGACGAGCTGAAGCTGAAAGTACGCGAGAAGCTCGACGCGCGGCAGCTTCGCCAGGAGAACGTGCTGCTGAAGCGCGTCCTCCACAAGAGCCACGACTTTGCCGGCATCATCGGCCGCAGCCCCAGCATGCTAGCGGTGTTCGACCTGGTCGAATCGGTCGCGAAGACGACCAGCACGGTGCTCGTCACCGGGGAGTCGGGCACGGGGAAGGAGCTGATCGCGCGCGCGGTGCACTTCCATTCGCTGCGGCGCGATCGGCCATTTGTCGCCCTCAACTGCGGCGCGCTGCCAGAGACGCTGCTCGAGTCCGAGCTCTTCGGCCACATGCGCGGCGCGTTCACGGGCGCCGAGACGACGAAGAAAGGCCTTGTCGAGATCGCCGAAGGCGGCACGATTTTCCTCGACGAGATCGGCGAGATGACGCCGATGATGCAGGTGAAGCTGCTGCGTGTGCTGCAGGAACGTCGCTTCCGGCGCGTCGGCGGCCTCGACGAGATCGAGGCGAACATCCGCGTGGTGGCGGCGACCAACCAGGATTTGCCGAAGCTCGTGGCCGAGGGACGCTTCCGCGAGGATCTCTATTACCGCATCAACGTCATTCCCGTGCAGCTGCCGGCCCTGCGCGAGCGGCGCGAGGACATCCCGCTCATTGCAGAGCACTTCCTCTCGAAGTATCGCGGGCAGATGGGCAAGACGGTGGCGGCCATTTCCGGCGGCGCCATGGCGGTTTTGGAGCGCTACGACTGGCCCGGCAACATCCGGGAGCTCGAGAATGTCATCGAGCGGGCCGTCGCGCTCGAGCGGACGCCGGCGATCCTGTTCGAAAGCCTCCCGGAGCAGATCCGCGTTACGATGGCGGGAACCCCCGCGGCTAATGCGGCAGGCGATGTTCCGGAGCTGCCCGCCGTCGGCTTCGATCTCGAGCGCCACGTGCAGAGCGTCGAGCGCCGGTACCTGGCGCAGGCGCTCGAGCGTGCGGGTGGCGTGCAGGTGCGGGCGGCGGAACTGCTCGGTATGAGCTTCCGGTCATTCCGCTACTACGCCAAAAAATACAATTTGAAGTAGCAGGAGGTGTCGACACTTTCTGCCAACTACCCTGACAGCGATTGTCGAAGAAGCGGCCACCGGCGATGGTTCCACGGCCGGCCGCGCTGTCGGGACGTCTTATAAATCGCGCGTCCGCAAGGTGATAGCAGATGTGAGCCAGGAACGGCGGATGGGCTGGCACCCGAGTTGCTATCTCCACGACAGTCGGCGGCCGCCAGGAGCCTGGCGACCGGACAGGGCGGTCGGTCGAGAGACGGCCTTCGCCTGAACGGCATCTGCCAAGCACCTAACGGTCACTAGAGGAGAAACGAGTTTATGAAGCTGCGCAATGAAAAGGGTTTCACGCTGATCGAGCTGCTGATCGTCGTGGCGATCATCGGCATCATCGCGGCCATCGCGGTCCCCGGCCTCCTGCGAGCGCGCATGTCGGGCAACGAGACGTCGGCCATCGGTTCGCTTCGCGCTGTGCACAGCGGCCAGGTGAACTTCCACGCCAACTGCGGCATGGGCAACTTCGGCTCGACGCTGCTGGTGCTCGGCACGCCGGCTCCGGGTGGCAACGAAGCGTTCTTGAGCCCTGACCTCGGCAAGGCGGCGCCTGTCGAGAAGAGCGGCTACGCAATCACGATGACGGCGACTGGCCCGGCGTCCGCCGGCGCAGTGGCCTGCAACGCCGGCGCGCTGGCCTCGACCTACGCGACGACGGCCAACCCGGTCACACCGGGCAGCACCGGGTCACGCTACTTTCACGTCAACGGCTCGGGCACGATCTACTTCAACACCGCTGCGATGGCGGCGAGCGAGACTGCGCCCCCGGCTGGCGGCACGATCCTCCAGTAAGTTGCTGGCAGGCGATTGTTCAGAAGGGAGGTCCGAAAGGGCCTCCCTTTTCGTTTCTAGGCGGACCTGAGGGTCCGCTATTACGTGCGGTCGTTGACAGCCCGGGAGGGCGGCTCGTACGATCGCTGTTCAGAGTGTCCAATTCTCGCCGAACCGGCGTCGCGCTCCTCCTGCTGGCCCTGCTCGGTCTTGGCGCTTCCACGGCGGCCGCTTTCGTTCACTACAAACTGCTCTCGGACGTCGGCTACATCAGCCCCTGCGACATCAACGCTACTTGGAACTGCTCACAGGTGTACGAGAGTCGCTACGGCTCGTTCTGGGGCGTCCCGGTGGCGGTCGCTGGTGTCATTTGGAGCGCGGCCGTGACCCTGCTGGCGCTGGCGGGCCTGGTGGCGGCCGGCAAAGGAAAGCGGAGCGCGGAGCTTGCCGCCCGCATCCCCGGCTACCTCTTTGCCCTTTCGGTTCCCGGCCTCGCGGTGGTGCTCTATCTCGGATACGCGTCGCTTTTCTTACTCAAGACTTATTGTCTCTTCTGCATTCTCACGTATGTCGCCGTGATCGGCATCTTCCTGGTGTCGGGGGCGGCCGCGGATGGATCCATGACTGACCTGCCTCGTCGCGCGACGCGCGACCTCCGACTGCTCGTATCGTCGCCTCTGGCGCTCGGCGTCTCGGCGCTCTTCGTCGCGGGCGCAATATCGCTGGTCGCGCTCTTCCCGCGTCCGGTGTCTGCCAAAACCCATGAAGCGGCTACTGCCGCGGCGCCGCCACCCGCGCCGGTGGCGCTCACCTCGCAGCAGGGCAGCGAGTTCGAGCGCTGGTACACGGGCCTGCCGCGCGTGCCGATCGCGGTTCCCAACGAAGGCGCCAAGGTGCTGATCGTCAAGTTCAACGACTACCAGTGCCCACCCTGCCGCCAGACGTACGAGGCGTACAAACCCATCATCGCGAAGTATCAGGGCCAGTACCCGGGCCAGGTCAAATTCGTGACCAAGGACTATCCGCTCGACCCCGAGTGCAACGCCAACACGCCGAGCGGCCAGCACCAAGCGGCGTGTGAAGCGGCAGTGGCCGTCCGTCTGGCGCGCGCGAAGAAGCGTGGGGAGGCGATGGAGGAGTGGCTGTTCGAGAATCAGCCGCAGATGACCCCTGATCTGGTGCGCGAAGGTGTGAAAGGCGTGGCAGGCGTGACGGATTTTGACGCGCAGTACGCCCGTCAGCTCGAGCTGGTGAAGGGCGATATCTCGCTGGGGGCGCTGCTGCAGGTCAAGGGGACGCCAACTTTTTTCATCAATGGGGTAAGGATTCCCATCGTAAAACCCGAATTCTTTGATGCGGCGATCGCGTACGAGCTGAAGCATTGAGCCCGGGCGCGCCGCGCTGAGGGCATGTCACCCGCGATCGACATCGAAGGTCTCACGAAGGACTACAAGGTCGGCTTCTGGCGCCCGCGTCCGTACCGGGCGCTCGACGGCCTGACGCTGCAGGTCAACCCCGGCGAGGTCTTCGGCTTCCTTGGACCGAACGGCGCCGGGAAGACGACGACCCTCAAGCTGCTTTTGCAGCTGGTATTTCCGACGGCCGGCCGCGCGGAGATTCTGGGGCGGCCGGTCGGCGACCTCGCGGTCCGCCGCCGCATCGGCTATCTGCCAGAGAACCCATACTTTTACGACAACCTCACGGCCGAGGAGCTTCTGCAGTACTTCGGCTCGCTGTTCGGATACTCCGCCGCTGATCGTCGCGCCCGCGCGAGCCGGCTGCTCGATCGCGTGGACCTCGGCGCCGAGCGTCGCATGCAGCTGCGCAAGTACTCGAAAGGGATGATTCAGCGCGTCGGCATCGCGCAGGCCCTCCTGAACGATCCCGAGGTCCTGTTCCTCGACGAACCGATGTCGGGACTCGACCCGCTGGGGCGGCGCGACATTCGCGCTCTGATCCTCGAGCTCCGCGATCGAGGGACAACAGTGTTCTTCAGCTCGCACATTCTGTCGGACGCCGAGGCGCTGTGCAGCCGTGTCGCGATTGTCGCCGGCGGCCGGCTCGCGACGATGGGACGGCTCGCGGATATGGCCGGGTACGAGCTGCGTGGTTGGGAGGTCGTCGTCACTGGCCTGCGGCCCGATGTCGCGGCGCGGCTGGCAGAACGAGGCATTCGGGCCACGGCTGTTTCCGACGGACGCTACACCCTGGAGCTGCCGAAGGAGGCGCGGCCGGAATCGATCGTCAACGACGTGGCCGCCTCGGGTGCAGCGCTGGTCTCGGTGTCGCCTCTGCACACGACGCTCGAAGAGATCTTCGTGCAGCAGGTCGCCCGGACCGCGTCTGCACGGAAGGGGGCGCTGTGAGCCTCCGGACGATTCAGCGCATTGCGCTCGCCGTGTTTCGCGAATCGGTGCGCGATCGCGTGCTCTACAACCTCGTGGGCTTCGCGCTGCTGGTGATCGGGACATCGTTTCTGATCGGGCAGATCAGCGCGGGTGAGGACGTGAAGATCATCAAGGACCTCGGCCTGGCGGCGATGTCGATCTTCGGCGTGTTCATTGCGATCTTCATCGGCATCGGTCTGGTCTCGAAGGAGGTGGAGCGCCGCAGTATCTACAGCCTCATCGCCAAGCCCGTGCGCCGATCCGAGCTCGTTGTCGGCAAGTTTTCAGGCCTTGTGCTCACGATCGCGATCAACCTGGCCGTGATGGCCGCCGTGTGGTACGCCGTGTTGGGCGTGATGGCGGTGGTCGAGCCCGAATCATTCAGGAAAGCCTGGGATGCGCCCGCGACCGATCCGCGAATGCTGATCGCGGTGTATTTGATCTTCGTGCAGCTCGCCGTGGTCGTGTCGCTGGCGACGTTCTTCTCGACGTTCGCAGGTCCGATGCTCGCGGCTGTCTTCACGTTCGCGCTGTATGTCGCCGGTCACTTCAGCGCCGATCTGAAACACTTCGATGCCGTGGTCGGCGATTCGCCGGTCAGATACCTGACCAGTGGGCTCTACTATCTGCTTCCAAACATGGCCACATTCGACGTCAAGAACGCCGTCGTGCACGCGCAGCCGGTGCCGTTCGGCTATGTCGTGACGGCCACGCTTTACGGCGCGTCGGTCTGCGTAGCGCTGATCGCTGCGTCGATCTGGATCTTCTCGCGCCGGGATTTCAAGTGATGGACAGCCGGCAGCAGGCAGCGTTCACACGTGGAGGCGGGGCTTCAGCCCCGCGCGCGTGGTGGCTTGCCGCGTTCATCGTCGCCGGGCTTGCCGCCGCCATCTCTCTTCAGGCGGCTCGCGACCGCTGGTACCCGGAGATCGGCTCGCCGGTGGACGAGCTCTACTTCACGAGCGGCGATGCGGTCGGCCGCATGGCCCTGTCCTACAAGGCACTGCTGGCGGATATCTATTGGATCCGAGCGGTGCAATATTTCGGGAGCACCAGGATCGAGGCGCGGAGTCGCAGCACCGACGTGCGATCGTCGCGTTCGGCGGGCTACGACCTGCTGTACCCGCTGCTCGACGTGACGACGTCGCTGGATCCTGCGTTCAACATTGCCTACCGGTTCGGGTCGATCTTTCTCGCCGAGGAGTACCCGATGGGCCCGGGCCGGCCCGAGCTCGCGATCGCGCTCCTGGACAAGGGATTCGCGGCAAACCCGCACAAGTGGCAGTACGTGTACGACAAGGCGTTTGTGTATTCGTGGGCGCTGCACGACTCCAAACAGGCCGCGCACTGGTTCAACGAAGCCGCCAGGATTCCGGGATCGCCGGAATGGATGCCTGGGATGGCCGCCTTCATGCTGGAGCAAGGTGGCGATCGCCGCAATGCACGGATGATGTGGCAGCAGATCCACGATGCCGCAGAACATGAGTACGTCCGCGACAACGCGGCGTTCCACCTGGCGCAGCTCGATGCCGTCGACGCCGCTGACCAGTTGACCACGCTGGTGAAGCGCGTCGAGCGCGAAACGGGCTCGCGCGTCACGTCGTTCGACCCGCTCGTGTCACGGGGAATCCTGCCTGGGATGCCGACGGACGCTGACGGCGCACCGTTCGTGATCGATCAGG
Source organism: Vicinamibacteria bacterium (assembly GCA_963800785.1). Taxonomy (GTDB): domain Bacteria; phylum Acidobacteriota; class Vicinamibacteria; order Vicinamibacterales; family JAENWD01; genus JAENWD01. The sequence goes on from CAWDCH010000016.1 coordinate 426,320, forward strand.
CAAGCGGGCGCGTCGATGTCGACAGCCGATCGCGTTTCTATCCGCTCCCGCGATTCGAGAACGCGCCGGAGGGAGCGTCGTCGCGTTGAGCGACCTCACCTTCGTTGCCGTCGTGTCCGGGCTGGGACTTCTGGTTGGCTCCTTCCTGAACGTCTGCATTCATCGCCTGCCACTGCGTGAGAGCGTGCTGTGGGGCCGCTCGCATTGTCCGGCGTGCGGGCGCCAGATCCGCGCCTGGGAGAACATTCCCGTTCTGAGCTGGCTGGTGCTGCGAGGTCGCTGCGCTGGATGCCGCGCACCGATTCCGATCAAGTACCCGCTTGTCGAGATCGCGTCCGCCGTTGTGTTCGGCCTGAGCGCGTGGCTGTTCGGGCCGACACCGCTCCTCGTCATCCGCCTGGTCTTTTCCGCGGCGATGATCGTGCTTTTCATGATCGACCTGGAGCACCGGATTCTGCCCAACGCGATCACGGTTCCCGGCATCGGTACTGGGCCTCGGCTTCAGCCTGTTCGAGGCGCCGGGTATCCGGGATGCCCTGATCGGCGCGATTGGCTGCAGCCTTGCGCTGTGGGGAACGGGCGAGGTGGTGAGCCGAGTGCTCGGCAAGGACGCGCTCGGCTTTGGCGACGTGAAGATGGTGGCGATGATGGGCGCCTTCCTCGGATGGCAGCTGACCCTGGTCGCCCTCTTCCTGGCGTCGATGCTCGGCAGCCTGATCGGCCTTGCGATTGTGGCGCTCACCCGCGATCGCGACTATCAAATCCCCTTGGGCTCCTTCCTGGCCATCGGCGCGATTGCGGCCAGCGCGGTTGGCGACTGGCTGGCGTCCTGGTACGTCAACCGTCTCCTCTCCTGATCCGCAGGCACACGTGACCCAGCAGGCCTACGCGTTCATCGGACTGACGGCGATCGTCGCCGGCCTCATTGGCGTGTTGGTGTTCGCGGCGCTGCGCTTCATGGCGGCCGCCCGCGACGCCCGGCGCCACATGCGCGAGAGCGGCATGGAGAACACGCTGCTCATGGCCGCCCTCGATGAAGCGATCGGCCGCCTGAAGGCGCAGGAACGGGCGATGGCGGCGCGTGCCGAAGCGTCCGAGCGTCTCAGCAACCAGATCGTCGCCAGTCTCACCGCTGGCCTCATCGTGACGGATCTCGATGGCCAGGTGCGAATTCTCAACCCATCGAGCCGTCGACTGCTCGGGCTCGACGATCGACTGGGCTCCGGGACTGTCCGCGATCTGCTTGGCGCCGAGTCACCGCTGACCATGGCGATCGAGGAGTGCTCGAAGGTGGGAGTGCCGATCGTCAGGCGATCGATCGAGCTGAAGGATTCGCAAACGCAGGTTACGCACCTCGGCGTGACGGTGTCCCCGCTCGTCGACGAACGCGGATCGCCAGGCGGCGTGATCTGCCTGTTCACCGATCTGTCGAAGGTGGTCGATCTCGAGGAGCAGCTACGACTGAAGGACACGCTCTCTCGATTGGGAGAGCTCACGGCTGGCCTCGCGCACGAGTTCCGGAACGGTCTGGCGACGATCCACGGCTACGCCCGCATCATCGATCTGGAGTCGCTGCCGCCGAACCAGCGCACGTACGTCCAGGGGCTCCGTCAGGAGACCGATGCCCTCGGTCAGATCGTCACGAACTTTCTGAACTTCGCGCGGCCGACGCAGCTGACCCTGGCCCCGGTGGATCTCCACCAGATCGCCGAGCGTGTCGCCGAAGAGATTCGAGGCGAGGTCGAGCGCCGGAGCGGCACCGTCAGCGTGACGGGCACCTGGGCAACCGTAGACGGTGACGAAGTGCTTCTTCGGCAGGCAATCAGCAACCTGGCGCGGAATGCACTCGAAGCCTGCGCCGGCGCGTCGGTCGCGCCCGAGATCCGGCTCGACGCCGTCCGCGACGATCGCGCCCGCATGATTCACGTTTACGTCAGCGACAACGGCTCGGGGATCGAGCCGTCTCTGCGCGATCGCGTGTTTCGACCGTTCTTCACGACGAAGCGCGATGGCACCGGCCTGGGGCTGGCGCTGGTGCAGAAGATCGTCGTCACGCACAACGGGCGTGTGCGCATCCTCGATCGTCGCGAGGGTGGCACGACGATGGACGTCGCGCTGCCGATTGGCCACGTGTAGCCAGTGAGGCGGATCTTCAGGTCCGCCTTCTTCAGCGCCGCCTGATACGGACCCACCTCCATGGTCCGCCCTGCATGTCGCGGGCACCGGGCCGCTTCCACATTTGTTACCAAAAGTAGCATCATGGCACGCGCAGCGGGCGCGATGCGCGCCGCTCCGTCCTCGCGTAATCGCCCATATCCAGCTGTAAACACGTCCTTTATCGCTTCGCGTCGAGCGGACGAGTGACGTGGCAGTGGCCTTGCCTTTGAGGCAGCAGGCGCCGGTGCGCCGGCGACCCGACTCCAATGCGACAGCAACGCGACGTACGCGGTTTTTCACTCGTCGAGATGGTCCTCGTCGTGGCGATTATTGCCCTCGTCTCGGGTATCGCCGTCCCGCAGATCATGAGTTCCTCCCGGCAAATGAAGCTTTCCGCCGCCGCGCGCCAGGTGGAGCGTGAGTTGCAAACGGCACGGATGAAAGCCGTGAAGTCGAATCGCCCGATGCGCGTTCGTTTCAACTGCCCGACCGCCAAGCAATTCCGCGTCGTCGAGCTCCTGGGCTCGCGGCAGACGCCCGCCGCGAACGACGCGGATGGAAGCGCCGCGGCGCGCTGCGACACGACGAACTACCCGTTTCCCGACAACGATCCGGAGTTCTTCTCGATTCCGAACAACGACGGGCCGCTGCAGACCCTGCCGCTCGAAGTGAGCTTCGGGAACGTGCAGACGATCGAGTTCTGGCCTGACGGATCCGCGCACATGCAGACAGGCACGACGAACCCGTGGCCGGTAATCGGAACCGAAGGCATCAGCCTGACCATGTACGACGTGAAGAATCCAACCACGATGGTGAAAACCGTCACGGTGAATGGCCTTGGCAAGATCACGCTGCAGTAACGAAGCGGGCTTCTCGCTGATGGAGGTGCTGATCGCGATGGGCGTGATGGCGATCGCGCTCGTCTCGCTCGCGCAGCTCTTTGCCATCTCGACGAGCGCAAACCATGCGTCGAAGACCACGACCTTCGCCACGATGCTGGCGCAGCAGAAGATGGAGCAGCTGCGTGGCCTGACATGGGGCTTCGACACGATCGGGCTGCCGATCAGCGACGTCACCACCGACAGCAGCGTCGTGCCACAGGCCGTGGGCTGCCCGGCGGCGACCAACGCGGGTCAAGGCACCGGCCTGTCGCCATCGGCGGGCGGGACGCTGGCAGGCAACGTCGCAGGCTGGGTGGACTACCTCGACATCAACGGCTGTCTGCTCGGTGGCGGAGGCGCGATTCCCAATCGCACGGTGTACATCCGCCGCTGGTCCGTCGAGCCGCTGCCGACCAATCCAAACAACACGTTGATTCTCCAGGTACTCGTCACCCGCCGGATCGATCGCGGCACAGCCGATCAGGGCAACGTCCTGCGCCTGAACGAAGAGGCGCGCGTCATGAGCATCAAGACGAGGAAATACAAGTGAGGCGGGTGCTCCGATCCGGCGGGTTCACGTTGATCGAGATGATGGTCTCGATGGCGATTCTCACGGTCGTCGTTGCCGGCGTGTTTTCGCTGTTGAACCCATCGCACGGGACCTTTCAGGCGCAGCCCGAAGTGTCGGACATGCAGCAGCGGCTGCGCGTGGCCGCCGACAGCATCAACAAGGATCTGGTGATGGCCGGTGCCGGCATGTATTCCGGCAACATGGTCGGCACTCTCGACGCCTACTTCTCGCCGCTGCTGCCGCATCGCGTCGGCACTATCGCCGCGGATCCCGCCGGAACGTTTCGCGCCAATCCGCAGTGCCCGCTGACCTGCGCGTCGGCCGTGACCATCATGTACGTCCCGACGACGACGGCGCAGACAACGATCAGCAACGACATGCCGCAGCCCTCGTCCGAGATCAAGGTGAACGACCAGGCGGGATGTCCAGAGGGGGATGACCTCTGCGGCTTCGAGGAGGGGATGCGGGTTCTCATCATGAACCCGTCAGGCAACTACGACATCTTTACGATCACGAACGTTCAGGACGACGCGATTCACTTGCAGCATCGTGATGACAAGTTCACGACTGCGTACCCGCGGGGTCCTGGATCACGCAGATCGACTCGCACACCTATTATCTAGAAGACAACGGCACCGACACCTTCCGTCTCCGCCATTACGACGGCTACAAAACCGACTTGCCGATCGTGGACAACGTTGTCGATTTCCGCGTCGAGTTCTTCGGCGATCCGTCGCCGCCGATCGTGCTGAAGCCGGCGACCGATCCACAGGGACCCTGGACGACCTATGGGCCCCGTCCGCCCGCACTGGGGCAGGACAACAACGACGATCCCTGGCCCGCGAGTGAAAACTGCCTCTTTACGGTCGATGGTGCGACTGGCCTGCAGGTAGCGCGCCCGGAAATTCAAACGTTGGGCCCGCCCAATGGGCCACCCGTTCTGATGTCGGCGGCGATGCTCACGGACGGACCGTGGTGTCCATCTGACCAGAACTCCGATGGCGTCGATATGCCCAACAAGTACGACGCCGACATGCTGCGCGTCCGCCAGGTCCGTATCACGCTTCGCGTGCAGGTGGCGAAAGCGCTGCTCCGTGGCCCGGCAGGTGTGCTCTTCCGTCACGGCGGCACGTCACGCAGCGGCGAGCGGTTCGTCCCGGATCAGGAAGTCCGATTCGATATCGCGCCGAGGAACCTGAATCTTGGCCGGTGAGGGTGTGGTGAAGACGAGCGCGTCGAGAAGCAGCGAGCGAGGCATGGCACTGATCGTGGCCCTGATGGCCATGGCGCTGATGTCCGCTCTGGGCATGGCGTTGATGCTGATGTCGCAGACGGAAACGATGATCAGCGCGAACTATCGCGACAGTCTGGAAGGACAGTACGCCGCCGACGCAGGCATCGAGCGCGTGATGGACGACGTCCTCACGGTCCCTGACTGGAACACGTTGCTCGCGTCCACCGACGGCATCACGTCCAGCGTCACGTCCGGGTTCATCGACACGAACCCGTCGGCGCCGGTCACGATGCCGGACGGCCGGACCATCAATCTCGCCAGCGCCACCAACATGATCAATTGTGGCAAGACCACGACCTGTTCGGACGCCGAGATGAACACGTCGACGATGGACCGGCCCTGGGCCATCAACAATCCGCGGTTCCGTTTGTACGCGTGGGGGCCGGTGAATGACCTGATCCCCACCGGCACGGTCAATTCGCCGTTCTACGTCGCGGTATGGATTGCCGATGATGCGGCGGAGAACGACGACAACCCGTCGAAGGACGGCGACCCGAGTCCGTCGGGAAATCCGAATCCCGGTGCTGGCGTGGTGACTCTGCGCGCCGAGTCGTTCGGGCCGATGGGCGCCCACCACGTCATCGAAACGACGATCTCGAAGACGCAGAACGTCGAAATGGAGCGCGGCTACACCGGTCAGCGAGGACAGGACGAGCAGAACCGCCGCGCCCGGAAAGCGGCCGTTCAAACCCCGGGCGCCGGGTTGACCCGATCCGAGATGTCTCTCGGCGGCAATCTGGCGCAACAGTCGTTCTAGGTCAACGTCATGGAGCGAAGTATCCAGATCTCTCGCCACGATCGCCCGAGGGCACGATGGGCTCGGCCCGCGACTTTCGTGTTGGCGATCATCGGCTTCACCGTCGCAGCGCCGCGAGTGGCCGAGGCACAGCTCGATCCGCTGCTGTTTCTCAAGCGCAGCGTTCCGTCGTTGACGTCGAACACTTATCGCGCGCATGTGCTGATCGCCGTGGATACCTCGGCGAGGATGCAGTACGACGCCGACGGCAGTTATTACGACCCCTACGACTACACGGCCGGCAATCTGTGGGACAGCTCACTGAACGTGAGTGGCTCGTCGAAGTATCGCAGGAAGTACGAGAGCTTCCAGTTCACGTCCAGCGGCTCGCCGAAGTTCCAGACTTCGACGATCGTCGCTGTCGGCAACCAGTCGTCGCAGCTTGCCGCCTACAACGCCTTCTACGCCAAGACCCGGCTGGGTATTGCCAAGGCTGGCGTCCTGCAGGCGATTTCGGAGAACACAAAATCCACGAGGTTCGGGCTGATCGCCATGCGTCAGGTGAACCCGCGCATCCCGTCGCCGCTGAACGACGGAGAGGTGCAGAACGACGATCCGAATCAGTCGTTCCCGACGGATGGTAGTGGCCCGGATCTGTGGAAGGTCACCCGCGCAACGGTCGACAGCAGTAATGGTACGGCTCCCGCGGGTAATCCGCTCGTCAAAGCCGATTCGACGTCGGCAAATACGGACATCGCTACCATACTCAACCGTTCGCTGACCACAAGCGGCGCTATCCTGCCGGCCGGTAACGAGGGCGCTTCCGCCGTCGATGCGCCGCTCTCGCATCTGCTGACCGACGTGCGCACCGAAGCATCGCGCCTGATCGCCGCGGACTCTCAGTGCCGCAACACCGTCGCCGTCATCATCGTTGGCGGTGGGGAAGGGAATACGTCGACGCCGGCCACGACAGCCGCTGCCGTGGCCTCCACGTTTACAAGCATTTCGAGCCGTCGCGTGCCGATCTACGTGATCGCGATCGCTCCGCCGTCGGCCGATGTCGACGCCCTCAAGAGCATTGCGACCAACAGCGGCGGCCGCTACTTCCAGGTGGAGAAGACAGAGATTGATGCGGCGACGGCGGCCGGTCAGCCGGCGCCGACGGTGGTGCGCGCGATCAATGCTGCGGTGCAGCACGGCTTCGCCAACCCGTCCGATGTGAACGCTGCACCCACGGCCTCGCTGCCGTACGGACCGCTGAGCGAATTTCAGGTGACGAGCCCCATCATCGGCACGGTCAACCTGAAGGGCGCCAAGGCACTCGACGGTTCGAGTCTTCCCGACACCGACATCAGCAATTCGCTGAGCGGCGCGAAGATCCCCCAACGCGCCAACGTCATGGTCACGTCCGGCTTTGCACTCCCCGGCTTCGAGATGCGGTTGCGCGCGTTTCGCGTCTACAAGCCGGCGACGGATGTGGCCAAGCCGAGCGGGTTCAAGTTCAGCGCCGATGGCACGCCGCTGTGGGTTGCGCAGAGCCCGATGGACGCCTACTGCAACGACGCCACGGCCAGTTGCCGGAACATTTTCACCGTGCTGCCGAACGGCTCGATGGTCGCGTTCACGGAAGCCAATGCGTCCGTGCTGACGCCCTACATGAACACGTGGGACGTGCCCGGATTGATCAACTTCATCCGCACGCAACCGCTTGGCGCCATCGTCAGCTCGACACCGGCGTTCATGGATCCGCCGTCGCTCGATCCGCCTCCCGACGCCGAGTATCCGGGGTTTGCGGCCGATCACGAGGATCGGCGGTCGCTGATTTTCGTCGGCGCAAACGACGGGATGATGCACGCGATCGACGGTCGCTCAGGCGTCGAAGTGTGGGCGTTCATCCCCTTCAACCTCCTGCCGAAGCTTCGCACGTTGCGCGACGCGCAGCCGATCGACGGGTTCGATTATTTCGTCGACTCGTCTGCCAAGGTCGCCGACGTACGGGTCGACGGCCAGTGGCGAACGATCGCGGTGTTTGGGCAGGGCGCCGGTGGCACGTTCTATCAGGCGTTCGACGTCTCGCTCGACGGTATCCACAGCTCGATCGCGCCGGATTCCGACTCGGTGACGGCGCTCCTCAGCTACTTCACCGATTCGGGGCGCATACCGCTCCTCTGGGCGTTCCCGCGCTATTCGAGGTTTAACACGTCAATCAGCACGGCGGCTGCTCCGTACGGCGACCTCGACGTGTCGGCCTCTACCGACGAGAAGACCGTCGGCCAGACGTGGTCGGATCCTGCTATTGGGCAAATCAAGAGCGCCTCGGGCAAGTACGCAATCATCACCGGCTCGGGCTTTCTGCCCCGGTCGATGGAAAACGGCAGCAACCGCGGCGGCGTCGCCGCAGGTCGCTCGCTCTATCTCCTCAGCGTTGAAGACGGTACGCTGTACGACCGGAGAGAATCGTCACCGGCGAGCGACTCCCTTGCCGAAGACGACGACAACTGCACCGCCGCCTCTTATGGATGCACGAAGGTGAAGAATGCGCTGCAGGCGGATCCGGTCGCAACGGGACCGCTGGACCAGCGGTTCGTTACGAAGTCGTACATCGGCGACCTCGATGGCAACATCTGGCGGTACGACATCACGCTCGACGGCGCCAATTCACCCCAGTTCACGGGCTCGCCGACAAAGCTGTACTCGGCCGGCGCCGATCAACCGATCTTCTCGTCCATGGCCGCGGTCGCGATCGGCACACAAGAGTACGTGTTCGTCGGCACGGGCAGCGATCTGTTGCCGTCGACGGGTGTGAGCGGACAGTACAAGCTGCTCGGTGTCCTGGATACCGGGACGAGCGGGACCAAGACCTTCGAGATCGCGCTGAGCAAGACGGATGGCGCGGGCGACGATGAAAAGGTCTCGGCCTTCCCGGCGGTCGCGGGCGACATCGTCTTTTTCACGACCACCTCGTTCAAGCCCACGACGCCGTGTGCGCTACCCGACGCGAATCTCTATGCGTTGACGTTCGTCGGCGGAGCCGCCTATGACGGCTCCGGTGACAACAAGGTCAGTAAAAACGAAACGCCCAAAGTCCGCACCCTGGCCGGCGCCGGCCGCGCCACGGCGCCGTTCATCGTCGACCAGCATCTGGCGTTTGGCGCCGGCGGCAAGATCGAGGTGTTTGGCGATCCGAACGATTTCAACAACGGTGTCGGGCACGTCGGCGTGCGGATTCTGTCGTGGCGGGACATTCGGTGACGCGCCAGCCGCGAGTGTGCGGCGCCTGCGGTGCGAAGAATCGCGCCGGCTGGCGCAAATGCCAGCGGTGTAAGTCACCCTTGCCCGCCGTGGTGGCCGTGGAGGAGGCGGAAGAACCGCCAGCCTCCACCGCGCGAGCGGCGTCCCTCGTTCCCATCGCGGTGGGCCTTGCGCTCGTAGCCATCGCCGGCGTGCTGTTGACGCGCGGGTCGAAGGCGGCGCCCTCGACGGCAGCCAGTGGTGCTTCTGCATCGCGAGCGGCGTCGACGCCCTTGTCGAAGGCCAACACCCGCCATTCCGCGGACGAGAGTGAACGCGCCGCGGGTGCTCCCGCTACCGCCGCTGATTTCGCCCGTCGCGCAGGGGAATCGTTTCGTGCGAACGACTTTGCCACGGCACTGACCGCGTTTGAAACGGCGGTTGCCGGGCGCCCGGACGACCCGGACGCGCTCAACAATCTCGGCCAGACGCTCGTCAGGCTGAATCGCGTCCCCGAGGCGATTCCCAGATTCGCGCTCGCGGTGCAACTGGCACCCGGGAAGTGGGCGTATCGGTTCAATCTTGCGCGCGCCCGTGGTCTTGTCGGGGACTGGGCAGGCGCCGTCGAGGACTACCGAATTGCCGATCACCTGTTTCCTGACGACCATGCGACGTTGTTCAACCTCGCGCTCGCGTTGCGGAAGGCGGGACGTCCTGCGGAGGCCCTGCCGGTTCTCGAGAAGGTGGTGGCGTTAGCCCCGGAAGACCCTTCGTTCGTATTGACGACCGCCCGGACGTATGACGAGCTCGATCGTCGCGCCGACGCGGCAGCGTCGTACCGCAAGTTCCTGAGCCAGTCGGCGACTGGCCCCGATGCCGACGCCGCGCGTGGGCGATTGGCCGCGCTCGAGGCCCCCGATGGCCAGTGACGCTAACGTCTTGACCGCGCCGGGCCGAGACATCGAAAGACGAACCATGCCCACTTTGCGCTTCTCGTTTGCGCTGATCCTCCTGCTCGTCTTCGCCGCGTCCGCCGGGGCGCAGTCTCTTGCCGACGTCGCTCGTCGTGAGGATGCCAGGCGAAAGCAGGTCAGGAAGCCGTCGCGGGTGCTTACGAACAAGGACCTGAAGCCGTCAGAAACGCCTTCGCCTCCGCCCCCACCGGCCGAAGCCAAGGCACCGGCGAAGACCGAGGCAGCGGCGCCTGCGGAGCCGGAAGTGACTGACGAGGAGAAGCGGCAGAAGGACGAGCAGGCGTGGCGTCAGCGGATGACCGACTCGCGCCAGGCCCTCGAGCGCAGTCAGATGTACCTGGACGCCCTCCAGAGCAAGGTTAATGCGCTCTGGGCGGACTTCACCGCCCGCGACGACCCGGCGCAGCGTGGCAAGATTCAGACTGAGCGCCAGAAAGCGTTGGCGGAGTTCGATCGCGTGAAGAGCGAGATCGAGGCGAACAAGAAGGCGGTCGACGATCTGGAAGAAGAAGCGCGCCGCGCCGGCGTTCCTGCCGGCTGGCTGCGGTAGCCCCGACTGCCGCCTGACGCCGTTCCCGCAGCCAGATCTGTCCGTGTTTTGTCCGTGTAAATCCGCGACTCGTGTTCGGGGTCGCGCGGAGCCCGTACCGAATCCCTGATTGCAGTTTTTTCTGTTCTTGATCCGTGTTCATCCGTGTTCTTCCGTGACCGTGACCGTGACCGTGACCGGATTGTCGGTGTCCTCCGACGGGATTGTCGGTGTCCTCCGTGCACCGAGGTTGAGCCAGCTCCTTCGTCTTTCGTCCCGCATCTTGTACTCTTCTCTCCGATGCCCCCGCCTGCGGCTCCGATTCTTCTCGTCGAGGACAAGGACTCCCTCCGTGCCATGCTACGCCACGCCCTCGAGCAGCAGGGTCACTCCGTGGTCGAAGCGGTGGACGAGGCCGAAGCCTTGCGGCTGGTGCGCGAAGCGCGCCCCGACCTGGTGCTGTCCGACCTTCGGCTGGTGAGCGGTGACGGCGTCGGCGTCCTCAAAGGCGCCAAAGAAATCGATCCCGAGCTTCCCGTCATCGTGATGACCGCGTACGGAAGCATCCAGGACGCTGTCGTGGCGATGAAGGAAGGCGCAATGGACTTCCTCGCCAAGCCCGTCGACCCCGATCATCTGCTGCTGCTGGTGCACCGTGCCCTGGCGCAGCGGCGGCTCGTCGCCGAGAACCTGCTGATGAAGGAGGAGCTTGCGGCGCGACGCGGAGCGCCGGCCATCATCGGAGAGGCGCCGTCGCTCAAGCGTGTTGTCGCGACGCTGCACCGTGCCGCCGCGACGGACACGACCGTGTTGCTGCTCGGCGAAAGCGGGACGGGGAAGGAGCTGTTCGCCCGGTCGCTTCACGCGCTGAGCCCGCGCGCGGAGGGGCCGTTCGTCGCGATCAACTGCGCGGCGATCCCCGAGACGCTGCTCGAGACTGAACTGTTCGGCCACGAGAAAGGCGCCTTCACCGGTGCCACCGCCCGCAAGCCGGGCCGCTTCGAGCTGGCACATCGCGGCACGCTCTTCCTCGATGAGATCGGCGATCTTCCGCTCAGCCTCCAGGCGAAGATCCTGCGCGCGCTCGAGGAGAAGCGATTCGAGCGCGTGGGAGGCACGCAGTCGCTGCAGATCGATGTGCGTCTCGTGTCGGCGACGAACCGCAACTTGAAAACGGCCGTTGCGGCCAGGCAGTTTCGAGAGGACCTCTTCTTCCGCCTGTCCGTGTTTCCGATCGACATTCCGCCACTGCGCGAACGCGTGGGCGACATCGAGGTCCTGGCGCGCCACTTCGTCGAACGCTTCTGCCGCGATCTCAAGAAACGGCCGCTCGCCTTTTCGGCCGAGGCCGTGGACGAGATGCAGCGCTACGAGTGGCCGGGGAACGTCCGTGAGCTGCAGAATTGCATCGAGCGGGCGTGCATCCTGACCGAAGGCGACACGATCCGGCCGCGACACCTGAACCTCTCGTTTCGCGGCGGCATCGCCGTCGAGGCGCCGCCGGATCCCTGGGAGCAGATCGATCTCGACGGCACGCTGGCTGATGCCTCTCGCAGAGTGCTGATCGAGGTCGAGCGACGGAAGATCGTGAAGGCGCTGAAAGACGCTGCCGGCCAGAAACCGAAGGCCGCGGATTTGCTTCAGGTCAGTTACAAGACGTTCCTGCAAAAGCTGAAGGAGTACGGGGTTGATGGTTGAAGGGAGTGTGCGGCGGGGTGCGGAAGGTGCGGAAGGTGCGGCGGGGTGCTGGACGGTGCAAGAGGTGCTGGTGCCCGCCGCACCCGCCTCGTTCTAGGCTCTAAACCCCACCCTCACGAGCGCGTTGCGTAGTTCGTCCTCCGTCACGTCGTCGACGATCTTCCAGCGGCCGATGTCCGTGGCGAGCACGAAATGCAGCCTGCCATCGACGACCTTCTTGTCGCGTCGCGTGATCGACACCAGCTCCTTTGCGTCCAGATCGCCGATCGCAGGAAGAGGGCCGAGCGTGCGAATGAGCGCTGCTAGACGATCGCGCATGACTGCCGCCGCCGGATCCCGGCCGACGGCGACCTCGGCAGCCACCAGCATTCCGTAGGCCACGGCCTCTCCGTGCCGGAAGCGACGGTACTTGGTGATCGCTTCGATGGCATGCGCGGACGTGTGGCCGAAATTCAACACTCTCCGCGGTCCCGATTCGCGTTCGTCCTCAGCGACGACTTGCGCCTTGATCCGGCAGCTGTCCGCGATGATCGGGACCAGCGCGTCCGGCGTGCGCTGGAAGATCTCTCGCACGCTCGATTCGAGCCTGGCGAACAGATCGGCGCTCGACGTGGTCCCGTACTTCACGACCTCATAAAGACCGGCCCGGAATTCCCGTCTCGGTAATGTCGTCAACACGAGCGGATCGATGATGACCTGACGCGGCTGGTGGAATGCGCCGATCAGATTCTTACCGAGCGGATGGTTGACGCCGACCTTGCCGCCGATGGCGCTGTCGACCTGCGCCAGCAGCGTCGTCGGCACGTGCGCCAGCGCGATCCCGCGCAGAAACGTGGCGGCTGCGAAGCCTGCCGTGTCGCCAATCACGCCGCCACCGACGGCGATGACGCCGGCGCCACGATCGGCGGCGTGGTCGACGAGCGCGTCGTAGACGCGCGCGACGGTCTTCAGGTGCTTGTTACGCTCGCCATCGGGGATGAGCACGATCTCGGCATCGCCGAGCGACTGTTTGACCGTCCTGCCATGCAGCTGCCACACAGCCGGACTGGAGATGACCAGGCGGCGACGCGGAAAGCCGGCGGCGTCGAGCAGCGGACCGATTGTGGAAAGGTGACCAGGCCCGATGTCGATTGGATAGGGACGCGGTGGTGTATTAACGGTGAGCTGCACGCTCCGGTTACGATAACACCGGGTGGACGTACGCACCGACTTCGTGATCATGGGGGGCGGGATCGCCGGTCTTCGAGCCGCGACCGATCTCGTCACACGCGGACACGTCCTGCTGCTTACCAAAGCCGGCAGCACTGAGAGCAATACCGGCTATGCCCAGGGCGGAATCGCGGCGGCGATGGGGCGCGACGACTCGCCGGCGCTGCATCTGTCGGACACGCTCGAGGCTGGCGCCGGTCTCTGCGATCCCGAAGCGGTCGACGTGCTCGTCTCGGAAGGGCCGCGATACGTCACCGAGCTGTTGTATTGGGGAGTGGCGTTCGATCGCGGCGCCGACGGCTTGCCAGCGCTGGGCCGTGAAGGGGCGCATTCGGTCCGCCGGGTCCTGCACGCGCGTGACGCGACCGGTCGGGAGATTGCCCGCACGCTCTGGGCGCGCGTGGTGCGATCGCGATCGCTCCAGGTGTTCGACCATGCGCTGGCGACGCGCCTCGTCATCGAGGACGGCCGCTGCACCGGCATCGAGCTGTTACGCCACGACGGCAGCATCGCTCGGGTCGAAGCGCGAGCCGTGTTGCTGGCCACGGGTGGCGCCGGCCAGGTGTTTCGCGAGACGACAAACCCGGCGATTGCCACCGGCGACGGCCTCGCCATGGCTTGGCGCGCTGGCGCTCGCGTCAGCGACCTCGAGTTCGTCCAGTTTCACCCGACAGTGCTGCACGTGCCAGGTGCGCCTCGATTCCTCGTGTCCGAGGCCGTTCGCGGTGAAGGCGCGCGCCTGATCAATGCCGACGGCGAGGCCTTCATGCGGCGCTACGACGCCCGCGGCGACCTCGCGCCGCGCGACATCGTCGCGACCGCCATGGTGCGCGAGGCTGAGCGCACCGGAAAGCCGGTCTTCCTGTCGCTCGCTCATCTCGACGCCGACTGGGTGAGCGGGCGATTTCCCGGCATCGCTGAGGCCTGCCGCAATGCCGGCCTCGACTTCGCTCGGGATCCACTGCCTGTCAGCCCGGCAGCGCACTACATGTGCGGCGGCGTCGACACCGACCTCTCGGGACGCACGTCGATTCCTGGTCTGTTCGCCGCTGGAGAGGTCGCCTGCACTCGCGTGCACGGGGCGAACCGTCTCGCGAGTAACTCGCTGCTCGAAGGCCTGGTCTTCGGTGCTCGTGCTGCCGCCGCGATGCGATGGCCCGAACGCGAGGCGCACCTGCCTTCGCTGGTCGAAGCGCCTGCCTCACCGCCCCCTTTGCCAGGCGGCGCCGTCCTCTCGGCCCCGGTGCCCGATCGCATGTGGCGCGATGCGGGCCTGGTGCGCGAAGCCACGACGCTTGGCCCGCTCGCGCGGGATCTCGCCGCGGAAGCCAGCACTCTCGAGGCCTCGCTCGACGAACGGGGCGCCGACGCCGGCGCCTGGCAGGCCGCCAATCTGGCGCGGGTCGGTGCGCTCATCGCCCGGGCGGCCCTCCGGCGCGAGGAAAGTCGCGGCGGCCACCGCCGCTCGGACTTCCCGGACACGGACGATGTACACTGGAGGATTCACGTCGGCGAAATCCGCCTCCACGTGTAGGGGCGCATGGCAATGCGCCCTGATGGAATTGCCCCGATTGTACGGCGCATGGCAATTTGCCCGGCAACGTTGCCCGGAGCGAGATGACCCAACAGCCCGACGATTTCGTCACCAAGATCACCCGTCAGTCGGAAGATTTTTCCCGCTGGTATCTGGACGTTGTCCGGCGGGCGGAGCTCGCCGACTATTCGCCGGTCAAGGGCTGCATGGTCATCCGCCCGTATGGCTACGCCATCTGGGAGCTTATGCAGCAGGATCTCGATCGGCGGTTCAAGGAAACCGGGCACGTCAACGCCTATTTCCCGCTGTTCATCCCCGAGAGCCTGATCATGCGGGAGGCCGAGCACGTGGAGGGCTTTGCACCGCAAGTCGCCTGGGTCACGAGAGGCGGCACCGAGGATCTCGAGGAAAAGCTGATCGTTCGGCCGACCTCGGAAGCGATCGTCGGCACCATGTACGCCAAGTGGATCAAGTCCTGGCGGGATCTGCCGGTCCTGATCAACCAGTGGGCCAATGTCGTTCGTTGGGAGAAGGTGACGCGCCCCTTTCTGCGGACGACGGAGTTTCTCTGGCAGGAGGGACACACCGCCCACGAGACGGAAGCCGAGGCACACGAGGAGACGCTGCGAATGCTGGGCGTTTACAAGGCGTTCGCAGAAGAAGTCCTGGCGATGCCCGTGCTCGACGGACAGAAGAGCTCCAGCGAGAAGTTCGCTGGCGCGTCGCGCACCTATTCCATCGAGGCGCTCATGGGTGACGGCCGCGCACTGCAGACCGGCACCTCGCACGATCTCGGACAGAATTTCTCAAAGGCTTTCGAGATCCAGTTCCAGGGCCGCGACAAGTCGCTGGAGTACGCGTGGACGACCTCGTGGGGCGTGTCGACGCGCATGATCGGCGGCGTGATCATGAGCCACGGCGATGACAGCGGGCTCATCCTGCCACCTCGCGTCGCGCCCTATCAGGTCGTGATCGTTCCAATACAGCGTGGCAACTGGAAAGAGACCGTCCTGCCGAAGGCGGAGGCCGTTCAGGCGGACTTGCGACGCGCCGGCGTTCGCGTCTTCCTCGACGCCCGCGAAGCGTACACGCCGGGGTGGAAGTTCTCGGAGTGGGAGATGCGCGGCGTGCCGCTGCGCCTCGAGATCGGTCCGAAAGACATCGACAAAGGTCAGGTCCTGCTCGCGCGGCGCGATACGCGCGAGAAGCTCGCCACGCCGCTCGATGGCCTTGCCGATCGCATCCTGTCGCTGCTCGAGGAGATTCAGCAGGGGCTGTTCAAACGCGCTCTCGACTTCAGAACCGAGCACACGTCGACGGCGGACACCTGGGACGAGTTCCTGGCGGCCATGGAGGGACGTCCCGGCTTCGTTATTGCGCGCTGGTGTGGTGACGCCGCGTGTGAGGCACAAATCAAGGCCGAGACGCAGGCGACGATCCGGAATCTGCCGTTCGAGCAGGTGCCGGGCCGCATGTGCGTACGTTGCGACAAGCCGGCAATAACCGAAGCGCGCTTTGCGAAAGCGTATTAGTCACCGCTGTACGTAGGCCCGAGCTTCAGCTCGGGCAATAGATGCCCAAGCTAAAGCTTGGGCCTACGTACGAACGCGGACCAATGGGTCGACGTGCTCGCGGAAACGCGATTTCACGCGGCGCATCGCCGCCTGTCGCGGCGTGATCCCCTCCCGCGCGACGATGGCCTGAAACGTGTCTGCGACACCGCGCCGCCATGACCCTGCATCGGGCATTGCTGACGATTGCACGAACGCGGCGGCGACGGATTCCAGAGTGGAGGCGTCGCCAATGAGCGCCAGTGCCTCGAGGAAGTCTGCGGACAGCGGCTCCTCGGCGCGCTCGATCGACTCGCGCAAATCATAGAGTGCGACGCGGCTGCCGCGGCGCGCCAGCGCCAGATGCAGCGCCCCCCGCACGGCACGCCAGTCCTTGCGATGGCTCTTCCGGCCTTCTTCCTCCTTCGATCTCACGCGCTCGATCAGCCGATGGAGCGTCGACAGCGGGGCATCTTCGGCCGCTCGAGCCACGAGCTGCAGCAACGCTTGCGGGTCGCGCGGCAGCCAGCCATCCGATGCCTCTTCGAGATCCGCGACGGGATCGTCGGTCACGGCGCTCTGCCGGAGAAGCGCTGCACGCACGGCGGGCGAGGTGTCGTCCTTCAACCTATCCAGCACCGGACGCACGGTTCGATCGGGCAGCGTCGCCAGTGACTCCACGGCGATCCCGCGAAGGTCACCCGGTTGCGATCGATCGATCGCAATTGACGTCAGCCGGTCGAGCACCATCGTTCCCTGCGCCAGCGGTAGCAGGCCGCGGGCGGCGCGCGCCGCGGCGAGACGCACTGGCAAGTCGTCGGAGGCGAGGTTGGCGAGGATCGGTGGGATAGCGCGCGCATCAGGGATCGCCTCCAGCGCCGAGAGCACTGCGGTTCGCGCCTCGGTCGTCGTCGCGGCGCTCAGGGCTTCGACCAGCTGTCGCACCGCTCGCGTGCCGATGACCGCCAGTCGTGCGACGGCGGCTTCGCGCTTCGTGTCAGTCGGAGCGGACGCCGTGAGATCGGCGACCAGACGGCGGACTTCCTGGCTGGCGGAGGTCTTGATGGCCACGTCGAGGGGTAGCTTACAAAGGCCTCGCGAAAACACAAAGGGCACGGCCCCAAAGCCGGGAACCGTGCCCAGAAATTCAGCGCCTCGCGCGACGCTACTGCGTCAGGCGAACCACCAACGCGGCGCGACGGTTCAGCCTGCGCGTCTCTTCGCGCGCATTGTCGTACTTCGGCCGCTCCTCGCCGTAGCTCACGGTCCGGAGACGATCGGCGCTGACGCCGCGCGAGGTCAAGTACTCGCGCACCGAGGTCGCGCGACGCTCACCCAGTGCGAGGTTGTATTCGGCCGTGCCAATGTTGCAGGTGTGGCCTTCGACCTCGATCTTCAGCTCGGGGTTGTCCGCCAGGGCACGAACGGCCTCGTCGAGGACGCGCGTGGCTTCTGCGCGCAGCGAGTAGCGGTCGAAGTCGAAGTGCACATCTTCGAACTTGTACTCCTTGACAGGCGGCTTGACGACCTGAATCGTGACCGTGTCCGTCGCCGTCCCACCCTTGCCGTCATCACACGTAATCGTGACGGGCACAGCGCCTTCCTGCTCCGGAGCCGTCCACAGCGTTTGCCGGTCCGTCGGGTTTGCCAGCTTCCCGGTCGGTGTGCTCCACTTGCACGTCAGCGTGTCACCGTCAGGATCCTGCGCATCAGCGGAGACCGTCGAACTCTTGCCCACCTGCACCGTGCATGGCTCGCATCGCGCCTTCACCGTTGGTGGCCGATTCTGTGGCGGCGCCGGCGCGGGCGCTGGCGGCGGCGGCGGCACGTAGATGCGCACGCCCGGGTGGAAGCCAATGCGCACGCTGCCTTCGACGTTGTCGCCGCCGACGTTCCCCTGGTCACTGAGAGACTCGCGGTCGTCGAAGTTCAGTTGCCAGCCGACCCCGGCGCCCGCGAAGAACCCGCTGCGGTGCACGAAGTCGAGGCCGAAGAACGCCTTCACGGGCGATTTCACGTCCCACGAGGCCGGGCGGCCGAACCGTCCGATCGAGGCCGGGTCGGCGGTGACTGTCTCATCGAAATACTTCTCGCCGAAGAGCTCCGCCGTCAGTCGAATCGCCTGCCGTGTCGGGACGGCCACGCCGACGCCGTAACGGAATCCCCCGGTGCTGTCGGAGTCGTCGGGGCTCGAGCGCCCGGCGAAGCCGCCATAGCCCGACACCTCGACCCTCTCGTTCGCCTCTTTGCTGACGATCACGTCCACCAAGTAATCCGGCTGCCCGGTGCCGAGCCCATCGTCAAAGCTCGCAGTGGGCAGCTTCACGACGCCTCGAACAGCGGCCGCGACCGGCTTCTGATCGCCCTGCGACATGAAGCTGTACTTGGCGCCGACATAAATATCGCCGACGCCCGTCTGCCACCCCTCGACAGGATTGGGGTAGCCGAGCGGCGTGCCAATCGCCTGAAGCGGACGGCGGTCGGTATCGATCCGCCGGTAGAACTGGAACGCGCCGAAGACTTCGGCTTTGTTCCCGATGCCGTACGCGGCGACACCAGAGAAGTCAGCGACGTCCATGAACGCTTCGGTGAAATCCTGGTTCACGTAGTAGCCGCCGCCCGACATGCGCTTCGCTGGCAGGACTTCGCCGGTCGGGACGAACCAGAGACCGGTGTCGCCAAGGAACGTGTTGGTGGCGGGGCGGGTCTCGGAGGTTGCGGGAGGGGCCGTCGACTGGTCCGGTGAGGGGCTCGCCGCCTGCTGCGCCATCGCGGGGAACGCAACCCCGAGCAGGACACCTACGGCAGATAACCTCAGCAGTTGTCTCATGACGGCATCCTCGCGAAGTCGAACAAGCTCAGTTACTTTACGTGTTTACGCCGGGCCAGGTCAAACCTGGCGTCTGAGGTTAGTCGTCGGCTCGAGCCGCTCTTCTACGTCCAAAGACCCAGGCGATGCCGATGCTGAGCAGATAGAGTGCCAACATCGGAACGGCCATCAGAGACTGGTTCACGACGTCGCTGCTCGGCGTGATGACCGCCGACACGATGAAAATGATGAGGATCGCGTATTTCGTATGGCGCCAGAGGAATCCGGCCGTAACGACGCCCATCCGCGCCAGTGCGAGCACCAGCGTGGGCATCTGGAAGATGATGCCGAACGCCAGGAGCATATACGCGTAAAGCCCGAAGGCCTCGGAGACCTTGGGCATGAACTCCAGGTAGTCGTTGTTGAAGCTCGCGAAGAACTTCCACGCGGTGGGGAACACGACATAGTGTGAAAAAGCGACGCCGGAGACGAAGAAAACCGTCGAGAACAGCACGAATGGGAGCGCGAAACGCTTTTCGCGCGAGTACAGCCCCGGCGCGATGAACAGCCACAGCTGCCACATGATGACGGGCGCGGCGATGACCACGCCGGCGAGCGCGGCCATCTTCAGCTGCAGCATGAAGGCCTCGGTGGCCTCCGTGTAGATGAGCCGGCCCCCGCTCGGCAGAATCTGCTGCAGCGGCCGCATGATGAACGCGAAGATCTGGTCGATGAAGAGGAACGCGACCAGGAAGCCGACGACAATTGCGAGGATGGAGACAATCAGTCGTTGCCGGAGCTCGTCGAGATGCTCCAGGAACGACATCTTGCCGCCGGCTTCTTCGGATTCGAGCTCGTCGTCGAGATCCTCGTCCGGGGTGCGGGCCGCATTCGACCCGGGAAACGGGATCAGCGCCATGAGGAGCTAGGCGCCGGCGCCGGTGGATCGGGACACGGGGCCGGCATCAACTGGTGCATCCGCCGCCGACTGCACTGGCGACGCCGCCGGGGCAGGGGCTGCCGCCGCCGCTGCCGCCGCCGCGCGCTTTTCGTCGGTGGTGCGCTGGTCGTCGATGCGGATCTCGTCTTCGAGCGTGTTTCGGAGCTCGTTCGAGGCGCGCTTGAACTCGTTGATGCTCCGGCCGAGCGAGCGACCGAGCTCGGGCAGCTTGCGTGGGCCGAAGATGATGAGCGCGATCACGAAAATGACGATCAGCTCCGGCATGCCGATGGAACCGAACATAAGAACGACTCCCTTGGGATAACGGGGGACGAACGGCTGCCGTCTCCGGGCCGCGAGCCTTCCTGCCGTGCAAGCCTTCGACACGGCTGGCTTTACCGCCATTATGAGACCGTCCCGGGAGCAGGGTCAAGCGACTGGTGGGGCGAAAAATGGGGCGGAAATCATTGCTGGCATGGGGGTTGTTTGCTAGCATCGATTTCATGCCCCGTTCACGGTTCGTCTCCGTCGGCGCGCTCACCATCGCGGTCTCGGCCGTGGCGGGTGGCCTCTTCGGCCGCGGCGTCGCGCAGTCCCAGGATCGGCTCACCGAAAATTACCGGACGTTCACGACCGCGCTTTCCGTGATCGAGTCGCGGTACGTCGACAAGGTCGAGTCCGACCGCCTGGTCTATGGCGCGATCTCCGGCATGCTCCAGACGCTCGACCCGCATTCGAGCTTCATGGATCCGCGTCAGTACGCCCAGCTGCGCGAGCGGCAGGAAGGGCGCTACTACGGGCTCGGCATCACGATTCAGGTCGTCGACGGCGACATTACCGTGCAGGCCATCTTCGAGGGCTCTCCGGCGTACAAACTCGGCATCCGTCGCGGCGACATCATCGCCAAGATCGACGGTGAGGACGCGAAAGGCTGGACGAGCGATCAGGCGGTCCGCAAGCTGCGCGGCCCAAAGGGCACCAGCGTCGAGGTCTCGATCAAGCGTCCGGGAGCCGAAGGGCTGATTGCGATCTCGGTGCAGCGCGACGAGATCACGATCCCGTCGATTCCCGCGTACTTCATGATCGATCAGCAGACCGCGTACATCCGTCTGCAGGATTTCGCCGAGAACACGGATCGCGATCTTGGCCGCGCGCTCGACGACCTGGGCGGCAAGGGCATGAAGCGTCTGCTGCTCGATCTGCGCAGCAATCCGGGCGGTCCGCTCGATCAGGCGATTCGGGTATCGAACCGCTTCCTTCGCAAGGGCGATCTGATTGTCTATACGCGGGGCCGCGTGCCGAATTCCGACCAGGACTTCCACGCCACGGAGGAGAGCGAATACACCGCGCTGCCGCTGATCGTGCTCACGAATCGCAACAGCGCAAGCGCGTCGGAGATCGTGTCGGGCGCGCTTCAGGATCACGATCGCGCGCTCATCGTCGGCGAGACGACGTTTGGCAAGGCGCTGGTGCAGTCGATCTATCGAGTCAGCCAGGGCGCGGGACTCGCGTTGACGACGGCGCGGTACTACACGCCGAGCGGTCGTCTGATTCAGCGGCCGTGGGATGGTACGTTCGACGAATACCTGTCGTACACGCTGCGCGATCAGGACGCGAATCGGCCACACGATCCCAAGGATTTGAAGTACACGGACAGCGGCCGCCGGGTGTACAGCGGCGGCGGCGTCGAGCCCGATCGTCGGCTCGACGGACCGGTTGAAGGCTTCAATCCCTCGCGCTTCGCGCGCACGCTTTACGCACGGCAACTGTTCTCTGGCTTCGCCCAGCGGTTCTCGGCCGTGGGCGATACGCGTCCGGGCGCAACCGGCAAGGATCGGAAGTTCGTGGCGCCAGACTTCACGGTTGACGCGGCGATGGTGAACGACTTCAAGAGCTTCGTCACCTCGCAGGGCGTGAAGATGGATGCGGAGGCGTTCGAGGCAGATCTGACGTTCATCAAGGCGATGATTCGGCACGACATCGACTTGGCGCTCTTCGGTGTCGCGGCGGCGCGCAAGCACCTGATCGAATCCGATCCCCAGGCGCAGTTCGCAATCAGCCTGTTCCGCGAGGCCGAGCAGCTCACGCAGCTCGCGCGGGCCAAGGCCGCGCGCAACGAGCCTCGATAGTTCGTCGCCGTCGCTGCCGGCCGCTCGCGGCTCCTTTCGGTGGGGACAGGCCCCCCAATGGGGCGTGGGGCCTGATCCCAAATTGGAGTGGGCCGACCGAAAGGTCGCGAGGTTTGGGCGGGCGACCAACCCATCTACAACGGGTTGGGTTGCTAGTTCAGGCTTGCCACTACTGGTAGGCCTTGCTACACTGGCGCCGCTCTCGACGGCCGGGCCTCACGCTTCACCCAAGGCGTAGAAACGGCCCCCGGGCGCCAACCACGTTGTCGGATTTCTTACCTCGACAGAGGCCCTATTTCTCAGGAGGCGTCTCCCGCTTTCCTCGGACCCGTGTGTACGGGTTCCGGCGCGGACGAAACGGCTCCGTCGAGTGGCCATTCGACTGGCCCCGAGGCCCGCATGCGGCTTGAACGCCTAGAGATCGCCGGTTTCAAATCCTTCTCCGATCGCTCGGAGCTCGCCTTCGACCGCGGGGTGACCGCGATCGTCGGCCCCAATGGCTGCGGCAAGAGCAATGTTGCCGACGCCATTACTTGGGTGCTGGGCGAGCAAAGTGCCCGCAGTCTTCGCGGCGAGAAGATGGAAGACGTCATCTTCAGCGGGAGCGACGTACGGAAGCCGACTGGCACCGCCGAAGTACGCCTGCGCCTCAGCGGTGTGACGACGATGCCGAGCGCCACCGTCTCGGTGGACGTGACGAAGGCGAACAGCCATGGCAACGGAAACGGTCACGGGTACGGGCAGGAGCTGGCGGCGCCAACGCCGGCCGAAGACGTGCTCGAGGAGTTCCGGCCAGCCGGCCGCGACGTCGAGCTGATTCGCCGACTCTATCGCTCGGGCGAGAGCGAATACCTGATCGACGGCGAGCACTGTCGACTCAGGGACATCCACGAGCTCCTGATGGATACGGGCCTTGGCGCCAAGGCCTACGCGATCATCGAGCAGGGCAAGATCGGCATGATCCTCTCGTCGCGGCCAACCGATCGACGTCAGCTGATCGAAGAAGCGGCGGGCATCACCAAGTACAAAGCGCGCCGACGCTCCGCCGAGCTCAAGCTCGACGCTGCTCAACAGAACCTGACGCGCGTCGACGACATCGTTTTCGAAGTCGAAAAGCAGCGCGGCAGCCTGAAGCGACAGGCCGGCAAGGCGCGCCGGCATCAGCGATTGCACGACGAGCTGCGGCGCTGGGAGAAGGTGCTCTTCGCGCGCAAGTACCGCGAGCTCTCGCAGTCCATCGACTCGGCTCGCCGCAGGCTCAGCGACATGCGCGAGCGTGAGTCGATCGCCGGAGCGGCCGTGGCCGCGCACGAGAACACGCTGAGCGCGTTGCGCATCGAGGTTGCCGAGCACGATGCCCGCGTGACGGCGACGCGCGAGCGCTCGCATGCACACGAGCTCGAGATTCGTCGCACAGAGCAGCAGGTCGAGCTGAACCGGCAGCAGATCGATGTGCTTGGCACGCGCATGACCGAGCTGGCGCAGGAGCTCGAGACGCTGAGTGCGCGTCGCGAGCCGCAGCGGCTCGAGCTCGAGGAGCGGCGTGACCGCGCCGGCCGCGCCGAGCAGGCACTGATCGAGGCCGAGGCGAGCCTCACGTCCGAGAATGACGCCTACGCGCTCGCCTCACGCGAAATCGAAGGACTCGAGAGCGACGTCGAGGCAGCCCGTCGAGAGGTGTTTGGCGCGATCAGCCACGCCGCGACGCTGCGTCACGCCATCGACAATGCGGCCGCCGCGGGCGAGCGGGTGCGCGACGATCTGTCGCGCCTCGACGTCGAAGAGACGGACCTCCGTGTTGAAAGCGAGCGTCTTGCAGAAAGTCGCGTCAGCGCCGAGCGCGCGCTGGCCGATGCCCAGGAGTCGCTCGCGCAGGCAAAGCGCGAGCGTGCGCAACTCGATGTCGTCCTCGCTGAAGCTCGCGCCGAACACGCGCGGCTCGCGCAGGAACTTCGCACGCGCGAGCACGATCTCGCCGGTCTCGTCGCGCGCCTCGCATCGCTCGAAGAGCTCGAAGCGGCTCGCGCCGGCTTCACCGAAGGCGCTCGACTGGTTCTGGCCGAGGCGAATGGCTCGGTCGATCAGCATGGCGCAGTCGCCGACTGGCTGGATGTCGACCGTCGCTACGAGCGGTCGGTAGAGGCACTCCTTGGAGATCTTCTCCAGCACGTCGTCGTGTCGACCTATCAACAGGCGTCCAACGGGCTCGACCTGCTTCGCACCCGCGACGCTGGCCGCTGCGGATTCGTGGTGGTCGACGAGGGCGTCGTCGAGCGCGAACCGCTGCCGGCCGTGGACGGTGCGATCGCGCTGGATGCGGTCGTTCGCGCCACGGGTCCGTACGAGGCTGCAGTGCGCGCCGTTCTGCCCCGGGCCTACGTCGCGGAATCGCTGGACGCGGCAATCGCGGCAGCCCGAGTCACCGGCGCGGACGTCGCGACTCCAGATGGCGACATCGTGCGCGGGCGTTATGTCGTCGTCGGCGGTGGCCGCCACGATGCCCGTGGGATTCTTGCCACGAAGAACGAGATCCGGGAGCTGCGCGCGCGGATCGACGAGGGCCGCGAGTCGGTCGCCGCCATCGCCACGGCGCTGTCGAGCGCAGCCGATCGCGTCACGGAAACCACGTCCTCGATCGAACAGCGCAGCGCCCAGCTACACGAGCTCGAGAAGGGCATTGTCGGCGTCGAAGCGCAGCTCGCCCGGCTCGCGGACGAAGGGACGCGGCTCGAACGCAAAGGCGAGCTCCTCACGAGCGAACGGCGCCGCGCCAATGAAGAGGCGGCACGTCACGACGCGAGGAGGGCTGAAGCGCAGCAATCCGTCGCAGAACTCGAGACGCGGCAGCGTGAGCTGGAGGCGTCGTTCACGGCCGCGCAACAGCGCCTGTCGGACGCCCGTGTCCTGGTCGAGTCGCGCGCGTCGCGTGTTGCGGAGGCGAAGGCCGCCCACGCAGCGCTCATCGAGCGACGAACCGCGCTCGCAGCCGAGGTCGTGCGCCTCGAGGAGTCGTCGCGGGAAATGGAGATGCGCTTGGCGGCACTCGCCGCCGAACGCACGCAGAAATCCGATCGGCGCTCCGCGCTCGAGGTCGAGACTGCCGAAGCGCTGGCTCGCTTCGATGCCGCGGTGATCGAGCTCGAGACGATCAGGTCCGATGTCCACGCCGCCGAAACGGCAGCGGGCGTGCTGCGCGGCAACGTGGAGGGCGAAGAGCGCGCAGTCCGCGACGCCCGCGGCACGCTCGACACGATTCGCGGCGAGGCGAGTGAGCTGGAGATCGCTCGCGCTACTGCCGAGAGCGATCTGACGCATCTGGGTTCAACTTGCCTGGAAACGGTACAGGCGACGCTCGACGCCGTCGTAGCTGAAGTCGACGAGCTCGAGAGAGCAGGTGCGGCCACGCCTGACACGACGGCGCTGTCGGTGGACGAAGGCATCGAGGAAGAGGATCGCGCGTCGACCGACGCTGTGGACGTCGATCCGTTCGGGCGGCCAATCGAGATAGATTCGCTGGCGCCGGTGACGGATGACCTCAGTGCGGGCCCGGCCCGTGTCGAAGCGGTCCGCACGCTGACCGCCGAAGAGGCGATCGCGGGCCTGCGCGCCAAGATCGATCGCCTCGGCCCGGTGAATATGATGGCGATCGAGCAGTTCGACGAGCTCGAGGTCAGGCACCAGTTCCTGACAACGCAGCGGAAGGATCTGGTTGATTCGATCGCCGCCACGAACGAAGCGATCAAGCGGATCGACGAGACCTCGAAAGTTCGTTTCCAGGAAGCGTTCGAGGCGATCACCCGCAACTTCCAGCAGACGTTTTCGACGCTGTTCGGTGGCGGCCATGCCGGCATCACCCTCATCGACGAAACCGATCCGCTCGAAAGCGGCATCGACATCGTGGCCTCGCCGCCAGGAAAGCGGCTCCAGAACGTGCAGCTCCTTTCAGGCGGTGAGAAAGCGCTGACCGCAATCGCGCTGATGTTCGCCATCTTCAAGTACAAGCCCAGCCCGTTCTGTCTGCTCGACGAGATCGACGCGCCGCTGGACGACGCCAACATCGGACGGTTCGTCGAGATGCTGAAAGGCATGCTGCACCACACCCAGTTCATCCTCATCACGCACAACCGCAAGACGATGGAGATTGCCGATCGTCTGTACGGCGTGACCATGGAGGAGCCGGGCGTGTCGAAGCTCATTTCTGTCCGGCTGAATTAGCGGAGCCCTGCGCTCAGCAGAAACCTGCCCCCGCCCCTCCCCGTATATCCGCAGAGGAGAAGGAGACATGACACCTCTGTTCCGCTCGCGCGTCACCGTCCTGGCTGGTTGCCTGGCTTTCGCCCTCACGGCAACCGCCTGCGACATCAGTCTCGGGAACGGCGACTTCAGCCTTGGGATGGTCTCCGGTCAGTCCAGCGACACCTGGACGCGGAGCTATAACGTGATGCCTGGGGGCCGATTCGAGGTCGTGAACGTCAACGGGCTCGTGCAGGTCGAACCGGGATCGGGGACAGCCATCGAGATTCGGGCCGAACGGCGCGCCAAGGCCTCCACCGACGAGGCCGCCAAAGAGCTGCTCGGCAGGGTCGAAATGCGAGAGGACGTCAAGCCCGACGCGGTGCGCCTCGAGGCCAAGCCGCCCAAGACCTTTCGAGGCGGCGTCGACATCAAGTTCTTCGTGAAGGTCCCTGCGAGTATCAATGTCGTCGCGCGAACCGTGAACGGCGGAATCAAGCTCATCGGCGTACCCAACGACGTCGAGGCATCGACGACGAACGGCGGCGTCGAGGCGGAGCAGGTGTCAGGGACGCTGCGCGTGTCGACCACGAACGGCGGAGTGCGTCTGGCGCTGAATGGCGTTGGCAAGGGCGGGCTGCGCGCAGAGACCGTCAACGGCGGGGTCAACGTCGAACTGCCGAAGGACGCTGGCGCGAACGTGTCGGCTCGCGTCGTCAACGGCGGCCTCGGTGTCGACAATCTGCAACTGGAGACCATCGGAGAGCAGAACCGCAGGCGCCTCGAAGGTAAACTGAATGGGGGTGGGCCGCCCATCGAGCTGGAGACCACCAACGGCGGCATTCACCTGACGGGGAAGTGACCGAAGACAAAGCTACCCGCTACCATCGACTCAAGCGTCGAGCGGAGCTCCTCGACCTCGCCTGGAGCGGCATCCTGCTGGTGACGCTTGTCGTCTCCGGAGGAGCCGCGCTCCTTCGCGATGTCGCCCTCCAGCTCACCGGCGGCCGTTTCTATCTCGCGATTGTGCTCGTCGCGCTCGCGCTGGGAGCCCTGCACTCGGTCGTCTCGGTCCCACTTGCGATCTTCAGCGGGTTCGTTCTCGAGCGCCGCTATGAGCTCTCCAGACAGTCGTTTCGTGGGTGGTTGAACGACTATCTGAAAGGGCTCGCGGTCGGCGTCCTTCTCGGCTTGCCGGCCCTTCTGTTGGTCTATTACACGATGGCCCAGGTGCCCGGCTGGTGGTGGGCCATTGCCGGTGCCGTCTTTGCCGTTCTGATCATCGGCCTGGCGAACGTCGCACCCGTTCTGCTTCTTCCGCTGTTCTTTTCCTTCACGCCTTTACGCCGTCAGGAGCTCCGTGCCCGGCTCGAGATGCTGGCGGCGCGTGCCGGGACGCGTATCCTCGGCGTCTACGAGTGGGCCCTGGGCGCTAAAACACGGAAGGCCAACGCCGCGCTGACAGGCCTCGGCGCCACCCGGCGAATTCTCGTCTCGGACACGATGCTGGAGCAGTACCTCGGATGACGAGATCGAGGTGGTGCTCGCGCACGAGCTTGGCCATCACGTTCACCACGACATCTGGCGCGCGCTAGCGCTGGAAACTGCGCTGATTCTGCTCGGATTCTTTGCTGCCGACTTTACGCTGCGCACGATTGGGGGGAGGTTGGGGCTCCAGGCGCTGACCGATCCCGCAGGTGTGCCGCTGCTCCTTGCGGCGGCCGGCGTGGCCTCGCTCGTCCTGATGCCGTTCGGCCTCGCGCTGTCCCGGCGCCACGAGCGGCGAGCCGATCGATTCGCGCTCGATCTCACCAGCAACCCAGGCGCATTCGTGACCGCCATGCGGCGGCTTGGCGCACAGAATCTCGCAGAAGATCGTCCATCGCGTCTGGTCGAGTGGCTGTTCTACAGCCATCCGCCGCTCGAGGAACGGCTCGAGGCGGCGCGCGCATGGACGCCGCCGTCCACTGTCCGGCCGCACTGAAGTGCGGCCCTACTGCTGAAGGCGTCTTGCTGCAGCAGGGTCCCACTTCAGTCAGGCCAGCGAGCCGGACTGCAGTAGGGCCCGACCTCAGTCGGACCAATCCGAGGCTCGGCCTGTGCTCGCTCCGTGAGCTTCCAGTTTGTCGGGAATGTGCAGGTCGCTCAGTGCGGCCGCGCCGCGACGATGAGCTCGCCGTGCATGTCCTTGCAGCGCGCGTCCTGCGTGAGCTTGCAGTAGATCTTGAAGGTGCCGGGCTGATGGGCGCGAAATTCGAACGTGACCGTCTGCTTCGGTCCCACGCGCCTGTCGATGCGGTAAGCATCGATAGTGAAGCTGTGGGCGATGTCGGCGCTGGTCATCGTCACTTTCACGAGGTCGTCCTGTACAACCTCGAGCCGCACCGGCGTGAAGGCATACTTTCGCGCAGTTAGGTTGAACGAGCGCTGGGCTTGCGCGCCCTCCTGCGGTCCGCGGGAGGCGTAGGCGACACCGAAGACGGACACCAGCACCAGGGCAAGCAGAATGGTGTCACTCCGAGAGCGCCCGTCTCTGGAAACCCACACCATCGCTTAAGACGCTATCGGTTTGGCGAAAGTTGTCTGTAGGGGGAGGCGGGGCTTTCACCCCGCCGTCGCCCGACTGACGTCGGGCCGTGCTGGCCGCACTTAGTGCGGCCAGCGCCGCTCAGTGCCTCCGGCCGCGATCGTCCCGGCGCGGACGTTCGGGACGGTCCCCGCCGCCGCTTTCCGCGCCTGCGCCTGCCGGCGCCGGCTCGCCCGCAGCGCCTTCATTGATCAGCGCCTTGCGGCTGAGCCGGATTTTGCCGGTCGGGTCGATGTTGATGACCTTCACGAGGATTTGCTCGCCTTCCTTCAGCTCGTCGCGGACGTCCTTCACGCGGTGGTTCGCGATTTCCGAGACATGGAGCAGGCCATCCGTGCCGGGCATGATCTCGACGAAGGCGCCGAAATCCGTAATCCGCTGCACCTTCCCCATGTAAGTCTTGTTGAGTTCGGGCGTGGCCGTCAGCTCCTGGATAATGCCGATTGCCTTCTGGGCCGACGCCTCGTCGACTGACGCGACGTTCACGCGGCCATCGTCCTCGACATCGATCTTCACGCCGGTCCGTTCGATGATCGACCGGATCATCTTGCCGCCGGGCCCGATCACGTCGCGGATCTTGTCGACGGGAATCTTGATCGTGATGATGCGCGGCGCATTCGACGACACGGTGTTTCGCGGCGACGCCAGCGTCTTCGCCATCTCGCCGAGGATGTGCATCCGGCCGGCCCGCGCCTGCTCGAGCGCTTCGCGCAGGACCTGCGCGGTGATGCCGGTGACCTTGATGTCCATCTGCAACGCGGTGATGCCGCTCCCCGTGCCGGCAACCTTGAAGTCCATGTCGCCGTAGTGGTCTTCGGCGCCCGCGATGTCGCTCAGCACCGCGTACTTGCCTGAGGCCTCGTCCATGATCAGGCCCATGGCGATGCCGGCGACGGCGGAGACCAGCGGCACGCCCGCATCCATCATCGACATCGATCCCCCGCAGACGGACGCCATCGACGAGCTGCCGTTGCTTTCGAGGATGTCCGAGACGATGCGGATGGTGTAGGGGAATTTTTCTTCGCCGGGCACCACCGGCGTCAGGGCACGCTCGGCGAGCGCGCCGTGTCCGACCTCACGGCGTCCGGGTCCGCGAAGGAATGCAACCTCGCCGACCGAAAACGGCGGGAAGTTGTAGTGGAGCATGAAGCGCTTGTAGATCTCGCCTTCGACGTGCTCGATCTTCTGCTGGTCGTCGTCAGTGCCCAGCGTGCAGGTGACGAGCGCCTGGGTCTCGCCGCGGGTGAAGACCGCCGAGCCGTGCGTCCGCGGCAGCACGCTCACCTGGCTCCAGATCGGGCGCACTTCGTCGAAGCGGCGGCCGTCGAGTCGCACGCGATGCTCCAGCACCTCCGCGCGGAGCACTTTCTCCTTCAGCTCCTTGAAGATGGCTTTCGCTTCGACCTTACGCTGCACCTCGCCTTCGGGGATCGAGGCAATCAGCTCGTCCTGCACTTGATCGACGCGGTCGTAGTTTTCGATCTTCCCCCGGATCCGCATCGCTTCGCTGAGCGGAACGTAGATCTTCTCCTCGACCTCGCGGTAGAACTCGGTGCCGATCTCCTTTTTCGCGACAGTGAGCTTTGGCTTGCCGGCAACCTTCGCCAGGTCGTCGATCATGTCGACGATCTTCTTGATCGCGTCGTGCCCGGCTTCCAGCGCCTGGATAACTTCCTCTTCGCTCGTTTCCTTGGCGCCCGCCTCAACCATCACCAGGCCATCCTTGCTGCCAGCCACGGTGATATCGAGCTTGCTGCGCTTCCGCTGCTCATAGGTCGGGTTGATCACGTACTGGCCGTCGACGAGGCCTACGCGCACGCCGGCGATGGTAGTGTGGAACGGAATCTCAGAAAGCGCGAGCGCCGCTGAAGCGCCGGTGAGGGCGAGGACGTCCGTATCGTTCTGCGTGTCCGCCGAGAGCACCAGCGCGATGACCTGCGTTTCGTGGCGCCAACCGGACGGAAACAGCGGGCGAATCGGCCGATCAATCACGCGACTCGTGAGCACTTCCTTGTCTGCCGGCTTCCCTTCGCGCTTGAAAAATCCGCCGGGGATCCGACCAGAAGCGTAGGTGTACTCGCGGTAGTCGACCGTCAGGGGCAGAAAGTCGATGCCTTCCCGCGCCGACGGTGCGTAGCAGGCCGTAACGAGCACGACCGAGTCGCCAAAGCGCACGAGAACGGCGCCGTCCGCCTGCTTGGCAAGACGTCCGGTCTCGATGGAGAGGGTTTGCGAGCCAATCGGCAGTTCGCGCGTGTGCATAGAAAAACTTGGTGT
The DNA here is from genome assembly GCA_963800785.1 of Vicinamibacteria bacterium. Lineage (GTDB taxonomy): Bacteria > Acidobacteriota > Vicinamibacteria > Vicinamibacterales > JAENWD01 > JAENWD01. The sequence continues at coordinate 457,659 of CAWDCH010000016.1, forward strand.
CATCAGCGTTTTGACCGGTGTGATGGGATCCGTCGGGCGTCGAAGGGAGGAAACTGGAGCAACCCGATCGATCCCGGGTCACCCCCTACTTGCGGATTCCGAGCTTCCGAATGAGGTCGGCGTAGCGCTCCGCATCCTTCTGCTTGAGATAGTCGAGCAACCGGCGACGCTGGCCAACAAGCTTCAGCAGACCGCGCCGCGAGTGATGGTCCTTCGCGTGGCTCTTGAAGTGCTCGGTCAAGTAGCTGATGCGCTCGCTCAGAATCGCGACCTGCACCTCCGGGGACCCGGTATCCGAGTCATGGGTGCGATACGACCCAATCAGTTCTGTCTTTCGATCCTTCGTCAGGGCCAAGTCTCGGTCCTCCACGCACGGCCCAGTCAGGACCAGGCCGCCGTAAGCTGTTTCAGGCTACTCAGAAACACCACAGTTTACAACAGGACGACAAGGGGATGCAAAGCATCGCGGCGCGCTTCGGCCACCGCGGCGAGGCGTCCGTCAGGGGCCAGGAGGCGCACGAAACGTGCTGGCGGACAATCGTTTGTGGGCTCGCATGGGTTGCTGACGTCGCGCCCTCGCGTCACTCCTTCAGCCTCGCTGGGTGACAGGGATCGCGCGAGCAGATCGGGCAGGAGATCCACCATCCCGATCAGCCGTACCTCAGTCTCGCCGGACGCGTCGGCAAGCTGCTCGATCGACACGCAGTCGTCTAGAACGAAGGGCCCGCTCCGCGTACGGCGCAACGCTGCCAGGTGCGCTCCGACACCAAGCGCGGCACCGAGGTCGTGAGCGAGCGACCGGACGTAGAAGCCGGCAGAGCAGTCGATGTGCAGCGTCGCGACGGCCCCTTCGAGTCGGACCATCTCCAACCGGCTCACCTCGACCGCGACGGGCGCAAGTGTCACCGGCGCTGCGGCGCGAGCGAGCGTATAGGCGCGGTGTCCTCCGACTTTCTTGGCTGACACGATTGGCGGCACTTGATCGAAGCGGCCGCGAAATCGCTCGAGCATCTCCTCGATCGCCGCTCGATCCGGCACCGTCCGCGTCGCGGGACCGACCGGCGTCCCCTCCGCATCATACGTGCTCGTTGCCTGGCCGAAGCGGACGGCGGCTTCGTAGCTCTTGCGATCGGCTGCGAGAAAGCGCGCGAGCCGCGTGGCGCGACCCAGGAGCAGCGGCAGGACGCCGGTCGCCATCGGATCCAGCGTGCCGGTATGTCCGACTCTCGGTTGTCCGAGGGACCGCCGCGCCAGCGCGACGACGTCGTGAGACGTGGGACCGGCGGGCTTGTCGACGACGAGCCCGCCTTCCGGCGCGCCGGGGCGTGCCGGGGGGCGCGTCATGCCAGCGCCGGCACGTCGGGATCGTGCACGAGGCCCGCCGCAATGGCGGGGATCAGCGCCTCGAGAATGGCCGCACGCGCCGCCGCGTAGTCGCCGCGGACGCTGCAGCCAGCCGCATTCTTGTGTCCGCCGCCGTCGAAGCCGCGCGCAACGGCCGCGACATCAATCGAGCCCTTCGAGCGCAGACTCACGCGATAGTCGCCGGGTCCCATTTCCTTGAAGAAGACCGACGCGCGGATCTCTTTCACGGTCAGCGGCAGGTTGATCAACCCCTCGGTGTCCTCGTAGGTGCCGCCGGCGTTCGCCGCCATCGCCTGATCGACGCGCATGACCGCGACACGTCCGTCGTGCGCAAGTTCGATGCTGCTCAGCACCGAGCCAAACAGGCGAAGGCGCCCGAGCGTGTTGCTGTCGAACACAGCACGGGCGACGCGCGGCGGATCGACCCCCGCGTCCACGAGCACGCGGCAGATGTCGAACGTGCGTGAGGTGATACCGGAGTAGTGGAACGAGCCCGTGTCGGTGAGGATGCCGACGTAGAGGTGAGTCGCCATCGGGGCCGTCAGTGGCACGCCAAGCGCGACGATGAGGTCGTAGATCATCTCGGCGCAGGCCGCGGCCGAGGGTTCGAACCAGTTGACCGTGCCGTAGCCGGTATTGCCCTGGTGGTGGTCGATGTTGATCACCACGGGGCGATCGAGCCCGGACACGCCCGTGCGCTCGAGGGTGCTGCACTCCATGATGATCGAGGCATCGAAGTCGCCGTCCGCCCGCTCCGCCACCACAATCCGATCGGTGCCGGGAAAAGGCTTGAGCGGCGTCGGCACGGGGTCGCGGTTGACCAGCGTCACGCTCTTGCCCAGCGCCTCGAGGGCATACGCCATCGCCAGTTGCGAACCGATGGCGTCGCCGTCGGGCCGCGCGTGCGAGCTCAGCACGAACCGTTGTTGCGCCCGGATCGCGGCGACCACCTGCCCGATCGCCTCCTGCCGTCCCTCACTCATCGTCTGAATCGCCGGCCTCTGATGGTTTCGCCGCCGCGCGGAGGGCGTCCTCGCGCTTGATGTCTTCGAGCAGCTCCTCGACGCGCGCCTGGTGCGCCACGGATTCATCGTAGCGGAACGTGATCTCGGGCACACGACGCAGCTGCAGGCGCTGACCCAGCGCCCGGCGGATGAAGGGCAGTGCCCGATCCAGCGCGCGCGCCGTCCTCTTACGCTCCTCAGGATCGCCCATCGCGGTGTAGAAAATGCGGGCCTGCAGCAGATCGTCGGTGACCTTCACGCGCGTGAGCGTGAGAAAGCCGACGCCGGGATCGTGGACCTGACGCGCCAGGATCTCCCCGACTTCGAGACGGATCTGTTGGGCGAGGCGGATGGTGCGGTTCACGTCTAGGGCTACGGGCTACAGACCACAGGGGCCCGAGCTAAAGCTCGGGCCTACGTCGATGATCGCCCGAGCTAAAGCTCGGGCCTACGTACGATTTTTCCCGGGCTGACGCTGCGCTACTACGAGTTTGTGGAGGCGGGGCTTCAGCCCCGCGATCCATCTATGCAAGAAACTCGATCTCGCTTCTCGACACCGTGCCCGGCTCGTGGCGCTCGATTTCCGCGATTACGCTTTCCAGCTCCTGTTCGGCGCGATCCTCACTCGTCGCTACCGTCACGATCGCGAGCCCCGCACGCTGCCAGAGCTCCTGATGCTCGACTTCGGCCATGGCCACGTTGTGCTTCTGGATGCGGTCCTTAATCCCGCGAAGGACCATGCGCTTGTCCTTCAGCGACCGCGCCATGGCGAAGTGCAGCTCGAGAGAGAGAAGTGCGATGACCATAGCAAGGACGCAGGACGAAGTCCTTCCTCATCACGCAAGCGTAGCGACCCTCTCGATCACGAACACCTCGATGACGTCGCCCACCTTCAGGTCGTTGTAACGCTCGAAGGCGATGCCGCACTCGAAGCCGGCTTTGACCTCCGACACGTCGTCCTTGAAGCGGCGCAGCGACGAGATCTTGCCTTCGTGCACGACCACGTTGTCGCGGAGCAGACGTGCCTGGGCATCGCCCGAACGCGTGATCCGGCCGTCGATGACCATGCAGCCGGCAATCGTACCGACCTTCGGTACCTTGAACAGCTCGCGCACGGTCGCCGATCCGAGTCGGCTCTCTTTGAGCGTCGGCTCGAGGAGACCGGTCATCGCCTTCTTGATTTCCTCGGTTACGTTGTAGATGACCGAGTGCAGGCGGATGTCCACGTTCTCGCGCTCGGCAACGTCCGCCGCATTCCGATCCGGGCGGACGTTGAAGCCAATGACGATGGCGTTGCCGGCTGACGCCAGCAGGACGTCGAACTCGTTGATCGCGCCGACGCCGGAGTGGATGATGCGGATCTTGACGCGCTCGTCGCTCAGCTTCTGCAGCGAGTCGGCAAGCACTTCCGCCGAGCCCTGCACGTCGGCCTTGACGATGAGCGGGAGCTCCTTGACGCCACCTTCGGTGATGGCGTCCTTGAGCGATTCCAGAGTCAGGCGGCTGCCCTTGGCGCCGAGCGCCTTGACCTTCGCCTGCTCCTGCCGGAAGAGCGCAATCTGGCGCGCCTTCACCGCATCGCCAATCGCCTGGAACGTGTCGCCGGGCTGCGGCAGCCCCGTCAGACCCAGGACCTCGACGGGAGTCGACGGCCCTGCCTGCTTCGTCTGACGGCCGCGGTCGTCGATGAGCGCACGGACCTTGCCCACCATCGAGCCGGCGATGAAGTTGTCGCCAATGCGCAGCGTGCCGTCCTGCACGAGGATCGACGCGACCGGACCACGGCCGCGATCGAGCTTGGCCTCGAGCACGGTGCCCATGGCCGCCTTCTTGGCATTCGCCTTGAGCTCGAGGATGTCCGACGAGAGCAGGATCATCTCGAGGAGCAGATCCAGGTTCTGCCGCTTCTTCGCAGACACGTCGACCGTGACGGTGGTGCCGCCCCAGGCTTCCGGCACGAGGCCGAGTTCGGCGAGCTCGCGCTTGACGTTGTCGGGGTTCGCGCCCGGCTTGTCGATTTTGTTGACCGCGACGACGATCGGCACGTTGGCCGCCTTCGCGTGGTTGATGGCTTCCTTCGTCTGCGGCATGACGCCATCATCGGCCGCCACAACCAGCACGACGACGTCGGTCACCTTGGCGCCGCGCGAACGCATCATCGTGAACGCTTCGTGACCCGGCGTGTCGAGGAAGACCACGCTGCGATCGCCGACCTGCACGTGATAGGCGCCGATGTGTTGCGTGATGCCGCCAGCTTCACGCTCGGCGACGCGAGTCTCGCGAATGGCGTCGAGAAGCGTCGTCTTGCCGTGGTCGACGTGACCCATGACCGTGACGACCGGTGCGCGCGAGCTGAGATCCTCGGGCTTGCTCTCGGCCGACTCGACGTCCACCATCTCCTGTTCGAACGTGCGCATCTGCACGTCCGCGCCGAACTCACGCGCCACCGACATGGCGGTGTCGCTGTCGAGCGTGGAGTTGATGGTCATCATCTTTCCCTGCTCGAGCAGCTTCTTCAGGACGTCCTTGACGCGCGCGTCGAGCTTGTCCGCCAGATCCTTGACCGTCATGCCCTCGGCGAGAGTGATCGACTTCGTGATCGGCGGCGGCGCCGCGGCGGCAGCGGGAGCCTGGGGGCGCTCCGCAGGGCGCTGCGACGAGCGGCGCTGACCGCCTGGTGGGAACGACGGTCGATAGCCCGGCGGACGATAGCCGGCTGGTCCGGCCGGACGGGCGCCGGGCGTTGACGGCGCACCTGGACGCGACGGAACGCCTGGCCGCGCACCATATCCGGGCTGCTGCTGTGGCCGTACCGGCTGCGACGGGAGCGGGCGCGGACCGCCGAGCGGCTGCGCCGGGTACGAGGGCCGTGGCCCGGTCGGCGCCGGAGGCCGGGGTGGCGTGCCGCCTGGCCGCGGCGGCGCGATGGTCGGTGTCCCGGTTCGCGAAGCTGGCCCGACGATCGTCGGGCGTGGGGTGGCGTGCTGTTGCGACCGTGGCGCCGGCGTCGAAGCTCTCGGCTGAGGCGTCGGTGCGCCCGCTTCTTCGATGCGCAGCCGAATCGTCGGCGGCACGAGGCGCCCCGCGGCCGGCGGCGTCTGATGAGCCGGCTCGGCTGATGCCGCCGCGATGAGGGTCTCAGCGGGAGCGGCAGACGGGGCCTCGACTTCGCCGGCAGACTCCTCCGAAACAGCCGAAGCGGCCGCGGACACCTGCGGGGGTTCCACTGCCGGGACGGCGCCGGTAGGAGCGTGCGTTTCGACGACCTCCAGCGTTTCGTCGACCTCAGGCTCGGGAGCCTCGGCGACGGCGGGGGCTTCGTCGGGCGGGGCGTCGACCGCGGCGGCGGCCGCCGCACGTTCGGCCTGATGAATGGCCTTCGCGGCCTTCACCAGTCGCGGCGGACCCAGCGTCGGCCCGGCGGGTTTGGCTGGTTCCGGCGCCGCCTTCTTGGCGAGCGTCGGCTTCTTGCCGGGGACCTTCGCCGCCGCGCCCTCGGCGAAGATGTCGCCGCTCGGCAGTGTTACACCACGCTGGCGCGCGAGGCGCTCGACGAACTGGCGACCGACGACCTCCTCGATCGTGCTCGAGGCGCTCTTCACCTCGATGCCGTGATCGCGCTTCAGCAGTGCCATCACTTCCTGGCTGGTCGTCCCCAGCAGTTCCGCGACTTTGTAAATCCGGACTGTTGCCAACTGTTACCTCGATTGCAATCCCACTCGACGCCTGCGGGACCATTCCCGCGCGTCTTCGGTCCTACCGGGCTTCGGGTTCGGGCGTCTCCTCCGCCGCCTCGGCGTGTATATCCGCCGTCTGTGGGTCGGAATCGGCGCTGTCGGCCGGCGCGCCGTCGACCGTCTGGACGTCCTCGGCGGGTTCGACCGCGGCCTCCGCAGCGACCGGGGCTTCACCCTCTGCGGACTCGCCCGCGTCAGCGGCGGGCGTGCCGATCGCCAGCCCCTCGAGCTGTGCCTCGATCTCGCGCCGCTTCTCTTCCTCGCTCTTGATGTCGATGCGCCAGCCGGTCAGCTTCGCCGCCAGACGCACGTTCTGTCCCTTTTTACCAATTGCCAATGACAACTGTTTGTCTTCGACGATGACCTCCATTACTTTCTCGCGGTCATCGACGATTGAAACGCGCTGCACCTTCGCGGGGCTCAGCGCGTTCGTCACGAATGCCACCGGATCATCGGAGAACTCGACGATGTCGATCTTCTCGCCGCGGAGTTCCCGGATGATCGCCTGGACGCGCGTGCCCTTCATGCCAACACACGCGCCAACCGGATCGACGTCGCGCTCGCGCGAGTACACCGCGACCTTGGCGCGGTCGCCGGCCTCGCGCACGGCACCGCGAATCATCACGGTACCGTCGTAGATCTCCGGCACTTCCTGCTCGAAGAGCTTGATCAGCAGCGCTGGATCGGTGCGGGACAGGACGATCTGCGGCCCTTTGGTGGAGCGGTTGACGCCCTTGATCACCGCGCGCAGGCGATCACCGGGGTTGTAGCTCTCGGCGCGTGACTGCTCCTTGCGCGGCAGCACGGCTTCGACGCGGCCGCTGATCTCAGCGATCATGTCGCCGTTCTCGAATCGCTTGGCGGTCGCGTTCACGACCTCGCCGATCCGCTGGTTGTACTCGGCAAAGATGTTCTCGCGCTCGGCCTCTCGCACTTTCTGAAAGATCACCTGCTTGGCCGTCTGCGCGGCGATGCGCCCGAGGACGTCGGTCGGCTTGGGGAACTCGATCTCCATGTCCACTTCGGCTTCGTCCCCGTAGAGTTGCTGCGCCTCGCTCAAGGACACTTCCAGCGCCGGGTCGTTCACCGTGTCGACGATCTGCTTCACCGCGAAGAGATCCACCTGACCCGATTCGGCGTTGAAGCGCGCCTTGAGGTTCTCATTCGACTTGTACGCCTTGCGAGAGGCAGCCAGCACCGCGTCCTCGATCGCCGAGATGATCACGGTCGGCTCGATGTTCTTCTCTTTGGCGATTGTGTCGATCAGTTGCTGGAGAGGGCTCATCATCGCTTGTACTTCTCGCTATTCAGTTGTCCTGACGCTCTTGCGAGCCTAAAACTCGATCTCGAGTCGCGCCCGTTTGATCCGGGCCACGGGGATCCGGTGCGCTCGATTCTTCTTTCCCACGTGAATCACGACCTCGCCGTTTTCGACGCCGCCAATCCGTCCGTTGAAAAACGTCTGCCCGTCCACCGGCTCAGTGAGCACGAGGCTGGCCAGCCGTCCGGCGAATCGCTGGAAGTCAGCCTCGTTCCGGAGCGGTCGATCGAGCCCCGGTGAACTCACTTCCAAAGTGTACGTCCGGTCCAACGGATCCTCGACGTCGAGGATCGCACTCAGCTCGCGGCTGACCGTCGAACAATCCTCGATGCTGACGCTGTCTTCCGGTGTCGCCGCGGGCCCGGCGCGATCGATGGTCACGCGCACCACCCACCCCTGTGACTCGCGCGCGAGCTCGACGTCGAACAGGTCCAGGCCGTGGTCCGCCACCACCCGCTCCGCAGCCTCACGGATGCGAGCCAACGCGTCCATGCGGCGCGAGCCCCCCTAAAACAAAAAAGTGGGCGCTAAGCCCACTCAGGTTGCCCTTCGGGACGTATCTCGAACTACTTATGATAACACAACCGACGAGGCAATCAGGGGCCGTACCACCAGGTCGTAGTCCCGTGCGCCGACCACTTCGCCGTCGAGGAACTGGCCCGCCGCCAGCTCCGTCGGGTCACACTCCGTCAGGTAGACGACCGGGTCGATTTCAGGGGCCTGGGAGGCCAGTCGGCCGCGGAGCACGAGCTCGTGCTCGGGAGAGGGTCCGTCTACGACGAGCCTGACGCGGGAGCCAATCCGGCGCTGTTGCGCCGCCGCCACGATGGCCCGTTGCTGCGCCATCAGCCGATCGCGCCGCCTTTTCTTGGATGCCGGTGGCACGTCGTCGTTCCACTCGCCGGCACGCGTGCCTTCCTCGTGCGAGTAGGTAAAGACGCCGATGTGGTCGAAGCCGACGGCCGACACGAACGCTGAGAGGTGCGCGAAGTCGTCCTCGGTCTCTCCTGGGAAGCCGACGATGAATGTCGTGCGCAGCGCCACACCGGGGACGCGGGTCCGAATCCGGTTGAGCAGGCGCTCGTAGCCGGCGCGGGTGCCGGGACGGCGCATGCGCTTCAGCACCGCGTCAGACGCATGCTGCAGTGGAAGGTCGATGTACTTGCAGACCTTCTCGGATTCGGCCATGGCGTCGAGCATTCCATCATCGATGGTCGTCGGGTAGAGATACAGCAACCGGATCCACTCCAGGCCGTCCACCTGATTCAACCGTCGCAGCAGCCGGCCAAGTGCGCCGCGCTCTCCGAGGTCGTTGCCATAGAACGTCGTGTCCTGGCTGATGAGCAGGAGCTCCTTGACGCCGCGATCGGCGAGTGCCTGCGCTTCGCGGACGATCTCGTCCGCGGGCCGCGATCGATAGTGGCCACGCAGCCGCGGAATGATGCAGAACGCGCAGGTGTAGTCGCAGCCTTCCGCCACCTTCACATAGGCGTAGTGTCGCGGCGTGGCCAGATGCCGCGGCGTGCTGGCGTCGTAAAGGTACGTCGGCAGCTCGGTGCGTGATCCCAGCGGCTGGTGTCGGTTCCGGTAAAACGCCACGGGCGCTGAACGGGGGGACTGTCCCCCTTTTGGCGCGGGTGGGGGACTGTCCCCCACCAAAGCGGTTGGGGGGTGGTTGAGGACTTCTACAATCTGTGGGACCTCGCCCGTACCGAGGACCGCATCGATCTCGGGAATTTGCGCCCGCAGTTCGTCTCTGTAGCGCTCGGCGAGACATCCCGTCACGACGAGCCGCTTTCCTGGAGCGGCCTTCTTCACCTCCGCCATCTCGAGGATGGTGTCGATTGATTCCTGCTTGGCCCGATCGATGAAGGCGCAGGTGTTGACGATCAGCACGTCCGCGTCGGCGGCGTCGGCGGTGACCGTGTGACCGGCCTGCTCGCCGAGCCCCAGCATCACCTCGGAGTCGACAAGGTTCTTGGGGCAACCGAGAGAGATCATTCCGATTTTCATAAGGGCCTGTCGCTGCTAACTGTCAACTCCCAACTTCCAATGTCCAATTCCCAAACCCAACTCCCAAAGCTCAACTCCCAATGCTTAACTCCCAAACCCGACCCAAACCCGACTCCAATGCGTTGGGAGTTTGGAGTCGGACGTTGGGAATTGATGCCTACGGATACAAGCGATAGAGCATACGGGGGTACGGAATAGTCTCGCGCACGTGCTCCAAGCCGCAAATCCAGGCAACGACGCGCTCGATGCCCATACCGAAGCCGCCGTGCGGGACCGACCCGTAGCGGCGCAGGTCCAGGTACCACTCGAAGGCTTCGCGCGGCAGCTTGTGCTCGTCGATCCGCTTCAGCAGGAGGTCGTAGTCGTCCAGGCGCTGGCCGCCGCCGATGATCTCGCCGTACCCTTCAGGTGCGAGCACGTCGACGCATAAGGCCTTATCGGGCTGTTCCGGATCCGGCTTCATGTAGAAGGCTTTCACTGCAGCCGGATAGCGGTGCACGGCAACCGGTCGGTCGAAATGCTCCGACAGCACGGTCTCGTCCGTGCCGCCGAGATCGCCGCCATATTCGAACGGGAGGCCCTTGTCCTTGAGAATCGTCGCCGCCTCGTCGTAGGAGACGCGGGGGAACGGCGCCTTCACCTGCTCGAGCTTCGAGGTGTCGCGCTCGAGCGCCTTCAGCTCCTTGCCCCGCCGCTCGAGTACGCGCGACACCACCGACACCACCAGGCCTTCCGCGAGCTCGATCACGTCGTCCAGCGTGGCGTACGCAACCTCGGGCTCGACCATCCAGAACTCGGTCAGGTGGCGCCGCGTCTTCGACTTCTCCGCGCGGAACGTGGGCCCGAAGCAATAGACGCGGCCCAGCGCCATCGCATCGGCTTCGTTGTACAGCTGTCCGCTCTGCGTCAGATACGCGGTCGTGTCCTCGAAATACTGGACAGGGAATAACGTCGTCGTGCCTTCGCAGGCGGCCGGCGTAAAAATAGGCGTGTCGGTGAGGATGAAGTCGCGCTCGTTGAAATAGTCGCGAACCGCGTTGATGACCTCGTGTCGAACACGGAGAATTGCCTGCTGCCGCGGCGACCGAATCCAGAGGTGACGGCGGTCCAGCAGATAGTCGACGCCATGTTCCTTGGGCGTGATCGGGAAGTCGTGGGCTTCCTGATGCACTTCGAGACTCGAGACATCCAGCTCGAAGCCACCCGGCGCACGCGTGTCGGCTCGGACTTGACCCGTGACGGACAGCGAGGTCTCCTGCGACAGGTGATCGGCCTTCTTGAACGCCTCCTCGCCGACTGCGGCCTTCGACATCACCGCCTGAATGAAGCCACTGCCGTCGCGAATCTGCAGGAAATGAATCTTCCCGCTCGATCGGCGGTTGTACAGCCAGCCGTTGATCGTGACGGTCTGGCCGTCAAACGAAGCGATGTCCTGGATATAAGGCATAAAGCAGGGGTCAGCGGTCAGGGATCAGGACTCCGGACCAGGGGATTAGGCCGAGAGGAGGGCCTCCATCCTTCGACGGACGTGCTGGGCCTGCTCCAGCACGCGGCGCGGCGAATCGAGCGCAGCCAGCTCGAACATCCAGACGCCATCGTAGCCGACCTTCCGGAACGCCATCAGCACCGCGGGCCAGTCGATCGCGCCGTCGAACGGCAACAGGTGATCGTCGGTCTTGCCGTCGTTGTCGTGAAGGTGCGTGGTCACGAGGTGTCCGGATGCGGTTTCGACCGCGTCGGTGACATCCCCCAGGAGCAGCGCGTGGCCGGTATCGAGACAGATGCCGAGGCCTGAGAGATCGAGCCGACCCTCCAGCAGGTCGACGAGATCCGAGGCGTCTGCAATCTGGTTCGGGATCACCTCGAGCGCCAGTCGCACCTCGAGCGGCTCGGCCACGGCGTGCAGCTCCTCGACGCTGCGAATCGCAGCGTCGACGCGATTGTCGCGGGAATCGGACTGAAGCGTCTCCGGAACGCCGAGGTGCAGCACGACGAAACGCGCGCCGAGACGGTGTGCCGCTCTGATCGCTGCCGCGGTCTCTTCCACGGCGACGCGCCGGGCGCGGTCGTCGCTCGTCGCGATCGAATACGCCGCGCCCCATTCTCCATTGCGCAACCCATCGGTGATCGGCGCGTGAATCGAATGCGCGCGAAGCTGCGCATCCGCCAGGTGACCTTCGATCTCGGCCAGGGCTCGATCGTCGTGATAGTCGAAGTGCGTGCGCGTCGCGAAGATCTCGACGGTCTCGAAGCCGTGGGCCGCGATCTCGATCAGGTGGTCGCGGTCGAGCCGTGCGCCGTGATACAGATGCGTGGAAATTCCGAACTGCATCGCAAACCAACAGTTTACCAGCCGCAGAGCGCACAGAGAAGGCTGGCCACCGAGCAATCGACGCTGCACACCGAGAGGAAATAATTGTCGCTGTGTCTTGTGGCGAGCTCTGTGGCGAGACTAGCGCAGCTCCGGGATGAACGCGGCGAGGATTTCTCGCAGCCGCCCGAAGCGCTCGTGGCGCGTGAGGTTCTGCTGCACATGGTGCAGCGTACGCGGAATGTATTGAATGTACACGGGGTTCTGACGGATGCTGGTCTGGTACCCGAATGTGCCGAGCGCCTTCAGATTGCGCTGTAACGCCATCACGTCGAACCGCCCCCTGAAATCAGATTCCCACGCCTGCCACGTGTCCCCAGGCGTTCCCGCCGGCCGCTTCAGCGCGATGAAGTAGGCCACGAGATCGTCCACGACCGACTCGGGGAGTTCGACGTAAGAGTCACGAAGCAGCGAGACGAGGTCGTAGGTGTCCGGACCCAGACGCGCGTCCTGGAAGTCGATGATGTAGAGCCGATTGTCATGCAGCATCAGATTGCGGCTGTGATAATCGCGATGACACAGCACACGAGGCTCCGACGCCAGTTGTTCAGCGAGGGTTCGCCACTCGCCTGCCAGGGCTTCTCGAGCGCCGTCCGCAATGGCAACGCCTCGGTAGGCTTCGAGGAAGTGCTTCGTGAAGAACTCCAGTTCCCAGGTCAGCTTTTCGATGTCGAACGCAATCCGATACGGTGGCGAGTCCGAAGATGAGAGCTCGCTGCCCCGGCGCTGGAGCGCCTCGATGAGGCCGACGGCCTCTCGATAGAGGCGGCGGTGCTCAGACGTGGGCGCCGTGCCGAGATGCGCCTGCAGCGTGACGTCGCCGAGATCTTCCAGCGCGAGAATGCCAAGGTCGGGAGCGCGATCGAGGATCGCCGGCACCGGTAGCGGCATCGCCAGAAACAGCTCGGCGACACGCAGAAAGGGGAGTGCCTCGGGATCAAAGGTATCCGCATGAAGCGCGAGGACGATCGACCGGCCGCCGCGCTTCAGCACGCGGAAGTACTTGCGATCGGAGGCATCGCCTGTCAGCGGCAGCACGCTCGACTTGCCGGCGAGGCCGCTTCGTGTGAGATACGCCTCGACTCGTTCCGGCAGAGCAGCAGTCTTCTTGCTCATCGATCGGCTCTCAGTGTTCCAACCTTGCGGACCTGAGGTCGCTTCATGCCCAGTGGCGGACCCAAGGTCCGCCCTACATTTCGGCCCACATTCGGCCCGTGGGCGGGCTCTTTCGGCGGACCTTCGACGTCCGACACCTGTTAGTGTCCTCGAGCGATTGGCGTCAGGCGCAGCGTGTCGTCTCGCCCCGGCTCGATGACCTGCGAGTCGGCGGCGAAGTCTTCGGGAATCGCCACGCCGCTCGTGACGATGCATCGTGTCAGCCGCGCGCGCGGTCCCACGCGCACATCGTCCCACAACACGGTCGAGTGCAGTGATGCATCCGCCGCGACGAATGTACGGGCGCCCCGCAGCGCCGCGCCATCGCAGTCGCCCGCGAGCGCGAGGCAGGCATCAAGGTAGTCGGCGGTTGTGCCGATGTCGAGGAACTCCGTCCTGGCCCGGAATACGCGGACGGCACCAGGCTGCCGGGCGATCAGTTGCGGATAGACGCCGTTGACGCTCTCCGAGGGAACACCGTCGGCCACACTGTCGAAGGCCTTGCGCTCGGCCAGCTGCGTGCCGACGAAGTGCCACGACGCCTCGGCCGATCCGCGGCGGCTGAATCCGGTGACCGCGTCCGAGCCATCGATTAATACGCCGCTGTAGTGCGAGGGATCGTGGTTGGGGATGACGGCCATCGTCACGAGCGCCCCCGACGCCGCATGGCTGGCTGCCATAGCCCGGAGATCGACGTTGGCGAGCGTGTCCCCATTCACCAGCCACAGCCGGTCATCGTCCAGCAGGCTGAACGCACGGCGAGGCCCGCCCGCCGAGCCCAGCACCGGCTGCTCGAACGAGTACCGGATTCGGACGTCGTGTCCGGCGCCGTCACCCAGTATTCCGGTGATGGTCTCCGGCAGATGATGCAGGTTGAGGATCAGATCGCGAACACCCTGTGAGGCCAGGCGGTCGACAATGCGCTCGACGAGCGTTGGGCCGGCGACGGGCAGGGCAGGCTTGGCGCGCCACGACGTCAGCGGCCGCAGCCGCGTGCCGCGACCGGCCGTGAGCACGAGCGCCCGTGCAGGCGGAGAAGGGAGAAACACGCGACAGCCGGCCGCGCGAGGAGGATGGCGAACTAATCTTCCGTGAACAGCATGTCAGTCGCCGGGAGCCCGTGCGCCCGGCGATGCTCCATGAACAGCGAGCGGTAGGAATCGAGGACGAAATCCTCCGGCCCGCGACCGAGTGCCCGGGTCGCCTCGAGGATGCCGTGCTCGTCGCCTTCGACCTCGACGAACACACCGACTGGCGTCTCGTCGACGGCTACGATGACGTCGCTCAGCGCGTACTCTTCGCGATATTTCTGATAGCGGAACCAGACGCCGTAGCCAAGCTGCTCGAAGCACCTCAGCATCGTCTCGCCGTCGCCGATGACGGTCTCGATTTCCTCGCGAAGCTTCATCGGCGACACCTGGACGGGACCCTTGAAGGTGACGAGGCTTCGGCCCGATTCGACGCGGACGCGCAGGACGCAGCGGCGCTTTCGCAGGGTCTCCGCCTCGTCGTCGAGGAGGGCGTCTTCCTGGAGGCGCCGGCATCGGAGAGGCGCGGCGCCCGCCGCGGTGACGGCATCGCGCGCCTCTTCCACCGACCCGAACCGAAGCTTGACCTCGCGCTCGAGCGTTGTCGGCGTCGTCATGACCGCCCTATGTATCCCATACGCGGCTAAAAGGGAATAGATCGGTCGATAGCGTCAGTCCTTCTTCAATGGCACGAACACTTCCTGATTCCGCCGCCAAATCAGCATGAACGCGGTGGCGCCCGATTCCACGCGCTGCAGTTCGCGATTCGCCTCCGCCGCGGACGTCACCTTCTGTCGATTGACGCGCAGAATCACGTCGCCCTCGGCAAGGCCGCTGCGTGCGGCCGCGCCGGACGGATCGATTTCCATGATCACCGCGCCCGTCGTCCCCGCGGGGAGGTCGAGCCTCCGAGCGCGCTCAGCCGTGAGGTTGCCCAGCGTCATCCCGAAGCCCGCGCTCGTGTCTTCACCGCCAGGTTCGGTGTCGTTCGAGGCGCTTTCGGACTCGCGATCGAGGTTCAGCTCGCCGATGGTCACGTTCAGCGTCTGCTCCTCCTTGTCGCGCATGACCTTGACCGGCACAGTCGTGCCAGGTTTCAGGGCCATGACCGTCTGTACGAGCTCGTCGCGGGAGCCTACCGGCTTGCCGTTAACCTCGAGGATGACGTCGCCGGCCTTCATGCCGGCCTCTTGCGCCGGACTGCCGCTCGTCACGGTGGACACCAGCGCGCCGCTGCGCTCCTTCAAACCGAGCTGGGCGTACCAGTCGCGCGGCACAGCCGTCACCTGCACGCCGATCATCCCGCGTGTGATCTTCCCGCCGCGCAGCTGCGGCAGGAGGCTGCGGACCACGTCGATCGGTACGGCGAAGCCGATGCCGATGTTGCCCGACTGCCGCGCGTCCGAGAAGATGGCGGTGTTCACCCCGATGACCTCGCCCCGGATGTTCAGGAGCGGCCCCCCAGAGTTCCCGGGGTTGATCGCCGCATCGGTCTGCAACATGTCCAGCGAGCGGCCGGTCGACACCGGGAACGGTCGCCTCATCGCGCTGATCACCCCGACGCTGATGGTGTGCGACAGATTGAACGGGTTGCCGATGGCCATCACCCAGTCGCCAGGCTCCATCTGGCTCGAATCGCCAAACTTCACCTCGGGAAGCGCATGATCCGGCTTTTCCGTCAGCTCGATCAACGCGCTGTCGGTCAGCGGATCCCGTCCGACCACGCGCGCCTTGTAGCGCAGGTCGTCGTCCTCGCCATAGAGCGAGACCTCGACCTTGTCGGCACCCTCGACGACGTGGTTATTGGTGAGGATGAGTCCTTCCTTGCCGATGATGAAGCCAGTCCCGGCGGCGACGGTCGTCGGCAGGTCGCGGTTGCCCCGCCCGCGCGGCTGTCCGAAGAAGCGGCGGAACAAATCGTCGCCCCCGCCGAAGAACTCGGTGAGATCCTGCTCGCGCTGGTGCGACTCCGTGCGGATGTTGACGACGGCGGGGGACACCGCTTTCGCGATCGTCCGGAACGTCAGCGCGTCCACGGGCCCCCCGATCGGCGAGCTGTTCGCCGCCGGCACGGCGATCACCTGTGCCGACGATTCGGGTGACAGATCCAGGCGCGAGGCGATCACCATGCCCACCGCGAGTGACGCCACGGCGATGAGCACGGCATAAAACACTGTCGTCTTCCGCGTTGACATTTCGTCCTCCGAACCAACCAGGCCGCACTCCAGGGCATGTAGCGGCTGGGCGCACTGCATGCCCCCCTACACCTGTCAGCGGCAAACTCCCGCGCCCGCCGCTACCCGAGCGTCACGATTTCCTGCTGCGACGGGCCGCTCACGCGCGCCTCGTTCGCGCCGACGAAGACGTTGACTTCCGTGCGCACGCCGAAGTGATCGAAATAGAGCCCCGGCTCGATGGTAAAACCGGTCCCTGGGAGCACGCGGCGGTCATCGTGGGTCTCGTAATCATCCATGTGGACGCCATTGCCGTGCACTTCCGTTCCCAGGTTGTGCCCCGTCCGGTGCAGCACATGCGCGCCGAAGCCGCGCTCCTCGAGGACCGTGCGAGCCGCGCGATCGACCTGCCATCCCCTGAGATCCGTATGCTCGACCGCCGCGCGCTGCACCAGGGCGACCGCGCTGTCGCGGGCGGCGGCGACGGCCGCAAATGCCGCCGCGAATTCGTCCGGCACTCGGGCGCCCGTGAAGCCGACCCAGGTGATATCGGCGTAGACGGCGCCAGCCTGGTCGCGTTTACCCCAGAGATCGAGCAGTACCAGCTCGTTCGACGAAATCGACCGGCTGCCGGTCGTCGGCGGCACGTAATGCGGGTTGCCGGCGTTCTCCATGCTGGCAACGAGCGGCGGCGCATCGGTGATCAGCCCTTCTTCCAGGAACCAGCGCACCATCAACTGCTGCACGTCGTGCTCGGTCGTGGGCTCGCCGCGGCGCAGGCGGGCGGCGATGGCCTCGAACGCGCGATTCTTCACCCGGTACAGGGCAGCCGACGCCTCGAGATGGGTGGCCAGCGCCTGATCGCTCCAATGCGCCACGAATCGCTGCACCAGGTCGCCTGACGACACCACCTCGACGCCTCGACGTCTAATGGTCTCCACCGTCCCCGCGTCGACGCGTCCGACGTAGGGAATGGCGTTCTCGGGTGAGTATTCCATCGCCACCCGCTTGACCCCCTGCATCAGCGCATCCAGCCCGCGCCCGAGCGCCTCACGACCGGCATAGATGTGCGTTTCGCCCGGCAGATTGTCGAGCGTGTGGCGCTCGATCGCATGCACCAGGGCGCGCGGGCTGCCGCTGGCCGGCACGAAGTAATACCAGCGCCGGGTCGTCATCTTGCCGCCGTTGACGCCGGCAAGGCTGCGCGCGATCGGATTGGATCCGTGGAAGTCGTAGAGTAGCCAGCCGTCCAGGCCGTCTTCGCGCAGTGCCGTCTGCACCGCGCCGATATCTAACGCCATATGCTCCAGTATAGAAGCTTTGCGACCGGGACGACCGCTGGGATGAGCGGAACGTCCTAGGTGTGGGCCGCGGCGATTGCGGATTTCGGATTGCGGATTGCGGATTGGATGCTCCGCAAATCGGCCCGGGTTGGTCAATAATGATGGATTGCGCATGATGTCGATGGTTCGTCGCGTTGTCCTGGGGGCGTCGCTGGCCGCCCTGATCGTCACGGGTCTTGTCGCGCAGGACGCACCGCCGCCGCAACAGCCGGCTCCCGACCAGCCGGCCGTCACGTTCAAGGTCGAGGTCAATTACGTCGAGGTCGATGCGGCCGTGTTCGACCGGCAGAAACAGCCGGTCCTGGGCCTCAAGCGCGACGACTTCGAGGTTTACGAGGACGGCGTCCTGCAGGACGTCTCGGCGTTCACGCAGGTCAACATCCCGATCGAGAAGCCGGAGCCCGTCCCTCTCCAGGCCAAGGCCGTCATCGAGCCCGACGTCGTCACCAACGCCAAGCCGTTCGACGGCCGGCTCTACCTGATCATCCTCGACGACAAGCAGACGCAGGCGTTCCGGGCGCCGCTCGTCAAGCGGGCCGCCGAGCAGTTCGTGACGCGCTATATGGCGGCCAACGACCTCGCCGCAGTGCTCTCGACCAGCGGCCAGACCGCATCGACGCAGGAATTCACCAGCAACAAGCGGCTGCTTCTCCGCGCCATCGACAAGTTCATGGGCATCAAGATTCGCTCCGAGACCGAGGAGCGCCTGGACGAGTACCAGCGGCAGCAGGGTATCCCCGGGAACTCTTCGAGGAAGATCGACGATCCGCTCGACATGCAGCGCGGCTACGATGCGCGCATCTCTCTCGAGACCGTGGCCAAGATATCCGACTGGGTCGGCAGCATCCGGGGCCGCCGTAAGGCGATTGTCTATTTCAGCGAGGGGATCGACTACGACATCTACGACTTCAACAAACGGGAAGCGACGACGATCCAGGAGCGGATGCGCGACGTCATCGCGTCCGCGACGCGAGCGAACGTGAGTATCTACTCGATCGATCCGCGCGGGTTGACGTCACTCGCCGACGAATCGATCAATGTGTCGGGCGGCTTCCCGGACGACCCGTCGCTCAATCTGAGCTTGCAATCGTTCCAGAACTCGCTGCGCATCTCCCAGGACAGCCTCCGAAGCCTGTCTGAGGAAACGGGTGGCTTCGCTGCCGTCAACCAGAACGACTTCAGCAGCGCGTTCGAGCGCGTCGTCCAGGACAACAGCGCCTACTACGTCCTCGGCTATTACCCGAAGAACGAACGCCGCGACGGCCGCTTCCGTCGGATCGAGGTGAAAGTGAAGCGGCCCGGGCTCGAGGTGCGGTCACGACGTGGCTACACCGCTCCGCGCGGCAAGGCGCCTGCCCCCAAAGCTCAATCCAAGGATCAAACCTCCGCGCCCGTGCGCGAACTGCTGGACAGTCCGCTGCCCATGAACGGCATCAAGCTGCGCGCTGTGGCGATGCCCTTCAAGGGCACGCCGCCGAATGCTTCGGTGGCGCTCGTCATCGAGGCTGATGGCCACGCGTTCAACTTCACGGAGAAGGACGGCAAGCTCCTGAACGATTTCGAGGTCTCGACGCTGGCAATCGACGCAACGGGGAAGATTCGCGGCGGCGATCGCAGCTTGGTCAACTTCGCGCTGAAGCCGGAGAATCGCGTCCGCTTCGCCGAGACCGGCGTGCGGGTTGGCACCCGGCTCGCCCTGCCGCCGGGACGCTATCAGATTCGTGTCGCTGCCCGCGAGAGCGGAGCCGGCCGGCTCGGATCGTTGACCTACGACCTCGACGTGCCCAATCTCACGGGCGATCCGCTGACGATCAGCGGGATCGCCGTGGCATCGGCGTCCGGTCTCCGAACGTCCACGGCCAAACCTGACGAAGAGCTGAAGGCGGTGCTGCCCGGCCCGGCGGTGGCGGCGCGAGAGTTCCCGCGCGGCGACGAGTTGGCCGTTTTCGCCGAGGTCTACGACAACCAGGTGAAAACCCCGCACGTTGTCGACATCACGACGCGCGTCGTGAGCGAGGATGGCCGCGACGTCTTCAAGACGAGCGAGGAGCGGCAGTCGTCGGAGTTGCAGGGCAAGCCAGGCGGCTATGGCCATGCCACCCGCATCCAGACCAAGGAGTTTGCGCCGGGCGTTTATCTGCTGACTGTCGAAGCGCGAAGCCGGCAGGGAAAGCCAGAACCGGTCGGCCGCACGATTCCCTTCCGCATCTACTGATGGCGGAGGAGGCCCCGGCGAGCCCGCTCGGTCCCAGCCCACGCGTCGCCGCGGCGATTGCCTATGCCGGGTGGTGGGCGAGCGGCGCGCTCGTCTGGCTCGTCGAGCGAGACCGTCCCGCCGTCCGCTTCCATGCCATGCAATCGATGATCGCGTTCGGGATCGTCTTTGCCGCCTGGATCACCTTCTGGATCGGCAGCTTCCTGATGCTGGTCTCGTCGGCGAGCGGCTTCTTCGGTACTGCAGCGGATCTCTCAGTTGATCCTGCTTGCGGGCTTTCTGGTCTGGGCGATCTGCCTGATACAGACGATCCGAGGGGTTGAGGTGCGGTTGCCGGTTGTGGGCGACTGGGCCGAGCGCCTCACCTCGCGCGCTACATCTCTCCGTTCCAATCCTCCGGCTCGGGGCTGACCGAGCGGAACGTCTCCAGGTGCCACTTGCCGCCGCCCCAGGGCTCGATAACCTCGGTGGCAATGACGTCGACGAGGATCTCGGCGAACGTCCGCCCTTCAGGATCGCCATCGAGATGATAGGCGGCTTCGTCCCAGCTGAAAGTGGGGTAGAGCACCAGCGACAAGAACAAATCATACCCGTCGTCGATGACGATCAGCTGCCCGCAGGGCCGCTTCTGTGTGGAGTGATAGACGAGATACTTCTCCGCGCTGTGCGCGCGGATGTAGCGCTTGAGTGCGAACTCGCGTGCGACGATTTCCTCGACCGCGATCTTCTTGTCCCAGCAGTCGCGACAGTACTTCTCTTCGCCCCTGGGCTCCGAGACTTCCTTGGCGCCGCAGAGAGCGCACCGGGACTTGGCAACAGCCTTGCGTGACATCCGATCGATCTTACTCGAAACCGGCGGTCATCGGCGCCCTGCCGGCTCCCGCATCGCCGGCATGTACATGTTGACCACGTAGTCCTTCACCATCCGGCGCGTCGAGAACGTGGGCGTCACCGAGCGGATGGCTTCCTTCACGATCCGCACCCAGCGGCTGGGAATCTGGCGCTCGTTCCGATCGTAAAAGGTCGGAACGATTTCGGTTTCGAGCAGGCGGTAGAGCGCATCGGCGTCAGCATGATCGATGGCCGCCTCGTCGTTGCTGCTGGACTGTCCGTCGATCAGCCATCCGTTCCGGCCGTTGTAGCCTTCGGCCCACCAACCGTCGCCGATGCTCAGTTGTGGGACGCCGTTCATACACGCCTTCATGCCGCTGGTGCCGCTGGCTTCGAGCGGCTTGCGCGGATTGTTCAACCAGACGTCGCAGCCTTGGACCAGGAAGTGCGCGACGTGGAGGTCGTAGTCCTCGACGAACGCGACGCGGCCCGCAAAGGTCGGGTCGAGGGCGCGCCGGTACACGCCCTGCAGATGATGCTTCCCCGTGTCGTCGGCCGGATGCGCCTTGCCGGCGAACACGATTTGGACCGGCCGTCCGGGAGCATTCAGGATGCGGGCGAGCCGCTCGGCGTCATGGAAGATGAGCGAAGGGCGCTTGTACCCGGTGAACCGGCGGGCGAAACCAATCGTCAGCGCGTTGCTGTCAAGGAGCGGCCCTGCTGCTAGAGCGCGGCCGGCACTGACCCGATCGTCGGCCCACAGCCGGCGGGCACGCTCCCGGATGAATGAGAACAAGTGGTGCCGCAGGGAGCTGCGGACGTTCCACAGCTCCTCGTCGGGGATCTCGAGCACGCGGTCCCAGAACTGCGGGTCGTCGTGACGATCGACCCAGTGTTTCCCGAGATGCCGTTCGAAGAGCGCCGCCAACTCGCTCGAGATCCAGGTTGGCGCGTGAACGCCGTTCGTGATCGATGCCACCGGCAGCTGATCGAGTGGCTTACCGGGCCAGATCGGGGCCCACATCGCACGCGTCACCTCGCCGTGCAGCTGGCTGACAGCGTTGACCGAACCCGCCGACCGCAGCGCGAGCGCCGTCATGTTGAACTGGGAGCCGCCGCCGTTGTCGTATTCGCCCAGCGCGAGGAATCGCGATCGCAGGTCCCCGAGCGGTCCCCAGCCGCCGGCCAGGTGCTTTTCGACCATATGGAACGGAAATGCGTCGTGGCCGGCCGGCACCGGCGTGTGCGTGGTGAAGATCGTCGTCCGCCGGACCTCTTCGAGCGCCTCGTCGAACGACTTGCCCTCGTCGATGTACTCGCGGATCCGCTGGAGCACCACGAACCCCGCGTGCCCCTCGTTCAGGTGAAAGACGGTCGGGGCCGACCCGAGCGCTCGCAAGACCCGGACGCCGCCGATCCCGAGGATGATCTCCTGCTGCACGCGCATCTCGCGATCGCCGCCGTACAGGCGAGCGGACAGCTGGCGATCCCAGGGTGCGTTTTCTTCCAGATCGGTGTCGAGCAGATACAGCTTGGCGCGTCCGAGACGGACGCGCCAGACCGCAACCAGCACGGAGCGGTCGCCCAGCGGCACGGCAACGATGCAGGGTTGTCCGGCGGCGTTGGTCGCGGGCTCGATGGGCGCGTCAGCCCAGTTCAGTTTTTCGTAGGACTCTTCCTGCCAGCCTTCTGCCGAGACATGCTGGTGAAAGTAGCCCTGCGGGTACATGAATCCAATGCCGATGAGCGGGACACCGAGGTCGCTCGCCTCCTTGCAGTGGTCGCCGGCGAGCACGCCGAGGCCGCCGGCGTAAATCGGCAGCGACTGGTGCAGCGCGAACTCGGCGGAGAAGTACGCGATTGATTGCGCACCGACGCCGGGAAACGTTCGCGCCCACCACGTGTCGGCTGCGCTCCGCGCCGCGTCGAGATCGGCGAGCGCATTGTCATAGAGCGCGATGAAGTGGAGATCCTGTGCAGCAAGCTCGAGCGTCCCTTGCGGGACGATGCGCAACATGCGCACCGGGTTGTGTGCCGTCGCGCGCCACAGCGGATAGTCGAGGCTGCGGAACACTTCTCGTGCGCTGTTGTTCCAACTCCACCAGAGGTCAAGGGCTAACTCGTGGAGACGACCGATGCGTTCGGGGAGCGGGGGTAGACCGGCGTACCGTTCCATGACCGCCGAGCGTACCCTCTGCGGCGTGGACGGTCAACAGATCAGCCTGATGAAGAATTCGAGCTCGATTTCTCGGGTTCTCGAGCGCTATCTGCCGACGCGTATCGCGGCGCGTCCAATCAGCTGTCCGCTGTTGGTTTCGACGTCCACGGATATGCGTGCGCCTTGTGGCGCGCTTGCGATCGGGAGCGCCGTCCATAGGCGGAATCCTTCCTTGCGTCCGCCGCTCACCTGATGCGCCGCGGTCGTGCGGACCGTGATGCCATCGATCCGCCAGCGATGACGGACCGACTCGGTCAATCCCATCGGGGCGTCGATCGCGGTGACCACATCGAGCGTGCCCGACCAGCCGGCCGGGACCTGCTGGAATCGCGTTGCCATCTGAAGCGTCTGCCGCTCGACCTGGTCGCCAAACGCCGCCCCGGACAACCGCATGGGAACCGGCGGAACGAGCCGCTGCCCACGTGTGATCACCAGCGCCAGGAGCAGCACGACGGCGAGCATGCCAACCCACGGCTTGGGATGGGTGCCGACCGGGCGCCCAAAGTAAAACGACGCAAACCCGACGAAGGACAGTGCCGCGCTGATCCGCAGCGCCATCGAGGGACCGAACTGCCACACGATCGGCACCGCCGCCGTGAGACACGCGAAGAGGTTACAGGCGAAGAACGCGGCGACCAGGTCACGATTCGTGGAAAGGTGCCGATCGTAAACAACGTCCAGCGTCGAGATGATGGCCGACATCGCGACGAGCCCAACGAAGAGCATGTTGGCCGACGCTGGCGTCGCGCTCGCGTAGTAAATCGGCAGCACGAAGAACAGGACTTGCTGATAGAAGTTGCGGCTGACGTAATTCACTCCGAGCCGCAGCCAGTGCGCCCGACCGGCGACGGACGGATGCGCCAGCAGCTTTGGCGAGAACAGCGAAACCAGCCAGATAAGGGCCACGTAGACGACCGCCACGCGGACGAACGTGAAGTGGTGCGTGCCGATCCACATGACGGCAACGCCGCAGGCGAGCGCCCAGGTGCTGTGGAGCCACCAGAGCGTGGCCTGGTGGCGCGCGAGGAAGGCAATCGAGCCGGGAAGACCGGACGGAGGACCACCGCGACCCTCTGGTGTGGGCGCGGTGGTCCGGGACAACGGCGCTCGTTACATCACGCGGACCGAGGCGGCGTGCATCTTGCCTCCGTCCAACTCGTGATATTTCACGACAACCGACGCACCGCTCTTCACGACGTCGGTGATCGCGGGCGTCTTGCCCGCCGCTTTCGTTTCCGCGGTCTTGTGCGAACCACCGCTGGCGATCACCTTGGTCTTGGTGTCGACGGCAAAGGTCCAGTCCTTGCCGGCGCTGTCGGTGACGGTCAGGGTATCGGCAGCGACGGACTTCACCGTGCCCTTCGCGGTTTTCGTCGAATCGGCGGCATAGGCTGGAGCAACGAGCACCAGCCCCAGGACGAGCAGTGACGCGAGCATGCGAGTCATGCGGGCTCCCTTCTGGAGGAACGACGACAAGTGACGACAAGTAAGGCGATGCATCGTAACGCCGCTCGACCAAAACGCGCAAGGCGGCTCAATTGGCCACCAGCCGCGGCGGTCCGGCCGACAGTGGCGCCACCGTCGAGGGATCCACGTCGCGATCAGTGTTGCCGGGCGCTCGAGCACAGGCCAGCTTCGCGTGACATTTCCCGTCGTCGGTCACTATGCCGGTCGGGCAGTTGTCTCCGACCGGCGCCATGATCGCCATTTGTCGTCAAGGTCGCCATTCCGCCGGTTTCAGTAGTTCAGGCCGAAGCCATACGGGAACAGCGGGTCGTAGTTCGCATCGCCGACATTGATCGGAATTTGCGCCGCCGATTTGGGCCAGCTCACAGGCAGCTTCCCGGTCGGCTTGTAATCGCCGAAGAGCACATCGGCGATTCCCGCGCCCTCGGTCCCCGGCAGCCACGCCGCGACGAAGGCATCGGCGTTCGCCAACGCGTCGCCAATCAGCAGTGGCCGCCCGGAGAAGAGAATCAGGACCACTGGCACGCCAGCCTTCTTCGCGTTCGCGATCGCCTGGACGTCCTCTTTCGCCAGCGACAGATCGCGGCGGTCGCCTTGCATCTCCGCATACGGCGTCTCTCCAACGACGACGACGGCGACATCGGCTCCCTCCGCGCCGGTGCCATCGGCGGAGTAGGTCACTTTCGACCCCACTTTCACGTGCTGCCGGATTGCTGCGAGCACCGTGGTTCCCTGCGTGACGGGACCGCTTTCACCCTGCCATTGAATGGTCCAGCCGCCGCACTGATTGCCGATGTCGTCGGCGCTCTTGCCCGCCACATGAATGCGCTTGGCCGTCGCCGCAATCGGCAACGCGTTGCGTTCGTTCTTGAGCAGCACGAGCGACTTCCGCACCGCATCGCGGGCGACGGCGCGATGCGTCGCAGAGCCGAAGCTGTCGAGCAAGCTGCGGTCGGCCTTGGGGGAGAACGTCGGTTCGAGCAGGCCCATCGCGGCCTTCACACGCAGGATTCGGGTAACCGCGTCGTCGATCCGCGACATCGGCACACGGTTGGTCTTGACCAGGGTCTTCAGTGTCTCGATGAACTCCCGATACGCGGACGGCACCATCACCATGTCCATCCCGGCATTGATCGACCGCTCGATCTGCGCGGTCAGATCGCCCGGCAACTGGTCGAGCGCGTTGTAGTCGGAGATCAGGAAGCCCTCGAATCCGAGCTCGGTCTTGAGGATGTCCGTCAGCCACTTCCTGTTGCCCGACATCTTCTCGCCATTGATGCTGCTGTAGGACGGCATGATCGTGCCGATGCCCGCCTTGATCGCCGTGATGTAGCCGGGCAGGTGAACCTTTCGAAGATCGGCGTCGGACAAGCGAACGTCGCCTTGATCGTTCGGATAGCGTCCGCCTTCCTGATTCGCGTTCGGCATGCCGGTGCCGTAGATCGTGCCGCCGTCCGCGACGAAGTGCTTCGCGCACGCCAGCACGCTCAGCGGCGACTTGAGATCCGGCCCCTGGAGGCCGCGAACCGCGGCTTCGCCGAGTTCGGCCACGAGCGCCGGATCCTCGCCGAAACCCTCATAGGCGCGGCCCCAGCGATCGTCGCGCGGGACGGCGACGCATGGTGCAAACGCCCAGTTGATACCGGTCGTCCGGACTTCCTTCGCGGTCAGCCGCGCGATTTCTTCGACCAGCTTCGGGTCACGCGTTGCACCGAGTCCGACATTGTGCGGGAACACCACTGCGCCGACGACGTTGTTGTGCCCGTGCACGGCGTCAACGCCGTAGAGAAGGGGGATCTTGAGACGGGTTTTGATCGCCTGCGACTGGTACCGCTCGTACATCGCCGTCCAGTCGTCGACGCTGTTCGTCCGCGGATCGGAGCCGCCACCGCTCAGCACCGACCCCACGAAGAGCGTAGCGACCTCAGCAGGGTCTTTGATGAACTCATGGTCGGGCTGCGTCATCTGCCCGACCTTTTCTTCGAGCGTCATCGACGCGACGATCGGCGCGACCTGGGCATCGAACGCCTTCAGCCGGGCCTGCGCGGGCACGCTGGCCGTCTGGGTGAAGGCGATCGTCGTCGCGACCAGCGCGAAGACCACGATCGCCAGGGGCAGTCTGCGGAGGGTCATACAAATCTCCGGGATAGGGGGCGATTCTCGGGCGCGTATTATGCCTCGGTACGCCGTGTTTGGGCAGCGAGGTGACGCGGGGTAGTGAGTTCATCTCGCGGCCCGATGAATTGCTGCCGCTCCGGCATGGCGTATTCAGCGCGAGACCGAAGCCGAGGCAACGATTCGGCCGGCGACCGCCGCAGCATCAGCGATGCTCTGATTGACCGACACTCCGCGATAGCCCCACCCCGTTACATGTAATCCGCGCCATCGTCCGAGGGCGTCATCGAGGTGCGCCAATCGCGCGGTATGGCCAAGCGTGCACTGAGGAATGCCGATGTGGTGCCGGACGATGTGCGTAAAGGTCGGCGCGACGTCAACGCCAAGCGTGCGGCGCAGGTCGCCGGTCGCGACGTCGAGCAGCGCCGTGTCCTCCAGCGTCACGACGCCTGGATCATGCGCGCCACCGATGATTGCCCGTAGGAGGACGTGATTCCCCGGCGCGCGCCCGGGGAAGATGCTCGACTCCCACAGCACACCAAGCGTACGCAGCCCTTCACTGCGGGGGATGAGAAAGCCGAAGCCATCGAGCGGATGATCGATGGCCGCTCGCGGATACCCGATCGCGACGACGACGACGGGCGCGGACGGGATGCAGTCGAGCAACGCGCCGAGTTCGGGATCGAACGTCCCGATGAGCCTCGAGGCAATGGATGGATGTCCGGCAATCACGACGTGATCGGCGTCGAGCGCGGCACTGCTCGCCATCGATACCCGCCATCGCCCGGCGACCGTGTCAGAGGCGGCGATTGGCTGAAGGCGCGTCACGGCATGGGACATCCGGACGCGATCGCCCAGCGATTGCGCCATCGCCTTCGGCAATGCCTCGATTCCGTTACGGAACGACACGAGGCGGCCGAGGCGTGGTCTATTCGGGGTCGCGTTCGACCGCTGGCGCGCCTTCGCCAGCATGCCTTTGACGAGGCTGCCATAGCGGCGCTCGAGCTCCCAAATCGAGGGAAACGCCGCGCGAATCGACAGGTGGGTGACGTCACCAGCGTAGATCCCCGAGACCAACGGGTCCACCAGCGCCTCGGTCACTTCGCGCCCGAAACGGCGCGCGGCGAACGCTTGGATCGCTTCATCCTCGCCGGTGCCCGCGCCCACGAACGGCTCGGCGGCGAGGCGCAGCTTGGCCGTCCATGAAATCACATCCGACGTGATCGCTGACGTCGGAGAGGTAGGCATCGATCGCAGTCTGCCCCGACGAAACAAATATCGACGCCGCGCCGAGGGCGCGCTCTCTACGGTTTCGAGCCCGAGCTCGCGAACGATCGTGAGCGTGTCGGCGGCGTTGTCGAGCAGCCCTTGCGGCCCTTGCTCGCAGAGGAACCCCTCGATCTTCGGGCTGCGAATCGTCCCGCCCGCGCGCTCGCTGGCCTCGAGCACGGTGACACTGAATCGATCGCGCGAGTCGAAGACGAGGCGATGCGCGACAGTGAGACCGGAGATGCCGGCGCCAACGACGGCTACGTGGAGCACACCGTCTCCATGACGTGACGCTCGACCAGCCCGGCGAGCGCCTCGATGAAGAGCGGATGCGTATTGAGGGCTTCGGTGCGGCGGTAGTCGACGACGCCTGCCTTCGTGGCATCGTCGCGAAACAGCATGTCGACTTCGTAGAGGGTCTCGATGTGATCAGAGACAAACGAGAGCGGCACGACCAGCACCTCCTTCACGCCCTCGCGGCCGAGTTCCTCGATCACTTGCTCGGTGCCCGGGCCAATCCACTCGACGGGCCCGGTCCTCGACTGAAAGCCGAGGACGTGGCGATTGGGCACACTGAGGCGGGCGACGATGCCGTCGCGCGTCGCTTTCGTGTGCTCGACGTAGGGATCGCCGCGGTCGACGAACTTCTTCGGCAGACCATGGGCGCTGAACAGCAGCACGACGCGATCGCGGACATCCGGCGGAAATCCAGCGAGGCCCTTTCGCACCGTGTCCGTCAGGGCATCCAGGTAAAAGGGATCGTCCGGATACGACGCGGTACCGGACACCTGAAAGTGTCCCCGCCAGCGCGGTGTCGCGAGCACGCGCTGCCGCTCGGATTCCGACGAGCCGGTCGTCGCGCGGGAATAGTGCGGATACATCCCGCCGGGCAGCTCGATGATCTCGCGGTCCGTGAACAGGTTGATCAGGAATGGCTCGACATCGGCGAGTGTGTCCGGCCCGCCGAGATTGAACAGCAGCAGCGCTGTCGGGTGCTCAGCAGACGTGAATGGCGACGATACGCTCACACCGTCCTCGAGAAGACCGGCGTGCCGCCGCCGGTCCGGGCGCGCAGATGCCGGTCGAACACCATCGCCACGTTTCGCACGAACAGACGGCCCAGCGTGGTCACGGTCACCGAGGCCTCGTCGAGCGTTACGAAGCCATCGGGCACGGCGCTCTCAGCGAGCTCGGCGAGCTCGTGCTCGAAGTACTTCGAGAATTCGATCGCAAAGCGCGAGTCGACGTCGCGCCGATCGATGCGGAAGTTGCACATGAGGTTGGTGATGATGAAGCGCCGGATATGGTCGTCCCGATCGAGCAGGTAACCCCGCTCGATGGGAAAGCGTCCAGCGTCGATCGCGGGATAGTACTCGGCCAGCTTCTTCGTGTTCTGCGCGAACGCGCCGCCGACGTCGCCGATGCCCGAGACGCCTGCCGCCAGCATGTCTGGTGCCGGCCGCGTGGTGTAACCCATGAAGTTGCGATGAAGGCGGCCAGCGGCCGATGCCACCGCGAGCTCGTCGCTCGGCAGAGCGAAATGGTCCATGCCGATCTGCGAGTAGCCAGCCTTCCGGAACCGCTCCATCGCTTCGACGAACAGCTCGATCTTGCGTTCCGCCGCCGGCAGATCTTCTGGGTTGAGGTATTTCTGGTGCCCGCGAATCCACGGCACGTGCGCGTACGAATACACGGCGACGCGGTCGGGCCGCATTGACACCACCGCCTCGACCGTTCTGCCGAATGACGGGCGCGTTTGCAGCGGCAGGCCGTAGATCAGATCGATGTTGATCGACTCGAACCCGAGGTCGCGCGCGGCATCGAACAGCGTTCGCGTCAGAGCTTCGGACTGAATGCGGTTGACGGCTTCCTGCACTTCGGGCGTGAAGTCCTGGACCCCGAGCGAGAGCCGGTTGAACCCCAGCTCGCGCACGAGCGAGAGCTGCTCCACGGACGTCACCCGTGGGTCCACTTCGATCGCAACCTCGGCGCCTTCTTGGATGTCGAAGTGTTTCGCGACGGTTTCCTGGAGCGCAGCGATCTGGGCGAGCGACAAATACGTCGGCGTACCTCCGCCCCAGTGGTACTGCACGACTTGACGCCGTTCGCCGACCGCCTCCGCCAGCATCGCCAGCTCGCGATGCAGGTAGGTCAGATACCTTGCAGCGACCTCGCGCTTTCTGGTGATGATGACGGAGCAGCCGCAGAAGGAGCAGCGCTCCTCGCAGAACGGCAGGTGCAGATACAGCGAGATGGGCGTAGACGTCCGTGCCATCGCGGCGAGCTGCGCCCGATAGGCCGGTTCGTCGAATGCGTCGTTGAATTCCACTGCGGTCGGATACGACGTGTAGCGCGGTCCCGGCCTGTCGTAGCGTCGGATGAGCGAGACGAGCGAGTCGAAGTCCACCGGGATCATGCCGTCCTCTTTGCCGACAGCTCTGCGACCGCGTCGACCAGAACACGCGCGTGCTCCGGCGACGTGTCCGGCAAAATGCCGTGACCCAGGTTGAAGATGTGGCCGACCGGACCGGCGCGGCGGATGACATCGGCCGCGCGCGATCGGATCGCGGTGCTCGATCCGAGCAGCACTGCCGGATCGAGATTACCCTGAAGCGCAACGCCGTCCCCTAACGTCGTGCGGGCGCGGTCGAGGTCGATGCGCCAGTCGAGGCCGATCACCGTCGCTCCCGTCGCAGCGCACGACTCGAGCCAACCCGCCGCGTTTCCCGCGTAGTAGATGCGCGGCACGTCCAGCCCCGCCCGGGTCGCTGCCCGCTCGATGTCAGCGAACACGCGCCGGACATATGGCAGCGCGAACTCACGATAGTCCGCCGCCGTCAGAAGCGAAGCCCAGGTGTCGAACAGCATCGCTGCCTGCGCACCAGCCTCGACCTGGGCGGCGAGGTAGGCGCCGACCGTCTTGGCGCAGGTCGAGAGCAGCGCGTGCGCAGTCTCGGGATCGGCGAAGAGCAGCCGCTTGATCTCGGCAAACGCCTTCGTGCCGCGTCCCTCGACCAGGTAGGTGGCCATCGTGAACGGTGCACCGGCGAATCCAATGAGCGGCACAGCGTCTGGCAGATCGCGCCGAAGCAGACGAATCGCCTCGAGCACGTACGGCGTCGACTCGTGCGGATCGGGCACGCGGAGCGCGGCAACGTCAGCCGCCGAGCGGACGACGCGATCGAGTTGCGGTCCCGGCGCGAATGCGACGTTCACGCCCATGCCGGGCAGCGGCACGAGGATGTCAGAGAAGAGGATGGCGGCATCCACGCCGAGGCGGCGCACGGGTTGGAGCGTGATCTCGCACGCGATCTCCGGCGTCTGGCACGACGTCAGAAAATCGTGCTGCTCGCGGAGCGCGCGGTACTCGGGCAGGTATCTACCCGCCTGCCGCATGATCCAGATTGGCGTGCGCTCGACGACCTCACGCCGGCATGCCCTCAGGAAGATCGCCTGGCCGATGGTCGGCGCGTCGGCCTGCGTCACCGCGGTGACGTCGGTCGCCTGATCAGCCACGGCTGGCCTTGAGCGCGTGCGCGATCGCGTCAACGGTTCGTGTGATGTCATCTGACGTATGTGCCGCCGAGATGAAGTTCGCCTCGAACTGCGAAGGGGCGAGCGAAATGCCCTGCGCCAGCATTGCGTGGAAGAAACGCCCGAATCGGGCTCGGTCCGCCGTCGCCGCCGCCGTCCAGTTCGCGACCGGCGTCGAGGTGAAGAACAGCGTCCACATCGAGCCGACTCTCGCAAAGCACGCATGCTCGCGCTGCGTCGTCAGGGTGTGCTGAACGCCCTCTTCGAGCTCACGACCCAGCATCTCGAGGCGATCGTAGAAGGTGTTGTCGTTCTGAATCACACCGAGCGTCGCGAGCCCTGCCGTCATGGCCAGGGGATGGCCCGACATTGTCCCCGCCTGGTAGACCGGACCTGCGGGGGAAATCTGGGTCATCAGATCTCGACGCCCTCCATACGCTCCTACCGGAAGCCCGCCGCCGACGATCTTGCCGAGCGTCGTGAGGTCGGGCGTCACGGCATAGCGCGCCTGTGCGCCGCCGTGCGCGACGCGGAACCCTGTCATCACCTCATCGAAAATCAGCAGCGCACCGTGCGAGGTGGCGAGGTGCCGCAGGTCGCTCAGGAACGTCGCCGCCGGCGCGACGACGCCCATGTTGCCGACAACGGGTTCGACGATGATGGCGGCGACTTCGCCAGCATGCGCGACGAGGAGCGCGCGAACGCTCTCGGCATCGTTGAACGTCGCCGTCAACGTGTCGCGCGCCGTTGCCGCGGTTACGCCCGGACTGTCCGGTGTCCCGAACGTCGCGGCGCCCGAGCCTGCCTTCACCAGGAAGCTGTCGCCGTGCCCGTGATAACACCCCTCGAACTTGATCACGCGCGGCCGATTCGTGGCGGCACGAGCCAGCCGCAGCGCCGCCATCGTCGCCTCGGTGCCCGAGCTGACGAAGCGCACCATCTCGATTGACGGCATCGTGCGCGTGATGACCGCCGCCATCTCGATCTCGAGGGCGGTCGGAGCGCCGAACGCGAGCCCCGAGCCGAGCTGTCTCTCGAGCGCTGCGACGACGGTCGGATGCCGATGACCCAGGATCATCGGGCCCCACGCGCCGACATAGTCGAGCAGCTCGTTGCCGTCTTCGTCCCACACGCGCGCGCCCTCGGCGCGTGCGATGAAGCGAGGCGTTCCGCCGACAGCCTTGTAGGCGCGGACAGGCGAGTTGACGCCGCCGGGCAGGAGCGTCTGTGCCTTCGAGAACAGCGACTCGCTGGCGGTCGTGCGCGAATCAGGTGAGATCGTTTTCACCATGTCTCCAACGTGGAACCTGAAGTTCCGCCGATCATTGCAACAGCCGCGCAACATCCTTGGCGAAATACGTCAGGATGATGTCGGCTCCGGCGCGGCGGATGCTGAGCAGAACCTCCATGGCGGCGCGCGTCTCATCGAGCCAACCCAGTCGGCCAGCGGCCTTCACCATCGCGAACTCGCCGGAGACGTTATAGGCGGCAACGGGAACGTCGAACCGCTCCTTCACGCGCCAGATGACGTCGAGGTACGAGAGCGCCGGTTTCACCATCACGATGTCCGCGCCTTCGTCGAGGTCTGCGGCGACTTCCGACAACGCCTCGCGGGCGTTGGCGGGATCCATCTGATAGCTCCGGCGGTCGCCAAATGCCGGCGCGGATCCCGCGGCCTCCCTGAACGGTCCGTAGAATGCCGACGCATACTTTGCCGCATACGACACAATCACCACGTCGTCACGACCGGTGGCGTCGAGTGCGGATCGAATCGCGCCGACGCGCCCGTCCATCATGTCGGACGGGGCGACGACGTCTGCGCCTGCACGCGCGTAGGCGAGCGCCGCCTCCGCCAGACGCGGCAGGGCGGCGTCGTTGCCGACGTCGGCTTTGCCGTCAGGCCCCATGACGATTGGTCCGCAGTGGCCGTGATCGGTGTATTCACAGAGACAGACATCGGCCCACAGCGAGAGTTCAGGCAACTCGCGCTTCAGTGCCTTCAGCGCCAGCGGCACCGGTCCCTGAGGGTCGGCTGCGCCATATCCGTCTGGATCCTTTCGATCGGGGATGCCAAACAGGATGACGCCCGGGACGCCGAGCGCGGCCAGCTCACGCGCTTCCGCCACGATCAAGTCGGGGCTCTGCTGGTAGCATCCTGGCATCGACGCGATCTCGCGCCGCTGGCCCTCACCCGTACACACGAACAACGGCGCGATCAAGTTGTCGGGGCTGAGCCGCGTCTCGCGAACCAGCCGACGAATCGTCTCGTTTCGACGCAATCGCCGCGGCCGATGCACGGGGAAGCTCATCGACGGTCTCCAGCGCCGACCCGCAGCTGCGCGGCGATGGCGTCGGCCAGGCTCGACATCGACGGCTCACGCGCCTGTACGTCGGCCGCCAGGCCGAGCGCATGCAGTGCCGTGCTCGTCGTCGGGCCGATCGACGCCACCACCTGCAGACGATCCCTGAGGCTCGAGAGGTCGTCGAGACCCAGACTGCGGGCAACGTTCTGGGCGCTCGACGGCGAGCAGAACGCGATGGCCGCCACACGAGTCGAGGCAAGCGCGCTCTTCAGCGCAGTCACCGATTCGTTGCGCGGGGGCAAGGTCCGGTAGGCAATCGGCGAGGTGACGATTGCCCCCGACTGCTCGAGCGCATCGAGGAATGTGACTGCGGCGCGGTCACCGCGAGGCCACAGGACGGACAGGCCGCGCATTGCACCAACCCGGCGAGCGATTGCATCGGCAAGCGCCGACGCGCCGACACCATCGGGCACGAGGCGAACGGCGATACCCTGAGCGGCCAGACGTTCCGCCGACGCGCCGCCGACGGCGGCGACGGCTGGCAACGAGCCGCTCTCAACCGCGGCGCGCCACTCCGGACGCTGCGACACCGCCTCAATCGCATGAGCGCTCGTGAATGCCACCCAATCGAACTCCGCGATGCGACGAACGGCCTCCACGAAAGGCGCGGGGTCCTCCGGCGGCCCGATGGTGATCATCGGACACGCGATCGACTCCAGGCCGACAACACGCAACGCGCGCGCCAGCGGGCCGTCAGAACCCTCTTCGCGCGTGTTCACGACAATGGGCGGATGGTGGGTCACGACGCGCTTTCCTCGAGCGTGGCACGCGACAGCGGCTCGACGCGAATTGCTGTGAGAATGCCGCTTGCACCCGCATCGAGTAGCTCGCGGCCGAGCGACTCGCCGAGTCGCGTCGCGTGCTGGAGAGACGTCACGATGGCCGACGCGCGGCGCTTGACGACGTCGCGACCGTCCGGGCTTGCGACGATCGCGCGAAGCCACAATGTCGAGCCATCGAATTGCCCGAATGCGCCAACCGGGACCTGACAACCGCCCTCGAGAAACCCGAGGAGTGCCCGCTCGGCGGTCGTCGCGAGGCGCGTCGTCGAATGATCGAGCGGCGCCACCAGCCGTGCCACCCGACTGTCCGCGCGCCGCATCTGTACTGCCAGAGCCCCTTGCCCGGGTGCCGGCACCAGTTCCTCCGGGTCGAACACCTGGCTGACATGCGACTCGAGACCGAGGCGCCTCAGGCCGGCAAAGGCAAGCAGCGCCGCATCCACATCACCGTGCCAAACCTTCTCGAGACGCGTCGGCACGTTTCCGCGCATATCCACAATCTCCAAGTCCGGGCGCGTTGCGGCGAGCTGGGCGCGCCGCCGCAGCGACGAAGTGCCCACCCGTGATCCAGGCGGAAGGGACGCAAGCGTCCTGTCCGGGCCGGCGACCAGAACGTCTCGCGGATCGTCGCGCTCGAGGATCGCGCCCACCTCGAGATCGGCAGGCAGTTCCGTCGGGAGGTCCTTCAGGCTGTGGACTGCGAGATCGATGGCGCCGGTGCGCAGTCCGTCCTCGAGCTCGCGCGTGAAGATACCCTTGTCGCCAATCTTCGACAGCGCGACGGTCGTCACGCGATCGCCGAGCGTCGTAATCGGCACGCGTTCGATCTGCAGATCCGGCCACTCGCGCCGCAATTGCCCGATGACGTGATCGGCCTGCCAGAGCGCCAATCGGCTCGCGCGCGTCCCGACCCGCAGGAGGGCGCCGTCAGGCGCCATGATCGGCCCGACCGCCGTCGAGTGCGAACAGCTCGCGCGCGGCGCGCAGGCGCCACCCGCCCTCGTCGGAGGCGGGATCGGCGTCCTTGAGTCGAACGGTCGGCAGATGCAGGAGGCGATTGACCAGCGCCTTCGTCAGCCGCTCGGCGCGAGCCCGCTCTTCGGCGCTGACGTTCCCGAGCTGCCGGTCGACCTCCTCGCTGCGGAGACGCTCGAAGTGATCGCGCAGGTCGCGCACGATTGGCGACGCGTCGAAGCCGCGCCGCCACACCTCGTATTTGGCTGCCTCCTCGTCAACGATTGCTTCCACGCGCGGCACCTCGCCGGCGCGCGTGGCCAGCGTTCGATCGACGACATTCTGGATCGCATCAATCGAGTGCAACGTCACGCCGGTCAGGTGTGCGACCTCGGGGTCCACGTCGCGCGGAACAGCGAGATCGATGATGAGGAGCGGTCGATCGGCGCGCGCCGCCATCGCGTCGCGCACGTCGGCAACACGAATGACGGCCGTCGGTGCGGTCGTCGCAGTGACCACGAAGTCGGCGTCGGCGATGGCCGCAGCGAGACGCTCAAAAGGCTCGACGGCGATGCCGAGCTCGGAGGCGAGCGCTTGGGCTCGTGAAAGTGTCCGATTGACGATGGTGACGCCGCCAGGGCAGTGCTGAGCGAGGTGCTTGGCCGCGAGGCGGCTGGTTTCTCCGGCACCGACAACAACCACCCGAAGCGCGTCGAGCGATTGCAGACCCTGACGCGCGAGCTCGCACGCCGCAGACGCAATCGAAACGACACCAGCGCCGATGCTCGTTTCCGCACGCGCGCGCTTGCCAGCGCGGAACGCGGATTCGAAGAGCCGATCGAGCAACGCGCCGGCGGCGCCGGCTTCACGAGCCAGCATGTACGCGTCCTTCAACTGACTCAAAATCTGCACCTCGCCGAGCACCATCGAATCGAGGCCGCACGCCACCCGAAACGCGTGCCGGATGGCGGTGCTGCCATCGAACCTGTAGATCGATGGTCCAGGAAGCAGCAGGTCGACGCCCTTGACGCGCTCGACCGAGGCGCGCAGCGCCGAAGTGGCGCGATCCGGATCATCCGCGGCGAGATAGAACTCGGTCCGGTTACATGTGGAAATAACCAGTGCCTCGCGAATGGGGTCGCGCTGAACCGCGTCGAACAGCACACTGCGCGCCGTCTCAGGCACGAGCGCAAGGGCTTCGCGCTCGGCGAGCGACGCCGTCCGGTGATTCATCCCGACGACGAGGAGATGCATAACGAGCTCCGCCACCCGAAACGCCTGGATCTATCTGTTGTGCGGATACAGAACCAGGCGACCGCCGGCAACGCCTTCGTTGGCATGCCCGCGGATCTGACGTCTAAAAAAGCTGCCGCGACGCGGTCGCGGCAGACGAACGGTCAGCAGGTGACGAGAGGAGGAGCGCGCGTCGTGCCGCCGCGACGCCAGCCGTCGCTGAGACGACACCACGTCGGCGCGTCGACGATGTGACCGGCAGTGGCGAATGTTGCCAGGCGGTGTCTCGCCATGGTGGCGCAGAGAACACCGAGGCCGACGACCGCAAGGGTCGACGGGAGGACGAAGGCCACGGTCGCCTCGAACCCGTTGGTCTCCTGAGGAAGGACGGGGCCGCTGCGGCCTGCCGCGTGGAGCAGCACGGCGAGCAGCCAGACGACGCACGCTTTGCGGCCGCGGGTCAGCGGGACGCCCATTCGGCGCAGGATCACGAGAGCCGAGACAAGACCTGCCGCGGCGAGCCATCGCAACGCGACGGCCGGATCGAACAGGTCGCCGCCAATCAACCGATCCCAGAACAGATAAAGGTGGAAGACGACCAGTGCCAGGCTGGCGGTCAAGGCAGACCAGCGGACGATCGCGCGCGCGCCTCGTGCGACGCGGCTTCGGGACCGCAGCGCGGCCCGGAGGCCGGTCCCGACGAGACCCGTCGACCCCACCGGCTGGAAATGCATCGGCTCAGATTAACGGGTGGCAGGACCTCTCAGCAAGCCCGAAGCGTGCTTGCGGAAAGACCGGCCGGCGGAGCTTGGCCGCGGCCGGCGGGCGCCACATGCGGCAATAATGTAAGCCGAGGAGCATCGGAAATGCGCTGGACACCGGGCGGGCAGAGCGCGGACGTCGAGGATCGCCGCGGGCAGTCATACGGCGGAGGATTTCGGGGAGGTCCGGCCAGCATTGGCGTCGTGCTGGTGTTGCTCGTCCTGAGCCTCCTCACGGGCCGCAACTTCCTCGCCTTCCTCGGACCGGGCGGCGTCGAAACAGAGGCGCCGACGGAGTCCAGCGGTCCGCCCGCCGAAGAGTCGCCGGAAGAGAAGCGTCTCTACGAGTTCGTGAACTTCGTCGTCGATGACGCGCAGAACACGTGGCAGCAGTTGCTGGGCAACGGGTATCGGCGTGCGAAGGTCGTCGTCTTCCGCGATCGGACGCCGACCGCCTGCGGCATCGGCCAGTCAGCGATGGGCCCGTTCTATTGTCCCGCCGACGAGAAGGTCTACATCGACCTGGGGTTCTACGACGACTTGCGTCGCCGCTTCGGCGCGCCCGGCGACTTCGCCCAGGCTTACGTGATCGCTCACGAGCTGGGACACCACGTGCAGCATTTGCGGGGCATCGACGCGCGCGTGCGCGAGCTCCAGGAGTCGCGCCCCGATGTGGCCAACCAGCTGTCGGTGCGGCTGGAGCTCCAGGCCGATTGTCTTGCCGGCATCTGGGGGCACTCAACGGCGCAGCGCAGCATTCTGGAGCGAGGAGATGCCGAAGAGGCGCTGAACGCGGCGGCGGCCATTGGCGACGATCGGATTCAGAGCGACACCGGGCGCGGCGTGCGCCCCGACTCGTTCACGCACGGGTCATCGGCCCAGCGCGTAGAGTGGTTCCGCCGAGGCATCGAGACTGGCGACATCAATAGTTGCGATACGTTCGGGCGGGGGACGTAAGCTCGGGCCACGCAGCGCTCATTGTCCCTATCCCCCCTCCTCAATCGGCGTAACCGGATCGATCCCGAGCCACGCCAGCGAGCCGACGAAGTACGCGGCGGCGAGCACAAGGATCGGCACCTGCCAATTCCCGGCCGCTTGAAGAATCATCGGAATCGTCCATGGCGCGAGCAGGCCGCCGACCATGCCCATCATGTTCATGATGCCGGCCAGCGTGCCGGAGTAGCGGCCTCCGAGATCCATTACCGCTGTCCATGAACCCGGCATCGCCATGTCGTTGCCGAAGCACGAGGCGCCCATCGCGAGCATCGCCAGCATGGGATTCTGCTGAGTGACGGCGACGACCAGCATCAGCGAGGCGATACCGCATCCCGTGGCGCCGAGCCCCCGTCGCACCCGGGCGACGCTGCCGACCCGTTTGATGAGCCACGGTGTGACCTTCCCGGTCAGGTAGACGCTGACGCCAGCGAGGAAAAGCGGCAGGCCGGCGAGCGCACCGGCGAGGTAGCGATCCGCGTCCTTCATGCCGAAGACCTCGCGGATGTACGTCGGAAGCCAGGTGAGATAGAACCAGAAGCCATAGCTCAGACACGCGTACTGCAGGCAGAGCAGCCACACCGATCGATTCGTCAAGAACTTCGCCCACGGCGTGCCGCCATGCGCATGGCCGCCACGCGTGCGCTCGGCAGGATTGGCCAGGCGCGCCAGTTCCGCGGCGTTCACGCCGGGATGTTGCTCGGGCGTATCGCGAAACCAGCGGAAGAAAAAAAGGGCCCACACGAACCCGACCGCCCCGAAGATGTAGAAGGATTCGCGCCAGCCGACAAAGTCGAGCACAAAGACGACGAGGAGAGGGGTGAGCGCGCCGCCCCAGCGTGCCGCCAGCCACATGATCGCCTGCGCGCGCGTGCGGTCCTCTCCGACGAACCAGTTGCTGAACGCCTTGGTGAGATTCGGGAACGCCCCCGCTTCGCCGACGCCGAAGAGGAAGCGCATCAGCGTCAGCGACCAGAATCCGGTCGCCAGGCCCGTCGCCATCGTGAACGCCGACCACCAGAGGACGATGCGGGTGAGGACCAGGCGCGGGCCGATCCGGTCGCCAAGCCAGCCGCCCGGCACTTCAAAGATCGCGTAGGCGAGGCTGAACATCATCATCACGAATCCCATGTCGGTCTTCGACAGGCCGAGCTCGGCACTGATGAGCGACTGGGATT
The DNA here is from genome assembly GCA_963800785.1 of Vicinamibacteria bacterium. Lineage (GTDB taxonomy): Bacteria > Acidobacteriota > Vicinamibacteria > Vicinamibacterales > JAENWD01 > JAENWD01. Next base: position 497,083 of record CAWDCH010000016.1, read on the forward strand.
GCGAAATACACACGCGATCGAGGTAGAGCAGAGCTGCGAGCAGGACCGAGTAGTTGAGCAGCGTTCGGCCCGCCGTCGTCGGGATGGCCGAGGCCGCCGCGACGGAATCGTGGGGCGGCGAGACTTTGGTCCCGCGGTCGGTCGCGCCCGACAGCGGCTTCGAGATCGCAGGCGAGTCGCCAATCGATTCTGGACTCACAACCTCACCTTTCAGGCGTCGAGTGGTCGGACACGTTAGCACATATAGAGCGACGGACGAGAGGACGAGGGACGAAGGGACGAAGGACGAAAGCCGCACGGCCTTGACATACCAAGCAAACTTACTAAGATGTCTATGTATGGCGCGCAACGACTCACTCCAAGGCACGCTGCCGCTTCTCGTCCTGACCATCCTGGAACGTCGCGGACCGTTGCATGGGTACGGGATCACGGAACACATCGCGAGTCTCTCCGATGCGCTGCGCGTCGAAGAAGGTTCGCTCTATCCCGCGTTGCACCGGATGGAGGAGGCCGGCTGGATCAAGGCGCGATGGGTCGTGACCGATCGCAATCGCCGCGCGCGCCAGTATGAGATCACCGTCGCCGGCCGGCGCCAGCTCCATGTCGAGGAGAGCCGCTGGCGCGCCATCACGTCTGCCGTCGGTCACGTGCTGAAGCACGCGTGATGTCCTGGCTCTCTCGCGTCGTCAACGTTTTCCGCAGTGCCCAGGTCGAGGACGCCCTCGACGATGAGCTCCGATTTCACCGCGAAGAGACGACTGCGCGACTCGTCGCAGATGGATGGTCTCCCGATGCCGCCGCGGGCGAGGCTCGCCGCCGCCTCGGCAACGAGCTCGCGGTGCGGGAGCGCAGTCGCGATGTCAAGCTGTTGCCGTGGCTGGACGCGCTGGTGCGCGACATACGCTTCGGTCTACGCGTGCTGCGCAAGGATGCAGTGGTCACGAGCGCAGCCATCCTGTCGCTGGCGCTTGCGATGGGCGCCTGTATCGCGGCATTCGCGCTCGTCGACGCGCTGATCCTCCGCCCGCTGCCGGTCCACGAGCCGCATCGGCTCGTTTACCTGTCCTATCCGCCGTTGGTCACGGGCGCCGAACGGCAGGGACCCGAGAACACCAGCTTCAGTTACCCCGCATTCGAACGACTGGTGGACGCTTCGAGCCGGCGGGTCGCGCTCTTCGGCTTCAGCTATCAGAGCGAGCTGCGCGAGTTCTCAATCGGCGCGACCGCCACGAGTGGCGAAAAGGCTCACGGCCAATACGTGTCGGGCGACATGTTCAACGTGCTTCGACTCGTGCCCGTCGTCGGACGCCTGCTGGCTCCGGGCGATGAGGGCAAGGCCGGCGCTCACAGGGTCGCGGTGCTGAGTCACAGCTTCTGGGTCAGCCGTTTCGGCGCCGACGCGGCCATCGTCGGCCGCTGGCTGACCTTCGATCGGAGGGCCTTTCAGATCGTCGGCGTTGCCCCCGAAGGGTTCACGGGCATTGAGCCGGGCATTCGGACGGACTTCTGGATGCCGCTGACTACCTATGTCGGCGCTCCCGAAGCGCTGACGGCCGGCGGCCACCAGTGGTTGCGGATCATGGGGCGCTTGGCCCCTGACGTCACCGTAGACGATGCGCGTGCCGTGCTGCAGCCGGCCTATACCAACTTCCTGCGCGATCGCGTAAAGGACGCACCTGCTGACGTACCGAAGCCGCTGCTCGAACGGCTGGTGCGCACGCCGCTCCTGGTGCGTTCCGGCGTGAACGGCCTCTCGTATCTCCGGATCGATTTCGAGCGCCCGCTCTGGATCCTCGCGGCCGTGGTCGGCCTCGTCCTGCTGATTGCGTGCTCAAACGTGGCGAATCTTCTGACGGCACGCGCCGCCGCGCGCGACCGCGAGATGGCGCTTCGACTGTCGATTGGGGCAGGTCGCGGCCGGCTGATTCAACAGATGCTGATCGAAAGCGCGTTGATGTCGGCGACGGCGTGCGCGCTCGGATTGCTGTTCGCCGAAGTCGCCGCACCGGCCATCATCGGGATGCTCGCCCCGGCAAGCGCCCCGGTCTACCTCGAGATCCGCGTAAGCTGGCGACTGATCGCGTTCGTCGGCTCGATCGTCGCACTGACGTCGCTCCTCTTTGGGCTTGGCCCCGCCCTTCGAGCCTCCGCTGCGGCTCCCGTCACGGCGTTGAAGGCCGTTGGCGGCCGCGTCATCGGGCGTGCCGGCATCCTGCGCCCGCTCATCGCTACACAGGTGGCGTTCAGCCTCACGGTGGTGTTTCTGGCCAGCCTCCTCGTCGGATCGTTCGTTCGCCTGACCACCATCGACATGGGCTTCACCAGGTCCGGCATCACACTCTTCAAGATCTGGTCGGACGAGCTGGGCGAGCGCGAAGACAGGCAGCCAGCCGCTGTCAATGCTCTTGCTTCGCAGGTACTCGACGGAGTGCGGCGGATGCCATCCGTAGATGCGGCCTCGCTGTCGTTCTGGGGACTCTTCGAAGGGTCGGCCTGGTCGAGTCTCGTCAAGATCCCAGGCCGTCAGCAGGACACCCAGGACGTGTACTACCTCGAGGTGTCGCCCGGCTTCATGCACACCATGGGCATCCGGTTGCTCGACGGTCGCGACCTTCTGCAAAGCGACATCGACCAGTACACCGCCGCGACTCAGGGCCCCATTGCGGTCATCGTCAACGAAGCGTTCGCCCGTCGCTATTTTGCTGGTGAGCAGCCTCTCGGCAGGTTATTCGAACGGATCGTCGGACGCGGGCCTGCAGAGCGCCAGCAGATCGTCGGCGTGATGGCAAACGCCAAATACAGAGACGTACGAGAGCGCGACTGGCCGACAGTGTACCTGCCTGCACGTGGCCTGAACGGGAAGACGCTGCAGGTGCGATCGACCGCCGATCCCGAGTTGTTGACGCGCCAGATCCGGCTCGAGCTGACGCGTATCGATCCGGCGATCAAAGTCACCAACGTGATGCAGCAGGCGACGCTCGTTGACAACACATTGCTGAGGGAACGGCTGCTCGCGCTCCTCTCTGGCTTCTTCGGTGTGGTCAGCCTCGTGCTGGCCGTCATCGGGTTGTACGGCGTCTTGACCTATTCAGTGGTGCAACGGACGCGCGAGATCGGGATTCGGATTGCGCTGGGTGCGAGGCAGGGCACGGTGATGCGGTCGGTGGTGACCGACATCTTGTTGGTAACGGTCGTTGGCGTGGTGTTGGGGCTGGCAGGCGGGCTTGGCCTGGCACAATTCGTCCGCGCTCTGCTGTTCGAGGTGACGCCGCTCGACGCCGCGAGCATTGGCGTACCGGTGGTCGTCCTCCTCGCCGCTGCAATTGTTGCCGCCATTCCGCCGGCGCGCCGGGCCGCGCGCGTGGATCCAATCGAGGCGCTTCGTTATGAATAGGAGACGCGTATGTCGCTCCTCTCCCGGCTGCGCAACGTCTTTCGCAGCGATCGGGTCGATGACGAACTCGACGAGGAACTGCGATTTCATCTCGAGCAGAAGATCGAGGCGTTGAGGGACCAGGGCGCGGATGCGGCAGCCGCTGCAACCGAGGCGAGGCGCAGGCTTGGCAACCGGCTGACCCTTCGCGAGCGCAGCCGGGACGTAAAGCTGCTGGGATGGCTCGACGCGCTGTTCAAGGACGTGCGGTTCGGGCTCCGCATGCTGCGCAAGGACGTCGTGGTCGCGTCGGCTGCGGTGCTGTCGTTGTCACTGGCGATGGGGGCGTGCATCGCTGCCTTCGGGTTGATCGACGCGCTGATTCTCCGTCCGCTGCCCGTGCACGATCCCCATCGACTCGTCGTCCTCACGTATCCGCGCAATTTCGAGAGCGACGCCGAGGACTGGGAGGAAGGTCAATCGTTCAGCTATCCGCTGTTCGAGCGTTTGCGCTCCGCAGCACGGTCACGCGTCGATCTGTTCGCGGTGAGCTATCAAGGACCACAGCCGACGCGCTTCGACCATTCGGGCGGCATCGACGAGAAGGTGATGCCGCAATATGCCTCGGGCGACACGTTCGACCGCCTCGGGCTGACGCCGGCGGTCGGACGAGTTCTTGTCGCGTCCGATGATCTGCGGCCCGGCGCCCACCCGGTCGCTGTGCTGAGTCACAGTTTCTGGCAGCGTCGCTTTGCCGGCAATCCTGGCGTTGTCGGCCGGTGGTTCACGCTGGATCGGAAGTCCTTCCAGATTGTGGGCGTCGCGTCGGCGGGGTTCACCGGCGTCGAGCCCGGCGTCCGCACCGACGTCTGGATGCCGATGATGATGGGCAGTCCCGACGCCCTGCGTGAAGTTGGATGGCAGTGGTTCCGCATCCTGGGCGCCTGAAGCCGGGCGTGTCTGAAGAAGACGCGCGCGCCGTCCTGCAACCGGTATTCACTGCCGTCCGCCGCGAGCGCCTCAGCGAATTCCGTGGCGATTTTCCGGCTCGGCTCAGGGAGCGTTATGTACGCACGCCGCTTTACGTGCGATCGGCCGCCAACGGTCCATCTGCCCTCCGGACGACGTTCGAACGCCCATTGTGGATCCTCGCGACGGTCGTGGGCCTCGTGCTGCTCATCGCCTGCTCGAATGTCGCGAACCTTCTGACCGCCCGGGCCGCGTCGCGGGAACGCGAGATGGCCCTGCGACTCTCGATCGGCGCCGGCCGTGCCCGCCTGGTCCAGCAGTTGCTCATCGAAAGCGGGCTGCTCGCGCTGATCGGTTGTGTCCTCGCCGTCGCGTTTGCGCTGGCCGTGGCGCCAATCATCGTCGGGATGCTCGGCGGTTCGTCGTCTCCCGCTTACCTCGACGTGCAACTCGACTGGCGGCTGCTCGCGTTCGTCGCTTTGACCGCAGTGAGCGCGACGGTGCTGTTTGGCCTGACGCCGGCGCTGCGCGCTTCGGGCGTAACACCGCTTGCCGTATTGAAAACCCTTGGCAATCGGACCAACAGTCGGACGCGGCTCCTGCGACCACTGCTGGCGGCGCAGGTGGCGTTCAGCCTGGCGGTGCTGTTTCTCGCGGGGCTCCTGACGATGTCATTCGTGCGATTGACGCGCATCGACGTTGGCTTTCGCGCCGCGGGTCTGTCGCTGGTGACGATTCGCGGCAACCCGCAGCAGCTCGAGCCGCCGAAGCAACGCGTCCTCACCGGACAGATCCTCGACGCGGTGAGACGCATTGGCGGCGTCCAGGCGGTTGCGGCGTCGGCATGGGCGCTGTTCGAAGGATCGGGGTGGTCGTCAGAGATTCGCATCGCCGGCCGGCCAGTCGATAGCACCGAGGTCTATTACCTGCCGGTCTCGCCGGGCTTCATGGCGGCGATGGGCATTCCACTCCTCGAGGGCCGGGATCTGTCCCCGAAAGACTTCGAGGTCGATCCGGCCACCGCCGTCCTCGTCAACGAAACGTTCGCTCGTCGCTTCTTTCCCGGCGAACGCGTCGTGGGCCGCGACTTCGGTCGCACCGAGGAACGCGACCGGTTGGCGTCGCAGCATATCGTCGGGCTCGTCGGTAACGCGAAGTATCGCGAGCTTCGCGAGCCCGCGCCGCCGACGGTGTACGTGCCGCACATCGGCTTCGGTCCGTTCAGCGGCCTGACCTTGCAGATTCGATCGGCACTACCCGTTGGCCGCCTGTTGCCACAGATGCGGACGGAACTGGCCCGCGTCCACCCAGCGCTCGAGATCGGCGACATCGCCGATCAGCAGACGCTGGTGGACAACACGATGTTGCGGGAACGACTGTTGGCGCTGCTCGGCGGATTCTTTGCGCTCGTCAGCCTCGCGCTCGCCGTCATCGGGCTCTACGGCGTCATGAGCTACTCCGTCGTCCAGCGTACGCGCGAGATCGGCATTCGCGTCGCGCTCGGCGCCCGGTTGTTCACCGTCCTTCGATCTGTGCTGACCGACGTCTTTGTCGTGACCGTTGTCGGCCTGCTGGTGGGTCTCGGCGGAGGGATGGTTCTGTCTCGCTACGTGCAAACGTTACTGTACAAAGTAACGCCCTACGACCTTGCCAGTGTGTCGCTGCCTGTCGTGGTGCTCGTCGCCGCCGCGTTGGCAGCGGCAATCATTCCAGCCCGCCGGGCCGCCCGCGTCGATCCGATCGAAGCCTTGCGCTACGAGTGACGGCAGAAAGCTCATCGCCACCGCTGCACGTTTCGGCACGAATAAGAAGAGCTATAAATGGCTGAGTTGTAAAGGTTTGTCTTGACGGCGACAAACTCGTGATTGTAGAAAGGAGCCCCGGCACGGAGGCATTTCAATGTTCTATCAGTCCGCCCGACGATGGTCTGTCGCGGTTCTCAGTCTGTCGCTTCTGACTCCAGCTGTGGCCGCCGCGGCTCCGATTCAATTTTCAACATCGGGCGCGAATGCAGCGGCCATTCAAACCACAGTCGATGCGTTTCGTACCGCGATCGGTGATCCCGTCAACGGCAATATGCCAGGCGCCCAAGGGGCCGGACGACGAGAGATCAACTGGGACGGCGGCGGAAGCCTCGCAACTGCTCCCGGCGCTACCCCGTTTACGGTCTTCCAGACGCGCGGATCCATCTTCAGCACAACTGGCACCGGCTTCCTTCAGGCCACTGCCGACGAGACCGATGGTCTCGCGGAGCTATTTATGGAACCGGACTACGCGACCGAATTCGTACGCTTCAGCGAGGCGCGGTTGTTCGTGCCAGTCGGCAGCAATGTGACTGACGGCGTCTTCTCGGTGCCGGGCAGCAACGGCACGGGGCAGGCGGCGATCACTGCGTTCGGCGCGGTGTTCTCGGATGTCGATCTCCCCGACACGACGAGTATCCAGCTCTTCGACATCCACGGCGTCTTGCTGAGCACGCTCTTCGCGCCCGTTTTCGACGGTGGTCTTTCGTTCGTGGGCGTGCGCTTCGACGCCGGCGAGCAGATCTCCCTGATCCGAATCACCACCGGCAATGCGAACATCGGCGCGACGGATCAGAACGGCGTAGACGTCGTCGCGATGGACGACTTCATCTTTGCCGAGCCGACGCCTGTTCCCGAGCCGGCGACCCTCATCCTGACTGGACTTGGGCTCGCGGGCGCCTGCGGTCGGGCGTTCAGACGACGTCGTTCCGGACGGTGAACGAAGCAACTCCGACAGGGGACGGGGCGTCGGCATCCGTCCCCTCGTGACCACCGCTGGTTAGGTGCTCGCGATTGCCTGCGTCTCTACTTGCGCGATCAGCCCGCGCATGTATTCTGCAGCCAGCTGGGTATTCAGATCGGCGAACTCGAGTCCAACCGTAATCCCGTCTGTCTGCGGCAGGGGATGACATAGCTCGAACCCGACATATCCCTGGTAGTGGATGTCAGCCATCCCACGAGCGAAGTCGGCGTAGAAGTGCTCGGGTGTCCGGCTGCCATCCCGATTCCAGTTGACGCCCCGAATCCGGCCCTCCAGGTCACGATCGTATTCGCCTCCGAAATGGGAAAGGACCTGGAGCGAGCCGACATCGGCTGCTGCCGCGCGCATGTCCGTCACGCCTGCAGTGTGCGCGAGAGGCGCATCGAAACAGGCCTTGAGCGCCGGCGATCCAACCTCCGCGATCATCCGCAGCATGTCGTGGTGGTCGTTGATGACCGGCACATGGTTCTGCAGCGCCAGAGTGATGCCGTGGTCGGCGGCCCAGTTGGCACACTCAATCAGACCGTCGCGACACCGATCCCAAGCGGCGTCGTCGCCGGCCTCGTGCTGGGCGATACGCCAGACGCGCCGTGCGACCTCGTAGCTGCCGCCGTTCGGACCAAGTGTGACGCCCGGCCACGCGCAGAATACCCGCAGCACAGGAGCACCGAGATTAGCGGTCATCCGAATCAGTTCCCTGACATACGCCAGGTGTGATTCGCGGTGCTCGGGAATCGGGCTGCTGAAATCGTTGTTCGCCGCCACCGCGTAAATCGGGACGCCGGCATCGATGGCTCGTTGACGCAGCTCATGACAGCGAGCCGTCGGCAGGTCCGTGGGATTGCCGTGCGGCCGCTTGCCGTCGATCTCCACGCCCGCGTACCCGTACTGCCGCGCCCGATCAATCACGTCCTCGAGCGTCAGAGCTGGCCCGCGATACCACACGCCGAGGTAGGTGATGCTGTACAACCCGACCTTCATGGGCGACCTCCAAGATCCAGATAGGAACACTGATTCTAGTTTGGCGGGTTGATGCCGTCGATCACGTATCGCTTCACCTCCTTCAGCTTTTGCACGGTCAGCCAGCCACGAAGCAGGTAGCAGCGAGACGATCAGGATCGGCAGCGAGAGCAGGGCGACGGGGAGCCGGGCGGGCCAATGCATGGCGCAGCATAGCGCCAAACTTCGCTCACCCGAGAGGATTACTCGCTGCGAGGATGGAACGTCGCCGGGTCTGCGGCCTCGAGATGGCGTTCGCTGAGCAGCAGCCGACGGAGCGTACGGAGATCGTTCAGCAGCCGGCCCGTGGCGTTCATGTGATTCCGCAACTGACCCAACTTGTAGTCGACGAGCCGGAGCGCTTCCTGGCGTCGTGCCGCGTTTTCGTTCCCGGCGGCCTCGAGATCCTGTTGGATATCGCTCCGGGCGTCATCGACCGCCGTGCCCAGGAGCGCGATGTACTCCTGCGCGCTTTCCAGACTCGGGAAGGGCGAGAAGTCGTCGTCTGATCGTCGTTTCGTCATACGCAGACCGCAAGTAGGGCCGAACTTCAGTTCGGTCGAACTCCGAAGGGCACGTTTTGTGCCATCGAGAGCCGCGGGAAATTGCACTTTTCGCCTGAGCGTCCCTCGCGGGATCGTGCCGAATGTCCGACACGGCGACCGAAATCGAAACGCATCGACAGAATTGTCATCGCCCCGCCATCCTCCGCGACTAGGTCGCCGATCTCATAGACCGTGGCGATGTGCGGGTGATCGAGGGCGCTGGCGGCGCGCGCCTCGCGTCGCAGCCGTGCCGCTGCTTCAGGATGGCCAACCGTGTCGGGCGAGAGAAACTTGAGAGCGACCCTCCGCTGCAGGTTGATTCTTCGGCGAGATAGACCGTGCCCATCCCGCCAGCGCCGAGGTGGCTGATGATCCGGTAGTGGGAGATGGTAGTGCCGATCATCTGGGCAGATACTACCGCCGCCGCGCGGACATTATCGCGGCGTCAGAGCTCTATCGATCGGAGGGGCGTACGGCCACGAACGATACTTGTTCGAGCGTCGGATAGGCACCGTTGATGTCGGGATCGCGCTTGCCGGCAGCGATCTGTTGCACGGTCGTTCTGGCCGGCTTCACGGGCCCCGGAAAATACTGAGCGTAGACGGCGTTCATCTTCGCGAAGTCGTCGACGTCGTCCAGATACACGTTGGCGGCGACGACGTCATTGAACGCCAGACCCGCTTCTTCGAAGTTGTCCAGCTGATTGCGCATGGTCTGCCGCACCTGGTGCTCCACGGTTGCCGCGTAGATTCCCGAGAGCGGGCCGGGAATGAAGCCGCTCTTGGCCGAGCAATACAACGTGTCGCCGGCGAACACACACGGGCTCGCGGTGGGGCTGGGGGCCATATTCTTCGGCCGGACGGCTTTCCGCTTCGAAAGATCGCGCACCGCGACACCCGTGTACACGATGTGCCCCTCCGGAAGGGCGGACACGGAGATGGTGGCGCGTGCTGGCGTGTTGCCGAACTCGAACCGCCTCGCGTAGCGCTCGTTCATGATGCCCGACGGAATCGACGAGGTCAGATACGGATTCACGAAGACGACATGCGCGAGGCTCAGGCCGGCGGCTTCGGTCACCGCATTGAAGCTGTCCAGCGCGGCGTCCACTTCCGAGGCCGGATCCACCGCAACGGTTCCAGTCGCTGCACGGCCAGGCAGTGCGGAGATGAAGAGACGATCGTGCGTGAGCATCCCCGGCGAAAAGGGCTGGCTTGAATCCCAGCCCGGTACGCTGACCGGAGTGCGGCCATCGAGATTGAGAACGGCGACCGCATTGATCTCTACCGGCGTGCCGGGCAAGCGTGCCACGCCGATCGACGCGCGCGCGGGTGGATTCTTCGGGAAGTAGCGTGCGTAGACCCAGTCGAGCGCCGCGCTGTTGCTGATGTCCTCGAGGTAAGCGTGCGTGTAGACCACGTGGTCGAGCGTCAGGCCGGCAGCCTCGACGATCGCTTTGACGTTGTCAAGCGCCTGCTGCGCCTGCGCCTCGAAGGTTGCGGGCATCTCGCCATCCGCAGACTTTGCGCCCTGACCGGAGATGTACAGGTAGCCATCGGCGATAACGCCAGGACTGTACGGCCCGACGGGCGCAGGCCCGTTCGCCGGAATCACCGCCTTCGGCTGCACACCCATGACGACCGCGACCGCCAGCAGGAGTGTCAGCAGCTTCATGCCTTCGTCTTCCTGCTCGCGGCGTTCAAAATTTCACGCAGTCGCCGCCCGACGATCAGTTCTTCTCCGTCCTTCATCGTCATGGAAATGATTTGCAGGCGATCCGGCCGCCGTTCGGTCGGCTTGCGCCCTGGCTGCATGCCCTCGTACGCCGCAGGCACGAAGCTCGGGTTGCTGGAGGTCAGCACCTCGATTCTCGGGTCGCCGGCGCGCAGCTCCCGGTCGCAGTCGGCAACGGTGAACCCAAATGCCTCCTGATCCCACGACACGGTCAGCGTCGGGTAGCTGTTGCCACCCTCTGGGATGGTGATGCTCGTGGTGACCCCGGGCACGGTCTCCACGAGTTTCGCGATGCGCTCGACGCGCTTCGACCACTGCTTGTTGAGGGCGGTGAGATCGAGCTTCGTCCATGATTCGACGGCCGTCAGCACGCCAACGATCTCTTCCTTGCCCACTTTCATCGCGCGGCAGACCGCGCCTTCCCATGGACTGCACTGCGCAAGCGCCGCCTCGATCAGATCCTTCCTTCCGACCAGGATTCCTGAACACTGCGGCCCGCACAACCCCTTGCCACCGGAAAAGCAGAACAGGTCGATGCCCATTCTGGCGTAGGCGGTCAGGTTCTCTATCGGCGGGATGCCCGCGGCGTCGTCGAGCAGCAGCGGAACACCGGCCCTCTTCGTTACGGCCAGCCCCGCCAGCAGCCGTTCGCCGAGCCACGTCGTGTACACCATCGCGGTGCGATCGTTGAGGGCTCGCGGGAGATCGTCGACGCTGCCGACCGTCACCAGCTTCGCGCCGGTCAACCTGATCGCGCTGTCGAAGGCGCTGCGCCCGCCTAGCATGACCACTTCGTTCTTCATGCCGGTGGTGTCGGGCAGTTGCCACACCTTCTGCGGATCGGTTCCCGCCATGCAGCCTGCCGTGGCTGCGGCCATGGCCCCAGCGGCTCCGGACGTGACCATGCCGGATTCGGCGCCCGACAGCTGTGCCAGCTTTCTTCCGGCGGCCTTTTGCAGTTCGAAGATGTCGACGAAATGCCGCGCCGCATCATCCATGGCCCGGCGAACGTCAGGCAGCTCCAACGAGCCGCTCAAGTACGTCCACGTACCACGTCCGTTGATGAAGGGCCGCACGCCAAGGCGGCGATAGACGTCAGCGGAGGCGTTGTCACCGGCTGCGGCGGTGACCGCAGCCGTCGCGCCACGCGCCGCCATCACTGCATAAACGGGGGCCGCAGCAACCCATTTCAGCCAGGTTCGACGTTGCATGACGCGTCATTGTATGGCGGCCTGCCTGCCGCCGGCACGGCTGCGCCGAATTACTTCAACGACGACGTGTCAATCACGAAACGATATTTCACGTCGCTTCTGAGCATCCGCTCGTAAGCGTCGTTGATTTGATTCATCGGGATCGTCTCAACGTCGGCGACGATGCCATGCTCGCCGCAGAAGTCCAGCATCTCCTGGGTCTCTATCGTTCCGCCGATCAGTGATCCCGCGATCGACCGACGCCGGAATATCAAATTCATGATGGCGGGAGACGGGTGCGGCGTCGACGGCGCACTAACGAGACACAGCGTCCCATCGGGCTTCAAAAGCGCGGTAAACACGTCCAGGTTGTGGGGTACGGCAACGGTGTTCAGGATGAAGTCGAAGCTGCTCGCATGCTTCAGCATCTCATCCTCGTTGCGTGAGATCACGACTTCATCCGCACCCAGTCGCTTGCCATCGGCAACCTTCCCCGGCGACGTGGTGAAGAGCACGGTGTGAGCGCCAAACGCGTGCGCGAACTTGACGCCCATGTGTCCGAGGCCGCCGAGCCCGACGATCCCAACCTTCGAACCGGCGGTGACACCCCAGTGTCGCAACGGCGAATATGTCGTGATGCCGGCGCACAGGAGCGGCGCCGCACCGGCGGCGTCCAATCCCGCAGGGACATGAAAGACGAACCGCTCGTCGACGACAATGCGGGTCGAGTAGCCACCATAGGTCATCTGTCCCGGGAAGTGGCTATCGGGGCTGCTGTAGGTGAGGATCATCTGGTCGCAGAACTGCTCGAGGTGCCGAGTGCATCGGTCGCAGGTGCGGCATGAATCTCGCGTCAACACCGTGCTTGACAGCTCAGCCGTTTCGAGGTCGAATGCCCCGCTCGCCGAATCATCAGTGTTAGAACTTTGCCGACGAGAAGGAGCTGAATTATGACTGGACGACGCTCGGGTACTCGCAGGACTTGCGCTTGTGGCTCTCGGGGCGGGACTCGGCGTCACCGCCACCGCTCAGGTGAAGCGACCCTTTCACGATGGTAGCGTCTGGAGCGTGCAATTCATCCGAGTGAAGCCCGGCATGGAAACCGCGTACCTGACCTACCTGGCCAGCGACTGGAAGCGCGCGCAGGAAGCGGCCAAGCAGGCCGGCTTCATCCAGGACTACAAGGTCCTGACCACCGAGGCGCACGGCGCCAGTGACTGGAACCTGCTACTCATGACACAAGCCAAGGACCTGGCGTCCGTGGAAGCGAACCAAGAGAAGGTCGATGCCATGATGCAGAAGGTAGTTGGCGACGACCAGAAGCAGATGCAGGGCTATAAGGACCGCGAGTCGATGCGCGAGCCTGTAGGCAGCCGGGTGGCACGCGAGGTCGTGCTCGAACCGAAGCCCTAGGTCGTCGATTTCGCCGGGCCCTCTGACGTCGCTACTCAAGTCGTCCGCCAGGGGCCCGACCTCTGCACCGCGCCGCGGCATTCGTAGGATCAAGCGCAGACCTGTCGAACGCGGATTGGCTTGCCAGCCGTAGCTCATTCAGAGAACAGGAAAGGCCCGTCTTCGCCAAGGCGAGGCGGGCAACTTTCGGCTGCGATCATGAGCGAAGGATGGTGCGGAAGAGAGGACTCGAACCTCCACCCGGTTGCCCGGACTAGCTCCTGAGTCGTGTGAATCAGTCGCTCACAGCCGCCCGGACTTGCACCGACGGATCCCGGAGCCCCACCAGGAGTCCAGCTGCCACGCGCGCTGATGAAGGGGTGGCGCGCCGAGACGGCGATAGACGTCACCCGATTCAGAGGCGTTCATGAGTGCCCTTGCCATCCGCCGAACAGGTCCTCCCAACACGACGCGATCTCCGGACGCTGCGCTTCGGGAACGCCTGGTGTGAATGGCAGCGCGTCGATGCGTGACATCTCGTCGAGCCACGTCGCCACCGCCGACACGTCGCGCGCGATGACGCGGGCCGACACGCGGCTGAGGTCGTCGTCCGGACGGTGATGGAAGAATCGGCCGGAGTCGCAGTTTGCACGGTGATGAAACACGCCAGGCAGACCCGCGGCGACGAACGGAAAATGGTCGGCGTAGGGGACCACCCTTGTAATCACCTGGTAATACAGGTCCGCGTCTCGAAAATGCGGGCCGAACGTGCCTTCGAAGTCCGGGTGGGCGTTGAGGTATAACTGCAGCCAACCGAGATGTGATCCGTAGCTGTCCAAGTTGTACATGAGCCGCCCCTGGCGCGACACCTCGTCACGGTGGACGCGCACGTAGGCCGCCGACCCCACCGACAGTTGCTCTTCCGCCCCGAACGATACCAGGCGTACGGTGCGCCGCCGCGTCCGGTCCTGCAGCAGGCGCGCGAGCTCGAGAATGCCCACGACACCCGACCCATTGTCATCAGCTCCCGGCGAGTCGGCCTGCGTGTCGTGGTGAGCGCTCGCATACAGGATCTCGTGTGCGAGGTCCGTGCCTGGCAAGTCAATGACGACGTTCTGCGAGATCGCGGGCACCATCCCCCCGACGACTCGGCAGCGTGCCTCGGCGGCGCCCTGCGCCACCCATGACCACGCGTCCTGATGCGCGACGTTCATCGTGGGGACCGCGCCGATGGCCTCGGTGTATTCGGGAAACATGCCGTCGGCAAGTGGAGTGGCGCCAGGGTAGCGCGTGTCCACCATGAGGAGGAACGCCGGGCCGGCCTCCATCAGGCGCCGATAGGCGTCTCGCGACGCGATATGGCAACCCAGGTGGATGACCGCCTTCCCGCGCAGATGTCCCAGATCGTCACGCTGGTAATCGGTCGGGGTCAGCGTCGCGATCTCGGCGGTCCGCCAGTCGCCGTTGGTCCCTGGCGTGCTGCTGAAGAGCGAGCACGGATAGGGGTGCCAGGAGCCACCGATCAGCACTTCCAGCTGCTCCTCCGAGACGACGCGGGCTCGCATCGGGAAGGGCTCTTCCCACACGTGGGCCTTGGTAAGGCGTGCGCGGCCGATGATGTAATCCGCAGCCGCGCGCTCACTGGGAGTGCCGGCCAGCCGCACGCCAATGTCACGAGCCAGCACGGTGAGGTCTTGAGTGAGTCGGTCGGGAGACGCCTGAAGGATCATGTCAGCCGTCTCTCCTCGCGGCGTCACTCCACTTGGCCGTGACCATCCGCTCGAGAGCCTGGAGCCAGAGCGGGTGATCGTTCAAGCAGGGAACCAACGTCAGCGCCGTGCCGCCCGCCTTCAGAAACGACTCACGCCCCCGCAGTCCGATTTCCTCGAGCGTCTCCAGGCAATCGGCGACGAAGGCGGGGCACAGCACCACGAGCCTCCTGACGCCAGCCATGGCGAGCCGGACCAGTTCCTGGTCCGTGTAAGGCTGCAACCACGGCTCCGTGCCGAGGCGGGACTGGAAGGAGACCGAGTACTTGCTGGACGGGATACCAGTGCTCGCCACGAAGCTTCGTACCGTCGCAAAGCACTGAGCGCGATAGCAGGTTTCGTGCGCCACGCTCGGTGTCTGGCAGCAGTCCTTTGTCATCAGGCAGTGCTGCCCTGTCGGATCCGCCTTTCGCATGTGGCGCTCGGGCAACCCGTGAAAACTGAACAGCACGTGGTCGTGCGGGGCCGCGAGGGCGTCGGCCGCCGGGGCGAGCAGCGCGCTGATGTAATCCGGGTGAGCGTAGTAAGGAGGCATGACATGGAGCGTCATTCCAGGGGCTACGCGTCGCACGACCTCCCGCACCCGCTCGACCGCCGACTCGTAACTCGACATCGCGTAGTGAGGGAATAACGGGATGAGGAACGTCTCGGTGACGCCCTGCCCGGCGAGCGAGTTCACCGCCTTGTCGACTGACGGATTCTGGTACCGCATGGCCAGCTCGACGGGCACGCTCAGTCGACGCTGCAGCTTCTGCTGCACGTGTCGGCTCGTGACAATGAGCGGCGACCCTTCGTCGGTCCAGATCGTCGAGTAGGCGTGGGCGGACTCCCGGGGACGCTTCGGCAGAATGCTGAAGTTGACCACGAAGAATCGCACCGGCCATGGGGCGTCCAGCACGCGAGGGTCCATGAGAAACTCGCGCAAGTAGCGACGCACGTCCGGCTCGGTGGGAGAGTCTGGCGACCCGAGATTCACGAGAAGAACGGCACGTGTGGTCATCTTCGATCACTTAGGATAGCGCCGAAGAAGTGGGCCCTGACCGTCAACGGCTCAGCGAGTCGCGGGCAGCGTCGGACGAGACTCGCGCCATCCATGCATGGCGCGGTGGGCGACTACCTCGTGCCTTGGCTGACCGCCCACAAGAACTATCTGTCCATTTAGCGACTCGGCCGCATACGTCCGTTGCATGTCGTCATCCCAGCCATGCGACTCACTGATGCACGCGTTTCATGGTTCTGCACACGGAGTTCCCAGATGAAATCCCGTTCGGCTGCAGTCGGTTTTCGTAGCTGGAATTCGACAGGAAAGGTCTTGGCGAGTTGGCGCGCCGCGAGCGAGTCGAACCTGGCCCAGCGACACTGTCACTCGCTAACATCGGTGCGTCGAAACCGTCTTCAGCCGGGCCGGCCGCCTCTGATCAGGGTGTTGTCACCCGGACACTGTAAGCAGCGACTCTTTCGGGCTCCTGTCCTCGATCGAACCCACTCAGTATGAGCTGGTAGTCGCCACGCGGCAGCAGCTTGGAGGGCAGGGTGACGGTCACCGCGACACGGCGGTCATCGGCCCGAGCCGTCAATTGCGACTGGGCCCAGAGCTCTTCAGCCTGTCCGTTATAGATAACTGCGCGATAGAGCGAATAGTCATTGGTGGGCAGCATGAGTCGCAGGCGAATCAGCGGCGCATCCGCAGGAATGACGATTCGTGTCATCGAACCCCCACTCCTGAGGAGTCCGGTCGCCAGTACGAACAATGGCGGCTCCTGCAGATGTGGCAGGAAAGTTTCGGGGACCGGCCCAGGAGCACCGGTCGTCTCTACGGTCCCGCGCAGCCGCCTTTCTGATTCGAGCTCGGTCTGAAGGGCTTGAGCCTGGGCCGACAGAGTGTCCAATCGTGTCTGGAGATCGCGCCTCTCGCGTTGCTCGAGCCGATGTCCGGCCTGAAGCCGGCCGAGTTCGTTGCTCAGGCCCCTCTCCCTGACGACGAACCACACGCTGCCCGCTAGAAGCACCACGAGCGACGCGGCAAGAGCTCCTGCCCACATCTGGCCGTGCCCGACGAACAAGCCACGACGTGCAAGACTCGCCCACGACTCGACGCCAGATTCACTACGCCCGTCAATCCGGCTGTTGCCTTCCGCGACGGCGACCGCGACAGCGTCGTCTGAGGGTCGGTGAACGACCTTCTCCTTCATCAGCCGGACGAATCCGAGGTGCCACCGGCGGTCCTCATTCGTAAGAAAATGCCGTTCGAACGCGACCCTCTCTTTTGGTGTCAAGACGTTCTCCGAGTAGTCCTCTACCAGTTCGTCTTCCGTCGGGCCAAGCAGCTCAAACAGGTCGGGATCCATGATCAGACGTTCCTCGACCTCGACGCGACGTTCATCATCGAGCTCGCCGAGAACGTACTGCCGCAGCCTTGCTTCGAGTTGTCGTTTCACGTGCATCACCCTCTTCCAATTCGCTGCCACTATCCCTAGTGCAGCCCGATCTCTCCCGGCCTTGCGGTATCCACGCAGTGGAAGACGCACTCGCGCAGCCGGAGCGTGATTCGGTGAATCTTGAGCCTCAAGGCATTTGAACTGATCTTGAGTTGTCGAGCGACCATCGCACGATGTCTGATCTTCGCCAGCCCTTCCTCCTGGTAGTAGGTCAGGACGATGTCTTTGTCCTGCGGGGGGAGGCACCGGAGGCAGCGTTCGAGACAGCCTTGCCCGACATCACTTTCCAATCCCGGCATCTCGGACTCGCTGGGATCGGCCGCATCCCAGCCATCCGGCAGGGGGACCGTTCGTTGCCGTCGTATCCATTCCCTTGCCACGTTCCACGCGACGCCAAAGACGAACGGCGTCGGATCGCCGATTTCTGAGCCAGGCGGGACCTCGGCCAACCGTCGAGCCACGCGATCCATCGTTTCGTCCGCGACCTCCTCGGGATGAGTACAGCCGCGATAGGTCAGGACGGTGACCAGCCGTCGACGCAACTGCTCGTACCGCGTGCCCGCCAGATCGCGATCTGGACCCAGTTGCCTGAGGAGCACTTCGAATTGTTCCGGGTTCAGCGCACTCGTCATGTCACTTCCACTCGCCCTGGAGGACGAAGCCCGCCCAGTAAAACGGATGCGCCCAGCGTCTCGTCTTCAGCATTTCGATTTGTGCCGCCTGCAGCGCGGCTGAAGGCGTGAGCCGCTTTTCGAACATCGCCCGGTAGAATCGCGTCATCAACTCGCTCGTCGCTTCATCGTCGACTTTCCAGAGGCTCGCAAGGACGCGGCGGCTCCCCGCGTACATGAACCCTCGGACCAGCCCGATGAGGCCCTCGCCGACGATCTCCCTGCCGAGCGCAGTGCTGCACGCGCTGAGCACCACGAGATCGACCGGAAGCTTCAGATTGTAAATGTCGTGCAATCGCAAGAACCCATCCTGGGGTTCGCCTTTTTCGTTGAAGAGCGACAGGACGACGCCCGACAACTCTGGATGGTCGTTGTCGATGATTCCGTGTGTGGCGAAGTGGATCACCCGATAGTCGGCCAGCTTCGAGCTCATCGCGCTGTCGCGGTTCGCCTCGAAGTCGAGGGCGACGTCGATGTTCGGCCCCAGGGCCGCGATGTCGCGGGCTTCGCGGCGGGACTCGAGCAGTCGCGGAATGCCGGCCGTTCCCAGACCGCCCACGTCACGCAGAGCCCGTTTGAGTGAGTCCGCAGGTTCAGTCGAGGCCACTCTCGCTGCTGCACGCGAAGCGTCTGTACGGTGTGCCGTCACACCGATTCTCGGATCGTCAGCTTCGAAGACGGCGTCAGCGAAGATCCTGGCTGTTCTCGGCCAACGTCTTTCCTGGTTCCATGTGCCACGAACCAGCGCCAGCGTGGATGCCGACGGCAAGTAGACCAGCTCGTGCTCGGCGATCAGAGGGACGTCGCCTTGGGTGTCCGACATCACCGAGCGTGGATCGGGGAGAGCCGAGAACGGGAGAAGATGCAGGACCCCGTCAGCGACGATCAGCACTCGGGGATGGCTCAGATATCCTGACACAGGACCGAGGAGCATCCGGCTCAGCGCTCGCGCGTCAGCGAAGCGGGCGGATGATGGCTCGCGTGCCGAGAGTGGATCGCTTGCGCGGCGCTGTCAGCGCTGCGCGATACGAGCGCACGTGGCGGTCGATCTCGTCGCGGGCGGGAAGCACGAAGCCTTCGATGTCATTCTGCGTCACAGCCCAGACGTAACTTCGGGTCTTGCCAAGGAAGTATTGCAGCAGCACCGATTGGGCATCGAGAATCGCGCTCTGCACTTCAGCGATGGTGAGCGGCTTCGGTTCTGTCAGGGCGGCGTAGCGGGGGTTCTCGGCGCGAATCTGGTCGAGGACTTCCTGGTGACTGGCGGTGATCGCGTCGATTTCCGGAAGCAGAGCGGCCTGCACCCCCTTCACGTTGTCGTTCTGCACCTGCGTCAATTGCAGGGCCTTGGCGTTCAACGCGCGTCGGAGCGCCTTTTCCCGTTCCAGGAGCTCTGGCGCTGCTCCTTCAGTGATCTCGGCTCGGGCCTGGGCAAGGCCGTCGAGAAAGGAACGAGCCCGCGCCTGTTCGCTCGCATCGAAGGCCCTCGCAGCGTCTTTCCCGCCAGGGTTGCGGGCGTTCAACTGCATCAGTAAGTCGATCTCGAGCTCACGAGTGTCTCGAATCGACGCCACATACGAGGCTCGCAGGTCGAGACTCGCCACCTCGCCGCGAAGGGTTTCGACAAGATGGAGCGACGCCTGAACGTTGGCGAGCGCGGATTCGATGTGACCACCCGCAGCTTGAATCCTGGCCAGATCGTAGCGTGCCTGGGATTCGGCGAACCGATGCTGCGAACGCTCGGCAATGGCAACCGCTTCCTCGAGGTGCGTCAGGGCCTCGGCGCTACGACCCTGCGCGTGAAGCACGTCCGCCAGGCCGTCGAGCGCATTGACCTGAGAGAGGGGAAAACTCACCCTCTGTGCAAGTGCCAGCGATTCTCGATAGTAGCCAAGCGCCTTCTCCGGCTGTCCGAGCGCAGCGAACGATCGTCCGACGTATCCGAGCGCATACGCCTCCATTCGTCGGTCGGCTATCGATCTCATAATCGCGAGCGCCCCCAGGTAGCTATCCAGGGCCTCTCGGTGTCGCCCGAGCACCGTCAGACACTGGCCCAGGTCCAGGAGGTTCCCTGCCTCACCATTCCGCAACTTGACTGCTCTGAACAGGTCAACTGCCCTTTGCAAGTACGTGACCGACGTCGCCGGATCGCCCAGACGAAAATGCACCATGGCCAGGCCGTTCAGCGTGATCGCGAGGCCAACGCGGTCGCCGAGCCGTTCGAATGCCGCCGTCGCCTCCCGGTAGCGGCCGAGGGCCAGCTGGTTCTCTCCAGCGACGGCGTGCAGTTGGCCCAGGCCAGCCAGGGTTCGTGCTTGTCCGCCTCGATCGCCGACGTCACGCCAAAGCGCCAGCGCCGCTTCATAGGACGCTAACGAGTCGGAAACCTGGGCAAGGTCGGCGTAGCTGTAGCCAAGATTGAGCAACGCCTGCGCCTGGCCTCGTCGGTCGTGCAGCGTCTCTTGAGATGGCCAGAGCATCCTGGTAGTTAGCCAGCGACTCGCGAGCTACGTCCGCTGAACATATCGACATCGCCGCATATGTTCAGCGCCACTGCCTCTCCCCGGCGATCTCGCGTTTTCCGGCTGAGATCGAGCGCCTGCTTGACTGAATCTGTCGGCGTCCTCCATCCTCCCAAGATCCAGATAGACACTCGCGGCGCCGGCGAGTGCGGCGCTCTCGGCCTCGGAGTCAGCAGCGACACGGCTGATGCTCAGTGAGTCGAGAAGTGCTGCCAGTGCGTCGTCGGATCTGCCCAGGACGTGAAGGGCCTCACCGAGCCTTCTCTTCGCCAGGGCCTGGCCCTTACGGTCTTCTGCCGTCGTCCACAAGTCGAAGGCGCGGCGGTATCGGTCGAGCGCCGCAGTCGTGGCGACGGATCGACCCTCGGACCGAAGCGCCTCCGCCTCGGCGAAGACACGTTCAGCGAGGACGCGCTGCGAGTCCTTCGGAGCGGCTGGCCGTTGTTGGTCTATCATCGCGACGTACCGCACCCGTGGTCGCTGATGTTTCAAGACAGCAGAATGTCCAGCTGATAATTTCCAGAAGTCGCAGCGATTGCGGATAGAAATCTCCTGCCCGCTTGCCTGTAGCTGACGTCGATGACAAGCGTGCCGTCGGGTGCGAACAAGACGCGCGCCCACATCGATCGCCTGCTGATCGATGGCGACCCTCACGTAGTCGCCGGCCTGAAGTTGCAGCCGATAGCGGTGTATCGTGCCAGTGGAAAGCTCTCGCTCGGCGGACGTTCCCGGCGCCAGCGTGGGTATCTCGCTCTCGATTTGCGGCGAGGCGCGTGTTCGCACGGTCGTCGCTGGCCGGCCCGTTTGAGAGCCGGGCACGAGAATCCACAGGGAAACGGCCGAGGCGCACAGCAATGTCCGGACCCATCGTGGGCAGGACGTCTTATCTGAACTGCGTTCCGTGCCGGACATCGCCACACCTGATTCCAGGGAGAACTATCAAGCGCTCTGTCGAAGCCCATCTCACGACTCCGCGAGCCTTCACGAGCAGCCATCACCTCTGACGACAGCATCTGTGTTGGCGCCGTGGCTTCTCCGGCTCCACTTACTTGCCGCCTTTCTTCGGGGTGCCACCATTGTCCACAACGACCGACTGTGGTGGGTTCTTCATGCTCCAGGGCAGCATCCCGCCCCACTGCGCGAGCAAGAATTTGTTGCCCGACGAGTACCTGTTGCCAGACGAGATACTTGTTACCGGGTCTGTTAGTCGCCCCGGCGGGAAGGTTGGCGAGCCGGCCTTATCACGATCACTCGCCGCCCTGGCGTCTCCTGACGTCTCTTGCGGTACGTTTTAAGTACAACTCGAGAAACTCCGCCCAACCATTCTGTCGCTTTCCTACTCGCGCGAATTGCAGTTTTCTGTAGATCTCCAAGTCCTGATCTTTGGGCGCGGGCATCTGCCACGGAAAATAGACCGACAGACCGTGGGCATGCTGAAATTCGATTCCAGCGAAAGCCCTGCCGACCAGAGCGATTGCGACTCGAACGTCCCACGACGTTGTCGACAGCTGTCTTGACGTTCGTGCAACGTTCCCGCAGCTCCGCGAGGTCCTGCCACCGAGTTGTCCGCGCCCGGCGGTATCAAGTAGCTGATCGCAGAAATCCCACAGATCGGTGAACTGTTCGAATTTGAATGACTGTGCCCGCCAATGTGCGAGAACAAGCATATCTGCGATCGTCCGACTCAGATCGCGCTCTGTCTTCAGTAGCTTCTCGAAGCAGCTCGCCCAGCGTCGTGCACTGACTCATTGATCTCATCGAATTTCGACAGATCGCAGGCTGCGATATCGACCGAGACGCCCGCTGGCAGGTAGTCGCGATAGTACTCGATGTAGTCCTTTACGAGCCGTTCGCAAAGTATCTCGGGACGGAGCTCTGCGTGGGCAGGGAACCGCGGTGGATCACCTTTGTAGTAGTGTGTGAGCTTGTCCAGCATATCCCGATATGGCCAGCCGGTGTTCGGGACGAAGCCTTCCGACGCCACAAAATAGTTGACACGGGCGCGTACCTGACGGCATACCTCCGCGGTGCTCATCAGGCAGCTATCCATTCCGAGCACATCGAGTTTCTTGCGGCCCAGTGCCGCCCTCAGAGCGTCCGCCAGTCCGCGTATTGTCAAGGCTCCGGGTTCTCGCTTCGGATCGCCCTGCATCCAGGATTGTTGTCCGTGAGGAAATCACCGACCGAGCCACTCCCGTGGCCCGACAGGACTAACATCCGGTGCGTCGACTGATACCGTAGTGCTCCAACGAATGAATCGTCTTCAGCACATCCGGTTTGCCAGCGTCCTCGTCTGCCCTGTCGAGTTCTTCCTGGAAATACCTCTCGAGTGGGATGGGACCCATGTTGTTCCTACGCGGCTCCGCAGGCTTCAGAACGTCCTCAGGTGCCAGCGCATATCGAATGGTGCCAGAGCGACGGAGAGAGAGAATCGTATTGGATGGTGATCAGCGATCCGACTTCTGCAATGTCTTGTGCTGCTCGTAGATTTCACCGATCTCGTTGATCGCCCACGCCATCTCAGAGCTCAGGTTGTTGTCGCCGGACAGGTAAACCATGAATAGCCAGTCAGTGCTGGTCATTGGGCATCGGAACCTCCAAACGGGGCGTCCAGTAACCACCGCCAGGCCTTGAGCGTTGCGGCGCGGAGCGATGATTCGGCGCGCATCGGAATGGTTGCGGCGTCGGCAAGAAGAGTGCTGAACCGGTGGGAGTCCGACCGGGAAATGCGAGGACGGCGCGCGCGGACCCTTGCCAAGAAACGCCGCTCAGTAACGGCGCCGGCCGCGTGAAATCTCGTCGCCGCAAACGCCGCCGATCCCATGGATTTCCCTCCATGGCCGAACTCGGCGTCGCGGCTCCGCGCGAGCCGCGGTGCCTCTCAGGCGAACGGACGCTCACCGCGCCAACATTTTGCGGCGAGCACGCAGTTGTCGAATTGCAGGAGTGCGCGGGATTATAGTTCCGGCACCCTCAAACTGCAATTCATCGACTCCGCACCCCGATCCGGCCATTCATCCTGATATGGCTCTTGGCGTCGAGACATGTCGCGACGGAGCCCTGGTTTCCGATTCGGCGCGATCACAGGAGGCGCAGCGCGAAATGTCTCCGGAATTTTTGTCATGTACTGGTGCAAGCCCGGACCTCGAGGTAACGACCCCGAGGCCGGCGGCGGGTGGTCGGACCAGCGAAACACATAACGCGGAACAAGTTAGTGGCGAAGCGAGGAAGCAATGGCCAGGACGACCAGAACACTCGCGGGGTGGAGTAGCGGCGCCGAGGGTTCGCCACATGTCAGACCTGTGACGCCTGGCCAGGACCTTCGCAGCGCGGCCCGGATCCAGCACCAACTGTTGCCACCGTCGCTCTACACCGGTCGATACATCGATCTGGCGGCCAAGGCGAGTCCCTGCCGCGTCGTCGGCGGCGACTTCTTCGACTATCAGGACGCGGGCGGCCAGTTTCGCCTGGCGTTGGGAGACGTCTGCGGCAAGGGGGCACCGGCGGCTCTCCAGGCGGCGCTCGTGCAAGGCGTGCTCGCGATCGAGGCCGTAGGGAACGATGGCGCGTCCGCTACCATGACGCACTTGAATCGTGCGCTCTGCCGCCGCGAAATTCCTGGCCGATTCGTGACCTTGTTCATCGGCATCGTGACGCCCGAGGGTCGCCTCAGTTACTGCAATGCCGGACAGTGTTGTCCGATACTCGTGAACCACCACTCCGTTCGGCACCTCACCGTGGGAGGCACCCCGCTTGGCCTCTTCTCGGATGCCATTTACAAGGAAGAATCGCAGGCGATGGCGCCAGGTGACACGTTGGTTGTCTTCAGCGACGGAGTCACTGAAGCACGGGGCAGGGCCAGGAATCCGAATGAGGAATTCGGGGATATGCGCGTCCTCGAGGCGGTGCGAGAGCACCCCGAGGCCACAGCATCAGCCGTTCTCGATCATCTGCTTGCGAAGCTGCGTGGCTTCGCGCGCCAGCGTCAGCAGCGCGACGACGTGACGGCGCTCGTCATGCGATACCTCGGAGAGCGGGAGCATGAGGTTCTGCCTTGCCAACAGAGCGCAGATTCGAGGCTTGTATGAAGTGGACGATGATGACAGCGCGATTGCGAGGCGACGTCGTCGTGATCGACCTCGCCTGGACCAACGGTCAGTGCGGTGAGGACGAGCTCTCGGCGTTGATTCTCCAGCTGCTCGACCAAGGCTTCCGGCGGTACGTGTTGAACCTCGTTCGAGTCCCTTGCCTCGAGAGCTCAGCGCTCGGCGGGCTGGTCCGCGCACACACAACCGTGACGCGAAGAGGGGGGAAACTCAGTCTGGTCGACGGCACACGGGGGAGTCAGACATCTTCTCGAAACGACCGGGTTCGCGTGGACATTCGACGTGTTTACGTCCCAGGACGAAGCAGTTCGCAGTTTTGGGAGTCATCGTGCGCGTGCGACTGCCGCTTCCAGAACACGTCTCGTCACCGACGACGAGGAGCGGTGTGAGACCAAACGGCTATTCGCATAGGCCTCGCTGACCTGCAAACGACGCTCAGCGCATGCGATGCGCGTCTGCGAGGCGCGGGCGATCTGGACTCCGAGCGTGAATGACCAACGCTCTCGACGTCCGCCGAATCGTCGCGAAGGGCCTAATCGCGCGAATCGTGTCGGGACGTAAGTTTACGACAACATGTGGGAGTGGTTCTCATGGGATGGGGAGCACGGACAGGCGAAAGGGGGCATCACAAAACGTCGTCTCGGGTGCCGTTGATGCAGCGCCCCGGTGCGATCTGCGTGGTGTCTGGCGATCGAACGACGTATCCGCAATTCACGGCATGCGTCGCGACGCTCGTGCCGACCGAAGAAACCAAGCTGATTTGGGAAACCGCCGGCGGCGGGGCACTGGCCGTCGTGCGCAACAGTGTCGTCCAAGCGGCCCTCGACTACTTCAACGGCAGGCCAGGCTGGACGCTGCTGGTGGATGACGATCACGTCTTCAAGAACGATATGCTCATGCGGTTGCTGCGGCACGACAAGGATCTCATGATGCCCACAGTCATGATGCGGAAGCCGCCGCATTCACTCGTGGGCTTTCCTCCCTTCGACGTGCCACCAGACGCCACGGATGACGAATTGATCGATCTGGCCCGAGGGGACGTGGAACAGCTCGTGATCGCACCTGGACAACACGGTTTGGTGGAAATCGGCTCGGGCGGGACTGGGTGCCTGGTCGTCTCGACGGAAGTGTACGAGGCCATGGGTGCACCGTGGTTCGAGTTTGGCCGATTCGGTCCGGAAGGGGCCGACGAAGATACGTGGTTCTTCCTCAAGGCGCGCCGCCTGGGGTTCACGGCGTACATGGATCTCGACACACCGATCGGGCACCTCACGACGGCCAACGTGTGGCCGGAGCGCGATGAGAAGGGCCAGATCACCGCCCGCATCATCACCGGTTTCGACGAGCGCAAAGAGGTGACAACGGGGGGATGATCGGCTCGGTAATGACACGGTTTCCGGTGGCGCTCACCGGCCGGCGCTGCGCTTCCGGTGGGTGCGCGGCGCTGGCGTCGCCGGATGATTTACCCGCGTGGATACACACAGTGCCTGGAATGCCTGGTGACAAGCGACCGCGTGCGTTGGCCAAGAAACCGGCCTGTCGGAACACAGAATCAGCCGGTACGAGCAGCCGCATCAGGATCCAGCGCCGATCAAAGAGCAGGAAATCCTAGCAGCGGCGCTCGATACCACCCTGCTAGCGGTCTACACCATCGCGGAGCCCGGACACGTGGCGGCCGTTGAGGATCTATCTCAACTGAGGGCCGCGGAGACCCTGGTTGTAGCTGGCCACCAGTGCCACGACCCAGATCACGACAGCGGCGACGAGAAAGACGCTCGCGCGCTGATCGACGGGCATGCCCGGCGCCATACCAGTTTCCAGCCACACCAAGGGAGCTGCCAGCGCAAGGCCGCTTCCGGCGCCCATACCCCCCAGGACGATTCCTTTTCTCGCAACCCTGGAGCAGGAACGTCCACGAGGTCCGGATTCTCACCGGCTCCAAACGCTCCAGTGCGTAACGACAGAGAAAGCCAAAAATCTGCCTTGATGTTCGAGTGTCACTATACGTATACTTATGTAGAGGTTATGTAAATGGCAACTCGAACACTGTATGTGAGTGACGAAGACGATCGGGTCTGGCAGCAGGCAAAGGGCCGTGGTGCCAGCACCGATGAAAGCCTGTCGAGACTTGCGACTGAGGCGCTCCGCGTCTATTTAGAGGCCGAAGACGATAACGCAGCCGATGACGTAGCAGATGAGGTAGTCGTCAGTATCACGAAAGCGGACCATACCACGCTCATCAACAGGTTCCGCCAACTGCTACGACGCTTTGGCCGGGATCGCGTTGCTGTCGCATATGCGCGGGCATGTTATTGGGAAGGCGCAGCGCGCAGCCGCGCAAAGCGGAAGGCCGATGCCACCATGGGTGTGGTGGATAGGAGCCAGGCTGCGGCGAAGGCGACCCAGGCAAAAGGCGTTGAGGGACGCCAGAGGACAGCGCGCAAGGCCGGGCGCACACGTAAGGGCTAGTAGGCTGCATGTAGTGAAGGCCATCCGTGGGGTTGATCCGATTTCGTGGAGGGTGTGACTATGCGGCGTAAGTCGACCGCCGTTCGAACTTCGCTGGGCTGATCTGGCCGAGCGTGGAGTGTCGCCGCCGTTGGTTATAGAACACCTCGATGTAGTCGAACAAGGCTTCTTTCGCGTGGGCATCGCTTTCGAAGCGGTCGCTCTCTTCGCTCTTCACCGTCGAGAACCAGCTTTCCATCACCGCGTTGTCATAGCAATTGCCACGTCGACTCATGGAGCACGTGATCCCGTGCCGCTCGAGTCGGCTGCGATAGTCCTCGCTGGCGTACGTGCAGCCCTGGTCAGAGTGGTGTAGCAAGCCGGCGTCGGGACAGCGGCGCTTCACGGCCTTGTCGAGCGCGCTGAGTGTGAGGTGCCGATCATTCACGGCACTGAGCGCCCAGCCCACGATGAACCGGGAGTGGAGGTCCATGATCGCTGCCAGATAGAGCTTCGCACTGCTTCCAATGGCGAACGCGGTGGTATCCCCGACCCAGCGCTGATTCGGTCGGGCGGCCGCAAACTGCCGGCCGAGGACATTGGCCGCGATCGGCTGATCGTGGTCGCTCATCGTAGTGGACCGGCACCGTTTCCGAACGCGGGCCTTGAGACCTTCCGCCTGCATCAGCCGCGCGACCCGCTTACGGCTGATGGGAATGCCTTGCTCGATCAGATCCTCAAGCACCCGCGGGCTCCCGTAGGCGCGACGGCTCCCCTCGTGCGATGCGCGGATCAACACGCGAAGCTGCCGATCGCGCGTCGCATGGGTCGACTCGGCGCGCAGCTGCCAGGCATAGAAGCCGCTCGGGGACACCCGGAGCGCTCGACAGCACTCCGCCACGGTGTACTCGGCCTTCTCCGCCGCGATCCAGGCGAACCTTACGCCTGGTGCTTCGCGAAGAAGGCCGCGGCTTTTTTTAGGATGTCGCGCTCCGTCCGCAGCTCGCGATTCTCTTTGCGCAGTCGGGCGAGCTCCTCGCGCTCAGCGGTCGTCAGCCCCGTCCGGCCCCCGGTCCGGTCAGCACGGGCCCGCTCGACCCACTGGCGCAGCGCGGACTCGGTGAGGTCGAGGTCGCGAGCCACCGCGCCGATCGACTTGCCGTCCTGGAGGACCAGTCGGACGGCCTGCGCCTTGAACTCCTCATCGAACTGTCGCCGGGGACGCCGGCCTTTGGTGTCGGGCATTCGGGACATCGTATCCACCTTTCGGAACGTGTCCACGAAATCGGATCAACCCCAGGACGCGCTCGGTGGGGCAAAGTGAGAGACGCGCAGGAGCGCGCCTCATCGCCACCGACGAAGAGATGGCCGCCTATAGCCGCT
Source organism: Vicinamibacteria bacterium (assembly GCA_963800785.1). Classification (GTDB taxonomy): domain Bacteria; phylum Acidobacteriota; class Vicinamibacteria; order Vicinamibacterales; family JAENWD01; genus JAENWD01. The sequence continues at coordinate 525,403 of CAWDCH010000016.1, forward strand.
GTCGCGCAGCGCGCAGCGCGTGTTGCGCGCCGGCTCCTTCGGCCGACAGCGGAAAGGCGAGCGGCTTCGGCGTGGCCGTCACGGACTGCCTGCGTCGCCACCACCGAGTCAAAGAACGGTGACGACAAAGCTGCCGCCCTTCCAGGTGCCTTGAGGGGTATCGATCACAAAAGTGCCGACGCTGGGCGACCTTCGTGTAATGCAGCAGGTGCTGAGCCGAACCGGCACCCGCCAGCAACTGACGGCCTACTCGAACATTATCACCGCTGAACGATCGACTGGCGGGCGCCGGTTGAGAGCGTCGCACACCGTTGCACAGCCGGCAGTTCCGATCCCGATTTGACCACTGAAGCCAGGTGAGTTGAGAACCCAACAGAAACCCGGTCCGGACGTGTCGAACTGGGTTTGGTGCGGAAGCGAGGACTCGAACCTCCACCCGGTTGCCCGGACTAGCTCCTGAGTCGTGTGAACTTCCTGCCCTGAACCACCCACAATCGCCCTCTCCGCCTCATCGAGTGGCCGCAGATGGACTCAAGGTAACTGTTCCGAACAGATGACGTCGCACAATCTCGCACCGGGCCTACATCAGGCCCCCTAGATCTCGGCGCCCTGCAGTCGCGGGCAATGCGGGAGGGTATAATACCGGCCCTCTCGCCGACCGATCCTGGAGGCGCCCGTGCAGAATTCTGTCCTTTTCGGGCTGCTCGTCGGCGTCTTCCCAATTTTCCTGCTCGCGGGCGTGCCGGTTGCGAGGCAGGTGTCGATCCCGGCCGCGCCGGCGACGGCCAGGTCGCCGGTCAGCGACGACTATCACGGCACGAAAGTCGTCGAAGACTATCGCTGGCTCGAGAACTGGGACGCTGCGAAGGTGAAGCAGTGGAGTGCTGACCAGAACGCGCGAACGCGGGCCTATCTCGATAGCCTGCCGTCGCGGCCCGCGATCAAGGCGAAGATCCAGCGCCTCATCGGCGGCTCATCGCCCACTTACTACTTCCTGACGAGCAACCCTGCAGGCCTCTTCGCCATGAAGTTCACGCCGCCGCAGCAGCAGCCGGCTCTGGTAGTGCTCCGCACGGCGAACGACACCCGCGACGAGCGCGTGGTGCTCGATCTGAACAAGCTCAGTGAGAAAGGTTCGATCGCGGCCGATTTCTATGTGCCCTCGCGAGACGGCAAGCTCGTGGCTGTCGCGCTCTCCGAGAGCGGGTCGGAGGATAGCACTGCCCATGTCTTTGAGACGGGCGCGGGCAAGGAGCTCAGCGACCGCGTGCCGAGGGTCAACTTCGCCACCGCAGGCGGCAGCATTGCGTGGAAGGGTGACGGGTCGGGCTTCTACTACACGCGATACCCGCAGGGGAACGAGCGCCCACGCGAAGACATGAACTTCTACCAGCAGGTGTACTTCCACAAGCTCGGCACCGACAGTCGTGACGACGTATACGTGATCGGCAAGGAGTTCCCGCGCATCGCGGAGATACAGCTGTCGAGCAGCGATGACGGCAAGTGGCTGTTGGCGACCGTGGCGAATGGCGATGGCGGGCAGTACGCGCACTATGTGCAGGACGACTCGGGCCGGTGGACACAGGTGACCGATTTCGCCGACGGCGTCGTGTCGGCGAAGCTGCTGGCGGATGACGTGCTCTACCTGCTTTCGCGGAAGGACGCACCGCGAGGCAGGATCCTGCGGCTCGCCCTGTCGGATCTTCGGCTGGCGAACGCCAAAGTCGTGGTCGACCAGACGCCACCTGCGGCCGCGGGAGAGGAAGCCGCCGCTTCGATCGACGCGTTCGTTCCGACGACCAATCGCCTCTTTGTCCTGGATATGGTTGGCGGGCCTTCAAGGCTGCGGATCCTCGACCACGAGGGGCGCCAGATGGGTGTGCCCCCGTCCGAGCCGGTATCGTCGATCACTGGGCTGGAACGCGAAACTGGCGACGCTGTCCTGTTCGAGATATCGTCCTACGTGCAGCCCTCCGCGTGGTATCGCTTCGACCCAGCGACCGAACAATCTGAGAAGACCGCGCTGTCACGGAGCTCGCCGATAAGTTTCGATGACGCGGAAGTGTCGAGAGAGTTCGCGGTCTCGAAAGACGGCACGCGAGTGCCCATGAACATCATCCGGCGCAAAGGTACCGCGCTCGATGGTGGTAATCCCACGCTCCTTGGAGGATACGGCGGATACGGCGTGAGCATGGTGCCCGCCTTCCTGGGGCCGTTCGGACGCCTCTGGTTGAACCAGGGCGGCGTCTATGTGGTTGCCAACCTTCGCGGCGGGGCGGAGTACGGGGAAGAGTGGCACAAGGCGGGGAACCTGACGCACAAACAGAATGTGTTCGACGACTTCGTCGCCTGCGCCGAGCACCTCGTGGCGCGGCAGTACACTTCTCCGGCGCACCTGGCGATTATCGGCGGCAGCAATGGCGGCCTGCTGGTGGGCGCCGCCGTCACCCAGCGTCCCGATCTGTTCCGGGTCGTCGTGTCGTTCGCCGGAATCTACGACATGCTGCGGGTCGAGCTCGATCCAAACGGGGTGTTCAACACGACGGAGTTCGGAACCGTCAAGGACGTGGAACAGTTCAAGGCGCTGTACACATATTCCCCGTACCACCACGTCAAGGACGGTACGGCCTACCCGTCGATTCTTTTCCTAACTGGTGAGAATGACCATCGTGTTAACCCGATGCAGTCGCGCAAGATGATCGCGAGGCTGCAGGCGGCAAATAGCTCGAACCATCCCATTTTTCTGCGAACTACCGCCGAAGCGGGTCATGGCTTCGGGACGGCGCTGGATGAGGAGATCGAACAGGAGGCCGACGTGTTCAGTTTTTTGTTCGATCAGCTGGGGGTCCGCTATAAGGCGGACTCGAACTAAACCTGTTGGCGGAAAGGGTGACGCGGGCCAGAAGGGACCGACGAGTGAGCGCTGCTGGCATTTCTGGCGCGAGACGAGCGCGGCAATTACTTCGCCCCGGTGTTCGCAACCGATGGCACGACAACTACGGGACGCATCAGACGCCGCTCATCCGCCACTGGTTCGCGAAGCGGCCCCGCTTTAATGTCCATCACTCCCGGCCTACGGCTCGTGGCTGAACCTCGTGGAGCGCTGGTTTGCCGAGCTCACGAACAAACAACTGCGGCGAGGCGTCCACCGCAGCGTCGCCCAACTGAAGGCCGCGATCCGGGAGTTCATTGCCGCCCATCATGCGAAGGCAACCCATTTGTCTGGACCAAGAGTGCTGACCAGATCCTCGCCAGCATTGCGCGCTTCGCTCAACGCACACTCGACTTTCAGGCCGCGCCACTTATTGCGCGAAGCACGCGGTCAGGACACTAGTTCGAGTGAAGAAAAAGACCCGTCTTTTCGGGTCGAATGTGATTGGTGCGGAAGAGAGGACTCGAACCTCCACCCGGTTGCCCGGACTAGCTCCTGAGTCGTGTGGAAGTACTGGACCGAACTACTCAGAACCGCTCTCGCTGCCTCGCCGAGTGGTCAGAAGGAGACTTTGGAGACATCATCGGACAGCTCAACTCGCACAATCTCGCACACAGGTTAGATCGTGCCGAGCACGACCGCTCTCGAAGATCGGTCCTACGTCGGATGGGAAGCGCCGCACTCGGATCCGATGGATGCTGGGTGGTTGGGCAACGACCGTGGCGGCGTCCGTCCTGACTGCAAGTGATCGGGCCGACGGCGACGAGACCATTCGGAGGCCGCGCGCGTCGCGTTCATCGCTGCTCGCCTTATGCCGCACGAAGGTATCGCAGTGACCAGCCGGTGGTGCTGGTCGTAGCGCGGGGGTCTGCGTGGCTGAACCCGCGCCGCGGTCCGTATCCTCGTCGACAAGCGGGCCGAGATCGATGAGGCGTTCCTCTCGCGCGGATGCGCTGCTTTCTGGCAGTCGCTGCGCAGGACGTGGAGCACCACCTGAGTAGATGCCCATTTTTCCGGCGCCCATCGCCAGGTCGCCGTTCTGGGTAATCGTGCCCGCGCAGTTGCTCCGGGGGCCCAGGCCTCGGGGATCGGTCCACACCACGGCGTGCACGAGGAGCAATCCCCGTCCGCACGCTGGTTCTGCCTCTATACTGACGTCACAGTTGGCCCTGACTCCCGGCACCCGTCTCGGCGTTTACGACATCACCGCGCCGATCGGAGAGGGCGGGATGGGGCAGGTGTATCGGGCGACCGACGCGAAACTCAAACGCCAGGTTGCGATCAAGGTCCTGCCGCCCTCGCTCGCGGTCGATGCCGATCGGCTCGCGCGCTTTCAGCGCGAAGCGGAAGTGCTCGCGTCTCTGAATCATCCGAACATCGCCGCGATCTACGGTTTCGAAGACAGCGGGGGCGTGACCGCCCTCGTGATGGAACTGGTCGAAGGTGACGATCTTTCGCAGCGCATCGCGCGCGGATCCATGCCACTCGACGAAGCCTTGCCCATCGCGAGGCAGATCGCGGAGGCGCTCGAAGCCGCGCACGAGCAGGGGATCATCCACCGCGATCTGAAGCCCGCGAACATCAAGGTGCGGGGCGACGGCGTCGTCAAGGTCCTGGACTTTGGCCTAGCCAAGGCAGCGACCGCCAATTCGGGACACGACGTTTCGGGCGCGCCGATCGGGATCGACTCTCCGACGATGACATCGGCGGCCGTGACGCTGGCGGGAAGTGTGCTGGGCACGGCAGCTTATATGTCGCCGGAACAGGCCCGCGGACACGTCGTCGATAAGCGCACCGACATCTGGGCGTTCGGCGCAATCCTGTTCGAGATGGTGATGGGCCGGCGCCTGTTCGAGGGGGAGACGGCGTCTGACTCGATTGCTGCTGTGCTCACCCTTGATCTCGAGCCCGAACTGGCTGCCGTGCCCGCGACCGTGCCAGCGCACGTGCGTGTCCTGCTCGCACGATGCCTCGAGCGCGATTCGAAGCGCCGGCTGCGCGACATCGGAGAGGCGCGGCATCAACTCGATCAGCGTAGCAAGCCACCGGCGAGTGGCCCGGGATCCGCGCCGCCCGGCACGTCGTCATCGGCGCCGGTTGTTTCACGGCGCAGACGCGCACGGCTTTGGGCAGGCACGACTGCGGGCGTCATCGTGCTCGCTGCGGTCGCACTCCTTTGGCAGCACCGTCGGCAACCATCGTCGTCGGCGCCGCTGCCGGCAGCCGCCCAGGCGCCGTCGGCGCGATCGATTGTCGTCCTCCCGTTTGTGAACCAGAGCGGTACCGATGACGAGTATTTCTCTGACGGGATGACCGACGAACTGGCCAGCGCCCTGATGAAGGTGCCAGGTCTGCGCGTTGCCGCCAGAAGCTCGGCGTTCACCTTCAAGGGCAAGAACACCGACGCGCGAGACGTTGGTGCAAAACTTGGTGTGGCATCAGTCCTCGAAGGCACGGTGCGCCGCGCCGGATCGAAGCTGCGAGTAACCGCCGAGCTCGTGGACACGACCGATGGACTGGCGATCTGGTCCGAGAGGTATGAGCGGGAATCGAAGGACATCTTCCAGGTCCAAGACGACATCACCAGTGCCATCGTCTCAGCGCTTCGGCTAACGCTCGGAACAAACGCAGCCGCTGCCAGTCATGCGGCGAACGCCGAGGCGCACGACCTGTATCTCCGAGGCCGATTCTTGATGTTCAAGCACACGGAGGACGGCCTGCGAAAGGGGCTCGACTACTTCGAGCAGGCGCTCGAGAAGGATCCGAACTACGCGGCGGCGTACGCGGGGATGGCGTTCGCGTGGAGTTGGCTGGCCGACGCGTATATGCCGCCGCGGGAGGCCGAGCCGAAGGCGAAGGCTGCCGCCTCGAAAGCGCTGGTGCTGGACCCCACGAATGCCGAGGCACGCACGATGCTCGCGATCATCACGTGGTTCTACGACCTAGACGCTCGGAGAGCGAATCAGGAATTTCGCCGGGTGCTCGCCTCAAGCCCGAACTCAATGGACGCACACCACCTCTACGCCCTGACCCTTTGTTCGTGGAGGCGATTTGACGAGGGACTCGCCGAGGCGGCGCGCGCAATTGATCTCGATCCGCTCTCACCCGTGCCCAGTCACGGGCGCGCAACCTGCCTGTGGAGAGCCCGGCGCTACGACGACGCGATCGAGCAGGACAAGAAGACGCGCGAGCTCGACCCGAACTTCTACTACTTCGAATCGCCGGCCGGCCTCTCGTATCGCGAGAAAGGGATGTACGCTGAGTCAGTGAGGGAGTACCAACACGTCCAGCAGGTCACCGGAGCTCCCGTGTCCGGCCTCGCGGTGACTTATGCTCGAATGGGACACGTCGGTGAAGCTCGCGCCATCCTTCAACAACTCCTGTCGTTAGCGAAGTACCGCTACGTCTCGCCCGAGCAGGTGGCCATGATCTACGCCAATCTCGGCGATGAGGACGAGGCGTTCGCTTGGCTGGAGCGTGCGTACGAGGCGCGATCGGCCTTTCTTGCGGTCGGTATCCTGACGTCGCCTGCGTACGATCCGCTGCGCAGCGATCCGCGGTTCGCTGCGCTCCTCAAAAAGATGAATCTCGAGAAGCTGTGAGCGCATGCGAGCTCGACGGCGTCATCAACTGCGGATATGAGAGGAATGCTGTCCTTCTCGGCCGAACGTCGGTTTGGTGCGGAAGAGAGGACTCGAACCTCCACCCGGTTGCCCGGACTAGCTCCTGAGTCGTGTGAATCCAATAGACCGAACCACTCAGACCCGCTGTTGCCGGCTCCCTCAATGGTCAGAGGTGAACCGAGTTGGCAGCATCGGACATATCGACTCGCACAATCTCGCACACAACACGGCCGGAACCCTTCCGCGGCCGTGCCCGGCACCACGTGCAGCGAATAGGTAGCCAGTACGGCGTCACTCAGGAACTTGGACCAGAATAGCGCCAGTTGGAACCGGTTGACAGGCTGGTTGCGACTGGTCGAGCGGCTCGGGTTTGCGCCGAGTTCGAATGCGAAGCTGGCGCGGAAATACGTGCTGACACGATCGGACGCTCCGATCGACCGGCAGGGCACGGATGGAGACCATCTCGGCGGCAGCGGCGCCCATCGAGGCGGACATTGGCCAGCTCGATGTCCTGGTGAATAACGCGGGCATCGCGGATCCGCATGATGGCCCGCCGAGCGCTGAACGTGGCGAAAACGATCGCGACTCTTTCTCGCAGCCTGCGGTTCATCTCATTTGAGTACGGCCTCCGTGCTACGCTGAAACCGAGGCAGATTGGTTCGCATCAAGCCCTGCCGTTTACCTTCTGCGCACAGAGGTGGTTCTCCCGACGGCTCGTTGATCGGCCGATGCGCTGTTTTGGTCTCCGCCCCCTCGGCGCGTGCACTGCCGGACGGGGTTGTCGCCTTCCGGGAGCTAGTTCATGACGCTTGAGTTCGCCGGCAATGTGTTGTGCTCGGCCGGCGTGAGCTATTTTCACGTTTATCCCAACGGCGACGTCTATCGCTGCCTGGCCGATTACAACGCCCGCCGGCCGCCGATGTTCAACCTGAAGCGCGACGGCTGGAAGGGTGCCGTCGATCCGACCAGGTGCGATCACGAGCGCTGCTACAACGCCTGCGACCTGGATTGGACGACTAAGTGGCAGGTCGATGGTCAGGGCCAGCTGGAGAAGACTTACGAGGGCCAGCGCAAGGACACCGCGGCGAACGAGGTGGGGCGCTTCCTGTGGTCGCAGCGCCTCGAGGCGCCCGAACGCCGCATGGCGTACTTCATCTGGTCACCGACACTGGCGTGCAATTACACCTGCGCCTACTGCGGTTGTGCGGCCGGCGAGAAGCGGATCAGGAACGACTTTCCCTCCTCGTACCCCGAGCTGACCGTCGACGAGTGGACCGACATCTGGTGTGACATCCTGGAGCGCTTCGAATACGGCATCCTCAGCATCACCGGCGGCGAGCCGCTGCTCAGCGATGCGACAATCCCGGTGCTCAGCTTGGTGACGCAGAAGTTCGCCTGCTACATCACCTCCAACATCAGCCGCAACATCATGGAGTTCACCCGCGGCCATATCCGCCCGGGCAGCTCGCCGTGTGTCGTGGAAGGCTTCGCTCAGGCGCCGATCGGACTGTCTGGGATTAACTGCAGTCTGCACCCCACCTCCAAGGGCTTCAATTGGGAGCTCTTCAAGGGTTCGGTCCTCCTGCTCCGGAATGCGGGCTTCCATGTTTCGGTCAACTACGTAGGCTATCCGCTGCAGCTCTATCTGGCGCCCGAGTACAAAGCGTGGTGCGACCAGAACAAGGTCGATTTCACGCTATCGTCCTGGCAGGGTGAGGACAACGAAGGCAACATCGCACGCTACTCCGTCCCCGAGCGCACCTTCTTCGAGGAGATCGCGCCGTCGCACCGCAAGAAGGGGAACGAGCTGGTGTTCATGGATTGCCGCTACGAAGTGATGCTCGACAACCCGGTCACGCGCGTAGAGATGGCAGACGTCCTGACGCTGACTGGCCGCATTCGCAACGTATCTCACACCGCGTGGCAGGTCGGCAGCGGAACGGGCCAGTGGAGCGTCGCCGGCTACCTCACCCGCATCGGCCGCCGCAAACCGTGGCTGCGCGAGTTTCGCACCAGCCCGCCGGACTGTCGCGTGCCGCCCAACGGCGAACTGGAGTTCGTGCTGCCGATCGACACCCGCGGTCTGCCGGCTGGCGCCTACGAGGTGTGGATCGACATGCTGATGGAGCGTGGAACCTGGATGGCGTTCCACGGGGCGGTTCCGGCCAGCGCCACTTTCCGGGTCGAGGCGTTCAGCTACGCGATCGCGGTGGACGCGGACGCCGTGACTCTATTACCCGGAGGCACGGCCGTGCTGAGTGGCACGTTGCGCAACGCCTGCGGCAAGCCGTGGCCCGAGGGCGCGGGTGGCGAGCCGCTAAGGCTCGGCGCCCGCCTCTTCCGGCAGTCCTCCGAGCAGGTCCTGCGCGAATTCCGTGCCTTCCTGGGACGACTGCCGGAAACCGCGGAGGACACGGTTGCCTTCCGCCTGGAGCTCGATCCAGGAGGGCTGGAGCGCGGCGCCTACGAGCTCAGTATCGATGTCGTAAAGGAGCAGCAGTTCTGGCTGGCCGAGAAGGGGGCGACTCCCAGAGTCATCCCGGTGGTGATCACGTGATGGACCGGGGCATGAGCCCGTTGCGAGACGCTCAGTTGTCACCGATTCGGCAATCTAGTAAGCGCCGGCACTGAGCCGACAACTCTCGCGTGTTGAACACCTCACTGAATCGCTCGATTGCGGACCTTCAGAGAAGCCCGGTGACATGAACCCTGTTCCGTGATCGACAGTGATGGACCGCCCCGCCGCTGCCCGCGAAGGTGAGACGCGCGTATTTTCTTTGTCCAGATGTAGAACGTCGCTTCGCTGACGCCCAACTGCCGGCAGACGTCCGCGGGGCGTGCCGGCCTCGACCTGGCGCAACGCGTAGGCGATCTGCTCTTCGGTGAACTTGGACTTCCGCATCGGTCCCATCCTCTCATCGGGGACCGCCGACGGAGTGTCTCTTTGACCTGCCCCCAGATCCGCTACGTCGATCGCGTGAATCCTGCCGTGTCCGTGCGCAGTCAGCTGAATGAGCCTCGGCGCGCGCCACGCCGGGGAGGACGGCGATGGCTCGGTGCAGCCGGTCGCACCGTTCGTCGGCTCGCGTGACATAGGCCAGCTGAGCCTCTGCGACCCGCGGGCCGAAACCACAGGTCGCGAACAGTTCCACCGATGCTTTGGAGTGTTGATCGTCCGCCGTTTGGAATCAGCGGCTTGGAGATGGTGGACCAGAACAGCGCCAGTTGGAACCACATCGCGTTATGGCTCAGGCAGCTGCAAGAGATTCGCCCTGCAGCATGACAGTAGGGATTTCTGGCACGTCATGCGGCGTTTCTGGGTGGCGCGAGCCGGTCCAGGATTTCGAGAAGTTGATTCCGCATTTCCTCGACTTCCTGGGGACGACCATGCTTGAACGCCTTAAACGGACCGTAAAAACGGAATCGGCGAGGCCACGCAAGTGGCTGAAATACGATTGCCAACGGGTTGAACTCGCGTGTCCCTGCGAAAAATCTGAACAGGGCTACCGGAAGCGAATACGACCACTGCCTACGGTCCGACCAGTTGAGAACGACCCCGCGGTCGCCCACCGACGGAAGTACGTGCTCTTCGAAATACTCCTGCCAGATGGGGCTGTTTGAGTACACCACGAGGGCGTACCGCCCCCGCGAACACCATGCGGTCCAGACGACAAGTTGAAGAATAACGGCTGCCGCCAGCCAAAGCACGAAGGCGACGACCACCAGCGGCAGCAGTACTATCAACAGTGGCCACACCCACCACGGTGCTCGTCTCTGGCTCATCGTCATCGGGAGGAATTCCTCCCCCGGTGCCTACGCATCGCGCACGGCAAGTACGCACCGGGGGTTCACTATGCGAGCCATCATTCGCGCCTCCATCCGACGCATTCGTCCGCAGGGTCAGGAGTATACGAGTGCGAAGCCGGGCACCGGAGCGGTGGGACAAACCTTGGGGGAGTGGGCCGGTTTTCTCTGACGGCCGCCGAGACCGACCCACTCCCCACTAGCGCGAAGGCGACGATGGAGGGCACGCCGAGGAGCCAGCCGGCGAGCGTCGCGCGCGGAAGAGCGACGTCGTCTCGGCGGTTCCGGTCATCACGTTTGTCGGCCGGTCATCGACGGCCAGCCTCGTCACCACGGGAGAAGCCGCGGAACACGCCATCGGCGTCAAGCGCGCCGGTGAACTCCTCCCAGTCCATGTTCGCCAGCGACAGGTTCGCCTGTACCGACCAGAGGTGCGCCGGAATCACTCGAAACGACGCGCCGCGCGGCTCGTACAAGTTCACGACGCGCACGGCACGATCGGCACGCGTCAGCGCGTCCCTGTCCACCAGGAAGACGTAGAGCGGCTCCTGTCCTTGGGGGACGAGCTTCATCAGCCGCTCGACGGTCAGCCCCTGGAATCGACGATCGTCGACCGGGCGAATCGCCGCGCGGAATCCGTCATGGAACGCGGTCGCGTCCGCCAGCAGCGCCTTCCAGGCCTGATCGTCCTCGAAGTGGGTGCGGACGAACAGTAGCTCGAGATCGCCGGTTGGCGGAAACATTCCCATAGGCCGATGCGATGGCGACGGCTGCGAGCACGCGATGACTACCATGCCCGCCGCTGCGCTCAGCAACAGGCTCCTACGTGATCCAGCCATGTCGTGTGACTGGCGGGGCGTCAGGCGAGCACCGCGCCGTGTTCGGTCAACAGGGACTTGAGTGTCGAGGGGTGGCAGTGCGACTCGTCCGCGCAGTAGCACCCGACCGAGAAGTTCGTCTGCTCGACAGCAGCCGCACGACACGCATCGCCATATCACCCTCCAGCGGATTCCGCGTCTGCCGCCGGCTCGTTGCCACGATTCGTCCCAACCCCAGGTCTGCTCGACCACATATCTCATAGTCTGAGCGAAGAGCTCAAAAAGGAACTCGCGATCTTCCGAGGTGGCCGGTCGAAGGATAAAGGGCAAGCCGGTATGTGATTGCCCAGAGCTGCCTAACGACATGCCGCTCTGCCGCGAGCGGCGCACCGGATTCTAGCACTCGCGCTGTCGGCCGCTTGTTAGCCGGCCACTGTGAGAGCAGTCCATCGCCTGGCCTGGCGCCTGGAACGGGATTGATCCGAGCGATCCGGACCTGGCACCCGAGAACGTCTTTGATCTTCTTGAATGTTGCCAACTGCTTCGGCTTGAGTTGATCCTTGTCCTTCACTTCAACGAAGAAGCGCTCGCCACATGGCTAATCTCGAAGCCTCGAGAGAGACAGTTCTGGAGGCTTCGCCAGTTGCCGAATACGTGCGTCGCTTAGCCGAAAAAGAATGGTCGGGCCCGGCGCACAAATTGCTGGCGCACCTCGAAACCATGGCGACAGACGCCGAGAAGAGGCACTACGGCTGGCCCAAGAGTCCCCTGGCACTCTCCAATGTTCTGCAGCGCCTGGCCCCAGTGCTCGCCGAAGTCGGCGTTCGAGTGGTGAGGCATCGCGAGGGGAAGCTGGGCACGCGGGTCGTCCGCATTAGCCGCTCCGAGGTGCCCGAGTAATGGCGGGGACGCGATCGTCAGCCTGGTCTGCCGCGAAGAGGATCTGCAGATAACGCTGGTCGGGATTCAGGAAACGTGCGCGACGCGCCTAGCTGCGTGCGCGATCAATGTCCTGAATCAGCGCATCGATGGAGGACTTGCGGCCAGCCGCATACGCCTGTGCCCATCGATCCGGGCCGAGGCGGGAGCGCACCTTCCCTTCCGCCTGCTCTCTAAGGGCGTGCACCGGTTTGATGAAAACCGTGGCACCGGTGCGCTCGGTCACGGCATCTCCGGTGCCCATGATTCGCGCCGCCCACGCATCGTCGCCCTTGAGTGCCGCTGCGGCGGCGAGAGGAATCAATACGTGGATCAACGCGTACTTGTCTTGGAGATCTCTGATACGCGTGAGGCTCTCACGCGCTAACGCGATCGCGTCGTCGGCGTTCCCGCGACCTACCGCCAGAATCGCGCGAACCATCAGCGCCCGCGATTGGAACCACGGGCCGGCATCCCGGAGCACCGACGTGGCCTCAGCCACCAGGCGTTCCGCCTCGTCAGGATCGTCGCTCTCAATGGCGACGCCCGACATCCCGAGCAGCGCGTTCCCGGTTCCCCACGGGATCGGCAGCGCCCGGTACCCTTCAATCGCGCGGGCAAACCAGTCGCGGGCCGCTTGTAGATCGCCAAGGGCCCATACGACGCGCGCAAACAGTTCTTCAGTCCGCACAACCGTCTCTATGTCGCCGCTGGCGTGTGCGAGTGAGCGAGCGCGCGTCAGAGCGGTGCGTGCGCGTTCGAGTCTTCCCTGCACGTACCACATCCCCGCCGCACCGAGGAGCGCTCTCGACTCGGCAACGGGCGGAAGAGACCCTAGGTTCAGAATTTGTTCATACCACTGGAGGCCTTCGGCCGCGTGCCCCCGGATCCACCAAAAGAACAGCAACCCAGACGCGATGTTCGACGCTTCGGCTGAACGGCCGCGCGCGATCAGCCACGCCAGGGCGCTGCGGTAGCTCTGGAGATCCTCACGCACCCGATCCAGCCATTCGACCTGCGCAGCTCCGACAAGGCCCTCGGCGGCGAGCGAGGCCCCACCGAGGCAATAGCGCACCAGTCCCTCCATGGCGTCGTCGCGCTCACCCGCCGCAGCGAGCTCGAGGGCCGCGTACGCTCTCACCGTTTCGAGCATCTGGTACAGTGGACATGTCGCCACGACCGAGGTGTCAGAGCGCAGAAGAAGACTCTTGTCGATCAACGCCACCACCACGCGAATGGCGTCGTCGGTCTCGGCCGCGCCACCGTCACGGCCGGCAAGAACTGCTCCGGCCGCGTCGATCGGAAAGAGGCCCGGCAGCGCGCCGAAGCGACGGAAGGCACGCTGCTCATCCGAGTCAAGCAGCTTGTAGCTCCATGCCACGGTCGCATTTATCGTCTGGTGGCGTTCTGGGAGATCGCGTGGGCCGCCGGTGGGAAGCAGAACGTCGTGTTCGAGTCGGCGGAGCAGATCCTCGGCCGACAGCACTTTGATCCACGGAGCGGTCAGTTCGAGAGCGAGCGGCAGTGCGTCGAGGCGTCGACAAATCGCAGCCACGATGGAAGCGTTCGCCGACGTGAGGCGAAAGTCAGGTTGAACGTCTCGAACCCGCTCCACGAACAGCCGTACGGCAGGCGAGCGTGACAGATCCGTGGGCGCCATGGCATCCGGCTCCACCGTCAGCGCGAGCGGTCCAACCGCATACTCGCGCTCGCCTCGCACACGGAGCGGTGCGCGGCTGGTGGCCAGCACTCGGAGCGGTTCCACCGATGTCAGGAGATCCCCGACCAGAGGTGCAGCATCCAGCACCTGCTCGAAATTGTCGAGCACCAGCAACGTGGGCGAATCCCGGCATGCGGCGCGGGCGCGTCTCGGCAAATCGAGCGCAGTTACGTTAGACAATCCGAGCGCCTCGCTGATCGCCGGCGCGACGAAGCCGGCGTCCCGAATTGCCGCTAATGAGACGAACACTGCGCGAATCGAACCCTCGTCGGCGATCACGCGAACCAGCTCCAGCGCTAGCCGGGTCTTCCCGACGCCTCCGGGCCCGATCAGGGTAACGAGGCGTGCCGCCGGATCGGCGAGCCAGTGCCGCAGCGTCTGCATGTCCGTGTCGCGGCCGAGAAGTGCCGTCAAAGGCAGGGGCAGCGAGACACCGCTCAGTTCGTCGGCGGCCGTGTTGTGAGCCGGTGCCCGCGCACTGCGCATGAGCGCGTCACGCGCCGCTCCTGTCAGGTCGAGAGCTGCCGACAGCGCGCGCACTGTCTCGACATGTGGCCGCCTTCGTTCCCCGCGCTCCAGTGCGCTCACAGCATGCACCGAAAGGCTCGCAATCGTCGCGAGCTCCTCTTGCGTGAAGCCCGCAGCCTCCCGAAGCGCCTTGAGTTGCGCGCCAAACGCACCGGGAGCGCTGTTTTTCATGAACCTCTAATCTTACTGCCGCGTACGGGCTTCGTACGAGGCATGTGTCCGATGTGTCGGTGTTCGCGAGCCGACGCAGCATGCCACACTGACGGATGGCAGACAGCGATGCCGCGACTGGCACTGGTTCGCGCGTGGGCGAATGGTTCGGCCGTGGGCACGACAACTTCTTGACGGGAGCGTGCAGATGTCACCCATATCGCCTGAGCCGCGTCCTTGGACGGGGCGCCCGCTGCCTGGCGAGTACGCCGACTACGCAAGCGCAGACATTGCAGCTGTCCCCGGCGACGATGCCATCGACGCTCTGGCCCAGCTGACCCAGCACACCCCTGTCTTCTTCCGCGCGCTCGCGCCAGCCGCGGAGCGCGGTCTCACGTACAGCCCGGGGAAATGGACTCTGAAGGGCATACTCGGTCACCTGGTGGATGACGACGGCATCTTTGCCCACTGCCTTCCGTGCGTGGCCCGCGGTGAAGACGGCGAATTACCAGGCTCTGATGAAAACCGGTAAGCGGTTTTCACTTGTATCCAGTACGCGGTCATGGTACTTCTGCCGTCGAGGAGGTGTCGATGGCTGATGCCTCCTATCGGTATGCTTCCTATCGGTCACACTCGGCTGCGGATTCAGAATGTGTAGTCGCTAGCGTTGATCTTTCCAAGACGTCGCCGAGGGCGTGAATCCGATGTCGGCTATTTATGAGATGACTTCTAGTATCAGAGCGCGGTTGGCCAGTTGGATCGTCTGACGACGAACACCGAGCTTTTAAAGCGGGGGCCGCAGGTTCGAGTCGGTCATTCCGCGGCTCGACAGTCTCACCGCGCAAGGTGCGAGTCCTGCCGGGGGCGCCATTTCACACGTGTGAGCTGGTCACGCGCGGCCTCCCTCCGTTCGAGTCGGAGCGAACGTCACCGCACGTCAAAAGCGACGAGCCGCCGCCAAAGGCAGCGGCTCGTCTCAGCTAGGGAAACGTGACGGCGACGCCGTAGATGTTCTGATCCAGGCCTCCGTTGTTCCCGCAGTTATTGCCCGAATACGGAGCGTCGCTTCGGGAGAGGGGGACGTTCTTCGCCAGTTCCGACCCGTCGGACTGCGCGAGGTCGATCAGGCATTGAGCCACGTCGAAGCCGTCGTCGAAGCCATCGGCCTCGAGCTCGCGCGGGTCGGGTCCAGGAACCACGTCGCGATTGTCGCTCCACGCCATATATCCGAACAGCGTGCCGTCCAGGCGCTCCGCAAGTGAGATCCAGTTGTAGTCTCCGTGGAACGGAATGTTGCGGCTGCCGAACATCTCATACTGGGACTGGTGTGCCTGGCTGGACACCTTCGCGGCTGTCCACGTGGTGCCATTCGTCGAGTGCGCCATGAACGAATTGACGATGTTCGTGCCCGACGACACGGCGCGCCCCTCTGCATCTCGCATGTTGCCGATCGGGAACTGTACCGAATAGGCCGGATCAGTGCGGTTGTCTTGCCACACCACCGCCAGCTGCCCCTTCAGCGCGTCGATGTCCGGAAAGAACTGATGCCCTATGGGCTCTGGATCGACCGCCACCGGTGCACTCCATGTGTTGCCGTTGTCCATGGAGTGCACGACGTACACCAGGGACTGACCCACGCTTCCGAACCCGGCGGACGAGTACGAGCTGGTGCTGGCTACGACGCTCCCCGGCCGGATTGCGTTGTAGATCAGGTACACGCCGGGGATCGCTCCTGACGGGTCTGCCGTGACGCGCGGCTCGAGCGGAACCCGGTGGAACACGAAATCCGACGAGCACAGAAACGGACCGTCGCCGCAGTCGCGTGCCGGACTCGCGGGTGCGTAGGGGATGATGTTCCGGATCAGCTCTGCCTGCGAGAACGACTCGCCGCCGTCAGCGGAGCGTGCGAACGCGAGGCCGTTCACGAAGTTCGGGTTCGTCGTGAACGTGCGGAAGGTCACATAGATGTCGCCGTCGCTCTCGACCGCGATGTCGCAACCCTGCACAGACTTGACCTCGTTCGAGCGTGAGATTGAGATGGGACGTGAGAAGGTCCTCCCCGAGTCGGTCGAGCGGGTGAAGTACGCTTTGTTCTGGCCACCGCCGGTGAAGCGCGTCCAGCAGACGTAGACGTTGCCGTCATGAGGGCCGCCAGTGCGGTCCACCTCCAGCATGATCTTGTCCTGGAAGATGCCGCCAATGGTCTCGGACGGCGTCCCCTGACCGACGATCACCGTCCGCTGGTAGTCAAACGGGAAGCCGCTGGGATGCGGGTTTGTGCCGTAGGTCGCCACCCAGACGTCACCGTTCTGCGGCTTGACACGGTTGAACGCGATGCCCCCCACGAACAGGTTCCCCGCGCGATCGAATGCGGCCACGGGATCGCCTGCGTCGGTGTGCGTGCCGTAGAGCGGGGACGCGCGCCCCTCCGCCGACGTGTCCTGCGGGTACCCGGGGACGATCGAGTTGGTCCAGTTCTCGCCGCCGTCCGGCGAGTAGGCGAAGCCTTCCCAGCCCGCGCCCAAGTCCGAGAGACAGTAGTCGTTCCAGCCGGCCACGATCGTGTCGGGGTCGGTGGGGTCGACCAGCACGTACGGCTCGTTGCCCGGGCGACGGCTGCCGCCGTCGTTCGAGTCGGCGTCCGCATCCTGCAGGTTGTCGTCGGGCGCTGGGTTAGTGAGCGTGTTGTTGCAGTGCTGGATGCCTGTGTCGGTGCCGCCGTCATGGCGCACATACGTCTGACCAGTGACCTGGTCGTCGCCATCGCTGCTCACCGTCTGACCGACAAGCGGAGTACTGGCGCTGAAGAACGCGAACATCGCACCGGCAACGAGCAGGCGTCTTGCGGGAATCCCGATGAGGCGTGGCATGTACCCCCCTTTGTACCCGGCGTCGGATTACCGATGGTCATAGGCGGCGAGTTCGCCGCTCGGCTTAACTGGTGTTGGAGTTGGAGTAGATGGCTGTGACTCCTTCGCAGCTAACGACCTCTCACCAGCGGCAATCCTAGCGCAGAGCCCCAACCGCGCCAACCGCTTCCGTTCGAGCCGTCATCAGCCCCGGCGCGCGTATGGCTGTGCCCGTTGGGATAGCCAGGAAGGTCGACGCTCGTGACTGCGAGATGTGATTCGTGTGTCTTCTGGTCAGATTTCCCCTCTTTGATGAACAGACCCAGCCACGTGGTCCGATCGGGGATGACGGCCGGGGGCGCGTCGTAGTAGTTGTCCCCGATGTCATCGCTCGACAGAATCACTGGACCAGCTTGAAGCAGTCCGACGAGCGCTACCGTCCCAATCAGCATCCGCATTGGTTGGTAGAGCTCCAGTTCGGTCTAACGTTCGCGCTGAGCCGCGGCGCGTCTCTCAAGATCTATGCGTCGGCTCCAGCGCAATGTTAGCCCGGCAGCCCGTTGAGCACGGTATCAATCCATCGTTCGATCTCTTCCCACACGTCGGCCCGTAGCGATCCGTTGTGACCTGCGTCGGGAACGATCATGAGCCGTTTTGGCCCGTGCAGCGCTGCGAACACACGGCGCGAATGGTCCGGCGACGTGTCGGAATCCGTCGCCCCATGAATGAGCAGGACGGGTGCGGTGATCTCCACAGCCGCGTGCGCTGGGCTGATCGCGTCAACCTGAAAGTGGCCCCGCTCCTCCGCAATTTGGAATGCGCGTTCGATCGTTCCAGGTGTGAAGAAGAAGGGAGCCCGCTCCGTCGCCACAGTACGGAGGTCGGAGAACGTTTCGGCCGCGACCACTGCGCCGATTCGTCGATCCTCTGCGGCTTCCTGCAGGGCGACCGCGCCGCCAAGCGACGTACCGATCAGGACGATAGGGCCAGAATCAATCGTGTCGATCACGCGACGCAGATCTTGCTTTTCGAGAAAGCCATACGTGCATATATCGCCGCCGGACTCGCCATGGGCGCGGCTGTCGTAGGCAATGACGTCGAAGCCGCGGGGCTCGAAACGCTGAATGACGCCAACGGCGCTGGCGCGGTTGTCTGCGATACCGTGAAGATAAACAAGTGTCCCTCGGCGATTCCGCGTGCGGCATTGCCAGCCCTTGAGCGCGATATCCGTACCGCTAAAGATCGCTTCAGCGCAAGTTTTCGGCGGAGGTACCGCGACACGATGGCGAACGGGATAGAGCAGACCGCCCGCGCCAAGCATCGGTAACTGGCTGGCGACCCACCAACCGCACAATATCAGCACGATAACCGTGATGACCAGCACCCATTGCCATCCAGACCTCTTCATCCAAGAAACCTGATCAAGATCGGGCTAACGCCGCGCTTCAGCCGCGGCGCGTTCGTTCCACGAATCTTCACAAGATGACAGACGCGACGGCTGCAAATGATGTTAGCCGGCTTGCTCCGTGTGAGCCATTCCCCAGCGAGGGCATGTTCGTGGGCCTCTCGAAGGGTCGGATCCGTTCCCCACGCATCTGCCGTTGCCGAAATGCCGGCGGGTGCGCGCCACCAGGTGCCGCCTGTTTATCGCGCGCTCGTCGCGCGGGTCGTCCATAGGCTCTCGGTCGTGTAGCCCCGGGGTCGATTGCGTTCTTTTGAGGCCTTCACGGACGTACCATCGGGGTCGCACATCCGTCGCACAGCCAGCAGTTTCGGTTGCCCGGCCGGTCGTCCACGAAGCAGGCCGCAGGCCTAAGGGAGATGCCGTCGTTACGTGCTGAATGTCGATTGGTGCGGAAGAGAGGACTCGAACCTCCACCCGGTTGCCCGGACTAGCTTCTGAGGCTACACCCAATCGCGGCTGATCGCAGCCGACCCCGGTAAAATGGGGTCGGCTGTCCCGCCTCGTGGCCGTTCGTGGTTGATCGAGGACGCCCGTCCCGGAACGGCTTGCAAGTTCTTGCAACCACGTTTCCGGGTCTGTCGCACCCGTCGCGGAGCCTGGTCGATGCCGAAAAGGGTACGCCCGCCTCAGCGGAAGTTCTCCATCAGCATCAGCTCGGACTACCACCCCGAGATCGCGCTGACCAGCATCCACTTCTCATCGGGGGAAACCGCCAGCGACAGGGCCCGTGACGGATACTAATAGTAAACAGCGGGGTCGTGCGGCAGCCGCCGACGCGTCCCTTCGTCGGCCGCCGCACTCTCCTGTGGTTCGGGAGTGCTGGTCGTGGTGATCGTGGCGGCGTTCGTCTCGTGGGGCTTGAAAGGCCGGACTCGCCAATCCCTGGCCGAGCCCATAACGCTCGCGCCGCTAACGACCGACGGGGGTGGGAGGTTTTACCCTCGGCTGGCTCCCGACGCGAGAAGGTCCCGCGTAATCCCTGACGAGTCCTCTCGGCGCGCTGAGCGCGCTACGGTTCGCTGTTGACCAGTTGAATCAGGGCCTTGATGTAGCCGTACCCGAACGCGAATGCCTGCAGACCGCCCGGATCGTCCTGGTGGCGGGGCATATGATCCGGGCAGATCGAACCCGAAAACCCGGTGTCCCGCAAGATTCGCATAACCTTCACAAAATCGATCTCGCCTTCGTCGGGGAAGACTTCACGGAAGTCGTGTAGACCGCCCCGGATGTTGCGCATGTGTACCTGATGAATCTTCCTTCGGGTACCGAGGTACTCGACAATTGGCAGAATGTCCGTGGCTGGCTGCTTCAATCCTGCGGCGGTGGTTCCCAGATCGAGCTGGAACCCGTTATGGGGGCTATCGACAATCGCTTCGTAGCGCTTGATGGCGTCGAAGATTCCCGGTGAGTCCCATTGGTCGACTCCCTGATAACCAAACGGGAGCCCCGGTGGATCGTACGGATGACATGCCATGCGCACGGCGTGCTCTTTGGCGGCCGGAATGACCTTGTCAAGGAAGCGAACGATCCGCTCCCAATAGTCCTCGTGTGTTACCCGGCCCGCGTCTCCCGTCGGCAGGCTCCGCCAGTCGTTTTCAAGCTTGAAGGAATCGTAGACGCTGCCGCCGCGCCCGGGAGTCTTGGCGTTTCGCCGGTACGGGATCACCTCCCAGTTGTAGGTAATGATGCTGACGCCCACCTGGGCCGCCTTGCGGACGTTTTCGACAATCGTGTCGATTTCACGATCCCGTTCGGGACCCTTGCGCATCCTGATGTAGTCCGAGTCCATGCGGATAGCTTCGAGGACAACGCCATATTCGTCGCAGTTGTCCCTCATCTGCTTCAGGGCTTCGGGATTCCAACCGCCTTGCGGCTGCTTCCTGAACTGGGCGGTCAGGTGTCGTACTCCGTGGCGCAGGTTGTATTCGAGGTTCTGTTTCGAGGTGATATCGCGTCCGGCTATGCTGTGGTAATCGCCGCCCACATGCATCAGGCTGTTCTTGGGCCTGACTTCAGGCGTCAGTACGGAGTCCCGGCCAAGGGGTGGGATCACCAACGCCGCGAGCGCAGCGCCGAGGTCTCTTCGTCTGATCATGTCCAAGCGCGCTGATCCTCACGACTATGGCAGATGGTCGTTCAACGGCTTTCGCCCGGGGATGAGTGCCTCCGCCGCATCGAAATCACCTCGCCTGACGATCCAAGAATCCGCGAATACACTAGGCGCTCGCCACGAGCTACGCGAGGTCCGTGCCGATGCCCAAAATACCTTCTCATCGCTGCCGTTGCCAGTCCTGTTCAGGATCGCGTCGAAGATGGCCGCCGATGTGTCGCCACGGAACGGCACCGTTCCGGCGGCCATTTCGTACACCACTACGCCCAGCGAGAAGAGATCCGTCCTGAGGTCCACCGTCTTGCCGAGCGCCTGCTCCGGTGACATGTAGGCAACGGTCCCGAGCGCGGTCACCCCGTCCACGTCGAAGGCGTGCGAGGCGCTCAGCATGGCCAGGCCGAAGTCTAGCGCCTTGGCGTGCCCATGGGTCGTGACGAAGATGTTGTGCGGGCTTGACGTCGCGGTGCACGATCCCGGCACTGTGTGCAGCGTCAAGGGCATCGGCGACCTGCAGGGCGAGGTCCACGAACTCCTCGGTCGTGAACCTCCCAGAGCGGGCAGCAGCGCTCTGGGGCGTGTCAAATCCACCGTCGTCCGGCGCGGTGGTGGCAATCTGTCGGAGTCTTCGCCACCCTCCATTTGACTAACCGCTACCCGCCAGCGGGCAGGTATTCTGGTTTCGGCTTCCGCGTACCTTTCACTTCGGCGAAGACCACCTTCACGCGCGTGGCGGCATCGTTCAGATTGGCCCAGACCTCGTGCTTGTTGGCTCGTAGTGCGGCTCGTCCCGTACGAAGAACAGCAGGTACCGTGCCGGATCTCGTTCGCCCTCCCTGCCAGCTTGGTGGCGTCGTTGACCGTGTGGGGATTGCCGCGACGCGTCTCGTTCAGGGCTAGCTCGGCAGCGCACAACCCCTTCTGCTTCCGGTGCTCGCGGCCCGCGATGTAGGCGCAGCGTAGGCAACTCCCGCTTGACAACGTTTCGATTTTTAGCTAAATATGGATCCGTGAACAAGGTATTCAAGGCGCTGTCGGATCCGACGCGCCGTCGCGTCCTGCAGTTGCTCCGGGAGCGGCCGATGTCGGCGGGAGAGCTGTCGGATCACTTCCCCGTGTCGAAGCCGACCATGTCAGCCCATTTCGCCGTGCTGCAGGAGGCAGGGCTCATCGAAGCGGAGAAATCCGGACGGACGATCATCTACCGGCTGGTGATGTCGGTGTTGGAGGAGGCACTGCTCGGGTTTGCCCAAACCCTCGGGTGGGGCCTGGAATCGAAGCGGTCGACTCGCGACAGTCACAACAAGGTGGCCAAGCGGCCCGTCAAAGGAGAAGCCTGACATGGCACTCAACTGGATCTCTTCGCGGGCCGTGTCGGCATTGCCCGTCATTGGTATCGCGCTGGCCCTCGCCAACTGGAACGCACGACCGGATGCGGCATGGGCGTGGGCGGCAGCCATCGTCATGTTCCTGGTCATGGTCGCCGTGCGGCGGCGCTCGCAGCTCGCCTTTCGCCGGTCGTCGGGAGATGCCGTCTCCATTCGGAGCTTCGCGTCGGTGACCGGCGGCGTTGCGTTCGGCGCACTGATGATGATCATTCCGCTGGCGGTGACACTCGCGCACGCGTACGGCGTCGTGGAGGATCCAGACAGTGGGCGACGCACGACAATGATCATCCTCGGTGCGTACTTGGCCGTGACCGGCAACGGCCTCCCCAGGATGCTCCCGCCGATGTCATCGATGCCGTGCGACGGCGCGAGAGTACAGGCGTTTCAGCGGCTTGCTGGTTGGACATGGGTGCTCTGCGGCCTTGGATTCGCGACGGCGTGGCTGGCGCTGCCGATCGACGCGGCGGGGCCTGTGTCGATGGCGCTGTGTGTTGCGGCCATGATCGTGACGATCGTGCAACTCCTACGCCTTCGCAAGCCGCGGCAGCACGCTCCGGGCCTGAACTAACAACACCACCGCTGTGACCTCCGCCGACTTCGCCACCGACGCTGCGGCTGCCGTCGGCTTCCTGCGGACCCGCGCCGACATCGATCGCGCCGCGATCAAGTGAACTACAAAGGTTGTTCACATCTGAAGCGAAACATCCAATTACCCGTGGTGACGCACCAGCCCTAGAACTGGTCGCCATCGTGGAGTACTACGGGCCGTCTGGTGCTCTCGCGGCGCGAATCATAGTTGACCGGTACGGGATGGAGGAAGGTTAACAGCGCGTGCGCACGCCCCCAGCTGGCGGCAGGCCAATCAGTTCCTAACCGCGTGGTACACTGACCGCGACATCCAGAGCAGTCCATCCCTACGTGGCGATGGGCTCGGCAACCTGCGCGGACGCGCAAGGTGCCATCGCGCCAAGCGAGATGTGGTCCGCCGTGTGGCGGACAACGAAGCGTCCAGCTGACCTCGGTCAGTAGCTCTGGGTGTCCTCAACGTGGGCTCAAGAGCCAGGAGGACACCATGGCCGATAAGTTCGACTCTCTCATCGACCGCCGCCAGCTATTTGCGGCCCTCGCCGCCCCAATCGTGTCAGTCAGAGCTGCGTCCCTGCCAGATCCGCGTCAGGCGCTGGCGCAGATCACTGTGGTTCGTAACGGTCCCTCGAACGACTGTCCGGCGGGCGTGTCGGTCGAGTGGGGCTGGCACAGACATCGAGATGGCCATGTCGAACGCTGTCTCGTTCTTCGAGTCATCTCATCTGAGCGTGGAGGCATGCTCAAGACGAAAGTTGAGTTCTGCAGCAATGGACGGCTCGTGTCGATGCTGCATGGATGGTGGAAACCACGTCCGGGTGCGGCCGCATCCTGATTCAAGGAGGCGCAGTTTCGAGCGGACGATTGGTGATGGCATGGCTGTTCGGGGCTTCCCTGTTACTCAGGTGCTGCGGGAGAGATGCGGCTCGCGACTGGTCAAAGGCGTATATTGCTGTGAAAGTGGGCGGACACCGCCGCCCCTCGGGTTTTACGGTGCGAAGATGTACAGCGCGACGGCAAACGCCATCGTGAGGATATAGAACCACCACTGGGTCGGCAGTCCGTCCGTCAGGACTCGCCACGTCAGGACGCCGGGGACGAGAAGGCCCACGAACATCCAGACCACGCGCCAGCCGGTTAGCTGCTGGACGATGTTGAAGGCGCAGATCATCCCGAGGCCAATTACGACCGCCATCCAGAAGTCGTCGCGTCGCGTCGTCTCATCCGTCTTACTTTTCATCGGTACTACCTTTTGCCAGTCGTTCCAGCACGTACTGCACCACGATCACGGCCGCCGTGACGAACAGAAGACGGCAGCCGGATGCCAGTGCCACCTGTTCAGCACGGATACCACAATCGCGATGAGCAGACCAATAAGGACTGGTCTGAGCCATCCATTGGTCATCACGGCCTCTTCGTACCGCACTTGCGGGAAGTTGGTCCCACACTGCGCGTTCATCATGTGTCGCAAGATCGTGGAGTTGCAGGCCGGTGATCCGGGGGACGGTCTCCAGAACACGTCGTACATCACACCACTAATAAACCCACCAGAAGCGATAATCTCCTGGGTAGTGGTCGGTCCCATTGTTCAACTCCTTTTACCCTGAAGGGTGCCCGTCACTTTAGCTGGGACCGAGTGCGATGCACGCAGCCGGAGCGAATGCGGGTGCCACGAAGCGCCGAGCTCGGGTGTCGCGGCAGCCCTCCGACGCTACGTTCAGTCAGGTAGCTGGCAGCAGCTCCGGCTAAGCTGACAGTCCGCGTCGTCAAAAAACTTCCGAAGCAGAAAATTTTCGCAGACACTTGCGACCGGCATCAGTGATGAGCGCCGCTCGTTTAGCAGCGCCTGGCGCGGTGTGTTCGCTCAAGGCGTGCACGGCGGTGTGATGGAGGCCGAAACGCAGCCGCAACTCCGCCTGATGTCGGATACTCCGCAACCTGGCACGCTAGTACGAGCCGCTGAATTTGCGAGGTAGCTGGCGCAGATCGTTACGTGAAACGACGCGTTTGGCTGAGGGTTGCGAGATCGTCTTCGATGCTCTTCGGTACGTGTGTCTGGATGACGACTCTGCCGTCAGGGCCGAGGCGTAGCACCGCCATCGTGCGCCTTTTGCCATTGTGTAATCGAGTAGCCGGACCTCCACAGTTCGTGGCTTTCGTGCCATTCGGCCGTCAGCCTTGATCTGGTTCTCGAATACCGAGCGCACGGCGGACCGCCCGTCGACGATGTCGGTGTAGGCCACGTCCGCCTTGTACGCCACGCGTCGTATCGCCTCCCATTCCTAGGGATCAAAGTACACGGTCTTCCGGACAAGTCCGGCGGTTGTCACGGTGGTAGCGCCGCCTCTGGGTCCCACGGTTACCCTCTTTCTCTGGGTCGATCTACGCATGCTCGCCGAGCCGCAGCGCGTGATTCAAAAAGGACTGTTTGCTGGTACGCGAACAGCGGTCCGGAGTGGGCCTGAATACGCGCGAACGCGTCTAGTTTTTTGGAGGGGTTTTCGGAACACCAGTTGGCGATCTGAACAAGCGAGCGATGCTCGCTCAGCCGTCCGTTGCCCGCCCATCCTGCAGACCTGACCGGGGGCGTCGCGCCGGAGGCAGTGCCCCGAACTCAGCCGGGTCCCCTCAATATCCGCGCGTATAATCCGCGAGCACACATGCCCTTGCAGGCCGGTACGCGGCTTGGCCCCTACGAGATCCTGTCCCTGATGGGAGCCGGAGGCATGGGCGAGGTGTACCGCGCACGCGACACGAACCTTCAACGCGATGTTGCGATCAAGATCCTGCCGGCGGGATTCCTCAACGATCCGGGACGCCGCGGCAGGTTCGAGCGGGAAGCCCGTCTGTTGGCCGCGCTGAACCATCCGAATATCGGAGCCATCTACGGCATCGAGGAGGCTGATGGCGCACGCGGGCTCGTCCTCGAGCTGATCCGCGGCCCGACGCTGTCGGAGCGCATCGCACAAGGGGCTGTCTCGCTACGAGAGGCGCTGCGGATCGCCTGTCAGATCGCGGGCGCGCTCGAGGCGGCGCACGCGAAAGGAATCGTGCACCGCGATCTCAAGCCGGCCAACATCATGGTCGCCGATGGCAACGCCAAGGTTCTGGACTTCGGCATTGCCACGATCAGCGCTGCCGACGACGCGGCCGGTCTCACTACGTTGACGGCGGGAGCCACGCGCGAGGGCGTCGTCGTGGGCACAGCGGCCTACATGAGCCCGGAGCAGGCACGAGGACTTCCTGTCGACAAGCGGACAGATGTGTGGGCGTTCGGGTGCGTCCTGTACGAGATGTTGAGCGGCCGACAGGCATTCCAGGGCCAGACAATTTCGGACACCGTTGCCAGAATCCTGGATCGCGATCCGGAGTGGGACGCGCTGCCCAAAGCGACATCGCCTACCGTCGTCAGGCTGCTGCAGCGATGTCTGGAGAAAGATCTGAATCGGCGGCTCCACGATATCGCCGACGCGCGGATCGAGCTCGAGGACGAGCTCGCGGCTCCGAAGTCGACGGCGGCGGTCATGCCCGAGCGCCGGCGTGCGTCGCTCGCATGGCTGACAAGCATGGTGCTTGGCGTTGTCACGCTTGGGACGGGAACGATCGCGATTCTGCATGTGCGCGAAAGGCCCACGATCCCAGAGCCGGTCGCGTTCTCAATCTTTGGGCCACCTGGATCCGCATTGTCGTTGTCCGAGGGCTTGGGCGTGCCGACGTTCGCGCTGTCGCCCGATGGGCGGAAGATTGTGTTCCGCGCAGAGGCCCGGCTCTGGCTGCGGCGATTCTCGAGCCCTGTGGCCGAAGCCATCCCGAATACGGAGGGCGCGACTTCGCCGTTCTGGTCTCCTGACGGGCGGTCCATCGCTTTCTTCGGCAAGGGCAAACTGAAGAAGATCCAGATTGAAGACAGTCTGCCAATCGACGTCTGCGATGTGAGCATCGGGCGCGGCGGTGCGTGGAACGACGACAACGACATCATCTTCGCGACAGTCGCCGGCCCACTCCAGAAAGTCGCCGCATCGGGTGGTGCACCCCAACCTGTGACGACGCTGAACCGATCGCGTGGTGACGTCGCGCACCTTCGGCCGCATTTCCTTCCCGACGGCCGGCACTTCCTCTTCGCGGCCGCGGGAGGGCCCATGGAGATTCGGGTCGGATCGCTCGACTCGACGCAAGTCCTGACGCTGACGACCTCCGACTCGGGAGGCATGTACGCTGCAGGACACTTGTTGTTCGCCCGAGGCGGCAACCTTCTGGCGCAGCCTCTGGATTCCGACTCGCGGCGATTGACCGGCGAACCGTTTCCGATCGCCCAGGTCCAGCCGGCACCGGGGCTCGATTTCCAACCGCCATTCGCGGTCTCCGAAGTAGGAGCGCTGGCGTATTCCCCGCTCGCACCGGACATTTCCTGGCTGACATGGTTCGATCGGACCGGGAAGAGGCTCGGAACAATTGGCGACCCTGGGAGCTATCGCCAGATGGCGCTGAGTCCGGACGGCCAGAGAATTGCGGTTGCGCTCGGAAGCGGTTTCCCGGAAATCGTCAGCATCTGGGTGATCGAAGCGGTGCGAGGCGTTCCGACTCGACTGACCTTCGGTCCGGGCAGCGATTCGCTGCCGCTGTGGTCGCTGGACGGCAAGGAGCTGACGCATAACTCGCTCCGCGATGGACCTCACAATTGGCTGGTGCGGCGGCCGTCGAATGCCGGAGGACAGGAAGAGGTGCTCCTGAAATCGAAGCGGGGGAATTGGGCAAACGACTGGTCCCGCGACGGGCGGGTCATCGTCTACACGAGCGATTCGGTGGCGACGGGCGCGGATCTCTGGACTCTTTCGCTCACGGGCGACCGGACGCCGGCGGCCTTTCACCAGACGGGATCAAATGAGCAGGGTGGCGCATTCTCTCCTGACGGGCGGTGGATAGCGTATCAGTCGAACGCCGCCGGTCAGGCCGAGGTGTTCGTTCGGCCGTTCCCTCCTGCAAGAGAGCAGTATCAGGTCTCTCGCAGCGGGGGCTTGAACCCGATGTGGCGCGCCGACGGCAAAGAGCTTTATTTCGTTGCTTCGAACGGGCGGTTAATGGCGGCCGATATCGAGACCAGGACGGGTTTTCGCGCCTCCAACGTTCGGGAGCTCTTTCCGTTGCCTTCCAAGAGAGCGATGGTCGGAACCTGGCACCAGTACCGACGTGACGAAGGATGGGTCCCGGTTTCTGGTGATCGTTCCTGACCCGGAGGCAACGTCACCATCGATCACGGTCGTGCTCAACTGGCCGACGCTCTTCAAAAGGAATTAGCTCGCCATGCCTCACAGCGGACGGCACTTCCTGCAGATCCCGGCCCGACCGACACGCCCGATCCGCGTGCTGCGCGCGCTGGCGCAGCCAACTATCGATCCATCGCGGCGCGGAGTTCGCCGTGCTGGGCCGCCTCTACGCAACCTCCAGGACGTCGGGGTCCGGTGGTTATCTTGCCGGCATCCGGCAGTGACGCCTGAGAAGCGTCGCTCGTCACCGCTCTCGCCGGGCGACATCCTGTCGGGCACGCTGAAGGAAGAGCAGGAGCGACGTCTGCTCGAAGCAGCAGGTCCGCACCTGCGTGCGGTCGTTACGGCAATGCTTGAACCGCTTGTCGTCCAGGCGAGCTGCTCGCTCTGCAGTGGCAAGACGTGTCGCTCGAGCGACGGGAGCTGATTCTGACGGCCGCAAAGACCAAAACCCGTTCTGAGCGACTGGTTCCGATCTCAAGACGACTTCATGCCGTGCTGGAGATGCGCCAGACAGGAGCGGATGGTGAGCGGCTGCCGCCGGAGGCGTACGTCTTTGGGAACGACATCGGCGAGCGCGTCAAGTCCGTAAGAACGGCCTGGGAGAACGCGCGTATCAACGCAGGGCTGGGGGACGTTCACCTTGCAGATCTTCGACACGAAGCGGCGTCGCGGTTCGACGAGGCCGGAGTACCGGTGAACTTCGTCAGCAAGATCCTCGGCCACACGAACCTCACGACGACGAGTCGCTATCTAAACATCCATCGTCGTGGCCTTCATCTGGCGATGGAAAAATTCGAGGAATCGCGCCGCCTTGCAAGTTTGTTGCAAAGAGAGCCGCCAGATATCGCTCAAGCGCCTTCCGACGAAAGCACCCCGCCTGAACAGAAGCTGCTCGTTTCCTAGTAGTTAGGAGTTGGTGCGGAAGAGAGGACTCAAACCTCCACCCGGTTGCCCGGACTAGCTCCTGAGTCGTGTCAATCCAGTGGACTGAACTACTCAGAACCGCTCTTGCCGGCTCCCTCAGTGGTCAGAAGTGAACCGAGTTGGCCGCATCGGCCGTACCGATTCGCACAATCTCGCACACACCACGGCCGGAACCCTTCCGCGGCCGTATCCGGGCACAACGCGCCGCGAATAGGTAGCCAGTACGGCGTTTGTCGCGGGTAACGTCGTGGTCAACGGCGGGCCGTAGCGACAGTCTTTGCGTTGGCACCGTGGTTCGCGGCCCGTCCGATCCAACTAGAGTTAGAGCGCAGAAAGCTCAATGCGCCTCCTTGGCGAGGCGGTCATCACGCTCGCGCAGCAGCCAGTAGACCACGCCGAGCACAAGGGTTGCTCCAGCCAGCGCCGCAATGGTGCTGGCGGCGGTGGCGCTGGAATCGAGAATGACGAACTTGCGACTCAACGCAATGAGCGCGATGAGCACCACGGTCTTGACCTGGATGATGCTCGAGCGCCGAAGAGCAACGCGAACAATCGAATGCTTGAATTCCATGGCGATGAGCAGCGTCATGATCATGCCAAAGAGCGCCTGAAAGACGTCATGTTCCAGTGGATCTATCGCGCCGCTGAACAAGAGCGGCACGATGCGGGCGACCAGTTGCACGAGCGCTACGGCGATAACCACTGAGATCACGAGACTCAGAACGATCGCAACAATCTGCTCGAAGCGCTCGTAAACGGACATGATCGGCCAATGCTCACGTGTTTCCGCAAAGAACTTCCGCGGCGCGTGGCGTTGGGTTTCCATTTGTCGCTCCGTTCTTGCATTGCGCTCTAACGAGCAGTAGGCTGACCAGCATATATCGGCCCACCTGCGAGGCCCGCAGCATAACGCCAAACCGGCCTCGTCGAAGAATGTTGCGACTTCGCGTGAGGCACTTCTAAGAAAACGCGGGCTCCCGTGAAGCCTCTACTAGGCGACCGCATAACACCACCCGGGTCGCCGCATATCGCGGTTGACGGATAGGTCCTGCCTTGTCGCCAAGTGGCGAGCGATTCGGTACGAGCAGCCGATGCTGGGGCGTTGGGCTGCTTCAAGACGTGACGAAGCGCGATGCGGAAGCGAAGGTCATCGACGCCAACGACATGACCCACGTGTTCAAAGGCTTCGTCACCTGGGAGCTTCCGTTCGGGAAGGGGCGCCGGTTCCTCGATCGCTCGGGAATCACGGACGCGCTCCTCGGCGGATGGCAGTTGAGCATGATCTTCAAGCACTTCACCGGCACGCCGATGGCGATCACCTCGAGCGCCTCGTACACGGGGTGGTCGTCGAACTACGGGTACCCGATCTACGTCAATGCGGATCCGAACGGCAACTTCGCCAACCAGTTCAACCGAGACACCTTCAACATCGCGAAGCCAGCCGACGCGAGCAACCGCTACTTCGACCCGAAGACATTCTCGAATCCGGCCTACGGCGAGTTCGGGAAGGGACCCGCTTTTTCGAGCAACTCCGCACCTTCAGCCGGTCCTACGAGGACCTGGGCCTGCTGAAGAACTTCCGCGTCGCCGGGCACTTCCGGGCGCAAGGTGCGATTCGAGCTGATCAACATCTTCAACCGGAAGTACTTCTCGAACCCCATAACGGCGATTGCCAACCCGAACTTCGGGAACGTGATCAGCCTGACCGGGGAGCCGAGGCAAGGCCAGGTCGGCCTGCGGTTCGAGTGGTAGAGAGCCGAAGAATCACACCGTTCAGGTCGTGACGTCGTGAAACCGACGCCCGGGGGGCAGGCGCGCGCGCCGCCCCCCGGCGACCGCTGTCTCCGCGCGCATACCCGCCACGAGGAAAGGGACGATGAAGACGAAAACGCTCGCGTTGGGTCTCTCGCTCTTGGTGCTTTCCATTCACCCTCGCGCCCAGACCTCGCCTGAAGGTGAGGCGGCAGACCCGAAGAAGGACCCGTTCTTCGCCGCACTGGACGTCGCCAGGTACAACTACGGCTCCGGCGGGGACCACCGGAAGGATGCAATCTTCAAGACCGATCACGACCGGGTGCCCTCGAGGATCATGATCCAGACCGAGTCGTATCCCCTCGAGGCCTTCCAGAGCTGGATGGACGTCCTCGATCATCCCTGGCTTCTCGGTGATTTCGTGTGGACGGCCTTCGACTACATCGGCGAAGCCAGCATCGGCTGGCGCGGGTACTGGCAGGAGCAGGGTTTCTTCCCGTGGAACCTGGCATTCTGCGGCGACATCGACATCTGCGGATGGAAGCGCCCGCAGTCGTACTACAGGGACGCGCTCTGGAAAGAGAATCAGCTCTCGATCTTCGTCACCCCTCCCGCGCCGACGTTCGAAGAAAACCCCAACCGGATGTCGTCGAGCAAGTGGCACTGGTTCGACGTGGTGGCTGACTGGAACTGGCAGGGACATGAGAACCGCTCTCTCCGCGTGAGCGTGTATGCCTCGTGCGAGGAGGCCGAACTGTTCCTGAACAGCAAGCCGCTCGGAAAGAGGAAAACCGATCGCAGCTCCAGGTTCACGGCGACGTGGGACGTGCCTTACCAGACGGGGGAATTGAAGGCCATCGGATATCGCGCCGGGAAGCAGGTGGGTTCTGCGGTTCTCAAGACTGCGCAGGAGGTCTCGCAGATTACCGTCACCGCCGACTGGGATCGGATAAAAGCCGACGGCCAGGACCTGAGCTACGTGACCGTGGAACTGCGGGATGCGAGCGGCACGAGGAATCCCAAAGCGGAAAACCTGCTCGCCTTCGAGATTGAGGAACCTGCCACGATCGCCGGGGTGGGCAACTCGAATCCCGCCAGCGTCGAGAGCTACCAGCGACCCGAGAGAAAGACCTGGCAGGGGCGAGGCCTCGTCATAGTCAAGTCCGGGAATCAGCCGGGTGACATCCGCCTCAAGGTGTCGTCTGCGGGACTGCCAGGCACCGAGATCACGATCCGGTCGACCGCCTCGCCGAGCACGGCCGTGCAGGCGCAGCCCGCGAAGCTGCCGGAGATGTACAAGTCGGTCCACGCCCTGACGTGGGTGGTTCGCGACGTGGAAAGGGCGGTCGAGGGCTGGAGGAAGCTCGGGTTCAAAGACGTTCGGGTTCGGGGGGACGTGACGTTCGCGGACGTGCGGCACCGCGGGAAACCGGCCACGAGCAGGGCGAAGGTAGCGGACGGGCACCTGGGAGACGTGGCGGTGCAGTGGATTCAGCCCCTCGAGGGCGGCGGTGCGTACGCCGACTTCCTCGCCCGGCACGGCGACGGCGTGTTCAGCCTGGTGCACCAGGTACCAACCCGCGAAGCACTTCAGGCCGAGATCGCGCGGATGAACGCGCTGGGCGTCGGGATCCTCCAGTCTGAAAACGTGCCGGCGACCCGCGGGTCAGCGACTCGTACTTACTTCGATACGGAGCCGCAAGGGAAGTACGTCCTGGGGCTGGTCTACTATCCGGACGGTGCTGCACCAGCCGCCGCGCCTCCTGGGCGCAAAGTCGTCCAGTACGCGTTCACGGTTCGCCAGATGGAACCGGTCCTCGATTACTGGA
Organism: Vicinamibacteria bacterium; assembly: GCA_963800785.1. Taxonomy (GTDB): domain Bacteria; phylum Acidobacteriota; class Vicinamibacteria; order Vicinamibacterales; family JAENWD01; genus JAENWD01. The sequence continues at coordinate 558,062 of CAWDCH010000016.1, forward strand.
GCCGGCTTGGCTTCGTCGAGAAATCGGTGACGCATCCGGCGCTGTGGGACCTCCGCTATCACGATCAGCCCGGCCAGTTCGACGCCGAGCTCGGCTGGCAGCGCCACGGCCGCGTCGTGTACGAATGGATCCTTCCGCTCAAGGGACCGACCGTGTATTCGGACCACATGGACAAGCACGGCGACGGGTTCCACCACATCGCCTTCGAGGTCGCGGACCTCGACGCGGAAGTGGCGCGCTGGAACGCCCTCGGGTTCCCCTTCGTCCAGGGCGGCGCGTGGGGTGAGAAAGGGAAGCCCGGCTGGGGACGATTCGCGTATCAGGACACACACCCAATCGGCGGGGCGGACGTCGAACTCCTCTGGAACTACCGAGAGAGAAAGTGAGACAAATCAAGCGAGCCGCGTTCATCTTCGTGGCCGTCCTGGTTTCCGGTGGTCTGGGCGGCCTCCTCGCTCTCCCGGCCCTCGGCGAGACGCAGACCGACCTGGTGGCCCGCCTTACGGCTGTCGACGTCGCCAAGCTCACCGTCAGGGGCGCCTCGGTCCATCAGGACCCGGCCAGCAAGGCGTTGACCTTCACGTTCAACTACTCCGAGGGCGAGCCGGAAGTGCGCATACCGGTGCGTCAGCTCGGATGGCCGACCGACTGGCGGGCCTGGCGCTCGATTCAGTACACGTTCGTCACCACCAGCGTGGAAACGGTGTCGATTGGCTTTTCCGACGGAAAGGTCACGAAGGCCTTCATCACCGAGCCGCTGGCCGGCATCCGCATCGCAGGCGTGATCCCGTTCGAGTCCTTTGTCCAGACGCGGACGATGAACCCGCTCCTGCCGCTTGGCTACAAGGTCTGGCTGGACCGTCTCTTCACGTTCGAACGTGTCGAGGAAGTCGTCTTCACGATGCGTTATCCGAGCCAGCCCTCCCAGCTGACGCTCTACAACTTCACGCTACGGGAAAACGTTCCCCCGGACGACATCATCGACCGCAAGCCGCTCATCGATCAGTACGGACAGTGGATTCCCGAGAACTGGCCGGGGAAGGCTCACGACGACGAAGGGCTGCGCGCGCTCTGGACGGAAGATACCCTGAAACCGATCGACTCCGGATTCTGCCCGATGGGAGGCGACAAGTCCAGGACGCTTCGCAAGACCGGCTTCTTCCGAGTCGAGAAACTCGACGGTCGCTGGATGATGGTCGATCCACACGGACATCCGTTCTTCTCCACTGGAATGGATCTCGTCGGCTACAAACAGGGAAGCTTCGGGACCGACGTCACCCGCCGCGAGTACCTGTTCCAACGACTGCCAGAGCCCGGCCCCGCATGGATGACGACCGGCAAGGCCGTCTCGTTTTACACCGCGAACATCATGCGGCGGTTCGGAGACGGATGGGAGAAGAAGTGGCAGGACCACATCGTTGCGCGGCTGAGGAACTGGGGCTTCAACACCGTGGCAAACTGGTCCGACTATGATGTCGCGACAACTTCCGGCCTGCCCTATGTGATCCCCCTCCAGGGATGGACGACGCGCAAGGTGTTTCCCTTTCCCTGGAATTTCCCCGACGTCTTCTCGCAGGAGTTCCGCGACAACGTCGACCAGGCGGCGCGCCGCCAATTGACCCCTCTCAGGGATGACCCCAATCTCGTCGGCTGGTTCGTTGGCAACGAGCCGCAGTGGGCACGCAGTTTTGGTTCGCTCGTTCCCTGGCCCGAGATGCTGCTGGCCGATCCGGAGCCCTCCGCGACGAAGACCAGACTCGAAGAACTGCTGAAGGCCAACCCGGGTCGCGAACAGCAGGTGAAAGACGACTTCCTCTACACGTGTGCCCAGGAGTACTTCAGGGTCATCGTGGAGGCGTTGCGTCATCACGACCCGAACCACCTGATTCTCGGGATCCGTTTCGCTGAGAACCCGAACAACCGCTGGGTCGAGATGAGCCGCATCTTCGACGTGTTCAGCGTCAACATCTATTCCCGGGAGTTCACGCCCGACCCGCAGAACATCCGGCGTTTCTCGGAGGTCTCAGGCAAGCCGGTGCTCATCGGCGAGTTCACCGCGGCCGCGCCCGGACGCGGGCTGCAAGGGTTGTTCTACTGGGGCCACAAAGTCCGCGATCAGGCCGAGCGGGGCAAAGCCTACCGGTACTACGTCGAGAACTCGGCAGCCAGCCCTTACATCATCGGCACTCACTGGTTCCAGATGGTGGACAACCTGCCAACCGGCCGGCCGTCTGACGAGGAACGGTTGAACTACGGTTTCATCAACGTAATCGATCTCCCTTACCCCGAGCTGGTGGAAGCCGCCCGACAGACGCATCAGCGCATCTACGATCTGAAGCGCGGCAACGTGAAACCGTATGCCGAAAAGCCCCGCTACAACTGACGGACGTAGTGTCCGAAAACCCCCGTCGCAGCATGACGTAGACTCGGTCCGTGGTTCCGGTACACCTGTTCGTCGCGTCTCTCCTCGGCTGGCTCCACGGCGAACACCACAAAGTGGTCGAGTACCCTGTCGTGGCAGACGTTTCTGCGGGCGCATTGGGGCGCGCTCCTGGCAGCGGATTTCTTCACGACCGAGATCTGGATGCTTCGCGGAGCAACGCATCGGTGTTCGATGCTGTGGGCGAAGGCAGCGACGTTCGTCTGACCGGGTCCGAAGTTGGCGGGGCGGCGCTCGTGGCTCGAGGCCGCACGAGTCATCTGAGCGCATTTGCCACCGTATGAAGATCACGCACCGCAGGCTCTTTCAGCGTTTGCGCCAGCCTTCTTCGGTTCAGGGATCCACTGACAGAACGCTTGCGTCTGAAGGCGGTCTGGTAGCGGCTGACGTGGAGCCAGGCGGGCGACTGTTGTGGGTGCTCATTGACGTAAAGACCGGAAGGGCGCGGCGATTCGACGATGAACAGCTGGACCAGCTGTTGGACCTGGCGCGTCGGAAGCAAGGGTGAACGCTGGACGCTACCGGGTCACGTAATCATGATGATTGGGATCGACGCACGCTGAACTCGACCCCTTCGAATAATCCAGGCAAGCTGACCCCGAGCGAACTCGCGAGCGGCCGATGTTCAACAGTGCGACGTTTCGCTCGCCCCGCTCGATCCCGCCTACGTAGTTGCGGTGTAGCCCGGCGCGTTCGGCCAACTGCTCCTGGGAAAGGCCTTTGTCGAGGCGCAACTGTCGCACCCTTCGGCCAAATTGGACCGCCCGCAGATCCGCGCGTCGCACAGCGCATATCGTTGGCGCTGGGACGTCGATGGTCTACACACGATGAGTGTGATTTCGCCTGACAGCCCATGCACACTATGAGTATTGTGACTCCGTGCTCACCCTTGGTGTCGACCTGGCCTCGGCTGCGGAGCGCACCGCAATCTGCCTCGCACGAACTAGCGCATCGTCGGCGGTCCCCAGTACTTCTCCAGCCACTCGACGTCTTCCTTGTATCGTCTCGTTGCGAGGAATCGTGTGGGAGGTCTCGTACACGACCCGGCGCTTGTGTTCGGCGGGCGTCCCCAGCATCTCGAACATCGGCTCCTGCGAACTGTCCGTCGGGAAGAAGAAGTCGAAGCGGCCGTTCAGCATCAGAACGGGAAGCTTGACCCGGGAGGCGAAGTTCACCGGATCTGCTTCGGGAAGCGCCTCCTGCAAATAGAAACCGCCGACGAGCAGCACCGCAACCTTGAAGCGCGGTTCGAGCGCGAGAAACAACGGCGCCATCCCCGCGCCCCAGCTGTAAGCCCACGAAGGCGATCTTGTCTTTCGCGATGTCCGGCCGACTCTCCAGATAGTCAACCGAACGGCCGACGTCCTTCGACCACATGATCATGTGGTCGCGCCAGTGCGCCGTCTTGCTCGGGTAATCCGCTGTGATGGTGTCGCGGCGCTCGAACGTGCTCTTGTAGACCGGGTGCAGAAAGGCGCGGCCGCTGCGCATGATGAAAGTGCACCCACGCGGTCCGCTCGTAGCTGGCGCTCGAGCGCTCGTGGATCGTTCGATCCCGGGAAACATGATCACCATCTGGTACGGTGGCGCCGCGTTCTTCGGGAGGAAGAGGTAGGCGGGAATGCGTTCGTCGCCGTAGGCCGCCGCGTAGCTGACCTTTTCAACCCGCCATTCCGGCGGCGAGTCGTCCACGGAGTCGAGTGTCGCCTTCAGGTCGCCGTGGTCGAAGGAATACAGGCTGCGCCACGCCTGGAACACCGATTCGGGGACTGGCTTCGTGCTGCGCACGTCGCGCGACGGCATATTCGATCGGCGCCGACAGTGCCGGCGCAGGTCGTCCTGCCGATCCGCCTTGACGCAGCGGAAGCCGTACGTCGGCTGACGCGCGAACGGCGACTGCGCGTCGGGATCGTTGAACATATAGACCGGTTCGTCCAACGCGCCGCCGAGAATGTAGCGTTTGGCCCCGCGGCATTCGCGCACCATTCCTTGACGTTGCCGGCCATGTCGGCCGTGCCCGAGCGCGTCAGGCCGCCGGATGAGCCGGCCGGGACCAGCCCCTTGCCCCTGAAGTTGCTCGCCGGCACGACGTCAGCGCTGAGGCGCTGATCCGCGGCGCGGGACCAGTGATAGATCGTCGGTAGCGACTTGCCCGCCCAGCGCGCATACGCGGCCGCCTCGAACCAGCTGACGCCGCTGACCGGAAAGTCGTCCTGTCCGGCGACGTAGGTGCCCATCTCCCACGTCGCGGGACCGGTTTGTCCCGTGGCGTCGCGGAACAGCGCCATGGCCTCCTCGGAACGACAGCGTCCGGCCCTCTTTCAGGAACGGCTCGCGCCACAGCTCCGGCCGGCGATACCCGCCATCGTCCACGAACCGCTTGAACGCGCGGTTGGTGACCTCGTGCCGATCGATCCAATAATCGTTCAGGTGCGACCTTGGGAAGTGGTCGAGGCCGGGAATGAAGATGCTGAACGGCTCGGTCAGCCGACACGACGCACCATGCCGTCGAACCTGGTCGCGGCGGAAGAGTTTGAAGTGGAAGTGCGGCTCCCAGAAGGCCCTGGCCCAACGTCTTCCGTGATCGCGTACCCAGCCATCTCCATCTTCCAGTGCAGCAGCCCGCGTGGCACCGACGCCCCCAGCGGAGTCTTTCCGAGGTGTCGCCACGTCGACGTCCCGGCCGTACGGCCGGTAAAAGACGTCGGCGCCGGCGGGCTCGGACGTCAGGCTGGCGGTGCGGGAGATCGGGCGCAGATACTCGGCGAGGACGGGATCATTGGGGATGTATCGCTGCGCGTGCGCCAGCGCGAACGCGTCGTCGAACTGTCTCTCTCCGGCGAGCCGGACGATCTCTGGCAGCGCCTGCTCCCGCGCCCAGCGGATTCGCGTTCCTGCGAACCACCAGATGCCGCCGGCCACGACGAGCGCATGACAATCGTCACAACCGCGATGGGGCGCGGCGTCCGCGGTGGCGGACGCCGATTGTAGTCCCAGACGTCGCGCGCGTTACAACGTCGACGCAAGATCGCGAACCTCCGCAGGGGGTGATCTTGCGCAGATCGCGGTCGCGCGTCAGCGCGCGTTCGACGATCTGTTCAAGTTCCACGGGCACATCTGGACGCGTGTTCCGCACCGGCGCGGTGTGGTGGTCAGAATCGCGTGGATGACCGCGAGCGTGTTGGCACCCGGGAATGGGACTCGCCCGGTCAGCATCTCGTAGAGGACGACGCCGAGCGACCACAGATCGGAGCGCGCGTCGACCGGGCGGCCGGCGCCTGCTCAGGAGACATGTAGGCTGCCGTGCCCACGGTCATGCCCTCTGCGGTCAACTGCTGCGCTGTTTCTCCCGACCCCGGGTCCACCTTGGCGATCCCGAAGTCCAGGATCTTCACCTGCCCCGTCTTCGTGAGCATCACGTTCGACGGCTTGAGATCGCGGTGCACGATGCCGGCACCGTGCGCGGTGTCGAGGGCATCGGCAATCTGAGCTATGACGCGCGCGCGTCGGCTTAGGGAGCGGTCCTCGCTGAAGACGTGCGGCGAGCGTCTCTCCCTCGTAGTGCGCCATCGCGATGAACGGCTGGCCGTTGGCTCCCCGACTTCGTAGACCGTCGCGATGTGCGGATGATCGAGCGCGCTCGCCGCGCGGGCCTCGCGCAGGAGCCGCACCGCCGCGTCTGGATCGCCCGCGGCTCGTGGCAAGAGGAACTTGAGCGCGACCTTGCGATGGAGGCGAGGTCCTCCGCGAGATAGACCGTGCCCATCCCCCCCGCACCGAGGTGCCCAATGATGCGGTAATGCGAGACCGTGGTGCCGATCATCTCGACACATACTAGCGCCGGCAGTCCCACTTCATGACTGCTTCAGAGAGCGTAGCGAGAATGGCCGCGGGCCGGTCAGGACAATCTCGAATGAGCGGCGGGCACCATGAAACGTCGCGGCGCCTTACTGCCAAGGATGAGGCCGGTCCCGCTCCCTCAGAGTCGCACTTCCGTCGCACTTCATCACTCCCCGTGCTCCCGAGGCAATGGCACAAAGGAGCAGCGCGAATGTGAAGGAGAGGCCGTCTTTACGTGCTCGATGTCGCTGGTGCGGAAGAGAGGACTCGAACCTCCACCCGGTTGCCCGGACTAGCTCCTGAGTCGTGTGAATCCAGTGGACTTAACTACTCACAACCGCTATCACCGGCTCCCTCAGTGGTCAGAAGTGAACCGAGTTGGCAGCATCGGCCGTATCGACTCGCACAATCTCGCACAGGCACAATGGGCGACGCGGAACGTCCGTGCCCTCAACCGTAAAGTGCGTGACTATTGATCGCGGATATTCACTTCAGCACGCCGTTTTCCGTCTTGAAGAACGCCTTCTCGTTCGGCATTGTTCATCCGGAAACAGGTGCGATAGCACGGCTCCTCGCATCCGTTCCTCCGAGCTATCCTTTCGCTCCGGTTTTTTCATTTGCCGTCCGCCGGCAGAAGCGCTGCTTCAGTTCCTCGAACCAATTGAGGACGACGACCATGCTGGCCGGCGTGGCGTTCGGATTACTGTCCTCCCCGCTGCTCTTGACGATCAGGAACCGCTGGCCATCGAGCGACTCGTCGTAGTGTCGGCCCGGATTTGGTGGGCATACTTGGCGTCGAACATCTTCTCCGGCTTCCCCGCGCTGAAGGTCAGTCCGGACATCCGGACCGGCACCGTGGTGAGAGTATTCGATCCATCAATGTAAAAAAGCTCGTGCCCGCTTCGCGCCCACGCGGGACGCGACCGACCCCCGGTCGAGATTTGCCAGCGGCCGCGGTCGACCTGCGGGAACCGTCGCACGTAGACCTCGAGCTGGCCAGATTCATCCGACTGGTACGCGACATAGCGACCGTTCGGAGAGAACTCGGCGAACCATCCTGGGAACCGGGTCTCGTCAGCTGGTTCCGGTGACGACAGGCTGATTCCGGCGACGGGCCGGACCCCGGTCGTATCACAGGGCGTCTCAGCGGAAAAAAGACGATATCGGAGTGTCTCCTGGGCAAGTGGTCGAAGCCGGCGAGCCACGTCCCGTCCGGCGAGATCGCCGTCGGCCACTGCGGGTTCGGACTTGTCGTCAGCGGGTCGGCGGTCCCGTTGCCGTCGGCGGCCTGGCCGTAAATATTTCCCACGCCCGTGCGCTCCGAGTGAAAGATGATCTGCCGGCCGTCGGGTGTCCAAAAGGGCATTCCATCCATGCCGGGGGAAAACGTCAAGCGCCTCAGCGTCTCCCGCGCGAGATCCCAGATCCAGATCTCAGTGTTCTCCTGGTCGTAAATGGCGATCACCACGCGCGTGCCGTCAGGAGATATGCGGGGGAGACCGTAGGCACGGAGCGGCGCTTTGATGTGTTCTTCGTGCCCCTTCCGGTCAACCCACACGAGCGACCGCATCGGCTGCTGATCAGTTCCGCTAGGCACATAGACGAATGTGCCCGACCGCGAGACGGCATAATCGGCAGCGCCGGGCGGCTTCATGAGCACGTGTTCGACGATCGTGATCGGATCGCCGAGTACCTCGAGCCGGGCCAGATCGAACCGCACGGCGCGCAGCGCACCAGCCGCAGCGAAGATCAGGTGGCCGGTCTCGACGTAATGGGCGTCGCTGCCGCCCCGAATCAGCGTCTTGCGCTGGCCCGTCTTTAGGTCGAGGACGGCGACCTGCGGGCTGTCCGCCTGTTCGGCCATCGCAATAGTGAACATGACGCCGCGTCCGCGCGGCAGCACCGACGGGAACGCATGGTCCCCCTCGTGCTGCGCCGCGACCGGCGTCGTCAAGACCGTTGGCTCACCGCCGTCTGCCGACACGCGCCACAGGCCTGTAGTCGGACTGTTGGTCGCGAATGTGATGGTATTGTCGTCGCCCCAACTCGCGCCGAGCGGAACCCCGTCGACCCGGCAGAGCGTCGTGACGGGGCCCCCGCCAATCGGCACTTTCTTCAAGTCCGTGTTCTCGAAGAACCCGATCCACCGGCCATCGGGGAGACGTACGGCGCGTAGGCAAAGCCGACACCCGCCAAGGGCTGGGCATCGAGTCGATCGATCGCGCGTACCGTCAGATCGCTGCCGGCGACTCATCGTCCCTCCGGAGCGGTAAACGAGGTGGCGGCCGTCGGGCGAAAGGGCGAGATCGCGATTCGGGCCCCATACATTCAATGGCTGGCCGGGCGGCGCCACGATCGCGAAGCGGGACGGGAGCATCGGAGTTACGAGTACAGGCCGCATAAGCGCCCACCAAGCAAACGCGGCGATCGTCGTGCCACCAGCCACCGCTGCGATCGCCACGGCTCTGACACGACGGGACGGCCTCCGTGCGAGCGCCAGCGTTTCGGCGCCCGGAAAAGCGATAGCGTCGACGATCTCCAGCCGCGCACCGGCCGCCGAATCGAGTCGTGCGTTGCGATCCTTTTCCAGGCACCGTCGCAGAACCTGCGAATCGGTAAAGGCGTATCGGCCGGCAGCATCGTTCGGTCCGGTTCGCGTTCAAGAATCGCGGCGATGGTGTCGGAGATGGTCTCGCCGGGGAACGGCGCGCAGCCGGTAGCATTTCGTAGAGCACACACCCGAACGACCAGAGGTCCGTCCGCCTGTCCAGCGGCCTGCCGCGCGCCTGTTCCGGGCTCATGTAGGTCGGGGTGCCGAGGATGGCCTGCTCGCCCATACCCGTTGCCGTCAGCGTCGGCGACCCTGAACGGTCAGCCCGCGGGGCACCGTCCCACACCTTCGCGCGCCCGAAATCGAGCACTTTGACCGCGCCATTGCTGGCGATCTTGACATTTGCCGGTTTGAGGTCGCGATGAATGATGCATTTCTCGTGCGCCGCTTCCAGGGCTTCTGCGATTTGGCGCGCGATGGTCAACGCCTCTCCCAGCGCAATTGGCCCGTGTGCGATTCGGTCTGCGAGCGTCGTCCCATCCACCAACTCCAGCACCAGTGCCGGCGCGCCGTTTAACTCTTCGAGGCCATAAATAGCGGCGATGTTCGGGTGACTGAGCGTGGCGAGCACCTGCGCTTCGCGCTTGAACCGCGCCAGGCGGTCAGGATCGAGTGCGAACAGCGACGGCAAGACCTTCAGGGCGACTTCGCGATTCAGCTTCGTGTCGCAAGCGCGGTACATGTCGCCCATGGCGCCTGCACCAAGCGGGGCGAGGATTTCGAAAGGACCTAATCGAAAACCCGAGGTGAGTGTTGCATGAGACCGCGCCTGATCTATCGATGCGGGCGGGGCGGCGAAAGAATCGGTTAGCCCCGGCTCACTGGCGACCGGCAGGTGATCGAAGAAGCCGACGTCCGAGGTGTCTGAAACTAATAGGGACTCGACTTCACGACGCAACGCGTCGTCATCACCAGTTGCAGCAGCGAGGAAGTCGGCGCGCTCCTCGATCGGTCGTTCCACAGCGACCTCAAACAGCGCTTTCACTTGCTGCCATCGCTCCTCCGTCATCGCTGCACGTTGGAGCCGAGTTCGCGATTGAGCCACGCTTTCGCGGTGCGCCAGCCGCGCTTGGCAGTCGATGGCGACACGCTGAGCACATGTGCCACTTCCTCGATCGTGAGTCCTCCGAAGGCGCGAAGCTCGACGATTCTGGCCAGTTCAGAATCCATCTGTTCCAAGCGATCGAGCGCGTGGTCGAAGACGAGGACGTGCATCTCGTTCGGCGACTCCACGTCTTTGGCGTCATCGATTGACACACAGCACACGCCGTCGCCCCGCTTGCTCGCGCCGCGACGACGGGCGTGATCGACCAGGATCCGGCGCATGAGCTGCGCTGCGACACCAAAGAAATGTGCTCGACTCTGCCAATCGACGTGGCGCTGGTCGACGAGCCGCATTAACACCTCATGCACAAGGGCCGTCGGCTGCAAGGTATGGCCAGCCCACTCGTTCCGAAGCTGGCGCGCGGCCGCGCCGCGGAGCTCGCCATAGACGAGTGGCAGCAATTGATTGAGCGCAGTCCGGTTGCCGCGACTCCAATCGCCGAGCAGCGCCGTGATGTCGCGAGGCGACACCAGGGGACTCTTCTTCAAGGGCGAATCGAAAGTCCACAGCATAGCACCCGGGAAACCGGATCCCAGGCCATTGGCCCGTTATCACCGCCGCTTGCGCGATCTCATACAGGCGACGCTCCCGATGCCGTCGTGGGGGACGGATGAAGTAACGGTGCGTCAGAACATGGCCGGTAATAAGGAAATGGGCGGCAACGCCGAAGGAGTGTGCGATGAGACTCGTAATTATTCTTACGATGCTGGCAGGGGTCGCGTGTGCTGACGGACCCGGCATTCCGACAAGTCCAAGCCCGACTGCACCTGTAGCCAGTTTGGGGGCGACTGCGCCCGGCAATGAAGAAACCGCACAACAGGCCGATGCCCCGTCGTTGTCAGCGTCCTCCGGGCGACGCGGGGCCTTCCATGTAACGAAGGAGTGCTCGACTAACACGGGCCAGGCCGGTGACCACTGCACGGTCATTGCCTCGGACCTCAAGGCGATCGAGGTCGGGACGAGATTCGTCTATGCCCAGGCGGTTGTTAATGGCGTGTTGGACAGTAGCGTCGTCCTCGACCCACCGGGGCCCGGCAACAACAAAGCGTTCGGCCATTGCAGACTCGATTTGGCGACGGGTCTGGGATTGTGCACGTTCGGCCGGGACGGGGAAGTCTACATGGGTTCCATGGGAGCGCTGACGTCTCGGCCCGGGGACGGGCTCAACTGTGCCGTCGAAGGGGACGTACAGCTTCAGTCCGCACGAGTGAGCCGAGATGGATAGAACAGTGGAACCGCGCCGGGCGGGTCACGACCGCGGATCCGTCCGAGCGCAGCGGAGGGCTGCCGCCCAAGCGCTCTAAAAAAATCCGAATCGGGCGTGGGTTAACACCTCCGCGCGTCGTGCTCTTCAAACGCCTTCGATTTATAAAAAAAAAAAAAAAAAAAAAAAAAAAAAAAAAAAAAAAAAAAAAAAAAAAAAAAAAAAAAAAAAAAAAAAAAAAAAAAAAAAAAAAAAAAAAAAAAAAAAAAAAAAAAAACAGCGCTAAATGCAAACTAGGCCACGGTTGTAATTTCCGTCGCTCACACATCACACGACAGTGCTAACTGGATAAACGGTCACGGCGCGCGGATGAAGGAAAATCCGGCAAAGATGCGTCGGGCTGGTCCTTCCTCGGCAGGACAACTACTGTGGTGGGGAAGAGGAGGACTCGAACCTCCACCCCGTTGCCCG
>CAWDCH010000017.1:0-288617 GCA_963800785.1 Vicinamibacteria bacterium
GCGTCGCCGGTCGGCGCGTCCCTGGAGAAACACTACTGCTCGCAATGCGCGCGGATCCAGAGGATGAATCGACGCCGCCCGGAATTGCGCGAGTGGAATCCGGACCTGGACCCATTTGCCTGCGGGCAGGTCCTTGGTGAATCGATCGAGCGATACGGGCGCCGAGAACGTCTCTCCCGCGACGCCCGCGCTCGTGAGGATAACGCGCGGCAGGGCGGCCGCGGCAAGCGGTTGCGGCGTATAGCACCAGAAGTAGAGCGTTCGACCAGAGAACGTCGGCGGCCGATTGCGGAAGTCGATCACGCGCACCGCCACCTGCCATCCGCCCTCCGGCTGCGACTGCCACTCGAGGCGCAGAGCGTTCGGAGGCGTGAAGAACGTCGTGGAATCGACCGCGACGCGCTGTCGTGCGGTTTCGAACCGGCTCGGCTCGGAGACGAGCACCCGGCTGTAGAAGTACTGGTCAGGCGTGAGACTGTTGTCGAACACGATTCGCTGGTAGTACGCGGTGTCGGCGGCGACGATCGATGAGTGGAGAGCCGCGAACACGAGAACGAGAAGACCGACAACGCCGGATGAGCTCGAGCGAGAAGAGAACATGCCACCAGCGTATCTCGCCGATGAGCGCGACCGCTCGAGGTTCCAGTCGGTTGTCACGGTTGAAGAGCCAGTGACGCGGGTTGTCCGTTCTTTGTCACGGATGGCACTGAAAGAGCCGGATCGTTTTGGTCACGGAGGGCGCGGAAACGTCCGGATCGTTTTGGACGCGGATGACGCGGACCTTCGCCCGGGAAGACTCGGACAAGGAAGCTGATTTTCAAGAGATCCGTATCACTCCGCGTCCTTCCGTGACCAACGATCCGGCTTTTCCCGCGTCCTCCGTGACCGAGGGGATTCGGCCCCCGCCGTTGTGATCCGTGATCATGGCCAGCTGCTTACATCGCGCCCAGATCGATCACCGCAAGAACTCCAAGCTCGGGGATCGAAAACTCCGTGGCGCCATCGGCGACGGCGATGTCCTGAGCGGCGGCGTCGGCGTGCCCGGCGACGCGCAGGCTGTCGACCCGCCACGAGCCCAGGAGACGGATGCGCAACCCTTCGATCTCGCGGCCGCCGTAGTTCACGAGTTGAAGGCGACGCCGGCGTGCGTCGCCGGTCAGCCGGGCGAGGACGACCTCGGTGCCGTAGACGCGAAGCGTCCGCCGATCGTCGGTGAGCTCTCGCCGAACCTTCAGCGCGAACTCGCTGGGGTTCTTCTCGGCCTCCTTGCGCGAATACTTCTCGGTGTCGAGCGCCACCGTCACCGCGTGCCGAGAAGCTTGTTCTTTGACCGGCTCGTACAGGAGGTTGCGCCGCGACAGCAGGTTCATCACCTCGCCGACTTCTTCCGTGCCGTCGTCGACAACGCCAATGTCGGCGATCGGCGACAGGTCCGATGCGGGAAGCTCCCTCGCAAACGCCAGTACTTTTCCAAGCTCGGGAAGATCGGCAGGGTCGATCCTGAGCACGACGTCTGCGCCGAATTGCAAGGCTTCAGCGGCGGCAAGCGCGGCACTTCCTGCAGGCAGTTCGTACACGTAACGGCCAGCCGGACTCTGCACGAAACGCCAGCCGTTGGCATTGATCCAGGGGCTGCGCGTCGACGAGACCCGATCGGCGCGGCTCTCGATCCCAGGGATGGGCAGCGCCTGCCGAGCGGCAAGATAGCTGTCCGGAATCGCCACGACGTCGAAGCCGGCGCCCCGCCACGCATCGACGCGGTCCGGCGGGACGCAGATGCGACTGATGCCGGCGTTCTTCAACGCGTCGCGGGTCTCGTCGGCACTGCTGGTCCAGTAGACGCAAGGCGCTGGAGCGGACGCCATCGCCTGCAGCCAGGCGACCGCCATCAAGACGACGACGTTCGTCATAGCGCCACGTCGCGAACCGAGATCTTCGGAAGGTCCGCGACGCCGAGGCCGAGCGTCGCGGCGTACTCGATGTGTTCGGGCTCTCGGAAGATGATGTCAACGTCGGGCCCCTGGTTGCGCTCGGTCGCCTGATCCATCCGAACCTTTTCCGGCGACCGGTTGAAGATCGACAGCGCGCCCGTTTCGGTTCGCTTCTGATCGATGACGTCGCGCATCAACCGGTCGATGGCCACGGGATCGGTGCCGATGAGGATTCGCTTCGGATAGAAGACGTACTTGTCGGTGCGCGCAAACGGCCCGCCGTGCCACACGCCGCGAAGCCCGTCCATGATCTGCAGCACGGTTCGCGAGCGAAGAGGCTCGACCGACGCGAGCGCGCCGACGAACGAATAGGTGTGCGAGCGGCCGTGGTAGTGCGTTCGCGCGACGTTCGAGAAGCTGCCGTAGGCGATGTTCTTCAGGCATCCGGTGACGCCGGCCGCGCGGTGATCCTTCATGTTCGGAATGTTGATGATCTTCGTGAGGCGCTCGCTCACTAGACGCATCATGTTCGATCGCGTGTCGTCTTCGCCAAAGAAGTCGGCCTCGATATAGGTGAACGGATCGTAGCCGCTGTTGTCGGTGTGACGGTTGGCGCTTTCAGCGGCGACTGACTGTGCGCCCTCCGGCAGATGCCCGGCGTAGTTGCACTCGTCCATCTGATTCTGAAATCGTTCGTACACGTAGATGTTCGTCGCGGGTACCCCCAGCGTAGTGAGCTGACGGATCACTTCCGCCACGATCTCGTAGGCCGAAATGCAGTACGGGTAACCGCCGCAATTCACTTTCAGGCCGACGATGTCAGTGGGTGCGAAGAAGCGGCGCCACGCGGCCTCTGGCGAGGTATCGCCGGTCAGCGTTGTCATCCCTCGCGCCAGCATCTCGCGCACGACGTCGGCGTTTGCGGCACCTGTGGTCGAATCGACGCACTTCTCCGAACGGATTTGCGCAACCACGCCCGGATAGGGCCCCGGCATCCCCAGGTTCGGCTGCGCTGGGTATTTCGTCACGACGAGCAAGCGGGGCAGCCCGGCCGCCGGCCGCACCGTCGCCGCGAGCGGCATCCCAGCGAGCAAACGAACGAAAACACGTCGATCCATCGCCAGTTCCTCGTTCTCCGTGTCCGCGGCAGGCACTATATGCCACACTTCGCGATCACGCCGGCGGCACCCCGAAGCGCACGAGGCACCAAGCACGAAGCACTAAGCACGAGCCAGTGACCATTGCCAGCTTTACCGATGCAGATAGCGATTTTCTCGATGCTACGCACGATCCGGCCCCCGTTTCACGCTCAGCACTTATGAAACCGCTTGACAAAAGTGCCGAGCTAGGCCACTTTTAGCCACCCTCGAACCCCCGGCGCCCGCGCAACGCGGCATTTTTCCGCCCGGGCGACCTTGTCAATGCGTCTAGGAGTAGATCCATGCAGAGACGATGGTTCCGGACGGTGGTGCTCGTGTCATGCGCGGTGGCGGCCGGTTGGGTGTCGCTGCACGCGCAGACGCACTTCGCCAGCCTGACCGGTGCAGTCACCGCAGCGACGGCGTATCGGTCCCGAACGTCGAGGTCGTCGCCACCAATCAGGACACACAGGTCGCATATCCCGCGACGAGCAACGACCAGGGGATCTACACGACCACGGCATTGCCGCTCGGCACCTACGTCATCAAGGCCCGGGCGCAGACCTTCCGGCCTTTTGAGAAGAACCCGATCAAACTCGAATCGGGTCAGAACGCCCGCATCGACATCACGCTGACCGTCGGTGTGACCGAACAAGTTGAAGTCACCGCCGTGAGTCGGATTCTTCAGACCCAGAACGCGGTCGTGGGTGAGGTCATCTCGGGCATGACCATCGAGCACATGCCGCTCAACGGACGGAACTTCTCGCAGCTCGCGCTGCTGCTGCCGGGCGTATTTACGACCGAGTCCGATAGCTTCACGCAACCGAAGAACTTCGGCTCGGGCCATCCGTTCGTCAACGGGCAGCGCGAGCAGGAGAACAACTACACGCTCGACGGCGGCCTCGCCCGCGCGCCCGAGGCGATCACCTTCGACTCGCTGGTGCGGCGTTCGAGGCCGGCGACCCGCTCGCGCGCTGCGCTCGCGCGCGGTTGCCGGTCGAGGACGACCTAGCTTCGAGCGGATTTCTACTCAGGAGGAAGACGATGCAGAGGATGCGAAGGTGGCCGTGGTCGATGGCGCTGGCAATACTGCTGGCGCTCGCCGCTCGCCCGGCCGCTAGCCAGAACGTGACGGCGAGCGTCACGGGCACGGTGACCGACGACACCGGTGCTATCGTGAGCGGCGCGACCGTCACGGCGACCAATAACGCAACCGGTGTTGAGTCCACGGCGACGTCGAACGACGCCGGCGTCTACACGATCACCGGGCTCAATATCGGAACATACGTGATTCGCGCGGAGGCGTCCGGGTTCAAGAAAGCCGCGACGAACTCGATCCAGCTCGAGTCCGGACAGGTCGCCCGCGTTCCCATCAAGCTCGAGGTCGGCGGCGTCACGGAGGAGGTCGAGGTCAAAGGCGTCAATCCGATCCTGCAGACCGAGAACGCCGTCGTCAGCGAGATCATCACTGGCTCGACCGTGGTCGCGCTGCCGCTGAACGGGCGCAACTTTGCCCAGCTCACGCTGCTCACGCCGGGCGCCCAGACGCACGCGCCCACTAGCTTCACCGACGCGAACCCGACCACGTCCTCGGGCCGTCCCTACGTGAACGGCCAGCGCGAACAGAGCAACAACTTCATGCTCGACGGCGTCGACATGAACGAGGCCGTGGACAACCAGATCGCCTACTACCCGAGTCCCGACGCGATCGCCGAGATCCGCATCGACACGAACAACTACTCGGCGGAGTACGGCAACGTGGCTGGCGGCGTCGTCACCGCGATCACCAAGTCGGGCACCAACGTGTACCACGGCAGCGGCTTCATCTTCGGGCGCAACGATAACCTCGACGCCAACTCCTGGGTGAACAACAGATCCGGGGCCAAGAAGGGCGACTTCACGCAGCAGATCTACGGCGGCACACTGGGCGGCCCGCTCATGAAGAACCAGCTGTTCTTCTTCGGCAACTTCCAGGGGACCCGCGTCAACCGCCCGGGCGAGGGCGCAGCGGACGTCGCTCTCCCCGAGTGGAGGAATGGTGACTTCTCGGGCCTGCTCGCGAGCGGTACTGTGATCAGGGACCCCTTGACGGGGCAGCCCTTCCCCAACAACCAGATTGACCCCCGCCGTTTCAGCCCGCAGGCGCAGGCGATCCTCAGCAACCAGACGAACTACCCGCTCCCGAACCGTCCGGGCCTTTCCGGCAACTACGTGAGCAACCGCAACTCGGAGGACCGCAACTATCAGGGCGATGGCAAGCTCGACTGGGCCGCCTCGACGAACAACAACCTCTCGCTGCGCGTCTCGCTCGCGAGCTACGATCACAAGGACATCCAGACCGCGTTTCCCCTTGTCCTTGGCGGATCGCAGCTCAACGACGGCAAGAACATCGCCGTCAACTGGTCGCGGGTCTTCAGCCCGACGATGGTCAACGAGCTCCGGGTCGGCTGGAGCCAGCTTGTGCTCGACAACCCCCCGCAGGACAACGGTCTTGGCGACTATAACGCCACGGTCGCCATCCCCGGCGGCCAGCGGATTCCCGGCATGAGCGCCATCACCTTCGGCGCCGGCGGGCCCTGGAGCATCGGCACCAACGCCATCCGCCACAAGACCGACAACAAGACCTTCCAGGTGAGCGAGAAGCTCGCGCTGTCCAAGGGACGCCACTACCTCTCGATGGGCGGCCAGTGGATCCATTACCACATGGGCCAGGACTACTCGAGCAATAGCGGCATTCTCGGCGGCTTTGGCTTCAACGGCGCGTTCACCGGCTTCGGCTTCGCCGACTTCCTGCTCGACCAGGTCGGCTCGAAGCAGATCGGGGAGAGCACCCCCTGGGTCCAGCTCCAGAACCGGATCGGCCTCTTCGTGCAGGACGACTTCAAGGTGAACTCGAATCTGACGCTGAACTTGGGCCTCCGCTGGGAGTACGCCTCACCGATCAAGGAAGAGAACAACCAGCAGGTCAACTTCGACATCACCACCGGCGAGCGGATCAACGTCGGCGATCGCGGCCTCGGCGACGGGCTTTACGAGGCCTACTACGGCGGCTTCTCTCCGAGAGTCGGGTTCGCCTGGACGCCCAACGACAAGACGGTCTTCCGCGGGGGTTACGGCATGGTCCAGTACCAGGAAGGCACAGGTGCGAACTGCCGCCTGCCGCTCAACCCGCCGTTCTTCGGCGACTTCAACACGCCGTACGTCGGCACTCCCGGCTCGATGAGCGTGGGCTTCGACGACATTCAGGGCAACTTCGCGAACGTGCAGCTGCGCGCCTGGCAGACGGACCTCAGACCGCAGGTCACCCAGCAGTGGAACTTCTTCGTCGAGCGCCGGCTGAGCAACGCCATGTCGCTGAGCCTGGGCTACGTAGGCAGCAAGTCCACCCACGTGGTCGCCTTCCGCGATATCAACCAGCCGGTGCCGGGCGTCGGCGATCCGTCTACCTGGGCACCGTGGGCAGAGCGGCGGCGGCTCGCCTTCGCTGGCATTACCGGTGCCGTGCGCTACACGTCGTCGGACGCGATCGCCAACTACAACGGACTGCAGGCGAGCCTGCGTCAACGCCCCGCCAACGGCCTCGAGTTCCTCGCCTCTTACACCTATAGCAAGGCCCTCGGCGACAACCCCGGCTTCTACGGACCCGGGTGGGGCGGCTACAGTGCAAGCTCCCCGAACACGGGGCTGGGCGGCGATGGCAACTACAACTCGTACGACATGATGCTCGACTACGGCCCGCTCTGGTTCTCGGCGCGCCACAACCTGACGTTCGCCGGCACCTACGAGCTACCGATCGGCAAGGACCGCGCGATCGGCGCGGACTGGGGCGGCGTCACGCAGGCGCTGCTCGGAGGCTGGAACGTGAGCGAAATCGTCACGATCCGCTCGGGGCTGCCCGGCACGACGACGGCCGGCTGGGGCCCCGGCAGCTCGCTCCAGAACAGCGGCTTCTCCTTCGAGCGGCCCGACGTCGTTTCCGGCGTCGATCCGGTGGCCGACAGCGGCAGCTGGGACAAATTCCTGAACGCGGCGGCGTTCCAGCCGGCGGCGCTCGGAACCTTCGGTAACGCGGGCATCGGCATCTGGGAGGGACCGGCTTACTGGAACGTCGACTTGAGCCTCGAAAAGCGGTTCCAGTTCGGCAGCTCGAACTATTTTACGTTCCGGCTGGAGGCGTTCAACGTGTTCAATCACCCGAACAAGGGCATGCCCGTTCGCGACATCACAAACACGGCCCAGTTCGGGCAGATCCTGGACACCGCGAACGCCGCACGCGTGCTGGAGCTCGTCCTGAAGTACGTGTTCTAGCGGCCGCCTAATCCGTCGCTCGCGAACGGGGGAGGGCCTTCGGGCCTCCCCTTCTTCTTGTCCTTCACCGATCCTGGACGCCGCTTGCGACAGCCCTTCGTCCTGCGTGCCGGCGCTCTCGCGCTGGCCCTCGCCGCTTGGCCCTACCGCGGAGCGGGCGGCGCCCCGGAAGGCGACCACTACCGCGCGCGGCTGCGGCCGCCGGTCTCGCTCGCGGCGATCCTGCAGCACGTCGAGCCGGGAGCGGACAACTTCCCCGAGGAGAAGGTCGCGGCCGAGCTCGACTCGCGGCTCGAGGAGCTCGCCCGGCTGCTGCGCGCGGGCCGCGCACACGACGCGACGCCGCTCCTGACGGCGGACTTCAAGGGCAGCCGGATCCAGCCGCTCGAGACGACGGCGGTGTCGAGCGGCGCGCTCGAGGTGCTGCGCGCGAAGACGATGCCGCAGGAACTCGGGGTCGACCGCGCCGGCTTCGTGGGCGAGCTGCGCGCGCTGCTGGCGGGGATGGACGACGTACGCGTGGCGGAGTTCCTGATCACGAGCATCCAGGTCCCCACCGACGGCCGCGCGCGCACCGACGTCCACTTCGATCTCGTGGGCACGGGCGCCTCGGCCTTCCGGACCGAGCTCGTCGGGCGCTGGCGGATCGAGTGGCGGCGCGACGAGCGGGTGTGGCGGGCAGCGGAGTGGCGGGCGCTCGAGCTGCAGCAGAGCCGCGCCGCGGCACCGATCTTCCGCGAAATCACCGAGGCCGCGCTCGGTGCGAACGAGTCCTTCCACTGCCAGCTGGCGTTCGCGCTCGACCCGTGGCTCGCCACCATCGACTCGAGCTTCATGCTCGACTCGATGGGGCACCACGGCGTCTCGGCGGGGGACGCGGACGGCGACGGCCGAGACGACCTCTTCGTCGCACAGCCGGCTGGGCTGCCAGACCGGCTGTTCCGGAACAAGGGCGACGGCACGTTCGAGGACGTGACCGAGCAGGCCGGCCTGCTGGTGCTGGACGAGACCTCGCAAGCGCTCTTCGCGGACGTCGACAACGACGGCGACCAGGATCTGATTCTGGTCGTGACCGGCTCGGGCCTGCTGCTGTTCCGGAACGACGGCAGGGGCCGCTTCACGGTGGACCCGGGCGCCTTCCACCTGAACCTCGAGGGCACGCCGATATCTATCGCACTCGCGGACTATGACCGGGACGGCTTCCTCGACGTGTACCTTTGCAACTACTCCTATTTCGTCGGCACCAGCGAGGACAAGGGCGGCTCGCCGAACCCGTACCACGACGCGCAGAACGGTCCGCCGAACGTGCTGCTGCGCAACGACCACGGCCGGCGCTTCGTGGACGTGACCGCCGAAGCCGGCCTCGACCAGAACAACACCCGCTTCAGCTTCGCCGCCGCCTGGGGCGACTACGACGATGACGGCTGGCCCGACTTGCTCGTCGCGAACGACTTCGGGCGCAAGAACCTCTACCACAACGACGGGCTGCGCGACGGCAAGGTCCGTTTCCGCGACGTGACGGCCTCGGCCGGCGTCGAGGACCACGGCGCAGGCATGAGCGCCGCGTGGCTCGACTACGACGGCGACGGCCGCCTCGACATCTACACAGGCAACATGTGGACTGCCAACGGGCAGCGCGTGACTGCCGAGCCCGGTTTCATGCGCGATGCGCCGCCCGAGCTCAGGGCCCTCTACCGCCGGCACACGCGCGGCAACTCGCTCTTCAGGAACCGCGGCGACGGCACCTTCGAGGACGTGACGCTCGCCGCGAACGCCGAGATGGGGCGCTGGGCGTGGAGCTCCGACGCGCTCGATTTCGATCGCGACGGCTGGCCCGACTTCTACGTCGTGAACGGCATGTTCACGCGAGAGCCGGGGCACGAGGACTTGGACGGGTTCTTCTGGAGGCAGGTCGTGGCCCGCTCGCCGGCGACGCGCGTCGCCGGCACGCCCTACGACGACGCCTGGCGCGCCATCAACCGCCTGCTCGCCGACAAGTCGCAGGCGAGCCACCAGCGCAACGTGTTCCTGCGCAACGACGGCCAAGGCGGCTTCGACGAGGTCGCCGGCAGCCTCGGACTCGACCTCGACCAGGACGGCCGCTCGTTCGCCGTGCTCGACATCGACGGCGATGGGGCGCCCGACCTCGCGGTGATGGCGGCGCGGCAGACGCCGCAGCTGCGCCTGTTCCGGAACGAGTTCAAGGATCCGCGCGCGGGCCTCGCCGTCCGCCTGCGCGGCACGAAGAGCAACCGCGACGCCGTGGGGGCGCGCGTCACGGTCGAAACGGACAAGATGAGGCGCGTCCGCGTCGTCCAGGCTGGCTCCGGCTTCATCTCGCAACACTCGAAGGAGCTGCTGTTCGGCCTCGGCGACAGCGCGAAGGTCGCGAAGCTCGAGGTTCGCTGGCCGAGCGGCGAGGCGCAGGTGCTGACCGACGTCGCGATCGCCCAGCGGGTCTATCTGGAGGAGGGCGGCGCGCCTCACTACGAGCCCTTCCGTCGGCCGCCGTCCGCGCCGCCGTCCGCGCCGGCGCCGTCGGCGCGGCGCTACAGCCTGCCGAGTGCGACCTGGCTCTACGAGCGCTACCCCGCGCCGGACTTCGGCCTTGCCGACCTCGACGGCCGGAAGGTGTCGCTCGCGGGTCTGCGCGGGCGCCCGGCGCTGCTGCTGTTCTGGACGACGGGCGCGGAGGCGTCCGTGAAGGCGCTCCAGGACCTCGCTGCGAGCCGCGCCCCCCTGAGCGCAGCCGGAGCGGGGCTGCTGGCGGTGTCGCTCGACGGGCCTGGCGAGATCGCGAAGGTCCGCGCCGCCGCCCAGGCGGCGACGGGGCTGAGATTGGCGCTCGGGTCCGAAGAGCTGGGGACGACGTACACACTCCTCAACCGCTACCTGCTCGTCACCAAGGAGGACCTGCGGCTTCCCACGCTCTTCCTGCTCGACGCCGCTGGAGACATCGCGAAGCTCTACCGGGGCCGGATCGACGCGGCGGAGCTGGTGGCGGACCTCGCGGCGATCGATGCAGCGCCGGCCGAGCGACTGCGCCGCTCGTTCCGGTTCGCGGGGAAGCTCTACTCCACGCCCCGCCCGCGCAACTCGCTGCAGCTCGGCCTCGAGCTCGTCGAGCAGGGGATCGAGGCGGCGGCGGTCGCGGCGTTCGAGCGAGCGGCTTCGGGCACGCCGAACGCGTTCACGCTCTATAGCCTCGGCACGCTCTACATGAAGGGCGGCCAGAACGACAAGGCGCGCTCGGCCTTCGAGCGCGCGCTCGCGCTCAAGGCGGACTTCGCCGAGGCGAGCAACGGGTTGGGCGTGCTCGCCGGCCAGGGCGGCGACCTGCCGGGTGCCATCGCGCGCTTCCAGATGGCGCTCGAGGCGACGCCGCAGTACCCGGACGCGCTCGACAACCTCGGCTACGCGCTCCTGCAGTCGAACCGCGACGCCGAAGCCTACGAGCTATTCCAAAGGGCGCTGAGGCTGCAGCCCGACCTCGCCGAGGCCTGGAACAACCTCGGTATCTACGCCGCGAAGCAGGGCGACCCGCCGCAGGCCGAGGCCCGCTTCCGCAAGGCCGTGGAGCTGCGCCCGGGCTACGGTGAGGCCGCCAACAACCTCGCGCTCGTGCTCGTCGCCAAGGGCGACGTCGCGGGAGCGGAAGCCGCGCTCCGGCACGTTCTCGAGCAGAACCCCGGCTTCGCGTCGAGCTATGTGACGCTCGCCAAGGTCTACCTGAGCACCGGCCGCACGCGCGACGCCGAGCAGGTGCTCGAGCGGCTGCTGCAGCGCGAGCCGCAGAACGCCCTCGCGCTCTCGATGCTGCAGCAGCTCAAGGGCGGTCGGTGACGCGACGGGCGAGAACCGGGGCGTAGGCGGTCGCTCTCGGTCCCTACTACACGCAGCTCGCGCCGGGCCAGGACGCCTTTCCCGAAGAGAAAGACGCGGCCGAGATCGCGGCGAGGCTCGACGAGCTCGCTTCGCTGCTGAAGGCCGGCCGAGCGCAGGAGGCGGTCGATCGGGTCGCGACCGCGGCGTTCCGGGGCGGTCGACTGGAGCCATCTGCGGTCGAGTCACATGGCTCGAGCACTTTCACGATCGCTCGCTCGACCGCGATGTCGTCCGAGCCGGCGCTCGGCGCCTTGGTCGTCGGCGTGGGCTCGTTGCGGACGGCCGAGCTCCTGATCGTCGGGATCGAGGCCTCGGGCAGCGCTCCGCACGGCCCGCACCGAGGTGCGCTACGACCTCGTGGGCGCCGTGGGCGCCGGCCGAGCCGAGCGCGTCGGGCGCTGGCGGATCGAGTAGACGCGCGAGGCGGGCTCCGACTGGCGGATCGTCGGCTGGACGCGGTCTTCTCGCCGAGCGGCATGGGCCACCACGGCGTATCGGCGGGCGACTCTGACGGCGACGGCCTCGACGACCTCTACGTCTCGCAACCCGCCGGGCTGCCGAACCGCCTGTTCCGCAACCGCGGCGACGGGACGTTCGAGGACGCGACGGCGGCCGCCGGCCTCGCAGTGCTCGACAGCACCTCGCAGTCGCTCTTCGCGGACGTCGACAACGACGGCGACCAGGACCTGATCCTCGTCACGCGCAGCGGGTCGCTGCTGTTCCTGAACGACGGCAAGGGCCACTTCACGCAGGTCGCGGGCGCGTTCCGCACACGCGGGCCGGTGCGCGGCGCGCCGACCTCGATCGCAGTCGCGGACTTCGACAACGACGGCTTCGTGGACATCGACCTCTGCACGTACTGGTACTTCATTGGAGCGAGCGAGGACAAGGCGGGCACGCCGACTCACCGGTCTCCCCATTACTGTCTATGACGGCGCCGGATAGTCGCTGCAGGCGCCCCGGGGGGCGGGGCCAATGAGAGGCCGGACCGCATCTGCGACGGCAAGACGAACGCGAGCGGGCCGGACGACACGCGGATCGACGCCAGCTGCTTCCAGCGCGCGCCCGCTGGCCAGTTCGGCGATTCCGGTGTCGGCATCCTCACGGGGCCGGGCTACTGGAACGTCGATCTTGGGCTAGGGAAGAACTTTTACATCGATGGCACACGCTATCTGACCTTCCGGCTGGAGGCGTTCAACTTATTCAACCAGGCGGGCTCAGCGGATTTCTCGAACCCAACGACGTTCGGGAGGGTCCAGAATACGTTCTCCGCGCCCAGGATCGTCGAGCTGGTGCTGAAGTTCACGTATTAGACTGAAAGCGTGATTTTCGGCCGTGTGATAGCGGCGAGCAGCGTCTGTGCGCTGTTCGCCGCAGCTCTTCCCGGGGAGCTCGCTTCCCAGCCCGCCCGCCCCGCTCCTGCAGCCAAGACATACCGTTACCATCCCGAGCAGCGTGTGCCTCCAACGCTCGAGGCGTTGCAGAAGCAACTGGTCGCGGGTAACGACGCATTCCCCGACGAAAAAGAGGCGGAAGAGATCCGTCAGCGTCTGGCGCAATTCGGGCAGGGCCTGCGAGACCACTTCAATCGCGCAGCCACGCTCACCGACGCGCTGATGGCGCCGCAGTTCAAAGGCGGCCGGCTGAGCGCAGACGACGAGCAATCGGTGGAGCCCGGCAGCCAGCTTCAGATCCTGAGATCCGGCGAGCCTCGTGCGGATCTCGTCGTTGATCGCGCATCGTTCCAGAAGGAACTGAACACGGTCCTGAGCGACTTTGCGTCGCTGGAGACGGCGGAGTTTTTGGTGACCGCAATCGAGGTGACGCGGGATACGTCGCCCTCAGCGGCGACCAGGATCCGCTTCGATCTCGTGGGGCCGACGAAGGGCGGCGGACGGGCTCAACGCGTCGGCCACTGGCGTATGCGTTGGCTGGCATCGCCGGACGCCGCGTGGCACGTCACCGAATGGAGCGCGCTCGACTACGTGCGGTCACGCGCTCCGGCGGCGGTCTTCACCGAAGTGACGGAGGCTGTCCTTGGACGCAACACGCCGGCCGCCCGCCAACTCGTTCCCGGCCTCGATTACTGGGCGTCGCATCTCGACGCGATCTTCACTCCCCGCGGCATGGGCCATCATGGGGTGTCGGTGGGCGACATCGACGGGGATGGTCTCGACGATATTTATGTAGCGCAGCCCGACGGCCTGCCGAACCGCCTGCTCCGAAACGCGGGCGATGGCGCCTTCGAGGACGTCACAGACGCTGCCGGTGTCGCCGTTCTCGAACGCACGTCGCAGTCGCTTTTTGCCGACATTGACAACGACAGCGATCAGGATCTGATCCTGCTGGCGCGCACCGGGCCGATGCTGTTCGTCAACGACGGGAAGGGGCACTTCACCCGCAGCGCCGACGCCTTTCAGTTCAAGCAGCCGCTGCAGGGATCGCTGACGTCGGCGGCAATGGCCGACTACGATCGGGACGGCTTCCTCGACTTATATCTCTGCGCGTACGGCTATTTCATCGGCGTCAGCGAGGACAAGGCAGGTCCGCCCTCGCCCTATCACGACGCGTTGAACGGATCGCCGAACGTGCTCCTCCGCAACGATGGCCACGGGAAGTTCGTCGATGTCACCGCCGACGTTGGACTCGACGAGAACAACGACCGATTCAGCTTTGCGCCGGCGTGGGCCGACTATGACGAGGACGGCTGGCCCGACCTGGTGGTCGCCAACGACTTCGGCCGCAAGAACCTGTACCGCAACCTCGGCCTCGTGAACGGCCGCGTGCGGTTCAAGGACGTCGCGCGCGAGGCCGGCGTCGAAGACTACGGCGCCGGCATGAGCGCCGCGTTCGTCGATTACGACAACGACGGCAAGCTCGACATCTACACCGGCAACATGTGGACGTCGGCCGGCCAGCGCGTGACCGCTGCGGCAGGGTTCAAGCCTGACGCCTCTCCCGAGATCAAGGAGATTTACCGCCGCCACACACGCGGCAATTCCCTCTTCCGCAACCGCGGCGACGGGACGTTCGAAGACGTCACGCTGAAGGCGCGCGCCGAGTTCGGGCGCTGGGCCTGGTCGTCGGACGGATTCGATTTCGACAACGACGGCTGGGAGGACCTCTACGTTGCCAACGGCATGTTCACGCGCGACGCCGAGGAACCGGGCGTTGACGTCGATAGTTTCTTCTGGCGGCAGGTGGTGGCGCAGTCGCCGCTCACGCGGACGCCCGGCACGGTGTACGACGATGGATGGCGCATGACGAACAGGCTGCTGGTGACCGATGGCGCCCAGGCGCAGCACGAGCGCAACGTGCTGCTGCGGAACGACGGCCATGGCGGCTTCGACGAAGTGTCGGGCACGTCGGGCCTCGGCATCGATCAGGACGGCCGGGCATTTGCCGCCTTCGACTACGACGGCGACGGCGACAACGACATCGTGCTGATGGCCCCACGGTCGTCGCCACAGCTGCGGCTGTTCCGCAACGACTTCGCGTCCGGCAATGCGTCGGTCGCCCTCCGTCTGAAAGGTACCAAGAGCAACCGTGACGCCGTTGGCGCGCGCGTCACCGTCGAAACGGATGTCGGCCGCGTCACGCGCATCGTGACAGCCGGCTCGGGTTTCCTCTCCGAGCACTCGAAAGAGCTCGTCCTCGGTCTCGGCAAGAGCCAGCGCATCGTCAAGGCCACGATCGCGTGGCCGAGCGGCGCGGTAAAGACGCTGTCGAATCTGCCCCTCAACCAGCGCAATTGGATTGAGGAAGGCGTCGATGCGATACGGAACGAGCCGTTCAAGAAAGCCAGCGTTCCTTCGACGGCTCCAGGCAACGCGCTCCACGCCTCGGATGCGAACGCGATCGATCCGGGGACCTGGCTGTACCAACCGTTTCCGGCACCCGACTTCTCGCTGCGCGGGCTCGACGGGCAGGAGTATTCGCTGTCGGCCATGTCGGGCAAGCCTGGGCTCGTCTGCTTCTTCGCGAGCTGGGCACCGCCATCGCTCGCGACGATCCAGGATCTCTCGAGGCAGCGCCAGGCTCTGAGCGCGGCCGGCGCATCGGTGCTGGCCGTCGCAGTCGATCCGCCCGCAGACGAGGCGAAGGTGAAAACGTCAACGCAGGGTGTTGCAGTGCCGGTGATGATTGCCGGTGAAGAGGTCGCAGGCACGTACAACGTGCTTCATCGCTACCTGTTCGACCGGCGCGAGGATCTGGGACTACCCACAGCGTTCCTGATCGACGCGAAAGGCGAAATCGTCAAGGTCTACAAGGCGCCGATGGCCGCGGCGCAGATCGTGCAGGACATCCCGAAGATCGAGGTGTCGGCGTCCGAGCGGCTGGCGCGAGCGGTGCCCTTCCCTGGATCGTTCGTCGGCAAGCTCGGCGATCGCAGCTACTTCCAGTACGGGCTGGAGCTGTCGGAGCAGGGCTTTGACACGCCGGCACTGGCGGCGTTCGAGCGCGTCGCGCAAACCGATCCTAGTGCCATCACGTTCCACAATCTCGGCACGCTGTACATGAAGCGCGGCAAGACTGCCGAAGCGAAGGCCGCGTTCGAGCGCGCGTTGCAGCTGAGGGCGGACTACGCAGACGCCAACAACAGTCTCGGCGCGCTGATGGCACAGAACGGCGACGTGCCTGGTGCGATCGAACGGTTCCGGGCCGCGCTTGTGGCGAAGCCGCAGTTCGCCGACGCGATGAACAATCTCGGCTACGCGCTCTTCCAGACCGGCGATTCCGCGCAGGCGCGCGAGCTGTACGAGAAGGCGCTCGCACTTCAACCCGAGTTTCCGGAAGCACTGAACAACCTGGGCATCTTTTACGGCACCGAGCGCGATCTCGATCGCGCGCAGGAGTACTTCCAGCAGGCGGTGAACCAGCGCGGCACCTACGGCGAGGCAGCGAACAACCTGGCGCTGGTACTGGCCGCGCGCGGCGACTCTCAGAAGGCGATCGAGGTGCTCCAGCGGCTTCTCCAGGCAAATCCCGGGTTCGAGATGGGCTACGTCACTTTGTGCCGGATCTACCTCAAAGCGGGACAGCGCCAGGAAGGCACACAGGTGCTGGAACGGCTGCTCCAGCGGAACCCGAACCATCCGATCGGTCTGCAGCTGTTGCAGCAGATCCGCGCTGGAGGATGATCTGGGCCGATGACG
Organism: Vicinamibacteria bacterium; assembly: GCA_963800785.1. Classification (GTDB taxonomy): domain Bacteria; phylum Acidobacteriota; class Vicinamibacteria; order Vicinamibacterales; family JAENWD01; genus JAENWD01. The sequence continues at coordinate 16,420 of CAWDCH010000017.1, forward strand.
CCCTCACGCCGTGCATTCCTGCAGTCGCTTGGCGCCGCCAGTCTGGTCGCCGGCACCCCCGTGCTAGGTGCATCAGCCGGTACCGGTCTCGGCCCCCAACGCGACGCGACAGGCTCCGACATCGGCAGCCTCTATCCGTTCGTGCAGCAGCAGGCGGATAGATCGCCGCTCGAGCTGTCGTTTCTCCAGGACAAGTTCACCGATCTCGCGGCGTGGCAATCGACCGCGCGCGAGACCGTCTTGCAGCACCTGTTCTACGCGCCTCCCCCGGTGGCGCCGGCGGCCGAGGTTCTCCGCCGCGAGGAACGCCGCGACTATCTCGAGGAGTACCTCACATTTCAGACCACGCCGGATGTCCGCGTGCCGGCATATGTCCTCATCCCCAAAAAGGCGACACTGCCCGCGCCCGGGATCGTCGCGCTTCACTGCCATGGCGGCTTCTACGTGTGGGGGAAGGAGAAGCTGCTGGAAAGCGAGAGCGAACACCCCGCCCTCACCGAATACAAGCAGGAGCTGTATCACGGCCGCAGCATCGCCAGCGAGCTCGCGCGACGCGGCTACGTGGTTGTCGTCATCGACGCGTTCTACTGGGGTGAGCGCCGGATGATCCTCGACGACGATCCCGCCGCGTATCGCGAGCGGTCGCAGATGACGAAAGACGACATAGCGGCGTTCAACCGGCGATCGCAGCAGGGCGAACAGCTGGTGGCCCGCAGCCTGTTCACGGCAGGCATCACGTGGCCGGGGGTTGCGCTGTGGGACGATCTCCGCACCGTCGACTATCTGGCATCGCGCCCGGAGGTCGACCCCGCGCGCATCGGGTGTGTCGGTCTGTCGATGGGCGGCTACCGCAGTTTTCTGCTCGCCGCGCTCGAGCCACGCATCAAGGTTGCCGTGGACGTGGGCTGGATGACGTCGTTCGCTTCGCAGATTCGGAAGCACGTGGTCAACACGGTCGGGCTTACATTCCACATCGGCGGACTTTATCGCTCTCTCGATCTGCCCGACCTCTCAGCACTGATCGCGCCGCGCCCGCTCCTGGTGATCAACGGCGCGAAGGACACGCTGTTTGCGCCCGACGGTGTCCGGGCGGCCTTCGAGAAAATCGCTGCGTGCTACCGAAAGGCGGGCGCCCCCGATCGCAGGCAGTGCCGCATATATGACACGCCGCACGAGTTCAATCTTGAGATGCAGGACGAGGCGTGGGCGTGGATCGCCAAGGGATTGACCGTGTGAAGGCGATCGTCTTCGGAGCGACCGGGATGATCGGTCAGGGTGTGCTGCGTGAATGCCTGATCGATCCGGGCGTCGAGCGCGTGCTCACCATCGGCCGCAACGCCACTGGCCAGCGGCATGAAAAGCTGATCGAGATCGTCCACACGGATCTCGTCGACTTCACGGCCATCCGTCGGGAGCTGAGCGGCTACGACGCCGGCTTCTTCTGTCTCGGCATCACCTCGGCAGGCATGAGCGAGGCCGACTATCGCCGCGTGACCTACGACATCGCCGTGTCGGCGGCACGAACGCTGGTCGAGCTGAACCCGGACATGACGTTCATCTTCGTGTCGGGCGCTGGCGCCGACAGCAGCGAGCGCGGCCGGGTCATGTGGGCGCGCGTGAAGGGCGCGACTGAAAACGCGATTCTCGCGCTGCCGTTCAAAGCGTCCTATGTGTTCCGGCCGGCGTTTGTGCAGCCAATGCACGGCATCGTGTCGCGCACCGGCTGGTACAACGCGATGTATCGCGTCTTCGGCCCGCTCTTTCCGCTGCTGAGTCGCCTGGCACCCGGCTACACGGTCACGACCGAGCAGTTCGGCCGGGCAATGCTGGCCCTGGCACGGGCCGGCACGAAGTACGACGGTAGCCAGGTTCTCGAGAGCCGCGACATCCGCGCGCTGGGCCAGAACCGTTCGTCCTGAGCGTGTCGAAGGAACGTCGCCGGACGATCAGTTAACCTTTTCACGTGACTCCTCTGCCCGATCGCCTCATCCGCGCGTTCAATGAGCTCTCCGGAGGCAAGCGCATCGCCGAATCGGTCGTGCCGCGGCGCACGTTCAACGACGTCATCCTCCCCGAGCACACGTTCCGCGCCCTCGATCAGGCCCTCGTGCAGGTCACCAGCCACGATCTCATCTTCCGACGGTGGGGTCTCGGGGATCGCCATCCGACTGGGCTCTCGCTGGCGTTCAATTTCGCGGGGCCGTCCGGGACGGGAAAAACGATTTGCGCCGAAGCCATCGCCCATGCGTTGGGCCGCCGGCTGCTGAACGTCCGCTACACGGAAGTGGAGTCGATGTGGCTCGGCGAGACGCCGAAGAACGTGGCCGCCGTCTTCCGCTCCGCGCGGGAAGAGAACGCGGTGCTTTTCTTCGACGAGGCCGACGCCATCGCCTCGCGGCGATCGAGCTCGGTCGAGCAGGGCGTCCAGCGCGAGATGAACACGGTCGTCAACGTGCTCCTGCAAGAGATGGAGCGCTTCAACGGCGTCGTCATCTTCGCCACGAACATGGCGTCGAACTTCGACCCCGGCTTCGAGCGGCGGATCCGGACGCACGTGCTCTTCGAGATGCCAGGCGTGGCCGAGCGCGAACGGATCTGGCAGGTGCAGTTCGCGCGCGAGACGCCGCTCGACCCTGACGTGGACTTCGCAACGCTGGCGCGCACCTACGAAGGGAGCGGCGGCGATATCCGCAATGCCGTGCTGAAGGCGGCACTTGCCGCCGCGGCGGAGCCCGGAGACGATGCGTCGAAGCGCATCACACACCGGCATCTGGATGAAGCGATGCGCGATGTGCTCGCCGGGAAGCGCGTGATGCGCCAGTCCATCCTCCGCGACGCCGGCATCGTTCCGGGCGGCCCGCTGGACGCGCTCGGCAGCGTCGAGGCGCGCTTGCAGCGCCTTCTCACGACCGCCGCGGTCCTCGGCGGAAGCGCGCTGATCCTCGCGATCGTGGCGCTCGTCGTCGCGCTTCTTCGCTGACCGTTGTCCATCCGCGGATTACGCGGATCACGCGGATGGCCTCCGGCCCATGGGGTCGACTGTTGCTGAAATCACGGCGCCGTTCGCGCGACCCCACCAGACTGCAGGCCGACGTCGCGGCGAAGCCGCGACCGCGATGCCGGCCTTCAGTCCGCGTCAATCCGCGGATCATGTCGAGAACCGGTCGCGCTCAAGGCGCACGTACGTCACTAGGGACGAATCACCGTGCCGTCACGCCGTCTCGTCGTTCCCCACGAGTAGTCGAAATTCGGCGGGCCGGGCGGGAACGGGAACTTCGCGGCGAGCTTCTCGTCGACGTCGATCCCGAGGCCGGGACTGTCGTTCGCGAGCATCATCCCATCTTTCGTGTCGGGACAGCCCCGAAACACGTCGCGCGTCTCCTGCGGGAAGTTGCCGCCCTCGTGAATCCCGAAGTTGTAGCTGGCCAGCTCCAGCGCGAGCTGCGCGGCGTGGGCGAGCGGCGACGCGTCGCCTGGACCATGCCACGCGGTTCTTACCCCGAAGAATTCGCTCAGCGCCTGGACCTTGCGCGCCGCCGAGAGGCCGCCTATCTGCGAGATGTGGATGCGGATGAAATCGATCAGCCGCTCGGAGATGAGCGGCACGTACTCATGTTGCGTGTTGAACAACTCGCCCATCGCCAGCGGCGTCGTGGTCTGCCGTCGCAGCTGGCGGAAGTGATCGTTCTCTTCAGGCGGAAACGGATCCTCGAGGAAGAACAGCCGATACGGCTCGAGCGCCTTGCAGAGCGCAATGCCTTCCGGCAGCGTCACGCGCTCGTGCACGTCGTGCAGCAGCTCTACGTCTTCGCCAATGGTCTTGCGGAGATGTTCGAACAGCTTCGGCACCATCCGCACGTAGGGCGCCGATTCCCAGATCGATCCCGGCGTCGTCGGACCCACGGCCGGCGGCGCGCTGCCGGCCGCGCCTGTCGCACGCGTCCCGTACGTGGCAAGCCCCTCGACCGAGGCCTGGACGCGGATGTGGCGGTAGCCGAGCGACATCCCCTTCCGCGCGTTGTCTTCCACTTCCTGAAAATTGCGTCCGGACGCGTGGTAGTAGCAGGACGCGCCGATCCGGCACTTGCCGCCGAGCAGCTGATAAAGCGGCATGCCGGCACGCTTGCCTTTGATATCCCACAGTGCGATGTCCACGCCGCTCATCGCGTTGAACAGCACCGGCCCGTTGCGCCAGTACGAGCTCACGTACGACGATTGCCAGATGTCCTCGATTTCGTCGACGTTGCGCCCGATCAGGAACGGCTTCAAATACTGCTCGATTGCGGTCTGGACCACGAGCGCGCGTTGCGTGAAAGTCGCGCAGCCCCATCCATAGAGACCGGGCTCGCTCGTCAGCACCTTGACCAGCACGAGCCGGATCCCATTCGGAGCGGTGAGGACGGCTTGTATGTCGCGAATCGTGATCGGCGCCGCGCCACGGGCAGCGGTCTGCGCTGCCACGGTCTCAGGCGCGAAGCTGGTGGTGGACGACAGCAACCCCGCCGCACCCATTGTGCCCGCGGACAACCTCCTCATGGCTTCGCGACGATCCATATCTCCTCTCGCATGTATGGCTGCCATCGCACGCAGGGCCGAGCGCACGTCGGGACCACAGTCGCAGTGGGGCCGCACGTCAGTGCCAAACGGCGTGCAGTGACGAGATTTACTGCAGTTTGGCGATCTTGTCTTCCGCGCTCTGGCGAACCGCCTTCTTGAAATCCTCCGGGCTCGGATCCGCAGCCAGCATCTCCAGGCTCTTCTTCGCCGCCGCTAATGCAAGATCCTTCTGACCGTCGGCGAGGTAGCCGTCGCCAAGGCTATCCTGCGCATTGGCCGACTGTGGATACGCTTCGACGTTCAGCTTGAAGATTTCGACGGCGTCCTTGGTGGCGCCAGCCTGCAGTTTCTCGTAGCCCGCCAGGTTCAGCACATTTTCGGGAAAGAGGTACGCGTTCGGATCCTTCTGCTTTGCCTCACGAAAGATGGCCGTCGCCTTCGGGATCCCGCCGGGGCCGTCGAGAGCGCTCCAGAACTCGGAGACAGGTGTATGCCTGGCAGTGAGCGTCGCCTTGGGGTCGGCCGGCGACTTCACCAAGGTGTCCACATACCACGCGACGATCTGCTTCGGCAGCTCGGGATGCGGACCGAAGATTTCGGTGCCGTGCTTGCCGTCCTTGAAGCCGACGAAGGTGTTGCGCGGATTGCCGTTCACCTGCGAGAGCCACTCCATCTCCTTGATGACACCGGCGCCGAACTGATCGTCGGCTGCCGCCGACGTGAATACGGGCAACCAGGCGTTCTCGAGCAGGAAGCGTCGGCCGCGCGCGTCGGTCGAGCCCGCGAGGAGCACCAGCGATTTCACTTCGGGATGGCGCCGCGACAGGTTGATCGCGTGGTTGACGCCGCAGCTGCCGCCGGCGGCGCCCACTCGCGTCTTGTCCACGCCCTCCTGCGAAACGAGGAACGCGTACGCCGCATCGATGTCGCCGGGCCAGTTTTCCGCGACCAGCTTCTGCCGTTCCTGCGGCGGCAACTCGGTGAAGCGCGTTCCCGAGCTGTCGCCGTAGCCGCGATAGTCGAGCGCGAGCGCATGGATCCCGGCCTCGCTCAGCTGAGGGCCTAGAGGCGCCCACGCGGTCCGATCGCTGTTGCACATATGGAGTAGCAGCACCGCCGGCCCGGGCGTGGCGGCGGCATAGTACGTGGCCTTCAATTTGGCGCCGTCCGGCGCGGTCAGATCGACGACGCGAGGTGCGGGCGTCTCGGCGAGCGCGAAGGTCGGCATCAGCGCGGCGAGCGCGCACAGGGCAGGTCTCAGCATGCGGCTCCTCAACTCGGGACGACAGCTTACTGCAGCTTGGGCGCATAAGCGCATAGGGACATGGGGACAGGTCGGAACAAGGGACGTAGCATTAGTCTGAGCGTTGCCCGGATGCCCCGATGTCCCCAGGCCCCCGTGACCCCATATTCCATACCCGATGCACCCCTGCGGCGCGTCGCCGTCGCCACCTGCGCTTCCATCCCCCATCTCACCGACGACGACCGCCTGCTGATCCCGGCGCTCGCCGAGCGTGGAATCAGCGCCTTACCGCTGGTGTGGGACGACGACACGGTTGAGTGGCGTAATTTCGATGCGGTGCTGATCCGGTCGACGTGGGACTATCACCTCAAGCCACAGCAGTTCTTCGCCTGGATCGATCGTCTCGAATCGCTCGGTGTCCGGCTCGTCAACCCGGCGCCGGTCCTGCGCTGGAACGCGGAGAAAACCTACCTCCGCGACCTGGAGGCAGCCGGCGTCACTGTTGTCCCTACTCGCTGGGTCGAGCGCGGCGAGCACACTCCCCTTCTCGCCATCCTCCGCGAAACTGGCTGGACGCGCGCCGTGGTGAAGCCGTCGATCGCCGCGACGGCCTATCGGACGTGGTCGACCGACCCTGCCTCCGCCTCCGCCGACGAGACGCGTTTCCGCGAGCTCGTCGCCGACGGCCGTGTGCTCGTGCAGCCGTTCCTCGAAGCGGTTACGAACGAAGGCGAATGGTCGCTCATCTTCTTCGGAGGCACGTACGCGTATTCGGTGCTGAAGACACCGGCGTCCGGTGACTTCAGGGTCCAGAACGATTTTGGCGGAAGATCTTTGGTGCGGGCCGCCGATTCGGCGCTGGTCGCCCAGGCCGCCAGCGTCCTGGACGCGGCGCCCTTCAGGACATCCGATCTGGTTTACGCCAGAGTGGATGGGTGTGTTGTCGAGGGGCGGTTCGTGCTCATGGAGCTGGAGGTTCTGGAGCCGGCACTGTTTCTGGGAATCGATCCGGATGGGATGCACAAATTTCTGTCGCATGTGACATCGACGGTTTCCAGTCCGCCGCACGTACTCGATAGGAGTTGACAGGTCCACTCGCGGGAGCGGACAGTTAGCCTCTGCATGGCGTCGTTCGATCTCATCGTCATCGGCTCCGGGCCCGCTGGCCAGCGCGCGTCGATTCACGCCGCGAAATCGGGCAAGCAGGTCGCCCTGGTCGAACGGAAAGATGTCATCGGCGGCACCTGCATCAATACCGGCACCATCCCGAGCAAAACGATGCGGGAAGCGGTGCTACACCTTTCCGGCTTCCTTTATCAAGGCATCTACGGCGTCAATTACCACGTCAAGGACGGCATCACCATGGGGGACCTGTCGTTCCGGGTCCAGCAGGTGATCAAGAACGAGATCGATGTCACTCAGGCGCAGCTGTCGCGCAATAACATTACGGTTCTCAGCGGATCGGCCAGCTTCGTCGATCCCCACACGATCAAGGTCGAAGGGCCACGCGGCGATTCGGTCCACCAGGGGGCGTCGATCATCATCGCGACCGGAACGGTGCCGGCGGAATCGCCCGCGGTTCCGGTCAACGGCCGCACCATCGTCTTGAGCGACCAGGTGATGCAGATGCCGCAGCTGCCCAAGACGATGATCGTCGTCGGCGGCGGCGTGATTGGCGTCGAGTATGCGTCGATGTTTGCCGCGCTCGGTGTGCGCGTCGTGCTGGTGGAGCGGCGCCCGCGGCTGCTGGAGTTCGCCGATCAGGAGATCGTGGAAGCGCTCTGCTATCACCTGCGCGACCACCGCGTTACCCTGCGCCTGGGTGAAGAAGTGGCGTCGGTTGAGGAATCAGACGGCGCGGTCATCGCGACCTTGCAGAGCAGGAAGAAGATCTCGGGCGACACCCTTCTCTACGCGGTCGGGCGGAACGGGAACGTCGCACCGCTCAACCTCGCGGCGGCCGGCCTCGACGCCGACGAGCGCGGACGCATCCAGGTGGACGCGGAGTATCGCACGAAGCAGCCACACATCTTCGCCGTTGGCGACGTGATCGGCTTCCCAAGCTTGGCGTCGGTGTCGATGGAGCAGGGACGCATCGCCGCCGCCTACGCGATGGGCGCACCGATCCAGTCGAACCCCGCGCGGTATCCGTACGGTATCTATACGGTACCGGAGATCTCGTTCATCGGAAAGACAGAGGAACAGCTGACGGACGAAGACGTGCCGTATGAAACCGGACTTGCCTATTACCGCGAGATCGCCCGCGGGCAGATCCGCGGCGACACCACCGGGCGCCTGAAGCTGATCTTCCATCGGGAAACCAAAGAGCTGCTCGGTGTCCACATCATCGGCGAGGGCGCGACGGAGCTGCTGCACATCGGTCAGGCGGTGCTGTCGTTGAACGGAACCGTGGAGTACTTCGTGAACACGGTTTTCAATTACCCAACGCTGGCTGAGTGTTACAAAACAGCGGCGTTCAACGGGCTCAATAAGCTGTCGCGGTTCTGAGCGCGGCGGCGCTTCGCGCCGGCGGCGGCCTTTGCCGGGGGCGCGGCCTTCGGCCGCGAGGGAGAAAACAATGTCACGCGCCGTCGGAGTGCTGGCGATGGAACACATCGCCGTTGGGCTGGTCGAAGACGGCAGGCTTGCCGGCCCGATCCGTGTGTATCCGCCGCTCGGCTCGTCATCGTCCGGTCTGCACGCCATGCCGCCCGAGCAGATTGCTGAAACGATCAGGACCGAGATCGTGGCGCTCGCGGGTGAACTGCCGATCGAGGCCGTCGGCATCGGGTTCCCGGGGATCATCCGCGGCGGTGTCGTGCAGGATTCGCCGAACCTGCGGCAGGTCAAAGGCTTCAAGCTGCAGTCCACGCTGGCCGCGATGCTCTCGCCAGCAGTACCCGTGCACGTGGTGAACGACGCCGACGCCGTCGCTGCCGGCATCGCCGCCAAACTCGGCCATCTCGGCGAGTTGATTCGCGTGTGGACACTCGGCAGCGGCGTCGGTTACGGCCGCTACCCTGCCACCGACGGGGTCTGGGAAGGCGGCCACATCGTGGTCTCACTCGATCCTCGAGAGAAGTACTGCGGCTGCGGCGGCCTCGGACACCTCGAGGGCATCGTCGGCGGCCGGGCGATGCGACTGCGATTCCTCGATCGCGAACCGGATGAAGTGTTCAGCGACGCGAAGGCCGGCGACGAACGTTGCGTCGCCTTCGTCGCGACCTGGCATCGCGCGCTCGCCGCTGCAATGGCGACGAGCGTCCACCTCGACGGACCAGGCCGCCTCTTCGTCGCTGGACCGAATGCGCGATTCGTCAATCTGAATCCACTGAGCAGGTATCTGCACGAGATGGTCAAGCTGTCGCCGGTGCAGGGAAGCGCGATCGAGATTGTCGACGCGGGCGACGAGACCGCGATCGTCGGCGCGGCGATTCACGCGCAGCAGGCGGGATGAACGGTCGGTCGAGTTGATCGGTTGATGAGGTTGCCTACTTCAATCAACGGATGAGCTCGTCGAGAATCCTGAAGCTTTCACGAAAAGTAGTTCCGTTTCGTCACAACTATCCATTATCCTTCCGACCCTTGCTCAATCCTTCGCTGCCGCGTAGGAGTGTTCACGCCGGGAGGTACGCCCATGTTTCGTGTTCTGAAAATTAGTGCATTGGCACTGCTGGTCTCGGCGGTCGCGGCGGTTCAGGTGTCAGCAGCGACGATCATCGATCCGATCGTGCGCACCAAGAGCGGTGGGGGATCGGTTGCGATTCCGCCTGTCATGTTTTCGTTCGGGACGTGGCCGTCGGATCCCGATGGCGATGGCAGCAACTGCTTCGTCGATCCCGAGATCGACCCTGCTGGCATCCTGGTGAGCTGCGCGTTCCAGAATCAGACCGGCGAGACCATTCAATTTCTGGATTTCAATTTTTTGCTTCCTGGTGAGCCCGGATCGCTGGTCTTCACGGCGGAAGATCCAGACAATCTCTTCGCGAATGAAACGGCGAATGCGGCCGGCGCGCAGTTCTTCGGTGGCGGTATTGCGCCAGCTATCTGCGACATAGAATTCGGCTGCTCCGGCGGCGAGTTCATCATCGAGATGGTCGGTTTTCCGACCGGCACGATCGTCGATATGACCGCCGCGGCATCGGCCGTGCCAGAGCCCATGACGCTGACGCTCCTTGCGACCGGCCTCGCGCTTGGGGCGGGGGCACGACGGCGAAGGAAGAACTGAGCGACCAACGACGAGCGAGGAATGACGAGCGAGGGCGCATGCGCCGATGCACCCATGCGCCTAGGTCCCTGACGAGAACCGCCGCATCAGGCGGCTGAACGCATCCGCCTTTGCGAGCTCCTGGAGCTCCGGATCTTCAGCCGCCTCACGCGCGGAGTACCCGCCTTCCAACGCCTTTTCCAGAGACGCGAGCGCCGCGGCGTCGCGGTGCGCGAGCGCGTGTACGACAGTTTCGTAATACAGCAGTGCCGCGTTCTTCGGATCGATCGCGCGCGCCCGTTGGATGAAATCTCGTGCCCTCGCGTCGTTGCCACTCTTCGAATAGTACTGCGCGACCATCGCGAGAGTCGTCGTATCTTTCGGATTGACCTGCAGCTCCTTGAACGCGAGCGTCAATGCGGCGGCGTACGTCGCGTTCGACCGCTCGCGTTGTCCTGCCCATCGCAGCCCGTCGGCGAGATTTCCGATCGTGATCGCATCGTTCGGATTCAGCGCAGCCGCCTGCTCGAAGACCTTCACCGCATCGTCATAGCGTTTCAGATAGAAATAGGCCGTGCCAAGGTTCGAATACGTGAGCCAATGCGGCTGTAACTTGATCGCCTGCTCGTAGGCGGGAATACACGCCTCCCACTTGCCCTGCGTGAAATACGCCGACGCGATGTTGTTGTAGCCAACGAAATTCTTCGGCTCGAGCTCGGTGACGCGTGTGAATTCCTCGAGCGCCAAGTCGTGGTCGCCGAACTGGAGGTGGGCTTCGCCGAGCGAGTTGTGATTGACCCAGAAGTACGGGTTCACGTTGACCGCCTTCTTCAAGGCGTCGATTGAGTCGTTCTTGCGGCCCAGCGCCTGGTAGGCGGCTCCGAGGCGGCGATATGCCTCATCAGAGTTGGGCGCCAGCTCCAGCGCTTTTCGCAAGACGACCACGGCTTCGGCATTCTTGCCGCTCTCCGAGTAGACCGAGCCGAGTGCGAAATGCACTTCGGGCAGCTTGTCGTCCAGTTCGCGCGCCCGTTCGGCCGAGGCTCGCGCCCGCTCGACCCAGATGCTGTCTTTCTTTTCGCCGTACATCATCAGGCTGGCATCGGCGAGGCCGGTGTGCGCCAAGGCAAAGCGCGGATCCTTACGGACCGCCTGCTGGAAGAGATCGATCGCGGTGTCGAGCTGCTGAAGGTCCTGGCCCGATCGGAGCGCGTCGCGCCCCTTCAGATACAGGTCGTAGGCCTCGATGTCGTCAGTCGGTCGATCCGCCGCGTGCGCCACCGCCTCGGGGCGCGTCGACCCGCCGAGCGCAGCGACGAGGTCGTCGTAGATATCGTCCTGAAGCGTGAAGAGATTCTCCCGGGTGCCGGTGAACTGCCGGCTCCAGGTGCGCTTGCCGGTGCCGATGTCGTGAAGGTTGACGACCAGACGCAGCGAGTCGCCGGCGGCCTGCACGGTCCCTTCGACAATCAGGTTGGCGCCCAGCGTGCGTGCCGCATCGGCAATGGAGGCCGCGCCGCGTGCCTGCTCGACGTCGCGGCTGGAGACGACGGTGACGTTGGACAACTGGAACAGCCGCGACGACAGCGCCTCCACGACCCCGTCGCCAACGTAGCGAAGCTGCTGCGGATCGCCGAGCACCCGAAACGGCAGCACGGCGAGATATCGCGTCTGCTGCGTCGCCGCCGGCGTGGTCTGCGTCGTCGCGGTGGGCGTCGCCGCTGGCACCGCTCGCCTGGCGACGACGAGCCAGCCGGCAAATGCGGCGAGCGTGAGAACCGCAACAGCGGCGATGACGACGCGCCGCCGGGACCACCACAGCGCGGGGGCCGGTGCTGTCACCTGCGGGAGTGGCGGCATCGATTGGCTGCGGCGATGGCTGCGCCGCGATCCGCTCGGCGAATCGATTCCGAAATCGAGCCCGGCGAGGATATCTTCCGCCGACTGGTATCGAAGGTTCGGGTTCGTCTCGAGGCAGCGCAGGATCACCTCGGCGAGCGGCGCGGGCGTGTCGGCGTTGACGGTCCGCGGATCGGGGGGCTTCGACTGAACTCGCAGGAGCAGCTCCGCAATCGCCGAGTCGCCGTGAAATGGCACCGTACCAGTGACCATCTCGTAGAGGATCAGGCCGAACGCGTAGAGGTCGACGCGATGATCGACGTGGCCGCCAGACACCTGCTCCGGCGCCATGTAGCGCGGGGTGCCGAGCAACTCGCCGCTTCGCGTCATGTCGGGCGCCGCGGCCAGCGACTTGGCGAGCCCGAAGTCCGACACGTACGCCGTCCCCGATCGGTCGATCAGGATGTTGTGCGGCTTCAGGTCGCGATGGATGACCCCTTCGGCATGCGCGGCGGCGAGGGCGTCGGCGATCTGCCGGCCGATCGCCACCGCGCGCTCGATTGGCAGCCGGCCTTCGCGGCGGAGAATGCTGTGCAGATCCTCGCCATCGACGAAGGCCATCGAGATGAACTTGAGGCCGTCGACCTCGCCGAGGTCGTGGATGCGCAGGATGTGCTTGTGCGAGACCTTCGAGCCCAGCAGCAGTTCCTGTTTGAATCGCTGCACGGCCGATGCGTCGGCGACGAGACCAGGACGGATGACCTTGATGGCGACCGTCCGATCGAGCTCGCGATCGTACGCCCGATAGACGCTGCCCATTCCGCCTTCGCCCAGCAGAGTTTCGACGTGATAGCGCGATCCGAGGTCGGATCCGGGCTCGACGTAATAGCGGCCGGAGAGCTGCGAACCGGAGGGTCCTGACGCCCTGGAGGGCGGGGTGCCGATGGTGCCGCCCTGAGAAGAGTCTGAGACGGTAACGTCAGCGTCGGAAGATGGGCGGTGCGAGTGCGGGGGAAGCGAGTCGCGGGGACCGGGCAATGCGCACCTGGGGTAACTGTCGCCATTATGCAACAACGCACCTGGAATCTTGAGGAAACGGCGGCGTTGTCGAAGCGATCCGAACGTGTAACGCTTTGGTAAAACTTGCGAACGAGCTCAGCAGGACGGTTCGAGGGCGGTAGCGCGGTGATAAGGTCGCAGTTCTGATGCCCGAGGAACGCTCTGGCCTACGGACCATCGTGACGAAGCCTCCTCCAACGCGCGCATCCGTGGCGGTCATCGACGTTGGCGCCTCGGCCATACGGCTCGTGATTGCGCAGCACGCTCCTGGCGAGCGGCCGCAAGTCCTCGAGGAAGCGTCGCGCAGCGTGCTGCTCGGCCGCGACACGTTCGCGGTCGGACGCATCGGCGCCACGACTACTGATGCCGCCGTGCGCGCGCTCAGCGGCTTCCGCCGGATGATGGACGACTACGGCGTCACGCGCGTTCGTGCGGTCGCGACGAGCGCCGTTCGCGAAGCCGCCAACTGCGACACGTTCCTCGATCGCCTTCGCGTGCGCACCGGCGTCGACATCGAAGTGATCGACGGCTCGGAGGAAAGCCGCCTCACGTATCTCGCCGTGCGTGACGGCCTCAGCGGTCACGCTGCGCTGGCCGCCCCGGCAACGCTCCTGGTCGAAGTCGGCGGCGGCAGCGCGGACGTGACGCGGCTCGAGAACGGACAGCCGGTCCAGGCCGGCGTCTTTCCCCTCGGCGCGATTCGCTTGCGCCAGCGGCTGGGCGTCTGGTTCGGATCGCACGAGCAGCGCATTCGCCTGCTGAACGCGCAGGTCGACACCACCGTCGATGAGATCGTGACGGAGATTCCCGTCGGCGACGCCTCGTTCGTCGTCGCTCTCGGCAGCGAGATGCGCTTCGCCGCCGCGCGACTGGTCGAGAGCAGCGAAGGCACAGTCGCCGAGATCGGACGCCCGGCGTTCATGGAATTTGCGCAGGAGCTTGCCAGGTACGACGAGGACGAGCTCGTCAACCATTATCGTCTCTCGCCGGTCGAAGCCGAAACGATGGTGCCGGCGATCATGGTGTATCGCGCGCTCATCGATGCGACCGCGGCGCAGACCATCGTCGTGCCGGAAGTCTCGTTGCGCGCAGGACTGCTCGTCGATCTCATCGGTGGCAGCGCGGCGGAAGCCGACTTCGGGCCGCAGGTGCTGGCGAGCGCCATGACGCTCGGCGAGCGCTATCGCTCCGACACCGACCACGTCAAACACGTGGCACGACTGGCAACGAAACTGTTCGACAATCTGGCCGCGGAGCACGGGCTGAGCGCACGCGATCGGCTGCTCCTGGAGGTCGCCGCGCTGCTGCACGACATCGGCCTCTTCGTCAACCTGCGCGGCCACCACAAACACAGCATGTACCTGTTGCAGGCATCAGAAATCTTCGGTCTGACGCGCGACGACATGCAGGTCGTGGCGAACATCGCCCGCTATCATCGCCGTGGCCTCCCGGCGAAGGCGCACCCGGAGTTCATGCGGCTCGACCGCGACGAACGCGTCCGCGTCACCAAGCTCGCGGCGATGCTTCGGCTCGCCAACGCGCTGGACGCCGAGCACCTGCAGAAGGTCTCGGACGTCATCTTGCGCGAGGAAGACGGCCGCTGGGCGATCGAGCTTCAGGGCCGTGGCGATCTGACGATGGAGCGGATGGCGGCGACATCGCGGGCCGATCTGCTCGTCGATGTCTTCGGCAAGCACGTGGTGATTCGCGGTGCCGGAGCGGGGGCATGAGCACCACGGTTACTGGGCGGGAGCAGGTTTTCAATCGTGAGTTATCGTGGCTCGCCTTCAACGAGCGTGTGCTCGAGGAAGCACGCAGCGACTCGAATCCGCTCCTCGAGCGCGTGAGGTTCGCGACGATTGTCGCGTCGAACCTGGACGAGTTCTTCATGGTCCGCGTCGCGGGCCTCAAGAGCGCCGTCGCCGAGGGCGACACGCGGCCACACGCGTGCGGCATGACGCCCGCCGAACAGCTGGCCGCCATCCGCGCCCGCGTCGCGCCGCTGCTGAACGAGCTCCACACGCTCGTCATGCATACGCTCCTCCCCGCCCTCGCGGCTCACGGCATCCGCGTGGTCGAGGTCGGGTCGCTCGAGCACGGCCTGCGCTCCGCCATCGGTGCGTACCTTCCAGTCCGAGGTCCTGCCAGCACTGACCCCGCTTGCCATCGACGTGGAACGGCCGTTTCCAATGCTGTCGACGTTGAGTCTGAACGTCGCGTTCTGGCTCGCACCGGCGGGCGGAGAGGGCGATCGTCGGCTTGCCGTGGTGCAGCTGCCGTCGCGGCTGCCGCGCCTCGTCCGGCTCGCCGGCATCGACTCGCCGACCTTCGTGCTGCTCGACGACATCATCCGCGCCGAAAGCGCGTCGATCTTTCCCGGACAGTTCTTCGGAGAATCCGCGGCGTTCCGCCTCTCTCGAGACGCCGAGCTCGAGCTCGACGACGAAGGCGAGTCGTTCCTCGAGGCTGTCGAGCGCTCGTTGCGGCAGCGTCGCCGAAGCGACGTCGTTCGCCTCGAGATCGCCGCCGATGCGAGCGACGATGCCGCGGCACACCTGGCAAACCTGGTCGATGTCGGCCCAGATGATATCTACCGTCTGCCAGGGTTCCTGGACGTGCGGGCGCTCGCGGCCGTCTGCGATCTCCCTGGCTACGACGCGCTGCGCTTCGCGCCGGCGCCGCCAGTGCAGTCGATCGCGTCGGTCGAGCAGGAGGAGATCATTAAAGCGATCGAGCGCCGCGACATCCTGCTCCACCACCCTTATGAATCCTTCGACCCGGTGGTGGCGTTCGTGGAGGCCGCCGCTGACGACCCCGATGTCCTCGCCATCAAGCAGACGCTCTATCGCACGAGCGGCGACTCCCCCATCGTGGCGGCGCTGACACGTGCCGCGGACGAGGGAAAGCAGGTGACGGTGCTCGTCGAGCTGATGGCGCGCTTCGACGAGTCGCGGAACATCCGCTGGGCGCGGCGCCTCGAGGAGATGGGCGCGCACGTCATCTACGGCATCCGCCATTACAAGGTCCACGCAAAGATCTGTCTGGTGGTTCGGCGAACCAAGGAGGGTCTCCGTCGTTACGTCCACCTGGGCACGGGCAACTACAACGATGGCACCGCGAGGGTCTACACCGACATGGGTCTCCTCACCTGCGACCCCGACATCGCGGCCGACGCGTCGGCCTTCTGGAGCGCACTGACCGGATACTCCGATCCGCCGCGCCTCCGGAAGCTGGTGATGGCTCCGACGATGCTGCGTGAGCGGCTGCTGTCGCTGATTCGCGGCGAAATGCGGAGAGCGCAGGACGGCCAGCCGGCGCGGATCATCGCCAAGATGAACTCGCTCGTGGATGTCGAAATCATCCGCGCGCTCTACGAGGCGTCGCAGGCGGGCGTTCGGGTCGATCTGAACGTCCGCGGCATGTGCACGCTCAAGCCGGGGATTCCCGGGCTCAGCGAACGCATCACGGTGACGAGCATCGTTGGACGCTATCTCGAGCACGCGCGAATCTTCGTGTTCCACAGCGGCGGCGACGAGGATGTGTACCTGGCGAGCGCGGACTGGATGCCGCGGAACCTCGACGCCCGGGTCGAGCTGATGTTTCCGATCGAGTCGCCGCCGGCGAAGCGTAAGGTGCTCGACGCGCTCGCGGTACTCCTCCGCGACAACGTGAAGGGCCGGCGCCTGCAGCCAGATGGCGTCTGGCGCATACCCCCGCTGGGCAACGCGGAACCGTTCGAGGCGCAGCGCTACCTTCACGAGCAGGCGATGCGATCTGCGGCCACGGACCCGTCGCCGGTGTTCGAGCCGCGGACGGAACCTGACGATCCGCGCGCCCGCCGGTGACGTCGTCACGGATTTCGCGGATCACAGGCAGGTCACGGACGGACACGGAATCACGCGGATCAGACGGGTCACGGATCGACACGGAATCACGCGGATCAGATAGGTCACGGATCGACGCGGAATCACGCGGATCAGATAGGTCACGGATCGACGCGGGGATCACGCGGATCAGATAGGTCACGGATCGACACGGGATCACGTTTGCTCTGGTTGCCTGGTTGCGAAGGTTTTCGCATGTAAAGGGTGCCCTGGTCGTGGCCCGACTGACGTCAACCCCCGCTGTCGAGACCGGTCAGCAGTGGTGGGTTGCACTTCGGTGCGCCATCCGATCAAGCCGTCCGCGTGATTCCGCGTCCGTCAGCGACCGATGGGATCCGTGTGATTCCGTGTCTATCCGTGACCGATCTTGATCCGCGTGATTCCGCGTCGATCCGTGACCCCGGGCAACCCGGGCGGTTCTCTATTCCGCCCCGACGCCCAGGTAGGTGCGGAGCTTCTCGTCGTCGAACTTCGCCTCCGCTGACGGCTCGCGGGTGACGAGCGATCCCAGGATGCCGGCGATGAAGGCGAGGGTCATCGAGATGATGGCGGGGTTGCGAAGTGGGAACAGTGGCTTCGCGTTCCCGAGAAGGTCGACCCAAACGGTGGGACTTCCCAGGATCAGGAGCACTGACAGCGTGGCGCCGCACACGATCGAGCTGACCGCGCCAACCGTGTTGAACCGGCGCCAGACGATCGAGAGAAGCAGCGGCGGGAAGTTGGCGCTGCAGGCGATCGCGAACGCCAGGCCGACCATGAAGGCGACGTTTTGACCGCGAAACGCGATTCCCAGCAGGACCGCGACCGCACCGAAGACGATGGTGGCGATACGCGCGACTCGGACCTGCTCTTCCTCGCTGGCGTGGCCCTTCCGGACGACGTGCACGAAGATGTCGTGCGAGAGCGTGCTGGCACCGGCGAGCGTCAGCCCGGCGACGACCGCCAGGATCGTCGCGAAGGCGACCGCAGCGATGAAGCCGAGAAACGGCGTGCCGCCGAGTAGCTCGGCGACGAGCGGCGCGGCCATGTTGCCACCGGCATCGATCTGCGTGATCAGCTCACGCCCGACGAGGGCAGATGCGCCAAAGCCGACGATTGGGATGATGAGATAGAAGTACCCGATGAACCCGGTCGCGTAGAGTACCGACGTGCGCGCTGCGCGGGCGTCCGGCACCGTGTAGAAGCGCATCAGGATGTGCGGGAGGCCCAGCAGGCCGAACATCAGCGCCAGGCCCAGCGAGACGGCCTCAACAGGGTCGGTCACGAGACCGCCCGGCTCGAGCGCTGACTGTCCGTAGCGCCTTGCGACCGATGCGAAGAGACTTCCGAGGCTGAAGTCGAAACGCGCCAGGATCAGGACGGTCAGCAGCGTGACGCCGCTCAGCAATAGAGCGGCCTTGATGATCTGCACCCATGTCGTGGCGATCATCCCGCCGAAGAGAACGTACGCCAGCATGACGGCGCCGACCGAGATCACCGCCCATTGATACGGCAGGCCGAACATCAGGCTGATCAGATTGCCCGCGCCGACCATCTGCGCGATGGTGTAGAACAGCACCGTGAGGATACCGCCGCAGGCGGCCGCGATCCGCACAGGCGTCTGACGCAGCCGGAAGGCCACGACGTCGGCGAACGTGAATTTGCCGAGATTTCTGAGCGGCTCGGCAATCAGGAACATGAGCGCCGGCCAGCCGACGAGCCAGCCGGTCGCGTAAATCATGCCGTCGTAGCCGCGGGTTGCCACAAGCCCCGCGATCCCGAGGAACGACGCGGCGCTCATGTAATCGCCGGCGAGCGCGAGGCCGTTCTGCAGGGCCGAGACCGATCGACCGGCGGCGTAGAAGTCGCGCGTCGATCGCGTACGGCGGGCAGCCCAGAAGGTGACGGCCAGCGTCAACGCGACGATACCGAGGAAGAAGAAAACCGCGGATGTCGTCGGGTGGCCGAGGGTGCTCTCGAGCGGCTCCATGCGTCAGTCGCGGATGTTGTCGCGCAGACGCGAGACTTCTGCATCGTAAGCGCGGTTCGCCCAGAGGACGTATAGGCCCGTGAGTACCCAGGCGCCGATGATCACCGCCGCTCCGAGCGGGATGCCAATGGTCGTAACCTCACCGATGCGCTCGGAAAGAAGCGCCTTGTTGGTCGCGATCAGCAGGATGTAGCCGTAATAGAGGACGAACAGACACGCGGTCAGCAGCAGCGAGACGCGCCAGCGACGAGCCACGAGGTGCCGGAACTCGGAAGACGCCAACAACTCCTGTGTGGTCCTGTGCACGGCCGGAAGTATACGTGAAGGTCGCAGGGTCGCAGGGTCGCAGGGTCGCAAGGTCGCAGGGTCGCAAGGTCGCAGGGTCGCAAGGTCGCAAGGTCGTCGCAGGGTCGCAAGGTCGCAGGGTCGCAAGGTCTGAGGTTGGGAGAAAACAATGAGGATGCCGCAAGCGATTGCACTGAGCGCGCCGCTGTTGACCACGACCGTGACGGCGCACCATGGCTGGAGCAGCTACGACCAGACGAAAACGCTCACGCTCAATGGCGTCATCAAGGAGATGAGCTACGGCAACCCGCACGGATCGATCCGGCTGCAGGAGAACGGAGACGGCAAGACGTGGACGGCCGTCCTGGCGCCGCCGTCGCGCATGACGACGCGCGGGCTCACGGAGGGGATACTGAAGACGGGCACGTCTGCCACGGTGGTCGGCTATCCGCACAAGACAGTCGCCGACGAGATGCGCGCCGAGCGCATCACCATCGGTGAGAAGACGGTGGAGCTGCGCTGACCATTCGCGCCGCTGTCCTCGGCGCCGTGCTCGCGGTGACGGTGAGCGCGGAGACCACGATTCCTGTCACGGTGCGAGTCGACGTGTCGCGCGCCGACGGCGAGCTGCCGCCCGTATGGGCGTTCTTCGGCTACGACGAGCCAAACTACACCTACATGAAGGACGGCCGCAAACTGCTGTCGCAGCTCGCGGCGCTCAGCCCGGTGCCGGTCTACGTGCGGACGCACAATCTGCTCACGAGCGGCGATGGAACGGCGGCCTTGAAGTGGGGCTCGACGAACGCGTATACCGAGGATGCCCAGGGCCGCCCGCGCTACGACTGGACCATCGTCGATCGCATCTTCGACACGCTCGTCGAGCGCGGCATGCGGCCGCTCGTCGAGATCGGGTTCATGCCCGAAGCACTGACAACGGGCCCGCCGCCGTACCGCCACAACTTCCGTGTCGAGACGCCCAGCGACATCTTCACGGGGTGGGCCTATCCACCGAAGGACTACGCACGCTGGGCCGAGCTCGTGCACCAGTGGGCGCGGCACACAGTAGAGCGGTACGGGCGCGCGGAGGTCGAGACGTGGTTGTGGGAGGTCTGGAACGAGCCGAACATCGGCTACTGGAAAAGCACGCCCGAGGAGTATCACAAGCTGTACGACTACTCCGTCGATGCGGTGAAGCGGGCGCTGCCGACGGCGCGAGTGGGCGGCCCACACTCGACGGGTCCGGGCAACGCGAAGGCGCGCGAATTCCTGCGAGGCTTCCTCGAGCACTGCGCCAGGGGCAAGAACTACGCGACCGGCGCGACCGGCGCTCCGCTCGATTTCATCGGCTTCCATGCCAAGGGACGCCCCGAGCTCGTCGATGGTCACGTCCGCATGGGCATCTCGTCTCAGCTGACCGATATCGACCAGGGATTTGCCACAGTCGCGTCGTTCCCAGAATGGAAGAACACGCCGATCGTCATCGGCGAATCGGATCCCGAAGGCTGCGCCGCCTGCTCGGCCCGCACCTACAAACAGAACGGCTACCGGAACGGAACGATGTATTCGAGCTACACGGCGGCGTCGTTTCCCCGGAAGTACGCGCTGGCACAGCGGCATGGCGTTCGGCTGCTCGGGATCGTCACCTGGGCGTTCGAGTTCGAGGATCAGCCCTGGTTCGACGGCTTTCGCGATTTGGCGACGAACGGCATCGAGAAGCCGGTGCTGAACGTGTTTCGCATGTTCGGCATGATGGGGACCCGTCAAGTGGCGGCCGAGAGCTCCGGCGCGGTCGCGCTCGACGACATCGTCCGATCCGGCGTGCGCGGGTCGCCTGACGTCGGCACGCTTGCCACTCGGTACTGCCAGTGGCGCGACGGTGCTCTTGTGGCACTATCACGACGATGATACGAGCGGACCCGCAGCAGCTGTGGATCTGACGATTGCGGGACTGGCGCCGGCGGCCGCGCGGGCGCTCGTCCGCCAGTACTGCGTCACCGGCAACTACGGCAACTCGTATGCCGCGTGGCAGCGAATGGGATCGCCGCAGAGCCTATCCCCGGCGCAGTACGCCGCGCTCGAGCGCGACGCCGCGCTTGCGTCGTGCGGTGCGCCGGAGTGGCGCACGGTAAAATCCGGCTCGCTCGCGACCCGTGTTGAGCTTCCGCGTCAGGGCGTGTCGCTGATCGATGTGTCGTGGTGACTGGAGGAGCCTTTTGATGATGCGTGCGATGAGACTTGTCGCTGCGCTGGTCGTGATCGTCGTCAACGTTCCGGCGGCGCCCGCGGCTCGGCAAGCCCTCGGATACTTCGAGCAGAGCGGCGACGTCGGCCAGCCGGCGATCAAAGGCTCGACCTCGTACGATCCCGGCACGCAGGCCTACACCATCATCGGCTCGGGCACGAACATGTGGGCCAATCGCGACGAGTTCCAGTTCGCCTGGCGCAAAATGACGGGCGACTTCATCGTGCGCACCAACGCAGCCTTGCAAGGCACTGGCGTGGACCCTCACCGCAAGATCGGCTGGATCATCCGCAAGACGCTGGACGCGGATTCTCCCTACGTAGACGTTGCCGTGCATGGCGACGGTCTGACGTCGCTGCAGTTCAGAAAGACCGCTGGCGCGGTTACGGAACAGGTGCAGTCGACGGTAAAAGGCGCCGACGTCATCCAGCTGGCCCGCAAGGGCGGGACGTACACGATGTCGGTGGCACGCTTCGGCGATACCTTCACGCACAATGAGATCACCGACATCGATCTCGGCGACGAGGTGAACGTCGGCCTGTTCGTGTGCTCGCACAATCCGACGGTCTCGGAGCGCGCGGTCTTCAAGAACGTGCGGATTGTCGTGCCACCGAAGGAAGGCTGGGTGCCTTACCGGGACTATATCGGCAGCAACCTGGAGGTCATGGACGTCGCCACCGGCGACCGGACGGTGCTCGCGACATCGCCAATCTCACTGCAGGCGCCCAACTGGACGCGCGACGGCAAGGAGCTGATTTACAACAGCGAGGGCAAGCTGTATCGGTTCGATTTGGCGACACGCAAGACGACGCTCCTCGACACCGGCTTCGCCACGTCCAACAATAACGACCATGTGCTGTCGTTCGATGGCACGCTGCTCGGTATCAGCCACCAGCCGACAGAGGAGCAACGCCGGTCCGTGGTCTATACGCTGCCGGCATCCGGCGGCACGCCCAAACGCATCACCGCGAACTCCCCGTCTTACCTCCACGGCTGGTCGCCCGACGCGAAGTTCCTGGTCTTCACCGGAGGGCGCAATGGCGAGTTCGACATTTACAAGATTCCCGCTGCGGGGGGCGACGAGATTCGCTTGACCACCACAACCGGACTCGACGACGGTCCAGAATATTCGCCGGACGGGCAGTGGATCTATTTCAATTCGCTTCGGAGCGGGCGCATGCAGATCTGGCGCATGAAGCCGGATGGAAGCGGGCAGGAACAGCTGACGAACGACGAGTTCAACAACTGGTTCCCGCACCCGTCACCGGACGGGCAGACGATGACGGTGCTCTCGTTTCTCGCTGACGTGAAGCCGGAGGAGCATCCCTTCTATCGCCAGGTGTACATCCGCCTGATGAACGCCGACGGCTCGTCGCCCAAGGTGATCGCGTACGTCTTCGGCGGTCAGGGCACGATCAACGTGCCCTCGTGGTCACCCGACGGCAAGCGCATCGCGTTCGTCAGCAATACGGCGCTGCCTGCGCCGCATTAGACGCTGGCGATGCCCGAGCTAAAGCTCGGGCCTACGTACGTCACAATCTCGTACTGGCGATGCCCGAGCTAAAGCTCGGGCCTACGTACGTCACAGTCTCGTACGTACGTCACAGTCTCGTACCTACGTCACCGTCTCGTACATACGTCACCGTCTCGTACGTAGGCCCAAGCTTCAGTACGTAGGCCCAAGCTTTAGCTTGGGCAATCACCTCGTGAGCCACCCTGCGAATTCGAGCCACGGCGCGGTGCCGCCCAGGATCAATCGCATCGGCTGCATGACCAGCACGAACAATCCACCCCACTTAAAGGCGGGGTGGATGCGCCCGATCGTGACCCGGTCGTAGACGAAGCACCCCACGATGAAGAGGTCGGTCAGGCCCCAGAACGCCGGCGGGCCGGCGGCCGCGATGCCTGGCAGCCGTGCAATCGCCGGCGTCAGAAGCGCCAGCGTCGCCAGCAGCATCAGCCGCTTGTGCGTCTGGCTCTGTCGCCGGACGTACAGCGCCGCGCTGACGAGCACTCCAAAGACGAGCAGATCCCCAAGCGGAATGATCAGGAACGTGAGCGGCGGCGGACCACCCGGCGGTGTGAAGCCGCGGCGCGCCGAGGCGATGGCGGCCATGGTGCCGACGATGAGCATGGCCACTGCGAGGAGACCGCCCAAAACGCCGAGGCGGCGATGGAGCGGCGTGCGGCGGCCGGCAATCAATCGGGCCTGCACGACGAAGAGCACGATCCAGCTGGTGAAGATCAAGCCGTGTGTGTGCAGCAGCGGCGACAACTTCGGCGCACCAAAGGCGGCCTTCAGGTAGTAGGTCGGCGCAAAACCGGCGAAGACGACAATCGCCGCGGCGATGGCCATGCCGCTGAAGAACAGCCGATCGCGACGCCAGGGCCACGCCGGAGTAGAGACCGGCTGCCGACCCGCGACGGCATCCACATTGACGCTCACACTGTAGCCTCCCACCTTGACGGTTGAGCTTGCAGAGTCTAACGTTTCGGCACCGCAGGTCAACATCGTTTCTCGATCCATCTCGCGGAGGTTCCCTGCGCGTCACGGCTCCAATGCTGCTCGTCGTCTTTCTCCTCGCGCCGGCCGCGGCCCGCGCGCAGGTCCGCCACCCGCTTGACGCGCTGACGTTCGCCGAGCACTGGGTCGTCTACGACGTCATTCGCGACTCGGGGCGGCTCCCCGAGAAGGGACGATTTGCTGGCGTCTCACTCGTTGAGCCAACGAAGGCGGAGGTGCTCGCGTGGACCCCGAAATCGGCGCTCAAACGCCAGGCGAAAGCCATCCTGATGATCGGTCCCACCACCGTCGAGGCCGTCGTCGACATCGGCGCGCGAACATTAGCGTCGTGGCGCGAGGTCCCCGGCGTGCAGCCGGACATCACCGACGAAGAGCTCGAGATGCAGGACGGCATCGCCAAATCGAGTCCCGAGGTGCCGGCCGCCCTCAAGCGACGGGGCATTACCGATCTCACCACCGTCGAGTGCCTCGGCGTGACCCGCGGTTATTTCGCCATTTCCGAAGAAGGGTCGCGGCGCCTCGCGGCGGCGTTCTGCCTCGATCGCCACGGCGTCGAGAACATCTGGGGCCGGCCGGTCGAGGGCCTCACGATCTACATCGATCTGCACGAGAAAAAAGTGTTTCGAGTCGTCGATACCGGGATCGTCCCGGTGCCGGCGGCCCCCGTGGACATGCATCCAGAGGCGGTCGGGCCGACACGGCCCGCGCTGGCGCCGCTCGACGTCGCGCAGCCCATGGGACCCGGCTTCACGCGCGACGGCGCGATGGTGCGATGGGATCGGTGGCAGTTTCACGTGCGGCTCGAGCCCCGCCGCGGCGCGGTCATTTCGCTCGTGAAGCACACGGACGGCGATCGCGACCGATCGGTGCCTTACCAGGGGTCGGTCTCGGAGCTGTTCGTCCCCTACATGGATCCCGACGAAAGCTGGTATCACCGCACGTTCTTCGATGGCGGCGAATTGGGCCATGCCCTCGGTCTGGCACGCCGGCCGCTGCAGCGCGGCACCGACTGTCCGGCCAACGCGGTGTGGCTGGATCTGGTTATTGCCAACGAACGCGGTCTGCCGCAGCGCGCCTCCGACACCGGCTGCATTTTCGAGCGAGCGGCCGGCGACATCCTGTGGCGTCATCGCGAGGAAGCCTCTGTCGAAAGCCGGGCAAGCCGCGACCTGGTGCTCCGGTGGATCGCCACGCTCGGCAACTACGACTACGTCTTCGATTGGGTGTTTCAGCAGGACGGATCGATTCGCGGCCTGGTCGGCGCGACCGGCGTGGCCGAAGTGAAGGGCGTCAAGAGCCGCACCGTCGCCGACGACAAGGACGGCACCGACGGCGCCTACGGCCACTTCGTCGCCGAGCACACCGTGGCCGTCAACCACGATCACTTCTTCTCGTACCGGCTCGACGTGGACGTGGACGGCACGTCCAACAGTCTCGTCGTCGATCAGCTCACGAAGAAGCGGCTGCCGCCCTCCCATCCGCGCAAGAGCCTCTGGGTGACGACCTCACGAACCGCGCGCGTCGAGTCGGAAGCGATGCTCGATCGGCACACGCCGGCGATGTGGCGCATCGTGAACCCTGGCGCGAAGGGGCCGCTCGGCTATCCGACCAGCATCCAGATCAAGCCGGGACACAGCGACGAATCGCTGCTCGATCAGGACGACTACCCGCAGAGGCGCGCCGGGTTCACGAACCATGCTTTGTGGATCACGCCGTACAAGCCGGAGGAGCTGTTCGCGGCCGGCGACTACCCGACGCAGAGCCGCGGCGGCGACGGCCTCCCAGGCTGGACCGCTGCCAACCGTCCCATCGACAAAACGGACATCGTCGCGTGGTACTCCTTCGGCATGCACCACGTCGTCCGGGCCGAGGACTGGCCGGTCATGCCGACGGTGTGGCACGAGTTCGAGCTGAGGCCGTTTGGTTTCTTTGCGAGGAACCCGGCATTGGATGTACCGAGATAGACCCCGTACGTAGGCCCAAGCTTTACTTTGAGCATTACCGCCGCCGCCACGGTTGCCCGAGCTAAAGCTCGGGCCTATGTCCTCCCCTCCAAGGACGTACACTTCGCGAGGACGATGATAGAGTCCTTGGGGTCCGGGACGAAGTCCCCCAGCAACGCTTCTCAATCGGGAGGAGACGTTTCCCATGGCGAGACTTACCCGCGATCCGTGGGATCGCCTATCCAACTGGTTCCAGCTCAACGTGATCGAGCGGGGTTTGCTGCGGCGCCCCTACGAGAGGATGTACCTGATCCTCGGCGGTCACATCTTCTTCGAAACGCTCAGCGCCGCCGTCGAATTGGATCTGTTCTCCCTCCTTGAGAAACACGGGCGGATGACGCGGGAACAGATCACCACGGCGACCCACTGCGAAGAACAACCGATTCGGATCCTCCTCCTCGGGTGCACCACATTGGGGTTGCTCCAAAAGACCGGACCGGCTTACTCCAACACGTTCCTCTCCCGCCGTCTGTTCGTGCGAAACGCACCGAAGAACATCATCGATGTCGTGCGCTGGCAGCATCACATCAATTACCGCGCGATGTTCCACTTCGAGGAGGCGATCCGCGCCAATACGAATGTGGGTCTTCGGGAGTTCGAGGGCGCCGAGAAAACTCTGTACGAGCGTTTGGCTCACGACAAACGGCTCGAGCAGATCTTTCAGGATGCCATGCAGAGTATCTCGACTCAGGCGAACTCGACGCTCGTGCGTAGCCTCGATCTGCGTGACACGAAATACCTGGTCGACGTCGGCGGCGGCAACGGCACCAACATCATGGCGTTCGCGCACAAGTTTCCGCATCTCCGTGCCGCCGTCTTCGACTCGCCATCGGTCTGCGAAATCGCAAAACAGAACATTGCGAAAGAGGGATTGATCGACCGCCTCGGCGCATGGCCTGGGAACTGCTTCATCGATCCCTTCCCGAAGGAGGCGGACGCCATACTGTTCGCCCACTTCTTCACGATCTGGTCCCAGGCGCACAACCGCCAACTTCTTCGCAAATGCTTCGAGAGCCTGCCGTCGGGAGGAACGGTCATCATTTTCAACATGATGCAGCGCGATACGGAGGACGGACCACACGGCGCGGCGATGGGATCGCCGTACTTCCTCACGCTCGCCACCGGTGAAGGCATGTTGTACACCTGGCACGAGTACACCCAGTGGATGCGCGACGCCGGGTTCCAATCAGTCGAACGCCGGGCGCTGCCGCGCGACCACGGTCTCATCATCGCCAGAAAGGCCTAGCGTGGCGCGAGATTCGGAGTTCTTTCAACAGCTCGCTCAAATCGTCGGCGAAGGCAACGTTGCCGCCGATGAAGCGGTCCGAACCCGACTCAGTAGAACAACCGCACCGAACGGCACCATACCGCTCGGCGTCGTGTACCCAACAACGCGCGAGCACGTTCAACGGATAGTACTCGCCGCGACGAAGTTCTCGGTTCCGGTGTTCCCGATCAGCCGAGGGAAGAACTGGGGTTACGGCGATGCGTGCGCGCCACACGACGACGCTCTCATCATCGACCTCTCGCGGATGAATCGGATCGTCGAAATCAATCCCGAGCTGGCCTACGCGGTGATCGAGCCGGGCGTTTCGCAGGGGCAACTGCTCGATCACATCGAACGCCAGGGCCTGCCCCTCATGTTCGACGCTACCGGCGCCGGACCGGACGCGAGCATCGTCGGCAACACGATCGAACGGGGGTCAGGACACACGCCATACGGAGACCATTTCGCGACCTCGTGCAATTACGAGGTCGTCCTGCCCGACGGGTCCCTGTTGCAAACCGGCTTTGGCGCGTACGCGAATGCACAGGCCCAGCACGTTTACAAATGGGGAATCGGCCCGTCGCTCGACGGGCTCTTCACTCAATCGAACTTGGGGATCGTCACACGCATGACGATTTGGCTGATGCCGAAGCCGGAGGTCTTCGCGATGTTCATCATCGCCCTCCGCACACGCGAAAGCGTCGGACCCTTCTTCGAGGCGATCCGAAAGCTCCGGATGGCCGGCACCGTTCGGAGCACGGTGCACTGCTTCAATCAAGGACGTCTGCTGGCGGCAGCGACACGGTTTCCGTGGGAGCGCGCGAGCGGACGTCAAGCACTCGAGGTCGAAAACGCAGCGCTGTACCAAGAGCTCTGCAGAAAGTACGCTCTGCCGCAGTGGGGTGCGACAGGATCGTTGACCGGCACGCGATTGGAAGTGAAAGGCGCAGCCAGGGCTGTCCGGGCTGCCCTGCAAAATCTGCGGGACGTCGAGCGTCTCGTGGTTCTGAGCGATCGGACGGTCTTGCGGGCGCAGCAGGTCGCGCGGCGGCTCATGCCGATTCTGCCCAACCTGTCACTGCTCAAGCGAATCGACACGCTGCGATTGGGTTTGGACCTCTTGAAGGGACGGCCCTCGTACGAAACACTGAAAGGCGCGCATTGGCGGGCACGAGGATCTCCGGGCCCCGATGGCGATCCGGTGGCAACCCTATCGGGTCTGGCGTGGATCTGCCCAATCCTGCCAATGACGGCCGCCGCGATTCAGGACGTCTCATCGATCGGCGAGGCTACGTTTCACGACTACGGCTTCGAATACCAGGCAACGATCACCGCCATCAATGAGCGTGCACTTATCGCCGTGCTGAGCATTTCATTCGATCGGTCCAGCCCGGAAGAGTGCGAGCGGGCGCGCGATTGCCAGGCACTCCTTCTCGAGAGGCTCCTCGAGCGCGGTTACGTTCCCTATCGCGGCCCTGCATCGGTTGTTCAGTCCGTATGGCGTCGCGCACCCGAGTACTGGCCCTTTCTGTCGTCAATCAAGCAATCGTGGGATCCGACGGGAGTGCTGGCGCCAGACCGCTATCTGCCCGGGTAAGCAGCCGTGCTCAGCCATGGCCGTGTCTCGCAGTCAGCCGACATGCCTCGTCGCGACGTCGACGACTGAGCGAACCGCGAGAACCCGGTCTCAATGCGTTCGCCGGCCGGCAGCACCACCTCGAAGTCGCAGACGTACGCGAAGTGATCGCCGTAAGGCGTGTGTCCGAAACCGCGCTCCATGGTGTTGCCGATCAGGCTCGAGTCGGGACGCGCGCCAGTGGCATCCATCCACAGCCGTGAGCGGTTGTCGCGGAGGAAGTCGAACAGCTGCTGCTGCGTGACGCCGGGCTCGACGGTGACGTAGGCGAGGTCCTCGCTGAAGTCGACGATCCGGTTCATACGGCCCAGGTCGAGCAGGACGGACCCGTCCGCGGCGGGCACGCGCGAGCCGTAGCCCCAGTTGCGACCGGTACTAATCGGATAGACAGGGACGCGGTTCGTGTTGGCGACGCGGAGGCACGCCTGGACCTGCTGCCGGTCGGCCGGACGCAGGATCAGCGGGACGCGCGCCGTAGTGGGAAAAGTAGCCGTCTCAGCGGCGTGCAGCGCCGCTCGATCGTTGATGACGTGGTCGGCGCCGACGATATCCGACCAGTCCTGGATGGCACGGCTCAGATCGCGATCCGTGCGGGTCGACATGCAGCCGACTCCCCCGATCAGCGTGCCGCTACGCGCACGCTTCGCGGAGGGCCGGCAGCGGCACGAACTGCGGACGCTCGATCGCGTTGACGAGGCCCGTGGCGGCGCGGGCGCACACCACTGGCAGCTCGAAAAACCCGCTCAGAATATCATCGATACGAGACTGGTACTTGGGATTGGGCGTGTTCGAATCGAAGCGCAGCAGCTCCATTTCGCAGCCGTAATGCGGGTCGAAGTACGACGGCAGGGGGCACCCGGGCAGTCCCAAGGACCGGCCGCCAATCTTCCGGAGGATGCGCGACGAGCAGTTGCGAACGGTTGCGGTGGTCAGGCCGATCGCGCCGCCGATGCTGCGCGCCAGGGCGTAGGTGGAGAGCGCGATGTTCATCGCCTCCATCGTGAACCGCATGTCTTCGGCAATTGCCCAGCCGCCCACTTCCACGTAGTCGACCTTGCGCTTTCTCGCAAGTGCGATCTCCGATTCGAGCGCCATGTGCAAGGTGCCGCGCCACGTCCGATCGTTGGCGAGCGCGGACCGCCAGGCGGTCAGGTGTTCGGGTTGCGTGTTCCGGCCGTAAGCGCGGTAGCGGGCGCAGCCGGTGACGCGCCCATCGGGCTGCACCGAGACCATGTGCCAGCTCGCCGAGTCGATCCCGAGGACGTGACGACCGTCCGGCGAAAGCTGCTCCGGTGTGATTGCGCCGTCGTGAAGATATACGCTGCCGCGTAAGCGTTGGAGCTGCGCAAGAATTCCTTCATGACGTTTTGGGTTCACATCCACTGCAGGGAATGTTTCCGGCACGAGCGCCTCGGATGGCGCCAACAGCATCAACGTGCCGCTGCGTGAACGCGTGGAACCCAGAATTCGCATGTGACCCTCCCGCACGCTCTCTCGCAGGCGCCCGATATCCGCCCCCGAGAGGCACAACACGCCCGTAATGCCGCGAGACCATTGCGACGCTAAGCTCTTTAACGACTTTCAGTTAGCTGGTAGTTGCGAGCGCAACCGGCTGCTCGCCAAAATGCCTGGCATCCCGGCCGATGCCATGACGCCTCAGCCGCTGGCCGAGCTTCTCGCAAGGTGCGTGCCGCCAAATGTCCCGATTCATGGGGAGATCGCGAACGAACAGATTCAGGGGAGAAGTCGTGCAATGGCGTCGGGGATTTCCTGCCCGAAACAGACTTTTCAAAACCGGTCGCGGAGATTCTTACACGATCGATTTACATTCCTGTGGCGCGACTTACACACCTCTCTTGCGCACGAGTGGGGTGTGAGTCGCGGCTGCAAGTGACGGATCTACGACGCTCTACGGCTTCGCTCGTTCGTAAGCGGCCCACTCGACTCTCGTAAAACTGGGCCATGCGTTTGTCGAAATGTGCAACTCTGTTGCCGCTTTCAACGTGAGACGATAGAAAGAGTACACGCCCCCAGTTTGTTCAACGAGGATCGTCGTGCCAGCGAGTTCCGTCGCAGTACTCTCCCACTCACCCGAGCCGTTGCCGTCCCCCGTCGAGTCTCTCGACGTTGTCAGCCGTCGTCTTGTGAGCGACCTGCATGCGCCGAACCCCCGGATCTTCTGGTCGGATCTGCTGGCGAGCGCCACGATTGGATGGGCCGCCTTCGCCGTGGCGCTGCTCTCCACACCCTGGTCGTCGGTGATGCTGATCGCGGGCGCGATCTCGGGGTTTGCCCTCTATCGCGGCTTGTGCTTCACCCACGAGCTGACGCATCTGCGCAAGCGATCAGTCTCCGGTTTCGAGACGGCGTGGAACCTGTTATTTGGCGTTCCGCTTCTCCTGCCGTCGTTCACGTACATGGGCGTGCATCAACTGCACCATGGCTTGACGACCTACGGCACGAAGGCCGATCCGGAGTACTTGCCGTTTGCGAGCTCGCGGAAATTGATCGTGATCTTCGCGCTGCAGTCGGCGGCGCTCGTCCCGCTCCTCCTGTTGCTCCGGTTCGTCGTGCTCGCGCCGGTTGGCCTGGTCTGGCCGCGATTCCACCGGTGGCTCGAGGTTCACGCGTCCTCGTTCTCGATGAACCCCGACTTCCGTCGCGTCATGCAGCCCTCGATGGTGCGTCGAGTGCGCCGGTGGGAGCTCGCGATGCTGGCGTTCTTCGCTGGCGTCTTCGTGCTGATGTACGCCGGCGTCTTGCCGGGACGCACGCTCTACGTCTGGTTTGGCGTGCTTACGTTCGTGAGCTTCTTCAACACGCTGCGCGTCCTCGGCGCCCACGAGTACGAGACCGACGGAGCGCCGCGGGATCGGCACGAGCAGCTCGAAGACTCAATCGACACCCCGGGGGCGTTCTGGACGGAGCTCTGGGCACCGGTCGGTCTGCGCTATCACGCGCTGCATCACTTCTTTCCCGGCATCCCGTACCACAATCTCGGCATCGCCTATCGCCGGATCGTCGCAGTGGTGCCTCAGGATTCGCTGTTCCGGCAGTCGACCAGCCCCAGTCTCGGACATTCGCTGAGCGAGCTTTTTCAGAAGGCGAAAGCCGCAGGCGGACGCATCGTCGGCTGGTAACGCGAGCGGATGGGCGTAAGGGCGCATAAGCGTCTGAGGGGTCTCCCCCTCGCATGACCCACTTCGGGATCGTCACGCCGCCCGTTCCCGGTCACCTTCACCCTTCCGCCGCCCTGGGTCGCGAGCTCATCGCGCGCGGCCATCGCGTCACCTGCTTCCAGGTCGCCGATCTGGAACAGAAAGTTTCGGCTGAAGGGCTCGAGTTTCACCGGATTGGATCGCGCGAGTATCCGCCCGGCTCCCTGCGCGCATCGCTCGACGCCCTCGGTCGTCTCGCGGGATTCGCCGCGCTGCGGTTCACGATTCGCGCCGTCGCCGAGACCACGGCCATGGAATGCCGAGATCTTCCCGGCGCAATACGTGCGGCGGGCGTCGAGGCGCTGCTCGTCGATCAGATGGAACCAGCAGGAGGCGCGGTTGCCGAACGCCTTGGCCTGCCATTCGTCACCGTCTGTAATGCGCTGCTGATCAATCGGGATCCGACCGCGCCGCCACCGTTCACGCCGTGGGCGTATACGGACGCCGGATGGGCCCGGCTGCGCAATCGGGTCGGCTACGCCATATCGGATCGGCTGACGAAGCCAATCTCGGACGCTGTCTCCAACTATCGGCGCGAGTGGAAGCTTCCGGCGCTCGCCTCGCCGGACGACTCGTTTTCGCGCCTCGCCCAGATCTGCCAGATGCCGCGCGCGTTCGACTTTCCCCGCACCGTGCTGCCGCCGGCCTTTCACTATGTCGGCCCGCTTCGCGGCGGGCTGCCGCGGCCGATCGCGTTCCCGTGGGATCGCCTCGACGGGCGTCCGCTCGTCTATGCCTCGCTCGGCACGCTGCAGAACAGCCGCGAGCCGCTGTTTCGCACGTTTGCAGAGGCCTGCCGCGGGCTCGACGTCCAGTTGGTGATCAGCCATGGCGGCGGGCTGACGGCGGAGGCGGCGGCGGGCTTGCCCGGAAACCCGCTCGTCGTGAGCTACGCGCCGCAGGCCGACCTGCTCGCGCGCGCGGCGCTCACGATCACGCATGCGGGCCTGAACACGGTGCTCGATTCGATGGCGAACGGCGTGCCCGTGGTCGCGGTGCCGATTACCTACGAGCAGCCGGCCATCGCCAGGCGCGTCGAATGGGCTGGCGCCGGACGGACGATCGCGCTCGAACGACTCACCGCCGCGCGACTGCGCGATACGGCACGGGCGGTCATGGAGCGACCTGAGTACCGGGCGGCGGCTGGGCGGATGGCGGAGGCCATCAAGACGGCTGGTGGCACGCGGCGGGCGGCCGACATCGTGGAAGCGGCGGCGTCGTAGCGCGTTCGTCAGAACCCTATGATCTGCGCCAGGCGGTCCGCGGTGGTCGAGAACGGCTGTGCCTCGGCAAATTCCCGGGCCTTCCCACCCTTGGCGCGCAGGCCTGCCGGATCCGCCAACAGCCGCTTGATCGCGTCCTTCAGGAGCAGCGGGATGTCTCGCTCGACTGCCGCCGGCAACAGCTCGCCGAATTCATCGCTCAGGAGTTGTTCCGATCCATCGGTGGCGGTTGCCACCGCGGGAAGCCCCGCTCGAAACGCCTCCATCAGCGTCAGGCCATAGCTCTCTTGTCGCGAGGGAAAGACATAGAGATTGGCCAGGCGGAAGTGCGCTTGTTTCTCCACTCCATGCACGTAGCCCGGAAAAATGACGCGCACCTTCTTCAGTTTGCGTGCGCGATCTTTCAGGCCCTTCTCGAAGGACCTCGCGTGCCGGTAGCCGGCGACGCCGCAGAGCAGCAGGCAAACGCCGCGAGTTGGAAAGTCCTCCTCCTGTTCCCACAGGCTCAAGGCCTTGATCAATCGGTCCTGCCCTTTTTCCGGCCCAATCCGGCTGAGCGCGATCATTACCGAGGTGCCATCCGGTATGTCGTACTGCCGGCGCAGCTCATCCGCCCTCGCCTGCACGAGACGCTCGTCACTGCCGTCGGGTGGTAACCCCCAAGGCAGAACGTGAATTCGCTCTGCGGACACGTTGCGATACATGCGCAGCAGGAGGCGCTTCATTCCTTCGGAAGGCACGATCACGCCGCGCGAATAGGTCAGACTCTCCTCCTGCTTGAGAAAGATCAACTTCAAGACCTTCGGCAGAAGAAATCGGAAGGGGCTGTGATCGATGGACCGGTAGAGGGCCGCCGCCGTTTCCGGTCGCATCCGGCCACGGAGAATGGCGCTCGTAAAAACGTGCACCATGTTCATGTGATAGATGCAGTAGACGGCGTACCCCTTTTTGGCGAGCAGTCGAAAAGAGGGACCATCGGGCATGTCGTTGCTCAATACCACTGTTTCGCGCGGATCGTGTCGAAGGATTTCCGCCGTGATGGCGTCCTCGAACTTGAACGTAAAATCGATGTACTGCTTCGTCGTGTAGTTCAGGAGATCGTTGTCGCGGGGCGCCCCCTCACCGATCACCTCGGGAGACACGAGCCGGAACTGAAAGTCGGACCGTTTTCGCCATTCTTCGGTGAGGTACGCGCAAATTGGCGCTGCCCCGCCGAGCGGAATGTGTCGCAGGTCGAAACCGCTGTCCGAGGCGGTGTAGAGGAGGGTCTTCACGATTGGAGATTATGTGGCAAGGTCTCAGCCCGCTTTCTCGCAATTCCGGGCCGGATCCGCCAGCCGATGTCGTCGTGCTCTCCCCGCACCTCGATGATGCGGTCCTGGCGGTGGGCGGAATGATCGGTCGGGAAGCGGCAAAGGGTCGGAGAGTGCAGGTATGGACCTGCTATACCGCCGGCCCACCTCTCGAGCGGATACCTGCCAAGTTGCGTCCTCTGGGCGACTATTCAGCTCGGCGCGACGAGGATCAACGCGCGCTCGGCGTGCTGGGCGCCGGTTATCGCTGGCTCGATCTCCCCGAACGGATTTGGCGGGAACCGGCCCTGCGCCACGAGCATTACATTTTCCACACCCCGCCATCGCGAGACCGATTCGAGTATTTGCCGGCGCTTCGCGCTATCGTGCGC
Source organism: Vicinamibacteria bacterium (assembly GCA_963800785.1). Taxonomy (GTDB): domain Bacteria; phylum Acidobacteriota; class Vicinamibacteria; order Vicinamibacterales; family JAENWD01; genus JAENWD01. Next base: position 51,260 of record CAWDCH010000017.1, read on the forward strand.
GAATTGCTGGATGGCGGGGCGGAGTTCTACGCGCCCCTGGCGGTCGGCCATCACCACGATCATGTCGAGGTGACACTCGCCGTGCTGCTGGAAATGCTTGATCGGCGCGGCTTCGATCGCGTGTGTTTCTACGAAGACCCCTACGCCCTCGGCGGCGCGTGTCGGCGCGCCCATTTCGTCACGCGTCGTCGGGTCTGGCGGTTGAGGGATTCACCTGTCTGGGCCAGCCTCCGCATGGGGGCGCTGGTGTGGATGGCGGCGATGGCTGCCAAAGGCCCCAACGTCGAACAGTATCTGCCCGAGGCGGAGCAGCTCGACTGGAGTTGCACCGCCGTTGCCGTGCATCCGGAAGACGAGCGCCGGAAGCTGGCCGCGGCCGCGGAGTACACGTCTCAGGTACGGGCGTTCGGGGGACTCGATGTGGTGAGCGCCTTCACAAAGGCGGGACACGCCGCCCTTGGCGGAGAGCCGTTCTGGCAGGCACGACCAGTACCTGCAACTGGCGAATGAAAGAGCTCTAGCCTTTGGCACGCGCGATTCCCGCCCGTCCGCTGATTCCTCCGGTCGGGGTAGCCTTCCTGAATCCTCTCGTGACGTCCACCAGCCCGAGGAGTTGGTTAGTTCAGCAGTGTTCGGCCTGCTTCGAGTGGGGAGCACCGAAGCACGACTTTCCCAACAATGTAACGGGCAGCTGCGCTTTGCCGAAGCAGTCCGAAAGGTCGCGTAAGTACTTCTTGAGCGTGGGCTTTTCCTTCGCTTCGACTTGCGCGCGCCTTTCTTCATCTGACAGGGCGACTTCATAAGGCCGGGCTGGATGGCTACGGTCACTTGGCAGGGCCGTAAACCATTGGCTCCGTTGGAGTACCTCGTCTAACTCCCGATTCGAGCGTCAAATTCGAGTCGGGTACAAGGGTTGCTATTTCCAGCGTCGGCGGTTCGACTTGGCGGACCCAAATTGTGCGCCGGGCATTACGGACGGGGGAGAAAATGCGAAAATTGCTAGGAATAACGCTGGGCGTCCTGGGACTGGTGGTTCTCCCGAAGCCCGCTCAGGCGGATGTTATTAGCGGGATACTGGACATCAGCGGTGGTATCACCGTAACGAACACAGGATTGATCCAGTGGGCCAACCCGCTCGAGGTCGAGGCCTCATCGACGCTCATGAATGGTGCCACGCTCATTAACACGGGCACGGACACATCCTTGAATCTGGACGGCACTGTCCAGACCACCAATCCGGATTTCGCTCCCCTGGATATGTTCCAAACCTTGAGTGCCGACTCGAATATCGACTTCGTGCTCGAAGACATCGCGGCCTGCAGCGAGATCGGCGGTGGCACCAGCTGTGATGCCGGTGCCGATTCGCCATTCGCGTTTTCTGAGAACATCGGGGGCACGGTCGTCACGGCGGTCTTTACAGGTACCGTGTTCGACTTGACGACGCCCACCTTGATCAGCACCTGGACGGGAATTTACACGGCGCAGTTCCCTGGCCAGACCATCCTAAACGTTATAGGTGACCTGGAGGCCGGTCAAATCGATACGTCGTTCTCAGCGTCGAAGATCACGGCTGCCCCACCTGTGATCCCCGAGCCGGCCAGCATGCTCCTCCTGGGCAGCGGCCTGGTCGGCCTGGCAGCGGCCCGCCGGCGCAACAAGAAGCAGTAAGCGCCTCTCCGCCAAGCATCGACACCCGAAGCCGCTCCTTGCTGGATGCAAGGAGCGGCTTTTTGTTTTTGACGTTCTGTCTAGAGTGCTTCGAGCTCGGCCTTCACGGCCGACATCAAACGGGCCACGGCGCGGCCATCCCACACGCCGTGATCGCTCGAAAGCGTCAGCGTCATCACCGGCCGCACGACAGGTTGCCCGTCGATTGCCAGGACCCTCGACCAGATCTGCCCGCCAATCAGCACACCCGAGGTCGCAAACGTCGATGTCAGCGCCCAGTCGCCCGCCACCGTGGAAATCTGAAACGTCCCGGCGCCCTTCCGCCGGAACGCGCCGCTCCTGAACAGGACCCGCAGGATCGCGCGCCGGATGAAGGCGAACGGCACGACCCAGCCCCATCGGCGGAGTAGCGCAAGCATCTGACGGTCGGCCTCCCGCACTTCCGGCGCGCGGCGCGTGATTTCCGCCGCGATATCCGCAATCGACTTGGTGTTGGCGCTCTCGATGACCAGCACCGGCGCGACGAAGGTGTCTCCCGTCACCGACAGGCCGATGTCCACCGTGGCCGGCCGGTGGCGCCGCGTCCCGGCAATCAGCTGGTGGAGTACCGGGTTGGCCGCGAGCGCTCGCGCGGCCGCCTGCACCAGGAGATGGGTGGCCGTCGCATGCACGCCTTCGCGGCGCAGCTCCTCGAGCCGGCGCGTCGCGTGCGTCATGTCGACGGTCACCTGCAGCGCCGAGAACGGCGGCCGCAGGACGTGGAGACCGTCGAGCAGCCAGCGTTCGGCGAAGTCGAGGCGCGCGCTCGTTGGATCCGCCACGCTACTTCCCCTCCGCTCTGAGCGCCGCCAGAAGCGCCTGGTAGTCGATCTTGTCGCTCGACGTACGCGGCAGCCGATCGCGGAAGGCAAAGCGATCGGGACTCATATAGGCGGGCACTTTCGTCGCGCAGAAGGTCTTCAGGTCAACGATCGACGGCGGTGGCACGTCGTGAGACGAGACGAACGCAATCACCTTCACTCCGGCATCCGCATCCGGCATCGACACGACCGCGGCCTCGCGAAGCCGTGGATGAGCAAGAAGCGCCGATTCGATCTCGCCGAGCTCGATGCGGTAGCCGCGTCGCTTGACCATGCGATCCTGCCGACCCACATAAGTGAAGCCTTCCGCGGGGTCGGACCGGACGACGTCACCGGTGTTGTACCAGCGGACCCCATCGCGCTCGATGAAGACCGCGGTGGTCTCCGACGGCCGATTCCAGTAGCCGGCGAAGACGGACGGGCCGCTGATGTAGAGCACGCCCTCTCCATGGACCTCCACCTCGCGTCCGTCTGCGTCCAACACCAGCGCGCCGCAATGCGTGCAGGGGAACCCAATCGGATACGGCGCCTCACGGTCGGGCGGGATCTGGTCCGGAATCCGGGCTGCGGTGCAGGCCACGGTGATTTCGGTGGGGCCGTACAGGTTGTAGTAGACGGCGGATCGCCAATGGCGCTTCAGCTCGCGAAGGTGCTTGACCGGGAACACTTCCCCACCGAAGAGCACGAGGCGCAGGGCCGACGCGTCATGTGCGCCGAGCTGACCGAACTGGACGAGGAGACTCAGGATCCAGGGCGTCGAGAACCACACGGTCAAGCGCGCCTCGGCGACGAAGCGCGCGAGCTCTTTTGGACTCCGTCCGAGGTCATCAGAGATCAGGTGGACCGACGCGCCATGTTTGATAGAGAGATAGATGTCAACGACGGACGCGTCGAAATGGAACGGCGCGTGATTGCTGAACCGATCGTCCGAGTCCGGCGCAAAGGCCTCCGAGCACCAGTCGATGAAGCTGATGGCGTTGCCATGACTAATCATGGCGCCCTTCGGCATACCGGTCGAACCCGACGTGTAGAGTATGTAGGCCAGGTCGGTCGGGTCGTTGTGGAGGCGGGGCTTTAGCCCCGCCATGACGTTGTTCGCTTGTACCGCTCTTGCCCACGGCGTGACGCTCGCGGATTTCAACGGCTCGCCCGCCACGATCACCGCTGCCAGATTGGCGGCCGCGTCTCCCCCTGGCGCCACCTCGAGGCAGCTGGCGTCCACGACCAGCGCACGGATCGCGCAATCGGTGAGGATGCGGCGGCTGCGGTCGGCGGGGGCGGCCGAGTCCACCGGCACGTAAGCAGCGCCGGCTTTCAGCACGCCGAAGATCGAGACGACAGCCGGCAGCCCCTTGGGCAGGACGACGCCGACGCGGTCACCACGGGAAACGCCACGAGAGGCGAGAAACGAGGCGAGCGAATCGGCCTGTCGATCCAGCTCCGCGTAGGTCAACGACTGGCCGTGTGGATCGACGACCGCCGTGCGATGCGGGTGCCGGGCGGCACTGGCTTCCAGGGTACTCGGCCAGATGCCGCGCCATCACCGGGCGGCGCCTCCGGTCTGGCCGGCGCCTTGGGCCTGCCTGCGCTCGACGGACGCGGCGATGTCCTGGATCTGGTTGAAGCGCTCGACGCTCGTGTCGTAGACATCGAGCTCTACCCCGAATCGCTCCTGGACGAACGCCGCCAGCCCCAGTGCGGCCAGCGAATCGAGGATGCCGCTTGTGAGGAGCGGGGTATCGTCGCGCAGGTTATCGCGCGACTCGCCGGGCAGATAGGTCTTCAAAACGAACTGCCGGATGACTTCCCTGACGTCTTCCATCTCGGCCTCAGATTCTCTCACCAACTCGGCCTGAGCCGACTCGTCTGTTTCACAGACCTTTGAGCATGGCCGCACTGAAGTGCGGCCCTACTGCGGTGGGGCCCGACGTTAACCGGGCCGAGTGAATGGCTCGACGAACTGCCGCGTGAATCCCTCCGGAACGTGTGTTCCGTCCGCGAGACCATAGGCACCCGGCCACCGATCCTTCGGCAGGTAGAACGTCCCAAACAGCCAGTCGATCACTGGCAAATGCACCGCGAAGTTCTTATCCACGGCCTCGGTCTCGGCGCCGTGGTGCCAATGATGAAAGCGCGGCGTCGCCAGCAGCCAGGCGAGCGCGCCAAACCGGAACCCGACGTTGGCATGGATAAAGGTGGCCTGTGCGCTGACAAAGGCAATGTAGACGACCAGAGGCGCTTGACTGAAGCCCAGGATGTAAATCGGGATGTAGGTGAGCCCGCGCGTCACCGCGACATCCACCAGGTGGAGCCGCGACCCAGCCAGCCAGTCCATCGTCTCGGCCGAGTGGTGGATGCGGTGGAACCGCCAGAGCAGCGGCACACGATGGAACGCGCGGTGAACCCGGTACTGCACCAGATCGGTGAGCACGAGGATCTCGACGAACTGCACGATGCCCGGCTGGCGCGCCACAGCGGCCTGGACGCGTGGATCGACGGCCCACTGAAAGAAGACCATCGCCGGCTGCATCGTCAGCAGCGTGGTCAGCTGCAGCAGCAGTGCGCTCATGAAGAAATACGCCAGGTCGGTACGCCAGGCGAGGCGGAACGTGGACTGATGGGGCCGGTGCGCGAAGAGCCGCTCGAGCGGCACGAAGACCGCGGAATAGACGATCAGGTTCAGCAGGAACCAGTCCAGACCGAGGAACGGTCCTCCGCCGCTGCGCACGTCATCGACTGGGACCTCCGAGCCGCCGAGAAGTGCGGCGATGAGCGTGAAAGTGATGCCGGCGGCGCCGAGCGCCTTGTTCTGTCTGAGCGAGACGCTGACCGCGCCGAGCAGGAAGGCGCCGACGAGCACGAGATGTAGCAGCGCGCGAACGTACGGGATCGGATACGCGCTTCGAAGCTCGGGGACGGTAAGAATCGACGGGAAGTGGAAGCAGACGACCGCCCCCAGACCGACGAGTCCGAGGGCGGCCGACAGCACGCCGCTGATCCAGCCGAATCCGAAGTGTCGCGCCTCTGTGGATTGCAGGCTGAAATGCACCCCGTCCCTCGTCCTTCCTCAGAGTTCCTGTTCGACCACGGGCCTGGCCCAATACAACCTATCGGCTGGTGTCGGCGGTCGCCCCAATCCCTTGACGATGGTGTTGAAGATGATGCTCCAGGTCTTGTTCCGCGGCCGATAAAAGAGACTCCACTTGAAGCCGCCGTACTTCGAAAGATCGATCGCGATGCGCTGCCAGCGTCCGTTGGCGGCGAGATCGACCGCCGTCGCGTTCAACTCGTCGTACGTGCGCTCGTCGGAGATCCCGATCCGGAATACCGCTTGGCCGCGCCCGGCTGCACCGAGCGCTGGTGATACGCCGACGCTGGCCATCAGAACCGCGCGCTCCGGCAGCCGCTCTGTCCACACGACTCGGCTTATCGCGGGCACCTCCAACGCTGGCTGGGTCTCGCCGACAAGCGTAACGATCGCCGTCGTGATCGCGTCGGCCGCGGGCCGCTTCTCCGCACGCGCGATCGACGCAAGTAGATCGATGCGGCGCACCCGCGGGGCGCCTCGATCGCAGCCGGCCGACGACCATCCGATCAGGAGTGCGATCGCGAGTGCGATTCCGCGCGCCATTTATCGGCCGAACACACGCAGCAGCAGCGGCGCGTAGAACACGGTCAGATTGCCGGCCACGAGGAGCAGCCAGAAGCGCCGCGGATCGACGCAATCGCGCAGAAGGACATTGAAGGCCAGCGTCAGCGGGATCGTCACGCGCATGGCCGTGGCAGGCTCTCCTTCCCACAACGGACGCCCGAGGAACGGCACCAGACCGGCGTACACGACTCCGAGGCGCCACCAAGGATTCGCCCACTCGAGCCTTGCCAACACGTAGCCGGTCTGGACGATCAGTGAGATGACAGTGAGCACGCTGGGACGCAGCAACGCGACCACTCCGTTTGCAGCGGCGTCGCCCCATGACATTCCCATCTTCCAGGCGAGGCCGCCGAACGGCACCGACATGGTGGCCCCCGAGGTGTAGATGTGATCGCGGTACAGCGAGTACAGATAGTCGAACCAGATCGCCAGCGGCGCAACCACCACGATCGCCTGCACGGCCGCCTTCACGGCAGCCCGCCGCGACCACTTCACCGGCGCGAGGATCGACAGTGCCAGCAGGTTCGTCTCGCGGCCCAGCGACGCCACGCTCAGGATTGCGGTCGCCAGCCAGGTGCGGCCCCGCTCGAGGGTGGCAATCGCGGCGGCAATCATCAGCAGGCTGGGCCCGTCGAGCAGCGCGTGCCGGACCGACCAGATCAAGCCGCCGCTGAACATCACCGCGGTCCAGAGGACCGTCATGCGCGTGGTGCCAGGCGGGAACCAGCGGAGCAGGAGGAGGCTCAGCGCCAACCAGCAGATTGCGTTCTGCAGGGCGTAGGCCTGCAGAATCCACCACGGCCGGCCCAATCCCGCGACGTAGGCCGTCCAGGCGAACAGGATGCGCCGTGCCCGGAGCGGCATGTTGTCCATCGCGCGATCGGTGGCCGGATCGCGAAGCAACGGATCGGTGGCGATCTGCGCGTAAAACTGGCCATCGTATCCGGACGATCGGCGAAGCACATGGCGTGGGAGCGCCTTGACGGCAGCCACCGTTTGCGGCGCGAACCGACTGCCGAATCCGATGAGGGCGGTGAACCCTTCGCGCGCGTCGTAGAAGCGGCCGATGCACACCCCGAACGCGAGGACCGCGACCAGGTGCGGGAGAAGCCACAGCGCCCGCGCCCGCGCGACGGGGACTGGCCCCGGGGGAACAGTCGACAAGGGTCCCCGATGCGACTCCGCTTACTGCGTCCCCGTGGGAGCTTTGCCGAGCTGCTCCTCCAGGAAGCGCAGCATGTGCCCGGTCATGATCACTTGTCCGCCGCGCCGGGCGGCACCATGACCCTCGCCTTCGACGAGCACAAGGCGCGATTGCACGCCGCGCTGCTCCAGCGCTTCCTGCAGCTGAATCGCTTCGCCAGCCGGCACGCGAGGGTCGTCCAGCCCCTGGATCATGAGCAGCGGCGATTTGACACGGTCGATGTAGGTGACCGGCGATAGCTTCCTCAGCGCTTCGGCGTCCGTCTCGAGAGTTCCGTACTCGCTCGCCCGCAGCTTCCGCCGGTACGGCGCGGTGTTCTGCAGGAAGGTTTCAAGGTTCGAAATCCCCACGATCGATACGCCCGCATCGTACGTCCCCGCGAACATGGTCATGCCGATGAGCGCGGAGTAACCGCCATAGCTGCCACCGGCGATCGCCACCTTGGGTGCCTTGCCGTTGCGCGTGAAACGTTTGCGCAGCGCCTTGCCGGCGTCCTCGATATCGGTGATGACCTCGAGGCGCTTCGGTCCGTTGTCGGCGTTCAACCACGTCTTGCCGTAGCCGTTGCTCCCCCGCACGTTCGGCTGGACGAAGATGAACCCGCTGTCGACGAAGAGCTGGGCGTGGCCGCTGAATCCCGGCCTCGCCTGGCCCTCGGGTCCCCCATGGAATTCGATCACGATCGGACATGGCTCCGCGGGAACCGCCTCGGGCGCGCACTGGGCGGGGTAGCGCACGATCATGGGGATCTTCGTTCCGTCACGCGCCGGATAGCTCTCCAGCTTCGGCACCGCAAACCTGGAGAGGTCGACCTCGGGTGCGTTCGGCAGCATCCACGGTGTCAGCGTGCCTTTTTGCCAGTCGAGCACGTAGCTCGATCGCGGCGCTTTCGCCGTCTCGACGCCGATCGTCGCGAACCTGCCATCCGGCGTCATGGTCCCGATGGTCACGGAATCAGCGTCAGCAGGCATCGGCAGCTTCACTTCCGCCAGTGTCGCCGCATCGATCGTGTGCAGCCGTTCGTAACCACCGTCGTTGACCGTGTAATACAGACGGCGCCGGGCCACGTCGATAGCGAAGCCGGAGACGTCCTTCGTCATCGCGGCCGTCACCGGCACCAGATCGCCGCCGCGCTTCCACTTGTAGAGGCGACGGAATTCGCCGCGCGCGTTCGTGAGCACGAAAAACTCGCCCGCCGCCGGCGCGTAGCCGGCGCTGTACTCCACCGCCTCGTTCTGGCCGAAGAGCGGCGTCAGGGTCCGCGAGACGACATCGAATTCTGCGAATTCGCGCGACAGCGCGCCTGTCGCCTTGGCAAGGAGCAGCCTGAGCGCGCCGTCCTCGCCTTCGCGACGATCGGCGATCGTCCAGAGGCCGGGTTGATCGAAGACGACCTGGCGCGTCGCAGAAGCGATGTCATAGCGGTAAATCGCGTAGCTGTCGGGCGCGATGTCGTTGGCGGTGAAATAGATCGCCTTGGAGTCGCGCGTCGAGAACGCGTATCCGCCACGCGTGCCCTTCTTGTGATGCACTTCGGTCAGCGGCCCACCGTCCGCGAGCTGGAGGTAGAGGCCGGGATCCTCCCGGCCGCCCACGTCGCGCGACAGGACCAGATACTTGCCGTCCGGCGTAATGCCTGACAGTCGCGTCGGATCTTCACCGCCCGTCAGCTGAACTGGAAAGCTTCTGGGGCCATCGAGACGCCAGACGTTTGGTGTGCCGGTGATCCCCCACGTGAAGAACAGGCGCTTGCCGTCGGGAGACACCGTACCGGGTACCGCAGCGCGAACGTCGAGCATCATCTGGATGCGACGCGTCACGTCGCCGGGAAGAGACGTGGGTGCGTACTTGGTGACAGTTGCGCGCGGCACGCTCTCGGCACCGTGCCCGGCGTAGGGGGTTTGCGCCTGCTCCGCCCTCGTCACCGTGCTCAACGAGAGCGCGGTCAGGCACACGGCAAGCAGCCGGCGCGAGGTGTTCGATCCCATGGCTGCTCCCCGCTTTACCTGGAGGCGCTTGCCTTCACGAGGAAGGCCCGCGCGTGCTGCAGCGATTCGCGTCCCGGCGTATCCGCCTTCTCGCAGAGGTCAACGAGCACGCGGTAATGCTCGCTGGCAGCTTCCGGATCGCCCGCACGTTCGGCGGCGAGGCCGGCGCCGTATTCGGCGCGGAACCGCCGCGGTTCTTTCTTCAGCACCGCCTCATACGCTTGCCGCGCATCCGCGGCACGGCCGGCTTCGAGCAGCATGTCGGCCAACATCTCGCGTGCAGGAGCGATTGGGCCAGGAGAGACGGCCGCCTTTTCAGTCGCGTCTTCCGCGTCGGCGGCTTGCGCCGCCAACGAGAGCGCTTCGTCCTTGCGTCCGGCAGTCCATGCCGCCCAGGCTGAGGCGATCACGCGCTGGATCTCGACTTGCCCGGCCCAATAGACGTCCTTCTTGCTGGTCAGGTCGTCGCGAAGTGCGACGAGGCGGGCGATGTCGGCATCGACCGTCGATGCCTTGCCAATGCGTGCCGCACCAACGGCGCGCGCGAAGTGGGTGACCGCCTGCGCCTGCGGCGCGGCAATGGCAAGCGGCTGCAGCGACGCGGCGCGATCCCACTCGCCGCGCTCGAGCGCGAAGCGCGCAGGGATCGCCGAGGCGGCGTATCCCCCCGCCGTCACTGGGGCCGCGCCGCCGCCCGCCGTTGGCGTACTCGAGGCCCGCGACGATGGATGGCAAGTCGGCGAGGATACGGCTCACCGCCTGGTCCTGGCCCATTTGCAGGTAGGCGTATGTCTGGTAGTCGAGTGCGTGCAGCTGCTCGGCCGTGGTGCCCTCACGCTTCGCCGCCGCGGCCGACGCGAGGTTCGATTCGACCGACTCGCGCCAATACCCTACGCGCGTAAACGTGTGCGACGGCATGTGCAGGGCGTGCGCCGCATCGGGCGCGATCTGCGAGTAGCGTCGTGCGGCATCGAGCGCGCGCGGCGCCAGCGGCGGCACGTCGTAGGCGTGAATGATGTAATGCGCGAGGCCCGGATGGTCCGGCGCCTTCGCGAACATCCGCTCGAGGACTTCGCCCGCCTGAAGCTGTTTCGCGTAGGTCTTATCGGTCGGCGCCGCCGTCTGGAGCGACGCGAGTGCGCTGAAGATCTGCGCCTCGCCATCGTCCGGATATGTCGCCGCGACGCGAGCCATGGCGCGCTCGTACGCGGCAATGCGTGTCGGATGGTCCACGCTGTCCGCATTCTTATAGAGCTCGGCCACCGCCGCGATGTAGTCGCGTTCGCGCTGCGACTTCGCGCCAATCGTCTGCGCCCGCATCACCGCAGCGGTGCCCTTCTCGATTGGCGGCCCCACCTTCATGCCGGCAAACGGGTTGCTCCACGCGCTCAGGGCGATGCCCCAGGCGGCGATGCCGCAGCTGGGGTCCTCGGTCAGTACCTTCTCGAACCCCTTGGACGCCGCGTGAAATGCAAAAGAGTGCATCAGCGCCGTCGCGCGATTGAACTCCGCCTTTGTGGACGCCGCACATGTGGTCGGGAAGTCCACGGTGCCCAGACGCTGAGGGGCGGGATGGTCGTGGTCGTGCTGATCCTGCGCGGCGACCGCGCGCGGCAGGAGAAACGACAGTGCGATCAGCACTGTCGCGACTGGTCGATTGACGATCGCGAACATGGTTCCCTCTCTCGACAATGCCCGTCGGGACGCACGCCGTGCGCCCGACTTCAGTCGGGCCGATGCAGCAGCGCCGGCTTCAGCGTCCACGCCTGAAGTCGCGCCAGCGCCATGATATCCGGCGCGTGGAAACCTGGCGGAAAGATCGGCCAGCTCCAAAGTTTCGGGGAGTCCTCGGCGACGTATCGGTCGGCCGTGAATCGCCCTTCGCGCCGTTGAACCTCAGCCGGAGCAGAGCCCGACCTGGCGATCGCTTGAAATGCCCCCGCGAGCGTTGCGAGGTAGTCCGACGGCGACAGGCTTTCCGAGCCTATCCAGATTTCCGCCGGCAGTTGGCGGCGCGAGCGGAGCGACGCACCCGCGCCCCGGACGGCCTCCGCAAACACCGCCCACGCGTAGGCGCGCGATCCCGGCGCTCCTTCGGAGGGCTGATATTGCCGCGGGGGGCCATAGACGGGCGTCAGCGACGTGGACGACGGGAGCGTTCCGCGATCGATGAACGACTCGACGGCCGAATTCAGGAGCACGAAGACGTCAGCCGCCGACACGGCGTATCCGTCTCGCTTCTGAAAGCTGATCTCTCGGTCGACCCCCGTCGCCAGCCCCACCAGGTCGTCGCGCGTAAATGTCCTGGCGCGCGCCGCATCCTCGTAAATGCGCATCAGATCGCTCGCGGTCACGAACTGGACGGCGGGCTGCGTCTTCATGAACTCGAGAAACGCCGCGAAGTCACGAAATGCGGCCTCCGTTTCCGCAGGTGGGCGGGTGCCAGGCGGCCTCCACTGGCTGCGCGGCGGGTTGGCGCCGCCGCTGAAGTTCACAGCGTCCCAGAATTCGGTCTGCACCCACTCGTTCGGGTGGTAATAGATGCTGATCGTGCCCCCGCCCTTCGCGCGTAGCGCTTCGTAGGCTTTCGTGAACGCCGCCTTGCCGTCCGCCAGCCCGGCGCCGGTCAGCTCCATGCGCACCAGCATCGAGCGCATCTTGAACACGTTCAGCAACCCGCCGAAGTAGAACGGCTGATCCTCAATCCCGACATGGTCGGCCTCGTCCAGGTACATCCCGATGCCGAGCTTCGTCAGCGCCGGGTACGCCTGCGGCGCCCAGGCCGCACCCGGCTGACCGTAACAGCTGGGAGTCACGCCGAAAATCCGCTTCAGATCGGCGACGCCGGACTGCTCGCGGCGGTAGAACTCGGCGATGCCATCGTCCCATCCGGCATGCTGGAGATACACGGCAATCGTCGGCTGAACGCTGTGCGTGTTCGAGTGATAGCCGATCTCGTGCTGCTTGAGCGCGGCGATCACATCGCTCCGGCCGCGCTGGTCCAGGACACGCGCCTTCTCGCCGACGATTTTGAACGTGCCCCTGATCCCGGCGTGCGTCAGCGTCTCTGCGACGCGCTTCGTTGCATCGTCGTCCTGCGGGAGGATGTAGTCTTCGGTGTCGAACCAGAGCGTGACGTAGACAGGTGGCTGTGATGATTGTGCGAACGCAGGGGACACGATCGCCATGATCGGGAGAAGCGCGATCCACACGACGTGGATGGTGGACAGACCACGCAGAGTGCGACGCATGAGCCAACAAGATTACCGCCGGCAACGATCCGGCGTGCTACCCTTTTTCAATGGCCCACGACGAGCATCAGGCCGTGCGATGTCCGTACTGTCAGTGCGAGGCGCTCACGCGCCTCGATGTCAGCGATTCATTGCCGGTCGATGTGTATAAATGCCGCGGATGCGGGACGCAGTTCAACCTGGAGCGAGAACGCGGCGACGAGCCGCCCGACGAAATATCACTTCCGGGCGTGTAGGAACGTCTTGTTCAGTCGCCGCTGGCGCTTTTGGCCTTCACGAGTACCGGCTTCCTGACGGGTGGCCGGATAATATGCTGCCGGCTCGAAGGCCGGGAGGCCGGATCCTCGAACGGCGGGATGGCGACCGCTTTGCCTGTCTCGGCTGATTCGTAGAGCGCCTGGACGATACGGACATCCTGCAAGCCTTCCTCGCCTGAGGGCTCCGGCTGCCGACGCTTCTGGATGCAATCCGAGAAGTACAGCAGCTCCGGCGCGAACTGATCGTGCCGTCCGACGCGCTTTCGACGGCGCCTGCCGTTCGTAGTCAGCGTGTACTCCAGGCCCTCCGCGTACTCATAGGCCGGCTCCGCATGTACCTGGCCGCGCGTGCCCACGATTCGGAACTCCCCGACATCGGCGGAATTGAAGCTGGTGACGAACGATGCGAGCCGTTCACCATCGAACCGGAGGAGGGCGCCGGTCGATTCGTCAATCTCGCGCAGGCGTCGCGCACCGCTGTTGACCGAAATCGCCAGTACCTCCTTCGGCTCCGCACCAAACAGATTGCGCGCGGCGTTGATGCAGTAAACACCAATGTCGTACAGCGAACCGCCGCCCATGTCGCGGCGGGTGCGGATATTGCCCGCGGTGACGGTCATTCCGAACGACGAGTTGAAGAACTTCGGCTCGCCAATCCGGCCGCGTCGCACCAAGTCGAGGATCTCGACGTTCAACGCCTCGAAGTGCAGGCGGTACGCGATCATCAGCCTGACGTTGGTCGCGCGGCAGGCGTCGATCATCTGCTGACACTCATCGACCGTCCGAGCCATCGGCTTTTCGCAGAGCACGTGGACGCCGGCGCGCGCCGCACGAATCGTGAACCCCGCGTGGAGTGAGTTTGGCAGCGCGATGTAGACAGCGTCGACATCCTCGAGGCAGGTCTCAAATTCTTCGTACGAGAACGCCGCCACCCGATACTTTCGGCTCAGCGCCTTCCGCTTGGTGGCATCACCGCTCACGATCGCGGCGAGACGCGAGTTCCGTCTCGCGTGCGCGAACGCCGGCAACACCGCGACCTGCGCGATGTGACCAAGCCCGACGACAGCGTAGCGGATGGCGGGCATTCGTCAGCAACCGGCGTGCGCAACGATGTACCAGAGCACGACGATGCTGAAGGGCACTCCGAGCGCCCACGCCACGATGTAGCGCATGCACGATACCTCCCCAGCCATGGGTAGCAAGAAGGTGACCACGCCGCGATCCGCATCGCAGCAGAGGCTTCAGGCCCGGCACATGGGGCGACGCGTTGACGCGATTCAAAACACTGCGACGGCCGTGTGCACGACGATCGGTCACCCGCGCCGCCTGGTCGCGTTCGAGCACACACGCCTTGCGTCTGCACTCTTCGAGAATGGACTCCGCTATTCGCGATGGCATCGATGTTGATCGATCTAACCAGCAGATCGCCCACGACGGGCCGATCCATTTCTTCAGTTCGAGGGGTTCAAGATGGCAGGCATGAAGACGTTGCGAGATCTATTCGAGGATGAGTTGCGCGATGTGTACGATGCCGAGAAGCAGATTGTCAAAGCGTTGCCGAAGATGATCAAAGCCTCCAGCAACGAAGAGCTGGAGTCTGCGTTGGAAGCGCACCTGGAAGAGACACGGGGACACGTCGAACGACTGGAGCGCGTTTTCGAGTCGATCGATATGCGCCCTCGTGGAAAGCACTGCGAGGGGATGGCGGGCATCCTCGAAGAGGGCAAGAACCTCATGGAGGAGGATGGCGACGAGGCGGTGCTCGACGCCGGTTTCATCGCCGCCGCGCAGCGTGTAGAACACTACGAAATCACGGCCTACGGCACGCTGATGGCGTGGGCGAAGGTGCTCGGCTTGAAGGATGCGCTGTCTCTCCTGAAGGCGAACGAGGAGGAGGAGAAGGCGGCGGACGAGAAGCTGTCGGCGCTCGCCGAGAGCGGTCTGAACCAGGCCGCAGCAGCGGGTCAGGAAGACGCGGAAGCGATGGTCGGCCGACGGAGATAGGCGACCCGACCATGCGCGCGAGGTCCCCGGCGAGGCGCATCGTCCTCGCCGGGGACCGGGAGAGCGCAGGAGCGCATGCTGCAGCAGCTGCGCGACCAGTGCGCCGCCCGTAGCCGCACGTGCCGGCGGCTCCTCTACCGTAAGTTCTTCTACGTCTTCACCTGCGAATACTGCTTCAGCCACTACGTGGCGCTCTTCTTCGTACTACTGACCGGCTATCGCCTGCTCCTTTCCGACTGGCGCGGCGCGGCCTGGTGATCGCGTGGCTCGCCATCGTCGGACTTGCAAACGTGTACATGAATCTGTTCGTCCGGCTGCGCGTGGACATCAAGGCACAGCGGCTCGAAATTGCCTCCAAGGTAAAGACCCTGGACAGCACCCCGCCTCCCACACCCGGGAATAAACCGGTTCCCGCCTGAGTCTATTGATTTCGGAGCGGCTCGATGGTGTGGTTTGGTTGAGTTGACTGCAGACGATCCGGACCTCACCACCACCCGTGCCGCTGCCAGCGGCGATACCGACGCTTTCGAGGTCCTGGTCCGCCGGTACGAGCAGCGCGTGGTCCATCTTGCCGCCACGATGGTCGGTGCGGAGGATGCCGAGGACCTGGCGCAGGAAGTGTTCGTGAGGGTGCATCGCGCATTGCCGACGTTTCGCGGGGACAGTTCCTTCCGCACCTGGTTGTATCGGATTGCGGTGAACATCGGCCGCTCGTACCGATCCCGCTGGTGGCGACGGGCGGCGGTCTGGGGGACAGCGGCGCCGCCGAATCGACGGCGTTCGATCCCGAAGACCCGTCGGATTTCGAGGCGACGTGGCTGACGCGGGATGCCGTGGAGCGTGCGCTCGGGTCGTTGCCCGAAGCGCTGCGCGTGGCGGTCGTGTTGCGCGACCTCCACGGATTGGAATACCAGGAGATTGCCGAAACCACCGGTGTGCCGATCGGCACCGTGGAGTCGCGCATCTTTCGCGCGCGGCGCCGGCTGCGACGCGCGCTCGCTCCGGCTTGAACGTGGGGCGCGACCGATCAATGTCCGAAGTCGTCTGTATCGATCGTACGCCGGGCCTCGTGCTCGGATGGCTTGACGGCACGCTGCCGCAGGAGACGCGCGTCCAGCTGGAAGCACATCTGAGGACGTGCGATCGCTGCCGGCGACTGGTCGCGAATCAGGAGATCGCGCGGCTGGCCGTCCGCTCGCTGCCGATGCCCACGGTCTCGCCAGCGTTTGCCGCGCGCGTGCGACGGCGGACGGGCGGTCCGATGGCGTGGCTCGACGTGGCGAACTGGAAGGTGTGGACGCTGGGGATGATGCCCGCTGCGGCGTTGATTGCACTCGCAATGTGGCTGCCGCTCCAGCGAGAGCCATCGTGGTCGATGACCGCGGTCCTCGACTACTGGGGCCGCGGCGCCACTTCTGATCAGGAGATGCAGATGCTTCTCGACCCGAGCGCGGACGCGGGCGCCATGCTCGATTCGGCGGTACCGTCGCGATGAAGGCGCTCACCCGCACGAAACTGTGGTTCGTGCTCTTCGTCGTGGTCGTCTTCGGATGCGGTCTTGGAACGGGCCTCCTGATCGCCCGCTTCGGACCGCGCGGTCCCTGGATCGGGCGGCACGGCCCACCCGGACCGCCGCCATCACCTGCCGACTCCGCCGCGCGAGTGGCGCGCGACCTGGGCTTGACACCGGAACAGGAGCGCGAGGTCCGCGCCGCGTTCGAACGCGGCGCCGTGCGTCTCGACGAGTTCCGTCAGCGGACCGGGCGGGAGTTCGACGCGCTGCTGAAGGAGCTCAACACCGACATCGAGAAAACGCTGCGGCCCGAACAGCGCGAGAGATTCCGGGCGCATCTGCCCAAGCGTCGTCGCGATCTGCCGCCGCCACCACCACGAGACTAGAGGAGCCAATTGACTTCAACACATCTGCACGACGATCACGACGACCACGGTGGCCTGCACCGCGACCTCCTGGCGACCGGCGCGGCGATGGATCGCCGCGGACTCCTGCGGCTCGCCGCGCGATTCGGCCTCGGCGCGACGGCACTGCCACTCATTGGCTGCGGCGGCTCGAATCCGACGAGCCCGAGCGACACGACGGGCGCTGGCAGCAACACGGGCAGCGGAAGCGGCACAGGCAGTTGCACGACGAGAATCCCGCAAGAGACCGCGGGCCCGTTCCCCGGCGACGGATCGAACGGCCCGGACGTGCTCGGCCTGAGCGGAGTGGTGCGAAGCGACATCCGTTCGAGCTTTGCCGGGCTGTCTGGCATCGCAGACGGCGTCCCGTTGGCGATCGTCCTGAATCTGGTCTCTGCATCGTCCTGCGAGCCGCTTGCGGGACAAGCGGTGTACATCTGGCACTGCGACAGGCTCGGACGATATTCGCTGTACGGGTCAGGCGTGACGGATCAGAACTACCTGCGCGGCGTGCAGGCGGCCAATTCGGGCGGCACGGTTACGTTCACATCGATCTTTCCCGGATGCTACTCCGGGCGCTGGCCGCACATTCACTTCGAGGTGTATCCGAGCCTCTCCGCGGCGACCAACGTGGCCAACAAGACCGCGACGTCACAGATCGCGTTGCCAAGGGCCACGTGCGACGAGGTCTATGCCGCTGCCGGCTACGAGACGAGCGTCACGAATCTGAGTCGCGTCTCGCTGGCGACCGACAATGTCTTCAGCGATGGCGCGTCGCTGGAGCTCGCGACGGTCACGGGAAGCGTGACGGGCGGATTGACGGCGACGCTGACGGTTGCTGTCTAAGTGCCTGCCAGAGACGCAGAGAAGACTTGGCACAATCTGGACGTCAGGGCCCTCAGTGTCTCCCGGCTTCTCTGCGCCTCTGAGGCAGATCTTCTCTGTGTCCTCTGTGGCAGTCTACTGACCGGACGGGTGCGAATCTGCTGACGCACCGGCCGCCCACGCCAGACCATCCGCGCCCTTGCCGGCATCGATCGTCGCGGCGATCGTCCAATCAGCCGTGCGAATCGCGACCACCTTGGCCATTACGTCGCACGAGACGTACGCGATCTCGTTGTCGGGCCGAATCAGCACTTCCTGCGGTGCCTGCGGCACATCGATGGTGCGGGCGACGGTGAAGGACTTCAGATCGACGACCGCGACCTTGTTCGCTGTCGGCATCGCGACCACGAGCCACTTGCCATCGCTCGTCGCGGCGGTGCCATATCCGGACGCGGGAAGCGTCACCCAGCGCTCGACTTCGTTCGTGCCAGTGTTGATCACCGCTAGCCGAGGATTGCGCTGATCCGACGTGAACGCGTACTTGTCGTCCGGCGACAGCGCGATACGCTGCGAGTACTTCGAAACCTCGATCACCTTCAGCAGCTTGCGCCCCTCGAGATCGAGCACCGACACTGTCCCCGGGCCGACATTGGACGTGTAGCCGCGCTTTCCGTCCCGCGTAATTGCCAGCATGTGCGATTCGGGCTGACCGGTCGGCACCGTACCCACCACCTTCATCGCCGCCGGATCGATCACGCTGACCGTTTGATCGAGCTCCGTGGTCACATACAGCAGACCGTCGCGGGGGTTGATCATCGGGCAGTGTGGCCGCACGCCATGCCCGAAGTCGAGCGTCGCCTTGATGGCACGCGAGGCCAGATCGATCGCGACGAGATGCTGACCGTCAGAACCCGGCTTGCCGACGCCCGAGTCGCCGTAGATCGGGACATAGGCGGTGCGACCGTCCGCCGACGCAATGACCTCGTGACCGGTGACGCCATTTTCGGCAACCTGCGCGACCTGGCGGTTTGTCTGGGGATCGATCAGTCCGAGCGCGCGCTCTCCCTTGTTGGCGACGAGCAGGAGGCCGGGCGCTCCGGCCGCCGTAGACCCCGTGGTCCAGACGGTCGAGACGACCAGCAGCAACGCCACGCCGGGCAGGGTGAAAAGGAAGGATTTCATGGGCCGTATCTTACGCGGGGTCCGCGCTCCGGGCCACCGGAGCCCCGAGCGAGCGCGCCTGCCTGCGCGGGACGACGTGGCTCGACCGGAAGCGCCCGCCGCCGCCCGAGGTTACGGCTCGGCCACCATGACGACCGTCGCGCCTGGCGCGAGCTTGATGGGCCTGACCGTGCGGACTCCCTGCTCGTCGTTGATGAGCGCGATCGTGTGCTGGCCGGCGGGGAGCCGGAATTTCGCATTCGCGCCCGACCCGATCAGCCGGCCGTTGGCATAGACGCGAACCTCCACGGGGGACGCGACCTGAATCCAGCCGAGCGCGTTGGCAGCTGCGCCATTGTTGATCGGCGCGGCCCGCGTCGCCGTGTGAGTGGCTGCGGCCGGCTTCGAGTCCAGCTCCGCGGTCAGCTCGTGGATCGTCGGCAAGCGGGGACTCGCGGACGTCGGTCCCGACTTCGTGAACAGCGGAATCGGCACCGGCAGTTGATCCAGCGCGGTGTAGCGTGACAACAGGGCCACCAGGCACAACGCCTCGGCGACGGCGATGATGGTGAGAACGCCGTTGATCTTCCACAGACGACGAGTGATGACGGCGTCGCCCGGTAACGCCAGCGGCGGCGCCGCTTCGAGCTCGGCGTACGGCGTCAGGGCGCGTGTCGCGGTCGACATCCGCGCCAGCCCCTTGCCACTCGACGCTTCCGCCGTTGCAGGATCCGGCACGAGTCGCGACGTCCAGGCGCCATTGATGCGGCCGACGCAGCCGTCGAGCGCCGCCAACGCCTCCCATGCCGACGAGAAGCCGGCGCCTTGCTGCAGCGCACGGACGAACCAGGGGCGAAGGGCGAGCGACGATCGCCACGCGTTGAGTGCGGCA
Source organism: Vicinamibacteria bacterium (assembly GCA_963800785.1). Lineage (GTDB taxonomy): Bacteria > Acidobacteriota > Vicinamibacteria > Vicinamibacterales > JAENWD01 > JAENWD01. The sequence goes on from CAWDCH010000017.1 coordinate 70,939, forward strand.
TCGATTGTCGCGGAGCGGACCGGGTATTCATCGGCCCGCAACGGCCTGCCGAGCAGCACGGCGAGCGCCACCAGTGCGATCTGCGTGACATCCGTCCCGGGATCGAGCGTCGCGCGGCCGCCCCGCTCGCGCGCGGCGACCCCAAACCGGCGCCACAGATCGGGGGCGGTCATGCCCAGCCCTTCGATCGACCCGCCCAGCGGATGCTCGGTGATGGCCAGCCGTCCTTCCGGCGTGACGACAATGCGGCTCGTTCCCAGGACGCCGTGCGGCAGGCCAGCGGCGGCGTCGTGCAGCGCCGCAATCGCTGGGAGCAGTTGCCGCAACAACCATACGGCGGACCCTGGATCCGGCCGCAACGAGACGCGAGATGCGGATTCCAGCAGCGTCGTGAGGCGCTCGCCCTTTACCAGTTCGGACACCAGCACGAGCTGCGGGTGCGGATCGTCGAGCGTGGTAACCGATCGCACTTTGGCGAAAAGCGGGTGCTTGAACTCGGTCAGTTGCTCGGCGCGACGGCGGACCGCCATCTCGAATCCGCGCTGGGAGGTCAGCTCACCGCGAAACCGCAAAAGTTCCAGGGCGGGCCCGGCGTTGTCGAACAGGAGCAGGCGTTCGCCAAACGCGTCCGCAAAGCCCTCGGCGTACCACGAGACGAGGCCGGAGCCGGAAGCGCTCGACGTCGGGAAGGCAGTGTCATCCAGCGTCGGCGCGATGCTCACGCGCGCGACATCCGGAGCGAGTGGTCGGACGACGATCGCACCTGCGCGTTGCGATCGTGCGTGCGGGACGTTGGCATCAGCACTGGAGAGGCGTGAGGCCATTGTCCACGAACCGCGGCACCAGTCAAGTCGATGGTGAGCGATCCTCTCCGCAGTACGCGCGCGAATCTTGTGTTGCGCGACGCAAGATGTCGTATCATCCCGGGCGATGGAAGAGGTTCGTCCCTCCGATCGTGAACTCTCAATCGAGCAGCGTGAATCCGATCTGAAAATTCAGCTCGAACAGGTCCACGTTGCGCTTCAGCACCTTCGCCAGATGCAGGAATCGATGCACGGCCTCGAGATTCGTCTGGGCGATATGACGCGCGACTGCGCCACCATCCTCGATCGCTGGGCAAAGAACGACGAGAAGCACGCGGCCGCGGTCGTCGAGCTCCACAGCCGTCTGGGCGAGTGGAACGACATCGAGCGGCGGCTGCTGAACGAATCGACCACGCGCATTCACCAGTTCGAGCGCAGCCTGCAGCACGAATGGACGGCGCTCAAACAGTCGCACGAGGAACCGATCCGTCAGCTCGACGCCCAGACCACCCGCATTACGGAAGCCTGTCTGGCGGCCGTCGACCAGGCGCTTCGTGGCTTCGAGCGCGCCGAGGCGCGGTTGACAACCCTCGAACAGGATCTTCACCGCGGGATGAGCGGCCTCTCGCGCGAAGTCCGCGACGCGCTCTCGGAGCTGCGCCAGAAGACCCCTGAGCTCGCTGCCCGGCAGCCCTGGTCGCTCGACAACGTCGTCCGGATCCACAACGAGCTGCGCTCGGATGGCGAAGGCGCCGGCGCGGTCGCACCAGCACTGGCCGTGGCAGGCGGCGTCGGGCATATCACGGCGACAGCACCGGCCCGGGGCACGCTGGCGCTGACAGATCCCCTGCCGATCGAGCGAATTACGGCCGTCGAGGCGCGCACCGCGCAGCACGCGTTCCTCCCTGCGGATTCGGTCGCGCCACACACGGCGGCTCCGTCCTGGCGCCGCCCGGCGATGCTCCTCGGTCTGCTCATCGTCGGCATCGGCGCCTTTGCGCTTTACGGGCAATCGCAGATGCGATCCAGCCTCCGGGTGGCCACCTCGCGCGCCGAAGCCGCTGAGCGAGGCGCGAGCGAGACGCGCCAGCACGCGGAGCGACAGCTCGAGGCCGCGCGTAAGGCCTCGGATGCCCAGGTGCAGGTGGCCCAGCAGACGGCGCGTTCGGCACAGGCCCTGGCCACGCTGCTCGCGGCGCCGGATCTGCACCGCTTCGATCTCGGAGCCGACAATTCGCGCGTGGCCGCGCAGGTCTTGTGGAGCCGATCGCAGGGCATTGCGCTTTCGGCCTCGCGGCTGCCAGCACCACCCGCGGGCAGGGCGTATCAGCTCTGGCTGCTGACGCCGACGCGCTCGACGAGCGTCGGCCTCATCTCGCCGGACACGAACGGACGCGCCAGCGCGTACTTCGAACCGATCGCGAATCTCCCGCGGCCTATCGTTCGAGCGATCATGACGCTCGAAAACGCCGCTGGCGCCACGCAGCCGACCGGCACGCCCTTTCTTGCGTCGCCGGAGCGAATTTCCGACGCCTCAGCCTCGTCAACGACGCCGCTCTCGTCCCCAGCCCCGGCGCCGTGACGTATCTGGCCGAGCAGCGCGGGACCTGGTCTCCACGCCAGTGGTTCCGCGGGTACTTACGGCAACATACGACCGGCACCGCCGACCTCACGTGGTATTTCATTCAGTCGGTCCCCCGCTTCGGCAGCGATCCTGAGGTGCAACTCGCCGTCGAGGAGCTGGTCGATCAGCTCGGACGAATCCTCGGCTTCGAAACCGTCAGAGAAGACAATGCGGCCAGCGCCGTGTGGACGTCGCCGGCTGGTTGGCATCTGCTCGTCTGGATCGTCGACGCGGCGAGCGCGGTGACACGGCTCGGAAAGATCGGCCATGCGCGCGACGCCATGCTCGCCTCCGTGCAGGTGCCGACGGACGATCGCCTCACGTGCCTCTGCGTCGTGTGCGGCGCGGTCAATCACCGTCTGCTGACGGAGGTGCTCGACCTGCGTCGTCAGTCGACGCACGTGCGGCTCATCGGCATCGACGCCCTGATTCGGCTGGCCGAGATTGCCGAGCGCCGAGCCCTCTCGCACGATGAAGTCGTCGCGCTCCTGCGGCCTGCCAGTCCCTTCGCGGATAGCATCGTATCGCTGGTGACATCACGCCCGTCCCCCGTGACCAGCACGGAAACATCAGCCGGCCACACCCAGCCTCAGCCCGCACTCGACTGATCGCCCTTCGTGCTGTTGCACACCATCCGGCTGTTGGACCGGACAAGGCGTTGCCTTCGACAGAGCTGCGCCTGAACTCTGTAAGTTATTGACTCTGAGCCATTTCAATCAACGTGTCGGTAGGGCGGCTAACGCGCTGGCCGATGTGACCATAAGCAAGCGTCCGGAAACTCAGCAAATTTCTGTGAAATCGCGAGTGGTACGCCCCGTGCTCCTCAACAGGACCGCTTCCACGGTTCGGAACTCTTTGAGGTGAGTGGACACTCAGCCATGAGACAACCCAGCACGTCCCGCCCCGGCGCCCTTGCCACACTCTTGCTCGTCACGATGCTCGCCGCTCGGTGCGGCCACTCCTCCCCCGTCGCGCCGGATGTCGCGGCGCGCACGGACGGCGTTTCGCTGACGGCGTCGGACGCGCTGGCGGCCAAGCCCCCTGCTCCGGCAACCACCGCGACATTCCCCTTGAACGAGGGTACGTTCACCATTGGCAACCGCAAGGGAGAACTGATCAGTGGCACCTACTCCGGCGTGACCAACGACGTCAGCGGCGTCTTGATTACCACGCTTCAACTCACGGTCACGGACGGTACTGGCAGCCTCGCCGGAGCCAGCGGCGTCCTCGAGGGCAAGGGTCGCGGCGCATTTATCGGCGAGGGGCAATTCTCGTTGGATGTGTCGGGCTCCCTGAGCGCGGGTGACAAGAAGAACACGAAGTTCGGGGTGTCGCTGCAAGGATGGTCGAACATTGGGTGTGACGGCGGCACGATTGTCATCACCCTGAATGCTGATGGCTCGCGCGGGGCCAAGAACAGCGGCGAACTCCGACACGAAGTCGGCAACGCCGGCTGCACGTTTTGATCGCTAAGCCGGCGCCACTTCCCCGGCGCCGGTGACCCTCACCGTTCGCAGAAGCCCAAGGATCGGCGCGAGCTGCTCGACGAACGCAGTCGCGCCGAGCTCGATTACCGGCACGTCATGGCTCGCGCCGCAGAGACGTGCGAAGACGCGCCCCACCCCATAGGCGCGACCGTACTCCGGATGCGGCTGGCTCAAGAGATGCTGGTACTCGCGCACCCTCGAGCGCCAGCCGCGCTCCGTTGCGCACCAATCATTTCCCGCCCACAAAGTTCGATAAAAGCCGTTGAGGATCGCAGCATCCGCACCGTCATGACCGAAAGCGATGCCGATGCAGAAGTGCATCGTGATGATCGACACGTACGCGAGCTCCGCCTGAAGGCGAGGCCGCGGCAGGTTCATGCGCGTGGCGAAGTCGACAATGCCGGGGCTCAGCTGCCGGGAGCGCTCGAGGACGGATCGGCCGAGCGCCGCCCCGAACGCGACGGGGTCTATTGGACCGAGAGTCCCCGCCGGTGGATTGCCGTTGTCGTTCAATGGGTCCTCCCCACACAGTGCGGCGTCGTGCTGGGGCAGGACGACTGCAGTAGAGCCCGACGTCAGCCGGACTGGTTCAGAGGTTCGCTGAGGGCGTGGCCCGTAGTTCGGTTGCCTCGATGATTCGGCGCGTCGCCGGATCGTACCGCATTCTCCGACCCGTGCGCTCGGCCTCCCGGCCGAGGCAACACGCCACGGCGTGCGCGAAGCCGGCTTGAATCGGAGCGTTCGGCGTTTTCCGCGACCGCATGCAGTCGAGCCAGTTTCCGACGTGCCCGTGCTCGAGGACCGTCTGCGTCGGCAGTTGCGTGTCGGTCGCGCCATCCGGGCTCGTGTTGGCCGCCGGTCGACTGATCCAGTCGCGCGTATCGAGCGTGCGTTCCTGGCCGTAGAAGATCTCGTAGTCGGATTCGGGCCCCGATCCCAGACGCGACGAGAACGTCAGCAGCCATCCCTTGGGAAACTCGAAAATGTACTCCGCCGTGTCGCTGGTCTGTCGGCCATCCTTCCATGTCAGGATGTCGCCGAGCGCCACGGCCGCCATCGGGAACGGATCGTTCATGAACCAGAGCGCCACGTCGATCATGTGACTGCCAAGGAGCCCGACGAGGCCCGTGGTGTACTCGTAGTACCAGTGCCAGCAGCGATACCGCTGCGGATCGAACGGCCGCTTCGGCAGATACATCTGGTACTGATCCCAGTCGACGTCCTCCTGCTTCACCATGTCGACTGGTCGCCGCCAGCTTGGCACGTTCCGGTTCCACGCGGTTTCGATCTTGCAAATGGGGCCGAGCGCGCCCGACTTCACGTACTCGGCAGCGGCCTGGAACTGGGGATTGCTCCGGCGCTGCGTGCCGACCTGCACGATCTGCTTGCTGGCTTCCACGGCGTCGAGCGAGGCCACCGCATCCTCCAGCCTGGCGCTCAGCGGCTTTTCGACGAAGGCGTCCTTGCCCGCGCGGACGGCATCGATCAGCACGCCGGGATGCGCGAAGTCCGGCGTCGCGATGATCACGCCGTCGAGACCTGGCGTCTCGAGGAGTTCGTGGTGCCGCGACACGAGGCGCGGCTTCTGGCCGGGCAACTTCTCCGCGATCAGCGCTGCCATCTTCTCGCGTGCCTCGGACCAGACGTCGCAGAGCGCAACGATCTCGAGTTGTCCGGGCGCCGCCGCCAGTGCCTGATTCAGGAGATAGGTGCCGCGAGAACCACAGCCAACGATGCCGAGTCGAATCCGATCGTTGGGAGACGCCGTGGCCGAAGACGTCGTGAGCGCTGCGGCCGCCAGTCCAACACCGGTGGCCAGAAACTCGCGTCGATCAACGTGATTGCCTGACATGTGCACCTCGCAGACCGTGTCGATCATGAGAGGCTGCCGAAGGCGTGTCAACAGGAGCGCCCGAGGTTACACTCACTCCGTGAAGTCCCACCACACAGGCTGCCCGATGACACGTCGCGCGGCGCTGGAGATTCTCGGGCTTGGCGCAGCCGCATCGGCGTTGCTTCAGACTGAATGGGTTGGCGCCGCCGGCGGCTCACGCATCACCGCCATTGACATTTTCCCTGTCCGCTATCCGACGCACGGACGCTTCAAGTTCTTCGAAGGGCCCGACGGGTCGCCGACGGGCCGGCCGGCGGTGCTCGTGCGAATTACTGACGACAGCGGCACCGTCGGATGGGGCGAGAGCGTGCCCATCCCCAAGTGGAGCGACGAGACCCTCGAAACGGTGACGACCACCATCCGCAACTATCTCGCGCCGGAGCTCGTTGGCCGCGACCCGGCCGACATCGCCGGTGCGCACGACGTGATGAACCGATCGATCGCGCCGGCGTTCTCGACAGGCCAACCGATCGCGAAGGCCGGCATCGATCTCGCGCTTCACGATCTGGCGGCGCGCACGCGCGGCGTGAACGTGACCGCGCTGTGGAACCGGGCGCCGGGGTCGGCGCTGACACTGAGCTGGACCCTGAATCCCAAAACGATCGACGAGGTCGACGGGTTGATCGATGCGGGCCGTGCCCGTGGCTACCAGCATTTCAACGTCAAGGTTGCGCCGGATCCCGGGTTCGATCTGGCGCTGTGCCGCAAGGTGAAAGCGCGCGTCCCCGACGGCTTTCTCTGGGCCGATGCGAACTGTGGCTACGACGTCGCCACCGCGGTGGCCGTCGCGCCAAGGCTGGCCGATGCCGGCGTCGCAGTGCTGGAGGCGCCACTCCGCCCGAATCAGATCGCGGGATACCAGGCGCTCGCGAAACAAGCGGCGCTTCCCATTCTGATGGACGAAGGCATTGTCTCGGCCGACGAGCTCGTCGAGTTCATCCGCTTGCGGATGCTGAACGGCGTCGCGATGAAACCGGCGCGCTGCGGCGGGCTGTTGATGGCGCGACGCCAGATCGAGATCGTCCAGGATGCGGGCCTGATGTGGCTCGCAAGCGGCCTGACCGATCCGGACATATCGCTCGCGGCAACGCTCGCGCTCTTCTCGTCCATCGGACAGGCACGTCCCTGTGCTCTCAACGGTCCGCAGTTCCTCGCGCACTCGGTGATCGATCAGCCATTCGTTCCGAAGGACGGCATGCTTGCCCCACCGACCGGCCCTGGGCTCGGCGTCACGGTTAACGAGCAGAAGCTCCGCGCAATAGCTGCGACGGACTAGGAAGCGTCCTCACGAGGAAGTCCCGCCTTCTTCAGTCGACCAGCACCGTCCGAAATCGCAGTCGGGCGAGACTTCAGTCGGGCCAATGCTCGCGCGAGCATGGCGGCGGCCGCGCTTGAGAATGGCTCAGGTTGACGGCACCGGCGGGGCACAGGATAGTCGAGGGTGCGCCGCGAGACGAACTCACGAGGAGAACATCATGAACCTGCGACAGAAGTACGACCATGCGATCCAGATCGCCAAGGGCCTGCGGATGCAGGGCGCTGCGGAAGAGCGAGACGGCAAGCTCTACTTCAACGGCGTCGTCAATTCCGAGGATGAGAAGAACCAGATCTGGAATGCGATCAAGACCTCGAGCAGCTGGCAGCAGGAAGTGGTGGCCGAGATCCGCGTTCAGCCCATGGCGACGGCCGCACCGGCGGCGGCACCGGCGGCCGCGGCTGCACAGGCGACCTACACCGTCAAGCCGGGCGACACGCTGAGCAAGATCGCCAAGGAGCATCTCGGCAACGCCAACGCCTACATGGAAATCTTCAACGCGAATCGCGACCAGTTGACGGATCCCGACAAGATCAAGCCCGGGCAAGTCCTCAAGCTGCCGGTCGCCACGACCTAAGACATCGCTTCGTCGTTGCCCAGGTTACTCAGGTTCCTCGGTCATCGGGGTGCTCAGGTTGGTGACGCGGGTTCGAACCCGCGAAACCACATCAACTCGAACAACCTGGGAAACCTGGGCAACCAGCGTAACCCGACGTCTCAGTCCCACGCGGGCTCGACGCCCTCACTAACCCACGCAAACGCCGCCTGCAAATCTGTAAACGCGCGGAGGGTGACCCCACTGCCGGCGGTCAGCGCCTCCCCAACCCGCGCCATGCCGAACTGCGCGTGCGCGGAGGGCGGAACGACCATGGCCCACCTGACCGCGCCAAGCCGGGCCGCATGATCGTGAATCCATCGCGCGAAACGCTCGACGTCGGCGCGGGCTGGAACCGTGTTGACCGCGCGAACGTCGTCGACGACATGCAGACCAGGCCGGAAGGAAGGATCGGAAAGAAGGGCCGTGATGGCCTGCAACCATTCGTCGAACGTCGTGCGGCGCAGGCGAGTCACGACAATGAGCGAGCGGTCGGGATGGATCGTATAGGTGATCGGTACCGAAAGATCCACGAAGGCAATCATCGGGTGCTTCCGCGCCGTAACGAAGCGCTGCCGTCAAATTCTGTGTGCAAATGGACGAGCTAACGTCTGAGCGGTCCTGATCGCGCCTGACGCTTGGCACTTTTGCGGCAATGCAGTACAAGAAGGCCCGTTCCGGACGATTCCCGGAGGAACCATGACCTCGCGCTCTCGCCGCTCGTTTCTCAAGACCGTCGGTGCCCTGTCCGTTACCGGGGCAACACTTCCGAGGCGTGCCACGGCGCGGACCGCGCGCTCGCAGGATCGCGTTGCCGGGGCAAACCGGCGAGTACGCGTCGGTCTGATCGGCTGCGGCGGGATGGGCACTGGCGACCTCCGCGACATGCTGCGCTCGGGGGCGGAGTGCGTCGCGCTTTGCGACGTCGACGACGCGCAAAGCGCGGAGGTCCGCGAGTTCATCGGTCGTGACTTCAGCCAGACCCCGGATCTCGTCACACGCGATTTCCGCCGCGTCCTCGAACGGGCCGACATCGACGCCGTCATCGTGGCAACGCCGGACCACTGGCATGCCCTGCCCACGGTCATGGCGTGCGAAGCGGGGAAGGACGTCTATGTCGAGAAGCCCCTCTCGCTGACCATCGGCGAGGGCCGCGTGATGGTGGACGTCGCCCGCCGCACGAATCGCGTGGTCCAGATGGGCACACAGCAGCGAAGCGCGCAACACTATGCCGACGCCGTCGAGTACGTGAAGAGCGGCAAGCTCGGTACGATTCGCGTCGTGAAGGCGTGGGCGTACCAGGACTGGATGGGCAATGTGCCGAAGGTACCCGACAGCGATCCGCCGTCAACGGTCGACTACGATTTCTGGCTGGGGCCCGCTCCCAAACGCCCGTTCAACAAAAACCGCTTCCACTTCAACTTCCGCTGGTACTACGACTACTCCGGCGGCCTCATGACCGATTGGGGCGCGCACATGATCGACATCGCGAACTGGGGCATGGGCGTGACGGCGCCGAAGGCCGCGGTCTCGGTTGGTGGCAAGTTTGGCTTCCCCGATGACGCTGAGGAGACGCCCGATACCCAGCAGGCGTTGTGGGAGTACGACGGCTTCAGCCTGATGTGGGAGCACGCCACAGCGATTGGTCAGGGCCCGTACATGCGCGACCATGGCGTCGCGTTCCACGGCAACAACGGCGTGCTGGTCGTGGATCGTGGCGGATGGGAAGTGCTGCCCGAGACCGAATCACCGCCCGGCCAGACCAAGCGCTACCGCATGATCGGCGAGCCGCGGCGAGGGACAGGCGGCGGCGACTATCATCTGGCACACGTCCGTAACTTCCTCGACTGCATGGACTCGCGGCAGGCACCACGTTCCGACGTCGAGATCGGACACAACTCGATGCTCGCCTGTCATCTCGGCAACATCGCGTTCCGCGTCGGCCGTCGCGTGCAATGGGATGCGAAAACCGAGCGGATTGTGGGCGACGACGAGGCGCAGAAGCTGGTGATGAAGGCCTATCGCGCGCCGTGGTCGCTCCAGAAGTTCATGTCGCGCGCCTGATCACAGTGCTGCGGTGCAGCAGTGCAGCACTGATCAGGGTTTCCTCCCCCGACCGCCCCTCACCCAGCTCTCCCACAGGTTGAAGGTCTTCATCTGATCGTCGAGATCGGTGCGATCCATCAGCGCCTGCACCTCGGCGTGTGTGTGGCGCGGTAGTCTCGTCGTGTCGTTGGCGTAGCTCCACATCAACCCGCCGATCACGGCGGCGTTCAGCTTCAAGTCGCCCACATCGCACTGTTCCATTTGATCGTTGGACGCGTGATAGCTCGGGCCGTAGAGTGCCGGCTTCTGATTGGCGACGAGGTTGGGGACACCCTCGAGCATGAAGTCGAAGTTGTCCGTGCCGACCAGAGGGACATCAATCTGCGTGAACGGTCCAAAGCCTGAGAGGGGCTGCAGCAGCCGATCGACAACGGGCACCACGTCTGGCCGTCCACCGGTGAAGAATCCCGTGATTCGCCCGCAACCGAGATCGGTCGACTCTGCGACGACATGACGATCGAGCTCCGCCGCGTGCGTCTTCACGTAGCCGAGCGATCCGAGCATCCCGAGCTCTTCGCCGTTCCACATGGCGAACCGCACGGTCCGCGCGGGCGCCACGCCAAGTTTGGCCATCTGTCGGGCCACGTCGATCAGGAGCGCGATGTTCGCGCCGTTGTCGAGCGTGCCACCGCCGAGATCCCAGGCATCGAGATGCGAACCGAAGATGACGATGTCTTCCGGCCGCTCCCGCCCGCGAATTTCGCCGATCACGTTCTCGCTCTGCGCATTGCGCGCGGCGTCGACGTCCAGATGAAGCGTGATCGTCAGCGCTATACCGGCGGCAAGCAGCCGCAACGCCTTGGCCGCCGCGTTCCGTTCCATCACGACCATCGGTCTCGTGTTCGCAGGGCCGACAGCGACGTTGTGGCGATACAGGATACCCGGCGCGCGCGAGCTCATGTAGACGAGTCCGCTCACGTGAGCGGCCGCGGCGCGCTGCTCGATCGCGGCCGTCTCGTTGTATTCGCGGAACAAGCCATCCACGTCCGCGAGCTGATCTTGCGAGATCAGCAGGAATGCCCCCTTCGCGCTCGTTCCAAGCCGGGCAAAATCTGCCTCCGTCCCGCGGCCGCCATCGAGCAGGGCGCCTGACGTTCCGGCTGCCGGCGTGTTGACCGAGTACGGCATCGCGGCAACGGCTGGCGCGAGCTGGACACCCGCACCCTTCACCTCAGCACGCGCCGACCGTTCGAGCCAGCCGACCGGCACCGTGAACGCCTCCCGCCGGACGGTGACACCGGCTTCACGAAGCCGCGATTCGGCCCAATCAACGGCTCGGCGGTTCGCCTCGGAGCCGGTGGCGCGGCCGCCGATCCGGTCGCTGAGCGCCTCGAGATCTGATTGAAGCGGCGTCGATCCGAGGAGCGCCGCAATCAGCCGATCGTGGGCGGCATCGGTCCCTTCGCCGGAGCCGCCGATCACGCTCAACCATCCAATTGCCAGAGCCGCGACCACACCTACCGAGCGTCGAATCATGTCAACATTCTCCTTAGAGAGGTATGGGGGCGGGCTTCTAGCCCCGCCGGGAGCGCGACGTGACACTCGATGAAATCAGACGAACGCTTCGCGATGCGGAACCGCCCAGCGGTTTGAGCGATTCGCTCCGCGCGCTGTGGCACGACGGGCGCGGGGACTGGGAGCGCGCCCACCAGATTGCGCAGGAGGTGGACGACGAAACCGGCGCGTGGGTCCACGCGTATCTGCATCGCAAGGAAGGCGACCTCGGGAATGCTGCCTACTGGTATCGCCGCGCAGGCCAGACCGTGGCCACCGACGATCTGGCATCCGAGTGGTCGCGAATCGTTCTCGCGCTGCTGGCACGTACGTAGGCCCAAGCTTTAGCTTGGGCTAACGCCACAAATGCCCGAGCTAAAGCTCGGGCCTACGTACGTCCTGGTCCGTTCCTCGCCTTTCGTCTTCCCTATTTCACCAGGCTGCTGTAGAAGATCGCTGACATCCTGCCGAACATATCGTCCTCGTTGAACGGGAAGTGCTGCATGAACAGCAGGACCATCGTGTTCTCCTTCGGATCGATGTTGAAATACGTCGTCGCGGCTCCCGCCCACCCGAACTGACCGACCGACCCGGGCACGCTTTCGCCGCCGAGCGTCACGCGCACTCCGCCGCCGTAGCCAAAGCCGTAGCCGCCGCCCGGTTCGGTCGTTGGCTCCGTCAGGTTCCCCAGCTGATTGGCCATCATCAGCTCGACACTCTTTCGCGCCAGCACACGCGTGCCATCGAGCTCGCCGCCGTTCAGCAGCATCTGTCCGAACCGTGCGTAATCGCCAATCGTTGAGAACATCCCCGCCCCGCCGCGGGCGAAGCCGGTTCCATCCACGTTGACACTGGCCACGACCTCGGCCTCCTTCAGCGTGCCGTCCTTCTCGCGGGAGTAGATCTTCGCGAGGCGCTGCCGCTTCTCGGCGGGAACCGAGTAGCCCGTATCGACCATGCCGAGCGGCCCTGTGATCTTCGCCGCGACATATTGATCGAGACTCTGCCCGGTGACTTTCTCGATGATGGCGCCGGCGAGATCAATGCCGAACCCGTAGCCGAACTTCTCCCCCGGTTGGAACGCCAGCGGCAGCTTCGACATGGTCTCGACGAACGTGTCCATGGACGACGACGCGTAGGCATCGGCCTTCTGATAACGCTTGTCGATTGGTGCGCTGCCGAAGCCGTAAATGAACCCGGACGTGTGCGTGAGCAGCTGCTTGATGGTAATGGGACGCTTGGCCGCGGTGAGCGTCGGCTTCTTCTCGGTGCCGCCGGTCCACACCCGCATTTTCGCAAGCGACGGCAGGTACTTTTCGACAGGGTCGTCCAGACGGATGCGACCGTCCTCCACGAGTGTCATGGCGGCGACGGTCGTGACGATCTTTGACATCGAGTAGATGCGGACGATCGTGTCCTTTTCCATCGCGAGGGCGGCCTGGCGGTCGCGCAAACCGACCGCGCGCCAGTCGACGACGCGGCCGTTGCGCGCCACGAGCAGCACCGCTCCGCTGTAATGGCTGGCCTCGATCTCGTCGGTCAGGAACGTGTGAAGACGTTCGAGTCGCTCGGGCGAAATACCTTGTGACTGGGGCGACGATGTGGGCAGCGGGTCGGCTGCCAGCGTCGTGAACGCAATGACGATGGCACCGACGAGCGACAACAGGCGATGTCTATAGGTCATAACAGTGAAACGCCGTTCAGACGTGGTTATAGTCCGAGAGACGACAGCGATGCGCTGTCTTCCAGCAGCTTCCGGTGCGGTTCGACCAGCGCCTTGTTCTTGCCCGATGCGGCGGGCACGTCGTGGGCGAGGGGACCCGTCTTGCCTGGATCCCGGCCAGCTTGCACGTCCGCGATCACCCTGGCGATGTCCATGTCCATGAAGGGCACGCCGATCGCGTTGTACGCCTGCTGCTGAATCCATCGGTACTCACTCAGTGACAGATTCTTTGCGTTGAGCGCTTCGACCTGGGCGCGCTTGCCGAGAACGTAGAGTCTCGCGAGGTCCTTGTACGCTTCGAGCATCTCCGGGATATCGAGCGCCGAGTGCTGATCGCGATTGATCCGCTCGGACAGCGCCTTGTACCGGGCGTCGAGCTCTTTCACCCGCTCGCCCAGCGTGCGTCGCACCTGCTCGCGGATGGCGACGTAGGTGGCCACCTGGTCGGATGACAGGTCGCCAGAGGCGGGCGGACTGTAGGGAGACGTATTTCGGACCTGCCGCTCGAGATCCGGCACGCCCTTCAGCTCCGAGAGGCCCGCGATCATGGTCTGGGCCTTGTGGAAGAGATAATAGGCGCCGATGCCGCCGGCGATCACCCCGATCACCAGCACGATTCCGCAGCCAATCGCGAGCTTTTTCATGGCAAACCGGCGAGAGTATAGTCCAAGCGCCACAACCTGAGCCGGACTGCAGTCAAGTCCAGGCCGAGCCGAAAGATAGGCGGGCCAGCGCCTGTCGGGCTGGCTTCAGCTCTTCCGATGCGAGTCCTGGTCGTCGAAGACGACGCCAACACGCGAGCCACGATCCTGTCCGCCCTGGAGGCCAGGCGCCATGAGGCGGTGGGCTGCGCCGATGCGGAATCGGCCTGGAAGGCCCTCGGCCCAGACGAAGCGGCCATCCCCTTCGACCTGGCCGTCCTCGATACCGCCCTGCCCGACCAGGATGGCCTCACGTTCTGCCGTCAGTTCCGCCGCCACCCCGCCGGCCGCCACGCCGTCGTCATCGCCGTGACCTCCGACGACCGGCTCGAGCGGCTGTCGGCCGCGCTCGAGTCGGGCGTGAACGACTACGTCCTGAAGCCGATCGATCCGCGGGCGCTCGCCGTCCGGATTGTGATCGCCGAGCAGCGGTCGCTGGCCAACGCGACGAGCCGCTACTCGCGGGAGGCGTTGCGGGAAAGCGAAAGCCGCTTCGAAGCGTTCATGGCGAACTCGCCGACCGCCGCGTTCATCAAGGATGCCGAAGGACGGTTCCTATACGTGAACCGCCGCTATCTCGATTCGTTCAAGATCGCAGAGTCCGAACGGATCGGGCGCAGCCACTTCGAGGTCTTCTCGTCCGAGGTGGCTCGCGCGCAGCATGCCACCGACGCCGTGGTCCTCGAGCGTGAGGTCTCGGTGGAGACCATCGAGCGCGTGCCGCTCCCCGATGGGGATCACGCCTGGCTTACCTACAAGTTCCCGCTCCACGACAACCTCGGTCGCAACACGCTGGTCGCGGGACTGGCAGTGGACATCACCGATCGCATTCGCGCTGAGGAAGCGGAAGCGCAGGCCTCCGAGGCGCTGCGTCGCCAGAAGACACGCCTTGAAACGCTGCTGCGCGTGGCCGCACGTCTGAATTCCCACACCGATCGACAAGCCGTACTTGATGCGGTCTGCGACGAGGTGCGATCGATGCTCGGCACGTGCGCCGCGTCCGTCGCGCTGCTCGATCCGTCGACCGGCGCTTTGCGTCTCGCCGCATCATCCGGGCTCACCGACGACGGGCGGGCTCTTCTGTCGAATGTGCCCGCCGAAGTGTGGTTGCGCATCCGCGACGAGTTCCGCCCCGTGCTGCGGATCCCGGAGTTCCGCGATCGGGTGATTCCCAACGATCGCGGTCTGGTCGAGCGCGCCGGGATTCGCACCTGCCTCGCGGCAATGGTGCGACACGAAGATCGGCTCCTCGGCACGATCACGGCGTGGACGCTGGGCGACGTCCGGGAATTCAGCGCCGACGAGTGCGCGCTCCTCCAGGGGGTCGCCGATCAGGCCGCGCTGGCGATCAGCAACGCGCAGGCGCTTGCCGACCTGCGGCAAAGCGAAGAGCAGATGCGGAACGCGCAGAAGCTCGAAAGCCTGGGCGTCCTGGCCGGTGGCATCGCACACGACTTCAACAACCTGCTCGTCGGCGTGCTCGGCAATGCCAGTCTCGCGTTGAGCGAGCTTCCCAGCGACTCACCCGCGCGCCAGTTCGTGCAGGACGTCGAAACGAGCGCCCAGCGTGCCGCCGAGCTCACCCGGCAGATGCTCGCATATTCAGGACGGGGCAAGTTCATCGTCGAGACCCTGAACCTCTCGGACGTGGTTCACGAGATGACGCAGCTCCTGAGGCGTGTCATATCGAAGCGGGCGCGGCTGTCGCTGCACCTTCGCGACGACATGCCGCGCATCGTCGCCGACGCAACACAACTCCGGCAGGTCGTGATGAATCTGATCACGAACGCGTCGGATGCACTCCAGGGCGAGCCTGGGCTCGTCTCGGTGAGGACCGCCACGATTCACGCCGACGAGCGCACGCTGGCGGGGACGTATCTGAACGAGGAGCTCCCGGCCGGCGAGTACGTCTACCTGGAAGTGAGCGACAGCGGCGTTGGCATGGATGCGGCCACCCGCGCACGCATATTCGAACCGTTCTTCACGACGAAGTTCACGGGCCGCGGCCTCGGTCTGGCCGCAGTGCTGGGCATCGTGCGCAGCCACAAAGGCGCGATCGACGTCAACAGCGAGCCGGGCTGCGGCACGACCTTCCGTGTGCTCTTTCCGGCCAGCCCCGCAGCCGCCGAGGCGCCGGTCGCCCGTGCCGTCCCTGCGGCCGAATGGAAAGGCAGCGGCTGGGCGCTCGTCGTGGATGATGAGGACGCCGTGCGCAGCGTCGCGCGGCACGTCCTGGAGCGCAGCGGCTTCACGGTCGTCGAAGCAGGGACCGGCGAGGATGCGCTCCAGATTTGCTCCGCGCAGCAGAAAGCGCTGCGCCTGGTCGTTCTCGATCTGACGATGCCGGGGATGAGCGGCGAGGCAACGCTCAAGGAGATGCAGCGGCATTGGCCCTCGTTGCCGGTGATCGTGTCGAGCGGCTTCATGCCCGATGACAGCAGCGGGCTGGACGGCGTGCCGTTCCTCGCGAAACCTTATCGTCCTTCTGAGCTCGTCGACATCGTCCGCCGGCTGTTCGAGCACCAGACCGTCGGTACGTAGGCGTCCGCGCCTATTTCTTCAGCACCGCCTCAAAGAACTCCACCGCCCTCGCGTCGCCGGTCTGACCGAGCCAGAACATTGCCTGCTTGCGGACATCCGGATCGCGATGCGTCCGCGCGAGCTCAATCAGTTTCGGCACGGCCTGATCTTTCGGTAACTGGCTGATCGCGAAGACGGCTTTGATGCGAACGTCATGGTCCGGATCCGCATCGACCGCGTGGCGCAGCGTGCTGACGGCTTTCTCGCCTGCCTTCTGGCCGAGCCAGAAGAGAGCCTGGGCGCGCACGCCGCTGGACGGATCGTTGCGCGCCAGATCGATCAACGTGTCCAGCCCATGATCCCCGGTTAGCGTGAGAACGAACGTCAGGTGCTGGCGGAAGTCATTGTCCTTGTCGGTTCGTGCCAGACGTTCAACGATGACCGCGCCGGCCGTTCCGCGGGAGGCGCCGAGCCAGAACGCAGCGTCACGTCGCAGCCATCGTGGATTCGACGCCGCGACGAACTCTTCGAGCGCGCGATCGGCCGTGGGGTCATCCGTCAGCGCAATCGCCACGAGCGCGTTTCGCCGTCCGTGTCCGTCGCTGTGGTCCTCGTCGTCACGGCCTGCCTTGTCCCCTGCTTCCTGCCGCACCAGTCCGGCCAGGAGCGTCACGCTTTCGGCCGAAGCGACCCGATCCAGGAAGTACACGGTTTTCGTGCCCGCATCGACGCTGCAACGCGAGTCGATGAGCGCGACGCGATCGATCGAGCGGCTGACCAGACGCACGAAGATGACAATCTGTTCGGCGCCGTCGTCGATGCCGCCACTGTCGCGGAAGTTGCCGTCGTCATCGAGGACGCAGCGGTTGACGCGGTACCACGATCGGTCGCGCCAGCGCTCTTGCGGCGTCCTCTGGGATGGCGCGGTCCACGCGAGCCACACGGTTCCGTTCTCCGCACTTCCAATCGCGGCCACCGCCTTTGACAGACCGGCCGACGCATCGCGCCGCTCGAGCCGTCCGGCGCGAATCGTTGGCGTCGGAGACATCGCCTGCGCCTCTTGCGTTGCGCCAACTGGCGTCAATGTTGGGGCCTCGACCTCAGCAAACGGGGCGGCGGCCATCGGCTCGGTCCATGTGCCGGTCGCCCCGACGAGCGGGATGAGCGAGAGGTAGAGTCCCGTGGCGAAAATGGAACGCAGCCTCATTTGAGCAGCTCCATGAAAAACTCAGTGGCTTCTTTCGATCCCATGACCGACAGCTTCTCGATCGCTTCCCGCTTGAGTCCGGGATCCTTCTCCTGTTTTGCGACCTCGATCAGCGCCTTCGCATTGCCCTGCACGAAGAAGGCGTTCAGGACGGCACGTTTGATCGTCGGATCCTTGTCCGTCGCGTAAATCGTCTTGAGCGTGGGCGCGCTCTGCTGACCGGTCAGCCCGAGCTTCTCGATGGCTTCGCGCCGGAGATCCGGATCCGCCTCTTTTGTCGCCAGCTGGGTGAGTTGCTCGTGGCCGCCTCCCACGAACAGCGCGTTCATGATGGCGCGCTTCGTGTCGTCGTCCTTCTCCTGCTGATACATCTGCCAGAGCTCTTCGCGCCCGCCGGATACGCCGAGCTGATTGATCGCTTCGCGGCGGAGCTCGGGCGACGTCTCCTTGCGCGCGACTTCGGCAAGGCCTGTGCGATCGCCGGAGAGCATCAGCGCGCCGAGCACGGCCTTGCGTGCCTGCATGCTCTGGCTGGTGGTGTAGATCTCGATGAGCAATTGACGGCTCTCGCGGCCGCCGAAGAGCCCGAGGTTCTGGATCGCGCGGGCCTGGAGATCCGGATTGGCGCTGGAGCGGGCGAGGGCGACGAGGGCCTGCCGTGCCTCGGGCGATCCGCTCTGCGCGAGCACGAACAGCGCGCGATCGCGGACCTTGTCGGAGGACGAGCCCGATTCCAGAATCTGCCTGATCAACGGCAAGGCACGGTCCGGATCGGCATTCATCAGGCCGCTCAGCGCCATCAGCTTGAGCTCGTCGCTGTCCTCGGCCTCGACGCGCGGCGTCTGGCCGGTGGCCTGCCGAATTTCGAGCTCCAGCGCGCGGCGATCGCGCTGCCATCGGCTCTGTGGATAGGTCGTCTTGAGCGTCGCACAGGTTTTGAGCGCGGCATCGGGCTGGCCGCCTTTGTAGAGCGCGTAGGCCTGCCAGTAGAGCGCGGCATCGGCCCGTTCGCCCTTCTGCCGCGCCAGCTCGCCGAACGCTTTGACCGCCGCGTCCCAGTCGCCGCGATCGATTGCCGCGGTGCCCTGCTTATAGAGCGGATCCTGCGGCGCTTCGGCAAGGAGCGCGGAGACGGGCCGCGCGTCGACCCAGACGGTCGGCGCCGGACCGCCGAGCATGGCTACCAGGACCACTGCAATCATGACGTTTTCTCTCCAGAATGAATCAGCGCCTGTTGCCGCGCGCGCAGATCGGCGCCGGTCACGCGCACTTTGAATACGAGGCTCCGATCGTCGATACGCGATCGCAGCGATTGGAATTCGTCAGGCGACAGCCGGCTGGGGCTGTGGACGATGTCGAGGAGAATCGGCTCGAGCTCGCCGAGCAGGCTGACGAGAGCCGGCGATGCCGTGCCTCGAGCCGACTGACGATAGAGCCGGTTCGCGTCGAGCAGATCGCGGGCCCACGCCTGCTCGGCAGAGATGTCGATGGTGCCGTGGTCATCGGCGTTCACGAGCTCGACCAGCCCTCGCTCGGTGCGATCGAGGTGATCGGAGAGCGCCGCGAGCACGACACGCTCGCGAATGGCGGCCGCCGGTGACGCCGTTAGCGTCGTGGCCACCTGCATCGGCGCCTGCGCGGGTCTCGACCATCGACCGATCAAGAACGCGCCGACGGTCAGCAGCACGACCGCCGCGGCCGCCAGCCACGGACGCAACGTCACCACGAGGCGCGCCGGCCGATCGTGCAGGTGCGGTGCGAGGCGCGCCCACACTTCCGCACCATAGTCCGTCGGCCGTTCGGGTACCTCGAGCTCGGACGCGGCCTCGAGCACGCGACGCAGCTCCGCGAGCGAATCACGACATTCGCCGCAGGACGCCAAATGCGCCTCGACATCGCGGCGCGCCATCGACTCGGCATCGTCGAGCGCGTACGCAACGAGATGTTCTTCGGTGACGTGGGTCATGAGCTTGCCCTCACGAGCGGCGCCAGCTCGCGCCGCATCTTGGCCACGGCGCGGAAGATGCTGTGGCGGGTCGCGGAGGGGCTCTGTCCCAGCGCGACGCTGATTTCCTCGACGGGCCGCTGCTCCAGATGCCGCAGCGTGAACGCCGCGCGCTCGAGCGGCGTCAATCCCTGCAGGACGGCTTCGATTCGGGCACGCAGCTGCTGGCCGGCGGCCTGACGTTCGGGTCCCGGCGCCGGGCTCGCCAACCGCGCGAGGAGCGGCTCGGCATCATCGGCGGAGTCCTGGACGACGTGTTTGGGCCGGCGGCGGATGGCGTCAATTGCGCAATTGGCGGCGACGCGGTGGATCCAGGTGCCGAAGCCTGACCGTGCCTCGAAGCGCGACAGCTCCCGATAGGCCTTCAAAAAGGTTTCCTGCACCACGTCCTCGGCATCCTGCTCGTTGCCCATGATTCGAAAGGCGACCCGGAAGACGGCGCGGCTGTGCCGCTCCACGAGCGTGCGGAACGCGTCCCGATTTCCTGCCCTCGCCTGGGCGAGGACGAAGTCTTCAGCGTCGTCCACGGTGTCGCTAAGGTTAGACGGGCCAGGGGAAGCGACGTTAGGCCCGCCTCGGTATCTCGGGGCGGCAGGCTTCGCGCCGCCGAGTGCCCGGGCTGAAGCTCGGGCGTACTTCGAGCGGGTGGCACGGGGAGACCCCGCGTGGGAGACGTTGTTTAGAGCGCTTTTACCGCTGCAAGGACTTCGTCACCATGCTTCGAAACGCTGACCTTGTCCCAACGCTTCGCGACCTTACCTGAGGCGTCGATCAGGTAGGTGATCCGCGCGACGCCCATGTACTTGCGGCCGTACATGCTCTTCTCCTGCCAGGCGCCATAGCGCTCGGCGACGGCGTGATCGGGATCGGCGAGCAACGGAAAGTTCAGCGAGTGTTTCTTCGCGAACCTCGCCTTGCTGTCCGTATCGAGCACGCTGACACCGAGAACCGTAGCCGTGACCTTGGAGAAGTCAAGCAGCGCATCGCGGAAGCTGCACGCCTCGGTCGTGCAGCCGGGTGTATCGTCCTTGGGATAGAAGTAGAGCACGACCGGACGGCCGGCATAGTCCTTCAGGCTGTGGGTCTTGCCGGACTGGTCGGGCAGCGAGAACGCGGGCGCTTTCTGGCCTTCGTCGATGAGCGGCATACCTGCATTATTATTCGCGCATGGCCGACTCCTCTCGACGTCAATTCCTGCAGACGGTCGCCGCGGGCGCCGCTGCCTTGCCGTTCATGACCAGCCGCTCGATCGCGGCGCCGAAGCACAATCTTCCCGGCGTCCTCGGTCTCGAGCTCTATACGCTGCGCCACTTGATGGCGAAAGACGTGCCCGGCACGCTGAAGCTGGTGAAGGACTGGGGCTTCGAGGACGTAGAAGGCGGCACCTTGCCGGGGAAGACCGCCGCGGAGTTCAAGGCGCTCCTCGGCCAGTACGGACTCCGCATGCAAAGCATGCTGACAGGCTACGAGACGCTGCGCGATAACCTCACGTCGGTGGTGAAGGACGCCAAGGATATGGGCTGCTCGTACGTCGGCACGGCGTGGATCCCGCACCAGGGCCCGTTCACGCGCCAGCATGTCGATCAGGCTTCGACCGACTTCGCCAAGTGGGGCAAGACGCTCGCCGGCGAAGGGCTGCAGTTCTTCTATCACGTGCACGGGTACGAGTTCGGCGCGTCGCCCGATGGCACGCTGCTCGACACGCTGATGAAGCAGTCGCCGAAAGACGTCGCATTCCAGATGGACGTGTTCTGGGTGATGCGTGGCGGCGGCAACCCGGCGGCGCTGCTGACGAAGTACCCCGGCCGCTTCCTTCTGATGCATCTAAAGGACATTGCCAAGGGCACGCCGCTCGGGGATCCCACGGGCTCGGCGCCGGACGACACCAGCGTGCCGCTCGGACAAGGACAGGTCGATTGGCCCGCCGTCCTCAAGGCCGCCAAGGCCGGCGGCACGAAGATGTTTTACATCGAGGACGAGCACCCGAAGGCGGAAGAACAGGTGCCCGTCACGCTGAAGTATCTGGAATCGCTGAAGGTCTAGGTCGAGAACTCGAGGACTCGAAAAGCCACCAATCCGCAATCCGCAATCCGCAATCCGCAATTGACGAGATCTTCCGCATCGTGCTTAATGTGGCCGAGGCCATCGCGATACCGAATCCGCAATCAGCCAATCCGCAATCAGCCAATCCGCAATCGGCCAA
Source organism: Vicinamibacteria bacterium (assembly GCA_963800785.1). GTDB lineage: Bacteria > Acidobacteriota > Vicinamibacteria > Vicinamibacterales > JAENWD01 > JAENWD01. The sequence goes on from CAWDCH010000017.1 coordinate 92,616, forward strand.
TCCGCAATCGGCCACTCGCAATCCGCGGAGCGGAATCCGCAATCCGCAATCCGCAATCCGCAATCGGTACGTCCGCTCCTCAAGTGGGCCGGAGGCAAGCGCCAGCTTCTGCCCGCGTTCAGACGCTTCTATCCACGCGAGTTCGGCGCCTATTTCGAGCCGTTCGTCGGCAGCGGCGCGGTCTTTTTTGATCTCCACGGTGCGGGTGCACTCGAGGGGCGACGGGTGGTGCTGACCGACAGCAACCGGGATCTCGTCGGCTGCTACCGGATGGTGCGGGACGATCCGGCGGGCGTGGTTGCCGCGCTGGAGCATCTGGCGCACGGGCATGCCGCTGACGGTGACCGCCACTACTACGAGGTGCGCGAGCAGTTCAACGCGCTCCGCAGCCAACTCCCCTCGCGCGCGACCACCTATACGCCGGCGCTTGCCGCGATGTTGATCTATCTGAACCGCACTGGCTTCAACGGTCTGTTCCGGTTGAATGGCGATGGCCGCTTCAACGTCCCTGCGGGCCGGTACGCGCGGCCCCGAATCTTCGACCCTGAACACGTGTTCGCCATTTCGCGCATCCTGGCGCGGCCCGGCGTTTCGATTCGCCTCGCCGCCTTCGATGCCGTTCTGAAGAAGGCGCGGCCAGGCGACTTTCTGTACTTCGATCCGCCGTACGCACCGATCTCCGCGACCGCGCGCTTCACGGCGTATACCCCGGAGCCGTTCACGCTGACCCACCATTGTCGCCTGCGGGATGTGGCCACGATGCTGGCAGCGCGGGGGTGTCATGTGATGGTCAGCAATTCGAGCGCGCCGGCGATCGCCCGCCTCTACGAGGATGATCCGAGTGTGGCGGCGGCTGGACTTCGGCTGTACCGGCTTCCCGCGCGCCGCGCCATCAACTCGCGACCAGACGCACGCGGAGAAGTTACCGAGCTGCTGCTGACGAATCTCGATCCACGACGTTGACAGCGGGCCGACGAGATTTTCGGCCCTCAGGCCGCTCGAAAGCGCCGCGACTGTCGAAAAACGTCGATCGCTTGACAGCTGCACTGCCAACTCATCAATTTTTTGACAGTGCGTTGAGAGACGCCTTGTCAGTTCTGCGCATTCCGGCACACGGCCGCGCTGATCGTGCGCCCTCGCACACGTCTTGCACACATGAGCTGCACATGCCCTCGCCGTCTCTTGGCGTCCTCATCGTCTCGGGGGATTCGCTCGTCAGCGCTTCGCTGGAGCACCTGCTGTCTCAGGCGCGTGGTACCCGCGTACAGCGGGCCACCACGGTCGCGAGTGCCGGCGCAACCCTCGGCAGCCAGTGGCTCGACGCCGTCGTCGTGGACCTCGCGATGATCGACGGGACGGAGCTCTCCGAGCTGACGCGCGCCGGACAGCCGAAGCCACCGACTGTCCTCGGCCTCCTTCGCTACGATTGCGCCCTTCGCACGACCGAAGCGCTTCAGGCAGGGGCCCAGGAGTGCCTGGTCTTCTCGGATCTCACGACCGACCGACTCATGCGATCGCTGCGCCAGGCGATCGAGCGTCAGCGGTTGCAGCAGCGACTTGCCGATCTCGCGCTGCGCGACGAGTTGACCGGCCTCTACAATCGGCGCGGCTTCTTCGCGATCGGCGAGCATCTGCGGCGCGAGTCACTTCGCCACGGACGCGGGCTGGCGATCGTGCAGCTGGACGTCGACGGCCTGAAAGCGATCAACGATTCGTTCGGCCGCGCCGCCGGCGACCAGGCGATCACCGCGACGGCCTCGATCCTCCGGTGCACGTTCCGCGAATCGGACGTCGTCGCGCGCCTTGGCGGCGACGAGTTCGTCGCAATTGCCCTCGATGTCGATCGTGCGGGAGCGCTGCGGGTGACGGCACGGCTCGACGAGGCGCTTGTGCAGCACAACCTCGGATCGAAGGCGCCGTACGCGCTTTCGTTCGGCAGCGGCTTCTCCGTGCTGACGCCGCCCGAGCGTCCGACGCTGAACGACCTCATCGAGGGCGCCGACCGCGCGCGCTACGTCAGCAAGCGGCGCATCCGCCAGGCGGCCTGGGTCGCGAACCTCGCGGCCCCGAACCTTCGTCCCACCGTCGCCGCCTAATCGTCGCGGATTCCGTCGTCGCTTAGCCTGTCGCGAACGCCCCCGGTTCTGATCGGTCACGGACGACGCGGATGCAGGCGGACCAGCTGTTGGGATCTCGTGCTTCGATTTCAGACCCGATCGACCTGCTCGACCCGATCGGACCCGCTCGACCCGTTCGACCTTGCGACCCGTGTGGCCGCATGTTACCGTCGCGATCGATCCTTCCCGGGCGAAAGTGGCGGAACTGGCAGACGCGCTGGACTTAGGATCCAGTGGCCGAAAGGCCGTGGGGGTTCGACTCCCCCCTTTCGCAAACCTCCGCTGATGAATGCAGGCGGAGACTTGTCGCGCCGTAGCGCCTAGCGCGAAGGCGGACCCTCTATACTTCCCCCGCATGTCCGCGGCCACGCTCGTCCTCCACGCCGGCTTCGTCGTTGCCGGCATGGCCACGACGCTGCTCGGCCCGATCCTTCCGGCGCTCACCACCCGCTGGGGGATGAGCGATGTGGTGGCAGGCAGCCTGTTCACCGCGCAGTTTCTCAGCTCGATGACGGCGACGCTGATCGCGCCAGGCCTGGCGGCGCGCATTGGCGCACGCGGGGCGATCGCGCTCGGGTTCAGCCTGCTCGCGATGGGCACGTTCACGATCGGCCTGGCATCGCATGCGATCGGCGTCGTCGCGACGGTGATCTACGGCCTGGGCCTCGGGTTCGTGCTGCCGCTGACGAACATTGCAATTGCCGCGCTGCGGCCCGATCGCGCGGCCAGCGCGCTGAGCCTGGTGAACGTGTCGTGGGGCGTTGGCGCCGTCATTTGGCCGATGATCGTGCGATCGTTCGGCACGGTCGACAGCGTTGCCGTCCCGATGGCGGCGCTGGGGATCAGCTGCGCACTCATGGCGATCGTGTGCGCGCTCGCGATCCCCGCGACGCTGCTCAGCGCCGCGCGGCGCGTCGAGCCCGTTGCGGCGGACCGGGCAGAGACCGGCGGGGCTCAAGCCCCGCCTCCACAACTACAGGGCGCAGGAGAGAGAGGACTGGTGGGGCGCGCCGTGCTCTTCGGTACGCTGATCTTTCTTTATGTCGGCACCGAGAACGCGGTCGCGGGGTGGGTGGCGGAGTTCGCACGGCGCATGGTGGCCGGCGCATCGACTGCCTGGGCGCTCGCGCCGACCGCATTCTGGGCGGCGCTAACCACCGGCCGCCTTCTCGCCACGGTGGCGTTGAAGCGCGTCAGCGAATCCGTGCTGATTCGGAGCGGGCTCGCGCTCGCCGCCACTGGCGTGCTGGTGATCATCTTTGCTACCTCCACGCAGAAAGGCGTGATTGCGGGCGCCGCCGCGACAGGGCTCGGGTTGTCGGCGATCTTCCCGCTGCTCTGGGCGCTCGTCACGCGATCGATCAGCACGCTCGCACCGGCCGCTGCCGGCCCGCTCTACGCCTCCGGCGGCTTCGGTGGCGCAGTCATGCCATGGGTCGTCGGCGCGGTCTCGAGCGCCGCCGGCGACCTGCGCGCGGGCCTGGCGGTTCCGCTCGTGGCGCTCATCGTGCTGGTGCTCTGTTCGTGGCTGAAAATCCTCCGCCAGTCATGACTCTGAAGGCCGCCACCACCCTTGTCGTTCTCGCCCTGATGTGGAGCACACCGCCCGCTCACGCGCAGGAGGACGCCGCCCAGTGGCGCGAAGACGTCCCAGTACGTCGCGCGCGAGCTTCTCGGGGGCGGACCTTTTAGGTCCAACCTGAGAGCCCGAGAGCCCGAGCTAAAGCTCGGGCCTACGTAAAGACCCGAGAGCCCGAGCTAAAGCTCGGGCCTACGTACAAGGCCCGAGAGCCCGAGCTAAAGCTCGAGCCTACGTGCAAAGAACGGGGACCGTACAAAGAAAAGGGGCCGGTCGTGCCCGCGACCGGCCCCCAGAGCGGCATTCCCCCTGTATCGGCCGCTCCACTCCGCTATCAAACGACTAAATCGATTTAGCAATTCTATTCCTAACAGGTCCTGGCGTTGTGGCGTCAAGCGGCGGGGCAAGGTCTTGCCGACGGCCTCAGCGCGTGGGACACTTCGCTCCACAAAATGGCGAGTCGCAAAGCCGCTGCTCAAGCGTCCCCCGAGTCGGGCCCAGTAACCCTACGGGTGCTCGCCGATCACCTCGGCCTGTCGCCGGCCTCCGTCTCGCTCGTTCTCAATCAGGCCCCCGGCGCCGCAGCCATCCCGCGGGCGACGCAGGAGCGCATCGTCGCGGCGGCGCGGAAGTTCAACTACCGGCCGAACACGCTGGCCCGATCGCTCAGGCGCCAACGCAGCTTCACGATCGGCGTGCTGGTCCCCGAAATCAGCGAGGGGTATGCCACGCTCGTCCTGCGCGGCATTGAAGATCGCCTCTTGCAGGAGGGCTTTCTTTATTTTGTCGCGAGCCATCGCCATCGTCGCGACCTGCTCGACGAGTACCCGCGGCTGCTGCTCGACCGCGCCGTCGAAGGCCTGATTGCAATCGACACGCCGTGCGAGCGAGTGCTGCCGGTGCCGATCGTCGCTGTGTCGGGCCATCACAATACGGCGGGTGTCACGAACGTCATCCTGAATCACGACCGCGCCGCGACCCTCGCGCTGAAGCACCTTCAATCGCTGGGGCACCGCCGCATTGCCGTGATCAAGGGCCAGACCTTCAGCTCCGACACCTACATCCGCTGGCGCGCGATCAGGAACGCCGCCACGCGCCTCAACGTCATGCTCGATCGACAGCTCGTCGTACAGCTCGAAGGCGACGGGCCGCTGCCGGAAGCGGGTTACGACATCACGCGTCAGCTGCTGCGGACACGACCGGGCTTCACGGCGATCTTTGCCTTCAACGATCTGTCTGCGTTTGGTGCGATCGGTGCCCTTCGCGACGCCAACCTCCGGGTGCCGGACGATGTGTCGGTCGTCGGCTTCGACGACATCCTGAGCGCGTCATCGCACAACCCGCCTTTGACGACGGTGCGGCAGCCGCTGCGCCAGATGGGCGAAATCGCGGCCGAGACAATGGTCAAACGGATCGCCGCAGGGCGCACGGCCAGAGCGCCGCGGATGGTGCACGTGGAACCCGAGCTGATTGTTCGCGCGTCGACGGCGAAGGCGGTAGAAGCGGCCGACGTGCGTCAGACGCACAAGCGTGCACGACGTGTTGCCCGAGCTGAAGCTCGGGCCTACGTACGCCGGGATGGGCGACGCAATCGTACGTAGGCCCAAGCTTTAGCTTGGGCATCGCTGTGCTACAGTTGAGAGTTGCTTCACATGAAGACCGAGTTCCTGGACGTCTCCGACACCCGCAAGCAGCTCGTCGTCGAAATCCCCAGCTCGGTGGTCGACGCCGAAATCGACCGCATTGCGCGCGATTACAGTAAGGCAGCCCGCATCCCGGGATTCCGACCCGGCAAGGTCCCGGCCAAGGTCGTGCGGCAGCGGTTCCGCGACCAAATCCTTCATGACGTTGCGCACGATCTGATTCCGCGCGCCGTCGACGATGCGTTGCGGGAGCGCGGCATGGAGCCGGTCGATACCCCTGATATCAAGGACGTCCTGGTCGAGGAAGGCCAGCCGCTGAAATTCACGGCGAATTTTGAAACCGTGCCGGCTTTCGATCCCGGTGACTACACCGCGTTAAAGTTGCGGCGGCCGCCGGCAGTCGTCGAGGAGGATGCCGTCTCGCAGGCGCTCGAGCGTCTGCGGCAGCGGGCAGCGCGCTATGAGCCGGTGGAAGGCCGCGACGTCGAGGCGAACGACACGGTGGTCGTCGATCTCGTGCGCGAGTCGCCGAGCGAGCCGGCCGATACCCACGAGAACGTGTCGATCGAGATTGGCGCGGCATCAAATCCGCCCGGGTTCGACGAGCAGGTCATCGGCATGGCAATCGGCGAGCAGAAGCGCTTTCCGGTCGACTATCCTGCCGACTATTCGGTCAAGGAACTGGCCGGCACGACGCTCCATTACGGGGTGACGGTGAAGGAACTGAAAAAGCGCGTCGTCCCCGTCCTCGACGACGAGTTCGCGAAGGATCTCGGCGAGTTCGAGACGCTGGAGGCGCTGCGGCAGCGGGTCCGCGCCGATCTGCAAGCCGAGGCTGACCGGAACGCGGAACGGGACATGCGCACCGATCTCCTGCGGCAGCTTGCCGCGAGGGTGACGTTCGAAGTGCCCGATGCGCTCATCGAGCGCGAGCTGGAACGCCGAATCGAGGAGTTCGTCCGCCGTCTCGTCGAGCAGGGCGTCGACCCTCGGCAGGCCGGCATCGACTGGCAACGTTTCCGCGACAGTCAGCGGGATTCGGCGCGGGAGACGGTGGCGAGCGCCATCGTGCTCGACGAAATTGCGCGGCGCGAACAGATAGCCGTGGAGTCGAGCGAGGTTGATGCCGAAATAGAGAAGTACGCGGCGGCAATGGACCGGCCTGCCGGCGCGGTCAGAGCGCGGCTCGAGAAAGAGGGCCGTATCTCCAGCCTTTACACGAGTTTACGGAGAGAAAAGGCGGTTGACTTCCTCAGATCGCGTGCTACAATTGCTGAGGAGTAAATCGAGCCTGCCGAGCTGCCCGCTTTCTCGGGTTGCTTCTACACCGCACAGCCCATAACGTCGGCTTCGATCCCGGACGGTCTAAAACGCGTCTGATCCCTTATATGCGTGATACGGAGCCCAGGATGCAGCTTGTCCCGATGGTCGTCGAGCAGACGAACCGAGGTGAGCGGGCCTACGACATCTTTTCGCGGTTGCTGAAGGACAACATCATCTTCATCGGCACGCCGATTGATGATTCCGTCGCCAACCTGGCGATTGCCCAGATGCTGTTCCTCGAGGCGGAGGATCCCGACAAGGACATCCACCTCTACATCAATAGCCCGGGCGGCTCGATTACTGCAGGGTTTGCGATCTACGACACCATGCAGTTCATCAAGCCCGATGTCCAGACCAACTGCATTGGACAGGCGGCGTCGATTGCCGCCGTGCTCCTGGCGGCGGGCGCGAAAAGCAAGCGCTTTGCTCTGCCGAACTCACGCATCCTGATCCATCAGCCCTGGATGTCCGGGCTGGGCGGTCAGGCGACCGACATCGACATTGCCGCGAAAGAGATTCTGCGCATGCGCGAGCGGATCAACGAAATCCTCGTGCTGCACACTGGTCAGTCGGGAAAGCGTATCCAGGAAGATACGGAACGTGACTACATCATGTCGGCCGAACAGGGCAAAGAATACGGTATTATTGATGATGTCATCCGCAAACGGGCGTAACGGGTCGGAAAGGGCGACCCGGCGTTAGTCCGGGCCTCGCGCGGGAGCACAGCCCCCACATGGTCAAGAAGAACGGTGAGACCGAAGTCCTCCGTTGCTCGTTCTGCAACAAGGATCAGAACGACGTCCGGAAGCTGATTGCCGGACCGACGGTCTTCATCTGCGACGAGTGTGTCGAGGTCTGCAACGACATCATCGCGGACGACAACCGGTTCGAGACGCGCGGCGTCCGCTCGTCGCTGCCTTCCCCGCCCGAGATCAAGAAGTTCCTCGACGAGTACGTGATCGGCCAGGAACGGACGAAGAAGAAGCTCGCGGTGGCGGTCTACAACCACTACAAGCGGATCGAAATTCAGAAGCAGCCGCGCAGCCGGCACGACGTCGAGCTGACGAAGTCGAACATCCTCCTGATCGGGCCGACCGGCACCGGCAAGACGCTGCTCGCGCAGACGCTCGCCAAGCTGCTCTCGGTGCCGTTCACGATCGTCGACGCGACCACGCTGACCGAAGCCGGGTACGTGGGCGAGGATGTCGAGAACATCATCCTGAAGCTCCTGCAGTCGGCGGGCGGCGACATCGAGAAGTGCCAGCAGGGCATCATCTACATCGACGAGGTCGACAAGATCTGCCGCAAGGACGAGAACCCGTCGATCACGCGTGACGTCTCGGGCGAAGGCGTGCAGCAGGCGCTGCTCAAGATTCTCGAGGGCACCGTCGCGAACGTGCCGCCGCAGGGCGGCCGGAAGCACCCGCACCAGGAGTTCTTCCAGATCGACACGACGAACATTCTGTTCATCTGTGGCGGCGCGTTCGTCGGCCTCGACAAGTCGATCGAGCGCCGCGTCGGCAAGAAGACCCTGGGCTTCAAGGCCGAGGTGAAGTCGGTGAAGAACCGCGACATCGGCACGACGCTCGAGCAGCTTGAACCGGAAGATCTGATCAAGTACGGGCTCATCCCAGAGTTCGTCGGGCGGCTGCCGGTCGTCGGCACGCTGCACGAGCTCGACAAGCCGGCGCTCATTCAGATCCTCACACAGCCGCGCAACGCCATCGTCCGGCAGTACCAGAAGCTGTTTGAGTACGAGAACGTGAAGCTGAAGTTCACCGACGACGCCCTGGAGGCCATCGCCGAGTCCGCGCTGAAGCGGAAGATCGGCGCGCGCGGCCTTCGGATGATCATCGAGGAACTGATGCTCGAGCTGATGTACAACCTCCCGTCGCAGAAGAAAGTGCGCGAATGCGTGATCACCCGCGACGTGGTGGAGGCCAAGGACAAGCCGATCACGCTGGTTGAAAAGGCCGGGTAGTCGATATTGCGGATTGCAGATTGCGGATTGCGGATTGATTGCGGATTCAATCGCAACCGCTCTGCCCCATTCTCGGTGTCGCTCCGTCGCCAGGTCCTTCAATCGTCAATCCACAATCCGAAATCCGCAAGCGACTAGATGGAAGTCTACGAGACCTTACCGATCGTTCCACTGCGGGACGTGGTCGTATTCCCGCACATGATGATGCCGTTCGTGATCGGACGGCCGTCCTCCACCCGCGCGCTCGAGCACGCGCTCGGGAAGGACAAGAAGATCTTCCTCGCCGCGCAGCACGACGCCTCGATTGACGACCCGCGCCCCGAAGACATCTTCACCATGGGCTGCGTCGCCAACGTGGTGCAGTCGCTGAAGTTGCCCGACGGCAACATCAAGGTGCTCGTCGAAGGGCTCGATCGTGCCCGCGCCATCGAGTGGAAGGAAGACAAGGGCTTCTACCGCGTCGTCATCAAGCTGCTGGCGAAGCAGAAGGATGTCGCCGGTGACGTCGAAGGGACGATGAGCCGCGTCGTGTCGCTGTTCGAGCAGTACGTGAAGCTGTCGAACAACCTGCACTACGACGCGATGATCGCCGCCGTGCGCGTCGACGACCCCGGCAAGCTCGCCGACACCATCGCCGCCCACCTGCTGGTCGGCGTCGACGAAAAGCAGAACCTGCTCGAGATCGTCTCGCCGCTCGAGCGGCTGAACCGCATCGCCAGCATCCTCGAGAGCGAGGTAGACAAGCTCCAGGTCGATCGCCGCATCCAGTCGCGCGTCAAGAAGCAGATGGAGAAGGCGCAAAAGGAGTACTACCTCAACGAGAAGATGAAGGCGATCCAGAAGGAACTGGGCCGCAAGGACGAGAAAGGCAACGAGATCGACGACCTGAAGAAGAAGATCGAGCAGTCGAAGATGCCGAAGGACGTCGAGGAGAAGGCCGTCCAGGAGCTGAAGCGCCTGGAAGCGATGCCCCCGATGTCGGCCGAGGCGACGGTGTCGCGGAACTACCTCGATTGGCTGATCGCGGTGCCGTGGCACAAGAAGACCAAGGAGAGCCGCGATCTGAAGCGCGCCGAAGAGATCCTCCACGAGGATCACTACGGACTCGAGAAGATCAAGGACCGCATCCTCGAGTTCCTCGCAGTGCGCGCGCTGGTCAAGAAGCCGAAGGCCACCATCCTCACGTTCGCCGGCCCTCCGGGCGTCGGCAAGACCTCGCTGGCCAAGTCGATCGCGCGCGCGATGAACCGCAAGTTCGTCCGGCTGTCGCTCGGCGGTGTGCGTGACGAAGCCGAGATCCGCGGCCACCGCCGTACCTACATCGGCGCGTTCCCCGGCCAGATCATCCAGATGATGAAGAAGGCCGGCTCGATGAACCCGGTGTTCCTGCTCGACGAAGTCGACAAGATGTCGATGGACTTCCGCGGCGACCCGTCGGCGGCGCTCCTCGAAGTCCTGGACCCCGAGCAGAACGGCGCGTTCCTGGATCACTATCTCGACGTCGAGTACGACCTCTCGAACGTGATGTTCATCTGCACGGCCAACGTCCTGCACACGATTCCCCAGGCGCTGCGCGACCGCATGGAAGTACTGCAGCTGGCTGGCTACACCGAGCAGGAGAAGGTCCAGATCGCGAAGAAGTTCCTGGTGCCGAAGGCCGTGGAGGGCACCGGATTGACCGATGCCAATGTCCGGTTCGAGGACGAGGCGCTCCAGACCATCATCAACCGCTACACGCGTGAGGCGGGCGTCCGCAACCTCGAACGCGAGATCTCGTCGGTCTGCCGCAAGGTCGCGCGCAAGGTGGTGGTCGAAGGCAACAGCTTCAGCGAGGAGATGGACACGGCGAAGATCACCGAGTACCTCGGGGTGCCGCGCTACCGCTCTACCGAGGCCGAGCAGCAGAACGAAATCGGCATCGCGACGGGCCTGGCGTGGACCGAGGTCGGCGGCGAGATCCTCGTGACCGAAGCGACGCTGATGCCGGGCAAGGGCGCTCTGATGCTCACCGGCAAGCTTGGCGACGTCATGCAGGAGTCGGCGCGCGCGGCGATGAGCTGGGTGCGCTCCAAGGCCGACGACTTCGGACTGGCGAAGGACTGGAACCGCAAGCACGACGTCCACATCCACGTGCCCGAGGGCGCGATTCCGAAGGACGGCCCGAGCGCCGGTATCACGATCGCGACGGCGCTGGTCTCGGCGCTGGCGCGCGTGCCGACCCATCGGGACGTGGCGATGACGGGCGAGATCACGCTGCGCGGCAAGGTGCTGCCGATCGGCGGCGTGAAGGAAAAGGTCCTCGCCGCGCACCGCGCCGGCCTCAAGACTATCGTGTTGCCTAAGGACAACGAGAAGGATCTGGCCGACATCCCGAAGCCGGTGCTCGACGTGCTGAGCGTCTACATGGTGCAGACCATGGAGGACGTGTTGAAGATCGCGCTAGCCGATGCGTTGCCAGGACCGATCGCCGCGCCGGTGACGGAGGGCGTCGAGGTCGAAGCGCCAGACGACACGATCACTCACTGACGCTGGCTGGACTAAGGGTCACAGGACTAAGGGTCACAGGGTCTAAGGGTCTAAGGGTCACAGGGTCTAAGGTCACAGGGTTCCAGAGTCCGAGTCCACGCACTTACTTTTCGACCTTGAGACCCTTCGACCTTGAGACCGGCAGCGAAGCTTGCGCGCCCAATTCGTAAGGAGTGCGGCGCGTCCAGCGGAGTATCCGGGGGACGGCCTCGCGGAGCTCGCGTTGGTGGGCCGGTCCAACGTGGGCAAATCGACGCTGGTGAACCGACTTGCCGCCTCGCGCGTCGCGCGGACGAGTGCGGCGCCCGGCAAGACCCGCACGTTGAACGTCTACCGGCTGGAGCCGACGGGCGAGCGCCCGTTCCACCTCGTAGATCTTCCGGGATATGGGTATGCGCGTGGCGGCTCGATGTCGGCCGACGCCTTCGAGGCGCTGACGCAGGAGTATTTCGGGTATCGCACCGCCGGACGGACGGCGCCGGGATCTGGCCATCGGCCTCCCGCGTCGTTCGCGGTGCTGCTGCTCGTGGACGGGCGACATCCCGGCCTCGAGAGCGACGTGCAAGCCCATGACTGGCTCACGGCCCTCGAGATTCCACTCGGCGTCGTGGCCACCAAGATTGACAAGCTGACGCGCGCAGAACGCTCACGCGCCCAGCACGCGTTCGAACGAGCGTTTACCACGCCCGTGCTGCCGACCTCGGCAGCGACGGGCGAAGGACTGAAAGAACTGTGGATACTGATAGCAAGACTGCTCAACAGCCCGCCCCTGTCGCCACCGAAGCTCCGAGCGGCCCGCCCGTCATCGAGCTGAGTCACCTCAAGGAGATGAGCGTCACGGAGCTGACGCGCATCGCCAAGCAGCTCGAAGTGCCCGGCGCCACCGGGATGCGGAAACAGGAGCTCATCTTCGAGATCCTCCGCGCCCGCGCCGAGAAGAGCGGCCTGATCTTCTCGGAGGGCGTCCTCGAAGTGCTCCCCGACGGCTTCGGCTTCCTTCGTGCTCCCGATTACAACTATCTGCCCGGCCCAGACGACATCTACGTCTCGCCGTCCCAGATCAGGAAGTTCGATCTGCACACCGGCGACACCGTCTCCGGTCAGATCCGGTCGCCGAAGGAAGGCGAGCGCTACTTCGCGCTGATCAAGGTGGAGGCGGTCAATTTCGAGCCGCCGGAGCGGGCGCGCGAGAAGGTGTTCTTCGAGAACCTCACGCCGCTCTACCCGCAGGGCAAGCTCCAGCTCGAGACCGACGGCGACAACCTGTCGGGCCGGGTGCTCGATCTGATGACGCCGATCGGCAAGGGCCAGCGTGGCCTGATCGTCGCGGCGCCGCGGACTGGCAAGACGATGCTGCTGCAGAGCCTGGCGAACAGCGTCGCGAAGAACCACCCCGAGGTCTATCTGATCGTGCTGCTGATCGACGAGCGGCCGGAAGAAGTGACCGACATGCAGCGGTCGGTGCACGGCGAGGTCATCTCGTCGACGTTCGACGAGCCGGCGCAGCGCCACGTGCAGGTCGCCGAGATGGTGATCGAGAAGGCCAAACGCCTGGTCGAGCACAAGAAGGACGTCGTCATCCTGCTCGACTCGATCACGCGGCTGGCGCGCGCCTACAACACGATCGTGCCGGCCTCCGGGAAGATCCTGTCTGGCGGCGTGGACAGCAACGCGCTGCAGCGCCCGAAGCGCTTCTTCGGCGCGGCGCGGAACATCGAGGAGGGCGGCTCCCTGACGATCATCGCGACCGCGCTCATCGATACCGGCTCGCGCATGGACGAAGTGATCTTCGAGGAGTTCAAGGGCACGGGCAACATGGAAATCCACCTCGATCGCAAGCTGATGGATCGCCGCGTGTTCCCGGCCATCGACATCCAGAAGAGCGGCACGCGCAAAGAAGAACTGCTGCTGCCGAAGGAAGATCTCAACCGGGTGTACGTGCTCCGCAAGGTGCTGACCCCGCTGTCCCCGGTCGAGGCCATGGAACTTCTACTCTCGAAGATGAGCAAGACGAAAAGCAATGCCGAGTTCCTTGGCTCGATGAGCAACGGCAAATAACACCCACGGACATTGGCGGGGCTTTCGCCGGGCTGACGTCAGGTTTAGGGCGGACCTTTAGGTCCACCTTCAGCACTGTAGTAACTGTTGAAATAGCTGGAGGCGGCCATGATCGCTGTTGCAGGCGTCTCGGGACATACGGGCCGCGCTGTCGCAGACACCCTGTTGCACCTGGGTGTCCCGGTTCGCGTCATCGTCCGCGACGAGAAGAAGGGCGCCGAATGGGCCGCGCGAGGGGCCGAGGTCGCCGTCGCTTCGCTGAATGATGCGACGGCGCTGAGTCGTGCGCTGACTGGCGCCGATGCCGCCTATCTCCTGATCCCGCCTGCCTATACTGCCAAGGACGTACTGGCCGCGCAGGCAGTGACGCGTGACGCAATCGTTCGCGCCGTCATCGACAGCCGGGTTGGTCATGTCGTGTTCCTCTCGTCGATTGGCGCCCAGCACGCGTCAGGGAACGGACCGGTACGCACGCTGCACGATGCGGAGCAGGCGTTGAAGAAGATGGCCACGCCGGTCACGATTCTGCGCGCGCCCTATTTCCTGGAAAACTGGTCGGCCGTCCTCCCGGTCGCCACGTCACAGCACGTGCTGCCCTCGTTCATCCCGCTCGATCAGGCAATCGAGACGGCGGCGACCGCGGACATCGGCGAACACGTGGCGAGGCTTCTGGCGGCTGCCCCTCCCGCGACGCTCCGGATCGTGGAGTTCGGTGGGCCGCGACGACTCTCGCCTCGCGACGTCGCGCGCGATGTTTCGTCGCTCCTGGGCCGGCAGATCATGCCGGCGCTGGCGGCATTAGATCAAGTGGTGCCGACGTTTACAGCCGCCGGCCTGTCCCTGCACGCGGCCCACCTCCTCGAAGAGATGTACGAGGCGATGGCCAGCGGCAGGACGGAGTTCGAAGGCCCCGGCGCACCGCACGCGCGCGGACGGCGGACGCCGGCCGATGTCCTGGGCCCGATGCTGGCGCAATCCTGACGTCCGCAGCCATTCCAGGAGCCCTTGCGGCTCGCGGGACGCTCGGACTACGATCACCCCTCAATCCGGGAGGAAACCATGTCGTTGGGCACTGCAACATCAACCGACGTTCTCGTCAGCACCGATTGGGTGAAGCAGCATCTCGGTGACGCCACCATTCGCGTGGTTGAAGTGGACGTCGACACAGCGGCATACGATCAGGGGCACGTGCCCGGCTCGGTGGGATGGAACTGGACGACAGAGCTGTGTGACACCCTCGTACGGGACATCATTCCGCAGAAGAAGTTCGAGGAGCTGATGTCCAAGTCCGGCATCGGCAACGACACCACCGTCGCCCTCTACGGGGATAACAACAACTGGTTCGCGGCGTGGGCCTTCTGGCAGATGAAAATCTACGGGCACCGCGATGTCCGAATCATGAACGGCGGCCGGAAGAAGTGGGTCGCCGAGGGCCGCGAGCTCGAGACGGCATTGCCGTCGATCGCGCCCGTCTCGTACAAGGCATCTGCCCCCGATCTCTCGATTCGTTCGTTCCTGCCCGAAGTGCAGGATGCGGTGAAGCAGAAGAGCGCGGTGCTCATCGACGTGCGTGGGCCACAGGAGTTCACCGGCGAGATCCTGTCGCCTCCGGGACTTCCCGAGACGTGTCAGCGTGGCGGTCATATTCCTGGCGCGAAGAACATCCCGTGGGCGAAGGCGTGCAATGACGACGGGACCTTCAAGAGCGTCGAAGAGTTGAAGCAGCTGTACGGCGCGGCGGGCGCCACGGCCGACAAGCAGGTCATCGCCTACTGCCGCATCGGCGAGCGCTCGAGCCACACGTGGTTCGTGCTCAAGCACCTGCTCGGCTACCCCAATGTCACGAACTACGACGGCTCGTGGACCGAATGGGGTAACCTCGTAGGAGCGCAGGTCGAGAAGCCTTAGCTGACCATCGATGAACGCCGAAGGCTACACGCGCCGCGAGCAGGAGCTCTCGGGCTGGTCCATCGTCCTCGAGACCTACCGGCTGGGCGATAAATACTTCTGCACCATTTCCAGCGTCGACCCCGGCGCGCGGTTCGCGCGCGCCGAAGGGCCGACGCGCGAAGAAGCCGAGCGCGTCGCGCTCGAAAAGGCCGCGCGCTGGCTGGGGCAGACGCGGCGCTTCACCGTCAATTCGTAAACGCCGACAGCATGTAGCGGGGCCTTAAGGTCCGCCTGGCGATGGCAGGGCTGCAACCGATCGCGGGCTACCGACTCGCGGGGCGTGAAGCCCGCCTCCACAAGTGAGGTGGCCGCGCCACCGCACCGCGTCGCACCACTCCGCACCACTCCGCACCGCGCCGCACACCTCCGCACCCGGTCGCACCTTCTCCGCACCCCTCCGCACCTTTCCGCACCTTTCCGCACCTGAAATACAATCCTGCAATGCGCTATCGCACGCACGCGCGGACCGGGTGGAAGATCTCGGAAATCGGCTACGGCATGTGGGGGCTCGGCGGTTGGACCGGGTCGGACGATGCCGAAACGATGCGCGCGCTCGAGGAGAGCGTGGCGCTCGGCTGCAACTTCTTCGATACGGCGTGGGCGTATGGCGCTGGTCACAGTGAGCGGCTGCTGGGCCAGCTGCTCCGTGCGCATACGGGCATGCGCTTGTACGTCGCAACCAAAGTGCCACCGAAGAACGAGCGATGGATCCAGCTCGATGGCTTTCCGCTGGATGTGGTGTTCCCGCCGGATCACATCCGCGAGTACACCGAAAAGAGTCTCGTCAATCTCGGTGTCGAGACAATTGACGTTCAACAGATCCACGCGTGGAGCGACAAGTGGGCCGCCGACGAGCGCTGGCAGCGCGTCATGGAAGATCTGAAGCGCGAAGGCAAGGTCAGAACGTGGGGCATCAGCGTGAACCGATGGGAGCCGACCAACGTTCTGAAAGCGCTCGACACGGGGCTGGTCGACTGGGTGCAAGTCGTCTACAACATCTTCGACCAGAATCCGGAAGAGGAGCTCTTTCCCTACTGTCAGCAGCACGGGATCGGGATCATCGCGCGCGTGCCGTTCGACGAAGGCAGCCTGACCGGCACGCTGACGAGGGAGTCACATTGGCCCGAAGGTGACTGGCGTAACCTCTATTTCACGCCGGAGAACCTGGCAATTACCTTGAAGAAAGTTGACGCACTGAAGCCGCTGGTCCCGGCGGGCATGACGCTTCCAGAGTTGGCGCTGCGATTCATCCTGCACCATCCGACGGTGACGACGACGATTCCGGGCATGCGGAAGCTCGAGAATGTTCGTGCCAACTGCGCCGCGAGCGACGGAACGCGCCTCCCTCAGCAACTGATCGACGCGCTCCGCGCGCATCGCTGGGAGAGGGATTGGGTGGTCGCGTAGGGGCGCTGCGCGCCCTAACGAGGACGAGGGACGAAGGACGGGGGACGACGACGGTGATCCAGCTATACCGAAACCCACGCGCCGAAGCGCCCGGCGATTACACGTTGCACCGCTTGCAGAGTGCCGCCTCGTCGATCATTGCGTCCGACGCGGCGCCTTGGCGCGAGGCGCCGGGGATCGAGTGGGGACCCGAGCGCTATCGCACGCGCTTTCAGGCGTGCTGGGATCAGGCGGCGCTGCACGTGCGATTCGATGCCGTGGATGACGGGCCGTGGCACACGATGACGAAGCGCGACGAGCACATCTGGGAAGAGGAGGTGGTCGAGATTTTCCTCGACCTCGACGGCTCGGGCGTCAACTACGCGGAACTGGAGATCAGCCCCGCCAACATCGTGTGCGATCTACGTGTCGAGCGGCCGGCGCCATCGGTCAAGTCGCTGACGGAATGGGACTGGACCGGCATGACGTCCACAGTGGTGCCGCTACGCGACGCCCACGGCGGCACGGAGGGCTGGACCGCGCTGGCGCGATTGCCCTGGGACGGCCTGGGCACGCTTTCGTCGCAGGCGGCAGCGCGGGTCCCGCCGAAGGCCGGCGACAGCTGGCACTTCAACGTGTTCCGGATCAAGCGGCCGGGCGGGCCGAAGGCGCCAAACGAAGGAGCGGTTTATGCCGCCTGGTCGGTGCCGGACGGGCAGAGCTTTCACGTGCCCGCGAAGTTCCGCCTGTTCAAGTTCGTCTAGATGCCCAAGCTAAAGCTTGAGATGCCCAAGCTAAAGCTTGGGCCTACGGCTAAAGCTTGGGCCTACGTACACCGCGTGCGTAGACCCCTACGTACACCCGGTACGTAGGACCGAGCTTTAGCTCGGTCGACCACGAAACCTCGCGGCATCTGAATGATCGGCGGGCCTTCAGCCCTGCCGGGTCCGTTTGCTATACTGTTCTTTTGCCTTAAGCGCCTAGGAGTTCGCCGTGAAGCCCGATATTCATCCGAAGTACTTTGACGTCGAGGCGCGTTGCGCGTGCGGCGCGACGTGGAAGACGCGCTCGACCAAACCCGAGCTGCACCTGGAAATCTGCTCGAACTGCCACCCGTTCTTCACTGGCCGCCAGAAGCTGATCGACACGGAAGGTCGCGTCGAGCGGTTCACGAAGAAGTACGGGGCGCAGACCGTCGAGCAGCGGAAGGCGACGGCGGCGAAGGCGGCCAAGCCGAAGAAGGGCGCCTCGAAGGTCACCGTTCAGTAGCTGTCCGCATCTTGCCACAACCGCCCGGACCCACACGGTCCGGGCAGCTTCGCCATCTTCCGATCCAGACGCGCCAGGCGGTAACGGCCGGCCTCCATGCTGCGGGTCCCGACGCGCTCAGCCAGGGACAGGCGCGCGAAGCGGTGCGCCTTCGATAGATCGCGCGCGCGATGCTCATAGTGAATCGCCAGCGCCTCGAGCGCCTCCCGCCGAAGCATCGCTGACGCCTCCCGTTCGATCACGATCGCCCGCCACAGATCTGCCGCCTCGCTGAATCGCGCGCTTCGCCGATAGCGGAGCGCGAGGTGCCGCATCGCGTCGGCGCGGATGCTGGCAGCCTCGGCGCCGCGCTCAGATCGCGACCGCTGGACGGCATCGCCATAGCAGCGCTCCGCCTCGCCGAGCCGCCCGACACCTTCCAGAATCCGGCCGGCCGCCAGGCTCTCGCGCGCCGAAGTACAGCGCGCAGGTGCATCTTCGAGCACGTGCAACGCTCGCGCGGTCATCAACGCGAGCGACAACAGGTCGAGCCGGTTGTGCTCGAACACCGGTTCGAGGCGTTCGGCGTTGCCACTGCGCACGTAATCGAAATAGCGATTTGGAATCTCGAACCCCTGCACGTCGCCGACACGCCGCACCCCGAACAGCAAGCGCTCGAGCGCGCTGAGACGACAGCTGTCGGTGTCGGGCCAGGCACCCGGCGAGGTCGGCGCGCTGCGCCAGAAGCGGCGGGCCACGTGCAGCATGTCGACGTGCGCGAAGCCTTCGAACGGCGGAGCGAGCCGATTGAAGTGGAAGCGCGTCTCGAGGACGGGCACGTCGAACGACTTGCCGTTGTAGCTGACCAGACCGGCAGATCGCCGCACCAGGCCGTCGACCTCGTGCAAGAGCGTGCGCTCGTGCTGAAACGCACCGAGGAAGTACTGTCGGATGCGGAAGCCGTGCGGCTCGAAATACGCGCATCCGACGAGAAACGCATAGGTGCCGGCGCCGCCGGCAAGTCCAGTGGTCTCGAGATCCACGAACAGGAGCGGGCTTGGCACGGCGCCGTCGTTCGCCGGATGGCCGCCGACGAGGGAGAGCTCACGCTGTGTCGAGAGCGCCAGCCCTCGGACGTCACCGATACGGACCGTCCCGTGCCAGTGGTCCGCAGGGTAGAAGCGGTCGATCACCACGCACGGGCCGCTCGGCGACTCGATGACATCGCCGTCGAGCGTTTCCGCAACGGCATGCAGACTCGTCGTTCGGGTGTCGGCCGGCTCGGTACGAGCCACGGGTTCCGGCGACTGCCGGCGCTCGCGCAGAATGTCGCGCAACCGCGATTCGAGGTGCGCGCTCATGCCGGGCGAAGACCGAGGAGCCGATCGAGGATCAGCAGCGCCACCGGCTTGGCCTCCGCGCCCGTCTCGCCGACCGGACCGACGCAGGTGGGACAGCCGTGATCGCACTGGCAGCTGGCGATCAGCGTCCGCGTCTCGGTGACGAGCGCCTCGTGCATGCCGAAGAGCGGCTCGCTGAAGCCGATCCCACCCGGATAGTTGTCGTAGAGGAAAATCCGCGGCTCCTCGAGATCCTGCGACGGCACGACGTCGCCCGCCGTGCCTTCGTCGCCCGACCCAATCGACAGCCCGAGATCACGCCGATCGCACATCAGCAACAGCTGCGCCACCTGCACCATCGCGAACGCGAGCCCGGCGACACCGTCGCGGCGATCGTCGAGGCCGTACGGCAGCGACGCCATGAGCGCGCGCGGCAAGGTCAGCCAATATGACGTCGTATGCATCTGCTGCTCGGGAAGATCGAGCTCTCCGCTGCCCACGTTCTCGTTCGTGTAGAACTTGATTTTCTTGAACCCGACGACACGCGACACAACACGCACGTCGCCGTGCGAGCGGACAGCGGAGTTGCCCGAGCTGAAGCTCGGGCCT
Organism: Vicinamibacteria bacterium; assembly: GCA_963800785.1. GTDB lineage: Bacteria > Acidobacteriota > Vicinamibacteria > Vicinamibacterales > JAENWD01 > JAENWD01. Next base: position 112,376 of record CAWDCH010000017.1, read on the forward strand.
ACGTACGTGTCTCCTGACACGGCTGCGGTATGCGTCTGGAAGACGTCGAGGATCGTGACGCGTGAATAAGTGATGGCGTCGGTGTAATAGTCGCACTCCACCTGGCGGGCGTAGGCTTTCCTCCCCTCGACGTCGAGCTTCTCGACCTGAAACAGCCGGCCCTCGATCAAGTAGATCGCCTTCTCGTGGAGCGTGGACAGCGCGCTCGTGTAGTCCGTCTCGCCGATGATGTCGGCGCTGCGCGTGGTGTCGATCACGACGAAGTTGTCCGACGAGACCGACCGCAGGCTGACGGCGTCCGCAGGATACGATTCGTTCGTCCAGTTCCACTGTCCCGGGCCGGCGCCGTCTTCGACGAGATGCACGAATCCTTCTTCGGCGAGGAGCTGCAGGATCGCCTGTACCGGCTCGCGGCCGAAGCCCTCGTCCGCGATAAACGGCAACTCGAACGCGGCGCACTTCACGTGATCGAGCAAGATGTGCAAATTGTCGGGGTTCACGAGCGCGTGCTCGGGCGAGGCGTCGAAGAAGTAGGATGGGTTTCTGACGACGAACTGGTCGACGGGCGCGCTGCTGGCAACCATGATTGCCGCCGATCGGCCCTGCCGGCGGCCGGCGCGGCCGGCGCGCTGCCACGTCGACGCAATCGTGCCTGGATACCCCGCCATCACGGCGATGTCGAGCGCGCCGATGTCAATGCCGAGCTCGAGCGCGTTGGTCGCCACGACCGCGCGCACCAGACCTTCCCGGAGTCCACGCTCGATCTCGCGTCGCCGGAGTGGCAGGTACCCACCGCGGTAGCCGCGCACCTGCTCCGGCGTGCCCGGCGGGCCTTCGAAGTCGTCCTTCAGGTACGTCGTCAGGATTTCCGTCGACAGCCGGCTCTGACAGAAGACGATCAGCTGCAGCTGTCGCTTGAGGAACTCCCCCGCCACGCGCCGGGCTTCGCTCAGATAGGAGCGGCGAATGCCGAGCTCCTTGTTGACGACAGGCGGGTTGACAAACAGGAACAGCTTTTCGCCGCGCGGCGCGCCGTTCTCGTCGACGAGCACGAACGGACGCTCGGCAAGCCGTTCGGCAAGCTCGCGCGGGTTGGCGATGGTCGCGGACGAGCAGATGAAAACCGGATCCGACCCGTAGTGTCTGCAGATGCGCTGCAGGCGTCGCAGCACGTTCGCCAGGTGGCTGCCGAACACACCGCGGTAGGCGTGCAGCTCGTCGATCACGACGAAGCGGAGACTCTCGAACAGCTTCGCCCACTTCGGGTGGTGCGGCAGGATCCCCGAGTGCAGCATGTCGGGGTTGCTGAGCACGACGTGTGCGCGCGTCCGAATCGCGCGCCGCGCGTCTTGCGGCGTGTCGCCGTCGTAGGTGAAGACGCCGAGATCGGTGCCGGCAGTACTGTTGACCAAGGCCGTGAGCTCGTGGAGCTCGGCCAGCTGATCCTGCGCGAGTGCTTTCGTGGGAAAGAGATACAACGCGCGGCTCGCCGGGTCGGCGATCGCGGTGTTGAGTACCTGGTGCGTTATAGCAAAGCGTCTTGCCGGAGGCGGTCGGCGTGATGACGACGAGGCTGCGCCCGGTGAGCGCGAGCTCGACTGCGGCAGCCTGATGCAGGTAGAGCTGCGAAATTCCGCGGGCCTCGAGGGCGGCGCGGAGCCGCGGATCGATCAGGTCGGGCCACGGCGCATGACGCGCCTCGGCGGCAGGAATGGTCCTGACCGCGGTCACCCACCCGTCCGGCGTATCGGCTCGTGGCGTGCTCCGGATCGCGCCAAACCGTTCCAACGCCGAAGATAGCGCCTGATCCCGCGCGGCACCAGTGGGTTTGCGGCTGACCGCCAGCGCCGCCGTCATCCCCGACTCACCCGCTGGCAGCAGCTCAGGCTGTTCCTGTCCTGGCACCTGCGCAGGCATGGGAAGGGATGGTAACACGAAGGGGAGGCGAAACTGGACTCCATAGTGCGGAGGGGTGCGGGAGGTGCGGAGGGGTGCGAAGGTGCGGGGTGCGAAGGTGCGGGGTGCGGAGGTGCGGGTGCGGAGGTGCTGCGTGCTAGGTGCGGCGGTGCGGGGCTCTTAAGGCACCAGCACTGTTGCTGACCGGCCAGTGCGGCGATGGTACTCGTCGACGATTCGCGCGGCTGCGGCGGGGGCCTCGCCCTCTTGCACGAGCGCAACGATCGATCCGCCGAACCCGCCGCCGGTCAGGCGAGCGCCGTAGACGGCAGGCTCGCCCAGGGCCAGCGAGACCAGCAGGTCCACTTCCGGCACCGACACTTCATAGTCGTCCCGCTGCGAAGCGTGCGATGCATTGAACAAGGCGCCGAGCGCGCGGGCGTCGCCGGCATTCATCGCCAACTTTGCTTCCACGACGCGCTGGTTCTCGGTGACGACGTGTCGCGCGCGTCGATCGAGCGGGGGCGGGAGCGCCAGGATGCGCGCCATGTCGTCGACGCCCACGTCGCGCAGCGCCGCAACGCCAAGGCTCGCCGCAGCGCGCTCGGACTCTGCACGTCGCGTGCGGTAGTCGCCGCCGGCGTGCTGGTGCGCGACGCCCGAATTGATCACCGCAAGCTCCGTCCCGCGCGGCAGCGCCACCGGTTCGTACGACAGCGTCCGCGTGTCGATGAACAGGGCGACGCCTGGTCGTCCCAGGCTTGACGCCATTTCATCCATGATCCCGACAGGCGCTCCCACGAACTCGTTCTCGGCACGCTGGCCCAGCCGCGCGATCTCCACATCGTCGATCGGCAGCGTGAAAAGGGCGCGCAGCGCCCGTAGCACAGCGACCTCCAGCGCGGCGCTCGAGGACAGTCCACTGCCAAGCGGCACGGTCGACCGCAGCGCGAGGTCGAATCCGTCAATCGCCTGACCTGTCGCCGCAAGCGCCTGCGTGATGCCCTGAACGTAATCGAACCATCGCTTCCCCGGCTCCTCCTTGCCGAGGACAAACGTGTCGACGGTCTGCCCGGAGCTGAGCTCGGCGCTCCAGGTCCGCACGCGACGGTCCGATCGCCGCGCCACGGCAGCGACGGTCGACTGCGGAATCGACGTCGGCAGCACGAATCCGTCGTTGTAATCAGTGTGCTCGCCAATGAGATTGACACGGCCGAAGGCTTCGGCGTGCGCGGCAGGCTCGACACCAAATAGCGCCCGGAACTCAGCGCCGGAGATCGCCGGGCGAACTCGATCTTCAGACATCTGGCACCTCGACGGCGCGCAGCTGTGCGGCAGCCTCTTCCGGAAGCGTATCGGCGGTGAAGACACCGGCGCCGGATTCGCTGCCGGCCAGATACTTCAGTCGATTCGGCATTCGATATGCCGGATAGAACTCGACGTGCACGTGAGCTTCGGGATGCGGCACGCCGTCGGTCGGCGCCTGATGGAACGCCATGATGTAGGGGAATGGCTTCTGCCACAGCCCGTCGTACTTGAGAAGCACGGTTTTCAGTGCCCGCGCAAAGTCGCGCCGCTCGGACGGCGTCAGCGCCTCGAGCGAAGGCGCGGCACGGAGCGGCGCAATCCAGACTTCGTACGGGTATCGCGCGCACACCGGCACGAGCGCGATCACGTGCTCCCCACGATACAGCACGCGCCGCGCCTCATCGTCGAGCTCGCGAATCAGAAGATCCTCGATGAGGCCGCGCCCGTGCTGGTCGAGAAACTGCCTCTGCTGAGAAAGCTCTCGCGCAGCCACCGGCGGTACGAAGGGATAGGCGTAGATCTGCCCATGCGGATGGTGCAGCGTGACGCCAACCTCGACGCCGCGATTCTCGAACGGGAACACGTACGACACATCGTCTCGCGCTCCGAGCTCCCGATAGCGATCCGCCCAGACATCGACGATCAACGAGAGGCGATCGAGATCGAGCCGTCCGAGAGACGTGGTCGGGTCCTGCGTGAACACGACCACCTCGCAGCTGCCGACGCCTGGGCGGGTCTCGACGATCGTGTGCGGGGGCTCTCCCGGCGACGCGCTGAGCGTCGGGAACATGTTCTCGAAGACCGCGACTTCCCAGGGACCTGGAGGTAACTCAGTGGGTGTGCCAGGATCCACCGTGACGGCAAGCGGGTTCCACTCGGGCGGTGGCAGGAACGTGCGGTGCTGGCGGTGAGAGGCATACGCGATCCACTCGCCCCTCAGCGGATGCCACCGCAGATGGGAGTTGGCGGCCACGGGCTGGGAACTTGGGCTCGGCGCCATCGAGCCGGGATCGAAGGACTGTTGCCCGTACAACCAGAGCGAGCGGCCGTCAGGCTTGACGAGTTGCGCCTTGAACACGGGACCCATCCAGCGCGAGTTTCGCCACCAGTCCGCTCAACCCGAGGATACCAATCACGTTGGGAAAGATCTGGAGCGCATTCATCAGATCGCCCCACGCCCACACGAGCTCCACTTTCGAGATCGCCCCAAACGGAATCAGCAGACAGTAAACCCAGCGATACGGCACGATGATTCGCGGGCCGAAAATGTATTTCAGGAACTGCTCGCCGTAGAAGGCCCAGCCGATGAGCGTCGTGTAGCCGAAGAGAAACACGCAGAACGCCACGACATACGCGCCGACACCGGGAAGGGCGGCGTCGAAGGCCAGGGCAACGGCTGCCGTGCTCGTCTGCCCCGACTGCCAGGCCCCTGAAAGAAGGATGGTCATCGCCGAGATCGTACAGGTCACGAACGACACGATGAACACTTCCATCATCGCGTTCAGCCCCTGCTGCGCCGGATGGCGGCTTTGTGCGGTGCCGTACGCGACCGCAGCGGTGCCGTACCCGGCCTCGTTCGCGTACATCCCGCGGGCGAGGCCGTAGCGCATGGCGATCAGGATACCGAGACTCCCACCCGCAACCGCTCTGGTCGAGAACGCCTCGCGGAATACGAGCGCGACCACCTCCGGAATCCGGCTGGCAAACGTAAGGATGACAATGACGCCGCCGGCGAGATACAGGCCGACTTTGAGCGGCGTCAGCTTTTCGGCGGCGCGACCAATCGACTTGATGCCCCCGATGATCACGAGCCACGTCAGAACGGCCACGACGATCCCGGTGATCCAGGTCGGGACGCGCACGGCCGAGTGCATCACCAACGCAATCGAATTCGTCTGCGTGAACGGCGTGGTCGTCAACGCCGCGACGCCGGCGACGAGGGCATAAATCCACGCGAGCGCTGGCGATCGCAGGCCGTCGCGCAGGTAATACATCGGGCCCGTGCGAATGCTGTCGCCATCCGCTTCGCGAAACGAGACGCCGAGAACGGCTTCCGAGAACTTCACCGTCGTGGCGAAAAAGCCGTAACACCAGATCCAGAAGAGGGCGCCTGGTCCGCCAGACACGATTCCTGCTGCGACGCCGGCGATGTTGCCTGTGCCGATCGTGGCGGCAAGCGCCGTCATGAAGGCCTGGAACGGCGACAGCGCCCCTGCCGCGCCGCGATCGTGGCTGGCGACGAACACACGAAGCGCGCCGACGAAGCTCCGAATCTGGATGCCGCGGTAACGTATCGTGAGGAAGAGTCCCGTGCCGAACAGCAGCACCAGCAGGCACGGCACATAGAGCAGATCAGCAATCGCCTGGATCGCCGCTGCCACCGAGGGAGGGATCATGGGGCGCGCAGAGTATATCGTCCCGGCGCGATCACAGATTCGACTTCGACTGGCATCCGTCCACGACGACCGACGCGCCGCTGACCCAGCTCGCGCGCGGCGATGCGAGGAATGCGACGACGTCGCCCACTTCATCGGCTCGTCCGAAGCGACCGAAGGGCAGATCGCGCTTGACGAACTCGGCAATGCCCTCGGGATCGGACTGCTGCCGGCGGTGCCACGAGCCGCCGGGGAAGAGGATCGATCCCGGGGCCACGCTGACCACCCGGATGTTCTCGGAGGCGAGCTGCTGCGCCAGCGACTTGGCAAGGCTCGATTCAGCCGCCTTGACCGCGTTGTAGGTCATACGGCCGCCCGACTCGCGCCCCCAGATCGACGTGATGAATACGATCGCGCCGCCGCCGCGCCGACGCAGATGCGGTACCGCCAGGCGCGAGGCGCGAATTGCCGGCATTAGCGTTTGATCGAACGCTTCCTGCCACTCTGCGTCCGTCGTGTGCAGTATATCGGCGCCGCGTGCGAGCCCCATGTTGTTGACGAGGATATCCAGACCGCCGAAAGTGCTGACGACGGCGTCGATCGCTTGCGACACGCCAGCCTCGGTTGCGAGATCGCCGCAGTACGAACCCACCGCGCCAACGCCCGCTATTGCTCGCAGCTCACTCACCGCGCTGGCCAGCGGATCCGCGCCGCGAGCGGTCAACATCACGCGGCATCCTTCTGCAGCCAACGATCGGGCGCTGGCAAGCCCAAGGCCGCGGCTCGATCCGGTGATAAGGGCGATTTTGTTGTTGAGGCCCAAATCCATGACGGGAATTCTAATAGTTGTGCGCGGCCCGGCCGAAGTCGGGCCCTACGGCAAGACTGGTGGGCAGTGGCGCGACGTCAGTCGCGGCCGCACTTACGGCCTGCCGCCTGTCAGGTCGTTCAGTCGCCAATCGAACTGAGCGAATTGCACCCGGAATTCATTCCGCTCCAGGAACTCGCGCTCGTGCGGAAGCATGTTGGGGTGGATGAACGCGAGAAGCGCCCTCTCGATGGGACTGCGCTCGGCAAAGCGCGGAAGGGCGGCCGCGGCGTATGCCGCGATGAAGTCGGCCTGGCGCCAGCTGACAATCGGAGTGACGATCACGACGCCGGTCCCCTCGTCGATGTCGAGCAGCTGTCCACCGGTGGCAAACTCGGTCGCGACAGTAGCGAGCTGCTCCCCGAGCCGGGCGCCGTTGTAGGCCTCGCTCCGCAAGCGCCCTCCTCCGATGGCGCCGCGACCAATCGCCAGATACAGCCGCGGGTCGCGGAATCCGGCCAGCACCTTGGTTTCAATTTGATCCAGCGTCAGCGACCGCCCGGCGACGGTGTGGGGCGTCCTATCGAACACGCCCGGAATCTGGCGCACGCTGTTCGCGGGATAGTTGGACGCACGCCCACGGATAGGGTAGTTGTCGGCGACGGTCTGAAGGACCAGCGCATTGTAGGCATTGAGCCAGAAGGCAATCTGCTCGTCGTTCGACGCTTGGTCGATCGCGCGCGCCTGCGTTCCGTTCAATGCGGCAATGTAGGTGTCCAGGCGACGCCTGTCGCTTTTGACCGCGTTGTAGTAGACCAGACCATCGCGCACGTACAGCTCGAGTAGTTGATCGAGCGGCGCGTGGATCCCGGATGCCGCTGGCGCCTGCGCGATCGCCGGCGGTGCACCATCGATCAGAGCGAGCGTGCAGACCGCGCACACGATGATGACGCGTCCGACGGTCACAGGCCTGCCAGCCATGGCCGCAGGGCCGCATTGAACGACGCAGGATTTTCCAGGTTCGACAAGTGGCCAGCCTCCGGCAGGATTGCCAGTCGCGCGTCCGGCGCGCCGGCAGCAATTGCGCGCGCGTCCTCGATCGGCGTGACGGCGTCTTCCTCTCCGACGAGAGCCAGGATCGGCACCCGAATATTGGGAAGCTGCGGAGACGAATCCGGACGATCGCGCAGACGAACGATCGCGCGCCGCAGTCCCTCGGCAGAATTGGCCTCGATGAGCGCGCGCACACGCGCTTCAATCGACGGACGTACCCGCCGCGTCGTGCTACCGAGCAGTTTTGGCAGCATCTCGTCCGCCACGCCCGCACTGCCTCGCTCGTCGACCACGCGCAGCATCGCCTCGCGCCCGTCACGCGCAGCGGCGGTGTCACCCGTGCTTTTCGTGTCGGCCAGGATCAGCCCACGGAGCCGCTTCGGCGCCAAACGATGCATGGCGAACGCCGCGTAGCCGCCCATCGAAAGGCCACCAAGCACTACCGGTCCCAGGTTCAGCGCATCGAGCAGTTGATCGACGTCTCGAGCCAAGTCATCGATCGTCGGGCGGCCCGTATAATCCGTCGTCCCGCCAAAACCGGCAAGATCCGGGGCAATCATCCGCCACCCGGCCGGCACCGCTTCGAGCTGATCGGTCCACATCGCGCTCGAAACCGGAAAGGCGTGCAGCCACACGACGACGCGATCGGATGACGGCTCGCCGGACTCGAGCCATTGCAGGCGACGCTGCCCAAGCACGAGCATTTCCGTGCGGACCATCGACCCATTCTAGTAGAGCCACTTGCCCGTCACCATTTCGCCACACGTTTGAGGGATGATGAGCGCGGGAGGACGGATGATTCGACTGCGTGCCGGAGCGCTGGCGGCACTTGTCGCGACAACGCTGACGTGGCTCTCGGCTCAGGAGCGGCGCCCTCACGTCATCATGATCTCCATCGACGGATTGCGTCCGGCGCTTCTCGGGCAATCGAGTCTCAAGCTGCCGACGCTGCGACGGCTGATGCAGCAGGGAGCGTGGGCGCGCGTGACCGGCGTGCTGCCAACGGTGACTTACCCATCCCATACCACGCTGATCACCGGCGTCCTGCCCGCGGTCCACGGCATCCTCGACAATCGCATCTTCGATCCGGAAGGTGTTTCGGAGCAGGCGTGGTTCTGGTACTCGAGCGCCATCAAAGTGACGACGCTGCCAGGTGCGGTCAAAGCGCGAGGGTTGACCGCGGCGGGCGTCAGCTGGCCGGTCACGGTGGGGATGGCGCTCGACTACAACGTCCCCGAGATTCTGCGCTCGCGGCATCGCGAAAATCTCAATTTGGTGTCGGCGCTTTCGTTGCCGCCACGCATCATGGAGTCGTACGCGTATTCGACCGGAAAGCCGCTCGCATGGCCGCCGACCGACGCCGATCGCGCCGGGCTGGCGGCCTGGATGGTGCGAACGTTCCATCCGAATCTGCTGCTTCTGCACATTTACGACTCGGATACGGACGCACACAAGTTTGGCCCCGACTCGCCGGAGGCGCTCGCCGCGGTCGAGCGGGCAGATCTCGAGGTCGGCAGGGTGCTCGACGCAGCCAGCCAGGCGGGACTCTCCGAAGAAACCGACGTCGTCATCGTCTCCGATCACGGCTTCTTGCCGGTACAGAAGCAATTGCAGCTGAATTTCGTGTTCAAACGTGAAGGGCTGCTGACGACGAACGAGCGCGGGCAGGTGACGAATTGGGAAGCGGCTTTTCACAGCTCGGGAGGATCGGGGTTCGTGTATCTGAAGCGCCCGGAGGATCGAGCGATCGTCATGCGCGTTTCCGGCCTGCTCGAGCAACTCGCGGCGGACCCCGCCAATGGCATCGAGAGAATCTGGTCCCAGGCAGACCTGCGCCAGGCGGGCGCGCATCCCGACGCAAGCTTTGGCCTGACGATGAAGCCGGGGTTCTACACCGGTTGGGGACGCGATGCCTTGCTGGCCGAGACCACGAGCAAGGGCGGCCATGGATTCGATCCCGCGCGGCCGGAACTGCAGGCGACGCTGATCATGGCCGGCCCCGATGTGCCCAGGGCCGGCGATCTCGGGCTCGTCTCGATGACGCGGATCGCGCCAACTGTCGCCAAGTGGTTCGACGTACAGCTTGCGCCTGAAGCGGATCGACCGCTGGACCTCGCGGTCCCGGCCAGCGTGCGCTGAGCCCGTTCAAGCGACATTGGCCTCTAGCCCGAGCTAAAGCTCGGGCCTACGTGCCTTGCGTACTAAAGCTCGGGCCTACGCGCCTGCGTACCTCAACACGTACGCGCCTGCATACCTCAACACGTACGTGCCTGAATACCTCAACACGTACGTGCCTGGAATACCTCAACACGTACGTGCTACCTGTGCGAATACCTCAACACGTACGTGCCTGGAATACCTCAACACGTACGTGCCTGAATACCTCAACACGTACGTAGGCCCAAGCTTTAGCTTGGGCAACTAACGCGACCCGCGATCCAGCAATTCCAGCACCGTCACCAGCATGAGGCCGCCCACGCCGATTGCGACGAGCACCAGCGGGAGCATCGTGCGCAGGAGATGCCGTTTCAGATCCCCGCCCTCGAGCCACACACCAGGCGGCAGTCGATTGCGAAGCTCGGAAACGGCGTCGGGATCGCTCCCGGCGTGAACGTACCATCGGCGCCACCGACCGTCGAGCTCGATTGTCAGCCAGTGGCGCTGCAGCCATGCGGACCGCACGTCATTCCACCCGCCCCGCCACTCGCGCCACGGGTGCTCCAACGCGAGCTCATCAGCGTCGCTCGTGAGCGACGTTCGCGACCAGGCCACTATCGTCCAGGCGACGCCAACAACGACCATCGCCTGGAGCGTCAGCGCCGTGCCGAGGATGACGAATGCCAGGGCGGCACGCCGATCGGTGCCCGGATCAAGCAGCATGCCCAGGCGCCATGTGCTCGCGAAGAGCCCGATTTCCAACATGGCAAGGACGATAGCGACGACGAGCGCTGTCTGCCGGACGCGTGCGGGCGCGACGATGCGACGGGCCATGAGAGCGAATCATAAGACAGGCGTCGCGTTATCCTAGCAGTCGGCTGGTGCCTGGCACCTCAGGCCATCGCGGTGGCCAGGCGCGTCTATCTCCCAGTGGAACGAGCTGACGTTCGCATCGACGACCGGACGCTGTTGCGTCTCCACGAGACGAGCGGCGCAATCGGCTGGGGCATCTCGTCCGAGGCGTTCCGCGGGGTCCTGTGCGCGAGCGTGGCGCACCGATTTGACTCGGCGCCGGCGTCCAGTGATTTGGATGTCTACCTCGCGTCGCTCCATGCCTCAGACCTCGCGCTGGCGTGCGCCTGCCGCGCAGGCCATGACGGCGCGTGGGAACACTTCATTCGCGAGCTGCGCCCGGCGCTCTACGCCTCGGCCCGCGCTATAGCGGGAGACGATGGTCGCGAGCTGGCGGACTCGTTGTACGCAGAGCTCTTCGGACTGCCTGGGCCGGACGGCGAGCGGCGATCGCTGCTCGCCTATTACCATGGTAGGAGCCGGTTGATCACATGGCTGCGCTCGGTCATGGTGCAGCGGCTCGTCGACCGGCGCCGAGCCAACGCGCGATTCGAGCCGCTCGAGGAGGAAGAGCCGCTCGATGTGCTGGCCCAGCCTCCGGTGCCCGACCCTGAGCGCCAGCGTCTCAGCACGTTGGCCCAGCAGGCGCTCGATGCGGCGATTGACGGCCTCGAGGCAAAAGACCGACTGCGACTGCGGCTGTACTACGGGCAGGATCTGACCCTCGCGCGGATCGGCCGCCTGCTCGGTGAATCGGAAGCGACGGTCTCGCGAAAGCTGGAGCGTGCCCGCCGCGCGCTCCGTTCCGAGGTCTCGTCGATTCTCCGGAGCCGCCACGGCCTTTCGGCGGCGGCCGTGCAGCAATGTTTCGAGTACGCCGCGGAGGCGCCCGAATTGCAGCTCGATCGGCTGCTTGCCGGGGCTGAGGACGGATAAGCGCAAGAAGACGTCTTCTGGACGTTCTATGGATGAGAGACCGTGATGGCGGACAGGAACTTCGAACGCGCGCTGCGATCGGCGGCACGGCGAGGCCGCGCGGCTGGCGTGTGCCCCGACGCGGCCACGCTGGCTGCATACGCGGATCGCGGTCTTTCGACAGAGGAACATAGAGCGATCGAGGCACATGTCGCGGACTGCATGACCTGCACCGAGCACCTGGCGCTGGTCGCGGCACTCGATGCGCCCGAGGAATCGAGTGTCCCAGTCCCCGCAGTCGATTTCGGCCGGCTGATCCGCAAGTGGGGGTGGCTCGTACCGGCGATGACTGCGGTGCTGGTGGTCGCCGTCTGGTTGCGCTCCTCTGACGAACGCTCGGTCGTTGTACCTCCGCCCGCAGCGCCTCGAGCCGCCGAACCGGCCCTGGAACCGCCGCGCGATGCCTCGTCCGCCGATCGCGAAGCGCCTCCTGCCGGGACCGATAGTCTGCAGGCAAAGCGTGACGCCGCCGTCCGCGATGCGAGCACAAAGGCTGGGACGCCTTCGCGGCGCGCCGATACGGCGTCGACGATGGCGGCCGCCGCGAAGCCCGCTGCGCCTCCGCTGAGCGAAGCCGAGGAAAGAACGCAGGAACGCCTCGCGCAACGCAACGTCGCTGTCGAGAAGGACAAGGAGGAGGCAAAGAAACAGGAATTCGCTGCCGCGCGCGCCCCTGCCGCGAAAGCCGCCCCACTTTCAGCAACTGCTGATACGCGTGAGACCACACTCGCAAAGGCGTCGCCGGCGCCCATGACTGACGCTGCGCTTGGCGCGCGCATGCGCGCAGTCGCGCGTCAGGAATCCGCGACAGGATCGGTGCTCGTGCGAACGACGTCCGGGCGTATCGATCGCTCGACCGACGGCGGAGTGTCCTGGATCAGCGAGCACGGCGACGTCACCGATCGAATCCAGGTGACACTCTGCCCCACGGTGACTGCCTGCTGGCTTGGCGCCGAGAACGGCGCAGTCTACGTCCGCAACGCGAATGGTCAGTGGACGCGACGCATTGTGCCGGCGCCCGCTGCCACCGTCCAGCGAATCGTCGCCGTTGACAATCAGCATGCGACGGTGGAGTTGTCGGACGGCCGTCGGTACGTCACGACCGACGGCGGGGCGACGTGGACGATTCCGGCCACCCAGCGCTGACGCGGAGCTGAAACCCGCCTCCACAAGGCGTTCTGCAAGAAAATTCCAGCCGCTCGTTCTCCAGATGAGGCACGCATCAGCGTGCACCACGGAGGATGGAGAGCATGTCATCGTTCATTCGCCGCCGCGGCCCGATCGCCGCCGCGGCCCTGACCGGCCTTCTCGCACTCACGACGGTCGCACGCGAAGCCGAGATCGTGGAAGCCAAGCGCGACGAGGCCGATGCGGGCATCGCCGCCACCTTGAAGGATCAGGTCGACCTCGCTGTCACCGTCTACAACTCGAACATCGCCCTCGTGCGAGACATCCGACAGGTTGCGCTCCCGTCGGGCGCCTTCGATCTGCGATTTCTGGACATCGCCGCATCCGTGAACCCGGCGACCGTGCACTTCCGATCGCTCAGCGAGCCGTCGAAGCTGGGCATCCTCGAGCAGAACTATCAGTTCGATCTGCTCGATCCCCAACGTTTGCTCAAGAAATACGTCGGCCGCGACGTCACGCTCGTCCGCCGCCGACAGGACAATGGCACGAGCCGCGAGGAAGTCGTGACGGCGCGGCTCCTCGCTTTCAACGACGCGCCAGTGTGGCGGATCGGCGACGAGATCGTCACGGGCTTCATGCCGGATCAATACCGATTCCCGGAGATTCCCGAGAACCTGCACGAGCGGCCGACGCTCATCTGGAAGCTGGATAACGGCGGCTCGCGGGAGCACCGGATCGAGACGTCCTACCTCGCGGGCAACATGACCTGGAATGCCGACTACGTGCTCACGGTCGGGCGCGACGATCAGCACGCGGACCTGGACGGGTGGGTCACGGTGTCGAACACGAGCGGCACGTCCTATCGCAATGCCAAGCTGCAGCTCGTCGCCGGCGACCTGCATCGCGTCGCCGAGGGGATGGCCGATGCGCAAATGGTCATGGCCAAAGCGGCACGCGAAATGGCGGCCAGCCCCCCGGCATTCACGCGTGAAGCGTTTTCCGAATATCACCTCTACTCGCTGAGCCGCCGGACGACGCTGGTCGAGAACGAGACGAAGCAGATCTCGCTCCTCGGCGGGACCGGGGTGCCGGTGAAGAAGCTCTTCGTCGTCAACGGACAGCAGTTCTACTACCGGAACCGCCAGCATCCTGGATCACCGTTGAAGGATCAGGTCGCGGTCTTCTACAAGCTGCGCAACGACGACGCCTCGGGCCTCGGCATGCCGATGCCGGCAGGCACGGTGCGCGTTTACCAGGCCGACTCGAAAGGCGGCGTGCAATTCGCGGGCGAGGATCGCATCGACCACACGCCGAAAGACGAGGACGTGCTCCTTCGTATCGGCACGGCGTTCGACGTCGTCTGCGAGCGCAAGCAGATGGACTACCAGAGGATCGCCGATGACATTTACGAGATGGCGTTCCAGATCACGCTGCGCAATCACAAGGCGACGCCGGTCGCCGTGCAGGTGAACGAGCCGATCGCGGGCGACTGGCGGATGCTGAGCTCGACGCATCCGGCGACGAAGACCGACGCCTGGGCCGCCCAATTCACTGTGCCCGTGGCTGCCAACGCCGACGCCGTTCTCACCTACCGCGTGCGAGTGCACTGGTAAGAAAACCCAAAGCCGTGGCGGAGGGACGTCAGCAGCAGCCGTCCAAAGGGGAATGTGGCGCACGCGCCTCGCCACCACGGCATATGATCGGGCGGGAGGAGAATTGCCGCGTGCACGCGACACTCAGCCGCCGTCGATTGCTTCCGCTTCTTGTCGCCGCGTTGACGACCGTCGCGATCGGCTGTCGCGTGTGGGCGCCGACCACTGACGCAGACGCCGCAGAGCGCTTCGTGAACGAGGCGAACCAGACGATCGGCCGGCTCAGCGTTGCAGACGAGCAAACGGGCTGGATCGCAGCCACGTACGTCACTCCCGATACGGAAGCCGTCGCGGCACGCAACAGCCAGGCGCTGCTGGAAGCTCGTTCGCGGCTCGCGAAGGAAGCAGTGACGTTCGATGCCGTGACCGTGCCACCGCCTGTCCGGCGGCAACTGATGCTGCTCAAGGCGGGTCTCGAGCTCGCCGCACCGTCGGATCAGAAAGCCGCCGAGGAGCTGACGCGCATCGCGGCGAAGATGGAAGGCGACTACGGTCGAGCACGCTGGTGCGCCGATCCGTCGAGGCCGGACTCCTGCCAGGACATCGAGGCGATCACGGACATCCTGTCGCGCGATCAGGACGCCGAGACGTTGCGCCGGACGTGGGAAGGCTGGCATGCCGCGGCGACGCCGATGCGGCACGACTACGCGCGGTTCGTGACGCTGGCCAACCAGGGCGCACGCGAGCTCGGATTCGCCGACACCGGCGCCATGTGGCGTTTGCGCTACGAGATGCCGCCGGATCGGTTCACGATCGAGCTCGATCGGTTGTGGGCACAGGTCCGGCCGCTCTACATGTCGCTCCACGCCTACGTCCGGATGAAGCTGCGGGAGAAGTACCCGGGTCTCATCCGGGCACGAGGTCCGATTCCGGCGCATCTGCTCGGCAATCTCTGGGCGCAGGATTGGTCGAACGTCTATCCGCTCGTCGCGCCTGCCTACGCCGATCCGGGCTACTCGCTCGCGACCATCCTGCATGACAGACAGATCTCGCCGGTCGACATGGTTCGCATGGGCGAGCGCTTCTACACGTCGCTTGGCTTCGCGCCGCTGCCGCAGACGTTCTGGGAGCGATCGCTCTTCGTCAAACCGCGCGATCGGGACGTCGTGTGCCATGCCAGTGCCTGGGACGTCGATCTCGTGGACGATCTGCGTATCAAGATGTGTATCGATCAGAACGCCGAGGACTTCTCGACGATCCACCACGAGCTCGGGCACAACTTCTACCAGCGCGCCTACAACAAGCAGCCGGTGCTGTTTCGCGAAAGCGCCAACGACGGCTTTCACGAGGCGGTCGGCGACACGATAGCGCTGTCGGTGACGCCGGAGTACCTGGTGCGCATCGGTTTGCTCGATACCGCGCCGCTGCCGTCCCGCGACATCGGCTTGCTTCTCGCCCGCGCTCTCGACAAGGTCGCGCTGCTGCCGTTCAGCCTGCTGGTCGATCAGTGGCGCTGGCGCGTGTTCTCGGGTCAGATTCCTCCGGAGCGGTACAACACCGAGTGGTGGGCGCTGAAACTGGAGTACCAGGGCGTCGCGCCTCCATCGCCCCGCGGCGAGGAGTTCTTCGATCCGGGCGCCAAGTATCACGTCGCGTCAGGCACGTCGTACACGCGGGTACTTTCTGGCGTCGATCCTTCAGTTCCAGTTCCATCGCGCCCTGGCCGCGGTGTCCGGCTGCCGCGTCCCGCTGTCGCGTTGCTCCATCTACGGGAGCCGGGAGGCCGGTCGGCGGCTGCAGGCGATGATGGCGCTTGGGCAGTCGAGGCCGTGGCCCGACGCGTTGCAGCAGCTCACCGGTTCGGCGCAAATGGATGCCTCGGCGATTCGCGATTACTTCGCGCCGCTCCAGGGGTGGCTCGACATGCAGCTGAAGGGGCAACCCGTCGGATGGTAATGCGCCTGCGAATCGCGCTTATGATCAAGGCGTGCGACGTCCAGCGCGGTTTGCGTGGCTGCTGCTTGCCTACAACGTCGCGGTCATTCTCTGGGGCGCCTACGTGCGCGCGTCGGGGAGCGGCGGCGGGTGCGGCAGCCACTGGCCGCTGTGTAACGGCGAAGTCATCCCGCGGCAGCCTGAGACGGCCACGCTCATCGAGTTCTCGCATCGTCTGACCAGCGGTCTCGCGCTGGTCGGCGTCGTGGTCCTGTTCTTCTGGACGCGCCGACTCCGGCCGCCGGGCGACCCGGCACGGCGTGCCGCGGCCGCGTCGCTGATCTTCATGCTGGGCGAAGCCGCCGTGGGCGCCGCGCTCGTGCTCTTTCGGCTCGTCGCCGACAACGCCAGCATGGCGCGCGCGCTGTTCATGGCAGCGCACCTGACGAACACTTTCGTGCTGCTCGCAGCCCTCGCGCTGACCGCGTGGTGGCTGTCAGGCTTCGCACCACCGGCACCGCGCGTGCGGCCACGCGTCGCAAGCGTCTGGGCCGTCAGCGTTGCGGCATTCCTCGTCGCGAGCATCAGCGGCGCTGTCGCGGCGCTGGGCGATACGCTGTACCCATCGGCATCGCTCGCCGACGGCTTGCGCGCCGATCTCTCGGCCACCTCTCACCTGCTCATCCGGCTTCGACTGCTGCACCCGGTGCTGGCCGTATCGGCCGTCGCCTTGGCGATGGTGATCGCGCCGCGCCTCGCCCGCCGGGACGATCGGGCCGGTCAGCGGCTGGGACGTGTGGTGATTGCGCTGTCCGGGCTCCAGGTGCTGGCCGGCCTGACGAACGTGCTGCTGCTGGCGCCGATCTGGATGCAGCTCGTACACCTTTTGCTGGCAGATGGCGTCTGGATTGCCCTGATTCTGCTGGGCGCCCAGGTGCTCTCTGCTGATCGGGGCAACGTCGCGGCAACTCAGGCGGCGTAGTGATCCGCGTCGGCCCCTCGCCAATTCACGGTTTGGGGCGTCTTCACGACTCGCCCGCTCCACGCTGGTGAAACGGTGCTCGGCCGGGTGATCCTCATGGCTGCGCCCGAGCGGCACATCAACTCGAGCTGCGACCCCACCACTTGTATCCAGTGGACTGGCGACACGCGCCAGGTGATCGCGCGACGTGAGCTGACTGAAGGCGAGGAGATCACCTACGACTACGTGATCGATGCCAGCCAGCATCTTCGACCTGCCGTTGGACGCGCTGTGCCAACGTCTCGACTATCTCAGCGACTGGTTCGTCACCGAGCATGTCGCGCTCGTCGATGACGCGCGCCGACGTGCGATGCGTATAGACTCGTCAGAGGCTCTCAGAAGTGAGGAACTCATGATCCGCGGACTGCACGCGATGTTCTATTCGTCGCAGGCGCGCGAGATGCGCGCTTTCCTGCGCGACAAGCTCGGGCTGCGTGGCAACGATGTTGGTGACGGCTGGCTGATCTTCGATGCGCCGGAGGCAGACCTGGGTGTTCATCCAACCGACGACTCGAGCCCGGCTTCTGGCACCGCAGACATTTCCTTTTACTGCGACGATATTGCCGCAACCGTGCGTGAGCTCGAAGCTCGCGGCGTCGAGTTCACGAAAGGGATCGAAGACCATGGCTACGGCCTGGTAACGTACATCAACGTACCTGGCGGCTTCGAGGTCCAGCTCTATCAGCCGAAGTACAGCAAGTAAGGCCACCCATGAGTACCGTCGCCGATCGCCGCCGCATCTTCCGCGATCTGCACACCCGCGGCTGCTTCGTGATTCCGAACCCGTGGGACGTCGGCAGCGCGCGGGTCCTTGCGCAGCTCGGGTTCCTCGCGCTGGCAACGACGAGCTCAGGTTTCGCGTGGTCGATGGGACGAAAGGACAACCATGTGACGCTCGATCAGGCGCTCACGTACATTGATGCGGTGGCCACGGCTGTCGACGTGCCCGTGAGCGCCGACTTCGAAGGCGGCTTCGCCGTCGAGCCGTCCGACGTCGGCAGAAACGTCGCGCGCGCGGCAACGACCGGGATCGCCGGTCTGTCGATCGAGGACTCGACACAAGACGCGGCACGCCCGCTGTTCGACTTCAGCCTCGCCGTCGATCGCGTACGCGCCGCACGGCGCGCCATCGATGAGAGCGGCACCGCGCTCGTGCTCACCGCCAGATCCGAGGGCTTCATCGCTGGACGGCCGGACCTGCAGGAGACGATCCGGCGGCTCACGGCCTTTGCTGACGCGGGTGCGGATTGCCTGTATGCACCGGGGATCCGTGACAAGACCGCGATTGCGGCGGTCGTGACGGCGGTCGCACCGAAGCCCGTCAACGTAGGCGTTGGCAGCGATTTCACCACGGTCGCCGAGCTCGCCGCGATCGGCGTACGCCGGATCAGTGTCGGTGGCGCGCTCGCGCGGGCAGCGTGGACGGGCTTCCTCGAAGCAGCGACGGAGATCGCCGAACGTGGCACGTTTGCAGCGTTGTCGCGGGCGATCCCCGGTACGGAGTTGAATGCGCGATTCGTGGGCGAGTAGACCTCGAAGAGGTGCTGTGACGCATCGCCTTGGCTCCAGACGAGCGAGTCACCCTTGTAACCGAAAGCAGCTCAACCGCATGGCCCGCTCCTGTGATGCGGCCGCCTTCAGAAGTTGCTCAGCATCCAGACGTTGCTCTGCCTGGTCCATCCTGCGATCGCCAGATGCGTGCCGTCAGGCGATGCCCTGACCAAGGTCATCGAGCACAAAGTTCCGGTCCACGTGTGAGGGGCGTGCGCGAGGGCCCGTGGGGTCCTCGAGAGCGATCTGACCGGTAAGAACGCGACCTTCGCGAACCCGACGATCTTCGTCGGTCTCGTGGAATGGGCGGATCGGGTACTGACCGAATAGAGCAACGAGCTCGGAACAGCGAACTACGAAATAGGAGCTCGTCGCTCAGAGCTCGATCGTCGTTCGTTGCTCAGAGCTCGTCGATCGTTCTGAGCTCGTCGCTCGTCAGGCGCAGCCACTCGTCGTGCCGCAGTTCGCGCACTTATAGCAGCTGCCGCTTCGGATCATGATCGAGCCGCAGGTCGAGCACGGAGGCGCATCTTCCTGGCTCTGGATGGCGGCGCCCGCGAATCCGGCCTTTGGCGTTTCGCTTTTCGCCGCACTGCCAATCACCGGCTCGGCGACGTTGATCTCGAGCTGCGCCGGTTCGGCCATGTTGACGCCGGCGTTGAACTGCGCCTCCTTCGACATGAACTTCGTCGACATCCAGCGGAAGATGTAGTCGACGATCGACTTGGCGAAGCGGACCTCGGGGTTCCGCGTCATGCCCGATGGCTCGAACCGGGCGTGGCTGAACTTGTCGACCAGCACCTGCAGCGGCACGCCGTACTGGAGCGCGTAGGAAATCGCCTGCGCGAACGCGTCGGCGAAACCCGAGATCGTCGATCCTTCCTTCGCCATCACCAGGAAGATCTCGCCCGGCTGACGGTCCTCGAAGAGGCCGACGGTGATGTAGCCCTCATGGCCGGCGATGTCGAACTTGTGGGTGATCGACTGCCGCTCGTCCGGCAGCCGGCGCCGCATCGGTCGCGGCATCGCGGCCACCACCGCCTCCGCCACCGCCTGCGCCGACGTCGTCTTGTCCTTAGAGGTGTTCAGCGGCTGCGTGCGCTTGCTGCCGTCACGGTAGATCGAGATCGCCTTCGCGCCCAGCTTCCAGCTCTCGATGTAGGCCTGCAGAATCTCGTCGACCGTCGCATCCTTCGGCACGTTGACCGTCTTGCTGATCGCGCCCGAGATGAACGGCTGCGTCGCGCCCATCATCTTGATGTGGCCCATGTAGTGGATCGAGCGCTGCCCTTTCGCTGCCTTGAACGCGCAGTCGAAGACGGCGAGGTGCTGCTCCTTCAGATAGGGCGCACTCTCGATCGTTTCGTGCTCGTCGATGTAGGCCACGATCTCGGCGACCTGCTCGTCGTTGTAACCGAGCTTCTTGAGCGCCATCGGCACGGTGGTGTTGACGATCTTCATCAAGCCGCCGCCGACGAGCTTCTTGTACTTCACAAGCGCGATGTCCGGCTCGACGCCGGTGGTGTCGCAATCCATCATGAAGCCGATCGTGCCGGTAGGCGCCAGCACGGTCGCCTGGGCGTTGCGGTAGCCGAACTGCTCGCCGAGCTCCACCGCCTGATCCCACGACGACTTCGCCGCGTGATAGAGATCCGACGGCACCAGCTTGCCGTTCACGTCGCGCATCGCGTCGCGGTGCTTGCGCATCACGCGGAGGAACGGCTCCCGGTTCTTCTCGTAGCCGGCGAACGCCCCGCCGTGATCGCGGGCAACCCGCGACGACTGCGCATACGCCTCACCGGTCATCAGCGCCGTGATCGCCGCCGAGTAGTCGCGCCCCTGATCGCTGTCGTAGGGCAGGCCGCGCGACATCAGCAGCGCGCCGAGGTTCGCGTAGCCGAGCCCGAGCGGCCGATAGGCGTGGCTGTTCCGCTCGATTGCGGCCGTCGGGTAGCTCGAATTGTCGACCAGGATTTCCTGCGCCGTGATGAACGTCCGCACCGCCGCCTTGAACGCGTTGACGTCGAACTCGCTGTTGTCGCCGACGAACTTCATCAGGTTCAGCGACGCCAGGTTGCAGGCCGAGTCGTCGAGGAACATGTACTCGGAGCACGGATTGCTGGCGTTGATGCGATCGGTGACCGGGCAGGTGTGCCACTCGTTGACCGTGGTGTCGAACTGCATGCCGGGATCGCCACACACCCAGGTGCCTTCGGCGATCTGCCGCATCATCTCGCGGGCCTTGTAGGTGTCGACGATCTCGCCGGTCGTCACCGCATGCGTCTGCCAGGGGCTGTCGTCCAGTACCGCCCGCATGAACTCGTCGGTGACGCGAACGGAGTTGTTCGAGTTCTGAAAGAAGACCGAGTTGTAGGCGGTGCCCGTGAACGAGCCGTCGTAGCCGGCATCGATGAGCGCCCACGCCTTCTTCTCTTCCTCGACCTTGCAATTGATGAAGTCGATGATGTCCGGATGATCGGCGTTGAGGATCACCATCTTGGCGGCACGCCGCGTCTTGCCGCCCGACTTGATGACACCGGCAAAAGCGTCGTAACCCTTCATGAACGAGACCGGTCCCGACGCCGTGCCTCCGCCCGCCAGCAGCTCGCGCGACGAGCGGATCGCCGACAGGTTGGAGCCGGTGCCCGATCCGAACTTGAACAGCATGCCCTCGGTCCGCGCCAGCGTCAGAATCGAGTCCATCGTGTCGGTGACCGAGTTGATGAAGCAGGCCGAGCACTGCGGCGCCTTCTCGAAGCCGCAGTTGAACCAGACAGGGCTATTGAACGCGCCCTTCTGGTAGACGAGCAGGTGCTTCAGCTCGTCGGAAAAGGCCTGGAGATCCGACTCGGCTCTGAAATAGTGCTGACGCTGCGCCCACTCGGTGATGGTGTCGACGACGCGTCCGATCAGCTGCTTCACGGAACGCTCGCGTTGCGACGTCCCCAACTGGCCGCGAAAGTACTTCGAGACGACGATGTTGGTCGCCTGCTGGGACCAGAAACGCGGCATCTCGACGTCGCGCTGCTCGAACACCACCTGGCCCTTCTCGTTGCCGATAACCGCCGAGCGCAGCTCCCAATCGACCTCGTCGAACGGGTCTAGGCCAGGACGCGTGAAGTAGCGGGGAAACTCGAGACCAATTGGCGTCGACGGCTCGCGATCGATCTGGTTGTTCTGACGCACCGGCTGGGCAGTCGGCATCGCGTGCTGGGCAGCGCTCGTCTGCATTCGTGTTTCCTCCACCCCGAAAAGACGGCACGTCCCTACGCCCCCATAGGGGTGCCTGCAAAACGCAACTGTTGGTTATGAGCGCGAACCAGCTGTAGTGGCGGGACTTACCGTCTCGTCAGAACACAGGATGCTGGGACACCCTGGCATCGCCTGGTCTCGCGCAACGAGCACCGACTATGCGCCGATGGCGTTTCGGCTGTCAAGTGCACAACTACCAGATATTGTGGCGCCGTTTTAGGTCAGACGCAAGATGTGGCAAAATTCGGCGCAATTCGCGCGGAATCCGTGTGGTCAGGAGAAGCACCGGCATGTAACGGATTTGTGAAGGCAGGTACAAACTCCGGTCGAGCTGGCTCGCAACTGGTCCGGATTCGCAATTTTCGGCCAAGATTTCGCTGGATCTGATGCGGATTGCCGCTTGCGTCGTGGAAGAAGTCGTCGCAGGATACCTGTTGAGGTGACTTTTTTGTGAAAACGTCCGGCGGCGTCAGCGTCCTTGCGATCGTCCTGCTCGCGATGGGAGGCTGCGTGAAGCGGCATCCTCGCACGGCCGCGGTGATCGAACCGCCGCAACCGCTGGCCGTTCCGGCGCCGCCACCCCGCGTGATCCTGCCGCCGCAGCCCGAAGCGCGGGAGCCCGCGGAAGAAGAGCCGCAGCCGACCAGTCCTAGCCGCCCGCGGCCGCGCAATCAGAGCCGCCCGACGACCGAACCCAAAACCGAGCCGCCCAAGGCGGAAGCGCCGCCACAGGCGCCGCCGCCGCCCGCGGAGCCGCCAGCGCCTGAAAAACCCAATCAGGATCTGCAGCCGGCCGACGCCGCGGGAGAAGTGGCCATCAGACGGCAGATCGATCGCGCACGCCAGGATCTGAAACGCGTCAACTACCCGGGCCTGTCTCAGGACATGAAGGCACAGTTCGAGCAGGCAAACCGCTTCCTGGCACTGTCAGAGCAGCATCTCAAAGAGCACAACCTCCTGTTCGCGTCGACACTCGCCGAGAAGGCGGGACAGATCGCGGACGTGCTCAACAGACGCTGACGGTCACGTCTGCGGCAGCAGGATCCTGAACCGAGTCCCCGTGCCCGGCGTGGATTGCACCTCGATCTCGCCGTCGTGCAGCTGCACGGTGCGATACACCATCGACAACCCGATGCCGCTGCCTTCGGGCTTGGTCGTGAAGTACAAATCGAAAATCTTCTGCAGATGTTCGGGGGCGATCCCCGAGCCGGTGTCTTCCACCGCGATCTCGACTCGTCGTCGGGAGACGCCGCGCGCTGAGAGGCG
Organism: Vicinamibacteria bacterium; assembly: GCA_963800785.1. GTDB lineage: Bacteria > Acidobacteriota > Vicinamibacteria > Vicinamibacterales > JAENWD01 > JAENWD01. The sequence continues at coordinate 135,545 of CAWDCH010000017.1, forward strand.
CAGGGTCCCGCCGCCGGTCATTGCCTGGCACGCGTTCAGCGCGAGGTTCAGCAGCGCCTGACGTAGCGACCCTGGATCGCCCTGCACGTCGGGCACGTCGGGCGGGCAATAGACCTGCACGCGGACGCGATTGCCCGCCGCGTCGGGCTGTACGACCTGCGCGATCTCGGCAAGCAGCTTGTCGACGGGCACAGGGCCGAGGTGCAGATCCTCGGGACGTGTGAACTTCAGGAACCCCTGGACTACCTGATCGAGCCGCCGGATCTCGTTGCCAATCACGCTGACGTGATCGACCACGGCACCGGCCGCACCGTTGTTGTCGCGACTGAGCTTGGCCAATTTGCCCTTCATCAGCTCGAGGTGAATCGTCATCGCGTTCAGCGGGTTCTTCACCTCGTGGGCGACACCGGCAGTCAACCGACCCAGGGCGGCGAGCTTCCGCGAGTAGCGAATCGTCGATTCGACGGCGCCCAGCGCCTGTAGGTCACGCGCCACGATCATGACGCCGAGGAGACGACGCTCGCGGTCCTCGACGGGATGCGCGACGACGAGCCACTCGCGCGCCGCCAGCCCGTCGCCATCCGACCAGGGCAGGGTCATCGTCTCTGGCTCCGCCGATGCGCGCGTTTCACGCGTGCGCTGAATCAGCTGGTCGAACGGTCGCTTGCCGTTTGCTTCACAGGCCGCAATGAGCGTGCGGAGCGTCGGGTTCGCAAAGAGCGGTTCGCCCGACGCCCCAAAGATGCCGGCGGCATCCGCAAGGTGCTCGACGATCGAATCGAGGCCGGCGGGCGGCCCTTCGGTCGTCTTGCCCGCGAGAAGCTTGTCGCTGACCGCGCGGATCTCGCGTCCGAGATCGCCGAATTCGTCCTGCGGTAGATCGAATCCGGCCGCTGGTCCCGCCGCAGGCTCACCGCGACCAAGCTTGGCCAGATCGCTCCGCAGCACGTGAATCGGTCTCAGCAGCCACTGCGCCAGGAGCAGCGCGGCCAGCGTAGCGCCACCGAGGACGTAGAGCGCGGTCTCAAGGACGGGCTGCAGCTCGCGCTCGAGCTCGGTGCGCACGAGCAGCGTGGAGATGCCGACGCGAATCGCGCCGAAGTCCACGTCGCCGAGCCGCAGCGGCTCTCGCACCTCGAACGTGCGCCCCTCGCCGCCGAAGATCTCGCGGAGCTGGCTGAGATCGTCGCGTGCGACGAGATCGTCCAGTCGGGGTGCCTCGGGTAGCGTGCGACCGATGTACAGGGGATCGTAGTGCGCGACGACCTTGCCGTGTGGGTCGACGACCGCCGCGTAGGTGACGCTCTGGGAGTAGATCGAGGATTCCAGGATCGCCCGCAGGCCGCCATCGTCGCGTATCGCGGCGTAGGGGTCGGGGGCGGTGGGCACGACGGCACGGGACCGCTGATAGATCGCGCGTGCCAGCAGCTGGCCGCGCGCCTGGCTCTCTTCGAGCCGGACGCGGGCCTGTTCGGCCAGCGCGTGGATGCTCAGCGCGGTGACGACGGCGCCGACGAGCGCTGTGACGCCGAGCACCTGCTTTGCACGGATCGAGAGCCGCATGGGGAGCTCTATCTACAGTACCAGGCTACGGAACGTCGAGCTCAGAGCCACCGGCTACGAGCTTTGAACGCCGAACAACGCGCGACGTTCAGCGGCGAACTCCGAGCGACGAGCCAGACGTCCGGGTTTATCACCCACTCCGCGCTCGTCGCTCCACGTTCAGCGTTCGTCGTTCGCGGGTCAGCGCTCGTCGTTCGACGGCTCGCTAGGACGACATGCCCTTCCGAAGCCCCAGCCTGTTCAGCTTATTGTGCAGGGTCTTCAGGCTGATCCCCAGAATCTCAGCGGCTCGCGTCTTGTTGTCGCGCGTGTGCTCCAGAGTCAACACGATCAGGCGCCGTTCCGCTTCCTCGACGGTGATGCCGGGTTCGAGAGTCATGCCGGTGGCATTCGGCGCGACGGGCATGGCGCCGAGCGGCGGCAGGTGCTTCAGCTCGATGAACTCGCCCTCCGCCAAGATCGTCGCGCGCTCGATCACGTTCCTGAGCTCGCGGACGTTGCCAGGCCAATGATATTGCTCGAGCTTGCGCATCGCCTCGGCGCTGACGGCCTTGACGGCCTTGCCGTTCCGCTCGGCGAACTCGGCGATGAACGCCTGCGAGAGGAGCGCCAGATCTTCCTTGCGTTCGCGAAGCAGGGGGAGCGCAATGGAGAAGACGTTCAATCGATAGTAGAGATCTTCGCGCAGCTTGTTGTCGCGCACGGCCTGCAGCGGATCCTGGTTGGTCGCCGCGATCACGCGCACGTCGACGGGCGTCTCGACGCGCCCACCGAGCCGCCGGAACCGGCGCTCCTGCAGCACGCGCAGCAGTTTGACCTGCGTTTGCGGCGTCATCTCGGCGATTTCGTCGAGGAAAATCGTGCCGCGATCCGCCAGCTCGAACACTCCCTGCCGCCGCTCCATCGCGCCGGTGAACGCGCCTTTCTCGTGCCCGAAGATCTCGCTCTCGAGCAGCGTCTCGGGAATCGCCGCGCAGTTGATCGGCACGTACGGCATCTGGCCGCGCGGGCTCAGCTGGTGAATCGTCTGCGCCACCATTTCCTTGCCGGTGCCCGATTCGCCAGTGATCAGCACGGAGGCCGTGGTTGGCGCGGCCTGCTCGATCACCTGGTAGATCTTCCGCATCTCGGGACTGGCGCCGATGAGCCCGCCAAACGCGCCTCGATCGCGGAGCTGCCGACGCAGGACCTTGACCTCGCGCTGCGTCGACTGCCGCTCGGCGGCCTTCTCGAGCAGGATTCGAAGTCGCTGCGGATCCACCGGTTTGGTCAGATAGTCGTAGGCGCCGGTTCGAATCGCTTCGACGGCAGACTCGACGGTGCCCTGCGCCGTGAGGAGAATCACGGCAATCGACGGGTCGATTTCGCGCAGCGCCTCGAGCAGCTCGAGGCCCGTCCGCCTGGGCATCACGAGGTCACTGACCACGATGCTGGGGCGGAACGAGGAGACTTTCTCGAGGCCTTCCTCCCCGTCGGCGGCAGCCTCCGCGAGGAATCCCCACGTTCGAACCAGCTCCGTCAATCCGCTGCGGGTCGCCCCGTCATCCTCGACAATGAGAACCCGTTCTGCAGTGGGAGTCGTGGAACGGTCCTGGTCAACCGTTGCCGTATTCGAATTCATGATCAGTGCACCTTTTGGGTAACTTTTACACTGTCTCTGGCGCGGCCGTAAACCCGGCCGTCGGTGGCCAAGTACGGCAACATATTGAATTCATTGGCCCTTCGCAAGAAGCTCAGGAGCTTCCGGTGGGCGGCATCAACCTCAGGATCAAAATGCGAACCAAAACGGTCAGGCTCTCGACGCCGCGGGGCTGGCGGGACGCTCAGCGTCGCGAGGCCTGATGAACACGCCGCCTGTCGGTGAGGCCGACGACCGCCCGATCGAGACCGTGCAGCCCGTGCCCGACCCGGTCTGGTACCGGCGTCTCCGCGCGATGGTGGAGATCCTCCTCTGCTCTGGCATTCCCACGCAGGTCCTCGTCGCGCAGGTGCTGGCGCTCATCGGCCTGCAGCCATTTGCGCCCGGCGGCGCGCTCGATCCGTCCTGGGTGTTCCTGCTCGCGTTCATCGACACCGTCCTGGTGATCACGTTGGCAGTCTTCCTCCTGCGCGCCAACGGCGAGTCTCCGCGGGTGGTCTTTCTCGGCTCGCGATCGCCGGGGCGAGAGGTCGCCTTCGGCCTGGCGTTGATCCCTCCCTTGATCATCGGCGTTGCGGGGATCATGGTGGCGGCGCGGGCGATCTGGCCATCGCTCCACAACGTGCCCGAAAATCCGCTGGCCGGACTGCTGCGATCGCCCGTCGACGCCATCATGTTCGCGATTGTCGCGATCGTGGGTGGCGGTGTTCGCGAGGAGCTGCAGCGTGCGTTTCTGCTCACGCGCTTCGAGCGTGACCTTGGCGGCCCCACTGTCGGCCTCGTCATCACGAGCGTCGCGTTCGGGGCGGGGCACGCGTTGCAGGGGTGGGACGCTGCCGTCGCGACCGGCGCCATGGGGTTCTTCTGGGGCTGGCTGTATCTGCGGCGCCGCAGCGTCGTTGCGTCGATGACCAGCCACGCGGGCTACAACAGCCTCGAGATCGTCCGTTTTCTCATCATGGGACCGGGCGCATAGTGCCAACACACATGTCGCAGTTCAGCGCGCCAGCCACCGCGCTTTCCCGCTGGTGGTCATCGCCGCGTCTGCTCCTGCTGCTGTTCGTGCTGTCGCTGCCGGCGGTCACACCGCGCATTTACGCGTCGGACGAGGTGCAATACTTCGCGTATCTGCGGTCGATCTGGTTCGATCACGATGTTTCGTTCGAAAACGAGTATCAACACTTCTACACGTCCGGCTTCGCGGCACCTGGATTTCACGAGACATTCCTCGAGCGTACGAGCGAGACCGGCCGCCGGATCAACTTCGGCACCATCGGCTGCGCGCTCCTATGGGCGCCGTTCTACGGGGTTGCCGATGTCGTGACGCGGCTGCTCAATTGGACTGGCCGCTCGATACCGGCTGACGGGTACTCGCAGCCTTACATCGCGGCCGTCTCGTACGCGTCGGCGTTGTATGGATGGCTCGCCGTGTTGCTCTCGGCGCGACTGGTCGAGCGGATTGCCCGCGCCTGGCCGGCGCTCGCGAATCGCGGTGTCGCCGCAGCGATCGTGGTCTGGCTTGGCACGCCGCTCCTTTTCTACATGTACGTCGCGCCGCCGATGTCGCACGCGACGTCCGCCTTCGCGGTGAGTCTGTTCGTGACCGTGTGGATCTCCGTTCGTGATCGGTGGGACGTCCGCGGCATCGCTCTCCTGGGCGCATCGGCGGCACTGATGACCATGGTGCGCGAGCAGGATGCGTTCTTCGTCGCCGGTCCAATCTTCGACATCGCCTGGACGCTCACTCGCACGAGCCGCGATCGCGTCCGGATTCTGACCGCGGCGGCGGCTGGCGTTGCCGTGGCGGCGCTGGCGTTCCTCCCGCAAACAATGGCGTACATGGCACTCAACGGCCACGTCGGCCCGTCGCGTCTCGTCGCACGCAAGATGTCGTGGCATGCCCCGCACGCCCTTCAGGTGCTCGCATCGCCGGCGCATGGGCTCTTCTTCTGGACGCCATTGGCAATCGTCGCCATCGTGGGGCTCGTCGTGCTGGCGCTCCGTCTGCCGCCCGCTATACGGGCATTCGGCGCGGCGCTCCTGCTCGCCGCGGCGTGCCAGGTCTATGTGGCCGGGAGCGTCGAATCCTGGACCGTGGCGGGTGCCTTCGGTCAGCGCCGCTTCGTGTCGCTGACGCCGCTTCTCGTCGTCGGCGTCGCCGCGGTTCTGGCAGCCGTCCGCGGCCGGCGAGCGATTGCGTCGATGGCCGCCGTCGTGCTGGCCGCCAGTGTCTGGTGGAACGTCGCGATGATCGTTCAGTTCGGGGCAGGTCTGATGGATCGGCAGCGGCTCGAGCCATCGCGTATCGCCTACAATACGTTCGTCGTCGTACCGCGCGCGCTGCCCGATCTGGCGTGGCGGTATCTATTCGATCGGGCCAGCTTTTACGAGTCCGCGCGCGCCCTGCGCGGACGGTGAGGCCGCCGCGCCCTGCCGTGCGCATTTTGTATCTGGCCGACACGCGATTTCCTCTCGAGCGCGCCAACGGCATTCAGACGTTTGAGACATGCCGTGCGCTGGCCGCCCGCGGCCACATGGTGACGCTGATCGTCCGTCCCGACAGTGCCGACCCGCCACGCGATCCGTGGGTCTTCTACGGCGCGGCGCGCGACTCACGGTTCAGGATCATCACGACGACGCCGATTCCGGCGCCAGTGCGACGGCCGGCGTACCTGCTCGGCGTCTTGCCGAGAATTGCCTCGCGGGCAGACGACGTGGTGTTGACGAGAGATCTCGGGATGGCATCGATCGCGGTCCGGCTCGGCGCGGGGATGCGGCCGCCCGTCATCTACGAGGCGCACGGCTACGCACCTGTCGTCAGCGCGGAGTTGCCGCGGCTGCTCGGTCACAGCGAGCCGCCGAGCCCGCGTAAGCTGGCGAGACTGGCGGCACGCGAGCGACGTGTCTGGCTGCGCGCCGAGGGATACGTCACCCTGACAGCGACCCACCGTGACGAGCTGGCAGCGCGGTTCGGTCCGCGAAGCAACGCCGCGGTGATTCCCGATGGCACACGCCTGAACCCGCACCGTTCGTACTCGCCGCGCTCGCCCAGGGAGACGCTGGTGATCGGGTATGCCGGCCACCTCTACCCGTGGAAGGGCGCTGACATCCTGATCGAGGCACTGGCCACAGTGCCGGCCGGACGAGCGGTGATCATCGGCGGACAGCCAGGTGAGGACGACGGCGCGCGGCTGCAGGCGCTGGCGCGAGCGCGAGGCGTAGCCGACCGGACGGAGTTCACGGGCTGGCAGCGCCCTGCCGATGTCGCGGCGTTTCTACTGCAATGCGACATCCTCGTCCTGCCAAACGTCCGGAGCACCATCTCAGAGCGCTACACGTCGCCGTTGAAGCTCTTCGAGTACCTGGCCGCCGGCCGCGCCATCGTCGCCTCGAACCTGCCGGCCGTTCGTGAAATCCTCACCGATGGCATCAACGCGCTGCTGGTGGAACCTGGCAATGCCGTATCGCTCGCGGCGGCCTTGAATTCCCTCGCTCACAATCCGCCGATGGCCGACCGCCTCGCGCGCAGGGCGTTCGCCGACGCGGCGCTCTACAGCTGGGACGCTCGAGCGGCGCGTCTCGAGCCGGTGCTCGTGGAAGCGGGGGGACGATCGTGATCTCTCCCGCGCTTCTGGCGCTGGTCCGCTGCCCCGACTGCCGCGGCGAGCTCGTGGACGAACCGACATCACTGACCTGTCGGTCGTGCGGTCGTCGTCGCGTCAAGGGGCCGGGATACCTCGATCTCAGACCATCCATCACGTTTGCCGAGCAGACGAAGTACCTGGACGAGGCGCTCCACGCGGATCATCGTCACGAGACCGTCTCGCCGCCGCTGCTCCAGGCAGGGGTGCGCCAGCGAATGCTGCGGCGGTTCCTGCGACCGGCACCGGGTGACCTCATCGTCGATCTCGGCTGCGGCAGCGGCCGCTCGCTCGTGTGGAATCGTGAAAGCGGCGCCGGCATGATCGGAATCGACGTGGCGCCGTACTTCGCGGCGCAGGCCATCGAGGATGGCGACCTCGTACTGGGCGACCTGCGGCGGCTGCCATTTGCCGACGGGACGTTCTCGAAGGGCTACGCGCTCGACGTCTTCGAGCACCTGTCGCGGGAGGCGCTCTCGGAAGTGCTCGGCGAAATCGGTCGCGTGATGCGGCCGGGCGGCAAGGTGTTCGCCTACTCGCACGTGAGAAGGAATTCGGCGCTGGCCGGCGGTCTTCGGGCGGTGAACGCACTGGCGCGCGGTCTTGAGCGGGTGGGACTGGTCGATCTCGGCCAGGAACGTCTGCGGAAATCGGATCACCTGAATCCACTCGCCGACATTCCGGATCTCGAGCGCGCCGTAGATGGTGCCGGGTTCCGAATTGCGCGAATCCGTTACTACACGCCGCTCGTGGGCGCGTTCGTCGAGAACGTGTTGATGCGGATGGCGGAGCGCGCGCTGGGCCGCTGGTCTGCACGGAAGTCGCCGGCGAGCGAGACCCCGGCCGCGCAGGCGCGGCTGGCGCGAACCGCCGCAAAGGCACATCTCGCACGTCACGGTCCGCTCTACCGGCTGCTCCGCGGAATCACGACGGTGATGATGATCGACGTCTGGATGTTCGGGCGCATCCGAACCGGGCCCTTTTTCGTGCTGCTCGAACGCACGTCCACTGCGCCCGCATCGAGGCCTGCAGGCCAGCAGGTGCTGGAGACCGCACGCTCGTGAGCCGCCGGCGAGTGCGCGTTGCTGGAGCAGGGTGTTCCGGTCATCGCGTGGCGCTCTGGCGTAAAACGCGTCTTGTGGCCGAGGTCCGTTGATGCGTGTGCTGTACGTGGCCACCGATCAGGTGGTCCCTGGAACGCTCGGCGGGTCAGTCCATGTCCAAGCCGTCGCGGAGGGCCTCGCCGCGCTTGGCCACGAGGTTCATGTCGCCACCCGACGGGAAACGGGCCACGTCGATGCACGCGTCCACTGGCACGCGATTGGGGCGCCCGCCAACCGCCCTCAGCTTCGGCTGCTGCGGTCTCGAGCGGTCCGATCGCTGGCGTTGCAAGTGCAACCGGATGTCGTGATCGAGCGGTATCACAACTTCGGCGGTGAGGGCGTCCTCGCGGCACGTGCAGTGGATGCGCCGGTCGTCCTCGAAGTGAACGCGCCAATCATCGACCACGAGGGATCGCGGAAGGCGCTGGTCGATCGCATGCTCGTGGTGCAGCCAATGAAGAAGTGGCGCACTTGGCAGGTCGACCATGCCGATCTCGTAGTCACGCCGAGCGCGGCGATTGTGCCGTCCGACGTGCCGCGATCGCGCATCCTGGAGCTCGAGTGGGGCGCGGACACCGAGAAGTTCGCGCCGCACGCTGCGGGGAGCGTGCCGTGGCCCCGTCAACCCGGGAGTATCGACTGTGTCTTCGCAGGTGCGTTTCGGGCGTGGCACGGGGCTATTCAGCTGGTCGAGGCGATGCGGATTCTGCACACGCAAGGACGCGCAATGTATCGGGCGGTGCTCATCGGCGACGGTCCCGAGCGGCCGGCCGCCCAGGGCGCTGCCGCTGGTTTTAACGGCGTCCTTTTCACTGGGCCGATCCCACACGCGCGGATGCCAGCGGCCCTCGCCGCGGCTGACATCGGCGTCGCGCCCTTCGATGTCAGCCAGCATCCGGCGTTGACGCTGGATTTCTATTGGTCGCCGTTGAAGATCTTCGAATATATGGCATCGGGCCTCCCGGTCGTCGCGCCCGCCATTCGCCGGCTACGCTCGCTGGTGGCCGACGGCACGGAGGGCACGCTCTACGAGCCAGCGACGCCAGAGGCGCTGGCGAAGGCCCTGAGCACCCTGGACAACGAGGTGCGGCGCGCAGCGATGGGGACCGCCGCGCGCGATCGCGCCGTGCGCGAGTACAGTTGGCAGGCGCACTGCCGTGCACTCAGCGCCGCCATCGAGCGACTGATCACGTGAACATTCTTCTGCCCACCGACTCGTTCCCGCCGAACTGCGGCGGCAGCGGCTGGAGCACTTACGAGCTCGCACGCGGGCTGCGTGCACGCGGTCATTGGGTCCTAGTCGTGCAGCCGCGCCCCGCCCACGTACGCGTGGCCAACCGGACATACGACGGCTTCGAGGTGGAAGAAATCGCCGCGTTCGCGCCACCGATCCCCTACGTTCGCAACTATTTCAAAAACGAGCAACTGTGGCGACTAATGGAGAACGCTCTGTCCCGTCGGATCAAGCGCGAATCCATCGATCTCGTGCATGCCCAACACGTGCTCACGACGGTCCCCGCTGTTCGCGCGGCACGCCGCCGCCGCATCCCCGTCGTCGCGACGATACGCGATTACTGGCCGGTGTGTTATTGGTCGACGATCATCATCGACCCGTCGCAAGACGCGCTATGCCCCGCCTGCACGATCGGCAACATGACGCAGTGTGTTCGCCCGCGAGCGGGCGCGGCGTGGCCGGCCGCACTGCCGATGATCCCGTACATGCGCCGCAATCTCACGACGAAGCGAACGACGCTGGCGCACGCCGATGCTGTCATCGCCGTCAGCTCCACGATCGCTCGGGACCTCGCCGAACGGGCGCCGGAGCTGCGCCACACGCGCATCGCACAGATTCCGAACGCCGTAGATGTAGAAGGGATCAAGGCGGCAGCGTCTGGAAAGCGTCCGATGGAACAGGCTTACGTGCTGTTCAGCGGCAAGCTCGAGGCGAACAAGGGCGCGGACCTTCTCGTTCCGGTGGCGCGTGACGCCGGGCTTCGGCTGCCACTCGTCATCGTCGGCGACGGACGCCTTCGCGACCGCATTCAGCAGGACGCGCGTGCGGCAGGGCTCGACGTTCGCATCACCGGCTGGCGCCGTCGCGAAGAGGCGCTTCGCTGGGTCGCCAACGCTTCGGTCCTGGTCTTCCCTTCCCGCGGGCCCGAGTCGTTGAGCCGTGTGTTGCTCGAGGCAGCCGCGCTCGGAGTGCCGATCGCGGCAATGGACACCGGCGGCACGTCCGACATCGTTCAACATCAGGAGACCGGGTTGCTGTCACGTACCGTTGCCGGGCTCGCCCGCGATCTCGAAGCGCTCGTCGCGGAGCCGGCATTGGCATCGCGACTCGGGTCTGCCGCGCGCGAGCATGTCGAACGAACGTTCAATCACACCGCCGTGATCGATCGGACGCTGCAACTGTATGCGGAAGTGCTCGATGGCCGTCGGCAGAAGCCAAGTCGTGAGTGACGGCACTCGGCCCCTTCGAGTCGCGGTGGTGGGCCGCTCCGTGTACGCGCTCCATGGCTTCGGTGGTTTGGAGCGGCACCTGTACGATCTCGTCCGTCACCATCTCGCCGAAGGCTGGGAGGTCACGCTGATCACGCGATCGACGAAACGCCCGTCCGGGGTCGCACCAGAGCGCTGGGTACCGGTGGCAACGCACCCATGTTTCACCTTGCGGAGCGTGCCGTATCGCACCTTTCCGTTCGCGGGGCGACGCGGCACGACCGTGCTCGATCGCAGCACGGCGTATCCCCTCTTCGGATTGCGGGCCGGCCGTGTCGCCCAGGACCTCGTCGCGAGGAGCCGCGTCGACATCGTCTACGGCGTCGGGGCGAGCCTCCTTGGATACGCGCGCGCGCATCGCCTGCCCGATGGCCCTCGAGCGCCGCTCGTCTTCAATCCGCAAGGCCTCGAGGAATTCGGCGGCTTCGATGGGTCATACGGCGGCAAGCGGCTGAAAGCGCTGGGCTACGGTCCGTTGCGCGGCGCGGTGCGGATCGTCAGCCGCGCGGCCGACGCCGTGATTGCCACCGATCGATGCCTGGAGCCGATGGTTCGCGCCCACCTGCGCGATACCGGCGCACGCCTGCGCCTCATTCCAAACGGCCTCGATGTGGCCGAGGGTGATCGTCTCGTGCGTCCGGAATCCGGCCCCGCACTTCGAGCGCAGCACGGGATCGGCGACGATGACGTGCTGTTCGTGAGCGTCGGCCGCCTCGAGGCGAACAAGGGCTTCGCCGACCTGATCGATGCGCTCGCGACGCTCGGCGCAGACGTTCCGTGGCGATGGACGATTGTCGGCGAGGGACCCGAACGCCAGCAGCTCGTCGCCGCCGTCGCCGCGAAGGGATTCGGCACTCGGGTCATCTTCGCGGGTGCCTCGGACGATCGCGATCTGCACGCATGGTATGACGCCGCAGATCTGTTCGTACATCCCACGAGGTACGAAGGCAGCTCGCTGGTCACGCTGGAAGCGATGCTGCACCGGAAGCCGGTCGTCGCGACGCGGGCGGGCGGCTTACCGGACAAGGTGCTTCCCGGCGTCACAGGGTGGCTCGTCGAGCCGCGGGATCCGCAGGCACTGGGGAACGCGTTGAGTGAGGCGCTGAAGGAACGTGGGGCCTGGCGGGTCTTTGGCGAGGCCGGACGAGCGCTGCTGGAGCGTGAGTTCGATTGGCGAGTGATTCAGAAGAAGTTTCGAGAGCTGTATGAGGAACTGCTGGATGGACCGCGCTAGCTGATATGGAATGACCGTCTGTCAAGTGCCTGTGGTAGCTGTGGAAAACGGTGCTGTTGTTTTCCAAGCTGCTGTGGACGCGTTCTTCAGCGTCCACAGCAGCGGCAGCTTCCACGGGCGGTGACGCACCCGCGCCGCCAAGGTGACCGATGACACCGGACGCTTCGACGACGAGTCACGCTGATATCCGGTGGTTACCCGGGTTGGCCAGGGCAGAGCACGCATGACAGTGCTTCGTCGAGAGGACGTGCAATCTAGGGGCGCGCGTTGGGACTGTAGTCCGTAGCGCATAACTAGCCCGCCGATCCTCTGATTCGTGCCGATGTGCATCCGTCACCTTCGCGACGCGAGCGCGCCTCGTGTCGACGACTACGCCGATCTACGCGACCACAGGTGGTTGCAGGGCGGCCCAGATGAAGCCGGCCAGCTCTCGTGCGACCGCGACCGCCACCTTCGCCGGCGGCTTGTGCTCCGCCAGCATCCGTCGAAACCGTCGGCACAAGCGCTGTTGCGCTTTGTCCGCGATGCCAATCACGCGGGACGGTTGGCCCGTTCGTCGCGCCGCAAGGGCCCGCCCGACGCTTGGTCGATGCTGGTAGTGCCAGCTCGCTTCCACGAGGATTCGTCGGACCAGCGCATTCCCCATCTTCGTGATGCGCCCACGGCGGTGCTTCTCCCCACTGGAGTCTTCCCCCGGGACCAAGCCGAGGAAGGCCATCAACGCCCGGGCCGAGCCGAAGCGGCGGAAGTCATGTAGCTCTGCGAGAATCAGCATGGCCGTCCGCGTGTCGATGCCGCGGAAACAGCGCAACCACCCGACCGGCTCCCGATACGGCGCCTGGTCGGCGATCTCTGCCAAGCGCGCGTCCAACTCCAAGAGACGCGCCTCGGTGTGATCGATCGCCAGCAGATAGTCGTCGACGACGGCGCGCTCGGCTGCGTGCGCCCAAGTACACGCTGTCGACCCACCGCCGATGGGCCTGCGTCCAATTCCGCCCCGCGTAGTGCAGCCCGCGCCGCAACAGCAACTTCCCCAACCGGTGGCGACACCGCTGCAGATCCTCGCGCGCGTCGTCGCGCGCCCGTGCCAAATCCCGCACCGCCTCGTCGGCTGGCGTGGGCGGCTGCACGACCGTCAGCAGTCCCGCTCGCCCGAGCTCGGCCAGCTTGCGGGCATCGCGACGATTCGTCTTCACGCGCTCGCCCGGCTTCCGCGGCATCAACGCGGGGGCGATGACGTCGCAGCGGACCCGCGCCGTCGTCATCTGCCGTTGCAACGCATAACCACACGGGCCGGCTTCGTAAAACACCTGTACCGAGCCCGACGCCTCGCGCTCGAGCTTACGCACCAAGCGGCGCACGGCGTTCGCGTCGTTCGGCACGGTCCACGTAACCGGTGCCGCCTTCGCGCCGATCAACATCGCAATGAAGAGGTCCTTCTTGTGCGCATCAATCCCAACGTACGTAGTAACCTGTTTCACGACCGGCTCCTATCGATGCGGCTCTGGCGCCGCGAGGCGTTAACCCGCGATTTCGGTGGCACAGACCACCTTGTCGAGTGCGACAGCACTACGACGTTACGATAGCGGGCCGGTCATTCCATATTGTCTAGGGCCGCACGCAATGCGGCCACTCAACGGCCCGGCTAAAGTCGGACGTTACTGTGATTGGGGTCTTGCCGGTCTGGCAATCTCGCCCCGCTTTCTCAGCCCCTCGAGCCACTCCGTCGTGAGCGCCTCGCGGCGCGCGGCCATGACGCGCTCGCGCGCGATCGCCTGTGCCTGACCGGCCGGCAGCGGCTGACCGTTTCGCACGAAGTCGGCGGCATGCTCTCGGAAGTAGTTCTCGATCTCCTCGTCCGTCGCCTCCATGGCGCCGGCAAAGCGCTGCGCGATATACGCCTGAATGCGCAGGTCGTCGCGCACCCACTGCTCGAGCCACGATCGATCGACGCCGAGAGCTGCGAGCCTGGCCTCGAAGCCGGGCGGGCCGTCCAAGTGCTGCTGCAGCTCGTTCACGCGCGCGGCGATCGTTCCCGGATCGGGCTCCGGCGGAGCATAGCGTTCCACTTCCTCGAGCACGAGACGCCGGTCGATCAGTTCGGAGAGTACCGCCTCGGACACGTCGCCGGATCCATTCGACGTCGCGAGCCCCAGTTCGACGACACGGCGAACGTCGGACAGTGTGATCAGGTGGCCGTTCACGACCGCAAGGAGGCGATCGATCACGTCGGCCCGCGCAACGCCTGCACAGAGGAACAGCATCGCCACTGCGCATATGCAGGGCGAACTTTTAGGTGCGCCACGCAGCTGCCGCATGTCGGGCGGACTTTCAGGAGCGAACGTCGGCGGCCAACGGCTTCCCATCAGAACGCCTGCCCGAGGCTGATGTGGACAGCCGTCAGGCGTTCGAGGCTGCCGTCCGGCAGAAACTGCCGATCGAGCTTGAAGCCTACGTCCACGCGAATCGGACCGATCGGCGAGCGATAGCGGAGCCCGAATCCGGTCGTCGGCTGGATCTCGGTGAGGTCGAAATCGCTCACGCGATTGAAGACGTTGCCGGCGTCCACGAATCCGACGACACCGATGTCGTGCCACACGGGGACGCGCAGCTCGCCATTGAGCACGATGACCGCGTTGCCGCCCTTTGGGAACCCGTTGCGATCGATCGTTTCGGGCGTGCCCAACCGGTCGAGCGCATAGCCCCGAACAGTCGTATCGCCCCCCGCGAAGAATCGTTCGCTGGCGGGCAAGTCGCTGACGATCTCGATCACCGGTTCCCCGTCCGGGCCGATCACCGGATTGCCATTCTCATCCGTTTGCACCACGCCGCGACCGAATCCGTCAGCCAGGCCAAGCCGCGCGCCGGCGGCGAACACCACGCCCCGACGTCCTGGCAGCCGCCGGTAGATGAAGCCTTGGCTGAAGACTTTGGCAAAACCCACCTCGGAGCCGATGGCCCGGGCCGCGAGATCGGCATCCACGCCGAGCAGCGCGCCTTTGGTTGGACCGAGCGGATCGTCCCGCGTGTCGCGGATCACCGAGCCCGAGAAGGTCGACAGGAGCACTTGTGGAAACAGGCGATCGATGAGCGGCTGGTCTTCGGGATCGAATCGCGTCTCGAACAACCGGGTCCGCTCGATCACATAGCGACCGCTGACACTGACCGTCGACGACAGGCGCCGTGCCAGTTCGACGCGGGCGCCGCGGCGCGTGAAGTTGAAGCTCGATCGGATGCCCTGCTCGATGAACCCGGTCAGCAGCAGATCGGATTGCGTGCCGAGCACTCGAGGCGATCGATACGTGCCGAGCACACGGTAGTCGCGGAAGGTGTAGCCGCTCGGCGGCTCTTCGCCGGGATCGACATCGCTCGTCGAGGCGCGCGACCGGAGGCTGGCGCGCGCGAACAGATTGATCGATTGGTTTCGCCCGAACAGGTTCCGTCGCCCGAACTCGACGAAGCCGCGCGGCGCGATCTCGAACACCTCGTCCGCCGTGCCGTCATCCGACTGCCGCAGCACCCGGCCGCCTTCCAGGCCGCCGCCATATCCGAGCGTGGTCCCGGGCGCCTCTTCGACCGTCACCAGCACGTCACGCCGACTTGGCACGCCGTGATCGAGCTCGGTGATCCGCACACGGCGGAATATCCCGAGCGCGCTCACCCGCCGCTGGCTCTCGGAGATCTCGTCGTAACTGAGCGGGGCTGCTGGCTTCAGCGTCACTTCGCGGCGGATGGTCTCGGTGGCCGTGCGTTCGTTGCCGACGATCAGGACGTGATCGACGAACACCTGCGGCCCTTCGACAACCGTGAAGGTCAGGTCGGCCTGGGTGCGATCTTCCGAAAACGCGATCTTGACGTCCACGGCCGCCGACTGGTACCCGCGATTCAACAGCGCCAGCAGGACCGCTTCCCGATCGAGCGCCACCTGAGGCTGGTAGAACGCCTGATTGGGCTTCGATCCGATGCGCGCGCGGAGGTCGGCCTCCGCGACGCTCCTGGTCCCTTCGATGCGCACGGTTGAAACGATCGTCGGCGGCCCCTCGACGATTTCGAAGCGCACGTCTATCGGCACCGGCGACTCCAGGGATAGTGGGGGCACGGCCACCGGTGTCACTTTGACTTGTGTATAGCCACGTCGATGGTAAGCCTCGACGAGCGACGCCACGTCCGCGCTCATGACGCTTTCCGTGAAGAGCTCGTCGGGCTTCGTCCGCAGCCGTACGTGGAGTTCCGCCTCGGGAATCGCCTTCGCCCCGGCGATCTCGACCTTCGCGGTTCGAAACTGCGGCCCGCGTGTAGTGCGGAAGACCACGGCGAGCTCGCCGTTCCGAGGGGTGCGGGCATACTCGGCATCGGCGTTCCGGTAGCCCTGTCCGCGCAGGTATTCGCGGATCCGGTTTGCCGAGTCCTCGAGCAGATCCTCGTCCATCGAGCCTTCGCGCTCGATCGGCACGAGGTCGCGCCGCACGCGCTCCGGAAGGGGGTCGCCCTCGAAGGCGATGGTGACATGCGGCCCGGCATCGACGTTGATGGCGAGCGCGCCGGTGCGGCCGTCTGCCGCGGGCGTCAGCTCGTGGTCCGCGTGCGCTTCGTAGTAACCGCGCTTGCGGAGGTCAGCGACCAGCCGCTCGAGGGCGCGATCGACATCTGCCTTGCGATATTCGTCACCTTGCGACAGGCCGGCGCGAGACGGCAACGTCTGCAGCGCGTCGGGCGCATTGCCGCTCACGTCGATCGCGCTGATACGCAACCGCACGCCAGCGCTGACGTCGATCACCAGCGTGTCGCGATCCTTGCCTTCGAGCGCCGGCCGCGCCGAAAACGTGGGGTTCTGGAATCCCTCGTCATGGAAGACGGCCGTGAGCAGCTGCACCAGCTCGGGCACGCGCGAGAGCGGTGGCGATGGACCAAAACGCGCCGCGATCCGTTCGCGCAAGAGGCCTTCGGACACGCCGACGTCGCCCTTGAAGTCGACCTGCCGGATCATGTGGACCGGCACGAGCTCGTACCGGACGCGGATGCCGGCGTCCACGCGATCAGCCGTCACTACCACGTCGTCGAAACGGCCAAGGCCGACGAGATGAACGATGCTCTCGCGAACATCGGCGATCGCGAGCGCGCGTCCTGTGTGCGTTTCGATCAGATCGAGGATTCCGGGATCGGTGACCACGCGGCCGTCGAGCATGACCGATTGCGCCACGATCGGCTGTCCGACGGGCAGCGTCTGGGCGGCTGCCGGCGCTGCGGTGAGCAGCACCGTCGCGGCCAGGCCGCACGCCCACGGCATCAGAAGGCGTGCCTCACGCGGACGTCGAGCGAATAAGTGCGATCCTCGTTCTGCGACAAGACCCACGACAGCCGCTCGTTCTGGTCGTACTCGAGCAGTATGACCTGATCACGGGTCGTCGACGAGGCGGAGAGCGACTGCGAGAACGTGAGGTACACGCGATTGGAGATCCGCTTGCCGACGGTCAGGCGGGCGCCCGGCACGATGCGTGATGACTGCGCCACGGGATCGATCAGCGACGGCGTGATCTGAAACGTATTCACGCCGAACGTCTGCTCGACGACGCGGCTGACCTCCGACGAGATCGGGCTCGCCAGGAGCTGCGCGGCTCGCGCTTGCAGCAGTTGCTGCTTGGCTTCCTCCGGCCGTTCGAGCGCTGCCAGTTCGGGATCGCCGGCTGCGGTGTCGTTGAGCAGCAGTGACAACACGTCGATCGTCGGCAGCGGCGGATCCGAGTTCAGCCCCCATTGAAGCCGCGAGAAAGTGCCCGCGGCGTTCAGCGTGACGATGTAATTCTGACCAGGAACACGGACGCGCGTCTGCGCTTCGACGTCGAAGAACGGCTCGATCCGATTCGGGTTGCTGAAATCGATCGTGCCGCGCGTGACGACATACCGCTTGCCCTCGAACGTCACCTCGCCGCGCTCGATCTCGGCGCGGCCGAAGAGGAGCGGCCGATCGTAAGTGCCGCGCAGCACCAGATCGGCGCTCGAGACGATCCGTGCGATGTTGTTGTCGATTCGCAGCGCGGATGGCGCCAGCAGGCGGACGTCGAAGCGGAGCGGAAAGGTGCTCGACGCGGCGGGAGTACCGACCGGCGTCGCCGCTCCGGCGAGCTCGAGAAAATTGACCGATGTCTCCACACGCCGCTGCCACACCGAGCTACGCACCGTGACGGTGCCGCCCAGGACGGGACTCTCGAAGGGACCGCGCAACGACAAGTCGGCGTCGACGACCGATCGGAATCCTTCCGGGTAGCGGATGCGCATGTTCTCGCCGGTCGCCGTCAGGTTGAACGAGCCCGGGCGATATCCGGACATCGCAATGCGTCCGCCGAAGCGGACCAGCCCCCCGCCAAGCCTTGCGGTCAGCCCGTCGAGCCGCACGCCCGTGGCGTCGAAGGCGAGCGTGCCGTTGATCGCATCGAGCGAATGCGGCAGCGAGAAGTGACGAATTCGGCCACCGGCGACCGACGCCTGTCCGGAGAAGACCGGCGCGTCCAGTTTGCCGTTGATTTCCGCAACGAGATCCGCCTGGCCCGAGCTACGGAGGTCGCGCATGAAGCCCTGCAGGATTCCGAGATTGGCGTCGCCGGTTGCCTTGATCGCGATGGCATTCGAATCGAGCCCGATGGTGCCGCCGACGTCGAGCCTGGTCCCCTCCCCCAGGAGTCGAAGCTGCGCGATCTTGACCGCCTGCTGGTCGTAGGAGACCTGGACGGGACCGTCGTTCTTGACGACATAGTCGAAGAGCTGCAGGCTCAGCGTGTCGACGTGCGCATCGACCAGCAGGTGCTCGGGATTCCGCAACTCTCCGGACACGCGCACGACGCCGCTGGCGACAGCGGTCGTAAACGGGGAGAGATCCGGCTGAAAGGCCCGGACGTAGGGGTCGAGCGAGGTGTCGGTGACGCGGAACGTCAGCTCGGCGTCGGCCTGAGGCGTCAGCGCCACCTGGCCCGAACCCGAGACGACGAGACGCGGAGAGGCGGCGTCCAACTCGAGGTTGAGCGTGTTGTTTCTGACACCGAGCCGCATGGTAACGGCACCCACGCCTTCATCTCGGATGTAGAGATCCTCGATGCCCAGTCGCACATCGTAGCGTGGCGACTCGAACAGGCCGCTGCCGGACGCCGTGAAATCGAGCCGACCCGAGGGCTGCATCTGCGGATACTTGAGCGCGTCGACGGTCTCGACGGGAATGTCGCGCCCCGAGACAGTGAACGAGTACGACCCATCCCAGCCGACATAAGCGGCACCGGTCATCGAACCCGTAGACTTCGTCGCTTCGATCCCGTCGAGGCGTACGCCCTCGCCTTCGAACCGCAGCGACGTCGTCGCCGTTTCGAACTCCTCCTTCCAGGCCGACCCACGGTCAATCTGGAGACGGCCGAACCCGAACGGGCGTTGGTATTTCCCGTATAAGTGGAATTCGCCTGAGAGGACGCCCTCGAGCGGCCAGTCGTCGAGCGTGAAGGCGTGGCGGAGATCGGTCAGCGGGTAGCGCGTCGCCTTGATCCGCGCGTTGATTTCCTCGCCGCCATCCTTGCGCGGGTAGCCAAGCGCAAAGCGGCCTTCTGTCTCGATGCTGCCGCTCTCGCTGGTCACGCGCGCTTTCGTAATCGACACGTACGCGTCTTCGATGACGAGATCGCCTGTGGCGCGTCCCCAGGTGACGTCCCACGCGCGCAGACGGTCGCCGCGAAAGCGGCCTTCGATACGGGGACGGCGAAATGCCAGGCGCATCACGCCGTCGAATTCGCCGCTGCCGCCCACCGGCACCGCGGACGTCGTCGCGCCGAATGCCGTCATGATGCCGGCGAGAACGCGATCGCTTTCCTGCCAGTCGGCGCTCGTCACGTGGAACGGAATCTCCGAGCGTTCGCCGTATGCCGTCTTGCCTTCGAAGGCCACGAACGTTCGCGGCGTGGCCATCGTCGACGGCGCCAGCGTGATCCAATCGGGATCGAGGTGGAAGTGCAGCTCGCCGCCGAGCGGCACATCGCCGAGGATTAGTGGGTCGGCGTTGAACGGACCCCAGGCCAGCGGCCGCGCCGCTTCTGCCTGGAGAACGGCAGGGGAGAGCGTGCGCCCAAGGATGGACCGGCCTTCCGGCGGCGCGACGAACAGGTCGCCGCGGCCCTGCCTGTCGGCGAAGCGCCCGAGCGGCCATTCAAGTTTCGTGCGGCCCGACAGCGAGCCGGCAATGCGAATGCCCTGGAAATTGAACAGCGTCCCCAGGCGGCCCAGATCGACGTTTTCGTACTCAGTATCGAAAGTGGCGCGCGGTCGCTGACCGGGTCGGCCCAGCGGAGCGATTCCGTAGTCGAAGTGCATTCGGCCGCCTTCGAACGCCGCCGAGGCCTTGGTGACGTTGAAGCTGCCGGGCAGCCACCGGAGCGACCCGCGGAGGTCCGGGAACGTCAGGTCGTTGACGCGTGCCTGAGCGCTCGTGAACGTGCCAGAGAGATCGCGGCCGCCCTTGAAGAGATGGAAGACGCCGGTGAAATGTCCTTTACCGCCGAGACGCCAGCGCTCACGCGCGAAGAAAATCTCGCGCATGCGCGGGAACTGCACCACCGACTTCACATTCCAGGTCTGTTCGGGCCAGCGCGACAGATCGACGACGCCTGTGATATCGGAGCGGGATCCGTCGGAGATGAGCTCGAGCCGGTTGAAGCGCACCAGCGGCCCGTCGATCCGGAACGTGCCGTTCATGTCGGTCATCATCGGCAGGTACTGCTGGATCGCAACCGTCCCGTTGGTGAACCTCGCGGTGCCGCCGTACTCGGTCCGTGGAGCCTGTCCCCCCTGCGCCGTACTGGGGGCAGACCCCGCGGGGACAGACCCCACTTTGGTCCCTGTCACCTCGACCTCGAGGTTACGCGCGACGGTGGACCACGGGACGCCGTGATCCTCGAACGTGAACTGCCCCTGACGTGCCAGGACACGCGTGACCGTGGTCACGAAACGGCTTGGACCGGGCTGCCTTGGACTGTCCCGCGTGAACTTCGGAAAACTGTGCCGGCCGTTCGGCCAGGTCTCGACCACCATCTGCCAGTCGGTCATGACGACCGATTTGATCAGCACCTCGCGATGCAGCAGCGCCGCGAACGACATCGAGACCTCGATCGTCCTCGCGGTCAGAAATGGACGGTCGCTGGCCTGCAAGCCGCCGATCCGCAAGTTTTCGACGACGAACGCGCCGTTCACCAAGCGGATGGACAGGCGGCCGATAGTCAACTGCCGCTTGAGATAACTCGACCCGGCGCGCTCCGCCATGCCGCGTACCGCCGGACCCAGGTCGACCGTGATTGTGGTGACGATCGCCACCGCCAGGAGAATGGCGGTAAACATGAGCACACGGCGCACGCCGGTGCCCAGACGCCGCCACCAGCGGCGTCGTGGCGGCGTCGGCTCGGGTTCGGCGGGCAGCGGCTCAAGCGACGGTGCTTGAACGTCGTCGCTCACGAGATCACCACGAGCGGCGTTCCGGCATCGACCGACGCGCCTTCCGTCACGAGCACTTCGCGCACGACGCCGTCCCGGCCGGCGCGGAGCTCGTTTTCCATCTTCATGGCTTCCACGACGATCACACCCTGTCGCGCCGTCACGTGATCGCCCGGGCGGACGAGCAGCTTGACGACCTTGCCAGGCATTGGCGCGACCACGCGCCCAGGCGCATCACCGCTCCTGGCCGATCGCTTGCCGCCGCGGCCTTCCGGGCGGATACGGGCGGGGACTCGGAACCCGCCCACGAGCACGTCGAGATCGCCGTCTCTTCCGCGCGCGACGACGACGTCGTGCTGACGACCAGTCCCCGGAAAGCGCAGCGACCAGCGGCCATCACTGACCGGTCGAACCTCTACGTCCACTGCCGATCCGTCAAGAGTGACGGCCAGGCCATTGCCCTGTGACTCGATCCGTACATCGCGCACTCGCCCGCCGACTTCGATCTGAAAGCGCATGCGTCAGCGGAGGGCTTCGCGCCGGGCGCTGCGTGTCCAGGCGCTCACGACTGTAGCGACGTCCGCAGTGCCGTTCGAGCGACTGCGGAAGAATGCGTCGACGGCAGCGGCAATCGCGGCCGTGCTCTCGGCATCGGCGTCGGGCACCCTGAACGGCGTGCCATTGCGACTGGCCAGGACGTGATCGAGCATCGTCGTGTCGACGTCGCCGTTGACGAAGTCGCGTTCCGCCAGCAGCCAGAGGAAGAACGGGATGGTCGTCCTGATCCCTGTGATTTCGTACTCCGTGAGTGCCCGCTGCAGCCGGGCGATTGCCTGGGGACGATTCGCGCCCCAGGCGATCAGCTTCGACACGAGCGAGTCGTAGAAGATAGGCACCTCTCCGTTCGGCTCGTAACCGCCATCTTCGCGAATGCCGGGGCCTGATGGAGCGCGAAGGTGGACGATCCGGCCGGGCGAAGGCAAGAAGCCCTGATCCGGATCTTCCGCGTAAATGCGCGCTTCGATCGCGTGTCCTCGAGGCCGCAGCGCGGCATCGGGATCGATGTCGAGCCGTGCGCCCTCCGCCAGGCGGAACTGCCACTGCACCAGGTCGGTCCCGGTGACGGCTTCCGTGATCGGGTGTTCCACCTGGAGCCGCGTGTTCATCTCGAGGAAGTAGAACCGCCCTTCGTCGTCCAGCAGGAACTCGATCGTCCCGGCGTTCGTGTACGAGACGGCTCGCGCGATGCGCGCTGCGGCCTCGGCCATGCTGGCTCGAAGTGTGGCGTCCACAGCCACACACGGGCTCTCCTCGAGCACCTTCTGATGCCGGCGTTGCACCGAGCACTCGCGCTCGACGAAGGGAATCACCGTGCCGTGCTCGTCGCCGAGCAGCTGCACCTCGACATGACGCGGCCGATTGACGCGCCGCTCGAGATAGACCGCGCCGTCGCCAAACGCCGACAACGCCTCGGAGCGCGCCGCGCGAAGCGCATTCGTGAGCTCGTCCGGTCCGATGACGAGACGCATGCCCTTGCCGCCGCCGCCGGCAACCGCCTTGATCATCACCGGGTAACCGATCTCGGCGGCGATCTGTAAGACGTCGCGGTCCGCCGCGTTGGCCGGAAGGCTCGACGTCGTGCCCGGCACCACTGGGACGCCAGCCGCGATAGCGGCTTCGCGCGCGGCGGTCTTGCTTCCCATCAGGCGGATGGCCGTAGCCGATGGACCGACGAACGTCAGGCCCGCCCCAGTGCACGCGGCAGCAAACTCTGCGTTCTCGGCAAGAAAACCGTACCCAGGGTGAACGGCATCGGCGCCGGATCGCCGCGCAACGTCAAGGAGCTTGTCGATGCGCAGGTACGTGTCGGATGGGCGATCTCCGCTGAGTGGCCAGGCTTCGTCAGCCGCGCGAACGTGGCGTGCCGTGCGGTCGCAATCGGAGTAGGCGGCTACGGTGGCGATGCCTGCGTCGCGCGCCGCCCGGACGATGCGAACGGCGATCTCGCCCCGGTTGGCGACCAACAGCTTCCGCACAGCAGGCGATTGTACCTTGCAGTCACCCAAGGTTACACGGGTTAGTCGGGTTGATCGGGTTAGAGCGGAATATTCCCGTGCTTCTTCGGCGGATTGCGATCCCGCTTCGTGGACAGCCGCGACAGCGCCTGGATCAACTTCGGCCGCGTCGCGCGCGGCGGGATCACTTCGTCGATGAAGCCCCGGCTCGCCGCAACGAACGGATTTGCGAACTTCTCCCGGAACTCTGCGGTCTTCTCGGCCCGGAGCGCCGCCGGGTCGGATGCCGCCTCGAGCTCGCGCCGATACAGCACGTTCACCGCACCCTCGGGCCCCATGACCGCGATCTCGGCGGTCGGCCACGCGAAGTTGACGTCAGTGCGGATGTGCTTGCTGGACATCACGCAGTAAGCGCCGCCGTACGCCTTGCGCGTGATGACGGTCACCTTGGGCACGGTAGCTTCGGCAAACGCGAAGAGCAGCTTGGCACCATGCCGGATGATGCCGCCGTACTCCTGTCCGGTGCCGGGCAGAAAGCCGGGCACGTCTTCGAACGTGACCAGCGGGATGTTGAAGGCGTCGCAGAACCGCACGAAGCGTGCGCCCTTCACAGATGCATCGATGTCGAGCGTCCCGGCAAGGTGTGCCGGCTGATTTGCGACCAGACCAACGCTTCGTCCACCCAACCGCGCGAACCCCACGACGAGGTTGCGCGCAAAGTGCTCGTGCACTTCGAGGAACACGCCGTCATCCACGATCGCCCGAATCAGATCATGCATGTCGTACGGCTGCGTGGGCGTCGGCGGCACCAGAGAGTCGAGCTCGGGGCTCTCGCGATCGGCCGGATCGCTGCCGCCCGTCATTGGCGGATCATCCACGTTGTTGCCCGGCAAGTACGAGAGCAGCGCGCGGATCAGCGCGAGACACTCGCGGTCGTCGTCGACGGCGAAGTGGGCGACGCCGCTCGTCTCGTTGTGCGTGCGCGCGCCGCCGAGCTGCTCCTTCGTGACCGCCTCGTGCGTCACCGTCTTCACCACGTCGGGCCCGGTCACGAACATGTAGCTCGTGTCGCGCACCATCACGATGAAGTCGGTGATAGCCGGCGAATAGACGGCGCCGCCGGCGCACGGCCCCATGATGGCGGAGATCTGCGGGATCACGCCGGACGCCAGCGTGTTGCGGAGGAAGATGTCGGCGTAGCCGCCCAGCGAGAGCACGCCCTCCTGAATGCGCGCGCCGCCGCTGTCGTTCAATCCAACGATCGGCGCGCCCATCTTGACCGCCAGGTCCATGACCTTGACGATCTTCTGTGCGTTCGTTTCAGAAAGGGATCCGCCGAAGACGGTGAAGTCCTGGGCGAAGGCGAAGACGAGCCGCCCATCGACGCGTCCGGAGCCGCAGACAACACCGTCACCGGGGATGACTTGATCGGCCATCCCGAAATCCTGACAGCGGTGGCTGACGAGCGCGTCGATCTCGTCAAAGGAACCGGGGTCGAAGAGCAGCGCGATGCGCTCGCGTGCGGTCAGCTTGCCGGCCTCGTGCTGGCGCCGCAGCCGCTCTTCCCCGCCGCCCAGCTCGGCGCGACGCAGCAGCTCTTCGAGGCGCCCGGTCGTCATCGATTACGCTTTCGCGACCGCCTGTGCCTGCGCCTTCTCCCAGTCCTTCAGGAACTTCTCGAGCCCGATGTCCGTCAGCGGGTGCCTGAACAACGCGTCGAGCACGGCCGGCGGGCACGTGCAGATGTCCGCGCCGAGGCGCGCCGCCTGCACGATGTGGATCGGGTGCCGGGTGCTGGCGACCAGCACTTCGGTACCGAACTCATAGTTGTCGAAGATCTCGACGATCTCCTCGATGAGGTGCATGCCATCGGTAGCGATGTCATCGAGGCGTCCGACGAACGGGCTCACGTAGCTGGCGCCGACCTTCGCGGCAAGAAGCGCCTGGGTGGCCGAAAAACACAGTGTGACGTTCACCGGGATTCCCTCGCCGGCGAGCGCCTTGCACGCCTTCACGCCTTCCTTGCCGAACGGCACTTTGACGACCACATGATCGTCGATCGTCGCAAGGGATTTCCCCTCGCGAATCATGCCCTGAGCATCGGTCGCGACAACTTCCGCGCTGACCGGGCCCTGCAAGAGGCGGCAGATCTCCTTCACGATCGCGCGAGGATCGCCGCCTTCCTTGGCCATGAGCGACGGATTGGTCGTCGCACCGTCGAGGATGCCGAGCTCGGCCAGGGCCGTGACGTCCTTGATGCTGCCGGTGTCCACAAACAGTTTCATGATGCGTCTCCCGAGATCGCGCGGGGCTAAAGCCCCGCCTCCACAGGGTTGACGAGCTCGCCCACGCCTTCGACGTCGATGCCGACGGAATCGCCCGGCGCGAGCGGCCCGATGCCCGCCGGTGTCCCTGTAGAAATGATATCTCCAGGAAGCAGCGTCATGATCGCCGAGATGAACGCGATCAGGGCCGGAACCGGGAAGATGAGGTCGCGGGTGCTGGAATCCTGCCGCAGGGTGCCATTGACCCGGCAGCGCACGGCCAGATTGGAGAAATCGAGGCCCAGCCCAATCGCCGGCCCGACGGGCGCGAACGAGTCGAAACCCTTCGGTCGCGTATAGTGCCCTTCCTTCTTCTGGAGTTCTCGCGCCGTCACATCGTTGACACAGGTGACGCCGAGGATCACGCTGGCCGCGTCCTCTTCCCGGACGCGCCAGGCGCGGGTGCCGATGACGATCCCGGCCTCGGCTTCGTAGTCGACGCGACCGACACCCGGCGGGATGCGAATCGGGTCGCCCGGCCCGATGACGGTCGTTGACGGTTTGATGAAGATCAGCGGCTCCGGCGGCAACGGCTTGCCCTGCTCAGCGGCATGCGCACGATAGTTCAAGCCGACGGCGACGATCTTCGATGGCAGCACCGGGGCGAGCACACGGGCGGCCGCGAGCCCGCCGTCGAGCCGAACGCCCTCGCGCCATTCGCCGAACGGATCACCCACCAGCTTGCGAACGTCGCCGTCGCGCTCGACGACATATTCGGGACCGGCCCCGGCATTGATTCGAAGAAGGCGAGGCATCAGCGGGCGGTTTCCTCCACGGGGTTCGATGGCTTCGAAACGTTGTGCGCGGCGGCGGTGTCGACCGCCACCACGGCATAGACATACCGCACGCCGGGTTTCACGCTGACGTCACGATACGTCGTTTCCTTGATCGGTTTCTTGAACAGCGGTGCGAGCCCGGCGCGGCCGGCCTCGCCGCGCAACACGAGGTAGCCGGCAACATCCGGCTCGGGACTCGCTTCCCAAATCAGGCTGATCGCGCCCTCGCTGGCGACCGCTTCCAGCTTCGTCGGTGCACTGGGCGGGAAGCTATCGACCGCCTTTACGCAGGAGGGCTTCGACATCGCGCTTTCGACCGACATCACACCGGTTGTCGCCACGGTGCTCACCGCGTAGCACCGTTCGACACCGACCTCGAAGCGATCGTCGCGAAAGGTCGTGGGGGCGAGCGGCGCGGGCGTCAGCAGCACGGGGAACGGCGGTACTGCCCCCTCTTCCTGTTTGGGCGGCGTGAAGTTCGGCGGAGCAACCTCGTAGACGGCATACGTATAGATCGAGTTCGGCAGCGTCGTCAGCAGCCGCGCCGGTAACACAGTGCTCGTCGTGGCCGCAGCAGAAGTCCCCTCAGGTGCGGTCGCGGCACCAGCTGCTGACGTACCGGCGGTGGGCGACTGGTTCGCGTTGGCCGTGGTCCCTGCTGTCGTTGCGCCTGGCGTCCCTTGTGGCGACGCTTCACCCATTGCCGGCGTCTGCGGCGGTGTCGACGACTGGCCCGCGGGACTCCCCTGGAGCGTCAGCATCCGAGGCGCGTCGATGCCCCCCTCCGCGGGCGGCACACGGCTCTCGCGATCTTCCACGTCTTCGTCTTCATCCTCTGCCGCGTCCGCCCCATCGCCGCTGTCAACGGCCGGTTGCTGTGCATTGGACGCAAATTGCCGGGTGGCTGCCGGCGCGACCGGCATCTTTGGCGGCAATGCCGTCCGCAGAATTGGCCGTCGGAGGCCTTCGGGCGCCTTCCACGCGAGCTGGAGGTGTCCCTCAGCGACGGTAATGTCGGGCTCCGAGGGCGCGGGTGGTGCAGGCTCCACCGGCACTGCAAGGCGCTGCGTCGGCGTTCCTTTGTCGCCACCGTTCGCGCCGACGACTACGTAGTACCTGACCGGAGGCTTCGCAATCGCCGGACCGTAGTCGGGCGGCGTCAGCACCTGGGCGTCCTGGTTCTTCGCCCGCCTCGCCTTATCTTCCTGCTCACGCTTCTTCGCCTCCTCGAGCTCGCGGATCGGGGTCAACTGAAGATCTGCAGGCGTCAATGTCTCAACGATCACCGCGGCCATTCCCTGATCGAGTCCCGGATCGGTACGCGGCGGAGGCGGCGGGGGCGGCGGTTCGCCCTCCTTCACCTCGGGCGGCGGCGGCGGCGGCTCGCGTACAACGACCGAGCCAACCAGCTTGCCGCGCTTGACGACCAGCGGCGGCGTCAGCGTCGTCGGCGTGCTCGACCTCGACGCGCGTGCGGGCTGGCGACCGGTCGTGGGTGCGACCTGCTCCGAAGTGGCGGCATAGACGTCGACGTGATCGATGCTGGCCGGCTGCCGGCCGTCGCTGTTGGCGGCTGGCACGTTGAACCGGATTTCGACGTGGTCGCCCCTGCGGCGCACGGTCGTATCGGGCGGGGCGCCAGGCACGTTCGAAAATGGGGGCAGCGGCGGCCCCTTCTTGCCGCAGGCCGGCATCATGACGGCGACGAGCGCGACGAGACCGGCTGCGCTGCGAAAGCGCCGGGATGCGAAGAGGAATCGGGACACGAGGCTAGAGGATGTAGCGCGACAGATCCTGATCGGCGACGATGTCGGCGAGCATGCGTTGGACGTAGGCCGCGTCAATCGTAACCGATCTGCCGGCGAGCTCGGGCGCGTCGAACGACACTTCGTCGAGCAGACGTTCCATGACCGTATGCAGTCGACGTGCACCGATGTTCTCGGTCCTGTCGTTCACCTCCGTCGCGATCGACGCAATGGCTGTGACGGCGTCGTCCGTGAATGCGATGTCCACACCTTCGGTCGCCAGAAGCGCTACGTACTGCTTGACCAGCGCGCTCTTCGGCTCGGTGAGGATGCGGACGAAGTCGTCGCGGCCAAGCGCCTCGAGCTCGACGCGGATCGGAAAACGCCCCTGCAGTTCCGGAATGAGATCCGACGGCTTCGAGATATGAAAGGCGCCAGCCGCGATGAAGAGAATGTGATCGGTCTTCACCATGCCGTACTTGGTGTTGACCGTCGTGCCCTCAACAATCGGCAGAATGTCACGCTGAACGCCCTCGCGGCTCACATCCGGTCCGTGCCCATCCTCGCGGCCAGCGATCTTGTCGATCTCGTCGATGAAGATGATGCCCGTTTGCTCGACGCGCTCGACGGCGGTACGCGAGACCGATTCCATGTCGACCAGCTTCTGCAGTTCCTCCGTGGTCAATTGATCGAGCGCCTCAGGCACGTGCATCCGCCGCTTCTTCGTGCGCCCCTGAAAGAAACCCGGAAGCATCTCTTTGACGTTGATGCCCACTTCCTCGACGTTCGAACCGCTCACGATCTCGAACGACGGAAACGAGGCATCGCGGACGTCAATCTCGAGCGACCGCGAGTCGAGCCGTCCGTCGCGCAGCTGCTGGCGCAGCCGCTCACGCGTCACGTTCGCGGCGTCGGCCGTGTCTTGAGCGCCGGCATCGAATCCGGCACGCGGCGTCGGCGGCAGGAGGAGATCGAGCAGACGATCCTCAGCGGCCTGCTTCGCGACCGGACGCAGCTCGCTGAACCGCTCTTCGCGCACCATCGTGATGGCGAGCTCCACGAGATCGCGCACCATCGACTCCACGTCGCGCCCGACGTAGCCGACTTCGGTGAACTTGGACGCCTCGACCTTGAGGAAGGGCGACTGCGCGAGCTTGGCCAGCCGCCGCGCGATCTCGGTCTTCCCGACCCCGGTCGGACCGATCATGAGGATGTTCTTCGGGGCCACGTCCTCGGCGAGATCCTTCGGCAGCTTCTGCCGACGCAGCCGATTGCGCAACGCGATCGCGACGGCGCGCTTGGCCTTGTGCTGTCCGACGACGTGTTTGTCGAGCTCGGTGACGATCTGACGGGGCGTGAGCGCCTCCGTAGACGTCTGGGTGCGCTCGGGCAGTTGGATGGCCACGACTTAGAGCTCCTCGATGACGAGCTGGTCGTTGGTATAAATGCAGATCTCGGCGGCAATCCGCATGGCATGCTCCGCAATCTCGCGTGCGCTCAGCGCAGTGTGCTTCGACAGCGCGCGCGCAGCCGCGAGCGCGAACGGGCCGCCCGATCCGATCGCCACGATGCCATCGTCTGGCTGAATCAGATCGCCGGTGCCCGACAGGAGGAACATGCTGGTCCTGTCCGCGACCACCATCATCGCCTCGAGACGCCGGAGGGCCCGGTCGGTACGCCAGTCGCGCGCGAGCTCGACGGCCGCCCGCTCGAGATTGCCGCGATACTGTTCCAGTTTTGCCTCGAACCGCGAGAAGAGCGCAAAGGAATCCGCTGCCGAACCGGCAAATCCGGCGAGAATCTGGTCGTGATAGAGGCGCCGGATCTTCCGGGCCCCGTGCTTCATCACCGTCTGGCCGAAGGTGACCTGGCCGTCTCCCGCAAGCACGGTGCGGTCGTTCGATCGGACGGCCAGGATTGTCGTCGCCTCAAACATGGGATCTCTGAATCTTACGACGGTGTGGTGGATTATTACGGTGCGACGGAATCGTGGGGGCGACGAGGCGTACGGTGCGACAGGTGCGGTCGGTACGTCAGGTGCGAAGCGTGCGGCTGTGGCGGCGGGGCTTAACGCTGGAGGACAGTGCGGGTCCCACACGTTCGACTCGGGTGGATCTCCTGTTGTAGAGCCGCGGCTTCTTTGGCCCCACAGACTCGTGCGAAGTCACCCGCGTGGATTGACCACTCCCGCGGACAGACGCCGCCTGCGGAAGACAACCGACGCGACGCTAAGTATGCGGTTTTGCAATGTTTTCCGAAACTGTACGCTGGCAGCAAGGTTGCTTCACTTGAGTATGGAGCCAGCCATGAAACCCATGAAATACATCCACGCGATCGTCCTGGCGGGCGTTCTGGCGGCCGTCCCGGCGGTTCAGGCTCAAGATAAACAGACGCAGCGCGCCGTGCCCCGGTCGGAGCCGGCTCCACCGCCGCCACCTCCACCCTCTGCGGCGCCCGCGCCGCGGGCTACCCCCGCACCGGCGCCATCGCGAGTCGAGGGCCCTCCGTCTCGAGGGTTCGATAGAGCGCCAGCACCGGAGCGCGCGGTCCCGCGTTCCGCACCGCGCAGCCGCGACGGCGACTCGCTGCCCGCGCGCGCGACGCTGCGTCCTCCGTCATCGGAGGCAGGGTTCGCCGCAGACGAGCAAGGGCGGCCTCGAACGGCGCATGGCGGTGGGAATGGCGGCAATGGCGGATCGGTCCGGAGCGGAACGTCACGCGGTAGCGGGACGCCATCCCGCGCGACCGGCGGCACGACGTCGCGCGCGGTTCCGCGATCGCAGCCGCGTGAGAGTGGACGCGATGCAGGCGACCCGGGGGTGGTTTCGGCCAGTCCACGATCGCGCGGCGATCGTCAGTCCTATGGCGTCGCGACCGGCCGGCAGTATCCCCCCTATCACGGCGGCGGCGGGCATTATCCGACCGACCCGTGGTGGTGGTATGGCTATCCGTACAGCTTTGGGTTTTTCGCCTGGGATCCGTTCTGGTATGGCGCGAGCTATCCGGCCTACGGCGGCTACTACGGATACGGTGGCGGATACGGTGGCGGATACGACGCCGGCTACGGTTATGGCAGCTCAGGTTACGGGCTCTACGGCGCGTTGAAGCTCAAGATGAAGCCTCGCGACGCTGAGGTGTTCGTCGACGGTTACTTCGTTGGCCGCGTGGACGACTACGACGGCATCTTCCAGAAGCTGAACCTGGAAAGCGGCCCGCACCGAATCGAAATCCGTGCGCCGGGCTACGAAACGCTCTCATTCGACGTCCGGATCGAGTTCGACGAGACGACGACGTATCGCGGCGAGCTGCAGCCGATTCGCTGACCTGTCAGCCGTGGGGTGCGGCCTCCGTGCCCCACGGTACAATCGGTGGTGATGCTGCGCCTGCTCGTCATCATCGACATCGTCGTCAACGTCTTCCTGGGTCTCCTCCTCTGGTCGACGCGCGGCGCCGCGACAAACATGATTGGCGTGCCGTCGCCGTTGCCGTTCTACGGCAATCTCCTTGCAATCTTTCTGGTAGGGACCGGCCTCGCCTATATTCCGGCGATTCGTTTTCCCCACACGCAGCGGTTCTACCTGTGGGTGATGGGCGTCGGCGTAAAGCTGGTCGCCGCGTCGCAGTTCATCCGTCTCTGGCTGTTGGGCGTCGCGCCGGCGATGGCGCTCCTGGGCGGAATCGTCGATGTGGCGCTGGGACTGCTGATGGCGATCGCGCTTCTGACCGGACCTAAGCGCGTCGCCGGAAGCTGAAGTACAGCGGCAGCCCGCCGAAGATGATCGCGAGACCCGCAGCCGTCGGCACGGGATCCTTCACCAGCGCGTTCAACACAATCGCGGCGCTGGCGATGACGAACATGGCCGGCATAACCGGATAACCCCACGCGCGGAACGGGCTTGGCTCGTCAGGGCGCCGCCAGCGCAGCACGAAGAGCGCGATGCCGGCTATCCCTGAAAAGAGCACGACCGCAAATCCCGTATACGTGAACAGG
The DNA here is from genome assembly GCA_963800785.1 of Vicinamibacteria bacterium. Classification (GTDB taxonomy): domain Bacteria; phylum Acidobacteriota; class Vicinamibacteria; order Vicinamibacterales; family JAENWD01; genus JAENWD01. The sequence continues at coordinate 167,534 of CAWDCH010000017.1, forward strand.
CTGTTGAAACTGCCGGTGAGCACGAGCAGCGCGCTCCACAGCGCCTGCGCGATGATCGCCGCTGCCGGCGTGCCGTAGACGGGATGGATGATCGCCGCGCGCCGGAAAAACACGCGGTCACGCGCCATCGCGAAGTAGACGCGCGGCCCTGCGATCGTCATCGCGCTCACACTGGCAGCGATGCTGATGATCGCGAGCACGGCCATCACGTCGCCGGCCACGGGGCCGAATAGTCGCTCCGCGATGTGATCCATCACGCTGCCCCTCGTCGCCGCCAGATCGGCAAGCGGCAGGGAGTAGACGTAGAGCACGTTCAGTAACAGATAAAGCGCGACGACAGCGCCCGTGCCAACCGCAAGCGATCGCGGCACGAATCGCTCGGGCTGCCGGATTTCCTCGGCAACGTACGAAGCCGCGTTCCAGCCCGAGTAGCTGAACATCACCGGCACCAGCGCCAGGACGAATCCGCCCGCGCTTGCCGCCGGTCCGGCGGGTTTGAAATGTGCCCAGGATCCGTCACCGAGCGAAAAGCCGAACACGATCAGCGCGATGAAGCCCGACACCTTGAGGGCTGCGAGCACGTTCTGGACGACGCGGCCGGGGCCAACCCCGCGCACGTGAATCCAGGTAAGGCCGGCGATCAATGCGATCGCCACTAGCGCCTGCGGCGTGACCGTGAGGGCGATCGGACCAAGTGGCAGCGCCGCGAGCACGCGCGTGTCGCCTGCGGCCGGGGTGAACCGTCCGAGGTAGCTGGCAAAGCCAACGGCGCTCGCGGCGACGGCGCCGGAGAATCCGGCGACGAACGACGTCCATCCGGTGAGAAACGCCGCGACTGGACCGAAGGCCGCCCGCAGATAGACGTACTCACCGCCGGCATGCGGCCTTAGCGCCGCCAGCTCCGCATACGACATCGCGCCGGCGAACGCGATGCATCCGCCCACAAGCCAGACGCCCACCATCGCGAGGGGATCGCCGGTGAGGGACGCGACGACGGACGGCGTCAGGAAGATGCCGCTGCCAATGACGTTGGAAACGATGATGGCGGCGGCGTCGGTCGGGCCGAGGCGGCGGTCGAGAGACGGACGCGCCACCAGCTATTGCATCGCCAGGAGCTGGCGCTTGATTGGAAACTCGCCCAGTTTCACCGGGGTGGCCGAACCCGCCTTGCCGAAGATCTCGACCTTGAAGTCGACGAACAGCCGGTTTTGGAGCATCGTGACGCGGGGCTCGGTACCCGTATACCCCTCCGTCGCTCGAGCGGTGATCGGACCGGTCGTCGCTCCTGGGGCGAGGTCGTTGGCGCCCACGCGCGCGCCGCGCAGCACCACTTCGCTGTGTTCCTCGGGATCACCGACCCGCTTGAAGAGGCAGTTGAACTGCACCTGGCCGAGCGCCGTGCCGCCCGTGTTCGAGACGCGAAACACGATGCTCGGCACCAGTTTGTTCTTCCCGTCTTTTGTGATGCCGGCGTCGTACCAGCCGGTGGTCTCAGCGCTGACTCGACAATTGCGCGCGAGATCGACGCTTCCGCCGCAGGACGCAGACAGGAGAAGGGCGACGACCACCGCGCGAGCGGCGCGCATGGTCCTATCTTACTGCGGCTCAGTACTCGCGGATCTCGACGCGCTTCACCGCGTCCTCGCGTGTGATCTGCTTGGCGCGGTACGCCGCCAGGTCGGCGCCTCGAATCCGGAGGAGGATCGTCGAGACGTCGTACGGATCGCCGCCGCCGAGACGCGAGTCGTCGTTGTCGCGAGCGGCAATCGTGAGCCACTCGCCGTCGGCCACCGGGATGGGCGGGCCGAAATCGAGCATCGCGTCGATGAGGGCCGACTGCACTTCGGTGGTGTAGGCGCGGCCTGGATCGTCCAGCAGCGGCGGCGTCCCGGCTTCGGCCGCGCGACCTTCGCTGGGCGCTACCGATGCGCCTTCGACCACGGCGGGGGCGACGCTTTGAGTGCTCGACACGCGCGCGCCGCCAGCAGCAGGGGCCTCGGCTGGAGGCAGCTGCACGGGGCCGACGGTCCGCTCGAGCCGCCTGAGGCTTTCCTCGATCTCGCGGCGAACCTGCGGATCGGAGACGGCATTCAGTCTGTGACGGATCGACTGGATGCTCGCGACCGCGGCGCGATCACCGCGGTCGAGAGCGCGAAACTGCCAGGCGACGCTGCGGCGCATGGCCGGCACGTCCACATCGAAAAACACGCCGTAGCCTTCCAGCCAGAAGCCTTTCGCCCGCGCGGCACCGGCGATGAACAGCATGTCGGGACTGACGGCCTGCACCTGCTGACTCATGCGGCGCGCGCCGAGCTGAACGGCCGTTTCGAGCACGCCTTCCATCGCGGCGATCTGGAACCGCGCCCGCATCTGTTCGGGCTGGACGGCGGCGCCCACCGACGACGCGTCCTGTGCCGAGACGACGGAGCCGCCTGCGGCGACCAGGCCGGCGATGACGATAGAACTACAGGCTCTCACCGTGGCTCCTCCTACGGCTGGCGCTGCGATGCGCGCACCAGATAATTCGTGATCTCGCGCTGTCGCGCCGCTTCCTGTCCGGTCAGGCTCTCGATTTGACCAAAGCCCTGCTCGATCCGCACCAGATCCGAGCGGCGCTGCGCGTCGAAGTCCTGGACGACCTGCGCGAGCCGGAGCGCCAGCTCCCGCTGCTGCCGTCGTTCGCTTTCATCAACGAGCGATCGCACCTGCGACAGCAGCGCGCCGCGATCGACGTCGCTGCCAGGCGCACCCCGTTGGACGCCAGCGGCGCCTTGCAGTGGCACCTTGCCGAAGTCCACGCGCAACTTCGTTTCCAACGCCTCCAGCGCCTTGCGCACATCGGCCTCCGACATGCCCGCGCTGACGAGCGACGGGCGCGACGGGGACGCCGCCGGCTGCGTCACGGCCGCCTGCGGTGGCGGTGCGGCTGGCGTTGCTGCGGGCTTCGACCACCCGGTCCGCACAATCAACGCACCGTTCCCCACCTGCACTTCCAGGTTCGCCGCCGCCGCGCCGATAGCGAGGACGAGGCCCGCAGCTAGCGCGGACGTCGCCCATACGGGTACCCGCCACCAGGCTCGTGGCGCCGCCGGCGCGTCCCGCAAGATGCGGACCGTGAAGTCCGCATCCGGCGGCTGCCAGCGACCGAGGTCCGACCGTACGCTGCGCAGCTCCGACACCTCGTCGCGACACGACGCACAGGTCAGCAAGTGCGCCTCGACCGCAGCCCGTTCCTCGTCGCCTCCCTCTTCATAGAGGTACGAGATCAGCTGCTCTTTATCCTGACAATGAAATTGAGCTCTCATGGCACCGTCGTAGTCGTTGGATCGTATTTTCCCTGTTGCTGCAAGTGACGCCGCAGCACGCTCAAGCCCTGATACAGGCGGGTCTTCACCGTGCTCAGCGGACATCCCTGCAGGTCGGCAATCTCCTGAAAGGTCATGCCGTGGTATTCCTTCAGGATGATGGCCGTCCGCTGCTCCTCCGGAAGCCTGGCCATGGCCTGGGCTACGGCCCGGCTCATATCGTTTCTGGCGACCAGCGTCTCTATGGATTCGACCGGGCCCTGCTCGGCCGCCAGCTCCACGAGATCCACGCCCTCCGGCGCCAACTGAATCGGGGCGCGACGCTCGCGCCGGATCCAGTCGCGGCAGAGGTTGAGGGCGATACGGTACACCCAGGACGAGAACTTCGCCTGGCCGCGAAAGTTCCCGATGCCCCGGAACGCGCGCAGGAAGGTTTCCTGGACAACGTCGCGCGCTTCCTCTTCGCGACCGATGACGCGGTACGCGAGCGCATAGATCGGCCGTTCCCAGCGCAACACGAGCTGGTTGAAGCTGTCTACGTCGCCGCCGATCGAGCGTGCGACGAGCTCTTCGTCGGTCCGCGTCATCGAGTCCTGGCGGGCCAGGCCTGAAGGTCCGTCAGGGCCGGCACCCGGGCCCCGTGGGCGCCTGCCGTCGTTCACACTTATTAGCTTAGACGCCAGGGCCGAGGGTGTGGCCGGTCGAATCGGGCCCCTCGGGTCGGATCGGGTCAATCAGGTCGGAGCGGTCCTGTCCGGGAGTCGGTCACTCGATTCCCACACTCGCAGACATCGCAGTCGAGAGTTCACCACGATCGGCGAGAATCTCTAACAAAGCGCGCGATCTCGCCACGACGCTGGCATTCCGATTGTCAGCACCGGGTACGACCCGAGCGACCCGAGCGACGTATGGACCATTTCCTCCAAGACCTGCGCTACAGCCGCCGGATGCTCACCCGCGCGCCGGGGGTTCGCCGTCGTCGCCGTGCTTACCGTCGCGATGCGCATTGGAGCGACGACCGCCATCTTCACCGCGGTGAACGCCGTCTTCCTGCGGCCGCTGCCCTATCCGGATGCCGACCGCCTCGTGTTCGTCTGGGGGTACAGGGCTCAACCGGATCGCCAGCTGCCGATTTCGCTGCCGGTGGCCCTGGAAGTCGAGTCCCAGGATCGGGTCTTCGATCGAGTCGGCGCCTGGACATCCGCTCCGGACACGCGATTCAGCCTTACCACCGGTGGCGAGCCCGAGGACGTGCAATATGCCGTGGTCTCGGCGGATCTCTTCCCGCTGCTCGGCGCGGCGGCCGCGCGCGGCCGGCGATTCGAACGGTTGGATGACCGGATGGGAGCCCCGCGTGTCGCGATGATCAGGCGATTGACGCATCGCAGCCCGTGGGTTCGTTGCGCACGCTCGAGTCGATCGTGATGGCGGCGACCGACGATTCCAGGTTTCGCGCGCGCGCCATGGCGGTGTTGTCCGCTGTGGCACTCGGGCTAGCGCTCGTCGGAATCTACGGGGTCGTCGCCTATTCCATCAGTCAACGCACGCGCGAGATCGGCATTCGCATCGCGCTCGGCGCCAGCCGCCGGCACGTGGTGCGCTTGAGCGTCGGCGCCGGCCTCGTGCCCGCGGTCGTCGGCGCGGCTGCCGCGTGCCGGCCGCCGCCGTCACGGCGCGCGCGATTCAGAGCTGGCTTTACGGTGTCGAACCGATCGACGCCGTGACGTTCGCCGCGGTGAGTGCAGTCTTGATACTCGCATCTGCGGTGGCGAGCTGGATCCCCGCGCAGCGCGCGGCGCGAATCGAGCCGGCCGCAGCGCTGCGGGCGGAGTGAAAAGAACGCAGGCTACGGACTACAGGCTCCGGGCTACGGTTACCGAGCGCGCGGATGCATCCCCACCAAAGCCCGCAGTCCGAAGTCCGGAGTCCGGAACCAAGTCGTCACAGTTCCTTCGTCATCTCGATCATCGTCCGGCGGAAGCCAAGGCGGTCAAAAAGGCGCTGCGCGGTCTCGTTCGGCTGTGCGGTCCAGAGTACGACCCGCGGCAGACCGCGTTCCGTCATCCACGCGAGTGCCGCCTGCATCAGTGCGGTCCCGAGGCCCCTTCTCCTGTGCGTGTCGTCCACGACGAGATCGTGCACGTAGCCGCACTTGTCGCGCAGCTCCTTCCAAGAGATCGGTTCGATGCCCGCGTAGACGTATCCAACGACTTCCTCCTGGTCCTCGGCAACGAAGATCGCAACGTCGGGGCGATCCAGCTGCGAGCCCAGGAACCGCGCGTAGCCGGCCTCCGGATGCGTACCCGGTGCCATGAAGCGTTGGGGATCGTAGCCATGATGCGCGCGCATCAACGAGGCGCCGAGTCGACCAAGAACCTGCAGATCGTCACGCTCCGCGCGACGCACGGTTGGCGGCAACGCGGTCATCGGCGGATGACCTTGCCATCTTTCATGACGAAGCGCACCCGGTTGAGAGCGGCGATGTCGCGCGTAGGATCGCCGTCCACGGCGATCAGATCCGCGAGGAGCCCATTGGCCACCCGCCCGACCGCAGCGTCGACGTGAAGGATCCTCGCGGCATCAGCTGTCGCGCTCTTCAGCACGTCGATCGCAGCCATGCCATAGTCGACCATCAACACGAGCTCGCGCGCGTTCGTCCCGTGCGCGAACACGCCGACGTCGCTGCCGTTCAGGATGCGAACTCCTGCCGCGAGCGCGGCCTTGAAGCTCGCTCGCTTGCGCGAGATTGGCGCCGGTTCGGCATCGACACCCTTCCGCCATCCGCTGTATTGCGCGATCGCGTCGCCGGCGGCGAGCGTCGGACAGAGCGCAACGTTCTTCTTGACCATCAACGCGAAGATCTCGGCCGTTCCGCCGTCGCCGTGCTCGATAGTCTCGACGCCGGCGTCGATGGCACGACGCATGCCTTCCGCAGTCGCCGCATGCGCGGCCACCGGGCGGCCGGCGCTGCGCGCAGTGCCGACAATGCGCTGCAGCTCCTCAAGCGAAAATGTCGGCATCGCCTCTCCCGACGGGCCCCAGCGATAGTCCGCGTAGACCTTCACCCAGTCAGCTCCATGCCCGATCTGATCGCGGACGACACGCACGAGCGACTCGCCATCGGCTTCCTCAGCGCCCTGCGGCAGACGCCATTGCAGCGCAAAGCCTTTCGGTCCGTAGCTGCCGGTCGCAACAATCGCGCGCGTGCTCACAATCATGCGCGGCCCGCTGATGACACCCTGGTCGATCGCCTGTTTGAGTTCGGCATCGGCGTAGCCGGCGCCTTCTGTGCCAAGGTCGCGAATCGTCGTGAAGCCGGCATCCAGGGTGGCGCGCAGGTGATTGACCGCACGCGCCGTGCGCACGCCGAGTGACTCGCGTAGCACCTGATCGTTCCACGACGTTTCGTTGTACGGATGGAGCAGGACGTGTGAGTGGCCTTCGATCAGGCCGGGCAGGAGCGTAGCCTCCGGCAGATCGATCGTTTCGTCCGCTGCCGCCATGCCCGCACGCGGCCCGACCGCGTCGATGCGACTGCCGGCAACCCGAACGGCCCATCCGTCGTGCAGCGTGTCGCCGTCGAACACCCGATCGGGCCTCAGGACCACGGTGGGAGGGGTTTGCGGCGACGGTTGCGCCGCCGTAGCCACGACTGAAGCGGTGATCGCGAGAAGCGAGGTCACGCAGTAACGGCGCACGGGAGGCTCCTTACGAGCGCTGCTCTTTGTTCTGGCACGTGGGCTGCAGCGCCATGCTGCCGACGCTCTGCACCGTGCAGAAGCGAGTACTCGTGTGTAGACAGCAATGCGTGAAGTCATGAATTGTCACATGCACTCACACAAAACGTCGGTTCAGGTCAAGGAGACATCACGATGACGACACGGATCGGCCGGCTCCTGGCGGCCACTGGAATGGCGGCCCTGGTAGCTGGCGTTGCCGCGTATCAGAGCCCGACCCTCGAGGCGGCTCCTCAGACTGCCAGCTTCAACGTCACCGCCAATGTGGCTGCCAATTGCACCATCGTCGCAGGAAGCCTCGGTTTCGGGTCGTACGATCCGGTCGTCGCCAATGCCAGCAGCCCGCTCGATCAGACGAGCACGATCACGGTCGCGTGCACGAAGGGCACGAGCGCCACGGTCAGCCTGGATCTCGGCACTCACACCAGCGGCTCGACCCGCCGGATGCAGAGCGGAACCACGGCAACGGAGTACCCAGCCTACGAGTTGTACACGACCAGCGGTCACGCCACGGTCTGGAACACGACCAATACGGTGGCGTACAACGCCACGTCCAAGGCCTCGAGCAGCCTCACCGTTCACGGCCGCGTGGCGGGGGGGCAGGACGTCGAGACCGCCAATTACAGCGACACCATCGTCGCGACTATCACTTTCTAGGCACTGATGTGCAAGGCGCCGCACGGGACGGTAGGACTCCTCCCGTGCGGAGGGTCCTGCGGCGCCCCCAGTGCGCCTCCTACAGCAGTCCGTTGCCCAGCTCGATAAGCATGGCTATGACACGTGTGCTGCTCGCGACGGCGCTCGTCTCACTGGCCCTGCCGGCTACGCGCGCCGACGCCGCCCAGTTCACCATCAATCCGACGCGCGTCCAGTTGTCTGCCAGATCGACCAGTGCGCTCCTCACCGTCCAGAATGACGGTCCAGCGCCAATCAGGCTGCAGGTCACCACGCATGCCTGGGCGCAGTCGTCTGCAGGCCAGATGGAGCTTGCCGCGACCGATGATGTCGTCGTGTTCCCGACGCTGGTCACTCTGTTGCCCGGTGAGAAGCGAAAAGTGCGGGTGGCCGTCACGGCTCCTCCAGGCGACGTCGAAAGAACCTATCGCGTATTCCTCGAAGAGCTCCCGCCCGTCGCGGCGCCGGGCGGCCAAGGTGTGGCAGTTCAGATGTTGACGCGGGTCGGCATCCCCGTGTTTCTGCAGCCCGGGGTGATCACGAGCCGCGCGCTGCTTGGCCCGGCGACCCTCGAGGGCGGAGCGCTGAAATTCCGTATCGACAACGTCGGGACCACGCATTTCGTTCCTGACACTATCCGCGTACGCGGACTATCGGCGACAGGAGAGACCATCGTCGACAAGCCAACTGACGGTTGGTACATTCTCGCGGGCGGCCGTCGCGAGTACGCCCTGCAGTTCAACTCTGCCGACTGCGGGCGTGTGCGATCAGTCCTCATTCAAGTCCGCGTCGGAGAAACGGCTCTCGAACGCCGTCTCGACACGCCGGCGGGAACCTGCAACCCCTGAGCAGGGGCCGGCACTTACCATGTCCGCCCCCCGCCGGCGCCCGAGCCTGATCGGGCTCTTCACCTTCATTCTCATCGTGCTCGCTCGATCGCCCGCCGTCGCGCAAGGGCAGGCTGCCGTGCTCGACCTGACCGTTAACGGTGTCAGCCAGGGGCAGATCCTCGTCGTGCTCAGCGCACACGAGGTCTGGGCCGAGGTCACGGGTCTGGAGCGCGCCGGTCTGGTTTCCTTTGGCGGCGAACGCGAAACCCGTCACGATCGCGCGTTTGTACGCCTCGCGTCCCTTTCACCTCAGGTGCGGTTCGAGGTCGACGAAATGGCCTTGGCGCTGCGGCTGATCGTAGCGCCCGCCCTGCTCGGCCGGACCGTGCGCGACATTGCGTTCGATCGCCCGAAAGACATCGAGTATCACCGCGTGCCGAGCGGGTTCGTGAACTATGGCGCCAGCGCCTCGACGACGGGCACACGTGCGCTCTCACTCGAGGGCGGCGTATCGGCCGCCGGTGCTCTGCTCACGACCAGCGCATTCGCGAATTCGACCGGCAACTTTCTGCGTGGGCAGACGGCACTCACCATCGACGATCGTCGCAGGCTGAACCGGTATGTCGTGGGCGACACGGTTGCCGCGACAGGCGCGCTCGGCGGCAGCCTGCAACTCGCGGGCGTGAGCGTGTCGCGCGATTATTCGCTCGATCCGTACTTCGTGCGATATCCGACGATTGGGCTGAGCGGCGCGGTCATGACGCCGTCGCGCGTTGAGGTATACGTCAATGATCAACTCGTTCGCGTCGAGCAGCTGCCACCTGGCGTCTACCAGTTGAACCATTTGCCACTGCCCGTCGGGGCGGGCAACACGCGGGTCGTCGTGCGCGACGCGTTCGGGGGACAGCAGGAATTCGACTCGGCGTATTACATCAGCGCGGGAGTGCTCGCACGCGGAGTGCAGCAGTTCTCGTACTCGGCCGGCGTGGAGCGGCTCCGGCCGTTCGAGTCGAGCCTCGCGTATGGCGGCCCGGTCCTCTTTGGATTTCATCGGGTGGGCCTCACCGACAGCGTCACGACCTCCGGGCGAGTCGAAATGGGCCTCGGCACCGTCAGTGGTGGGCCAGCAGTCACGGCCCGGATCGGCCGGCTGGGCGAGGTTGAGACGATTGCGGCGGTGAGCAGCGCGGACGGCAGGAGCGGCTATGCGGGCTCGATCGCCTATGAGTACACGGCGCGGCCAGGAGGCATCGCGCTCGCCGTGCGGCATGCGTCGCGAGATTATTCGACGCTCTCGCCCGTCGGCGGGTTCGCGTGGGCCCGGTTGGACGTCGCGGCCGCGCTCACGGCGCGCGTGACGTCTCGGGCGAGCCTTGGCATGTCGTGGCAGTCACGTGCCTACTACGCGGATGCGCCCGACGCTCGGCGCGGGTCGGTAACGGCGACGATTGGCGTCGGACGGCGTGTGAGCCTTTATTTTGGAGCGAGCCGGAGCCTCGTCGAGCGCCGCTGGGCGACCGGCGCCTTTGCCAGTCTGGGCGTCTCGCTTGGACCCCGTAGCGCACTCACCGTGGCGACCGAGCGCGAACGTGGCGTCAGCCGCACGGTGGTAGACGTGCAGCGAGCGCTTCCATATGGCACCGGGTACGGGTATCACGTCCAGACGGCTGCAGGCGGCGCGTCAGCCGATCTCGATGCGGAGATGCGGGCGCAATCGTCATTCGGCCGCTTCGCCGCTCGTCAGATGGTGGTCGATGGCCAAAGTGCGGCGCTGTTCGACGCCAGCGGCGCCTTGGTGGTGATCGGCGGTGGCGTCCATGCCACCCGACCCGTGCAGGACGGGTTCGCGCTGGTCCGAGTCCCAGGGGTGCGAGATGTACGGGCGTACGTCAGCAATCAGGAGGTCGGACGCACCGGGCGACGCGGCGACGTCGTCGTACCAGGCCTGCTGCCCTATTATGGCAACCGCCTGTCCATCGCCGACAGCGACGTGCCGATCGATCGCGACCTGCAGCGTAATGAGATGGTTCTCGCAACTCCCTATCGAGGCGGAGCGCTGGCGCTCTTTCCCGCGCCGCGTCCGTGGCGGGTGTCAGGACGCGTCGTGCTCCTGCGAGGAACCGAGCTCGTCATTCCAGCCAACGGCGCGCTGACGGTCAGCACAGGAGGCGGCGCGATCGAGTCCGGCCTCGGATCTGATGGCGCCTACTACTTCGAAGGGCTGTCGCCTGGAGACTACGCTGCGCGACTTGAGTTCGGCGGGGACGCCTGCGACATGACGCTGCATGTGCCTTCCTCCAACGCCCCGGTCATCAAGGCCGGAGTGGCAACGTGTTCCCTCGCAACCCCGGCGGGCAGTGCGGCTCGACCATGAAGATCGTCTGTCTGGCGGCGGCTGTCGCTGCGCTGGTCTCGGCGGCAGGACGCGCCGAGGCGGCGTGCACCGTCTCGACGACCAGCGCGAACTTCGGGACGTACGACGTGTTCAGCGCGAGCGCCAATGCGTCGACCGCCACGATCACCTACCGGTGTGGCAGCGCCGATAAAGACATTCTCATTACCCTTTCCCAGGGATCGAGCCCGACCTTCACGCCGCGCACGCTGAGAAACGGCACAGAGGCGCTTCAATACAATCTGTATCGCGACGCCGCGTTCACAACCGTCTGGGGAGATGGGACGTCGGGGACTGGAACCTATACCCTCAGAAATCCGCCGAACAACCAGGACGTCATTCTGACAGTGTACGGAAGGGTTCCCGCCCAGCAGGATGTTGCCGTCGGCAGCTACACAGATTCGTTGATCGTCACGATCAATTTCTGATCAACCCAGGCTCTGTCGGCGAGCCGCATTTGTCCCCACGCGGGCCGTGCCTCAAAAGTTGACCGTGATCGTTCCGGGTGTGGACGAGACGCTGACGGTACGAACGACTGGCGTGGAGGGACGCAGCTTCCGCTCAAGGTCACGTGTGCCGCGTCCGCAGTCGACCGTGGTGCCAGTACCGGTAGTTTGAACACTGCAGGATCGAACGACGTGAACGGAGACCTGGATTCCGTCCGTCACGGAGCCGGCATAGGCACGCGCCCCGATCGCGAGCAAGGCAACGGACAAACCCCAGGCGAGCCATCCGAACCGCTTCATGAATGTGACGAAGATGCTACGCGCACGTAGACGCGCAATCAATGCCGCGAGCCCGCGGGCCGACGGGTAAGTCCCGCATCGTGTGTCGACAATGACGACAGCCAGCTCACGCGTGGTACAATTTTCTGTTCCAGAGCTACCCACCGATGCACTTGTCGCACCTGTGCGGCGAGGCTGAAGCCCCGCCTCCACAGCCGCACCCGTCGGACCCGAGATGATCCAACTTTCGTCCTTATCGAAGTCGTTCGGCGACCGTGTGCTGCTCGATGCCGTCACCTGGCAGATCGACGATCGCGAACGCGTCGGACTGTGCGGGCCGAATGGCGCCGGCAAGACCACACTCCTCAGGATGCTCGCGGGCCTGGACGAATCGGACAGCGGCACGATCGTGAAGCCCGCCACGCTCACCGTGGGATATCTGCCGCAGGATGGGCTCGAGCATAGCGGGCGAACAGTGTTCGAAGAGGCGTCATCCGCGTTCGCGCCGCTGCTGGCGATGAAGGCGGAAATGCATGACCTCGAGGAGCGGATGGGTTCGCCCGACGCGACAGAGACCGAGCAGGCCGAGATGCTCGATCGATACAGTGAGTTGAGCGATCGCTTTCGTTTTGCCGAGGGCTACAGCATCGATCTCCGGGTGGCGACAGTGCTGGGAGGGCTCGGGTTCGCTCAGGACGATTTTCATCGCCCGGCCGAGACGTTTTCGGGCGGCTGGCAGATGCGAATCGCGCTCGCGAAACTTCTGCTGGGCCGGCCGGGGCTGCTGCTGCTCGACGAGCCGACGAACCATCTGGACCTCGAAGTGCGCAACTGGCTGGAAAGCTATCTTCGCGAATATCCGCACGCGGTGATTCTCGTCTCGCACGACCGCTTCTTCCTTGACGCGGTCGTCACCAAGATTGCCGATCTCAACCTGCGCGCGCTGACCGACTATCACGGCAACTACAGCGACTATCTAATCGAGCGCGACGCACGGATCGAGCGTCTGCGGGCAGCGAAGCGAGAGCAGGACGAGGAAGTCGCGCGGATCAAGATGTTCATCGACCGGTTCCGGTACCAGGCGACCAAGGCCGCTCAGGTGCAGAGCCGGATCAAGCTGCTCGAAAAGGTCGTGCCTATCGAGGTTCCACCCGAACGGAAGAAAGTGCACTTCACGTTCCCCGCTGCCTCGAAGAGCGGGCGCACGGTGCTCGAGCTGAAACACGTGCGAAAGGCGTACGGGCCGCTCGTCGTCTTCGACGACATCACGCTCCATATCGAGCGTGGGGACCGGATCGCACTGGTCGGACCGAACGGCACGGGCAAGTCGACGCTGATGCGGATGCTATCGGGGGACGAGGCACCCGATCGCGGCGATCGCCACGTCGGGCACCAGGTCGTGAGCGAGGTACTTCGCGCAGGACGAAGCGACACGACTCGATCCGAGCCTGACGGTATACGAGACGCTCACGACCGGCTCGCCGCTGCACATGGTGCCAGCGATCCGGAACATCCTCGGTGGGTTCCTGTTTTCCGGGGATGACATCTACAAGAAATGCGGGGTACTGTCGGGCGGCGAGCGCACACGGCTGGCCGTCGCCAGGATGCTGCTGCGCCCGTCGAACCTGCTGCTGCTCGACGAGCCGACGAACCATCTCGATCTCGACTCGAAGGACGTCCTGCTCGACGCGCTGATCGACTACGGCGGTACCTTGATCTTCGTCTCGCACGATCGCTACTTCGTCGAGCGCCTCGCCACCCGTATCGTCGAGGTCGGCCACGGCCGCACCGAGTCGTTCCCAGGAACCTACCTCGAATTCTTGTGGAGGAAGGAACATCTGGAGGAAGGACGAGGGACCAAGGGCGAGGGACGGAAAGCTCCGACAGAAGTAAGGGCGCGTGGCAACGCGCCCAGCAGAGGTGCGTCCCCAACGCCGCCGGGCAACCTCCAGCGAAAGCAAGCGAACGGCAATGCGCCACGAGGGGGCTCATCCCGCAGGCCGCCCGACCAGGTGCTCCGCGCGGGCGCAGTCGCGACGCCTCCGCGCAGCGCCGCAACAGATGGTGGCTCCGACCGCGACGCTCGTAAGCAGGAGCAAGCGGACCTGCGCAAGCGCACGCGAGAATTGAAGGCCCGGCAGACGCGCTTGACGGACCTCGAGGCGCGGATCGCGACCACCGAAGCGGCAATCAAGGCGCTGGAGTCCGCGATGTCGGCGCCCGGCTTCTATGAGGACCGGGCAGCGGCGCAAGGCGTCATCGACAAGCATCAGGCGTTGATGTGGCAGGTCGGCGAGCTGATGCAGCGGTGGGAAATGCTGGCCGAAGCCGTCGAAACCGCCGATTCGGATGACGCTCGCCCGACATCGGGCTCCTGACGGGATTTCAAGGACAAAACTGTAATTCGAAGTCAGTTTTGTAATCGTCAGTCACCGAGAGGTGTCATCGCGCCGACCGCCGGTTACATTTCTCAAGCGAAAACCGGGCCTCGGGGATCCTCTGGGACCGGGCATGCGGCTTGCCCTTCCGACCGCCGTGCAGACTAACCGGCCACGCCCGGGCATCTTCTGGACGTCCCGGCAGCCGTCCTTGACTCTCTAATGCCGTTCCAGGCCCGGTCGTCAGACCGCGTGGGCACCGTCCCCGCTGACGTGCGCCCCGCGCGTCCGAAGCCCGTTCGACGGGCGTCGGGAGAGGAGTCGTCTGCGCCGACGGTGGGCGATAAGTTCTTTCGCGACATGGTCAACAGCATGCGCAACGGCGTGCTGGCCGTGACACGGGAAGGCGCCCTGACCGTCATGAACGACGAGGCCTACCGCATCTTCGGGCTGACGTCGGCGCCGTCGGACATCGGCAGCCCGTATGCGGATGTCCTTCGCGTCCACCACGACATCGTGCGGGTCATCGCCAGCGCATTCGAGCTGAGCCACCTGCCGAATCGTGTCGAGCTGCGGCTGAAGGCCACCGGCAAGGTGATCGGCTATACCCTCTCCCTGATCAGCGACGAAGACGGCGAGATCCGTGGCGCCGCGTTGTTCTTCAAGGACCTGACGCGCGTTGAGCAGCTCGAGGAACGCGAGCGCCTGCGTGACCGGCTCGCCGCGCTCGGTGAGATGGCCGCGGCGATGGCGCACGAGCTGAAGAATCCGCTTGCAGGGATCGAAGTGATGGCGGGGCTGTTGCGGCGAAAGGTGCCGGATTCGCCCGACGCGCAATCGATCATCGCCGACATCATCAACGAAGCCAAGATGGCGAACTCCACCGTTGTCGAAATGCTCGATTACGTGCGGCCGGTTCGCCTCGAAAGGGGCCGTACGGCAATTGCTCAGGTACTCCACGCCGCGGTCTCGATGGCCGAGAGCAAAGCGCAGCGCGGCCATACGTCGGTCGAGCTGGTCGTGCCTGACGACCTTCCTCTCATCCAGGGCGACGAACACCAGCTGTGTCAGGTGTTTACGAATCTCGTGATTAACGCCTTCGAAGCCCTGGGCGGCAAGGGCCACATTCGTATTTCCGCCTCGACCGGCACGATGGAAGACGAGTCGGTGCCGAAGGGCAACGCCCCGAGCCACAACCCGACTGTGGTCATCGCGGTGCAGGACGATGGGCCGGGAATTCCGGGCGACCTGAAGGACCGTGTGTTCAATGCCTTTTTCACCACAAAGGCGCAGGGGTCCGGTCTCGGACTGGCGATCGTCCGAAAAATCATAGACGCGCACGACGGACGCATCGACGTGGCGACGGCACCCGACCAGGGCACGCGCTTTACGGTGACGCTGCCGGTGTCGGCGGCCGAAGAGTGGTTTCAGTAGCGGGCAGCAGGCGGCAGGCAGCTGGCAGCGGTAGGGCGCACCGCGTGCGCCCGTAGAGGGGCCGGAGGTCAGCCGGCCCGTCAGAGGGAACGAATGGGTCGCATTCTCATCGCCGATGATCACGACGCGCTCAGGCGGGGCTTGGTGCGTGCGCTCACCGAGGCGGCACACGAGGTCGACGAGGCGCCGAACGGCAACGCGGCGATCGAGAAGCTCCACGAGAGCTACTACGACGTTGTGCTCAGCGACCTGAAGATGGGCGGCAGCGACGGCATCGAGGTCCTCAAGACGGCGAAGGCCCTGCACCCGACGACGGCGGTCATCCTGATGACCGCTTTCGGCTCCGTGAGCACGGCCGTCGAGGCGATGAAGGTCGGCGCATTCGACTACGTTCAGAAGCCGTTCGAAATCGAGGAGATGGAGCTGAAGATCGAGAAAGCCCTCGAGCTTCGCCGTCTCCACAACGAGCTGGATTACCTCCGGCACACGCAACAGGACATCTATAACTTCGACCACATCATCGGCAGCAGCGGCGCGCTCCAGCGCGTACTCGGCGTCGTGAAGAAGGTCGCCAAAAGCAACACCACGGTGCTGATCCGCGGCGAAACGGGCACTGGCAAGGAGCTGATCGCCGGCGCGATCCACCACAACTCCCTGCGCGCGAACCGCAACTTCGTCAAGGTCAACTGCGCCGCGCTCCAAGAGAACCTGCTGGAGTCCGAGCTCTTCGGCCACGAGAAGGGCGCGTTCACGGGCGCCGACAAGCAGCGCATCGGGCGCTTCGAGCAAAGCGACGGCGGCTCGCTGTTCCTCGACGAAATCGGGGACATGAGCCCCAGCACGCAGGCGAAGATTCTGCGCGTGCTGCAGGAGCACGAGTTCGAGCGCCTCGGCGGCACGCGGACCCTGCGCGTGGACGTGCGGCTCATCGCCGCGACGAATCGCGACCTGTCGGCCATGGTGGCCGCCGGACACTTCCGCGAGGATCTCTATTACCGCTTGAACGTCGTCTCGATCGAGACGCCGCCGCTTCGCGATCGGAAGGAAGACGTGCAGGCGCTGGCGATGTTCTTCATCAAGCGCTTCTCGGGCGAGCTGAAGAAGAAAATCGACGGCCTCGAGAACGACGCGCTAAAGCTCCTGATGCGCTACAACTGGCCCGGCAACATCCGCGAGCTTGAGAACGCGATCGAGCGGGCGATGCTGCTGACTGAAGGGAGCCTCATCACCGCTGAAGATCTGCGGCTTGGCGAGGTCGCCACGTCGCAGGCGGCACGCGACGCGCAGACCCCGGTGAAGATCCCGCCGACGGGCATTCCGCTCGAGGAAATCGAGCGGGCGGCGCTCATCGAGGCGCTGAAGATGTCGAACTGGGTGCAGAAGGACGCCGCGGAGCTGCTGGCGATCAGCCCGCGAGTGATGAACTACAAGATCAAGACGCTCAGGATCGAATTTCCCCGCGGGCGGCGCCCGCAAGCGGTAGACATCGAGCCGGTGGCCAGCTAAGTGCCAGGGGCGTAGGGGCATGGGCGCGTCAGCAAGACCCGGGCGTTGCCCGAGCTCTCCCCTATGTCCCTATGTCCTTGTGTCCCTCCCCACTCCCAGCGCGTCCGCCACTCTATTGATGTAGTTGAACCACGAGGCGATCAGCGTGATCTGCAGGATCGCGCGATCGTCGAAGCCGTGGCCCCGCAGAACGTCGAGGTTCCCCGGTCCGAGCTGGGTTGCATCTCGCGACAGCTGCTCGACGTACTCGCACATCGCGCGATCGGCGTCATCGATGGCCGCAGTGCGGAAATCGCGCTTCAGCGCTTCGACCAGGGCATCGTCCAGCGAAACGTGACGCAGAAACTCTGCGTGGGATTCCAGTCAATAGAAACAGCGATTCGTCGCCGAAACGACCGTAGCGATCATTTCGTGCTGTCGCCTCGAGAGCGGCAGATCGTGCGAGAGCAGCACGCCATAGGCGGCGAACGCGTGGTAGAGCGCGTCAGGAATGAGACTGTGAGAGGCGACGATGCTCTCACCGCCCGGCGAAGGGATGGCAGGATTGCCGTATTCGGGCGGATAGAGCTCCTGCTGCATCCTGCGCGCCTTGGCCAGCGCAGGATCGTCAGTGAACGGAATGATCTTGATCCACGTCATCGAACCGGATCCTCGCTGAGCTTCAGTTCTGCCGAGCGGACCTGAAGGTCCGCCCTACCTGCCTGGACGCCGCATTGACCTTCAGGCGCGGCCACACGATGAGCCCCGTCGCAACCGCCGCAGCGCCCGCGAGGGACTGCACGGGGTTGGCGGCAGCGACGAGCGTCACCACCAGCACACCCGGGACGATAAATCCGAGCGGGGTCCACGGGTAACCCGGAACGCGGAACACCGGCGCCGCCGCGTCCGTGCGGCGGATCCGATAGATGCCTGCAACAGCCGCAATCAGGAACACCACGGTGATGAAGACGAAATACGCCACGATCGTTTCGAACCGGCCGGCCGCAAGGATCAGGATCGCCAGCAACGACTGTACGAGGATCGCACGGATGGGCGTGCCGCGCGCCGGATCGATCTTCGCGAGCACCGCCGGGAATACGCCGTCACCGGCCATCGCATAGTACCACGCGAGGCGCGCTCATGAGGAACGCCGCCAGGCTGCCGCCCACCGAGATGACGACGATGATCGCGAGGAGACGGGCGCCGCTGTCGCCAAAGATCGTGGCGCCCAACTCGGTCACGAAAGCGGCACTGCTGGTGATGGCTCCCGGCGGCATGGCATAGGTCACGAGCGCGGTCATCAACGCGTAGGCCGCTGTGATAATTGCGAGCCCGCCGAGGAGCGCGCGTGGCAGGATCCGCTGGGCATCCCGGATCTCGCCTGCCATGCGTCCGGCTTCCCACCAGCCGCCGAACGAGAAAAACGCCGAGACGATTGCGCCGGCAAGCGCCCCGACGAGCGGCGCCGCCGCGGCTGGCCGCTCGGCCAGCGGGACGAAATGATGCCAATCGCCCGCGGGCGCCAGAACGCCGGCGAGGATGACGATCGCGAGCAGGGCCAGCTTGGCCACTGTCAGCAGGGCGATTACCCGCGCCCCGAGCCGCACTCCGGCGGTATTGACGAGGGCGAGCGAGACGATGACGCCGACCCCGGCAGCGAGCTGCCCGCGCGGGCCAATCGCGAACACGTACGGCAGGTAGGAGCTCAGCCCCGCGGCCAGTGCGGCACTGAGCCCGGGATCCATGACCAGAAAGCACTTCCAGCCATAGAGGAAGGCGAGGCGTGGTCCCCACGCCTCGCGCAGGTAGACATAGACGCCGCCGGCTTGCGGATACCGCGAGGCGAGCTCGCCGAACACCAGCGCGCCGCAGATCGCCATACCGCCCATGAGCACCCAGACGCCAAGCACCCACAGCGGCGCGACGAGGTCGCGAACCATCGCAGCCGGGGTCAGGAAGATACCGACGGCGATCACCTGGCCCACGACGAGCAGCGTCGTCGTCGTCAGCCCAAGCTCGCGTGAAAGACGATCAGGCGGAAAGGACATGGGGCGACGAGCTAGGGACGCCCGTGACCACGCACCGCATCTCAGAAGCTGGCGCGCACGGCGAGCTGGAACGCTCGCGGTCCGCCAGTGCCGAACACGCCTCCCGCGGTCGTCACGGCGCGCCCGAAGGATGACGACGTCAGATAGCCCGGAGCACCCGGCTGCTCGCTGTCGCGAACGAGTACGTTGCTGAAGCCCGAGTAGTTCGCGGTCGAGACACCGAGAATGTTGGTGACGTTGAAGATGTTGAAAACCTCGACAATGGTGTCGATCCGACCGTGCGCGCCGATCGACCAGCCTTTGGTCACGCGCGCGTCGAGGCTATTGAGCGAATCGCCGAAGCGCGCGCTGTCGCTGACGAGCGGGAGCATCACGCCGGCGACGCCGCCGCTGGCGTTCAGGTTGCGAATGAACGCGTTCAGCTCGCTGGCGTTCGTGAACTGCCGGTTGCCGGCGTTGCGCTGAATGACGGGAATCCGCGACAGAGCCCCCGGCATCAGGATGTCCATCGGCACACCTGAGGCCATCGACCAGATCGTCGCGACCTGGAAGCGATATGGCAGCGACCACGATCCGGCAAACGTGAACGAATGTCGGCGATCGTTCGGGGTCGGCCCGTACTCGCGCTGGAGATTGTTCGGATCGATGGGGCCGTTCGAGAAGGGAATCTGATCGTCGTTGGCATAGTTGAACGCCTTGCCGAGCGTGTACGACACGCGCAGATTGCTGTTCGCGTCGCGACGCTCGGCCGACAGGAGCAGCGCGTCGTAGTTCGTGCCCACGCTCGATTCGAGGTTCACGACCCGGTCCGGACCGCCGATGACCGGGTTGAACACCTCGCCAATTGTACGGCCGATGATGAACTGCGTGCCGTGCGCGTGGATGCCGTTGGCCCGGACGACGAGCGACTTGCCGAACTGCCGTTCCACCCCAAGGCTGAACTGCTGGACCGTCGGGTTCTCCATCGTGTTATCGATGATGTTGATCCCGGCCGCACCCGCGCCCGGCAGGATGAACCCCGTAAACGGATTCGAAGTGGTCGGCGCGAACGGCGGGAACTGCCCGCTCGAAGGGTCGATGAAGAAGACGTTGCCAGCCCGGACCTCGATCGGCAGCGCCCGGCCATCGAGGCCACGCTCGAGCGATTCGATTTCGAGCGTGATCCGATCGTAATAAATGCCGTAGCCGCCGGTGATGCTGGTGCGGCCATCCTTCGTGGCCCAGTTGAAGCCGATGCGGGGGGCGAAGTTGTTCTTGTCGCGTTCCCGGTCGCCCTGTAGAAATGGCTTCACGATCGGGTTGATCTCGTCGTATCGACTGATGTTCTTGACGTCCGTGTCGAGCTCGTAACGCACGCCGACGTTGACCGTGAGCTGCGGCGACACGCGCCAATCGTCCTGAGCGAACAAGGCAACATGCGTGTTCTTCGCATCGTCGATCGTCAACCCCTGATCGGGATGGCCACTTCTCAGCGTCACCGCGAACAGCGTGTCGTCGTCGTCGACGCGCCCGTCGCCGTTGGCGTCGTAGGCCGGGAAATCCTGCACGTACTCGATACGGCCCGCGCGAAACACATCCAGATCGAATAGCCCGTTGACCCACTGCGTCTGACCGCCGAGGCGCAGCGTGTGCCCGCCGAGCAGTCGCGTATACGTGTCTGCGATCTCGAAGCGGTCCTGTGTCGTGCCCTGAGGCACCCGGAACGAGGATCCGTCGAGGAAGCTGGGGAACGTCAGCTGCGGTCCAGAGCCCAGCGGATCGATGTGGTTGTCGAATGTGCCCACCGAGATACTGAGAGCGTTGACCGAGGTGGCGGACGGCACCCAGGTCCAGGTGCCGAGCACGTTGTGGTATTTGTTCAGGCTCTCCTGACGCTGCGACGCCGATCCGAGAGCGCGGTCGCGAGCGCTCGACGCCACGTCCTCGGCACGCTCGCCGCCATACCGCACGGTCAGCGTATGCGCTGCGTTCGGGACCCAGTCAAGCCTGGCGAGACCGAGGAGATCGTCGAGCGGCGCTGTCGCGAAGTCGCGCTTGATGGTGCGGGTCGCGAGGTCGCGGGTCCCGACCAGAAGGCCGCCGTCCTGGTCGCGATATTCGAGCGCTCCGAAGGCGAAGACGTGCCCCTCTTTGAGCGGGCCGCCAACAGAGACCGCGTACTGCTGGCGATCGAATGGGGGATCGGGGTTCGAGCGATCGAACGTCGCCGGCAATCCCTGGAGCGAGTTGTCGCGGAAGAAGATGCTGCCTTCGCCTCGCAGCTCGTTCGTCCCCGAACGCGTCACCACATTGACCGCCGACGAGGCCGAGCGCCCCAGCTCGGCGGAATAGCGTGCCGTGGCCATCTGGAATTCCTGCACCGCGTCCAGAGGCAAGTTCTGCAGAGGACCGCCGACGACATCGTCGTTGTTGTCAGCGCCATCGATCGTCGTCGCGCTGCCGCGACCCAGCTGGCCCGCCGACGAGATCAGGACTGAATTGGTCTTCGTCGGATCGAAGTTCGGGGCCGCTGTGTTGCCAGGAACCAGTAGCGCCAGCTCCAGGAAATTGCGGCCGTTGAGCGGCAGCGTTGCGATTTCGCGCTGCCCGATAACGGCATCGACGGACGACGTCACCGTATCGACTTGGTTCATCGAATCGGTGGCGTCGATCGTGATCACTTCCTTTACGCCGGCGACCGCGAGCGCGACCTCCAAGTCTCGCGTCTGCCCGACAGCGACCGACACGTGCTCGAACAACTGCGGCGCAAAACCATTCGCGACGACCTCTACGCTGACTAGACCGGGGGGCAATTCGGCGACGACAAATCCGCCCTCGCCATCCGACGTCGTCGTGCGTTTCGCGCCGGTAGCCTCGATGGTGACCGTGACGGCCGCACTGGCGACGACAGCCGCTTGCGCATCGGTGACGCGTCCGCGCAGGACGGAGGTGCCTTGAGCGAAGAGGCCGACCGTTGCGAAGGCAATCGCGAGCACGGTGAGCACGACAGAGCCGAAAAGGCGTGATGGCATAGCCGTCGAGAGTAGTAGCCAGAGAGTAGTTCGCCAATAACCTGAGCGGTTAGCGGCTTGCATGAAAGCTACTAGTTCGTGGCCACGAATAGGAGAGCGAGTCTGTTCTACGATTTCGGCGTGGACTACCCGATCCGTCTCACCAGTGCTGACGACGCACGGGCGCTCGCGCGGTTGCGATTCGAATTCCGCACGGGCCTCGATGCCGTCATGATGAAGCGCTGAGGAGACTATTGCGACCAGTACCACGGCCTGCCGCGTTGGCCCTGACGCTCGTGTTCGCCGGGACAGCCGCCTGCGCACAGACGACGGCCCCGGTGAAGAGCGCCGGACTGGATTGCAGCGCGCTCACGTCGCTCGCGCTCCCCGACACCCGTGTCACATCGGCAGAACCGTTTGCAGCGAAGGCGCCGGCAAGGCCCGTCCCGGTTTGCAAGGTACTGGGTGTCATCGGTACCGAGATCCGGTTTCAGGTTTTGCTTCCAGAAACCTGGAATGGGCGCTTTCTGATGGGCGGCAATGGTGGGTTCGCTGGATCGCTGGATGCTGACGGAATGGGCTCGGTCGGGGGCGGCTACGCGTTCGCCTCGACAGACACCGGACACCAGGCGTCGGGCATTCAGGGAAGCTGGGCGCTGAACAATCCGGAGCGCATCGCCAACTGGGGGCACACCGGCGTCCACCGTACCGCGGAGATCGCCAAGGTAATCGTCCGCACCTATTACGGCCGCGAGGCAGCCTTTGCGTATTTCAGGGGCTGCTCGAACGGCGGGCGGCAGGCGTTGATGGAGGCGCAACGCCATCCGCAGGATTTCGATGGCTTGATCTCGGGCGCGCCCGCCTATGACATCACCAACATCGGTGGCGGCTTCATCAAGAACATCAAAGCGGTGTTCCCGACGCCAGGCAGCGCCCGCGCACCGGTGGTCACTCGGGACAACCTCGCGCTGATCGAACGCGCCGCGCTGGAGGCCTGTGATGCCTCTGACGGCGTCCGCGACGGCGTCATCGACTCACCGCCGCGATGTCGATTCTCGCTGGCCCTGGTCAAGGCCTGCGCGAACGACCGAGCGGCGCCCGACTGCCTGACACAGGCGCAGCGCCACGCGATCGAGGTCGTCTACGGCCCCGCTGTGGCGCCGGACAGGGAGATCTATCCCGGGCAACCTGTGGGCGCCGAGGCGGACGAAGACGGCTGGCCGCTATGGATCACCGGCGTCGACGAGGGGCTGCTCGCGGGCACCAACGGGCAGGCATCGAGCCTTCAGCTCGCGTTCGGCCCGGAGCTCTTCAAGTACTTCATGTTCGGAAATCCCGCCTGGGACTATACGACCTACGACCTCGCAACGTGGGCGCGCGATACGGCGCCGATGGCCCCAATCCTCAACGCCGACAATCCCGATCTGAGCGGCCTGAAGAAGCGTGGGGGCAAGCTGATCGTCTGGCACGGGTGGGCCGATCCCGCGCTGAACGCCGTCAGCACGATCAACTACTACCGGCGCATCCAACAGCACGACCCTCGAGCGAATGATTACAGTCGCCTGTACCTGCTGCCAGGTGTGACGCACTGCAACGGCGGGCCAGGACCCGATCACGTGGACTGGCTCGAGGCAATAGTCGACTGGGTCGAGCATGACGAGGCGCCGCAGCGGCTGATCGCGACGAAGTCGGGCGCCGATCATCAACCGCTACGGACGCGACCTGTCTGCCCTTATCCGCAGCGGGCTGTGTACAAGGGAACAGGAAGCACAGACGACGAACAGAATTTCATTTGTGAGTAATTGCGAAGGCGTCGTGGATCCGATCTAGAGGGTACTTCAACAACCCCTTCAGCGCCGAGTACAGCACTGACGCCAGCTGCGTGACCAGCGGCGACACCTGTCCCTGATTGACTGACTCGGCCACGGTGACGGGGTCAGTCAGCAAGAGCCAGATCGTCGCGCCGGCGAAGAGCGCCGCAAGCACGGCGATGGTCCCGAAGAGGCTTGCGCTCCAGCGGACCATGTGCATGAGGCTAGCCTACCACTCCAAGGTAACGGGGATTAAGACACCTCCCCTCGCCTCTTGGCCTTTCGTCTTCGTCCCTTCGTCCTTACGAGATTTCCGCCAAGGTAGGTTCACCGAGCCCAAGAACGGACAGCGTTGGCTGCACTTTCGCGCGGTCCCCGACGATGACGGTGAGGAGGCGGTCGGCGTCCAGATGCCGTTCGGCGGCGCCGCGAACGGTCTCGAGCTCGAGCGCGTTGATGCGGGGCACGAACACGGCGAAGTAGTCGTCTGGCAGTTCGTACAGCGCCAGTTGGGCAACTGATCGGGCCACCTGATCGGCCGTCTCGAAGTTGCGCGGATACCCGCGTGTCAGCGATGCCCTGGCGACGTCGAGCTCCTCGCCCGTGACCGGCCGCTCGCCATGCATGGTCCGCACCTCGGCGAGTGCCTCACTGATCGCGTCTGCCGAGACCTCGGTCTGGACGCTGGCGGACATCTGGAAAGGCCCTGGCCCCAGACGGAACTCGAACCAGGATCGAGCGCCATACGTGAACCCTTTGTGCTCGCGCAGGTTCATGTTCAGCCGACTCACGAACTGGCCGCCCAGCACGAGGTTCAGCAGCAGGAGGGCATGGTAGTCGGGGGTCCGGCGCGACACGCCGAGGTGTCCGATCCGCAGCTCCGATTGCGCAGCGCCCGTTCGATCGACCAGCACGAGTCGCGAGGGCGGGTCCGCCGGCGGCTGCAGCACCCGAGCCAATGCGTCTGATGGAGGCTCGCCGGCGGCGGGCTCCGTCCAATCGCTGAAGGCGGCGGCTGCCTCGCCGAGGATGTCCTCGTGCGACGCATCGCCGACGACCACGAGCACGGCGCGCGACGGACGGAACTGGCGACGATGAAACGCGACGACCTCCGGTAACGTCACCGCCTCGAGTGCGGCCATCGTGCCGATCGCGAGGTGTCCGTACGGGTGAGATCCATAGAGCGCCGAGGCGAACGTGCGATCGGCGACCGCCGACGCTACGTCGCGCAACTGCCGCAAACGGTTCGCGCGCAGCTGCCGCACCCGCTCGAATTCGTGTTCGGAGAACTGGGGCCGCGCGATGATGTCGGCCATCAGCTCGAAGGCGCGGCGCTTGAATCGTGACAGCGTGGTCAGCGTGAGGAACGTCGCGTCGGGCCCGACCTCGGTGTCGAATTGCGCGCCCAGCCTCGCCAGCGCTTCGTTCAGCTCGAGCGCCCCATATTCGCCGGCCCCTTCGTCGAGCATGTCGCCCGTGAGCGAGGCGAGCCCAGGCCGGTCGTCGGGATCCTCCGACGATCCCACACGCACCAGCAGCACCATCGTCTGCACGGGGATGTTGCGATGCTGGACCGTCCAGATCGCGAGACCGTTCGGAAGCGACGTCTTGCGAATCGCGGGGAACGTGAACGGGGCGTCCGCGGTCAGTGCCGGGAGTTGGGTCCGGTCGGGCACGTCAGTGAACGGCGGCGGGCACCGAGTCGGCCAGTGCCAGGCGCCCCTGCCCCCGCGGGACTACGCTGACCGCGACACGCGGCGCCGACGCCAGATAGCGTGACGCCGCGGCGGAGAGCGACGCGGGGGTTGCGGCCAGATAACGTCCCATATCGCGCGTGAAGAAATCGGGCTCGCCGAGGAAGACGTTGTAGGCGTTGAGCTGATCGCTCTTGCCGCCGAACCCGCCGACGGTCTGGAGTCGATAAACGAACTGCGCTTCGGCCTGTGCCATCACGCGTTCGAGCTCGGAAGGCGTGGGCCCTTCAAGCGCAAAGCGCGCGACCTCTTCGGTCACCGCCCGCTCCACTTCTTCGAGCGTGTGGCCCGGAGCGGCCGTGGCGATCACTTGGAAGAAGCTCGACGCCTCGCGCGACTGCTGAAAGGCTGCGACCTCGGTCGCCAATCGCATTTCGTAGACCAGCCGGCGATACAAGCGCGACGTCTTGCCGCTGGCCAGCAGGTCGGCGACCAGATCGAGATCCGCGTCGCCCGGTGCGAACATCGCCGGCGAGTGCCACGCGAGGTACAAGCGCGGTAGCTCGACGCGATCTTCCAGCTGCAGTCGCCGCTCGCGAGGCAGCGCCGCGTAGCCGTTGACGTGAGTGAGCTTTGGCCCCGTGGCGATCTCTCCGAAGTACCGATCCGCCAGGGTGAACGCTTCATCGGCCGACACGGCGCCGGCGATCGCCAGCGACGCATTCGAGGGATGGTAATGCTGCGCGAAAAACGCTCGTACCTCGTCGAGCGTCGCGGCGCGAAGATCGTCGGCGGATCCGATCGTCAGCCAGTGATACGGATGCTCGCTCGGGTAGAGCGCGGCAACCGTGGCCATGGCCGCAAGGCCGTACGGACGGTTCTCATAGTTCTGGCGGCGCTCGTTGAGCACGACGTCACGCTGGTTGGTGAACTTCGCGTCGGTGAGCGCCGGCAGCAGGTAGCCCATGCGATCGGACTCGAGCCAGAGCGCAAGCTCGAGGGCGCCGGTCGGCACGACTTCCCAATAGTTGGTGCGGTCGGTGTTCGTCGATCCGTTGAGCACGGCGCCAGCGGCCTGGAGCGGCTGGAAGTAGCCGCGATCGTGATGCGCCGACCCTTCGAACATCAGGTGCTCGAAGAGATGGGCCAGGCCCGTGCGTCCCGGCCGTTCGTTTTTCGACCCGACGTGGTACCAGACGTTCACGGCAACAATCGGGCACGTCCAGTCCTCGTGGACCAGCACCGACAGGCCGTTGTCCAGCACGCGCCGTTCGCAGCGGAATTCCATCCTGTCGACGCTCCTGAGGTCAGCTGTTCTTCTTTTTCTTCTCGCCGCAGTCGATCATCGACTTGCCGCCGTAGGGGTTCTTGACCTTGTCGCCCTTCTGGAGCCACGACTTCTTCACCATCGGGCAGTACATCGAATGTACGTCGCTTCCCGTGTCGGCCTTTACGTGATCGGCATACGCGATCACCGCATCGCTGAGCTTGGCGAAGGCGTCGCGCGCTTCGGGCAGCGTGGGTGCCGCGCCAAGCGTGTCGGCGGCCGTGGCGATCCCCTTGCCCGCGGCGCCCAGCTCCTGAGCGCCCTTGGCGATGAGCGCCGCATCGCCCTTGATTCCGTCCGTCGAGTCGGACGTCAACTGCGTCTGGATGCGGAAATACGGATCGAGCAGCGCGAGCACGGGGTCGCCGGCGCGCGCCACACCGGCAGCGGCGATGGTTGCGACCAGGACCAGAAACACTCGTGACACGTATCGCATGGCCGGGGCTCTCCTGTGTATTAACGTCCCGCGCCCGACGGTCGAACGTCAGCGCACGGGGGTCAGTGGAATCGTGCGAGTGAAGCTCGCGATCGAGACCTGCGCGGCCGCCTGTTCGGCGATCGCGCAAAACGCCTGGGCTACAAGCGATCGCGGCTCGGCCACGACGATCGGACGACCAGTGTCGCCACCCACGCGAACCGGCTCGTAGATCGGCAGTCGTCCCAGAAACGGTATGGCCATATCGTGCGCGAGGCCTTCACCGGCGCCGCGACCGAAAATATCCGACTCGTGCCCGCACTGGGGACACGAGAAGTGACTCATGTTCTCGATCAGCCCCAGCGTTCGGATGTTGAGCTTCTGGTACATGCGCACCGCGCGCCGCGTGTCCGCCAGCGATACCTTCTGCGGCGTTGTCACCACAATAGCACCTGCCACGGGCACCGACTGGCTCAGGCTGAGCGCGATGTCACCGGTCCCTGGCGGCATATCGACGATGAGGTAGTCGAGATTGTCCCACGCCACCTGACGGAAGAATTGCTGGATGGCGCCGTGCAGCATCGGGCCGCGCCAGATCACCGCCGCGTCATCCGACGTCATAAAACCCATCGACACGACCTGGACGCCATACTTCTCGGCGGGGATGATGCGGCCACGTTCGTCCGCGACGAGCTCCGTCGCGAGGCCGAACATGATCGGAACGTTCGGTCCGTACATGTCGCCGTCGATCATCCCGACGCGGCTGCCGGTCTGTGCCAGTGCAATCGCAAGGTTCACCGCAACGGTGGTCTTGCCGACGCCCCCTTTGCCAGCACCGACCGCAATCACGTTCTTCGCGCCGGCGACCGGCTGTCGTGCCCCTTCCGCAACGCTTGCTGCTCGTACCGCCGCGGTCATCGAGACGTTGACCGATGTGACACCCGCGACCTTCGACACCGCCGCCTGCGCCTCCGCCTGCATCCGATCCTTCACCGGGCATGCGGGTGTCGTCAGCTCGATGACGAACGACACGCTCCCCTCGGGATCGATCGTCAGGGACTTGACGAAGCCGAGACTGACGATGTCGCGACCGAGGTCGGGATCGGTCACCACCCGGAGCGCGTCGAGCACGGCAGCCTGGTCTAGTGCGGGCATTGCGGTCTTCCCAGCTTACTTCACGTCGCTCCGCGGGTGACAAGGAAGGTCTGCCCACGCAGTGATTTCTGGGCACATTGGCTGGTATTCGCCCTCCAGTTCCGGTAGACTCCGCCCGACCACTCCCGGTCCGAACCCAAGCCAAGGAGTTCTCGCGAATGAGCGACGCGACTTCGCCAGGCGTTCCGCCGCCGCCTCCGCCCCCCGGGGCCGGGTCGGCCCCCGCGAGCGACAAAACGGCCATGCTCGTCCTGTCGTATCTGGGGCTCCTCGCGCTGGTCCCGCTCCTCGTCGAAAAGGAGGACAAGAACGTCCTCTGGCACGCCAAGAACGGGCTGGTGATCTTCGCGGCGTTCTTCATTGGGTTCATCGCGCTCTGGATCATCACCATGATCCTGGGGTTCGTGCCGGGACTCGGCTGTCTGTTCTCGATCGTGTCGTTCATCGCCGGCTTCGGCGTGTCGATTGGCTACATCGTCCTCGTGATCATCGGGATCATGAAGGCCGTGAAGGGTGAGCGGCTGATCGTTCCGTACGTCAGCGAATACGCGGACCGCTTCTGAACATGCGCCTCCTCGTCGCCACGGCGCTCCTCCGTGGCGACGATGACGCAGCCGGCGCCGTGGCGTGCGCAGGATGCTGGGGAGTCTTTCTCCTCATCATCCTGCTCACGTTCGCTCTGCAGATCGCGATCCTGGTCTGGGTCGCGCGTGACGCCAAGGCGCGCGGGATGGACGCGGCGGTCATCTGGATGATCTTCGCGTTTCTGGTGCCGGTGATCGGTTTGCTCGTGTATGCCTTCTCACGTCCGCAAGGGGTCATCGTCAAGTGCGCTCACTGCAACAACTCGCGGTTGCAGACACTGAGCGCGTGTCCCTACTGCGGAAGGCCCTGAACGCAAACCGGTGGCGCTGCAGCCGCGCAGCGCTCTGTCTCCTCGCTCTCGGCGCTGCGCTCGTCACCGGAGCGATTCTGGACGCCTCACGTCCTCCCGGCGAGCAATGGACCGTGAGCGCATCCGTCCTCGCGATCCACGCGTACCAGCGGATTGGATCGCCCCTCGTCACCAAGGCGGGCTTTCGCTGCCGCTTCACTCCATCGTGCAGCCATTTCGGCGTGCAGGCCCTCGAGAAATACGGAATCGCGCGCGGCAGCTGGTTGACGGCGCGGCGTATCGTCCGATGCCGGCCGGGCACGCCGATGGGAACGGTCGATTACCCCTGAACGAACAACGAGCTCGGAACAACGAACGCCGAGCTCTGAGCGTCACCCGTTGTTCTGAGCTCGTTGTTCGAAAGCAGTGCGAACGTTGTCATCGAGGAGCACCCACAACGCGTATCCTCCCAGCGCGGTGCCGAATGGAAACAGCATCAGGTTGAAGAGGCCGAGAACGATGCCGAGCGTGCGGGCGCGCGGTGAGAGATCGGTGAGCCCGCGCGCGCATATGTAGTGCACCCATGTCCAGGTCGTGGCCGCCAACGACAGGACCATCAACGTTGCCGCCGTGACGCCGGCCGCCACCTCGGTGCCCGGCCGCTCGGTGCCGCTCGACAGCGCAAGCGACGCCGCGGCTACGGCAAAGGCAAACACGGCGATCGCGACGATCCCGTTGATAGCGCTCCAGACGAGAAAGAGGCGAGAGAGAAACGCGACGTGCCGCGCCACTCAGGCGACCGAGACAGTGACTTCGACCCGCGTCGCCCGTGCGGTGGGAGGGGTCACGACGAACCGGAATCGCGTGCCGTCGACGATACCGGCCGGTACCGCGAGGCGAAAGTGATGCGGACGGGCACACTCGCCGGTGCCTGCGCAGCGATGACACGGTTCGGTCCACGACTCTCCGCGGCCACCGCAGCCGCCGCAGAGCCCGTTCAGCCCCAGCTCGAGACGAACGATCGCGCCGATCGACGCCTGACGGGGCGTCACCGTCACATGGGCGGCGACGGCGGCGACGTGATCGTCGGGCGACACGAACATCTCGCGCACGCGTTCGACGGCGGGGCCGATCGAAGGAAAGTCGATGGCAATCTCGTCAGCGAAGCAACTGCGGACGAGACTCAACGCCGCTTGGCCGGTCGCAGGCGGCGGCATCGCATCGCCGCCGGGAAGTCGGGAAGATTCGTTCACGAAAGTTTCGGTGACCGTTGCCGGTCTCTCCGCCCGGTACTTTGAAACCGTCGTCGCGCCTTGTCAAGGCTGACACCGCGCAGTACGATGCGTCTGACTCCGCGGGGCTGAAGCCCCGCCACCACATATGGCGGCAGGTGAAGGAGCACCCACCATGGCAGATTCGCCGACGCCCGTGCTGCCGACGTGTCCTGACTGCGGCGGCATTCTGCACCCGATGCGTATCGAACGCCTGACGAGCGTCGAAGTCGCCAGTGCGGACACTGAGGACGACGCCGCGATCGTGCGGCAGTGTCTGATCTGCGGCTACACGGAGCAGCGGCCAGTGGACACTGCAGACCGCGCCCGGCCGGCGCCAGCATGACGGAAGCCGTTCGCGATTGTCCCCTCTGCGGCGAGACGATGCGGCTCGTCGAGCGCACCGTCATCGATCGCGTGCCCGGAAGCTCGCAGGAAAAGACCACCCGGTTCCACGAGTGGGTCTGCCCTGAGTGCGACTACTTCGAGGAGCAGGAGGACGGGGCCGGGGTCGAATAGTGCCGGCCGAAGGCAGGAATCAGCGCGCGCCGATCGTCAGCAAGACTTCCTTGCGAATCGTGTCGTCCAGGTCCTCGAGTTTGAGGGCGCTATCGCACTCATCGCAGAGTACTTCGAGGACCGCCGGACGGCTCTCCTCGGAAACCTCCACACGCGAGTCCTCCACATGCACGACGTGCATCTGGAGCGACTTGACGAGGAAGTTCTTGTCGTTCCCGCAGTTCGGGCAGGTCAGGGCCACTCGGGCGCTCCTCTCTCCGGTCTCGTGTGCTACAGCCATCTATGCCAGATTGTAGGGGATAGCCCGGCTGTGGGTAAACAAGAAACATGCCTTAGGCAGACTTACTGGCACGACAGTGAGAAACGGAGGCCTAGCTGACGGATACATCTGTATGGCGGACGTTTTTCGACGTCCAGCTGTGTAGTCCTCCATATGTAGCGCGGACCGTCAGGTCCCCCATATAGTGCGGCGAGGGTGCACCCGGATGGCGGACTTTCAGCTCCGCAGGGAGCGGGCCAGGGCTATTCACTGCCCTGTTCACTTCCCGAATAAATGAGGGTGCCATCCACCCTTCGGTCACGCAGGAGCTCCCTCGCAGCCGCCACGTACTGATCAAGCTGCGTCTGGTGCCACGGAAGGGGCGCCCCGGTCTTGAATTCCAGGACCAATGCCCGCGCGGGGCTGTCCGCCGGGTCGAGGAGAATCAACGTATCGATGGTTCCGCGGATCCGCTGGCCGTTTTCGGCCACGGATACCGGCACTTCGTGCCAGCGGCGACCCTCTGCAAAGAAGCCGCAAATATCGGGCCGCTCGACGAGCGCCCGGTACCGATCCACGGCCGTTTCCACCACTGGTTGCCAATCGGCCTGCTGAATTCGCTCGTCAGGCCGCAGCAATCCGGCAGCGAGTTCCAGCAGGAGCTCCCGCCTCGATTCCAGGACTTGACGTTCGAACAGGCGATGGACGAGCGACCCGACGATGCGGGCGTTTGACCGAACATTGGCATCGGCCGCCTCGAAGTGGGCCGCCAAGGCCCCGCTAGCATCGTCCGTCACTCGCTCGACGGACGATGTCGTCGGTCCAAGTCGTCGGAAATCATGAAGAACCGGCTCTTTCGCCGGTCGCTCCGGCGGCGCCGGGCCGACGACCTCCTGCGGAACCGGACACACCCGAAATCGATGCACACCCCTCCCCCCGCTGGGGACAGGCCCCACGCCCGCTACTGATTGGGGCCTGTCCCCACGCGTCCAGGCGATGGGCTGGCCTGGGGAGGCAAGGGCGCGAGGAAACAGATCGCGAAAATCGGAAGGCAGGACCTCGCCAAGACCGAGACGGCCCGCGGCAAAGGTGCCATCCTGGAGCGCCGACGCAAAGTACAGGCGATCGCGGGCGCGGGTCACTGCGACGTAGAGCAGGCGCTTCGCTTCCTCCCGCTCGCGCGCCGTCGCGTCCTCGTCCGCCTCGGACCGAAAGTCGCCAATGGACACAACCGGCGTCTCGTCCGCCGGCGACGAGAATCGAATCGGGGCGCGGGAGCCGCCGGCGCCCTTCGCCAGATTGACGATGAAGACGATCGGGAACTCGAGCCCCTTGGCCGCATGGACGGTCATCAGGTTGACGGCGTCGATGGCATCGATGGCTGCATTCGACTCATCGCCGGCGGACAGGCGATCGAGGTGATCAGTCACGCGCGCCAGGGTCGCGTATCCACGATTCTGAATGCGCCGCACGAAGCCGCGGATCTTCTTCAGATTTTCACGGGCCTGATCGGCGCGAGCGCCGGCAAGCTCCCAGGAGTACGCAGATTCTGCAATCACCCGGTCGAGCAACTCGGCCGGCGGCACGCGGTCGGCGAAGGCAATCCACGCCGGCAGCGTGGCCCGGACGCGCGCGAGCACTTCGCGATCGTCCTCGTCCAGCGCACTAAGGTCAGTCGCATCATCCAGAAAGGTGGCGGCCAGTCGCGGAGAGAGGATCGCGAGCGCTCGATCCGAGAGTCGAACGAATCTCGATCGCAGGAATGCGGCCGCACGAAGATCCGACGACGGATCGGCGAGGTAGCGCAGGAGCGCGATCACGTCCTTGATCTCGTCGGCGTCGAAGAAGCCCAGTCCCTTGTAGACGTAACTGCGGACGCCGCGCGCCTCGAGCGCGCGCTCGAACTCCTGATGCCCCTCGCGGGTGCGGAAGAGGATCCCGAAGTCGCCGGGACGAGGCAGCCGAACCACGCCCGTTTGACGATCCCGGACCATGCCGTGCACGAGAAGTCGTGCAATCTCGGCAGCCACTGCCCGGGCACAGGCGTCGCCGTCGGGCGCTGCAATCAGACCGAGGACGGGCTCGCCGTCCGGGGCCTCGTCGTCAATCGGAAACCGATCCTTCTCCTCGTAGGTGAACGCGTCCTGGCGATCCGGGAGCTTTTCCACCGCATCGAACAGCGAGTTCGTGAACGCCAGCAGCGGCGGTACGGCCCGAAAGCTTCGGCGAATCGCGTGACGCACGTCACCCTGCCCCGGACGAAGCTCCGCCACGTGACCGGCGGCGCGAAGCAGGACACCGACATCGGCATCCCGAAAGCCGTAGATCGATTGCTTGCGATCGCCGACGACGAAGATTGTCGGCTCGAGCGGCAGATCCTCGGCAAGACCCCGGCCTTCGCGCCATGACTGGACAAGCTGCCAGACGAGCCGCCATTGCGCGTCGCTCGTATCCTGAAATTCGTCGACCAGCAGATGGTGATAACGCGATTCCAGCAGGAAGCGGCTTTCGGTGAACTCGCCCATCGCGCCAAGGAGATCGAGGGCCCTGCCCAGAGCCTCGGGAAAATCCACGACCGCGTGCTGATCGAGCGTGCGTCGATACTCCTTCCGAGCGATGGCGAAGACGCTCGCCACGCCGCGTGCGAGTACTGCGTTGACGTCGCGCCGGAAGGTCGCGATGCCATCGACGATCCGCGGCGCGAGTGCGGAGGCGAGGTCGAGGTGAGCGCGCCGGGCCCCGTCGTCCGGGAAGTCATCTTTCAGGTACGCGGAACGCTTCCGCGGCGTGCCTTCTCGGGTCAGGAAGTACTCACGCAGCCCGTCCATCAGCAGCCGCGCCATCCGAAACGCCTGCTCGTCGTCTGCGGGTCCCGATCCAAGAAGGCGCCGGAGATCGGTCGTGAGCACGCGAAATCGCGACGCGTGAACGGGTCCGCTGCCGACGAACGCGTTCAACCGCCCTCCCAGTGTGGCGCGGACATGCTCGATGAAATCCTGGGCGGCGCTTGACGGGGTGAGGCCATCCGGGATCGGACCGACGGCCCGCGCCAGCGCCGGACCCGCGACGAGCCGTCGATCGATCAGGCCGCGAAGGCCTTCGCGCAGTTGCCATTCGCCGAGCCGGGCGAGAACGAGCGCAATCGATGGATCGGTGAGCACCGCGCCCCGGCAGATGCGCAGCGTCCGATCCAGCGATTCGTCCACCAGACGGAGAGCCTCGGTCTCGTCCGCCATGCCGAAGCCGGGATCGAGATCCGCCTCGAGCGGAAATTCGCGAAGTAGAGACAGGCAGAATGCATCGATCGTGCTGATCGAGACGTCCTGGAGGTGATCGCGGAGCGACCGCCATGTGGCCGGCTGGATGCCACCCTCCTCCGCCGCGCGACCGAGCGTCGTGAGAATGCGATCGCGCATCTCCGACGCGGCCTTGCGAGTGAACGTGATCGCCAGGATGTTGCGCGGCTCGACGCCCGCACGCACGAGATTGACGTAGCGGTCGACCAGCACGCGGGTTTTGCCGGTGCCGGCCGAGGCTTCGAGCACGACGTTGCGCCGGGGGTCGACCGCGGCCGCGCGATCGCCCGCCTCGGCGAGCGTGCCGGCGGCGATCGGGATCCCTGCCAGCCCCTCCGGCTCGAGCCCCGCTTCCGCCAGCGGCGGCTCGTCAAACGGCAGGCTCGGACTCGTGGGCTTCCGCTTCGACATACTCTTTCCGGCAGACCCCTGCCCAGGCGCAGGTGGCGCAGAGACTGCGATGCGCTGGGCGCGGCGGGAATTCACCGCGCGCAATCGCGTCCAGGTAGTCCACGACGCGGCGCTCCTGTTCCTCCAGCACTTTCTCGCTGGCGTCGCCGCCGCGCGCCAGCTTCTTGACAGGGGGATCGTCGCGAAAGGCGACGTAGGCCGCTTCTGCAAGCGCCCAGTCGCGACCGCGGTATCCGGCCAGGCGTTGCCTCGCCGCCGTTGCATAGATGGCCAGCTGCAGGTCGTCGGAGGCGCGCGACGACTTGTAGTCGATGACGCGAAACGTGCCGTCTTTCAGAAGATCGATCCGGTCCGCCACCCCTCGAAGGCTGACCTCCCGCACCCCGTCGCGCGAGCGCAGCGAATACGTCCCCTCCAGCCGGTGCTCGAGCCAGCGCTCGACGACCGGCACGTCACGCTCGGCCTCCATGCGCAGGACCACGTCGATCAGCCCGGCTGCTACTGGAGAACCTAGGAAACGCGTGCGCTCGATCGCGGCATCAGATGGCGACAGCTGTTCGAGGCGCGGCGTCAATACCTCGACGAACAGCGCGCGCGCCTCCTCGAGGCAGGCCGGCGTGATCGAGCCGTGCCCATGCTCTTGCCAGGCGCGATAAAAAGCCTCGAACGTCTCGTGCAGGAATCGTCCGCGCTCGAGAGGCGTCAATCCTTCTTCGTCCGCGTATTCTTCGGGAAGTCGCAGCACGTGCCGTGCGAAAAACTTGAAGGGACACTGCCCATAGAGATCGATCGCGCTGACCGACCACGTACGTAATGGTCCACCGCTGACGGATCCGTGAAACTGTGGCAAGGACACCGGCGGACGTGCCTCACGAAGCGCCACCCAGGAACGCATGCGATCGTCGAGCACGCCAGCAGGCACAGGCCGCGACAACAGCGCCTCGTGCTCGAAGACCAGCGTCGCGGGGAGGGCAAGGGTGGTGGCGGCGAGACCCGCGCGCATCGCGTCATCGATGAGCGGCGATCGATCGACGAGCGCATCCTCTTCGAGTGAAAACGTCGACAGCGAGACGTGACGCCGGGGTGATTGCAGCAAGTCGATGAAGCTCTCGCGTAAGGCCGCCGACTCGTCCGCGTCGGCCGGCCAGCCCAGCCCGCTCAAAACCTTGTGCGAGTAGAAGACGTTGCGGCGACGGCGTGCCGGCCATTCGCCATCCACGAGGCCGACGAGGTGCAGGCTGTCGAAGTCCCCGAACGGCGCAGCGGCGGCGTCGACGAGCTGCACGCCGGAGCGACCGCGCACGGGCGCGAATGTCTCGCTTTCGATGCAGCGCCGCACCATCGCCGAAAGCTCGTCGATCGTCCAGTGCAGATCGTGGTGGCGACGATGGGCATCGGCGAGGGCATCGAGGATCGACAGCACGCCCGTCCGCGCGCGGTGAAGGCGCTCCACGAGCGGATCGTCAGCGGCGATCGTGCCGCCGAACTCGTCGAGAAACGTGCGTAGGACACCGAGCGCGGCACTGGCGGGCCGCTGATCGGCAAGCGGCAGCAACGCTTCCACGACGCGTGCCGCGGCAATCGCGCCCCGAGCCGCAGCATCCTTATCCCACCGTGGATCGCGTGGAGGCGACAGGGCCCCCGACGCCCAGCCGGCGGCAAGCTCCTCGAGCCGTACGGGTTCACCATCGTGATCGAACGCGCTCAGGCCGACCTCGAGCGCTGCAACGTCGCGACCGGTCAACGGCGCACCGGCAACCACGAACGCGAAGTGAGGTGACCGCAGGAGCGCCACCAGCGCCGAGGCGCTGAACCGGGTGGCGACCGCCGTGAAGACCAGATCGAGCGCCGCGGCGAACGGCTCTGCAGCCAGCGGAAGCGCATCGCGAAGCTGTACCGGGAGGCCACCGGACTGGAAGATCTCGCTCGCGAGGTACACGTACGGCAGTGGCCGCCGGACGACGACGGCGGTGCGATCGAGCGGTACGTCAGGATGCAGGCGATACAGCGCTCGGATGCGACGCACGACGTCGGACAGCTCGTCCTCACGATCGCGGCTGGTGAAACAGAGCGCCTCGCCTCCGGACGGAACGACGAGGGCCGGAGGCACTACCGGAACGTCTCCGCCAGGGACACGCTCTTCCTCGAGCTCCGGAAGAAGACCATGCAGCCGTTCGAGCAGGCCGGTGGCGAGTTGCCCTTCGGTCGCGACGATTTCGAGCGACTCCAGATCCGGCAACCGTGCGAGCAGATCGAAGTCAGCTGACGACAGGCCATTCACCTCGTGCCCTGCCTCGCCGATCGCCACGATCGCAGTGTGATATGGACGTGACAGCGGCGCCTCGAGCAGGATCGATCGGAGACGATGCTCGTCGAGCAATGCTGACGAATCGACCCGGCGCTCGTAGCCCGCGAAGGTCGACGCGAGGAACCGGGTCTGCCGCAGCAGGCGCTCGGCACCCGGGTCGTAATCGGCGGCCGACTCGAACGTGGTGATCAGCAGACGCGTGAAATCGTTTACCGACTGCCGATGGCGGCGGAGCGCATCGTAAAAATCGAGCACCTCGCCGATGAGCGCCGGCCGCAGGTTGAACGGAGGCGTGGCGCCTTCGGTGGTGGCCTCGTGCGCGGCCGCCTCGACCAACACCTCACGCTCGAAGACCGTGAGCAGACGAGGCAGCGCGCCGGCACGCTCGTGCAGCGCCTGATACCAGTCGCGCCGTGTCAACAAGTCGGGAAGGACGATAGTGCGATCGCTCGCCGCCTCGAACATTCGCCGTACCAGCTCCGCCGCAGATCGTGTCGGCAGCAACACGACGGTCGATCGGGCGGCGCCCACATCGTGCAGCGGCGACAGGTCGGTGACTCGGGCTCGAAGGGCGGGAAGCGCGGGTGCGCGGTGGAGCCGGGTTCGTCGGGGTGTGATCACCGTGAGCCAGGAGGGGCCAGCGCTGTGTCCAGTTCTTGCGTCGCCCGCGCCAGCAGCATCAGCGCGCCGGCTGCAGCAGACGATGCCTGCCAGGCCTGATCCATGGCGCCGCTCGCCACGGCGGCGCCGCGTGTGGTGACGGCCTGCATCGCGAGCTGGGCGGCCGTCTTCATGAGGGCGTGCGCCGACGCCAGGTCGGTCGGCGGCACGACAAGCCCCAGGGCCCGCGCTGCGCTCGTCGCACGCTTGGCTAACACTGGCAGTTCAGCGGCCGAGGGGCCAGCGAGCCGCTTGATATCGTCCAGCCCCGCCGACATGACGCGAAAATCTGCGAGCGGCGCGGCAATCGCGCGCCGGTAGCTTCGAAACGCCGTCACCTTGACGCTCCATTGATCGCGAGCCAGACGCAGCCGGCGGGCGGCGTCCAGACGCTCCTGTAAGGTGACGACAATCGCGGAGACCCGATCCGGCCGCTGGCCACCCAATCGCCGATCCTCGCGTTGTACGCGCGCGATCTCGCGCTCGACGCCGCGGACATCGCCGCGGGAGGCGTGGCGCTCCGCCGTTCGGCTCGCCGTCACGGCAAGCTTGCTGTACGCGGCCTCGACCAACCGCTCGGTTCGGATGCGGGACGTCACCAGCGACTTCAGACGCGCGAACACCGGCTGCGTCAGCGCCTGTGCGTGCGCATCGATCGCCCGAGCCAGCGCCTCGAACAACGTGAGCCGCTCCGCGGGATCGTCGGTGCGGTCAGCGACGGCGGCCGCCCCCTCCAGCAGCTGTTCGGTCGACGGTGCAGCGAGCAGCTCGATGGGTTTTGGCGGCTCGGGCGAGGCGACGAACGTCAGGTCGAAGCGATTCTCGCCGCTGGCGATGCGAAACTCGGAAATCGCCTGATCCACCAGCTCCACAATCTGTGCGATGTCGGCCGTCCGATACCCATAGTGTTCGCGAGGCCAGGCGTCGAGCCGGCGCCGGGCTTCGACGGCGAGCTGCAATTTGCGGCTCGCCTCGCTCGTCAGCGCGATCTCATTGAGGAGGCGGGCGACGTCTCCCGCAAGATCGGCGAAATCCGCTTCGCCCCTGGTGTCGGCGTACCGTGCGGCGCGAAGGGATTGCGCATACTGCTCGGTACGCGGCCAGTCCACTTTCGCGACCGGCAGCGACGACAGCTCCGTGGCGCCTTCGGCGCTGAGCGCGAGGGTAAAGACGACGCGCTCGCCGACGCGGGCGTACTCGCCGAGGCAGGTGACGACCGTACCATCGAGCAGAAACAGGCGAAAGAGCGGCGCAATCTCGGCTTGCGCCGCCGACGCGAGGCACAGGAGGACGAGCGCCGCGGCAACCGCGGACGACCAGCGATACTGGATCTTGCGATGTGCGCGGATGATGCCCACCAAAGTGAGCGTAGTGTGCGAGTCGAAGGCGGTCAAGCGACCGCGCAAAAAAGTCACCTGTGGAAATCATGTGGATGAACGGTGGATTCACTGTGGACGCGGTGTCGGGAAAAATATTTTCTGTGCGCGAACTTGGCGCGATCTCGCCGCTGCGACAATGTGGACGCGAGCTTCGCGCTTCCTTTCGCTTGATCGTTCAGGAGCGATACCTACAATGACCAGGCTGCCCCGGCGTGTTCGGCGAGCAGCGTGGCCCCCACAATTCATTCAGGCACCGGAGACTCGTGCATCACTTCGACGAAGTCATCGATGGTCTGGACGTACCACATCGAGGTGGCGCGCATCGCGCGCGACCGCTGGCGCGCCCATATCGTCTCGAGGGCAGGCGTGTGCGCCGCTCTCATGCCGTTCTACGGACCGACACCAAGCGAGGCGGCGCGCAATCTGAGCGACTGGCTGGCCCTCGCCCACCGGACCGCACGATCGGGTCCCGCCAACTGACGACCCGCCGGCGTGCGGAGTGTCTGGTCGCCAGCCTGACGCTCCTGTCAGCGATCGCGTTCGCCTCTCCGGCCTCGGCGCAGCCGCGTGTGCGGCTGATTGCGACCGGCGGGACCATCGCCAACCGGGCGACCGGCCGGCTGACGGGGCCCGAGCTCGTCTCCCAAGCGGCGGGAATCGACCAGGTGGCTCGCGTCGAAGCCGAGACGTTTGCGCGCGGACCGAGCCTTTCGCTCACACTCGCAGACTGGCTTCGCCTCGCGCGTCGCGTGTCGGACGTGCTCGCAGCGACGCCTGAGGTTGCTGGAGTCGTCATCACTGGCGGCACCGATACGCTCGAAGAGCTCGCCTGGTTCCTCGATCTCGACGATCCGCAGCGAGCGGCCGGTCGTGCTGACGGGCGCCATTCGTCGCCCCGGCACGGTCGATGCCGACGGACCGCAGAACCTCCTGGGTGCCGTGCGGGTGGCGGCGAGTCCCGCCGCCCGTGGTCGGGGCACGCTCGTGGTGTTCAACGGCAGCGTCTTCGAGGCACGCGACGTCGAGAAGGTCTCAACCGCCAGTCCCGACGCGTTCGGCTCGCGGGGATCGGGGTCCGTGGGGCGTGTCGGCGAGGACGGCGTGATCTTTTCGCGCGACGTCAGGTCGCGTCATGGCGTGGGCAGCGAGTTCGACCTCACGCGGATCGCCACCCTGCCGCGCGTCGACGTGCTCCTGACGTATCAGGATGCGCCTGGCGATCTGATCGCGGCGGCGATCCGGCGCGGCGCGCGCGGCATCGTGATGGCGACCGCAGGCGCGGGGGCGCTTGCGGAAGCCGAGGCGCGTGCGGTGGAAGACGCCCTCGCCAGAGGCGTTCCCGTCGTCCTGGCGTCCCGCGTGGCGGGTGGCTCGGTCAGCGCCGAGGATGTTGCCGTCATCAAGGGTCTGATTGCGGCCGCCGATCTCGGGCCGCTGAAGGCGCGTGTGCTGCTGATGCTCGCCCTGTCGCAACGGTTGCGCGCTCCGGAGCTCGTGCGCGTGTTCCGGGAATACTGAGCGCAACAATTGTCAAGCGACTGCTTGACGCTTCCGCACATGATGGGCCGACATGAGCGTCACGGCGAAGGCCCTGTGGTACATCGAGAGCGCACCCGGCCGAATTCGTGAAACCGCGAATTCCGCCGCAAACGTCCGCGGTGTTCGTTCACGCGGGTCACGTATCGGAGGTCCCCACGACCTGGCACACCATCTGGAATCATGCGCTATCCGCCGCAGGCGTCGAGGCCACCGACGGGCCAGCCTTCGAGCGGTATGGAGAGATGTTCGATCCCCGGTACGGGGCTCGGCGGTCTGGAGATCTGGGTCCCGATAAAGGCCTGATCGCACGCTGTTCGAATTCCATTCAGCGCCCGCAATAAAGCGCTGCATGGAGCGCGCTCCATGCGCTGATGGTGCCGATCGACAGGTGCCAGCGAAGGTACCTGGCTTGCAAGCTGGAACCGTTGGAGTCGGCGGTGACCCCTACAGGCGGAGAACCGTATCGCGATCGGCGCCACGCGGGCGTCGAGCTGGCGGCGCGTCTCGCCCACTACAAAGGCCGGCGTGACGTCGTCGCGCTGGCGCTTCCCCGGGGAGGCGTGCCGGTGGCGTATGAGGTCGCTCGAGCGATCGACGCGCCGCTCGACGTTTTTCTCGTCCGCAAGCTCGGCGTACCCGGTCGCCGCGAGCTGGCGATGGGCGCGATCGCATCGGGCGGGATCCGCGTCGTGAGCCCCGACGTCGTGTCGTGGTTCGGCATTTCCGACGACGTAATTGACGACGTGGCTCGCGAAGAACAGGTCGAGCTCGAACGCCGCGAGCAGGTGTATCGCGAGGGGCGGCCGCCGGCCGAGCTGCGGGATCGTGTCGTCCTGATCGTGGACGACGGGCTGGCCACAGGGGCGTCAATGAAAGCCGCGGTGCAGGCCGTTCGCAAGCGCGATCCGTCGCGGATCGTCGTCGCCGTGCCGGTGGGGGCGCCGGACACGTGTCGCGAGCTCGAAGACGTGGCGGACGAAGTCGTGTGCGCGAACACGCCGCAACAGTTCGCCGCGGTCGGAGAGTGGTATCTCGACTTTTCGCAGACCACCGACATGGAAGTGCGGGAGCTGCTGCAAGAGGCGGCGCGGGCACTGTCTACGCAATGACTGCCCGATCCCACGTTGGAGGTCGTCCGACACGAAGCGCTGGCGTTCGCGCCAACGGCCGATGGGCTGAGCGTTCTGTCGACGCGATAGGCGACGCACGTCTCGTGCTGATCGGGGAGGCCACACGCGGGACGCAAGCAGGCCCGAGCTATAGCTCGGGCGATAAAAGCGTCGTACGTAGGCCCGAGCTTTAGCTCGGGCAGCAATCGTACGAAACCCTGCCTCAGCCGCGATCGTAGAAAGCCGGCGGCTCGATGCCCACCGCGCGAAGATAGACGTAGCCCTGCCCGCGATGGTGGATCTCGTTATCGATCCAATACAACATCAAGCCGTAGAGGACACCTTCGTACTGGCCGAACGCCGTGTCGACCTCATTGAAGCGGCCCGGCGGGATCCGTGGCCACATCGTGTTCAACTCGTCCGTCGTCGCATCCCACAGCCGAAGCAGGTCTGCTTTGGTCGCCGGCGGCTGTGCCCCGGAGTGGTGAAGCAGATTGTCCTGAGTCGCCCATCGGCGCGTCACCACGCCGTGCACGCCGGCGGACGCCATCGAAATCATCTCGAAGGCCATTGCCGCGAACGGCCGCATGCCCCCCACCGAGAACCGGAACAACTCGTGTTCGGGAAACGCCTCGATGACCCGCCGGGTGACGCGGCGGTGTCCCTGCCAATGCTCGAGGAATGCGTCCGACGGGATGATCATCGACGATGTGCTGGTCATGAGGCCTCCGAAGACAACTTCACGTCGATTCTGTAAACGGAAGGGCTTCTGCGTCGATAGTCGATATATGACACTTCTCCAGGCTCCAGGCAAAGTGGAGCCAGTGCCACGCCGGCTCCGATTGTTTGCGGCATTCTGGAAGGCTTCATCGAGTCAGCTCGAGCGTCAGGACAAGTCCCGAACGCGCTGAGCTTCGAACTCGGAGCTGCAGAATTCGTCAAATCCTGGTGCGGCGCGGAGGCGCGATGACCGACAGGAGCAGGAGGACACATGACAACGGCTAGAAAACGGCTCCTTGCGAGCACTGCGCTCCTGATGTGGACGGTGACCGCGCAGGCACGTCAGTCCGGCGCGACGCAGACGATCAATCTTGCCGAACGACTGGCGGCCGGTACCCTGCGCGTCGTCAATCGGGACGCCAACGCGATCCCGGATCGTCCTGGTGCCGTGCACGTCTCGCAGAAGCCGGAGAACGGGTTCGTGTGGATCACCGGCACCGATTTCGCCGAGGGGACGATCGAGGTGGATATCCGCGGGCGCGACGTGATGCAGCAAAGCTTCGTCGGCATCGCGTTTCACGGGAAGGATGACAAGACGTACGAGGCCGTCTACCTTCGGCCCTTCAATTTTCGATCGCCCGATCCGACGAGACACCAGCATGCGGTGCAGTACATCTCATGGCCGGATTACGATTGGCCGCGGCATCGCAAGGAGTTCCCTGAGGAGTTCGAGAACCCGGTCGACCCGTCGCTCGTGCCGACAGACTGGGTCCCGGTCAAGATTGTCGTTGAAGGCGCACAGGTTCAGATCTTCGCCGGACCGGTGAAGTCTCCAACGTTGGAGGTTCGCAAGCTCGGTCAACTCGATCGCGGTGTGGTCGGGCTGTGGGTCGGCAACAACAGCGAAGGGGATTTCGCGAACGTTCGTATTACCGCCGCAAAGTGACCGCTGTTCGGTCGCGTCTTACGGCACGCGGGCGGAAACCACGGGCACCATCCACGCAGCATAGCGGCTCGGGTTACGGACGTCGCCTATCATCTGATTGAAGTAGGAGACCGCTTCATCGAGGGTGAAGCGCGAGTATTCCGCAATCGACTCGGCATAGCCGTCGCGCCAGGCCTCGAGGATCGACGCGAAGATCTCCCGCG
The DNA here is from genome assembly GCA_963800785.1 of Vicinamibacteria bacterium. GTDB lineage: Bacteria > Acidobacteriota > Vicinamibacteria > Vicinamibacterales > JAENWD01 > JAENWD01. Next base: position 211,429 of record CAWDCH010000017.1, read on the forward strand.
GCACGCGGATCGTGTCGACCACGACGTAGTCCACCGTGATGTCGGTCAAGCCGCGCTTCGTCAGGATCTCGAACGTAGCCCGCCCCATGTAGAGGTCGGTGTTCGTCTTCTCACCAAACGCGGTAGACGCTTCATGCCAGAAGAATGTCGGGTCGAGCGTGGAGCGCTGAAAATGCAGCATCCCGTAGTCTTCCGGTATCAGGTGAAGCCGACCGCCCGGCCGCGTGACGCGCACAAGCTCGCCCACTACGCGATCGGCGTGCGGAATGGCGTGAAGGACGTGTCTGCAGACCGCCAGATCGAAGGTGTCGTCGGCGGCGTTCAGGCCAAACACCGTCTGGTGCTCGAACCGGAGGCGCGAGCCGAACCGCGCGTATCGTCTCCGCGCGAGCTCGAGGTGCGGATCGACGATGTCTACACCGAGCAGGCTGGCGTCGGGAAACAGCTCTGCGAGGCGCGAGGTGATCTCGCCAGGGCCGCATCCGGCGTCGAGAATCCGGAGCGGCCCCGACAGGTTGTACCGTCTGAAGAGCGCCACTTCCTGCGGCCAGATCGCCCGCGCTTGCGCGTCGAGGTTACGCACCATCGACTCGTCGGCCATCTCCCGCGCTTGTGGATTGAGGTCGGTCATGTGGCGATGATAGCCACAAGATCTACTTCTTTGCGCCCTCCGAGATTTCGAGGCGCCGGCCCTTCGACGCCGGCGGCGCGGGCATGCTGATTTCGAGCACGCCGTCGCGGAACTGCGCCTTGGCCTGGTCGCTGATAGCGCCCTCCGGCAGCGGGATCACGCGGTAGAAGCTGCCGTAGCTCCGCTCGCTGCGGTAATACCCTTCGCGCTCCTCCTCGTGCTCGCGTTTGCGCTCACCTTGAATGGTGACGGCGTTCTCGCTGACCTCCACGGAAATCTCGTCCTTCTTCAGCCCGGGGAGATCGGTCTTGATCGTCAACTGATCGTTCTTCTGGGACACCTCTACCTCAGGTGCCCAGCCGAATCCGCCGCGCTCGCCCCAGAACGACGAACCACCGCGGCGCGTCAGCCCGAAGTCGTCAAACATGCGATCCATCTCGTCGGCCATGCGCTGCAGCGCACTGAACGGGCTGTCGGCCCAGCCGTGCCGCCGGATGAGTCCGGTTCGCGCGTCATGCCTCGGCGTAATCGCACTCTGCCTCTCTGCCATGCTGACCTCCCTCCTATTCGTTCACAGCGAACATCGTGCCCGCGTCGCCCACGGCAGCGCCTCCACGGCGCTCAGCTTGACGCTCGAGGTCGACACAGGACACAACACTATTGAGACGACGCGATGGACGTGAGGGCCGCAGAAAATTGCGAGGTCGATCAGCTCGCCGGAATCTGGTTCGACGGCTGGAACGAAGCGCATGCGCACCTCGTTCCGGCAGAGTTGAAGCGAGTTCGTACGCTCGAGAGCTTTCGCAGCCGCCTGCAGGCCGCATTGGCGGACGTCCGAGTAGTTGGGCCGCCCGGCGCCCCGGTCGGGTTCGCGATCATCAAAGACGACGAGCTCTACCAGTTGTACGTCTCGGCGCCATCACGCGGCTCAGGCGCGGCAGCGGCGTTGATCGACGACGCCGAGGCAAGGCTCGCGTCGGGCGGCGTCCGGACGGCGTGGCTGGCGTGCGCGATCGGCAATCACCGGGCTGCGCGCTTTTACGAGAAACGCGGCTGGCACCGAATCGCGAGCACCGTCTATCCCGCCGAGACGCCGAGCGGACACTTCGCATTGGAGGTCTGGCGCTACGAGAAACCCCTCATCCCCGTTCGCGTTGAACGATCACCGTCGCGTTGACGTCTATTGCCAAGACAGTCTATTGCCTAGACTGTCGTGGTAATCGGCCGGATGCCCGAAACGCCCAAACCTCCGAATGCCCTTCTTCACGGGGCGCTGGACGCGCTGATTCTCAAGACCCTGGCGCGCGGACCGCGTCATGGCTACGCGATCGCGCGCTTCATCGAAGACACGACCGGCGAGGCCGTGCTCGTCGAAGAAGGGTCCCTCTACCCCGCCCTCTATCGCATGGAGCGCCGCGGCTGGATTGAAGCGGAGTGGGGCACATCGGAGCTCGGACGGCGCGCCAAGCTGTACAGCCTCACCGATGCCGGCCGCGTGCAACTGGCGGCCGAGACGGACACCTGGCGCCGGTTCTCGGCCGGCGTGTCGAAGGTCCTCTTCGCGCGATGAAACGCTCTCTGCGCTCCTGGCTGTGGCGCGTACCGCTCGATCAGGAAGTCGACGACGAAATTGCGTTCCATCTCGACATGCGCACGCGGGAGCTCGTCGATCGCGGCATGGATCCGATCAAGGCGCGCCAGATGGCCGCCCGTCGCCTTGGCGATCTCGCCGCACTCCGGCAAACCTGCATGGACTTGGGCAGAAAAAGGGATCGTGACATGCGGATCACCCAATGGCTCGATGAACTGCGGGACGATGTGAAGTTCGCGGTGCGGCAATTGCGACGCTCGCCGGGCTTCGCATTGGTGGCGGCGATCACGCTGGCGCTCGGCATCGGCGCCAACGGCGCGATCTTCGCGCTCGTCGATGCGGCACTCCTCCGTCCGCTGCCGTTCCGCGATCCCGATCGGCTCGTGATGCTCTGGGAGCGGAGCGAAGGGACGCCACATGACGGCGTGTCGCCGCTCAATCTCGACGACTGGAACAGCCGGAACCGGTCCTTCGATCGCATCGGGGGTTTCGTCCCCAGCGTCGGCGGCATGGTGATGGCCGGCGCCGACGGCAGCGCCGAAACGGTCCCTCGCCAGTGGGTCTCGGCCGGCGTGTTCGACGCGCTCGGCGTCACGCCCATCGTCGGGCGGACGTTCCTTCCATCTGACGACCAGCGTCGGGCGAATGTGGTGGTCCTCAGCGAGTCCTTCTGGCAAACCCGATTCAACCGAGATCGATCGGTGATCGGCCGCGATCTTCGGCTCGATGGCACCCTGTACACCGTTGTCGGCGTAGTACCCAACACCGCAGAAGTAATTGGCCGGACCAGCATCTGGGCCATGGTCTCGTTCCACGGCGCCCCTCCCGCTGCGCGCGGAGCGCACATGCTGCAGGCCCTCGGCCGCCTGAAGCCAGGGGTGTCGCTCGACGCGGCGACCTCCGATCTGACGGCGGTGGCAGCCGGACTCGCGCGCGAGTTCCCGAAGACGAACAGGGGCCGCAGCGTCACGCTCGAACCGATGCACGAGGCCGTGATCGGCAGCGACCTCCGAGTGACCTCGATGCTGTTCGTCGGGGTCGTCGGATTCGTGCTTCTCATGTGCTGCGCGAATGTCGCCAATCTGCTGCTCGCCCGCGCCACCGTGCGGACACGTGAGCTGGCGATCCGATCGGCTCTGGGCGCCGGACGCCGTCGCGTCATTCGCCAGCTGCTGACCGAGAGTCTCGTGCTCTCGACGATTGGCGGTGCATTGGGCGCAGCCGTCGGCGCAGCGATCGTGAGCGTGGCGCCAGGGATGATTCCCGCCGGCCTTCTTCCCGGCGCCGTGAGCTTGACCTTCGATCTGCGCGTCGTGATGTTCTGTGCGGTCACAGCCCTGATCGTGGGGATTCTCTTTGGGCTGGCGCCCGCGTGGCAGGCGACGAACCTCTCATCGACACCTGTCATCGCGGCGGACAGCCGGACGGTGACGGGGCGAGGCGGCAGATTCCGCAGCGTGCTGGTAGTCGGCGAGGTCGCCACCGCCGTTTTACTGCTGTTCGGCGCCGGGCTGCTGCTGCGGACGCTCCTCGTCGTCGAGAACGTCGATCCCGGCTATCGCGCCCGGAGCGTCCTGACGATGATGGTGGATCCGCTCGGGCGCTTGTATCCCACCGACTCGGCGCTTCTGCAGTTCTTCGAATCGATCGAGCGCGAAGTGGGTGCCCTTCCTGGCGTCCGCAGCCTCGCATGGTCGAGCACGCTGCCGCTGGGCCCGTCGGATGGCGGCGAGCGTTCGTTCGAAATCGTGGGCGGGCCGCCGGTGGACGCGCGGCAGCGTCCGGTCGCCGACTACGAGATCGTGAGCCCTGCGTACTTCTCGACGCTGGATCTGCCGATCGTCGCCGGCCGCGGCTTCACCGCGGAGGACCGAGCCGACAGCGTTCCAGTTTGCATGGTCAACGAAGCATTCGTGAAACGCTACTTTCGCGGTGGCTCGCCAATTGGTCAGCGCGTCGCACTTCGCCCACCCGAATCGCCGGAGGCCGAGGCCGGTGTCAAGGAAATCGTCGGCGTCGCCGCACAGGTGAAGGCCCGACCCGATGAAACCGAGGACGTCGTCCAGATTTACGTCCCGATGGCGCAGCATCCCACCGACGACATCTATCTGGTCGTGCGGCCCACGTCGGGGAGTGCCGCAGCGCTCGCGTCGTCGGTACGCAGCGCGATCGGACGTGTCGACAAGGAGCAGCTCGTGAGCGTTCGCGACGTGATGACGCTCGAAGACGTCGCGTGGGACGCGACGGCGCGCCATCGGTTCCGGGCGGTGATGGTCATCACGTTCGCGGCCCTGGCACTCCTGTTGGCGATGGTCGGCGTGTTCGGAATCCTGGCCTACTCCGTCCAGCTGCGAGTTCGAGATTTCGCTGTGCGACGCGCGCTCGGTGCGACGACGGGAGACGTGCTGCGCATGGTGATGCGAAGCGCTGTTGGCGTCATCGGGCTAGGCGCCGTGATCGGCCTTGCGCTTGCTGCCGCATTGAGCCGGGTGTTGACAACGCTGTTGTTCGGCGTGCAGCCGCTGGACGTGATGACCTTCGTCGCGGTGGCGCTGGTGCTGACGCTGACCGCGGCGCTGGCAGTGGCGGGGCCCGCCTGGCGCGCGACTCGGATCGATCCGGCATCGGCGCTGCGAAGCGAGTGAACTGAAGCCTCAGAACTCGACCACCACACCGCCCGATCCGCGCCTGCCGGCGATCGTGTCGGTGAAACCGATCGCCTCGCCCGTCGAGGAATCGATGGATCCCCTTGTCAGGGAAACGTTCGCCCGATTCAACACGTTCAGGACTTCCGCGTAGAGCGTCAGTCGCCGCCCGAAACACTTGAACTGGCGGTCGGCACGGAGATCCAACCGGGCATAACCGGGCAGGCGTACGGCGTTCCGCGTGCGTCCCACGAAGAGCGAGTCGCCGCGCATCTCGAAGTAGCCGGGGATTGGAAAGTTGCTGCCGGAGCGGAACGTTGCGCCGAGGGTGGTGCGACTGGACAACCTGTAAAGACCAAAAAAGCTGAGCGTGTGCCGCTGATCGTAGTCGGCCCAGAAAGCTTCTCCAGTAGTCACGTCCGTGTGGCGCGTCCTTCCGTACGCGTACGCAATCCACCCCGAAAGAGCGGACGCGTTGTGCCGCTCGAGCATGAGCTCGACGCCCCGAGATGTGCCCCGAAGGGCATTCACGTTGGGACGTGAAACGGACCAGCGAGTCACATCATTGCCGACCGCTGGATCCATCACGGGATCGCGAAGCACGTCACGCTCCTGACGTTGGAACACGGTGACTTGCCACCGAAAGGCATTCGAGACCCGACGCTCGATGCCGACGTCGAGGTGCGCGGCGCGTTCCGGCCGAATCGCGTCACCCCCGGCGCTCGCGAGAACGGCGAGCGGTTCCGCCAGTTGGTAGGCGACGCCCACGGACGCTCTCGCCGTCCACGCCGGCCGAAAGGCCCATCGTCCAAGGACCCATCGAGTCACTGGACGGGTTCGCTGCAACGTCGAATCGGCGACGCGCAGGCCAGGCGAGAGGGTCAGGCTCTGGATCGGAGACCAGGTCGCGTGGACATATGCCGAGCGGAGCCACGTCGTCCCGTTGATATCGGCATCGGCCACAGGAATCGCGATGCCGGTCGAGCGTCGCGTAATCTGTACACCGCTTTCGAGCAGTGCGCTCGCAAACGACCGCCTGAGATCGGCGCGATATCCGAGGTCGGTGTTGTAGCCGCGATCCCGATCGCCGCCGCCGTGATATTCGTTGACGAACCCCTGACGTGCCAGAAACGCGCGTTGGCTCACGACCAACGCCGGGCCGACCAGCGTTCGCCATCCAACGTTGACGAGCGATGCCTCACTCGTCCCACCGCCAAGGCCGTTCGGCGGAGCGGCGTCGTCCTCGTCGATGTTTGATATTCCTCCTATCACGCTCACGTCGACGCGCTGCGTTGATCGGACGTCGTACACGAGCTTTCCGACCATGTCAGCGAATCCAAAGGCGGTACGCGCCGACGCGAGCCGCTCGCTCGGCCACTCGGAGTAGCTTTGGCGCGCGGCGACGAGCCACGAGCCGCGCGCCGCCCGGCCGAGGGGGCCCTCGCCCACCACCAACGTGTTCGTCCCACCGATCGCCCCACGCAGCGCAAAGCGCTCGCGCGAGCCTTCGCGAATCGTCATCTCGAGCTGCGGTCCGATGCGATCGTCGAAGAAATGCGGATATGCGCCAGCGCTCAGGGTGGCGTGTTCCACGACTGGCCCGGGGAGCATCGCAATCGATCCTGCCGGTCCCCGGCCGTACGCGGTGTGTTGCAGCCAGCCGGTGGCCACACCGTCGATCACCACGCCTGCGTGCCGGACCGGGCTGCCTCGCACGGCGAACTCGCTGCGGAACTCGTCGACAGCGGCCACGCCGGGCAGGGTATGAAGTGTAGACACCGGATCGTCGGCGAGGCTGCCATGGAGACGCTGGAAGACGTCTTCATCGAGATGCGTCTGCGTGACGACCCCCTCATGCTCGCGGCTCGGCCACGGCGGGCTCACGACGACGCGCTCGCTATGGCGAACGTCGCCATCTATCGGCCTGTCCGTCGTGACAGGGGGGCCGCGACGTTTCGCGGCGTCGTCCTGCGACCTCTCGGGCGAGACGGGCGAGGCCGACTTCCGTTCGGCGCGTACCGATTCTGAATGATCCCCTGAGGCCCTTCGCGAGCCACGAGGCCATGGGGGGCCAGCAGCTCGTCGAGTTGGCGGCGACGATCGTGGGACTGTGGCTCCTTCGTCACGCGCAGGTCCGGCCCGACGATTGCCGACGTGAAGACGATGCGGAGACCCGCGAGCTGGAGTGCGCGCAAGGCGTCGGCAAGCGAGCGGCCCCTGAAGTGCTGATCGCCTTCTGCTGCGATTGCAAGCGAACCTCCGCAGAGGAGGACCGCGACCGCCAGGGCCGGAAGCACTCGCGTCGACCGCAAGATAGCTGCCATCAGCGGTTCCCTCTATCGCACGTCGGTATTCCGGAGCACGAGCAGGCGCCCACCCTCGAGACGATATCGATATCCGCTGGTGTCGACCGCGACCTGAACGGCATCGGAGATGGACAGGTCGCGAACCGATCCGTGCAGGACAATCTCCGAGGCGTCCCGGGCCAGCGCCGCATCGTCGTAACTGAGTTCCCAGCCGTGCTCCCGCGTCACGCGCTCGAGGAAAGTCGCGAGCGTCAGTCCCTCGATATCGAGAGATGGCGAAACGCTCGCGGTCCAGTCCCACTCGGGCCCGTGGATCGGAATCGGCCGGCTGACCGCGCCACGATCCGAAAACGCAATCTCGGTTCCCGCCCGCCCGGCGACGGAACGGGCGCGGCTGGTGAGCTGGACGATGCCAGTGCGTACTCGGAGCCGAAGGGTGCGATCGAGGAGACGAACCTCGAACTGTGTGCCGAGATCGCGGGCGAGTGCGACCGGCGTACGCACTTCGAAGCGGTCCGACTCGGACGCCGTGTCGACGTAGACTGCGCCGGACGACAGCTCGATCGTCCGAGCCGACAGGACACGGATGCGCGAATCGCGATCGAGCCGGACGGATGTTCCGTCGAGAAATCGCAGCGCCACACGCAGCCGCGGCCCTGTGTCGATCCACTCGCCAGCACGTATGGGCTCGTTCAGCGCGAGGCCTTTCACAACTGCACCGCCGCGTGTCACGCCATCGGAGGTCACGCGTTCGACTTGCGCGACCGGCGCGCCCGGCGTGGACGAGCCGCGATCGCGACGCAGAGCTCCGGCGACGAGCACGAGTGCGGCAGCGGCACCAATCGCTGCGGCAACCGTCACCATACGCCGGCGCAGCTGATGTCGTCGCGTCTGCTGCTGCCAATGCGCGTGCACAGCCGTGCGGACGCGCGCCTCACGAAACGCCGCGATCGGCGGCCGCCCTCCCGAGAGACGCACCAGTCGAGCCGTCTCCGCCTCCTCACGAGCGTCGATGGGCAGGTCGGGCATGCTCATGATCCCTCGGACGGTCGTGGCCAGCGGCCGAACGGCCGGTCGGACCACTCGGAGGCCACGATCGAGAAACCTTCGCGGAACGACGCACGCGCGCGTGTCAGCAGCGACTCAGCAGCCTTGTATCCGACTCCGAGCCGTTCCGCGATCTCCTCGACAGAGAGCCCTTGGATGTATTTCCACTCGAGCATGTCGCCGTAGCGATGGGGCAAATGGTCGAGCGCGAGCTGCACCAGGCCAGAGACCTCGCGGCGGTGGAAAGCCCTCTCGGGATTGTCGGCATCGACGTCCACAAGCGTTTCGAGCGCAGCTTGCACTTCGAGCCGGTCGTCGAACAGCGACACTTCCCGGGTGATGCGATTTTCGTGACGCCAGGCACCGATTTCGCGGCGGCAGAACGCGCACAGCCAGGTCAGGAGCGACGCTTCGCCTTTGTAGGTGCCGAGCCTGTCGATCGCGCGAATCAGCACGCGCTGGACTATCTCTTCGGCGGTATCTTCGTTTCCGCCGACGCGAGGCAGGACGAACCGATAGAGGCGCGGGAAGTAGGCGGCAAAGAACTCCTCGAACGCCGCCGGATCGGCGGCCAGCACGCGCCGCGCCAGGGCCATGTCGGTCATCGAAGGGCCGCCCGCTGCCGATGTCGGATACTACGCCTTACCGCGCCCCTTGTCTCGGTCAGCGGACAATTAGAACCGCAGAGTCTGACGGACCGTGACACCGCCGCGCTGAAACGAGACGGCCGGCATGGCCTTGTGACGACCGGTGAGCAGCAGGATGCCGCCGACTGTTGCGGCCGCGATGCCGCCGCCAATCAACGCCTTGTTTCCCCAGCCGTCGGAGTCCTCTCCGTCGTCGGAACCGTTCACGTCCTCGCCGTCGTCCGGTCCCTGCTCGTCGTCGCCAATCTCGACGCTGCCGAGCGCCGTGAGGACCCCGCCACCGCCGAGAAGGGTGATCCCCGTCCAGAACCGCGCCCGTCCGCGGGTGTCCTCGGCGGTTTGTTCAGCTGACAGCTCCTTGCCGGCCTTCTCGACCGCTTCAGATAACGGTCCTGCTGACGCAGCCGCCGGCATCGCCAGCGTCAGGATGAGTGCGATCGTGCGTGTCCACATAACGCCTCCCGCGGTCACGCCTCCGGGCGCGACCTTCACTCCGTTAGAGGGCATCGCACGGACAAATCCTTCGCGGTTTCGTGCGAAGGATTGTGCAGGCATCCGCCCTCTAACAGTTGGAGGCACCGGGATGACCACACGTATCACGTCCACGCCCTTACTGCTCCTTGCTGCATCGACGATTGCGCTCGGCGCGGCTGCACCCCAGACGCGGGCGCGCGCGCAAGAGAGTCAGCAGTTCGAACAAGCTGAGATCTTCTTCGAGCTGAACAACACGGACGGCGACCTCGGATTGCACGCGGCGATCGATGGCGAAACGTGGACCGAGCTGGACATCGATGGACCCGGCGGAAAATCGCTGTTGAACCTGATGACCAAGGGCCAGCTCAGGAATCAGGGCCTCACGCAGCTTGACTTCGAGAGTGCCGAGCCGACGTTCGACGAGCTGTCCCCTGAAGAGTTCTTTCAGCGATTCCCGGAGGGCACGTACGAGATCGAGGGCCGCTCCATCGAACGAGGTGAGATCAAGGGCACGGTCCAACTGTCGCAGGTCCTCGCCGCGCCGCCTCAGAATGTCACCGTGTCGGGACAACCCGCGGCTGAAAGCTGCGACACCGAGCCGCTTCCGAGTGTCAGCGCCCCGGTCACGATTCGATGGGATCCGGTCACGCAGTCACACCCGGAGATCGGCAAGCCCGGCCCGATCGAGATCAGCAGGTATCAGTTGTTCGTCGAGCGCGAAGGTGTGGCGTTCAGTGTCGACCTGCCGCCGCACGTGACGGAGTTCCAGGTGCCAACGGGTATTACCGATCTGGGCAACGAGTTCAAATTCGAGATCATCGCGCGCACGACGACCGGTAACAATACTGCCATCGAAAGCTGTTTCCGGCTGCAGTAGCGGCGTTCGGCGGGCCTGGTTGCCGAGCGCTCACGGTTTCACGGCGGCCAGGCGCACGACGCGCGTCTCGAACTGGCCGAAGTCGCCGACGCCGTCGGCGTCTTCGTAGCGCACGACCCGAAGCGTGGAGAACAGCTGCAGCAACTCGTTCGTGTCGAAGACTACGGCGCCGCCGATCGGCCGACTCTTCGTCGCATCGCGATGGAAGCCCTCGACCACGACCATGCCGCCCGGTCGCAATGCCTGCACGACCCTGGCCGCGTACTCGCGCGCTCCCACGTAGCTCAGGACGATGAGGTCCCAGCTCCCGGTGCCCCAGTCGAAGTCTTCGGCGCGGGCGACGTGCGTGGTGATCGTCACGCCGAGCCGACGCGCCTGTTCCTGGGCCGCAGAGACGGCTCGAGCTGCCGGGTCGAATCCCACCGACTGCCAGCCTTGCTGCGCGAGATAGATCGTGTTGCGCCCCTGCCCCATGCCGACGTCGAGCGAACGTCCCGGCTTGAGGCCTTTGGTGACCGCGACGAGAAAGGCGTTGGGCGAGGTGTTGAACCGCGGTTGCGGTGAGGTGAGAATCCGGTTCCAGCGCTCGATCTCGGCGCGGTCTCCGATTGCCTTGAGCGAGGCGATCGTCGCCGCCGCTTCCTGCTCGGACTTTCCCTGCGTGCGCAGCTCCGCCACGTAGCGCTGATACACCACGTCGTCGGCGGCGTCCTGCACCGTCTTCGGCTGGCTACCGATCCAGGCACGGAACGATTCGTAGGTCTTGATCTCTTCAGGAGTCAGGCCCGGCACGACGGGCGCCGACTGCTGAGCGGTGAGGGGCTGCGCGATCACGATGGCGAGCAGGCAGAACAGCGATGCAAAACGTGGGCAACGACCGTCGTTCGGGCTCATCGTCGTGGCCTCGAGTCAGTGACTGAATGGTGGCTCGCTCTACTCGTTCGCCCGGCGTACGGTGTAGACCTTGTTTGCGATCTTCCAGTCGTCGCCGACCTTCACGAGCACGAAATAATCCGTGAACGTGGTCGCGCCATGCACGAGCGTGGCGCGTGCCATTGCGGCATTGCCGGTCACGTCGACCGAGTCGATGGTGCGGCGACGCGTCGACTCATCGGCTTCGGGCCATCCCGAGAAGCGGGCGCAGTATTCGTCCAGCGTCCACGACACGAACTTCCCCTCGCGCACACCCTCGATGTGCGCCGTCGGCAGGAAGGCCTTCCGCATGTGAGACGGGTCGCCCGTGGCATGGCCCATCAAGTAGTGATTCAACGGGACGCGAACCGCTTCACCCTCCGGTTGGAGTGCGATCAACGCCGGAACACACAACGCCACGGCGCAGAGCGGCAGAAGATGGCGAGTCATGCGGGCAATGATACCCGCGGTATCTCGCCAGGTCATGACTTCGCGGGCTTGGACGCATGGACGGTGACGAAGCCGATGAACCCGTAGAACTCGCCCGCGTCAGCGCGCCGTCGCGCTTCGGCCTTCAACGAGTGACAGAGCTCCGACCTCCTCGTGTTCACCAGGTGGAACCCGGCGGCACGCAGGAGCGCCGGCATTCGACGTGTCACCCACAGATCGTTGATGAACGCCCCCTTGACCGCCTCGATGCAGGCCTGCAGGGGATCCCAATCTCCGTTCGCCACGCTGAGCGTGGAGTAATCCCCGTCGCAGACTGTCACCCATCCTCCCGGGCGCATCACGCGGAAGGCTTCGGCCAGCGCCCGCTCGGGCTCTGGTACGTGCGTCAGGGTCGTATGGAAGACGACGAGATCGAAGTCGGCGTCAGAGAACGGCAATGCCCGCGCATCGGCTTCCTGGAAGTCCGCGTTTTCCTGCGCTGCCGCGAGCTCGCGCGCCTTCGCGACGAAGACCGGCGACAGGTCGACACCGGTCACCGACGCGACCGTGGGCAGGCCCGCGAGGACACGCGTGACGAATCCGGTTCCACAGCCGACGTCGAGCGCCCGCGCAGCCGGTGCAATATCGACATCGCGCAGGTAATCGTCGACGATTGCGCGCTGCTGCGCATCTGCGGCTCGAAGCTCGAGAACGGCGGCGAGGCGTTCCTGGATCGCGCGCTCGGCGTCGCCGATGTTGGCGTACACATCGGTCATGGCCCGGATTGATCCTGCGGTTGCCGGCGTCGGCTTGGGCGACGGTCCACGATAACACCAGGCCGTCCTGGCGTCGCGGAGACTGCTGACGGGAACACCTTCGATTGACCAGGTTGGCGGACGATTGCTACTATTGGAGGTTCTCCAACCAGAGTGGGCCTGTGGCGCAGCTGGGAGCGCGCCTGAATGGCATTCAGGAGGTCACCGGTTCGATCCCGGTCAGGTCCACCAACCTTTCATTTCGATCCTCGATCGTCCGCAAGTAGCTGAAGGCCGGTGCGGTTACGCCGGTTCCAACAAAGCCGTTTCCGTCGAACGAAATTCCGTCTGGAAAGAACAGTTGTTGGAACCGCTGGCGCTGTTCGAGTGATGCCTGTACCCACAGGTCGGCGGCGCGCGGCAAAATGCGTTCTGCGAACGCCAGAATGCCTTCTACGTCGAGTTCGTCGAGCTGGCTTGAGTGACGGTCGATCCGCGCGAGCGTGAGCTCCTCGCGCAGTTTCTCGGCGTGGCGGTCGTACGTCTCGATGTCGATCGAGCGCTCGAACAGGAATGCTTCGTCGAGACGGTCCAGCTTGTCCTGAATCGCCTTTGCAGCACGCTCGGCGGTCGCGAGTTCTTCGCGCACGGCCGCTTTCCGAGCCTTCCAGATCTGCAGAACGGATTCCTTGAGTAGCCGCATGTAGCCTAGCGTTGGCTGCAGCAGCGCGAGTTCGTCTGCGAACAGTCCTTCGAGTCTGGCCTTCGTCACGTTGACCGCGCGGCAGCCAGGGCGGCAGTGGTAGTACGCGTAGTATTCGCGACGGCCCTTCGACCAGCTGCCGGTGAGGCCTCGACCCAGGACTCGCAGCGCACGAAGGCGCGCAATGGGAAGTCCGGGTGCGCCCGCTGCTGTGGCGTGGTGCTCCGAACTCGCCCGGACAAGACCGCTTGCACACGGAAGAACAGGTCCTCGGAGATCAGGGCCTCGAAGTCGCCGCGTTTTCCGCGAACGCCGTACTCGGTCACGTCCACGATGCCGGCATAGAGCTGGTTGCGCAGCAGCACGCCGATCGCTTGCGATGTGAGCGGACAGCCGCGCCGGTTGGTCAAGCCCCAGGCTCTTGACTGCGTGAGGAGCTGTTGCTTCGTGAAACGCCCGGTCGCGTACTCCTCGAACGCTCGCCGCACAAGTGGCGCCCGCTGAGGATCGGGCATCAGGCTCTTGCCCATCGCGCGCGGCGCGTTCAAGTAGCCGATCGGCGCCAGGAACACCCAGCGCCCGAGCTCCAGTGCCGCCTTCATGCCGGCGCGGGTCCGGTCTGAGCGACAGTCGTTATCGAACTGCGCGAAGGCGGCCAACACGCCTTCCATCAGCTTGCCCGTGGACGTATCGTCGATCGGCTCCGTTGCCGATCGCAGCGAGATGCCCAGCGATTGCAGGTGAGAGTGGAGCGCGAAGTGGTCGTACTTGTCCCGCGCGAAGCGCGTCAGGTTGAACACAACGACGAAGTGCACGCGGCCCTTGTTCAGGCGGCAGTACGTGAGCAGGCTCTGGAGTTGGCTGCGGTCCGTGGTCTTGGCGCTTTCGCCTTCCTCGTGGAAGCGTTCGAGAACTTCGTAGCCCTCGCGGCGACAGTACTCCTCGCACGCGCGCAGTTGGGTCGGCAGGCTGAGATTCTCGGTCTGCTCCTTCGTGTTCACGCGGACGTAGATCACCGCGCCGACCATGATCGGCAGCGTAGATCCATTCGCGGACTCGGACAAGTGGTGTTTTCGAGGCACGATTTCTACTCTGTAGTCCAGCAACCTTCTTGGTACATCTCGACCACGATGCACGCCATCGTCTGTGCGTGTCGGCGGATCAGCGCGACCTCCTGATCGGTCATCGACTCCGCTTCCTCGCCGAGCAACTCGCGACAGCGCGCGATCGAGATCGACTCCGGCCCATCATCAGTCAGTTCGACAAACTCCATGACCGCTCCCTGCGAACGCGAAGCATGACGACTCGTGTTGTGCTGGGTACGCGCTCAAGCGCGCGTGCCTGGAGCCGACGCGCTAATGTGAGTGGAGCGCAGATGCAGGCGTAACGCCGACAGCAATACGCGTGACGTGAAGTCGACGCAGTGATCGCGCGAGCAGCGTCGCGCAATCAATCAATTGGGTTGTTGAAGGAGCTGCGGCGTTGCTCTGAGAGCGGTGGCTGCAGCGCTCCGCATCGAATCCGACTGCGGAAGGGTGCGCGATGGCACCGACGAGAACTTCACGATACGACTGTCGATTGCTTGGGTCAATACGAAAAACGGCGTCGAGCTTTCTCGGCCATCACATAAGTGCTACCTTCGAGCTGCGCGCAGGCGTCGTCAAGGCCGAAGCCCGCAGGGTCGAGCGCAGCGAGAGCCTTGACGACGTCGAGCACAGCTCCACGCTGATCATGTGATGGCCGAAGCCGGCGAGGACCGCCGAAGAATCGGTGTCCCAAATGCATTGGCTTCCTCGCACGATTTGTATCGTATTCACACGCGACAACACACGAGCAAATGACACCCTGCAAGCGTGGCGTGAGCGACCTCGGCTGTGGCCGCGGGCATGATCGCAGACGCGGTCAAATCTCGTGGTCGCTCACGCCACGGTCACCTCGCTGGCGCGGCGATGATCGTGGCGATGGCGAGCGGTCGGCAAACACACGCCGACCGCGTGCTCGGGACGAGAAGCCTCCATCGCACATCTACTTGCAACGGCCGACAGAAGAGCGTGAAGGCCGGTTGGCTCGACTCAGACTGGCCGCGGACATCTCGGGGAGGGGGAACACCCCGCGTTGGGCCCTGTTCCCCTCCCTGTTCCCCCTGGCGAGGCGTCACGTCTTCGGTTTCGCGAGTCTCAGAACCGGATTTGCTGCGGCTCCGAACCTTCGGCCCGGGACCTCGTCGGCGGTGATGACGCCTTCCTTTTTCAGTTCTCGAACCAGCTCGTTGATCTGCTTAGGCAACCACCACTCGGGCCTGACGGCGGCGTGCAGATCCTGCCATCGTTCCAGGCCGACGTGAGAGCCGATTCAATATCCAGTCGCGCAGAGGACGAAGATCCGGCTCGGGCTTGATCAGGAACTGCTGATCAGGGTTGTCAGAGCGACGGACCATGAAGCCGCCCGCCGGCGACACTGACCACGCGCATTCCTTCATCAGGTCACGCCCATCGTCCGAGTTCGTGAGGTGGAGCAAGACGTACCGAGTCGCTTGTCCACCGGTGACCATTCGCACCGCCGACGTCCACCCTTGGCGCCAATACCTCGGGCCATCAGGGGAATCGCGCGGTCGAGACGCTCGTCCATCCCGTCGCCAATTACTTCCGTGCGCCAGGCTCCTGAACCGAAGATCTCGTCGAGCGTTTGCGCATGCGGGGTGCCAGGGGCCGGCCGCTGCTGAATCAGCATGTCCAGCTCTCTCCACATCACATTGATGAACAGCTCGACTCGGCCGGCTTTCATCAGGTCGCCAAGCAGCCCCGCAGGGATCTTGAACCCATAGGGGTCGACAAAGAGGAACGCGGGTGCCATCTGAGCACGGTCGCGTCGGAGTTCATTGAGGATGACCGACAGACGCTCGAATGCGTCACCCTCGCTGGTTTCCACGTTGACCCGCGCGGGGAATGGTTTGAGCTGAGAGAGCTCCGCATCAAGCGCCGCAAGATTCGCGGGATCGCGCTCGATGAACAGGAAATTGAATTCGGAGGCGTTCAGCAGCTTCTCGCGGTAGGAGTGGCGCAGCAGAGTCTGCAGCGCGAGGACCGGTGATCCGGGATCGCCGCTCTCGTAGCGCCCTCGCCCAGCGTGCGTATCCACGTACAGGACACGACGAGCCCAGGTGCCGAGCTTCGGGTACCAGCCGTTCAAGTAGCAGCGAATCAGTTCGTGCTTGACGTGCTGAAACGGCCCGTACTGCTCCCAATAGTTGGGATTCGGGTCCGATCGCGTGGTCATGCACTGCTCGCTGCGAGAACGCGATGGAAGGCGAGCGGAAACTCATCGTAGGTGCGGCCGTCGAGCGTCCGGCCGGTCTCGTGCTTGCGTGTGCCGCCCCACTGCTTGAAGAAGAAGGGCACTCGCTGCGCGCGGCATTGACGACGGATGTTGACGACCCAATTTCGAAGCATGGGCCGCGCGTGGGGGCCGCTCTCGCCGCCGACTATTACCCAGTCGATTTCGCGCAGGTCGAGTGGTCCGAGGTCGGCCAATAGAGCTCGACGGACAGAAAACGAATTTGTGCTGGCGTGGCCTGTAGCGAACGAATGCGCGGGAGGCCGGTACTGTCGATCTTCGACGCTCACACCAAAGGCGACGTGTTCAAGATCAGCCATCCACCGCAGCTCACCCCGCAACAGCTCCCGGAGCCGCTCGTCCCGCTTGGTGAGGACCTGAAACAGATGCCAGTCAGCCCTGCGCATAACGTCGCCGACGCGCGCGATGTAGTCGGCTGGAACGTCCTCGTGAAAGAGGTCGCTCATCGAGTTGACGAAAATCTTCCGTGGGCGTCGCCAATGCAGCGGCTGATCGAGCTTTTCTGGAACAAGTCGAAGATCGAAGCCTTGCTCGAACGGGTGTCCCGGCACATCGCGGAAACGTTCCGACAACAGCTCCGCATAGCAGAATTTACAGCCAGGGCTCACCTTCGTGCAGCCCCTCACTGGATTCCAGGTCGCGTCCGTCCACTCGATCGCCGAGCGGTCGCTCATCGGTGTAGTCTACCGCTTCAGATTGACAGCCGAGGTCACGTCCGCGCGATTGTCCGCCAAGTTCGCCCCAAAAGTACACATCGCTGCCATGCGAATCTGGGGAGTCGTCCCATTCTTTTCAGACGGGGCAGACCTGGCGCATCTCGGAGCAATACGATAGGATTGCCTTCGCGTAAAGGACGCTTCCGGTCCGCGGAAAGGGTAGAAGCCCACCTGTCAGCAGCAAGTCTTCGCCACCTTCTTTCAGCCCGATGTGCGGACAACGGGCGTTTCGATGAAAGGAGGTCGCTTTGTCGATCGACAGTCCGGAACCTTCACGTTCGCTTCCCGAGCGCCCGAATTTCCGCCACCTGAAGGATCAAGCCAAGGACCTGCTCAAAGCCGGCGCCGCGGCGTCCATCACCGATGCGCAGTTCAAGATCGCGCGCCTCTACGGGTTTGCGAGCTGGCCGAAGCTGAAAGCTCACATCGACTCCTTGGAGGAGATCGGACAACTCAAGCAGGCTATCGATACCAACGATATCGATCGCGTTCGGACCATGATGACGCGCAACCCAATGCTGCACAGTGCTCCACTAGGCTACGGCAAAGATGGGCCGCTCACATGGGTTGCCGAGTGCCGGGTCCCATGGGAATCACCGAGCCCAGCGAGACTGGCCATGGCGACGTGGATGCTCGAGCACGGGTCGGACGTGCACCAGGGTGGCGACGGCCCGCTGATGCGAGCCGCGCTCAATGGATATCGCATACCGATGATGGAGCTTCTGGTGTCCCACGGTGCGGATGTAAACGCCCTGTGGCACGGACAGTTCCCCATCATCTTTGCCCCCTGCGAATCATTGGATCCGGCCGCTCTGAAATGGCTTGTCGATCACGGCGCAAATCCGAACTGTCGCGACCATGGGTACAAGATAAGCGGCCATTCATATCCAGGCACGGCTCTCGATTACATCGTCGCCTCGTACGCGCGTTCGCCACAACGACTGAGCGCCTGCATCGACATCCTTCTCGATATTGGAGGCGCGACCAAATACGACGCGCCAGGAGTGCTACAACTGCTCCGCGGTCGGCTCGATAGTCTGGCTGAGCTCATCGACGCGGATCCCGTACTCGTGAGTAGGCGTTTCTCCGAACTCGATTGCGGCCAGACCGGCGGGCGCAACCTCTTGCTTCAGGGAGGAACGCTCCTGCATGTGGCTGCGGAATACGGCAACCCCGCAGCGGTCGCGCTGCTTCTTGACCGTGGGGCGGACGTCAATGCCCGCGCCACAGTCGATGAGGCCGGCGTCGGCGGGCACACGGCAATCTTTCATGCAGTGACGCAGTTCGACGATGGGGGCTTGCCGGTAACGCAGTTACTGGTTGACCGCGGGGCAGACCTCGCCGTTCGGGTGAAGCTTCCGGGGGACTACGAGCGGCCGGGTGAGATCGTTGAGTGCACGGCCTTGGGATATGCGTTGCTATTTGGCGGCCCGCGTCAGAGGAGAACGGTGAATCTGCTCCGAGAGCGAGGAGCCGTTGAGTAATATCAAACCGCAGTTCGATGCAAACACTCGAGCTGCTTCAGCCACGAAGCGACTGGGTTCCAACTGGCGATGTTTTGGTCCACCAGTTTAAGTAATTCAAAACAAAGCACTTACAGTTCTGCGTTGCGACGCGGGGACAGCGGACGCTCGCGCATTTGGGGGCAGATAGGGTGCGCTTGAGAGGCGCTTAACGCATCAGACGTGTAGAACTCGCAGCGACACAGGCAGCGTATGAAGTTCGCACGCTGTAGGGCGATTTGGGGCTTTCTGACGTGTGTTCGGTAAGTGACGAAACGGTGTGTGTCGGGCGACAGCATTCGGAAACATGCGTAACTCGCAATACTCACTTGTGCGGTCGTGATACTCAGCGTACTACTGACCCGGATGCGACTAGTCTTCGACATCGGGGCTAATCCGAATGAGGTGGATCGGTGACGGAAACGCCCAATCGTGCAGGAATTGGACGAATTCGGGTGACGGGCCTTCATGCTTCTACTGACCTAGAAGTTCGGTTCAAACCAGGTCTCAATATTTTTTACGGCCCGAATGGGACGGGCAAGACGACGCTTCTTCATATACTCGCCAACTTCCTCGGCGCGGATATTGGACGTTTCCGATATCTCCGCTTCAACTCCATCGAGGTTCAAAGTCTTTCAGGAGAAGCGGCAATACTCACTAGCAGGCTGCTGAAAAACAGCGATTGATCATGCCGATCACCGTGCTGCGCGCGTACGATCGATACGGCGGTCGAGGTCGTACGCCCGTTCCCGCATGGAGGGGCCGGTCACGCGGTGGCCATCAGGGTGCGCATCCGGACCAGGTTGTACGCCGCGGCGGTGAAGAGGAACTGCCAGTTCACGCGCTCGCCGCCGCGATGTTTGAGTTTCCGCATCCCGCCGATGGTCTTCATCCAGCCGAAGACTTCTTCGATGCGTTTCCGCGTACGCTGACTGAGGGTGTAGCCGGGATGGTGGGTCGTGCGACGGTCGAGGGTGCGCCGCGTGGCCTGTTGCGCGATATGCGGCGTGGCCCCCAGCGCACGCAGCGTCGTGACGAAGCCCCGCGTGTCGTAGCCCTTGTCCCCGCCGACCGTGCACCGCGCCCCCGGCAGGGCCGCCACCAGGCTCAGCGCTGCGTCGCGTTCGCCGGTGCCGGTTGCCGGCACCACGCACGCATCGACGACGAAGCCGTGGCGATTCTCCATCAGCACTTCGCCCAGATACGCCAGCTTCGCCTCGTGGCCCCGGGCCTTCGTGAACAGGCGACTGTCAGGGTCGGTCGTCGATTGGTGCGTCGTGTTCGAGCGCCGTTCGCCGTGGAAATTCACCGTCGGATTGCTGGGATCGTCGGGCGGGGATGGCGGCTGGTCCTTGCGCTGAAAACTCTTTTGGCCCGCCCACGCCTCGAGCAGCGTGCCATCGACGGTGAAGTGCTCGTCCGACAGCAACCGGCGCCCCCGCGCTTGCTCGACGACGTCCTCGAAGAACGCGCGGGCGACGTCGCCGGCGAGCAGGCGCTCCCGATTCTTCGTAAAGGTCGTCGGCGTCCACACGGCGTCGTCCATGGCCAGGCCCACGAACCAGCGAAACAGCAGGTTGTACTCCAGCTGCTCGATCAGCATTCGCTCGCTGCGAATCGAGTACAGCACCTGCAACAGCAACGCGCGCAACAAGTGCTCGGGCGGCACCGACGGCCGACCGGTCTGCGCATACAACAGGGCGAAGCCCGACGACAACCGCACCAACGCCGCATCCGTCATCTGCCGAATCGGGCGCAGCGGATGGTCCGCGGGAACCCGCTGCTCCGGCGACACATAGCTAAACAAGTGTCCGCTCTGCTCGTCGTCTCCGCGCATCCGACCTCCGATGGCCGGCAGTGTAGTACGACGATCGGGTGTTTGGGTACCCTTTTTCAGCAGCCTGCTAGAGAAGCCACAACGCCAGCCGTCGCAACGCATCGACTGCACATCGGTGGCAATAGCTGGGATTGGGCGCAGCTACCGGAGGAAGAGAGAGTACCGATCAGACAGAAGCTCCGTACTCTCTTTGACGGCAGGCCCGTCTATTTGCCAGCGACGATCACCCTGCTCATAAAGTAATCGATTCCTCGCTATTTTGGACGCGCGGGCACTCTATCGAAAACTACATTCTCACATCCGCCACGGCGTTGTCGTTCCTCGCGTTGCAGTTTCCACACTGTCTAAACGCCGCGGTGGCAAATCAGTTCGCTGCCTGCTTTTCAGGAATTATGGAATGGTGCGGCGCAATCTCTGTAGCGGCAGCCCGAAGCAGCACCATTACGCGAGCAAACGGTATCGCAAATCCTGCGATGTGGAGCTTCTCCAGTCTGCCAGAGGTGGGATTTGACATCGACGCGTTCAGGCGTTCGTTGGAATCGCACGGAGCTACCTTACCGGATGCCGAGCAGTTCGTGCATTTCCTCACGGATGCTCGTGGTTTATTGAGGGCCATCGCTTCGCAGGAACTCAACAGGTGGATCGTTCATGGACACGTCGCAAGTGACCTTTTCTGGTCAGCCCTAAGCAGTTTTGTTCTGCACCGGGCAACGGCATCCCATGCCGACGCGCAGCAGATAGCATTTGGTCATAAAGAACTGAAATTTCGCCTCGGATGCGATTCGTGCGTCGCCAATGAACTGCCACACGGCAGCTCCGCCGTTCCAGAGGCGCTAATAGAGTGGACTTGTCATCAGTGTCCCGCAACGCGATGAATGGCCGAGTCGGATGGAGCGCTAGCGTGCCACTAACCCGCTCAAGGAGGCCAGCATGAAGCGTTTTGAGCCGTAAGAAGTCGGTTGCCGAGAGCCGGTGGCTTGAAGTGGCGAAACAGTCTGCTTCCGGCGATCTCGCTTACGCGACTGCTAGGCGACCAAAACTGTTCGAGTGACGCAGCGCATCGCGCTCGCTGGCTGGATCAACGTTGTCCGCCAGACGCGCGAGGTAACAGGCCGCAGGTTTAAGCCGCTGAATCAGCCTTATCGCTTCGCGAAATCTCAGAACGGATACTGTCTTACATTTGACTTATCGATCGCGATCCAGCCGGAGCCGGCAAGGCCATGCGGAGTTCCGGGAATCCTTTTCAAGTTGCGGTAGCCTGGCAGGCCAAGATCGAGACCGGGGGCAATCTTCTCCCCCTTAATAAGCATCAGCGCCAGCTTGTCTTGCGCCTGCCCTGCGACCAGCGGATCCCACAGAAAAATCTTGTCAACCGCGCCGTCGTCCAGGAATTCGCCCGCGACCGATGGCAGGCTCGTTCCCATGACGCAGGTCTTGCCCTGAAACCCGGCTTCCCGGACTGCTCTTCCAATTCCCGCCACATCCACAACTGAGCTGCCTTCGAAGCCCTTGAGGTCAGGATGTTGTGCCAGCAGCTCCTTCGCCTCCTGGTAGGCGGTTTCGAGGCGCTCGGCGGTTTCAACCGGCGCAGAAATGCGCACGATCTTCGGATACTTTTGCCTCGCGCGCTCGTAGGCCGCCGTTGCCCATCGCATATGGCTGCGAGCGGTGGTGTGGCCGACGAATGCGACGTACTTGCCGCTACCACCCATGCACAACGCCAGCTCATCCATCAGGTGCGAGCCAAAGGCGAGGTTATCGAATGCCTCAATGTCTACGTCGGTATTCACCTGGTTGCTCGCCTCATGTGTCACCACTTTTATTCCCGCCGCCCGGGCCTGCTTCAAGACCTCCTCGAGCGCCTCCGGCGAATTCGGAACAACCGTGATCGCGTCGGGCTTCTCCCCAATCAGCTTCCGAATAATGTCGGCCTGCTTCTGCGGATCAGCATCGTCCGCGCCGGTCATGGTGGCGTCAACCCCATTCTGCGCGGCAAACTGTTTGATCCCCTCCTCCATGCGCTCAAACCACACGATCCCAGTCCGCTTGACGACTGTGACGATCTTAATTTGCTTCGTCTTCGCATCGTTTCGGTCGCCCTGGCCGCCTGAAGCTCTTACCGCAAGAAACGCAACCACAAGCATGAATGCCAGGCCGGCAACGACTACGCGCTTCGAATTCCACATCACGTCCTCAATGCAACGTCACGGCTTGCGCTCCCGCAAGCGCCGGGCGAGTGCGCACCCGCGATTCGTATGTCGTCTCGTCATTACTGCACCGTGCATCCTCGGTCGCTCGATCGGACGGACGGTACAGACGATCCTCACTTCTGAACCCGAACGACTCTGGATCGATCCTCTGCTCGTGCAGCCGTTCCGCCATCAAGTCGAGCGCCTCGCCCGAGAAAGCGTTGAAAGGTGTTCGTGAAGGGCATGGCGTGTTCCGATCTGCTGCGCTAGTTTTTGATTCAGGTCAGGAAATTGGGCGTCACGTGAACCGCCGCATTGTTCCGGCGTCGTGGCGTGGGCGGCGGGCCCGCCCCGTAACGCCGGTGTTACTATTCGGCGCGGTGACTGGACGCTGCGTGATCCGTCTAGCCGCTGCTGACGATACAAGGAAGCATTAAGACTGTCTCGCGGTTAGCAGGACGCGCCTTCTCGGCCCTGGTCAGCCTTTCCCCCTTCGACAGAGGTGCGAGGACATGGCCACCGTCAGCCCGCCGGCTTGACGTTCTGGTTCAGGCGGAAGAAGTTGGTCGGGTCGTACTTCTTCTTCAGCGCGACGAGCCGTTCGTACCTCCCGCCGTAGACTGCTCTGGTTCGGTCCTGGTCGTCGGCGTCGAGGTAGTTGACGTAGGCCGCCTCGCTCTCGAACGGCCGCATCGCCCCCCAGAAGTCGCGCGTCCACCGCACGTTCTGGTCGGCCTCGGCCTGTTCCGTCCAGACGCTCGCGACGAACAGGTTGTACGGTGCGGCCCGCTCACTGAACGCCGTCTCGTCCCGACCAACGCGACTCACGGCACCGCCGAGCTGTTCGACGGACACCACGCAGTACGGCGACGGGGCGGCCCCGTAGCGACCGGCAATCGTGTCGACGGCCGCATCGCTCAGGCCTTGGATGAAGCTGGATTTCCAGTAGTTGGACCGGCCGGGTGGGGCCAGGGGACCGCCCAGCGCCTGGAGCTCGGTGTACGGCATGGGTCCGACTGTATCGTCCAGCGGTGAGCCGAATTCCCGCAGGGTCCGGATCACCGCGTCGCCCTGCTCCAGCGGCCCGCTGTAGCACACGAGGAAGGCGACGACCGGGTCACCACCAGGCGTGGTAACCCAGGCGAGGTGGGTCGTCAGCTCGTCCGGTGCGGTCGGCGCGAACTCGCGGTAGAACCTCATGACCTGTTGCTCCGCCGACAGCGGGTGCACGATGAGGCCCCCGAGGACGGTCGGCCCCACCGGATGGAGTCGGTACTCAAAGGAGGTGATGACGCCGAAGTTGCCCCCGCCGCCCCGGATGCCCCAGAAGAGGTCCTCGTTCTCTGTCGCGCTGACCTTCCGGAGCTGGCCGTCGGCCGTGACCAGATCGGCCGACAGGAGGTTGTCGCAGGTCAGGCCGAACCGACGCATCAGGTAGCCGAGGCCGCCGCCCAGGGTGAGCCCGGCGATCCCCGTCGAGGGCACGAAGCCCCCGGTGGTCGCCAGGCCGAAGGCCTGAGTCTCGCGGTCGAATTCCCCCCAGGTGACGCCGGGTTCGGCCCGCACCGCGCGGCTCGCCGGGTCGACCCGGATCCCTTTCATCCCGGACAAGTCGATCATCAGCCCATCGTCGCACACCGCGAAGCCCGCCACGCCGTGGCCGCCCCCGCGGACGGAGACCAGCAGGTCGTTGGCGCGCGCGAAGTCGACCGCGCGGATCACATCGGCCGCTCCCGCACACCGGGCGATCAGGGCGGGCCGCCGGTCGATCGCGGCGTTCCAGACCGAACGCGCCGCCTCGTAGGCGGGATCCCGCGGCCGCAGCAGCCCGCCGCGCAAGGCGGCTCCGAACGCCCGCACCAGCGCCTCGTCGAGCGACCGCGCGGTAGGCCCCATGATGCCCCTCCGAATCTAGCACGTGCTGAAATTTTTTTCGGGGGTGCGTGTGTGCCCGCGCGATCTTGGCATCGCGATCATTCCGCACGGAATTTTTGCCTGAGCTTCGGATTCGCTACGCTTCGCGATCGGCCGCGAGATACGTGCCGTAGTCCCAGCGCTTCAGACAGTCGCGACACACCCACACGCGCGTGCGATCCCCAAGCTGCGTGACCACGCGCCCGTAGCGCCCCACATAGGGTTTGGTGACGGTCTGGTACTCACTACGCAGCAGGGGCGCGGGGCGGGGGCTCACCCCGCCCGGAACCGGGGCGCACACCCGGTGCAGCGCAGGCCACGAAACTGCCCGTTTTCCGAAGGGTTTCCCACGCTTTGAGCGATGCCCGCAGATCGGGCGGCGGGCCGGATTCGCGGTTTGGTGAAAACACGGTTAGGTCCACCATCTCCAAGTCGTTGATTCTAAACGACTGAAATCGCCCACCCACTTCGTAGATCGAACCGCTGTAACTTTGTTGTGTAGACCTCCGCGGTGACGTTAATGACGACTTTTCCGAACGGTCCTCGCTTCAGGAGTTCGAACACGGCAGGCGCGTCCGCGAACGGGTAAGTCGTGTCGTTTGCGGGCGAAGCCGCAGCCATTCGAGCGCGCGATTCAGGCCTTCGAAGTTACGAGCAATTGAACCAGATCGCCTTCCACGACCGCGCCAGGGCGGATTACGTTGGCATTGAGACAAAGCCGTCCGCCAAACCGGCGGACGATGTCGCGGAGCACGCCGGGATCCTGTTCGTTCGTATCTGGATCGTATGTAGTCACCACGCAGCGTCCGCGGAGATCAGCCAGACCGACTTCCGCATGCGGCAACCTCAGGGTTCCGCCCTCCCAATTACGTTCGGCGTTGCGTTCGACACCTCCGATGAAGATGTTTGGACGGAGCCGCCTGACATCGCGGTCAAACTTGGTGACCGCGCCGTCGGTGCAGACGAGTAACGGCAAGATGTCGAATCGCTCGGGGCCTTCAAATCGCTCCAGCCGCGCACCAGGTGCGACAGCGGCCTCCACGCGTTCCGCCACTTCTGCCGAATTCCACGGCAGTCCGTCCACGAGCGGCTCACCATCGGAGCCGAGCGTCGCGCGCAGCCGCAGCAATCGAGGAAATGTTCGTGCCGTGACGATCCGGCCGCGTCGATCGTAGACCTGCACGACGCGATCGCCCACGAGTCCTGCGCTGGTGACCTCCGCCCGGCTCAGGCGTTCGCCGGCCATCGATTTCACGGGATATCGCCAGATCGCCGCGACTCTCATTCGTGGTCAGGCGCCAGCGCGCACCGCCTCCGTGACGAGCTCCGCGTCGGCTCGATACAGCTCATACGCGCGTTGATACTCCATCACTCGAGCCACCTCTGAAACGAACACCTCGTCGTAACCGGCGCGCCGCAGCAGGTGAAATCCGACCTCCATCCCTGATGCGATACCGCCACCAGTCACAATTCGCCCGGCGTCCACGACTCGCGCGCGGCTAATCCGACAGGCCGGCGCGATCGCGAGACGATGAGCGGCAGCTTTCCAAGACCGGACGCTTCGAGCCGATCCGCTTCTTTACGATTCGTTGCCGGAAGACCGTCGAGCAAACCCATGCGTCCGTACACCCAGGAGCCCGTGCAGACGCTTGTCAGGAGCGTCTCCTCGGGTAGCGAACGAATGAAAGCGTGCAGACGCCGGTTGTGCATCTCCTGCCGCGTACCGAAGCCTCCCGGAATCAGGAACGCATCCATAGCGGGACTGTCTTGAAAGCAGTAATTCGGCAGCACCGTGAAGCCGGCTTGCGTCTGAACGGGTCGTGCTGCATCAGCGATGAGAAATGCGTCGAGCTCCGGATCGAAACGGCGAGCGACCGAGAACACGCCGTACGGCCCCGCGAAATCGACGATCTCGGCGTCCTTGAACACATAGACGCCAAGTCGAAACCCGGTCATGCGTGCCCTCGTCATTCAGCTACACCAGCTGATCCGCCGTGACTCTTGGGAAATCAATGTCGGTCTCGGCAGCGCGATTGAAATAGTTCGTGAATACGTTCAGCGCGACGTGCGCGATGATCTCAACGATCTCAGGCTCGGAGAAACCCGCTGCGCGAACGCGGTCAAGATCGTTGTCAGTGATGCCGCCACGACGCTCGACGACCGCTCGGGCGAACTGCAGCGCGGCGGTGGTCTTCGGGTCCGCTGAGCGGCCCGTGCGGCTGGCGTCGAGCTCGTCGTTGGAGAGACCGGCCCCGCGGCCCAAGGCGCTGTGCGCCGACAGACAGTAATCGCAGGCATTCACCTCGGACACTGCGAGAGCGATCTGCTCCTGCAGTTGGGCAGACAGTGCACCTCGGCTCAGCGCCCCACTCAGCCCGAGGTAGCCCTCGAGAACCTGTGGCGACTGCGCCATCGTCTGCATCATGTTCGGCACTATGCCGAGTCGTTTCTGGATGGCGTCGAAGTTCCTGCGAACACCATCGGTGGTCGTGTTTCGATCGACTGGATTGATTCGGCTCATGACCATGTTCCTCGCTCACCGCCCTGTGCGAGCGGTCTGTCAACGCCACAACGAACTGCACCTTCGATACCACACCGCATGCCGCGGCGATCATCATGATTAACAACCATTTGCGGGTGACATCCCATCGGCGATTCGAGCAACGAGATTTCGCTGCAAGAACGAGGTCTCGTCGCGCAACATCGAGTTCTCGTTGTAAGGTGGTGGGATGAACCCGGAGGCCCTGCAGGCCGTTGCGTTGGCGGTTGCCGCAGAGCGGTCGGTCGATCGCGTTCTGACGCAGATCGTCCAGGGCCTTGTGACGCAGCCTGCCGTGGCGCTGGCGCGCGTCTGGCTCATCGGCCCAGGAGACATCTGCCAGACGTGTCCGATGCGTGCCGAGTGTCCCGATCAGACGCGCTGCCTTCATCTGTCGGCGAGCGCTGGTACTCCTTCGAATCAACGGGAGGATTGGTCGCGCTTGGATGGCGCGTTCAGGCGATTTCCACTGGGCGTCCGGAAGATCGGGCGCATTGGTGCGACCGGCGAGGGGATCCTCATCGAGGATCTCGAACGTGACCACGATTGGATCGCGCGTCCAGACTGGGTTAGGAAAGAGAGACTGAGCAGCTTCGGCGGTCAGCCGCTCGTGTTCCGCAATGACGTCCTCGGCGTGTTGGGCCTGTTCAATCGCGATCCCTGCGACCGTCGCACGTTTGCGTGGCTTCGCACGTTCGCCGACCACGCGGCGATTGCGATCGCCCACGCGCGAGCGCTAGACGAAATCGAGCACCTCAAAGAGCAACTCGAGCTCGAGAACACGTATCTGCGTGAGGACGTCCGCAGTGATGTGCGGGACGGCATGATCGGCAGCAGTCGGGTGCTTCGCAAGGTACTCGAGCAGGTCGCGATCGTTGCGCCGACTCCTGCAACGGTGTTGATCCAGGGCGAGTCAGGCACGGGCAAGGAGCTCGTCGCGCGCGCCATTCACGATCGTAGCCCCCGCCGGTCGAGGCCCCTGATAGAGGTGAACTGTGCGTCGATTCCACGCGAGCTGTTCGAGAGCGAGTTTTTCGGCCATGTGAAAGGAGCGTTCACCGGCGCCCTGCGCGACCGGGCAGGGAGGTTTCAAGCCGCGACCGGCGGGACGCTTTTTCTCGACGAGGTGGGCGAGATTCCGCTCGAGCTGCAGGCGAAGTTGCTCCGAGTTCTACAGGAGGGTCAGTTCGAACGCGTCGGCGAGGAGGTCACGCGAACCGTCGACGTCCGTGTCCTTGCGGCCACCAACAGAGATCTGCAGCAGGAAGTGGCGGCCGGTCGCTTTCGTCCGGATCTGTTCTACCGCCTCAGTGTGTTTCCGATCGTGCTGCCCCCACTCCGCGACCGGCCCGAAGATATCCCGCAACTTGCGGCACACTTCGTCGAGCAGGCGGCGCGGCGTTATGGCAGGCCAGCACCGCGACTCACGGTACGGGCAATCAAGACACTCGAAACGTACCGCTGGCCTGGAAACATCCGGGAACTGCAGCACGTCATTGAACGCGCCGTCCTGCTGTCCGCTGGCAATGTGCTGCGACTAGATGGTGTGCTGACGGGATCGAACGCGCCCCTGGCCTCCGACTCCAGATCTGCAGGCCGCGAGGTCACGCACGCGGTCATCCCGGAGGTCGAGTGGCGGCGACGAGAGCGGCAGAATCTTCGCACGGCGCTCGAGCTGGCAAGCGGACGCATCTACGGACCAGACGGCGCAGCGGAACTCCTGGGCGTCAAGCCGACCACTTTGATCTCACGCCTCAAGGCCCTGGGACTGCGAGACGTCGAAAAGCGCTCGCGCCGCCGGGCTCATCGACGCTCGATATAGCCGTCTCGGGCGTCAACCAAACACAGCGTCGAGTTCGCCATAGCTTAACCTTAGGGCATCTGTCCGACCGGCTTAGCAAACCGCCTTACGCGGCTCTCTGGAAGTCTTCGATTTGACGCATCCAGCTGGTCAGTGGGTTCCATCTGGGGAAAATCTGGGTCACCAAACTTTCATTCCTGCTCTCGATCGGCCGCAGTAGCTAAAGGCCGGTGCAGTTACGGCGGTTCGAACAAAGCCGTTTCCGTCGAACGCAATTCCCTCGGGAAAAAACAGTTGTTGGAACGAGGCATCTGGACGACCAGCAAGTCTCACATCGATCGTGACGCGCTCTGAACTGGATGAAGGAAGGGGGAACACCTCGCCCGGCCCCCTGTTCCCCCTCCTGTTCCCCTTCTCAATTCACTGTCGAGATCGATGCGTCGAGATGACAGGTTTGCATCGCACGACGACCGATGTTGTCGGCACTCGGTAACTGACCGCCATTTCGAGCCCGATCCGAGGCGCGACGGTCGATGCGTTCACGCTGCGATCCTGATGCCGTCAACGGCAGCGACAAGTGGGGCATGAGCAACCCCCGGAACAGGGTCCTATGCCACCTCTCGGGACCGCGCCGACTTCACTACGAGTCGCACGCCAACGCCGAGCCTCGCCAGCATATCGATCAAGGCGTCGGTGCTGAACAGATCGATGCGGCCACGCAGAAGATCGCTAACTCTCGGCTGTGTCACGCGAAGAACCCTTGCCGCTTCTGCCTGCTTAAGGCCCTTTGACGCGATGGCTTTTTGAAGCTGAATAAGCAGGTCAGCACGGACCAGGAGATGTTCTGATTCTTCATTCGAGAACCCGAGATCTCGGAAGACGTTCCCCGTGGAGGCCGTCACTCTAACCGCGTTTCTCTTTGCCATGCTGTTGCCTCAACTTCGCTACTGCACGAAACCGTTCGCGGCCGGTTCGCAGATCGTTCGCGCTCGTCTTCTGCGTCTCCTTCTCGAATGCGTGAAGGACGTAAATCGCGTCAGCTCGCGTCGCCAGGTAGAAGACCCGGTGGGCCCCGGCGATGTGAACCCGGATCTCACGAACCCAGCGCCGACCGTTTGCATGGATTTCCAATCGTCTGGTTCAAGTCGCTGCTGGATGCGCCGCAGCTGGAAGCCCGCTAGCCGTCGCACGAGAGCGGGAAACGCTCGGATGTCACGCCGCGCGCCGCCGAGCCAGATGAGCGGTTCGTCCGGCATTGCTGACGCCGGCAGTATACAAGTTTTTGTATAATGGGCCCAGTTCCCTACTGTCCCAAAACTGTGCGTGATTTCGCTATTCACACCCGTGACAACGAATCAGCCGGGAGGTTGTCGACGTAATCTCACGATTGCGCCGACTCCACCCAGTTCGCACGTCCGCACGAGTGGTTAGAAGCGCTTCACCAGCGATTCGAGCTCGCGCCGGCACATCTCGCTGAATCCTTGCAGGTGATCGCCGTGCTTGTTCGCGGCGGACTGAATTTTGTCTGGAGTGAGGTTCGGCTCGAAATAAGTCTTGAGGATGGTCGCGATCACTCGTTCTCCGCTCTCGATCACGTCGGTCGAGGAGGTTAGACGAATGCGACTGAGCAGTGCATAGAGTGGTACGAGCGTGCCCGGGTTTTCAAGCGAGTGCTGCACGGCGTCGACCAGCAGGCGTGCACTCTCGTTGATGAAGTCTGAATACAGCTGCTCGAGTTGCGTAATCTTCTTCGCGACGAGTTCCCGCCGCTCTCGATGCCGCTGGGCGATCCAGGCGCCGACCGTTGAACTCAAGGCGCCGATGATCGAGCCCCCGATCGCGGACAGCGTCGGAATCGTCGCCGGGCCGTCAAACAGGTTCATGGCATAAACCTCAACGTCCCCGTTTGAGCGAGAACGGGAGGAAGTGTGCCCACTGCTCGCGCAGGATCCGCTTCATTCGATTCGACCGTCGCATGACGTAACCTCCAGACAGACAAGTTCGAGGGTCGGAGCACCAACAGCTACGCGTTCGCGCACGGTGCGCTCCCAGAACGCAGAGGGCAAAGGCGATGCCACGCTCGGCCCGCAACTCCCCAGGCCTGGCAGGCACTCTTGCGAGGGATATGGCAGATCAACGAAATTCGCGGTTACGGTCGGGCCGATCGAGCCTGGTGTCCCCGTGCGCGATGCGAGACGGTGCGTGCGTTTTCGCACGGCGTCGGCACTGTTCCTCAATTTACGCACTGGCTGTTTCCTCGAGTCGGTCCTTGCGAATCCACAGGTGCAGCTGCGTGCGTGACAACCCACGCCGTCGCGCGGCCTTCGTTTTGTTTCCTCGGGATTCCTGCAAGACCTTCGCGATCGTGGTGCGTTCGAGCGCGCTCAGATCCGTGGTGTCGTTGCGGAGTGCCT
This sequence comes from Vicinamibacteria bacterium, assembly GCA_963800785.1. GTDB lineage: Bacteria > Acidobacteriota > Vicinamibacteria > Vicinamibacterales > JAENWD01 > JAENWD01. The sequence continues at coordinate 242,712 of CAWDCH010000017.1, forward strand.
TGGCCCCTGATTGCAGCGGCAAGTGGTTGGCGTCGATGGGCGCGCCTTCGCAGAGAGACGACGGGGAACCGAACGGGCGCGCCGCTGGGAGCCCCATGCGGCCACACCTTGGCGTAGACGCGCTTGAGGCTTTCGCGCGGCACCACTCGCAGCGCGACCTTGTTCGCGAGCTGCTCGGTCTGCAGATAGGGATGATGCGTGAAGATCCACACGTGTCCGAGCTCGTGCGCGACAACGGCGCGAAGCTCGTCGTCGCTTAGTGTGTCGACGAACGAGCCTTCAAACGCGACCTGATACGCGCCGCCGTGTTCGACGGGCGACCGCACTGACACCATCAGCGGATTCGCCGGGACCAGCGTGGCGACGACGTCGCGGCGCAGCGACAGGCGACCGCGGAGGTCGTCGATCACGTTTTGAACGCGCCGAGTCTTCGCGTGCGCTTCAGCGGCTTCCGCTTCAGTGCGGCCCGCAGCCGACGTTCGAAGCGCCAGGAATGTAATGAGGATCAGAGCGAGAGTCGAGATGTGCTCGCGCAGGATCCGCTTCATTCGATTCGATCGGCGCATGATGTCACCTCCAAGCACGCGGGAACTTGCTCCGCGCTACGCGGTGGCAGCCTCTTCGAGTCGGTACTTTCGAACCCGCAGGTGAAGCTGGGTGCGTGACAGCCCGAGCCTGCGTGCCGCTCTCGTCTTGTTTCCGCCGCACTCGCGCAAGACCTTCGCAATCGTGGTGCGTTCGACGACTCCCAGATCGGTGGTATCGCTGCGGAGTGACCTGTTGCCTGAGTGCAGAGCCAAATGGTTGGCGTCGATGAGTGCGCCTTCGCACAGAATCGCTGCCCGCTCCAGGACGTTGCGCAGCTCTCGAACGTTCCCCGGCCAGTCATGTTGGAGCAGCGCCTGTCGCGCATCGCGCGTCAGCCCCGCAGGCGGTCGCCCGAACGCCCTGCCGATCTCCTGCAGGAACATCTCGCTCAGCGGCAGGATGTCGGCCGGCCGGGCGCGCAACGGCGGAATCTGGATGTCGAAGACGCCGAGGCGATAGAACAGGTCCTCGCGGAACTCGCCGCGTTCGACGGCTTTGCGAAGGTCGCGATTGGTCGCTGCAATCACTCGGATGTTTGCCTTGAGGAGGCGCGTCCCGCCGAGGCGCTGGAACTCGCGCTCCTGCAGGACCCGCAGGAACTTCGCCTGAGCGGACAGGCTCATCTCGCTGACCTCGTCGAGGAACAGCACGCCGCCCGAAGCCAGCTCCACCTGCCCGGGCTTCGCTTGCTGCGCGCTCGTGAACGCGCCACGCTCGTATCCAAACAGCTCGGACTCGAGCAGCTGCTCGGGCAGCGCGGCGCAATTCAGTGCCACGAACGGCCTGGCGTTGCGCGCAGACGCCGCATGGACGAAGCGGGCGACGACTTCCTTGCCGGTGCCCGACTCGCCGCCAATCAGCACGGTCGTGTCGGTCGGGGCGACCTGTATCGCATTGCGTAGCACCTGGCGCCATTCGTCGGACTCGCCGACGACCTGCAGGTGCGTGGCCGCCTTCAGACGGTCGACGCCCCGCTGCACGCCCGCGGTGATGCGCTGTACGCGGTCGTCATCGCTCTGGTGCATGACTTTGCCGAAATCGCCGAGGTGTGCACCGAGGCCGAGGTGGTAGGCGATCCGTCGCGCGAGCGGCACGTGCGCGCGATTGAAGGCCAGCGGCCTCTTCGACCAGAACGCAACGCGGACCAAAGGCTCCGGTGCGAGGGTCGACACTCCCAGGACCGAGCGGTAGCCGGCGCCGACCAGCCGCTCGGTCGCATGCGGGACTGCGGATGCGCCAAGCGCCCTGGTCCGCAGATCATCGATGATCACGTCCTCGCCTTCGGACGTCATCATGTCTGGCACGTCGGCGGTCGACGCAGTCACGACCGGTCGCCCCCGCTGATCGAAGCACGCCATGCGCAAGGCATCGTGCGGCAGCATCTTGCTGACGATCGCGGAGAGCCGCGGCAATGCGGCGTCGACATCGAACGTGAGAGCGAGCTCGCGGAGCAGTTCCAGCGAGCCATCGAAATACGCGCCTTCAGAGTGCGAAAGGTCCGCCGCTGTTTCGTTCATAGCCAGCATCGCGATAGCCCTCCCTGTCTTCGGCGATTCTGGTCGTCCACGCCGACGGCCACAACCTCCGTTCGGGCGCATTCGTCGGCTCATTCGCGTTGTTGCGACGACTCAGGAGGGTGTGTTGCGACGACTCAGGAGGGGCGTCAGACGACTTGCAAGGGTCGATTGAGACGACTGGGCACAGTGACTTGCAGGGACCTTTCGAGTATGGCGTTCCGGGCTCAGCCCACGCGCGAACGAGTGCTTGCGCGAGGTGACTCGATGCGTTTCCATCCGAAGAGTCGAGCGTCGACCGACCAGCGCCCCGGCCCCAACATCGCCAGACCGCCAGCGATGGCTGCTGACAAGAGGCACACCAGCGGGTCTTGGTCAACGCTCAGGATCTGCGAGATCTCAATCAGGGCAACGACCGCTCCAGCCACGGGCGTCCAGAGCCCGGCAAACAGCAGCAGTCCGGATCCCGCCACCGATGCGGAGCCAAGTGTCATGTGCAGCGGCGCGTCGGTCCACAGGTGCGGAGCCGCACGCACAATGACCACCGGGCCGATGACCAGCCGCATGAGCAGCAAACCGATGCCAGGCCAGCTGCCGGCGAAAGTGGAGTATAGGCGTTGCAACGCGCACCTCCACGCGATTATTCGCCGAGGGCAGCGCGAAGCGAACCCCCGGCCGGGCCGCGGGAGTGACTCTTTCGGGTGGGTGTGCGCGGCTATCGGGGAGCGGCAGTAGGTTGCCGGACGCTAGAGCTCGATGATTCCCCGCTTCAGGCCGATGATCGCCGCGTGTGTCCGATCATTGGCGTCGAGTTTCGCAAGGATGCTCTTGACTCGGCCCTTGACGGTGTCCTCCGTGACGCCGAGCTGATCGGCAATCTGCTTGTTCGCGTTCCCGGCCGCGATAAGGCGCAAGACGACCACTTCGGCCGGTGTCAGCGTCTCGTCGCTGACATGCTGAGCGATTTGGAACGACGCCTCCGGCGACAGACTCCTTTTGCCAGCATGGACCGTTCGGATGGTTTGCAGCAAATCTGAATGGAGCGTGTTCTTGAGCAGGTAGCCCTGCGCGCCGGCCTTGACCGCGCGCAGGATCTGCGCGTCGCCCTCGTACGTCGTCAGCACGATGATCCTTGCCTCCGGAAACTCCGTGCGGATGGCAATGACCGCGTCGAGCCCGTTCATCTCCGGCATCTGCAGGTCCATCAGCGTCACGTCCGGACGATGCGTGCGGAATTGCTGGATCGCATCGCGGCCGTTGGCGGCTTCTGCGACCAAGGTCATATCCGGCTGAACTCCCACGAGACCGGCGATCCCTTCGCGCACCACTGGATGGTCGTCGACGGTGAGAATACGAATTGGGAAGCTGCCGGTCATGACGCGTCTTCTCGTTCGCTTGCCGGAGTCGTCCGTGCCAAGAGGCGCGACAACCAAGAGCGCCTCGCGGATGTCGCGTAGAGGGTGCGCGCAGGCAGGCGCAGCTCGACCTCCGTGCCTGCGCCTACTTCGCTCCAGACTGCCAGCTTCCCACCAATCGCTGCGGCGCGTTCCGGCATCCCGCGCAGTCCGTAGTGTCCCTCGATTCCTTGGGCGGCGAGCACCGCTTGGTCGATGCCTTTTCCGTCGTCCCTCACCCGCAATCGGAAGTCATCGCTCTCGTAACGGATCTCGACCTCGACCCGCCCGGGCTGCGCGTGCCGAAAGGAATTCCGCAGGGCTTCAGCTGCAATCTTGTAGATCTCGTCACGAAGGATGGGGTTCAGATCTCGGGCGTGTCCCTCGACGGCGACACGGAATGCAGGAGGCGGGTGGGCGCTCGCGTCGGTCGCGAGCTCGTCGCCAAGGGTCCTGATTGCCAGCGCGAGATCGTTGCCTTCGACGGTCGACGCCCGCAAGCCCTGCACGGCGTCCCGGCCTTCAGTGATCGCCTTGGCAGCCTGCTCAACCGCACGATCCAGTTGCTGTTTGGCTTCGGCCGGGCGCGCCGGTAGCAGATACGACACCGTCTGAAACCGTAACAGCAGCCCGTGGAAGCTCTGGAGCAGCGTGTCGTGCAGCTCCCGGGCAATTCGCGTGCGCTCGCCGACGCGGGCCTCGACACTCATCTCGAACGCGTACCGCACCTGGCGCATCCGGTACTGGTAGGCCGCCCACAAGAGCGCGAGAACCACAGCCATGCACAATGCCCGAAATGCGTTGGTCCGCCATAATGGGGGCGTAATGAGGATTGGCAGCGACACGCCTTCATCATTCCACACGCCGTCGCTGTTCGCCCCCTGAACCCGGAACACATAGCGACCGTGATCCAGATTCGTATAGGTCGCCAGGCGCTGCGTGCTGCCGACGTTGTTCCAGGCGCGGTCAAAGCCCTCGAGCATGAACCGATACCGGTTCTTGTGTGAATTCGCGTAACTCAGTGCGGCAAATTCGAATGAGAAGACGCTGTCGCGATAGGAGAGCGTCATTGACTCGACGTATGGGATCGCTTTCGTGAGTACCGAATCACCGCCGATCGCTACAGCCTCGTTGAAGATTCGAAAGCTCGTGAGCACGACAGGAGGCACGTAGGGGTTGTCGCGGATCTCTTCGGGGAAGAAGGCGGTCACCCCCTGGTTGCCGCAGAAGAACATCTCTCCTGTCCGCCCTCGCTGGTAGCAACTCCGGGAGAAGTCATTGCTCCGCAACCCGTCGGAGACGTCATAGTTCCTGAACGTCTGTGTCCGCGGGTCGAACCTCGACAGGCCTTTCTTGGTGCTGATCCACAGTCTGCCGGCGTCGTCTTCGAGAATGCCCATCACGTCGACGTTCGGCAGCCCATGCCGTTCGGTGTAGCGCGTGAAGACCTCGGTCTCCCGGTCGAACCGATAGAGGCCAGTGCCCAATCCCAGCCACAGCGCGCCGGCGCGGTCTTCGTGAATGGCTCCGACGCTGCCGCCCTGAAGCTTGTGAGGATCCCCCAGCTTGGACGTGTAGCTCACGAAGCTATCGGTCTTCTCGTCCAGGCGGCTCAAGATGCCGCCCCATGCCCCGAACCAGAGCGTGCCGGACCGATCGCGATGGATGGCCGAGACGCTGTACGCCAGGCTGGCGGCATCCTCTCGGCCAGGCCGGTAGTTGGCAAATCGCTCGCTGACGGGATCGAAGCGGCTGACCCCGCCGAACTGTCCGACCCACAAGCGGCCGTCCACCTCCTCATACAGCCGGATGAGATTATCGGTCATCAGGCTGTGAGGGTTACCCGGATCGTGGGCGTAATGCTTGAACCGCCCGCGACGATCATCGAACCGATCGAGGCCGGCAGCCCAGCCGCCCAACCAGAGATAACCGCGAGTGTCCCTGAGAATGGTGTTGAGCTCGCTGCCCTTGCTGAGACCGTTGCCCCTGCCGGCGACGGGAACGTAGCGGCTTATCTTCCCCGTGGAGCGGTCGAATCGATCGAGGGCCCGAGGAAACAGGCCCACCCACAGCACGCCGTCGGGATCCTCATGTATCGCCGTGACCCTGCCGGGGGAGAGGCTGTCAGGGTCGCCCGGACGATGCGTGTAGTGCCTGAATCGTTGCTGCCGGAGATCCAGGACATTCAACCCGCCGTTGGCCGTGCCCACCCAGATCAGGCCCGATCGGTCGCGGAAGATCGAGACAACGCTGTTGTCGCTGAGGCTGTACGGATCGCTCGCGTCGCGCTGGAACAGGCGCGTGAACCGCTGCGTGCGCTTGTCGAAGTAAAAGAGCCCCAGGCTCGACGGCACCCAGATGCCCACCACTCCGTCACCGAGCATCGTGCTCGCGTCCAGAAGGATGGCCCCTGCTGGAAGCGAATATTCGGCAAACTGTCCCGTTCGCGGGTCGTAACTGACCAGCCCGACGACCGGGGACGACGTGAGCATCCAGAACCGGCCGGTGCCGTCCTGGTGGATATCAAACGCAGACACGCGCTCGCTGCCAGGGGCCGGACGAGTGATCTGCCCCGTCTGCACGTTCAGGTGAAAGAGGCCCCGGTCGCCGACGAACCAGATGTCGCCGCGCGTGTCTTCGGTCACGCGCCTCAGCCACCCTACGAACTGGCCGGTGCCGTCATTCCGGTAATGGGTGAACGTGCCGGTTGCCGGGTCCAACCGGTCCAGCCCGCTATCCAACGTGGCAATCCAGAGGTGGCCGCGACGGTCGGCGGTGATGCTCGCCACCGAATCGCCGCTGAAGCTCTTTGGGTCGTTGGGGTCGTGCACGTAACGGACGCTGCGCTCGGTCGCCGGGTCGTACCTGAAGATGCCGGGGTAGGCGCCAACCCACAAATACCCGCGACGGTCCTCGACCACGGCCCGAACGAACTCGTGGCCCAGGTTTGCGGGGTTGTCGGGATCAATGCGATGGACGACGAAGGAGTGGCCGTCGTAGCGGTTGAGGCCCTGTCCGGTGCCAAACCACATGAAGCCGCGGCGATCCTGCACGATGGCGACGACATTGTCCTGTGACAGGCCATCATCGGTCGTGAGGCGCCTGAATCTGAGGTCGCGTGGCGGCGAGTGGTCGACCTGAGCGGGCTGGATGGTGCGGTGACCGCTAGGCGCGGCCGTCTGTGCAACCGCCGCTTGCCCGCCGCAGGCCACGACCAGCACGATCAGCATCAGCCGAAGCGCCGGGCCGTCAGCAAGCCTTGCAGTCCGGATTCGTGCGGTATTCATGATCGAAGCGGGCGAATGCTGCAGCGATCGGCTCCGGGCCTCAGAGTTCCTGCGCGCGAACCCCACAGGTGGTGATCGTATCGCTGTTCAGGATTTACTTTGCCGTGGGATTAACCTTCGCCGACCACGTCGACTTTCGCCCGCGCATGCCCACGGGCAGCGCCAGTCCGACACGGTGGCGCGACATGGCGTTCCCGCGATAGAGGTTGGCGAGCATGAGGGCAGCCGCATCTGCATAGGGAACGATCATCTGAGGAATGACTGAAGCGAAGACCGGCAGCAGCAAAGGGCTAGGCAGGACGCGGGCGAATGCCGGAACCTTGACGGGCAGGGCCTCGAGCGAGATGCGCAGGCGGTCCAGTCCGAGCGGCGGCTCATCGACCATCGGCCCGGGACAGAGCAGTCTCCAGTCCATGCCCGAGCGCCTCAAGCGCTCGAAGTTGACCTGGTGCGGCCAGTAGGTGGACTTCACCCGGGGCAGCTCGACGCCGCGGCGGCCGGACGAGTCGATGTCGAGGAGCGCTGCGCCCGCGAGAAACCAGCAGACCGGCTGCTCCGCTGGCGGAAGCGAGTCCACGACGGTAATAACCCGGTCGAACAGGCCGACGAACGCGTCGCCGTCGGCGACGTGGCCGGCGCAATTGATCAGCGCGTCGTGCCCTCTGATCAGATCAAGCGGCACGAGCGCGCTGAGATCGCCTATCTGCACTGAGACCCGTTCACGGACTTCAGGCGGAAGCTTGGACGGCGTGCGCACGAACACAGTGACCTCGTGGCCGGCGGCGAGCGCCTGGCGAAGCACGTGCCGACCGAGGGACCCGGTGGCGCCCAGGATGAGAAGGCGGGGCATCACCTACTCCAGCGCGCTCAAGCCTCGTCCGGCTCCAGCCGAATCGCTGCAGGGTATTCGGCGAGCGCGGCGGGCTGCGGTTCGGCGCGGGCGCGCTTCATCTCGAAGTGCCACTTCCAAAGTTCGTAGATCGCCGGGTAGACGACGAGCTCGAGGACGAACGATGTGAAGATGCCACCAACCATCGGCGCGGCGATCCGCTTCCATACGTCGGACCCGGTGCCGGTGGCCAACATGATTGGGATGAGCCCGACGAACGTCGTCGCCATCGTCATGAACTTCGGGCGCAGCCGCTTCGCGGCGCCCTCCACGATCGTCGCCTGGAGATCGGCGAGCGTTCGCAGGCGTCCTTCGCGCGATGCCTTCTCGTAGGCGAGGTCGAGATACAGCAGCATGAAGACGCCGGTCTGGGCGTCGACACCGAGCAGCGCGATCAGCCCGACCCATACGGCGATGCTCATGTTGTAGCCGAGCAGGTACAGGTACCAGACGGCGCCGACGGCCGAGAACGGCACGGCCAGCAACACGATCGAGGTCTTCACGATCGACCGCGTGTTCAGGTACAGAAGCACGCACACGGCCAACAGCGTGAACGGGATGATGTACGCGAGACGCGCGCGCACGCGGGCCATCGCTTCGTACTGGCCGCTCCAGAGCACCGCGTAGCCGGGCGGCAGCTTCACCTGCTCGCGCACGACGCGGCTCGCCTCGGCCACGTAGCTGCTGATGTCGCGGCCTGCCACGTCCACGAAGACGTATCCGGTGAGCAGCCCGTCCTCGTTGCGGATCATCGCGGGTCCTGTCGCGACCTTCACGCGCGCCAGCTCGCCAAGCGGGATCTGCCGCTGCCCATCCGACGCCGGTACGAGCACGCGGGCGAGCGCGTCGGTGTCGGACCGGAAATCGCGCATGTAGCGGACATTCACCGGATATCGCTCGCGTCCCTCGATCGTGGTGGTCACGTTCTCGCCGCCGATCGCGTTCTGCACCACGCCCTGCGCCGCCTCGACGCTCAAGCCGTAGCGTGCGAGCGCGTCGCGGTTCCACTCGATGTCGAGGAAGAAGCCGCCGACGGTGCGCTCCGCGAACACGCTGCGCGTGCCATTCACGGAGGGGAGCGCCGCCTCGATCGCCGTGCCGATCTTCTCGATCTCGGCCAAATCGGCGCCAGAGACCTTCAGCCCGACCGGCGTTCGGATCCCGGTGGTCAGCATGTCGGTCCGCGCCTTGATCGGCATCGTCCATGCGTTCGACACGCCCGGATACGTCAGCGCCGCGTTCATCTCCTCGACGAGCTGCTCTTCAGAGATGTGATCGGGCGTGACGTGCCGAAGCACGCGCTTCATCCATTCCGGCGCCCACGCGGAGTACCACGTCTCGACACGGCGCCACTCCGACTTCGGCTTGAGCGTGATCACCGTCTCGAGCATCGAGAGCGGCGCCGGATCGGTGCTCGTGTCGGCGCGCCCTGCCTTGCCGAGCACGCGCTCGACCTCGGGGAACTGCTTGATCGTCCGGTCGCTCACCTGCACCAGCTTCTGCGCCTCGCCGATCGCAATCCCGGGCATCGTCGTCGGCATGTAGAAGAGCGACCCCTCGTCCAGCGGCGGCATGAACTCCGATCCGAGGTGCGTGAACACTGGCGCCGTGACGACGACGAGCGCCGCGGCGCCGCCAATCACCGACCATTTCCACCGCAGCGACCAGCGGACCACCGGCTCGTACATCTTCATGAGGAAGCGGCTGATGGGATGCGATTCCTCGGATCGGATGCGCCCGACGAGCACCGCGTTAACCGCCCGGCACAGCCACGCGGGCCGGAACTCGAACCGCCGCACGCGCGTGAAGAGCACGCGCAGCGCCGGGTCGAGCGTGATCACGAGGGCCGCCGCCACGAGCATCGTGAGCGTCTTGGTGTAGGCGAGCGGCTTGAACATCCGCCCTTCCTGCGCCTCGAGCGTCAACACCGGGAGGAAGGACACAGCGATCACAAGCAGGGCGAAAAAGCTTGCCGGCGCCACCTCCCTGACCGCCTCGAGGACGACCGCGTGATAGTCGCGCGTCGATCCGTCGCGCTGCGCTTGCTCGAGCTTCTTGTGCGTCTGCTCCACGACCACGATCGCCGCGTCCACGAGCTCGCCCATCGCGATCGCGATGCCACCGAGCGACATGATGTTCGCTGTGATCCCCATCGCGTGGAACGGGATGAACGCCACGAGCACGGCAACCGGAATCGTGATGAGCGGGATGAGCGCGCTCGGCACGTGCCACAGGAACAGCAGCACGATGAAGACCACGGTGAGCACCACCTCGACCAGCGTCTCGCTCACGTTGTCGATCGCGCGGCGGATCAGCGCCGAGCGGTCGTAGATCGGGACGATCTCCATCCCGGCCGGCAGGCCCGGCTCGATCTCGCGGATGCGCTCCTTGACCCGGTCGATCACGTCCACCGCGTTCTCTCCCTGGCGCATCACGACGATCCCCGACACCACTTCGCCGGCGCCGTCCAGATCCGCCAGGCCGCGCCGCAGATCCGGGCCGACCGCCACATGGCCGATGTCGCGAATCCGGATCGGCGTGCCGCTCTCGCTGGCGGACACGACGATGCTCTCGAAGTCGGCGATCGACTTCGCGTACCCGCGGCCGCGCACCATGTACTCGGTGCCGCCGAACTCGAGCAGCCGGCCGGCAGTCTCGACGTTGCCGCCGCGCACCGCCTCGACGACGCGCTGGATCGAGAGGCCGTAGTTGCGCAGACGGTTCGGGTCCACGTTCACCTGGTACTGCTTGCCGAACCCGCCCAGTGAGGCCACCTCCGACACGCCTGGCACCGCCTTCAGGTGGTACCGCAAGTTCCAGTCCTGGTACGACCGCAGATCCGCGAGGCTCTGTTTGCCCGAGCGGTCTACGAGCGCGTACTGGAACACCCAGCCGAGACCGGTCGCGTCGGGCCCGAGCTCCGTCCGCGAATCGGGCGGCAGCCGCGACAGCACGCCGGAGAGGTACTCCAGCGTCCGCGTGCGCGCCCAGTAGGGGTCCGTGCCGTCCTCGAAGATCACGTAGACGAACGAGTAGCCGAAGTCGGAGACGCCGCGGACCGCGCGCACACGCGGCGCGCCGAGCAGCGCCGACACGATTGGATACGTGACTTGCGCCTCGATGAGGTCGGGGCTGCGCTCCCATCGCGAATAGACGATGACCTGCGTGTCGCCGAGGTCCGGGATCGCGTCGAGCGGCACGTTCCGCAGCGCGCGGGCGCCGGCGAGCGCGGCGGCGCCCACGAGCAGCAGGACGAGGAACTTGTTCCTGACCGAGAAGTCGATGATGCGCTCGATCATGGCTTGGCGACCGCCGGCGTCGCGTAGCGGGACGGATTCGCGGCGAACCGCTGTTTGCAGTCATCCGAGCAGAAGAAGAACTCGTGCCCGCCGTGCGCAGACGTGCGGGCGGCGTCGCTGGCTTCCCTGAGATCCAGGTGCATGCCGCACACCGGATCGAGCACCGGCGCGGCCGATGCCTCCGGCGGAGCCGATGCCTGCGGCGCGGCCCCCTTCATGCGGCTCTCGGAATCGACGAAAAAGGTGCCCGAGATCACGATCCGCTCGCCAGGCATGAGCCCTTTCGTCACCTCGACGTCGTCGCCGATGCGCGCCCCGGTCTCGACCAGCCGCGGCTCGAAAAAGCCGTTGCCGCGGTCGACGAACACCGTTTTGCGCAGCCCGGAGTCCACGATCGCGTCCGCCGGCACGACGAGCGCAGGCGGGAGGTCGACCGGGAATTCCACGTCGACGAACATGCCGGGCTTGAGCGTCCGCTGCGGGTTCGCCGCTTCGAGCCGCACCTCGAGCGTCTGCGTCGCCTCGTCGAAGATCGGCTCCGAACGGCTCACCGTCGCCGGCAGGGCGCGGCAATCGTCCGGCGTGGTGATCCGCACCGAGAGGCTGCGGCGGATCAACGGCAGCTGGTCGCGGTACACGTCGGCCAGAATCCACACGCGGTTCAGGTCCGCGATCCGGTAGAACTCGAAGCCGCGATCGAACCGGAGGCCTGGCGAGACGTTGCGCTTCAACACGAAGCCGTCCACCGGCGACTCCACGCGGATGTCCTGGACGAGCTCGCGGCGGCTGCCCATCTCCCTGAGCTGCGAGTTGGAGACGCCAATGTTCCGCAGCCCGTCGGCCATCCGGTCGATCCCTTCGGCGCCGCGCGCGGAGGGGTGCGACCGTGGCTGCGGCTGCGGCTGCGTGACGGTCATGCGGTAGAACGCTTCGAGACCGGTGTAGTACCGACTGCTGCGCGCTCCTGAACTCGGCCTCGGGCGCGTAGAACGATGCGAGCACTTGATCCTTCTTCACGGCGTCGCCCGTCGTGACGCTCTCGACGTCGCGGATCCAGCCGCTCACGGCGGCGACGATTGGATACGTCCGGTTCTCGTCGGGCGCCACGCGCCCGGTCGTCCGCAGCAACCGGGTGCCGGCCATCCGGCTGACAACGCCGAGCCGGACGCCGATCGCCTGCTGCCGCTCGGGCGTCACCTGCACGGCGCCGGGCGGGAGCGCGCGGGCCGCGGCGTCGCCGCCGGTGGCCCCGCCCGCACGATCAGCCTCGAGGGGCATGCCGCAGATCGGGCAGTTGCCTGGATGGTCGCTGCGGTAGTCCGGGTGCATCGGGCAGGTGTAAACGGTTGCGGCGTGCGCGCTCGCGCGCGCCGCGCCGGACCGGTGCGCCCACCACGTGCCGCCGGCGAACGAGCCGACGGCGAGGAAAACGGCAACCGCGGTGACAGAGATGATGCGTGTCATTGACGTGGTCTCCCGGTCAGGCTGCCGTCAACGCGGCGTCCGAACGGCCTTCGTTCTCGTTGGTTGTCATCCGACCACTGTCAGGTACGACCGCACCACCACAAGGAGTAGCGTCAGTGCGGCCAAGGCAACGTGGGATGGTCCTTCGCGATGCCCGATGAGGGTTCCAAGTGCGCCGAGCATCACCAGACCAAGGCCTGCGGCACCAATGAGCTCGAGTCCCGGCCACCAGAAGAACGCCAGCGCGACAAGTTCCGCGATGGCGGTCGCATACATGAACCGACGCGAGTAGCCCCACTGCTGCCAGTTCGGGGCTACCTTGCCGGTGAGTTTTTGGACGGCGGCGCCGACGAAGACCAGGCTGATCACGAGCTTCAGGATCATCGCTGTGCTCCTCCAGAAGTCATCGGCGCATGCGTGCGTACCCCCGAGGGCACGCTCGTGAAGGGTCTTGTAAACGCGAGTTCTCTCGGCGGTCTCCTCAGTGGACAGGCGCCGTGGCTGGGGCGGCTGTTCGTAGCTGTCGAATTCGTAGCCGAGCCGCGCGGTACGATCACTCGCGCTGACCAGCAGATCGGCGCGCTTGCCGCTTCTGTCCCCGAACGCGAACTTGCGATCGAGGTATTTGGGATCCGTGGGATTCTCGTTGCCGAGCCGATTCCAGCTTTCCCATAGCCGGTCGACGTTGGCGTGATGGAGATAGAACATGGGGTCGCCGCCGACCGTGGAGAACTCGGCCATGTCGCCGCCGAGGGCGAAATGGGTGAAGAAGTGCGGGTTCTGGTCGAGCCGGGGATTGAAGCCAAGGCTGCCCGTGGGCGAATCGATGTAGAACTTCTCGTTGAGGGCGTCGAGCGAGATCCAGTCTCTATAGAGCGTGTCGATCCGTTCGCCCCCATTCACCCAGAACCAGCGAGTGCCGTTGTAGAGGGTGCTGCCCGGGTCCCGGAACACGGCGGGGACGATGAGATCGTCGGGATTGCCGGTAATCGGGTTCCAGTAGGGAAGCGAAAACTCCTCGTCGTTCAGTACCTCGCGAATGACCCCTTCGAACTGATGAAGCATCAGCCGATGCCAGGGCAGGAAGTACCACTGTTGATACTGCTCGGGGTCGGAAGGGTTGTAGGGGTGGGCCTGGCAGCCGTTCCACACCGCTTCGGCGTCGGCGCGATACTCCGGCGGAAGCGATGCAATCACCTCCGCCTTTCTCTTCTTGGACAGATCCCACAGGGCCGCAGGGAAGCCCTTGACCCAGTGAGTATTCCACCACCACTTCCATGAACGCTGGTCGTGTTCCGGCAACTCCCGCATGATCTCGATGGCCCGCGCGTACTTCGCGAGCATCACCTGACCCTGCGGGCTGTTGACGTTGTAGCGCGTGTAGAGCTTTTTTGCGGCCTGCGAGGGCGCTGGCGCTGCGCCCTCGGGACCGGCCGTTGCCGGTTGGGACGGGGTCGTCGTTGCGCTCGCCGTGGCCGGAGCCGCCGACGGCGTCGCGGCCGTGCTCTTGGGAGCCGCGGCTGTTGGCGGCGGCGCACCAAACTGCAGCTCGAGGATGTCGTGCAGTGCCGTGTGCGTTGACAGAGTCGGGTCGAGGAACGTCAGCGCGCCGGCCGACTGCATCATCCCACTCACCAGGTGAAAGCGATTGCCGATCACCGCGCCGGCGATGCCGTGACGCGGCATCGGCATGGAGGGCAGCGTCGTCCACGAATTGGTCGCCGGCTCGTACGCCTCGACGCTTTTAAACGCACCGACGAGATCCTTGGTCGTCACCTCGCCGCCGGCGACGTAGATCCGGCGGCCGTCAAAGCCCGACGCGCCCCCGCTTCGGGCTGTGGGCATCCGTTCCTTCGGCACGCTCCACGAGTCGTTGATGGGGTTGTACTCCTCCACCACATCGGTGTTAGTGGCGGACAGGATGAAGCCGTGTCCGGTCCGGCCGCCGATGACGTAGATCTTGCCGTTGACGACGCCGCCGAAGGCGTGGTTGCGCGGCACGGACATCGGCCGGCGGCTCTCCCACTTGTTCGTGGCCGGGTCGTACACCTCGTTGGTCCCGAGCACCCGCGACGGGCCGAAGAACGTGAAGAACGGGTCTTTGGCCCCGTCCACCGTGGTGGCGCCGCCGATCACGTAGATCTTGCCGCCGACTTCCGCGGCGACCGCGGACCCGCGCTTGCCAGGCAGCGGGGGCAGCGACTTCCAGGAATCCGCCGCCGGGTCGTACTCCCACGCGTTGTCAATCGGTTCCCAGGCGCCGCCAACTGGGATGGCAGTGTCCTTTGGGGCGACGAAGCCGCCCATCACATAGATCTTGCCGTTCGCAGCGGCCAGGGCCGCATGGTGCGCCGGCCGCGGCATCGACGTCTTCTTCGTCCATTTGTCAGTGGCCGGGTCGTACTCGTAGGCGACGCCGCGCGCCTTGCCCCCGTCCCAGCCGCCAAACACGTAGAGCTTGCCGTTGAGGGCGACGCCGTAGAGCTCCTCATCGGGCTCCGGGAATGGCGCGCCCTTCTTCCAGGGCGATGTTGGCATCTGCGCCAGCGCGGTCGTGACAAACACCAGGCTGGCCATCAGCACGGCAAGCAGTGCGGTTCCCCGTTGTAACACTTTCGACATTGACGTCTCCTTTTCGAGTTAGTTGATGAATCAGGTTCTATTTCGTGCTGACAATCAGCCCGAACTGCAGGTAGTTGATGTCTCTAAGTCCTCGAACTCTATTGTTTTCCCAGATGTAGGATGGCTGAAACGACACGCGCTTCTCGAGCGGCAGGGTCACGCCAGCTGCGACTCGATGTCTGTTCCACCCACCGTTTTGCCGCTCGTAAAACGCTTCGTAAGTCGCGAAAGCTTTCCAGATGCGGCCATTGACCGCGAGGGGAAGCGCGATCCCAATTCGATGGCGATAGCGGTTGATTTCATCCGTCGGACGAAACCTTCTGACATACATGTTGCGGTCGGCGATCTCGAATTTGTGAATGGAGAACTTCACGGTCCCGTCGATCCGAAATTGGTTCTCCTCGAACGTGTCAGTAACACCTAACGGATGCTCCGAGGCCTTGTTCAGGCCGCTTGGAGGAGCCTCGTAATACAAGTAGCTGGGAGTAATCGTGAGAAACTTTGTCGTCCGAATAGGAACGTCAAACTGTGCGACCGGCGCTTTCACTTCACCGTAGTAAAAACCGTAGAGGTTCAGAGCGATCCGGTCCTGCACCGGAACCAGCACTCCTAGAAAGCCCCCGGGCACGAATACCGAGTCATGTCCATCACCTGCATCAGGCGCAGCCGGTACAGCAAGTGTCTCTAGCTCTTGGGCAACACATGGCGCGGCAAACGAGACCAGCCAGGTCACCAGAAGACTTGACACAAGATGCCGGGCGAATCTCGCGAGTCCCTGCATACCATCTCCACGACCCCCGCCATCGAGGCGAACGTCACTAGCTTTGTGCGGTCCATCCGTCACGCGTCGGCAGAGGGCAACGGCGATGCCAGCGCACGTTCGCTCGCGGACAGGCCGGAATGCACGTGTTTCTTTACGGTTGCTGGCCAAGGGACTGTGTCCTTTCGCGCGGGGCGTGCGATAACACGCGGCGGGTGCCGAAGCAGCGCGGTGTTCCGTCGGCGCCGGCTCTGCGTGATGGGATCGAGCCGAATCAGGCCCTGGAAGCGGTCAGGCTTGAAGTTAAAGCGTCAGGCATCCCTTTTGCCATTGCGTGCTATCGGCACACATTCGTGCCGAGCATGGGTGACGCGAGCAGGATGGACCATCGCCTATCGTCCTGACCAAACCCGTCAGCCACGACCGATGAATGGAGATGAACGGAGAAGTTGGATATGACGCGGCAGAAGGTCATAACGATTGTGGGCGTCGTCCTCGCATTGACGTGTCTGGCCAACGCAGGACTGGCGCAAGCCCAGGCGACAAGCGCCACGCAGCCGTCAGGGGATCAGAGCCAGTCTGCCGCCGCGCTGGCCCAAGAGGCGACCCAACCCGTTCTCTAATAGCTGGCTGATGCAGATACAGCAGAACAACAATTGGACGGACATGTCCCTCGATCACGGAAGCCGGACGCACAGCAATCTGGCGTTTCAGCCTTTTCCGCCATTCAGTCGACAGCGCTGAAGCCGCGGGTCAACCCGCTCCGCGCCACAATCCCATAACCGCCGATCCGTCCGGGCGAGCGCGTCGACTTCAACGTTCGTGAGCTCGAAGCCCCGGTCTCGTAACGTGTTGAGGGTTTCGATCGGCCGCTCGACAAAGGCGGCGCGAAACTCCTCGTCTGTCAGAATCTGTCCGATAATGAGCTGCACGGTTCTTTGTGCCATGATCCACACGCCCCGAGGCGAGTCTCTCTTTCTCGGGAGCATCCTCCTTGGGAGCGCTCGCGTCATTCAGCGCCTCGCCCGATGCCGTGCGCAAGAGCAACGAGGCTGCCGTCTGCCGATTCGCGTGAAACCGGCCACAATGCGCTGAAGGCCGCGGTCTGGCGAGCGCCGGCCCCGTCCGAATCCACGCGGCGTGCGCGTCAACGTGCAGCCGGCTGCCCGGCCCATGTGGCACGCGACGTGGGACAGTGGACGCTATGATTGGGCCCGATATGCGGTGCGCGGCGCGAGCGCCGTGCAGGCGGAGGTGATGATGGCGTCGGGTGTCGATTCGTCAGCGTACGCCAGCCAACCGTTGGCCGTGTTGGACGATATGGTGGCGGCCCTCTCGAGCAAGGCCGATCTTCCTGGCCTGTTGCGGCACCTGAGCCCGGTCATCTGCCGGATCGTCCCGTACGACGAGGCCCAGCTCGTCCTGTTGACCGAAGATGGATCCCCTTCCGTCTACGCCAGAACGCGCGACGGCGTGTGGGAAGAAGCGGCAGGCAAGACGGCAGGAACGGTTCTCGACGATATCGAGCCGCAGGTATTCGATATCGTACCAGAATCGGACCGTGGCCTGCGACGCGGCCTGAAGGTCCCCGTCAAGATCGACGATCGAGTAGTAGGCGCGTTTGCATTGTTTTCGCAGGACTCTCAGGGGTATTCGGCGAGCGACCTGCTTAACGCGCAGCGGCTCGCCAATTTCCTCGGACACGGGCTGGCCTATCAGCGACTCGCCGAGCAGGCCCGTGAGGCGGCTGTCGAGCGTCAGCGCTCGGCCGAGATCGAGAGCGTCTGTCGAGCTGCTCCGTACCATCTCTGACGTCCTCGACATCCGCACGGTGTTTCCGCGCGTCTCGGAAATTGCCAGGAAGATGCTGCCGCACGACGCATCAGCGATGGTCTTCGTCGATCAGGACCGTCATTTCGTGCGCCAGGCCCACTCGCCTGATGACTTCCCCGACCCGCCGTTCGTCATGCACAAGACCCCGATGCCCAAGGAAGTCATCATCGCCGACATCACCACGGCGCCACTGCCGGTCTTTGAACCCGCAGACGCATTTGCGCCTGTCTTCGCCGCCGGATATCACTCATTCATGAGCGTGAGGCTCCCAGCCCGTGAGCAGGTATTAGAACTCTCCTTCTGGTCGAAGCGGCCGGGAGCGTTCGAACAGCGCGATCTGCCACTGGCACGCCGGATCGCGGATTACGTTGCACTTTCGGTGTCGCACGAGCAGCTCGTCAAAGTGGAACGACAGGCCGCCGAGGCGCAGGCACGCGCGGAGCTCCTCGAAGCGCGGGTGCAGACGCTCTCCCAGGAGCTCGAATCGAAAACTCAGATCCGCATCGTGGGCGAATCCGCGGAATGGCGCGACGTGTTGAAGAAGGCGACCCAGGTCGCGGAAACGGACACGACCGTGCTCGTGACGGGTGAGTCCGGTACCGGCAAGGAAGTCGTGGCCCGATTCATCCATCGCGCATCCGCGAGAAACCGCGGCCCGTTCGTCGCGTTGAACTGTGCGGCGCTGCCCGAGCAGTTGCTCGAGTCAGAGCTCTTCGGTTACGAGCGCGGCGCGTTCACCAGCGCCCAGCAGGCCAAGCCGGGGCAAATCGAGCTGGCCGCCGCCGGCGTGTTGTTTCTGGACGAAGTCACCGAAATGAGCTTGGCGGCGCAGGCGAAGTTCCTGCGCGTGCTGCAGGAACGCGAGTTCCAGCGGCTCGGGGGCACCCGCATCCTGAAGGCGAACATTCGCGTGATCGCAGCGACCAACCGCGACCTGCGGAAGGCCGTGGAACGTGGCGACTTCCGCGAGGACCTGTTCTACCGGCTGAAGGTATTCGACATCGCGATCCCGCCCCTCCGGGAGCGCGCCGCCGACATCCTCCCGCTCAGCGAGGCGTCGCTGCAGGACATCGGGAAGTCGTTCGCGCGGCCGCCGGCGGGCCTGACGCGGGACGCCCGGGAGGCGCTGCTCCGCTACCATTGGCCGGGCAACGTCCGCGAGCTCCGCAACGCGCTCGAGCGCGCGGCGATTCTCTGCGAAGGCGGACTCATCGGTGCGGAGCACCTCGCACTGGACGCGACGGGCAAGCCGCCGGGCGCGGTCTCCACCGACCTCGGCACGATCGAGCGCGAGACCATCGCCCAGGTCCTGCGCGAGTGCCGCTGGAACCGGACGCGGGCCGCCACGCGTCTCGGCCTGACGCGCACGCAGCTCTATCTCCGACTGCAGAAGTACGGGCTCGAGAAACCGCCCGAGGCGTAGCTCACCGAGGACATCGCAAATCCACGGCCCCGGGTAGCGAATCGCGTTGCGCCGTTACGGCTTCGGCGGGAAGTTCTTGAACATCTTCGCCGTCGCCTTCGCGATCTTCTGGTCGCGGCTCTCCGGCTTGTCGGTTGGCCTGATGTCACTGCTGGCGAGGCTCCGCCACACAATCGCGCGTGTCCGTGCATCGGAGATGTCGTGGTAGGCGACGAGCACGTCGGGGCTGGCACCGGGTTCGACCCGCGCGAGCCCCTTCGTCACGAGCGCGGCATCGATGGCTCGAACGACGCGGGTGGTTCAGCTCTTGGCCAAGTTGGTGCCGCGAGTCCACGCGTATGTCTTGTAATTCGAAAAGTGCGCGGCGCGATCGTAGTCGAACTCACGCTCTGGGTCAGCGCAATCGTGCCGAGCAGTGTCAGCCACACACTCGTCGCGAACGTCGCGATACGTATCTTGCTTGTCCTCCTGCGCTGGGTCTCCAGGCGTCAGTCACGGGACGTGTGTGCAGTCTGCCTGCGGACGAGCACGAGCCGGCCGTTACCGTCCGGTTCGAAGACGTGCCGCTCGGTCACGTACGAGTCGCTTCCGCTTCTACGCACCGTCGTCAGGCTACGTTGGACGATTCGCATCGGGTCGCCCGGCGCGACGGGATTAGGTTCTGCGGTTTCTTCGACTGTCTGACTCCCATCGTCGGTCACTGTCGTCACGCGCTGGACTCGCTGGCTCAGCGCGAGGCGACCCGCCTCCATCGACGGTAAGTAGGTTTCAATGACGACCCGTTCCTCGTGATGGTTTCGAGCGCGGTGCGTCACCACCTTCTCGCTCACGGCGTCCCTTCCATTCAGATCTCGATTGACGCGCGTGGTGACCGTCTCGGTTACTGTTCCGGCACTTTGCTGTGCGATTGCCGTTGTAGCCGCCAGCACGATCCAGAACAACACGGCGATGACACCGCGTCGACGGATCAATCGCTTGGTAAGGCGCACTCTCGATGTCTCACCTCGCTCGAACACCTGCATCCCCCATTTACTGACGGTGACGGATCGTTGAACCGGGCCGACACCAGATCGCGGCCTCCATTGGCGTCGATGGCAAAACCGAAGCCAGCCTCGCTGTCTCGCGCGAATCGCCGATCACGGCTGGCGTCCCTCTGGACCGGATGTGCGTAGTGCGTGGAACCACGCATTGCGTCCGCTCACGGGCAGTCCGGAATCCTGGATGTTGCCGTGGCCCGGTGTCGCTCCGAAGGAGGCGACGTCATGTCACGAGCGGCCGTTGGACTGGTCATCGAGGACCGCCCCGACGTGCGGTTGCGCGGATGGCTGACGTCACGCGGATCGACGGAATGACACCACCGATCGCTCTCTACCCTCCGCACTTCGTCAACGATCAAGAACCAGCACTCCTCATCGAACAACCTGATGCGCGATCACGAACGGATTGTCCGCGGAAGCCACCACGCTCGGTGCGACCCGGGGCGCCGACAATTCGCACCGCGTCGCGCGCGTTCAGCCGCGACCACGTTCCGGCGCGGGCGCACACGAGGCATCTCGCTGCGCAGCCGGATAGACGTGACGCTCGCCGGGCTGCGTCCCCGTCGCCAGTGTCCAATTGCTGACCTGGGCCTCCGACGCCTGATTTGCGTTCTCCATTTAGTCCTCCCGAATGGCCAATCGCCATCGCGGGGCTATTTGGCAAGGACGGTGCCGACCCCCAAATCGCGGCAACGATCGCGACCCCGCCCGACAATTCGCACACAACACGACAGCTGCGCCCGGCAACTGTGCATGTACGGACAGTGTTGGACACGGACGGACTCGCACGGCAGTGCGTGTAAGCGCACATGGCGTGCGCCCACGCGCGGTCCAGAATCCCACCGGTTTCGTCCCGCCGCTGAACTGAACGGGTTCGGGACAGCAGATGTCCGTGTGACGCACTAGGGACGTCGGTGCCGCGCAGCATCGGCCTGGCGCTGCTGGCCCGCGGTGGCGTGGATGTTGCCCTGGCCCGGTGCAGCTGCGAAGGAGGCGACGCCATGTCACAAGCGGGGGTGGGAATGGTCATCGAGAAGCTGCTCACCGATGAGAACCTGCGCATCCGATTTGCGCTCGACCGGATGGAGACGGTGGCCGAGCTGTTTCTGCGAGGCTTCGATCTCAGTCAGGACGAGATCGAACTGTTCTCCCGGACGGATGCTGATCTGTGGTTCCTGGGTGAGCCCGTGAGAGGGGAATGGCAGCACTGAGGCCGGGCCGCGCGATGTGCGATTGGCTTGATGCCGGATGGAGATCACTAGCGAAGAGGAGAAGTTGCCATGAACGGGGGCTTACTGGTCGACGCAATCATCACGCTGCTCGCACTGGGCGAGACGCGTCATCCGAAGGAATGACCGCACACGCTGAGGAGGTATGACAAATGTCGATTCACATTGATTCATGTGCGGAGCTGGAGACGATTGTGGTGAAGACTCGCTCGAGCGTATACGAGCTGGTCGTTCTTCGGGACGACCGCGGAGAGGCGTTGTTGCGCGGCGGCGGACATTTCAACGAGTTCCGGCGTGTCCTGTTCCTCGGTTCGACTGCAGAGGGCGGTTCGCTCCAACCACGCACAATCGACATCGGTCTTCGCATGAGGTTCTTCGTTGCTGATGGCCTCTTCGTCACCTCGGCCGTCGAGTCGCTCTCCCGACGTCTTGCCAGTGCCGCCTCACCAGAGTGTGCGCAACGCATTCAGCCCGGAGTTCTGAACGCCACGTCATAAGAACGACGCGCATCGCGGTGATGCGCAGCATCACTATCCGCGCCCGTTACAGTCCGCTGTACTTCGCACCCTGCCACGGATCGTACCTCCACGTGCACAGTTGACAGCCTCTCCCCAAAGGGAGGAAACTTTCCACTTCCATAGTCCGTCTATGCAAAGAGGAGCTGATGAAGGAAGCCAAGACGAAGAGCAAGAACGAGCTGCTTCCGGGCACGCTCGAGATGTTGATTCTGAAGACGCTGTCGATCGAGTCGATGCACGGCTACGGCATCGCGCAGCACATCCAGATGCTGTCGGCGGACGTGCTGACGATCGAAGAGGGATCGCTATATCCGGCGCTGCAGCGGATGCTCGTCAAGGGATGGGTGTTGGCCGAGTGGAAGATTTCGGCGAACAACCGCCGAGCGCGCTTCTACACGCTCACGACTGCCGGGAAGAAACAGCTCGGCGTCGAGGAATCGCGAT
Organism: Vicinamibacteria bacterium; assembly: GCA_963800785.1. Taxonomy (GTDB): domain Bacteria; phylum Acidobacteriota; class Vicinamibacteria; order Vicinamibacterales; family JAENWD01; genus JAENWD01. The sequence goes on from CAWDCH010000017.1 coordinate 265,013, forward strand.
TCTCCCAGATGTTCGGCGCGATCAGGCGCGTGATGAAGACGACGTAGTGTCCTGACTCTCAGGAGGGTGCCGTGGGTTCTGTGCTCCGACGTCTGCTGTTCTTCTTCCAACGGAATCAGTTCGATCGGGATCTGGAAGACGAGCTGCGCTTTCACGAGGAGATGAAGGCGCACGCCCTCGCCGACGCGGATGGCCTGAGCGGCGACGAGGCGCGGGCGGCGGCGCGGCGGCGGATGGGCAATCCGCTGCGGCTGCGCGAACAGTCGCGCGACCCGTGGATCTTCCCGACGGTCGAAACGTTCGCGCAGGACGTGCGTCACGCGCTGCGATTGATGCGCCGCGATCCGGCTTTCACCTTCACCGCCCTCGCCACGCTCGCGCTCGGCATCGGCCTCAATACCGCGGTTTTCTCCGTCGCCTACGGCGTGCTCTGGCGTCCGCTGCCGTATGCCAATCCCGATCGACTCGTCATCCTCTCGTCAGCGCAGCAGACCGAGACGGGCGTCAAGACGTTCTCGACCTGGGCGCCCGTGTCGTACGAGGCGCTGCGCCCGCGCGTCACCGCGCTCGACGATCTCGCGGCCTACGTCCCGATCGACGCGCCGCTCACCGGACGCGGCGAGCCGCGAACATTGCCCGCGCTCGACGTGAGTCCGAATTTCTTCGCCACGCTGGGCGTCCATCCCGCGCGCGGCCGCGCGTTCCTCACCGGCGCCGCGACGCCAGATGACGATGGCAGCGCGATTGTCAGCGATCGGCTGTGGCGCACGTCGTTCAAGGCCGATCCGGCGATCGTCGGACAGTCCATCACCATCGACGGCCTCCCCCGTACCGTCGTCGGCGTGCTGCCGCCGGACTTCAGCTTCAGGCCGGTGATCCGGAACGGCGCGCTGCCGGAAGCAGACGTCTTTCTGCCCAATCGCTGGCCCGGCGACACCGGCATGAACGCGTTTCTCTTCCTGCTGGGCCGTATGAAGCCAGGTGTGACCGGGGAACGCGCGGTCGCGGAATTGACGGCGCTGGTAAACGATCCGTCGATCGCGCCCCCGGGCGCTCTCGGGATGGAGGGCGCACGCGCGTCGAACGTCCGGACAATCGCGCGCGCGGTCGGCTTGCAGGAGTACGGCGCGGAGTCGGTGCGCCCGCTGCTGCTGATCCTGCTCGGGGCGGTGTCGTTCGTGCTCCTGATCGCCTGCGTCAACGTCGCGAACCTGCAGATGGCACGCCTCACCGCGCGCCGCGGCGAACTGTCCGTCCGCATGGCCCTTGGCGCGGGACGCCGGCGGATCGTGTGTCAGTTGCTGACGGAAGCGGTCGTGTTGTCGCTGGTGGGCGCGTCGCTCGGAATGATGCTCGCCTGGATCGCGATCGACGTCACGCTGCCGCTCGTGCCGCAATCCGTGCTGCCACGCCTCGGCGGCATCATGATCGACGCGCGCGTGATGGCGTTCTGCGTCGGCTTGTCGCTCGTCTCGACTCTGCTGATCGGCCTCGTGCCGGCCCTGCGCCTCGGCGGGGCCGCGTTTGGCGAAGGCCTCGCGCTGCACGCCGGCGAAACGCGCACGACGAGCGACCGCCAGGGCGAGCGGCTGCGGACGCTGCTGGTCGCCGGGCAGATCGCGATGACGCTCGTCCTCCTGATCGCCGCTGGCCTGCTGATTCACAGCTTCGTGCGTCTCACGTCAGTGTCGCCCGGCTTCGAAGCGAGCGGGCGCGACGGCGTCGTCCAGACCGTCAGGGTGACGCTGCCCGAACGCCTCTACGCCGAACCCCAGCGCATCCAGGCGTTCGCGCGCGGCGTGCTCGATCGCATCCACTACCTGCCGGGTGTGACGTCGGCGAGCCTGGTCAACTCGGCGCCGTTCGGCATGATGTTCATCCGCGACGAATTCGGCATCGAAGGGCAGCCGAAGCCGACGCTCGATGCCGGCAGGCCCAAGATCGAGGCGGGCTATTTCAAGACCATGGGGATTCCGCTGCTGGCGGGACGCGAGTTCACCGCACGGGACACGGCGGGAGCGCTGAACGTGGCGATCGTCAGCGAGCGCATCGTGCGCGACTACTTTCCGGGTGGTCCGGGCGAGGCGCTCGGCCGGCGCGTGCGCCTGGGCGATCAAGGCGAGTGGCTGACGGTGGTGGGCGTGGTCGCGGACATCCGTCAGATGGGACTCGATACGGAAGTGCAGCCCATGATCTACGTGCCGTTCCAACAGGAGCATGCGCAACCCTTCGTCCTGCGGTTCGTGTCGTTCGTCGCGCGCACGGCCACACCCGGCAGCGTGGTCGAAGGCATCCGCGCTGAAATTCGCCGCGTCGCGCCCGATCTGCCGATCGAGGGCACAGTGACGATGGACGAAGCCGTGGCGGCGTCGGTGGCGCCGCCGCGTTTCCGGATGTTGCTGCTGGCGCTGTTCGCGATGACCGCGACGCTGATCGCGACGGTCGGCATCTACGGATTGATGGCCTACGCGGTGACGCAGCGCCGCCGCGAGATCGGTGTGCGCATGGCGCTCGGCGCCGACCGCCGCGACGTGCTCCGCCTCGTGCTCACGCGCGCGCTCCGCATCGTCGTCGCCGGCGTAGTCGTCGGCCTCGCCGGGGCGGTCGGCGTGACTCGCGTGCTGCAGAGGTTCCTGTTCGGGGTGACGCCGACCGATCCGATCGCGTTCACGATCGTCACGCTGCTGCTGATGGCGGTGGGACTGATGGCGGCATGGCTGCCCGCGCGCCGCGCGACAAGGATCGACCCGTGCGCCGCGCTGCGTGCGGAATAGCCGTCAACGGAAGTGACCCATCAGTGATGGGCGTGTGATTCGTCTTGCGGCACGTCGGGTCGGCAACCCACGCCCAGCAGCAGCTTTTCTTGCTGCATTCGGGACAAGTGCGCACCACGCCACCTGGCGCTGTTCTGGGCCATAACCCCCAACCCGGGTCCCGGACGGCTCCCTCATGCGGACGCGAGTTCGTGGAACTTCGCTATGGCGCTCCACGCGCCCAGACCGATGCCACTCGCCATTTGCTGCAGCTCCACCATGTTGTGCGTCAGAAAGATCAGGACCGAGTTGTCGCTCGAGTCCGCTTGCCACCAGCCGCCATACGCGCCGGGCCATCCGACAGTCCCGACACCGCCGCGACACGTCAAGGGATCCGCCTTGTCCGGTTCCATCACCACGGCAACACCCATCCCATAGCCGTGGCCGGCCGCAAACACCGACCTGCCCAGCATTCGAGCGGTCATCCGCTGGTGCGACGTGAGCTGGTTCGAGGCCATCATGGCGCACGTTTCCGGGCGCAGCAGGCGTACACCGTCGACCTCTCCCCGACCAAGGAAGATGCGGGCGAAGGCAAGATAGTCGTCCAACGTCGACCAGAGGCCCTGACCTCCCGACTCGAAGGTCATGTCGTCAGGCCGTTCCGCAAGCGCGTGCCCGCCAGGCGCCGCCGTCAAGGCGGTCAACTTCCCCTCGGCGTCGAACCCGCAGAGGCCCGCGCGGCGAGTTCGCTTCTCTCGCGGGACGACGAAACCCGTATCGCGCATGCCCAACGGCCTGAAGATGCGCCGCTCGAGGACAACGCCGAGAGATACACCTTCGAGACGCGCGATGAGGAATCCGAGCAGGTCGGTCGACAGTCCGTAATGAAAGCCAGCCCCCGGCTGATCGATCAAAGGCAGGGTGGCGAGTCGTGCGATCCACTCATCGGGGCCGAGGGCATTGTCGATCGTCCCTCCGAGAGCTTGGGCGCAGGCGCGAGAGATCGGGCCACGATGAAACTCGCCGTAGGTGAGGCCTGAGCGGTGCGTCAGGAGATCGCCGAACGTGATCGGCCGCTCCGCCGCATCCGTTTTGTCCAGAGGCCCGTTCGGATCGCGCAGGACGCGAAGGCGGGCGAATTCCGGGGCATGGCCCGCGATTGGCTCGTCCAGTGCGAAGCGGCCTTCGTCGTACAGCATCAAGGCGGCCACGGTCGTCAGCGGCTTCGTCATTGATGCGATTCGAAAAATCGTGTCTCGCTCGATGGGGAGATTCGTCACCAAATCCCGACAGCCCAAGATCGCTGTCTGCGCGCCTCGTCCGCCCCGCCACACCAGCGTCGCGGCGCCGGCGAGGGCTCCGGCATCGACGTAGGCTCGAAGAGCGCCTTCGATCGAATCCTGCTGAGACATGCAACAATAATATTGATATTATTAAATAGATCAACTATTTTATAGTTCGTTGACTGTGAAAAGGACCAAGTCGCCGCGGAATAAGCCCAAGGGCGACAAGCGTGACCGCACGCGAGCCAAGCTCCTTGAAGCGGCGCGAGCCGTGATTCGGGAAAAGGGCTACGCGCGCACCACGCTTGAAGCGGTCGCGCGACGCGCGGGCATGACGACAGGGGCGATCTACGGGAACTTCAAGAACCGCGACGAGCTCTTCATCGCGCTCGGCCAGACGTACTGGGCTCCGGTGACACCACGGCTCAAACCTGGCGCGACGTTCCCCGAGGTGATGCAGGCAATGGCCGTGGCCACGCTCGAGGCGATCCCGGAACGGACGACGGTTGCAGTGGGACGGTTGACGGGGCTGGCTTACACACTGACCAATCCGGATTTGCGCGAGCGAGTTCGCGCGATCACCGCCGGCAGTTACGAGCTTGGCGCGGAATGGCTGCGTACACTCGGAGATGAACGCGAACTACCCATGCCGCCGGAGCAGTTGGTCTGTATGATTCACGCCCTGATCGAGGGACTTGTCTTGCAACGAATTCTGACCCCGGAGCTTTGCCCTGACGAAGTGTTCTTCGCGGCATTCGGGGCCCTGGCCCATCACCGTAGAGAACCCAATCTCAATGCGACACCTGTCGCGGAAGAGCCGAGTGCTGGGAAGGGCCCCGCGTCCGACTGGTCCTTACTTTGTTAGATTCGCAGATTCGCTCCGGGATCTGACAGGAACTGAGATTAAAGATCTTGTACTTCTTCGCGGACTTCGGTACGCTGCCCCGCGGTGCTGTCGCGACTGCCGCGCAACGCGCCGGCGTGGCTCGACCGCTGGAGCGAGTGGCTCGAGCCGTTCGAGGTCTGCTTCACGCACGTGGCGCAGCGCGGTGCCTTCCGTCGCTATCTGCTCGGGTTGCTGAGCGACAGCCGGCGCAAGTCGATGAGCGCGATGCTCGAGCGCGTGACCGATCCGGGCACCTATCAATCGTTCCAACACTTCATTACCCACGCGCCGTGGAGTGCCGACCGCGTCTGGCGGCAGCTCCGAGCGGTGATCCCCGAGCGCACCGGCGTCTTGATTCTCGACGGGACGAGTTTTCCGAAGCAGGGTCGACGCTCGGTCGCCGTCGCGCGCCAGTATTGCGGCACCTTGGGCAAGGTCGCCAACTGTCAAGTCGCGATCACCGCGGCGCTGTGGACGGGCGTGCGCGCGTGGATGCTGGGCGCGGCCTTGTATGTGCCCGAGGAGTGGTTGACGCCCGACGCGCGGCAGCGTGCGCGAATCCCCGCGACGGTGCGCTTCCAAGAGAAATGGCGCTTGGCGCTCGCGTTGGTGCGGCAGGTGCGGGCCAGCGGCGTGCAGGTCACGGCGGTGCTGGGCGATGCGGAATTCGGGGACAACGGGACGCTGCGTCAGTACCTCCACCGCGCCAAGCTTCCCTACGCCCTCGGGATCTCGTCGCATCTGACCGTCTTCCGCGAGGGGGATCCGAACGCCCTCGCGGTGCGCGCGATCGCCGAGCAGTTGCCCCGGCGCGCGTGGCGCGTCGTCACGTGGCGCAATGGCACCAACCGGCCGTGGAAAGCCCACTTCGCGGCGCTGCGGGTGACGCCCGCCCAACGCTGGCCGCACCGCCGTCGTGCCCCCGAGGTCTGGCTCTTGTGCGAACGGGATCTCGGTGCGACGCCGCGCATCAAGCACTACTTCGTCGCATTGCCGGCCACCGCCTCGCGGAACGCCCTGGTGCAGTTGGCGCATCACCGGTGGGCCATCGAGCAGCAGTACCAAGAGCTCAAAGACGAACTGGGACTCGACCACTTCGAGGGACGGTCGTTTGTGGGGTGGCATCGCCACGTCGTGCTGACCGCCCTGGCGTACACGTGGCTGCAGCACGAACGCCGACGTGCGGGCGCCCGCTTGCCGACATTGCCGGTCGCCCGAGCCGTGATCACGGAGATCTTGACGGCGCACTTCTTCGTGACGCGACCGCACTATTTGAAGACCATGCAGAAACTCGCGGAAATCGATCTGCGAATCTAACAAAGTAGGTACCAGTGGACCGTACTCGCTGAAGTACATGCTAATTCGACGCGCTGGGTTGCGATAGGCCCAGCGGATCGGCTTCGGGGCTTTGTTGTAGCGATGGATATATCGACGAATCTTCCGGGCCAGGTCAGCGACGGACGTAAAGATGCCGCGCGCGAGGAGGTCTCGCTCGATCTTCGAAAACCAGAGTTCGACCTGGTTGAGCCACGACGAATAGGTCGGCATGAAATGCAGCCGCACGTGCGGATGCGCGAGCAAGAAGGTGCGAACGGCTTGGGTCTTGTGCGTCGAGAGATTGTCCGCGATGACGTGAATCTCGCGCCGCGTCGGCTGACTGGCCACGATGTCGCCGAGGAAGTCGACGAAGGCCGCGCTGGTGTGGCGCGGCACCGTCTGCCCGAGCACCTCGCCCGACTGGGTGTTGAGCGCGGCGAAGAGCGACAGCGTGCCGTGCCGGTAATATTCGAAGCCATGCCGCTCGGCCCGCCCCGGCGACAGCGGCAGCACGGGATCGAGGCGATCGAGCGCCTGAATGGCGGTTTTCTCGTCGACGGCAAAGACCGCGGCGTGGTCCGGCGGATTGACGTAGAGGCCAATCACGTCGGCGGCCTTCCGCTCGAAGTCGGGATCGTCCGACTGCATGTAGCGTTCGAACCGGTGCGGTTGAAGGCCGGCGCGCTGCCAGGCTTTCGCCACGAGGTTGTGATGGATCTTGAGTACGCGGCCCAGTTTGCGGGTATCCAGTGCGTGCTGCCGTCAGGCGGCGGCTGCTGTGTCTTTGCCAAGATCCGCGCTTCCATGGTCGGCGTCAGGATCGTCGGTGGCTGACCGCGATACCGCGGCCGCAGGCCCTCCAGCCGATCGGCCAGGAAGCGGCGGCGCCACCGATTGATGTAGTCGCGATAGCACGGGATCGTCGCTTCAATGGTCGAGTACGAGTCGCCATTCGCCAGCATCAGAATCACCCGCGCCCGGCGCGCGTCCTCTGCGCGGATCTTGAGACTACGTATGCGGCGTTCGAGCTGGGTGCGTTCATCGGTCGTCAACGTCAGCGCCATATGGCGCCACACAGTACCCGGTCCTGCTTCAGGCAGTACAAGCCACTAGGTGTTGATTAAGGCTCGCACCTCGTGAAGATTGTTCGAGAGGTGCGACTCATTCATTGCGGACCCATTCGCTGAGTCGAGCGAGTGGCAAGCGATACGTTCGTCAGTCCATACCTGTTGTATGGACATCACATGCTGAACGCGTATATCGAATTACCTGCCGCGATGATAACGAACTGACGCGAATCCACGGCAAAACTGATGGGAGGCGCGTTGATGACTCCGCCCAGGTTCATCTTCCACAGAGCCTGACCAGTCGAGCTGTCCAGCGCGTAAAACGTCGTATTATCGCCCACAAAAGCCAGGCCTCCCGCGGTCGTGAGTACCCCTCCGATCATGCCCGCAGTGTGCCGATTGGGCATCGGTTGGTCCCAGATCACTCGTCCGGTTAGTGGATCAAGCGCGCGAATACCGGTGTGGAAGGAAACCTCACCCCAATCCTCGGATACACTTCCCATTACCATTCCGCCTATGTCGGGCTGCCGTGATCGTTCCCCAGCCCGGGTAAAAAACACCTTTGGGTATTCGATGTAGGGCACAAAGAACAGGTCCTGGATAGGACTATAGGATGGCGGCCACCAGTTCGTGGCACCGACGCCAGGCCAGGTGAGGACACCCCTTCGTGTCGGGTGGGCGAACTCCGTCAAAATCGGCCGACCCGACTGGTCAAGCCGTTCGGCCCAGTTCTGCTTTGCGAAGGGAGTTCCCGCAAGGAACTGTCCCGACTGCCGATCCAGAACGTAATAGAACCCATTCCGGTTTGCCCAAAGCATCAGGCGATTAACCTTGCCGTCGACAACCTTATCCACGAGGACTGGAATCTGGTTCGAATCAAAATCGTGTTCGTCATGCGGCGTGAACTGAAAGTGCCATGCACGCCGTCCCGTACTTATATCCAGCGCAACGATGGAATTGGTGAAAAGATTATCCCCAGGACGCACCGTTCCATCGAAATCGGGAGAAGGGTTGCCAACACCCCAGTAGACGAGCCCCAGATCCGGATCGAACGAACCCGTTACCCAGGTCGGCCCGCCACCGGTGCGCCATGATTCTCCGTCCGTCCATGTGTCATTCCCTGGCTCATTCGGGCCGGGAATAGTGTAAAACCGCCACGCTCGCTGACCGCTTTTGGCGTCGTAGGCATCGAGAAAGCCACGAATACCGTACTCGCCACCGGCAACGCCGACGATGATTTTGCCCCGAACCGCCAAAGGGGCGACAGTAATGGCATAACCCGCTTTGTAGTCGGCGACACGCGTCTGCCATACCTCATTTCCCGTACGAGCATCAAGGGCCACTAGCCGCCCGTCGAGCGTTCCCACGAAAACCTTGTTGCCGAGAATCGCCACGCCCCGATTCACACGCCAGCAACAAACAGGCACGTCGGCTGGAACTTCGGCAAAGTACGTCCAAAAGCGCTGTCCAGTCTTCGCGTCGAGCGCAACAACGTTACTTGGAGGCTCAGTCAGATACATCACGCCATCAACTACAACCGGAGACGTCTCGACGAACTCGGTGGTCTTGAACTGAAGGACCCACGCGAGCTTTAGATCGGTAATATTCTTTCGATTGATCGTCTCCAGCGATGAGTATCGCCAGCCGGCATAGCGCCCCGAGTACATAAGCCAGTTGGCGGGCTCTCCTTCACTGTGCTCAAGCCGGCTTGCACTCACGTCCAGTGGGACGGCCAATTTGTCATCACCAGTATTGGGCTTAGCGGACCCAACCCTCTCTGCGGCCAAGAAAGCTACAACCTGCCAGCGCTCGCTTTCAGTCAACGCGGCCGGAACCATCGATGTTCCGGGCACGCCGCGTTGGACGACGCGAAACATGGCCCAGGGACTGTCGCCGTTTTTCAGAGTCGGTTCCAGGAGATCGGGGCCGTGATCGCCACCGCGAGCATTCGACCCATGGCAGCCTGCACATCGATCCCGGAACAACTCCCGACCAGCAGATCGGTCACCAGGCGAACTGTATGGATTCTTGATCACAATAAAGGGGTTGGGGTTGTCCACCAACCCTTTAAGGTAGATCTTAGAACCCGGCTGCAACATCCCCAGGAGTTCAACCCAGTTCAAGTCTTCGATCCGGCCGTTGGCCTTGTGGCGGAGAACTGTGAGGCGCCAGGAAACTCCACTCGATGATAGTCCAAGCCCGATTCCTAACAAGCCCAGGATCAGCACACCGATGATTACGAGTACGACACGACGCTTCATAGAATCTCCGCCAATCTGATTACCGCGGGCAGGAAAATCGACGAGATCGTGACGGTGATAGCGATTGAAAAAGCGCTGGGAACAGGTCGTTTCGGCGGGAGGGCGTCATTCCGTTATCCCTTGCTACTCCTCGCAGGCGCGAAGCTGGGTCGGCAGGCTCTGAGGTTCTCGGTCTGCTCCTTTCGTGCTGACGCGAACGTAGATCACCGCGCCGACCATGGTCGGCAGCTTAGACCCGTTCGTCGGTGCAGACAAGGCGCGTCTCCGAAGCACGACTTCTGCTCGGGAACCGGCAACCCTCTTGGTACAACTCGACCACTATGTACGCGATCGTTTTCGCGTGTCGGCAGATCAACGCGACCTCCTGATCGGTCATCGATTCTGCCTCCTCGCCGAGCAACTCCCGACAGCGGGCGATCGAGATCGGCTCTGGCGTGTCATCCGTACGCTCGATGAACTCGATAGGCGCTCCCAGCGGACGCGAGCATGACGATTCGTCTTGTGCTGGATTGCGCGCTGATGCCGACGAGCGCAAAAATGCGGGCGTGACGCCGACAGCAATGCGCGTACCTGTGGTCAGTCGCGGTGAGCGCGTCAGCTCTCGATCATGCGATCGGTCAAGTTGTGTTTAAGAGGCTGCAGCGTAGCTTCGCTGAGGGGATGACCGATGAATTGACAGCGAACCTGGCGACCATCAGCCCACTTCGCGTCATCTCGCGCGGATCGGCGATGCAGTTCAAGGGCAAGGATCGACCGTCGACACCTGACATTGCTGAGAAGCTGAACGTGGAAGCAGTCGTGGAAGGTTCGGGCGCGCTGTACTCCGTCGACGACGAAGCCAATCGCGTGCGCGCCTACACGATCTTCTCGATGGCGATCAATGTCGCTCGATGCTCGGGCCGATCGTCTGTGGATTGCTGGCGCAACTCTACGCCTGGTATGGGGGATTCGGCGCGGCCGCTCTGTTCATCCTGGTCGGCTTGGTGACGTATCCGGTCGGCTATCGCCATTTACCGTCGCGTGCGGAGCGCGCGTTCAGCGTGAGCCGCAAGCTCACGGCTGCCGAGCGGCGTCGCATCCGGGCAATCTGCGCAGTGCTGGCGATCGTCGTGTGTCCTGCGACATCGTACTTCCAGTCTTTCAACACCGCCGCAGTCTGGACTCAGGATCACGTCAATCTCGATCTTGGCACCTTCGCCATTCCCGTGCCGTGGTTCAACGCGCTCGATCCGGTGTTCTCGATCCTCGGCGTGCCCGTCGTGTTCGCGCTATGGCGTTGGCAGGCCGAGGCGCGCGCCGGCGTCGAACCGGGCGATCTGGATGCCGCTGGCGACCAGCCACGCGCCCTTGCGGATTTTCTTCCGCCTGGAAGGTGCTTCGATCGACTATTTTGGGCGCTCCAGTTCATCTCCCATGATGTCTTTCAAGTTTCACCCCTTGCTAATCTCGGTCATGCTTTCGCCTCTGCGTCGCGCTTTCGGAAGGCGGCTTCTCCAGCGTCGGACACCTCGACCCACTTCTGGTCAGGCGAGGCCTCGGCGTCGTAGTTGTCGTGCCAGTTCCACCACTTGTACGGCGGGATCTGGGGGTAACCCTCGGGCGAGTCCTCCCAAGTCTCCTGACGGCCGAGCGGCGTGATATCGAGGTAGCTCCACGTGGTCCCCATCGCCTCGTCGCCGCGGTTGTTGATGAAGTAGGTGCGGAACACCTTGTCGTCGTCGCGGATGAACGCGTTATGGCCGTGCCACTCGTCCACGCCGAAGTCGACATCGAAGCTGTCCGTGATGGTGTACCAGGGCATCGTCCAACCCATACGTGCTTTCAGGCGCTCGATGTCCTTCTGCGACGCGCGTGAGGCGTAGGCGAGCGTGGTGTCGCGGGCGTTCAGATGGGCCAGATGGGCGACCTGATCGGCGCCCAGGGAGCAGCCGCGGCAGGCGTGCTCGGGCCAGCCGAACACCCCGGGCTCGAAGAAGGCGCGATAGACGATCAACTGCGGGCGGCCCTCGAATATGTCGAGCAAACTCACCTTGCCCTTGGGCCCGTCGAATACGTACGCCTTCTCCACGGCCATCCATGGCATCTGACGACGCTCGGCGGCCATCGCGTCACGGGCGCGGGTCAAGGCCTTCTCTTTCACGAGGAGCCGCTGCCGCGCCGCCTCCCACTCCTGCGGCGACACTATCGGCGGCGTGTTCGTAGGGAGCTCGCTGTCTCTCTTCTTGTTCTTCTCCATGTCTCTCTCCTTGTTGCGGTTCTTGGCCCGCGACGTCGAATTCACGGCGCGGACGCGACTAAGGTCATCCGAGGCTGGCCGCTCGCGCGATCAGAAGCAACCCTGCGCCGGCGATGACGGTTCCGATGGCTCGCGCCACGCGCTCACCGGCAGGCGCAAGGCGTTCGACCGTGATGGCTGCCGTCACCATGGCCATCGCGCGCAGGTCCATGACGCCGATGACCAGGAGGATCGCTGTGAGCCCGGCGCTGCTGTTGCTGCAGTGGATGCCGAGGCGCACGCCGTGTCGCCAGGCGGTGCCGGCGTCCGCCGATAACGTACGGCCGGGGCCGGGCGCCTCTCGGCAGCACGCCAGGTGATGCGCCTTCCTCGCGGTGAACTGAAACGCGCCGGCAATCAGGACGACCATGCCGACCGCAAGCGGTACGGCGCGCGACAGCGCTGGCTGTCGCATCTCCATCTCCGCCAGCGCGACGCCCAGCGCGTAAGCCGCGATGCCGATCACTGTCCAGACGAAGAAGTACCCCACACCCATGAGCGCGGTCAGCAGGCCGAGGCGCGTCTCGCCGACGGTGGTGACGGCCTCGCGGTAGCGCCAGAGCATCGGGACCAACGACGGCAGCATCATCGCCACCATCATCACGACCCACATGCCGACGAACGACACCGCACCGCCAAGCCACGTTTGTCCAGGCATCCGCATCCACGCCATCGACATCGTCCAGCCGCCGGGCATCGGCATCCCGCCCATCGCCGACATGGACGCGCTCCAGACGATCGTGACGGCGGCGCTCGCGGCGAACAGCAGCGCAGAGACGCCCAGAAACATGTGCTCAGCGTTTCGATCGGAAGCCATGCGTCGCACGATCCTCAGTCCCGCAGTCATCGCTCCTGTCTCCTTCCGCCGGCTGTCTCCTTCATCGCTCATTCCCGTCGTCCCACCCTCGATTTCGAATGCCCCGCGGCGCCGCTGTCATGAAATAGTGTTAACGCCGTTGGATCGAGCGATGGGAGTGACAAGTGTGGCGGGATTCCGATCGACTCGCTCCAACCTCATCCCTTATTCCTTCCCGAAACCCCAGCAGCTCGGTTCACAGCTCTCTCTGGCGTACGGCACGCTGGCAGAGTCCGAGTGGGAGTCAGTGAAGACCTGACCGGCAGCTGGCTACCGAAGGTGTTACAGCGCCTGAGCCGTCAATATCCGAAGGTTGAAGTCGAGCTCGAAATCGGCGTGGGATCGAGGCTCTTCAAAATGATCGAGACCGAGGAGCTCGATCTTGCGGTCGGAGGTGTCTGTCGTTCGCCGGTCGTGGGCCGGAGACTGTGGAGCGAGCCGCTGGTGTGGGCCTGTTCGGCCGACGACGAAGTCCCGAATGTGCTGGTGCGATTACAGCAGTCTGCACCGTCGTTGAGGCACTCCTCCTACGGGAGCCTTCCTACAGGAATGCCGATCGTCTGGTCGTAGTACGCGGCGAGCTATGAGTTCCAGATTTTCTCGATTTGCGGCGTGGGGCAATAGACACCTTCGAGGATCTGGCAGCTGTTCAGAGCAGACGGATGCTCGTGGCTCTGGCAGATGCGATGTCAGAACAGATTCGATTTGGTTCCATTCGCCAAACTTCTTCAGGCTGCTGGGTGCACCTATCGCCGCTGGCCGAGACGTCATGGACGAAGACGGCGAGCCTTTGCCGCGAGCGGCGGGAACTGATCCCATCTCTCCGTTCGGCGCCTCTCGAGCGATGGCGCGGTATGCGAGTCAGTGGTTCAGGTTGATGTGTCCTTCGAAAGAACCCGACAACGTCGCGGTAGCGTTCGCGAAGTCGATGAGCTGGACGAACCGCACGGTAAACGTGCCGCTTGCCCCGGCAAATCGGCCGGTGCCACCGATGACCGTGGCGACCTGCTCGATCGTTGAGATGTTCGGGGGGGTGAAACCAACTTCTCTACCAACGGTTGTGACTGACAGCCGATCGCCGTTTGCTGCTCTGAATTCGATGGTGCCAGCGCCACTTGCGGTCGCGTTGTCCACGACTTCCACGACGTCAGCCGTGAAGCGGCCCAGGTGAGTGGCCGTGCCTTCCTCCGTGCCAGTGACGGTCAGCGTGGTAGGTGGACATGTTGGAGGACAGTTCACGGTGCCGCTCGTTTGTCCCGTGAACGACCCGCGAAACGGGAGTGCGGAGCCGTTCTGTGCCTGAGTCTGTGGCGAGCCGGCTGGCACGTCCGTTTGGGCCATTGCCGCACTCGTGCTGGTGGGAGAGACGGGTGACTCCACACCCTGGCCATTGCAGCCGGCGACAAGCACACAAACACTGATAACGGTTGCTCTCATCATACGCTTGAACCTCCTGGCCGCGAGCAGCGCCGCGAGGAGATCGAACGCCTTTGGTGTCAGCGGCACAGGCTGCCCGTCGCGCCGCAGCACTCGCTCGCTGATGTCGATCAAGAAAGCCCGAATTGGCTCCTGGAAGGTTGGCCCAATCCCGTCCTCCGAACGGCTCGCGTCCGAGGGACTGAAGGTTACCACCGCCGGGTCGAACCTTTGACCGGAGGCGTAAAATCCCAGTTCACACGGCAGGACAACCCGGACATCTACGTTCACCAGATTGGCGTCGGTTCCCCGCCGTTCCGCCTGACCAGCGACCCGAGCAACGATTACAGCCCTAGCTGGTCACCCGACGGCCGCACGATCGCGTTTCTTCGGCGCAGGCCGGCCGGCGGCAAGAGTGAAGTGTGGCGGATTGCCCCACTGGGAGGCCCGGCACGCAAAGTCGCGGAGATCCACCGCGCCTGGCGTTCTTCCGGCCGCCCTCGCTTGGGTGGTGTCCGGATTCCACGTGTCTGGTCCTTACTGACACACTGGGAGATGCAAAACCGGATGCCGTATTCCTTGTCTCCGTCGAAACCGGTGAGAAGCAGCAGCTGACCCACCCGGAAGGGTTGGTCATGGGTGCCGATCCCGCCATCTCTCCCGACGGCAGTTCGTTGGTGTTCCGCAGAGATAAGACGCCGTTCAGCGGCGAGCTCTATCGCGTGCCGTTGAACAGCCAACGTGTTTCCGAAGGCAACCCCGTACGTTTGACCACGACGCTGTTGGCCGGGAAAGCGGCCTGGATATCTGGCACTCGCGACATTCTGTTCTCTGCCCGCGACGGGCTCTGGAGGCTCGACGCCATGAAGGGCGGCACGCCCACCCGGCTGCCGTTCGTCGGTCTGGACGGTATGACACCGGTGGTGTCGCGAGCGCTGGACGGCCGCCGCCTGGTGTACGTGCGTACCTTTGCTGACACGAACGTGTGGCGCGTGGATACGGCCCAGGCGGGCGCTCCGGCCGCGTCATCGCCGGCTGCCGCGATCGCGTCGACGCGAGCCGACGCGATTGCCAACTTGGCACCTGACGGGCGACGCGTGGTGTTCCTGTCAGACCGATCCGGTGACTTCGAGTTCTGGGTGGCCGATCTGGACGGATCGAATGCGATCCAGCTCACATCGATGGCTATCCTCCCCGGGTTCCCGAAGTGGTCTCCCGACGGCACGCTGATCACGTTCCACGGCGATCTGGAGGGACGACCCGACGTGCTCGTCGTCCCGGCGAGTGGTGGCCAGCCGAGAAACATCACCAGAGGCACACGGGGCGGTGCGTATCCGAGCTTCTCTCGAGACGGGCAGTGGATCTATTTCGCGGCAGGGCTCGAGACAGGGGAGTCGCGCATCTGGAAGATGCCGGCATCCGGTGGCGCTCACGTCCAAGTAACGACCAATAGAGGGGCGATTGCGATCGAGTCGTACGACGGAGACCTCTTTTACGTCGATGCGGCGGACCGCCCAGGCTCGATATGGCGGCTGCCCGCGGCCGGTGGCGCGGCTGTGAAAGTGCTCGACGGCGTCGTTCTTGGCAACTTCGACGTGGTCGAGGGCGGCCTGTACTACATTGATCGCGTGGCCCCCGAGGCGGGCGCGTTTTTCACTGAGAGACCAGGCGGCGAGACCCGGCTGCGATATTTCGATTTCTCCACGTCCCAGTCAACCACGGTGGCTGAGAACCTCGGCACGGTAGGTTTCGGGCCTCACCGCGTCCCGCGACGGCCGGACCGTGCTCTTCTCGCGTGTAGATTCGTCGATAGACGAGTTGATCGTCGTGGAAAACTTTCGGTAGCACCCCAGCCGGAAGCATCCCGCTCGCACTCGCGCCAGCCGCGGCGAGTCTATGACTGACGGCGCAGAGCTTGGCACGAGCGCAACGCGCTTGAGCACCCTATCGCGACCTCCCTATCCACTTCACCAGGCGTCCGTGCTGGTAGTCGAAGAACGGATTGCACGTCAGTCGCATCAGGGTGTCGGACGGCACGGAGAACACGGCACGCTCACCGCGCGGGCTGAGCTGCCCGAGGCGAATCACCCGCGGCGCGCCGCCGGCAACCTCTTCGCGCCCGTACACCGGATCCGACAGGGGGAACGGAATCGCAACGTGCGACAACGAGTACACGTCACGTGGCCACGAGAGCCCGAGCGGGACCGTGTCAATGGCGGTCGCGCCTGGCGCAATGGATCGCTCGGCGACATCGAGCGATGCCGCATCGACATTGGTGACGAGCGTGCGCCGGTAACGACGGGACGACCGATCGGTGAGGCGCGACAGGAGCGTCGCATCGCCGGGACGGATGAACGGCACGAGCCCGGACGCGCGGTTGATGTCGAAGAGCACGAGCTCCGAGCGTTCGTCCGCGATGACGTCGTAGAGCGCGTGAACGACGGCCGGCGTGCTCACCGTGGCGTCGACGAGCGAGTGAAACGTCAGCAGCGGCGGCATTCGCGGCGCCAGCTCCGCACCTGCAGCACGCGCGATCTGCGCCTGCAACGTCGTCGTCAGGCGCCAGGTCTGGAGGCCTGCGTTCGCGGCGAATGAGTTGTACTTGAACGGGTTGTATTCCGGATAGACGTCGAGCCACCGTGCCTTCTCGAACGCAGGTAGGGGTCCGAGCATGCTGATGACGCGCGCGAGCCACGCGAACGGCGGCACGCCGATCATTGGTGACAGCAGCACGAGACGCGCCGCCTGCGGATCCCCGGAGCCCTCGAGCGCGTCGAGCACGTACTTCAGGACGAGCGCGCCGCCGTTCGAATAGCCCACCAGCAGGAGCGGGCGGTCGGGGCCGATTGTCCGGCTCAGGTGCCGTGCGCCGAGCCGTACGGCCGCGAGCCAGTCCTCCCACGTGACGTCCGTCAGGCCGGCGGGCACCGTGCCGTGGCCCGGCACCCGAAGAGCGAGCACATGATAGCCGCGCTCGCGGAGATCCTCGGCGATCGTCCGCATGCTGTAGGGCGCGTCCGTCAGGCCGTGGACGAGCAATGCGCCGCCGATCGCCTCGCCCTCCGGCGAGAGCTCCTGCGTCCGGTTCCAATCCGTTCCGAGCCGGCCGGGATACGACGGACCGTCAGGGTTGTACCGGTTCGCCGGGATTCGCCAGGCGGGATCGAGCCGTTGCTCGATCTCGTCGTGGACCTGCCTGAACGCGCGGTCTTCGATCGCCCGGTAGTCGGCGAGCGTTGATTGCGGCGTGAGGTCGGCCGCCCGGGCATCGCGCGGGACGATGCGGTGCCAGGGCTCGAGGTCGGGAAGCCGCCGGCGCGCGTCCAGCGCGCCGCCGATCACGATAGTCACGAAGACAATCACGGCGGTCCACGCGAGCCGCCCGATCCACCGGCGGATAGCGTCGCGTGCGCTCATCGCATACTCGACTGGAGAAGCCCCGTTTCATCAAATCCTTGAGTGCCGCGACGACGATGTCCTTTGCGATCTGGCTCGCATCGTCCGAATGCCAACAGAAGGCAGGTTAGAAGCTCTTGAGCCATCTCGACATTTCTTTCACCGTCCTCTCGGCACTCTTGTGCAGAGGGAAGTCATGCGAGGTCTCCTCTATGACATAGAGCGAAAACCTACATATGCTGTTCGCTTTCCAATGCGCGATCTCGGGGGTGATGATGTCGACATCGTTTCCCTCCAAACCACCCCACTCCGGACCGGGCACCATATTGTCCTGTCTTGCGAACATGAAGAGCATAGGAATAGGTCCAACGTTGCTTATGTTCGCGGTGATCTGTTCTGCCATCCGGCGCGCCCCGATGAGTTCCCCGGCGGGTACCTGATTGTGAAGGCCGTTGGCACAAGCCTGCGTGAGAATGTCCGGATCGACGCCTGGCACATGGTACACGGCCTGTTCACAGGTACTTCGAGTAGTTGTTTTCTTCTGGCGGGAAAAAGTAGACGTAGTCTGCACCCGCGTTTAGTTGCGGAGTCACCACCTCATTGAGAATCTTGACAAACATCGAAGACGACGCGCCGGGCAAGACGAACATCTGGTTGCTCCAGCCAAAGGGCACGAGCGCATCAATATCCTGGTAGCGCGTCGCATATAGATTGATGACGGCAGCGCCCATGCTCTGACCGCCAAGAACAACCCCTGACGCTCCTTGTGGAGGCGCAGGCCCGTCGAGCACTTCATAGGAACCCTCGCGAATCTGCTCGATGATCTCGTGGGTCGTCTCAACGTAGGTGTCTGGCGTCAACTTGAACCCGGAACCAGGGCCGCGATCGTAGAGGCTCTCGCCGTAACCAAGTCGATCGACTGTGAAGACGGCGGTATCGCTGTAATGGGCGAGCTCAGCCGCGAACCGAAGAGCACCTGGAATTTTGAAGCCATCCCAAAAGCGCCTATCGAGCGTAGAGCCGTGAAGGAGTAGAACGGCTCGGTGCTGACTGGGATCGAATCTCGGCGTGTAGAACACGGTCCCTCGCAGAGTTGCAGGAACCGGATCACCCGGATTGTAAACGGTAAACGCCACCTCCGCTTCGCTGGTACGCATCGACGACTCCCCACATGGCTTCGTTCGATTGTCTTGGACGTTGAAGCATTGATCACTGGACTCTTTCAGGCCAGTCATTCTGGAGAACGGTCGTTGCGGTCCGATTCGAGTGCCTGGAGCGCGATGTCGAGTCGCTGAATCGGCCGGGCACGGCTGTGGCCGGGCCAAGTGAACCGATAGACTCACTGCAGCGGATACCCCTAGAATGGCCACGCTTACACATGCCGCTGACTGCCGGCACCCGCCTGGGCTCGTACGAGATCCTCACGCTCGTCGGCGCCGGGGGCATGGGCGAGGTCTATCGGGCGCGCGATCTCCGGCTGGGGAGAGAAGTCGCGATCAAGATCCTGCAGCCCGATAGGCTGGGCGACGAGGCTCGGCGCCGCCGTTTCGTGCAGGAAGCGCAAGCGGCTTCTGCCCTCAACCATCCCCACATCGTCACCATCCACGAGATCGAGTCGGCAGGCGATCGCGACTTCATCGTGATGGAGTACGTCCGCGGGCGCAGCCTCGACGCGGTGATCCCCCGCAGCGGCATGCGACTCGGCGAGGTGCTGCGCATCGCCATCCCCGTGGCCGACGCGCTCGCCGCCGCGCATGCGCGGGGCATCGTCCATCGCGACCTCAAGCCGGCCAACGTGATGATTGGCAGCGACGGTTCTGTCAAAGTGCTCGACTTTGGTCTCGCGAAACTGGTCGAGATGCCGACGGGGCTAGACGAAACGACGGTCACGGTGGCGATCGATGGGGACCTCAGCGTGCCGGGGACCATCGCGGGCACCGCGGCCTACATGGCACCCGAGCAGGCGACCGGCGGCACGGTCGATGCGCGCAGCGACATCTTCAGCTTCGGCGCCATGCTCTATGAGATGGCCACCGGTACGCGAGCGTTTGCGGGCACCTCCACGGTGGATACGTTGGCGGCCGTCATCCGCGCGCAGCCGACGCCACCAACCGCGGTCGTACCCGCGCTGGCGCGCGAGCTCGAGCGTCTGATCCTGCGCTGCCTTCGCAAGGACCCGGATCGACGGTACCAGACGATGCGCGACGTCAGCCTTGAGCTACAGGCGATCAAGGAGGAGTCCGACTCGGGCCGCTTGTCGGCGTCCGTCCACGCTCCCGACCGGACTCGGCGCGCGCGCCTGATCCCGGCCGTCATCGTGGCCGCGGTGGCGGTCGTGGCGGCGATCGCCATCGGGTGGTGGCTGCAACAGAGGGCCGGGTTCGACAAGCCCGATCAACGGCTCACCCCCCTGACGACACTCCACGGCCGTGAGTCCCAGCCGGCCTTCGCACCGGACGGCGAACAGGTGGCGTTCGAGTGGCACGGCGAGAAACAGGACAACGAGGACATCTACCTCAAACTGGTCGGGTCGAGCGAACTGCGGCGCCTCACGACGGACGGCCTGCCGGACGGCGCGCCTGCCTGGTCACCGGATGGCCGCGAGATCGCGTTCTTGCGGCGCGGGCAGGACAGGACCACGGTTTATACGGTCTCACCCGTCACCGGTGCGGAGCGCAAGATCTCGGATCTGGGCGCCGCCTTCGTGCTGGGCCTGTCGTGGTCACCCGACGGTCGATGGCTGGCAACCGGCCGTGGCCTCCCGGACCAGGGCGGCAGCAGCCTCCTGCTGGTCCCCGTCCAGGGCGGCGAGCCGCGAACGCTGACCACGACGAAGGCCTTCGCCGGCCATCCTTCGTTCTCGCCGGACGGGCGGGCTCTCGCGTTCAGGGCCTGCTCCGCTCCGTTCGCGTGTTCGTTGGGGCTGCTCGCGCTGGACGCGGCGCTCATGCCAGCCGGGGCGGCGCGCACGGTGGCGCCGCTGCGCAGTCTCGACCTCGAGTGGGCAGTCACCTGGACGCGTGATGGCCGCTCGCTCATCTACGAGTCCGGCCGCTACCTCTGGCGCGTGGCGGTCGTGGGAGACGGCGCACCCGAACGCCTTGAACTGGTGGGCTACGGGGCGCTCAGCCCGGCGCTGGCCGCCCATCGCGATCGGCTCGCGTTCGTGTCTCAGCGGAACACGATCAGTCAACACCCGCTCGATTCGACCCACACCTCGCCACCGGTGCTGGCGTCGTCCTACGCTGACATCGAGGTGAATTTCTCCCACGACGGGCAGCGGCTCGTCTTCAGCTCGACGCGGGGGGGCGAGGAGAGGGAGATCTGGACGGCCCGTGCGGACGGCACGGGCGCGCGCCAGCTCACGCGCGGTCTGGGGTGGGTTCAGGGTTCGCCGTCGTTCTCGCCGGACAGTCGTCAGGTGGCGTTCGACTCGCAACACGACGACGGCAGCTGGAGCCTCTTCGTCGTGGACGCCGATGGCGGCGTCCCCAGGCGGCTGACGACCGAATCGGGAAACGAGAACTGCCCGGTGTGGTCGCCTGACGGCCGCTGGATCTACTACACGTCGGACCAGAAGGCTGGGCGGAACGTCTGGCGGATCCCGGCGGGCGGCGGCCGCGCCGAGCAGTTGACCACGGGAGGATCGAGCTTTCGCGTCAGGGTGTCTCCCGATGGGCGTGAGTTGCTCTATTCGCCTCCGGCCGCAGCCAATGACGATGCTCCGTTGCTGGCCGCCCCTGTCGCCGGCGGCGCTCCGCGACAGCTACTGCCGTGCGTGAGGGCATACTCAATCTTCACGAATGCCGTTGGCCTCTACTACGCCGAGTGCGGACCGGGGCCCGATCGGAACGTGCATCTCGTCGACGCGGCGACGAATCGCGATTCCGTAATCGGTCGAACCCGGGACGCGCCGTACCAGCCGAGCGTGTTCGCCGTCTCGCCGGACGGCAAGTCCGTGCTCGTGCCGCGGGGTGAGTGGACCAGGGACCTGATGCTGATCGAGAACTTCCGCTGAGACCTACATTTCGCGCTCGCGCCTCCTCACCTCGGACTTCAGCGCGCGGTCGTTAGGCGAACCTTCTCGCGGACCCGTCCGTAAGGTTCCTGCACCTTCCATTTACCACTTGGCACCGCGAGAGGCACTCGGGCGCGGTTCTTCTGGCGCAGCCTGAGCCGCCTGCGTTGGTGGCAGCGAGACCCCGCGTGCGAGTGCCAGCGAGTCGAGCGCGCTGGGGCCCCTCAATCGGCCAAGCAACTCCAGCCACACGTGATGGGTGATCGTGCGCGGAAATTCGGTTTCACTCCCCCGCCAGTCGAGTGGATCGTCTCCGAGCGCTCGTGACAGGACGAACTCCCGGATTGCCTTCGTGCCCTCGCGGCGATCGACACCGGCAAGTTCGACCGCATGCGCGAGTTCGTGGACGATGATGCAGAGCGGTCGGTCATTGCCCAGCGACTCGGTCTGATACCGGAGATACCCGAATAGCCGGCCGTCTGTGACCCGGAATCGACTCCTTGGTCACCACGTTCGGGCGCTGCTCGAGCAGCAACAACAGCAGATCGATTCCCTTTCGTGTCAAGTGGATGGAGGCATCGCCCTGATGTAAACTCCCTCGCGTCACTCGGAACAGCCTGAACGACTGTTTCTATGCGCACTGTCCCCAGCCCGGTGTCGTTGCTGTGTGCTGCCGCCCTCCTGGCTGGCACTCCGGCCTCGTCGTTTGCGCAGGTGGGCGGCACCACTGCGACGCTGCGCGGCAACGTGACGGACACGACTGGCGGCGCAACGCCTGGTGCCACCGTGACCCTGCTGGACGTAGGTACGCAAGCGTTGCGCACCGCGGTGACTGATGACCGGGGAAGCTTCCAGTTCATAGGCCTTTTCCCTGGAACGTTCGATCTGTCCATCGAGCTCTCAGGATTCAAGACCTTTCATCAGACAGCCATTGTTCTCGGACCGAACGACACACGCGGCATCGACATCCAGTTGGCGATCGGCGCGCAAACCGAGACTGTTCTCGTCACGACCTCCGCCGACATCGTCCAGACCGAAACAGGCGCGCGTGAAGGGCGATTGTCCGCCGCCCAGATCGACAATCTCTCGATCATCGGCCGCAGCTCGCTCGAGCTGTTACGGATTCTGCCGGGTGTCGTCGCACCCGATCAGAGTCAGCTCGAGAGCGTCAGCTTTCTCTTCGGGGCCAACCAGACGCAGTCCTACGCTATCAACGGCGTCCGCACGTCGAACAATGCGGTGAGCCTGGACGGATCGAACCTGATGGACATCGGCGCAGGCGGGGGCGTCATGGTCAACGTGAACAACGACATGGTGCAGGAGGTCACGGTTCAGAGCTCGAACTTCAACGCCGAGTACGGCTCGGGCGCCATCAACATCAGTGCGGTCACGAAGGGGGGAAGCTCCGAGTTTCACGGGGCCGCCTATTGGTACGGGCGTGATCACCGGCTCGCGGCGAACGATCGATCGAACAGCATCCTGGGGATCGACAAACCGAAGAGTGGATTCTTCTATCCGGGCGGGAACATCGGCGGTCCGCTGCCGCTGCCGTTCACCGGGTACAACGGCGGCCGCGACAGACTGTTCTTCTGGCTCGGCGTCGAAGCGCAGCGCCAAAGAGTCGATTCGGGAAGCACGCTGACCACCACCCTCAGCCAGGCGGCGCGGACGGGCGACCTGAGCGAGTTTCTGGCGGGACGCGGTCAGAACCTGAATCACCCGTCGATCGTCCTCGTTCCCGCCGGCTTCCCGAACTCCGGCACCCCTGCGCCGAACAATGACCTTCGTCCGTACGCGGACCCGCTCGGGCTCGCAATGGCGAGTCTCTATCCACTGCCCAACCACGCCGATGCCGACAATCGCTACAACTACGTCTACAGCGCGCTGGAACCCACGAACCGGTTCGAGGTGAAGGGCAGACTGGACTGGAACATCAGCACGACGACGAAAGCGTACATGCGCATTGCTCACGACACGGAGGACATCGAAAGCCCGCGTGGCGTCTGGGGAGGCGGTCAGGTCAAGCTGCCGACTCCCGGCGAGAGCCACAACCGGGGCCGCTCGTACGCCGCCACGT
>CAWDCH010000018.1:0-934314 GCA_963800785.1 Vicinamibacteria bacterium
CGATATCCCAAAACGGCTATCAGATAGAGCGTTCGTCTTCATCGTCACGCTGTTCGTGCCGACGTGCAAGCTGATGAAGTGTGCGCCGACGGCCCTCTGAACCCGTAGCGCGCTCACTTGAAAAACTCCTCGAACGCGGCCCGCGACGCTTCGGCGATCCGACGCACCTGCTCGTCAGGGGGCAGGCCACGCACCGTCGCCACGGTGTCGCGAATCGCGCAGGCGACGCGCGCCTGCAGTTCGTCCACCGCTTCGAGGGCCTCGCTGGCGTCCTCGGCCGGGACGCCGCCCTCGATCATGCGAAACGCGATCTTGTCCCGCTCCACCGCTGCGATTGCCACGAATTGCCGGGCGAGATCGTCGATCGTCGCCATCACGCCCCGCCCCGTTTCACGATGAGCACCCAACTCCGATCGGCGCCTGGACGCACGCTGCACGAGGCCGATCGCGCGAGCCACAACGAGCTGTCGTGCGTGCAGAGATCGCCCTCATTGAACGCGGCGTCGTGACGCCAGATCCCGGCATACTTGACGCCGGGCGGACGGGCCTTGAGCGCCGCAATCTCCGCGCGCAGCGGCGCGGTGTGGCGCTCGACATACTCGGCAATCACGGGCGCAATCGCCCGCATCAGAGCCCGCGTGTGGGGACTGTCCTGCGCGATCGCCGCCCTGACGCTGCGCGTGATCACTGTCGCGATCGCGTCCATCGTTTGCGTCGTCATCACGTCCTCGGTTACGGCGAGCCGACGGCGAGATCCATGTACGCCACGGCGTCGTCCGCTTTCTGCCAATGCACCCAATGCGTCGCCTTGAGCGCGATCGAGTTGGTTTGAAACAACGAGACGGTACTGGCCGCGCCGCTCACCGGACTATCCGACAGTTGCAGCGACGCAACCTCTGAGCGATCGAGCACGACACCTGCATCCGCGTAGAGAATCGCGGCAGCATCGATCAACACCAGTTTGCTTTCCGCCGCCGGCGAAATCAGCAGGGGAATACCCCAGATGTCGCCGCTGTCTGTCAGGCGCACATTCGGAAAGACAGGCGTCGCGTCCGCGCTGCGTTGTTGCGTGAGAAAAAGCGCGCCATGTTGCGACGTCACAAAGTACGGCGCCTCCGGCTCGCCGTCGCGCACGGCCGCGACGAGTGCCGCCAAGTCGTCCTCGACGCTGCCCGGCGAGCCGCCGCCGATCGCGTCTAGGCCGTTCAGGAGCCCGGCGGGCCGGAGTTGATCGATCGCGTCCTCGCTGGAGAGGAGCTTCGCGTCCTCCGCGCGGGCCGTGGCGTTGAGCAAGTCGCGCTCGATCACGCCGATCGATCCGGGCGCCGCACTGCGCGCGAGTTCTTTCGTCACCACGATGATCGTATCCAGCGACGTCGTGGGCAACGTCACGCTCTCGAACGCCATGCTGCTGACGCGAACCGGATGATCGAAATTGGCCCATTCGGCGTCGGCCGATCCCGTCGTCGTCACGTTGATCGCCACGCCCATCGGCGCGCGGCGCAGGGCCTCGCCCATGCGGCCCGCAATCGTGCGCGTGCGCTGGCGCTCCATGAACGCATCGCTAAACGGTTTGAAACTGACGAGAGGGGCTGCAGTCCCGCTCGTGATGGCCTCGGCCTCGGCCCGTTGCACGATATGGAGATACGGATCGTTCAGGCCGCATCGGCGCGCGTACGCCTCGGCGACGGACGCGACATTCGGCTCCAAGGCCCGCACGAGGGCGTAGCTGATAAATCTTCGCGAGCGCGCCAATGCCTCAAGGCGTTGTGTCGAATCAGGAGTACTCATGCGCCGCATCGTGGCAGAACCCGAGGCCGTCGGTTTTACTCCGACGAAACCGACACGCGCCACCAGTGGCCCTTACTACTCGTGTGCACGATCGCCACCGTGAACCCGGCGAAGTCGCGCCCCTGCACGCGACGGAGGAGCCATCCGAGTTCGCGCGGCGTGGTGATGTCCGCGTTCGCGAGCACGTGCGCGAGATCCGGATCAATCCGCGCGCGGGCGATCGTGGCCTTCGCGTTAAACCGCGCGCTACCAAACGCCCGCGCCAAGCCCGGAACCACGGCCGCGTCGGCCGCGTCGCGCACGCTGCACGCGAGTTGCCATCGCTCGCACGCCGCCACACGGGTTTCGAGCGCCGCGAATCGCTCAAGGATCGCCGCGTCGCTACTTGCGATCGCGGGCAGTACCGTTCGACGTCGCGGCGCGAGTGGCGTTGCCATCAGTCACGGCCTCAAGAATCCGATAGTGCCCGCCGACGGTGCGCCGCGCCGCCACGGCGCCGATCCGAATCCAGTGGCGCACCGTGGGGATCGTGACTTGTTCCTTCGCCGCAAACTCGCGCGGGGTGTATTCGCGCGTCGCCATCGGCTACTCCGGCGCCTCGCGGTTGCGTAAAAACGGATTCAGCGGTTCGCTAGGCGCGGCCACGATCCGGCGCGCATCGAGGCGGAGCGCCGCCCATAAGCGAAGATTGGTACGCACTTCGCGATGCACGCGGGTATCGTCCGCCGCCATGTGCTCAAGGGCCTTGAGTCGCTCGCACGAGCGGCAGTAACTGTGCAACGTGCTCAGCGATGCGGGATCCCAATTGCTAAACGAATCCATCAACCGCGCCGCCGTGCGGCGCGCGTCGCCGCGCAACCCGCGCAACACGCCTCGCCGTTCCTCGTCGCTCACCGCGACAGGGTGAGACGCGTTCGGCTTGGCGTGGCGGTGCGGCCGAAACGTGCCGCGCAACAGATGCGTCTCGATCGGCAACGGGTGACGGCCGGAATGGCCCTTAGTGCCTGCCATCGCTTCTCCTCGAAATCAGTCGCGAAAAAATTCGCCATAAAACGGCCGTCCAGCAAACTGACGACCGGGCGGTTCTCGCCCAAGCTCAGCATTTTATTTTCGGGCCCCCCGCATGAGCTAGTTCCTCCCAGCTATCGGTTCCGATACGACGGACGTGCGAGCTCACCGGACAAGAATTGAGTAGCTTGGATCGCGAATTCGTCGGCGTGATCGACAATTGAATGGTCGCGATTGGTCACAATCCACAAGTACGACTTCGGGATTGACCTATACATTTCCATTGGAATCTCGATGGGAAAGAACTCATCGCGGTCGCCATGGATGATCAAGGTGCGCGCCGTAATAGTGGACAAATATGGAGACGTGAAGTTCATGTCGTCGTAATTGTCCTTGAACGCGTTGAATTGCTTCCGAAGCGACCGGATTTGCTCGTCGCCTCGTACATGGCGTTCCCGCTCCGCCTGGTACTCCTCTGGCGTGATGCTCTCGGCGGTAGCAGCGCGAAAAATCTTGCGGGCTTGTTCGGGAAAATACGTCGTGGCCCCGATCAACACCATCACTTCGATTCGAGACGGCTGCCGCGTCGCCATGTGAAGCAGCGTCATAGCACCACTGCTCATTCCCAATGCCTTAACTTGCTGCAGTCCCAGCGAGTCGAGCAATGCGAACATATCGGTTGCGGATTGACGATGCGTGAATTCACCCGACGGATTCGTCGACCGCCCGTGTCCTCGTTGGTCAGGGACGATGAGGCTGTACTTTGCGGCCAGCGTGGGAATGAAACGGCCCCACGAAAAGGTGCCTGTCCCGAAGAACCGATGAAGCAGGAGAAGTGGTGGCCCCTGTCCACACGTCTTGTAGTACAGAGAGATCCCCTGCGTGGTCAGGGTGTGATCGCTACAGTCGCTCGTTGTCTGTACGGATGCTGCTGACGTTGAAACGTATGCGACGATCACCGCGATCATAACCAACTGTTTCGTGGTCATAACGAAGCCTCCTCGCAATTCTGCTGGGACGGCGCTGTCGGGCAAATCCCCACCGATGGTCTTCCCGAATCATGAGGCCGAGCCTAGGAGGCGTCCAGTCTCTTATCTGCTGCCTCGGTCTCCAATGTGTCGGCGGTCGCGCGCTTGCTCCGTCGGCGAGGCGCTCTCGGGCTCTCTGACGAGTGGGGCCGCATCCGGCCTCGTCTATCCGACCCCGCAGCGACTCGACGCTGAGAGCATCCTCGGGCACGAGGTGCGCCGTCGTGTCCTTTCGCAGTCGCTTACGCATGTGCCGTCGTCGACAGAAAAAGTCGCTCGCTGTGGTGCACGAGCACGCGATGCGATCACACGAGCGCCCCTTTTTGCGAGCGTGCGATCACGCGTACGCACTCGCGCCAGTCGTTATGTGGCGGATCGTGGTGGCAACCACCGATCCGCGATCGATGGGCTTTCGCCGCTTCGAACTGCCGATCGGTGATCGTGTCGGCGCTCGCCGAGGCCAGTCCCGGCCCGTCGTATTTGCCCTCGAGCACTCTCTCGGCAGTACCGGGCCGTAGGAGAAAATCAAAATCAGCCCGCCAGCCTCGCCCGCCCTCGCCGCGACAGAAGGCGCTTGAGGCCATGCGTTCGACGACAGCGCGCCAAAACTCCGGATCGGCGTGCTCGTGTAATCGCGATCGGGCTCGACGCGCACGATCGGGCGTTAACGTTGCTGCCTCCGGTAACGGGCCTCGGTGCGCGTTCCACACGGCCATCAGCTGAGCCGCGCGCATCCGCGCGCCGATGCGCGGCGCGCGGGCGCGCTGCGTTTTTTGCAGCGCGCCCTCTGTACTGGAAGATCTATTGGAAGATCGTGCGACATCTAGGTGTCGTGGTTTAGAGGCCGGATTTGTCGTGGTTAACGTATCGGATTTGTCGTGGTTAACCACGACATCAGGTGTCGCGGTATCCGGTTCGCTAACGACGCCATCATTGTGTCGTGGTTTTTAGCGTTCACGAGAAGGCAACGCCGCCGGATCGAGACGGTAGGTTGCGGGACGTCCGCTCCTCTTGGTGCCGGGTTGCCGTCCGCCGCCTGGATTCGTTAGCACGAGCACGCCCATTCCACGGAGTCTCGCGACGTGACGATCAATCGTGCGCGTGCTCACGCCACCCTTCTTGAACGACGACGACTCTGCCTCCCGCGAAAATTTGCTGGTCGTCAGGAACACCCCATGATCGAAGTCACCTTGGATTGCGCCTCTGAACTTGTCTATTTCCGGCCTGCCGATCGTCGATGACTCTTTCCAGCGTTTCGCCTGAAACGCTGACCTGATACTGACTGCGCCCTGCCTGAAGTTGCCGAAGCCGTCGATTCCTCCATCGGCGCTGCGCTTCGTGACCGTGATGTCCTCAAAGCCGAGTCGCTGGAGTAAAGCACTACAAAACCGCTCGAACGCGTGCGAGGAGAGACTGCGGAGTTCAGTGAGGATTCGGCGCTTTACCTCGTCGCGCTGTGCAGTTACGACGTCGCGCAGTGTGCTCTCGGAGGTCACCGGAATTGGCGAAGGTGGCAGCAGGAACCCAGGCGAGCCGTCCCGCCGTGCTTCGCCCGCTGCGGTGATTTTCCAAACGCCGCGAGTAGACCCGTCGATTTGGCCCTTCTCGACCAGGCGCTGGCGAACCCATTGCACAAGGTTCCACCATTTGCGCGGCCCGCTGTCCAAAAGCTCTTGCTGCTCGTTGTCGGTGAGCTGAAATTCCGTGGCGAGCTTCGAATATAAGTCGCGTGGCGGAGCCGCACCGCCTGCTTCACGAATCATTCGTAGAAGCGGAAGTTCTACTTCGGTCTGTCTTGGAAATGGCATGGTGCATCAGATCGGCTAGAGCGTTGCGCTTCGCCCCGCCGCAGGAGCGATCGTCGCCCTCACGTCTTCGATGACCCTGTGGGTGAGTTGACGGCCGGGGCGCCCGGGACAATCGCGACCGACCGGTGTGAGCGGGGCGTCGCGGGTCACCTCCTTCACGGAGGATCCAGCGATTGGCGCCGTCCACTCGGAAGAACGTTGACAAATGGACGAACAGGCTTACATTGGGGGGCGGGCGGCGGGCAAAAGATCCGATAAGGCCTCTTCCGTTAACCTTGGCGGAGGACGCGGCCGCTGAGAGGCCTCTAATATTTTCTATCGTCTCGAAAAGTCCCCGGTGTGGAGGATTCGTTGATCGCCACGAGTTCTCCGCGAGCGGAACTATCTATCGAATCTCATCTGAACGTCGGAAGGTGGAGTGAGTTGCATGCAAACCAACGCTGACCTGGCGCAACAGCTACAGGAGTTAACCGGCAACCTCACCGCCGGCCCGGGTGGAGCGGAAGAGCTCGAGCGCGCACGAAGACTCGTGGTGCAGGCGATGCTACGAGGCCAGAAACGGTTTCTGGATTCCATAAGCATGGCGCAGAGCGTCACGAGTCGCGCGGACGTCGCAACGCCATCGGCCCAACTACTGTCGATCGCCGCCGAAGAGAGCCTCTACTTCAAGGGAGCCAAGGCAGGTGCGGGAGTCGAGGTGATGCTTCGCGCGACGCCTTCCGCCTTGGGAAGCCCCCAGGAAACGCTCGGCCCCTTTTTAGGACTCGACGGCCGCCGGGTTTGGCTCGATGTCCTTGCGGCGCGAGCGGCGAATCCGATTTTCGTCGTTATTGGCGCGGGCCATCTCGTTCCATTTCTGGTGCTCGCTGATGGTGTTTCCCAGCGCGACAGCCTGACTTTCGATCTGCCCGCTGGAAGCATCTCCATCAACGCTGCAACGCTCCACTCGGACACGCCTTTCGCCCGATTCATAGGAATCCGGATCACTGGAGGGACGGCAACGTTCTCCGAGGCACCGGTTCTCGCCGGTGACACACTGCGGGTTTCACCCTCGGCATCGCTCATTCTGGAAATCAACCCGGAGGTGCCCGCCGGACCAGCGAACTTTGAACCTCCGTCGAAAGTGCGGATGACGTTCGATGCGGACGCCCTCACCGGGTTCACGGCCGAAACGGCCACCATTTCCACTTTCGGCGCTGTGGTTCAGTTCTCCCCCGCGGGATTCCCCATTTTGGAACGGGAGGCCCTCCACTTCGGGGGAGACCTGACGGTTCTCAACACAGCAGCCTCCACCGGGGCTGTTTCGATCCACATCGATGGCACCTGGACAGTCGAACGTGCGTTTTGGAGTTTCTACCTCGTGCCGTTGAACAAGGACGCGCCGGGCCAGGCCTTCGACGCCGGCATTGGTACATTGGACGGCGGTCCGGGCCTGAGTTTGTCGTGGACCGGTCGGCGGACACCCGTGCCGTTGGCCCGCGCGCTTGCCCTTGCATACCTCGATGGGATCTACTTGCGTGGCACACCCGCTACGGTCGGAGGCCGTCAAACGATCAGTGACCCAGACGGCGCGACGCTTGCCGAAGTCCGTTTTGATAACCTGGCGCAAATCACCGTCACTCGCGACGGGCATCTCCCGCCCGAACATAGGGTAGTAGCAAGATGCTCGGCCGACCTGACTGGCATCCGTTCTTTGTACGCCGACGGCGAAGGCCTTCAGCTCAAATCTGGGACCGGGGAATTAGAAATCAGCGAGCTTCACGATCGAACTCCAATCTCGTTGTTTCTCGACGATTTGATCTTCAATACGGCTGAGGACCTGGGTGATGCCGGCAACGATCGCAAGGCACTGGCGCTTTCGAACGCGATTCTTACCGTCGCCGCTCCCCGGGAGGGGAGGTTGGACGGCGACCTTCTCCCTGGCGGTGCGGTCGCAGGATCGAGCGTCAGATTTGGGTTTAATCTTCTCGGGGTCCTGCCCACGCTTGCCGACCCGTACGTGTCCAATTTCGACGCGGTACCACGCGTCGGCATGCCCACCACCATGGAGGTTACCGTAAAGCAGTTGGAGGACGGCGCGCCTCGCGTAGAGTACTCCTTTCCGTTCATCGCGAACCCGTTGTCATTGATGCCCGAACCGGGTATCGATTCTCTTGATTTCAGGGGAGAGCGAATCACAACGCCTCTGGTCGCGGAAGAGATAAGCCGCTCCGGCGTGACGCACTGGCTGCTCGACGTCTCAACCAATTCCGACCAGTTCGGTGTTGCTATCGGCAACCATAGCCAGCAGGTCGACGCGAGCATTCGTGATGGGGAACTCCTGTGGGACGGTCTCGACATGCTGGTCTTTACGGTTCCCGCAATCCAGTGGGAACCCGTCAGCGATTCTGTCAGCGGTGCGCTGTTGTCTACCGATGACGGAGGTCCGTCTGCATTCGCCGTGGACACGGTTCACCTGGTCCCAGTCGCGCCAATCGCGGCTGCGCGTCAGCTGATCGACGAGTACCGCAATGGTGAAGCCGGCCATGCTTCGATCACGTTGCCGTTCGGCATTCGTGCCATCGTCCGCTCTACTGATGCAAACGGCGCCGCCAGCCCTTTCCGGCCGGCTATCGCACTCGACCATGCCTCATTTCCCGGCTTTGATACCGCCCGGCAGATCCGGCTGTCCGCGAAATCCAGCTTCGGAATCTTAGGCTCCGCACGCCAAACCAATAACGTGCCGGACGGCAACATATTCGCCGTCGCGCTGTTGGACACCAATGTGCTCGCGTTCAAAGACGTTCCCGGAGGCACTCACGTCGTTGACAGGCTGTTCAATGCGGTGTTTCGCGACAATTTCGCGAGCGCAACGGTTCCGGTTCAGCGCTACGACTGGTCTGGCTACGGCGCCTCGGTGTTCAGTCAATGGGTCAACCCCGAGCAGATGCCGCCCAACGTCAGCCAGGTCCAGTTTGACGTGGTGACCGGCCGGACAAGTCATGAGGTAGTTCAGGTCTCGGCGATTCTCTGGCCCTGTCAGGCATTCCTGGTCCGTACGATTACACTCGAACGGGAAAACAGCGGTGCCGTCATCCGTCATGACAGCGGCTGGATCGCGTCGAGCCCCGGCCTGTTTTTTCTGCCGGGTGTCCTGCCCGTGAATCAGCGCCCGTTCCATCGCGGCGTCGTGCGCGGGTATTTCAATATTCGGGAAATCCGCGACACACCGCGGACGATCACAGTCGGCACTGCCCAGTTCCAGGCAGTATATTTCGATGCCGACGTTGAGGTTGAAGGAGTTGTAAAAGGAGATCGGGGAGGGCGGGTCCCCGTGCAGCGGCACGCGGGATACGTACAATTCCTCCCGGTCGGCCCCCTCCTTCTCGGCGCGAACGAACTCACCGGTCTATTCAAGCAGGAAGGACCTATCGGCGGTCCGCTGGACTGCGAAATCGACATCGCCGGGTCCGGCAACAGAATGGTTGTGAACAGCATGTTCACGGAGTTGACCGCAAGTTTTCCGCCTGAATCCGTGATTGCCGTTAGGGGGCGGCCAGTCTTCCCGTCGAGCGGAAGCTGGACCGCCGTGCGGACCAACAGAGCGCGCCAGACCACCGCGGTCGACCCGCACATCGGGCTACCCCTGATTCGCGAAGGGCTAGTTGTGGGGGGGGTGCAAAATGCATTTCATCGTTTTGCGGATCCCGCCGACCTCTTCCAGCGGAACGCGCCCGAAACCGAGTACGGGTTCCTCTTCTCCACGAGCTCGAGCCGGACACTGCTGCCTAGTCCGGAGGTGGAGCTCGGCAAGACGAAGGTAACGAGTCCATTTCCGGCGCGCATGGCCGACCCGTCTGCGGTCGCGATATCGAATGGGCTTTTCCCGAAGGCCGATTCCGCGCTCCAGTTTCCTGGAAACTATGCCCTCGACTTCGCCGGCGCGAACATTCTCGATCTGAAGTCCGCAACGCGCGGAAAGGAACTCGAGCTTATCTCGACAAAAGTGATGCGCCTCTATGTCGAGTCATCCGCGGGTTTCAATACGCTCGTCAACGCCGCCGACTGGAAAGTCGACTCGAGCCTGCAAACGATTTTTCTCGATTTGCTTAGCTTCAAGAAGATCCTGTCCTTCAAAGGAACCTGGCTCACCGACAACCTGGGCGCGCGGAAGCTGGACAGCGCTTCGATGGACCTGAGCGAGGATATTGACGAGCTTAAGGCCGTTCTCGACATCCTCAACAATCTCCACCTTCCGGAAGCCGTAGAGTTCTCGTTGCGAACCATCGGGTCCGGCACACTGGCACTCGACATTTCGGTCGAGGGGCACCTTGCTAATGACGACGGAACTCGCATCGATGTGGGTTTGGGCAAGTTGAGCGGCATGCTGCGAATGGGAGTCGTGATCCGCGCTTCCATCACGGACGGTGTTCAGGGCGAGGCATACCTGGAAATCAGTGGCGACTTCCAGCAGGCAATCATTCCCGACGTCCTTTACGCCGGTGGTTTTCTGCGATTCCGCATCGGGATTGACCAGGAAGCAAAAGCGATTCTCGAGCTCAACGTTGGCGTTGTCGGATCTGTTGGCGGCGACCTGATCCCCGGGCTGATCGAAGTCGAAGGTACCGCCAAGTACGGCTACGTGATCGTGCTCCCTGAGTTGGATGCCGGCCGGATTCGACTTGGGGCGACGGTGGGTATGGAAGTGCGCGCGAACCTGATCAGCGGTCTGGTCGCCATCAAGTTCGGATTCGAAGCCGGAGCCACGATGGGGCTTGTACCGGAAAACCATAACCTCGTCATCATCACGGTTCAGATCAACGTGTCGGCGTCAGTAACGGCCGCGTGGGTGTTCAAGGCCCGGGTCTCCTTCCACGCCCAGTACACCACGGAATTTCCCAAGCTGGCTGCGGCGGCCGTACTTGCGCTTACCGGTGTCGGAGTTGGCCCGGCGGCAGCGCTCGCGGTGGCGTAAATCGGAAGACAATCGAAATGACAAATGCGACCCGCCTTACGTTGATGACGTTCCCGCAGCACTGGGACGGCGCCACTCTGGAGCTGCGTGTGCTGGTGCTGCCGCGAGGCAATCCGCTCGAGCCACTCGCCGACGAAATCGCCTTCGCAGACGCAAACCTCAAACTGTCGGCGAGAATTACGCCAACCCCTGGGAAGTTCCCGCACTCGGCGGACGCCATGGCCCCGGTCGATCTCGCCGTGCCGCTTCCCGCGAACCGCCGGGCGCTGTTTGGGAAGCTGGAGACTCTCTTCAACATTGTTGTTCCCGAAGGCGTCGTCGATCCACCGCCCGCTGATCCGCCCGTGCGTAAATTCCTTCCGAAGAGCTTTCGCACGGCAGTGGGCCGCGAGCGTCCGAGCACGCCCTTCGGAGTCGTGGATCACGAATACAAATGCGCGCTCAAAGCCGCAAGCGTCCCCTCCGGACCTCCGCCAGCTCCGCCCAGCAACGACGTGAGCTGGGGCGACGTACTGCAATTCGCTCTTCGGCAGCCCAAGCTTGCCGAGGAACTGGGTTTGTTGTTTCATGCCACGATCGATCTGGAGGAGGGCCATCCTCTCCGCGACGGTGGCTGGATCTACACTGAGCTCGGCGCCGGCGGCGACTTCGTTTCCGCGGCCGGGCTTGACCCCGACCTCGTTGCAAGTTATGCAGCGCGCATCCCCGTCCTAGCAGATGAGCGCAACATATTCGCCTCGCATCTGTTCGGTGTGGCAACGGCGGCTGAGGCGCCGCCGGTTGACGACGACGTGTTGGCGGAGAGTGAAGAATACGACGATGGATTCGCCAAGGCCGTTCACGGTGCGCAACCCGCGACGGACAGCGTCGCCGAGGACGAAGTCGATGCGAAACCGGCGGCGAAGGACTTCGGGATCCGTTTAGGATGGGATGACGAACGAATCGCTGTGTGGATGAATCGCCAGTTGATGGCGGATCCAAACCTGGACGGGCACACGCCTTGCTGCGTTGCCGGATATCGCGTGGACGTAAGGGAAGCCAACATAGGCGCACCTTTCACCTCACTCGCAGCGGTCACCGCCGATCTTGCGCTGGACGATATCCCCCTTGGGCGGTTCGACGGGGAACTCGTTGTCGAGACACTTCCGGTTCAACTTCCCAACGCCACGCTCCTCTGGCTGCCGGCGTATTTCGCCACGTGGGCCGGCGCGTCGATGGTTACGGCGAATGCGTCCGCACTCGAGTTCGGAGTACCCGCGGCACAGGCAATTCCCAATCCTTACACTCCCGTCGGAGCCGATGCCGTGCCCCTGCGTTACGGCCGCGACTATGACTTCCGGGTGCGGCTTTCGGATCTCAGCGGAGGAGGCCCGCCGCCGGATTCCGAGCCCAACCCCGGGAATCCCGCGCGGCGTCCCATCGCGACCGTCCCCTTCCGCCGACTGATCCGGCCCAAGGCAGTGTCTCTCGAGATTCTCCCAGGCGAGAAGCCGACACCGGACCAGCTGACTTACAAGATCCTTCGCCCCCGCCTCGGCTTTCCTGAAGCCATGTTTACCGACGCGCCTGGAGCAGAAGCCGCATTGCTCGCCGATCGTGCAGCGGCCGGGCTGGAGGGCAGGGAACCAGGTATTCCCGACCCGAATGTCACCGACCTGGAAATCCTTGTGGAAGTACGGGCGCTCTCTGGCGATAGCGCTCCGGGCGGCTTCATTCGCCTCTACAGCACCGTCCGTCCTTTCCCAGCCACTCCGTCCGATGTGCTTGAACTCGATCTGAAGTTCGTTGACGTCCCGAGTATCGTCGGGTTTGACGATGAGGCCGGGGCCGGTCCCGTTCCCATTCCAAGCGCGCGCGATATTCGCATCAGCCTGACCGGGATTTGCGAGCCGCGCGCGGACTACTACGGCTCGGAAGAAATCCGCCGAGGTATCGCCCCGTTCATGCTGAACGTAAGACGCGAATCAGTCCTCGAGCCTGACCTGTTGGCGCACGATATTCCCGCCCGGCAAATTCGCGCCATGTTCTTTCAGCCCGATGCGCTCGAGGACGCCGCGCTCAATGCGGCCATGCGATCAGCCGGCCTACGGCATGAAGCGCCTGCGGACCTCATCGGACGATTGTCCCAGGAGATCGGACTTGACGCCACCGGTCTGACGTTGTTTGCACGAAAAGGCCGTCGCACGGTCATCGGATGCTCCAGTAATTTCGGACACGTCCTCGCGCCTGATCGGTCCGCGATCCTCTTCAGCGACAAGGGCGCTCTCGCGCGGCGTTGGGTCGTGGTGTTACAGGTTGAGATTGCCCGGGATTGGACCTGGGACGCGCTGAATCCGGTGTCATTCCAGGTGTCGCGTCAAGTGAATGACGTGGTCGAATTCGCGGGTGAAATCGAGATGCCGCGAGGCGTCAGCGCCGTGGCCGTCAACGGCGCCGATCGGGAACGGACGTTTCTGTACTTTTTCGACGCAATCGACCCAAAGACCGAAGGCGATCAGTTTCCCGCGGAAATTGACGCCGCCTACACGCTGGCTGCCGTGTTTCGCCAGGAACCCGTTCCGCCGGTCGAGGCCTCGTCTTGGGATCTCCACCTTCCGATCAGCACGACGCCCCTGCAGACACCTAAACTCGTCTCGGCCGGAATTGGGCTTTCCGAGTACTACGCCGCCGATGACTACTCTTCCACCGAGCCTCGCCGCCGTATGCTGTGGGTGGAATTCGACGGCAAACCGAGCGATCCCAAGGACCTCTATTTCGGCCGAGTATTAGCCACTGCTCCGGATCCTGTGGTGGCCTGGCCCAACACTCCTCCGGCAAATGTGCGCGAAGCGCCGCTTCCCATCGATCCTGAACCGGTGCGCGTGATCCTGCCAGGTCAGCCGACCGACGAAAACGGACTAAACGCGATGCAGCGTCTGATTCCTGAAAACGATCCTTCCGGCAGTCGCTATCTCATTCCATTACCGGCCGGCATGAATCCGGACTCGCCGGAGCTTTTCGGAATGTTCACGTACGAATTTCGCCTTGGCCATGACGAACGGCGTTGGAGTACGGCGCGTGGCCGGTTCGGTCCGCCGCTCCGGGTGACGGGAATCCAGCATCCAGCGCCAGGCTTGCCGTGCTACGTCCGCCGCTCAAGGGACTTCGTGGAAGTCAGCGCCCCTTACGCAACCGTCACTCATCTTGGTCGCGACTTGGCGCCACCCACGCCCGCCACTGAGATGTGGTTCCTGCTCTACGCCCAGGTTCGCGAGGCGTCGGGTCAAAGCTCGAGAAATGTCCTTCTTCGCCGTACGCGCGGCGAGAGTCCGAACGCCCCGTCCGACGGCAGTACTCGCTATTCCTCGGCTGGAATAGACTTCGACCGCACGAATATGTTGTTGCGACAGCTGGGTCTGGCGACAGATGCTCCGATGAGTGTGCTCGCGGTTGAGTTGCTGCCCTCGCCGCTGGTGCACCAGCCGTTTGGCCCCGGCGAGAAAACGAACCGGTACACGGATCCTCTCGGCGCCAACCTGGGACAGGTTCGAATTCTGCGCTCGTCGCCGCTGGTTCCGGTTCCCGCTATCTGCTGAACGGAACGGATGTGTTGCTTGAGCGGCCATCTTTCCTCAATTTAGGTTGGTGGCGAGTCGATCCAGTTCAGAGGCGACAGAGAGGAGCCGTCTGTCGAGGCGGTGCAGTTTACCAAGCCTGCTCGGAATCAGCCGGAATATTCCCCTGTCCGCCTTTCGCTGGGTCTTCCGTGCCGTCATGGTCGGCCTGATCGTCAATCTGGCGACCGGCGCCCTGCTCTTCGCACAGCGCGCGGCAACCTGGGGGATCGCACGCGCCCATTGTGTCCATACTCGCAAGTGGCGCGATACAACGGAACGGGCAGCATCGACGATGCCGCGAGCTTCGAGTGCAAGATGCCTTGACGTGTTGGTGGTATTGGAACCTGCACGCCTCCGTCTAACACCGCCTCGCCTTCTCCGATCCTTCGGCTAACCAGCTCGGGCCGGGCTGGCGCAA
The DNA here is from genome assembly GCA_963800785.1 of Vicinamibacteria bacterium. GTDB lineage: Bacteria > Acidobacteriota > Vicinamibacteria > Vicinamibacterales > JAENWD01 > JAENWD01. The sequence continues at coordinate 14,604 of CAWDCH010000018.1, forward strand.
GAAGCTGGTGGCGGCAGAATAGGCAGGATAATCGCTTTGGAAAATCCGATCCGATCGGATTTTCGGGATTGAACGGCTTTGAACATTTTGAACATTTGCTGACATGTCACGCGGCGGCGCTCGTTCCAAGTCCGGCCCAGCCAAGGGCACCAAATACGCTCCGTCGATCCGCAAGGCTGAAGCGCGGGAGGCGCACCGCCGGGTCATCGAGAAGTATGCCCTGCAGATGATTCAGTCCCAGGTAGCTGCCGCCATCGGCATTGGCCACGTCTACAGCCGCGACCAGCACGGCAAGTTCACGCGCATCGAAAACGAGGCCGTCGCGGACCATCTCCTGACCGAAGGGACCGAAGGCAAGGACCACTGGATCTTCATGAAGGACCCCCAGTACCCGCGGCCTTCACGGATCTGATGAACCGCGCCTTTGACAAGCCGAAGGCGCAGGAACAGGACATCACGCTGACGCACGACGGGCCGCTGGTCATTCGGATTGAAAAGCCGTGGTGAGGCTCACGTCCCCGAATGAGGGTTGGCAGGAGAAAACGAGTATGAAGGCCCTTTCCACCATTGCAGTCCTGCTCGCGTGCTTTTGTGTGGCGGCCCTATCTTGTGTTGTTGTTGCGCGAAAACTCTCACCGTTCCGCCCGCCAGTCACCGAATTACAGCAACGAGATCGTTCTATGGAGCCGGTCTCTTGGGCGATAAGCTACGACACCCGCACCGGACGCTTTCGCTGTACCCGACATCCTCGTTTGAAGCTGGGTGCAGAGCGAAACCAGCACCACGAGAACCAAGACTAGTGAGATACTCGAAGCGAACCGCCGCCGCGACCGCAGCCGGTCGAGATCCGCACACGCAGCAGCTCTGCATGCTGCGCAAGGGCCAGCATCAGATCACGTTAGGTGCGGACACGGCGACGGCGTGCGCGCAATCCGTCATGAAGGATTGCCGGCGCCCGTGCTATGCTTCGCGTGCCTCACCGCAAGGGTGATCCGGCGTCTGCTTTCGCACTTTCGCCTCCGGTCTTTGCCTCACAAAGCGAAAGCCCATCAATTCCAATGAGAATACTGCTGAGTCTGATAAGAGGCATTCCGTCAACCAAGCGCGCGAAAACCCCGTTAATCGTTCTTATTGTCCTTTCGGGGAGGCACGATACGGTTGAATTTCCTATCGCTTGAATTTCCTATCGTTTCGTTCGGGTATGCCGAACATTGAGCCGCAACCACAGTCAACTCACGACCAGGAGAACGTCATGCGTGCACACTCGTTGCTCACGATCGTCGCCGCTATCCCCCCGGAAGCGTGGGACGCCATCATCCCGCACGGACCGGTTATTCGCTCGCGTGTGGATTTCGTCGCGCTCAATCCGCAGCCGTTACCGCCGAAAGACAACTTCGCGGTGAGCGCAGCCATGATGGCTACAGACTTGGTTCGCATCGCCGTCGAGGCGGACGTGCGCGGTGAGTCCACCGCGTTCGTCAAGGAGTTCGTCGATGATTGGTGTGGAACGCCGTGGCCACGCAAATGGCCGTGGCCGTGGCCCGGACCGCGGCCGGAAGAAGGTCCGCGCCCTGAGCCATGGGATGTAAAGGTCGGGCGCGTGGTCGGGGCGGCGGTGCTCGCGTCTGCCGGAAGCCGCCTTGGGCAAACGGAACTCGCGAGAGCGTTTCTCGATGGTGCAGAGAGTTTGGCGCAGGCGGCGGTGAGCGCTCGCTAGGTTGTTTGGGAAGGTGCGGCGTGCTCGAGGGCAGACGCCGCTACATTTCCTCTTCGGACCACCACCTGCTGCCCTTGCGCAAACCCTTCGAGCTGCGCACTTGCCACGTGTAGCCGTTGTGATCGTATACAGGGTTTTCGCCAGTGCGCTCCCGGCACGCCAACGAAGGACGACCGGGGCGCGGCGTTCGTGCTCTGGGTCATCCACCGCGGGTGACACTTTGCTTGCTGAATATTCCAGCGGGCTCAGCTGAGAGGATCCGGAGGATAAGCCGTGACGACTGCCATAACGACAACCAGCTACACAAGCAAGGGAAAGACGGTCGCCTGCGAAGTCTACACGCCAACCGCCGCCAACGGAGGCGTGGTTGTTATCGCCTACGGCAGCGACGGCATGATCGACAATGCCCACGGACAATGGGCCACGATGTTACGCGAGTACGCCACCGATCTTGCGGCGAAGGGCTTTACCGCAATCATCCCGGATTACTTCCTCACGACCGCAACGGCTGCGGGGAGCATTGACTATCAACGGGACGGCGCGCAGATCGTGCTCCTGAACCGTAATACTTGGGTGTCGGGATTGAACGACGCGATAACCCATGCGACGACTCTACCTAGCATCGATCCGAAGCGCATTGGCTTGCTCGGCTTTTCGTTAGGGGGCCACCTCGGTTTGCGTGTGCGCTCGTCGCTCAAAGTGATCGTGGAGTTCTTTGCGCCGGTGCTCGATGGGATCGGCGCGGGCAGTCCCGGCTCGCAGTTGCAGGTGCAGATTCATCACGGCAGGACCAATGCGGCCACCCGAACCGGCGATTCGCTGGTACCGTTTGAGGCGAACGCGATACCAATCGTGCAGGAGCTCAAGAGAGAGGGAGTATCCCCGATTTGCACGAGTATTTGGGTGCAGCGCACGGGTTCGTTGGTACTGACGCCGCAAACAAGAACGCTGCGACACAGTCGAAGGCACGAACGATTGCTTTCTTCGAATCGCATCTCTGATCATGTGCGGTGGTCCTGGCCTTGAGGCGAATCTCCCAAAGAGGGCCGCTGATGTGGCGAACGTGCGGCTGTGAATATCGAAAACTCAATCTGAGGATGGGGCTCAAGAGCTCACCGTGAATCCGAGGCGCTCCCCAAAGGGGATTCGCAACCGATATGGTGCGAATCAGCAAGCGGAGCTCTTGCGGGACGGTCGGCCGGCCCATTCTATGGCGGCTCTTCCAGGCACAGAAGAGGCGGAATCCGCGCCGATGCCATGCGATGACCGTTTCCGGTTTGACGATCACGAGTACCTTCCGCCACTGGTCCCAGGCTTGAGACAACCAGACCCAAAGCAGCCGGTCGAGGCGCGTCAGCCGCAGCCGACGCGGATGTGATCGTTCGAGCGCGGGAGTTGGTGGCGGAGTGCGAGGACTTCGAGCTGCAACGCCGCGCGCGAGCGAGCACAATCTGGAAACGTCATTTCATAAGTCATCGGTGGTCAGACAAGCCCTGGGTAGAGCCCCTCATCGCAGCCCTCGAAAGCCAGGGCGTCAAGTGCTGGGTTGACCGAAGCGAGGTAGAGCCCTTCGGCGGTATCACGCCCGCTGTCGAGGAAGGTATCGCATAGCTTACCTCGCCGGCGAAGGGGCGACACCGCAGCAACGCCGCGTCTTGGTCGTGAACCCGGAGCCGGACGTCGCGCACCTGCAGCTCGGGCCGCTCGGCCCGAACCATCGCGGAAATTGGGATGCATCAGCATGAGGCCAATGCCATCCTGCGGAAGCTCGGAGAGATCGAAGCGGCGCAGGAACGCCAGCGGAGGCGATAATGCGGCGAGCCGGGCTCCACGCGATTCGGTCACGGGTTCAACGTTTGGCGCAGCCGTGCGGAACTGCGAACGAAGAACGCTTGGTCATCCGTTGGATGAACCCGTATGACCACTGCCTCAGCTGCGAATACGACCTGGATGGGCACGCATTCAGACAAGCTGTTACCGATGCTGAAAGCGAGGATGAATCCAATCCATCGCCGCATCGTGTGGTCTTCTTACTGGTGGCCGAAGACCTTGAACGCGTGCCCGCAGTGTGGAGTTCCGCTGCCTTCGTGACCGCCACGAACTTCCAGGCGCGACGGGCCGAGCGCCGCGCCATCAGCCCTGGAAGCAGCATTACGCCTGCGTGATGAACCCTCGTCGCATCAACCAGTTGGCATGACGAGCGCATCGAGATCACAGCTAGGTTCTGAACGATCAGCGTACTGCGACATCTGGGTTCGTCGCCCCGAGCGACTCGGCGGAGTCCTTAAGTATTACTATCGCGCGGGCGTAGTGGGTTGCGATGGGTAGATTCGACGGCTCGGCCCAGGGATGGCACACTACGGCGATGGCAGGACTTGCCGTCGTGAGTGTCTCGGCGGGTTGCTCAACCACTATTGCCGCGCGGCGTGATGGGATCGCCACGTAGGAAGGTACCGCCGTCATTCAGTGTGCGGCTTGGCGATCGGTCGGTGCCAGGTTCATGAGCTCCGGGTGCGCCTCGATGTGTGCCTTGACTATCGCCTCGGCGGCGGCCATGGCTTCGGCGTGGCCATTCCGATAGATCGCGTTGGCTTCGGTCAGAGCTTTCTGACTGCCGGGGACCGCGTCGACGCTGTCATAGATGGCTGTGACCGGACAAACCGGCACGCAAGCGCCGCAGTCGATGCATTCCTCGGGATGGATATACAGCATCGTCGCGGCTGCAAATTCCGCCTCGCCTTTCCCCGGATGAATGCAGTCCACCGGACACACGTCGACGCAGGCGGTGTCCTTCGTGCCAATGCAGGGATCGGTGATGACAAAGGGCATCGTGTTCCCCCGGATCACGCAGAGGCGCGTGGCCCTCGCGCTCGACACGCAGATGAACCGCTCCGGGATTGGAGGGCTGGCTTGTGAGCGAGGTGCGCACCGGAACGAGTGTGCCCTGTACTTCCACCATGTTCCAGAGTGACGCTGGTGCGCAAGCTCAACGTCAAGCGTGTCAAGCCACGGCGCGGCAGGGAGTGCGCGCATCACGAGGTTGGCGTTACTTCGGTCGCGAAGCGCCCCTAACCTTAGGGTCTAGCGCCTACCGGCCTCCTTTGGCGGCCAACGGGCCTGATCGCCAACCACGATTAAGCAATTCTTCGTGCCACTCGTCCGCCCGGGCCCGGACGCTCGGCGCGTCCTTGTGGAGCTCCGTGGTGCGGAACTCGTCACCCAGCATCAGCCGCAGATCCAGGCCGCTCGGCATGTACCGCACGACACAGCGAAGCTCGCGCTCTCCCTTCCGCACGGTCCATAACTCCACTTCGCTCACGGGAAGCTGCTGCTTGATGACAGTCGCCAACCATCTGAGCGTCCCTGTCTGCGCGGCCGGCGACCACTCGCGCATCTGTGCGGCTTTGGTGGGATGCTCCGGTGTGCCACCGCGTCACACAGTGCCGAGAACTGTCTCGAGGGAGCAATCCGCGAGAAGGTGTGGTCCTGTGCGAGCGCGGCGAAGTAGGGCCGGAGCCAGGCGTGGGGATCGGACGTGAGGTTCATCGGCGTGCTAGGGCATCGGTTGACGCACCAGCGATCTTGTGGCCGATCAGCAGTCCTGGCGCTAGTTCTCCGCGGTCAGGCGTCGGAGAATGGCATAGACGCTACTTGGCCGCCAAGGCCGTCCCTGCCGCGTCGGAATTCCCTCACGATTCAACTGGTCGGCAATTGCGGCCACGCTGAGTCGCGGCTTGCTCTTGGGCTTTCTGCGTAGTTGCCTGATTCGCTCCACACCCACAGCTTCACTCGGTCGCGAGCCAAACGGCTTCCTTCCTTCACACCGACCATCGCGTCGGCGAATTCGATCCCTGGCCGCACGGAGCTTCAGGACGATCACCGACTTCTCGAACTGCGCGACGGCTCCGAGCACCTGGCGTATCAGCGTCCGCGTGGGATCGCCATCGGTGCTAGTGAGGTCGGCTCCGTCCGCCGTCAGGACTCGAGCGCCCAGCCGGGTCAGCTGATCAACGATGACTTCGTTGATCATCAGGTCGCGCGCGAGGCGGTCGGCACGCTCAACGACTACCACCCGGACCCCGTTTGACTCGAGGCGGTCTATGAGCGCCGCGAGTCCAGGACGGTTGGCCAGTTCCTTTGTGCCACTGACCCCCTCGTCGCGGAACTCCCCGACGATGTCGAGAGTGTTGCGGGCAGCGAAACGAGCGATAGCGTCGCGCTGCCGGTTGAAGCCATCGCCGCCGATTTGGCCTTTGCCGCTGACACGCAGGTAGGAGAGAGCGGGGGTTTTGCCGCGCATGCCGCCATTCTGCTGGTGCTTACAGGCAATGTCAACCACAATTCTCTAGAATTATGGATGGAATGCAGCGGGGGAGACACCTCCGGTAAGTGCTCTGCACCGCTCACAATCGGCCAGAGTCTAAGGCTCGCGTGCCGTGGTGGCGCTACAATCCGCACACGCCACCGTGAGCCTTGCTGCCGGATCCCGGCTTGGCCCGTATGAAATCCTCTCCCCCCTCGGCGCAGGTGGGATGGGCGAGGTGTATCGCGCCCGCGATCCGCGTCTCAACCGCGAGGTAGCAATCAAGGTCTTACCGGCCGACCGGGTCAGCGACGAGGATCGTCGTCGCCGGTTTATCCAGGAAGCGCACGCCGCCTCGGCGCTTAACCATCCGCATATCATCACGATTCACGAAATTGAGTCGGCAAACGGTCACGATTTCATCGTGATGGAGTACGTGCGTGGGAAGAGCCTGGATGCGCTCATTCCACGTCACGGCATGCGCCTGGGCGAGGTGCTTCGGGTCGCCATTCCAGTCGCCGATGCGCTGGCGGCGGCTCACGCGCGCGGCATCATCCATCGCGATCTGAAACCGGCCAACGTCATGGTCGGCGCGGACGGCGCCGTGAAAGTGCTCGACTTCGGCCTGGCCAAGCTGATTGGAAGGGATAGCGGGGAAGAAGCGGAGCTGACGCACACAGATGTGGCGCTCAGCGTCGCCGGCACGATTGCCGGAACCGCGGCCTACATGTCGCCGGAACAAGGCACCGGCGGGAAAGTGGATGCGCGGAGCGACATCTTCAGCTTCGGCGCCATGCTGTACGAGATGGTGACCGGCGTCCGCGCATTCGCGGGCTCGTCCGCGGCGGACACGCTCAGCGCCGTCCTGCAGGCCCAGCCGAAAGCGCCAACCGCGTTGGTTGCCGGCGTGCCGACCGATCTCGAAAAAGCCATCCTGCGATGCTTGCGCAAGGATCCCGAGCGGCGCTTCCAGCACATGGGCGACGTGAGGGTCGCGCTGCAGGAGATCAAGGAGGACTCACAATCTGACGCCGCGGCGACGGCTCGGCCTCGCAGTCGGTATCGGTTACTTATCGCGGCACTCGCCGGAATGCTGATTCTCACTCTCGGCGTTGTGGCCTGGGTGCTTCGACTGCGCCATGACACTGAGACTCCGGTGCTGCGGGTCGTCCCACTTACGGCTCTGCCTGGACACGAGCGGTGGCCGACCTTCTCTCCGGATGGCAGTCAGGTGGCATTCGAATGGGATGGCGAGAACGGCGACAACGCTGACATCTACATCAAAATGATCGGTTCGTCCGAGGTTCGACGACTCACCAGCGATGCCGCGGGCGACCGGGCACCGAGCTGGTCACCCGACGGCAGACAGATCGCGTATATCCGCGACGCGAGTAACACTGCGGTGCCGTCGTCGGTGGGGCTTCCTGGAACAGAGGAAGGCCGTATTCATCTCGTATCGCCGCTCGGGGGATCCGATCTGAAGCTGAGCGATTTTCTAGTTTCGGCGCCAGTTGCCTGGTCCGCTGACGGCCGTTACCTCGCTGCACGGCAGGCGGCACCGCCGCAAGGCATCTACCTCATCCCTGTGCGCGGTGGCGACCCTCGGCCCATGCTTCCGTCGAAGGGTACTGCCTCCCAGTCGGCCCCTGCATTTTCACCGGACGGCAGCCGGCTGGCGTACGCATCGTGCGCCTGGATGAATATGAGCGTGCGACGTGGAGGTCGTTGAACTGGACGCTGCGCTCGCGCCGACCTCAACGCCCCGCCGACTGAGCCGAACGGGCACCTTCATCAATTCCCTCGCCTGGAGTCGGGACGGACGCTCCATCGTCTACAACTCGCAGTCAGTCCCCTTGCTCGCGTATCTCTGGCGAGTCGATGTCGATGGGAAGCACCCGCCGCAGCGAATCGAGGTCGCTGGACTCGCGGCCATGCCTGTGACCGTGCGCTCCGCGGACCGACTGGCGTTTGCACGGATCGTGGCAGACACGGATGTGTATCGGTTTCAAGTGGGGCGTCCGAGTCAGCCTGTGGTCGCCTCCACGTTTTTCGATGCGGAGACGCGATTCTCACCGGACGGCCGCCGGCTGGCGGTCAGTTCGATGCGTTCTGGCGACACCGCCCAACTTTGGCTGACCGCTGCGGACGGTTCCGGGGCGCAGCAGCTCACCCATGGTCCCGGGTTCTCGGGCTCACCCTGGTGGTCGCCTGACGGGCGCAGGATCGCATTTGATTCGGTGGGCGCCGATTCACATAGTCATATCTGGACCATCGACGCCGATGGGGGCAACCTCCGTCAGGTCACGACCGAGCCTGGGGATCAAAATGTCCCGACCTGGTCCCGCGACGGCCAATGGATTTACTTCTCCGCCGATCGCGGGACCGGCCGCGAAATTTGGCGCGCACGGGCCACCGCTGGTCGGCCCCAGCAAGTCACTCGGGGCGGCAGGGGCCTTTTCGCCTGCGAATCGGCCGACGGCAAAACACTCTTATATCAGCCGACGGCTTCAGACTCGCCGTTGATGACGATGCCGCTCGCCGGAGGTTCACCGCGGCAACTCGTCGCGTGCGTCAAAAACACGGCTTTTGCCGCGGATCGTCTGGGCGTGTACTACGTGGCGTGCGACCCGAGCCCCGATCCGGCCCTTCATCTCATCGATGGCGAGACAGGCCGAGACCGACTCCTCGGACGCCTGGAGAAGTTCGAAAACGATCCGATGGTCCTACCGCTCGGCCTGGGTGTCTCGCCGGACGGTAAGTCGATTCTGTATCTGAGGCACATGAGCGACAGCGCTGACCTCATGTTGATCGAGAACTTCAGATGAGCCGTGGCGTTGCCGGTAAGACGCTGCGCAGGTCAAAGAGAGTAATCACTCAGGTGTCGGGATATTCACGTTTGGTAACACAGCGCGAGGGACTACGGATGCAGGTCGCGGCGAACCTACCGGCGGATGTGCTCGTGCGCCCTTCCTTGGGACGCCCGGGATTCTCACAGCCGATGTCACGGCTGTAGGCAGATCGCACACTCCTGAGTGGTCATAGCCTTCAGACACTCCGACCGCCACATGCTGTGAACTGCATCGCTAGAGTCTCGGACGATGCGCCTGAGAGTTCGGCAGAGGCCCTGTTTGGCTGGAGGAATGCGGGGAATTGTGCGGGCGGGTTTACATTGCAACTCTCGCGCGCTTCGGTGAACCGCTGCTCTAGAGAGTCGCGTATTCACTGAAAAAACTGTCTACGGCCGATTCGTGACGGTGCCTCGCGGTGTCGTGGGTGAGCGAGTTCGAAGTCGCCGTCGCGGCCTACCCACACACCATCTGGGCCTGTGCCTGGTGCTGCCATTCGCTTTACGAGACGAAGGAGGATGGCGAAGAAGGTTCCGACAACAGCTCGCACGTTCATGGGCAGCATCACACGCAGATGGGCCGACAATGGGCGACGGTGGATCGCTTACCAGGGCTTCTCTACGCGAACGACGATTTGCTGGGGAGGTCCGGTCTGCTCGACGACGTCCCGCGGCTTGCCGTAGGCGTAGTGGTGCAGCAGCACTTCCATGTGCGGCGCCTTGCCCGCACGCAGGCGGCCCTGGAGGCTCTCCACGTAGGCGGGATCTTCAAGCAGCGCGCGGCTGACTCCGCGAATCTCCCGCGTCGCGCGATTCGGCGTGCCTGGCTTCCGTCCACCGGTCTTCCTGCCTTTAGCCATCGAGATGCTTCTATTTTAGACCCTGCCTAACCTCCTGGTCACCAAACAGTCGAGGGCTTAAAGTGTGGATATCCGCCTGCCGTGGTCCCTGTGTTACCTATCAGCGCGCCCCTGCGCCTGAACCTGACTTGTTCACACGCCCGAAGACATCCTCAAATTAACCGCGAGCCTAAACCTGACACCAAGTTCGCACGCTCGGAGTCTATGACAAAGTGGCGACCTGGATTCAGGTTTCGGACATTACGGGCCCGGCTCCCGTCTGGTGAAAGCCGAATCCGAACCGTTGGCGCTTGGTTCGAGAATGCGGCTATGCTGTCCGGTTGCCGGTAGAATGCTTAGCGCATGTTTGAGATCAGCCTCAGAATTCCTTCCCTGCGCGTCCGCCGTGAGGGGAAGGACTCCCCGGAAACCATTTCCAACAGCGATGTCCGGTTCGTCAAACGCGTCGAGCTTGAGCGCGTTCCAAGGTCGGGAGACCTGCTGACGATGACAATCGGCTCGGAGGCATCGTTCCAGTGCGAGGTGGTTGCGAGCAACTGGCATGACGACAAGAACATGTTCGTCACGGCGTGCCGGTATTCGAAGCGTTCGATTTCAGAAGCGGAATACCAGGCCCTGCTCAACGCATCGGATTGGCAGGTGAGGGCCCTTTTGTAGACCTGACGCGCGTTGCTCAGGCGACGCAACCTCTAAGCGGATACTACGAAGGTGGCGACAATGACGGGAACGATTCGTACGTTACGGGTGGACAAGGGGTTCGGGTTCATCAAGGACGAGGCGGGGAAAGAATACTTCTTCCACCAGAGCGCGGTGTATGGCGAGGGCCTCGACAATCTGCGCGAGGGCGACAGCGTCGAGTTCGATGTCGGGCAAGGACCGAAGGGGCCTCGCGCCGAGAACGTGCGACGCACTTCGACCTAACCACCCCAGGACCGAGTTCGAGCTGAGGACTGTCTGGCAGGCGAGCCATCGTCTGCGAAGGTGGACCTCAGTCAGAAACCCATCCACTCAAGCGTCGGTTGGCTGGTCAGCCTTGCAACTGGGGTTGGACAGCCAACGTTTCGAGCCCGTCGACTGATTTCGCGAAGGTTGTCACGTCGCGATCTCCAGTTCGTGCAAGGTACGGTTACCATCGGCGGCGGGACACGTCTACGCGACACGGCCCCACTCGTCGCAGATATGGACGATCCAACCAGCAGCGAATCCCGTCGGGGACGCCATCAACTGGTGGAGTTTTGCGCCGATCTCGTGTGAGGGCACCAAGCCCGCGATCATCCGGTCAAGCGCGATCCGTCCTTCAAAGCGGTACGCACGGCGACGTTCTTCCACCAGCGGTGTGAACCGGATCGGTTCAGCCAGCAGCATTCGCAACATCGCATTACCGGTTGCGATGTTCCGCGTCAGCAGGCCTCGCCAGTCATCTAGTTTTGCTCGCAGCCGTTGCTCGAGTGCCGAGCGGTCGAAGGCCGGCGCCGGCGCATGACACATCGCCAGTTCGGCGCGTAGGGCGTCAGCGTGCCCCTCCTGGCGCGTCAGTCGGTCCAAAAGGGCTGTGAGTCGCCCGCCGCGTCCGATGGCCTCTGCGAGCCTCCCGCACTCCGCTGTGACCTTCTGCAGTTCGTCCTCGAGCCGCCGTCTCGTCCGATCAGAACCTGCTGGCGCCAGTTCGTCGAGCGCCAACGCGATCGCTTGATTGATGACGTTCGGTCGCAGTACGTCATCTCCGAGCGTCGCCAGCACTTCGGCGTCGATGGCCTCGACCCGCGCCACGAGCCCGTTGCCGCACACCTTCGCACCGCGTTTCCAATGCGTGGCGCACCCATAAAACTTCGCACGCTTGGTTCCGTGATCCCGTGTGTGTGCCAGCCATCCGCCCCCGCAGACGGCACAGCGGCCCAAGCCGGTCAGCAGATATCGAGGTTCGGTGTCGAGCGTTCGCGTGCCGGCGATGGGGTCCTTTGGCCGCTGACGAGGCTGGCTGTGCTGAACACGCCGCGTGTCCATCTGTGCGCGCGCGGCTTGCCAGAGCGCGTCAGAGACGATCTGCAGGTGAGGGGCGGGCACTCGCAACCATTCGGTCTCGGGTCGGTCGTGTTGTTTGTGTTGCCCCCAGCGATCGCGCTTGCGCGTCTGATTCCACACGATCACGCCTAGATACAGCTCTCGGTGCAACGCCTCACGGACGGATAAATGCGCCCAACCGCACGGTCGGCCCCGCTGAGGACGCGGCGCTCGGGCACCGTCCTCATTCAAGGTCTTCGTGATCCGGGTCAGGCCGGCGCCGGCAGCGCATAGCTCGAAGATGCGACGGATGATCGCAGCCTCATCGGCGTTGATGCGCCGTTCGACATGCGACCGATGACCATCGGCCCCGAGCACATCGACGTTGTCATAGCCGAAGACGCGCCCGCCAGTCACGTGTCCTGCGCGCGCTTTCCGCTGCATCGCGTCGTACGTCCGTTGCCGCGCCTTCTCGCGCTCGAGTTCGTCGGCAAAGGCGGTCAATGACAGCATGACCTTGTCGGTGGGGGAGTCGAGCGTCCGCTCGCGGTCCTCGAGGTAAAAGAACACGCGCACGCCGGCCTGCACGAGCTGTTTCGGCGCGTAGGCGGTTTCGATCGACTCGCGGCCGAAGCGCGATTCCTCCGACATGATCAGAAACCGGAACGGCGCCGGCGGCTTCAGCGCGTTCATCAGTCGCAGGAATCCGGGACGGTTGGCGAACTCGGCGCCGCTGATGCCGTCATCGACGTAGACGTGGTCATCCAAGACGCGCCAGCCCTTACGGTTGGCGTAGGTGCGGGCGTGCTCCACTTGGCGCGCGACTGAGCGCTGTTCGTCGCTGATGCCGGATTGGTCGGTGGATTTGCGGGCGTAGATGGCTGCGATTATGGTTTGGGCTTAGCTCGCATGTGAACCTCGATGACGGCACGCGACGCGCCAAATCATCAGGTGTTCGCCAGTGTGAATGTCGAAAATGTCGAAGGCCTCTACCGGAGCGCCCGGCATCGCCTCTACGTCTGGCGCGTACTCCGAACTACCGTCCTCGAGCGCCTGCAGGCCGGCGTTAATGGATTCGGTAAACCGGCGAGCCACGTCCGCCATCTCGGCCTCTGTTTTCGTGTCGAATGGTCCCTGATCGCGCACGCATCCGCCGTGATAGAGGATGTCGCCCGGCTCCGACAGTGGCCGAAGCTTCCCCGTGGGGTTTTTCGTAAGCGGTCTGTTTCTGGTCGTTTCCATACGGTTAACCTCGAATCGATTTCCAGCCGTCGCGCCAGCTGCCGGCCGGTGCGCGTGCAGTGACGATGGAACCAGCGAAGGGCATCATCAGTCTTTCCTGGCCGTAGGCCTTGCCGGCGCTTTGCGGCGCGCTGGCTTGGCGGTCTTCACTTTCACGCCTTTCGCCGCGAGCCATCGCTTGATGGCTCGCCGGATCTGCTCGCTCTCCAGCACTCCATCGCGCTCCTTGATTTTGCGGAGCCCTTTCCGCTGCTCATCATCGATCCAAAAGTTGTAACGCGATCGTGTCATTTAGGTAGACCAACATACATACGTGGACTTACAAACGGTAGTCACGACGATACGCTGAATCTGACCGGAACGCACCGGAAGATGAACGACCTGCTGATTGCCAATCAGCAGGCAATTTGGAGGTTTGCTGCGAATTACCGGCGGAATCGCCGAACCGGGTAGCCTTATCTAGACGGTTGGGGAGCCAAGTGCCGATTCAGGCCCACCCCTCGCTCAGCGCCGTCGCGATTTCAGCCTCAAACTCGCGCCGCTTGTCCAGCGCATCTTTCAACGTCGCCAACTCGCCGAACGCGATGCTGGTTTCGCTGCGCCGCTCGTAGTTCCAGCAGCCGGGACGCTTGTGGGATGGCCCGACACACCAGAATCGCCTTGCGCCGAGGCGATGCAGCGTCACGTCCAGGGCGGGATCCCCCTGAAGCATGGCGCCACTCTACACCTTGCGGCCCAGCAATACAGCAACCCCCGCTCGATCTGACGCAAGAGCAGCTCCGCGATGTGGCGGTCTCGCTGAGCGCCGCGATCAACTCGGCGCGTTCTTCGTCGCTGAAACTCGCGGCTCGCATTGCCTCCGGCGTACTGGCTTAGGAGGCCACTGAAAAACCGCTGATTATGGTGAGCTCAAGCCGCTGCACGTCAGTGACTCGAGTTTTCACACGATCGCGCGAGGCCTCCGGACCGTCGTGCGATGGTGTGGAACCGTCGGCGGCCGACAGGTCGCCGTTGTCATGCGGGTCTCGGCAGCAGCTTCGGCAAGCGAATCAGGTTGAACGCCGCGCTCGCGAACACCAAGAGCCAATCGACCTTGGCCAGCCCGCGCAGCTTCACCTTACGCATCCACGCGACGGTCTTCAGCCAGCCAAACGCCGGTTCGATCCGCGGCCGCGCGTGCTGACTCTTCGCGTAGCCCGCATGACGCGTCGTGCGGGTATCGATCGCGCTGCCGCCCCGGCGCGTGAGATTCTGCGTGACGTGCGGGGTGGTTCCCAGCTCGCGCATCAGGTCCACGAAGTCGAACGTGTCGTACCCCTTGTCGGCGCCGACGGTGCGCCGCCGCCACGGGGCTCGCTGCCACTGGTTGCACACCATCAGCGTCGCCGCCTCGCGTTCGGCAAAGCCATCGGCGATCGTGGCCATCGCATCGGCGATCAACCCGTGGCGATTCTCGATCAGCAGGTGCCCGAGGTACGCGAGGCGCGACTCGGCTTGATGCGAGCGCCGATACAAGCGCGCGTCGGGATCCGTCTTCGACGCATGCGTGTCGTTCTTCCGCTGCTCGCCGCGGAAGTCGTGCCCATCCCCATCGGTGCCGCCATCCTTCCGCTGAAAACTCTTCTGGCTGGCCCAGGCTTCGATCAACGTCCCGTCGACCGTGAAGTGCTCGTCGGACATCAGGTCCTGCGCGCGCTCGACCACCCGGCGGAAGAAGCTGCGCGCGATCTCTTGGTTCAACAACCGGTCGCGGTTCTTCGAGAACACCGTCGGCGCCCAGATCGGCTCGTCCATGTCCATGCCGACGAACCAGCGGAACAGCAGGTTGTAATCCAACTGCTCCATCAGCAATCGCTCGCTGCGGATCGAGTAGAAGATCTGCAGCAGCTGCGCACGCAGCAGCCGCTCGGGCGGAATCGACGGGCGCCCGACGCGTGCATACAAGCCGTCGAACTCGCGCGACATGTCCCGGAGCACCTCGTCGACCAGTCCGCGGATCGCGCGAAGCGGGTGATCCCGCGGCACACGCTGCTCGGCGGACACATAACTGAACATGGCATCAGGCTCGCGGTCGTCTCCTCGCATGCCGGCCATGGTAGTACGCGATCGACAATCTGTCGATCTCTAAACTGAAGGGTTTTTCAGCAAGCTCTTAGGCCTTGCCAGTGCGCTTACGCGGTGGAAACCGCCGTGAACGTACCGCCACGGACAAGACGGTGAATGGCCGCCGGTCGCCCGGTCTGATCGATAGGACCGACAATTTACTTTCAACCGCGTCCCACAAACTCAACTGAAGATCCTAGTTGATATAGAGACAGCACACTGCTATAAAAACGCGGCGTTCGGCCTCTAAAGGCTCTTCGTCACTAGGAGGCAGTCCCATGCACTCGCCCTCTTGTCTCGGAACATTCCTCGTCATCCGTGGGGTGTGTGCCCGGCGTCCTCCTAGCGGTCACAGGCACACCAAGCTTCAGCCCGGGAAACCTCCGCGCGACTTCTCCTTTGAGTCGCCGGTTAGCCCCAGAGACATAGGAGGTCTGTCATGAAACAGCGAGCGCTACAGCACGCGCGCCTCGTCGTGTTAGTCGTGGCTCTACTCCTCGTCAGGACGAGCCTCACTCACGCGATCATCGACGGTACGCTCGACGGCGACCTTCATCCGAACGTCGGTGTGGTGATCTTTGCGGTGGATGGAGAGCTGCTGATCTCACCGTGCTCGGGAAACCTGATTGCGCCCACGGTCTTTGTTGGGGCTGCGCATTGCTTGGAATTCATCGAGTCCTTTGGTGCGACTCAGGTGTGGGTCTCGTTCGCGTCGCACGTCGACGCGGATGTCAATTTTATTGTGGTATCCAACCTCGACATGTCAACGCTCATTCCCGGCACGCTGCACCCCAATCCGGCGTTCGACGCCCACGCGCCAGACGCCAACGACGTTGCCGTGATCACGTTCGAGACGCCTGTGGACGGAATAACCCCCGCCGTGCTTCCAACCCTGGGTTTACTCGATGAGCTCGGACAACAGAATGGACTCAAGGACCAGTTGTTCACCGTTGTCGGCTACGGGGTGAATCAGCGGATCGAGGGCGGAGGGCCGAAGACCTATCTGAGGGATCTGAGCCGGCGATTCGCGACTTCTGGCCTCAACTCGCTGACGCCGGCATTGCTACGGCTGTCGACGAACAGGACCAAAGGCTTTGGCGAGCCGCATGCCGCTGACTCTGGCGGCGGCATCTTTTTGGACCAATCGAACACACTTGTGGCAATTGTCGGATTGAGGGGAACCCCAGGATATTACCAGGGCTACCGTCTTGATACCGCGTCGGCTCGGGCGTTCCTCTCCAGCTTCGTTACTCTTCCGAACTAGGTGGGGCGGACCGAAACGGTTCATTGACGACGCAGTGTGAGAGACGAGACGGGTGAGCGGTGCCCGGGCGCCGCACCGCTCATCGGCCTTTTATTCAGTTTTCAAAGACCGAAGTATCTAGGCGGCCTCTTTGCGATGCAGAGACTGCTCACGGAGCCGCTCCAGATCGCGCTCGGGTTGTCGTGAAGAGGACCGTCCGACAGTCGCCGCACTTTATACCGCCTATACCGTACAGTACGATAGAGGGCCTCGGCGCGGCTCGTTTGTGCTATAAACACGCTTCCGCGAGTCATCCGATCCATAGACGCGCTTTCCCCAGGAGGGACCCATGCCGCCGCGCTCTGCTCTCTGGACGCTCTTGCTGCTGACCGGTGCCCTCGCAGCGTTGCTGCTCGCCATGCCCGCCACGGCGATCGCGCAGACCGGCTCGGGGGCTGCAGCCTTCTACGAAGACACGTTAGACACGTCGGCCTCAACAGCCATCCCCAACGTACAGGTAAGCGTTTTCGCCAGCCGTTCACAGACTCCGGCCGGTACTGTTACGTACCGCCCGAGTGGGCATGTTCGACTTTACGACGCACGAGTTCAAATTGTGTGAGAGCGCCAATTTCGATCTCAGAATCGTGCCAGAGACGGCCACCCTCGCGCTCGTCATCGAGGGAGGTGTTAACTGCACGATTGGTGAGGAGGTCACTGTGCTGTGCAAAGCGACATCCAACTCGGGCGTATTTCACTTGCTCACGAATGGAACGGCGAAGGTTCCCGGATTCGAACGGTTCACTATTCACGGAGTGATCGACGAGTATTCCCATTTGACGTGCGAGCTGGACGCATTCGGCCTCCTGCTCGTTTCCCCAGAAGTAGGAACCGCAAGATCGGTACGACAAAGAACCACTGGGTAGACCATCCCAGCCTCCAACTTACCGGGCAGCACGGGGCGTCGCGAGACGGCCTATGCTGTGTACAGGCTATTCAGATGTCAAAGATTGAATCGTCTAGGCGGCTTTAGTCTGACGTTCCCGTAGCCGTTCGCGCGCTGCTGTGGGATTTACGCCGGCCAAGACGCACCAGCAGTCGAAATCTTCGCGCGCAATGAAGGCTTCGGCGCTCTGCCGATCGGGTCCCGCCACATCGAGATCGCTGATCGCTTGCTGTATCACTGCGATCGCTAGTCGCTCTACGCCGTCGTCATTCAGCGTCTCAAGCGGCACGGTCGGCGCGCTCAGCGTGCTCACATGCTCTGTTGGCGCAAAGGTAAAACTTCACGACCGACAGATGCGCCGTGTCGGTCCGTGGTGTACGGTCGTCAGGATCAACCGCATAATCCACCCACACGAGGGGCACTGCTTTACTTCTGAAATCTTGGTTCGCAACAATTTGAAGTCCTCAATGGAACCGAGAAGGCCGAGGCCCGTAATGTCTGATAACTCCACCGACGCCGCTTTGGCGTAGACTCCGTGCGTGTTTCCGCTGCCGTTGATCATCGCCGCGTTGGTCGGCTGGATCAAATGGGAACAGCGCGATCTCATCAAATTGCTGCGGGAAGAGAACCGCGTGCTCAAGGCCCAGCTGCACGGCCGGCGCATGCGCCTGAGCGACGACGAACGTCGCCGGCTCGCCGTCATCGGTCAACGTCTCGGCCGACGGATTCTCGCGCACGTCGCGACGGTCGTCACGCCGGACACGATCCCTCCGGTGGCACCGCGAGCTGATTGCCCAGAAGTGGGCCTACGTGAGGTCGCGGCCTGGGCGACCGGGCGTGCAGGCCGAAATCCGCCGTCTCGCCATCCGAATGGCCACCGACAATCCGAGCTGGGGCTACACGCGGATCCAGGGGGCGCTCAAGAACGTGGGCCATCACGTGGCTCGATCGACCATCGCAAAGATCCTGAAGGAACAGGGTATCCCGCCGAGTCGTGAGCGGCCGATGACATGGCACACGTTTTTGCGCGCGCATTGGCAGGCCCTGGTCGCTGCGGATTTCTTCACGACCGAGGTCTGGACCACGCGCGGCTTGGTCACCTACTACACGGTGTTTGTCATCGAACTCCACTCACGTCGTGTCCATGTGCTCGGCTCAACGACGCAGCCGGACGAGGCCTTCGTCATCCAAACGATGCGCCACCTGACCGCCGATGTCGATGGGGTTCTCCGCGGGAATCACTTGCTGATCTGCGATCGCGATCGGAAGTGGAGCGCCGCGGTCGGGCGCTTCCTCGCAACAGGAGGCGTCCGGTTGATTCGAACACCGTTCATGGCGCCCAACTGCAATGCGCATGCGGAGCGGTTCGTCCGCTCAATTAAAGAGGAATGCCTCAATCGCGTCATCCCGCTCGGTGAACGACACCTTCGGCGAACGATTACCGAGTTCGTAGCGCACTACCACGGCGAGCGGAACCACCAAGGGCTGGACAACGAGCTCATCGATCGCCTGCCACGGCAGCCTGCCCGCGGTCCCGTTCGCCGGCGCCCGCGCGTCGGCGGAGTTCTCAGCTACTACTACCGAGCCGCTGCCTGAACTTGGGACAGTTCTCGGACATTACGCCCGTCTCACAACTGGGTTGTCAAGGCAATATGACAGGTCTTCGCAGGCTTTCCATTTTCCTGACGGGGTTATGGCTGTGCCTCTGCGTCGTCGCCTTCGGCATGGATTGGTCATTCAGCTGGTTGGGGTTCTTCGTCTTTGGCATAAAGCATGTAGGGCGCCTGGCTAGTCGAACCCGCCGGTGCATGGGGTCTTACTTCATTTTCCGAGTCCTCCCCCTCTCGCCCGACCCCCAGGTAGCGACTCGCGGTAAGCCTTCGGGTCACGAGCAACAGGCAGCCGCGCCCAAAACTGGCCTTCACAGCTTCAACGTCCGGATAGATGCGCCCGGCACCCGGCTTATCCATCAGCCGCAGCATCGTCTCGAGCCGGCGCTCGTCCCGTTTGCTTCGCTTTTGCTCCTTGTCAGGTTGTTCTGCCTTCACTTTTCGGACCCCGTCTCCTGCGAGCCCGGCTGCGGGTGTAATGTAAAAGCGAATATCCGTTGAGCAGAAAGGCCCAATCGATGCGACGCTACGTCATCAACGGCGCGCTTCTCGTTGTATTTGTTGCGACAATCGCTACCCCCAATACCTGGGCGGACGTGATCGTGCCGCCCGAATACGCTTTGACCGAGGGGAAGAGTGACAACTGTTGGCCGCTCACGTGTGATACTCCCGAAGGCGCGAGTGGACCTCTTCTGGAGTATCAGCAAATCTATGACTCGTCCGGATTCGCCACCAATCAGCTGATTTCAGCGATGGCCTTTAGGCCGGACGGTCTGTTTGGAAGCGAGTTCACAGCGAAATTTAATGACGTTGTGATTCAGCTCGGCATTACGTCAGTCGAGACGGACACTTTGGGCGGCATAATCAGTACAAGCACAATGACCACGGTTTATGACGGCCCGCTGGTACTTTCGAGCGACTTCACTGGTCCGACTGGTGGCCCCAAGGATTTCGACGTGATCATCCCCTTCTCAATTCCGTACCTTTACAATCATGGTGCCGGGAATCTGCTGTTTGACTTCCGAAGCTTGACCGGCGCCACACTTCCAGAGACTGGCTTCGCACAACTAGATGCATCCTTCGACTTCGGTGACGGCACGTCTCGACGTTGGCTGTTCCCGGCAAATTTTCCGCAGCACTCTAGCGCGACGATCTTGGGCTTATCACGGAGTTCATCGGGCCGTCTGTTCCCACTCCCGTGCCTGAGCCGGCTTCCGTGTTACTGATCGGCGTCGGTCTTGTTGGCACCTGCATAAAGAGTTGGCGCCGACTTCGTCAAACGAGTCGATGAGCGGCCGGACGTTTCGGGCCTCATGGGTACCCTAAAGGCAGAAAAATCGCACTTGCCGCTGACCCCGGTTGTCTCTGTCGGGCTTGGCGCTTCTCCTGCCTCTACCTTCCTGCGAACTCTCCGGTTCGGCACCGTTCCGGCCACGACCGCCTGTCCGCCCTCGCGTTGACCTGCACCTGTTGCACCTGCTGCTTGACGATCACCGTTTGGGTCGCCCCATGCCGGATCCTGTGATGGACTAGAACACCGTTCTGATACACGTCCATCAGCCGCGCCGCGGCATTGAGCAGCCGGGCCTGTTCGGCAGTTGGGAGCCCGTGTCCCGGCAGATTGAAGCCCATCGACATCTCGAAGCACTTCATCGCGTGGACGTGCGCGGTCCCGAGTTGGTGGAATAGCATCTTCTCGAGGGGGACCGGGGGGCTCAATCCGTCCGCGGCGTGAGGGACGTGAAGGAGCGGCCGGGAGCATCACGCGGATGGACGTACGGCGCGGCGGCCGCTCATTCGGTCGATGATGATGCGATACATCACCGGCGCGTGGTGCTCCCTGCCACCCTCTCGCTTCGCAGTCGCGGGCAGCCACCAATGCGGCCGCTGGTTGAATAGATGGAGCGCGCGCCGCCGTATGAGCTCGTCCCCCGCTGAATCCTGCACTTCTTCATAGCGGCCGAATGCCAACACCGTGGTCCAGTTCGTCTGGTCGGCGAAGTGGTCAACTTCGATGCAGACCTTGGGGTTGGCGCGCATCCAGTCGATCTTCTGCCCGACCGTGGCAAACCCGTAGAGACACTGGGTCTCGTCATCGTAATAGAGGAAGACAGGCACGACGTACGGCTGCTCGTCGCGGCAGCAGGCAAGCCGTCCGATGCCTCCTCCTCCGAGCACTTCCCGACATTCCGAAGGTGTCAGCTCGTGGATGACCATGCGGAAAGGTTACACGGGAAGTCGGCGCCGTGCTTGTGATTACATCCTGTTCTTCTCGAAGCGAGTGCACCTGCTGCTCGAGATCCGCCAAGAGGCGCGGCACGATCCGGTTTCGCGACTTCGCCGCCGAGAGTTTCACCCGCTATGAGGGCAAGTGGCGGGTCAGCATCGAGCGCGACGCCTGTAACCAATGTCGTCGTGGCACTCAACGATTTAACGTTTCGCACACTCAGCTCACTTCGACCAAAGCCTCTGGCTCGGAGGACTTCCATGGCAGGCGTGAACGCAGTCGTCAGGACGCCGTAGGTGGGCGCGGCCAACACCCCTTGCGCTCCAATGAGTACCGACGGCTCGTGAAAGTACGGCAACACCGCATGGACTTCGAGAGTACTGAAGGCGTCGTAGTAGTCAGCGAGCACTCGAGTTACGACTGCTTCCTCATTCATGGCATCGCCAGTTGCAGTCATCGGTCGCCGGAGTCCGGCCTATAGATGGCCGTTGGGGCACTCCGCAGAAACTCCTGTCGGCCCAACGGCTTGCCGCTGAGCCGCCGCGTTTTCAGCGGTCGGCTCCAGCGGCGCGTTAGGCAGCAGGCAAAGAGTTACACACGGACTCCTTCAATCACATGCGCTGGCGATTGGGTTGGTATGACCCTCGTCAACCTGAACCCAGCTTGTGCAAGCAGATCACGGTACTCCGCTTCGGTCCGCTCGCGACCTCCTGTCACAACCAACATATGAAGATCCGCAAGCGTTGCCACCGATGAATCCGTCGCCGGCATTATCACGGTCTCTACCACGAGAATCCGGCCGTCGGCAGGCATCGCGGCGTGACAGTTTTTGAGGATGGTGACGCACTGCTGGTCGTTCCAGTCGTGCAACACCTGCGCGAGGATACACGCATCGCCGCCTCGTGGAACCGACGCGAAGAAGTCACCCGCCACCGCATTGCAACGTCCGGAGAGGCCTGAGGCTTCGATCTGGCGCTGTGCACCTGGCACGACTGTGTCGGTATCAAGGACGGGGCGCGAAGCGCGCCAGGAGATCGAGCGGCGAGTCAGGGCCGACCTCCGTGTGACGCGTCAATTGAAAGTACCGTATGGTCGTGCTGATTGCGCTAGCGATCCGTCGAAAGAGGTAGAACTCGTCGGTCTTCCATATGGTCTAGCACTTAAGGCACATTCCTCCACTCACGCATTCAATACGGTCACTCAACAGACCTGGTCGGATTTCTGATCGTGCGTCTCGGAGGCGCGCAATGAGCGCGGCGCTGAATCGACCACTCCAACCGTCACGAGTGTCGGCTTGAACCCGTTTCGCTCTTCTTCGATGATCCGGCCCAGTGCTCTCTCGGCGCGCGACATGAGCTGGCGCTCACGGGGATCGCTGCCGTTCGCGCCAGCCAGGATGTTCACTACTACTACTACTACTACTACTACTACTACTACTACTACTACTACTTCGGCGTGCAGAGGCGCTGCCTGCTGAAGGGTGAACCAGCGCGCCTCAATCGAGAGAGATGGTGCGCTTCGCGGCGTCGAATCTCGTGCGGCGCCCTTTCTCGTACGACATCGTGGCCATGATGCTCGCGATTGCGTGCTGGTAGCCCGCGTCGAGCGAGGCGTTCGGGGTGGTGCCGTCACGCATGCAGCGGTACCAGTTCACCCAGTGGTCCGTTTGCTCGATCGGCTCGACCTTGTTCTCACCACGAATCGAGCCGTCGCGATGGATGCCGCCGTCCGCGCTGAAGGTGGCATCCTCCCAGCCGAGAGTGAGGGTGCCCTTGTCGCCGCAGTAGCGGATCATGTCGCCGGCGCTGTTGCCGAAGTTCGTCGTGTAGCTGATCATCAGCCCCTCGGGGTACTGCCAGAGCGCCTGCACCTGGTCCGGCGCGGTGAACGCGTGCTCGTCCTTCCACGTGTAGACACCGCCGAGGCACACACAACTCTGTGGGATGCCGAGGTCGGCGATGAAGTGTGCCGTGTCGAGGAAGTGCACGGCCCATTGGGGCACGGGGCCCTGCGAGAACTCCCAGTAGCCATACCATGCCGAGTACAGAATCGGGTCGAAGGCCTTCGTCGTCCGCCCCTTTGTGAAGGTGTTCCAGTCGAGGTCCTCTGCCCGGACGTCGGGCTTGAGGTACTCGTACCAGTAGGGCCTTTCGCCGTTGCGTACCTGCTCGATGCGGGAGAGTCGGCCGATTTTGCCCGACTTCACCAGTTCACGGCAGCCCATCGCGACGGGCGTGCTGCGCAGCTGCGTGCCGACCTGGATGACGACGCCCGAGGCTTTCGCGGTCGTGTACGCCCGGTTCAGCTCGCCAATGTCGATCGCCATCGGCTTCTCGACGTAAACGTGCTTGCCCGCGCTCGTCGCCGCCTCGAGGTGGGCGGCGTGCCAGTGATCGGGCGAGGAAATGAACACCGCGTCCAGATCCGCGAGGCCAAGCAGTTCGTCCACGCTCCTGCACTGCTTCGCGTCGGTTCCGAACCACTCCTTCGCCTTCGCCGCCGCATTCTCCCGTGCCACGCGCCAGGGGTCGTAGACGGCGATCACTTCCAGGTTCTCTTCCTTCGCGTGATCACGCACGCTGGCCATCTCGGTGCCGATGCCGCGGTCGCCGCACCCGATGACGCCGATCCGAATGCGGTCGTTGGCGCCGAAACTGCGCCGGACGGTCCTCGCGTCGACGCCGCGCGGCGCCACGAGCGAGACCGCTCCCGCCGCTGTGATCGATGCCAGGAACTCCCGGCGTGACTGTGGGGGCATGCTCATCGTCCGACTCCTTGCCGACGTACGGGCTTGGCCGCGTGCCTGAGCGCCGCAGCGACACGGTGAGCATACACGCTGATCCGGCACGCCAGCCTGCTTGATCCTCTGCGTCAGCCGTGGCGATCGCAGGCGCGAAGTAACGCGTCATCCAAAGTCCCGAAGACGGCCGCCTGTCGTCGTCGAAATAGCGCTCCAACAATGGAGCCATCAACGACGGAGTCAACGAACCGCCGATCGGAGTCGGTGGCGCCGCTCAGCTGTCCGCTGAAGGATCGCCCCGTTACCGACCTCTTCTATGCCGCTGGTCGGACTACCGAACCGTAAACGGAAAAGGGTGCCAATCCCTTCGAAGACCAGTACTACACTGAGTCGGCAACATCGAGTAGACAACTGGGCCCGTACGCACGAACGGGCAGCCCAGCGGCGGCCTTTGTCGTGTCGAACTTGCGATAACGTCGTTACGCCGCTTCCGTTGCCGCCAGCGGCGCGCGCCCCTTTAGACTTCCACCGGAGGAGCCGTCGATGTCACTGCCTTCCGAAGTGGCGGGCGCAGCCGCCGCCATGCGTCAGATCAACGAGGCCTGGATGAAAGGCCGGCTCGACGCGCTCGCGTCGATGTTGCACCGCGAGGTCGTCATGGCGCCGCCAGGATTTGACGGCCGCGCCCAGGGGCGCGACGCGATTCTGGCCGGATTCCGAGACTACTGCGAGAACGCCACGACGGTCGAATTCCACGAGCACGATCTGCAGGCCGACGTGATCGGCGACGTCGCGATCGTCACGTTCCGCTACGAGATGGTCTACGAGCGCGCGGGCACACGCAGCCGCGCCAGCGGCCGCGATCTCTGGGTACTCCAGAAGCACTCCGGCACGTGGCTCGGCGTGTGGCGGACGCTGTTGGGCATGGAGGAGCATCCGGCCTAGGTGGGAGACGGGCCGTTCGTTGCCGGACCCAATCAGCAGGCAATTTGGAGGTTTGCCGCGAATTACCGGCGGAATCGCCGAACCGGGTAGCCTATCTAGACGGTTGGGGAGCCAAAACTGCGGGGCACTTTCGCGCGGTCGCACCAATCTGAATCCGGCGTCACTGGAGCGTCCTCGTCGTCCTGCAGATACCTACGTTCTGCCAGTCGCTAAGGCCCGACCCTAGCAACCGCACGCCCCCAAGGCGCGATACTTGATCGAGGGACCGTCGCCCGCCGTGATCGCGACGTCCGCAATAACGTCAAAGTATTCACACCCATCCTGTTCCTTCTCGGCAGGGCAGGTTGACTTACCGGGACGATACTGAATATGGACCTTGAGACCCTCCCCTTCGTATTCCTCCTGCCAGCTGTCACCCTCCCCGTGCCGAAAGGTGTCGTCAACTGGTAGGCGCGATGGGAGCGAGAGTTCGTGGCCCGCCAGGTTCAGCCACAATGGCGCGCCCTCGTTTAACTCAGAAAAGAAATGCGCGCGCCAGCCACTGTCCTCTGGCTCGTTTGGATCTGAGCAGAAGAGGGTCACGACCTTCAGACTGCACCCACAACTGTGGTGCTCGCCCGATAAGCAACGCAGATCGCGCCCATCCTGGTGCTGTCGATCAGGACTAGCCCCCACAGAAGCGCTGCTGAACGCGAGTACCGTGACTACGAGCACCTGCTTGATGTTTCTATCCACTTGGATGCCCGCTCATGTATGTTGCCGAGCCTTTCGGGTTCACTGCACCCTCGACGGCGGCTCGATCGTGAGGCTAGCCAACCGCTGCTTCAACTTGTCCAGATCCTTACGCCAGCGGTCTAGGCTTTTACGAGCCGTGGCAATCTGTTCTTCACTTGGCGGCGTCTTCCACTCGAAGGCTGCGGTGAGGTGCCGACAGGCTTCCAGTAGCGTGTCGGCAACCAGCACCGTATATTCGTCAACGCAGCGATCAGTTTGGCGCGTTCTTCGTCGGTGAAGCTCACGGCCTTACGTCCTCAAGCCGCCGCGCTTTAACAGCATGCGCCAGCGGGAACAGATGTGACGTCACTAGCGGCAAATGCGAGAATTCGTTAGCATTGGCGGCAGGGAGTCACAAATGCCGGATGAGTCCCTGCGGTCCCAGCCTACCCCGCCTGATCATCGCCCGCTCTGCGAATACTGCCGGACACGCGAGAGTGTCTCCGCCGTCACAATAAGCGCGGTGTACACCGGTGTCGAGTACTGGCAGTGCTTGGCGTGCGGGCGGATGTGGGGCACGCGCTGGGGGAAGCCGATAATGCAGGCACCTGGACGGGCTTAGCGCACTGGGCTGACACGCCCGTCGTGGCGTAACTGCGCGCTGAGACCCCCTGTCGCGCCATGTGGCTAGCGTGATGTGAAATCTGCTGACTGAGCCGCTCGCGCACCGAGTTATCCCCGTCGAGTCAGACGAGCGCGCACCAAAATCGATTGAAGTCCTCACGCCACAAAGACTGCGCGGTTGAAAATCGCCGGCACGCGGAGTGTAAGCAAGCGGACAGATCGACGCCTGGATTGATGCCAAAGTCAGCCGTTCGCCCATTCGAGGTGAGGTATGCCATCGCTCGATGAGTCTCATCCTCACGGCCTTTCGAAGTGCCCGCGCTGCCAGGAGTTTCATCGCGTGCGCGAAGTCGAACAGCTCCCCGTCCCCACACGCATCCAATACTGGCGCTGCGAGGGGTGCCGTTATGCGTGGGTGACGATGGATGGTCAAATGTGGCTCAGCGCTGTGCATCCCGATTGGCATCGTCCGTCTGCGCGGTTACTGTAAGCAAGCAAACAGATCGACCAGCTGAATTGATGTAGGGGACCTGTCCCCCATCCGAGGTGAGCATGTCGCCGCTCGATTGGTTTCATCGACCGTCGTCTCACGGCGTAGCCATTCCGGAGTGTGCGCACTGCCATAAACCTGGCAGCGTGCACGAAGTTAAGCTGCAGGATCTCGCCGCTTCCCCAAGCATCCAATACTGGCGCTGTCAAGGGTGCGGTTATATGTGGGTGACGATGGATGGTCGAGCGGTCTAAGCGGCCCTACCATGTCTCTTTCTCCCTCTGACGGCGTTATGCTCGAACGGCTCCTGATGCTCGGCGCTGTGGCGCTGATCGCGTTCGGCATCGCGACCGTATTCTTCTGGTAGCCGCGCGTAGCCAGACCTGAATTTGAGCCCGGCTGACGTAGCTGCATCTCACAACTTTCCTCTACCGGATCCCTGTAACGGTACACCCTTAGGTGTACACATTGCCGACAATCCGGCACCCGCGGTCAATGAATTAGCGGGGCAACTGACTTGCACTGACGCCGGACGTGCCCGTGACCACCTCGCGGCGCTTCGGCGGCTGACGTGGCAAACGAGGGTGACCGCCCTCGGTACATTCCGATCTGCCCCCGTTGCGGTGCGAGGGCTACGAGTACATCCGAGCTGAGACAGAGCCTGGACGGCACTTCATATGCGTAGCGTGTGATATTCGCTGGACCGTCCAGGCTCCGGAATCGCAGGGCGGCGTATGGAGTTGGGATTTTGGCGGATTGCAGCAGCTGTCGCGGCCGTGGTGATCGTGGTGATCGTCGCCCTCGTTGCCATCTTTGCCGCCTACACGCGGCTCGCCGCACGCCGTGATCGTTGAGCATCGTCAGACCGCGCGGTCGGCACGCTCAGCGTGTGGCATGCTCTGTTGGCGCATAGGTAGAACTTGACAAGCGACAGATGCGCCGTGTCGGCTCGTGGTGAACGCTCGTCGGGATCGACCTGCAGTCTCATGACCCATCCACACGACGGGCACTGCTTTAGTTCGGAGAGCTTGGCTCGCAACATTTGAAGTCCTCAATGGAACCGCACGCGAACAGCTATGGGGTAGTGTGAGTCAGTTCGAACAGCAGCCGGAATAATCCTGGCTGATTGCAATTTGACTGACGGCTATCGGGCCTTCGACAATTCGATAAAAACAGCTTGGTACGAATTCGGCGAAGACGGAAGGAAGCTCATCTCGCGCGGTTTGTAGCCGGTTGCCGCGCCACGAAGCGTCACCTTTACGCCCAGAGTCAGGTCTTCAAGGAGCAGTCCGCCGTCATAACCCCATGCGTCGCAGGGAGTTCCCTGGGGGATGGCCTTGCCTGCGCCCTCTGCCCCTACAATCTGGATCGTCGCGCCTTCGATGCATTGACCGCTGTCGGCGGGCAGCACCATCACCCACAGCAGCGCGGAACCAGTGGTCGGAGGTGGCGGAGCGGGGGGAGCCGGAGCGACGGGCGAAGTCGGAGCCGTCGGCGGGGGTGAGACGCCTTCATTGGAGCATCCAGCGAGGACGACAACGATTACCAGGATGGCTACGCCGAACTTCATGGCCAAACCTCCTGACGCGCCGAATCGCGGTCGGAGTATAGCCGCGATGATTGGGCCTGTCGATCACAACGTAGAGCGCCACGCCGAATGGCCAAAAGTGACCCACTACCTTGGCGGGGTACCCTGGCAGGGTCAGGCGGCTCGCAGGTAGTCGGACACGCCGTCCACCGCGATCCAACTCGCCGCCGCTCCCGTCGGGGACGCCACGCGAGTCTCGGTACGAGCTCAATCACCCCTGACACGAGCCGATCGAGCGCGATCGATCCTTCGAACGCATAGCCGACGCGCCGCGCCTCGTTCACCGGCGTGAAGCGCAGAGGACCGACCAGCAATGTGCGCAGCACGTCGCGGCCGCTCTCCACGTTCTGTGTCAGCAGCCCGCGCCAGTCCGCGAGCTTCGCGCGGAGGCGCTGCTCAAGGCCCGCGCCGGCAGTTGGCGTGGCGAACGTCTGATGCTCGGCGAAGTAGGCCCTCAAGGTCCTGCCGTCGCGCCTGACGCCCCTTGAGCCGCACTAGTGGCCTGTATCCACTGAATCGGTAGTGGCTTTCGGAGCGCGGCGCCCGGCTGGCAAGGCGCGACGACCGAGAATACCGGCAGTATTTGAGGGAGGAGCAACGCAGGCAGCCCGGATGCCCCGCCCGAAAGACACACCTGATTCAGCGGATACAGGCCACTAGCAGGGCATCGAGCGGACCACCCCGGCTGATGGCTTCAGCGAGGCGCTCGCACTCGGCACGCACGGTCAGCAGTTCGCGTTCGAGGGTGGCGAGCGCCTGGCTCTGACGTCGCGGGCTGAGCTCCTCAAGGGCGATCGCGAGCCCCCGCTCAATCACCGTCGGCCGCAAGATGTCGTCCTGTAGCGTGGCGAGCACTTCCGCGTCCAGGGCTTCCATGGGCGCGATCAGGCCGTTCCCGCAGGCGCCGCGTTTCCAGTGCGTGACGCAGCCGTAGAAGTAGGCGCGCCGCGAGCCGTGGTCACGGGAGTGCGAGGCGAATCCGCCGCCGCAGACTGCACAGCGCGCGAACCCTGAGAGCAGATACCGCGACCATCGAAAGCCCCGCTCGCCGACGGCATACTGCGACTCTCGGCGGACGCGCTCACGCTGAGCGGCGGCCCATAGCTCGTCGGACACGATCCGAAGCTGTGGCGCTGGCACGCCTGGCCAGGTATCTTCCGGGCGTTCAGAACGCCTGGTCTGACCCCAGCTGTCACGCTTGTGGACGGCGATACGCTCCGCGTGCCGGAGGGCGGTCGCAGAATCGGGCCGCTCATGGTGCCAGCAGGTGAATACCACTATCGCGACGTGTTGAACCATTTGCCGCGAGGGCTTGGATATGGGATCCAAATCGTCAGGTCGAACGGCGTTGTATTTGCCGACGAGTGGACGATTCGCGTGTTGCCTTTCCTTGGTCAAGCATGTCGAGGTGTCCGAACGATCGTGGAGCAGTTGGTCGTAATGGCGTAGACTTCAATTTCGGGCTGTTCGCCGATTTGAGTACAGCAATCTGAGGGCAGATCTCTTGAACGCAGGCACCGTCAGAGAAGTCACTCGAGTTCAGGTGACCTAAACCGGAATCTCCGCCGGTGACAAACCGCTTGCGAAGGCACAGTTGGGTAGGCTGTCTAGTGCAGTGCCCAGCGCGGGTGCGCTGACGCGGCCTGTAGCTTGCCCCCCGGATGGCCCACTAACTCGTCGGCCGAGTGGCCGCCGAAAAATGGCTGTTCACCGATTTGAGTACAGCGATCTGACCTGATACCGCCGCCTGCGCGGACCGCAGTTGAGGTCGGCGGCTGCTCGGCGGCTCGGACAGCCGCGAAGGACTTCAAGGGGCCCGGTTGCGGGAACGGCCAGATCTAGACGGTGATGACGACCTTGCCTCGGGCGTGTCCGGTCTCGAGGTAGCGCATCGCCTCCGCGGTGTCCGTCAGCGGGTACGAGCGGTCGATGACCGGCGTGAGCTTGCCCGCTTCGATGAGCGCTGTCAGAACGAACAGGTCGCGGCTGTGGACCTTCGCGACAAATATGCGAAACCGCTGGCGCACGAACGGCGTGATCGATCTAGCCAGCAGTCCGAGCACGTTTTTCGTGAGGACCAGTGCGCCGAGCACGCCGGCGTCCTTCTCTTCCCGACCCGTCCCTTGGCCAACGCCGACAAACGTGCCGTGCGGCGCGAGTGCGCGTCGTACGTCTCGTAATGAAGGGTTGCCGGCGACATTGACGATCACGTCGTATTGTTGCCCGTTCCGCGTGAAGTCTTCGGTTGTGTAGTCGATGACGTGATGGGCCCCGAACGAGTGGACCAAACCGACGTTTCTCGTGCTGCACACCCCGGTCACCTCGGCGCCGAGCGCCCGCGCGATCTGCACTGCGAAGCTGCCCACGCCTCCCGCAGCGCCATTGATCAGCACCTTCTGACCTGCTTGCACCCGTCCGTGATCGCGAAGCGCCTGTAGGGCGGTGCACGCGGCGACGGGGATCGACGCAGCTTGCTCGTGGGTGAGCGCCGCGGGCTTCAGCAAGAGCCTGGTCTCGTTGCCGCACACGTACTCGGCGAAAGCGCCTCTGGCCGTGCCGAACACCTCATCCCCGGCGCGAAACTTCGTCACGTTTGCACCGACCTTCTGAACCCGCCCGGCGACGTCGACACCGGGGATCCGCTGTTGCGCTCCTCGCTCCATCAGCCGGAGGAAGTACGGCTCGCCGCGCATCACGTGCCAGTCGAGCGGGTTGACGCCAGCCGCCGCAACTCTGACTAAGACCTCGTGCTCCTCCGGTTCCGGCATCTGCACGTCGGTCAGCTTCAGGACGTCGGGCGGGCCGTGCTTCGTGTGGACGATCGCTTTCATACCATCCCGCGGCGAGCGCAGTTCTCTCAAAGCAAGACGTGGCCCGGCCCTGCGAGTTCCGGCCCCATCATCAGTGCAGGGGTTCCATACCCGGCCGCCTGCGCGGACCGCTGTTGGCGTGGGCGGTCTGCTCGGCGACCTGGACCATCGAAACCCGATCCCACGTGGCCATCCGGCATTGGATGGTGTTCTCTCTTGAGGCTTGTCAAGCCGCGCCTGGGCCACTCTGAATCGTCCCAACCGGTCGGGCCTCGTGGCGGAACCGCCCGTAGAACCAGCCGATCACGGCTCCCAACACGAAGCCCACCGGACCCGTGAGGAATATCCCCAACAACGGTCCCTGGTTCGACTTTGGCTGGAAGATGATTGGGCCGATGAACCCTGCGACAAAGGCGATGGCGCCGATGCTGAACGCGCCGAGCATCGTCAACCTAATGTGTCGGCGGCTCCCCGGAAGATGACCACGTAGCGCGAACCACCCGCATAAGATCGCCACCGTCGCGATGAAGGAGGCCACGCCGCCGAAGACCACATCTAAGGCGGTAAATTTCGACGCAGCCAACAAACGAATCAACATCCACAGCGCAGGGGCACCGAGCACAACGGCAACGATGGCCGCAATGATGCGCAGCATAGAGGAACCTCTCTCGCCACCTATGGACCCGCCCGGAAGGCGGGCCGTCGAAAGTCGCTAGCGAGCTTGAAGGGTAGGCGATCGGACACCCAACGGTCGAGGCCCGGCCGCGCACCTCACCAAAAACCTTGCTGACGCACTGGCGCGACTTGTAGCCGATTCGTGGATTTTCTCGTACTACTTCTCCGCGGTCACACGTCGGAGAATGGCATGGACGCTACTTGGCCGCCAAGGCCGTCCTTGCCGCGTCGGAATTCCCTCACGATTTAACTGTTCGGCAATTGCAGCCACGCTGAGCCGCGGCTTGCCCTTGGGCTTTCTGCGCAGTTGCCTGATCCGCTCCACACCCGCAGCCTCGCTCGGTCGCGAGCCAAACGGCTTCCTTCCTTCACACCGACCATCGCGTCGGCGAATACGATCCCTGGCAGCACGCAACTTCAGGACGATCACCGACTTCTCGAACTGCGCGACTGCTCCGAGCACCTGGCGTATCAGCGTCCATTCTCGGCCGGGAGCGGAAGACGAGCGCGCGCTGTCTGCCTGCAGTCGGTACGCCGCGCGCACTGAACGTGTTCACGCGCGCCTAAGCGCTTCGTGATCGGCTTCGGTAGCCGCTCGGATACCCTTGTAGCATGGTCGAGACACGATGCGCACAGGGCGAGTGCGCAGGTGGACCGGCCGCTTCTACACTGCCTAATAGCCGAACCTGCAAGCGTTCCTCCACGACGGCGGTCTCGGGGGTGTCGCGCCCTTCACCACTCGAGAGCGCGGAGCCTCGCAGGTTCGGCGGCCATCTCACGCGGTTTTGCCCCTGCAGATTGCCCGCCAGGCTCACCGGAAGTTTCGATCAACATCAGATTGGCGCGTGAGAGCACCTGCCTGGGGTAGCTGATTGTGTTGCCGTCGGGCGACACACTGAGCCCCGCGGGTGCATTGTCAATCCGTTCAATCTGCCGAGGCGTGCGGTTCGACCGGTCTTTGGGTCGAGCACATACAGCGGAGGGTCGGGGCTGAGATCGCAGGGCACGTAGTAAACGCCCCGAGGGCCAGATGACGTTCTGCAGCGGCGTCGAGTAGCTTCGACACATCGAGACCCGCCTCCGCGATGATGTTCGCAGCTGCATCCTGGGCCGGAGTAACGGTGGAAATTGAACGATTCGGCCGCCGAATCTGCATTCGCGCAATTCAGTGACACAGCGGCCGACATCATCTGCGTCTCCAAGGCGACGCCGATGATGTAGTGCGATCGTGGAATCTACAGGGCTGGCGCGGGTGTGTTGTTGCTCCTTCGTCACCGCGCTGAGTCGCTATCAATCGAGTCGAGACTGTCCAAAATGTAATGGTCGCTCTGACCAATCGTGCAGGAAGGATAACGGACCAGTGTCCAAATCCTGGTGACGGCGCCAAGTACGTAGAAAAAAACTACGCTAATCTGAATTAAGCACTGCATCTTCTGGCTGGAGCAAAAAATGCGTCCTTCAATGACCTGCGTGGTTCGCGTGCTCCTGCTGTCGTCGCTGCTGCCCAGCCATGCGCTGCACAGGCGCGACCTCAGGAACGCCCGGATCCTGCAAAGAAGGAGTTGCTCCGCCTAGGCGCCTCCTTCGTGACGGGTGGCGAGGTATGCGACGCTACAGAGTTCACCGACGTTCAGGGCACCACGACGATCCTAGACAATATGGAATGACCGGCCCGCTATCGTAACGTCGTAGTGCTGTCGCACTCGACAAGGTGGTCTGTGCCACCGAAATCGCGGGTTAACGCCTCGCGGCGCCAGAGCCGCATCGATAGGAGCCGGTCGTGAAACAGGTTACTACGTACGTTGGGATTGATGCGCACAAGAAGGACCTCTTCATTGCGATGTTGATCGGCGCGAAGGCGGCACCGGTTACGTGGACCGTGCCGAACGACGCGAACGCCGTGCGCCGCTTGGTGCGTAAGCTCGAGCGCGAGGCGTCGGGCTCGGTACAGGTGTTTTACGAAGCCGGCCCGTGTGGTTATGCGTTGCAACGGCAGATGACGACGGCGCGGGTCGTCCGCTGCGACGTCATCGCCCCCGCGTTGATGCCGCGGAAGCCGGGCGAGCGCGTGAAGACGAATCGTCGCGATGCCCGCAAGCTGGCCGAGCTCGGGCGAGCGGGACTGCTGACGGTCGTGCAGCCGCCCACGCCAGCCGACGAGGCGGTGCGGGATTTGCACGGGCGCGCGACGACGCGCGCGAGGATCTGCAGCGGTGTCGCCACCGGTTGGGGAAGTTGCTGTTGCGGCGCGGGCTGCACTACGCGGGTCGGAATTGGACGCAGGCCCATCGGCGGTGGGTCGACAGCGTGACTTGGGCGCACGCAGCCGAGCGCGCCGTCGTCGACGACTATCTGCTGGCGATCGATCACACCGAGGCGCGTCTCTTGGAGTTGGACGCGCGCTTGGCAGAGATCGCCGACCAGGCGCCGTATCGGGAGCCGGTCGGGTGGTTGCGCTGTTTCCGCGGCATCGACACGCGGACGGCCATGCTGATTCTCGCAGAGCTACATGACTTCCGCCGCTTCGGCTCGGCCCGGGCGTTGATGGCCTTCCTCGGCTTGGTCCCGGGGGAAGACTCCAGTGGGGAGAAGCACCGCCGTGGGCGCATCACGAAGATGGGGAATGCGCTGGTCCGACGAATCCTCGTGGAAGCGAGCTGGCACTACCAGCATCGACCAAGCGTCGGGCGGGCCCTTGCGGCGCGACGAACGGGCCAACCGTCCCGCGTGATTGGCATCGCGGACAAAGCGCAACAGCGCTTGTGCCGACGGTTTCGACGGATGCTGGCGGAGCACAAGCCGCCGGCGAAGGTGGCGGTCGCGGTCGCGCGAGAGCTGGCCGGCTTCATCTGGGCCGCCCTGCAACCACCTGTGGTCGCGTAGATCGGCGTAGTCGTCGACACGAGGCGCGCTCGCGTCGCGAAGGTGACGGATGCACATCGGCACGAATCAGAGGATCGGCGGGCTAGTTATGCGCTACGGACTACAGTCCCAACGCGCGCCCCTAGATTGCACGTCCTCTCGACGAAGCACTGTCATGCGTGCTCTGCCCTGGCCAACCCGGGTAACCACCGGATATCAGCGTGACTCGTCGTCGAAGCGTCCGGTGTCATCGGTCACCTTGGCGGCGCGGGTGCGTCACCGCCCGTGGAAGCTGCCGCTGCTGTGGACGCTGAAGAACGCGTCCACAGCAGCTTGGAAAACAACAGCACCGTTTTCCACAGCTACCACAGGCACTTGACAGACGGTCATTCCATATCAGCTAGCGTCGATTACAGCGGTAGGCGCTTCTGCAGCGAACTGCTGAGAATCCGGCCGGGCCAGCCACCCCTCTTGATGCAACGCTTGGTTGGTGCAAACATCGATGAGGTCAGCGATCTACTCAAGGACCTTGACGGCGATGGCTATTCTGAACTCGTTATTCCGCACGCCTTGACTCCCACAGGGGAGCGCCGACAAAGTTGCGTCGGGTCATGGGGATCGATCCGACTGCAGGGCTAGCGCCCCATCGCTCTATCCAGGGCCTACTTCGTCGCCCTCAATACGTAGCACACGAAAGACCACGAGATGCTGACGTTCACATGAAGGCCAAGGTGGCGGTCGAGCACAAGTAGACGACGGCCATCGAACCGTTCCTGGAATTCGTCCGCGCGGTCCAATTCGGTGAGGGCGCGCCGGTCGCCCGAAGAATCGCGAGCCACGCCTTGCTTAGGGGCTGTATCAAACCCTGACTGGTGAACGCGTCTGGGGCACCACGCGCAGCGAATAGGTAGCCCCTACGGCGTTTATCGCGACTAAACGTGCCGGTTCAGCGGCGGCGCGTCAGCACCCCGACGTCGATCGCCCACCGGCGGTTCATCGAGCAACGTTACTGAATCACTCTGAACTGCTGGGACGTTTCAACAAGAACGGTCGGCGCCCTGGATGGCGGTGAGTCGGAGAACGCTGAAATCAGCAGCGACATGCCCACTCCCGATGTGACGCCAACGAGCGCGAAGCCGTAGGCCCACGCCACTCGTGTCCATGGCCAGGTGCGCGGCCTGCGCCAGTCCCGCGCGAACGAGTCTTCGAGCAGCTTCAGGAAGTCGTCGGTGATCGGCCTGGGCGCCGCCGCGCTCCACAGGTCCCACACGAGCCACGCCGCGACGGCCATCAGTAGCAGACCACACCACGCGTTGAGCGCCGCGTTCAGGGCGCCCGCTCGGTACGCGACGCGTTCGCATGGCAGTGCGAGGGGCGGAGCGGTATAGCAGTTCGTGAAGTCGAACACGGTGACGATGCTGTGAGGCGCCGAGGCGATCAGTTGCGTGCCGAAGCCAAAGACCACGTACAAGAGCACGCCCATGCCGAATTCCCATGTCCCGAGCCTGACCCACGCGCGAAACGAGTCCGGTGGAATCTTCAGCGCGCGGCGCCGCCACGGGCTGATCTCGGGCGGTGTCCAGTTAGCCACGTCCGTCCTCGATTGAAATCACCGTATTGCCGCCGCGATTTCCCCATGGCGGCGGTGCGCCGTCGCCGACGCGGATGGTGATCACGGGAAACGGTGGCACATCATTCGACCATGTCGTGTGGCAGTCGCTCACAATCACCAGCAGGTCAATCGGATCGTGCGTCCTCTCGATGAACGCGCGCAGCCCGACATCCAGGTCCGTGCCGCCGCCGCCGTACAGTTCGACCTGCCCAGCTCCAAATACCTTCCGCACGTCGCGTACCGCGGCATCGCAGCACGCGACGACGACTTCTGCGCCGTACCCGAGCTGGCGGGTCAGGCCCGCCAGTTCCGCCAGGGCTCGCGCCAACTGTGAGTCTTCCATCGAGCTGGAGGTATCGATCAGAAATCCCGGCCGCGGCCGCGGCTGGCAGAAGCTGGGCATGAGGAACTCGCCGTAGCACGCCTGCCGTCGATGCGGCCGCCTGTAGGTGCGGTCGTACCGGCCCAGCGTACTCGCGCGCAAGGCTCTGCGGACCACATGGCGGATCGTGGCCAGGTAGTCGACCTTCGGTGCGAGGGTGGCGTGGGCCCACCGGCGCCACGCAGGTGAGACCTCGCCAGCGTAGGGCGAGATCTCGTCGATGCGCCGGGCCACCTCGCGCCGCACGAGCTCGGCCTTCAAGCGGTCGACACCAGGTGTCCTTCCCTCGCCCTCATCGTCTGCCGGCAACTCCCAGAATCGCCGTTCGCCGTGTGCGCCCGACCCGCAGTCCTGCCCGGCGTGCCCGCTTTCGTCAGCCACCTGGCGTCTATCTGCACGCGGTGGTGCCGGCAGCTGCTTGTAGTAAACCTCGGCAGTGTCCCCACTCTCCAGTCCGTACTTGGCGGGTAACGGCGGATCGCCTGGCAGCGGCAGGCCCTCGGCGTGGAGATCGTCATTGATCTCGCAGTCGCCGGCAGTGTTCCAGCGCCGATGATCCGTGATGCCGGCGGCCTTCTTTCGCGCCTCGTGGTCGCGCAGCAGGTGCCCCACCTCGTGAATGAGCAGCGTCGCGTTCTCTTCGACCGTGTGCCGCGCCACCCACGTGTCGTTGTAGTACAGGCGCCACTGCGCGTCGACGGCCATGCTGTCGATCAGGTCCGTGGCGACCGGAATCAAGCTGAAGAGCGCCGGCGCGAAATAACTGCGTTGATAGGCCGCCCGCACGCGAGCCGCCTGCAGCGCACGGGAATACCCGCCGGCTTCATCGATCCGAGCGGCGAATCAGATCGCGGAATGTGAACTTCACGGTCAGTCCCGCGGCACGAGCTTCGCCATCTGCATCAGCTCGTAGAACGGACGGCACTCCTCGGGCAGCTTCATGAGGCCCTCGGGACGGTTCCGTTGGTCGCACAACGTGCGCGCCGCAGATGCCGGGATGTCTGCGTTCTTTCGGCACGCGACGCCGAGCGCGATCATCGCCGCTTCCCACCGCAGCGGCGTGTTGTTGTTGATGACGGCACCGGCGAGCGCGTAGCACACGGCATAGGCGCGATCGACGCGATCGGGCAGCACGAAGCGGCGGGGATCCTTCAGGATGTCCTCCGGATCCGGCAGATTCAGGGTCTCGCGGTACTCCAGGAACGGCAGCGCCTGGTCGCCCACCAGGCCGGCGAGCGCCGCGCCTTGCAGCACGCGATTGCCCGGCGACACGGCGTCGATCGCCGCGAGGAACCGTGACGCCAGATACCAGGTCCGGCCAGACGGCCACGGACCGCTCCGCCGGGCCGGATCGGTGGGAGGCGCCAGCCAGGCATCACGGCCGGCGGCCCTCACATACGCGGCAATCGTCGCCCGTTGGCCGTGATGGTATCGGCCCAGATAGTCGGCCGGCAGCACGGGCATGCCGCCCGGCGCCGGAAAATCGCTCACCATCAAATCGCACCAGGTCTCGTGATCCATCGGGAACTCGCCGTGCCACAACCGGTTCGCCATCGGCGCCTGGATTTCCTGTCCGCCGGCGGCCCATTCCACCGCATTGCTGGCGCACAGATACACGACGCCGCCCTTCCCCGGCTCGTAGTCCGGCAGCCGCAGCTCACCGCAGACGTTCTCCGTCAGCAGGC
This sequence comes from Vicinamibacteria bacterium, assembly GCA_963800785.1. Taxonomy (GTDB): domain Bacteria; phylum Acidobacteriota; class Vicinamibacteria; order Vicinamibacterales; family JAENWD01; genus JAENWD01. The sequence goes on from CAWDCH010000018.1 coordinate 52,825, forward strand.
GCAGCATCGCCGCCTGCGTCGTCGGCGGGACGGTGGTGAGCTCGTCCAGGAAGACCACCACCAGGTAGCCGTCCTCGGCGAGGCGCTGCGCGTCGCGCGCCCAGGCCATGGGCAGCAGGCGCACGCCGTCCGGCGTCGAAACCGGAAAGCCGCCGAAGTCCTGTGGCTCCCGAATCGATCCGACCAGGACCACCACCTTGCATTTGATCCCGACGCGATCGAATCCCGCCTCGAGGCTCTTGGTGAACTCCGTTTTGCCGACGCCTGGAAAGCCGGTCATGTGCATCGGGATACGGGCCTGCAACCCGATGGCGATGAGTTGCACGAAATGTCGGAATTCCACAGCCGGACTCCCCCGAGACCATAGACACCGTCTTTAGCGCGACGGCCTAAGCGCCCCATGATTGTGTCTCCGGCCGCACGTGAAAGGTAGATTCTTGAGCACCTTGGTGGGCGCCGTGGGAAGCATCGTCGGGCTGTCCGTGGCCGTGCTACGAGCCTAATTGAGGCCAACGGTCTGCTTGCGTGCGAGAATGGCAAGCAGATCGTCGGCAGGGAATAGCTGCCCACGGTTTAGGGGTGAGCTCGCGGACCGCAGCTTCGTTCCCCGGTGGTTGCAGCCCTACAATTTCATTGAGGTCGATGTCCGCTGACAAGCGGGGTGAAGTACAAGTTCTCGCGGTCGACCCACAGGTAGCGGCCGACTGCGACGTAGCCGTTTCTCGCGAAGTAATCGAGAATCTGTTGTCGGACCGGCAGCAAGGCTGCGATGCAGACGAGCGATGGCTTGAAGCGCTGGATGTCGAAGCCTTCAAGGGCTTGTGGCTCGTGGAGCTCGATGTCGATCGAGACGAAGTCGATCTTTGCCACTCGCTCGCGCGTCTAGCAGGCTGCTGAAAAAGGGTACCCAAACACCCGATCGTCGGACTACACTGCCGGCCATCGGAGGTCGGATGCGCGGAGACGACGAGCAGAGCGGACACTTGTTTAGCTATGTGTCGCCGGAGCAGCGGGTTCCCGCGGACCATCCGCTGCGCCCGATTCGGCAGATGACGGATGCGGCGTTGGTGCGGTTGTCGTCGCGCTTCGCCCTGTTGTATGCGCAGACCGGTCGGCCGTCGGTGCCGCCCGAGCACTTGTTGCGCGCGTTGCTGTTGCAGGTGCTGTACTCGATTCGCAGCGAGCGAATGCTGATCGAGCAGCTGGAGTACAACCTGCTGTTTCGCTGGTTCGTGGGCCTGGCCATGGACGACGCCGTGTGGACGCCGACGACCTTTACGAAGAATCGGGAGCGCCTGCTCGCCGGCGACGTCGCCCGCGCGTTCTTCGAGGACGTCGTCGAGCAAGCGCGGGGGCGCCGGTTGCTGTCGGACGAGCACTTCACCGTCGATGGCACGCTGCTCGAGGCGTGGGCGGGCCAAAAGAGTTTTCAGCGCAAGGACCAGCCGCCATCCCCGCCCGACGATCCCAGCAATCCGACGGTGAATTTCCACGGCGAACGGCGCTCGAACACGACGCACCAATCGACAACCGACCCTGACAGTCGCCTGTTACGAAGGCCCGGGGCCACGAGGCGAAGCTGGCGTATCTGGGCGAAGTGCTGATGGAGAATCGCCACGGCTTCGTCGTCGATGCGTGCGTGGTGCCGGCAACCGGCACCGGCGAACGCGACGCAGCGCTGAGCCTGGTGGCGGCCCTGCCGGGGGCGCGGTGCACGGTCGGCGGGGACAAGGGCTACGACACGCGGGGCTTCGTCACGACGCTGCGTGCGCTGGGGGCCACGCCGCATATCGCGCAACAGGCCACGCGGCGCACCCTCGACCGTCGCACGACCCACCATCCCGGCTACACCCTCAGTCAGCGTACGCGGAAACGCATCGAAGAAGTCTTCGGCTGGATGAAGACCATCGGCGGGATGCGGAAACTCAAACATCGCGGCGGCGAGCGCGTGAACTGGCAGTTCCTCTTCACCGCCGCGGCGTACAACCTGGTCCGGATGCGCACCCTGATGGCCACCGCGTGACCGGCCCCTCCATGCGGGAACGGGCGTACGACCTCGACCGCCGTATCGATCGTACGCGCGCAGCACGGTGATCGGCATGATCAATCGCTGTTTTTCAGCAGCCTGCTAGAGATCGTTGAGGGCTACGGTCGGGACCGTTCGGACTTCATCCGGTGTGCCCCAGGCACGCGTGAAGTTTTCATCAAATGACGAGACCTTCGTGTTGTTCCCGATAACATACAACTTGGCCGTCTGATCAGACTTGTCGGAGACGAACAGAGGAAAGAACTTGGTGCGTGGCCGGTAACGGCGATACCCCTCCTCGAACTGCTTTAGGGGATCGATCGCGATGCCAGACCAGCCGAGTTGCGCCTCGAGATAATAGGTCTTGCTCGAATCCTGGTGGTGGTTCGCGCCCACGTCGAGAAAGACCCCGTTTCGACGATCCCCGAAAAAATCGCGGATGAACCACTCCTCGTAGTACTCCGTGTTGTGGTTCGGCCCGTACTTGTCGCGGAAGAACGCTAGCTCGTAGTCCGACATTACGGTCGGCGGCAATTGCGAGCGCACGACAATCAGCGCCAGCACCGCGATCAGCGCGACCTCCCAAGGTCCAACTTCCGGTGCGCCACTGCGACCACCGCGTTCCAGATTCTCTTCATAGTCGTCACCGGCATTGTCCATATTTGTATCGAAGGCCAGGTGTTGGAACGATAGATCAAGGGGTCGGGACCAACTGATGCGCTTCCTCCGCGAGCGAGATATCGAGAGCCGAGCGCGTTTTTGAGTTTTGCGCGATTTCCTTGAGCAAAACGCTCAAACAGCACCATTCAGTCTCAAAACCTCCTCGCACGCGTCCGACGCCGCGTCGGTGATCGCCGTGGCCCGTGCGTCGGCCGACAACTGGCGAATCTGCGGGATGAGATCGCGCACCCGCGCCGCCACGTGCCCGTTGACGGCGTCCATCAACGCGCGCGCCACCGCGATGTCGTATCCGCTGGCGAACAAGCGCGCCTCCGCCTTGTCGCGCTCCACCTCGCCATTGCCCGCTTACGCTCAAGATCAACTCTTCGCCCATCGTCGGCACGTCGCGCTTCTCCAGCGTGATCGCGTGCTCGCCCTTCCGCAGCGTCGCGAGCAACTCTCGCCTGCGAATTTCGATCTGCTGTGGGCGTGGTGGGTATTTCGCGTTGTTCCACCAGCCAGAGTCGGGCATCGAACTGCGACCTCAAGGCGGTCGTTCACTGCTTTTCGTACACGTCTGAGCCCTTGTAACTGTTCCCCTGCGCGTCCGTTTCAGTGTAGTTGACCGTAATCGTGCGCCCGTCTTTCGAGACGATCGCCGTGTACTCGCTAATGACCTTCCCACCTTTCTTGGTGGTCGCTTTCAGCGTATTCGCGTCGATTCGTTGGAGCGCGATCGAGTCCGCGCGAGGATCCCCGGCGACTGGGTAGTCTTTGCCATCAAATTTGGCTTTGTATCCGCTCTTGGTAGGTTTCCCCGTGGCAGGATCGACAGCCTCGCTGTTCAGCTCGATGCCGTTGTCGTCGGCCTCCGCATGAATCGTCTCACTCCTCGGCGATGGTGCCGAGATCGTTGACTTTGTCGGATTCAGCTTCCATGTGCCGCTGAACGGGCTCTGAGCTGCCTTCAATCCGAAAGAGAGCGCGAACAGCATCATCAACGCTTGTAGCAGACGCATATGTGCCCCTCCACGATCCGAACTGCAATCCGCGTTTCTGGCCTTCCTGCATTATTGTCCTTGCCTCGTCACTGCACCCTCGTCGGCGGCTCGATCGTGATGCTCGCCAGTCGGTTGCGAAGTCGTTCGAGATCGCAGCGCCAAATTGTCTGATGGTCATGGAGCTGCTTGAGTTCCGCGTCCGTCAACTGGCGTCCTGATTCCTGGGCGAAGATCAGCAAATCGATCTGACGCAAGAGCAGCTCCACCATGTCGGCAGTCTTGCTGACCGGCGGCGATCAACTCGGCGCGTTCCTCGTCGCTGAACGTCATAGCCGGCACATCTTCAAATTGTCGCGCGAGCAGCGTACGCCAAGTCGCCGGTTTCGACGCTGAGCGCGGTGTCCACGATTGCTGAGTCACTTCGTATTAGCTTGCACAGCATTTCACGTCCTGTTACAAATCCGCAGCCTCTGCGCAATTCGTTCTTAGTGAGGTCCTGATGATGACTCGAGCATTCCGCATTGCCCTGACGTTTGGGTGCCTGTTGAGCTTCGCGTCTGGTGCGAGTGCAGCCACAATCACGTTCGAGGGGTTCGCCTCGCCCGGCGACCAAGTCATCAACGTCAATCCTGGTTCTCCGTACTCCGAGGCTGGTTTCACCCTCATGCCCACGAACGACGAGTCGGCGGTGTTCGACTCCACCACCGGCGCTTTCCCGGGCGACACGACGGATTTTTTGGGTTCGGGGAAAGCAACGTCATCACGCTTACTGGGCCGACACCGTTCTCTCTTGCCACCCTTCTGTTGGGTCCCAGCGTGCTCGCTAATGATCCGGCTACCGCTAGCTTCACGCTTGTTGGCAATCTCGTCGGCGGTGGCACTCTCAACGCCATGTTTCCGAACTTGACGACTGCGACACTCGCCACGTTGAATTGGTCGAACCTGAGCAGCGTTGTGTTTTCGGCTACAGACGATGCCGCTCTCGACAACATCGTTGTGAACGAAGTTCCCGGCGGTAACGAAATTCCAGAACCGACCACGTTATCTCTCCTCGGCTTCGGTCTCGCCGGTCTATACGCACGGCGCAGGCGGCAAGGCAAGGCAACCTAGCTCGCGATTCGTTCGGCGCAGTTGTCCAGAGGCCGTCGCAAGACGGCCTTTGCCCTGTACGCGGGCTATTCAGTTGTCAAAGAAAGAAGGAACTTTTACGCGGCCTCTTCCCGATGCGGAGACTGCTCACTGAGCCGCTCACGCACCGCATCCCCGTCGAGTCCAACCAGCGCGCACCAAAATTGATCGAAGTCTTCCCGCCGTTCGGCGAACGCCGCAGCAGAGCGACGATACTCAGGAATCGGCCCTGAAGATCCGCGATCGCCTGCGGGAACTCCGCCGCCGCCAATCGCCGCACGCCGTGATCGTTGAGCATCATCAGGCCGCGCGATCGGCCCGCTCGCATGCTTGTTGACGCACTCATAGTGACCGCTGCAAAATGTCTATCTCGCTTACGCCAACCTCTGCCGATGCAACAACAGAGGAGGTTGAACCATGAAGAACTCCATTACGTCGTTCCTGCGCGATGAGCAGGGCCAGGATTTGGTCGAGTACGCGCTGCTCATTGCGTTCATTGCCCTTGCCTGCATCATTGGCCTTCAGAGCCTCGGCTCGGCGATCAACAAGACGTACAACAGCATTTCGAGCAGCCTTGAGGGCGCTGTCTCCTAGCCTGAAGCACGCGCTTGCGTTCCGTCAGGCCGCGCGCTGCGCGTGCTCGCACGCGCGGTTCGCGCATAGATAGAACTTCACCGGAGTGCAGTCCGCCTTGAGGGTGCGGGATTCCTGCTGCGGGTCAGGATCAACTTGCAACCTCATGATCCAACCGCACGATGGGCACTGTTTCGTGTCGGACAGCTTGGCTCGTAACATTTGATGTCTGTTCGTCAGCACGAACCTGCTGGTGACCGGTGAGTTCGAGACCGATGCAGCGAGCCTCAATATCTGGCAGCAGCGTTTTGCCGAAGTGCCGGAACCGGGCACATTGGCACTGCTGGCGGCGGGGATCTGCTGGAGTCGCGACCCGAGTACGCAGTCGGCGGCGGCCCTGAGCCCGCCCGCCGCGCCACACAGGACGAGCCGAGTCGAGGAGCAGCGACCCGTTACTGATTCGCGGTTGTCTGTCTCAGACCACAATCGAACCACGCTCGGCGGCGCGGCCGCATGGTCGGCTTCGAGCTCTATCCCTGGCACAGCACCCGCCGCGAGCGCCTGGGCATTGCCAAGGAAATGGCGGCGGGGGGCTTGCCGTGAACGTTCGAGCTTACAGCAATCTCTGAGTAAATCACTCGAATGCGAACTAAAGTCCGCGTCCAAGGAGCCAAAAGACTCATTTGCAGCCACCTTTCCTCTACATCATCAGCGAGATTCGTCTCACGATTTACATCCTAACCCTCTGACTGCATTGGCCTAACGCTTCAACCGCTCGCTCCTCGTTTTCTGGGAACGCCAATTGCTCAGGTTGCCATTCTGACAAGGGATGCGTGCGTCCCAATTTTCTGGCCACACGCGCCGCCACTCCGACATCGCCTCACTGCTGCCGACGTCACTTGAACGCCAGAGGGCGCATCGATGGAAGCGTCACGAGGACGGCCACGCGTTCCAACGCTCGATGGCCTCCGCGGCATCGCCATCCTGTTGGTATTGCTGCACCACTTCGCCCTGTACGGGGACCTGCGTCCGGACGGTGCCGTCGACAAGATGGTCTTTCTAGCAGCGGGGGCTGCATGGACCGGCGTCGATCTGTTCTTCGTGCTGTCTGGCTTCCTCATTACAGGGATTCTCTACGACGCCAAAGGCAGCGCGTTCTACTTTCGCCATTTCTATATCAGACGGTGTCTGCGGATCTTCCCGCTTTACTACGCGGTGCTGGCACTGTTCTGTCTGGCACTTCCATTGATGACTCAGTCGGGCCAGTCACATCACGCTCTGCCGTCGGACCAGGCTTGGTACTGGACGTATTTGGTCAACGTCAAGATTGCTGTCGACGGATGGCCCCAGGTGCCCCTGCTCGCACACTTTTGGTCACTCTCGGTGGAGGAACAGTTCTATCTCGTGTGGCCGGTGCTCGTTTTTCTGTTGACGTGTCGGACTCTGATCGCGGTGTGTGGGGCATGCGTGGTATTGGGACTCTCTGTACGACTCGGTTTAGGGTGGGCTGGACAGCCCCTAGCCGCCTACGTATTGACTCCCGCCAGGATTGATTCTCTGGCAATGGGGGCCCTGCTGGCGCTGCTCGCTCGACAACCGGACGGGCTCTGGTCGTGGCGGCGTTCTGCGTGGCTGATTGCGGTTGGCACTGGCGCTGCACTTGCACTGACCATGGGATGGCGAGGCGGGCTGTCGACCGGGGATCCGGTCGTATACACGATGGGATTCACGCTGTTGGCGTGCTTCTTTGGCGCGTTATTGACGCTTGCCGTCACGGCGGCGGCCGGGAGCACACTGGCTCGCGTGTTTTCGTCGCGGACGCTCAGGTTCGCCGGCCGCTACAGCTACGGGCTCTACGTGTTCCACCACCCGATTCTGATTCTTACGAGCAGAAATTTCTTCACGGTCTCCGACCTGCCGCGCGTCTGGGGATCGCAGCTACCAGCTCTCGGAGTGTACGTGGCGCTGGCCGGAGGTCTCTCACTAGCCGCCGCTCTGGCCAGTTGGCATTTCTACGAGAGCCGCATCCTCAGGCTAAAGGAGAGATTCCCGTACTCGACAAAGGTGAGCATCGCCCCGGTCGCTCAGGCCTCAGGTCGCATACTTTCTTGAAAGTTGCGATCCTCCTCACGCTACCCCGTTCTCCGGTCATCGGCACCTAGGGCTCGCTGACGCGCCTCAGTGTGTCGGTGCCAGCGGAGTGCTGGTCAACCTATTCGTGTTTGCGTTGTTCCTCCGCACCCGCCGCACGGACCCGCACGGGTCGTGCTGCCGATTGTGGACACCGAATTCAACGTGCGCTGGTACCACGTGTTCTCGACGGCCGCGTTCCTGGTGGCTGCACCGACACCGCGCGGTTGAGTGCAACTATTTCGGCCCTTCAAGCGGCTGCCGATCCGTGTCTATACGACGTTCGCGACCGCCATCTGACGTGGGAAACCTCGCGCCATTGCGCATCTCTTGATCCCCTCGCAACGGCACACGTCGAGCCTGGTGGGTTCAGGACTGAATTGCCGGCCGACATCAGGCTCCTTGAAGCGGAGGCTCGCCCGGTCGCGCGATGGTTGGAGTACCTGGATCGCGTCAGCGATAGCGTGATTTCTTGCTGAGGACCGGCGAACGATGCAGAATGCCTGATGACCTTTCCCGTGTGGATTCCGCTCGGACCGTTCCTGCTTCATCCGCACTGGGTGTTCGAGACACTCGCGTACACGCTCGCCGGCTACGCGTACGCCCGTGATCGTCGTCGCCGAGGTGACGTCATCGAGACGAAAGCCCGCTGGTGGATCATCGGGGCGGCCGCGTGTGGTGGTCTTGTCGGCAGCCGTCTGCTGTCTCTCACTGAGGATCCAATCCAACTCGCGCGCCACTGGTCATACCCGGCGTACCTCCTCGGAGGCAAGACCATTGTTGGTGGACTAATCGGCGGGCTCATTGCCGTCGAGTGGATCAAGCGCCGGCTCGGCGTCGTGGTCGCAACCGGCGATCTATTCGTACTGCCGCTGGTATTGGGGATCGCGGTTGGCCGAATCGGATGTTTCCTGTCCGGACTGGGTGATCGCACCTACGGCGTAGCAACGGGTCTGCCCTGGGGCGTGAATTTCGGTGACGGCGTCGCTCGCCATCCGACGCAGCTCTACGAAATTGCCTTTCTCGCCGGCCTTGGCATTCTGCTGCTCGTCCTCAGCGGCCGCCTCTCGGTGGGTAATCGGTTCAAGTTGTTCATGATCGGGTACCTGGCGTTTCGATTGACCGTGGATTTCGTCAAGCCTGCCGTTCGCATCGGTGGGCTGTCCACGATTCAATGGGCGGCGCTGGCCGTCATCGCCTACTACGCGCCATACGTGCCACGCCTGCTTGCGGAGGTGCGGCGTGGCTGACCGTGTCCGGCCGTACCTGTTCTACGACGTCGCCGTGTCGATCTGCTCGACGTGCTACCAGAAGGTGGAAGGCAAGATCGTGTTTCAGGATGGCGGCGTTTACATGCTCAAGCGGTGTCCGGTACACGGCCACGAGCGCGTCCTCTTGGCGGACGATGTGGACTATTACCGGCGGTGCCGCGAGATTTTCATCAAGCCGCCGGAGATGCCACTCGCTTTCAACACGCCGGTGCGGTGGGGCTGTCCGTACGACTGCGGGCTGTGCGCGGATCATCAACAGCACTCGTGTCTTTCTCTCATCGAGGTCACCGACCACTGCAACCTTCACTGTCCGATCTGCTATGCCGACAGCGGTCCTTCACGGCAGCAGTACCGGACCCTCGATCGCATACAGCGGATGATCGATGCCGTCGTTGCCAACGAGGGCGAGCCAGACGTGGTACAGATTTCCGGCGGCGAGCCCACCATCCATCCAGGCTTCTTCGCCATCCTCGACCGCGCGAAGGCCGCGCCCATCCGTCACTTGATGGTGAACACGAACGGCATCCGGATCGCAGAAGACGAGACCTTCGCGAAGCGGCTGGCCGGCTACATGCCCGACTTCGAGGTCTATTTGCAGTTCGACTCGTTCGAGCGGGACGCCCTCATGACTCTGCGCGGAGCCGACCTGCGCGATATTCGGAGGCGCGCCCTCGAACGGCTCAACCGGCTCGGCGTGTCCACGACGCTGGTTGTCACCCTGAAGAAGGGGCTTAACGACCAGGAGATCGGCCGGATCATCGACTTCGCGTTGGAGCAGCCGGCCGTGCGCGGCGTCACGTTTCAGCCGATCCAGGCGGCCGGCAGGTTAGAAGAGTTCAACGCCGCGACGGATCGATTGACGCTCACCGAGGTTCGCCGGAAGATCCTCGAGCAAACACGCGTGTTCCGGCCTGAGGACCTGTTGCCCGTGCCCTGCCATCCAGACAGCCTGGCCATGGGATATGCGCTGAAGCTGGGCGGCACGGTGGTTCCGCTCACCGGACTCATCGATCCGAACGTTCTCATTGAGGGCGGCCGCAACACGATTGTCTACGAACAAGATGAAGCCGTGCGGCAGGGCGTTTTCAAGCTGTTCGCGACGAATCACTCGCCGGAATCGGGAGTAAAGAGCCTGCGTGACCTCCTGTGCTGCCTGCCGCGATTGGATGCGCCGGCACAACTTGGCTATGAGAACATCTTCCGCGTGCTGATCATGCAGTTCATCGACGCGCATTCCTTCGACGTGCGCTCGGTGAAGAAGACGTGCGTGCACATCGTGCACCCGGACGGACGGCTCATCCCGTTTGACACCTACAATCTGTTCTACCGCGATGGTCTGGAGCAGTCACGTTTGACGCCGCTCAGACAGCGGGCAGAGCTTGCGATGGAAGGGGGCACGCTGTGAGGCGCGCGCTCATCGTCGTTTTGATCGCACTGCTGATCGCTTCTGTGTGGGGCTTCGACGACGCCTCGCTGGCGCTCGAAGCGGAGGCCGTACAGGCGACCGACGCGCATCAGCAGGAAATCGCGTCGCGCGCCAGGAAGATTGGCGTAAACCGCGTCGTCAGGATCGAACTCGCGGACGGCAGCCGTTCCAACGCCATTCTGGAGGAGGTGCTGCCGGATGCCATTACCGTCACGATCCTGGAGGGGCAGGATCGCCGCCGGGAGACGATTCCATTCGCGCAGATCAAAAAGATCGACGAGGTGCGCGGGCACACACTGCGGAAGGTGCTGATTGGTGTCGGAATTGGTGTCGCGGTGTTGGTCGGGGCTTGTGCGGCGGCGGCGGCCGACACATCGGCGCGTGTCAAGCCTTGAAAGTGCCGAAGTCCGTGGCCGGCGAAAGGCGGTGAAAAGTACCAGCCGGGAGCTACGCGAGGCCGATCAACGGACCGCCCAGCACCAATGCGGGTGTTGCGAATCCCGTCGCTGACGCGAACCAGTGCGTTCCTGATTGCCTTATCCTTAGCCCCAATCATCGCAGGTCTGCCTCACGTCAGGCGCTCAGCGCTCGCACGGTAGGGCGATGGGCTAGTGTGCGTTGGGGCGTTGCGGTGGCTCAGCGCGGCGCCTTGGGACGTCGTCGTGCAACGGGACCGGCAGTCCGAGGTCGACCACCAAGTCGGCCGTTCCCGCGCGAGTCTACTCCGCTCTGAGTACCACGTTCGGGTCCAGCCGCGACGCCCGCCACCCGGGCAACCAGCATGCGAACGCCGCGACTGTCGAAATCGTCGCGCTCACTGCTGCCATCGTTGCGGCGTCGGTCGGCTGGACGCCGAACAGTAGCGAGGCAATCATCCGGTTTACCGCAAAGGCGCCCGCAACTCCGACGATGACGCCAATGACGGTAGCCTGGAGGCCCTGCTTCATCACCAATCCGATTACGCTGGAACGAGACGCGCCAAGGGCTATGCGAACACCGATCTCACGGCGACGCTCTGTCACCATGCAGGAAAGCACACCGTAAGTACCAACCGCCGCCAGCAGCAGTGCCAGCCCGGCAAACGCACCAAGCAGCTGCGCCAGCAGCCTCGGCCGGCGAATCGATTCCGCGAAAACCTCGTCCATCTCCCGGAGGCGTACGATGGGGACCGCAGGGTCCACGTCCCGCACGAGTCGCTCGAGCGTCCGTGACAAGCCGGCCGGCGCCAGCGTCGTCCGCAGTACCACGTTCATCGTCGGCGCAGCCATTGCGAGCTGATCGAGGGATACGTAGAGTTCGGTTCCCGTCTCTTTCTCGACGCCGCCTTGCTTGACGTCCTTGGCCACTCCAATCACCGTATGCCAGGAGTCCCCGCCAAAACCAATCGCCACACTGAGGTTGGGCCGCACACGCTGCCCAATCGGGTTGCGCCCTTTCCAGATCCTGTTTGCCAGCGTTTCGTTGACGATGACAACTCTGCCTGGTGACGCCGCATCCGCCGGTTCGAAGCTGCGTCCCGCGACGATCGGCACCCCCATCGTCGCGAAATAGTCGCCCATTACGAATTGGTAGTAGTCGATGATCTCGACCGGACTGCCGTCAAAGGCGGTGTGGTTCTCGATACGGGTAGGTATTGCTTCTGGAGATCGATTCGGCGGTAGACCCGACATGACGGCAGCTCCCTGCACGCCTGGTGCAACCTGCAGCTGGTCGAGAAGGCGTCGATACCTCGGAGCGCGCGTGTCGGGGTCGTATGGTTCTGCCAGCGTCATCGAGAACGTCACCAGGCGCGACCGGTCGAATCCTGCATCGACGCTCGTGAGGTTGTAGACAGTGCGGGTTAGCAAACCCGCGCCAATGACAAGCATCACCGCCAGCGCGACTTCGGCCACAACGAGCGTGCGGCGGATGCGATGGCGTCCAGCGGCGCTGACCCCTCGGTTCCCGCCCTCCTTGAAAGCAGCCACGAGGTCATTAGCCCGTCTTTGCGCGACGGGCGCGAGGCCGAAGAGCACGCCCGTCGCCACTGACACACCTAGCGCAAAGAGCAGGACGGACAGGTCAATGGCGATTTCACTCATCCGGGGCACGCTGGTTGGGTACGCGCGGATCAGTGCCTGCACGGCGACGCGGGCGAGCCACAGGCCAAGCATGCCACCGGCAAGGCACAGCATCACGCCTTCGGTCATCGTCTGCCGGAGCAGCCGGCTTCGGCTCGCGCCGAGAGCCGCGCGCACCGCAAATTCACGACGACGTGATTCGGCACGCGCCATGAGCAGGTTCGCGAGATTCGCGCACGCGATCAGCAGGACGAACCCGACAGCGACTTGCAATATCCAGATCGAACGGCGGGCATCGCCAACAATCGCGTCCTGCACGGGCTGCATCTGAAGGGTGTGGTCTGCCGCGCGCGCCGGACGATTCGTGGGGACATGACCCGACGAGCCGGTACGCTCGCCCCAGTTCTCGAGGAATGCGTTCAACTCTGTCTGCGCCGCCTGCGCCGTGACGCCGTCCTTCAGGCGCCCAATGACATGGAGGATGTGGAAGCCGCGGTTCTGACGAATCGCCTCAGGGAGCCCGAGGGGCAACCAGATTGCCGTGCGGTTGTCCATGACATCGATGCCGGCTGGCATGATGCCAAGGATTTCATGCCGCCGGCCGTCGACATTCAGAGTTTGTCCAATGAGTGGTTGTCCTCCAAAGACCGTTTGCCACAACTCCGACGAGAGAATCGCGAGCGGTGGCGCCAGGCCCCCGGCACGATCGGTTTCTTCCTGGCTGAAGAAGCGTCCCTGCGCCGGGTGAACGCCAAGCGTGTTGAGGAGATGGGCATCGACAGATATCGACCGCACGCGCAGAGGTCGATCGCCTGCCATGAGGTTGACTTCGCCGGTTGTGTAAGCCCCCCCTGCGGTTCTATAAGCACCCACCATCGCAAACGACTGATTGATCTGCCGGAACTCCAGGTACTCCTGCACCGAGAGCGCATTCCCGGTCAATCCGAGCGCCGGAAATTCCGTCGTCAGATACATCAGCTGCGCCGGTTTGGGATAGTCAAGTGGGCGTAGGATGACGCCGTTGACGATCGAGAAGATAGCTGTATTGGCGCCGATTCCCAGTGCCAGCGTCAGGAGCGCGACCACCGTGAACACGGGAGTGCGCCTGAGCATGCGGACACCATGATGCGCGTCGCGGGTCAGATCGTCGAGCCACGGCACGCCTCGCTGGTCGCGAAGTGCATCCATCGCTTGCGAGGAACCTCCGGCCTTGAGTCGCGCCGCGCGCGCGGAATCGGTGGCGTTCAGACCACGACGCCGCGCGTCTTCTGCGGCTAGTTCCAGGTGCATCCGGAGCTCCTGTTCCAGGTCGCTGTCGCGCCGTTTTGGAAGCAGGGTTCCCCAGAGACGGTGAATCCATTCGCGAAGGATGCGCATGCGATCTCGCTGCCTCACGCCTCACCGTGCAGCAACATGTAGATGATGCTGCTCGAGGCGCGCGGCAATGGTGTAGCCGTGCAGCGGCCCGAGCGAATCCAGCGTCTGAAGGACCATCAGGTCGAGCGTGCCCTGCAAAACGTCGGCTTTGGATCGAGCGGCTTTATTAGACACACCAATGGAATATCACTGCGAGCATTAGAGCGTCAAATGAAATGACGGATGCGGCGCCCAGCAGCCCAACCGTCCTACGGAGGGCGCCCGCCCCCGGCTGATGTGGCGCGGAGAAATGCCTCGCGGCGCAGGGTACGTCGTGAATCAGGAGCAGTGTCGATGAGGTTGGTGAGCCAAACAGGAATCGAACCCGGCTGCAAACGAATGTTCGACGGCGATCCACTTTGATCGGCGCCTATGCCTTGGGCAACTCGAAATCCATTTTCCACGTCGTGCACCGGCGCGAAGACGTCCGCGCCCGCCGTAACGAAATGCAGGACCGCACTTTTCGATTTCCCGACCATGCTAGTACGCAACACTCTCACCGCCGCCTCCAGCCTGGCTGTCCGGCTTTGAGAGCACTAGGAAACTCGCGAAAGTGAAGCTCTCTCGCCGATTTTGTAACATCCTGCCATCACCGTTTCGCCGAATCCCAGTGAAATAGTCGGGCATGTGATTTGCCTCGACGAGAACCAGGAAGACATTCGCCGTGTCAAAACACGCAATCAGGATTCCAGCGCGCCGAGCGGGCCGACGTGTTTGTTGGACACTTGAAGTGTCCGCTGATGTAGGTGAAGAGGGTGTCGCACGAGCAAAAAAGACATCGAGGAATCGCACGCGATCGAAACCGCTGAAGAAGGCGATGCCTGCTAGAGGTTCTCGTCCGCGGACGCCGCGTAAATCAGAAAGGGACATGGCGCCTGCAAAGCCGGCGACCAATCTGGCAGACGCCGCGGCTGTCCGGCCCGCTTCAGGCGATCCGGCGCGCACTTCAATAATCGCGCAGGCGGCTCCGCGTGTTTTGCAAACGGCGAGCTCCGGAATACTGGTCGTGTTCGGCCTGGTGGTTCTGGTGGTTGCCTCGCTGGCACTCCCGCGCTACCCGGCTGCGCGTGCTGACGCCTCGGCGTTGGCCGTGAGGTCGCCGGATGTGCATGTAGCATCGCAACAGCCTGCGGTCGCCGCGCAGTCCAATGTGCCGCCAGTCAAGGCGCTCGCGACGCCGGTTCGAGTCGGTCCGGTCGACGATGAATTGCCGACCTCCCAGGTCAAGGCGCCGCGAGGCATCAACGAGAAACCCAACAAGGCTTCGGACGGGAGAGCCGCTAGAAAGTCGCCCACCGAATCGATGCCACCGACAGCGACCTTGTTCCCTGTCGCCTTACATACTGGCGCCGAAGAAACAGCCGGCACCGTTGCACTGACAGCGACCACGAGCACATCCGCGGCGGTATCGACGCCGAAGGCTGACACATCGGGCCTGACGCCCGTGACCATTACCGGCTGTCTTGAAATCGGCATCGACGGCGATCGCTTTCGGCTGACTGATACCGAAGGCCCCAACGTGCCGAAGGCGCGCAGTTGGCGTTCCGGTTTTCTAAGGAAGCGGCCTGCGCCGTTGGAGCTTGTTGAGCTCGCCGACCCGTTGACGGCGCGGAAATACGTCGGACAGCGCGTCGTGGCGACAGGGCTAGTCGAAAGCCGTGAAATGTGGGTGCACTCCCTGCAGGCAGGGGGCCATGCGTGCAGCCAGTAAATGATGCGCTGACCAATCGACCTGACGACGAGAACTGGACTGGGGCACGCGACATACGTAGCGGCCAACGGAGATAGCCTCCTCACCACAGGCAGCGGCCAGGCGACTCCCACAGCTGACCCCGGTATCCTCTCAATCGAAGACATGTCCACGATTACGGGCGGGACCGGCCGGTTCGAAGGGGCCACCGGTAGCTTCACCGGCGTCCGGCTGTTGAATGAGGCCACGGGCGTCTCCTCCCGTTCGTTCACCGGCACCATCACTCTCGCCCACTGAAATCGCTGGGAGGGACCAGGCTTCGCGAGTGATCGACGCCGATCACGGCGCACCTGGTCCCACCGTTTCACGCTCCGTCACTGCTGCTGCGATCGCACAAACTTGCCAACGAGCCGTTTTTTTGAGACACGCCACCACAACGCCGGAGGACACATGCGCGATCGTTCTTTCGTGTCGGTGGCTCTCGTTGCAATCGGAGTTGGGGTGTTCGCTCTGTAGAATGCGGGCGTCGTTCCCACAGTGCGTTCCGTCAGGAACGCGCGCAGGGACGCGGTGACGCGCGCGGGACCGGGCGGAAATCGAGAAGTTGCACCACATGGACTGTCGCCGCGACGCTATCCGGCGATCCGGCAGCGCTCGCCAACCTGTGGACCGACGACATCGTGCGACTCCAACCGGGGGCGGAGGCGGAAATCGGCAAGCAAACGCTAACCGCGGCCGACCAACGCCGGAGGGCTGCGAACCCGGGCTTTCGGGCTGTAACCTACGTTCCAGAGATCAAGGATCTTACGGTGACCGCCGACGGCTGGGCGTTCGAGTGGGGCACCTTCACGGGGAGTTACGTCGTCGCGCCGGGCAGCGAGGAAAAACGTTTACGCGCGAACCTGGTTCGGATATTCAAGCGGCAGGCCGACGGGACCTGGAAAGATGCTCTTGGGATGTGGTGTCCTTCCGACTGAGTAGGAGCACGCGGGTGGATACCCGCAGTCTAGAGCGGAAGAACTTACGCCGCGGCGGCGGCTACGCAAGGTGAGTCTGTTGACGCACGTCATCATCGTCGCCGCGATACTCGGACTCGCGCCACCGGCAGCAGACCCGGCGCTGGCGCAGCAAGTGCCGGCGGCAATCGTGGCCGATCCGCCGGCGGACAAGGAGTTCCCGGCCGGGCTTGCTGTCGTCAGTTTCCCGAGCCACGGCGTCGATCTGGACGCGACGCTCTATCTGGCCAGCGGCCGCGGCCCGCACGGAGCAGTCGTCCTGCTCCACGGCCTGCCCGGCTACGAGGTGAACGGCGATCTCGCGCAGTCGATGCGCCGCGCGGGCTGGAACGTGCTCCTGTTCCACTATCGTGGGATGTGGGGCGCGGGCGGCGCGTTCTCGTTCTCATCGGCGATCGAGGACACGGCGGAGGCTGTTCGCTTCCTCCGTGACGCGGTCACCGCGACGAAGTACCGCATCGACCCGCGGCGCGTGGTTCTGATCGGCCACAGCTTCGGAGGGTTCCTCGCGGGGTACGAGGGCAGCCGGAACCTGGATCTCGCCGGGATCGCGATGCTCTCCGCGGTGAACCTCGGCACGCTGAACGCCGACCCGAAAGAACGGGAGATCCGGTTGAAGCGGTGGAGCACGCAGCTGCACCCGGTCCGCGGCGTCACAGCGTCGGCACTGTTTGCCGAGGCCGCGCGGCATGCGACCGATTGGGACTACGTGCGCTGGGCCAGCGACCTGCGCAACCGTCCGGTGCTGATCGTGACAGCGGACGATCAGAACCGCACGGATATGGACGCTCTAGCAGCGGCGCTGCGGAAGAACGGCTCCGCTGCACTCCAGCACGCAGCCGTGGAGACCGACCACAGCTTCTCCGATCGCCGGATCGCGCTGCAGACGATCGTCCTCGGGTGGCTGGAGAGCCTCACGAGCAACGCGAGAGGGGCGAAGAACTGAACGTGCCGCTGGCCTCAGGGGATGAAGCCGAGCGTGACGACGCCGTGGCTTACGCAATCTGCAGCACGTCAGCGAAGTCGATCCCCACCGACGTTGCGGAAGGGAGGAAGTGCCCCTGCGGGAATCGAACCCGTGGTCAGCGGTCCACTGATAGCTCTTGCCTTGTCGCCCAATGTTTAGCAATCCGCACACGAAGGCCCCCCCGATGGGGCCGATTGGGGGTTTTGGCAAAGATCGAACCGCTCAGGCGGCCTCGTCGTGATACGAGATCTGCGCATTGAGCCGTTCGCGCACCGCGTCACCATCGAGTCCAGCCAGCGCGCACCAAAATTGATCAAAGTCCTCGCGGCGTCCGATGAACGCCGCAGCACTGCGACGGTGCTCAGGAATCGGGCTCTGAAGATCCGCGATCGCCTGCTGCACCACCGCCGCCGCCAATCGCCGCACGCCGTGATCGTTGAGCATCATCAGGCCGCGCGATCGGCCCGCTCGCATGCTTGTTGACGCACTCGTAGTAACCGCTGCAAAATGTCTATCTCGCTTACGCCAACCTCTGCCGATGCAACAACAGAGGAGGTTGAACCATGAAGAACTCCATTACGTCGTTCCTGCGCGATGAGCAGGGCCAGGATTTGGTCGAGTACGCGCTGCTCATTGCGTTCATTGCCCTTGCCTGCATCATTGGCCTTCAGAGCCTCGGCTCGGCGATCAACAAGACGTACAACAGCATTTCGAGCAGTCTTGAGGGCGCTGTCTCCTAGCCTTGGGCACGCGCTTGCGTTCCGTCAGGCCGCGCGCTGCGCGTGCTCGCACGCGCGGTTCGCGCATAGATAGAAGCGCACGACTGATAGATGCGCCGTGTCTGTCCGCGGTGCGCGGTCGTCAGGATCGCAAGTCGGTTGCGAGTCGCTCGAGATCGCCGCGCCCAAATTGTCTGTTGGTCATGCAGCTGCTTGAGTTCCGTGTCCGTCAACCGGCGTCCTGATTCCTGGGCGAAGATCAGCAAATCGATCTGACGCAGGAGTAGCTCGCAGCGCGTAAGCTCTGCCTAGAGAAAATTCGTGCTGAAAATATAAATAGCTTTAGACTTAGGACCGTCCAAAGAAGGAGCCTGCGATGACCTGCAAATTCTGGGTTTCGTCGGTTGCGACTTTGACGGTGCTCATGACCCCGATGGCCAGTGAGGCCGTCTCATTTTCTCTGTCCTCTTTCGGTGGGGGCAGTTGGATTTACACGCTCACTTATGATCCGCTGGATAACTACTCGATCTTTCAACCCACCACGACGATTACCCTAAGCGGCCTCTCCGGCGTCAGTGGCGCACTTGGCCCCACTTCTACAGATTTTGAGCCGCCTGGTGGATTTTTGGATGTCAACAACTTGGCGTGGGTTCCCACCGTGCTCGGCGGGGGACAGCCGTGAGCTGGACTCACGTTGGTCCGGGGACCGGAAATTTTGGCGACGCGAAACATGTGTTTGGGTTCACAATCATCGCTCCTGGAGCTCAGACTGGCCTCGTCAGCCTCGTAACCGACGGCTTCTCGCGAGATACCACGAACGCCCTTCCGGACGGCACATTCGATCTCGATATTTCGACGCAAGTCTCGGGACCAGTCGGAGCCGAAGTTCCGGAACCGACGACTATGCTTTTGATTGGCTCAGGTCTTTGGGGCGTGCTGCGATCCCGGACACGATCGAAAATTTGCAAGCACTCAGCGGGCAGGTGGAGTGCCGACCGCGTCTGGCGGCAGCTCCGAGCGGTGATCCCCGAGCGCACCGGCGTCTTGATTCTCGACGGGACGAGTTTTCCGAAGCAGGGTCGACGCTCGGTCGCCGTCGCGCGCCAGTATTGCGGCACCTTGGGCAAGGTCGCCAACTGTCAAGTCGCGATCACCGCGGCGCTGTGGACGGGCGTGCGCGCGTGGATGCTGGGCGCGGCCTTGTATGTGCCCGAGGAGTGGTTGACGCGCGACGCGCGGCAGCGTGCGCGAATCCCCGCGACGGTGCGCTTCCAAGAGAAATGGCGCTTGGCGCTCGCGTTGGTGCGGCAGGTGCGGGCCAGCGGCGTGCAGGTCACGGCGGTGCTGGGCGATGCGGAATTCGGGGACAACGGGACGCTGCGTCAGACCTCCACCGCGCCAAGCTTCCCTACGCCCTCGGGATCTCGTCGCATCTGACCGTCTTCCGCGAGAGGGAGATCCGGAGACGCCCTCGCGGTGCAGCGCGATCGCCGAAGCAGTTGCCGCCGGCGCGCGTGGCGCGTCGTCACGTGGCGCAATGGCACCAACCGGCCGTGGAAAGCCCACTTCGCGGCGCTGCGGGTGACGCCCGCCCAACGCTGGCCGTACCGCCGTCGTGCCCCCGAGGTCTGGCTCTTGTGCGAACGGGATCTCGGTGCGACGCCGCGCATCAAGCACTACTTCGTCGCGTTGCCGGCCACCGCCTCGCGGCACGCCCTGGTGCAGTTGGCGCATCACCGGTGGGCCATCGAGCAGCAGCCAAGAGCTCAAAGACGAACTGGGACTCGACCACTTCGAGGGACGGTCGTTTGTGGGGTGGCATCGCCACGTCGTGCTGACCGCCCTGGC
Source organism: Vicinamibacteria bacterium (assembly GCA_963800785.1). Classification (GTDB taxonomy): domain Bacteria; phylum Acidobacteriota; class Vicinamibacteria; order Vicinamibacterales; family JAENWD01; genus JAENWD01. The sequence goes on from CAWDCH010000018.1 coordinate 72,756, forward strand.
GTACACGTGGCTGCAGCACGAACGCCGACGTGCGGGCGCCCGCTTGCCGACATTGCCGGTCGCCCGAGCCGTGATCACGGAGATCTTGACGGCGCACTTCTTCGTGACGCGACCGCACTATTTGAAGACCATGCAGAAACTCGCGGAAATCGATCTGCGAATCTAACAAAGGGTACTAGTGAGCGTGACAAATCCGGGACAATCGGGAGCGGTTGCGGCGAGATCAGGTTGCCTCGGACGTGCGAAATGCTTGGGAAAGTAGGGGACAGCGGTGTCCTGCTGTCCCGACAGGGTAGGGCGGTGGTCACGCCATCCGTAGGCGCGACCAGCGAGGTGGTCTCCGCATAATCCCCGCCAGTCTCCGTTTCCACATACTTGCGAATCCCGTCGGGGACGCCACGCCAGTCAGCGGTACGAGCTGAATCACCCTGACACGAGTGGATCGAGCGCGATCGATCCTTCGAACGCATAGCCGCACCGACGTGGTCGTGCACGCGCGCGAAGTGCAGCGGGCGCCGACGACCCGCGCGCGGTGTCCACGCGGGTCAAGCTAAGAAAATCGTGTTGGCCGTTACGCCGCCGGTTATCGGCGACCACTTGATGCCGGTACCGTCACGCGTAACGTTTTGCGATACGGGATCGCGCGGCCGTTCTGGAAGGCTGGAGTATAGCGCCACATCTTGGCCGCCATGAGCAACTGCTGTTCGTACTGCGGGAGGACCGGCGTCGACCCGATAAACGCCCGCTCCACTCGGCCATATGCATTGATCAGTATGACCAACAAAACGCTGACGGGCCGGTCGATCACAGTAAGCGGGCGCGGAACTTCCTCGTAGACGATGCGCGGGGGCGTAATCGCCCCGGGTTCGGGCGGCGCTGGTACCGGCTCCGAGATGGACGGCACGACTGACGGAGCCTTCAGTGTGGCGAACGAGCGCGCCCGTAACTCCGGATCCACCACAGTCGCCGACAATGGCCGGGGCTCTGCCGCAGCCCGGCGCGCGGGACGCGGTGTCACGATAGGCGCTTCGACCGGCGCCCGCGCTACGGCTTGTACACGTCCCCGTGTCCGGGCGGCGGAACGTGGCGGTTGCTGCGTCTGGACTGGCGGCGCTAGAGGTTTCGTCTGGACTGGCGGCGCTGGCGGTTTCGTCTGTACCACGAGCTCGCGAGAAATCGTGTCCTGCGCGCGGCGGCTGACCGCCAGCCACGAGACGATCCCGGCAGCGGCGCACGCCACCATCGCCACGGCTAACAAACCCCCAACCAGGGTCGGTCGCGGCCACCACGTCGGCACCGATACGGACCAGCTCTGCTTGAGCGCCGCGGGCGGGGGCGGCTCTCCACCATTGCTGCGAACCAGCAACGACGTAAGGTCGGTAATGGGCGCGGGCGTCGCTGTCGCGTGAGTCACAATCTCGGTGGGTGCTGGCTGTTCGCCGATGGCTTGCCCTGAGTCTACGGGCGCCCAAGGCAGGACCGGCATCTCGACAGGATGATCGACATTCAACTGCGAAACGAACTCGCTCAGTGCGGTTTCGATTGCGAGCTGGTCCGCGTCAGCGTCGTCAACGCGTCGTTCGGCCATCGGTCTATCTGCTTGCTAGATCCGTTCCCAGCCGGCGCTCGCCTCGGAACTCCTGGCTGAACAATGACGGATCCAATCGCTTATCTTCCGAACGCGGACTATACCGCAAATGCCTCTATGCGAGCCGGAGCGCGCCTAGCGGTAAGGTCTGGTTTCGATTTCACTTAGGCGCACTCGGTCGTGAGCCTTTAGCGTACATAACGTGCCAGACGCGTCGGAGAACGGCAGTCGGTCGAGCCCGATCGCGCCATCGAAGGCGTAGCCGCGGCGCCGTGCCTCGATCACTGGCGTGAACTGCATCGGCTACACGAGCATCTCGCGCAGCACCTCCCGCCCGCTCGCCACGTCACGCGTCAGCAGCCCGCGCCAGTCGTTCGAGCAGTAGGCGTAGATGGCCCTCTATGGCCGCAGATCGAACGCCGGCCGTGGTCTCTCGCAGGCTCTCGCGTATCGTCAGCAGGTAGCAGTACCGCGGCGCTCAGTCGGCTCGCAGCGTCACCGCCGGGTCGATGCGGCCGGCGCGCCACGCCGGGACGATCATCGCCGCTGTGCCCAATGCCACCAGGAGGACGGTGACGCTCGTGACCACGTGCGCCTCGAACGGCGGCGTCTCGTACAGCAGATCCTGAACGAACCGCCCGCCGGCGTACGCGCCCGCGAGCCCGAGCAAGGTTCCGAGGGCAATGATCCACAGGCCTTGGCGCAGCACGAGCGTGAGGAGTTGCCGTGGCCGTGCGCCCAACGCAGATCGGATGCCGAACTCGCGCGTACGCTGCGCGACCGCCCACGAGACCGAGCCGTACAGGCCGCCCAGCGTGAGCGCCAGCGCAATCGCGGCGAAGAACATCGCCAGGACCGTCCGGAACCGCGGCTGGGCCAGTGACTCGTGGAGCAGTTGCTCCAGCGACTGAATGCGGCCAACGGCGACGTTTCGGTCGAGCGAGCGCACGGTGTCTCGCAGCACCAGGCCCGCCAGTGAAGGCGTCGCCATCCGAAGCACGACGTGCGTCGCAGGCGCCGGCCATTGCCGCGACGTCAAGTACATCGTCGTGGGCGCCTCTGACGCTTGCCCGAAGAGCCGCGCGTCGCTGACGACCCCGATGACTTCCGCGACCGTCGGCTGGCCGCGATCGATGACCAGCCGCTGGCCCACAGGATTCGTCTGCGGGAAGAACTCCCGGGCCATGCCCTCGGTGATCACGACGACCGGCGGTGCGCCGGATCGATCGGCCGGCGTGAATGGACGTCCGCTGGTGACTCGCATCCCGAGCGCTGCGAAGTAGTCCCCGTCCACGTAGCGCAACTGCGCAAAGCGCCTGTCCGCGTCCGACGCCGGCGCGTTGCCCTCCCGATGGACGGCCGTATCGCCACCGCCGACGAGAGGCGGGCCTGAGGCGAGTGCAGCGGCCTCGACGCCGGCGGCTGACGAGAGGTGCGCGAGCAGCGCCTGATACCAGCTGGCGACCTTGACGTCTGAATCGAAGGTGCCCGGAGGCAGCGACACCTGGCTCAGCACCACGCCGCGTGCGTTGAATCCGGGGTCGACGGATTGAAGCCGCCAGAGGCTTTGCACGAACAGTCCAGCCGCCGCAAGCAGCGTGCACGACACGGCAATCTGCGCCACGACGAACGTATTGCGCATGCGCGTTCGGGACCGCCCTCCTCCCACTCGTCCGCCCTGGCGGAGCGACTCCGCGGGGTCCTGGCGGCTGGCGTGCAGCGCCGGGACCGCTCCGAAGAGCAGCGTCGTGACGACGGCGAGCAGCACAGCAAACGCGATAACGGTGAGATCGACGCCGATGTCCGTCAGCCGAGGGAGATCCGCTGGTCCGAGCCGCTTCAACAAATGCACGAGCCACCACCCGAGCACGACGCCGCCCGCCGCTCCCATCGAGGCGAGCGCGAGCGATTCGATGAACAGCTGCGCGAACACGCCGCGGCGCGTGGCGCCCAGTGCCGCCCGAAGCGCGAGCTCGTTCTGACGGAAGACGCCACGTGCGAGGAGCAGCCCCGCGACGTTCGCGCAGGCGACGACGAGCAGCAGGAGCACAGCGCCGAAGAGCACGAACAGCACCTGCCTGAGATCGCCGACCACACGCTCGTGCAGCGGCAGGAGCCGGAGCCTCCAGGTCTCGTTCTCGGGATACGTCGCCTCGAGCTGGCGGGCAATGGTGTCCATGTTGGCCTGCGCCTCGCGGATCGATACGCCTGGCTTAAGCCGCCCGATCAATCGGAGGAAGTGGAAGCGCCGCACCTGGAGCTCAGAGTCGTTGAAGGCCAGTGGCGCATACAGGTCGACCGGATCGGTCAGTCGAATGAACGAGTCGAACGGCAAGGCGAATCCCGCGGGCATTACACCGACAATCGTGCGGACCTTGTCATCGACGCGGACGGTCCTGCCGAGCGCATCCGGGGAGCCGCCGAACAGCTCGCGCCAGAGCCGCTCGCTGATGATGACGGGCTGCGCCGCAGTGCTTGATTCCTCTTCTCTGAGGAAGTCCCGTCCAACCGTGGGAGAGACGCCCAGCGTGGTGATGAGCCCGGCGCTGACGTACACCATGTTGAGCCGGTCCGGACCGCTGGCTTTCGCGACCGTCACCGTGTTGGGCGCGATCACCATGGCGCCGAGCGACTCGAACACCTGGTTGCGTGCCCGGTAATCGAGGAAGTCCGGCGGCGACACGGCGGCCGTGTCCCCGAGCCTGAACGCGCCATACATCCAGACCAGCGCCTCGGGCTGCTCGTACGGGAGCGGCTTGAGCAACACGCCGCGCACGGCCGAGAACATCGCGGTTGCGCCGCCGATGCCGAGCGTGAGCATGGTGACGATCAGGAGGGTGAAGAAGGGCTGCCTCGAGGCGATGCGGAACGCGTCACGCCAATGAGCCATGGCTGGACTCCCCATGTCGCGGTGAGAGGGTCCCGCGCTCGCCCGCACCAGCGACGAGCCGGGTAGTGCTAAGAACTTAGCACGAACGGCAGCGTCGATGAAAACGTTGTGATGAAGCGCTGACAAACGGCGCTAGATGACAGTCACGGTGAGGCAGGTTCCTCGTACCTGGACTAGGCGCATGGACACGCACGTGCCGTCCCCAGGTCAGTGGACGCGGCGATACGGGCACGGCTGGGTCACCCGCGACGTTGGGGTCCCCGGCGTGTCACTCCGGTTCTAGAGGCCGGAGCCAGGCGGCAGGGCCTATTTTGCCCCTGCGGTGGAGCACCACATGAATGACTGACGGCGCGTGCCGACGCGAGCGGCGCAACGTGGATCTAACCAGCGAATCGCGCGCGCGGGCGCTGTGCCTCGGTGTGGTGCCATGACACGGCGATGAAGATCGCGCCCATCACGCTTCGGCGAACTGGATGACGACCTTGATGTCGTCCGGCTGGCGCTGCAGCGCGTTCATGAACGCCTCCGGCTTCTCGCGTCGCGACACGAGACGCGACAGCCACGCCGTGTCCGCGTGAGCCAAGGCCTGTCCCGCCTTGTACCAGTGCCGCTTGTTGGCGTTGACGCTCCCGACGATGACATTGTTCTGGAGCACCATCGTCGCCGCGATGTCGGCGGTGGAGTAGCCGACCGTCCGGCCGCCCGTGCCGACGCCCGTGAGACACACGATCCCGCCGGCGCTGACGGCGCTGACCGCGTCGGCGATGACCTGTCCGACGCCCGTGCACTCGACGATCACATCAGGCTGGAACCCCACGTCCGAAGCGCTGCCGGTGTGATAGGTCGCGCCCAGGGCGCGCACCATTTCGGGCTTGGGTCCCGATTCCACGCGATCGAGGACGTGGACCTCGAGCCCGTGCTGCTTGCCGACCAGCGCCGCCAGCAGGCCGATCGGTCCCGCGCCGGTGACGAGCACCGTGTGCGGCTCCCAGAACGCGCGCTGACCGATCGCGAGGACCTGCTCCCAGGCCTTCGTGACGACGGTGGTGGGCTCGAGCAGCACGCCGAGCAGGCCGAGTGAGGGATCAACCTTCATCGCGTACTCGGGCTCGATGCGCCAGCGCTCCGACATGAAGCCGTCGATCTCCTTGATGCCGCGCTCGGTGTACTTGCCGTTGCGGCACATGTCCCATTCGCCCACCGCGCAGTTCGGGCACGGCACGGGGTCGGGGCGGCGCACGATGCCGACGACGAGATCGCCCTCGCGCAGTCCTCCGCTCGGACCGGGATCGACGACGCGGCCGAGCGACTCGTGGCCGAGGACGAGGCGCGACTTGCCCGGCGGCGCCCAGCCGTACTTGCCCTCCACGATCTCGACGTCCGTGCCGCATACGCCGACGGCGATCGCCTCGACGAGCACCGACCCGTCGCGCGGGTCGGGGTCGGGGATGTCCTCGAGGCGTGCGGTCTCTGGCGTGTGCGGCTGAACAGTGATGGCTTTCATGTCGATCCTCTCGATGCCTAAGGTGGGTGCCAACTGCACCAGAATGCCGGCAGCGCCGGCGCCCCTCGGCGCCGCGATTGGAGTTAAGTTGTCTCCATGCGTCGAGAGCGCGATCTGCACGGCGGGCTGAGCACTGGCCTTCGCACGGCGGAGGGCCGGGAGCGCATCCGGCAGGCCAGGACGCACAGGGCCCCACTACGTCACCCCGTGCGGACTTCTGGCGCCTCCGCTTCGGTTTTCGGACGCGTGCATCGCGCATCCTCAACGGCTGCCAGGCGAGAGGCGCCCCCCGTGGACGACCAATCTGACAAAGTAGTTCTAGTGTCTGATCGAACCGACGGCGAGCACTTCTTGCCGCTCATTCAATGCCACGCGGAGCAGGGGCCTCCACGAGAGGCCATATTCTTGATATTCGACAATATGCTGGCCCTTCCCCACACGGTAGCGGGTCACGGGAAACCGCGCTTCCGACATGAACCGCTGCACCTCGGGAATCGATCGTGACCTGGCGACGAATGGGTTTTCAGTAGCGCTCGGAAATAGGGTGACCGTCGGGCTTCGATCACCGAAGGGACTGACTTGCGCTAGGTAGACCCCTTCTGGAGCAAGTACCAACCCGGTCCAACGGAGAGGCCCCACGAGGGACGAGTACCCCATCCGACTTGCAGCTAGCCTCCATACAACAATGCCTCGCTCTCGCGTGAACTGCTGTGTCCGCCTGAGTACGATTCCCTGGGTAGTCACACACAAGGCGACATAAATGGCGAATGCGCCAATCCCGATGCGGCCGAAGACTGCCCGGTCCTGCCGAAACCCCCACCCTTCTCGCGCAAACGCCATGAATAGGCTTAGCAGTATTCCGCCGAGAACTAATGGGTAAACCGTGCGGAGCGGCGCTTCGGTTGCTTCCTCCACTGTGGCAGCAAAGGAGAAGGCCAGCGTCGGCCATTCAGAATAAAGCCACCAGCTCAAAGAAGAAAGCAATACCGCGGCCAGGAGTCCACGACGCACGGCCGCGTCTCGATTGGCGTACGTCCAGGCCGCGAGGAGCACAAAGAGGGCTAAAACAACCAGAGTCCAATCAAAGTAGCCCAAGAAATCCAGGTGCACATGCTTGCGAGAGAAAGGGTAGAAGGCTACAGCGCCCATCGGCGTCGGGAGATCTAACAGGACGTGCGAGAGCATCCCTATGGCGATCAGTGCCACGAGACGCGCGTACCTCTTCTCCTCGCTGAGCCGCAACCCAACGAGCGCGGCCAGCGGTGTCAATACGGCGACTCCGAACAGCGAGTGGGTAAAGCCGCGGTGGGCAAAGCCAGATCGTGGATCGAAGAAGGGCTCAATAAATACATCCGCATCCGGCAGCAGCGCGCCTGCTACAACCAGCGAGGCCGCGCTAGGACCCGCCCAGCGTTGTGGCAAAACCCAGCCGATAGAAACGCCAGCGGCGACATGGGTGAGCGTGTCCATACGTGCTTACGCAAAGTGCAAATCCGAGCTACGGTCCCTTTGCTGGAACGCAGCTCCCCCGGTTGATTGCTCCATTCCTAACTGCACGCTCTTCGTCTTGAACTCGTCTGGCGGGCCGCCCTTTAGATGGAATTCGTCGCCGAGCATGAGCCGCAGATCCAAGCCGCTCGGCATGTTGAAAATGCCTTCTTTGGCTGTGTGGCTCCACTCGCGCATCGAAGCCGCCCGGCTCGGATGCTCAGCCTCAACGGCGCAGCATAGCGCCTCGAATTGCAGCGGTATGGCGAGCTTCTGCAGCCCGCCGTCAGCCTTCAGCGCGACGTAGTACGGCCGGAGCCAGGCGTGCGGGTCAGAAGTGAGCGTCATGGTCTGGGATCCATTGTGGCTCGTGCGCTGGAGCGGTACTCGCAGGACGGATACTATAGCGTCCGCGAGATGCCGCGCGATCTTGAGACCCTTGCCATCGTCGCCGAGACCCCGACAATGCCGGCGGTGCCCGCCGTCGGCGGGTTAGGTTTGGTCCGTATGGGCAGGGCCTGGCGGTCGCCGAGCGCATGCTGACCGCGGATGCCGGGTCCGCAACGACGCTCGTCACGCGGGCGGTGCTACTGGCGAAGTTGGGACGCCGAGACGAGGCGCGAGCCGCGGCGGTGGCAGGCGCATTCGAGGCCCTGGCCGACCCCCGTGTGTTGTACGGAGTTGCCGTGGTGTTTGCGATCATCGGGGATCCGCAAGCCGTGTCCGTCCTGCGGGCAGCGATTGATGCCGGCTATCCGCGGGCCGCGGTGCTCCGGGATGACGAATGGGAACCACTCCGGGAGGATGAGCAGTTTCGTCGCGCAACCTCGATCGGGCGCTCAGTTTCCAGCCCCTTCGCGCGACGGATTTCTTGCGCGTCCGTTTGACGGCATGTTCTACGCGCTTAGACAAGTTCGCGCGTCCTGTTTCGCGGTTCCACTCCTCTCAGCGAGATCTCGCCCTGCACGAGGAGTTCCGTCCAGCGAGTGCGCGAGGTCACGGGGAGGGCGTCGTCGCCTCGCCACAGCCACTGAGAAGCCACCGTTCGCACCGCGTGCCGAACCGCAGCCGCCCTGGCAGCCGCAACTCGAGGAAGCCCTCGAAGGACGCTAGAGATTTACTCGGATGCCGGACCTGCCGACGATCGGGACTGTGTCCACGAAGGATCGCCAGACTTCCTCGGCTCCGGATGGATTGTAGGACAACGCCGCGCCGCACCATGTCTTCGAGGCGTCCTTCGACGGAGACATCGCCCACCGCCGTTTCGCGATGATCGCCACACCCACGAGCGGAATCCGAACGCCGAAGTAAGGGGGAGGAAGGCGCCGAGTGCGAGGCAATTCGAGGCGGAATCCCTCGGCACTGACGTCAACGATGGCGGCAGGCTCGCCGTTGACGAGGGCATCGAACCGCTGGACCGCTTTTCGTGGAGAGCGCCGGACCGGCCTGTCCTCCATGAGGGCCATCGCCACGAAGCAAGACGGTCCTGCGAGCTCGATCGGTCTCGTCAGATACATCGCTTGCCCGTCCATCGCCGTGGCTCGGCGATCGGTTGCATCGCCAATGAGAATGTTAGGGGCAGTCGTGTTGCACCCGCGGTCCGGCGTCTTGAACGCCTTGCTGACGGCCCAGCTCGCATCCGCAATGATCAGTTTGAATGGCCGTGTGCGGATTTCGCTCGCGGCCGCTTCCATGGTCGATCGGTGGACAGGTTCGAACTGGTTTTCGGAGAGCCAGTTGGCGACCAGTGCCCCTTCGGCCCAATCGGGCAACGCCACAATGACCCGTGGGCGACCAGCCATGGCGCTGCCCATTGCAGTGACTGTGCCAGTGAATTGCGGGAGGATTTGGGCCGGTCCGGCCGTCGCTGAAATACGGATGTGGAGCGCCGAAGAAAAAACCGTAATCTGACGCAAATCCGGAATTCGGGTGGCTCCGACATGCGCTAGCATCCGCGCTGGCGCGGTTGGCCATGCTGAGGACGTCGCGTATTGAGGATTTACGGACGATCAATCATCGTGACCAGGAAGGCCGCTATTTCGGCACAGCCTAAATTCAGAGTTTCTGAACCCTTAGGCATCGAGTCGTTCATTGCCTGCAAAAACGTCTTGTGGGTCATCGCGACTTTCTTCTCAGCAAGAAGTTGGACGCCTTTGACGGCGATGTCTCCGATCCGATCGCGGTTCTCTTTGCACTTACGATCCAGACCGTCAAGCAGGCGCGCGTATTCGCCGATCGCACTTTGTTGTACGGTTTTACTATGGGCATCGAGGGCGGCCAACTGTGCCTCCGGTGGGGACGCGTCGGTCACCATGATTGTTTGAGCCGCTGGCGATGCCGCGAGGAATACAACTGCAACAACGAATACGACCATAGTTCGCATCAGGTCGACTCCCACTGATGTCACATCGATCGGTGCTTGCGAGCGTAAATCGCAGCGCTCATTTCTCGCGCTTGCGGATCTCGATCGGCTGCGGCCGTACCACTTCGTGCGCGCGTGCCTACCAATCTGAATTTGGCGTCACTTGCCGTCGCCGCCGCCAGACAGAAAGCCTGCGCGCCATTCCTCAAGGGACGGGCCGAACTTTGCACGGTATTGCGCCAAGCTTGCATCGGGGTCGCCAGCAACCGCGTCGGCAATCAACTCGATTTCTGTCATGTCAAGCGCGTGAACTCGGAGCAATTCGTCGGCAACAGCGACGATCTCTCGCCAGTGCCGCCGAACTAAGATATCGGCCCGCTCGCGAAACTCGCGCTCGCGATGTTCCCATCCGGCCAAATGAAGGACGTCGCTGGCGATTTCGTTATCACGATCGCAGCCGTCGTCTCCATGACCAGCATCGATCTGTCGCTGTGCAGACGCGCCCGCATAACAACTCACGACCGTAGCCTCAAGGTCGTCCACGTTCACACTGTCGCTACAAGCGTCGACGGCATGTCCGAGGTCGCCGTGATCTGGGCGTGCGACGACTGACAGGTGGCCGCCGGCATGTCCAGTCGTGCGATACAAAACGACGGCATGTGCGGCCTCGTGGTGGGCAATTTTTCTCAGTAGGTTGGTCATTGCACCCTCGTCGGCGGTTCGATGGTCACGCTGGCGTGCCGACAGGCCTCCAGCAGCGCGTCGGCAAACGTCACCGCGTTCGTCAATGCGCCGATCAACTCGGCGCGTTCCTCGTCAGCAAAAAGCCACGGCCCAACGGCCTCCAACCTGTCTTTGCGCCCAGTGGGAAGGTCGGCGTGAGTGTAAATCATTCGTCAACTTGGCAGGCTGCGCGTTGAGGAATCACGTGGACACGGCTCATTCCCCTTCCTGGGCGGCGAACGAATCTACCCGCAACAGGTGAAGCGATGCGCGTAGAATTGGCGCGAATGCGCCCATCGCCCGCCGCCGTCCCGCAAGTCTTCAATAGGAAGCGTCGGGTGAATCCGCGCTCTTGTCTTGGGACGTTCGTCGCAATCCTGGCGCTCCGCGTCGCCCTGTTGATGGCTGCGATGCGATCACCGACTTCGAGTTCACGACTCAGCCGGATGCCGTGGCCGCGGCTCAAGCCTTGCTGGATCAAGTCTTCCTGAATGTTCCTGGGCAAGGCACGTTCGATGACAGGCCCTGGCTCACAGTCGGGTGTCTAGGCGGCGACGACCCCGAATTCAACCTGTGCGCAGCGCTCACGCCATCCCGGGACTTCGCGGCCCCTGATGTTGTTCGCACCGGGGTGGCTGCGAATTTGGCAGAATCAGTAGGCCCGGACACTCCGGCCCACGACGGCAACGCGTTTATTTTTTCCAGCACGCGCAGTCGCCCCACATCGTATATGCGCGCTGGAGTCCCTCAGCCGACGCCGCCGTGCCCGAACCCGCCTCTCTGTCCCTGCTCGGGCTCGGCCTCGCCGGGATCGGCGCGCGGCGCTGGCGGCAACGCAAGGCATCGTAGGCCGAATCGTCCGCACACAGCAGTCCAGAGACGCAGCCGCCGGAAGGTGGCCTTCGCTCTGTAAAGTATTCAGCTGTCAAAGATCGAAGCGCTTAGGCGGCCTCTTCGTGAGTCGAGATCTGCTCACCCCCACGCCGGCCGGTCTGGGAAATTTGGGCCAGACGTATCTGGCGCGGAACCCGCGATCCGAGAATTGGTGTGCAATTGCGGGCAGCGCACTCGGTCAAACTTGACGCTACTACATCGACCGATAGTTGACGCGTTCCAAGCGCCGGTCCATGCTCGTCAGTCCATGTCCCATTCTTCAGCGCAACGGGTGCCCCTGGAATTCGTTCTGATGCTCATCTTAGCGGCCCTTGCGCTGATGAGCGTCTTCACCAGTATCTTCTGAGAGTCGCGCTTCTCGGCATCTAGGTCTGTGCGCTCGCCCAACTCACGACGCGCCTGCCGACGATCTTGTCAGAACGCACGGCGTCTCGTTGAGCGCTGACCGCGGTCGGCGGGTCAGCATGTTCGCATTCGCGATTCGCGCACGGTTTGACGCGCAGCGTCCTGCCAGTACGCTGTGGCTCACCTGAAGTTCTCGATCAGCATCAGGTCAGCCTGAGCGCCTGTCGTCCTGGGGTAGATGATTGTGTTGCCGTCGGGTGACACACTGAGCCCCAGGGGGCGCTCGTTGAGTCCGTCCAATCTGCCGAGGCGCACGTTTCGACCAGTCTTCGGATCGAGCACATACAGGGGTGGGTCGGGGGCGGGATCGCAGGGCACGTAGTACACGCCCCGAGAGCCGACGCCAAACGCGCTGTTCCTGACGCATGCTACGAGTTGCCGCGCGTGCCCGCTCGGCAGCTCCATGGTCATCAACGGCGAATGGGCGTCCTTCGGTTGGAACAACAGGGTCTTGCCGTCCGCCGACTCACACGCGAACGGCGCCGCCCGCCCCGTGGGTCAGCCGCTCGGGGGCGCCGCCATCGGCGGGCATTCGCCAGATGTCGCGTGTGTTCGCTTGCCACCACGAGTAGTAGATCCATCGCCCATCCTGCGACCACGTCGGCACGACCTGGTCGCCACTGTCGGCCGTGAGCTGACGTGGGACTCCGCCATCCACATCAATCATCCACAGGTGTACACGGGAGTCCTTCCCCGTCGCGTCAAAAACAATGCGCCGCCCGTCGGGCGACCAGGACGGCGAGCCCTGATTAAGTACAGGACCATGGGTGAGTTGCTGCGGGTTTGATCCGTCTGCCTCGGCAACCCAGATGTCCATTCTGTTGCCGGGCGCCCGCGCGGAGGTAAACGCGACCCGACGGCCGTCAGGAGATAGGCGTGAATCTAAATCCACATGGCTGGATCCTGCCACCAGCTGGGTACGACCCCCTACTTGGAATCGATAGATGTCGGTGTCGAACGACATGCGTGTGAACGCGAGCCGATCGCGCGACCGGGCGAGGGCTGGCGCGCTAGCGAAGTCGCCGGCGTCCTCGATGGGCTCGGGCGCGCGATTGCCATCGATAGTCACGCGCCACAATCTGGACCGAAACGAACGCCCGTGTGTCGGCAGCATAGATGATGGCACTGCCGTCTCGCGTCCATGTCAGGGAATGGATGTACCTGGTACTGCTGCGTCGTCAGCCGGCGGGGACGCTGCGCCGTGGCGCGCGATATATCGGGTTCGACCAGAGCCACATCGCAATTCTTGATCCCTGCCATGCCCACATCGGACGAGTCGCAGGAGACATACGCGAGGCGCTGGCCGTCGGGTGAAAAGGCTGGCGTCGAATCGACACGATTCGACGCCGGGACAATCAGTGGCCGCACGGCGCCACTTTCGACGGAAACCAGGTAAATGCCTCGCGGGCCCTGGCCACCAGGTCGCGGGAACAAGTTCCAGAAGCCGAAGTTCAGGTGTCCGGAGTTCCCGGCCGCCAGCCACTTCCCATCCGGTGACCAGTCCAGCGAATCGGCACCTTTGAAGTCGCCCAATCGTCGCTCCGCACCGCCGAGCGGCGAGACCAGGTGAATGGTGGAATCGTTCGCTCGTTGCCGAACGAACACAATCTGGCGCCCGTCGGGCGACCACGTCGGCCTGGCATCTTCGCCCGGATCGCTCGTGAGCCGACGCACGTCCGAGGACCCCACGAGGGTCACGTACACGTCCCAGTTGTCCTGCTTCGGCCCGTTCCATGAGAACGCCACCTGCTCGCCATCAGGCGAGAAGGTGGGATAGAACTCCGCACCCGTCAACGACGTGAGCGCCACAGGACGCATCGGTGCCGGCGCCGGCGCGCGGCGAAGCAACGACGGCAGCAGCCATGCCGTTACGCCCACGATCACGAGCGCAGCCGCCACCAGCGCCGCGATCGTTCCGCGACGATAGGTGCCCGCGACCGAGGCAGGCGCCGTCACGCCGGACTCAGATTCCTCCTTGATCTCCTGAAGCGCCACCTTCACGTCGTCGATGTGCTGGAAACGTCGCTGCGGGATCTTTCCGCAGGCATCGCAAGATGACCTTTTCCAAGTCGGTCGGTACGCCGGACGACCAGTGCGGTCGGCGGTTTCGGCTGCGCCCGCAGGGCGGCGCTCAGCGTGTCCACGGTCGTTGCACCTGCAAACGCGCGCACACCGGTCACCATCTCGTACAGCATCGCCCCGAAGCTGAAGATGTCGCTTCGGGCATCCACCCTTCCGCCGCGTGGCCTGCTCCGGTGCCATGTAGGCTGCGGTCCCGGCAATCGTCCCCGGCGCGCTCAGCGCCACATCCGCTGTGTGCGTCAGCGCCGCTTCATCCGCGCCTTCACTTCCACTCAGTTTGGCCAGACCGAAGTCGAGCACCTTCACGGGACCATCCGCGCCGACCATGACGTTCGCCGGTTTCAGATCGCGATGGATGATGCCGCGCGCGTGCGCCGCGGCGAGGGCGTCGGCGACGGCAATCGCGATCCGCAGCGCTTCGTTCGAGGCGCATCCCGCGCCGTGGAATGAGCGCATCCAGGCTCTTGCCGCGGACGTATTCCATCACGATGAAGTCGTTGCCGTTGGCCGACTCGATCTCGTAGATGTGATGAGTGTGGTGATTGAGGGCGGAGGCGGCGTGCGCTTCCTGGATAAGCGACGGAGCGGTCTCGTCGCTACGCGGTCGCTGGCAGCACTTTGATCGCGACTTCGCGATTCAGTCGCGGATCGCGGGCGCGATACACCTCGCCCATCCCACCTGCGCCGATGAGCGAGACGATCTCGTATGGCCCGAGTGTGGCGCCAAGCTGGAGAGCCATCTGGGGCGCCATTATAGAAGCGTGCGGCAGATCTGCTGCGGCGACGTAACGAGGGCACCGCTACTGCCGGCACCCTCGTTGCAAGCATTATTCAGTTGTCAAAGGCTTCAAGCACTTCGCGACTTGACGAGGTTCCGCTCGAGAATGTCTAACTCAAACCAGCGGCGTGTCGCTGCCTTCAAATGCGGGGGAGCGCGTGGTTTTTGGAGAATTCATGGATATTGGCTGCCGGATTCAACGGGGGATGCTTTAGCGTGCGTATCGCCGCCCCGCGGTCCACTGTTTTCAGTCGCCAGCAGCCCACCATTTCGGCAGTACGACTGAGCGCCGCAATGAGCTCGGCGCGCTCTTCGTTGCTGAAACTCATGACCTGCGGTGATTTTGCACGTAGGGGTTGCTCGAATTCTTCCGTTCCTGGCTGTCGCCTGTGTGAATGCGTGATGCGCCTTACTTCTGTGGCACGAAGAATTCAGGCGGTTTCATCGTCGCCACACAACTCGTGTCGAGTCCAGCCGCCGTCCCAGCCTCCCAGAACGAAAACGTGAGGCCGACAAGGCATGGGATGAAGTTGTCCATGTCGACATTCCCATGACTCATATCGGGCACGTCGATCAGACGTGCATTGGGCATGTGCTCCAGGAGCTGCCGGCCCCACGTTGTTGGCGTGACCGGGTCGAGTGTGCCGGTGACGATCAAGGTCGGCACGGACGAGCGTACCGGCTCGAAGAAGTCAGCGGGCACGCTCGACTGTGGCCATACGCGACACGCGGTCATCTGGCGAGCGAGGCGATCCGATCCCAAGAAATCCGGCGTGCCGGGGCCGATTTCGGAAGCGGCGATTCGCGACGTCTCCTCGGCGCACGTCACAGACAGATACATGCCTTCAAGCGGGACATTGTCCGCAAGTTTCCCATCGCGTAACGCGTCGTCCAGGAGCGGCGTGAAATCGCCACCGTCTGCGCGGGCGATCACAAATGGCAGTCTCCGAGCCGCGCGTTCTGACACCAAGAAGTCCCAGACGATCTCCGCAAACGTTGCACGATCGATACGAAGCGTGATTGCCGCGCCAGTCTTCGGGTGCGTCCACGGGACGGCGGCCGGTTCACGCTGGAGGCGTCGCCGTACGGCATTGAGCTGTTGCGACAGATCGGGGAATGCCCGCCGGCACGCCGCGTCCAGCTTGCAGGCGGCGAAGATGCCGTGCAGCGCCGCGAGCCCGTCGCGACCGTAGTACAGCGGCCGCTTGAAATCGGGAGGAACCGGCCCCGCCAGGACTGCGGTCCGCGCGTGGTCGCCGTGGCGTCGCAGATACTCCAACACGACCCGGGACCCATAGGAGCCGCCAATGAGATTGATGCGGTCGTATCCGAGCCACTGTCTCACCGCGTCAAAGTCTTCAACCGCCTCGAGTGTTGAGTACTTGGTCAGATCGGCCTGGCGAGCCAGCTGATCGCGGCACGTTTCGACCGCTGGCAGGTGATATCGCGGCATCATGACATCCGCCGGGTCGTCGAGGTCTTTACAGTAGAGAGACCCGGACCCGCGCGTGCCGCGCTGGTCCACGAACACATCGTCGCGATGACGCTCGAATGGCAGCCCCGCCCAGATCGGCGCGAACGGTGTCGCCTGCTCACTGGGGCCGCCTGCAAAGTGGAATATCGGATCCGGCTGGCGTGGCGTCGCTGATGCCGGGACGACCGTCACGTTCAGCTCGATACGCCGGCCGCCCGGCTTTTTGCGGTCTTCAGGGACTGACAGCCGACCGCAGCGCAAGCCGTGGTCCGGCTTGGCGCCTGCGCACGGGGCGAGCGTCGGGACAGTGGCGGTCGTGGCGACTGGGCGGACAGGGGCCGGGGGCGAGCACCCCAGACCGTGAACGGCGAGACTGGCGACGCCTGTCGCGAGAAGACGTCTGTATTGGCCCAGCTTCTTCATCTGCCGGCCCAGTCGACTGAGTCGAGTATAGGGCGAGTTGTGGGCACCCGATAGTCAGTTCAACCGATTTTTCGCGAACGGATCCCAGTCGTTCGCGCACGGCGTCACCGTCGAGTCCGACCAGCGCAACACCAAAATTGATCGAAGTCCTCACGCCGTGCCAGGAACGCCTCAGCACTGCGACGCTACTCTCGGGAATCCCGCTGTGAAGGTCCGCCACGACCTGCTGTAGCACCGCGATCGCCAACCGCCGCACGCCGTCATCGTTCAGCATCTTTACGCAGCCCTCGGAAGGCACGACGATTTTGCCCTTGGCAGGGTAACTTTACATGTCCAGCAGTTCCGCCATAGACTGCACCCCCCACTCGTCCCCAGGAGGGCAGGCCATGGCAGACCGTTGGTCGGCAGGGTTTCTTGCACCTCGCCGGTCATCGCAATGCCTTAGAACCACGCCTTAACTGTTGGAGCGGTGATCGTCGCACTCGGAAATATCGCTCGCGCTGACGCTAGTTTCTGTCCGCTCGTCGCTTGACCTCGAGGGGCCCGGGCACCAGCCCTCGGGCGGTAGGCGCGCCGTTTCTTCAAATGGAGAGAATCCGTATGCGACCGATCCTTCTCGGCTTGTGTTTGTTCGCGGCCGCTTGCAGCAGCCAAAAACTGAATTCACCAACGGCGCCCACGAGCACGGGCTTGGGGCTGGCTCAAACAGACGCGCAAGGTGGCACGGAGCTGCCATTCCGCGGTTCGTTCACGACAGTTATCGATGTTCCGCCCCCTTCTGCCCGCGGGACTGTCGAGGGTACTGCGACCCAACTCGGTCGGTTTACGGGAACGGTCGCAGCTGAGGTAAATCCCGACGCTTCGTCGACGGGGACCTTCAACTTCACTGCGGCGAATGGCGACCAGCTGTCTGGCACGTTTGTTGGCCAAGGTGTTTCCGTACCACCAAATATGGCCAGGATTACGGAAGTTGCGACGATCGCGAACGGAACAGGTCGGTTCGCGGGGGCCACTGGAACGTTTACGATGGTGAGTTTACACACGATCGATTTCGCCGCGGGCACGGCGACCGCAACTGGAACCTTCGAAGGACAGATCAACTTGAACAAATGAAGGTCCCTTTGCGCATGCGGGCCGACTCGATGCACGGCTGAAGGCAACGCTCGGCCCGCATGAATGAAAACATTGTCCATCTCGGGATGTTAAGAGCGGCTGCCCGATTCTCAATCTCGTTTGCTCCCTGACCCGTTCGCGCACCGCGTGACCGTCGAGTCCAACCAGCTCGCACCAAAACCCGTCGAAGTCTTCGCGCCGCTCGATGAATGCTCGTTCGATGTCTTCGAGGAACTGCTCGGGAACAAGGAGAAGATCGCCACCTTCTCCGATCAGAATGGCGACATCACATTTCAGGTTCTGACCGGCGTGAACAAATGGCGGTTCACAAATGTGGATACCGGGAAGTCCATCGTCGTGCTGCAATAGGGATTCGTAAGGCTCGGACGATTTTGATCAGCCGCTGCCGATTCGCGCAACCTTGCGCGCACATTTCGCGTCGGCGATCGCATCTCAGGCGTGGCTGCGGTGCCAGAACCCTCGCCATCTAGGTCTGTGCGCTCGCCCAACTCACGACGTGCCTGCCGACGATTCTTGTCAGAACGCACGCCGAAATCGTTGAGCGCTGTCAGGCCGCGCGGTCTGACGCGCGCTCCGTTAGCTTTCGGACGGCAGGCAAGACTGAAACACTTTCCAGAGCGCCGCCGTGGTCTTGCCGACCGGAAGGCACCCTCGAGGTCGATCGCGCGCGTCTCGTCCTGCATGAACGCGGCGATCTGGCCTGTCCAGACCATCCGGACTTCAGCGCCGGCGGCCGTCACTCCCCACGACGTGAACTCGTTGACGATCTTCGTCTCGACCGGTCCGCCGTCGGCGCCTTGGATCTGCGTCACATCAACCACTCGCGCCAGCTCCGAGGCGCGATCGGAGGCTCGATAGGAATGGCCATCCCTCGCCCGGGCAGTTAGTATCGCGCAAGGACTTGGCATGAACTCCTGGAGCGTGAGGACGACTCCGACACTCGCGCGCGCAACCCGGAGCGCGTACTCGGCAGCGCGCCGCATTGCCGAGCGGACGCCTGCCGCCGTCATGTGGGCGTTGTTTTACATCGCGCTTGCGCTGGTTGCCACCTGGCCAGTGCCGACGGTCCTGACGACGCGGCTGCCGCACGATCTCGGCGACCCCGTGATGAGCGCCACCCTACTGCGATGGAATGCGACGGTGCCCATCTTCAGTCAGCCGTGGTGGAACGGCGTCGGATTCTATCCGCTGCTCGATACCCTGACGTTCTCCGATACGCGACTGGGCATGTCGCTGATCAGCACGCCCGTGTTCTGGCTGACCGGGTCGATCATTGCCGGCTACAATGTCTTGTTCATCCTTTCCTTTGCGTTCTGCGCCATCTCCGCTCACACCCTGGTCTTCTCACTGACCCGAAGTCACCCTGCAGCGCTCGTCGCCGGATGCGCGTACGGATTTTCGCCATACCGCGCGGCCCACCTGGCACATCTGGAGCTGCTCGCGTCGTACTGGATGCCGGTTGGGCTGCCGTGTCTACATCGCTGGCTCGAGCAGCGCGCGTGGTGGTGGCTCGTGCTCGTTGCCGCTGCGGTGGCCGCTCAAGGGCTGTTCTGCGCGTACTACCTACCGATGTTCGGCGTCTTCGCCGGGTGCTGGCTGCTGTGGTTCGCAGCTGGCCGAGTCAAGTTCACGCAGCTGAGTGCTGCCGCGCTCGCGCTGGTGTTGGGCGCCGTTCTCTTGGCGCCATTGTTCGCGCATTATCGGCGTGCGCAGGAGGCGATGGGCTTCTCGCGGACCATCAACGAGATTGAGGAATTCAGCGCCGACGTGTCGAGTATCTGGTCGCCACCCCCAGAGCTGAAGGTCTGGCCGTCGTTGGTTCAGCACAACACCGAGCGATTTCTGTTCCCAGGCCTCACGATCGTGCTGCTGATCGCGGGCTGCGCGCTGCGTGGTCGTTCGTCTTCACGGGTCACCGGGGCGATTCGCTGGGCGAGGCGGACAGCGGCCATCGTGGCGACGGTAGCGGCGATTGCGGCTCTGGTCGCAACTGTTGGACCGTGGAGGCTTCAACTGGCAGGAGTGACGCTGTCACTCTCACGGTTCCACAAACCGCTCTCGGTCGCCGTTGCGGCGCTCGCGGTATACAGCCTGCTGCACCCTCGCGTCGTGACGGCGCTGCGCGAGCGTCACGCCTTTGCGTTCTATGCCCTTGCGGCGGCGCTGATGTTCGTGCTCGCGCTGGGACCCAGCCCCAGGGCATTCGGTGTGACGTTCTTGTACAAGGCGCCGTACTCTTGGCTGATGCTGGCGCCTGGCTTCGGCTTCGACCGCTCCTTGCGGGTGCCTGCACGCTTCGGCATGCTGATGGCGCTGGCTCTCGCCGTCGCGAGCGGGCTCGCCTGGCATCGGCTGAGCGCTCACCAGCCGGCACGTCGCGCGCGGTGGATGACCGCTGCCGTCGCGGGCCTGATTGTGGCAGAGGGTTGGATTGCCCCCGTGTCGACAGTTGTCCCCCCCAGCACCGTCCGGTGGCCGGCTCAGTGCGACGGTACGCCGCGCCTTGAGCTTCCAGTGGGATACCCTGAGGCACCTGAGGCCGACGCAGCGGCGCAGTACCGGGCACTCCTCGATGGCACGCGCTCGGTTAACGGCCTGAGCGGCTACATGCCGCCGTACTTGCTGGCGCTGACCGTTTCCACGTGGGCGCGAGATGCGGACGCACTTACCGCCCTTGCCGAACACGGTCCAATTTGCATTTCCGTAGCTCGATCGCAGCGTGACGGACCGGCACTGGCCGACTGGGTGGCCAGGCACCCGCTCGCACGCACGCTCGGCGCTAGACACGGTCAGGAGTTCTTCGCGCTGCCGCAAAGCGCTCCACAGGCGGGGCGTGTCGCTGGCGTGCCGCTTCCGATCAGCGTCGCCAGCTCCGACTCGGGCGTGGTTGATCTGCGCTCGCTCACCGACGGGCGCCTTGCCACCCAGTGGATCACTCCGGGGCCACAACGGCGCAACGAGCAACTGCGCGTCACGCTGGCGTGCGTGGCGTCGATCGGATCCATCGGCCTATCTCAGGACGTCGCAACGTTTCCACGCGAGCTCGCAATAGAGGCATCACCGGACGGAACGGAGTGGCAAACGCTCTGGCAGGGCACCACGGGAGGACTGACCATGCGCGCGGCGCTGCGCGATCCGCACACGATGACGACCGATTTCACTGTCCGGGCCAACGGGATTCGCCACGTTCGATTCCGCATCTTGCGGGATGACCCCATCGCGCGATGGGCGGTGGCGGACCTTACCGTCCGAGGCCATTGCGAGGGCGATTAGTCACGACCCGTCGCCGTGCGCGGCTGGATCACGGCGCGCGAGTTAGTCTAGTACTTCTAGTTAAAGCCGGGGCGCGTACGCCCTCGTTGGTGGGTCAAAAAGCGCGCGGACGCCCATCGGGCGCCCCCGTACTCACGCCGGCGGCGCGACGAGGGTGCGCCAGCGTACGAGGTTGTACGCGGCGGCGCCGAAGCTGAATTGCCAGTCGGCGAGCCGTCCGCCGCGGTGATCGCGGCGCTCCATCACACTCGATCGGATGCCGCAACGACTCGCGAGTGCCACCGTGGAACCACCGGAGAGGGCGCAATGACGACACGTGAATGGTGGGACCAGGTGCGCCGTGATCGGCGTCGATCGCTCGCGAAGCCTGGTCCCTCCCAGGCGATTTCAGTGGGCGAGAGTTATGGTGCCGGTGAACGAACCGGAGGAGATACCCGTCGCCTGGACAAGCGTGCGCTCAATGGTGAAACTCCCCGTAGCGCCGGTAAATCGGCCCGTCCCGCCCGTAATGATCGCATTTTCCACGATCGAGGCGACACCGCCCATAACCGTGGCCTGGCCGGTTTCGGTACCAAGCACTTGGTCGCCGTTGGCCGCTCTAAGCACAAAAGTCCCTGATCCGATACTCGTGCTGAGATCGACCTGGAAAAGGAACGTCGTTGTGAATCGACCGAGATGGGTGGCGTTTCCGGTGCCGTGCAATTCCACCGACACGATAGGGAATGAGCCCGTGGCGGTCTCAGTTGCTTCCAAGGAGCCACGGAAGGGTAGTTGCGCGCCGCTCTGGGCCTGGAGGATCGGCGGCGCCGCTTTCCTGGATTTGTGGCGCCGCCGCTCCCATCGTGGGTGAGACGGGCGACCGGGCCGCTTCGCTGCCGCAGCCTACCGCGAAGACGCACGAGGCGACCAATAAATGGCGCATTGGGAAATCCTTCCGACGAGGAAACGCGGAAGCTGGCGGGGCCCCGGATGTGCGTTTCTGAATCTCGGGTCAGTTGGAACGGTGAAGATCCCGCCCCAACGGTTGCCAGTGTAGTCCTGCGAGACGTGGCTGACAAGTTCTCATCTCATAGAGCATCGCACCGAAGCTGAAGATGTCGCTGCGTGCGTCCACCTTCGCGCCAGTGGCTTGCTCCGGTGACATGAACGCTGCGGTGCCGGCAATCGTCCCCGGTGCGCTCGATAGGCTCGACGTGGCCGCCAGCTCGCGCAGACGCGCCCATCGCGCGCATCGACCTTAATCACTGCATCGATCGCAGGCGGCGTCGCCACGACGAAAGAGGAGAACAAGTCCGCCAACGAACAGCAGCGTGAACAGCACGTAGAGCCAGGCACGCTGCGCCGCGAGCCAGCCTCCTACCGCCGTTCCGCTCAGAAGGATGATCGCGACGCCGATGTGGCAGGGGCAGGTGAGAATTGCCAGCAGCGCGCCCAGGCGATTGCGACGCGACACGGGTCGGCGCTCGACCTCGGCGATCCAATGCCGGATTGGGGAAAACATTGCTGCTATTTTCCGCGATCTCGGACCGCGCGACGTACCTGCCTGCGGGGCTGAAGCCCCGCCTCCACAGACCCCCGACCGCCTCCACAGACCCCCCCGACCGCCTCCACAGACTCCCGACCGCCTCCACAGGCCCCGGGCCCGTGCGACTCTTGACCCTTTGCCACGGAGCATAGCGGAGGGCTAGACTGTCGCCTGCCAGAGGCCATCGGGGCTTCGGCGACAGCCGTCCGAGTTCGATTCGTCGTTTCGTCGACCCGCGGGACTACCGAAGGAGGGGAGACATGAACGCGACGGGCACGTTCAAAGACCAGCAAGCCCCCTGCGGCCGGATCGTAGACGGGGAAACCTACCAGGATCAGGACGACGAGGTTATCGTCACCCAGGAAACGATCTACGGCTGCGGCTGCCAGAGCATCCGGCACCAGTACCACGATGGCACGTTCAGCCGGCGCGTCGTGCGACACGACGGCCACGTAATGATCGACGAGCTCATCTCTGCCGAGTAGCCGACGCGTGACGCCATCTCATGATGTCGTGCTCGTGGGCGGAGGTGGCGCCGGGTTGCGCGCGGCCATTGCCATCGCGGAGACGAATCCCCGATTGAACGTCGCTGTCGTTTCAAAGGTCTACCCGATGCGGAGCCACACCGTCTCCGCCGAAGGCGGAGCGGCGGGCGCGATCGCGCCGGACGACAGTCTCGACGAGCACGCCTACGACACTATTTCAGGCGGTGACTGGTTGTGCGATCAGGATGCCGTCGAGGCGTTCGTAAAGGAAGCGCCCGAAGAGCTTTATCGACTGGAGCACTGGGGATGCCCGTGGAGCCGCGAAGCCGATGGACGGATCGCCGTCCGTCCATTCGGCGGCATGAAGAAGATGCGCACGTGGTTTGCCGCCGACAAGACCGGCTTCCACATGCTGCACACGCTGTTTCAGACGTCGCTGAAGTTCACCAGCGTGGTGCGCTACGACGAGTGGTTCGTCACCAAGCTGCTGGTGGACGACGGCGGCGTCGAAGGCGTTGTCGCGATCGATCTGCAGTCGGGCCGGGTCGAGGCGATCACGGCGCGCGCCGTCATCCTGTGTACGGGTGGCTGCGGGCGGGTGTTTCCGTTCACGACCAACGCCGCGATCAAGAACGGCGACGGGATGGCGCTCGCCTATCGTGTCGGCGCGCCGCTCAAGGATATGGAGTTCGTCCAGTACCACCCGACTGGGCTTCCATTCACCGGCATCCTGATCACCGAAGCCGCGCGCGCCGAGGGCGGCTATCTGATCAACAAGGACGGCTATCGTTATTTGCAGGACTACAAGCTCGGCACACCCCAGCCAACGCCCGTGCTGCGTTCGATGGAGCTCGGCCCACGCGATCGATTGTCCCAGGCGTTCGTGAAGGAGCTGGAGAAAGGACGCACGATCGAAACGCCGTACGGGCACGTCGTGCACCTCGATCTCCGTCATCTCGGGGAAAAGAAGATCAACGCCAAGATTCCGTTCGTACGAGAGCTCTGTCTGCAATACCAGAATCTCGATCCGGTGAAAGACCTGATTCCGGTCCGGCCGGTCGTGCACTATATGATGGGCGGCGTGCACACCGACATTCACGGGGCGACGCCGGTCCCCGGCCTGTTCGCCGCAGGCGAAGCGGCGTGTGTAAGTATCAACGGCGCGAACCGACTCGGATCGAACTCGCTGCCCGAGCTGCTGGTGTTCGGCGCGCGGGCGGGCCGCGCTGCCGCCGAGCACGCGTCGACCGGAAGGGAAGTGAGCCAGAGCGCGATTGCTCAGGCCAAGGACGAAAGGCGCCGCCTCGAGCACGATCTGCTGAATACGAACGGGCGCGAGCGCATCGCTGATCTTCGTGATGGCATGCACGAAACGATGGAGCAAAGCGCCGGGATCTATCGGTCGGGCGCAGCGTTGACGGAAGGCGTGCGGCAGCTGCACCGCCTCCGAGAGCGTGTCGCTGACGTCGCGATCGCGGATCGCAGCAAGACGTTCAACACCGAGCGCGTTGCGGCGCTGGAGCTGGAGTTCATGCTCGACATCGCGGAGGCGATCGTGGAGGCGGCGCGCGCACGAGAGGAGTCG
The DNA here is from genome assembly GCA_963800785.1 of Vicinamibacteria bacterium. Taxonomy (GTDB): domain Bacteria; phylum Acidobacteriota; class Vicinamibacteria; order Vicinamibacterales; family JAENWD01; genus JAENWD01. The sequence goes on from CAWDCH010000018.1 coordinate 97,369, forward strand.
CGGGGCGCGCACCAGCGCGTCGATTTCCCGGTCCGCGACGATCGGCGGTTCCTCGCGCACTCGTTGGCCTATCGGCGATCCGACGGTTCGTCTCGTGTGGAGTATCTGCCGGTCACGATTACCCGCTGGCCGCCCGGCGAGCGGGTGTATGGGGAGGCCGCACCGCATGCCGGATCACATCACGCTGCAGGTCGCGCGGTATCGTCCTGAGCAGGAGTCGGAGATCACCTTCGACGAGTACGAAGTCCCGTGCCCGAAGGAGTGGGTCGTGCTCGACGGCCTGAATCACATCAAGGACCGTCTTGACGGCACTCTCTCGTACCGCTGGTCCTGTCGCATGGGCATCTGCGGCAGCTGTGGCATGACAGTGAATGGCGAGCCGAAGCTGACGTGCGCCACCTTTCTGTCCGACTACACGCCCGGACCGATTCGCGTCGAGCCGCTCCGCAACTTTCCGATCGTCCGCGACCTCGTCGTCGACATCGGCGACTTCATGCGCAAGCTCGTACGCGTGAAGCCCTGGATCGTGCGCGACGCCGAAAAACCGATCTCCGAGGGGGAGTACCGGCAGACGCCGGAGGAGCTCGACGAGTACAAGCCGTTCAGCATGTGCATCAACTGCATGCTGTGCTACGCGGCCTGTCCGATCTACGGCCTTGATCCGAAGTTCATCGGCCCTGCGGCGATCGCGTTGGCGCAGCGCTACAACCTGGACAACCGCGACGAGGGCGCGGCGGAACGAATGGCGGTGCTCTCGGAGCACGAAGGCATTTGGGGCTGCACGTTCGTCGGCGAGTGCACGAAAGTGTGTCCCAAACACGTCGATCCGGCCGGCGCCATCCAGCGTTACAAGCTGACCGCCGCCATGGAGTCGATGAAGGCGTTCTTCATGCCGAGAGGCGCGTGATGACCGATCGACACGCCTACACTCCGTACCATCCCCGCTGGCTGCGACAGCCGGTCTCGACCTATTGGTGGATGGAGAGGTGGTCGTACTTCAGATTTATCCTGCGCGAAAGCACGTGCATGTTCGTCGCGTGGGGCCTGGTCTACCTGCTTCTGCTAGTCAGGGCAGGAAGCCACGGTGCGGCAACCTATGCGGCGTTCCTCGCATGGTCGGCGACGCCGTGGGTGCTGGCCGTTAACGTCGTGTCATTTGCTCTGGTCGTCTTCCACGCCGTAACGTTCTTCGAAGCCGTGCCACAGGCCATGGCCGTCCATATTGGTCGCAGCCGCGTGCCCGGACCTCTGGTTAAGGCGGGGCACTATTTCGGCTGGGCCGCGGTTTCGGCATTCATTGTCTGGCTGTTGACGGGGACCTGAATGAGCAAGCGCTATCCCGAACCGTTCTTGTGGCTGCTGTTCAGCGCGGGCGGCGTCATGTCCGCAATGCTGATGCCCGCGCTGTTGCTGCTGTTCGGCATCCTCTTTCCATTGGGATGGGTGACGGCTCCAGCACATGAGCGGATCCTGATCGTGCTCTCGAATCCTGTCAGCCGCCTCGCGCTCGTCGCATTGTCCGTGTTGACCTGCTTCCACTGGGCGCACCGGTTCAGACACACGTTGTACGACGGCTTGCAGATCAAACACTTGAACGAGGTGATCGCGATCGTCTCCTACGGGGTCGCCGTTGCGGGTTCGGCGGCGGCGGTTTATCTCGTCCTGCGAATCCCGTAATCTCGGCGTCGCGCACTGCAGAACCGCGGCACTGCAAGCACCGAGCCCTTGTTCTTCTCTGGCTAACGGCTTGTCAACGGGGGCAATTTCTTGCCTAGTTCCTTCTAGTGGAGACACAGGGCGACGTGCTCGTTCTCACGGTGCCAAAGTTGCATGTGCTGTGCATTAATGTGGTCCCCAGCCCACGCGTTCGTCGAACTCGCGATGGTCGTCGGCCTCGGTGCGACCGGTGCCGGCCTGATTCACTTCCGCTGCAGAGAAGGCCGGATCGTGTTGGCCGTCGGGGTGAGCCTGCTTATCCTCGGCATTTCATAAGCGATCGACTAATCCGGCGTCATCTCGTTCTGGCAGATCCCGATATCTCCTCACTGCGGGGACAGAGTCGCGACGGATCGGCACGCGCCAGGTCGCAAAGCGGATCGCTCGCCAGGTAGTCGGCGCGACAGATGACATCCGGCACGCCGTGAGGTTTGTGCTTGCGCTCGTTGCGTGAGGCGTGGATAGTAGCGCACGCTGCGGTTCTCGCAAACGGCACCTGCTCTTGGCCGCTGGAAGGCGTTCGAGAGCTGAAAGGCTGCAAATGACGCTCGGACACACCAAGAACCTGCGTATTCGGACCGGCTTGATTCCTGCGGCGTTGATCGCCGTGGTCATCTCGATGTCGTCCGCGCACGCGGCGACCATCGGCTTGACTGGCGCGATCGGCGGCGCACTGGTTGGCGCCAATTTCGTCGTCGGGACGTCGGGGACAGTCGCGGCGACCAACAATTGGCCGTCGAACGAACACCCGGGTCTGGCCATCGATGGCAGTAATGCGGGCGGTTCGAAGTACCTGAATTTTTTCGAGGAGAACAGCGGGCTCATCGTCAGCCCCACTGGCGTCAACGCGTCGCTGGCGCCTGATGCGCTGTCCTTGTTTACTGCCAACGATGCAGTCGCACGCGATCCTACGAGCTTCGCGATCTACGGGTCGGGCGTTGCCCTGACGGATGCCACTCCGGGTTTCAGCTATCCGCTCGCATCGTTGTCGTTGATTGCGACGGGTCCGATCAGCCTCCCACTCACGCGCCTGACCGGGCCGACGACCGCCCACTTCGCCAACGACATGGCTTTCGCCTCGTACCTGATCCTGTTTCCCACAGTCAGAGATGCGTCGGCGGCGAATTCGATGCAAATCGGAGAGCTGCAGTTGGAGGGTGCCACGTCCACCCCGGTGCCCGAACCCGCCTCGATGCTCCTGCTCGGCAGCGGCCTCGGCGCGTTGGTGGTGCGGCGGCGATGGAGTAAGCGCGCGTCGTAGCCGCGAGCTGCGCTCGGTTCGTGCTGCCGAAGGGCCGCGCCACGGGCGCGTTCGCCGTTGGTAACGTGTCGCGGCGGGGCCTTCAATCCCGCTGTTGCGGTCGGCCTGGCGGTCATGGGTCTCGTGTCGGCTCCTTCCATCTGGATCCACATCGTGGCAGACCTGCTTGGAGGCGCGGGCTGCCGCGATGGTGTTCAGGATGATCACCCGGGACGACAAGTAGCTGGACAGAGCCCGTGCTCCACGCGTGATCCGCGCCACTGATGCTATCGGTCCGCGGACTGCAAGAACCGCCGCGCGGCGAGCAGCTCGGGCCGATCGGGATCGGCGCTCTTCCACATGTCAATCAGGCGCGTGTATTGCGCCCTCGCCGTGATGGTATCTCCCATCGCCTCGGCGGCCCGTGCGATACCCGCGATCGCTTTGGGCCGGCCGGGCGTGCGTCGCAGCGTCTCCTCGAAGTGCTTGCGCGCCTCCGCCGGCCTGCCCATGTCCATCAACATCGACCCGTAGAGCTCGTGCGCTGGAATGATCGGATAGGGCGGCTGCGACAAGCTGTCGATTGAATCTTCAATCGCGACGGCGGCCTCCATCGCTGTCACTGCGCCCGCCGCATCGCCCGCCGCCTGCGCGGCCATCGCCGCCCCTTCTCTCGCCTGCATCGTCAGGATCTGCTGCACGAACGGATGTTGGCCCGGAACGCGCGCCCGCTCCATCATCTCCGCCGCCTTGGTCGTTGCGGTGGCAGCATCCTTCCGCCTGGCCGCCGCCATCATCTCGAGGTGCAGCTTCATCACCACGAAATCGCTCGACGGTGCGATGAGCGGCAGGGTCGGCACATCGCTCCACGACTCCGATTCGACGATGAATCGGGCGAGGGTGTCGAAGTAACCGTAGAGCACGCGATCGGGTAACGCGAAGATCGTCCGCCCCCGTACGTGACGTGCTTGAAGGTCTGGCGAGTCGGGAGCCGTCTGGCGGTTCATGACCGAGGCGTACTGCGCCGCGAAGAGATCGACCGCCTTCTTCGCGTCCTTGTAGCGGCCGAGCTGGAGGTAGTTGTAGGAGAGATAGTTGAGCGAATGGAAGTCGCGCAGCTCTCCCGGGTCTCCCGCCGCCTTCACATCGTCATTGGAAATCTGCCACGCGTTCTCGTTGGTCGTCGCCGCTTCGTCCCAGTATCCCAGGCGCGTGAAGATGTGCGAGGGCATGTGATAAGCGTGCGGCACCGCGGCTGCCGTCTTCGCGTACGCGCGCGCAGCCGCCAGACCAGCTTCGGCATGAACGGGATCGTCGTAGGCGTGAATCAGGTAGTGCAGCACTCCCGGATGCTGATTGTCGTGCGCGTAGACCGATTCGAAAAGGGCAACGGCACGGCCCTGCATCTCGAAGCCCTTCGTCCCCTCCCTGATGGTGCCAAGGATCGACAGACCGTAAAACAACGTGGTCTCATCGTCCGGATACTTCGCGTGCGTTGCGGCCATCTGCTCGCGGTAGGCATCGTCACGTGACTGCTTCGTCCCCGCCCCGGCATCTTTGTAGAGGGCGGCGGTGGCCAGAAGGTACAAATGCTCGCGATCGTTCTGCGACCTCGCATCCAGTCCCTTCTGCACGTACGCCCACGCCGCCGCTTCGTCCTCCGGCGACGGCGCATCCCAGAACGGGTGGTTGTAGGTCATGGCCGCGCCCCAGTAGGCCATGGCACATTCGGGATCCGCTTTCTGGATCTCCTGAAACTGCGTGAGAGCTCTGGCGTACCAGAAGTTATGAAGAAGAGCCAGGGCGCGATCGAAACTGGCCTGCACAGCGGGAGCGCAGGACGTCTCCATATGTGCTCTCCCGACGCCCTCGGAGCCGTGCCCGTGCTGTGCGATCAGACCCGCGGCGCCTATCGACGCCACCAGCGCCGCGAACACGCATCGACCGATGCAGCGTCGCCGCACGCCTCGGGAATGGCGATCGATGGTTGTCATGACGTGGCCTATTTTCGAGGCCCGCGGGCGCGTTGTCACTCGAAATGCTTAAGAGCTGCAGACGTCCTTTCGGCTGGGCGGGTTCGACGATATGCTGCGAGCCTCACAGGGTTGGCTGAGGTTGCTGGTCGGCCTACTACTCGTTGCCCGGCCAGGCGCGTCCTGGGATTGGTCAAGTTACTGGACATCTATTTCAACGAGACCCTCACAGGAGTCGTGGCCGAGGCCGAGGTCGAGGTCGAGGTGACCAACCCCAAGGCTCGCCTGCGAATGGCAGACCGCTTCACCGTAAACGCAGCGGGGCGGATCGTCGAGCAGATAAACCATTTCGACCCTCGCGACGTAACCAACCCGGGTTGGCAAAAGCAGAGTGGTTGACGCTTCGGCCAGACGACTTCGGCTTATGGTGCGAGTGAGCGGGTGTCGCGCCGGAGATCGTCCGTGAACGCTTGGTCTGCGCGAGCCTCACTATCCCAGCGGGGATGAGAACCACAACGAAGCATGGCAGCACTGGACGATGGGGGCGTACGAGAACTCGTGATCGCCGTCTTGCACTTGGCGATGAGCGACCTGCGCGGCAGGCACGCTGGCCGCAGGCGAAGCGCGCTAGTTAGTGTAAACGCGCCGGCGTGCCGTTAGAACTGCCAAATGAGCAAGATGCCGGCGAGGAGCAACAACCCGAGATACAGGATCGTGTCGAGAGTCGGATTGTTTATGGACGAGCGAGAAGCCACGCGCGTCACCGTAACACAATCACGAGCCGATCTTCTTTGACGAAGAGCAATGTTGAGGAGCGCGGTTCCACAACTCTCGTGCGCGACTCGGTGGCGTAATGACGGAGGAAACCTCAGGCGTGGCGTCCCCGACGGGATTTGCACAACGGCTCGTATCACTGGCCGCCGACTTCCCGACATGGTCGCGCGACTGGCTCCTCGCGACCCGATTCAGGGGCGCGGATTCGACGATTCGCTCGCGCTTCGGCGCATAGGCCTCCCCGGCAAAGGCCCGCGCACCGGTGGCCGGAGATGCGCCACCGATTAGCCGATCGAGCGCGATCGGTGAAGCGATAGCCGCGCCGGTTTGGCTCACTGACTGGGGTAAATCGCAGCGGTCCGACGAGTAGCGTCCGCAACACCTTGCGCCCGCTCGCCACATCGCGCGTGAGTAGCCCGCGCCAGTCAGCCAACTTCTCGAACAGGCTCGAGCCGAGCAGAAAGAGAACGGCGGACGCAAGCGGAGCCGATTCAACTATCTTGAGCGGCTGTTGCAGCACTCGACAACATCCGCTCAACATTAATTACGGATTACTGGAAAACGGCGCTGATCGGATCGGTTAGTGGTTCGTTGTGTTCTTCCTGGTCAGCGCGAGCCGGCATTGCCGGAGAGTCGCCCATCGGCAAACCTCCAGCACTAAGCCGCGCCACAGACGCGCGCGCTTTCCCACAGAACGGATTGCTGCTCGAACGTCTTGCGATACGCCTCGATCACGGCGAGGATCGATTGCCGCGCTGCCGCCGTATCGGGATGGACCAGGAGCAGGACCTTCGACTGCTCGTGATCGATGCTGCCAGCGGGTGTCCGCCACTGGCCCTCCGCCTCCCACACGGTCAGCCCGTCGGGAAACCGCCTGGTCACTTCGTCGCGCAAGAATATCTGCCACTCGAGCTCGCTCACGGCGCCCTTCGGTCGCGCGAGCCCGAAATAGAGCGTCGTGCGGAGCTGCGGGGCGGACGACGCGCCGCAGTCCATGACGACCGTGAATCCCTGCGCCCCGACCGGGGGCTCCAGGCGGCCGCCGGCGACGAAGCCGGCGGCGAAAATCAACGTGCCCGCAGTGATCATCAGCGCTCGCATGGGACCATCCTCATCGCGTCAACTGTTTGGCGCGCAGTGTTCTTCCTGGGCAGCGCGAGCCGGCATCGCCGGCGAGCGCCCACCGTCCATCGGGTCGGCCAGATGTTTCCCTTTGTACTCTGCGGGCGTCAAGTACCCGAGTCTCGAATGGGATCGATCAGCGCGGTGTCGATTAGACATGGCCTAGCCTCCTCAGATCATGCACACTGGGGCGACTCTCAAGCTTTTGTGGCAGGAAAGTCTAAGTACCGAACAGCGTCAGCCATTTCGGAGTGCGGCATGCCGAACGGTCGATCGGGTGGCTTCGTGATCGAAAAGGCCGACCTGAAGCAATTGGTCACGGCCGTTTTGGATTCCGCAGTCGTCGGACAATTGATCACCGGCTTGGTGCCTCGAGCCGCGAGCGCGGCCGAGATATCTCGATGCCTCGAGGAGTGCTCGCACGAACGCATTGCAGTTGAAGAACAGGACAAGAGGTCCTACATCATCCATCTCAGGAACCAGCCGGACATCATGTGGGTTTCAGTCAATTCAGCGTCGCCGATATTTCTGGAACTGCGGCAACGCCACACTCAGTGGATGGCCGAGCACCCAGGCTGGAATGGATGGATTGGGTTCTGACGTGCGTATCGTCCGGGCGTCGCGACGCGAGCCACGCGAGCACGCAGGCGTCAACACGCCAGTACTGCGTGCGGTCCGAGAGACGGTCGCGTAGTGGTCGCACATGATCGCGGACGTGACAGCAGGGACAAGACGGGGCAGAAAACCCCTCAATCTGTCGGGTGGATGACAGTTCGCGCGCGCTTCCTGGTAATTGATGAGTCTCACTGACGAGTCCACGTTCGGCTACGCGGTAACTGTCAGCAAGCGGACAGATCGATCGGTTGAACTCAGGTAGGCTGAGCGTCCCCCATTCCGAGGTGAGTATGCCGTCGCTCGATCGCTTTGGTCGATCGTCGTCTCACGCCGTAGCGATTCCGGATTGTCCGCGCTGCCATAAGCCTGTCAGCGTGAGGGAAGTTAAGCTGCTCGATCTTGCCGTTTCGCCGGTATCCAGTACCTGGCGCTGTCAAGGATGCAGTTTTCTGTGGGTGACGATCGAGGGTCGAGCGGTATAGACGCCATGTCTCCTCCTCCTCTTGGCGGCGTGATGCTCGAACGGCTCCTGATGCTCGGCGCTGTGGCGCTCATCGCGTTTGGCATCGTCACCGTGTTCTTCCGATAGCCGCGATAGCGCCGGAGCAACTGCCGCATGCCGCCGCCGCCGCTGTCTCTCAACGACCTCGCAGCACGCTTGGGCCGTATTCAATCCATCGTCCGGGATCTCGCCAAAGCGAACGGGTCTGCGTCTCCGCTTGGCGACAGCCTAGCCGAATGGATCATCGAAGAGATTGAGGTAGTACGTCGAGAACTTCGAGCCAAGACACGCCCATAACGTCCTGCTCCCAGATCGATCGGCTGAATTGATCACAGAGTCAGCCGTTCGCCCACGTTCGAGGTGAGTATGCCATCGCTCGATGAGTCTCATCCTCACGGCCTTTCGGAGTGCCCGCGCGGCCATGAGTTTCATAGCGCGCGCGAAGTTCACCCGGTCCGCGGCCACACACGCATCCAATACTGGCACTGCGAGGGTGCGGTTATAGGTGGGTGACGATGGATGGTCAAGCGTGGGTGACGATGGATGGTCGAGCGGTCTAAGCGGCCCTACATGTCCCTTCCTCCCTCTGACGGCGTTATGCTCGAACGGCTCGTGATGCTCGGCGCTGTGGCGCTCATCGCGTTTGGTATCGCCACCGTGTTCTTCTGATAGGGTCTCAATTCCGATTGGTGATCACGGGACGGATGTCGTGTAGGACGATTCTACGCTGCCAGCAAGTCCGAGAACCCGCGCCAAGCCCCGGCTCCACTTCCGACGAATCCCGTCGGGGACGCCATCATTTCTTGCGCGTGCGTTGATGGCAGTGCTGAACAACGGCCGCATCCGAGAGCTGACGCTAACGGTTTTGCGCTGACGGTGATCGGCATCCGCCACGCACGCCGGCCACACCGAAGCGCGCAACTTAGTGTGGACTCGCGGGCGTGCCGCTAGAAGTGCCAGATGATCAGGATGCCGGCGAGAAGCAACAACCCGAGATACAGGATGGTATCGAGAGTCGGGTTGTTCATAGACGAGTGAGAAGCCACGCGTCACCGTAACACAATCACGAGCCGAGCTTCTTTGACGAAGAGCAATGTTTAGGAGCGCGGTTCCAGCACGGTTGGGACCGCGCGAAGCTTGCCGCCACCACCGCAGCCAACTCGCACGAGTGCCATCAGGACTACCTGCCTGAGTCCGTCCCGAAGTCGTGGTCGCATTGCGGCTGGGGTGTGCCACGAAGGAATAGGGCAATTCGACGCCGATTCGTCATTCGTGGTTGCGCCTTGAGCGTCAATTGAACGACGTGTGCCTCGTCCCACCGTTTGCCACAGCCAAATGCCAGGCGGCAAAGCTGACCCCCGCGTTCCATGCGACCATCCGCAAGGGGTGGATTGCTCATGCCAATTGCAACCCGAATCAGTCGGCGTACGTCGATCGTGGTCCTGGCTGTGGCGCTGGCGAACGCGAGCCATGCAGCTGCGGCGCAATCCGTTCACGAAGCGCCATCGTCGGCGCCGTCGAGCGGGCGCGTGGCGCCGGCGGGCGAGCCAGGCGAGCCGCTCACCGTCAGTGGCATCGTGGTCGGACGCGGCGGCGCGCCCGTCGCCGGAGCGTCACTCTACATCTACCAGACGGATCGCGAAGGCTACTACGGCGTGAAGCCCGCGAGCGACAACCGCAACCCGCGGCTGAAGCTGTTCCTGCGCTCGGACGCCGAGGGCCGATGGTCCTTCGATACGATCAAGCCGGGCTCGTACCCCGCCAGCCGAGTGCCGGCACACATCCACTTCGAGGTGGCGGCGGCAGGTCACCCGCCCAAGATTTTCGAGATCGTGTTCGAGGGCGATCCCTTCGTGACCGCCGAGATGCGCGGCAACCCGGCGTTTTCGCTAAGACCGATCGAGGAGGGGAAGGTCACGGAGCGAATCGAGTTGCAGTGACGATCGGTACTCCGATCAAGAGCGGCGTGGCTGGCGCAGCGCGTAGATGCGCGTCCGCGCTCGAACGTGCGTCCCGCCCGCACGATGTAGACGATCCCATCCTCGCTTGGGAAATAGAGTCGGCCATCCGCTGCAACCGGCGATGCACTGAAGCCACCTGCCTTAGGGGCGATCCGCTGTTGATACAGCCGCTCCTCGTCACGACGCGTCTGCCGTCCGTCGCCGGCGTTGCCGACTGTCCGCGCTCTGGAGCGCGACGAGGTGAGCGGGACGGCGCTCGTCACGAACGATGGGACTCGAATGGCCCAGGCCGGGGATCGCTGTCGGGAGTGGGGTAACCAGGGACCGAGAACGGGCGTTTATGCTGGCCACGGACGTCCCTAATCTTTCCTGTCGTCTGCTAGACTTGCCGCTGCTGTCGTGACCCTCCATGATCGATCACCACTCGCGCGCGCTGGGGCCCGCCAGCAGCATGAGTGCATCGTGCCAATCGGTGATACCGCATGAACCTCGAGTCCATCCGGCAGGGCCGGATCCCCACCTTCGTTGCCACATCGATTTTCTTCACAAGCACGTTCGCGCTGTATCTCCTCGTCGTGTACGGTTTTTCCTTTTCGATGGATTCGGCGTACTCCCGCTGCGCGATCAATACGGCGATCGTCATCATGGATGCCTTGATTGCAATAGTGTATGCGCGCCGATACGCACGGGCACGTGCAGGTGCGGGATCTCGACGCGACACACAGGCGCGCGCGTTGCGGACGTGGCGGGCGATTGGGCACGGCTTTTTCGTCCTCGTCATCATTCTGCATGTCGACTATGTGTTCGCTCGGTACAACGGCGCGGTAGAAGGAATAACGACGACCATCCAGATTCTCAAGGCGTGCATCGTATCCGTGCAACTGCTGTGCGTGACCAGCGTCGCGTTGTCGACGCCGCGCCGTCAGTCTCCATCCACCCTGCTGGCGTGGGCCAGGCCGAGCTCCAGCGATGTGCTTCTGTTCTCGACCGTCCTGATTCCTCTCGTCCATTACCTCGCCTACAACAGCGAGCTCTTCACGTTCTCGACTGCGGTTCGGTATTTGGCGTTCTTCCTGCTGTGTCCACTTGCCGGATTACTGCTCGTCAACGTGCTGCAGCGCGCGCTGGACGCGCCGGCGATCAGCGCGCCTCTGCTTGCGGGCTTGGGCCTCGTGTACCTACTCAATGCCGCTGGTATCGGCGGCACTCAAGCGACCTGTCGAGGCGCTCTTCTTCGTCAACGTGGCCCTCGCGGTGACTGTCCCGCTCATCCTTGCGGCGATCTACGGCACGAACAGGAAGTCCGTGGCACGGGCGGTGACGCTCTTCGCCGCGTTCAGCATGGGACTCTCTCTGGTCCAGGCCACGTTGAGGCGCGCAAACGCGCGCGAGGGCACCTTCGCGGCGTCGATGGACAGCTACGATACCGACCGGCAACTGGCAACGCTCCTGTCAGCGCCCGCCAAGCGACGACCAGACGTGTACCTGTTGGTGTACGACGCGCTCGCACCCTCGTCCATGATGGCCCGCTACGGTATTGACGATCGGGCCGACACCGATTATCTGGTCGGTCATGGTTTCAAGACTTACGAGGACAACTACTCACTGTTCTTCCTGTCGAAGCCCAGCATGAGCAGCGTGCTCGACATGCGGCTGAACATGGACGGCGGCATCGGCGGTCAGTCGACTGCCCTGAGGTTCTTCCGTCAGCACGGATACCGGACGCATCTGATCCTCAATTCGTATTTGCTCCAGGGCGCTGAACCGGCCGGAGTGGATGTGATGTTTCCGAGCTGGCATCAGCGGTGGGATCTGGCGGCGCTCTATCGCGGGCTCGGCGGCGGCCAGTTCAAGCCCGATCTCGTCTTTCGCGACACCGATCGCAATGAATGGCTCGCGGCAAAGCGGTCGGCATTGATGGATCCGGCCGGGCCCCCCAGGATGTTGTACGCGCATTCGATCCTCCCCGGCCACAGCGAGCTCTCCGGGCGATGTCTGCCGGATGAGACTGCCCGGTACGCCGCCCGTCTTGCGATTGCGCGCGACGAGATGCGCCGCGATATCGAGGCGGCCCTGCGCAGCCGTCGCGACGCGGTGATCATCGTGGCCGGAGACCACGGACCGTATCTGACCGGTGATTGCACCTATATGACCGGCTATGCGCGAGCTGCGCTGACGGCCACCCACCTTGCCGATCGCTATGGGGCACGGCTGGCAATCCGGTGGCCCGGCCAAGTCCCCGAAGGCATCGATCAAATCAGGGTTCTTCAGGACGTTTTCTTCGGCGTCTCCGCATATCTTCTCGACGACAACCGGATTTGGCGGCACCGGCTGTCCGACGAGACGATCGGCATGCGCAACATACCGAACGGCGCGATCACCAGTGGCGTTGTCACCATAGGCCGCGACAACGGATCGCCTCTATTCAGGTGATGGCACGCTCCGGAGTGAGCTGCGAGCGCCCGTTCGCCTCCGACGATCGACTGCCACCAAAACGGCGGCTCGAGGACGAACTGCGCGGTTGATGGTCGGCCGAAACCGTGGCCACCCGTCGGGGGAAGCCGGCGGTGACAAGCCTGCCGAGTGTCCAGCGTGCGCTCGCGGTCCTCGAGGTAAAAGACACCCGGACGCCCGCAATAAAGCCGTCCTAATGCCGTTGACCCTCGCCGAATAACTCCACGAACTCGGGCACGTGGTCTTGCCGCTACAACCCGTGTCCGCCTATTCAGTTGTCAAAAACGCTCTCCTAACTAACTCAGCCAGATGCTCGCTGGGATCCAGACAGAACCATTACGTCGTCGTCTATTGCTCGTCGCGCGTTTGTCCGATAGCCGATCCGTGGCACATTCACCAACGCGCGCGAACCTGGACGGTCCACTGATCATTGTTTCCTGTGTGCTGATCCTTTTCGGGATCGCCCTCGCGTTCCTCTGAGCGTCATCACGCTGGCCGCGTAAGCTCCCCGTCAAGCAGACAGTTCCCAAGGAGACTGTTGTAGGCCGCGTAGCGCCTGCAGCCGCTGGTAAGCTCTTCCGCACCCCATCACTGCGCCACGCTCCTCAGTGTCGGCGTGAGCTCTATGCCGTTCACCGAAAGGCCGATTCACACGCCCCGTCCGCCGTTTGGGACGTGCCCGTAATGCCACTCGCCGGGTCCACCGCTCGTCATCCGTGAAACGATCACGGTCTGTACTTCACATGCGTGCGCTGCGGGTTCGAGTGGCCGGTTGTGGCAAACTACATCTCGCGATTGCCGCCATTCGAGGCACTGTAATCGGAGACGCAGCATGACCGAAGGGATCGCATGGTTTCTCGCGAGTGCCGCGCTCGTCGTCGGCTTTACCCTGGGCCTGCTCGTTGGCCGCCGCGGCCGCCATCGGGCCTCACGCGTCAACGTCCACTCAGCGGAGCGCCGCCGGATGTTTATCAAGCAGGGAGATTTGTGAGCGGCGACCCGCTACACGCGGTTGGAGTTCTCGTCTCTAGCGAGCGCGTCTCTGCCGTCACAATCAGCGGCGCTGTAAGACGGTGTCCACTACTGGCAGTGCTTGGCCTGCGGGCGAGTGTGGGGAACGCGGTACGGGAAGCCGACGGAAGAGGCCTCGGCCTAATCGCCGCCGGCGCTGCCCATCTCCGTGACCTGTAGCGCCGCCGTCAGTACCCGCTACGTAGGTTGATGTCCCCTGAACGCCAAACACGTTGAACGATGCCTACGGTACATTGACGCCCTCTACGAGCTCATCAAGAACGCGGCCCGTACCGAGTGCTGTCACCACTCATACAGGCCCGCCGCGCGGCCTACGTCGAGTTCGGTTCGATCGGTCTCAGCGGTCCAGCGACACGAGCATCGCTTCCGTCCAGACGATGTCCACCTTGTCGCCGACCTTCACCTTGGCGAGAGCCGTGGGGTCCTGCACCTTGGAGGTGTAGGTCCAGCCATTCGGCCCGGTGAACGTGATCGACGGCATGGCATTGTCGATGGCCGTGATCGTGGCCGTGATAGTTCGCTGGGTGGCTTTGGTGCCACCCGGGAGGGCCTGTTCGGCAGGCGTCGTGCTCTTGATCTTCGAGTCCACTTCCGACTCGCCGGGCTGCTTCAGCCGGACAACGAGATTCTCGTAATACCGAGCGGTAATGGTGTCGCCGACCTTGACCTCCGAGAACCGGGTAATATCCGGCCCTGCGACGACCGTCACGAACGTGCCGTCCGATTTCTTGAGCGTGACCATACGGCGCTCAGGATCGATCGCCTCGACGGTGCCCGTCTGCACTTTCATCTCTGACGTGACCGTCTTGGACTGGGCCGCTGCCGTGCGCGCCATTGACGCCAGAACTGCCGCTGCAACGATTCCTACGACAAGCCGTTTCATGTGTCCTCCTCTGCCGGGCCTTGAAGCGCATTTCTCGTTTTCAGTTACACCAACCCAGGTCCGGTCCGAGCTACTGTGAAAATCGCGGACTGGCGACTCGCGGGTTGCGGACCCTTCGGCAGCGTGACAGCCAGGCAGGCCCGCCTGATCGTCGGATAGCAGACGGCGTGCCGTCCGGGAAAAAAGCCGGAAAGCACAAATTTATTGAGGAGTTCGCAGTGTTCCGCGCCAACTGCCCGCGTCGCTAACTCCGACCGGACGGAGGACGCCCCAACTACCGTAGGCAATCAGGCGGGGCGGTTAGGACACGCCAGCAAGCTCAGCTATATGAAGTTGTGCGACCGCCTCGCCGAGGAACCGCGCGATATTCATCATCAGGGAAGCTCGAGGTCGAATGCGGTAATACGGACGTTGCCGCCCTCGGTGCGCCACAGAAGGCGGAGGACCGGCGGCTCACCGCTCTTCGTCCGGAACTGGACCGTCGTCCCGAATGCGTTGCTGTACCTCGAGTGGAATCCCTGACGGGAAGGGCTCACCCTTTGCACGGAGGTCGCAGCCGGCTGCGTCGGCAATGACGTTGGGGACGCTGGTGAGCGTGAACGTGCCGCTATCGGGATGATCCATCACGCGAATCGCCGGGTGAAACGGCTGGACGGGTGACAGAATCACATCGAGGCTCGCCGCTTTTCCAACGCGGGTTCCAATGCTTTCGAGGGCCGCGCGGATCCGTTTACCGGCTTCGGCCGGTGAGGTGGTGGCCGGCACGTCGGGACTCCGAACCAGGTCGTAGCACGCGTAGCTCGCCGGTGAGAAATAGGCGAATGCCGCGTCGTAGTCGTTTCGAATCAACCAGTCGTCGAGAAACCCTCGCGCCGCTGCAACGACAATTGGATCGGCCTTGATCTTCACGATGGGTCGTTCGGGCGGCGGGGGAGGCACAGGCTCCGGCCTTTTATCCTCACCCGTTTTCCACGACACCAGCTTCCAGTAACCGTCTTCTTCCGCCCAGAGCAGGGCGATCGTGTGATCCCTCCGTCCCTTGATCACGAAGGTTGCGCCGTAGTAGTGGCCGTAGGCCCGCGGAGCCTTCCGTGCGTCACCCGGCGTCAACTGGCTCTCGCAGTCGAATGCCGCCGCAACATCGTCGGGCACCGCGTAGATCACGAACTGCGCGTGGTGCGGCTGGCGAACGATACGCAAGGCGGGTCGCGCGAGGCGTGTGCCGACGGTCAGACCGTCGAGCGAGCGGTGCTGACCCAGCTCCTCGCGCGCGGCCTTCAGCCGCATCATCAGCTCGAAAGGCGCCAGGCCGCGGTCGAAGTCCGTAGGATCGTTGCTGTCCTGCGCGAGACACGCGTACGCGCGCTCCGAGACGTAACTCATCGCCGCCACCACGTCGCCCTCGATCAGCCAGGACTGGAGGAAGTCGTAGACCATCGCGTCGATGTTCTTGTCGCCGACACGCGGTGTTTTCGGCAGGGCGAGAGGCCGGGCGGACGTGTCTTGCGGGGCGGATTTGAGGCGCGCGCCGAAGAAGCCGCGCCACCAGTTCTGAAACCCGGTCCAGCGATTGGCGTGGCGATCGTAGTTGTCGCCGGCGCGGACGTCGGAGTTCGCGGCGCTCAGATGTCCATTGAACATGGAGACCGGAAAACCCGAGGACCTGTAGTCCACGTCGATGTCCGCGCGCCGTCCGTCGCGCGCAATGGAGAACTGGATTGACGGTATGCCTCCCTGCTGGCGGAAGTTCGTCGGATAACCCTTGTGGTAGACGGAGTTGTCGGCGCGGCGACGGAACTGTTGCGACCGTCCGAGGGTGTCGAGCGCCTGGGGGGTCAGGCGGACGTACATTCGGAACTGGGCGTCCCCCGAGGCCCCGGCGATCTCGCCCCTCACCGACTCCACCCGTTCGATCAGCGCCAGCGCGTCGCCAAGCCGGGCACCCGCCGCATCGGTCAGCGGCGTCGTCATCAACGCGTGGGTAATCGCTTCGAAGGTAGTTTTCGACGACATGCTGATGAGATCGTCGTAGAGGTGTGCCGGATCAAGCTTCTGCCCCGTGGCCTTGCCGAAGCGCGTCACCCAATTCTCGACAAAGTGCTGGCGGCGCGCGTCGAGCGCCGCATAGGCACCACCAAATTGAGGAGGACGCTGCTCCTGACCAACGACGTGTGTTACCGCGAACGTCAGCACCCCTACCGAGCAGACGGCGAAACATACCGGACGAAACAACCGCGGCAGTGGCATACTGGGCCCTCTTCGGCGCTTGGACACTGTCGATTCGGAATGCGCTGAACAGTGTGGCGCGCATCATGGATCGAAACGCGATGTTGGGCAAAGTCGCACTTGCAATTCGCTTTCACCGACATGCAATAGCGGTGAGCGGATAGGTTTGTTGTCCGATGCAAAGCGACAGAGGCGAGCTACGAAGCCTGGGCTCCGAGTACTGCACTTGAAGATGGAACGTCCCATAATGCCGTCCGGGCTCGTCCCGCCGCTACTGTTGTTCGTCGTCGCGGTGATCCAGATCGCTCTGTCGCGCACTGCCGACCTGACGCCGTGGAAAGGCGGGGGATTCGGCATGTTCGCGACACTCGACCACGGCGCGTATCGCGGCATAGACATTGTCGTCGATGCGCCGGATCGATCGGAGGCGCTGGAGGTGCCAGAGTCGCTGGAAACGGCCGTTGCGCGGGCGGCGGCGTATCCGGCGGACTGGCTGATGCGAGCGCTGGGCGAGGGCGTGGCCGCACGGGAGGAGCGGCATCATCGACCGGTCTCGCGGGTCACTCTGAGCGTGTGGCGGACGGATTTCGATCGCGAGACGCTGCACCCCTCGGAGCGGCCGCTCCGCACCTTCGTGTATGTCGTGCCGTAGCGACGGGCGCACCGCTTGGACACCGCCCTTCGACTGACGGCGATCGCGTTGCTGTTGCGGCCGATGGGTGAGTGGTTCGTCCGCCCGTTAATTCTCGGCGCGGCAGTACTGATTCTCGTCTACCCACGGGCGCTGCGAAGTCCGATGATATGGGGCGGCGTTGCGTTGCTGACGGCGCTCCGCATCGTCGAAGACTGGCCGCTTGCCGACAATCACATCTATCTCCTGTGTTACTGGACGCTCACCATTGCGCTGTCGCTACGCGCGCACGATGCATCCACTGCGCTCGCGTACACCAGCCGTTGGCTGATCGGATTGGCGTTTGCGTTCGCGGTGCTGTGGAAGGTCGTGTTGTCGCCAGACTTTCTCGATCAACGGTTCTTCCGCGTGACGCTCCTCACCGACCCGCGCTTCGGCGTCGTGGCGCAGCTGGTCGGCGGGCTGTCCGCGGACGAACTCGAGGCGAACCGGCAGGCGTTGACACCGCTCGCGCACGGCGCCGAGCTGCTGCACCCGCCTCGAGTTCACGAGCCGGCACGGTTGCGTGCGTTCGCGGCCGTCTCGACGTGGGGCCTCCTCGTCCTTGAAGCCGCAGTGTCAGTGCTGATGCTGACGCCAACCACCCGCTTCGCGCTGCTGCGTCATGTGTTGCTGCTGTCGTTCTGCGGTGTGACGTACGCGTTCGCGCCGGTGGCCGGGTTTGGATGGCTTCTGCTCGCAATGGGCCTGGCGCAACTCGACGACCGGCGACGGTGGTGGCGAGGTGCGTACGTCGTCGCGTTCGTGGCTGTGCTGTTTTACGACGAGCTTCCCTGGGCAGAATTGGCGCTCAGCCTCCTTCGCTGAGACTTCAGACCGAGGCAAAGGTGAAAACGTGCACCAAGGTCCAGCTTGTAAGCCGACAGTCTCATGAATAACCTTTGCCCGTCGGGCACTTCGAACTGACGGGCAGTCCGCATCTGCTCGTGGGTGTGAGTGCGGAGAAACCGGAAAACCAGGTCGCGAAAACGCGAAGGGAGGCGGAGTATGTCACGCAGTGCTTTAGTCGGCGCCATCATGATCGCTTCGTTGGTTCTCGGAGCACCCGCAGCCTTCGCCGGCGACAGCGCCGCGGAGATCAGCAAAGACGCGCAGGCCGCGCTGGAATCACTGTATGCCCAGGTAGACGGGGCCAAGGCGCTCGGAGCGAAAGCGGTCGCCGTCCTCGTGTTCCCGAAAATCACCAAGGCCGGCCTCATGGTTGGTGCTAAGGGCGGCGACGGCGCATTGATCAAGGGCGGCCAGACGGTCGGGTACTACAGCACCTCTGGCGCGTCGTTCGGCCTCCAGGCCGGTGTCCAGACCTATGGCTACGCGATGTTCTTCATGAACGAGACGGCGCTGCAGCAGCTCGACAAGAAGGACGGGTTCGAGGTCGGCGTCGGCCCGTCGGTCGTCGTAATGGACCAGGGGAAGGCAAAAGAGAGCACCACGACGACGATGAAGGACGATATCTACGCCTTCATTTTCGGCCAGAAGGGCCTGATGGCCGGGATCGGAATTCAAGGCAACAAGATCAAAAAGATCGAGCCAAAGTAGCGCAGATCGACGGGCCGCGTGATCGCGAACGACGTCGCGAGTTGCGGAGTCAGGCGGCACCCGTCCCACTGAACAGGAATTGACCATGCCTGTCGCCGTCCTAGCCGACCGGGAAGGAGACCGGGCGCGTCTCGTGCCGACCGGTTCGTTCGACCTGCCCCACGCGACGGCGGTGGCCCAGGCTATGGAGGAAATTCCACCAGGGCTCGAACGATGTCGCTCGATCGAGGTCGATCTGACGAATCTCGATCGCATCGACGGCGCCGGCGCCGTCCTGCTGGCACGGCTTCTCGATCGGCTCGACGCGGATGGCCCCCGCACCCGCGTGCTGGAGGAGCAGAACCCGCAGGCGGCGCGCTTGATTGCCCTCTATCGGAGGCGCCGGGTACATCAGCCGACGGTTCGCGTCCGCGCGATGACTGCGCTGGCGCGGATCGGCACAGTCGGCGCGCAACTGCCCGCCACGGTGAACGACGCGCTCGATTTCATCGGTCGCTGCGCAGCCGCGGTGCCGAAAACGGTCGCGACACCAGGTTCAGTCGATTGGCGCTCGCTTCCACGGCTGATCCAGCAGATCGGTGCGGACGCGCTCCTCGTCACCGGCGCCGCCAATCTGCTGGTCGGCATCATCATCGGATTTCTCGGCGTCTCGCAGCTCGGCCGCTTCGGCGCGGTCGCCTACGTTCCCGAGCTCGTGGTCGTCGCACATTTCCGGGAGCTGGGACCGCTGATCACGGCAGTCGTCGTGGCGGGCAGATCGGGTGCGGGCCTTGCCTCGGAGATCGCCACGATGAAAGTGTCCGAGGAGATCGACGCCTTGCGGTCGATGGGGTTCGACCCGGTGAGATGGTTGGTCGTGCCCCGTTGTCTCGCGCTTGCCGTCACCGTCCCGCTGTTGACCTGGGTCGGTGACATGCTGGCTCTCATCGGGGGCCTGGTGGCCACGACCGTCATTACCGACATGACACCGCGCGCTTACGTAATCGCGACCTCGGCCGCGATAACCGCCAGCCACTTTTTCGCAGGATTCATCAAGAGCCCGTTCCTGGCGCTCGCGATCGGACTTATTGCTTGCGGTCAAGGGCTGGCCACGCAGGGCGGCGCCGCCGCTGTCGGGGCCCGCACGACGGCAGCCGTCGTGCTGGCCATCTTCGGCGTGATTGTGATCAACGCGCTGTTCACGCTTTTCTTTGCACTGATGGGCATCTGACCATGCTGGCATCACGACCCGCCACGGCTCCGGCGGGCAAGCCGCACATCATCGTCGACGATCTGCAAATCGGCTGGGGATCGAGGGTGCTCATGGAGCACGTCACGTTCCAGGTCGACCGCGGAACGACGCTCGCGATTCTCGGCGGCTCGGGCAGCGGCAAGAGCACGCTGCTGCGATATCTGATCGGGCTCGAGCAGCCAAAGGCCGGTCGAATCGAGATCGAGGGCGTGGGGACGCCGCACCTCTACGAGGGTGTGCCGCACTTCGGCGTGCTCTTCCAGTCGGGCGCGCTTTTCAGCTCGATGACGTTGGCGGAAAACCTCGCGCTCCCCTTGACCACCTGGACCCCAATCCGTGGTGCTGCCGTGCGCGAGCTGGTTCAGGCCAAGCTCGATCTTGTTGGGCTCGGTGGCTTCGCCGAGCTCTTGCCGGGCGAGATTTCCGGCGGCATGAAGAAGCGCGCCGGTATCGCCCGCGCCATGATGCTGGAGCCCGATCTCCTATTCTTCGATGAGCCGTCAGCAGGGCTCGACCCGATTACCGCCGTCGAACTCGATCAGCTCATCGTCACGCTCAGCCGGGACCTTGGCATCACCATCGTCCTCGTGACCCACGAGCTTCCGAGCATCTTTCTCGTGGCCGACAACTGCATCGTCCTGGATAAGGCCGCCAAAGGGATCGTGGCGCGTGGCGACCCCCGCAGGCTACGGGACGAATCGGATATCCCGTTCGTCCACGACTTCTTCACGCGATCGTCGCCAAGTGTGTCTACGAGCCAAGGAGTGTGAGCGATGGCCGTCGAAAAAAGCTACGCGCGGCTTGGCTTCTTTCTGGTAGTGGCGCTCGTCGTCATACTCGCCACGGCACTGCTCTTCATTCAGCGGCTCAGGAGCCAGGCCGTGATCGAGGTGGTCACCTATATCCCCGAGGATGTCAGCGGCCTGGACGTCTCGAGCCCGGTTCGGTACAGAGGTGTGTCGGTGGGCCGAGTGACGGAGGTTCGCGTGGACCCACGCGAGACCACCATCGAAGTCAATTTCGAGCTGTTCCTCGACCGCCTCCACACCATTGGCGCGAACGTCGAGCGGATCCGGCGAATTGCGGATATCGGAGGCATTGCGCCCAGGATTCGCGCCCGGGTGGTGGGAAACCCCGTGACGGGCGAGGCGTACTTGCTGCTCGATGTGCCGAAGAACCCCCCGCCACCGATCGCGCTCGGGTTCAAACCGGAGCGGCCGTACATTCCGTCGATGCCCTCACCGTTGGCGACGGTGCAGGATCGCCTGCCTGCGGTCCTGGAGCGCGCGGAAGCGACGCTGCAGACGCTCAAAGAGATTGTCAGCAGGATTCCTGGCAGTCTCGATCGAAGCGATCGATTCTTCACCAACGTCGAGCGCATCATTCAGAAGGCCGAGCTGCCGGCGTTGAGCGCCGATTCACGGAAGTTCTTCACCACGACCAGCGCGCAGATCGAGCAAATCACCTCCGAGCTCGAAGGGGTAATCGGATCTGATGGGAAGCTGGTCACGTTCGTTGACGAGGCGCGTGCCGCGATCAAGGCCGCGGATCTTCCGGCGACGAACCAGTCGACGCGTGCCGCGGCGGACAAGGTCACGCTGGCGGCCGACGATATACGGCGCTCGTTGCCGGCTATTCGCGACTCGCTCGAACAACTGCGCCAATTGGCGCGGCAACTCGAGGAGCAGCCGGAGTCAGTGGTCTTCGGTCCACGCCCCCCGGTGAAACCATGATCCGCGTGATCCGTGCGAGGACCTGCGTCGTCGTCATCGTCTGCCTGGCGGGAATCGCGTGTAGCCTGAAACGGCCCGACACGATACGGAGCCGCATGATCGAGCCCCAGCTGCTCGAGCCGCCGCTGGCCGAGCCGCAGAACCAGGGCACGAGTGCCCCCAACGCTGTCCCCATCCGGCTGCTCGATACACAAGCGCGCAGCCATATCGGTCGCCGGGTGCTTCACCAGCAACCGGACGGCGAGCTGACCGAAGACCCGATGTGGCGATGGTCGTCTGCGCCTGACCGCTATCTGGACACGGCGCTCCGCCTCGAATTGTCGTCGAATGCCGCACTACGGCTCGTCGATGTCGCCGGCGCGGCGACGCTGGCCACAACGCTTCTCGCCTGGCATCTCGAGTCTGCAAGCGGGACACGACTGGTCGGGGCTGTCGAGTTTCAGGTCACCGGGATCGACCACGTGGTCCAGACACAAGTGGTGCGAGGAAGCGAGCCCGTCTCCGATGTGCTGCCCGGCAATCTGGCTGCCGCCGCCGGGCGCCTTTTGCGACGCCTCGCGTCCGAAGGCCTGGCGCGCGTCGCACGCGCACGATGAGGAAATGCCGCAACTTAGAGGGCCGGTTGCGCATCACGCGACGGTCATCACGACGACGCGGGTAGTTCGAATCCCGCCACATCTTCGGCATCAAGTCGCAGGACCAGACGGCGCGCTAGCGGCAAGCTGCGCGGGCTGACGCCGGCTGCACCCCAAGTTCTGTGCCGTGAGCTTGTTCGGAGTGCCTTTTTGACGGCCGCCTCGCCGTTCACTCGCTCGTGATCCCCTACGCGCCATGGCTACCATTGACTACTTTAGGGGAACATTCGGCGTTCATCAGCGTTGCTGCTTCTTTTTGTAGTACTCAGCCACCTCATTAAGATTGACTGGCGAGCAATCGCTCATTCAGCGTGGGCGGCATGAAGGTAACGCATCCATGGGAATTCTGACCGCCGATATAAAGCGAGTCGTCGAGCAGCAACGCCTTGGCTTCGTCGCCACCGTCTGTGCTGACGGAACGCCGAATCTGTCGCCCAAGGGAACGACGGCAGTCTGTGAGGACCCGATCACCTGCCGGTTCTAGCAAAGGAGTAGGTATGGCGTCGCCCTCGAGAGTGACCAACATCATCGGCGGCTTCAGAACGCGCTGGCGCCGGGCGGAGCACGAGATCCGCCGCAGGCTCACCTGGAGCCGGCTCTATCGCGTGACGAGCTACGCGCGTTCCGCCCTGTGGATTGTGCCGTTCCTCTCCATCCTCGCGGTCCTGATCAGCGTGCCGATTCTCCGGGTGCTCGATGCCTGGCTCGAGTGGGACATGATGAGCCTTGGCGTCGAGGGCTCCAAGTCGATGTACCAGACGGTCATTACGCTGAACATGTCGTTCCTGATCTTCACGTTCGGGTCGCTGCTGGTCGCGATCCAGATCGCCGGCGGCCAGTTGACGCCGCGCGTCATCGCGACCACGCTGCTGCGCGACAACGTCGTGCGCTACAGCGTCGGCCTCTTCGTCTTCGCGCTCATCTTCTCCGTGATGGCGCTCAATCGGATGGAGGACAAGGTTCACGATCTGGTGTCGTTCATCACGGCATGGCTGGGCGTCGCGACCATCGTGGTCTTTCTGTTCCTCATCGACTACGCGGCGCGCCTGCTGCGACCGGTGAGCATCATCGCGCGCGTGGCCGAGGGGGGCCTGCAGGTGATTGCCGCGGTCTATCCCGATCCGGTCGCTCGAGATGCCGACGAATCCTCGGCGCTCGATGGCGTGCGGGACGGGCCGACACGGGTCGTTGCCCATACGGGCCGCTCTGAAATCGTCCTGGCCGTGGACCTCGAGACGGTCATGCGCGAGGCGCGGCGGACCAGGGGGGTGGTGGAGTTCATGCCACACGTGGGCGACTTCCTCGCCACCGACCAGCCTCTGTTCGTGCTCTACGGCGGCGCCACCGACATCGACGATCGCACGCTGCGCGAGGCCGTTGCATTCGGACCTGAACGGACGATGGAACAGGACCCGCTGTTCTCGTTCCGGATTATGGTCGACATCGCGCTGAAGGCGCTCTCACCGGCCATCAACGATCCGACGACGGCCACACTGGCCGTTGACCAGATTCATCGCCTGCTCCGAGTCGTGGGCCGGCGGCGCCTGCGCGGCGAGGTCTTGACCGACGGCCTCGGCCAGCCGCGCGTGATCTATCACACGCCGAACTGGGAGGACTTCATTCACCTCTCGTGCACGGAGATCCGGCACTGCGGCGCCAACAACGTCCAGATCGCCAGGCGCCTGCGTGCGATGTTCGACAATCTCCTCGTGGCACTGCCTCGTCACCGGCATCAGGCCGTCAAGGACGAACGCGATCGCCTCGATCAGGCCCTCAAAGTGCTCTACCCCATTCCGGCGGACCTCGCGCTCGCCAGCGCACCCGACCCGCAGGGGATCGGCGGATCGCGCCGCGCGCGCGCGCGCGACTGACGCGCCCCTGGCGGACGTTCGACGGTGTTCTCGTACTCGACGATAGAATGGCTCGCATGGCGCACGCCACACGCACGATGACCGCGGACCAGGCGCTCGCGCGCCTGGTTGCCGGCAACAAGCGCTTCGTCGCCGGCAAGGCGCGATTTCCCACCGTGCAAAAGGCAGTTCTTGCCGATCTCGCGAAGGCCCAGCGCCCCTACGCCACTGTCGTCGGGTGCAGCGACTCGCGCGTGCCGCCGGAGCTCGTGTTCGACGCGAGCTTCGGCGAGCTGTTCATCGTGCGCGTGGCCGGCAACGTGATGTCGCCAGAAGTGATGGGATCGATTCAATATGCCGCCGTGCACCTGCAGACGCCGCTGTTCGTGGTGATGGGACACGCAGGATGCGGCGCGGTCGAGGCCGCGCTGAACACCCTGCACCAGGGCAGACGCGAGCGCGCGCGCATCGCGCTGCTCCTCGAGCGGATTGTGCCGGGCCTGAGGGGGATCGACACGACCCTGCCGGCAAAGGCCAAGATGCGCGCCGCCGTCGAGGCGAACGTCCGCTGGTCGATGCAACAGGTGCTCGACACGCCAGAGGCCCGGGCCCGCCAGGCTGAAGGCGTCCTCAAGCTCGTCGGGGCCGTCTACGAACTGACGACCGGCCGCGTCCGCTTCCTGCCGTAGAATCTGGACATCCTGGCTCTCTTGCGCGATCTGCTGCGGTCGCCCATGAACTGCGATTGACGCGCACAGCCTGTCGCAGATCGAGCCCGTTCTGCACGACGGAGGGCATGGGACCAGCGCCCCACGCGGCATCGAGGCCGCCAACTCGTCTCGCTCAACCGTGTGCCGAACTGATCCTTCGGATACATTTGCGGAGTCCCGCTCGGCCGCACTTCCTGGGCGGAATGTACGGCTACGTCAAGGTGAGTCCGTAACTGCCTCGAACTGCTATCAACTCCCAATTCCCAACCGCGAGACCTGCAATTGCGAGGCTCGCGGGGTTTTGGGAGTTGGGAGTTGAAGGTTGCCGCAGAATGTCGGTCTCGAGGAGCTCCAGCTCGCATCGTCGGCGACCGGAGTTGAACAGGCGATCTCGCCTAACCGGTCAATCTCGAATCCACGCCGAATTTACCGTCGCTATCCCCTCAACGTCAGCAGTAGCCATCCCAGATGCAGGCATCGACTCCCAAAACGAGCCTTAGGGTGAATGTAAAGAGGTTTTCATCAGGCAGCTCTTGGAAACGGGAGGGGAACGCCGACAGACTGCATGTGGACGGGTGGTTGTAGGA
The DNA here is from genome assembly GCA_963800785.1 of Vicinamibacteria bacterium. Classification (GTDB taxonomy): domain Bacteria; phylum Acidobacteriota; class Vicinamibacteria; order Vicinamibacterales; family JAENWD01; genus JAENWD01. Next base: position 122,843 of record CAWDCH010000018.1, read on the forward strand.
GGTACGAGACGAGCGCGGCGTGGCGCGCGGAGCTGATGAACGCACGGATAGGCATTCGCGCAGCAGCGTTTGAATGAACCGCTCGGCTTTCGTTGGTGCGGGGCGTGTACGGCCGGGTGAAGCGATGGCGGAGCTGCCAGTCGACACACGCCTGCGAAGTGGCGTGACTTGTCGCCGGCGCGTTGTCGGTGAGCACGCGACGGACGGTGACGCCGCGGCGGGAAACCAATCAGCGCATTCGCAGAAACGCGGCGCAGGCGCGCGTTGGGAGCGGCGCCTTCGACATACGCACGCGCGTCGCATCATCAATCGCGACGTGGACGTAGTAGCCGACGCCGATGTTTCACCGACAGGTCCCATGAATGCGGTGGCCGATCGGATCCGACTGAGCGGCTGTGTAGGTGCAAGAGATCGCCGGCGTTGGCCACTCGTCGCGCTGAATCACCGGCGGCGGGTCCAGCGACCACGATTCAGGCCGCGCGGAGCAACACCGCGTGACGGTCGACCGGGGCACGCCGACGCGCGCGCGGATCTCCCACGCGGTCGCGCGCTGCCGCCGATAGGCCAGGATGGTGGTGGTGCGCGTCACGTCGAGTCTGCGGGGTTGGCGATGCGGACGCGACGATGCGTCCTCGAGTCGCCCATCGCCCTGGCGCGCGCGCTGGATCCACTTGGCGACGGTGCGCACGCGATCCCGGCGGCCGCGGCCGCCGCGGCCTGTGTCCAGCCAGGCGAGTCACGCGTTCAATCAGCAGCTGACGCATCTTCGGCGTGGTTTGGCGTTACGATGAAGCATTCGGAGGCCTCCAGGGACATTGGGTTGGCTTGGCAGCGCATTGTTTCCAGAGACTGAATGAACAACGTGTTTAGCATTCACTTAGGGCGAGGACCGCAGCTTGCATTTGAAATCGATAGCACCGGGAGGGAGCTGAGCAATGGAGACCTCGACTGCCATCGCGATCGCGCTCGGACTCTGCATCGCACTGTGGGTGCCGTTCTTCATCGTCAACATCCGTAGGGGGAAGGCGCGCGGGCACACTTGGTTCACATGGTGGAGGCCGCGGGGTCACTCCGACATTGGCCCGGACACTGGGTTCCGACAGACTCGACCGGGCACAGACGATGCGCGGGGGGCTCGTTTCTGAATTGGCGCTGAATGCCGTCCAGAAACCCTGTCGCGCACTGAATCGGGACCGGACGCCGCCGAGACACGGGACCTTATAAAGAGCCTCGATCGGGTGGCATACGTTGGACGCGCGCCCATTCGTGACGCACGCCAGGAACGTGCTATACCAAAGAGCGACCGCTAGTTAGCCAATACTTGGCGCGGGAGACGCCCGACTTTCACGCGGCCCGCTGCTCGTGCAAGAACCGTTCGGCGAATCGGTGGTACACTAGGCGCTCCTTTCCAGCTTTCGTGAGGCGCTGATCACTCGATTGGCACGTTCCGCTCATCAAAGCCAGACAGGCCGAGTTCAGTCGACCCTGCAGCAACCTTGGGAAAGGTAGTGATGTCATGAACCGACCGTACGACCGCGTTGAGCAGACACTCCGCCCCGACCGCTGTCCGTTCTGCAAGTCCAAGGCGGTAGGCACGCATGCCAAAGAGATCACGTCCGCGACCTACTGGCATTGCCAGGCCTGCGGCGAAATGTGGAATGTTGCGAGACTCGAGCGATCGAACTCGGCGCGTTACTGACGGCTGGGTTTACGTCAAGCGCTTCATGGCGTGATCGTTCAGCATGCCGGGCGCAGGTGCACGGCATTGAAGAACGTCTACCCTGAGAATGCCAAGCGAGCTTTCATACCGGCTCATTCTGTCCACACGAGCAGCCTGTCGCCGTTGGCGCGAGTCTCATTAAGCACGACGCCCGCACCGGTACTGTTCCAGATCGGCCGGTGTCACGCCAAGGCGCTTCAGATCGAGTCCGGTGTCGCGCAATGCGTACTGAACGGCCGGCCCCTTCAACTTCAGGAACCAGAACGGCACAGCCGCATGAACTATGCGCTGCTCCGGCACTCGATACGCGAGCGCGTGCAGTCTCGATAGGCGCGCCGGCTCTCCTACCCTTAACGCGCGGCGCGTGATGGCGCCGCCAGCATCGATGCGCAGCATCGGCTCGCTGGAATTGAGGCGGCTTTCAACCTGGGCGAAGCGCCGCAGCGCCTCGCTCGGCTCGGCCCGCTCGATGGTTACACTGCGCCACGCCAGAAACGCAAAGAAGGCCAGGGCCGCAACGACAATGACGCCACTCGACCACAGAAATTGATGGCGCGATGGCGGCGGGATCAAGGCTCGTAGCCCCTCGCCGCTACATGCACGCGAAAGACCGGCGTGAGACGGATCATTGCGTCATCGAAATAAGGGAAGGCGTCGGCGACGGTGGGGCACTCGCGTACGATTTTTCGCTGACCAGCCAATCTCCCGGCGAAAGATCGCTGCCTTCGCCTCGCTGTCGCCAACGACGGAGCACTTCATCTTCGGCCCTCGTTCACGCGAGATTGCCCGCTTCAATCGTAAAGAACGTCGAGGCGTCCCCTCAAGTCGGCCGACCGCAAGCTGAAATTTTGGTCGAATTTACCGCGCACCACCCTCAGGTTGAGTATGAGTTGCGTCCCTTCCTTGCTATTGAGCGATGGCGAAACCCATCGACAATCAGTTCAAGACCTGGACGGTCTGTCGGCGCCAGTTATCGAATGCAAGGTCGGTTGGATCCTGGCGCCTGGTCTGCAGGGAGCGCCAAATCCTTCTGCCCGCGACCAGACGGAATCCACTGCCAGCAAACCGACGAAATTGCCGGTCGTTTGGCAATCCGCGCTGCTGCCCTTCTTATTTGCGCAGCAACAGTGCCACGGCCCGCTGTGGCCGTACCGCGCATCTCCAAGAGACCGATCGTGACGCAGGTCGATCTCGACGTGGAAATCACGCGCGCGTGGCTGCCGCAGTTCTTGCTTACGTTGCTGCGACTGACGTGTTGAGCGTACGGAGGTTCCGTCACGCTCGGGCAACTCGCAGCGGCGACATCATGGCCTTCATTCCAGTCCCTCCCTGTCGGAAGTGTCAGAGTCCCGCATTCGTCAAACCCATCATGCTCGGCGGAGTGGAGTCCGCGGTGCACTACTGGACGTGCGCAAATTGTGCGCTGGCGTGGAGCACTCGCGACCGCGAGAGGCGTTCGCCCACATCAGACAGTCCTCGTGCGGCCTCGGTTGCGCCAGAACCGGTGTTGCGGCCCGACTGGTGCCCATACTGCCATTCGACTGCGGTCGGGACACGAGCGAAGATGATTACGCCTTCCACGTATTGGTACTGCCAGGCTTGTGGCCAGTCGTGGGCTGGCGGGATGGCAGGACGTAGGATCTGAATCCTGGGATCTGCGTCCTAGTCACAACAGGACTCAGATCCTGGGACTGGATCGCCTCGTACATGGAGACTCGCCGAATGCTCGGGGTGCTGCGCGCGACTCGAGACCGGCGCAACCAGGGCGCGCGGGCCGCGGCCAAATTACGCCCCACCTCGCCGACGGGACTCGAAACCAAGTGACGATCGCGCCGGCTCAGAATTCTTCCTGCGTCAACTCTCGCGCCATCACGATATTGCCCGCGGTAAGCCCGCAGTCAACGGGCAGCACCGCGCCGGTGATCGCCGAGGCGGCATCGGACGCGAGGAACGCGACCGCCTGCACGACCTCGCTCGGCTCCACGATGCGGCCGAGCGGATACCAGCGAGCGAGCCGCGTCAGCAGCTCCGGACTGCGCGAAGCGCGCTCGGCCCAGATCGGCGTGCGAACGGTTCCAGGGCAGATGATGTTCGCCCGAATGTTGTAGCGGCCCAACTCCAGGGCCAGGGCGCGCGTGAGACTGATCAACCCCGCCTTCCCGGCACTGTAGGCCGGGTCACCCAGTGCCGCCAAGCCATTGACCGAGCCGATATTGACGATCACGCCCGCGCGGCGTTCCTTCATGGCCGGGACGACTGCGTGTACACAGTTGAAAGCACCATTGAGGTTGACATTGACGTCCTCGCCGAAGCCCTCAGGTGTCGTCCGTTCCAGCGTAGGGTTTTGCGTGGCGCCGGCGTTGTTGATCAGGATGTCAACCGGTCCGAGGGCGCGTGCCACCGCGGCGAACGCGCGCGCGACGCCGTCCGCATCGCCGATGTCCACGACGGCCGTTTCAATTCGGGCGTTGCCGTGCCGGAGACGCGCTGCGACGGCGTTCACAGTATCGCGGCGATCCAGCGCCGCAATCGCCGCGCCCTGAGCTGAAAAGTAGGCGCACAATTCCTGACCGAGGCCACCGGCCGCGCCGGTGACCGCGACGACTTTGTGCTCGAACGTCATGTCAGTCTCCGAATCGGCCCCCGGGGCAGTTGCTCGGCGCTGCTCGCCAGCATGGGGCGAACCGTGGGAACTCGCAATCGTCGTCACGCTAAGCCCACTCCGCTTCGGCAGTCAACGGCGCTACTGGAAGAAGATCGCCGGCAACGGGAGCAAGAGGCCGGCAATGCGCCACAGCCGCCTCTCGAAGTGCGTGCGCGAGCGGCGGCGTTGCGTCAGGATCGTGATGTCCGGGGTCAGCAGTCCGGCCCGCGCGAGGAGCCGCTTCGCGGCCTCGGTTTTCACGCTAATAATCTCCCAGCCCTCGTCTCGCATCATCGTGGCGAGATCGTACGACGCGACGGGCCCGACAAGCGAAGCCCGTCTCCGGCGCTGCGGAGGTCGTAGTCCTTGGTCGAGCCGTCGCCTGTGCAGTGACGTGAAGGCGGGGCTGTCGTTTTGCGTCTTGCGGGCGCCGATATGGTGCGGGCTTATGACGTGGCAGATACCGGCGCCGCACGCCGGCTCAGCGTGATCAGATACCGGCAACGCTCGCATGTCAGATAGACCACGTACTCCGTCTGCGCGACTTCGCGTATGTCGAGCGAGCCGCAATGCGGGCAGGACGTGGGTTCCGATGCCGAGACCGATCGGCCGCTTGGCGAGGGACGTGGACGTTCAAGACCAGACATGAGGGACGTGAGTCTATTCGATTGCGTCGGCGAAGCGCCAGCCCCTAGCGTCGGCGAGTGCCTCCGATTCAACCCGATCGTCTCGCCAAACCGCCCCCGGTAGGGCACTTCGACGGTACGAGCGATTCCGCCTTATGGTAGAGTTGGCGCCTCCCCAGGAAAGGACGTGCTGTGTCCAGCGTTTCCCCCGACGCGGAACGGCCGGTTCCCCCATGCCCCAGGTGTCAGGAGTCGAAGATCGTCCGCATCTACACCGCCGAGTGCTCGGCCAACGTCCAATGTTACGCGTGCAAGGCCTGCGGGCATCTGTTTGCCGTTCGTCGCGCGAGTCACGCGAATAGCCCGACGATGTGACGGCTTAGCACCAGCACGAGCGTCAGGACGTCTCCGCGTCGTGCTGGTGCTTTCGGACCCACGGCATGCGCCTCCGTACGCATCTGCGCAGATTTCGCGCCAGAATCACTGCATCTTCAGCTGCCAGGCCAGGAACGCCATCTCCAGCGACTCGTCATCGATGACTTTACTGAGTGGCCGACCGCCGGCATGGCCGGCTTTCGTGTCGTACAACAACAGTACGGGATACCCCGATGTGGTTGCCGCCTGGAGGCGGGCTGTCATCTTCCGCGCCTGCAGCGGCGGCACGCGTGTGTCCGCGTCGCCGGTCATCAGCAGGACCGCCGGATACCTCGTGCCTGGCGTAACCCTCTGGTACGGTGAGTAGGCGCGCAGAAACTTGAACTGATCGGGCTTCGAGGCGTCGCCGTATTCCAGGAGGGCCGGCGGGTTGTTATTGGGGAAGCGCCAATAACCGATCATGTCGAGATCGGGAAACTCGCACAGCACGGCGCGGAACAGATCCGGGCGCTGCGTAAGCGCCGCGCCAACGAGGAGGCCGCCGTTGCTCGCGCCCTGGATCGCCAGCTTCTCCGACGACGTGTAGCGGTTCTCGATCAGCCACGACGCGGCGGCGATGAAGTCGTCGAAGACGTTCTGCTTGTTCGCCAGCATCCCCGCGCGATGCCAGGCCTCGCCGAATTCGTTGCCGCCTCGAATGTTCGCGACGGCGTACACGCCACCCTGCTCGAGCCACCACGCAGCCGTCGCCGAGAACTCCGGCAGAATGCTGACGGCGAAGCCGCCGTACCCGTAGAGCAGGGTCGGAATGTTGCCGTCGAGCGCGAGGCCGCGTCGGTGGATCACGAACATCGGGATCTTGCTGCCGTCCTTCGACACCACCCACACCTGCCGTATGTCGTAGCGATCGGTCTCGAAGGCCACTGCGGATCTCCAGAACGGCGACACGGTGCGAGTTGCCACGCTGGCGCGGAGGGTTGAGGGAGGCTTCGTGTACGACTCGAAGTCGAAGAACAGCTCGTCGCTGTCCCACCGGCCCGACAAGCCGTGCACGGTGCCTAGCCCCAGGAAGGGGAATGGTGCCTTCACTGCGACCGTCGAGCGTGAAGACCTCGAGCTGTGATGCCACGTTGTGGAGACGTTGGACGACGATGCGGCTGCCGGCGAGCGCCAGCATCTGAATCGCGTCGGCGCTGGCAGGGACGATGTTGCGCCACCTGGCAGGCGCCGGATCGCCTGGATCGATCTCGACGATGCGGCCAGTCGGCGCGTTCCAGTCCGTCTGCGCGATCAGGCGGTCGCCCGCGAATGCCGCAACGACGTGCGCGTCCAGATTGCGCACGACGCCCTCGATAGGCGACGAGGGCGACGGCGCGTCGAGCGTCTGCACGAAGATCTCGTTCGCCGCCCACCCGTGCGACACGCTGAACACCACGTGCCGCCCGTTCTCGGAGACTCGCGCGTCGATCCAGTCGCCGGCGCCGAATCCCTCGCCAAAGATCTCCCGGTCCTGTCCCTCACCGGCGCCCATCGCATGGTAGCGAATGCGGATGCCGCTCGCGCGATCCTGACGCGCATAGAAGAACCCGCTGCCGTCGGGACGGACGGATACGCCGCGGTAGAGCGCACGCGGTAGCCGATCCGGCAGGTCACGGCGCGTGCTGACGTCCCGTGTGCGCAGCTCGGTCTCGTCCTCACCGCTCGTGCGCACGCCGTAGACCAGCACCCGGCCGTCCATCGAAATATCCTCGACGGTGACGCTCGTCGTGTGATCTGCGCTCAGCGGGTGAGGATCGAGCAGGACCTCATCACGTCCCGAAAGACCCTCGCGCACGAACAGGATCTGCAGGTCGTCTTCAACCCTGCGACGCAGCGTGAAATATCGTCCGCTCCGCTCCAACGGCGCCCACTGCGAGTCCTGACGGCGCAGCCTGGTCAGTCGCTCGCGGATGGCCGGGAGGTGCGGAAGGGAATCGAGCAGGGAGTGCGCGTACGCATTCTGCGCGTCGATGAACGCGCGTGTCTCAGGCGACGACTGATCCTCGAGCCATCGATAGGGATCGACGAGCGCGACGCCGTGCAGCGTCTCGCTGAAATCCTCTCGGCGCGTCGCGGGAGGATCCAGCACGCGCGAAGCGTGCGACTGTCGTGCCCCGCGTGTCACTGCGCCGCATGCGATCAGCGCGACGAGGATCGCGGCCGCTCTCAGCGCCGTAAGATTGGTCACGGTGCCTCCCGAACACACTGTTGCCGGCCCCTTACTTCCGCTTGACGGCAATCCCTTCGATTTCCACCTGCCCGTTGGCCGGCAAGGCGGCAACCGCGATGAACGTGCGCGCCGGCCGCGGCGCCGGGATCGTGTCCATGTAGATCGTGTTGAACTCCTGATACTTCGAGATGTCCTTCACGTACACGTTGATCTTCACCACGTCGCCCCAGGTCAGCCCTGCGGCCTGGAGCAGCGCCGCCTGATTGGCCAGCGCCTGCTTCGCGGCGTCGGCGAATCCTTCCGGCGGCGCATTGGTCTTCGGATCGGTCCCGATGTTGCCGGAAAGATAGAGCGTGTCACCGGCCATCACTGCCGGCGTGTAGGGACGCGGCGGCGCGCCCGCCGCGACCGGCGTTACCTCGATGCGGCGATGATCGGCCGCCGATTGCGCGCCGACGACGAATCCAGCCAGAGCCGTCACGAGAAGAGCGATACACGGTGCCAGGAATTTTTTCATATCAGCTCCTGAAGGGCGCATCGGTGCAAGGGTCCAAGAGCTATAAGGGTCCAAGAGTCTAAGGGTCAAAGAGTCTAAGGAATTGTCCAAGCGTCCAAGGGTCCAAGGGTCCAAGGGTCCAAGGGTGCACGCCGTGCGCCCCTACGGATTGCGGATTGTATCGAATGCGTCCCCGCCCCATGCCCCATGTCCCCATGCGCCCCCGTCCCCCTGAGCTACAATCCCGCCGATGACGTCGGCCGTCGGCCGCTTCGTGCGTCAGAATGCCTTCCTCGTGGCCGCCGTCGCGCTGCCGCTGCTCGTCGTGGTTTTCTTCCTCCTCGCCGCGGCGATTCCACGATGGACCGTCCCCCGACCGGCCTACGATCTCGTGCTTCGCGGCACCAGCTACGACCAACCCACGCCGCGCGTCTCGGTCGAATTCGACGTGCGTGAAGGCCGCGTGCAGGCCACCGTTCGCGTCGCGCCGGCCAACAGCTATCCATCGCGTGCAACGTTGTTCCTGTTCGACCACGAGACGATGAAGGTGACGCGAATCGCAGGTCGACGTGCCTGACATGAAAGACGGTGACCCGCCACGTACGTTCGTCGTCCCCGCGCTCGAGAAACGCCGTGTGATCTCGACGACGACAGCGCCCGACGGGTACGAGCTCAAGATGCGCTCCGGTGGAGGCAGCGGCATCGTCGGCGATCTCTTCGGGATGGGGCGCTACGATCGCGGCGCCTCGCTGGTGAACCGCGGCCGGGTCGTCTCGCTCGCCTTGCCGCCGCCCTTCGAGTACTACTCGCCGGTCTACGCCCTCGGCTGGGTCGATGACGATGGACAGCCCTGAATCCGACCGGCCGCGCCCGAGCGCTGGAACAGATAGCGACGCTCGCTCGGGAGCACGGCCTGTCGCTCTCTGAGATCGCGACCGCGCTGGGACAGGCCGGCTGCGTCGCAGGAGAACCGCTGGCGTGGCGTGCTCGTCAAGCGTGCTTGGGTTCCTCGGCGGGACGTTCGTGTTCGCGGGCATCGGCGTCTTCATCGCGCTGCAGTGGGACGGCATGAACTCGGCGGCGCGCGTGATCGTGACGCTGGGCTCGCGGCTTCGTCACCTTCGTCCTGGCCATTCTCGCCGCGAGGGATCCGCGGTTCGAGAAGGCCGCCACGCCGCTCCTGCTGATGGCGGCGGCGCTCGAGCCGACGGGCATGCTCGTCGCGTTCAACGAGTACGGATCGGGCGGCGACTGGCGATGGGCCAGCCTGATCACGAGCGGGACGATGGCGCTCCAATTCGGCGCCGTGTTCGGGCTGCTGCGTCGATCCACGCCGCTCTTCATGACGGTGCTGTTCGCGACGCTGTTCTTCTGGACGGCGCTCGATCTCCTGGATGCGGACAAGCCACTCGTGGCGACGATCATCGGCGGCAGCCTGCTGCTCGCCGCGATTGGGATCGATCGCACGGTCCATCGCGATATCACGCCCGTCTGGTACCTGCTTGGCGCGGCGCTCTTCATGTATGGCGTGTTCGACGGCGTCGAGCGCACGTCATTCGAGATTGTGTTTCTCGGGGTGGCGGCGGGATTCGTCTATCTCAGCGTTGCCGTGCACAGCCGGACGCTGCTGTTCGTCTCGACGCTGGCGATACTGGCCTACACGGGCTGGTTCACCGGCCAGCATTTCGCCGATTCGGTCGGATGGCCGATTGCGCTCATCGCCTTTGGAATCTTCATGATCGGGCTGAGTGCCCTGGCGATGCGCATCGACCGCCTCTACATCAGGGGGTCGCCGGGCCCACTTTCCGGCTGAGGTAGCCAGGTCAATAGACCTCCGCTACTTGGCGTATAGTTGTCAGCGCCTTGCAGGGGAGACAACGTCCAGTGACCACTCGCCAGCTCAGCCGTGGCCGACCGAATGCCCCGATCGCGGCATCTAATACTAGAGGAGACTATTCCATGGCCAAGCGAACGGCCCCGGCGATTGTCTGCCCGAGGTGTGGTGTCCCCGCGGCTCGCATCATCGGGCGGTCCGAATCCCTGCCGGTGCTTTATCTTCGGTGCAACGACTGCCAGCGCACGTCGGTCGTGCCCGAATAACTCTCAATTGCACTTGTCGGTCTAAAGGTCACAAGGTCACAAGGTCACAAGGGTCGAAGGGTCACAGGGGTCGAAGGGTCAACGAAGCTCTCAGACCTTCGACCCTGCAGACCCTGCGACCTTGAGACCCTGCGACCCTTGCGACCCTGCGACCTTGAGACCTACTGTGCATTTTGCGATTGCGCGCGAAGTGAACGCTCGACGTCTGCCGTGGTGAAGCCGAACGACACCAGCGCCATGTCGACGGACTCCACACTTTCGAGCGACTGCAGAAATGCCGGCAGGTTGGGGCCAAGGCGCTTCATGATGACGCCCGCCGCCGCAGCGCTTTCGGCATACGCCAATTCCGCCTCGTCTTCGCCCAATTGACCGAAGCCGGCGCGCAGCGAGTCCAGCGGGATAAGCGATCCTGACCGCCGCAGCGTCTGATTCACCCACGGCTTCTCGCCCGGCTCAAAGTTCACCGCGAGCCCCTCGTGCAACCACGCTGGAATGCCGCGCGGCGCCAGCGTGTGCACGATGGCGTGCGCCAGCTCGTGCACCACGACGCGACCGAGCGCGGCACGGTCGTTCAGCGCGCCGCGTACGGCCAGCCTGATGCGCCCGTCATAACTGCCGGCGGCCCAGTCCGGCGACCGCGTAATATCGGTGAAGTGTTGCTGCGTGTATAGCATCACGGAGATCGTCCGGTTCGGATACGCATTCAGTCGCCGGCCGATCTCCCAATACGCTCTTTCGAGCACGCCGCTGATGTGATCGGCGAGCGCCCGCTCCTCGGGGCCTTCGAAGATGATTGCGAAGCGCCCGTTGCCGCCCTGTTCGAAGCCGGCATGGAGCTTTGCCTCCTTCTGCCAGCGTTCGAGTTGCTCGCGCATCTCGGGCTCGCCCTGCACGCCCTTCAGCGCCCGCTCGTAGATGGCGATCGCCTCGTCGAGCTCGCCGCGGTCGTACATGATGCGCCCCAGGAGCGCCGAAGCGGGCGTCAGGCGCGGTTCGATCTTCAGGGATTTCCGAAGTGCGGACTCGGCCTGCGCCTCGTTACCGAGCATGTGCGCCGCGATGCCCGAGCCGAGCAGAAGCAGTGGATCGGACGGGTTCGCCGAGAGCGAACGGCGAAACAGACGGGATGCCTTCTCGGCGTCACCCGCTTTCAGCGCCGCCCACGCCGGATCTGGCGGCGACGGCGATTGCGCGCGCACCACTCGCGAAGCGCAGGCGATCGCGAGCACGAAGACGACTATCGAAAGGGAAGTCGCGAGGCGCACACAACGATCTTAGGGGCAAACTTGCCGTGCGCGGCGACGGTTCGACTACCAGAGGGGGCCGGCCTGGAAAAACCCTGCAGCCACGAGAAGGGCCACGCCGGCAACGGCCACGACCTGATCCCACATGGTGCGACGCGACTGGCACGGTGTCCTTCTTTTCAGCAGCGACGGATTCCTGCTCGCCCGGCAAGCCGAAAATGGCGAGCAGCACCAGGCCCGCGGCCGCGCAGATCAGCCCGAGGTCGGAGATCAATTCCATCCGCATGCGCGTGACGGCGACTATCGCATCAACCGGCGCCGTCGCCGCCTATCGATAGATAGAGCCGGGCGGCGGATTTGCGCGCCGCACGCTACACTGCACACAAAATGTGTCGCGGGAGGAATCCGTGAGCGAAACCGCACAGGAATACACGGCACGCATGCTCGGGCTGTCCGCCGGAAAGGACCCGCGCGCAGTGCAAGCCGCGACCCCTTCAAAACTGCGCCGCGTGGTTGTCGGCACGCCGCGTCGGCTCCTGACGCGCAGTCCGGCGCACGGCAAATGGTCGATTGCGCAGATCGTGGCGCATCTGGCCGACACCGAAGTCGTGTTCGCGTATCGAATGCGGATGATCTTGAGCCGCGATGGCACGGAGATCCAGGCGTTCGATCAGGAGAAGTGGGCGGAGGTCGTGCAGTACGATCGCGTCAATCCCGCAGACGCGCTCGCCGTCTTCACTGCGGTACGGCGCGCCAATCTTGCGCTGGTCGCGCGCCTGAGCCCAAAGCAACGAAAGCAGTTCGGCCGGCATCAGGAGCGCGGCAACGAAACCATCGATCACATGCAGCGGATGAACGCGGGGCACGATCTGAACCACCTCGGACAGATCGCGCGGATTCTGAAAGCGGCGAAGAGCTGATCAGACGGAGACGGTGTCGGGACGGTCGGATTCAGGCAGCGCGACCCAGTCGGCAAGCTGTTCGAGCACGCCCTCGACGAGACCGCCGACATCCGTCGTCGACAGGGTCGGCGCGGTCACGTCCAGCAGGACGGGCATCGATTCGACGTCGCGCGTGACGAGAAGATGAGCGGTCCAGCCTCCCGGGCCGGATCTCTCGCTGGCGTCTTTCACGAGCACGGTATAGCGCTGTCCGCGCACCTGAAACTGTCGGCCGTTCACCGGCACGCGGACGCAGGAATCTATCTCGGCTCATCGAAGCGGCGGCAGGCTACTATGCCGCCTCCCATCCAGAGGTAGTCGAAGTTAACCGACTTCGTAAACGTATTCCGTCAACGTGCCGGCCGCGTCGGCGTACCAGACCCGCGCGCTCCCGCCGGCATGCTGACTCGCAAGATAGCACGCGACGAGAAGCTCCGTGCTCGATCCGAGATAGACACGGCCTCGCTCTTCCGTGACGCGGCCGTATGTAAACCACTCGCGCTCGGCAGTGACCACGACGTCGCCGACATTGACGGTGTTGGGCAACGCGATGGGCCAATCGATCTCGACGTGCGGCGTGAGCGTTGGCCTGCTACGGTCAGGACGGTCAGCCTTAGGGAAAGCCTCCTGTTCGGCCGGCTCGTCTGTGTCGAAGATCCACTGAAGCAGAAAGTCCTGCTCAGCTGCGGTGGGCTGCCGGGACTGTTCGCACCAGACGCAGTAAAAAGTCAGGGTGCCGTCGATCAGCCGCTCCTTGACTTCCGTCCGGTTTCGAAAGAGGTGTCGTGTCGATCGCCCGGAGCAGCGCGGACACTGCGCGTCGAATGGCAGTTCTATTTCAGACATCACTCGCCTGGATGGCACGACTATCGGCATCGCGGTCGTCGGCCAGCAGACGGGACAAGCAAGTCTCGTGCAGCCTCCGTGGCCGAGCTATGCAGGCTCGGCGTTCCGTCGAGCTACTTCGCGAGCGGGCTTGGGCGCAGTTGAAATCGGATGACCTTGCTCGAGGTGCCTTTGCCGGTCTCCATATGAAATGGCGCACGCGTGCTCACCGTCGACCACAGCCCGCGACCTTTCCATCCGCCCTTCGGGTCGTCGATGCGTCCGTCGAGCCACTTCGTGTAGTAGCCCAGCGGGTATGGCACGCGCAAGATGATCCATTCTCCGTCCTTCAGCACGAGCAATCCTTCCGATTCGTTGCCCGTGTTGATCGGGATGTTCTGTCCAAGGCCAAACGTGTCGAATTGATCGACCCACGTGTAGTAGCTGCTCTCCGCGCTGCCTGATGCGTTGACGCCCTTGAGTTGCGGTAGCGGCTCGGTGTACAGCGTCCATCCTTCCGGACAATGCTGACCGGTGGCCTTCGGGCCGTTCAGAGGTCCATTGCACTTGCGGCGATCGAAGCTCGCGAGGTGCCCGCTGGCAAGCGCCGCCCACACGACACCGTTTCTGTCGAGGTCCATCCCGCGTGGGGAGAAGCCTCGACGCTTTGGATCCGGATCGGAGAACGGCGGCTCGTAGACTTCCGCGAGCGCGGTCGCTGGAGGGTTCGTGCCTGGAACGAGACGAACGACCGCGCCTGGGAATCCGAGGACCGAGCCCCAGATTGATCCATCAGGCGCGGGCGACACCGCGTAGAATGCCCCATCGAAGCGCAGATCCTTGGCCGGGTCGAGCGGCTGGTCGGCTTCGACGTACGCGTCGCGCTTGCCGTTGCCGTTCGTATCGATGACGAGCGCGGTCCAGCCCTGCGACTTCGCTTCGTCGCCGGTCTCGTCGAACATCTTCGTGTTCAGCCAGCCCGACGACGTCGCCGCCGCCGCTCGTCCATAGCGTGTGGTTCGCGTCTTCCGCGAACATCAGGTGATGGGTGCTGAAGCATGTGCTGATGTGGGTCAGCTTCTTCGTTTTCGGATCGAATACCGCCAGGTGCCGTCCCGCGCGCTCGATGGGGAAGAGCTGTGCAGACGGATGCGAGGAGCCCTGCTTGCAGAAGGCCGGATTGTCCGGTGGCCGCACGGTTGATGTGATCCAGACGCGGCCTCGGTCGTCGAACATCGGGTTGTGAACGTTGTTGCGGCTGGTCCACACGACCTCGCTGCCCCAGTAGGGCGACGGCTGTGGCATGTCAGGCGAGGTCCTCGGCGTCGCCGGGTCGCGGACCGTGAGCTCGACGCGGCTGGTCGTGTGGTGGATCGGATCGAGTACAGGCAGATAGTCCGCCGAGAGCTCAGCGGCACCGTAAATCAGGCCGTTCGGATTCAGTGTTGGGTTGCGTCGATCGGTCGAAACCTCGTCATGGAGGTACAGCTTGGGATCGCCCCAGTCCCACTCGGTGATCACGACGTTGCGTTCGATGCCCTTCGGTCGCGGCGGCGTCTGCGGCAGCTCGCCGCGCGCGATGCGATCGGTCCAGTCGGCAAACAGGGTGAGCGCGCGCGGCCCGAGCTGATTGATGCCGCCGATCATCGACTGGTCCCGCCTGACCCGACTGGATGCGTCGGCCCCACGCGGCGTGCGAGGAGTCGAACTTTCCGAGTGAGGAGCGGGATCTCGCGCGTCGCCTTGGTACCGAGCGCGTGGCAGGCAAGACAGCCGCCCGATTTCACCTGGCGCAGCCACTGCGCCTGGCTCTTGATCTCGGGATTGATGCCGCTGGCGGCGTTGCCGGGAAATTCCTTTTCTTCGGGTGCGGTCAGCAGCGCGAACCAGTACCCGGCCGGGTAGAACTGGGCGGCTTCGCGCAGGCTCGGCGCCGCAACGGCTGTGAGATTCAACAGCTTGCCCGGCGCGGCGGCAATCTTCGACGAGTCGACGAGCCCATAACCGCGCGCCCATACCTGATAGTTTGCCTTCGGCAGATCGGGCAGCACGTAGCGGCCGCGATCGTCGGTGACGACGATGCGCACGAAGCGGGTTGGGAGATCCGTGGTCTCGGCGATCACCCAGACGCCGGCTTCAGGTCCTTGCGGACCGGAAACCACGCCGCCGATGTCGTCGCCGTCGATCGGGACAGTCGCGGCAGGCTGCCCGCTCGTTGAGGTCATCGAAACAAGGAGCAAAACAATGCCAGCCACGTAGAAAAGGACCCTCCCGCGATGTCGTCTCTCGCGGTGGCGCGCGACGAATCGACGCAGCGTGCGAGGCACGGCCTGTGACGACTGGTCCATTTTGTGCACTCACTACCTCTTCGGGAGGATCCCGAAATGAAACGATTCCTGAGCTTGGGAATTGGGCTCGCCTGTGCCGTCTTCGTTGCAGGCTCGATTCAGGCATCCCAGGAGACGAAGAAGGCGGACGAGGTAGTAACCGTCACAGGCTGTCTGGAGAAAGGCGGTGACGCCAACACCTTCAAGCTGTCTCACACCGCCGACACTGCGGGAGCGGCAACCAAAGCGGCAGAAGCGATGAAGCCGGACTACGAGCTCATCGGCGCGCCGGCGAGCCTCAAGCTGTCGGAGCACGTTGGCCACAAGGTCACCGTCACCGGCACCAAAGTTGGCGCAGAGGAGGCCGCGAAAATCGAAGGCGGGAAGTCGGCCACCGCAGAGTCGATGGAGCGGCATCTGAAGGTGACCGAGATGAAGCATGTCGCGGCGACCTGCCCGTAAGGAGCGCTGAGGCCGACCAGCGGGGTCGGGATGAATTTCACTTTCTGCCAACAGCGATGCGCGGTCAATGGCAGAAAGTGAAATTCATCCCGACCCCAAATCACGCTCAGAATTCCACGAGGCCGGCGCGCAGCTGGTCGAGTTCTGCCGGCACGCCGCGATCGACGCCCTCGTATCCGGGAAAACCGCCGAAGTGGCAACACAACCGTAGGTAGTCCACGAAGCGCAGGTTGTGGCGTTCGTTCAGCACCATCCCGTCCGCACGTCCGTCGGGAAGCGCAATCGTGTACGCATCGCCGCCGCTGACGTTCTCCTTGTGCAGATCGTCCGGCGCGATCGTCACACCCTCTCGTTCGTCATCGTCCATCGAGTCGGCTTCCTCCAGCGCATCCTGCACGCCGTAGACGACCAGCGGGTCCGGTGCAACCGTGCTCTCTGAGGGGATCAGCGTTCGGTGCCGGCCGATGAAGTCGACGGCGCCGACGACGTCGTAGAACGCACGCAGCGAGAAGGGCAGTGGGCCGGCGAGCCGTTCGAGCTCCTGAATCTGCTTCCACGTCTTGCGACCTGGAGGCTGATGCGGCGCCTTTGCCGCGAAGCGATATCCAATCCCGGAGAGGCGCTCGATCAGCACTCGCACGTTCTCGTTGACGCGTTCCATGGTTTCGTAGCGCCACCGCCAGCGCGTCGGCCGCGAGCGGATCGCGGCGCACGTCGTCGCCGGCCGCATCGAGGTCGCTCCAGACGTGCCGGTGTTCACCTGCAAGATACCGATCGAAGTAAGGCAACGGCCCGCCGGCGTGCTCGCGCAGGAAGGCGCTGCGAGCCGTGCGATCGCGGGGAAGCTCCCGCGTGATCAGTTCCCTGGATGATGTAGGACCCGGCTTCGCAGTAGAGCCCGACTTCAGTCGGGCCTTCTCCGCCGCGACTGCGGCGGCGTGCTTGCGGAACGACGCCGGGCAGTTCTTGAGGTCTCCTTTGGGCACGCTCGCCGGATCGGAAATCCAGTGCTCCGGCATCGCATAGCCTTCCCAGGCAAAGACCCGCCATCCATCTTTGTAGGTTGCAGCTGGTCCATCCGTGCGGTGAAGCCGATCGTCGGCGTCGACGTGCAGTTCGACAGGATGCTCTGAGAGAAGAGCGGCGCTGGTCCATGCCCACCAGTGACCCACGGCCCGTGCGATCGTCCACGCCGCGTCGAGGATCGGCGGAGGCGTGCGGTTGCCAAGCGCCGCTTCGTCCATCGCCATCTGTTTGAACGAGTAGTCGCTGAAGAACGACCGGCTGACCAGCGTCTCGACGGTATGGCAGAAGAGCGGGCTTCTCAGGACGCCCGCGTTTCCCCAGAGACCGTCTTCAGCGCGCTGCAGGCTGTCGGCGCCGGAATGCGCGAAGAGCGCCGACACGTCGCCGTGCAGTTGCAATCGCGCGCTGAGAAAGTCGCTGTGCAGCGTCTTCGGCGGAAGGGCGCCGAGGAGGAGCGCGGGCGATAGCGGGTCGCCGAACGCCTTCATCGCTCTGGCGATGTCCGGCTGGGCGGCCTGCGCCAGCAGTTGCGACTCGACGCGCTCGATCCGCTCGCGATCGTCAGCGCCGGCGGCGGGCGCCGCCAATCAGGTTGTTCCAGTTACGATCGCGCGATTCGATCAGCAGCGCGATGGCCCAGGCCCCGGCGAGGGGCGAGTCGAACCAGCAGAAGTGGCGAGGCGGATCCAGCCCGGCAGCGGCATAGAGATTCCTGACTGATCTCTGAACGGCCACGCGATCTGCGGGCGTCGTCGAGAACAGGTGATCGCGCCACCGCGCATGAATGTCCGGTGAGGTCGACACGCGGGCAATCTAGCACTGAACGTTCTGAAGGACGAAGGACGAAGAAGGAAAGACGAAGGACAGTGACGAGCGACGAACGACGAGCTGTACGTAGGCCCAAGCTTTAGCTTGGGCATCACACCGCAGCGAATAGCGACCGGTGGTGCTGTAATAAAGCCCGGATGTAGCACAAACATGAACGTATGTGCTACGCTGGCCGCATGAAAACATTCATTCATGCCCGCCTCAGTGCCGAAGAACGAGCCGTCCTCGAGGCCTTGAAACAGTCGACCGGTCGGACAGAATCAGAGATCCTCCGGCGCGGACTACACCTGGTGGCGGAAGAAGAGCGCCGGCGGCGAAGTGCACTCGACTGTGCAGGACCGAGCGCCGGCCGATTCAAGAAGGGACCGCGTGATCTGTCCATCAATCCGAAGCAGCTCGAGGGCTTCGGCGCGTGAACGCTCTGGGAGTCCTGCTCGATACGGGTCCTCTGGTTGCTTTGCTGTCCGCCAACGATGTCAATCACGCGCGGGCGCGCCGGCTGTTCGCCGATTGCACCCCACCGCTTCGATGTTGCGAGGCGGTTCTGGCCGAGGCCTGTTTTCTGCTGAGGAAGGTGCACCGGAACGCTCCTGCCGAGGTCGTCGCACTCGGACGCCGGGGCGTGTACCAGATCGCGATCGCCATCGAGGAGCACTGGACGAACATCGAGGTGCTCTTGACAAGGTACGCGGACCGGCCGATTTCACTTGCTGACGCGTGCCTTATTCGCTGCGGCGAGATCCACGAGGAACCGCGAATCCTGACGTTCGACAGCGACTTCAGCGTCTACAGGTGGGGGCGCAACAGGAAGTTCGAGCTGCTGCAGTGAGGGAGCCCGGCAGTATCCACCTTCGCCAGCGATCGCGTAGGTCTCGACAGCAGCGATGACGTATTACTTCTGAAGGCTGGTCATCAGCCATTCGTTCCCGTCGTGCTGCGCTCCGCCCGCCGCGGTAACCGCGGCGCGTAACCCGTCGCGCTGCACTTCTCTCTGGTATGGGTGAGAATCACGCGCTTCGACGACTGGGGCAACGAATCGTCGGACGACCTGAACACGCAGCAGGCCGATGAGGCGGCGTGTTAGAATTCGCGCCCCTCCTCTGGATCCCGGGGTGAGGTCGGCGTATGTCCAGCCCTCCCGCATCGGCGCATCGCCTCGTTCCCTTAGACCCGGTTGAACGAGACCCTTACTTCGAACCGGCCCCTCACTGTAGCCATCTGCGCCGCGGTGTAATTATGGCGGTTCTGGTCGTGCTGTTCAGCGCCGAATCATCGTTTGCGCAGGATGGCGGCGTCACGGCCACCCTGCGCGGCACTGTTAACGACACCAGCGGGGCCGTCATTCCTGGTGCGCAGGTGACGCTGACCAGTACCGGCACGAGCGCAATTCAGACCCTGGTCACCGATGAACGTGGCGCGTTCGTCTTCTCAGGTCTCTGGCCTGGCGCCTACGACCTGAAGATCCGACTCCGGATTCAAGACTGCGGAGCTGCGTGACATCATCCTCAGTCCAAACGACACGCGTGGCATTGACGTCACGCTCGAAATCGGCTCGCAGCAGGAGAATGTAGTGGTGACGGCGGACGGGACGTCATCCAGACTGCGACCGGCGCGCGCGAAGCTGTCATCACTGCCGGAGCAGATCGAGAACCTGTCCGTGATCAGCCGCGGCGCCCTGGAGCTGCTGCGAATCCTCCCAGGCGTCGTCGCTCCCGACCAGAGCATGCTCGAGATCGTGAGCGTCCAGGACGGCGCGAACAACCCACTGGGGTACACGGTCAACGGCATCCGCTCCACAGAAATGCTGTGAGTCTCGACGGTTCAGACCTCGTTGATCAGACATGCAATTGTGGATTGATGGTATCGCTGAACGACGACATGGTGCAGGAAGTGAAGGTCCAGAGCTCGAACTTCGCCGCCGAGTACGGATCGGGCGGCGTCAACGTGAGCGCCGTGACGAAGAGCGGAACCTCGCGCTTCCACGGGGCAGGCTACTGGTACGGACGCGATCACCGGTGGTCGGCCAACGACCGATCCAACTCAATCACTGGCGTAGAGAAGCCGACAAGCAACTACTTCTATCCGGGAGGCAACGTGGGCGGGCCGCTCCCATTGCCGGGGACCGGCTACAACAGAGACCGCGACAAACTGTTCTTCTGGTTCGGACTGGAGGCGCAGCGTCAGATGTACGACGGCGGCAGCCACTTGAGCAACACCATCAGCCAGGCCGCGCGCACTGGTGACCTGAGCGAGTTCCTGGCGAACCGCGGGCAGAACCTGAACCACCCGTTGACGGTGAATGTTCCTGGCGGCTTCCCTGGCGAAGGATCGCCTGCGCCGAACAACAACCTCACGCCCTATGTCACGTCACTCGGACGTGCCATGGCGAATCTCTACCCGCTCCCGAACTACTCGGATCCGGAGAACCGCTACAACTACGTCTCAGCGTCCCATATCCACTCAATCGCGTTGAATCGAATGCGCGGTTCGACTGGAACATCAGTGACGCTACGAAGGCGTACGTCCGGCTGGCGCTCGCCAACGAAAACGTGGATTTCCCGCGCGGGCGTGTGGGCGGGGCCATCGGAGCTCGAGCTTGCGACTGAGGTGCTGGGTCGCAACCGAGGTCGATCGCTGGCAGCCAACGTCGTGCAGGTGTTGAGCCCGACCATGACGAACGAGGTCACAGCAAGTTACAGTCGGCTCACCTATGACAACCCGTTTCGCGATCCGTCAAGACTTCGGAAGGATGCGCTCGGTGTCGACTTCGACGGCTTCTTCGACGATCAGACCCCTTACATCCCTGTCGATCACGGCCATAGCTGGGGCGGGGGGCAACTCGGCGACCACCTTTTTCTGGGAAACGATCTTTACGCGCGCTCCGCCGTGCTCCAGCTTGGCGACAAACTCACAAAGGTCGTCGGTGCACACATGCTGAAGATTGGCGCAAGCGTCGCGCGCTTCGACAAGCGGCAGAACTATCCGAACAACGAGAGTGGGCTCATGATCTACGCTCCGGGATTGACGCCTGGAAGTACCGGGAGCCAGATCGGAGACCTCCTGGTTGGCCGGCCCTTTCAGATACTGCAGGGCACGCGGGTGAAGCTGGGCGTCTTCCGCATGTGGAACCTGGACGTGTTCGCGCAGGACAGCTGGAGGGTGCGGCCGCGGATCACCCTGGACTACGGAGTGCGGGTAGGCTACTGGACCAACAACGGCGAACAGAACGGCCTCGGCGCCTGGTTCGACGCCAGCACCTACGATTGGACAAAGGGCGCCTTCATCGATGCGCCGCAGGACCAGCAACTGAACGGCGTGCGGTACGCATCGCGAGGCCAGGCGCCGCTCGGCGTCCTTCCGAATCGCAAGCCTTTCGTCCTGCCGCGGATCAACGCGGCGTGGAACATCAGGGGCGACGGCACTATGGTGCTTCGCGGCGGATACGGCCTGTTCGAGAGTCGTCCCGCCGGCGATCTCGAGTCCAGCATCGCCCAGTTCATGCCGCCCAACGCATTTCAGGTATCGGCGGATGCGTATTACGACACGAGTCTCGGCGGTACGGGACTGACGTACGACACCGCCCACTTGATTCCGTTGGACGCTCTCCTGGCATCGCAGTCGCTGTTCACCCAGACGCCTGCGTCGTTCACATTTCTGAAGACCCACAGCTACGGCGTCTCGTTCGCCCGCCGCATCTTCTGGAATCAGACGGTTGATTTTGCGTACGTCGGGACAACCGGGCGTGACCTGGGGAGCTTCGTTGACGGCAACGTCGTGCCGCTCGGCGCGCTTTCGAGTGGCGTCGTCGGCAACGCCGATCTCTCAATCCCG
This sequence comes from Vicinamibacteria bacterium, assembly GCA_963800785.1. GTDB lineage: Bacteria > Acidobacteriota > Vicinamibacteria > Vicinamibacterales > JAENWD01 > JAENWD01. Next base: position 144,497 of record CAWDCH010000018.1, read on the forward strand.
GTGAACCGCGTGAACCTTGATTTCAGCGTCGTCAACTCCAGGCGGCCTTTTCCAGCCTATGGGTTCATCCAGCAGAACGAATTCGAGGGGACGTCGCAGTATCACTCGCTGCAGGTCACGTTGAGCCGGCAGGCCGGGCAGCGCCTCCAGTACTTCGTGGCCTACACGTTGAGCCGAAGTACGGGCACGCTTCCCGGCTACCGCGATCCCTTCGACGCGTCGCGGACGCACGGCGTCCTGAACGAAGACCGGAGACACATCCTCAACGTGTCGTGGAACGTGATGCTGCCCGATGGCGCGCGCGGGCGTCTTGACCATGCTGTTGGCCGCGGTCTCCTGAATGGCTGGCAACTCTCGGGCATCTCGACGCTCCTGAGCGGCGTGCCCATACACCTGGCGTTTTCAGGCGACGCCGCCGGTCCCGGCGTGTCGCAGGCCTACTTCGGGACGCCCGACGTCGTCGGACCCGACCAGAGCGGGTTCATAGGCGGCGCCGGCAACAGCCTGGCGCCGGAGTTTAAGTGCGACCCTCGGCTCGACGGCTCGGCGGTGGGGGAGAAGCTCCTGAACGTGGATTGCATCAAGGTGCCCGACTTCGGCGAGAGTCCACCGCTCATTCCGCCGTACGACCTCCGCACCCCATGGCGGATGAATCACGATGTGACACTGTTCAAGAACTTCAGCATACGAGGAGATCAAAGACTGCAGTTCCGCGCGGGGTTCTTCAACATCTTCAACATGGCGTATGTCAAACCCGAGTTCGGCAACGACATCGATCTTGCGCTGGAGACGACGTGCAATCGACGCGTCGATCATGTGCCGAACGGGATCGGCGACTACGCGGACGGTGTGTGCGATCCGACGGGCGGCTACTCCTTCACACAGAACACGATCGAGAACTTCGGGAAGATCAATCTGAAGCGCGGGCGCAGAATCGTGGAGTTGGTAGTGAAGTATTACTTCTGAAGGCCGGTCATCAGCCAGGCATTGCCTGTCCTCGTGGTGGTGTGAATGGCCAGGTGCTTCGCATCACGTGACGGGATGGCGGCGATGACGCTCGTCCGCTCAGGCGCCCACAGCACGTGCCCGCTCCCATCCCGGGTGATGTACATCAGCTCGGACCGCTCACTCGTGTGATTGACCGACAGCCATCCACTGCCGTCCGGCAGCGGATCGGTAGTTGCGAGAGCGCGGGCGGCTCGAACGATGATCTCCTTCGCCGGGCGCTCCACGGAACGAAATCACCCGGATGTGATTTCGTTCAGCGTCGCCCGGCGGGATATAAGCGAGCTCCGTTCCACTGGGGAGGATGTAGGCACTACCCACGGTCGAAGGAAGCGTCAGGAGCTCGGCTACCCTTGCCCCGGATGGGATCGAGCGATGAGATGATCCCCTTGTCGCCTCGCAAGTCGAAGCACGATGCATTCCTTGGAGAGGGAGCATTGTGGCCATGCGGTTCCCTCGCTTGCGTATATCTCTTCGGCGATCCCGCCCTCGATCGGTGCACGCATCACGCGCGTCGGCGGCGTAATTGCCAATGATGGCGATGGGGAAGCGGACTGGATGAACAATATCCAGCGGCCGTCGCCGGTCACGCGCGCATAATTCTTTCCCCGTCTCCCGTCACGAGGAGCTGCGGATCTCTGCCGTCGATGTGCTGCATGAAAATGTCCATCTGACGATCGACCCGCCTCGAGCTGAAGATGATGCTCATGTTGTCCGGGGTCCACGCGCTTGGATAATCCTCACGGTCACTCATCGTGAGGCGGCGCGGAGAATCGAGCCGAGCCGCACGCTGGTCGAACGCGGCAACGTAGACATCGCTCTGGTGCCAGCCCGTGTGCAGCGCCACTCGCTTGCCGTCCAGCGACTGAGTGATTTGCTGACACCCTGGTTCGTTCCATTCCGTCAGCCGGCGAGGCTCGCCAACCAGCGCGCCTGTCCGCAGGTCGACTCGGATCTCCCAGATGTGGATGTCATCGGGACGGCCGAGCAGACCCATGAAGGCGATGAGCCGTCCCTCCTGATCCGGCGGCCCGATGACCCGAATCACCTGACCGCGCGGCGCCCTGAAGATCACCGACGGCTCTCCGTCCGACACAGCGAAGGTTTCAAGCGCCGTCACTACACTCGCCACAGGGTTATTGCTTCGCAGGAAGAAGACTCTCTTCGCGTCCGGAGCCCAGGCAGTCATTGCTATCCATTCATCCTTGCCAAGGCGCGCGACCCGGCGGGGTGTTCCATGGATGGGCTCGACGCGCAGCTCGCCATCCGGCGTGACCCTGAGGAAGGAGGAGCCGTCCGGCGCGAGCGATACACCACCGTCGGGCCAGACCAGCCCTGATTTTCGGCGGGCGCTTCCGACCAGCGATACATCCCAGATTGCGGGTTTCGGTCCGAACATCTCGCGCGCGCGAATCTTCGTCCCGTCGTCGCTCCAGCCGAGGATTTCCATGCCACGCGTGTCGGCAAGCCGCTGGGTCTCGCCGGTGTCGATGACCTGCACGTGCATACCCGTCCGATCGCAATAGGCGAGGTACTTGCCGTCGGGTGAGATGGAGCTCGAGTACACGAAAATCTCGGTCGGGTTTGCTGTCAGCCGCCTGAACTCGGGATGAACTGTTGTGGCACGTCGCTCCGGGGAGCGCGAGCGGAGAGCCGGTGTCAGGACGAGCACGGCCGCGCCGGTCGTCGCAACCAGCAGCACCGCTCCGACCATGAGCCACAAGCGCCGACGTCGATGGTCCGGGAGATCCGAGGGCGGACGCGATTCGATGACGGGCGCACCGAAGCGGTAGCCGCGCGTCGGCACGGTCTCGATGAACTTTGCGTCCTCCCGTCCGTCGGTCAGCGCCTTCCGCAGCGCCGAGACGTTATAGGCCAGATTCGCTTCTTCGACGACGGTGTCCGGCCACAGGGCCGTCATCAACGATTGCTTCTCGACGAGATGGCCGTGGTGTTCGACGAGATAGACCAGTAGGTCGAACGACTTCGGGGTGAGGGGCACGACCTGACCATCCCGCAGCAGTAATCGCTCGGCAGGATCGAGCCGGAAGGGTCCGAACTCGTAGGCGAGATTCCGTTTATCCCCGGTCGACATCGGGCAACCTCCCGCCCGGACCGCCGATTCCGTTTGTCGCGCCCTCCATCTCAACGGCCTCAAAGACGGTTCAAGCAAAAAAAACCAGCCCGTTCTACGACCGCCCAAAAGACTTTCCAAGCGCGCAGGGTCAATTGATCCAGCCGCGGCTCACGCCGCCTCGAACCCGGAGGTGGAAGCATGGGGCAGCGACTTGCGGCTCTTGTTGCGTGCGTTTCAGCGACGGCGCTTCCGGCCTGGGCCCTGGATCAGGGCAAGGCGCCGGTAAAGACCAGCGATGGCCTATTTCGAACCTCGCGGACACCGGCGTTCACGAATTTCTGACACAGTCCCCTCCGGCACCGCTCGGACGGGCGGATTGCGACGCGGTCGTCGCCTCCTTGCCCAAGGAGGGAGGGCTCCAGCCGAAGCCGGCTGAGCTATTGAAGATCGAAACCGCCAGACCCGCGCTCGACTTCCGCCAGCGCTCGGGCGTCGTGAGATTCAAGGTCATCGACGTCGGGCATGCTTTCGTCGGTGTCCACGCGCCTCGGTATTGCTGGCGTCGCGAGATGCACTCTACGTGGTGAGCGCGGAGGAATTCGCGGCGCTGGTCGCTGACGAAATCGCGCACGAGTATGTGTGGGATGAATACCAGAAGGCCATGGCGCGCAATGACCACCAGAAGATGCAGCAGCTCGAACTGAGCTGTGATGGTATCGCGGTGTTGACGCTCCGCAGCCTTGGCCTCGACGCTGAGCATCTCGTGTCGGCGGTAAAGAAGATCACACGCTTCAACCAGCTTCGAGGGATGGTCGCAAACGCGAGTGATTACGTCCCGAAAGGAACGCATCGCCTTCATCCACGCCATCGCCGCCACGCCGTGGAACTGACCGTCGATGCACACCGCTGATCCGACGGGGTGGTCTGTCTGCTCCTCAGGCGTTTGTCCCAGTTCCAAGAATCCCGCCCCTGCAAACTGCACGTCGGCCTCAATTTCGATCAATGTGCCCTGACTTGCCAGTGCCGCTTCGCGGTAGACTCGCCGCCTCCGTCACAAGGAGAGACCCGATGACCCCGAATGTATTGCCGCTTCGCGTCGTGGCGACGGCCATCGCCCTGGCGCTGTCCGCGACCGGCGGCGCGGTGGGCGCCGGCCGCGACGCCGCTCCCATCCCAGCCTCGCCGGACAGCGGCAAGATCCCGGTAACAACCAGTCGGACGCTGCGAAGAACGAGTTTCTACAGGGCCGTGAGCTGGCCGAAAAGCTGCAAGCGCAGGACTCGATCCAGCACTTCGACAAAGCGATCTCACTCGACGCGGGCTTCGCGCTCGCGGAACTGAGCCGCGCGAACGCTGCGCCATCGCCCAAGGAATTCTTCGACCATCTGCGCAAGGCCGTCGCGCTCTCCACGAAGGCGTCCGACGGCGAACGTTTGCTCATCCTTGCCACCGAGGCGGGCGCGAACGGTGACGCCACCAAACAGAAGGGGTACCTCGATCGGCTCATCGCCGCCTATCCGAGCGACGAACGGGCGCACTTCAACATCGGCGGCTACTACTTCGGCCAGCAGGATTTCACCGCAGCCATCGAGCACTACAGGAAGGCGACGGAACTGGCCCCGAGCTACTCGCCGGCGTACAACATCCTCGGATACGCGTACCGCCAGAAAGGCGACTATGCCAATGCCGAGCAGGCGTTCAAAAAATACATCGAGCTCATCCCGAAGGATCCGAATCTGTACGACTCCTACGCCGAGCTCCTGCTGAAGATGGGGCGCTTCCAGGACTCCCTTGCGCAGTACGCGAAAGCGTTGGCCATCGATTCGAACTTCCTGGCCTCGCACCTGGGGCGGGCGGCGGATTTCATGTATATGGGCAAGACGGGCGAAGCTACGTCAGAGCTCGACATGATTACGAAAAAGGCGCGCAGCGACGGCGACCGCAGGACGGCGCTCTTCGGCCGTACGGTGCTTGCCGTCGACCGCGGAAAATGGGACGAGGCACTCGCCGCCATGGACCAGCAATACGCGATCGCAGAGCAGGCCAAGGACGCCGCAGCGATGGCCGGGGATCTCCAGACGAAGGGCCAGATTCTCCTCGAGATGGCGAAGTACGACGACGCCAGAGCCGCCTTCGACCAGAGCCTGAAGGTGACCGAAGGCTCCAGTCTCTCCGAGCGACATCAAGAAAAACGCGCGGCTGTTCGCGCACTTCAACAACGCAAGGATCGCACTCGGCCGGAACGACCTGGCGGGGGCGCGGACGGAACTGCAGGCGTTTCGCTCGGGGGCCGAGACATCGCGCAATCCTGCCCTTCATCCGTCAGGCGCACGAACTGGCCGGCATCGTGGCGTTGCAGGAGAAAAAGCCGGAAGAGGCGATTTCGGAGCTCGAACAGGCGGGCAACCAGAACCCCTACAACCTCTATCGCCTCTGTCTGGCGTATCAGGCGAAGGGTGACACCGCCAAGGCGGGGCAGTGGTGCGGCAAGGCCGCGAGGTTCAACTCGCTGCCGCAGCTGAACTCGGCGTTCGTCCGCAGCAAGGCCGCGAAACTCGCCAGCGGTCCGACGTCCTAGCGTCCCAGGAAGCGGGGTCGGAAGCGGGGTCGGGATGAATTTCAATGGTTGCGCTCTCAGCCGATGGCCTCTGTGTCAAATTTCTCATCACCGCTGCAGGTGCCAGACCGTCTGTCGCTGCGGAGAATCGCTGGCCCGCGCGTTGCTTCCTTCAGGGCGATGCCCAGAAGGCCTCGCCAAGGAACCGGTGGGCTGGTCTTTCATGTCATGAATCGCGGAGCGCGTCGCCTTCCGTTATTCGATCGACCAGGCGACTACAGGCTGTTCGTCGACGTGTTGCGGGAAGCCACCGACAGATTTCCGGGGATGCGGCTTCTCTGTTGGGTGGTCATGTCCAACCATTGGCATCTCGTGCTTTGGCCGCGAGAAGACGGTGACCTGTCCGCCTTCATGGCCTGGATAACGTCGACGCACTCCAGACGCTGGCATCTTGTTCACAACACAGTCGGCAGCGGCACGATCTACCAGGGTCGATTCAAGGCGATTCCTGTCAGAGACGACGTTCACTTCTTGACCGTCTGCCGGTATGTGGAGCGGAACCCTGTCCGCGCGCGACTGGTCCGTCGGGTCGAGGATTGGGACTGGAGCAGCGCGTCGTGTCAGTGGCATTTGTCCGGTCCGCGGTTGCACCCGTGGCCCGTACGGCGCCCGGCGTCCTGGGAAGAAGATGCGAACGCCGAGGAGAATTTGCCCGACCTCCTGCAACTGCGTGATGCCATCAACCGAAGCGTCCCCTTCGGGTCGGAGTCGTGGCGCGAACAAACCATCAGTAGCCTAGGCTGGCAGACGGGTCTGCGGCCGCGGGGGCGGCCCCATCTACGGTCCGAAGATCGCAAAATTTGAAACTTATCCCGACCCCAATCTGAAGGCGCGATCGAGCAGCTGGATGGTGTGCAACACCGGTATGCGGTGCTCCATGCGATCGAGATGCGCGGCGATCTGCACCAGACATCCGACATTGCCGGCGACGAGTGCTGCCGCGCCCGTGGCCGCGACCGCACCGGCTTTCGCGGCGCCGAGCTTCACAGCGATCTCCGGCTGCTCGAGGTTGTAGAGGCCGGCCGACCCGCAGCAGATATCGGCGTCCGGAATCTCGCGGACAGTGAGATTCCCAACGGTTGCGAGCAGCCGCCGCGGCGCCCCGCGCACGTGCTGGGCATGCGACAGATGACACGCGTCGTGGTACGCGACGGTCAACGGCGCCGGCAGCGCCGGTGCGCCGATCAGTCCCAACCCATCGAGCAGTTCCGACACGTCACGCACACGCGCTGCGAATTGCTTCGCCTCGTCTTCGAGCGCTGTGCCCGCAAACAGGGCGCCGTAGTCCTTCATTGCCGATCCGCAGCCGGCCGCGTTTGTCACGACGGCGTCGACGTCGGACGGAAAGGCGCGAAGCAGCTTCTCAGCGCGTGCCCGCGCGTGCTCGGCATGACCGGCATGTCCGGCGAGCGCGCCGCAGCAGCCCTGATTCGGGGGCGCGATCACTTCAACGCCGTTCGCCGCCAGTACCTCTGAGCGTCGCGTGATTGATGTCGGGCGACAGCACCTGCTGGACACACCCGCTGAGGAGCGCGACTCGTGCCCGGCGCACGCCGGCCGCGTTCACGAGGGAGGGCAGTGGACGGGCGCGCTCAATCGATGCGGGAAGGAGACGAAGCATCGGGCGGACAGCGGCAGGCACGAGAGAGCCCGCGTGGCGCGCCAGACGCGCACCGAACACGGCAGCTCGAAAGAGGCGGGGCGACTCCATCACGCGGAGCAATGTGCGAACGCGCCATGCCATCGCCGGCGATCTCGCTTCGACCTCGGCCTTCGCGCGAAACGGGATCAGCAGGTCGCGATAGTGCACGCCAGACGGGCACGATGTCTCACACCCGAGGCAGCCAAGGCACCGATCGATGTACGGAAGCACGTCGACCGCCCGCAACTCGCCCTCGAGCGCCTGCTTCATGAGGACAATGCGGCCACGTGGCGAATCCATTTCTTCGCCGAGGACGCGATACGTGGGACAGGAGGGCAGACAGAAGCCGCAGTGCACACAGGTCTCGACCGCTCGCGCCATCGCGGCGCCGCCTGGCGGCAACGATTCCACGGGAATCCGATGCTGCATCAGTCGGTACCAAAGCGGCCGTCGGGATCGAGCACTGACGCAACACGGCGACCGAATTCGTCCTCGACAGGTGCGCCGATGAACGGTCGGCCCGGCGGGCCGATCAGCACCTGGCCGGTAAGACCAAGGGTGTTCAATGCGTCAGAGAGCTGGTCCAGTTGTTGTGGCCACGAAATGAACGCGACGTTGCCGGCGAGCGCGTAGCGCCGCGTCGCGCCGCCACGGGTCAGCACGTTGTCCAAGGCAGGGACCTGCGGCGTCGTGAGAGGAACTCTCACGAGAGGAACGTTACGCGCTGCCCACGTGAATTCGCGCGCGCCTCTCCATTCGGCGTCGTCAGCATCGCCGTCCAACACGTCCGCCTGAAAGCCAACCGTTTCGCGAAGGGCTGCGACTCGCGCCGGCAGCGCATCGGCCGCACCACCAATTCGAATCAGCAGCGTTGACGGAGACGCGATGTCGATCGCCTCGAGCTCGAACTGCGCGCGGCGCACGGTTTCCATCGCGTCGAGCGCGCCGGACAGGTCACCCGCGGACGCCTTGACAGTCGCCCGCGCCGGCGCAAGCGGAAAGACTTTGAACGTCAACTCGGCCAGCACGCCAAAGCGGCCACAGCTGCCGACCATCGCCTGATGGATCAGGAGACCGGCCGCGTTCTTCACTACCTTGCCGCCGGCCGTGATCAGCTGGCCGCGCCCGTCGACGATCCGAGCCCCGATCAGAAAGTCGCGGATGCCGCCGTAGCGGTAGCGGCACGAGCCGCTGGCGCCGGCGCCGACCACGCCGCCAATCGTGGCGCCGGCAGCCATCAAGGGAGGATCGAACGGCAGATATTGGCCGTGCGCTGCGAGCAGCCGCTCGATGTCCGCGGCCCGCGTGCCGGCCAGCGCCGAGAAGGTGCACTCCTCGGGGCTATACTCCGTGACGCCCGCCACCGCCGACAGGTCGACGACGGCCCGGTCCCCGACTGCACCCGTCAGACCGGTCTTCGTGCCGCCCCCACGAATCGACAGGCGCGGCGTCGTCGCCACGGCCTGGCGCAAGTCGTCGAGGGACTCGGGACGATGGGTCATGCGCGCGAGATGATGCCGGCCTGCTCCAGCGGATGCAAGCCGTGCGAGTAGCTGGCGCCGGCGGCATCCGCCAGCTTTTTGCCGCGGTTCGCGAGCTGCTGCGGATCCATCGCGAGCCGCAAACGACGCATGCAGTCAAGCGAGGGCTCGTCGTACATTTCGCCGAGGAATTGCAGCTTCTCCAGGCCGACGCCGTGCTCGCCGGTGATCGATCCGCCAAGCCTGATACACAGCCGGATGATCTCCCCGGCGAGCACTTCGGCCCGATCGTGGGCACCCGCTTCGCGGCCGTTGTAGAGGATCAACGGGTGCAGGTTGCCGTCGCCTGCATGAAACACGTTGGCCACGCGGATCCCGTGCTTACGAGAGAGCGCCTCGATCTCGACGAGTGCTTCGCCGAGGCGTGCGCGCGGGACGACGCCATCCTGCACGATGAAGTCGGGACTCAGGCGGCCTACCGCCGAGAATGCGGACTTCCGACCTTTCCAGATCCGTGCGCGATCCTCTTCGTCTCGTGCCACCCGCGTTTCGGTGGTGCCGGACTCAGCGAGGATCTGCTGCAGTTCCTCGAACTCGATCGCCACCTGAGGCTGCTCACCCTCGAGCTCGACCAGTAAGAGCGCCGCTGCGTGTGCAGGGTAGTTCGCCTGCACGGCAGCCTCGGCCGCGTCGATGACCAGGCGATCCATGATTTCCATCGCGCCGGGCAGCAGGCCCGATCTGATCACGCGCGAGACGGTATCGCCGGCCGCCTGCAGGCTCGAGTACGCCGCCAACACGGTGCGGTACACCTGCGGGCGCGCGACCAGGCGCAGCGTGATCTCCAACGCCACGCCAAACAAACCTTCCGACCCGACGAACAGACCGGCGAGATCAGGTCCCGCCTGCTCGAGGCTCTCGCCGCCGAGCGACACGAGCGTGCCGTCCGCCAGGACGGCCCGGAGACCCAGCACGTGGTTGGCGGTCATGCCATGCCGGAAGCAGTGCGCGCCGCCGGAGTTGAATGCCACATTGCCGCCGATCGTGCAGACCTGCTGGCTCGATGGATCTGGCGCGTAGTACAGACCGTGAGGCGCGGCGAGCGCCGTCACCGCGAGATTGATGACGCCGGGCTCGACGACGGCAATACGCGCGGCGGGATCGAATCGCACGGTCCGATTCAGCCGGTTCAGCGCGATGACGATGCCGTCTTCGATGGGAACCGCGCCGCCCGAGAGGCTGGTGCCGCTGCCGCGGGCCATGAACGGCACGCCAGCCGCGTGGCATAGGCGCACGGTGTCGATCACTTCCTGCTGCGATTCAGCGATCACGACCGCTCTGGGCCGTGCGCGGAATGCCGTCAAGCCGTCAGATTCGTAGGCGGCGAGCGCGCCCGGTCGCGTCAGCAGGCGATCGGACGGGACGAGCTGCGCGAGCTGCTCGAGGAGTGATGCCACAGAGATACAGAGGATACCGCCGCAGAGGCTCAGAGGAAACTGCCACAGAGACCCAGAGGAATGCCAGCTCTGAGCCTCAGTGGCAAAACTCGCCGGCTCTCGGGCGAGCTTCTAGATCACGCGCCGCACGGTCGGGATGGCTCGCAACGCCGCGCTCGTCAACCAGCTCAGTCCCAGCGCACCAACGGTCACGATTGCAGCCTTCGGCAGTGCACCGATGGACGACGACAGCAGCGCATATAGCAGCCAGCTGACAAAGGCGTAATGCATCAGGTAGATCCCGTAGGCACTGTCGCGGAGGCTGTCGCCGGCAGCGTTGGCGCGGCGCGCGAACCGGAGGAAGAGCGAGAGCATCGCGCATGACGAGGCCGCGCACGACAGGACGAAGCCGAACGATCCAAACGCCTCCCAGTACTTCGTCGCGCCTGGCGAGCTCACGGCAGCAATGACGATTGCTGCGGCGAAGGCGAACGCGAACAGCGCGACGACCGGCCAGATGATCCAGCGGCGGGACATCGGACCGCCTTCTCGGAGGATGCCGCGATCGAGGCCGGCGCCGCCGAGCGCAACGCCGACAAGGAAGTACAGCGCGTAGTGAAGGATTCTGCTCGTTTGCACCGTGAACGGACCGTACGCCCACCAGGCGAATGAGCTGAACGTCACGGCCATTGGCAGGTACGCCGCTAGCGAGCACACCGCCAGCGTCGCGTAGAACCGCAGGCTGTTGTCCGACGTGCGTGCCCAGACCCGCTTCCACGCCTCAGCCGCGCGCGGGGCATAGGTCAGGAGCGCCGCGGCAACGCAATCAAGCACAAGAAGGACCCAGACGAACCAGACCGGCCCCGAATACCAGATGCCGAGCGACGTCCATTGATCCCAGAAGCCCGCACTCGTCGCGCGCGCGGTCGTTTGCAGATAGGCGGGATAGTAGGCCAGCGGCGCCAGCAGCAGCGATCCGACGGCAAACGGAAGACCGAGTCTCAACGCTCGCACCCGAACGAAGGCCCACGCGCCTCGCCGCTGGATGCTGTGCCACGCGAAGAGGCCCGACAGCAGGAACATCAGCGACATGAAGAACGTTTCGTTGAAGCCGACGATGACGCTGGCCACCATCGAGCGTTGCGGATCCACAACCGGGAAGGCCGGCCAGAGGCGCGGCTCGGCAGTCAGCGTCGCATTGGGCGGCGGCGCGAACGGGTGGTACGCAAGCAACGTGTGGTGCAGGATCACGAGACCAATGACGAAGGCGCGAAGATACCCGATCGGAACATTGACGGCCGATCGCGCCGCTTCTCGCGTTGACGGCGCCGCCACGGCGGCTGGAGCGGAAACACTGAGCGTAGACATAAGTCACTTCCTCTCGTTGCACAGAGCCTTGACTACGCTGACGGAGAACGAACGAGGCGATAGACATCCGCAATGACCTGCGCCATCGTGATGAGCGAGATGATGACGAGCACGGCGGAGGTGATGTCGTTGATCCCTTTCACGAGACGCGCGAGATCGGCCGAACCCTGCAGCGGGACGACGAGGGCGCCGGCATTGATCGCTACCGAGACCACGAACAGTCCCAGCACGTTGGTCGTCAGCGATCGCACGCGAGGCAGCCAAGTCCACGTCGGCCGGAGAAGGTTCACGAGGAGCAGCACCGTTCCCACGATGCCGGGAACGAACGCGGCGTAGTACACCCGCGACCACGCCGGCGAGAAGCCGAGGAAGGCGGACGCTGGCCCCAGCATCAGGAACGGATACGACGGTATGGCGAGCCACCACGCGATGAAGATCAGATTCGCCACGACCTCGATCACGAGGCCGACCGGCTTCGCCGGCCGGGTTGTTCTGGTGACGGCCGGCAGCGTGCGGGGCGACCACTTGTCGAACAGGTGCAGCTTCGCCTGCCAGTAGTCGGCGACCGCGAACACGATGGTGACCCAGAAGACCACCTGCAGCGCCACGCCAGGGAACCGCGCAATCCACCCGAGGATCCGCGCTGGCGCGTTCTGCGAGAGACCGACCGAGAGCGCCACCACGACCTGCACGGCAAACGCGAGCGCGAGCGCGATCTTGAGTGCAGGCACGTAGAACTGGAAGAGCGACGGCCCGATCAGGTACTGCTGCGGCCGATAGCGCATCGCGAGCAGATACGGGTGGCCGTACTGCTTCAGCACCGCTTCCTGCTCCGCCTCGGTCAGCGACCGTCCGAGCTCCCCTTCCTTGTCGCCGATCTGCGACAGGATGTCCTCGGTCAGCTCGTTAGCGATGTCGTCCTGCTGCATGGCAGGGAGATGACGTTTGACGGCGTGGACGTAGCGATCGACGAGCTCCATGCTGCGCTCCTAAAGAATCCGATCCATCGACGCGTTGAGGCTCTGCCACTCGGTCTGCAGCCGCTGCAGCGTCTCGGCGCCGGCGGGTGAGAGGCGGTAGAACCGCTTGTTTCGTTTGTCTTCTTCGCGCCACTCGCTGACGAGGAGGCCCTGGCTTTCGAGACGGCGCAGCAGCGGGTAAAGCGTCCCTTCATCGATCGTCAGGCCGAGGTCCGCGAGCGACTTGCGCAGCGCGTAGCCGTGACGCTCGGTCTCAAGCTGCGCGAGGACAGCGAGAATCAGGCACCCACGCCTGAGCTCGAGCCGAAGGTTTTCGAAAATGTCCGCATCCATGAGGTTACCGTGTGGCACATCCCATTTGCCGCATACTGTATGAAGCATACTGTATGACACATAGGTTAAGACGTGTCAAATGATTTTTGGTTCCGAGGCAGGCGCGCCACACACGGGCAGATCGAGTGGCGCTCAGGAGGCGGGACTTCGGTTCGCGATGTCTGTAAATCGTGATAGGATTGGAGGTTCTAGCTACTCGAAAGGTCCCTGTTCCACATGATCTCAGTCAGCGATGTGTCGATGCGGTACGGCTCGAAGGTGCTGTTCGAGGACGTCACCACCACCTTTTCCGATGGCCGCCGCTATGGGCTGACAGGGCCGAACGGCGCCGGGAAGTCCACCTTTATGAAGCTCCTGACGGGCGAGCTCCCGCCCCAGAAGGGGACCGTGACCCGCCCGCCGAAGCTCGGCGTGCTCCGCCAGGATCAGTTCGCCTTCGACCATGCGCGTGTCATCGACGCGGTGATCATGGGCAACGAGCGGCTGTGGAACGCACTGGAAGAACGCGAGTTCCTCTACGCGAAAGCGGAGATGACGGACGTCGATGGGATGCGTCTCGGCGAGCTCGAAGGCATCGTCGGCGACGAGGATGGCTACACGGCCGAGAGCGATGCAGCGATTCTGCTTCAGGGGCTGGATATCCCGGATGCCCTGCACATGCGGAAGATGGCGGAGCTCCAAGGTGGTCAGAAAGTTCGGGTGCTGCTCGCACAGGCGCTCTTCGGCCATCCGCAGGCGCTCCTGCTCGACGAGCCGACGAACCATCTCGACCTGGATTCGATCCACTGGCTGCGCGAATTCCTCGTCCACTACGACGGCACGCTGATCGTCATCTCGCACGACCGTCACTTTCTGAACGAGGTCTGTACGCACACAGCGGACATCGACTACCAGACGATCATCACGTATGTGGGCGGTTACGACGAGACGGTGATGGCGAAGACACAGATCCGCGCACGGGTCGAGGCTGAGAACGCGCAACGCGAGAAGAAAATTGCGCAGCTGAACGACTTCATCGCGCGATTCGGCGCCGGCACGCGCGCCAGCCAGACGACCTCGCGGCGAAAGGAAGTCGAGCGGCTGCAAACCACAGAGCTTGCGCGATCGAACATTCAGCGCCCATACATCCGGTTCACGATGAACCGGCCGTCGGGTCGCCTGGCGCTCGAGTTCAAGGGCGTCAACAAGGGCTTCGGCGGTGTGCCGGTGATCTCCGACTTCAGCGCGATCGTGAATCGCGGCGAGAAGATCGTGCTCGTCGGCCGTAACGGCTACGGCAAGACGACGCTGCTCAAGGCGCTGCTCGCCGACGCGCCGAATCTCAAGGCAGCCCCTGGGGATATCGACGCCGGCACCGTGCGCTGGGGCCACGAGGTTTCGATCGGCTACTTCCCTCAGGATCACACGGGTGTCATCGAGAAGGGGCTGGCCGTCGTCGAATGGCTGCACCGCTTCGATCCGGAGGCGGCGCGCCAGGACATTCACGGGCTTCTGGGGCAGATGCTGTTCAGCGGGGAAGAAAGCCTCAAGCCGACCGACGCCCTCTCCGGCGGCGAGACCGCTCGACTCCTTTTCTGCCGCATCATGCTGCAGAAGCCCAACGTGCTGGTGCTCGACGAGCCCACCAACCACCTCGATCTCGAATCGATCAACGCGCTGAACGTGGCGCTGCAGAAATTCGAGGGCACGGTGATGCTCGTCACCCACGACCAGGACGTGATGGAAGAAGTGGGCACTCGTGTGTGGCACTTCGATCACGGCCGGATCGAAGACTTCAAGGGCACCTACGAAGAGTACGCCGCATCGCTCGCATAATCGCGAACCAGCCATGCGGCTCGCAGCGATAGTCGTGGTGGGCTTCGCGCTCAGGCTCGCCTACCTCCTTCACGTCGCGTTGCCGCCGGGTTTCCGCTGGCACGATCCCGACTTCTATCTGCGCGGCGGGCGTCAGCTCGCGGAGGGTCCTCACGGCTGGCACTGGACGTTCGACGCCGTCACGATTTCGATCGCCGGCCGCCGCCACGTGCTCCCGCCGCTCTATCCCGTTTTTCTTTCGATCTTCGCGTCGTTCCCGTATCTACCGCTGACGGCGCTCCTGGGGCAGTTGGTGCTTTCACTGGCCGCCATCGTCCTCATCTTCGAACTCGGGCGCCGGCTACACTCGCCGCGCGCCGGGCTGATTGCGGCCGGCAGCTTTTCGGTCTGGGCGTTGAACATCTTCAACGTTTGGAGCACGTCTCAAGAGACGCTGTACATCCCGCTCATCGTGCTTGGCTTCGTCTTGGTCGCGAAGGCACTGGCGACGTCGAGGCGACGCGACTGGTTCCTGGCAGGCGTGGGGTTCGGATTCGCGGCGCTGACGCGATCGATGCCGCTGTTCTTTCTGCCGCTCGCCGCCGTGCTTCACGTCTGGATCGGCGACGACCGGCGCCGGGCACTCAAAGACTCGACTGTTCTTCTCGCCGGACTCGCGCTGCCGACCGTCCCTTATGTGCTTGCTCTGTCGCTGCACATGGGGCAGTTCACGCCAATCGACTCGCACGGGAGCATTCATGTGTCGCAGGACGCGGCCCTGGACGATCGCGCCCTGTCCGTGTCCGAAACGCTTGGCGCGCTGTCGGCCACTATCGCGGACTCGCCCCTCAAATACCTGCAGGAGAGCGCCGAACGCGCGCGATCGCTGCTGCACATCAATGGTGGCCGAGTACTGCAGATTTACGTGACCGCGCAGAGTCGCGCAACGGCGATCCTCTGGAAGATCGCGCTTCACCTCGGCGTGGATCTGCTCGTGATTGCCGTGCTCATTCTCGCGCCGTTCGGCGTGGCCTTCGCTCGTAATCGCCCGTTGGCGGCGTTTTTCGTCCTGTGGATTCTCGTGAACCTCGGCATTGCGAGCGTCGGCGGGTTCGGCGGCGCTCGGCTTCGTGCGCCGGTCGAGCCCATGCTGCTGGTCCTGGCGAGCGTGGTCGTCGCCGGCAACTGGCGCCCCACGGCGACGCGCCGGCCGATGGTCCTCGCAGCCGTCGTCAGCGTGATACTGGCCGCGGTAGCGATCCCACAGGTGCCACGCAGCCTTCGCGCGTGGCCATCCTATGGCGTCAGCTGGTCGGACGGTCGCCAATCGGGCCGCTTCCGCGGTGTCGCGGGATTCAATGTGCTCGCCGGTCGCGGCAGCGTCGCGTTTCGGCTGACGCGCACCTTCTCGCGGCCTGGCGCCGGCGATGCGCACGTGACCGTGAAGCTGCGCGGACAGAACGTGGAGGCGTTCGAGCTGGCGCCGCGGGGTTCCCGCGATTGCCGCTATCCCTGGCCGGATCGCGATCTCGTTTACGTTGAAGTGGATGCGAGGCGGCTGGGGACGGGCGACGCGGTGGCGCTCGCAGTAACCCCCCTCAGGTCCGGGACGGACTGAACAAACCGTGCGTACCCAAGAGAGAAACTTCTATGAATCGAGATGAGCTTCGTGCGCTGCAACAGCCTTTGAAGGAGCAGTACAAAACCGACCCCAACGCGGCGTTCATCACGCTTCGCGCCAAGGGCGCACTTGGCGACGATGTCACGTGCAGCGTCGAGACGGGGCGCGCACTGGTCGAAGCAGGACTGCATCCTGCTACAGGTGGCACGGGGTTCGCGGCGTGTTCGGGTGACATGTTGCTCCAGGCGCTCGTGGCATGCGCGGGCGTCACACTGTCGGCCGTGGCGACGTCGATCGGCATCAAGCTGCGAGGGGCGACGCTATCAGCGGAAGGGGATCTCGATTTCCGCGGGACGCTTGGCGTCGCCAAAGGGATCCCCGTCGGCTTTCAGCGTATTCGTCTGTCCATCGAGCTCGATACGGACGCGTCAGACGCCGAGAAGAACAAGCTGATCGAGCTGACCGAGCGGTACTGCGTGGTGTATCAGACGCTCGTGCACAGTCCGGACGTGGTCGTGGCGCTTCGGCAGGCGAGCGCGGCCTGACGCGCTTCCGCTTCAGCGGCCAGGCGCGAAGCTCCACTCCCATCGAACCCCATCGCCGCGATTGGGATGCGGGCCGCGGCTATCGGCGCGGAGGAGACCCGTGTCTGCCTCCAGACGCACGTAGCGGTGGGTCGCGAGTGACATCAGAATCAGCTCGCCCGTGAAGGTCTCAATCCACTGAAAGGTCTCGCTAGTCCGAGCGTCGCCGTTCCGCAGCCTCAGCTGCCCGTCGGCGTCAGACGACACGAGGCCGTGCGCGGAGCGAAACGCGACACGACCGAGCCCGCGATCGACGACGGTGAAGTCGGTGCCGCCCGTGTCGGTGGCCTGCAGGCGATTGTCCGACTCCGCATTCCACCATTTTTTCGTGCGTCCATCCGTCACGAGTCGCACGGTCTTGCCGTACGGGATTGGCCGCATCAGCCCGCGCGGGTTCGGTTCCTCCACCTGAATCTCATCGAAGTCAGCAAATCCTCCAGGGTCGTTCCGGCCGAACGTGAAAAGCGCGTAGCGAATTCCCTGGAACGTCAGCAACTGGAACACCATTCGGAACGGCTCGCCAATTCGCTGAAACGTCTTGCCGTCGGTGCTGTAGCTGAACTCTGCGTACTCGCTCAGGAAATCGCAGGCTGCGCGCAACCAGACTCTGCTCGATCGCAGCGGCACGCGGCTGACGGTACCGTTTTCCTCGGTGGTGTACGTCAGTGCCGGGCCGTCGTTGTCCATTACCACCCCCAGCCATGTGTAAGGGCGATTGAACAGTGCGAGTCCCGCGACGTCGCCCGGTTTCAACCCGGAGGCGTCCATGGCTACGGTCGGTGTCGATCGCGGCCCGATCGCCCGCTGCGTGAGAGTATTGCGCGCGTTCAGGAGATCCGTTGCCTGCAGCGCGTGCAGCCGGAGATACCCGGGACGTTCGGTGAGCGACCATCGTCCTTCGACCGGGACATGGTTCCACTGCCACACGGGTTGCAGTTTCGGTGCTGAGAAACGATCGCTCCGCTGATACGGCGCGGCAGGCGGGTGGGTAATCCCGGTCTCCGGTTTCACCCAAGTGCGCGGCGATCGACCGAGATTGTTTGGGAGCCCGAAGTACGGCCATCCATCCGTCCAGGTCACCGGCGACAGCGCGGTCAGCCGGCCGACGGAGTTGGCATCCATCATCGAGAAGCCCCACCATTCGCCCGTCGGCGTATCGACGATGCCGCCTTGATGAATTGCGTTGCGGCCGAACGACTCGGGATTCCCCGGCCGAACGGTAAATGGCGGCCGCCGAGCGGCGCCGGGAGGCGCATCCAGTCGGTATCCTTCGGCGAATCCGAAATCTTCACCGCGGCTCACTTCCTGGTTGACTTCCCATGGGCCCGTGAGTCGATCGGCGCGGGCTGTTGGCATCCGCATTTCGTCCAGGAACCATGCGCTCGTCAGGTAGTACTTGCCCCGGATCTTGTAGAGATGCAGCCCTTCGCCCATACCGGCGGATGGTGAGATGATCTCCCGTTCCGTTCCCGGCACGACGTCGAGCAGGTCGTCAGTAAGCTGCGCCAGTCGGATGCCGCGGTAGCCCCACACCACGTACACCTTGCCGTCGTCGTCGAACAGCACTGATACGTCGTGGAACGAGCGCATCATGGCGGTGCGTATCCATGGGCCCGCAGGATTCGTCGCGCGAAACTGCTGCGTGGTCTGGCCGTTCACGTTGCTGAAAATGTAGAAGATGCCGTTGTGATAGCGGAAGCTTGGCGCCCAGATTCCCTGGCCGTAGACGTTCTGTCCCTGCTCGAGACGAAACGCGGGCCCGAGATCGAGCTTGTCGAGCGCGTAGGCCAGGAAACGCCAGTTCACCAGATCCCGCGAATGCAGGATTGGAAGACCCGGCATGCTGTGCATGGTCGTGCCGGTGAGGTAGAAGTCGCGGCCGACGCGAATCAGATCGCAGTCAGAGAATTCGTCGTAGAAGAGCGGATTCGAGAACGTGCCGTTGCCGTTGTCAGCCGTCCATGTGTCGTTCTGCGCGGCGATGGGCGCGGACAACAAGAGCAGCAGGCAGACGCCAAAACAGCGAGTCGCGGCGCGCGTCACGTGTACCTTCATCGACGCGAAGATAGTCCGACCGGGTTGACTGAGGGTAGGGGGAAGTCGCAGGGTGCCGCGAAATTCAGGCGGCGGCGCGCGGTTGATCGATCAGGCGCACGACGTGGTGCTCGAGATCGAGCTGCGCCGGGGCGAAAGGAACCATCCGGCGCTCGAGGTGACGGCCTCGCAGGTTGTCGACCACGAAATAGCGAACGGTCTGGCTCTGCGGATCGATCAGGAATCCTTCGAGCCGGCCAATCGGCTGGCCCGCGGGATCGCACACCATGGCGCCGAATGCTGACGGACCATAGCCAATGTCGTGGGCTCTCACATATTGAAGAGAAACGTTGGCCATAACTCGTCTCCGCCCCGATTTCTATTCAAACCGAATGCCATTCCGCCGATTCCCAGAAAAATCGGCAAATCGTGCGGTTCCATGAAGCCCCCT
Organism: Vicinamibacteria bacterium; assembly: GCA_963800785.1. Lineage (GTDB taxonomy): Bacteria > Acidobacteriota > Vicinamibacteria > Vicinamibacterales > JAENWD01 > JAENWD01. Next base: position 163,920 of record CAWDCH010000018.1, read on the forward strand.
CCCCTGACAGCTGCCAAAAACGTGTCTCCAGGCCCGACAATCCGCCGGGTTACGTAAGTATTTCTCGCCCCGCCCCAGACGGACCCGCGCGCGGCCGACACGTCGAGTTTCGCCAGGATCAGCAGTCTCTTGTATAGTCGCCACGCCTCATGCATCTCACAGCCCTCGACTGGTTCATCGCCGCATTCTGCCTCTTCATCTGCTTCGTTCCGGCGCTCTTCTTCGGCAAGCGCTCGGGCCGCAGCACATCCGAATTCTTCCTATCCGGGCGCGCAGTGCCATGGTGGCTCGCGGGCCTGTCGATGGTCGCCACGACCTTCAGCAGCGACACGCCGAACCTCGTCACCGACATCGTGCGTCGCAACGGCGTCGCGGGGAACTGGGTATGGTGGGCGTTCGTGCTGACGGGCGTCGCGACGGTGTTCTTCTACGCACGGCTTTGGCGACGGTCGGGCGTGATGACCGACCTCGAGTTCTACGAGATCCGCTACTCGGGGAAAGCCGCCTCCGTCGTCCGCGGCTTCCGCGCCCTGTACCTCGGCCTGTTCTTCAATAGCATGATCATGGCGACGGTGAACCTCGCCGCGTGCAAGATCGCCGCCGTGCTGTTCGGGCTCGACCGTTGGCAGACGCTGTTGTTCGTTGGTGTCCTGAACGTCGCGTTCGCCGCGCACTCTGGTCTGTGGGGCGTGCTCGTCATCGACATGATCCAGTTCTTCATCAAGATGACGGCGGTGATTGCTGCGGCCTACTTCGCACTGCGCGCGCCGCAGGTCGGCGGGCTCGACGGCCTCATCTCCAAGCTCTCGACGATGCGCGGACCTGGCGGCGTCGACTATCTCGGCGTGCTGCCGGATTTCTCGAACAACTGGGATATTGCGGTCGCCGTCTTCATCATGCCGATTGCCGTGCAGTGGTGGGCGGTGTGGTATCCGGGCGCGGAGCCGGGCGGCGGCAGTTACATTGCGCAGCGCATGCTGGCGTCGAAGTCAGAACGCGATGCGCTGGGCGCCGTATTGTTCTTCAACGTCGCGCATTACGTGCTGCGCCCGTGGCCCTGGATTATCGTTGCGCTCGCGTCGATCCTCGTCTACCCCGAGCTGTCGGACATCCAGCGCGCATTCCCCGGGCTGGACCCACGCCTGCTGGGGCACGACATCGCCTATCCGGCGATGTTGAAGTTTCTGCCCGTCGGTTTCGTCGGTCTGATGGTCGGCGGTCTGGTCGCGGCAAACTCGTCTACCATCCTGACGCATCTCAATTGGGGCGCGTCGTATCTCGTGCACGACTTCTACCGCCGCTTCATCCGGACCGATGCCGATGAGCATCACTACGTGCGTGCCGGACGAATCGTCACCATCCTGCTGTTCATCTGTTCGTCGACGCTGGTGTTCGTGCTCGACACGGCGAAGGACGCGTTCGACATCATCCTGCAGGTGGGAGCCGGCACCGGTCTGCTGTATCTGGTGCGATGGTTCTGGTGGCGCGTGAACGCGTGGTGCGAGGTCGTGGCCATGGTCAGCTCGTTCGTCGTCTCGCTCGTCTTTCTCGTACTGGCGAAAAACGGCGTCCACGTCAGCACGCATGCCGCGCTGGTGCTCACGGTCATCGCGACGACGATCTGCTGGGTGGTCACGGCCTATGTCGGACCACAGACCGATCGGGAGGTGCTCGTGCGCTTCTATCGCGCGGTTCGCCCGGCCGGACCGGGGTGGGCGCCGATCCGCGCAGCGGCCGGCGTCGCGGACGCGGAGCTGGCGGCGACCGGCGACAACATCCCGATGGCGCTCGTTGGCTGGGTCGCTGGCTGCGCCGCGATCTGGTCGTCGCTCTTTATGGTGGGTAATTTGCTCTACGGCCGGACGTCGACGGCGCTCGTGCTGCTGGTGGTGTTCGTGGTCAGCAGCCTCGTGCTGATCAGAATCGTTCGAACGTTGTGGACTGAATCGCTAGCGGCGGACGTTCAGGTCGCCTCCCACGGTCAGGCAGAATGAACATGATCAACGGATGCACCTGATGAATTGCTTGTAATCCCGTGCATCATGTACATCCTGTCTTTCTACACACGCTCGAAGTCGATGAACCCGCGCTCGGGGTCCGTGTCGATCAGCCTCACGCGGACGCGGTCTCCCACGTCGAGACCTTCGTAACCACGCTCAATCTTGCCCTCGACCGGCGGCTTGAAGATGCGCGCCCACGTGCCTTTCTGCGAGGCGCCGGTCACGACGCCGCTGAACGTCTCGCCGATGCGGCCCGACAGCCATAGTGCGGCGGCGGCTTTCTGCACTTGTCGCTCCACCTTGTTGGCGGCATCTTCCTGGCGCGTGCAGTGCTGCGCCAGCGCGGCCAGCACCTCATTCGAATAGGCCGGCGCCGCCTTCGTCAGCGCCGCCTTGATCAATCGCTGCGTGATGAGGTCGGGGTAGCGGCGATTCGGCGCCGTGGAGTGTGTGTAGTGCGCCAGCGCGAGCGCAAAGTGATCGCCCTCGGCCGACGCCGAGCCGGCGAGCACGTATTCGCCGCGTCCGAGCAGCTTGACCAGACTGAGTGACAGCTCCGGCCAGGCATCAGGATCGGCAGCTTTCCGCTTCGTCATGAACGCTTCGAGCGCACGCGGATCGGGCGTCGCAGGAAGGTGCTCTCCAAGCGCCGCGGCGAGCGCGACGATTCGCGACCACCGCGCCGGCGTGCGGACGACACGGCGGATCGAGGCGTAGCCACGCCCGGCGAGGAACTCGGCGGTCGAGGTATTCGCGGCGATCATGAAGTCTTCGATCAGGTCGCGAGCCCGGTTCGCCTGCACCTCGCGCAGCCCCTTGACATCGTCGCCCTCGATGACCGACCGGGTCTCGGCGCGATCGAAGTCGAGGGCACCTTTCTCGACCCGCCGTCGCCGCAGGCGTTGCGCGATCTGGTCCTGCCGTCGAATCTGATCGGCGAGTTCGCTCGACTGGGTCAGTGCCGGGGGCGGGCCGGCTGTCCCGTCGAGCCACCCGGCGACCGCCTCGTACGCGAGCTTGGCGTGATTTCTGACCGCTGCCCGATAGATATCGCAGTGCCTGACGCCGCCGTCGCCATCCACCGCCATCTCGATGACGATGGCGGAGCGATCTTCGTCGGGGTTGAGTGACGTGCGATCCGTCGAGAGCGCTTCGGGCAGCATCGGGAAGATCCGCGCCGCCGTGTAGACCGAGGTCGTGTTCTGCCGCGCATGGTCGTCCACTGCCGAGTCGCGAGGCACGAGCACGTCGACGTCGGCAATGGCCACCATCAGGCGATCGACGCCATCCTTGCTCTCACCACACACTTCAAGCTGATCGAGATCGCGCGACTCGGCGTTATCGATCGACGACCACGGCAACTGCCGCAGATCGCGAATCTCTCCTGATTGGGACCTACGAAGACGCCGGGCTTCAGCGATGGCCTCGGGAGAAAAGTCGGGGGCGAGGCCATGCTCCACCATCGCACGGCGGGCGATGGCGTCGAGTACGGAACGGTGGCTGGGCATATTTTCAGACAGGATTAAAAAAGATGGGTCAGGGCGAACATGACAAGCATTGAGAGAGTAATCCGTGTCCGTCCGTGACCTTCTGATCCGCGTCCGTCCGTGACCGCGACGGCGATCACACAGCGGGACGCCGGCGCTCGCGCTCCGTCATCAACAATCGTTCGGTGTCAGGATGCTGGGGGTGCGAGATGACGCGATGCGGTGGGCCTTCCTCGACCACCTCGCCGCCCGAGAGCACGACCACTCGCGTCGCGAAGTCCCTGACGAAGTCGTCGTCGTGCGACGTGATGAGCAAGGTCCGGCCCGACGTCGTCAGCGAGCCGAGTGTCTCGCCAAGATCACGGCGACGAACCGGATCGAGTGACGCGGTCGGTTCGTCCATCAAAAGGAGCGGCGGGTCCATCGCGAGCGCTCGCGCAATCGCGACGCGCTGGGCTTCGCCGCCCGAGATCTCCCGGGGCAGCGCCTCGGCGCGGTGTGCGATGCCCAGCTCCTCGAGGAGCGACCTCGCCCGCGCTGCGGCGTCAGCAGGCACCAGTTTCCTGACATGAACCGGCGCGAGCCAGACGTTCTGGATCGCCGACAGATGCTCGAAGAGGCAGTGATGCTGGAACACCATGCCGACCTGGTCGCGAAGGGCGCGAATCGTGTGGCGCGGATGCCGGCGGCACGGGGTGAGCCGCGTCGTGCCGACCATGATCGATCCGCCATCGAACGGCTCGAGCGCCGCGACGGCGCGGAGGATCGTCGTCTTGCCCTCGCCCGAAAGCCCCATCAGCGCGACGAGCTCCCCGCGCTTGACCTGCAGCGTGATCGATCGCAGGACTTCACGGCTGCCGCGCCGCAGCTTCAGGTCCTTGACGTCGAGGAGCAGGGGCGCGTTCATGCGGCCGTTGCTGCCTTCCATCGGTGCTCGAGCCGACGTGCCATGCGGGCGAGCGGCAACGACATGACGAGATAGAGGGCGGCACAGAGCGCGCCTGGAACCACCCAGCTCCCGATGTTGGTGGCAAAGATCTGCGTCTGCTTCGTCAGCTCGACGACCGTGAGCACGGAAACCAACGACGAATCCTTCAGGAGCGCCACGAAATCGTTGGTCATGGGCGCCAGCGCCAGCCGAAACGCCTGCGGCCCACGGACCAGGCTCAGCACCTGCCGCTCGCTCAAGCCGAGAGTACGCGCGGCCTCGAGCTGCCCGCGTGGCACCGCCTCGAGCGCGCTGCGGTAGATCTCGCTCTCGTAGGCGGCGTAGTTCAGACCGAGCCCGATCACGGCCGCCACGAAGGCGGGCAAGCGGACTACCGATGCGAGCCCGTAATAGAGGACGAAGAGCTGCAGCAGGAGCGGCGTGCCGCGAATCAGCTCGACAAAGGCCATGAGGGCGGTGCGGACCGCGAGGTTGCCGTAGACGCGACCGGTCGCAATCAGGATGCCGACCGAGACCGCAAGCGCCATCGCTAGAACGGAGAGCGCGATCGTGATGCCCGCCGCCCGAATGAGCGCAGGAAGGTAACGACGCACGTAGGCCCACGCTTTCGCGTGGCCGTCTTGTTGTACGGAGGCCGACGCTTGCGTTCCGGCACCCGCGGTCTCCAACACCCGCGCGTACAGCTTCGGCTGGTCGTCGTTCCACCAATCCCACTTCCGGAAAATTGCCTCGAGTCGGCCATCCTGCATCGCCTGACGCAGGATCCCGTCTATCTGGTCCCGCAGCACGCGGTTCGACGGCGCGAGCACGCCGACGTAGTAGCCGGTGGCGACGCCCTCCGGTTGTGTGAACAGGCCTGGCGTGCGGGCGGTCGACCGCAGCGCGATCACATTGTCGAGGAGCACCGCGTCGACGCGACCCAGTTGCAGATCGCTGTAGGGATGCACGTCATCGTCGTACGAGACGGGGCGAACGCCCATCGATTGCTCGGCCTCGAGCAGCAGGTCGTACGCCAGGGTCCCTGCCAGCGTGGCCACTCTGCGGCCGCGAAGATCTTCGAGGCGGCGATACCGTGCACGGTCGGCCTCGCGCACCGTGAGGACTTCGCGGAACTCGTAGTAGGGAATGGTCACGGCCAGCGCGGCCCGCCGGGCGGGCGTATCCTCGATGCCGCTGAGACCAATGTCGAAGTCGCCGCGAGCGACGGATTGATCGATCGACGGGAACGCAACGAACACGAAGCGCGGTGTTCGACCGAGACCGCGGGCGATCAGCTCGGCGATTTCGACGTCGAATCCGACGAGTCGCGTGGGATCGTCCGGGTCAGCCTCGACGAATGGGGCGCCGCCCTCGTGATCGCCGCCCCACCGAAGCTCGGACGCGGGTTGCGCGCGTGCGCTCGACGCAAGCAGAAGAAAGACGGTGGCGACCACCCCGATGAGGGCCACGTCCGCGCGTGGAGGCAATTCGAAACGAAGATTAGCACGGCCTCCGTGGAGGCGGGGCTTTAGCCCCGCGGCGAGGCGAGTGCGACTGTGCGTGGACGCGCGGGTTTAGCCCGCGGGCGGACCTGAAGGTCCGCCCTGCATGGGATTAATCGCGCGCGAAGACGAAGTAGAGCGCCACCGGCGCCAGGATCAGCCATGCGCCGATCGCCAGCCACCACGCGAAGGTGAGCTCGGTGGGGACCGCACCCCAGAACGCGGCTTGCTTTACCCACGGCCACGCCCAGCCGATACCGGCGGCGAGCGCGCCTGCCACGCAGGCGGCTGAGACCGCCTGAACGATCTGCATCGGCCGTTCTGCCGCACGACGCGCCTCAGCGCGTGCCCGAACCTGCGCGCGCCACCAGACCTGTCCGGCTGACGGGATGTTGGCAGCTTCCAGGCCGTCGGAGTGGACGTCGGCAATGAGCCGGGCCGTTGCGAGCTCCGCGCAGACGTCGCACTCGGCGAGATGCTCCGAAAGGCTGCCCGAGCTCAAGCTCGGGCCTGCGTGCGTCTTGCCCGCGTAAGTCCGGCCCGCGTGCGTCTGGCGGCTGCCCTCGAGGGCGACGAGAACTTCTGCTTCACGGGGGCAGGCCGCCGGTGTCATTTCGACCCTCTCGTCTTTGTCAGCAGCTCCAAGAGCCGCCCGCGCGCCCGGAACAGCAGCAGCCGCACGCTGCCGCTCTTGACGCCGAGCGACGCCGCGATCTCCGAATGCGTCATGCCCTGGGCGTAGGCAAACCACAGCAGATCCCGATCGCGCGGCCGCAGCGCCACCAGCGCTCGACCGACATCGCGCCTGGCCGCAATCGCGCCGGCCAGCGAGTTCTCTGACAACTGGATTTGCTCCTCGCCCGGTTCGGGAAGCGGGATCTCCCGCGACGGGCGCCGCCGCCGATCGCGCACCAGGTTCGCCGCGATGCGGAACAGATAGTGCCGGCGGTGCGCCTCGCTTTCGAACGTCGTCGTCGCTCGAAGCAGCCGGTAGTAGGTTTCCTGGAGCAGATCGGTCGCTGCGTCCGTGTCACCCGTCGCGCGCGACAGGTAGGCCATCAGACCGCGAGCCGTCTGCTCGTAGAACACGCGGAACGCGTCCTCGTCCATGGCGAGCGCTTCGGCACCGTGCTCGGCTTCGAGGCCGAGCCGATCGACATCCGAAAGCGTCATGTCCCGAATCACCATGAGCGTCCAGCCATACGGCAATCACGCGGAGACCGAGGTATCGGTGGCCGAACCCTCGCGCAGTCCGCGGAGCAGTCCCAGCCGGGACGATATCAGATAGGCGACGACTGCCGATACGACGAAGCCGAGACCGAGCGCGATGCTGAGCGACCCAATCGCCTGCAGCGGCTCAGCGGTGTACGACGACGTTTGCCGGTTGCCGACGAAAATCAAGCCGAAACCTCCGGACGCGAGCACGACGCCAATCTGGATGGACCAGAGGATTCGGCTGACCGGTGCGCTCAACGTGGGCCGCGCCTCGACGTCGAGCGGAATGGGCGATGACTCGAGGAATCGCCGGCCCGCCGGCGTCTGGATGTAGGTCAGGAGCTCCTCGCTGGACGTAAAGCGGTCGACCAGCTTGGTGTGCACTTCCGACTGGATCCTGGAGATGCGCAGCCATCGCCGGTAGTCGACGAGCGTCTTCACCAGCCAGATCAGCGCGCCGGTGATCACGAGGATGACGGCGAAGACCTGGATGCCATCGACCAGATTGCGCCAGATCTGGACCGCCGCCGCCTGAGGCGTGTCGTCGTTCCAGCTGCGCCCGTGCTCGGTGCCGACGAAAAAGGCCGGGTTCCGTGCGATCTCGGGGTGCTGCGCGAGGTAGGCCGCGAGCGCTGGATATGTCTCCAGGTAGTCCTGGTTTCCCAGCATCGACGGATCGAGGCGCAGGACGTCGGCCACGGACGGTGGGTACTGGCGCAGGATGTCGCGGAGCCGCTCGCGCGTGTCGTTGGCGTCGTAGGGTTCAACCGTCGCGACCGGCGCCGGCGCGGGGGCAGGGGCGGCGGCGGGCTCGCTGGCCGGACGCGCGGGTGCCGGCCGCGTCGCGGCCGGGGGCTGAGGCGCCTGAGCGGTGACCGCCCGGCCGCTCCGCGACCGCGCTTCCGCAGGAACTGACGCTATCACCAGCAGGGGGATGAGGGCGGCGACAACAGGTTTGAGGAACCGCATGAGGACTCCGTTTTGGGCGAAATGAACCGTTACTTCTGAATACGCAGAAACCTCACTGTGGTTAACAGGATGTGGCGTAGCACCGCTGCACCGCAGCACTGGACAGCGTCCCTGCGCTATCCTGTTTCGTTGTCTGCGGCGTGCCAGCGCCCCCTTTTGCGAGGTTCCCGGATGCTTCGTCGTGTGTGGCCCGTGCATCTGCTCGTCCTGTCCGCCGCCTGCGGTGGATCGTCCAGCCCCAGCAATCCCACCCCTCTGCCGACGGCGCCCTACAGCCAGACCGATCTGGTCGTCGGCACGGGTGACGAGGCGGTCAACGGCAAGACCGTGACCATCAACTACTCGGTGTGGCTCTATTCCGATACGGCGCCGGAGAACAAAGGCACGTTCATCCAGTCGAGCCCCGCGGGCTCACCGTTCTCCTTCGTGGTCGGCGGCAACGGCGTGATTACCGGAATGAATCAGGGCATTGTCGGCATGAGGGTTGGCGGGAAGCGGCGCCTCGTGCTCCCGCCCGACCTCGCCTATGGGTCCGCAGGTAACGGCCCGATCCCTCCCAACGCCACTCTCGTCTTCGAGATTGAGCTGCTGTCGGTTCAATAGCGTGAAGATTCGACGGCTGATGTTGCGGGTCCTGCGAGTCGTGCGGCTCGCGCTTCCGCTGGTCGCGCTCTGCGCGATTGCCATGTGCGGCGGCTCCGACACGAGCGCGGCGCCGTCGCCCACATCGCAGCCAGCTGCTGCGAAGGCCCCGTGGCAGCTGTCCTGGAGCGACGAGTTCGACGGAGCGGATGGCAGCCGTCCCGATCCGTCACGTTGGGTCTACGACTTTGGCGGCGACGGCTGGGGGAACCAGGAGCTCGAGACCTACACCGATCGGCCGGAGAACTCGCGGATCGAACGTGGGGCCCTCGTCATAACCGCGCGCGCCGAGAAGTCCACTGGAGCGGACGGGATCCCGCGCGACTACACGTCAGCGCGGTTGAAGACCCTCGGTCGGTTCTCGCAGGCATACGGCCGCTTCGAGGCGCGGATCAAGATTCCGCGCGGTCAGGGGATCTGGCCCGCGTTCTGGATGATGGGCGTCAACATCGACTCGCGCGGTTGGCCGGATGACGGCGAGATCGACGTGATGGAGAACATCGGTCGCGAGCCGACCACCGTTCACGGAACGGTCCACGGCCCCGGCTACTCGGGCGCGGACGCGATTGGCATGCCGTTTCAGAGTCCCGACGGCCGCCCGTTCGCCGACGACTACCATCTCTATGCGATCGAATGGGAGCCGTCAGAGATCCGGTGGTACGCGGACAACCACCACTATCAGACGCGGAGGCCGTCGGACCTGCCGGCGAACGCGCGCTGGGTGTTCGACCACGAGATGTTCATGCTGCTGAACGTGGCCGTTGGAGGGAGCTGGCCGGGGAACCCCGATCAGACAACCGTGTTTCCGCAGCAGATGCTGGTGGATTACGTGCGTGTGTATCGGCGGTGAGCCCGCGCGGCGAAGGCGACAGTAGGGCCACTTTCGTGTGGCCACTCACGCACGCACCGCATCGAGAACGATCTCGAACGTGGCTCCGGCGCCCGGCGCGCTCGACACGGAGATCTGGCCTCCGTGTCCCTCCACGATCGCTTTGACAATCGACAAACCGAGTCCGCTGCCCAGGCCGTCACCCTGTGCGCGTGCGGCGTCGGCTTTGTAAAAGCGATCGAAGACGAACGGCAGATGTTCGGCGGTGATGCCCGTCCCGGTGTCGCTGACGCGAATCACGACGCGCCCCTGACGCGGCTCTGCACTCAGGCTGATGCGGCCTCCCGATGGCGTGTGGCGCACGGCGTTCGCCGCGAGGTTCTGCAGCACCTGCTCCAATCGGCGCGCGTCGCCGTCCACGCGCTCGGCTCCGGGCGCAATCCGCCAATCGAGCTCGATCCTGCGGTCGCGTAACGCGACCTCGTGCCGCTCGGCGACACGGGCGAACAGCCAATCGACGGGAACGGCCTCGCGATGGAGGACCGAGCCACCGCCTTCCAGCCTCGCCAGATCCAGGAGATCGCCGACGATTGACTCCAGTCGAGATGTCTCTTCCGTCACCACCCGGAGATACCGGTCCCGCGTCTCATCATCGGGCACGGCGCCCGGGAGTGCGAGCGTCTCGAGATAGCCGCGCATCGCAGTGAGGGGCGTCATCAGCTCGTGCGAGACATCGGCGAGCAGCTGGCGCCGCAGCCGATCCGAGGTCTTGAGCTCCCGCACACGCGTTTCGAGCTCATCGGCCATCTGGTTGAACGATCGCGCCAGCGCCGCTACTTCGTCGCCGCCCGTTTCAGGCGCGCGCGCCGCGTTGTCGCCGGCGCCGAGCGCTTCGGCTGCTGCCTGTAGCGTGCGAATACGTCGCCTCGCGGGACGCAGGACGAACAGTGCCATGCCTGCGGCACCGGCGACGAGCAGCACCGCTGCTGCAATCGCGAGCGAAGGTCCGTATTCGCGAAACACCGGGGTCCACGGCCCTTCACCCGGCGCGATGCCGACGACTGCGACGACGCGGCCGTCGACGCGAAGACGGAGCATACGCCCGCCGATCCAATCGAGCCCACGTCGGGAGACCTCAGGACGATCGTCGCGCGCCGCGCTCTGCGCCGCACGGAGCAGCGGCTCTGGCACGGTGAAGTCGCGGTTCCTGGCAAGCCGTCCGTCCGGTTGCACGACGAACATCCGCCACGTCAGCCGACCGAACTGCTCGCGTACGTAGCTGTCGAGATCGATTTGGGGATCGCTTTCGAGCGCAGCGGTCAGGTCGGCGGCCACGAAGCGCAGCACCCGTTGTGGCGATCGCATCGCCATGGGGCGGTCGCTGCGGCCGAGGAGCCACAGAAACAGCGCCGCCTGCGCGAAGAGCAGCCCGGTCAGGCCGACGAGCGCGCCGATGGCCATCCGGCCATACAGGCTTCGATACCAGGCCGGCTCAGTCATCGGCGAACTTGTAGCCCGTGCCCCACACTGTCAGCACGTACTTGGGATTAGCGGGATCGGCTTCAATCTTTCGCCGCAGCCGCTTGACGAGGGCATCGACGCTGCGCTCGGTCACGAACGCCTCGCCCTTCCAGACGCGCGCGAGGACCGCTTCGCGGCTGAAAACGATGCCGGGGTGCGACGCGAGGAGATAGAGCAGATCGAACTCGTACGAGGTGAGCTCAGCCTCGCGGCCGGCGACGGTGACGCGGCGTCGCGCCGGATCGATCTCCAGGTCCTTTACGCGCACTGGCGTGCCCGCGTCGCTCGCGGGAGGCGCCACTGCACGCGGCCGGCGCATCAGGGCGCGCGCGCGCGCGACCAGCTCACGCACGCCGAAAGGTTTCGCAAGATAGTCGTCGGCGCCACTCTCGAGGCCCAGCACCTTGTCCGACTCTTCTCGCCGCGCGGTGAGGAGCAACACCGGTGCGTCGGCATTCGGTGAGTCTCGCCGTAATGCCTTCAGTAGCGTGAGGCCGTCGAGGCCCGGCAACATGATGTCGAGGATCACCAGGTCGAACGGCGCTGCCCGAAGTCGCTCGAGCGCGGTCACGCCGTTGTCGATCAGCTCAGGTGTCCACCCTTCGAGGCGGAGATGCAGCGCGACGAGCTCGCGTATGTGCGGCTCGTCTTCGACGACGAGCACGCGCCGGTCATCTCCCTGTCGTTCCATCGCTGAGTCGCGTGGCGTCCTTTGTGCATTCAGTCTAGCCGAGCCCTTCCGGGCGGAACGGCGTGTCACAGAAGTGTCACAGTTCTGCCGCATAAGTGCCGGGTCGTCACCGTCAAATGAAGTAGCGAGGGCGCATCGGCGCTCGCGCAGATGGAGGAGCGAACGTGTCAATCACACAGTGGGTGAGACGAGGCCTTGTCGCGGCGGGTGCGGTGGCGGTGCTCGCCAGCGTGCCGCTTGCGGTGGCCGCTCAGGAAGGGCATGGGTCGTGGCACGGCCGTCACGGCTTCATGGGCGGATTTGCCGGGCTGCGGCAGCTTGACCTCACTGACGACCAGCGCCAGCAGATTCGCGCGGCGATGCAGTCGCACCGTGAGGAGTTCAAGGCGATTGCCGATCGTGTGCGGAAGGCGCGCGAGGCGCAGCAGGCGGCGATCGAACAGGTGCCGGTGAATGAGCCGCAGATCCGCGCGGCGTCGAGCGAGCTGGCGGCCGCTGAGGCCGACGCGGCGGTGCTGCGGGCTCGGGTGCACGAGCAGGTGTTCAGCCTGCTCACGCCCGATCAGCAGACAAAAGCCAAGACGCTGGCGGCGGAGCGAAAGCAGTTCCGCGCACAACGCCGTGAGGAGTGGAAGCAGCGAATGGAGCAGCTGAAGAAACAGCAGCCCAATCAGGCTGCGCCGCAGCAGTAAAGTCAGGTGCGTCACGGGGGCGCACGTCGTGCGCCTCTGACGTCCTGTTGTGGAGGCGGGATCTCGGTCCCGCCTTTCAAATATGTGGAGGCGGAGTTTCAGCCCCGCTGGAGAGATGCGCAGAATTCTTTTCATCATCCTCGCGATAGTGGCCCTCGGTGGCGGCATTGCATATTACCGGCTCGGCGCCGAGGCCGCGCCGACGCTGGTGACCGCAGAGATCACTCGTGGTCCTGTCGTGCAGAAGGTGGAAGCAACCGGCACCGTTCAGCCCATCGACTCCGTCGAAGTGGGCAGTCAGGTTACGGGCACGGTGAACAAATTGAACGCGACGTTCAACTCGATCGTGCACGCAGGGCAGGTGCTGGCCACGCTCGACCCCGCAGCGCTTCAGGCGCAGGTGGACCAGGCGCGTGCCGCGCTCGCACGGATGAGCGCCGATCTCCAGCAGGCGAAGGTGAACCTGTCTGACGCTGAGATCAAGCTGGCCCGCGCCGAACTGCTGGCGAAGGATCAGCTTATCCCCCAGTCCGATCTGGATGCCGCGCGGATTGCGCGCGACGCGGGAGAGGCGGCCGTCAAATCGGCCCAGGCCCAGGTCGTCCAAGGGAAAGCCTCGCTCTCGCAGGCGCAGGTGACCGTCGACCATACCATCATCAAGTCGCCGACCGACGGCATCGTCCTCTCACGGAGCGTCGAGGTCGGTCAGACCGTCACCTCCGGGCTGCAAACGCCGACGCTCTTCGTCATCGCGCGCGATCTGAGCACGATGGAAGTGTCCGCCAGCGTCGATGAGTCGGACATCGGCCGCGTCGCACTCGGACAGCCGGTAACGTTCACGCTGGATGCCTACGGCGCGGAGACTTTCACCGGCAAGGTCACCGAAGTCCGGTTGCAGCCGGTGGTGACGAACAACGTCGTGACCTACACGACCATCATCACGGTGCCGAATCCTGGCCAGAAGCTGAAGCCGGGGATGACGGCGACAGTGCGGATCGAGATCGCGCGTGATGACGACGCGCTGCGTGTGCCCGCGGCGGCCCTGCGATTCCGTCCAGACTCGGAGCTCTTCGCGGCGCTGGGGCAGGAGATGCCGAAGCGCCAGGCTATTCGGCAGGCGATCGAAACGTCGTCAGCGGCATCGCAGGACGCTTCGGACGCCGCGCGGCCGAACGGACGGTGGGATGCGCCCCGGCGTCAGGCGGTCGGGACGCCAGGATCGCACGCGACCATCTGGCAGGTCGCGAACGGCAAGTTGCACCCGGTGCGCGTCACTGTGCTCCTGTCGGATGGGACGACTGCCGCGGTCGAATCCGCGCAGCTGCAACCGGGCTCGATCGTTGCCACGGGTACGCGAGTCTCTTCCGCCCGCGTCGCCCAGGCCGCGCCCACGTCCGGCTCACCCTTGATGCCATCGATGCCGCGTCGCGGCGGCCGGGGTATGTGAGGCCGACCATGTCGCTGTGGCTCACGCTGGAAACCGCGCTCGAGGCGCTCCGGCGCAACGTGATGCGGACGTTGCTCACCGCGCTGGGGATCATCATCGGTGTCGCGGCGGTCATCGTCATGATGGCGCTCGGAAACGGTGCGCGGACGTCGATCGAGTCGCGGATCCGCTCGGCCGGAACGAACCTGATCATCGTCATGCCGGGATCGGCGACCGTCGGCGGCGTCCGCCTTGGACAAGGCGCCAGAACGACGCTCACGCCGGCCGACGCCGAGGCGATTGGCCGCGGCATCCGTGGGGTATCGGCGGTCTCACCCGGCGCGGCGACGCGCGCCCAAGTCGTGTCGGCGACGGGAAACTGGTCGACCCAGATTCAGGGCGCGAGCGCGGAGCTTGCGTCGATTCGGAACTGGTCGGTGGAGAGCGGCAGCTTTTTCACCGATGCGGACGTGATGCGCGCGGGCAAGGTCGCCCTCCTCGGCGCAGTCGTCCGCGATCAGCTGTTCGGCGAGAGCTCGGATCCGACTGGCGAGACCATCCGCGTTGCGAACCAGCCGTTTACGGTCGTCGGCGTGTTGGACCGCAAAGGACAGTCCGCGATAGGGCAGGATCAGGACGACACCGTCATCGTGCCGTATACGACCGTGATGAAGAAGCTGTCGGGCAACACCTGGTTGAGCAACATCACCGTGGCCGCGGAAGACGAGTCGCAGGTTTCGCAGGTGGCCGACGGTATCACGGCGCTCCTGCGTGAGCGACACCGGCTGTCGTCGGGAGATTCGGACGACTTCACGGTCCGGACGCTCGAAGAGATGACGACCGTGCTGACGGCAACGACGAACACGATGACGTGGCTGCTTGCGAGCGTGGCCGCGGTCTCACTGCTCGTCGGCGGCATCGGCGTGATGAACATCATGCTGGTGTCGGTAACGGAGCGGACGCGCGAGATCGGGCTGCGGATGTCGATTGGGGCGCGGAAGCGCGACGTGGCGCGTCAGTTCCTGGTCGAATCACTGACGCTCAGCCTGGCAGGCGGGATCGTCGGGATTGTGCTGGGCGTGGCCGCATCTGTTGGGTTGAGTCAGATCTTCTCGTGGACGACCAGCGTCTCGATGATGTCTGTGGTGTTGTCGTTCGGCTGCGCCGCGGCAATTGGCGGGTTCTTCGGGTTGTATCCCGCGCAGCGGGCGGCCGCACTCAGTCCAATCGAGGCGCTTCGGTACGAATGATTGGGGCAGCGGTCAGGGTTACCCCTGACCTTGCCCTCTATTTCACCGTGACCGTGAGGGGCTCTGCGAGGCGAATCGCGAGCGTCGCTCCATTGCCGACGCGCACTTCCTTGCCGCGGGTCGTCAACACGACGGCTGTGCCGCCGCCACCGCCAGCCGCTCCGCGCCGATGGCCGCGCCGCCCGCAGCGGGAATACCGATTGTGAGCGCGTCCTTCTTCTTCGTCGCGGGCGCGACGGCGACCCATGATCGGGTTCGCATCGCATAGCGGTGATCACCGCGCGGAGCGATCTGCGTGAAGCGCACACCCACGCGCGCGCGGCCCTTCACCTTGCCCGATCTGCGCGCTTCAGTCACGACACCGTACGCCGTGCTGCCGGCCGGCAGCACGGTGCGGCCATCGACATACACCGGTCTCACCAGGCTTGCCGTAATCGGCTGCTCGACGCGCGAGATGTCCGAGCCGAACGATCGCGATGGACGCAGGCGAAGAATTGTGCCGGCCGGGATGGTTACCTCGCGCACGATCGGCGCGGCTGCGACCGGCTCCTCCCAGACCGCTTCAGGTGCGGGAGCCGGGTTCGTATTGGCAATCGTGCCGGCAAACAGCAGCCCGCAGGCGATCGTCAGCGAGTACGCCAGGAACCGGTGCATGCAATCAGCCTCCAGCGGAAACGCAGGCAACGATTGTGCCGAAGTCCGGTACTGGTCGCGCGCGCCGAACATCGCTGAAATGCCGAGACTTACCGCGTCAACCTTTCGTCCGAAACCTCCCGCCGGCTGAACCGTATCTATGTAATTGCTGCCACCTTGGCACACAATCCCGGTTTTGGGGACAGTCCCCCTCGAGGTGCGACTTGGGGACAGTCCCCGATGGCACAAAAGTTGTCGTACTGGGCGTATAGAATTGGCGCGACTGGAGGGCCGGACGGATGGGTGTTTTCGACTTCATCAAGGGCGAGCTGCTCGAGATCATCGAGTGGACGGATGATTCACGCGACACGCTCTCGTATCGCTTTCCGGACGACGACAAGGCGATCAAAAACGGCGCGCAGTTGATCGTCCGCGAGTCGCAGGTCGTGCAGTTCGTCTACCTCGGCGAATTCGGCGACACTTTCGGTCCCGGCAAACACACGCTCACAACCGACAACATCCCCATCCTCACGCGGCTGAAGTCGTGGAAGTACGGCTTCAACTCGCCGTTCAAGGCGGATGTCTACTACCTCAATACGCGCCTCTTCACGGGCAACAAGTGGGGCACCGCGAACCCCATCATGGTCCGCGACGAGGACTTCGGCATCGTCCGTGCCCGCGCCTTCGGGATCTACGACGTCAAGATCGTCGACCCCAAGTTGTTCCTGAAGGAAGTCGCCGGCTCCGATCAGAACTTCCGGCTCGACGAGTTCTCTGACACCATGCGCTCGCGGATCGTCAGCGTGTTCAGTGACGCGCTCGCGTCGGCGCGCATTCCGGTCCTGGATGTAGCGTCGCGGTTCACCGAGCTCGGCGATGCGCTGCTGCCGCTGATCAATCCTGTCGTCTCGAGCAAATACGGGATTCAGATCGCGAGCTTCGTTGTCGAGAACGTCTCCGTGCCGCCAGAGGTCGAGCAGGCGATTGACAAGCGTTCCAGCATGGCCGCCATCGGCAATCTCAACGACTTCGTCAAGTATCAGATGGCGAAGGGGATGGAACAGCCGGGCGGCGCGGGAGCCGCAGGCACGGCCAGCGAGCTCGCGGTCGGTTTCGCGATCGCGCAGCAGATCATGGCGCAACAGAATTTGGGGAATTTGAAAGTCACCGGCACGCCGAGTGTTGAAGGTGCACAGGGTGCGGCGAGTGCAGCCAGTGCGGCGGGTGCTGCTTCCGTTGCTGCTGGTGCCCTGCCAGAGCTGCTGTCACCTACCGACGTCGCCAAGGCGATCGGCGTCTCGGAAGACGACGTGATGACGATCATCCAGTCGGGTGAGCTGGCGTCGAAAAAGATCGGCACGAGCTACCGGATCACGCGTGCGGCGCTCGAGAAGTACCTCGCCAGCTGACGATCGCGGCGCGCGATGACGACGCCGAACCCGACCGAGGTCACGGCGCGGGAGAAGTTCCCGTGTCCCGCGTGCGGGGCTCAAGCCGAGTGGAATCCGGCGAAGCAGAAACTGGTATGCCCGTTCTGCGGCACCGAGTCGCCGTACCAGGTGAACCCGGCGACCGGCGCAATCGAGGAGATCGATCTCGTCAAGACCCTGCGCGAGTTACCGGACGATCTGCGTGGCTGGCACACCGAGCGGCGCAGCGTCCGGTGCCAGAGCTGCCGCGCCGTTATGGTGTTCGATCCGGCGCGGGTGGGGCAGAACTGCGAGTTCTGCGGCTCCCCGGCGCTGGTGGACTACACCGAGACGAAGGATCCGATCACTCCGCAGAGCATCCTGCCGTTCAAGGTCACGCAGCAGCAGATTCGCGAGCAGATCCGACGGTGGTACGCGAGCAAGTGGTTCGCGCCGAACGCGCTGACCAGAAGGGCGCTGGTCGACACGGTCCACGGCTTGTATCTCCCGTACTGGACCTTCGACGCTCAGGCCACGTGTCCGTGGCGAGCCGAAGCGGGCCACTACTACTACACGACCGAGACCTATCGCGATAGCAGCGGCCGGACGCAGACCCGGCAGGTGCAGCATGTGCGCTGGGAGCCAGCCTCGGGACGCGTCGAACATTTCTTCGACGACGAGCCAGTGCCGGGCTCACAAGGAGTCAGACTCGATCTGTTGAAGCGCATCGAGCCGTTCCCGACGACCGATCTCGTCCCCTATGACACCGCGATGCTCTCTGGGTTCGTCGTCGAGCACTATCAGGTCGTGCTGCTCGATGCGGCGCAGCGCTCGATCGCGCAGATGACCGAGCAGCTGCGATCGTTGGCCGCAGCGGCCGTCCCCGGCGACACTTATCGATCGCTCGAGATCTTCCCCGAGTTCTCAGGCCGGACGTTCAAGCACATTCTGGTGCCGGTGTGGATCATGACCTACACCTACGGTGCGAAGACGTATCAGGTGTTGACGAACGGCTACACCGGAAAGATGGAAGGCGTCTATCCGCTCAGCCCGTGGAAGGTGTTCTTCGCGATCGTCTTCGCGTTGATCGCCCTGATGATCGTCCTCTACTTCGCGGGCAACAGCTGACAGGGAACAGCTGATGTGGAGGCGGGCCTTCAGGCCCGCCGGCGATGGCGGAACTAAAGCCCCGCCGCCACATCACGTTCGTCCGGCCAGCGCCTCCCGCGCGCATTCGAAATCGGTCGCCGGATCCTCGGCCAGCACCGACCAGAACATTGCCCCCTGATAGCCGGCCACGCGCGCCATCTCGATCAACGCGCCTGGCGCCCGCGCTGACCCGCGTGTGGGAAACTCACCGAGCACCACCGGCCGGTCGCATCCCATCGCGTCTACGGGTGTCGCCAGCGGCGCCCGTGCTTCGAAGCTGTCGTACCAGTGCGGCTGGTAGAAGTCGAGGCCAAGTCCTTTGACCAGTCCCAGCCATCGCGTGCTCGCGGAGCCGACGGTCACCGGCTGTGAGACGCCCTCGTGCGCGCACCTCGCGGCCTCGCGAACGTAGGCACGCATTGCCGTCCGCAGGATGCTTCGCCCCGCATTCCAGGTGCCGACCCCGAACGTCACCCACTCGGGCTCGTTGATGAGGTCCCAGCCATGCACGCGCGGATCCTTGCCGTAGCGCTCGAACAGTGGACCCAGCACTGACGCGATCAAACGGCGGCGTCCTGACGGCTTCGCCAACACCAGTCGCCGGCCTCCGAGACGCACGCCGTTGACGACACGCGCCGGCAGGCACCAGTGAAAATCGAGCAGAACAGGCAGCACGCCAAGATCAGCGCGCTCGGCCCACTCGAGCGCGGTATCCACGTCGCGAAACACGGCATCGTCCAGACCGTCAGGGACGCCGTCCTCGCCGAAGCGGATCCCCGCCCGCCCATCGCAGAGGAGGAACCAGCGGATGGTAGTGATGCCGTGCGCGCGCAGCGTTAGGAACAGCGAGGCGATGCGGTCCGGCTCGGGATGCTGGGAGATGCCGGCCGGCGCCCACGCGTTCGCGCCAAAGTCGCCGCCGTAGCGAATCCACGGCAGGTTGGCGCCAACGAAGAACGCCGGCGGCAGCGCCATCAGGCGCGCGAGCGGACGAACTGACGGTAGAGCACCAGCAGAACGACCGCGCCTAGGAGCGACATCAGGAAGCCGGCCGCCTGTCCGCGATCGTACAGGCCGATCATCCGTCCGAAGAATCCGCCCACGAGCGAGCCCGCAACCCCGAGGAGGATCGTCACGATGATGCCCCCTGGATCATTACCGGGCATCAGGAGCTTGGCGAGCGCGCCGACGACGAGACCAAAGACGATCCAGATGAGAACGTCACCCATGGCTCACCCCCGTTTGGGACCGTGGCACCCGCCACGATCGCACGACGAGCCTAACACGTTTGACACGGCCGAGCCCACCTGTCGTTGGATACAATGCCTCAACATGAGACGACTGAGCGATCGGCCTGTAACTGCATGACCAAACGAGCCGTGATCCTCGCGCGAGGCCTGGGCACGCGCATGCGGAAAGCCGATGCAGCCGCGCGCATGAGCGGCGATCAGGCACAGGTGGCGTCGACGGGAGTGAAAGCGCTCATTCCGATCGGCCGCCCGTTTCTCGACTATGTCCTGAGTGCGCTCGCCGACGCCGGCGTCCCTCGCATTTGTCTTGTCATCGGCCCCGAGCACGACCTGCTGCGGCGCCGCTACTCGGTCGAGACGACGCCGACCCGCGTCAGCATCGACTTCGCCGTGCAGGATGAGCCTCGAGGCACGGCCGACGCCGTGCTCGCCGCCGAAGCCTGGACGAGCGGAGAGCCGTTTCTCGTGATCAACAGCGACAATTACTATCCTGTCGACGCGTTGAGGCCGCTGGCGTCGCTCGACGAGCCAGGACTCGTCGCCTTCAGCCGCGCGGGCCTGCTGGCTGACGGTCAGATTGACGCGTCGCGCGTCACCAGCTTCGCGGTCCTCGATCTCGATGGCGATTACATGCGGCGCATCATCGAGAAGCCCGACGCCGAAACGCTGCTCGCGCTAGGCGATGCCGTGTACCTCAGCATGAATTGCTGGCGATTCGACCACCGCATCTTTCCAATATGCCGGGAGGTTCCGCTCTCCGCGCGTGGCGAGCTCGAATTGCCAGCGGCGGTTCAGCTCGCCATTCAAACCGGCGCCATGCGCTTTCGGGCCATACGCGTAGAGTCCGCCGTGTTGGATTTGTCGCGCCAGGTGGACATCGAAGGCGTGGCATCGCGACTGGCGGGTGTCGAGGTCGTGCTGTGACGAGCGAGGTGCTCGAGCGGTTGTCGTCTGCGGCGCGTCCTCTTGCCGACGAGGCGGTGCGGCGAGCCGACGACGTGTTCCGGACCATTGAGGGAGGTGCACCATCCCGGCGGCTGTTCGTCCCGGGCCGGATCGAGGTACTCGGCAAACACACCGACTACGCCGGCGGACAAAGCCTGACCTGCGCAGTGGAGCGGGGCTTCGCCGTCTCGTACTCACCGCGTCACGACGGCCATGTGCGTATCTTCGATTCGCAGGACGCGCGCCGCGCCGAGTTCCCGGTCTCTCCCGATCTGCAGCCACCGGTGGGCGTCTGGTCCAACTATCCGATGACCGTGGCGAGACGCCTGGCCCGCAATTTCGCCAGCGTGACCCGCGGCGCGGACATCGGCTTCTACTCGAATCTGCCACGAGCCGCCGGCCTGAGTACGTCAAGCGCACTCGTGATCGCGGTCTTTCTCGTCCTTGCCGATGTGAACGATCTGGAACAGGATTCCCGATACGTGACGGAGATTGGCGATCGATGGCACCTCGCCGGGTATCTCGGGAGCATCGAGAACGGCAAGGCCTTTCTGAACCTGTCCGGCGACCAGGGTGTCGGAACTTCGGGAGGCAGCCAGGATCACACCGCGATTCTGCTGAGCGAGGCCGGGTTGCTCGGCGTGTATCACTACTTTCCCGTGGCGCGGACGCGGCAGCTTCCACTACCCGCGGATTTGACGTTCGTCGTGGCCTCGAGCGGCATCGCCGCTGCGAAGACAGGCAGCGCGCGCGAGCGTTACAACCGCGCCGCGTCGCTGGTCGCGACGCTGCTGGATCGCTGGAGGATGGCGTCGGGCCGCGACGACATCAGCCTTGGCGACGCGCTCGCGTCGAGTCCCGATGCCGCCGAGCAGCTGAGAGATCTGGCAGATGGTTCGGAGGACCCTGCTGAGAGAACGGCCCTTCGATCGCGCCTCGATCACTTCCTGGTCGAGAGCCGTGAAATCCTGCCGATGGCGCTGGACGCGCTCCACGTCGGCGAGTTCGACACGTTCGGTGAGCTGGTCGATCGTTCGCAGGACGCCGCCGAGCGCTTACTCGGCAACCAGGTTCCTGAAACGAGTGCGCTTGCTGCATTGGCGAGACGCAACGGAGCGCTGGCGGCGTCGGCATTCGGCGCCGGCTTCGGCGGCAGTGTGTGGGCACTCGTGGAAACCGCGCGAGCCGACGCGTTCCTGAAGGCCTGGCGGCGCGCGTATCGGGCACAGCACCCGAAGGCAGCGGCGTCGGGCGCGTACTTCGTCACGCGTCCGGGGCCCGGGGCGGGGTCGCTGGACTGAGCCGCCGTCGCGGAAATTCCAACGTCACGGACATCAAACCGATGCAGTAGGGCCCGGCTTCAGTCGGGCCGGACAGACAAGACGCGGATCAGATCAGTCACGGACGGACGCGGATTCACACGGATCATTTTTATGACACTTCAAGGAAGGCGGGCCCTTGTTACCGGCAGCAGCAAGGGCATCGGCCAGGCGATCGCTATTCGCTACGGGGAGGAAGGCGCCGACGTAGTCGTGAACTACAACAGCGATCCGAAAGGCGCTGAAGAGACGGTGGCTCGCATTCAGGAGTCCGGCCGCCGCGCGGTCGCGATCAAGGGCGATCTTGGATCGGTTGCGTCCGTGCGGGCGCTAGTGGAGCAGGGATGGGACGCGTTGGGCGGGCTCGATGTGCTGGTGAACAATGCCGGCGTCGAGAGCCACGCGCCGTTCTGGGACGTTACGGAAGGGGACTACGACAAGGTCCTCAACATCAATCTCAAGGGCGTCTTTTTCGCCACGCAAGCGTTCGTCAACAAGCTACGCGCGAGCGGACGCGGCGGCAAGGTCATCAACATCAGCTCGGTGCACGAGGAGCTGCCGTTTCCGAACTTCGCCGCATATTGTGCGAGCAAGGGCGGGCTCAAGATGCTGACGCGGAATCTCGCCGTCGAACTGGGTCCGCTCGGCATCACCGTGAACTCGATTGCGCCGGGCGCGATAGAGACGCCAATCAACGCGAAGCTGCTGAGTGATCCCCAGAAGGTGGGGGCGCTCACCGCGCAGATCCCGCTGGGGCAGATCGGCAAGACGAGCGATGTTGCCGGCTTCGCCGTGTTCCTCGCTTCCTCGGAATCAGACTACGCGACCGGCGCGACCTTCACGGTTGACGGCGGCCTGACGTGGTTTTATCAGGAACAGTGATTATCAATCAGCTGTGGAGGCGGCCCTTCAGGGCCGCCGATCGCGCGCCGGCGGGGCTAAAGCCCCGCCTCCACAACTGCACAACCCCGCCTCCACAACTGAGGTCACAGCGGCGCTGCGAGCTGTGACTGCCCCGTCAGCCACTGGTCGACGCCTCGCGCTGCGCTGCGGCCTTCGGCGATCGCCCACACGATCAGCGACTGTCCGCGCTGCATGTCGCCGGCGGTAAAGACACCCGGGACGTTCGTCATCCACATCTCGTCGCGCGCCACGGTGCCTCCGTCGGTGAGCTTGACGCCGAGCTGATCGATGGCGCTCCGCTCCGGGCCGGTGAAGCCCATTGCCAGCAGCACGAGCTCGCATTCGAGCGTGAACTCGCTGCCAGGAATCGACTTGAACGTCATCCGGCCGTTCTCCTGCGCCGGCATCACCGAGACGCCGTTCAATCGCTGTACGCACCCGTCCGCATCGCCGACGAACTCTGTGGTGGACACCGAGTAAAGCCGCTCTCCGCCCTCCTCGTGCGCGGTCGAGACGCGGAAGATCTGCGGCCACTGCGGCCATGGATTGCTGTCGGCACGGTCGTCGGGCGGCTTCGGCAGCAGCTCGAACTGGTGGACCGAACGCGCTCTCTGCCGGTGCACCGTGCCCAGGCAGTCAGCACCGGTATCGCCGCCACCGATGATGACCACGCGCCTCCCGGCCGCGGTGATGAGCGGCGCACTGCCCAACTCGTCGCCTTCGCAACGACGATTCTGCTGCGTCAGGTAATCCATCGCGAAGTGGATCCCCCGCAGCTGCCGGCCGGGAATCGGCAGATCGCGCGGGATGGTTGCGCCGCCGCACAAGACGACGGCATCGAACTCCCGCCGCAACTCGTCGGCGGGAATGCCGTCGCCGATATTCGCGTTCGTCCGGAACCTGACGCCCTCCGCGTCCATGACTGCCAGTCGGCGATCCAGGACGCGCTTTTCCATCTTGAATTCCGGGATCCCGTAGCGGAGGAGTCCGCCGACGCGATCCGCGCGCTCGAACACCGTTACCCAGTGACCGGCCTTGTTCAGTTGATCGGCGGCGGCTAGGCCGGCTGGGCCCGATCCCACGACCGCGATGCGCTTGCCGCTTCGACTCTTTGGAGGCTTTGGCGTAATCCAGCCCTCGTCGAACGCCCGCTCGATGATCGCGTTCTCGATGCCCTTGATCGTGACCGGGTCGCTGTTGATGCTCAGGACGCACGCGCCCTCGCACGGAGCGGGGCAGAGCCGGCCGGTGAATTCCGGGAAGTTGTTCGTCGCCAGCAGGCGCTCGATCGCCGTCTGCCAGCGATCGCGGTAGACCAGATCGTTCCAGTCGGGAATCAGGTTGCCGAGCGGGCAACCCTGATGGCAGAACGGGATGCCGCAATCCATGCAGCGCGCGCCCTGCTGCGCCAGCGCTTCGTTAGTGTGGGGAAGATAGACCTCCCGCCAATCCTTGACGCGCTCGGCGACGGGCCGCGTCGGCTGCTTCTTGCGCCCGATCTCGATGAATCCGGTTGGCTTACCCACGTGCGGCGCTCACGAGGTCATTGAAATCGGCTTCGCGTCCCGTCTGACGCGCCGCCTTCTCAGTCTGCAGCACGCGCTTGTAGTCGCGCGGCATGACCTTCACCCACTGACGCCGAATCTCGGCCCAGCGGAAGAGGATCTGGGACGCCCGTGTGCTCCCCGTGAGGGCGATGTGCCGCGAGACGAGTCGTCGAAGCAGCCCTTCGTCCTCGTCGTCCACTTCCTCGAGGTCAACCATTCCGGCGTTGCACTGCTGCTGGAAATCGCCAGCCGGATTGATCACGTAAGCGATACCGCCACTCATGCCGGCCGCAAAGTTGCGGCCGGTGGGACCCAGCACGACGACGCGGCCGCCGGTCATGTACTCGCAGCCATGATCGCCGACGCCTTCGACCACGGCGGTGGCGCCGCTGTTGCGGACGGCAAAGCGCTCGCCGGCCACGCCGCGAATGAACGCCTCGCCGCTCGTGGCGCCGTAGAGGGCCACGTTGCCGATGATGATGTTGTCTTCCGCCGCGAATGTCGATCGCCGCGGCGGGTAGATGATCAGCCGCCCGCCGGACAGGCCCTTCGCGACATAGTCGTTGGCGTCGCCCTCGAGCGTCAGTGTGATCCCGCGCGGCACGAACGCCCCGAAGCTTTGTCCGGCCGAGCCGTGGAACGTCAGACGGATGGTGTCGTCCGGCAGGCCCTGGCCACCAAAGCGCGACGTGACCTCGTAGCCGAGGAGCGTGCCGACGGTCCGGTTCACGTTGCGGATCGGCATCGTCGCCTCGATCGCGCCGCGGCCTTCGAGCGCATCGGCGCAGATGCGAACGAGCTGCTGGTCCAGCGCCTTTTCCAGGCCGTGATCCTGGGTCGTCGTGTTGCGGCGGGGATGCGCGCCGGCGGCCGGCGGATCGTAGAGGATCGCCGAGAGATCGAGACCGTGAGCCTTCCAGTGGTCGAGCGCAGGCCGCGTGTCGAGCACATCGACGCGGCCGATCATCTCGTCCATCGTGCGGAAGCCGAGCGTCGCCATCATCTCGCGCACTTCCTCGGCGATGAACTTGAAGAAGTTCTCGACGAATTCCGGCTTGCCCGTGAACTTCTTTCGGAGTTCCGGGTCCTGCGTCGCAATGCCCACGGGGCAGGTGTTCAGATGGCACACGCGCATCATCACGCAACCGGAGACAACGAGCGGCGCGGTGGCGAAGCCGAATTCCTCGGCGCCCAGAAGCGCCGCGATGACCACGTCGCGGCCGGTCTTCATCTGGCCGTCGACCTGCACGACGATGCGGTCGCGCAGGCCGTTGAGACGGAGGACTTGCTGCGTCTCGGCGAGCCCAAGTTCCCATGGCACCCCGCCGTGCTTGATGCTGGTCAGCGGTGAGGCACCGGTACCTCCGTCGTGCCCGGAGATCAGCACGACATCGGCGTGGGCCTTTGCCACGCCGGCGGCAACCGTGCCGACACCGGCCTCGGCGACGAGCTTCACGTGCACGCGCGCCTTCGGGTTGGCGTTCTTCAGGTCGTGGATCAGCTGCGCGATGTCTTCGATCGAGTAGATGTCGTGATGCGGCGGCGGCGAGATCAAGCCGACACCGGGGGTCGCGTAGCGCACCTTCGCGATCCACGGATACACCTTGTGACCGGGCAGCTGGCCGCCCTCACCGGGCTTGGCGCCCTGCGCCATCTTGATCTGCAGGTCGCTGGCGTTGACGAGGTACTCGCTCGTGACGCCGAAGCGGCCGGAGGCGACCTGCTTGGTCGCGCTCCGGCGCCAGTCGCCATTCGCGTCCTTCTGGTACCGCGCCGCGTCCTCGCCGCCTTCACCAGAGTTCGACCGCGCGCCCATGCGGTTCATGGCGATCGCCAGCGTCTCGTGGGCCTCGGCGCTGATCGATCCAAACGACATCGCGCCCGTCGAGAACCGCTTGACGATCGACTCCACGGATTCGACCTCTTCGAGCGGGACGGCGGTGCCGGCCGGCTTGAAGTCGAAGAGGCCGCGCAGCGTCGCGAGCCGACGCGCCTGACCGTCGACGAGGTTCGAGTACTCCTTGAAGAGGCGGTACTGGCCGGAGCGCGTCGCGTGCTGCAGCTTGAACACGGTCTCCGGGTTGAAGAGATGGTATTCGCCGTCACGCCGCCACTGATACTCGCCGCCCCACTCCAAATCCGGCTGCGACACGGGGCGCTTCGGGAACGCTTTTTCGTGTCGCCGCGCGACTTCTTCCGAGATCACCTCGATGCCGATGCCTTCGATGCGCGACGGAGTCCAGGTGAAGTAGCGGTCGATGAACGCCCGGCTCAATCCGACGGCCTCGAAGATCTGGGCGCCGCAGTAGCTGGCGAGCGTCGAGATGCCCATCTTGGACATCACCTTGAGAATGCCCTTGTTGAGCGCCTTGATGTAGTTCTTTACTGCCTTCTCGTGCGTCACGCCGGGGAGCTGTCCCTGGCGGATCATGTCGTCGATGGTCTCGAACGCGAGATACGGGTTCACTGCGCCAGCACCGTAGCCGAGGAGGAGTGCGCAGTGATGCACCTCGCGCGCGTCGCCCGACTCGAGCACGAGCGCGCACCGCGTCCGCGTTCCCTCGCGCACCAGATGGTGATGCACGCCCGCGGTGGCGAGCAGGCTGGGGATCGGCGCGTGGGTCTGACCGACGCCACGGTCCGACAGAATCACGATCGTGCAGCCGTCAGCAACGGCGGCGCTCGCGTCGCGACACAGTTGGTCCATCGCGCGCTCGAGGCCCGGTCCATCCTCGGCAGCGTTATAGAGCATCTGAAGAGTGGTGGTCTTGCACCCTTCGCAATCGAGGTGACGCAGCTTGTTCACCTCTTCGTTGCTGATCACGGGATACGTCACCGTGATCTGGCGGCAGGACTCGGGGCGCGGGTCGAGGAGATTGCCCTCGGGCCCGATCGTCGACGCCATCGACGTCACGAGCTCCTCGCGGATCGCGTCGAGCGGCGGGTTCGTGACCTGCGCGAACAGCTGCTTGAAATAGTCGTAGAGCAGCCGCGGACGATTGGACAGCACCGCCAGAGAGGTGTCGGTGCCCATCGAGCCGATCGCCTCTTCGCCCTGCTGCGCCATCGGCGCCAGCAGGATGCGGAGGTCCTCGTGCGTGTAGCCGAACGCCTGCTGGCGCAGCAACACGGTGGAGTGATCCGGCTCGGGCAGCGGCGGACCGTCCGGCAGCTCGTCGATGTTCTTGAGATGCGATTTGACCCACTCGCCGTACGGTTTCTCAGCAGCGAGCTGGTTCTTGAGCTCCTCGTCGTCGATGATGCGCCCCTGGGCGGTGTCGACCAGGAATACCTTCCCCGGATGCAGCCGTTCCTTGACGGCGATGTTCTCCGGCGCGAAGTCGAGCACGCCCACCTCCGACGCCATCACGACGATGTCGTCTTTGGTGACGTAGTAGCGGGATGGACGAAGCCCGTTGCGATCGAGGACCGCGCCGATGATCGTGCCGTCGCTGAACGCGATCGACGCGGGACCATCCCACGGCTCCATCAATGACGAGTGGTACTCGTAGAACGCCCGTCGTGCCGGATTCATCGTGGCGTGGTTCTGCCACGGCTCCGGGATCATCATGAGGACGGCGTGCGGCAGCGAACGCCCGCTCATGACGAGAAACTCGAGCACGTTGTCGAAGGTTGCGGTGTCGGAGCCGCCTTCGCGGATCACCGGCAGGACCTTCTTCAAGTCGTCGCCGAAAAGATCTGACTGGAGCAGGCCCTCGCGCGCGCGCATCCAGTTGATGTTGCCGCGGAGCGTGTTGATCTCGCCATTGTGCGCAATGTAGCGATAGGGATGCGCGAGCGGCCAGGACGGGAACGTGTTCGTGCTGAACCGCTGATGCACCAGCGCCAGCGCCGATTCGAGCGTTGGCTCGCTCAGGTCGGGGAACATCGTCGAGATCTGTCCGGCGGTCAGCATGCCCTTGTAGGTGAGAATGCGCGACGACAGGCTGACGATGAAGAACAACGCGCGTTCGGCCAGGCCGAGCGTGTCCGCTTCGGCCTCGATCCGCTTCCGCGCGACATACAGCTTCCGCTCGAAGAAGAGCGGGTCCCCGGCTGCAGCCCGTGGCGGCGGGGCTTTAGCCCCGCTAGCCTGAGCGGCCAGCGCCGGTGTCATGCCGATGAAGACCTGCTCGAACACCGGCTCCGACGCGCGAGCGCGTGCACCCAACTCGGAGTCATCGGTCGGCACCGGCCGCCATCCGAGCAGCTGCAACCCTTCCTCCTCGCACGTCCGCGCGAAGAGCGCCTTCACCTCGCCACGTTCGGTCTCGTCCTGGGGAAGAAAAATCAGCCCGGCGCCGTAGGCGCCTTCGGGCGGGAGCTCGAATCCGAGCGGCTGCGCTCGAAAGAACGCATCGGGCATCTGCACGAGGAGGCCGGCCCCGTCGCCCGTGTTGGCTTCGCAACCGCAGGCGCCGCGATGCTCCAGGTTGATCAGCAGCTTCAGCCCCTGCTCGACGATGGCGTGGGAGCGGCGTCCTTTGAGGTGAACGACGAATCCGACGCCACAGGCATCACTTTCGAAGCGGGGGTCGTAAAGTCCCTGCGCCCGAGGCAGTTGGAAGTCCTGATCCATAACGGCATCCTCGCCATCGCAGCCCTGTGTGTCGGGTAGGGCTCCGCCGGCAGACGGTCGAAGTGATGCCGTTAGTTATCGCGGATTTAGAAGCAAAATGAAAATAGAATAGTTTTATTCATTCAATGCAGTACGCGCATGGATTTCGAAAGAGGCGACCATTTCGTTTATGGATACACACGATTTTGGAAGTCGATGAATCCAGCGCGACTATTCGCGCCCTCTGCCGAGGTGATGCTCTTTGGCTGTCTCAGCGCTTTGGCTTGAAGCCCTCGAGCAAGGCGCGCCAGGTGGGTACCGGTTCGGGAGCACCGCCCAGCCGATCGAGCACGATCTGGCTGGTCTTGTAGGGCTGGCTGTAGAAGCGCTCGTTTGCGTCCCGATCCTGCTTGATCGTCGAGCCGTTCAGCGTGATGCCGGCGAAGAGGCCGCGCGCCCGTGAGTAGCTGAGGATCTTCGCGCGCATCTGAATGTCCGTCGAGGCTTCAGCGGTGCGTCCGACCGGGCCCGCCGCCACACCGGCGTCAGCGCCGATCTTGAACTGATTGCGCGTGAGCTGCTCGAGGCCGCGCTCGTCGATGATTATGAGAACGAGATCGACCGCTTCGCCGCCAATCTGGGCGCCGATGCTGCCGCCGGTGAGGGTCAGGAAGGCGGGCGCCGACCAGGTGCCGCTCTTCGTGGACTTGGCGCTCAGGATGCCGCGGCCCCATTGGCCGCCGACGAGGAGCCCGGCCTTCTTGACCGACGGGAAGACGGCGATGCCCTGCACCTTGTCAGCCACCCATGTGGGCACCGAGACGTCGGGCGCATCGAGAATCTCGCGCAGCGCCGTCGTCGCTTCCTTGATGCGAGCGGCCTCGTCCGCCTGTGCCGATGCCGTCCGAGGGCTTCCCAGTCCAACTGTCAACGCGAGCGTGATGATTGCCGTGAACTGACGCACGAGAGACTCCTGCGGGCCTGCAAGCCCGTCTCGGGGCAATCATATCGTGTCCGGCCTCTGTGGCGCCCAGCGCGCCCCGGCCGGGTACCTTGCGCGGGCCAGCGCCACCGCTACAATGCTCGGGCCTCCAATGATGTTTGCTCGCTTCATCCTGGTTTGTGGCGCCCTGCTCCTGCCGGCCGGCGCCGGCATCGTCGGGCAGTCGCCGACACCGGGACCGCCGGCGTCCCTGGCACCGAGCCGCGAATGGAAGCGGTTGCAGGCGCCGGGTCTGCTGGTGGTCGGCAATGCGCGCCCGGAGGACCTGCGCCGCACCGCCGAAGAGATCGGGCGCTTCCGCCTGGCGATTCGAGCGCTCTCGCCCAACCTGCCAATGGATTCGCCGGTCCCCATGGTCGCAGTGGTCTTCCGCGACGACCATGCGCTCACGCCGTTCAAGCCGCGGAATCGCGGCAAGCCTATCGACAACGTCGCAGCCTACTTCGGCGCCTTGCCCGACATCAACTACATCGTCCTCGCGCCCTCGGACAACCGCGAATTCACTTATCGCGTCATCTTTCACGAGTACACGCATTTTCTGGTCAATCGAAGCTCGCCACGATTGCCGATGTGGCTCAACGAAGGTCTCGCGGAGTTCTACAGCACCTTCAACGGCAGCGAGCAGGACAGCCGCATGATCGTGGGCCGACCCATTCCCGCGCATCGCATGCTCCTGCGCGAGATAGGTGGGCTCATCCCGCTGAAGAAGTTCCTCGACTCCACGGCGCTGACGGCACTATTGCGCGATCCGCGGAGCACGCAGCGTTTCTACGCGCAATCGTGGGCGCTGACGCACTACCTACTGCTCGGCGATGCGCGGATCCACCAGCCGAAGCTGCGCGCGTTCGTGGCGGCAATGCAGACGGGCGAGTCGTCCGATCGGGCATTCGCGAAGGCCTTCGGAGACAACGTGGACGCGCTCCACGCCGGCTTCCAGAGCTATTTGAACCGGGCGTCGATGCCGGCCGTGCACCTCCCGCAGGTAACCCTGAAGTTGGATGGGTCAATCGAGCAAGTCGCGGAGCTTGACGCGCAACAGATCCAGGGCGATTTGCTGGTACGGCAAGGCGCGTTCGAGGAGGCCGACAAGTATCTTGCCAAGGCGCTCGCGATCGATCCACACCACGTGTCGTCGCGGCTGTCGCGCGCGAGGAGGCTCGTGGGCGACGAGCAGGTGGCCGAGGCGCTCGACGTCCTGAGCGCACCGGACCTCGAGAGCGCTCCGGATTTCCCGATCGCA
This sequence comes from Vicinamibacteria bacterium, assembly GCA_963800785.1. Taxonomy (GTDB): domain Bacteria; phylum Acidobacteriota; class Vicinamibacteria; order Vicinamibacterales; family JAENWD01; genus JAENWD01. The sequence continues at coordinate 195,028 of CAWDCH010000018.1, forward strand.
TTTCTCAGGGCTGAGACCCTTCGCGCAGCGAAGCGTTATGACGCGTCCGTGCCGGCGTATCAACGGGCAATTGCGGCGCGCCGCGATTCGGCTCCTGCCTACTACGGCCTGAGCATTTCACAGCTTGCCCTTGGACAGTCGGAAGCAATCGCCAACTTCAGCCGATGTCTGGCCATCCGTCCCGATCCGGGCTGGTTCTTCGCGCGGCTCCACGCCGCGCAGCGGCTAGGAGAGGACACGCTCGCGGTCGCAGACGCGACGAGCTTCGTCAGTCTGGCTGGCTGGCAGAGCACCAGCAGCCCATATGCGATGTTCATCGCCGCGCTCGCGTCCATGCGGCTCAAGCAACCCGACCGGGCGCGCGCCATCCTCGACGAGATCGCCGCGCATGTGGGGGGCGATTCGTGGCAGGCGACGATCGTTGCGTACCTCAGTGGACGCCTGACGCCGGAGGCGCTCCTCAAGAAGGCGTCGAAGGAGCTGCTCACGGAAGCGCACGCCTATATCGGCATCAAAGCGAACATCGACGGAGACCGGCAGACGGCGCTGCTCCATTTGCAGTGGGTGAAAGACAAAGGACTTCACTACTACACGGAATACGGCCTGGCGCTGGGCGAACTGGAACGGATCGAGGGCGAGTCGAAACCGGCGAAATAGCGGCGCAATATTCGCGTCACCCGTGGCACCGGTGCTCGATAGTAACTCGCAGATCTGCGTTGATTGACGTGTCACTGGAAGCGAGGGACAAGCCGTCGGGCATTTGTAAGCAGGTGTGCAGCACTGCACCCTGCTCGTCGGGGCGCGACCGCTCCACCGAGCCCGTCCCCACACGCAATGACAACGCCCGGAGTCTGGACCGAAGGCTGAAGCCTACTGCTTCAACAGCACTGCAAAGATGTTCTGGGGTCTGTGGTCTGGAGCCTGTGGTTAGCGGCGGCTTCAGGGGGCTGGCACGTCAGGCACGGTCGTCCAGATGTTGCCCGTGTGCTCGGCCATGTTGAAGACGATTCCATTGCGAGCAAGGGTAATCTCGAAAAAGGCGGGGTCCAGATTCTTGAGCGAACGTCGGGAGCGATGGAAATGACGGACGGCTGAGGGTGAGCCGATGGGTCGCCTTGTGGTGTCGTCGAGTTTCTGCGCCCACAAGCATATGAATCCATCGCGATCCGAGGTGAAGTACAAGCTACTTCCGTCGGGAGACCAGCGAGGTCTGTCATCGTCTGACGAGCCATCACTCACCTGGACCCATTTCTCTCTGAGCGGGGGCGTGTCTTGCAGTGGTGCTACGAAGAGCCGCCCTGGAATACCTGACAATAAGAAGGCGATCCAGCGGTCGTCCGGAGACACATCGACGTGAAAGACGTCCCCTGTCGATTCGAGGATGACAGCTTTCCTATTGTTGACCGTATCGAATGCGGTAATAGAGTTCCACCTTCTGCCTTCCGCGTAATCGTAGCCGAGGATGCGAATTCCATGCGTCAACATAGCTAGAGGAAAGCACTCGTGACAAATCTTCTTCGGCGGTTCACCGAATTTCTGGTAGTAAATGTCAGATCGTCCCTTTCCGCCATACCAGAAATACGCGATCGAATCGCCGTCCGCAGAGATGGCTGGAGCCCCTTCTTCCCCTTTAGCAGGCTGCTGAAAAACAGCGATTGATCATGCCGATCACCGTGCTGCGCGCGTACGATCGATACGGCGGTCGAGGTCGTACGCCCGTTCCCGCATGGAGGGGCCGGTCACGCGGTGGCCATCAGGGTGCGCATCCGGACCAGGTTGTACCCGCGGCGGTGAAGAGGAACTGCCAGTTCACGCGCTCGCCGCCGCGATGTTTGAGTTTCCGCATCCCGCCGATGGTCTTCATCCAGCCGAAGACTTCTTCGATGCGTTTCCGCGTCCGCTGACTGAGGGTGTAGCCGGGATGGTGGGTCGTGCGACGGTCGAGGGTGCGCCGCGTGGCCTGTTGCGCGATATGCGGCGTGGCCCCCAGCGCACGCAGCGTCGTGACGAAGCCCCGCGTGTCGTAGCCCTTGTCCCCGCCGACCGTGCACCGCGCCCCCGGCAGGGCCGCCACCAGGCTCAGCGCTGCGTCGCGTTCGCCGGTGCCGGTTGCCGGCACCACGCACGCATCGACGACGAAGCCGTGGCGATTCTCCATCAGCACTTCGCCCAGATACGCCAGCTTCGCCTCGTGGCCCCGGGCCTTCGTGAACAGGCGACTGTCAGGGTTGGTCGTCGATTGGTGCGTCGTGTTCGAGCGCCGTTCGCCGTGGAAATTCACCGTCGGATTGCTGGGATCGTCGGGCGGGGATGGCGGCTGGTCCTTGCGCTGAAAACTCTTTTGGCCCGCCCACGCCTCGAGCAGCGTGCCATCGACGGTGAAGTGCTCGTCCGACAGCAACCGGCGCCCCCGCGCTTGCTCGACGACGTCCTCGAAGAACGCGCGGGCGACGTCGCCGGCGAGCAGGCGCTCCCGATTCTTCGTAAAGGTCGTCGGCGTCCACACGGCGTCGTCCATGGCCAGGCCCACGAACCAGCGAAACAGCAGGTTGTACTCCAGCTGCTCGATCAGCATTCGCTCGCTGCGAATCGAGTACAGCACCTGCAACAGCAACGCGCGCAACAAGTGCTCGGGCGGCACCGACGGCCGACCGGTCTGCGCATACAACAGGGCGAAGCGCGACGACAACCGCACCAACGCCGCATCCGTCATCTGCCGAATCGGGCGCAGCGGATGGTCCGCGGGAACCCGCTGCTCCGGCGACACATAGCTAAACAAGTGTCCGCTCTGCTCGTCGTCTCCGCGCATCCGACCTCCGATGGCCGGCAGTGTCAGTACGACGATCGGGTGTTTGGGTACCCTTTTCAGCAGCCTGTTAGTCCTGGCAACCACGGTCTCACCGCCGCTTTCGAAATCCTTTAGCCACACGTCTGAATTCCCACCGAATCTATCCGACATGAATGCCAGCTTGCGTCCGTCCTTCGAAATGCGATGGTTCCGCTTCCTCAAACTCGTCGTCCGTAAGCCTCTTCGGCTCTTCGCCGACCGTCTCTACCCGCTTCGGAAAGGGGAATTCGCCAGAGATCGATAGTCGCACGCCTGACAGAAAAGACGAGACTCCCGTCAGGTACGCAATGACGAAGGCACCTCGAGCTCGGTTCCGAACGTGATCTGCTCGGGCCGCCCAGTAAGCTGCCAGGTCGAAGGGAGAGATCGCCGCGCGCCAGATGTTTCCCGCCTCGCGCACTTGAGGGTCGAGCGGCGGAGCGGAAAAGAAGATGCCATGTTCTGACCACACTATTCAGCTGAGGCAGGTACACCTACAATCTCAGGATAACGTTGATTTCGAATAATGCCTTGGCTCCTGTTCCTAGTGGCGGTCGCCTGCTCTTACCGACGCTGTCCACCAGTCCCAGTTTCGTGTGGACAGGTCATCGCGATATCCATCGAACAGGATTCGTTGCCCATCTGGCGACCAGACCGGCCTGCTGGCGGCTTGAAATTCTGGACGGAACCGGCGTGACTGGCCTCGCGCGAAATCGAAGATATAGATCTGGCCGTTCGGCATCGCGGCATTCGAGACACGCACCCAATAGGCGAGTAGTCGACCATCAGGGGAGAATCGTGGATGCAGCCCATTTTTCGCGATCAACTTCGCCTCGCCGCCCGAGACCGGTATCACGTATACGCCACCTCCGTCGCGTCCCGAGTGAAAGGCGATTAGCCTTCCGTCTGGAGAGATGTCTGGCTGGTTGTCGTCGGTTGCGTGGTTTGTGAGCCGCACTGGCTCGCCGCTCGGCAAGCGCTTCATCCAGATGTCCAGGTTCTCTCCGCCGGTTCGGTCGGACGCATAGACCAGGAATTTGCCGTCCCGCGAGACGACGCCGTCGGTAGTCAAACCCGAATCTCGCGTCAACGGCATTACTGCACGTCGCGGCGTGGGCGGCGCGGGTCGCCTGACTGCCCAGACGGCGATAGCCGTCGCGAGCGCTGCGGTGGCGATCGCCACACCGATCGCTGCGGCTGTCCGATGCCGCCTGAGGTACTTGCGGAGCCGATACCCTGCACCCGGCCGACCAGCAAGCACGGGTTCATCCTTCACGTACCGCGCAATGTCATCCGCGAATGCGGCCGCAGACTTGTAACGCCGGCCACGGTCCTTTTCGAGTGCCTTGAGCGTGATCCACTCCAGGTCGCCGCTGAGCTGTCGGGCCAGCGCGCGAGCCTCGGTGCCTCGGCGGTGCGCGATGTCACTGGCCGCCTTGCCGAGACCGTGCAGGCGCGTGGTGGGACGCGGCGACTCCTGCTCGCGGACGATTCGGAGGATCTCCAGGTAGCCCGCTCGGCGCATGGCTTCCGGATCGAACGGCAGCACGCCCACGAGCAGCTCATAGAGCACCAGCCCGAGCGAGTAGATGTCGGTGCGGGCATCGACGTCCACGCCACTCAGTTCGGCCTGCTCCGGACTCATGTACTCGGGCGTGCCCAGGAGAATGCCCTGCTGCGTGAAGGCGGTGCGCTCGGTCAGCCGTTGATCGATCGCCTTTGCAACCCCGAAGTCGATCACCTTGACGATGGCCCGACCGTCCTGCTGCGCCACCAGGATGTTGGCCGGCTTGAGATCGCGATGGATGATTCCGCTCTGGTGGGCATGCTGGACGGCCGCGCACACCTGCAGGAACAGCTCGATTCGCGCGCGAATCGGCAACTGGTGTTCGTCGCAATACCGCGTGATCGGCAGGCCGTCCACATACTCCATGACGAAGAACGGCTGGCCTGCAGCAGTCGTCCCCGCGTCGAAGACGGACGCGATGCCCGTATGGTGCAGCCGCGCCAGCGCCTGCCGTTCGGACTCGAAACGCGCGAGCACGTGCGCTGATGCGAGACCGGGCTTGATCACTTTCAAGGCGACCTGCCGCTGAACCGGCGCGGTCTGCTCGGCGAGATAGACCAGCCCCATGCCGCCTTCGCCGAGGAGGCGAATGAGGCGGTAAGGACCTATGACGGGCAGAGTCGTGGCTTCGTCCGGCGACCCCTCCGGAGCCGCGGTACCCGACGTGCCGCGGTCTTCCAGGACCAGTTGCACGAGACACGCCGGACATTGGCCGCCCGGAGCATCTGCCGGGATCGCCGACCCACAAGCCGCGCAACGCGCCTGGCTCACCGGACCTCCCCGCGAGTAAGGCTCTTCTCTAGACTTAGAAACAGCAATCGGAGCAGGATGTTACGCCAAAGCTGAGCGCGACACCCTGGTCGCCTGCGAAGAAGAACATCCGTTCACATCCGGCCCAGCGCCCGCAACAATCCCAGCGTCATCCAGGGCACGTAAGTAATGAGGAGAACGCCCACGCCAAGAATGGCGGTCATCGGGAGCGTCGCCCACGCCACTTCCAGCACCGGACGCTTGAACCGATAGGCGGACAAAAATAGATTCTCGCCGACGGGCGGTATCAGGTAGCCGAGCTCGAGGTTCGCGATGAAGATGATGCCGAGGTGCACGGGATGGATCCCGTATGCCGACGCCGAGCGGCACGATCAGGGGGACGACGACGACGGTTGCGGAGAAGATGTCCATCAGGGCGCCGACCACGAGCAGGAACAAGTTGAGGCCGAGCAGGAAGACGACAGGGGAGTCGACGTGCGACTGTGTCCATTCGAGCAGGTGTCCCGGCACTTCTGCTTCCACGAGATAGCTCGTCAGCCCCACGGCCATGCCGAGAATGACCAGCACGCCTCCGACGATCGTTGCGCACTCGGTCGAGATGCGCACCAGGTCCTCGCGAACGGAGATGTCCCGTCTGATGACCGTCTGAACCAGCAGCACGAACCCGGCTGTCAGGGCCGCCGATTCCACTGGCGTCGCCAGGCCGCTGAAGATCGACAACAGAACCACTGCCGGGAGCGAGAGCTCCCATTTCGCCGCTAATGCCGCATCAATCGCCTCGCGAATTCTGAACGGCGAACGCCCGACGCCGGTCACGAATCCCTCGCGAACCCCGAGACCCACGATCAAGGCTGTCAGAAGCACCCCTGGCACGATTCCGCCGAAGAACATGTCCTCGATTGGCCGCTCCGCGACGACGGAGTAGAGGATGAGAGGAAGGGCGGGCGGCAACAGCAGCCCGAGCGAACCAGAAGCCGTCAACAATCCCAGCGAGAATCGATCGCGGTACCCCTCGCGCAGCAAAGCTGGGTACAGCACCCCGCCGAGGGCAAGAATCGTGACACCGGACCCTCCCGTAAAGACGGTGAAGAACGAGCAGAGCAGGGCGCATACGGCCGCCGTGCCGCCCGGAATCCACCCGAACCACGCGCGGAAGACACGAAGCAGCCGCTCGGAGCAGCGCCCTTCGGCAAGCAGGAAGCCCGCGAACGTGAACAGAGGAATTGCTGGAAGCGTGGGCGAGATCGAGAGCGCGTAGGTCTCGATCATGACTGCAACGGGCGTATGGCCATTGCTCATGAAGAGCAGCACGGCGGCGCCGCCGAGCAGCGCGAAGATCGGCGCGCCGCAGATGCCTGCGATCAGCAGCACGACAAGACCAGGCCATGCACTCACGCCTGAGAGCAGCGTCGGATAGCGCCACAGGAGCGCGGTGACCAACAGGCCGGCGCCGGCGGCCATGCGGCCGATTGCCCGCTCACTCGACTGCCAGACAATGCGAATCGCTATGGCCGCAAGAGAGACAGGAAGGACGACCTGTGCAACCCACGCCGGGAGGAAGGAGGCGATCCGCGTGGCGGCGTCTCGTTCAGACGCGACAAGGTCGACCGCACCCCAGATCAGGAGGCCAGCAACGGCGCTCGCCACCGCCCCCTTGAAGACATTAATGAGTTGTCGTCCCCGGCCAGCGGGGAGAAATTCGGCGGTGGCAAGCGCGAGGAGCTTGCCGTCCCGGGCCGCGAGGGCCGCGCCGAGAAATCCGACCCAGAGCGTCAGGTGCTGGACGATTGCGGTCGAACCGGGCACACCGCCTTGCAGGAAGCGCCGAGTGACGATCTCGGCAAGCGGCAGCAGCAGCATCGCCAGCAGAGCCGCGCCGGCGCAGGCGTTTTCAGCGTTGCGCGCAACGACGGTCAGCGGGGTCGCGCTTGTCGATACGCGTCTCTCGCCTTGACCGCCATCTCGAAGATCTCCGGCGGCACCATACCTGGCAGCGTCGACGCGAGCGACTGCGCTTGGGTTCGCCATTCGCCATCCTGGTTCGTAATAACGGTCAGTCCGCGTTTCTGCATCTCGGCAATCGATTCCTTCTCGGCATGCGGGACCTCGGTGCTGAGGCGCTGCTCAAATGCCCGGGCCGACGTTCGAAGGACTTGCCGATCGGATTCCGGGATGCCCTCCCAGGTCTTCCTCGTGATGACGATGGCGCCGATAACCGGCGCGATGCCCGGTTCGACCATGTATCTCGTGTGCCTGAACCACTGAAAGGCGAGGGCAGCGACGGGCGGCGCCGGCAGTCCATCGATCATCCCGCTCGTCAGACCCGTGAGGATGTCGGTTGTGGCAAGCGCCCGCGGCTGAAATCCGTTGGCCTTGTACCACTGGACCATGCGGTCGTCGCCGGCCGACGTGAAGATCCTGATCCGCTTCAGATCGTCCATTGTCTTCACCGGCGTCGTCGTGAACAGGTGGGCCCACCCCCCATGACCCCAAGCCAGGAGGACGATGCCCTTTTGCTCGAGCCGCGTGCTCAGGGTGGGTGTCAGCGCGGAAATCACGTGATTCAGCTCGTCATAAGACTCGAAGAAAAATGGGCTGCTGAACACGGTGAACGCGTCGTCGATTCTGCTGAGGCCGATGGCACTCAGTGCAGCGGCCTGAGGACTGTCGAATCGCATCTTGCGCACAAGCGTGGCTTCGTCACCCATGGCGCCGCCGGGGAATACCGTGAGCGTGATTCGACCGCCTGTCGCGCGGCTCCATTCGGATCCCATCTGCCGGAGGTTCTTGTCCCACAACGACCCCGTCGGTACCAGCGTTGCCATCCGGATCTGCACCATGGCCGCCCGGGCTCGCGCGAAAGTCGAGGGCACCAGGAGCGCGATCGTCGTAAGCAGCAGCACTGGCGCAGCGTGCAGGAGTCGGTCGAGGCGCACGCGTGTCATGACGGCCCCTCCTCATTCGTCGGAGCAAACAGCTGGTCGATACGCGCACGCAGGAGCCGCGCGCGCTGCTGGGAGATCAGCGTCGGAAGGCGTTGGGATGGATCATTCTCGGGATCGATGTCGAGCGCTTGCTGCAGGAGTCGATCGAACTCGGCACGATCCTGAGCCGGAAGGGCGACCGCAGTCGCAAGGGCGACATAGGGGCCTGGCCGACTACCCCCAGACAGCGCGAGGGCGCGCGCGAAGTGAGCGCGCGCGCGGGCCGACGACCCGCCCATAGCCGCCGGCACCCCTTCGAGCGTAATCAAGGCCTCGTGAATCGCACCCCCGCCGTAGTCTTCCTGCAGCTCCAGCGCTCTCTTCATCAGGGCGAGGACCGCCGGGAGGTCGGCGACGAGGGCGGGCTTGTCCAGGCCAATCGCGATCGCCGCACCCCAGGACGCGCCGGTCCAGTAGAGAAGCGGAACATCAGCGAGGAGGACCTTCTTCAGGGCCGACTGCGGCTCGACCATGAGGCGTTGCTCAATGCCCGGATACCTCAGTTCGAGCGCGCGAATGCAGTAGCTGCGACCGCGGAGATACAACTTGAGCGCACGATCTTTCAGCTGCCCCGCCGCTTCGTAGTCGGTGGCCTCACGAGCCTCGGCGTCGCCCTGTACGAAGGCGAATGCGTACTGGGTAAAACCGCGGCAGGTGGCCAGCAGAAGCCCGGCATGCGTGGGTACGGTCTCGAGCAGTGATTCGTAGGTCTTCAGCGCGAACGGCACAGCGTCGCGGACCAGCTCGGGATCATCATCTCGGGTGAACGTGTCGCCGCCGGCGGCCAGCGTGTTGGCGACGGTCTTCACCGCCATCGTCTTCAGCGAGCACCCGGCGGAAAGCCACGTCGCGCCGAGTAGGCAAGCCAGAACGGCCGGTCCCCAGAGAATCCGTGTCATCGAAACTCTTAGAAGACAGCCGGCCGAAACGTTACAGGCCCAATGGTTCGCTCGTCCCGTTCTCCTGCACGCTCGTGAACTCGGACAGATTGGGAATATAGGTGAACAAGTAACTGCTGACTGGCGTGAACGACTCGCCCGCTTGGCAGGACCTCTTGTACTCGTCGAGATCTCGAATAGCGTGACGCAGCCTTTCTGGCTCGATATCGCTGGAGTTCAGAAGTCCCGTCAGTTCCGCCGGGTCGACGTGGCGAATCAGCCACGCCAGCAGATTGTGCGCGACGGTCTGGTTGGGATGGTCAAGGAGCCGACAGACCTGTGCTGCGCTGGAGCTGTCAAGCCAACTGTCGATGGTGACCGACGCCCGTGAACTGATGACAGATTCGTCGGCTGCGATGATCTGCAGCAGGCGCTCTCGAACAAGCGTTACGTCATCGGGCGCGATGGCCGAGGGCTGCGTTGATTGGAGACCTACAATCGCCGCAAGCTTCAGGTATGGTCGAGCGTCCTCGCCCAAGCCGCGCAGGAGAGCCGCAGTCCTGACCTCCACAGGGATGGCGGTGGGATGGAAGAGCAAATTAGCAACTGCTTGGTGCGCACGCCATTCGGAGATGACCTCTCCTACGACGGTCGCGTCATTGACGTCCAGGGCGGGCAGCTCTGACGCAATTCTCAGCAGATCATCAAGATCGCCCGCCGCCAGGAACCGCGCGAGCGCGTCGCTGGCTTTGCTTTCCGGGCTTGCCCGCCGCGATAGCCACTTGGGGAGCTGCCAGTTCGGCACAGTCCTTCCTTTCTTGCTGTCCGGCTCTACGCGTCCGGTGGCGTTACATGTTGCAGTCGGCAGGCGAAAAAGTAGCGCAGGCCTCGGCGTAGTGACCACAAAGTTCTGAGAAGGAAATGCGAAGCGATGTTACAGCCGTCCGCGCACCATCTCACGCGAGCGGCCTCGTCAGGGCCAGGTCGCCTCCTGGATGCACAGACATCCCGGAGAACGACGTGGCCAGGGGCTGAGTGTCACTTGCTCGACCGACTCAGTTGCACCGCCGCCTTGAGATCCACTGTCACGAAGGACCCGTAGTTTGGATCGAATCCGTTGACGGTAACGTTCGCGTTTGCCATGCCTGGACCGAACGGCACGTCCCCGCTCGGAACGACCTGAATCGACCACTGCGTCGGAGTCGTCAGACAGGTCACTGGTCCTGAAAACGTGCCAGAAGCGAGAGCGAAGCGATTCAGCCGCTGCTGAAGAACCCCCGACATGTTCAGGGTGGTCTGCATAGAGCAGGTCGCAGTCCCAGTCAAGCTGACGGACCCGAAGCCGTCAGCATTTCCTTTCCGGTTCAGAGTCAATTGGATGGTTAGCGCTGGTGGCGGCGGTGGATTGACGATTTGGACCTCGCCAAAAAGCGCCGGTGCCGCCCCCTCGCAGTGCTGTTCGAAGGTCGCATGGAAACGCTCGACGTATCCAAAAGGTCCATAGACAGCCTCGAGCACCTCGAACCGACCCGTCAGCATGTTGCACCCGCGCCCGTCGCCAGAGATGTCCAAACCCGGCGTCGTGCCCGTCTGGAATCGGGTTGCCTGCTCGTACACGCCGGGTTCGAGCACTTGTCCGATTGGGGCCTCAAAGCGAAATTGCCAGAAGCCACCGGCGAACGGGAACACACTGCCAGTCAGCTGATTGTTAATTTGATTGGTCGACCCGTTGAACGACGCAGTGTTCGGCGTGAAGAACACGGACTGACCCTGTCCGATATAGTCGCCGGGCTCGCTGGTAAAGGAGAAAGAGCTCTCATCCTGAGCGATCGCACTGCCGGGGACTGCCAGGTACAAACCAAGGATCGCGATAGCAATGGTTGTTCGCATGTTCGCCTCGCTATAGCAAAGAGATTCGGGGACGCGAAGACTCGCGGGCAGTCCTCCGTTACAGGTCTGGCCGCACTCATCGGGATGCTTAGAAGAGAGGCGGCCGAAACGTTACAGACGCGACCGCGCTATCCGTATTACCCGAAAGGCCGATTTCGAGCGCTTTTTGCCACATCCGCAACGGATCTCGATGACTTCAAGGGCGGTGTGGTGGCGACTGGGATGACTGTTTTCGTCGCTGCGCGTGAGGCGGGAATGAGGCCCGCAATCTGCTCACCTCGCTTCTTCGGCGGCCTTTTCCGCCCCACTCACCAGGTCCTTCGCCAGTCGCCGCTCGTCATCCGTGTCGGCAAGCGCAAGGGCACGTTGACCAATGGGCAGAGCCTCGGCACCCCGGTGGAGACGAAGCAGGGCGCGGCCGGCCACCAGGTAGCCCTCCACGCCGTCCGGGTCGATTTGTATCGCGCGCTCGGCAACGTTGAGCGCGGGTCCGGGTCGATCCTGCCGGAGATAGGCTTCTCCCAGCAGGCTGAATGCAGGCGCGAATGTCTCGTGGCGCGCGACAACCGGCCCGAGGAGGGCCTGCACGGCGATCGCGGCCTCGACGCGCTCCCCTCGACGAGGCTTCAGATCGGGAACGTCAACCGCGGCAAGCGTCGCCGCGGCGATGAAGAAGGCCGGAACGGGGCTCGTGCTGCCCAGCTCTATCGACCGCTTGAAGCTCGCGACGGCATCATCCTGCTTCTGCTGCCGTAACTGAAGGAGTCCTTGCACCTCATAGGCGGTGGCGGACTTCGGGGCGGTCGCGAGCGCTCGCTCGAGAAGCGCGGCCGCCTCAGTCGGGCGCTGCAGCTGAACATGCAGGCGCGCGATCAGGACCGCCGATTCGTCCGAGGACAACTTCCGCCTGTCCAGCCTTCCTCGCCGATCGCCGTCGCGACTCGGACGCGCTCCTGATAGAACTTCGAGCCTTTGACGTACGCCGAGAACGACTCCTGGAACGTCTTCAGATCACCGAACGCCTTCCGGCCGGCAGTCAGGCTATCCACCCCTTCCTCGATGGCGGTCCGGTAGGCGGTGAGCCGAGAACGTAAAGCGCCCTGCTCGCCGACCCGCAGAAAGTGTACGAGTCCCCAGCACTGGGCGTAAAAGCGTCCTGCGAGATTCTCGCGGTGGTAGTGCTCCGACGTGCGATCGACTGTTAGAAGCGTTTCGAGCGGCAGCAGCGTATGCGCGCGAAGCATGATTAGATGGAACGGGTTCGGCATACCGAACACCGCTCCCTTCCCGTCGATCCGGGAGTTGCCGTAGAAGTCCGCCAGCCCCTCGTTCAGCCACAGCGGCAGATGGTTGCTTTGGAGCACGATGTGTGTGTATTCGTGGAAGATGGCGCTGTACGGATTGGCTTCCGCGCCGCGCCGACGTGCCTGAGCCGCGAACTCCGACTGCGCCTCGAGATTCACCGCGGCGAAGTGGTGTTCGAATCCCGCGACGAATATGCCAGCCGGCTTGGCCCTCTGCTGCTCCCAATAGGATGGCAGCAGTGTCTGCAGGGTCCTCTCATCTTTCGCCGCGAAGACGACAACCGGGCGCTCGCCACGAAGCTCTGTTTTCTGCGTGATACCCAGCAGGACCGCGCGAAATTGCTCGAACTTCTTGGCGACCTTTCGCGCATCCCCTTCACCCGCGTTGCTGACGACAGTGAATCGCGGCGTCTTGACTTCGACCCACTTGTCTTCCGCGGTGACCGGTTCGCACCTCAGGGCCCCTATGAGCAGGACGGCTGGCGTCACCCACAGCGCTGGACGCATGGCTGGCTCCCTTCGCTTGGATCGATTCACGGGAAGCCCAGCAAAATGTTGCTGGTATGGGTCAGATCCGATACGCGCGTGTCGCGAAAGATGTCCTCTCCCGACAAGAACGTGCCTCTCCCGATCCTAGAAACAACATTCGCAGCGTTTTGTTACCGCGGCACGTTCACGGATCCGAGCACCTGCCGCCCCCTCGCACCTGCCGCACCCTCACACGCCGCACCTTGCGCACCCCGCACCCCGCCGCACTCTGCCGCACAGCCGCCTTTCGCCCCCGCACCCTGCCGCACCGAGATCAACGTCGCACGACGGTCGACAGGTATTCGAGCTCCGCTTCGACCTCCCGCTCACTCGAGACCGTGTTGGCGATCTCTGCCCGGAGGACAGCGGCAAACCGCCGCCTGAGACGATGAACGGCCACACGGACGGCGCCTTCGCTCATCCCGAGCTCCGGGCCGAGCGCCGTATATGGTTCGGCATCCTCCTCTCGAATCAGGTAGGGCCTGAGCCGGTCGAACAACGCCGCCTTGCCCACTCCAGCGTACTCGTCTCGAACCCTGGTCAGGGACTGGTCGAGCAGCGTCAGCGCCCAGCGTCGTTCGAAAAGCCGTTCCGGTGTCATGTCGTCGCGCGGCTCGAGCGCATAGAGGCCCTCCGCAGTTTCGATCTCGAGAGGGACGATGCGAACGCCTCGCCCTCGCTTGATGGCCTGTTCGCGGTCGTGCTCGTTCAGCGCGAAATGCTTCAATGACGTCAGCAGGAACGTGCGGAACCGTCCGCGCTCCGGTCGGACGTCGTCGAGATAATGCTTTTCGAGCAGGCGCGCGAAGAACCCCTGCGTCAGATCCTGCGCCTTCTCGGCGTCATATCCCTGCCGCCGCAGAAACGCGTACAGCGGGTACCAGTACATGCGGCATAGTTCCTCGAGCGCCTGCCGGGCATCGGGCGAGGATTCGTTGCGGGCCGCCAGGACCAGAGTCCAGTGCGTCGTGACGAATTGGCGCGCGTCTCTCGACATATGCACCCATCAAGGGCGTTGCTCGACGGTCAATCCCGCCGCCACCTTCGTGACCACGGACCGGTCGAAGTCAATCGCCAGCCCTAGGGCCTCGGGGCGTCGAACCTCGCAATAGACGAGAAGGGAGAAATACAGCAGGAAGGAGATGGCACCAAGGAGCGTCCACCAGCGGAGGCCGAGACCGGTCCAGGTGACCATGGGCGCAGCGAGTCGCTGTGCAATGGAACAGGCGAAAGCTGGGCCATTATAGCGATTTCAGGGGCCGGCGCGCGCCGGACGTCCAACCAGTTGCACACTTCCGTAACGATGTCGGCGATTTGATTCATTGCCAGGAGTTGGCATCTGACTCACGGCTGACACGGAGGCAGTTCTTGGCGATGAGAATCACCGGCTGGCTGCTATTGGTTGCTCTTTCGGGCTGCAGCGGCGGCGAATCGCCGACTCGCCCAACCCCCTTCTCGAACGGGCTGATCATGTACGAGCACCCGCGTTTCAAAGGAGCCTTCATCGTCGTCACCGCTGACGTCCCGGATGTCGACGACCTGGAGGATGGGTGCCCTGTAGGGTTGGTCAACACTCTGAGCTGGGATCACTGCGTCTCTTCGATTCGTGTCGCTCCGGGCTGGACCACAACGATTTACGAACATCGGCGCTACGGGGGCGCGTCGGTCACCATCACGTCGGACGTCGAGGATCTCGACGACCTCGGAGGCCCCTGTGGCGATGACTGGGATGACTGCATTTCGTCTCTGCGTGTAAGGCGGCAGTGAGACTCGCAAAGTTGTTTGTGATCCCCTCGGCCTGACAACCTGACGATCGTCAAGCGATCCATGCGCCTTCCTCTTCCTCCGGGTCGCCTGATCGACGTTGGCGGGCACAGACTGCACATTCACTGCGCTGCTGGTGGGCCACTCGTTTGGCGGTCTGGTCGCCCGACTGTATGCGAGCGCTATCCCGCGGATCTGGCTGGCCTCGTGCTGCTGGATCCAGCCGCGCGGGAGGATTGGCGGAGCCCGTCGGATGAGCGTCGGGCGCGTCTCGCGCGCGGCGTCGCCCTCTGTCGCTACGGCCAGCGCGCTGCCAGGTTGCGGGCGACCGACCTGCGGTGATCCGAGATGTGATCGCCGACGTCGCGGGGGCTGACCGTTGAGATGCCCGAGCTAAAGCTCGGGCCTACGTAGTGAGCGCTGAGATGCCCGAGCTAAAGCTCGGGCCTACGTACTCCAAATTACGTACTCCAAATTACGTACTCCAACAACAACACCGCAACCATCAGAGCGCATTGCCATGCGCGCCTACTCGCTGCGCTCGCGGTAGAACGCAATCAGGTCCATGCTTTTCGGCGGCGCCACCCCGAGCTGCCGCAGCATCGTCGTCACCTGCCCGCGGTGGTAGGAGGCATGGTTCACCATGTGCTGGACCATGTGCCACAACCGGCTGCGGCCCGGCGTGCCATTCAGGAGCCGATAGTCGATCAGCTGATTCACGTTCTCGTCGGTCAACGTCGCGACGAACGCTCGCAGTTGCGCTTCGAGCTCCAACCAGCCGACCCGGACCGCTGCCACGTCGGCGAACCGATCGGCCGGTAGTAGCGACGTCGGCGACGTCCCCTGCCAGCGCGAGAGCCAGATCCATTCCGACGCATGGAGGTGCGCGAGCGTGTCGCGCACCGACCTGAAGCTGTTGCCCAGATCGCGCGTGAGCTGTTCCGGCATGAGCGCTTCGGCGGCATCGAGCACGCGATCGCGCGCCCAGTAGTGGTAGTCGATGAGAACGCGGATATCGTCGGCGGTCATGATTGGGCTGCGGCCTCCGGGCTACAGACGCCGGCCGATGGGCCCCAGCGTAAGCCACTCCGCAATTCCATACTAATCCTCAATCAAATCCGCAATCCGCAATCCGCAATCCGCAATCATCTCGACCGTTCAGTTTCGAACACCTCTCGTACGGTCCCGAACGCCCGAGCGATAAAACCTGCGAAATCTCGCCTGTTTTCCTGGCCTGACCTGGCAAAGCGGTTGCCCCGGGGTGAGGCGTGGATCGGGAAATCGACCCGTCAGTCATCAAACAACAGCGTCGCCGACGGCTCGCGGTAGGGGGCACGGTTCTCTCCATCGGGGTGTTCGGGTACATCGCCCTCGCCGGATTGATCGCGCCCAGCATCGACCGCTCGAACATCCGCACCGCGCTGGTCGAGGCGGGGCCGGTCGACAGCTCCATCGCCGCCTCCGGTGTCGTCGTGCCCGAGATCGAGCAGGTGATCACGAGCCCTGTCGAGGCGCGCGTTTTGCGCATCCTCGAACGGCCTGGTGCCCGCCTTCGGGAAGGGCAGCCGATCGTGCAGCTCGACGTGAGCCAAGCGCGGCTCACCGTCGACAAGCTTGCGCAGGATCTGGCGATCAAGGCGAACGCGCAAGCGCAGAAGCGGCTGAGCCTTCAGAAGAGCCTGATTGACCTCGATAGCAAGACCGAAGTGAAAAAGCTGCAGCTCGCCTCGCTCGAGTCGCAGCTGCGCCGAGACCAGCAGTTGTTCAAGGAAGGCCTGCTGTCGGAAGAGCTGCTCCGCAAGTCAGAGCTCGCCAGCACTCAGGCACGCATCGAGTTGAAGCAGATTTCGGCCGAGCGCGAGAACGCACAAGAGGCGACGCGCACGGAACTGGCTGGTCTCGACATGGAAATCGGCAAGCTGCGGAAGGACGCAGCCGAGGCGAGCCGGCAGCTGGATCTGGCGAGTCCGCGCGCCGGACGCGCCGGCGTGCTCACGTGGGTCGTGACGGAGGAAGGGGCATCCGTGCAGAAAGGCGCCGTCCTGGCCCGCGTCGCCGACTTCACCTCCTTCAGGGTGGACGCCAGTGTTTCCGACGTGCACGCCGCGCGGCTATCGATCGGCCAGGGCGCCATGGTGCGCATCAACGACGACACGCTCGAGGGAACGGTCAGAGCGATCAACCCGACGATCGCGAACGGCGTGATGACCGTTGCGATTGGCCTGGCGCAGCCGTCGAGCCCGCTGCTGCGCCAGAACCTGCGCGTGGACGTCTCGGTCGTGACGGCAAGAAAACCGCGCACGCTCCGGGTCCGCCGCGGACCGTTCTCGACCGGCGAAGGCACGCAGGACGTGTTCGTCGTTCGCGGCGGACGCGCGGTGAAATTGCCCGTGACATTCGGCCTCACGGGATTCGACTACTACGAGGTCACGAATGGCCTCATGGCCGGCGACGAAGTGATCATCTCGGACATGCGCGATTACCAGCGCCTTGGCGAAATACGGATCCGTTGAAGGCGGACACGAAGGCCACCTGACATATGGTGGCGGCTGATTGAACTCAAGTAGGGCGGACCTTCAGGTCCGCCAGGGATAACAAATGACAACGGCGACTCTGGAGCTTCCGACTTCCCGCGCGACGGCCAGCGGCCAGCCGATTATCCGGCTGTCGCACATCGAAAAGGTCTACCGCACCGACAAGATCGAGACGGTCGCGCTCACCGACATCAACCTCGAGGTGCGCGAGGGCGAGTTCATCTCGATCATGGGCCCGTCGGGCTGCGGCAAGAGCACGCTGCTGAACGTCATCGGCCTGCTCGACGCACCGACGAGCGGCACGGTGGAGCTCGGTGGGACACTGGTGGCGTCGCATCACGACCGCGCGCTCGCGAAGCTGCGCAACGAGAAGGTGGGCTTCGTCTTTCAGACGTTCCATCTGATTGGCGACTTGAGCGTCGTGGACAACGTCGAGATCCCACTCTTGTATCGAACGATGTCAGCGGGGGAGCGGCGCCGCCTCGCGCTCGAGGCCATCGACCGCGTTGGCTTGGCCTCGCGCGCGCATCATTTTCCGTCGCAGCTCTCAGGCGGACAGCAGCAACGCGTCGCGATCGCACGGGCAATCGTCGGACGGCCGAGGATTCTGCTGGCCGACGAGCCGACCGGGAATCTGGACAGCCAGATGGGCGAGGAGATCATGGCGCTCCTGAAGGATCTGCAAAGCCGTGATGGCACGACGATCGTAATGGTGACGCACGACCCACGCCAGGCCGAGCAAACCGGGCGCACCGTCCGCATCTTCGACGGGCGCATGGTGAATTAGATGTTCAAGAACTATCTGAAGCTGGCCTGGAAGGTGCTGCTGCGCCGGAAGTTCTTCACGTTCATCTCGCTCTTCGGCATCAGCTTCACCTTGGTCGTGTTGATGCTGGCGACGGCGATTCTCGACCACGTTCTCGCGGCTTATCCGCCCGAGACGAAGCAGGACAGGACCGTTGGAATCTACTATGCGCGGCTGCTCGGCGAGAACGGGCGGCAGAAACGGCATGGCAGGCTTCCAGTCTGCTCGATACCTACGCACGGAATCTGCCCAACGTCGAGAAGCTCTCGATTGCGACGTATGGCGGCGGCGCCTTCTCGTATCTGAACGGACAACGCGTCAAGTCGTATCTGAAGCGGACGGACGGCGTGTTCTGGCAAATCCTCGACTTCACGTTTCTCGAGGGCCAGCCTACACGGAGAGGACGTCGCGACGGCCGGATGGTCGCGGTCATCAACGAGTCCACGCGTCGCAAATTCTTCGGCACGCGACGGCGGCGGGCCGGACCTCGAAATCGACGGCCAACGTTTCACTGTTGATCGGGGTCGTTCCGGACGTTCCGATCCTGCGCATCGTGCCGTTCTGCGGATATCTGGGTGCCGTACACGACAGAGAAGTCAGACGCGTACCGCTCCGAGCTTGTCGGCAACTACATCGGAATTCTATTGCTGCAGCGATCCGGCGAAGCTGGCCGCGACGCGTGATGAGTTCTGGTCGCGGCTGCGAACCGTCAAGCCATCCGATCGGATGTTTCAAGCTGTTGAAGCAACGCCCGAGACGCTCTTCGACACGCTCGGCCGCATGTTCATCGGCAGCGGAACAGGCCTCGGCACCGGGTACGGTGCCCGCCTTGCGCTGGCGCTCGCAATCGCGACAACGCTCTTCATGCTGCTGCCGGCGGTCAACCTCATGAACCTGAACACCAGCCGCATCATGGAGCGAGCCTCTGAGATCGGCGTGCGCAAAGCGTTCGGCGCCTCGTCGCGGGCGCTGGTCGGGCAATTCGTCATCGAAAACGTCGTCCTCACACTGGTCGGCGCCGCGCTCGGCTTCGTGATTGCCACTTGGCTCCTCAGCGCGATTAATTCGAGTGGCGTCATCCAGTACGCCGATTTGCAGCTCAATTACCGCATTTTCGCCTGGGGCGTGGGCCTCGCCGTCGTATTCGGGCTCGTTTCGGGAGTCTATCCCGCCTGGCGCATGTCGCGGCTGCACCCGGTGCAGGCGCTGAAGGGGGTCTCCCGATGATCCGCCACCTGTTCAAGCTGATCTGGAATCGGAAGCGCACGAACGTGCTGATGATGACGGAGATCTTCGTCTCGTTCCTGGTCCTGTTTGCGGTCGTTGCACTCGCCGTATACATGCTGGACAACTGGCGGCGTCCGATCGGCTACTCGATCGATCGGCGTGTGGAACATCGCCGTCGACATGAAGCAGACATCTGACGATTACTTCGACGCCGCGCAGCAGGAATCGGTGCGTCAGCTGTTTCGTCGCGCTCGGCAGAGTTTCCCGGAGATCGATGGCGTGGCTGGCACGATGCTGGCGCCATATCAGTTCGGCTCGTCGAGCAGCTCCTATACGTGGCGCGGCCGCATCGTCGAGTTCGGCGTCGCAGAGGTCACGGATGGCTTCAAGGACCTGCTGGGGCTCAAGCTGGTCGAGGGACGGTGGTTGGGTCCCGAGGACGAAGGGCAGGCATACGACGCCGTAGTGATCAACCGGACGATGCGCGAGGAGATGTTCGGCCGGGAAAGGCAATTGGGCAGAACATCCAGGCGCCGACAACCACCGCCGGGCACGGTGTCGCTGAAGCCGTATCGCGTGGTCGGGGTGGTCGAGGCATATCGCGAGGACGGCGAGTTCGACGGCACGCGCAACTACGCGATCTTTCGGAAGGCGCTTCGCGGCGACGACCGTCCACCGAGGAACCTGCTGATCAAGGTCCGCGCCGGCACGCCGCCGGCCTTCGAGGAGCGGCTGATCAAGCGGTTTGCAAGCGGCCGCCCCGGCTGGTCGTTCGAGGTGTCGCGCTTGTCGCAGATGCGAGAGGACTCGATTCGGTTTGCCGTGGCGCCCCTGATTGCCGTGGGTCTCGTTGCGGCATTCCTGATGCTGATGGTGGCGCTCGGCCTGTTCGGCGTGCTCTGGCAGGCGGTGACGCAGCGCACGCGCGAGCTCGGGCTGCGGCGCGCCAAAGGCGCCGCGAAGGTGAATGTCCGACGTCAGATCCTCGGCGAGATCGCCGTGATGACCTTCATGGCGCTGGCAGCGGGCACGCTCGTGGTGGCGCAGTTCCCGCTGCTGAATATCATCTACTTCGTCGAGCCGCACGTGTACTTGATCGCGTTCATGCTCTCGGCGGCGACGATCTATGCCCTGACGTTGCTGTGCGGCTGGTACCCGAGCCACGTGGCGACCCGTATCGAGCCGGCCGCAGCCCTGCGCTACGAATGACTCGGATTCGTCCTGTAGTCTGAGGTCTGAAGTCTGTAGCCTGGAGCCCGTAGCCCGGTAACCCGTAGCCCACGCATGATCCTGATCGTTGACGATGACCCGTCCGTGCTCGCGTCGCTATCGCTGCTCCTGAAGCAGGCGGGGTTCGCGTCGCACACCTCGTCCGGGCCCGCCGATGCCGTGGCGTGGCTCTCGGCACACTCTTGCCAGCTCGTCCTCCAGGACATGAATTTCACGCGCCAGACGACAGGGGAGGAAGGGCTGGCCCTCCTCGCGTCCATTCGCGCGTCGCACCCTCGGCTGCCTGTTGTCCTGATCACTGCGTGGGGATCGATCGATCTCGCGGTTCGTGGGATGAAGGCCGGCGCGAACGATTTCATCACCAAGCCGTGGACGAACGAGCAGATCCTGCAGACCGTGCGGACCGCGCTCGCCCTGTCCGCGGTACCGCCCACGGAGTCGCTGCCGAGCCGAGAGGATCTGGACGCCGCATTCGATTTCGGCGAGCTGGTCGGGGAAGACGCACGCTTGCTGAGAGTCCTTCAGGTCGCAGGGCGAGTCAGCGCGACCGATGCTTCCGTACTGATTACGGGCGAGAGCGGTACCGGCAAAGAACTGGTCGCCGACGCTATCCATCGCAACAGCCGGCGGCGCGGTGGGCCATTCGTGAAGGTGAACCTTGGTGGCATCTCGTCGTCGCTCTTCGAGAGCGAGATGTTCGGCCACGTACGCGGAGCGTTCACCGATGCGCGCCAGGATCGGAAAGGGCGCTTTGAAATGGCAAACGGCGGGACGATCTTCCTCGACGAGATCGGCGATCTCGACGCCGCCTCTCAGGTGAAGCTGCTCCGCGTTCTCCAGGATCGCAGCTTCGAGGTCCTGGGATCGAGCCAGCGGCGGACGGTGGACGTGCGGGTGATTTCGGCGACTAACCGGAATCTCGCGGAGATGGTGCAGCGTGGTGAGTTTCGCGAGGATCTCCTGTATCGCATCAACCTGATCACACTGCACCTGCCGGCCCTGCGCGAGCGCCGCGACGACATTCGTGTTCTCGCGTCCCGTTTCGTGCAGACCGTCGGCGAGGCCTACGGCCGCCAATCGGCGCGGCTGACGGATGATGCCCTGCGATATCTCGCCGCGCAGCACTGGCCGGGAAACATCCGCCAGCTGCGCCAGGCCATCGAGCGGACCATGCTCATGAGCGAGACGGACGTCCTTGACGCCGCGGCGTTCAGACAGACAATGGACATGGAGCCGGCCGAGGCGGAGCGCGACGTGCTGCCGCCGGTGGGAAGCATGACAATCGACGAGATCGAAAAGGCCATGATTCTCAAGTCGATGAAGCATCATGCGGGCAACATCTCGCGAGTCGCGGAGGCACTCGGCTTGAGCCGGGCCGCGCTCTATCGGCGCCTGGAGAAGTACGAGATCCCGGTGTGAGCCTCCGGGCGCGGTTCCTCGTCTACCTCATCGCTCTTCATCTTCTGCTGGCCGGCCTGGCAGTTTGGCTGATCGCGTCGAATCGCCTCTGGCTGTTCGCCGTCGAGCTCGTCTTCGTCATTACCTTTACCGCAGGCCTGATGCTGATGCGCGCGTTCACGCGATCGCTGGATTTCGTGCGCGACAGTGCGCAGCTTCTTGAAGACAGCGACTTCATGTCGCGCGTTCGCGAAGTAGGCGAGGCCGATATCGATCGGCTGATCCGCGTCTACAACCGGATGGTCGGCTCGCTGCGCGACGAACGCGTGCGCATCGAAGAGCAGCAGCAGTTTCTCGCGCGCGTGCTGCGCGAATCGCCTGGCGGCATTCTCGTGCTCGATTTCGATCGCCGCGTCGAGATGATCAATCCGGCAGCGGCGCGGCTCCTCCAGACGCGAGGCGCCGACATGGTCGGCACTCCGCTGGCTGAGGTCGAGCAACCACTGGCTGGAGAGCTCGACTCGCTGGCCCCGGGCGAGAGCCGTGTCGTCTCGATCTGGGGTGGCCGCCGCGTGCGCGCGGCGCACGGCACCTTCGTGGACCGTGGCTTCCGGCGGAGCTTCTATCTTCTCGAGGAGCTGACCGAAGAACTGCGGCACTCTGAGAAGGCGGCGTACGAAAAGCTGATTCGGATGTTGTCGCACGAAGTGAACAACACCGTCGGGGCGTCGAACTCGCTCCTGAATTCCTGTCTGAGCTACGCCGATCAGCTGTCATCCGACGATCGTCCCGACTTCGAACGGGCCATCGGCGTCGTCATCGGCCGGACCGCGCAGTTGAACGACTTCATGCGCAGCTTCGCCGACGTCGTCCGGCTGCGGCAGCCGGCACGTCGCGAGGTCGATCTCGCCGCGCTCGTGGCCGACGTGGCAGCTCTGGCGCGGGGCCAGGCGACGCCCCTCGGCATTGAGGTCCGCGTCGAGATCGAGCCGGCGCTCTCACCGATCTCCATCGATCGCGCCCAGATCGAGCAGGCGCTGGTCAACATCGCCAAGAACGGGATCGAGGCGGTCGGCCGCGACGGCACGCTGACCTTTCGTTTGTTTGACCGCGACAGCAGTCGCGTCCTGGAGATCGAGGACACGGGCCCTGGCATCTCACCGGCCGCACGCGATCAACTGTTCACACCGTTCTTCAGTACCGAAGGAAGGAGGGCAGGGGATAGGGCTCACGCTGGTGCAGGAGATTCTCGTGAACCACGATCTCGATTACGCGCTTGAAGGGCCGCCCGGAGGGCCGACGCGGTTCACGATCGTTTTCGGATCGTGATTACTAACAGACAGCTTTCACTGTCTTTAGCCATCCACAGATTCCACAGATTCGTCCTTGCTCGAGCGCTTGCACGCCCGAACCGGCGGCGCGGCGTGGCCACGCCATTTGCGGCCGGCGCCGGTTCGCAATGCGCGGACTCGTGGATAAATTCAAAAGCTAACGCGGCGCGTGCTCTCCTATCCATGCCACCGCTTCGAGCAGACGACGATCGAACTCGGCTTCGTTGTTGCTGAAGCGATGATCCGCGGCGTCGATCATCCAGAGCTTCTTCGGCTCGCCGGCCCGCGCCATCACGCGGTTGATCTCGGCCACTGGCACGAACTCGTCGTGCGTCGAATGGATTGCCGCGAGCGGCGTCGGCGCAAGGCGGCCGATGACGTTCGCGGCGCTGAACGTCGGTTCGTTCGGCGCGGTGTGCGTCACGTAAATCACCATGTCGCGCCAGCGCCAGCCGAGCTCGCTGATATCCGGCAGCCCCAGACCAACCACGCCTTGGATGCGCCGCTTGACGGCGTCGCTCGTGGCGGCGAGGACAGAGAGGCCGGCGCCTTCTGAGACGCCAATCAGGATCGGCCGGTCGCGATCCTGTGGCGTCACGAAGTCGATCAACTGCGCGTAATCCCGCTGCACGTCCCGTTCCGAGAGCGCGCCCTTGTCGCCCGTGAAGCCCGAGAGATAGCTCTTCGCATCGAACCCCACGACGTACCAGCCGTGCGAGGCGAGGACCTCGGCCACGTGGGGCGCCAGATGTACCCACCCACCATCGCCGCTCGAGACAATCGCGATGGCCGATGTCGGCATGCCGTAGATTTGCAGCGTCTGGTTGCGACCGCGAACGTCCAGTCGTGCCGTCGACCGAGCCACGGTTGCCTGGAGGGGTGCAGATTGCGATTGGCTGCTGAGGGTCAGGAGCGCGACGGCGACCTGGAGAAGGCTGCGGAAGCCTCGACGTGCGCGACGCACGCCGGTCAGCCTAACATGCAGGGATGAGTTTGACGCTGCGCAGTCCCGGTCCCCATGGCGGACAGCCGGTTCTCGCGGAAGGTCCGCCCCTCGGAACCGCGCCGGTCGTCGGCATCCTGGTGCACGGACGCGGCGCCAGCGCCGACAGCATTCTCGACCTCGCGCACTCGCTCCGCGCGCCGCACGTCACCTGGCTCGCCCCGCAGGCGGCGGCGCATTCCTGGTACCCCAACCGCTTCCTTGCCCCGATTGCCTCGAACGAGCCGTGGCTGTCGTCGGGGCTCGCCGCGCTCGGCGATCTCATCGCCCGGGCTGCCGAGGCTGGGGTCGCGCGCGATCGCGTCTTGCTGGCGGGCTTCTCACAGGGTGCGTGCCTGGCACTGGAGTTCATCGTGCGCAACCCGTCCCGCTACGGAGCCGTCGTGGGCCTGAGCGGCGGCCTCATCGGACCGCCGGGCACGGTCTGGCCGCGAGATGGCAACCTCGATCGCACGTCGATCTTTCTCGGCTGCAGCGACATCGACGATCACATCCCCGCGGCACGAGTGCTCGAATCGGCCGACGTGCTTCGCGCCAACGGCGCCGACGTCACCGATGTGCTCTACCCTGGGATGGGGCACACGGTGAACCGCGACGAGCTCGAGCATGTCCAGCGCTTGGTCGATCGCCTCGCCTGAGGTCGGGTTGTTCGACCCGAGCGCTGCCGTGTAGCATGCGGGAGCGGCCCGCCAGCCCATGACCGTTCATCCTTTCCAACGGAGACTGCCCGTGACCACCGATGGCCTGACCCGACGTGAAGTGCTCCAGATGCTTGCTGCGACCGGCGTCAGCGCCGCTGCCGCCGGACGACTGCTTGCCAAGGCGCCATCGACGCTTGGCGTGCAGATCTATACGGTACCAGACCAGTTCGGCAAGGATCCCGAGGCGACGATCAAGGCGATCAAGGACATCGGCTACAAGGAGATCGAGCTCGTCTACGGGACGCTCGACAAGTCGGTGCCCCTCTCAAAGAAATACGGGCTCGCACCGGTCAGTATTCACCTTGATAGCGCGCTCGTGACAACGGGTCCAAAACCGAACGGCGACGATCTCTCTGCAGCCATTACCAAGGCCAAAACGGCAGGCGCGAAGTATCTCGTCGTTCCGTACGTTGACCCGGCCAATCGCCCCAAGGACGCGGCCGGGTTCAGCGAGTTCGGCAAGAAACTGCAGGCCGCCGGAGAGCAGGTGACAAAGGCGGGACTCGGCTTCTGCTATCACAATCATGCCTTCGAGTTCGCGCCGCTGCCCGATGGCAAGCGGCCGCTCGACGTGATGCTCGAAGCATGCGATCCCAACGTGGTGAAGCTCGAGCTCGACATCTTCTGGGTGAGCATCACCGGCAGCGATCCTGCCGCTACCCTCAAGCAGTACTCCGGTCGCGTCTCACTCGTGCATCTGAAGGACAAGATGAAGGGGGCGGCGACCGCACTCAACGAGTCGGTGCCCAAGGAGACGTTCGTGGAAATCGGTTCCGGAGCGGTCGACTTTCCGGCCGTCCTGGCCGCGGCCGCCGCGGCGAAGGTCGAACACTATTTCGTCGAACAGGATCAGTCCGCCGATCCGCTCGCGAGCCTGAAAAAGAGCTATCAGTACCTCACGACGCTCACGTAGGCGCGGATCGATGTTCCGACGAGTCGATAGTGTCGAAGGTGTGGTGCCTGGGTGCATCTGGTCGATTGTCTCTGCGCCTATGCGCTGATGCTCCTGTGCGCCAGTGGCCCGATTCAACAGACCCAGACGGGAACGATTACCGGGCAGGTCGTTGATGCAGGCACTGGCCTTCCGCTGTCGAACATTCCCGTTCATCTGACCGGGTCCCAGGCGGCCGTCACCGATCGTGACGGCCGCTTCCATTTGGAACACGTTCCGCCAGGGAGGCGGACGCTCAGCGTCTCTGTCGTCGGTTACTCCCCATTCAAGCGACAGGTTGCGATCGGCGCCGGCGGCTCGATTTACATTGCCATCCCGCTCGTCGGCGGCACAGGAACGTACGCCGAGCGGGTGGAGGTCATCGGCGATCCATTCCGGCAATCCGAAGCCGCGGTTCCGGCCCAGCAACTGCTTAACAGCGCCGATCTGCTGAACCTGCGAGGCCTCGTCCTCGACGATCCGGTGCGGACGCTCCAGGTGCTGCCGGGAGTCGCGGCGACCGACGACTTTGCCGCCGAGTTCTCCGTTCGCGGCGCGGCCTTCGCCCATATCGGGCTCGCCATCGACGGCGTCTCGAGCCCGTTTCTCAGTCACACGGTGCAGGGTGCCGACGAGTCGGGCTCGATCGGGATGATCAACAGCGACCTCCTCGAGAACGTCGCGCTCCTCAACGGCAGCTACCCGCAGCGATATGGCAACCGGACCGGCGCCCAGGTGGAAATGGTCCTCCGTGAGGGTTCGCGCGATCGATCACACGGGCGCATCGCGATCAGCGGGTCGAGTGCGTCGATCATCGGTGAGGGGCCGATGGGGAGCCGCGGATCCTGGCTTCTGTCCGCTCGCAAAAGCTATCTCGATCTCCTGATCAAGCAGGTGTCCGACGATGACAACTTCGCGTTCGGCTTCTCGGATCTCGGGGGAAAGATTGCATGGGACGCCACGCCCCGTCAGAAGCTGGATCTGTCGGTGATCGTGGGCCGCTCGAAACTGAATGCGAACCAGTTGCACGTCGGTGTCAACAACCCGCTCATTGCCTGGAACGACGCGTTCCTCGCCGTCGGCGGATGGCATTACGCGCCGGGCGCACGTCTGGTCCTGAGGCAACGGGTGAGTGTCACGGGCGCACGGTATTACAGCCGCAGCCTTCAACGTGTCGTGCTGGACGAGGGAAAGTCGCTGACTGCTGGCTGGCGAGCGGATCTCACGATGGTGCCGTCCACTCGCTGGGCGATCGATGCTGGCGCCAGCGTCGCGCTCAGCCATGATGAGGCGGCTTCACGCCGTGTCGTCGAGTTCGGGGCACTCGCGCAGCTTCGTCAGAATGCGGCCCTCGATTCGACCCTGGCGGGGGCGTTTGCTGAAGCACGGTGGTCCGGGCCGCGCGCGTCACTGCTGGCCGCCGGCGGGCGCGTCGATCGCTGGACAGGGTCCGGCGACACGACGGCATCGCCGTGGCTGCGCGGACAACTGCCGCTGGGCGCGGACACCGATCTTGTGGCCGGAAGCGGTATCTACCGACAGTTTCCGGGTTTCAACGAGGTGGCGGGACTTCGCGGAACACCCGATCTCGTGCCGGAACGCGCGTGGCATGTTGATGTCGGCGTGTCCCGGAAGATCGGCGCGCTCCTGCGCGGGCAGGCAGTGTTTTACTGGCGTGGCGGCTACGACGGCATCCACCTGCCGCACGACGACTGGCAGATCGTGCAGGGCGAGCTGACCCCGCCAAGCATCGACACGCGCTACGTGAACACACTCACGTCGCGAGCGTCAGGGATCGAGCTGATGCTGCAGCGGCGAAGCCCGAACGGCCTGTCGGGTTGGTTGTCGTACAGCTACGGCACTGCTCGTGAGGAGAACCGTCTGACTGGCGAACGGTACGACGCCGATTTCGATCAACGCCACGCGCTCGCAGTGTTCGCGCAGCTTCGACTGTCCGATCGCACCGCGCTCGCCGTGAAGCTGCGGACGTCGACGAACTTTCCTATTGCGGGGTATGTCGAAGCGCTGCCCGCGACACCCGAGAGGCCAGGTACCGGACGACGCGCCGGCGCGGTATGTCGTTTCCGACACGAGAAACGGCACGCGACTGCCAGCGTATGCCCGTCTCGATCTGCGCGCGACGCGAACGTTCATCTTCACTCGAAGCCGGCTGACGCTGTTCGTCGAGATGATGAACGTCACGGGGAAAACGAACTGGCGAACCTCGGGCGGGTTCATCACGCCCGGTGGAGAGATCCGCCAGTTCGTGAAGCCGTTGGTTCCGTTCGTGCCGTCGGCGGGGTTGCTCGTCGAGTTCTGATGGGAGGGTCTGGCCTTCTACAGCCACCCTTTGACGCGCGCGATCCGCGCGGCTTCAACGCGGTTCTTCGCCCCGAGCTTGCTGATGGCTTCGGACAGATAGTTCCGGACTGTCCCCTCCGAGAGGTCGAGTTTCTCAGCGATATCAGCGCCTGCTTCGCCGTCCGCGGCGAGCCGCAGCACTTGCCGCTCGCGATCGGTGAGCGGATCCGATTCCGACCACGCCTCCGCCGCGAGCTCGGGGTCGACAGCACGACCGCCGGCGTGCACGCGGCGGATCGCGTCGGCCAGCCGGTGCGACGGTGCGTCCTTCAGCAGGTATCCGCTGGCCCCCGCCTCGAGCGCGCGTCGCAGGTAGCCGGGGCGCGCGAAGGTCGTCAGGATGATGATGCGGGCAGTGCTGCCGCGATGGCGCAGCTCCGCGGCCAGTTCCAGGCCGGAGACGCCCGGCATCTCGATGTCGGTCACGATAACGTCCGGTTTGAGCGAGAGCGCGGCTTTGAGCGCCTCCGACCCTGACGGTGCCTGCGCCACCACCTCGAGGTCCGGCTCGATGTCGATGAGTGTCGCCAGTGCCCCGAGCACCATGGCCTGGTCTTCGGCAATCAGCACCTTGATCATGATGCCAGCCCCGTTGCGGTCCTGCCGCGGGGCAGGGTGATGAGAAGGCGCGTCCCTCCATCGCCGCTGCGCTCGACCGTGCCAGCCACCTGCCGCAGACGCTCGCGCATGCCCGAGAGGCCGCTGCCCTCCGGGGCGTTGCCGCCTCGTCCGTCATCGCGCACTTCGAGCACCGCGCGACCGGAGGACGACGTCAGCGTGATCCAACACTGCTGCGCCTGCGCGTGGCGGATCACGTTGGTAACGGCTTCGCGAAGCGAGAATGCGAGCGCGCGCTCTTCGTCGGGCTCGAGTGCAACCGCTGTGCAGTCGATGTGTGGCCGGATGCCCGCCGCGACCAGCACGCGCTCAGCATTGCCGATTGCGTCGTTCAGCCCTTCCGATCGATAGCCGCGCACCGCCTTGCGTACTTCGCTGAGCGCGTCGCGCGAAATCTGCTCGACGTCCCGGATTTCGCGGACCGCGCGCTCCGGATCGCGGTCCGCCAGCTTGGCGGCCAGCTCCGACTTGAGCACGATGACGGAGAGCGTGTGTCCGAGAAGATCGTGGAGATCGCGGCCGATGCGCTCCCGCTCGGCCACTCGCGCCATCTCGACGACGGCGTCACGCGCGATGCGCAGCTCCATGCCCCTCCGGCGAAACTCGGCAACGTTGATATTGGTGGCGCCGACGATGCCGGCGACGATGAACGTGGGGACCGAGGCGTAGAGCGGCCAGGCGAAGGCCCAGGCCTGGGCGACGATGCCGCCGAGCATCGCCACGAGCCACCAGCCGCCGAACCGCGGCGATCCGGCAAAGCCGATGAACGCCGCCGCGTAGATGAAGAAGCAGTTGGCGCCCGGATTCACCGGCATCATCAGCGATCCGATGCCGTAGATCGCGAGCGAGACCGAGAGAAGGCGCGTGCCGCCCACCGTGAAGCCATAGAGGTAGAGCGGGACGAAGATCGCCGCGGCCAGGATCGACAGCACCCAGGCCGTGATCGTCGCCGGCAGCAGGATCAGATAGGCGAAGTAGAAGACCAGATAGCAAAGCCAGAGATACTTCGCCCAACCCACTCCACGACCTTCGTGGATGAAACCGCCCATACGAGGCCTCCGATTATCGACCTCGCACCCCAGGCTCGCAACTAGGCGCTGGCGTCGCTGCGCTGCCATGCCACCCATGAAGCCCCGCCGAAAAGAATCGCCGTGATTGCCAGGGCGATGACGTGCCCAAGCGCGTGGCCCGCGGGTGCGGCGCCAACCGCCGAGAGCGCCAATTGCCCGAGGTGATATTGCGGAACCGCCGGCGCAATCGCCTGGAACATCTCCGGCAGCAGCTGCACGGGCATCCACAGACCGCCGGCGAACGCGAGCGGCAGGTTAATCAGGTTCATGATGCCGGGGGCGCCGGCAGGCGGCACGATGAACGCCACCAGGAGGCCGGCCATGCAGAAGGGGATAGACCCGAGCGTGATCACGAGAAGGAGCGTCAGCCAGGTCGTGAACGGTAGATGGACGCCCGCGAACACGATCGCGCAGAACGCCATCATCATCAGGATGACGGTCCCGAACAGCATCGCCGAGGCGACCTTCGCCGACAAGTATGCACTGACCGGCATCGGCGTCGCCCGCTTCAACACGAGCCATCCCAGCGCGCGCTCCGTCGCGACGCCAGCGCCGAAAGCGAAGAGCGCCGCCGTCACCACGCCGAAGATGCTGTAGCTCGCGAGCAGATACTCTGCAGGGCCGGGCCCGCCGACGCCAGGCTTGCTCCGTGCGGCGAAGCTCAATCCGAACAGCAGGTAGAACATCACCGGGAACGCGAGCACCGGCACGGAGTAGTGCGGCGTGCGCAGCAGCTTGAGAAATTCGTACTTGGTCTCGAGCGCGTACGTCCTCAGCGACGGCGCTCGCGTCGCGGCCTGCGTCGGCTTCGGCAAATCGAGAATCGAGGCAGTAACGGTCGTCATCGTTGCTCCTTCAGCGGACCTGGTTGTTGCCGCTAGTGCGTAACGCTTTCCCGATCGCTCGTCAGTGCCAGGAACGCGTCCTCGAGGCCCACGCTGCGCACCTCGACGTTGCACGCGGTCTCGTCTTCGCGAAGCAGCGCTCGCAGCGTCTGGTCCGCGTCGGTCGTGAGCAGACGGACGCCGTTCGGCGGTTCGTCCTCGACACGCTGGACGCCGGGGAGCGCTAGGAGCTCGGCAGGCAAGAGGCGCGTCTGACAGCGGACCTGGCGTCCGGCCGCATGCTGCTTGATGCCAGCTGGCGTACCGTCGGCCACGATGCGGCCGCGATTCAGCACGACAATGCGGCTGGCGAGCGCATCGGCTTCCTCGAGGTAATGCGTCGTCAGGAGGATCGACCGGCCGGCCGCGACCAGCGATCGCACGCCGTTCCAGAAGCGGCGCCGTGACTCGACATCCATGCCCACTGTTGGCTCGTCGAGGAACAGCAATCTGGGATTGCCACACAGGGCGAGCGCGAACAGCGTGCGTTGCTTCTCGCCTCCCGAGAGCTGCCCATACCGGCGTCCTGCCAGCGACTCGAGCCCCGCGATCTCGAGGACTTTCGGCAAGGGCAGCGGGGCAGGGTAGTACGACGAGAACAGGTCAATGTGTTCGCGGACGGTGAGGACTTCAGGTACCCGCGCAACCTGCAGCATGACGCCGAGCTGCCGGCGCGCTGCAACGCTCTGCGGGTTGCCGCCGAAGAGGCGCGCGGTCCCGGCCGTGGGGCGCCCGAGCCCCGTGAGTAGTCGCACGACGGTTGTCTTGCCGGCGCCATTTGGCCCAAGGAGCGCCGTCACCTGGCCGGATGAGAGGGCGAGGCTCACGTCCGACAGCGCCTCGACGGCGCCGTAGCGATGGGTGACGTCTTCAAGGGAGGCAACTGGCTCGTTCGTCATGGTTCGATAGTCCCGCGGTTCGGCTGCCCTTGCCAGTGCGAGAGATCAACCGGATGGTGTGACAACTGTCACCGTCCCGTCCGTGTTCGTCTGGCTTCAAAAGGGCGAAGTGCAGTCCGAAGGACTTCAACGCAGAAGGTCACGGAGGTACACGGAGAAACACGGATACGAACTGTCGCCCGAGGCCGGCCGCGGCGCGGCCGGCCGGGATGCAGAGAAGAGGCGCGGACGAGAGTCGAAGGCTATTGCACTTGGAGTGACTCTCGTCCGCGCCTCTTCTCTGCATCACGCCACGGCTACGCCGTGGCTCGGGCGGACTCTCTTCCTACCGTCAACTTGCGCGAAACGATCGGTGTTACTCAGTGTTATTCCGTGTCATCCGTGTCCGCGTCCCGGTCTACGTGCGCGCTCCAACGATCTCTTTGAAGAAGGCGTCCGAGTTGACCGGGCGGCCGAGGAAGCGTTCCACCAACGCTGCGGCAGGGGTTTCGCCGCCGCGGCTGAGGATCTCGCGTCGGAAGCGTCGTCCGACCTCGGGGTTCATGATGTCGTCGCCGAAGACCGACAGCATGTCGAGGGCGATCACCTCGGCCCACATGTACCCGTAGTATCCCGCCGCATAGCCACCGACGATGTGACCGAAGGTGCCGGGGAAGGCGGTGTCGGGGACGTGGCCGAGGAGCGAGTCGCCTTCCATCTTTTTCCAGACTGGCAGTGCCGCCCCCGGCGCTTCACCCGTGAGCGCGAGGTCGAACGACGCGTAGAGCCATTGACGCGCGTACAGCAGCCCTTTGCCGAGGCGGCGGGCGGCGTTGAGGCGTTCCACGAGGTCGCGGTCCATGACCGGCGTCCCGGGCGAGACTTGACTCATGCGCTGCAGGCTCTCGAGGCGCCGCGCCCATTCTTCGAAGATCTGCGACGGCGTCTCGACGAAGTCGCGTTGGACGCTCGTCCCGGCGTGGAAGTTGTAGGTCGCTTCCGAGAGCACGCCGTGCAGGATGTGCCCGAACTCGTGGAAGAGCGTCTCGACCTCATCGTGTGTGAGACCGCGGCGGTCGAAGTTGGCCACCAGGACGCTGATTGGCGTGCGACCGGTGCGGCGCCCGACGCCGCGGACCGGCCATGCGGCCGCGTGCGGAAACTTGCCCTCGCGAGGGTAGAGGTCGAAATAGATGCCTCCGATGAACCCGCCGGAGTCGGCATCGATGACGTCGTAGTAGAAGACGTCCTCGTGCCACGTGGGCACCCACACGCGCTCGAAGCGCAGCCGGTACAGCGTGGAACTGATGTCGAGCAGCCACGAAAGCGCCGCATCGGGCGGAAAATACTTGCGCAGCGACTCCTGATCGACGCTGTAGCGGGCTTCGCGCAGCCGCTCGCTCAGAAATGGCACATCCCAGCGCGAGACCGTCGTCGTGTCGAGGCTCGTCCCGTCGCGAGCCGCCTTCACGGCACGCAGCTCCTCGAGATCGTTTCGCTCGGCTTTTTCGACTGCGGCCTTCACGTCCCCGAGAAAGCGCTCCACTGCCTGAGGCGTCGCCGCCATACGACGCCGCAGGACGAAGTGCGCGAAGCTCGGGACGTTGTACAGGCTGGCGATCTCGCGCCGCAGGCCGACGACCTCGTCGAGGATCTCGAGGTTCCTCGCAGTGCCGCGATTCAGATATCCGGTGTAATAGCGCCGCCGCGCCGGCTCCGACTCGGCGTTTGCCATAAACGGGTTGAAGTCGGGGTAGTCGTACGACAGAAGGTAGTTGCCCTTCTCATCGGGCGGCTGTCTGGCCAGGTAGGACTCGGGGAGCCCGCGCATCTCGTCAGGTGAGAAGGCCAGGCGCTCCTGATTGTCGCGGAGGTTGCGCGCGAACTCCTGCGACAGGATCGTCATCCGGTCGGCGATGGCCTTGGCACGTGCGCGCCGGTCGGGAGGCAGCGCAACGCCCGTGTCCTCGAACGCTTCGACGAGGTCTTTCTTGAGCTGCGACTGTGCCGATGTTTCGGGGGCGACGGCCTGGACGCGCGCGAACAGCGCCTCGTTCTGGAAGATTTCGACCTGGAACGTGGAGAGGCTGCGAATCGCCTCATCGGCGGCGTCGCGAACGCTCTTGTCCGGATGGACGTTGTTCAGGATCGCGATCGGCCCCTCGATGTTCTCGAGGGCGATCGCGATCCGGTCCCACTCATCGAGCACTGCCGCCGGCGTGGCGTCGCCGAGAGGCTTCGCTGCCAGCGCCTCGAACGCAGCGCGCGCGTCGGCCAGCATCTGACGGCATGCCGCCGAGAGGGTTGTCGCGTCGAGGATCGGCAGCGTCACCCGCTGCGGGACATCCTCCGGCATCACTCATT
The DNA here is from genome assembly GCA_963800785.1 of Vicinamibacteria bacterium. Taxonomy (GTDB): domain Bacteria; phylum Acidobacteriota; class Vicinamibacteria; order Vicinamibacterales; family JAENWD01; genus JAENWD01. Next base: position 228,876 of record CAWDCH010000018.1, read on the forward strand.
TGCTCCCATAGACCTCGGCCTGCGTGTGGTAGCCGTCGCTGATGACGGTGACGTCGATGTTGCTCTTTTCGACGGCGATGGGGTCGAGGAGCCGCGCCGGCACGTCCTTCTTGCCGTTGTTCATCTTCACGAGGCTGTCGATCGGCTGTCCGTTGGCAAGGCTCCAGGCCGCGCCGGCCGCCATCCGCGCCAGCGGCTTCAAGGGCTTGTAAACGGTCATCGTCTGGGTGCCGGCGACAATCCGCTGGCACGCGCCGAGCTCGGCGTCCTGCCCGGAGACAGCGACCTTGCCGGCGAGCTTGGCATCGGTGAGCGCATCGATCGCGCCTTTGGCGATGCTGTCGTTCGAGGCGACCACCGCGACGATGTTCTTGTTCTTCTTGAGGATGTCGGCCATCTCGGTCCTGGCCGCGGTTTCGTCCCAGCGATCGATCCACGGCTCGGCGACGATCTTGACGGCGCCGCTTGCGACTGCCGGCTTGAGGATCTCCATCTGGCCGTCGCGCAGCAGACGGGCGTTGTTATCGCTCTGCGCGCCTCCCAGCAGCACGTAGTTCCCACGCGGGGCGCGGTTCAGCAGCACCTCCGCCTGCATGCGGCCGACTTTCACGTTGTCGAACGAGACATACATCTCGACGTCGGCGTTCCTGATCAAACGGTCGTAGCTGATGACCGGTACTTTCTTGGCGGCCGCCGCATCGACGATGGCGACGGCCTTCTCGAGGTCGTTCGGCACCACTACGAGCACTTTCACGCCGGCATCGAGCAGCTCATTCGCCACCTTCAGTTGTGTATCAGGGTTCCCTTCGCCCGTGCGAACGTCCACTTTGGCGTGGAGTTCCTCGGAACGGCTGACGAAGAGATCGCGATCGCGCTTCCATCGCTCCTGCCGGAGGTCATCCAGCAGCAGTCCGATCTTGATGCCGCCTGTATCGGCGCGGCGCGGTGGCGTCGTCGTCCCACCGCCGCAGGCCGCGAGGAGGCAAAGGCCCGCAAGTGCACCAGTGACAGCAAGCGTTCGCATGAAGGTTCTCCTTGGCCAAGAGCCCGGCCGGAAGGCTCCAACTGTACTCCCCGACTGTCGAGACCGGCAAGCCGGTCGCGGGTTCCGTGACGTGGAATGCGCGTGTAGACTGCTGGCCATGGCCTCCACGTCCCTGTCCGACCCGTCTGCAGTGTCCGCAGTCGCATCGCTCTCGGAGATTCGCGCGCAGTTTCCGGCGCTGGCGCGTCGATACGAAGAGCATCCGGTGGCGTACTTCGACGGGCCGGGTGGCACGCAGGTGCCGGCCCGCGTCGTGGAGCAAATGACTGACTACCTGCTGCACCACAACGCCAACACCCACTGGCATTTTCCGACCAGCCTGGAGACCGACGCCGCCCTTGACGAGGCGCGTCGAACGTTGGCCGATTTCCTGAACGCCCGGCCGACCGAGATTGCCTTTGGCAACAACATGACCACGCTGACGTTCCACGTCGCGCGTGGGCTGGGCCGCGAGTGGGGCGCCGGCGATGAAATCGTTCTCACGGAGCTCGATCATCACGCCAACATTGCGCCGTGGCAGGCGCTGGCGCAGGAGCGCCGCGTGACGATCAGGATCGTGCCGATGAACGTCGAAACGGGGCAGCTCGACTGGGCGGCGCTGGAGGGGGCGATTGGCGCGCGCACCCGGCTGCTCGCGATCGGTGCCGCCTCGAACGCGCTGGGCACCATCAACGACGTGGCAGCGGCGGGCCGACTCGTCCACGCCGTGGGAGGCCTTCTGTTCGTGGACGCGGTCCACTACGCACCTCATGCGCTGGTCGACGTCGGGGCCCTGGGCTGCGATCTGCTGGCGTGCTCTGCGTACAAGTTCTACGGCCCGCACATCGGCGTGCTCTTCGGCCGCCAGGATCTGCTGTCGCGCGTCGACGTGCCGAAGCTTGCACCCGCACCCTCGACCGCACCTGAGCGGCTCGAAACCGGCACCCAGAACCATGAGGGCATCGTCGGAGCGGCCACTGCCGTTGATTTCCTCGCCTCGCTCGACCGCGGGTCGCCAGCAACGCGACGCGCCGCGCTCGAAGCCGTGTTCGGCGCGCTGCATGCACGAGGACACGCGCTGATCACGAGACTGTACGTCGGTCTGAACGCGATTCCAGGCGTGCGCGTCTACGGGCCAGCACCGGACCAGCCGCGCACGCCAACCGTCGCCTTCGTCGTGAAAGACCGCACTTCGGATGAAGTGGCCCGCGAGCTCGTCTCGCGCGGATTGTTTCTCTCGAATGGCGACTTCTACGCCTCGTCGGCCATCGCCCGCCTGGGCCACGCAGACGATGGCGTCGTCCGCGCTGGTTGTGCATGCTACACGTCGGCGGAGGAAGTGGAGCGACTGCTCAACGCCGTCGAAGACATCGCCCGCTAGGGCGCCCCGCCTCGCTCGGCACGGGCTTTCTGGGGACGCTCGCGCGCTCGCGAGCGGGGAGCCGCGACACGTCAAAGCCGTCGCGTATACTCGATGAAAGCTCGCGGCACGCGGGCCGATAGAGGTCACTTATGAAACCTTCCACCATCGCGGGCATGCTGCTGATCGTGCTCGGCTTCGTGGCGTTGCTGGCAGGTGGGTTCCGATATACGAAGAACGAGAAGGTACTCGACGTCGGGCCAGTCGAGGCCACGGTCGAACGGCACGAACGAGTGGCCATCCCGCCGATCTTCGGCGGGCTCGCTGTCGCGGCGGGCGTCGTATTGCTGTTCGTCGGCCGCCGCTCGTCATAGGCGCCCACCTCGCGACCTGCTACGATCAACGGATTTGTCGGGCCCCTAGCTCAGTGGTAGAGCAGCTGACTTTTAATCGGCCTGGCTCAGAGGAGTCAGGCCGAGTTTTTTCGGTTTTCGGTCGGTGATGGCACATGGTTTCTTTGACCCTGTTGGCCCACGTTGGTTGCTGACCGATAGCCACCGGGCACACTCGAAGGCACATTTTCGGACCTTCCGGAACGACTGGGTGAGAGCCTAAACTCCCCACCGATGGATCTGACTTCGGATCCGCACGCCTGGCTCCGCCCCTACTACGTCGCCATCAAGAATGATGGCGCGTACTGGATGCTCGCCGGCCCGCAGCGGTTTGAGGCGCTATGCTGCGCCGTCGAACCGGAACACCCGAGCCGGGCTGCTGCGATGCGTGAGTGGAGTCCCGCGGCGCAGAAGGGCATTCTCGGCTGGCTAGAGACCGTCACGCAGCAGAAGCCGGCTGTTCAGGAAGTGGAACTCTGGCGCGTCACGAAGGACGTGCGCGAGTTGCGGTGTGTTGTCCGCTACATGCCGATACATGCCGAGCGGCTTGGATCTGCGGCTAAATGCTGGGCGACGAATTCCGCACCACGGAGCTCCACAAGGACGCGCCGAGCGTCCGGGCCCGGGCGGACGAGTGGCACGAAGAATTGCTTAATCGTGGTTGGCGATCAGGCCCGTTGGCCGCCAAAGGAGACCGGTAGGCGCTAGACCCTAAGGGTTAGGGGCGCTTCGCGACCGAAGTAACGCCAACCTCGTGATGCGCGCACTCCCTGCCGCGCCGTGGCTTGACACGCTTGACGTTGAGCTTGCGCACCAGCGTCACTCTGGAACATGGTGGAAGTACAGGGCACACTCGTTCCGGTGCGCACCTCGCTCACAAGCCAGCCCTCCAATCCCGGAGCGGTTCATCTGCGTGTCGAACGCGAGGGCCACGCGCCTCTGCGTGATCCGGGGGAACACGATGCCCTTTGTCATCACCGATCCCTGCATTGGCACGAAGGACACCGCCTGCGTCGACGTGTGTCCGGTGGACTGCATTCATCCGGGGAAAGGCGAGGCGGAATTTGCAGCCGCGACGATGCTGTATATCCATCCCGAGGAATGCATCGACTGCGGCGCTTGCGTGCCGGTTTGTCCGGTCACAGCCATCTATGACAGCGTCGACGCGGTCCCCGGCAGTCAGAAAGCTCTGACCGAAGCCAACGCGATCTATCGGAATGGCCACGCCGAAGCCATGGCCGCCGCCGAGGCGATAGTCAAGGCACACATCGAGGCGCACCCGGAGCTCATGAACCTGGCACCGACCGATCGCCAAGCCGCACACTGAATGACGGCGGTACCTTCCTACGTGGCGATCCCATCACGCCGCGCGGCAATAGTGGTTGAGCAACCCGCCGAGACACTCACGACGGCAAGTCCTGCCATCGCCGTAGTGTCCCATCCCTGGGCCGGTTTTTTCGATCCGCGCGGTCGATTCCGAAACCGATTGCGAATTTCGTTTAGGCTTTCCTTCGCCCTCCAGTTGCCAGTACGCCAATCCTGCAACGACCAAGCCCGCGAGAACGGCACGCCAAACGTATTCATCTGCGATGGCGAGGGAAGCGAGTACCCAGAACGCTCCTGCCCAAAGAACAACCCACTGTTTCGAGTGTGGGCGTCTCATGCTCTCCTCGATACCCGCGCGTGAGGCAAGAGGAGTGCGAGCGCGCGTCGAAGCATCGGATGTGACCTCTCTCTTTACCCCGCGGAGCATAGAGCATATTGATGAGCTGCAACTTTGCTCTCGCGCAATTACGACTCGTATCCCCAAGTCTTTGTGAAACGGGCTTGACGGTCGGCTCCCAATTAGCACCGTCGGGGTGCCTTCGGGCGAATTACCAAACACTGGGCGACTTATGGAGAGTGATCGGTTTAATTCCCGAACGGCTGCGGCCCATGTCGCCTAGAACCCCCTCCGTTCAGTGGTCTCCGAAGACATCCGACTTCGCGCCAGTTTGGCGTTATGCTCCGGGCTTCGCAGGGCCGGCCAAGATACCCTGGTCGGCCTACTGTTGGTAGCTTGGGCCGCCTCTGAAAACGACATTTAGCAGGCGAAGTCATGAAGATCCTGTTGAGTATTGTCTGCCTGCTGCTCACCGCCTGCGGGCAGACGGGGGCCCCGACCGTGGCCATTCGAGATGCTACCGTCGTCGATGTGATGGATGGGTCGCTCCATCCCGAACACACGGTTCTCGTCGCAGGCAACCGCATCGCGGCCGTCGGCCCGGTCCGTGAGGTCGCCGTGCCCGACGACGCGGAGGTCGTGGAGGCCGCTGGCCTCTACCTCATCCCCGGCCTGTGGGACATGCACGTTCACTCGATGGCCACCGTGGCGGTGGATGGATCCCACAAGTCGGTCGCGGCCCAGGACTGGCACTTCTCGCTGTTCCTCGCCCACGGCGTCACTGGTGTTCGCAACATGAACGACAGAACGGCCGACGTGACGCTCGAGCTGACCAAGTCGGTCAGGCGCCGGCTGGCCGAAGGGGATCTTCGCGGGCCACCCCGATTCCTGACCGCAGGCCCTTCGGTCGATGGCGATCCTCCCCTGAGCACCAACCCTTTCGTCGTACGCACGGCAGCAGAGGCACGGGCCGCGGTGAAACAGCTGGTCTCGAATGGCGCCGATCTCGTCAAAGTCTACGAAAACCTCTCCCGCGAGGCCTACTTCGCGATCATCGACGAGGCCCGGCGCAGGGGAATCCCCGTGGACGGCCACGTGCCGTTCCGCGTCACACCCGAGGAGGCCGCCGCCGCAGGCCAGCGCACGGTCGAGCATCCGGAGGCTCTCGCAGCGGGCTGCTCGACGGCGGCTGCAGCCGAGCGGAAACGGTTCGCGAGTGTTCTTGCCGCCTACGACAGCCTGCCAGACCGCGAGAAATTCCTTGCCATATTCCGACACTTCCGCGCGCTCTACGACAGCCGGGATCCGGCCGCCTGCGCGTCCGCCATCGAGGCGTACCGGCGAAACGGAGTGGCGGTCACCGCCGATCTGGTCGGGTATCACCACGTCGTGCATGCGGAACAGGTCCTTTCGGACCGAGCCCGCATGCGACTCGTCCCGCAGGAGATCCGCCGTAATTGGGAGACCTGGCTCGACTCTGAGACGACTCGGGAGTTCCAATCGATCCTTCGGCCGATCATCCCGCTCGAGCTGAAAAACGTTCGTCTCTTCAACGAGGCCGGGGTCTTGCTGCTGGCGGGGACGGACGTTGGGGTGCCGTTGCAAGTTCCCGGCATCAGCCTGCACGTGGAGCTCGAGAGGCTGGTCGAGGCTGGCCTCTCTCCTCTGAGGCCCTGCAGACCGCCACCCTCAATCCCGCACGCGTCCTCAAAATGGCCGATTCCTTGGGCAACATCGCGCCCCGCAAGCTCGCCGATCTGGTGCTGCTCGACGCCAACCCCCTCGAGGACATCCGCAACACGCAGAAGATCCGCGCGGTCGTCGCCGACGGCCGGCTCTATCGCCGGGCCGACCTCGACCGGCTTCTGGCGGAGGTCGAGGCGTTGAATCACAAGGTTGAGAAGCGAGAGAAGGAGTAAAAGGCGCGGCATAACACGCTGTTGCATCTGCTGCGCGGCCCGCAGGTGAACAGCTGGCCGTTAGGTCACGATAGACGCCGAAGTGACTTTCGACGCCAGCCGTCGCGTAGCTGGGGCCTGGGCTCTGACCGACGCGCGATCCTAGAATCGCGAGGGCGACCCACGGCATGTGGCCGGCGGCGGATGCTGGTGGTGTGACGGGATGACCAGTGTTGTGAGGACGATGGGGGAAGCCTGCCATCCCCGGTCTGTCCAGCGAGACGGTCAGCATCCGACGTGTTGACGCCCTCCGTGACGCCCACGCGCAAGGCACGCTGAGGACACCGGCGGACGGCCTAAGCGATCTGGCCAAGTTTTCTTGTGTGCCAACCTACGGTGGACACCGGCGGATGGGGCAAGTTGGGACTCTTAATCTGTAGGTTGAAGCGTCAACTCCCTCTCGCGGGCGAGCTTCAAAGCCGACGGCCGGTTGTAGCGGCGGTCGGATCGGCTACCATCCAAGGCCGTCACACACTCTCTTTGACGGTCTATAGCCGAAGCCTAAGGATTCTGCGAAGACCGTCACGAGTTGGCGTCTTGTGACGGTCTTGGCGAAATCGCCGCGTAGGACGGTCAAGCAGTACCCTGGCACCCCTACTCCACACGTCAGGAACGGCCGAGATAGCCTGTACGACACTCCCACGAATCAAGGCAGAGACCTGCTTGGGCAAGTGCAATGAATGAACTACTCGGCGTGCTAGTCGGTGTCTGGTGTCTGGGCGGCTTGGTCGGCTACTACACGGCGAGAGGGACGAGTAAACGGCGATGCGTTCGCCCGATTCGGCTACAGTCCTCGGGAGTACTGTCAGCTAGATAACAGTCTTGCTCGGCCCGCAGGACGGTCTTAGAGATGGCCGCCCACCTCACGAAGCATGGCACGTAGGCGGCGGTAATTGGCTGCCGCCTTGCGGCGCGCCGCAAATCGCCCCGGCCGAATAGAAGCCGGTGATCGTCCTGGCCTGACGGATGCGCTCCCGCCCTTCCGGCGTGCGCGGTCCAGTGCTCAGCCCGCCATGAAGCCGGCAGCCGCGTCGCCCCTTGATGGCCGGCGCCTGGCAGCTCGTGCCCCTTCGCGTCTTTACGCCGCATCGCGGCGTAGCTAATGCGTCCACGATTCGCTGGTCAGGTTCACCCTGCGCCGCTCGCGTCGGAACTCGCCGTCGGTCACTCATGTAGTGCGCCACCGGAGCGGTAAAATAGCCCTGCCGCCTAGCTCCGGCCCCTAGCAGGCTGCTGAAAAACAGCGATTGATCATGCCGATCACCGTGCTGCGCGCGTACGATCGATACGGCGGTCGAGGTCGTACGCCCGTTCCCGCATGGAGGGGCCGGTCACGCGGTGGCCATCAGGGTGCGCATCCGGACCAGGTTGTACGCCGCGGCGGTGAAGAGGAACTGCCAGTTCACGCGCTCGCCGCCGCGATGTTTGAGTTTCCGCATCCCGCCGATGGTCTTCATCCAGCCGAAGACTTCTTCGATGCGTTTCCGCGTACGCTGACTGAGGGTGTAGCCGGGATGGTGGGTCGTGCGACGGTCGAGGGTGCGCCGCGTGGCCTGTTGCGCGATATGCGGCGTGGCCCCCAGCGCACGCAGCGTCGTGACGAAGCCCCGCGTGTCGTAGCCCTTGTCCCCGCCGACCGTGCACCGCGCCCCCGGCAGGGCCGCCACCAGGCTCAGCGCTGCGTCGCGTTCGCCGGTGCCGGTTGCCGGCACCACGCACGCATCGACGACGAAGCCGTGGCGATTCTCCATCAGCACTTCGCCCAGATACGCCAGCTTCGCCTCGTGGCCCCGGGCCTTCGTGAACAGGCGACTGTCAGGGTCGGTCGTCGATTGGTGCGTCGTGTTCGAGCGCCGTTCGCCGTGGAAATTCACCGTCGGATTGCTGGGATCGTCGGGCGGGGATGGCGGCTGGTCCTTGCGCTGAAAACTCTTTTGGCCCGCCCACGCCTCGAGCAGCGTGCCATCGACGGTGAAGTGCTCGTCCGACAGCAACCGGCGCCCCCGCGCTTGCTCGACGACGTCCTCGAAGAACGCGCGGGCGACGTCGCCGGCGAGCAGGCGCTCCCGATTCTTCGTAAAGGTCGTCGGCGTCCACACGGCGTCGTCCATGGCCAGGCCCACGAACCAGCGAAACAGCAGGTTGTACTCCAGCTGCTCGATCAGCATTCGCTCGCTGCGAATCGAGTACAGCACCTGCAACAGCAACGCGCGCAACAAGTGCTCGGGCGGCACCGACGGCCGACCGGTCTGCGCATACAACAGGGCGAAGCGCGACGACAACCGCACCAACGCCGCATCCGTCATCTGCCGAATCGGGCGCAGCGGATGGTCCGCGGGAACCCGCTGCTCCGGCGACACATAGCTAAACAAGTGTCCGCTCTGCTCGTCGTCTCCGCGCATCCGACCTCCGATGGCCGGCAGTGTAGTACGACGATCGGGTGTTTGGGTACCCTTTTTCAGCAGCCTGCTAGAACCGGAGTGACACGCCGGGGACCCTGCCCGGCGGCGGCAACACCTCCAGGGATGCGTTGCCGAGGGTGCGATGCCGTGGAACTTCCACCATCAGGGATTCCCTCCAGACCTTGACGCGCGTATTGCCGCGGCGTCGGCGAGGTCGGAGCGCGAATTCAACGAAGCAAGCCGCGGTCGGTCCGCATCTGAGGCCCGCCGACTTCTGATCGACGTTCGGATCGAACCAGTCTTAGTGGAGACAGCGCACTGCTACTGCGAACTGGCGCGGCGGCGCTTGTTTGCCGTTGGCGCGGCGAGGTCCTACATCGATCAGCACCTACGGGCTCTCACCACGCGCTTCTGTCCCGACCCCCATTACGATTCCGGATTTAGCGAGGCGTTCCATCGTGAAGCCGTCTCTCGGATCACTGCATCCTCAGCCTGGGCTGAGATGCTGAGTGAGCTTCAGGCAGTCGCTGAACAGATTCAGCGTGAGATCGCCGTTGAATCGAGTTCGTCAGCTCCGGGAGGAGAAGCACCCGCCGCGCATATTGAAACACCAGACAACAAATTGCTCTTCCCGAACCGCGCGATTTGGCTTCAGGGCCAACTGGACGCCCGCAAATGGGACGTAAACGACCTCGAACGACAGAAGGGACCCAGCCACCACAGCGGCCGAAAGATCCTCAAGAGTGAGCCGGTCTTACCTGTGGTGCTCGAACGGCTCGCACGGGTGCTAAAGGTTCCGATTAGTGACATCCCAGACGATTGATCCTGGCGAAACGATTCTGAGTGACGACTGTTCCGACTCTTCCCAAAATTCCAGCGACTTTTCCGACTTTCCCCAAAATTCCAGCCGCCGGTTCCACCTATTCCAGTAGCCACCGATTACGCTCTCTGCACCATGCAGCCAGAGTGCAGCAGCGTAAAGGGTGATCGCTTCGTCGACTCATTCCTCCAAACGGGTGACGTTTCACGCCTTCTCCAGGTCTCGGCTGAAACGGTACGGCTGTGGGAACGCACGGGTGTTCTCCACGCCCGGCGAACGCCGCGGGGCGTTCGTTTCTTTGTTGCGTCTGAAGTAGAGGCGCTGCGAGCAACTCGCTCGCAGAGCGCCGAGCGACGCGCCAGGGACGCACGCATCGAAATGAACGGGCAGTAAACGCGCCCCAGACACGGGGCCGCCCGATGCGTGATGGCAATCGCGCACCGGGCGTGTGGTTCTGCCGATGGAGGGCACGACCAATGGCAAGGCTAACATACGACGACCACTTTCTTACCGATGACGCGCTGATCCGCGCTATCCGCGGGCAGCAGGCCCGTGTCCGGCAGACCCACCAGGAATACAAGGTGGCGTGTCAAACACTGACCGATCTGTGCGCGCTGGCGCGAACAAACCGTCCTGACTCACGCCACAGCGCCTCTCGAGATGTCGAGGAGGCGGCCAGCGTCCACCGCTAACGGCATCACGACATGTCTGGAGTCCTGACCATGGCGGCCGACTACCGCCTACTCGCCTTCGAGACGCTTGCCGACTTTGAGGCGGCGCTGCGCGCCGAGGTCCGCACGCTCGAGGATCGCGTCGTCGATGTCGTCCTCGAGGCGCAAAGCTACCGCGGCCTGGCGCAGGCCGCGATCCACGCGCTGCACGCGCTGACCGTCGATCACGGCAAGCTCCGTCAGAAACATGACGAGCTCGACGAGGAATGCCGCAGGGTCCGTGAACACCTCTTGCGGGAGGCTGGCGTGACGCCATGAGCACGATCACGGCGGAGGTGTTTGGCGTCGCCGAGGGGCGGACGAGCAGTCGGCGACACGAAATCCCTTGGCCGAAGCCATTGGGGGAGGCGGCGTATCACGGTCTGCTCGGCGCCATCGTTCGCACCATCGAGCCGGAGACGGAAGCCGATCCGGTCGCCGTCCTCGTGCAGTTGTTGGTGATGTTTGGCAACGCCATCGGTCGGACGCCCCGGTTCCAGGTCGGGGCGGATGTCCATCATCTCAGTCTGTTCGCCGCGATTGTGGGCACGACCGCGAAGGGCCGGAAGGGCATGTCACGGAATCAGGCACAGCAGGTCTTCGCCGACCTCGATGTGGACTGGCTACGGGACTGCGTGACCACGGGTCTGTCGTCCGGTGAAGGTTTGATCTGGGCGGTCCGCGATCCGATCGTGCGCCAGCGCGCGATCAGGGAGAAGGGCCGGACGGTCGGCTATGAAGATGTGATCGAGGACGGCGGCATCGCCGACAAGCGCCTCCTCGTCGTGGAAACAGAACTCGCCCAGACGCTCCAGGTCATGGCGCGCGACGGCAACGTGCTCAGCTCCGTGATTCGCCAGGCGTGGGATGGCCAGGACCTGCGGACGCTCACCAAGACCAGCACGGCGCGTGCGACGGGCCCGCACATCAGCATCATCGGCCATATCACGGCCGACGAGCTCCGACGCTATCTCAACGCAACGGAAACCGCCAATGGCTTCGGCAATCGCTTTCTCTGGGCCGTGGTCCGGCGATCGCGAGAACTGCCGCTCGGCGGCCAGCCAGTGGCCTTCGGTCCGCTGGTGCCGCGACTCGTCGCGGCGATCGACACGGCGCGCCGGACGCTGGAGCTCCGCCGCGACGAACCGGCGAACCGGCTCTGGGAAGCGGTTTATGGCCCGCTCTCGACAGGCCGCGCCGGGATGCTCGGCGCGCTGACCGCGCGGGCCGAAGCCCAGGTCATGCGGGTCGCCTGCCTCTATACGCTCGCGGACGCGTCCGCCGTTATTCGGCTCGCGCATCTTCAGGCCGCGCTCGCGCTCTGGCAGTACTGCTTTGCGTCGGCGGTGTTCCTGTTTGGCGATCGGATCGGCGACCCAGCGGCGGATGCGATTCTCGCGGAATTGCGCCGCCGGGCGCCAGAGCGGATGACGAAGACAGAGATCTCGGGAATTTTCCACCGCAACAAAGACAAGAGCGAGATCAACCGCGCGCTCGAGATCCTCGTCGAGCAGCGGCGAGCACGCGTCGAGTTCGATCGAACGGGCGACGGCCGCCCCGTCGAGTGGTGGTCCTATGAGGACGAAATTGACGAATTTACGAAAGAAGCCGCTCATCCGTAGAGGCCGGTATTTCGTTACTTCGTTAATTTCGTCGGCGAGCCACGCCCAAGGAGAAGTGCGATGACGACGTTACTAGTCGAGGCAGATCGAACAGACAGCATTTCCTCAGGCGCGAGGGTTCTGCACGCACCAAGACCAACGACAGGCGGTGGGTGATGCAACAGTTGCGAATTCAGTTCCCCAACGATCCGGTCGAGACAGTCGACGTGGTGGCGACCGACGAGGCGTCGAGGCCTCGTCGTCCCGCACGGACTCCGGGTCACCAGTCACCTCAGGCACCTCGCGCACCTCAGGAACCATGGACACCGTTGGCGCAACGGCAGCCCGCGCTTGTCTTCGATCCCGACCCGATCGGGCGGCCCCGCGATCCATGACGCGGCCGACGGTGAATTTCGCGGCAGAGCGGGCGGCAGCGGATGCGGCCGATCCGTTCGAGTTCGTGACGGTCAAGGGCGGCCTGACGCTGCCGTTGCCGGCGATTACCCTCGCGATCGATCTCGAGTTCCGCGGCATCGTCCTGGCGGTTGACGAAGCGCACGACCTCGTCGTGCCCGATGATCCCCGGCTGACCGCCGCGGACCGTGCCGCCATCCACCGGTGGCGCCGCCACCTGGTCGCCATCCTGTTGACGCCTTGTCCAGCCGTGGGGGTCTCGCAATGACGGACGAGAGGCAGCCGCTCCCGCTCTGCACTGCTCGAGACCCGGAGGACAGCATGAACGGACACCCTGTCCGCAACGTGTCCGAGGCTGTCCGGAGGACCGTCGGACGGACAAGCCCCACCTTTAAGGGGGCTGTCCGGTGTCCGGTGCCAGACGAGATCGCGGCTTTGCCGCCCCGATTGCTGAACCTGAAGCAAGCCGCCGCGTATCTTGGCGTGTCGTACTGGACGATGCGCGATTGGATGCTCGCCGGCCGGCTGCCGGTGATTACCCTGCCCGGCCTGCGACCGCGGGAGGGAGCCAAGGCGCGAGAGTCGCTTCGCCGCGCTCTCGTTGACGTGGCGGATCTCGATGCGTTCATTGACCGCTGCAAGGAACGCATCTAGCTGGCCATGGGCGCCGCTCGCGATGTTCAATCACGCGCGCGTGAAAAACGGGACCGGAATGATTGGGGCGTTTGGCAACCTGTGCCCAGGCTGTGCCCAAGTTCAAAGCACCCCATGAAGCCCACGCAACCGGCTAGATCGAGCCTCTGGCTATACCTTGAAACCTGTCGTCAACGCCTCAGGCCGTTTGAGCGTTCCCCACGGCCGCCATCGGTGAATCGCCTCCGACTGCCGTAACCGCCGGTCCTCGCTCCAGATTGTCGGCATCGGCCTCCAATAGTTCGTTGGGCGCGGATTCCTGATTTCCCGCGCGCGAGGGCGGCCGGGAGAAGGCTGCGTCGAATATTCGCCAATGTTCAACATGGCGCGGCGCGCCAGCTCTGTAAAGATGTTTTCGGAACCTGCAAAAACGACTCCCCAGCACAGGAATCTTAATGGCGACGACTCACAGTGTGGGAGTCGCCGTCAATCGTTGTGACAGCCACGCTGGATAACTCGCAAGTAAGCCGTCCGACAGCGGCGGAGGATTCCTGGTGTTGAGTACCCGTACTGCTGCGCGCAGATCTTGCTCCACGGTCGGCAGTCTTCCGAATGCCTCGAAACCCAGCGTCCACCAAACTTCTGATCCCAGGTTCACTTCAGTCAGTTCGACATTGCATCCAAGATCGGGCCACTTGATACTCTTGTCAGCCGGTTGTTCCTTTTTGTCGAGAACAATTTCGCGTGGCGTGGCACCGTTGGTGTCGAATTTCCGCATCCATCGCACCTTTTTCGTCTCCACCGTTGACAATTGCTCGTGCGCCAGCGCAGGCGACGCTCATTTGGACCAAATCTCAATGGGGCCACGGAACGGCCCATCGGCCAAACCGCTCCAAGAAATGGCAACAAGTCCCTTGACCTCTACGATCTTACCAGCCCGCGCCTTGATACCAAGTTCCGTCTGCATCGCTTCTCGGAGGTATAAATCCGGACGAGGGTCCTTGGTGTCGCCGCCACCGACGGGACAGCCGTGAATCGCCTCGGACTCAAACCATTCGCGTAATTGCGGCGGCGCCGAACGCAGCCAAAACCAGCGGATCTCCGCTGAAATTTGCATCTCCATCGCCTCCGTTCCCCAGCGAAGCCGGTTCAATAAAATTCGCCTCTTCGACTCATTGTGCCCACAGAGCGTTTCTTGCGATACCGCGACACCAAAGTACGGGAGCGGCTTATACACGCTGCATGTTCGTGATCGAGATCGACCCACCTCGTCGGCACAATCAGCTCCGTTGTCGAGGGTGCCGTTATGCGTGGGTGACGATGGATGGTCAAACGTGGCCCAGCGGTGTGCATCCCGATTGGCATCGCGCGGTGACTGTAAGCAAGCAGACAGATCGAGCAGCTGAATTGAAGTAGGGTGGTCAATCCCTCCATTCCGAGGTGAGTTATGCCGCTCGATTGGTTTCATCGACCGTCGTCTCACGGCGTAGCCATTCCGGCGTGTGCGCATTGCCTTAAGCCTGGCCCCGTGCACGAAGTTAAGCTGCAGGATCTCGCCGCTTCCCCAGGCGTCCAATACTGGCGCTGCGAAGGGTGCGGGTATGTGTGGGTGACGATGGATGGTCAACCGTCGTAGAGCGGCCATGCCATTGTCTCTTCCTGCTCCTGGCGAAGCCGTGCTCGAACGGCTCGTGATGCTCGGCGCGGTGGCGCTGATCGTGTTCGGCATTGCCACGGCTTTTTTCTGGTAGCCGCGCGTTAGCTCTGCCTGAATTTCGGCCTGGCTGACGCAGCCGCGTCTTGAAAACTTTCCTCTACCGGATCCTGTGACCGCTACATCCATAGGCGTACAAGAAGCCGACAATCCGACACCGCCAAAGTCAATGAGTTAGCGCGGCAATCGAATTGCACTGCGCCGTAATTAACGTGCTTGAGCCTTTCTCACGCAGCGTCGGCGCGGCGCACGTTGAGGACGGTGACACCGCCCTCGGTACATTCCTACCTGTCCCCTTTGCGGGCCGCGAGGGTCGCGAACGCTCGCGAGCTTCCGGAGCGTGGACGCCACTTCATATGCGTGGTGTGTCATTCCCGCTGGGCCGTTCAGGCTCCGGAGTCGTAGCGAGGAATGGCTGTGGGTGACTACTTCTGGCTCGCGATAGTCCTGACCCCGCTGGTTGGGGCCGTGGTGTTCGCGATCGCCTACTTCACGCGGCCAAGCGGGCGCGTCGCGCAAAAGCGACCGCGCAACTTCTGAGCGCAGGGCGACACCGCGAAGGCTTAGAAACCTGACCGCGTATTGAGTTGTCAAAGACCCCGCCGGGGGTTTAGGCGGCCGCTTCGTGACGCGGAACCTGCTCGCTGAGTCGCTCACGCACCGCGTCGGGCTCGAGTCCGGCTAGCGCGCACCAGAAATCATCGAAATCTTCCCGCCGCTCAATGAACGCCGCAGCAGAGCGACGATACTCAGGAATCGGGCTCCGAAGATCTGCGATGGCTTGCTGTAGCACAGCGACCGCTAACCGCCGCACGCCGTCATCATTCAGCATCGTTAGGCAGCCCGTCGGCAACGAGCACCGCATTCGTCAACGCGGCGATCAACTCGGCGCGCCAGGCGTGAGATGGCGGCGATCATGGTTGCTGCCTCGCCCGCGCCCGGCGTGCGATCTAGTTACTCGTCACTTCGCCGCTCTTCTTGATCTCGAAGGAGCCCGATGTGATCGTCTGGTTCCCGCCTTCCTCGATCGCCAACACTTCGAAATCGTGCTCCCCCGGCTCGAGAGACTCTACGAATTCCTTCGGTAGCGTTACCTGCGTGCTCGAGGCCGGGAGAGTGACCTCAAACGAGCCGACGATGACCTGGTAGCCGACGATTTCTACATCCACACCAGGAAGGATTGCCGCCGACTCTGTGACCGTCTCCCAACTGATGGTGACGTTGCGGCCAGCCACCTTCGCGGAGACCTCCGGTCCGGCAGGGACTGTGTGCGAGAGCGTAGCCGTGTTCGTCAGAGGGGTTCCGTCAACCGTCACGCCGATGAACGTGTAATCCCCTCCGGGAACCGCTCCAGAAGATCTTCCAGCGTGCCGGGGTCGAGGGTCGGCTCCGCCCCCTCGAAGAACAACTCGGTAAGGCCGAGACCTGCGTATCCCCGATCCGGCGCTCCCCCTGTAGCGTCGATCTCGAAGATCGTCATCCCGCCCGGCCGGACGATCTTGAGCGTCTCCCAGTCTTCTCCATCGAGGAAGACATGAAAGCCCAAATCGTTGTCCGTCTCGTTGTACTCGATGAAGATCCGCGCTTCCTCGAACTCCTGGGCCCAACCAGGGGTCCCCAGGCCAAGTGCGACCGCTCCGATTAGAACGATGTGCAAAAGCCGCAGGTGTCTCGTCATCTCGAATCTCCTGTCCGCGTCACGAGGACCAACGGGTACGGAGGCAGGCTACCTCACGCCTAATTCTCCTGCTTCGTGCTCGGGGCTTCAAGCTGCCCAGCACGTACGGGCAGATACGTCGAATTTACAGGCCTGTCGCGAAGTCGCGGGAACGCTCGGCCGATCATTCGTCATGCCTTCTTCACCCTCACGAGAGGCGACGCTGGAATCGGTCCTCGTGCTCGTGTCTTGCACGCTGATTCTGCTCGGGATCGTCTCCGCGTTTTTCTGACGCTCGTCGCCCTGCCACCGAGTAATCCGCCGACGTACCGCCTCGGTATTGAGTTCCGCCAATGTGACCCAGCGATCCAGATCCTCGCTGGGTTGTGACAGGAATTGCCGCGCCGCCTCGGCCCGCGCGGCGTCCCCGTGACTCCGTGTCCTCAACCGCTTGCATCAATACCGCCACCGCGAGCCGCCGCACGCCGTGATCGTTCAGCATCTTTACGCGGCCCGTCGGCGACCAGCGGCGCATTCGTCAAGGCGGCTATTAACTCGGCGCATTCCTCGTGGCTGAAGCTCACGGGCGCACCGCCTCCATGGGATAGGGATCAATCACGTTTCTCTTATCCTCATCACTGCGCCCTCATCGGTGGCTCGATCGTCAAGCTGGCCAGCCGTTGTTTTCAACTTGTCGAGATCCTATAAGGTGCATGGCACCCGGTCTGATCATTCAACCTCGACCACGAACTCATCTGAAGATTTCGGTTGATATGTTAGACACGCCACTGCTATAAGAGCCGGGCCTTCGGCCTCTTCATAAGGGAAAGAAGAACGTCAATGAAGCATACCGCTCGCCGAGTCCTGGCCGTGGTCCTGTTGGCAGTTCTCGCCGCCACAATCGAGGGTCGTGCGCTCGCGCAAGTCCGGACAACCGCCCACATCGACATGGTTGTCACTATCCCGTGCTCGCCGGAGCCGATCTCCGTGCGCTCTGTTGGCGACCTAACGTTCATCACGACGTACCACAACGACACTTTGGGGAGGCTCGAGATCGCGCGACAACACGTCACGGCAAAGTCCAATCACTACGATCCCGAGACTGGCGAGAAGCAATCCTATGACAACTGGTCGATATCGCTTACCGCCAATTACGCCGAGAACACGACGACTGTCGCCGGAGCCTACTGGAAGACTAACGCCGTCGGCAGTGGCGGGCCGGTCATCCGTGATATGGGACGGATCGTCTTCGACCGTGCGGTCGACAACATCGACGAGCTTGATCAGCTCTGGTCAACTGGCGAGGTTAACGTGATCGACAGCTCTGGACCCCACGAATACTTCAACATGACGATTCCGTGGCCGGAGATGTACTGCGAGGCCGACGCCGGCGAGTGACCGCGCAAGGCCGCCTCCCCAGCCCGCCGAAGTCGACGCGGCTCTCCAGTTGTCAAAGACAGAATGAACTTTACGCGGCCTCTTCGCGATGCGGAGACGGCTCACTGAGCCGTTCACGCACCGCGTCACCGTCGAGCCCAAGCAGCGCGCACCAAAACAGGTCGAAGTCCTCGCGCCGCGCCATGAACGCCGCAGCACTGCGGCGGTACCTCGGGAATCGCGCTCTGAAGGTCCGCGACGGCTTGCATTATCACTGCGACCGCCAATCGCCGCACGCCATCATCGCTCAGCATCGTTAGGCCGCCCGTCGGCGAGCAGCACCAGGTGAGTTATGCCGCTCGATTGGTTTCACCGATCGTCGTCTCACGGCGTAGCCATTCCGGCGTGTGCGCACTGCCATAAGCCTGGCAGCGTGCACGAAGTTAGGCTGCAGCAGGATGTCGCCGTTCCCTCAGGCATCCAATACTGGCGCTGCGAAGGGTGCGCGTATGTGTGGGGTGACGTTGGATGGTCGAGCGGTGTAAAGCGGCCCTACCACATTGTCCCTTCCTCCGTCTCTTCCTCCGCTTGGCGGCGTGATGCTCGGCGCGGTGGCGCTGATCGCGTTAGGCATCGCCACCGTGTTCTTCTGGTAGCCGCAACACCAGCGCCTCCAGCAGCCCGTCGGCAACCAGCACCGCATCCGTCAACGCGACGATCAAGGCGGCGCGTTCTTCATCAGTAAAAGTCACGGCCCAACCGCCTCCAACCTGTCTTGCGCCAGCGGGAAGGTCGGCGTGAGTGTAAATCAGTCGTCAGCTTGGCAGGCTGCGCGTTGAAGAGCGACGCTGGACACGGCTCATTCCCTTTCCTGAGCGGCTGACGAATCTACCCGCAACAGGTGAAGCGATGCGCGTAGAATTGGCGCGAATGCCGCCCGGCGGCCGCCGCCGCAAGTCTTCACTAGGAGGCGTCCGATGAATCCGCGCTCCTGTCTCGGAACGTTCGTCGTAATTCTGGCGCTCGCCACGACCGCGAACGCCGCCACCTTGATCGTGAACGGCAGTGGCCTCCTTGCCGGGGCGACCGGTGTGAATGTCGGGGGAACGTTGCATGACGTGGAATTCGTTGACGGCAGCTGCATCGCCCTCTTTGATGTCTGCGATGACGCCGCGACCGACTTCGCCTTCACGACTGAGTCGGATGCTGTGGCCGCGTCTCAAGCCTTGCTCGATCAAGTCTTCCTGGATGTCCCTGGGCAAGGCACGTTCGATGACACGCCCAGTCTCACAGTCGGGTGTCCAGGCGGCCAGCCGGGCAGGCTTTGCCAAGCGTGGACGCCATACGGGGGCTTCATTCCCCGTGAGCAACTTGTTGGCGTCGGGGCGGCTCCTAACTCGTCAGAAATAGAGATCGACCAGGACTTTCCTGCCTACTCCTGGTATTTGTTTACCTTTTTTGACACAGCGGAGGATCCCCATTCCGTGTATGCGCGTTGGAGTCCCTCTCCTGACGCCGCCGTGCCTGAACCCGCGTCTCTGTCCCTGCTCGGCCTCGGCCTTGCCGGGATCGGCGCGCGGCGCTGGCGGCAACGCAAGCGGTCGTAAAGCGCCATTTGTCGCTGTGGTGGAAGGCCGTCGCGAGACGGCCCTCGCTACGTGCGGCGCCATCTGCTCCCAAGACCGTCAACGACAACCGCACGGTGTGGGCCTTCGGCAATTCCGCTATTTCTGGGAAATCGGCAGCGGGCACCCACACTGCGGACAAGCGGTCAACGTCTTGGGCCACCAGTAGAAGACCACACGATTCGACGGCGGTTCGGAGCCATTTTCGTTTTCTGCGTCAGCAAGAGCCTGTTTGAATGCGTGCCCGTCCAGGTCGTAACCACAGCTGGGGCAGTTGTCATACGGGTTCATCCAATGAATGACCAAGCGTTGCTCGTCCGCGGTTCCACACGCCTGCGCCAAACTTGTACTCGTGACCGAATGGCTTGGAGGCTCGCTTGACGCATCATCGCCTCCGCTGACGTTCCTGCGCCGCCTCGATTTCACCGAGCTTCCGTAGGATGGCATCGGCCTCGTGCTGATGCATCCCAATTTCCGCGATGGTTCGGGCCGCGCCGAGCCGCACCAAGGGTGCTTCGGTCGCGCTGAGCAAGTCCTCCAGCGTGTTAACGGCCTCCGCGGCCAACGTCTGAATCCGGCTGATTCCGGCCTGGAACATTGCCGCCCGAGCTGACTCGAACTCCGCCTTGAAGTTGGCATCCTCGGTCTGCCATCGGCGAAGGGTTCGCTCACTGAGGCCACACCGCGCCGCTGCCAGCGCGAGGGTCCTCTCGGTCAGGAGTGCCAAGATGGCCTGCTCGCGCACTGCGGCGGACTTCCTTCCGTGACCGTCGGCGGCAATCTCCCGGCCTTCTGCGGACTTCTGCGGACGTTCTACCGGCATTCCGGTGGCCCTTCCTCAAAAGCCGCTCGATGAGCGGCGCACAACCACCGATTCAGATGTTAACTACAAGATCCACACCAGCATACAGCCGCTTCGCAACGCCCGGCCTTGGATCTACCTTGCTTTGCGGCGCGACCTTGCGGCTGCGGCGGCGTCGCTCGCCTTTTTCGCTCGTGCCTTCCGCTGATGGGGCGACATCTTCGCAGCGGCTTTCTTGCCGCCCGCGCTTCCACCGATGCGGCCACCCCTCGCGCCTTGCTCTTTGAAAAACCTCAGCACATTCGCCGGAAACCGCTTCTTCTGCATGAGTCATCTTACACCCGGTTTTAGCTGGACCTTAAAGGGGGTCTAAGGTATGATGATGCTCGGTTTCGGTAAACCATACGGAGGCGTTGATGGGCAGCATCTATCGTCGCGGGAAGGTCTGGTGGCTGAAGTACTACCAGAACGGTCGTGCAGTCCGAGAGAGCAGTGGCAGTGAGAAGGAAACGGTCGCACGTCGTGTATTGCGAGATCGTGAGGGCGATGTTGTGAAGGGGATCCCGATAATCCCCAAGGCTGGGCGCGTTACCTTCGATGAGGCCGCAGGCGACCTCGACAGGGACTACAGCACGAACAACAAGCGGAGCCTTGTGACCGTACGTCGACACGTACAGAGGCACCTGCGGCCGTACTTCAAGAACCGCAGAATGGTCGAAATCCGGACAGACGCGATCCGGACCTACATCTCTCAACGTCAAACGGAAGGCGCGTCGAACGCCACGATCAACCGGGAGCTTGCGGCGTTGAAGCGGATGTTCACGCTCGCGATTCAGGCCGGAAAGCTGCACTCGAAGCCGCACATCCCGATGTTGCGTGAGGACAACGTCCGCACCGGGTTCTTCGAGCACGCGCAGTTCAGCGCCGTACGGGCCCATCTACCGGTTGCGCTCCAGCCTGTGGCGACCTTCGCCTACTACACGGGATGGCGCGTGCAGAGCGAGGTGCTGCCGCTTCAGTGGCATCAGGTGGACCTAAAGGCCGGCGTGGTACGGTTGGAGCCTGGGACGACGAAGAACCGCGAGGGCCGCATCTTCCCACTCGGAATGTTGGACGACCTTCGTTGCAGCATCGAATCGCAGAGAGCCAGCACGGAAGCGCTACAGCGCTCCAGAGGCGAAATTGTCGCGTCCGTGTTCCACCGAGACGGCCAGCCAATCCGCAACTTCCGGAAGGCTTGGAAGGCGGCGTGCAAGGCGGCGGGTTGCCCTGGGCGCATCCCCCACGACTTCCGACGGACCGCGGTCCGGAATCTTGTGCGGGCCGGCGTCCCGGAGAAAACGGCAATGCAGCTGACCGGTCACAAGACCCGAGCCGTGTTCGACCGGTACGATATCGTGGACGAGAGCGATCTTCGGGTCGCAACCGGCAAGCTCAATAACCTGATGGGCACACTTTCGGGCACAATTGAGCAAGCCGAAGGCAACGCAACGACGCGTACCGCCTGAATCCTGCGGAATTCCCGCCGTACGGGCCCCTAGCTCAGTGGTAGAGCAGCTGACTTTTAATCAGTTGGTCCTGGGTTCGATCCCCAGGGGGCCCACCATCTTTTGCCCAACAAAATGCGCGGGTTGGCAAATGGGAATGGACTACATTCTCAGCTTTGACGCCCGCGTTGACGCCCACCGTCGCAGGGAAGCGCCGGAATCAGCCAATCAGAAGTCGATTCATGCGTTCTGCGGCGTCACGCTGAAGTGACGGCAGGACGTGCGAGTACGTGTCCAAGGTGAGGCTGATTTGTGAGTGGCCGAGCGTCTCCATGATCGTGCGCGGATCAACACCTTGCGCGAGGAGGAACGTCGCCGCGGTATGACGGAGATCGTGGAACCGAACCCGTGGCGACCCGGCGTCACGCAAGACCGTTTTGAAAGCCCTTATGAGGTTGCAGGCTTCCAACGGGGTTCCAGTGCGGGTCGTAAACACAAAGCCCGTCTCAGACCAACGTGAGCCCGCTAGAAGCCGTTCCTGAAGTTGCGTGACGCGGTGGGCGCGGAGCGCGGTGGAAACGACTTCCGGCATTGCCAACGTGCGTCGCGAACGCTCAGACTTCGGCTCTACAAGCTCCCAGGTTTTCCCAACACGCTGCAATGCCGCTCGGACTGTCAGCATGCCGGTTTCCAGATCGACGGCCTCCCATTTCAGGCCCAGTGCCTCGCCCTGTCGAAGACCCAGTGCTATGGCAACCGTGAACAACGCTCCGAGCCGATGATCGCGCACCGCCGCCAATAGCGCCCGCGCCTGCTCCGGATTTAGGGGCGTGATTTCGTGTCTCGTAACTCGGGGCGACTCGACAAGCGTTGCGACGTTCCGCGCGACAATACCCCAGCGGTGCGCCTGCGCCAGTGCGGACCGAAGAATTGCCCGCATGTATTGACAGGTGCGAGGACTCAGGCCGGCACGGTGACGTTCGTTCAACCACGCCTGAACGTGCTGCGGCGTGAGCCGCTGGAGCGGGACGCGGCCCAGCGTCGGCACAATATGCAGCCGGACAATCTGTGAATAGCTGATGAAGGTTCGGGGTCGGAGCCGCTGCTGGGCACAGTCGGTTAGCCAGCGATTGAGGAATTGCTCGACGGTCGTTCTTCCGGGTGGGACGAGTGTACCGTCTTGATGCGCTTGGATCGCGGACCGCAACTTATTCGCGACTTCGGCGCGGGTCTTCCCGTACAGCCAGCGCCGGGCTCGCTTCCCATTACGATAACCGACGCTGACGCGAGCGGCCCAGCGGCCGTCGGCCCGAAGATAGATGTTGCCTTCCCCTTGTCCACGATGTCTGCTTCTCATCTCAATCCTCTCGGTCAGGAGCCGCTGGTAGGGAACTGGCGACTCCGAGCCGCTGGCATGCACGGCGAGCATCCCTCGTCAGCTGTTGGAATTTCGACGCGGGATATCGCCAGTCGCGCTTACCTTTGGCCTGGTCATTTCGCTCGCACCAGTGATTCCAGCGTTTCAGTCGTGCTGCCGGTGTCTCGTCCGGATGTTCAGCGTAGAGCCGTGCCAGGCGCGAATGTTTGGGCGACAGCCGGCGTTGCCGACCAAAGTATTTCTTGCGGATTGACGCGAACGCTGCGGCCACTTCGCGCGGGGTAGTGGTCGGATGTACTTCCAGGTTGATGCGGCTGCGCGCCGGCATTTCTCGATGCTCAGAAACGGTCATCAGAATGCTCGGAACGACTGGTGTTTGCCCCGTTAGGATGAACGTCGCCGCTTTTGCGGGATGCCAGCCATAGGCCGCTGCGAGACGTTCAGACAAGCGTTTCAGACGGTCGAGTGCGGAACCCAGCCGGACCGGTACGTGCCGAATGACGGGATCGCCGTAGGCGAGCGTATCGAATCGAAGATCCACATCATTCTGACCTACGGGCACCTCGATCTCATTTGGCGGTCCGTCACGGCGAACCCGATCCCGAATCCACTCTTCGACTTGTTTCACGGGAATCATCAAGTCTTTGAGCACTTCGTGTCGGAAAGCCCGGATCTCTCGTCCGAATATCTCGTCACGCAACGCATGCGCCACGAGAACCTCTGATAGCGCGTCGTGATACGCGGCTACGTCATCGCGCTGCATACGTTGCTGTGATGTACGCCCGGAGCGCGGTGTGATCACGTTCGTCTGAACCGGCCGCAACACATCCCAGACGAAAGTCAGGGCCTCGTTACTGGCTTCGGGGTCGCCCGCGGCGAAGTCGCGGGCATACCCCTGTTCCTGAAGAACCTTCCACTCAGGGTCGGAGACGGGTCGCATCGAGTTGGCAGCCAGGCTTCGGTCTAGCAGCCGGCGTAGCTTGTCTGGATGAGGCACTTTAATGGTCATATAAAATGTTAAAGACATCATGATAGCAGCGCCGGTGGGACGGCGCGGTCTTCGGCAGTCGCGCTTCGTCCGGCCGTTGGAGGGATCGTATGGACAAGCTGCTACTGAAGCCGTTGGAAGTCGCGGAGCTGTTGGGGATAGGCCGGTCGAAAACCTACGAGCTGATTGGCGCTGGACTGATTCCATCAGTACGCATCGGCACTAGCGTTCGCGTACCGACGGACTCGCTCCGGGCCTGGATCTCGAAGCAGACGGATGACGCTGCGCGGATGGAGCTCTCGACCCGCCTCGATGGTAGACAGCGCGGCTGATGAGGCGCCGCGGTGCTCCCGATCCCAGAGCCCAAGCCAGCGTACTTCAGCCCGGCGGCGTACGTCCTGCGCGCCTGTCAGGGACGGAAGCTGTCGCTATCAGCGCGGCACCTCGCTCTCGTGCTGGCGGTGAGCCTTCGTCGCATGGAGGACGGTCAATACCAAGAGTGGCGCGGCCGGAAGTCTCTCGCAGCGTTGTCAGGATTGAGCATCAGGACCGTGACGACGGCCAGACAGGAGCTTATAGACGCGGGGCTCTTCGTCGCTCGGCGCGGCATACGCGAGCTTCTGGGACCAAAGGGTAGAGTCTTCCACGTCGCCAAAAGGCGTCATCGTGCTGGAGCTGGTGCGGAACGTGGACGCCTTCGTCTGCGCGCGGCAGCGGTCACGGGAAAACGCAGACGCCGAGATCGAGGCCGAGACGCGGTTCGCTCGTCTGCAAATTCAGAAACGTTGCCTACAGGGGGAAATAACGGAGGCTGTGCGGCTCGAAGAGGAAGCCCGTGTCCGTGCCACCGAGCGACGGAGGCGACGGTTCCCACGATAGGGGAAGCAGCTTCCCCCTAGAGACATGCTCTCTTGGGTGTGCGAGCGGCATCCCGAAAGCACGGCGAAGGAGAAAGGCTTACCCTAGCGCGGGGGAATCGGCTTCCCCATTGCAGGGGAACGTGGTTCCTCCTGACAGGGGAACGCCCTTCCCCCAAGAGACTCTCAGTCTTAGTCTCTCAGTTCAGAAATTCAGTTGAGCGCGTACAGTTGCCAGCGTTGTCGTGAAACCGAGCCCGGATCGAGGCGACTGGACGGTCCCACCAGCGGTCATCGGCATTTAGAGCGACGTTTAGAGGGGGAGTCGGATGAAATTCGACGCACCGGCTATGTTTGAATAAATTGACGGGGGAAACACGGGAGCGGAGACGGAACCCCATGCACCACGACACGAGCTCACCTCGTTTTTCAAGTTATTCATTGAATCCCCCGGGCGACGGACAGGTAGAGCACTCCATGCACCACGAGCAGGACGCGCCACGGGGCCGCGGCCGCCTTCGCCATGACAACCGGCCTGGCGACCCGCAATCCGCGCCCCGATGCGGCGCGCGGAATCGACGCGGCGTCCCTGCCAGGCCCCGGCGATGCGCGGGCGGACGCGGTGCCGGCTACATGGCGGGAAGAGTACGGGGCCAACCACTCTGGAGGGCCTCGCCCGCATCCGCGCCGCGAGGACCATCACCGGGCGCTTCTCGGCCGAAGGTTGCGCTATGGCGGCGTGGCGCCGCCGGTACTTCAGGAACGGGTACCGCAGCCTCACCGCGCTCGGCGCCGGCACGATCTGCGGCATGGACGGCCAGGCGTACCTGCGCGCACGCCTCGCGCGCGAGGAAGCGGAGGGCATCGCCCCCGCGGTGGTCGAGGAGGCGCGGCAGGCGGTGCGGGCGGCAATCGCGCAGCGCGACGTTGACCGGCTGCGCGCGAAAGGGTTACTGCCGCGGGGGTGATCCCTCCGCGCGCTCAAAGGTACAAATGCTTCGGCTGCTGAGGAGAGAGCTTCCGAGCTTAATTATGTAGTTACGATTCCCGCCTAAAGCCGCGCCGAACCCACGCAACGGCCCAACCGAGCTCGTAGAGAACGCACAACGGGGCCGCCCAAGTAGCCGCCGGCAACGCGACAAAAACGCCGTCGGGAGGCCAGGAGCCGGTTAGCTGCTGTCTCGCTCGCCCACTACCGACTCCGGAGCCTGGACGGTCCAGCGACTATTACAGACCGCACATATATGAAGTGGCGTCCAGGCTCCGGGCCATGAACGCGCTCGCGACCCTGTTGATGGCAAATGGGGCAAATCGTAATGTGCTGAGGTCGGTCACCCTCATGCTCAACGTCCGCCCTCCGACGCCGTCCGGGAATCACGGGCGCGCTGAGCCTCAGTGCAACCCTATTGCCGCGCTAATCCACTGATAGCACGGATCGGGCTGTTGGAGTTCCCAGGCTTTAGTGGAGACCTACCTGCGCGGCTTGTGAGCCGCTTCAAACTGCTCAGGACTCATACCGCCCAGATGACTATGGCGGCGCGAGCGATTGTAGAACGCGTCGATATAATCGGCCACGTCGGTCAATGCCAGCGCTCGGGTTTTGTAGATCTGTTTCTTGATCCGCTCCTTCTTTAAGCTGCCGAAGAAGGACTCGGCTACGGCGTTGTCCCAGCAGTTGCCCTTCCGGCTCATGCTCGGCTCAAGTCGATGAGAGCGGCAGAAGCGCCGCCACGCATCGGAGCCATACTGGGTGCCCTGATCGGAGTGAATCAGCGTGTCACGCGGCCGGCGTCGGCGCACGGCCATCAGCACAGCGTCGAGCACGAGCTCGCGGTGAATGGTCGGCCCCGCAGACCAGCCGACGATCTTTCGCGAGAACAGATCCATCACTACCGCCAGGTAGACCCAGCCTTGCCACGTCCGAATGTAGGTGATGTCCGTCACCCAAGCCTTGTTGGGCCGTGTCGCCGTGAACTGCCGCTGCAGTAGATTCGGAATCAGGACGGCGGGCGTACCGATTGACCAGCGCCGCGTGCGATACCCGTGGAGGGCGCGCAACCGGTTCTCCCGCATGAGGCGCGCGACCCGGTGCTTGCTGCAGGTCTCGCCAGCCTCACGCAAGTCCAGGAATACCCGCGGCGCACCGTAGATGCCCTGGCTGGCGATGAACGACGCGCGAATCAGCCGCAGCAGCCGGGCGTCTTCTTTGGCGCGGTTCGAGAGTGGCTGCTTCAGCCACGCATAGTAGCCGCTCGGAGCCACGTCGAGCACGCGACAGAGCGTCTGCACGCTGAACGTAGCTCGATGCGCCTTGATGAACTCGTACGTCGCGCGGACACACCCGCCACTCATGCGCGTGGACATCGGCTTGGCCCCCCGTGACCGGGATGCTAGCTACTGTCCACAAAATCCTGGGAACTCCAATGGCCGCTATTCGGTGGTAGCTCGTGAGGTCGAAGCTCGCATCGCGGACCTGAACGAGTCGTTGAGGGTGTGCTGGTTCAGCGTGAAATGGAGAGTTGGCGCGCCCCGTTAGCGAGTATAACGCCATTTTGACCGGGGCCAGTTTGCATCGCCCAACGCGGTGGTGGCAGGCGGAAGGGCTGCGGCTGGAACTGCAACTGGTTTCAAAAAGGAGATCACGTTGGGGTGCCTTATTCACCTTAGGGCGCCGGGTCCTGGCCGTTGACCTGTGCGATGCCCGGCTGTAGGAAACCAACTGGCTACGAAAGGAATCTCAAATTCACTCCCCGCCAGGCATTTCAACAAACGGGCGTGCCATGGTATCGCGCCGGTTCGCTAGTTTTTCCGAGGACTGTTGCTAGGGAACTGCGTCCTGTTTCAGCTTCCGGATAGTGCGTCATCCAGACACGAACCACTTCTTGATCCTGTAGACTTAGCTGCATCAGTAATGAACGCGCCGCGAATAGGAATGTCCGTTGCGCCGATTCCGCCCCAAATCGTGGCCATCGAGCGGCCTCGCGAAAGCCTGATGACGTACTACGTGCTGAAGTCAATCGCGGCTAATGTCGCCTTTCCCTTCGTGTTTCCGTATCTATATTTCCGGTACCACACGATGCGCTACCGGTTCGATACCGACGGCATCCACATGAAGTGGGGGATCATCTTCCGGCGCGAAGTACTACTGAATTATTCGCGCATTCAGGATATTCATCTGCGGTCGAATCTGATCGAGCGGTGGCTGGGGCTGGCGCGCATCGAGATTCAGACGGCATCCGGATCGGCCAGCGCGAACATGACACTGGAGGGCATGGAAGATCCCGAGGGGATGCGCGACTTCCTGTACTCGCGCATGCGCGGCACCCGGGAAGAGAAAGCCGGCGGCGCGGCCGATCCGGTCGCCGCGGTGCTGTTGGAGATCGCCGGTGAATTGCGGGAGATTCGTGCGCTGGTGGAGAGGCCGCGCGCATGACAATCGCCGAGTGGGTGAAAGACGCAGTTCTGCGATTGGCCCGCGTGCCCGCCGATCCGCACGTTCCCGAAGGCGCCGAGGAATCGGTACGTGTGTTCAACGCGGGGCGGAATTATTTCACTTGGAGGATGATTCTGTGGGGACTCGGCAATGCGGCCACCGCGCTGGGCCTTTCAGTCGCGTTCGCATTCAGTTTCATTCCCACGCTGCCGTCCCTTGTGCGCGCGATCTGGTTAGCTGTGGAAGCGGGCGCGGTCGGCATGTTCGTGGCTTCGATCCCAATCACGTACTTCCTGCAGCGGCTGAATTACGAGATGCGGTGGTACATTGTCACCGACCGCAGCTTGCGCATTCGCAGCGGCGTTGTGTGGCTTCAGGAGATCACGATGACCTTTGCCAACATTCAGGGAATTCGTGTCAATGCGAATCCCATCGAGCGCTTGCTGGGGCTGGCGAATGTCGAAGTCCGCTCGGCGGGCGGGGGCGACACGGCACACGGGGAACCGTCTTCGGGGCACGTGGGTAAGTTCGCGGGGGTCGATAACGCGGAGGCGATTCGCGATTTGCTTGTCGAGCGGCTACGGGTGTACCGCGATTCGGGACTGGGCGAGAAGACGGCTGAAGCACGCGAGCCGCTTTCTTTGTCCGCAGCCCGTGAAGTGCTTCAGGAGACGAGGGCACTGCGGAACTCCCTTGCCAGTGGGCTGCGTTCCACTTAGCGACGGTCATCGGGTCACAGGAAACCTCCAAGTGGTGCGGGCGGCGCAGCGCTGTTGTAGATGTCATAGGCAATCTTCCAGTCGTTGCCGACCCGCTTCAGGATCGCGACGTATTTACCACGGTCTGTCTTTCCTCCGGGCAGCGTCATCGCCATAGTGCCTACCTCGAACGCCTGAGAGCCCGAACCTGCCGACTCGACTGGATTCAGCTTCACGTTCGTTCCGCCTTGCTGAATCTCGCTCTTCCAATGGGCCTCTATGTTGGCGCGGCCCTTCACGGGCGCCTGGTTTGGAGGCATCACCACCGCGTCTTCCGCATAGAGTGCGGCGATTTTTGCCGCGTCCTTCACGTTGAACGCCGCTTCCCACGCCGGTGCGGTTTTGATCGCCGGGTCGATCTTGCCCTGACCCTGGACCCTGACGGTCATCACGAGGGCTGTTGCAATTGTGACGGCCACTGCAAGTCTTCTCATTGCGGCCTCCTGAGGGTGCGGAGATTACCAGATTGACAAGTATCCGCCTCCATTCAACGAGACGGCCCGCGCCATCCAAGCCGTGCGCTGAGCCTGCGCTTCAAGGAGCCTGATGTCGGCCCGCAATTCAGTCCTGAACCCACGAGCCTCACCGTTGCCCAAACCGTCATTGGCCCAGTCCTCGCGCCAGCAGCCGGCCAGCGCGCGTCATAGCTTGGCCGCAATCATTTCCAACCCCGTTCTACGAAATCGGTCTCCTTCTCGGTAGCCGCCTGCTCCAGCAATTGCCAATCGCGGAAGATCTGAGAGCGATACAGCGAGTCATCGAATCGCGGATCTTCAAAGCCCGATTCCTGAGTATCGTCGAAGCGCAGTGGCATTCATTGAGCGGCGCGAAGACTTCGATGATTTCTGGTGCGCGCTAGTCGGACTCGATCCTGGGGCGGTACGTGAGCGGCTCAGCGAGCAGATTCCGCAGTACGCAGAAGAGGCCGCGTAAGCGCTCGGTCTTTGACAACTGAATAACGCGACTGTGTTTCGACTTTTGGCCGGTGTCGCGCTGCGCCTAGAAGTCACGCTCTCGCTGCGCTTGGCAGCCGTGGCGATATCGGGCTGTACCCTTCAGCCAGTACGTCGTCTGGCTCAGGAAAGACCCAAGGGGTTTGGAACACGTCTCCGCGTCTAAAGTAGACGCCAAGTAGATGGCGAATGGACGAAAGACGGGCGGCCGGCGGGCTGGAACGCCAAACAAGGCGACAATCGAGATTCGCGATGCTAGCCGCGCCTTGCTAGAGGAGCCCGCCTATGTCGCCAGCCTGCGACGGCGGCTCCGGGCGGGTAAAGCACCACACATGGAAACGCTCTTGCATCATTACGCCTACGGCAAGCCGAAGGACACCGTTGAGCAAGTCGGGCCTCCCCAACACATCGTCGTTCGTGTCGAGAAGCCTTGGTAGGCGACCCACAGTCGCCCATTTTCGGCTCATCCGTATTTGATGCTGCACATGAACGTGCGAGCTGCGAAGCAAAAAGGCCCACCCCCATTTATGGAGGTGGGCCATTCGTCGTCTCAGCAGTAGTTTAGAAACTGGCGCCGATTCCCGCGTAGACCCCCGACATGTTGGTGTCTTTTGCGGTGATCACCTTGCGGAAGCGGTAGCCCACGTCGATGTAGACGCGCCCCACAGGGCAGTCGATGCCATCGAGACGAATGCGGACCTGCTGGCGATCTCTGAGGACGGTAATCGTGTCACCATCGGCAACCCCGACGACCTTCGCGACAAAGCGGGGGTGTCTGTCGCTTGACTAACGAGGAGAGCAACGATGAGCAGCCATCCACTCACTATTGCT
This sequence comes from Vicinamibacteria bacterium, assembly GCA_963800785.1. Classification (GTDB taxonomy): domain Bacteria; phylum Acidobacteriota; class Vicinamibacteria; order Vicinamibacterales; family JAENWD01; genus JAENWD01. The sequence continues at coordinate 259,713 of CAWDCH010000018.1, forward strand.
CTCCGAGTCGGCTCAATTCCGCCGTAGACGGTTGTCCATATTCGCTCAGAAGAGGATCGAGCTTGGCCTCTATCGCCCTCAGACGCTTGCTCACATCATCCTCTTTTGGAGCTGCCGCTGCCGGAACGCCTCCAAACGAGAGAGCCGGGTCTTCGGTGTGAGCAGAATGGACCGCATGGAATTACCGCCCTTACTTGACCATCGTTCTCTGAGTCGCAGAATTATTGCGGCTATTCAGGTCCTGCGTTGTGGCGATCACTGTCGCTGTGTTCGTCAGGGTGGTACCAGACGCTGCGGTCACGCCCACCACAATGCTGATGCTCGCTGTCGCTCCGTTGGCGAGAGTGCCAATGCTAGCGGTCACCGTTCCATTACTGCCGACGGCGGGTGTGGCAACCGTTCCTTGGGTGGCCGACACACTGGCGAAAACGGTTCCAGGCGGAAGTGCGTCGGACACGGTTACGCCCGTCGCTGTTACTCTGCCGCTGTGACTCACCTGGATCAGGTACGTCATTGTCCCGCCTGGAGCGAGCTGTGCGGGTGCCGACAGGGTGACGCCGAGGTCGGCTGAGATCGCACCACCACCACCGCCAGAAGCGACACTGTAACTCGCCGTCAACGTGGAGAGATTTCCGACGTTGTCGCTCGATGTCACGGTGAACGTCTTGGTCCCTGTGGACGACGTGTTGATTGGGCTCGCAGGGCCGACCGGTCCCTGACACGAGGCTGCTCCTGAGCCGCCATCGCCGCAGGCATAACTTGCGCCGACGCTTGCGTTCAACTGGTAGGTGGCATTCGCCGCCGGTGAGGTGATCGTGATCGTCGGCGGCTTCTTGTCCACCTTGTTGCCGGTGATCCGGGCACTTGCGCATTCGCCGACGGTGTTACACACCCGACGGCTGTTCGTCGTGGCATTGGCCGTCTCTGTCCCAATCGGCACATTCGTTGTCAAGTTAAAGCTCGCGTCCGCTGCGTTCGCCAGACCCGATTCGGAATCACTCGCCGTACACGCAATCGTGACATCGCTGTTGTGCCACGCGCCGTCGGTCGCACCGCACGAAATTTCCGGGGGAGTCCCGTCAGAGGAATATATTTCCGCGCTGGCCAAGGTGCCAAATTCGCCGAAGCCGCCGCTGGCGAGCACCCGGCCGCCTGGCAGCAGAGTCGCCGTATGAAAGTGGCGGCCCGTGCTCATGGACCCCGTAAGCGACCAGGGAGCGAGTGCCGGATCATAGATCTCTGCGCTGGCCAAGTGGTCACCCGGAACGCTATGACCGCCGCTGGCGAGCACCCGGCCGTCTGCCAGCAGAGTGGCCATGTGGGCGTAGCGGGCCGTGCTCATGGAGCCCGTCAGCGACCAGGTGCCCAGCGCCGGATTGTAGATCTCCGCGCTGGCCAAAAAGACATTGCCGTTGCCGATGCCGCCGCTGACGAGCACGCGGCCGTCTGGCAACAGGGTGGCCGCGTGGACGGCGCGGGCCGTGGTCATCGCGCCTGTCAGCGACCAGCTGCCCAGCGCCGGATCGTAGATCTCCGCGCTGGCCAAGTAGCCGAATTCGCCGACGCCGCCGTTGACGAGCACCCGGCCGTCTGACAGCAGAGTGGCCGTGTGGTTGGCGCGGGCCGTCCTCATCGGTTCCGCAAGCGACCAGGTGCCCAGTGCCGGATCGTAGATCTCCGCGCTGGCCAAGTAGCCGCTCCCGGCACCGCCGTTGACGAGCACCCGGCCGTCTGGCAGCAGAGTGGCCGTGGGGTAGTAGCGAGCCGTGCTCATTGAGCCGGTAAGCGACCAGGTGCCCAGCGCCGGATCGTAGATCTCCACGCTTGCCAGAAAGCCTTGGCCGCCGCCGTAACCGCCACTGACGAGCACCCGGCCGTCTGACAGCAGAGTGGCCGTGTGGCCCGTGCGGGCTGTGCTCATCGCGCCGGTAAGCCTCCAAGTGCCCAGCGCCGGGTCGTAGATCTCCGCGGTGAAAAAGAGGCTGTTGCCGCCGCCGATAACGAGGCCACCGCAGACGAGCACCCGGCCGTCTGACAGCAGAGTGGCCGTGTGGTTGCCGCGGGCCGTCCTCATCGGTTCCGCAAGGGACCAGGTGTTCGCTGCTTCTACGTGGCTAAGGGTGGCGATGGACACAATGAAGAACATCAGCAACACGGCGGACATACTGAAGGATTTCTGATGGGAAGGCATCGATCCTCTCTTTTCTTTTCTTCTTTTCTTTTGCCGCGAAGGAACGCAGATAACCTAAACGGTCGCGTACGGCTGCTTGCGAGGTAGCTTCCTGTCGGTGGTCGTGTCCGTCTCCACCGCCTGCACGACTGGGCGAATGGTTGGAGGCTGCGGCGCGGGACCTGATGGCGCGGCGGGGCTGCCGCCCCCACCGCAGGCCGACAGGCCGGCCAGCAAGAGGAGTGGGTCGGTCCTTGTCACACCCACGAGAAACTCGCCGAAGGCACGGCCAGCAGAGTGACCCGTGCGCTCACGCGAGGGCCACCCAGAAACGCGTGAGCCATTCCATCAAGGTCTTCAATGTCGAGTCGCTTCGTTTTCTAGTTGCCGGTCGCGTCGCCCACAATGCCAAGCCATGGCGTACGATGGCCGGCGAAAGATGTGTTCCACTCCAGCGCGGAGTTCACATTCAGCGGCGAGCGGAGATGTGCCAAGTACGACCAGCCGATTGCTGTTTCGGTGGTGGGGACCGCGTACCTGGTTCCGGCCGGCCGGTAGCCTGGTTGAACCGCAGGCGATGCAGGCGCGGGCCGTTCTGAGACGGAGAGGTCCATCGGCCGCAACGCCTCGTCCTTGATCTTGATCGCGTTGCGCTGCACCTACCCGATGCGCCGACCCCACTGCGGATCGTTGTAGGCAATCCTCGCCCGCTCGCCCTGGTCGTCCAGCACCTGGGTGCCCGCTGCGGCGACCCGGAGCGGACTCTGCGTTGCCACCGGGCTGACGTAGATGGGAGCGTTCGCGAGCACTGTGGCAGTTTGCGCCGCTGCCGCCGCAGGCAGGAACAAGAGGACCAAACCAATCAGTATTCCGGAATCTGTAGACCTCTGGGACAGAGCCGTGGAACGGTAGCGCGCCGTCAGAGCATACAGCATATTGATGAGTTGCATATTGATGAGTTGCAACCTTCTCTCGCGCAACTACGACGCCTATCCCCAAGTCTTTGTGAAACGGGCTTGACGGTCGGCTCGCAGGCTCGGTGCTGCAGGCGTTGTTCGCCAGGAATGGCAAGACACAACCAGACCTCGATAACGTTCTGAGGTTTTGCGCTTCTGATATCCCGAAAGACCTCAGCGCCGGCGTAGTCGCCGAAGCTGGCAGGGCGCTCGCGTTACCAGGTGACTGAAACCACGGCGCCCTGGACGCCATGTCCGAAGGCAGGTGCGGCCGTCACCTGCGTGCCACCAGCGCGACGGTAGATCTCGCGTTTGTGGTGGATGAGCGCATCAATTCCAACTCCAATCGCTGTGCCCAACCCGGCTCCGAGCAGCGTGACTGCCACATACCCGCCCGCAGTCGGGTCCGAACAGTCGTAAAACGCTAGCGGGTCGCAGTCGCGATGGTCCTCGGCTGCTATCGCGGCCAATCCGAGTGCTGCGCCGGCGCCGAGACCAATCAGCGCCCCGTTGGCAAGGCCGTCGTTGGGTCTATCGATCCGGACGATTCGGTCGAACCGAACGTCGGCGCTTTTCTCGTCTGCCTGAATTCTCAGCCCGTCAGCGGTGATCGCGCCAATACTGCCGTTGAACACCTGTCCGCTATCATCCGTGACCGACACCTTCTGACCATCCTTTACGCGCGTTCGAATGGTCTCACCGTCGGTCTGAGCCAGGCATGGCGACGACGCGAAAAGAACCGCTAGTGCGACAGAGCCGCTGCGGATCATCGAGATCATTCATGTCTCCTCGAAGTGTCAGGTATGGCACAGGGACCCGGCGCGGGGAGGGACGCCCGCACGCGCTTGGGCCAGACTCGATTGGGCCACCAGTCTACTCTGATTTGATGAGCTTGAAGTTTGCGACCTCCCATCCGACCTGTTGACGCCCACCGTGACGCCCACGCGCAAGGCACGCTGAGCACACCGGCGGATGCCTTAAACGACCTGGCCGAAGTTTTCTTGTGCGCCAACTTCCCGTGGACACCGGCGGATGGGGCAAGTTGGGACTTTTAATCAGTTGGTCCTGGGTTCGATCCCCAGGGGCCCACCAAATTATTTGGACAATTTGCAGATTTCAGGGTGTCGGGCCGGTCCGGGGTAACTGTGGGGTAACAGAGGGCCTCTATGACTTCCATGCTCCGCGTCTACTACGACACCGTAATCGCGTCAGGGCGCATCGCGGTAGATCTCTGCCCGCTAATGGAGATGGAGCCGGTCCGGGAAATCGAACGCCTGCATGGTGAGGGCCGCCTAAAAAGGGTTACCTCGAAGGAGACCCTTCGGGAACAGCGGCGCGGTGCAGGCAGATCACCAAGTGCTCGAGAATATTGCCGTCGATTTTGGAGCCCCGCGCTTTATCGTCAATCCGATCGTCACGGACCTCAACGCCCGAGCGTTATTCGACAAACTGAAGGCCGCAGGCCTCCAAGAGTCGGATGCGAAACACGTGGTGAACGCCGTCAACGGCGACTGTCAGTACCTTGTGACTCTGGACACGCGAGACATCCTGCCGCACAAAGCCGCGATCGAGTCTGTCTGTCCGATATGCGTTGTGAAACTGACCGAGCTCATCGTGAAGCTTGGAGAGACGCTATGAGAAGTTTCACGGACTGGCTTGAGGACATCTTGGGCAAGGAACCAAGTGAACCAGTCATCGTTGACAGGGCTGAGAGGACGAAGGATCGCATCATCGAATGGAAATGCGGCTTCGGATCGGGGTTCGCGATGCCCGCTTTAGTCCATTGGTTGCACTGGCATCCCGCGTGGGTGTTCTTGTTGATCATCGCGCCCGCGGCGATCGCCGTCCATTACCTCCTCGGACGGCTGGCGAAATGGTACTTCTGCGCCGCCACGCTCACCGCGGGCACGATCGTGCTTGCCTTGTTGCCTTCGTAGAGACTCCCTAGCACGACCGACGAGCGGCGTCGCGCGCCTCGCGCCTCGAGTGAGCAAAATGGCAGCATGCCGCCGTTTTCAGGTTTTGCGCGATTTCCTTCAGAAACCCGCCCGTCAGTAAAAGCGAACTGCGCAGTTTCGTTTTCACATCGGGGCGATTTCCTCTTATGTCCCTTGACCCGTACGGGTGTATCGTTGCGCTCCTCATCTTCTCGAAGGGGGTGACGGATGGACGCGATCTATCATCCGGCGGCGGTGGTGATCATGACGGCCGCGTTCGCGGCGATCGGTTCGGCGCAAAAGGAGATGCCGAAGCCCGCGCCCGAAATGGCACAGGTTGCCTATTTCGAGGGCATGTGGGCCTGCGAGGGCAAGACGCTCGCGACGCCAATGGGACCTGCCGGCCCCACCAAATCGACCGCCGAGATCCGTCGGGATCTGAACGGCTTCGTTCAGACCGGGACGATCAAGGGGACGTCGCCGAACATGCCGCCGTTCGAAGGCCGGTTCCACGCGACCTACGATCTGGGCATGAAGCAGTACGTCATGCTCTGGGTCGACAACATGGGAGTCTGGGCGCAGACGACCTCGAGCGGCTGGAAGGCTGACTCGATGGTCTTCGAGGGCGAGGTGCACATGGGCGGCCAGGCCATGAAGAGCCGCGAGACCTTCATGAAGAGCGGCCCGGCTTCGATGAAGCGCACGTTCGAGGTGCAGATCGAAGGCAAGTGGATGGTTGCCGCCGAGGAGACCTGCCAGAAGAAGTGAGGTGGAATCTTCGTGACATGACTCTCTCCCGTCGAACATCGAGTCGAGTTTGCGCGACCTTTCAAATGCGACGCATGCGTCCAATTTACCGCCGTCGATAAGCGTGCTTATCGAATTGACGAACGCCGGGCACCCGCCCGCTCACTTAAAAAACTCCTTGAACGCGGCCCGCGCCGCTTCGGCGATCGCGGCCACTTGCGCCTCGACGGACAGATGGCGCACCGCGGGCACGGTGTTGCGAATCGCTGCCGCGACGCGCCCGTTGAGTTCGTCGACCGTGTCGAGGTTCTCGACGATGTCCGCGTACGAGAGCCCGCCCTCGAACATGCGGATCTCGATCTTGTCCCGCTCCGCCGATTCCCGGGCCGGCAGTCACTTTTGATTAGTTGGTCCTGGGTTCGATCCCCAGGGGCCCACCATGTTTGCCCAACTGCTCGAACCGTGAGTGTGCCGGAGTCCAGATCCACGGCATCCCACTTCAGTCCCAGTGCCTCGCCCGTCGAAGACCCAGTGCTATGGCAACCGTGAACAACGCTCCGAGCCGATGATCGCGCACCGCGGCCAATAGCGCCCGCGCCCGCTCGGGATTTAGGGGCGCGATTTCGTGTCTCGTGACTCGGGACGACTCGACTGCGGCGTTTTCTCGTCTGTCCGTGGTGCGCGCACCAATGTGCGCGATGATACGGTGAATGGATCAACGCCACCCGAATCATCGTTGCGTTGCCGACCCCAATTTCATTTTCCGGAGGCATAAACGTGGCTGAGAAGGTGAAGGTCGGTGTCATCGGGTCGCGATTTGAAGCGGACATCCACGTCGCCTCGATCAAGCAGATGGGCGAGGACGTCGAAGTTGTGGCCATCGCGTCACCGACCCCCGGCAACGCCGAAAAGCTCGCGACGCACTACGGCGTGCCGCGCTGGTTCACCGACTACCACGCGATGCTGGCCGAGGCCGACATCGAGATGGTCACGATCACGGCGCCGAACCGCCTGCACTGTCAGATGACCATCGACATCGCCAATGCCGGCAAGCACGTGGTCTGCGAGAAGCCGCTCTGCATGACGCTCGAGGAAGCGGACATCATGATCGAGCACTGCGCCAAGAAGGGCGTGCTCCTGATGTACGCGGAGGAGCTCTTCTTTACGCCGAAGTATGTCAAAGCGAAGGAGATGGCGGACCAGGGCGGATTCGGCGACGTGTATCTCGTGAAGCAAAGCGAGAAGCACTTCGGTCCCCACGGCGACTGGTTCTGGGACGTCGAGCATTCGGGCGGCGGTGTGCTGATGGACATGGGTTGCCACGGCATCGCGTTCTGCCACTGGTTCCTGGATCGTCCAAAGCTCGAACGCGTGACGGCGCAGGGCGGTACCTACGTCCACAAAGACAAGACGCGCGGCGACGACAACTGCATCGTGATCCTCGAGTTCGCTGGCGGCAGGGTCGGACTCGTCGAGGATTCCTGGGCGCGCACCGGCGGCATGGACGATCGGATCGAGGTCTTCGGATCGAAAGGCTGCACGTACGGCAACCTGCACATGGGCAACGCGCTGCCGACGTTCAGCGAAGTGGGATTCGGCTACGCCGTCGAGAAAGCGCCGACGACGATGGGGTGGACGTATCCGGTCTTCGAGGAGCTCTGGAACTACGGGTTCCCGCAGGAGATGGCGCATTTCGCGCGCTGCGTGCGGGGGAAGGTGTCGCCGATTGCGACCGGCGAGGACGGCCGCTTTGTACAGCAGGTGCTGTTTGCCGCCTACCAGTCGATGGGCGCCGGCCAGCGCGTGGACATGCCGTTCGACGCGTACGGCGTGAAGAAGCCGATCGATCTCTGGTTCAATCCGAAGCGCTGACGACGAGCGCCGACACGCGTGGGTGGTGACGTCCGAAAACGTCTGGGGGCTCGACGAGACGTCTTTTTCCCGCACCCACATTCGTCAACACGATCGCCGGCGCGCTGACCTCACGCGTGAGGTTGTGGTCCTGAGTCTCGCCCGCTTGCAACTCGCCGATCACGCGGAGCCAGTGCTGGCACCGGATCCCGACGACGAGCGCAGCTGGAAGGCGAAATCCTGGGCGCCTCAGGAGGTACGCAGTGCGCCCCTACATCCATGCGTCCGCACACGAAGTCCCTGGCGCGAACGCAGTGAGCGTGCCCAGCAGGGCGCGAAGTGCCCGCCCCTCGAGCGTAGCGAGCGCATATAATTCGCTGAGTCGTGATCCCGTCTTTAGCCGCCGGCACCCGGCTGGGTCCCTACGAAGTAGTCGCCCCCGTCGCCGCCGGAGGCATGGGACATGTCTATCGCGGTGTCGATACCCGCCTCGATCGACAGGTCGCTATCAAGGTGCTCCCCCCGCAGTTCGCGGCCGACGCGCAGCTCCGCCAGCGCTTCGATCGTGAGGCCCGCAGCGTCGGATCGCTGAACCACCCCCACATCTGCGTGCTCTACGACATCGGCGAGCAGAACGGCGTCGCCTACCTGGTCATGGAGTACTTGGAGGGTGAAACGCTGGCCGCGCGACTGTCGCGCGGGCCACTGCCGGCCGAGGACGTGGTGCAGTACGCCACCGAAATCGCCGACGCCCTCGATCGCGCGCACCGGCATGGCGTGATCCATCGCGACCTCAAACCCGGCAACGTGATGCTGACGCGCACGGGCACGAAGCTGCTCGACTTCGGCCTCGCCCGCGCGCCCGCCGAGCAGATCTTCGGCAGCGAGACGCGGCCGCCGGGCGACACGCCGATCACGGCGCTCGGAGCGCTCGTCGGGACGTTGCAATACATGTCACCCGAGCAGCTGGAGGGCCCTGCGATCGATGCGCGCACCGACCTGTTCGCGCTCGGCGCGGTCATCTACGAAATGGCGACCGGCGAGCGTGCCTTCCCGGGCCAGAGCCAGGCCAGCATCATCGCCGGCATCCTCAATCACCATCCGCCGCCGCCCTCGTCGCGCCAGCCGCTCTCGCCGCGGTGGCTCGATCACATCGTTAGCCGGTGCCTGGAAAAAGATCCCGAGGATCGGTGGCAGACCGCGCGCGACATCGTGCTCGAGCTGCGAACGCGGCGCGACGAGCCGGCGGCGCCAGCCACCGCGGAGACCGCGGCCAGGGTGCCGCCCTTCGCGTGGCTGTTCGTTGGGCTCGTCGCGGCGGCGGTTCTCGGGGTCACGGCCGCGTCGAACTGGCTCACGCCGGCGAAAACGAGCGCGTTGTCGGTGCGCGCGCTGATGCCCCCGCCCGACCGCATGCTGTTTCAGCTGACCGGCGACTTTGCAGGGCCGCCGGCGATATCGCCCGACGGGAAGAGCATCGTGTTCGCGGCCGTGGACCCGCTCGGCAAGCGGCAGCTGTGGATTCGCCATCTCGATTCGCTGACGCCGGAGCCACTGCCGTCGACCGAGGATGCGACGTTTCCCTTCTGGTCGCCGGACAACCGTGCGGTCGCTTTTTTCGCGGCAGGCAAGTTGAGGCGTCTCGACCTCGACGCCGGGTCGGCACTCGCGCTTTGTGACGCGCTCGGTGGACGCGGAGGATCGTGGGGGCCGAACGATACGATTGTGTTCTCGCCCGGCCTTCGCGGCGGGCTTCAGCAAGTGGCGGCGAGCGGGGGATCACCGACTCCCGTCACTTCGATAGACGGCACCCCCTACACCAGCCATCGCTGGCCGCAAATCCTGCCTGACGGGCGCCACTTCGTGTACCTCGCGGTGCAGCAGGAACAGGGGCGAGACCAGAGCGCAGTGTTCCTCGCGTCGCTCACCGGACGGCAGCCACAGCTGCTGTTTCGCAGCAGCAGCCAGGCGGTGTTCGCGAACGGGCACCTGCTGTTCCTGCGCGATCAGACCCTCTGGGCGCAGCCCTTCGATCCCGACAGCGCCGCGCTGAGCGGCGCGCCGGCCGCCGTCGCGCGCGATGTGATGCACGATCCGACGATCTGGCGCTCCATCTTCGACGCCAACGAGTCGGGCGTGCTCGTCTATCAGAGCGGCCAGCCGGGGACGCAGTTGACGATGTACGACCGGCAGGGCCACCAGGTCGGCACTGTCGGCGAACGCGCGATCATGTTCGACGTCAACATCTCGCCGGACGGCAGGAACGTCGCGATCAATCGTGGAGACCCGGCAGATATCTGGATCTACGAGCTCGCCCGTGGCACCAGCCTCCGTCTGACGTTCGATCAGCGCAACGAGACACTGCCGGTGTGGTCTCCGGACAACCACTTTGTCGCCTACGCCCGGATCGAACGGAGCGGCAAGGCGGCCGTCATGGACGCTCCGCTGGCCGGCGGTGAAGCGAAGGAATTGCTGCCGCCGGGCGACGACACCGCAAGCGACTGGTCGAGCGACGGCAAGTATCTGCTGCTTCGGCAAGGGGAGATGGCGATGAGCGCGGGCGACATCTGGGTGGCGCCAGTCAACGGGTCAGAGGGCAACGTAAAGCCGCACCCCCTAATGGTGACGCCGTTCACGGAATATCACGCCCAGTTCTCGCCCGATGACAAATGGGTGAGCTATGTGTCCAACGAATCGGGCCGTGACGAGGTCTACATCATGCCGTTCCGCCCCGATGCGCCGGTGGCGGAAGCTCACTCGGTCACCAGCCGCGTACGCGTCTCGACGGGCGGAGGTGTCCTGCCGCGATGGCGCAAGGATGGGAGCGAGCTCTTCTACCTCGCACCCGATCTGCAGCTGATGACGGCCTCGCTTCAGTCGACCACCAACACAATCAGCGTCACGAAGGTGACGCCGCTCTTCGGCTTGAATCCAAAGCCGTTGGGATGGGTGTACGACGTGATGCCGGACGGTCAGCGATTTCTGGTCAACTCGCTCGGCGATGAGGGGACACGGCCGCTCGTACTCGTTACACAGTGGGCGGGAGGAAAGTAGCCGATGCTTTTCACCGCAACGACGCTTTGAAGTACTCGCGATTCATCCGCGCGATGTTCGAGATCGAAATCTCCTTCGGGCACACGGCTTCACACTCGCCCTCGTTCGAGCACATCCCGAAGCCCTCGCGATCCATCTGATCGACCATCAGAACCACGCGGCGATTGGCCTCGACCTTGCCCTGTGGCAGCAGGCCGAGGTGAGTGATCTTGGCGCTCGTGAAAAGGGCGGCCGACGCGTTCTTGCAGGCCGCGACGCACGCGCCGCAGCCGATGCACTGCGCCGAGTCCATGGCCTTGCTGGCCTCGTCGAGCGCGATGAGGATGCTGTTGGCTTCGGGAGCTGCGCCGGTGTTTACGGAGACATAGCCACCAGCGGCGATGATGCGATCGAACGCGCTGCGGTCGACGATCAGATCCTTCACCACTGGAAACGCGCGAGCGCGCCACGGTTCGATCGTGATCGTGTCGCCGTCTCGAAACCGGCGCATGTGAAGCTGGCACACCGTGCCGCCCGGCTCGGGACCGTGTGCGATTCCGTTCACCATGAGCCCGCACGCCCCGCAGATCCCCTCGCGGCAATCCGAGTCGAACGCAATCGGATCCTGCCCCTGGCGGATGAGCCCGTCGTTGACCACGTCGAGCATCTCGAGGAAGGACATGTCCGGAAGCGCCGTGGCGGTGTAGTCGACGAGCCGGCCGGGCTGGTCCGGCCCGCGCTGGCGCCAGATGCGGAGTTTCAGGTTCATTGATGCCATGACGTTCGTGGGTTCCGGAGCTCGGAGCCTACTTGTAACTCCTCTGCGACGGCCTGACGTTCTCCCACACCAGCGGTTCCTGGTGCAGCGTTGGCGGCTGACCGACGCCGTTGAACTCCCACGCGGCCACGTACGAAAACTGCTCGTCATCGCGCAGCGCTTCGCCGTCGGGCGTCTGGCTCTCTTCGCGGAAGTGGCCGCCGCACGACTCGGTGCGATGCAGGGCATCCAGCGCGAGCAGCTCGCCGAACTCGAGATAGTCCGCCACGCGGCCGGCATAATCGAGCGCCTGGTTGACGTAGGTCTGCTCGCCCGGCACCGACACGTCCTGCCAGAACTCTTCACGAAGGGCGCGCATGCGCTCGATCGCCGTCTTCAGGCCGGCGTCATTCCGCGACATGCCGGCGTAATCCCAAAGCACTGCTCCTGTCTCGCGGTGGAAGTCGCGAATCGAGCGCTTGCCTTTGACCGCCAGCAGCTTGTCCAGGCGCGCCTTGACTGCCGCCGCCGATTCCTTGAACGCGTCGTGCTCCACGGTGACCGCGGGCAACGCCGTGCCGGCCAGGTAGTGACCGATCGTGTAGGGGATGACGAAGTAGCCGTCGGCCAGGCCCTGCATGAGGGCGCTCGCGCCAAGACGGTTGGCGCCGTGGTCCGAGAAGTTGGCTTCGCCGAGCACGTGCAGGCCCGGCAGGTTGCTCATCAGGTTGTAGTCGACCCACAGACCGCCCATCGTGTAGTGGATGGCGGGGAAGATGCGCATCGGCACCTTGTACGGATCCTCGTCCGTGATGCGCCGGTACATGTCGAACAGGTTGCCGTAGCGCGCCTGGATCGTGCCGACACCGAGCCGCTTGATCGCGTCGGCAAAATCCAGGTACACGGACAGGCCGGTCTCTCCGACGCCGCGCCCTTCGTCGCACACGCCTTTCGCGTTGCGAGAGGCGACATCGCGAGGCACGAGGTTTCCGAAGCTCGGATACCGGCGCTCGAGGTAGTAGTCGCGCTCCGCCTCCGGGATTTGCGACGGCGGCCGCCGGTCGCCTTTGGCTTTCGGCACCCAGACACGGGCATCGTTTCTGAGCGACTCGCTCATCAGCGTCAGCTTGCTCTGATGGTCGCCGCTGACGGGAATGCAGGTCGGATGGATCTGCGTGAAGCACGGATTCGCGAAGAGCGCGCCGCACTTGTGGGCGCGCCATATGGCCGTGACGTTCGAATTCACCGCATTGGTCGACAGGTAGTACGCGGTGCCGTAGCCGCCGGTGGCGAGGACGACTGCGTGCGCGACATGGCGCTCGATCTCGCCGGTCACCAGGTTGCGGCAGACGATCCCGCGGACCTTGCCGTCGATGACGACCAGATCCAGCATCTCGCGGCGAGGGAAGAGCGTGACGGTGCCATCGTGCACCTGGCGCATCAGCGCCTGATAGGCGCCGAGCAGCAGTTGCTGGCCCGTCTGCCCGCGCGCGTAGAACGTGCGCGACACCTGCGCGCCGCCGAACGATCGGTTGTCGAGCAGGCCGCCGTATTCGCGTGCGAAGGGCACCCCCTGGGCCACGCACTGATCGATGATGTCCACCGAGAGCTGGGCGAGCCGATAGACGTTCGCTTCGCGCGCCCGGTAGTCGCCGCCCTTGATGGTGTCGTAGAACAGCCGGTACACGCTGTCGCCGTCGTTCTTGTAGTTCTTCGCGGCATTGATGCCGCCCTGGGCGGCAATGCTGTGCGCCCGGCGCGGGCTGTCGTGAATGCAGAAGCTGAGGACGTTGTAGCCGAGCTCGCCGAGAGAGGCGGCCGCCGACGCGCCGGCCAGGCCGGTCCCGACCACGATAAGCGTGAACTTCCGCTTGTTCGCCGGGTTGACCAGGCGGACTTCGAACTTGTGCCGGTCCCACTTGTCGGCCAGCGCGCCGGAAGGAGCCTTGGACTCCAGCGTCATGACCGGGCTCCCGCGAACAGGAACACCCACACCGGGATGATCAAGAACCCGGTGGCGATGAGCAGCGCCAGGCCCCAGCCCGCGGCGCGAATCTTCGGCGCCATGCCTGCCTGATCGACGCCGAGAGACTGGAAGGCGCTGGACGCCCCGTGCCACAGGTGAAACCCGATGATCACCATGCTGACGACGTAGAAGAGGACGTAGCCAGGCTTGCTGAAGACCTCGACCACGAGGCGATACAGGTCGCGCTCATCGGGTCGATCGGGCGTGACGTAGTGCGGGCCGTATTTGAACGTGATCAGGTGCAGCAGCACGAATACGAACAGGAACGTCCCCGAGAGAATCATCGTCGTCGAGGCCGCGCTCTTGTGGCTCGAGTGTCCCGCCCACTTCTTCACGGCGTATTTCTTCGGCCGCGCATCGCGAGATCCGAACCACAGCTTCACGGCCTTGTATACGTGGAGCAGGAACAGCGCGAGGAGGCCGAGCTCCGCCGGGATCAGCAGCGGGTTCTTAATCAGCTTGTCGGCGTAGCCGTTGAAGGCTCCCGGCGACACGAACACGAGCAGATTTCCTGCGAGGTGCAGGATGAGAAAGCCGATCAGCGAAAGGCCCGAGAGGGCGATCAGATATTTCGAGCCGACGGACGAACTGAAAAATGATTGACGGGGTCGCATACGCAGGAACGGCTATCGATGATGTCGCCGCGTGAACCGCGAACGCAATTCTATCAGGTCGACCGTGTGGTATCGTCCCGGGGCTCAAAGGGGGCCGGCTTGTCACGAAGAACACGCGTCCCTTTCATCGCGCTCGTGGTCATTACGGTCAGCTCGTTAATCCGCTGGTCGCGGGCGAAACTCCTCACAACGCTTCCTCGGCCTTGCGAGCCGCCTGTTCATCCGCAGCGACTCGGCGTCGTCGGCTCGGCCGGCGGTTCTTGACCTGCGCTCGATTCGCCCGCTACGATCGGCGGTCGCGCTGGGCAGCCTGACCTTCCATCAGCACCGGACACATCCAGTGAAAATTCACGAATATCAAGCCAAAGCGATCCTTGCGCGTCATGGCGTCCCGATGCCCCGGGGCGAGGTCGCGTTCACTGCGGCCGAGGCGGGCGAAATCGCCAAGCGTCTCGGGGGCACGGTCGTTGTCAAGGCCCAGATTCACGCCGGTGGCCGAGGCAAGGGCGGCGGGGTCAAGCTGGCGAAGAACGCCGACGAGGCCGAGCGCATCGCGCGCGACATGATCGGCATGACGCTGCGCACCCACCAGACCGGGCCGGAAGGCCGCGTCGTCTCTCGCGTGCTGATCGAAGAGGGGCTGGGCATCGAGCGCGAGCTGTATCTCGGACTGGTACTCGACCGCAGCGCCGGTAGTCCCGTGATGATGGCGTCGGCCGCCGGCGGTGTCGACATCGAGGAGGTCGCCGCCAAGACGCCCGAGGCCATCTTCAAGGAGCACGTGCAGCCGGGCACCGGCCTGGTGCCATTTCAGGCGCGCAAACTGGCCTTTGCCGTCGGCCTCGACGCGCCGCGCGCGACGAAGGCCACGAAGCTGATGATGGCGCTCTACCAAGCGTTCGTCGCCGCCGACGCCTCGCTCGTCGAGATCAATCCCCTCATCGTGACGCAAGCCGGCGATCTGCTCGCGCTCGATGCCAAGATGACGTTCGACGATAACGCGCTCTACCGGCATGCGGACATCCGCGAGTTCCGCGACCTCGCCGAAGAGGATCCGCTCGAGATCGAAGCCTCGAAGTATTCCCTCAACTACATCCGTCTCGACGGCTCGATCGGCTGCATGGTGAACGGCGCCGGTCTCGCGATGGCGACGATGGACATCATCAAGCTGGCGGGAGGGGAGCCTGCGAACTTCCTCGACGTGGGCGGCGGGGCGAACGCCGAGCAGATCCGGAACGCCTTCAAGATCCTGATGGCGGATGCGAACGTCAAGGCAGTCTTGATCAACATCTTTGGCGGCATTTTGCGCTGCGACGTGCTCGCATCAGGCGTAATTGCGGCGGTCAAGGAGCTCGACGTCAAAGTGCCGATCGTCGTGCGCATGGAAGGCACGAACGTCGAAGAGGGCAAGCGCATGCTGGCCGAGAGCGGCCTGAACTTCACCTCTGCCGACGGCATGGGAGATGCCGCCACCAAGGTGGTGGCATCAGCGAAAGGAAAGTCGTAGGGGCGCATCGCAATGCGCCCCGATGGCGTTGGCCGGACGGCGGCACGCCACCGGCGCTTCCAGCGACGGATTCATCAACAATGGCCATTCTTCTCGACAAATCCACACGCCTTCTCGTACAGGGGTTGACCGGCCGCGAAGGGACCTTCCACGCCAAGCAGGCGGCCGCTTACGGCACCACCGTCGTGGGCGGCATCACGCCTGGCAAGGGTGACACCACTCACGAGGGCTGGCCGGTGTTCGACACCTGCCAGCAGGCGGTGAAGGCGACGGGCGCCAACGCCTCGGTGATCTTCGTGCCTCCGGCGTCGGCCGCCGACGCGATCATGGAGGCCGCCGACGCGGGAATTCCGCTCGTCGTCTGCATCACGGAGGGTATTCCGACGCTCGACATGATGCGTGCGCTGACCTTTCTCAAAGACAAGCCCACGCGCCTGATCGGCCCCAACTGTCCCGGCGTGATCTCGCCAGGCAAGAGCAAGGCCGGGATTATCCCAGGGCACATTTGCCGGGAAGGCAACGTCGGGATCGTCTCGAAGAGCGGCACGCTCACGTATGAGGCCATTCATCAGTTGACGGGCCTCGGCCTCGGTCAGTCCACGTGCGTGGGTATCGGCGGCGATCCGCTGATCGGCACGTCATTCATCGACGTGCTCCAGCTGTTCGACCAGGATGCGGATACGAACGCCGTCATCATGATCGGCGAGATCGGCGGCAGCGCGGAGCAGGACGCCGCGGCATGGATCAAGGCGCACTTCCGGAAGCCGGTCGTCGGGTTCATCGCCGGCCAGACAGCGCCTCCCGGACGCCGCATGGGCCACGCCGGCGCCATCATCGCCGGCGGTCAGGGCACCGCGACAGAGAAGATGGACGCCCTCACCGCCGCCGGCGTGACGGTGGTAAAGAGTCCCGCCGACATGGGCGCCGAGCTGAAGAAGCGACTGAAGTAGGGGCGCATGGCCATGCGCCCCTACTTGCGAAACGCGCCCTGATATACTCAACAGGGGGCGTTTCCAGAGTTCGAAACTCGCCCGCTACGTTCCGGGACTCTTCATGGACAGTATTGATCCAGCCGTTCAACCTTCCGCTCGACCTCTCGATCGCGTCGTCAACGATTTCAGCATTCAAGTCGCTACCGTCAACGGTTCGGGAAGTCAGACCGCCAACCTGATCCTCATCCGCTCGCTGTTCCAGATGGGGATCCCCGTTTCGGGCAAGAACCTCTTCCCCTCGAACATTGCCGGCCTGCCGACCTGGTACACCATCCGCGCGAACAAAGGCGGCTATGTAGGGCGGAAGAAGGAAATCGACGTTTTGGTGGCGATGAACCCCGAGACGGCGCGCGAGGACGTGCTGACGCTGGAAGCCGGCGCGGCCGTGGTCTACGACGAGCCGTTGAAGCTGGCCGACCTCAGGACCGACCTCACGTTTTACCCGGTGCCGTTCGACAAGCTCGTGGCGGCGGTGTGTCCCGACGCCAAGTTGCGGCGCCTGGTTCGCAACACGATCTACGACGGCGTGCTCTCGTCTCTCTTCGGCATCGAGCTGGGAGAGATGGAGAAGGCGCTGACGAAGCAGCTCGCGAGAAAACAGAAGGCGCTGGCGCTCAACATGGGGGCGCTCAAGGGGGGCTTCGACTACGCGCAGTCGACGTTCGAAAAGCGCGATCCGTTCGTCGCCGAGCGGATGCACGCAACCGATGGCAAGATTCTGATCGAGGGCAACACGGCCGCGGCGATCGGCTGCCTGATGGCGGGCGTTACCGTGGTCGCCTGGTACCCCATCACGCCTTCGTCATCGCTCTGCGAGAGCCTGATCGACTTGATGCGGAAGTATCGCATCGACAAGGAGACCGGGAAGGCGTCGTTTGCCATCGTCCAGGCGGAGGACGAGATCGCGGCGTTAGGGATGGTCATCGGCGCGTCGTGGGCCGGCGCCCGCGCGATGACATCGACGTCGGGTCCAGGAATCTCGCTGATGGGCGAGTTCACAGGGCTGGGCTACTACGCCGAGATTCCCGCAGTCATCTTCGATATCCAGCGCGTCGGGCCGTCGACGGGGCTGCCGACGCGCACCGCACAGGGCGACATTCTCACGACCGCGCTGCTGTCGCACGGCGACACGCGGCACCCGATGCTCCTGCCGGCCTCGGTCGCCGAGTGCTACGAGATGGCGCTTGCCGCATTCGACCTGGCGGACCGGCTGCAGACGCCGGTGTTCGTGATGTCGGATCTCGATCTCGGCATGAACATCTGGATGGCGGATCCGTTTTCGTATCCGGAAGGGCCGGTGGACCGCGGCAAAGTGTTGAACGACGCCGAGCTCAAGCGGGTCGGCGAGTGGGGTCGCTACAAGGACGTGGACGGCGACGCGATTCCGTGGCGGACGCTCCCGGGTACCGACATGCCCGCCTACTTCGCACGGGGGTCGGGACACAACGAGAAGGGCCAGTACAGCGAGCGCGGCGACGACTACCAGCGAAACATGGAGCGGCTCGGACGCAAGTTCGACACGGCTCGCTCGCTTGTGCCCGTGCCGGAGGCCGACCTGGCGTCGGGCGCACGCCTGGGGCTCATCGCCTATGGCACCAGCCACTGGGCGATCGTCGAAAGCCGCGATCAACTCCGCAGCGAGGCGGCCCTGGAGACATCGTATCTGCGCTTGAAGGCGTTTCCGTTCACCGATCACCTCGCCGACTTCATCGATCGCCATGATCGCGTGTACGTGATCGAGCAGAACCGCGATGCACAGATGCTGGCGCTGATGCGCATGGAGCTCGACGCCGCGCGTCTCGCAAAGCTCCGCAGCGTGCTGCACTTCAACGGTCTGCCGATCGACGCGCGAAGCATTACCGACGCCGTCCTGGCGCAGGAAGGATTGGCGATGGCGCGTGCCGCCTCGGAACCCTCGACGGCGCCGCGCGCCGCAGGCGTGGGTGGGGAATAGGTAGGGCGGGCTCCGGGCTCCGGATACGGGATACAACAACATGACGACATCAACCGGCGCAGCGCCGTCACCAGGGAAGAAACTCAACCGCCTCGGGCTCGAGATTACGCAGTATCGCGGCAGCAAGACGACACTCTGCGCTGGCTGCGGCCACAACGCGATCTCCGAGCGCATCATCGAGGCATGCTTCGATCTCGGGATCGACGCCAAGCGCGTGTTGAAGCTCTCGGGCATCGGCTGCTCCAGCAAGAGCCCGGCCTATTTCCTGAGCCAGTCACACGGCTTTAACTCGGTGCACGGCCGCATGCCCTCGGTCGCGACCGGTGCGCTGCTCGCGAACCAGACCATGCTCGCCATCGGCGTCAGCGGCGATGGCGATACCGGCGCGATTGGCATCGGGCAGTTCGTCCACTTGATGCGACGGAACCTGCCGCTCGTCTACATCATCGAAGACAACGGCTGCTACGGCTTGACGAAGGGTCAGTTCTCTCCGACCGCCGATGTGGGCTCGACGTTGAAAAACGGCGTCGTCAACGATTTGCCGCCGATCGACACGTGCGTCATGGCCATCGAGCTGGGCGCGACATTCGTCGCCCGATCGTTCTCGGGCGACAAGAAGCAATTGTCTGCCCTGCTCAAGGCGGCGCTCTCGCATCGCGGGACCGCGATGCTGGACGTACTGTCGCCCTGCGTGACGTTCAACGATCACGAAGGTTCGACGAAGAGCTACAGCTACGTGAAGGATCACGAGGAGCCGCTGTCGGATCTGAACTTCGTGCCGTTCTTCGAGGACATCGCTATCGAGCACGAAGAGGGTACGACGAGGGAAGTCTCGCTGCACGACGGGTCGCGGATCATCCTGCGGAAGCTCGATCGCGACTACGATCCGACCGACAAAGGCGCGGCGCTGCGGGTGCTTCGCGAAACCGCTGATCGGGGCGAGTACGCGACGGGACTGCTGTATTTCGACTCGGCCAAGCGCGACTTCTGCTCGATCCTGAACCTGGTCGACGAGCCGCTGGCGATGCTGCCGCTGGAACGTACCCGGCCGCCGAAGTCGGTTCTTGATGAATTGATGGAAAGGCAGCGGTAACGGGGCCGACACTCTCCGTGAAGGCGGGTTTCAGCCCCGCCGGCTATCCCTGACTTTCGTCCTCGTTCGCGCCGACGACGTCTTCGGTGATGGCGACCGGATCGTCGGGGAGACCGTTCTTGTCTAAGGCGGGCGCGTTGGCATTCCCCTGACTTCCGTCGCCAGGCTCGTCGCCCTCGATCGCGCCTTTCTTCTCGTCCGGATCCTTCTCCTGCTTCGGCATGCGTCTTATTGTCGAACGTAACACGATATAATTCCATCTCTTATGGAACGCACGTTTGCCATCATCAAGCCCGACGCCGTGAAAGCCCGTCACGCCGGCAAGATTCTGCAACGGATCGAAGAGGCGGGATTCCGCGTTGCAGCGCTTCGTCTGCAGCATCTGACAAAGCAGGAAGCTGAAGGGTTCTACGCGGTGCATCGTGAGCGCCCGTTTTTCGCGTCGCTCACCGACTTCATGTCGTCCGGTCCATGCATCGTCATGGCGCTGGAAGCAGCTGACGCCATCAAGAAGTGGCGTGCGCTGATGGGCGCGACCGATCCAGCGAAGGCCGAGCCAGGAACGCTGCGCAAAGCGTTCGGCACGTCGATCGAGTACAACGCGACGCACGGGTCGGACGCGCCGGACACGGCGGCGTTCGAGCTCGGCTACTTCTTCCGCGGCATGGAGCTGCGGTAACACTCACCATGGGCCGCGGACTGGTCATTGTCGGGCTCGTGATTGCGGCCGTGGGTGTCGTCATCATGATGGGCGTGCCGCTCGGCCGTCTGCCCGGCGACTTCACGGTGCGACGCGGTTCGTTTACGTTCTATTTCCCCCTGGCCACGTCCATCGTCGTCAGCATCCTGCTCACGCTGCTGCTGCAGTGGCTCCGCCGGTAGCCGGCGCGAACCTCTATCCGAGAGACCCCCGAATGGCGATCAAGGCGGACCGTTGGATCAAACGCATGGCCCTCGAACACGGCATGATCGAGCCGTTCGTCGAGAGCCAGATGAGAGAGAACGTCGTCTCGTTCGGACTGTCGTCGTATGGCTACGATATCCGCGTCGCCGACGAGTTCAAGGTGTTCACCAACGTCTTCAGCACGGTCATCGATCCGAAGAAGTTCGATCCGCGCTCGTTCGTGGACATCAAGGCGGACCAGTGCATCATCCCGCCGAACTCGTTTGCGCTGGCGCGGACGATCGAGTACTTCCGTGTGCCACGCGACGTCCTCACGGTCTGCCTGGGCAAGTCCACCTATGCCCGTTGCGGGATCATCGTGAACGTGACGCCGTTCGAGCCCGAGTGGGAAGGGCACGTAACCATTGAAATCTCGAACACGACACCGCTGCCGGCCCGGATCTACGCCAACGAGGGGATTGCCCAGGTGCTGTTCTTCCAGAGCGACGAGGTGTGCGACATCTCGTACAAGGACAAGAAGGGCAAGTACCAGGCTCAGCGCGGCGTGACGTTGCCGAAGATCTGATGATTCGCGCGTTCCGGGCGACCAGCCCCGCCATCGCACCATCGGCATTCATCGACGTTAGCGCCCAGGTGATCGGCGACGTCGTCATCGGCGAGGAAAGCAGCGTCTGGATGAACGCGGTCGTCCGTGGCGACGTGAACGCGATCAGGATCGGGGCGCGCACGAATCTCCAGGACGGCACCATCGTGCATGTGATGCGCGAGCCGTCGCATTCCACCGTCGTGGGCGATGACGTCACCGTCGGACATGGGGTCGTGCTGCACGGCTGCACGGTGGGGCATCGCTGCCTGATTGGGATGGGCGCGATTCTTCTGAACGGGTCGGTCGTCGGCGACGACAGCATCGTCGCGGCAGGGACGCTGTTGCCGGAAGGTACGGTTGTGCCGCCGGGATCGCTGGTGATGGGCAGTCCCGGAAAGGTGCGGCGCGCGCTCACGCCAGACGAGGTCGTTTTCATCAAGCAGTCGGCGGCGAACTACGTGCAGTACCGGCTGGATTACCTCTCATAGGTCTCGATGTCCGAGTCCACCAAACCGGCGCGCGGCATGCGCGACTTCTTGCCGGAC
This sequence comes from Vicinamibacteria bacterium, assembly GCA_963800785.1. GTDB lineage: Bacteria > Acidobacteriota > Vicinamibacteria > Vicinamibacterales > JAENWD01 > JAENWD01. The sequence continues at coordinate 281,385 of CAWDCH010000018.1, forward strand.
GATGTCCGGCGGCGGCAGTACGTGATCGACGCCGTCGAGGATGTCTACCAGCGCTACGGGTATCAGCCGCTCGAGACACCAGCCGTCGAGAACATCGAGACGCTTCTCGGCAAGTACGGCGAAGAGGGCAACAAGCTCATATTCAAGATCCTGAAGCGGGGCGAGCACGAGCGCACGGGCGAGGCCGATCTGGCGCTGCGCTACGACCTGACCGTGCCGCTGGCGCGCGTGGTCGCGGAGCATCGCGGCACGCTGCCCCGGTTCTTCAAGCGCTATCAGATCCAGCCGGTGTGGCGCGCGGATCGACCGGCGCGCGGACGTTTTCGCGAATTTTATCAGTGCGATGTCGACGCGATCGGCTCGACATCCCCAGTGGTGGAAGTCGAGCAATTGGCAGCGGTCAGTGACGTGCTGGTGCGGTTGGGATTCGATGACTTCCGCATCCGCCTGAACCACCGCGAGGTGTTGCGAGGCTTGCTCGAGGCCGCTGGCGTTGCGGGCGAGCAGCACGAATCCGCGCTCGTGGCGATCGACAAGTTGGACAAGATTGGCGCCGAGGGCGTCGTCGCGGAACTGATCGGCCGCGGGATTGTCGACGACGCCGCCCGACGGGTGGTTGCGGCGTTTTCGATGGCCGCCGACGAGAACAACGACGACCTTGCGGCGAAGCTTGGTGATGCACTCTCGAGCCACGAGTCGGCCTCGGCGGGGCTGGCCGTGCTCCGCGAGGTGCTCCGGTTGTCGTCCAAGACGAGCGCGCGCTCGCGGCTGATGCTGGACCCCGGCCTGGCACGTGGGTTGTCGTACTACACCGGGGCGATCTTCGAGGTTGCGGTCAAGGACCTTGCGGGGAGTCTCGGCGGCGGCGGCCGCTATGACAACCTGATTGGCATGTTCTCGGGGGAGAAAGTTCCCGCGTGCGGGTTCTCACTCGGCCTGGAGCGGATTCTGGTCGTGATGGGCGAGCGCGGCATGTTCCCCGCCGAGATGGCGTCGGCCGGCGTGCAGGTCATGGCAACCATCTGGAGCGCCGATGGCATCCCGGACACGCTGGCGCTTGCCGAAGATCTGCGCGCAGTCGGCCTTCGCGTCGAGGTTTACCCGGAAGCCGACAAGCTCGGCAAGCAGATAAAGTACGCTTCCACTCGCGGCGCGCAATTCGTCACGATCGAGGGCGACGACGAACGCGCGCGAGGCGAGGTCACGGTAAAAAATCTCGCAAGCGGTGACCAGCAGTCAGTTCGGCGTGCGGATCTCGCGTCGTGGATCGGTGCTCGAGTCGCTCGTCGCTCGAGCTCGTAGCTCGTCGGTCGCAGTTCGTCGTTCAGAGCTCGTTGTTCGTTGCTCCGAGCTCGTTCCTTGACAGGCTTGTTGATACCAATGGCAGACACGCTCGGCACCTTGTCCCGCACTCACACTTGTGGCGAGTTACGCCCGTCAGACGTTGGACGCGAAGCGACGCTGCTCGGCTGGATCCACCGCGTCCGCGATCTCGGCGGCCTGCTGTTCCTCGACGTCCGTGACCGCCACGGTCTGACCCAGGTGATGGTGCCGAACGACAGCCCGGTGATGGCGACCGCCAAGAAACTGCGGTCCGAGTACGTCGTCGCCGTCAGCGGCAAAGTGCGCCGGCGCGATGCCGACACCGTGAACTCGAAAATCGAGACCGGCGAAGTCGAAGTCGCTGCTGCGGAAATCCGGCTGCTCAACGAAGCGAAAACGCCGCAGTTTCCAATCGCGGACGAAACGCCGGTCAGCGAGGACGTGCGGTTGCGCTATCGGTATCTCGATCTGCGGCGGCCGCGGCTGCAGAACAACCTCGGGCTGCGGCATCGCGTTGCGCTTGCGATTCGAAAGTACTTCGATTCGCAGGGTTTCTGGGAGATCGAGACGCCGATTCTGACCAAGTCGACGCCGGAAGGCGCGCGCGACTATCTCGTGCCCAGCCGCGTGCACCCGGGCGAGTTCTTCGCGCTTCCGCAATCGCCGCAGATCTTCAAGCAGATCCTGATGGTCTCGGGGATGGATCGCTACTTCCAGATCGTGAAGTGCTTCCGTGACGAGGATCTGCGGGCCGATCGGCAGCCCGAATTCACGCAGGTCGACGTCGAGATCTCGTTCGCGCACATCGATCTGGTGTTCGGGCTGCTGGAGCCGCTCATCGTCGAGATCTTCAAGGAGATCGGTGTTACGGTCCCGACGCCGTTCCGGCGCCTGCCGTACGCCGAAGCGATGGCGACGTACGGTTCGGACAAACCCGACCTCCGATTCGGGCTCGAAATCGTCGACGTCTCTTCGGTCTGGGCGGACGCGCCGTTCAATGCGTTCCGCGAGATCGTCGCCAAGGGCGGCGTCGTGCGTGCGCTGGTCGTTCCCGGCGCGGCGCGCTACTCGCGATCCGAGCTCGACGCGCTGGTCGAGCAGGCCAAGCAGCTGGGCGCTGTGGGCGTCCTGTGGGCGCGCAAGGTCGAGGGGGGCATCAACACCAACGTCAAAGCGGCCGGAGAAGCAAAGCTGCTCGAGTCGATGGCCGCAGCGGGAGCAGGCGACCAGGATTTGATTCTGCTCGCCGGTGGCGCGAAGGCCGATGAAGCCTCGAAACTGCTGGGCGCCTTCCGGTTGTCGCTGGCAAAGAAGGAGAACCTGATTCCGGCAGACACCTACGAGTTCGCGTGGGTCGTGGACTTTCCGCTGCTCGACTGGGATCCGGAGGACAAACGGTGGGTCCCCATGCACCACCCGTTCACGGCGCCAATGGACGAGGACGCAGTGCTTCTCGACAGTGACCCGTCGAAAGCGCGCGCAAAGGCGTACGACCTCGTGCTGAACGGCAGCGAGATTGGTGGCGGCAGTATCCGAATCCACGACGCGCAGATGCAGAGCCGGATTTTCCAGCTGCTGAACATCAGCGACGACGAAGCGCGCCTCCGCTTCGGATTCTTCGTCGACGCCCTCCAGTACGGCACACCGCCGCACGGCGGCATCGCTCTGGGTCTCGATCGCATCGTCGCGATCCTTGCCGGCGAGAGCTCGATCCGCGATGTGATCGCGTTCCCGAAGACGGCTGCCGCCGTCGATTTGATGTCCGGAGCGCCGTCGCCCGTGCCGCAGCGGCAGCTGGACGAACTGAAGCTGCGAGTCACGGTGAAGCCGGCCGCCGACAAGTAGCGCCGGAAGGTGACGGATTGTCCTCGTCGCGAATGGCCGCGGAACGAAGCTGGATGCTCGCGGATCAGATCGGTCGCGGACGAACACGGAAAAACACGGACAGGGCGGGGTTCACAGGCTCGACGGTTGCTGCCCCGAGGGCCGGCCGCGGAGCGGCCGGCGGAGCGAAGAAGACAGCAAGAGAGAGAGCCGCTCGTGATTGTTCTGCGGTTCTCCCTCTTGCTGTCTCCTTCGCTCCCGGGCGGCACTTCGTGCCGCCGCCTGAGGGCAACGCGTTCGACCCTGCGACGTTTCCCAGTTGGCTGGCCATTCCATGCCAGTTCTTGTCCGTGTCTATCCGTGTCCCTCCGTGACCCGCATTTGCGGCAGTTTGACCCATGTGCTAGAATTGCAAGCTAACTCTCGACCATACAAGGAGTTACTGGCGGCTATCCCGCCGGCCGATGCGCCGAATTGCAGTCCCCGAGGACGGGGTCGAGACCCTGTTCGGAACCTACGACGAAAATCTCCGCCAACTCGAATCGACTTTCGGTGTGCGCATCCGCACCCAGGGCCACGATCTCATCGTCGAGGGAAGCCCGGATGATGAGGCGCGCGTGGAGCGAACGGTGACCGAGCTCGCCTCGCTGATGCGTGAGGGGTACCGTGTATCGAATGGCGATGTGAAGACGGCCGCGCAGCTCGTGTCGGAGGACGCCGCCGTCGCGTTGAAGGACTATCTGGTCCGAGGTCCGGCGCGCAGCGCCGGGAAGCGCCAGGTGGCGCCGAAGAGCGTCAACCAGCGCCGGTATCTCGAGGCCATCGATCAGCACGACATCGTGTTCGGGATTGGCCCCGCGGGCACCGGCAAGACCTACCTGGCGATGGCGCAGGCCGTGGCGTTCCTGCTCCAGAAGAAGGTGAGCCGGATCATCCTGGCGCGTCCCGCCGTCGAAGCGGGCGAGAAGCTCGGGTTCCTGCCGGGCGACCTGCAGGAGAAAGTGAACCCGTATCTGCGGCCGCTCTACGATGCCCTCTACGACATGCTCGAGACGGATCGGGTCGAGCGCTTACTGGAGCGCGGCAACGTCGAGATCGCGCCGCTCGCGTTCATGCGCGGGCGCACGCTCAACGACGCGTTCGTGATCCTCGACGAGGCGCAGAACACGACGTCCGAGCAGATGAAGATGTTCCTCACCCGCCTCGGCTTTGGTTCGAAGGCCGTGGTGACTGGTGACGTGACCCAGATCGACCTGCCGACCGGCAAAGTATCGGGGCTGGTCGAAGCGATGAAGATCGTCTCGCAGGTGGATGGCATCGCCTTCGTGCACTTCGACGACCGCGACGTCGTCCGCCACAAGCTGGTGGCGCAGATCGTCAAAGCCTACGAAGCCTGGCAGTCCGGCAACGTCAATCGTCAGGTCTGAGGCGCTCAATGCCCGAGAGCCCTCGACGTGTCCCTCTTTCCGTATCCGTTGTTGACGCGCAGGGACGCCCTCTGCGCGGCCACCGTCTCGGCGCGTGGCTGTCGCGCGTCGCACCGGTGCGGCGGCGGAGCGCCGTCACCGTGGCCGTCGTCTCCGACGCCCGCGTCCGCGCGCTCAATCGCAGTTATCGCGGCAAGGATCGACGCGACCGACGTGCTCTCGTTTCCGGCGGCAGCCGACGCCGCGGGCCCGGCCTCGATGCACGTGCGGCCGCACACAGTGCGCCCCTACCTGGGGGACATCGTGATCGCCCGGGGCGTCGCGCGCAGGCAGGCCCGCGAGGCCGGGCACGACGAGCGCATTGAGTGGCGCGTGTTGGCCCTCCACGGACTGTTGCACCTGCTCGGCTACGACCACGAAACGGACAATGGCACGATGGCCCGTGTCGAGGCCCGGCTCAGACGCAAGGGTGGCCTGTCGGCTGGCCTGATCGAGCGAGGGCCGAGATGAGCGTTCTCATCTTCGTGCTGCTCGCGCTCTCGACGATTTACGTCGGCACGATCGAAGCGGCGTTCAGCGCACTGATGCGGCTGTCGTTGCGACTCACTGTCGAGCGCGAGGGCCGGGAAGCTGGTCTCGGCCCGTACCTCGACGATCCGGTCCTGATGTTCGTGCCCGCCCGCCTGCTGATGGGCCTCATCGTCACGCTGGCCGCGATCGTGTTCGCCACGTGGACCGGCGTCGACGATCTCAAGGATCCGCTCGTGCTGGTGCTATCGATGGCGAGTTTCGTGCTCGGGTTCGAGCACCTGCTGCCGCTGCTGATCGTGCGGCACGATCCCGAGCGCGTCCTGATCGCGCTGCTGCCGTCATTCAACGCGATTGCGCTCGTGCTGTTCCCGATCACGCGCAGCCTCGTCGGAATCATCAAGACGCTGCGGCGCGAGCGTCAGGTGCGGCCTCCCTCGGACGGCGTGCCGCCGGAGGATGTGGAGAACGGCGACGCCGCCCAGGCCTATCTCGAGGCCGGCGAGCAGGAAGGCCTGATCGAGCGCGAAGAGCGCCGCTTGATCGAATCCATCGTCGACTTCGGCGACACGCTCGTTCGCGAGGTGATGACGCCGCGGCCCGACATCGTTGCAATCTCGATCGACGCCACGCTGGGCGAAGTCCGCCAGGTCTTCGTCGAGCAGCAGTATTCGCGCGTGCCGGTGCACCGCGAATCGCTCGATCACATCGTCGGCTTCGTCTACGTGAAGGATCTGATTCGATTGCCGGAGGTCCCGCCGACCGAACGTGTCGTACCGCAGCTGCTGCGGCCGGCCTATTACGTGCCGGAAACCAAGAAGGTCTCCGAGCTGCTGAAGGAATTCCAGCGTCAGCAGGTGCAGTCGGCGATCGTGGTCGACGAATACGGCGGCACGGCGGGACTGGTCACTATCGAGGATCTCCTGGAAGAGATCGTCGGCGAAATCCGCGACGAGTACGACGTTGAGCTCGAACCGGTGCAGCAGGAAGCCGACGGCGTGTTCGTCTTCAGCGGCAACGTCCCAATCGAAGAGCTGAACGTGCGGCTTGGGGTCTCGATATCGCGCGAGGGGTTCAGCACGATTGGCGGCTACCTGCTCGCCGAGCTGGGTCGCGTCCCGACTGTCGGCGAGCAGTTCGACATCGACGGCCTGCATGTCGAAGTGCTGGAGGCCGAGCGCCGCCGCGTGACGCGCGTCCGCATCCGGCGTCGAGTGGCAGAGCCGGCTCCGACCCCCGCCGAGGAACGCGTGTGAAAGCCGGGTTCGTCTCGCTGGTCGGCTTGCCCAATGCCGGCAAGTCGACGCTGCTCAACCGCCTGGTCGGCACCAAGCTCGCGATCGTTTCCGACAAGCCGCAAACCACCCGCAACCGGATCCTCGGCGTGCGCAACCATCCGCGCGGGCAGGTGGTGTACGTGGACACGCCCGGCATCCACCGTCCGGTGCACCGGATGAACGTCCGCATGCTCAACGCCGCCCTCGATGCGATGCGCGACGCGGATGTGGTCGGCATCGTCCTCGACGTCACCCAGAAACCCGGCGGCGGCCAGCGCCACCTGATCGACTTGATCAAGAAGCAGGATCGCCCCGTCGTGCTGATCCTCAACAAGATCGATCTGGTCGCCAAGCGGAAGCTGCTGCCGATCATCGAAGAGTGGCGGCACGTGCGTGAGTTCGCCGCCATCGTCCCGGTATCCGCGCTGAGCGGTGACGGTGTCGAGGCGCTCGAGGAGGCCGTGTTCGAAAACCTTCCGGACGGCGAGGCTCTGTATCCAGACGACTACTTGACCGATCAGCCGGAGCGGTTTTTCGCCGCGGAGATCGTGCGCGAGCAGGTGTTGCGCCACACCCACGCCGAGTTGCCGTTCTCGACGGCCGTCGTGGTCGATCAATTCGAGGAGCCGGACGAAGGCGGGCTGCTGCGGCTCTACTGCACGATTCTGGTCGAGCGCGAATCGCAGAAGCCAATCGTCATCGGCCGACGCGGCGAGATGATTCGTACGATCGGTACGGCAGCACGCCTCGAGCTCGAGCGCTTCTTCGACACCCGTGTGTTCATCGACCTTCACGTCAAAGTGAAGGGCGAGTGGCGCGAAGACGATCGCCTGCTCGACGAGATGATGAACACCCGCCGTTCGTAGACGACGCCATCCGTTCGATTCCCGAGCCCTCGTACGTAGGCCCGAGCTTCAGCTCGGGCAATCAATGACACAATCGACCATACAAGGGGACGAATCATGATTTGGTCGCGTCGAGCCCTAGGCGCCGCGTTGGCTGTTGTCACGCTCGCGTTCGGATTGGCCAGCGACACGCCGGACGCTCGCGATGCCCGAGCTGAAGCTCGGGCCTACGTACAAGAGGGCTCGAAACTGCGTCTCGCGATCGCCGGCCTGACTCACGACCACGTGCACGGCGCCTTTCGCAGGCTCGACACCGGAGACATTTCGGTCGTCGGCATTTCCGAGCCCAATACCGCGCTGGCCGAACGATACGCCGCGCAGCACCACATCGATCGCGCGTTGCTCTTCACCGATCTCGGCAAGATGCTCGACGCCGTGAAGCCGCAGGCGGTCGCAGCGTTCGGATCGATTTACGACCATCTCGCAGTCGTTCAGGCGGCCGCGCCGCGCGGCATCCACGTCATGGTCGAGAAGCCGTTGGCCGTCAGCCTCGAGCATGCCAAAGAAATCCAGACGCTTGCGGCGAAGCACCACATTCACGTTCTCACGAACTACGAGACCAGCTGGTATTCGACGACACACGCGGCGTTTGACATTGCGGTCACGCGCGGCGAGCTCGGAAAGATCCGGAAGGTGGTGGTCCACGACGGGCACCGTGGACCGAAGGAGATCGGTGTTAGCCGCGAGTTCCTCGAGTGGCTGACCGATCCCATGAAGAACGGCGGCGGCGCGCTGATTGACTTTGGCTGTTACGGCGCCGACCTGATCACCTGGCTGATGAAGGGCGCCGAGCCCACCTCCGTCTCGGCGGTGACCCAGCAGCTCAAGCCGCACATCTATCCGAAAGTGGACGATGAGGCGACGATCGTCGTGACCTATCCGGACGCGCAGGGGATCATTCAGGCATCGTGGAACTGGCCGATCAGCCGGAAAGACATGGAGGTCTATGGCGAAACAGGCCAGATCATTACGGTCGACGGTCGGGTGATGCGGGTACGTCGCTCCGAGCAGAATCCAGCTGAGGAGCCACACCTGCCAGAGCGGCCTGAGCCGCTCGACGATCCGTTCAAGTACTTGGCCGCCGTCGTCTCCGGAACGGTGAAGGTCGAGGATACGGATCTCGCGGCGCTGCCACTGAATGTGACGGTCGTCAGAATCCTGGACGCGGCCAGGACTTCCGCCAAGACAGGGCGCGCGGTTCGGGTCGACTAAGCGTTTGTGGGTTCGGCGCGCTCACCACCAACGGCCTTTGTGTGAATGACAAATTCCAGCGATCACCACACGCGAACGGCGTACGCCATCCTCGCCTGCATCAGCGTCTGCCATCTGTTGAACGACATGATGCAGTCGCTGCTGCCGGCGATCTTTCCAATCCTGAAGAGCAGCTTCGGGCTCGACTTCGCGCAGATCGGCCTTATCGCGCTGGCGAATCAGCTCACGGCCTCGTTGCTGCAGCCGGTCGTCGGCCTTTACACAGACCGCCGGCCGCGCCCCTATTCTCTCGTGGCTGCCATGAGCTTCACGCTTGCCGGCCTGCTCCTCCTCGCAACGACGGACAGGTTCGCGCTGCTTCTGCTGGCCGCCGCGCTCGTCGGCGTCGGCTCGTCGGTCTTCCACCCCGAGTCGTCGCGAGTCGCGCGGCTGGCGTCCGGCGGTCAGCACGGCTTTGCCCAGTCGTTCTTCCAGACGGGTGGCAACATCGGTTCGTCGATCGGTCCGCTGCTCGCCGCATTCATCGTGCTGCCGCACGGGCAGAACAGCATCGCGTGGTTCTCGCTCGCCGCGCTCGTGGCGATGGTAATTCTGTGGCAGGTCGGTCGCTGGTATGCGGAGCATCGCGCGTTGCTGACCGCCAAACGCGCGACAGTGCCGCATCACTCGCTGACCCGGCGACAAGTGTGGCTGGCGATGGCCGTGCTGATGGCGCTGGTTTTCTCGAAGTACGTGTATCTTTCGAGCCTCAGCAGCTATTACACCTTCTTCCTGATTCACAAATTCCACCTCTCAGTCAGGAGCGCGCAGCTGCATCTGTTCGCATTCCTCGCCGCGGTGGCGATTGGCACGTTCGTCGGCGGGCCGGTAGGCGATCGAATCGGTCGCAAATACGTGATCTGGGGATCGATTCTCGGGGTGCTCCCGTTCAGCCTGGCGCTGCCGTACGCCAGCCTGTTCTGGACTGGCGTGCTCGGCGTCTTGATCGGTCTGATCCTCGCGTCGGCGTTCTCAGCAATCCTCGTCTACGCGCAGGAACTCGTTCCCGGTCGCGTCGGCCTGGTCTCGGGGCTATTCTTCGGATTCGCGTTCGGTATCGGGGGGCTCGGCGCCGCGGTCCTCGGAGAAGTGGCCGACCGCACGAGCATCGACGTCGTCTATCACGTCTGCGCGTTCCTGCCGATGATTGGCCTGCTCGCGGCGTGGCTGCCAGATATCCAGCCGTCGGCGCGTCGACGCGCGACCGAAGTAGGACGCGATTTCAGCCGCGCCGTGTGAATCGAGGACGGACCTGAAGGTCTGCGCTGCATGTGTGGTGAGGTCGTGGTAGATTGCCTCCCGCCTGGGAGGCGTCATGCACAGACCGACGACGGATCGCGGCACTCACGAAGGGATCACGCGCCGGCAGTTCGTCGGCGCCGGCATCGCTGCGGCGAGCGGCGCCATCGGGTCGCGCCTGACCACGGAACGCATCGAAGCCGCGCCCGGCGAGTTCCCGAAAGGCTTCCTCTGGGGCGCCGCGACTGCCGCGCATCAAGTCGAGGGCAACAACATCAACAGCGACCTCTGGGTGCTCGAACACGTGAAGCCTTCGATGTACCTGGAGCCGTCCGGTGACGCGTGCGACCACTATCATCGATATCGCGACGACATCAAGCTGGTCGCCGATCTCGGCTTCAACACCTACCGATTCTCAATCGAATGGGCGCGCATTGAACCCGAAGAGGGCGCCTTCTCGAACGCGGAGCTCGATCACTACCGACGGATGCTGACGACGTGCCGCGAGCACGGCCTCACGCCGATGGTCACGTACTGGCATTTCACGGCGCCGCGCTGGTTCGCGGCGCGTGGGGGCTGGGAGACCGACGCGGCTGGCGATCTCTTCGTGCGCTATTGCGAGCGGGCCACGAAACATCTTGGCGACCTCATCGGCCTCGCCAGCACCTTCAACGAGCCGAATATCGCGCTGCTCGTCCGGCGCTTCCTGGCCAGCATGCCGCAAAACCCGCTGCAAGGTGTCGCGCCGATGAACCAGGCCGCTGCGCGAGCCGTTGGCTCGGATCGCTTTTCGTCGTTCATGTTCGGTGACGCCAAACGAGAACAGGACGTAATGGTCTCCGCTCATCGACGTGCCGTCGACGCCATCAAATCAGGTCCCGGAAGCTTCCCGGTCGGCCTCAACCTGGCTATCTCGGACGACCAGTCCGTCGATGGTAACGCCCAGCGCGATGCGAAGCGCGCGGAGCTCTACGAGCCGTGGCTCGCGCTTGCGGTCAAGGACGACTTCGTCGGCGTCCAGACCTACACGCGATCGAGAGTCGGTCCCAAGGGCGATCTGCCGCCGGAGCAGGGTGCGGAGCTGACTCAGATGGGCTACGAGTTCTGGCCCGAGGCTCTCGAGCAGACGATCCGCTACGCCGCAGAACGCGCGAAGGTGCCGGTCTACGTTACCGAGAACGGAATCGGCACCGACGACGATACGCGGCGCGTCGAGTACATCAAGCGCGCCCTGGCTGGCGTCCAGAAGTGTCTGAACGACCGCATCGACGTGCGCGGCTACGTCCACTGGTCGCTGATGGACAACTTCGAGTGGATCTTCGGCTATCGTCCGAAATTCGGACTCGTGGCCGTGAACCGAGACACGCAGGAGCGCACGGTCAAGCCGAGCGCACGTATGCTGGGAGATATCGCCAGGCGAAACGCGCTGTGACGGGCTGCTACGGCCGGCTTTCGCGCTCGTAGCTCCGCAGCCGGACGTACAGCTGCTTCCGCGAGAGCCCGAGCCGCCGGGCGGCCTTCGACTTGTTGCCGCCCGACTCGCCGAGCACGCGCTCGATCGTCTGCCGCTCGAGCACCTTCACGTTGCTCGTGCCGGTCGAACGCGCCGGCCGCTCTTCGTCGTCCAGCGACAGATGCTCGGGCGCGATCAAACCGCCGTCGCAGACGATCGCGGCGCGCTCCAGGACGTTCCGTAGCTGTCGTACGTTGCCCCGCCACGGATACGCCAGCAGCGCCTGCTTGGCCTCGTAGGTCATCCCCGCCGGTGGGCGCCCGAAGGATCGGCCGATCTCCTCGAGGAAGGCGGCGCTCAGTGGCAGGATGTCTTCCGGGCGCTCGCGTAGCGGCGGCAGGCGGATGCCGAAGACCTGCAAGCGGTAATAGAGATCCTCTCTGAAGTCACCGCGTTCCATCGCCTGCCGGAGCTCGCGGTTCGTCGCGGCGATCACGCGCACGTTGGCCTTGATCGGACGGGTGCCGCCGAGCCGCTGGAACTCGCGCTCCTGCAGGACACGCAGGAACTTCGCCTGCGCCGACGGGCTCATTTCGCCGACCTCGTCGAGGAACAGCACACCGCCGGAGGCGAGCTCGATCTGTCCTGGCTTGGTCTGCTCGGCCCCGGTGAACGCGCCGCGTTCGTGGCCGAAGAGCTCCGATTCGAGGAGCGGCTCGGGCAGCGCCGCGCAGTTCACCGCGACGAATGGACCGCGGCTGCGCGCGGACGCGCGATGGATGAACCGTGCAACTACTTCCTTGCCAGTTCCCGATTCGCCGGTCAAAAGCACCGTGGTGTCCGTGGGCGCCACCTGCGTGGCCGCTCGAAGCACGTTCTTCCACGTCTCAGACGGTCCGACGATGCGGCCGTAGCCGCTGCGCGAGTCGAGCTCCTCTGACAGCGACCGCAGGCGCGCTTCCAGCAGCTCGGCGCGCGCCTGTGCGTCGGCGGCGTGGCGCGCCGCCTCGGAGAGCTGCTCGTGCGACACCGCCAGCGCCACGTGCTCGGCGATTCGCCTCGCGATCGGCACCTGGCTGGCGCGGAAGGCGGCGAATTGCCTCGACCAGAACTTCAGGAAGAACCGCTGCTCGCGCGCAGAGAGGCAGACCGAGAGCGCCGATCGGTACCCGGCGGCGATCAGCCGATCGTGATGATCGGGCGGATCGTAGGTGACGCCCGGTTTCACGTGGGTCGTCAGATCGTCGACGATGAAAAAAGCTCCGTCAGTCAGGTGCGTGGTGTCGACGCCGCTCGCGCGGACGGCGACCGGTCCGATGTCGTTTGACGCCGCCTGCATGACGCAGGCCCCCTGCCCGTCGAGAAAGGTCATGGTCAGGCGATCGTGAGGGAGGATCTGGCGCGTGATCTCGGAGATCTGCGGGAAGACCAGGCGGATGTCGAGCACGTTGGCCAGCGCCTGAAGCAGCTGCTCCGATGCCTCGAGATTGGCCGCGCGCTCGCGCTCGAGGGCCGCCTCGCGGCTCATTGCCGTCAGCTGTTGCCGCACCAGCGCGGCGGCGATCTGATCCGCCAGCAGCTGCACGAAGAACACATCGTCCGGCGTGTACTCACGCGGCTGATGGGAGAGCAGGCGGAAGATGCCGCCGATCGTGTCATCGAGGCGAATGGGCGCCCGGACGCCCGACCCGATTTCCCCGGACGATGAACGTACCGTGAAGACGCCAGCCTCGCTGGAGTCGTCGCCGAGCCCCGCGTCCGGTCCCGACAACCCTGCGGTCACGCTGCTGGAGCCGTGCGGCACGAAGACGTGGATGTCGTTCACGCCGGGCGTGAAGAGCACGAGCCGCGCCTCGTCGTGACGCAGCACGCGCCCGGCAATCGAGCAAACTGTCGAAAACAGCGATTGCGGATCGCGCGCGGCCACGAGCGCCGCGCGCAGGTCGTTCAGTGCGCGCAGTCGATCGGTTGCCGATCCTGTCTCCTGCAGGTACTGGCGCCATTGTGGCCCCATTGTGCCACGGGAGTGCGCCTTCAGGCCCATGTTGTGCATCGAGGCACACTCAGCCGCAACACTCTCGTCTCCCGAATTTTGACGTCATCTTCCGCATTTCCAATCACTTGGCGTTACCGCATGGTGGATGGCGCGTTGCTTGCCCCTCCGACCAGGCATGCGTGTTTTGATTCGTCGGACTCCAGCGTTCATTCTTCTCTCGTCTGTGGTCGCGACGCTGCCGCTCGTTCAGGCGTGCGGCGGCAGCGAAGCGGCCCCTGCACTACCCGCGCCCCAGACCGTGTCCGTCATCTCGCTGAAGCCGGAAACCGTGTCGGTATCGAGCGAGTGGGTCGCGACGCTCGACGGTTACGTCAACGCCCAGATCCGGCCGCAGGTGTCCGGCTATCTGATCAAGCGCGACTATCGCGAAGGCGCCATGGTCCGGAAGGACCAGGTGCTGTTCGAGATCGATCCTCGCCCGTTCCAGGCGACGCTTGCGCAGGTGCAGGCACAGCTTGCGCAGGCCCAGGCCGAACTGGGACGCACCGAGCGCGACGTGCAGCGGGACATGCCGCTCGCGAAGGCCAGAGCGATTCCCCAGAGCCAGCTGGACAACGATGTCCAGGCCAATCTGGCGGCGCAGGCAGCGGTACAAGCAGCAAAAGCGGCCGTGGCCACTGCGCAGCTGAACCTCGGCTTCACGAAAGTGCGGTCGCTCGTCGACGGCGTCGCGGCGATCGCCACCGCGCAGATCGGAGATCTGGTCGCGCCGGCAAGTCTCCTGACGACGGTGTCGCAGGTCGATCCGATTCGCGCGTATTTCTCGTTGAGCGAGACGGAATACCTACACGTCGCCGACGAGATCAATCGAGCCGCGCCGACTCATGAACTGTGGCAGACCGGCCGCGCGCTGACCCTGACACTCGTCGACGGCACGAAGTATCCCCTGGCCGGTCAGTTCCTCGCCGCCGATCGTCAGATCGATCCGCGGACAGGCACGATCCGGATCAGCGCGGCATTTCCGAATCCGAAGCATCTGCTGCGGCCCGGCCAGTACGGGCGAGTGACGGCGCAGACGGCGGTCGTGACGAGCGCGCTGCTGGTTCCGCAACGCGCGGTCACCGAACTCCAGGGCACGACGCAGGTGCGCACGGTTGGACGCGACAACAAGGTCAACGTGCAGACGGTTTCGCTCGGCGGCCGCGTCGGCAACCGGTGGATCGTGCAGCAGGGCCTCGACGCCGGGGCGCGGGTGATTGTAGACGCAACACAGGTACCAGCGGGCACCATCGTCCAACCGAAGGCCGCCGCGCCGGCGCAACAGTCGGGGAACTGACATGGCCGCCTTCTTCATCCGGCGACCGATTGTCGCCATCGTCATCGCGATCGTGACCGTGCTCGGTGGCCTCGTGGCCATGGGGCGCCTGCCGGTCGCGATGTTTCCTGAAATCGTGCCGCCGCAAATCCTGGTAACGGCCACCTATACGGGCGCGGACGCGGTCACGGTCGAGCAGTCCGTGGCGACGCCGGTCGAGCAGCAGATGAACGGCGTGGACGACATGCTCTACATGCAGTCCACGAACGCGAACGACGGCACGATGCAGCTCACCGTCACGTTCGACATCGACACGAATCCGAACATCGACCAGGTGAACGTGCAGAACCGCCTGGCACAGGCGCAGCCCAACCTGCCGACGGACGTCAATCAGTTCGGGTTGACGTTGCGGAAGATCACAGGCCTCCCGATGATGCTCGTGTCGCTCTACTCGCCCAGGAGGACCTACGACGCGCTCTTCCTCGCCAACTACGCGAACATCAACGTCGTGGACGCGCTCTATCGCGTGCCCGGCGTCGGCGAGGTCCGCATCTTCGGCGCAGGCGACTATGCGATGCGCATCTGGGTGAAGCCGGACCGGCTGGCGACGATGGGACTGACTGTGCCGGACCTCGCCCGGGCCATCCAGCAACAGAGCACGGTCAACCCGTCGGGACAGCTCGGCGCGCAGCCCGGCCCATCCCAGGAGATGACCTTTACGGTGCGGGCGGCCGGCCGGCTGCAGACGGCGGAGGAGTTCGGCAAGATCGTGCTCCGATCGAATCCCGATGGCTCGCTGGTGCGGATGCGCGATGTGGCCCGGATCGAGCTCGGCGCGCTGAACTACCAGCAGATTGGTCGCGTCAACGGTCAGCCAGGTGTCGGCATCGCGGTCTTCCAGGCGCCTGGCTCGAATGCGCTCGCGGTGGCCAGGGGCATCCGGCAGGTCATGAACGATCTGCACGCTCGATTCCCGTCGGATCTCGACTACACCTACACGCTCGACACGACGCTGCCGGTTTCGGAGGGCATCAAAGAGATTCTGAAGACGCTGATCGAGGCGATGGTGCTCGTGATTCTCGTCGTGTTCCTGTTCCTTCAGAACTGGCGCGCGACGATGATTCCCATGCTCGCCGTGCCGGTGTCGCTCATCGGCACGTTCGTGCTGTTCCCGCTGCTCGGGTTCTCGATCAACACCTTGTCGCTGTTTGGCCTGATCCTCGCCATCGGCCTGGTCGTGGACGACGCCATCGTTGTCGTCGAAGCCGTCGAGCATCACATCGAAGAGGGAATGAGCCCGAAGGATGCAACGCTGCGGGCGATGGAGGAAGTGTCGGGACCGGTCGTCGCCATCGCGCTCGTGCTGGCCGCTGTCTTCATTCCGGTCGGATTGATGAGCGGCATCCAGGGACGTCTGAACCAGCAATTCGCGATCACGATCGCGGTTTCGGTCGTCATCTCGGCATTCAACGCGCTGACGCTGTCGCCCGCGCTCGCCTCGATGCTGCTCAGGCCGCGGAAGGCGTCAAAGGGCCTGCTGGCGCGATTCTTCGGCGCCTTCAACGGTTGGCTCGAGAAGTCGACGCGCGGGTACGTGAGCCTGAGCCACGGACTAATCCGGAAGCCGATCATTGGCGTAGCGGTGTTGGTGCTCTTTGCGGGCGTGACGGGTCTCCTCGGGAACCGGCTGCCGAGCAGCTTCCTGCCCGAGGAGGATTACGGCTACTTCCTGCTGAATATCCAGCTGCCGCCGGCCGCATCGCTCGATCGGAGCGATGCCGTCAGCCGCAAGGTCGATGCGCTGCTCGCGAAGACGCCTGGCGTCGCCAATTTCAACACGATCGTCGGCTTCAGCCTCATCACGCGCGTCACCGCCACCAACAACGCGTTCTACTTCGTGCAGCTGAAGCCGTGGGACGAGCGCACGGAGCGATCGCTTCAGGCGCGAACGATCGTCAATCGCCTGAACGGCCAGCTGCGAGCGATCGCGCCGGAAGCGATGGCGTTCGCAATCATGCCGCCGTCGATTCCGGGTCTGGGCAGCCAGGGCGGCTTCACGCTGTGGCTGCAGGATCGAAGCGGCGGGTCGATCGACTTCCTCGACACGCAGCTGCAGAAGTTCCTCGCCGCCGCGCGGAAGCGCCCCGAGCTGGCCGGCGTGACGTCGCCGTTCACCGCGACCGTGCCGCAGGTCTTCGCCGACGTCGATCGCGACAAGGTGCTGCGTCAGGGTGTGGCGCTCGGCGACGTCTATCAAACGATGCAGACGTTCCTGGGCGGGCTGTTCGTGAACCAGTTCAATCGATTCGGACGGCAGTGGCGCGTCTTCGTGGAGGCAGAAGGGGAGGACCGGGTAACGCCCGAGCAGATCGGGCAGTTCTACGTGCGCAACGACGCCGGGACCATGGTGCCGCTGTCGGCGCTGCAGTCGACGGAGAAGACGTTCGGTCCGCAGTTCACCAACCGGTTCAACGTCTATCGTGCCGCGCAGGTGAACGGCGCCGCGGCGCCCGGGTACAGCTCGGGCCAGGCGATGGCTGCGCTGGAGGAAGTGGCCCGCACGACGCTGCCCCGCGAGATTGGGTACGACTGGGCCGATCTCTCCTATCAGGAGAACAAAGCCTCAGGGGCCACGAGTCAGATCTTCGCCCTGTCGCTGATGTTCGTGTTCCTGATTCTCGCCGCGCTTTATGAGAGCTGGTCGCTGCCGTTCTCGGTACTGCTGACCGTGCCCATCGCCGTCTTCGGGGCGTTCATCGGCCTGACGATGCGCACGTTCAACCTGGACGTCTACGCGCAGATCGGCGTGGTGATGCTGATCGGGCTCGCCGCCAAGAACGCGATTCTCATCGTCGAGTTCGCGAAGTATCGGCTCGAGGAGGGGAAGGACCTGATTGAGGCCGCGCTCGAAGGCGCGCGCGTCCGCCTCCGGCCGATCCTGATGACGTCGTTCGCGTTCATCCTCGGCTGTGTGCCGCTGTGGATCGCGACCGGATCCGGCGCGGCCGCGCGCCGCATCCTCGGCACCGTCGTCATCACCGGCATGCTGGCAGCCACCCTGATCGCGGTTTTCCTGATCCCGCTGCTCTTCGTGGTGTTCGAGCGCATCGCGCTGAAATTCACCAGGGAGGCGCATCAGCCGGTGGCGTCCGATCTTGCGCCCGGGGAGAGCGCGTCATGAATACGCCGCTGATGTCCCGGAATACGAGAATGCGAATCCTGGTTGTCCCGATGCTCGTGGGCCTCGTCGCCGCCGGATGCACGGTCGGCCCCAACTACAAACGCCCGCCGGTGTCCGCTCCCGAGACGTTCCGTGGCGCGCCCGCCGGGCAGCCGTCCGCGTCGCCGTCGATCGCCGACGGGCGCTGGTCGCAGGTGTTTCAGGACCAGCCGTTGCAGGCGCTGATCACGACGGCGCTGGCCGAGAACTTCGACGCGCGCATTGCCGCGTCGCGGATTCTCCAGGCTGAGGCGCTCTATCGCGTGACCCGCGCCGATCGGTTCCCGACCGTGAACGCCGAGGCGCAGGCGCAGGGCCAGCACGGCACCGTGATCGCAGGCCAGACGCTGCCGACGTCGGGCAGCGGTCAACTTGGCGTGGCGCTGTCGTGGGAGCTGGACTTCTGGGGCAAATATCGACGCGCCAGCGAGGCGGCCCGCGCCGAGATCCTCGCGACGGAATGGGGTCGGCGCGCAATTCTCACCAGCCTCGTGAGCGAGGTCGCCGCGGCCTATTTCGATCTGCGCGCCCTCGATCTCGAGCTCGAGATAGCGAGGCGTACGCTGTCGTCGCGGCAGGAATCGCTGCAGCTTACTCAGGTGCGCGAGACCGGCGGCGTCACGTCGCTCGTGGACGTGCGCCAGGCAGAGCAGCTCGTGCACTCGGCCAACGGCGAGATCGTCGACCTGAAGCGGCAAATCGAGCAGCAGGAGAACTTCATCAGCGTTCTGCTGGGACGCTATCCGGAGGCAATCCCGCGCGGCCGCGCGCTCACCGATCAGGCGCATGCCCCCGAGGTGCCCGCCGGCTTGCCATCGGCGCTGCTCGACCGGCGGCCCGACATTCAACAGGCGGAGCAGCTGATTGTCGCGGCCAATGCGCAGATCGGCGTCGCAAAGGCGGCGTACTTTCCGCAGATCTCGCTGACGGCGTCCGGAGGCGCCGCCAGCGCCGCCCTCTCCACGCTGTTCACGAATGGGACCTGGGCGGCGGCAGTTGGTGCGCTGCAGCCGATCTTCACGGCCGGCCGCACGCGTGCGCAGGTGGCATTTGCAAAGGCGCGGACCGACGAGGCGGCCCTGGTCTATCAACAGACCATTCGTCAGGCATTCCGCGAAGTGTCTGATGCGCTGGTCGGCTATCGCCGATCGCAGGAGTTCCGGGCCACGCAGGAGCAGCTCCTGCAATCAGCGCAGGATGCGCGTCGGCTCGCGGACATCCGCTATCAAGGCGGCGCCAGCAGCTATCTCGAGGTGCTCGACAGCGACACCAGGCTCTTCGCCGCCGAGCTCGGGCTCGTCGAGGCACAGCGCGACGAGCTTGCGGCCTTTGTGGAAATCTACCGCGCCCTTGGCGGCGGCTGGCAGTCCTGAGGAGAGCGCGGTCATGTCACAGCGACATGTGGAACTGCTGATCGGGCGACTGCTGACGGACGACGAACTGCGTGACGAGTTCACTCGAGCGCCGTTCGAGACACTGGCGGAGTACTGCCAGCAGGGCTGGGATCTGAGCCGAGGCGAGATCGATGCCTTCATGCAGACCGACGTCCGCTTCTGGCGGACGGCGGCGGAACAGCTGCCCTCGCGGCTCAGACGCTCGAGCCTGCCGCGAGCGCATTGATCGAAACCTGCAGTAGGGCCGAACTTTAGTTCGGCCATTCGCGCCCGACTGAAGTCGGGCCTTACTGCGGGTCAGCGTTCAGCGGACCAGCCGGCCTCCAGTCTGGAACCGGCGATAGTTTACGTATTCCGCCTTTCCATCGACGACCTCGGTCCGTGTTTCGTAGTGCTCGCGCAGGCGTCGCGGCAGCAGCAACTGAAGCGACTCGTCAACCGCGAACTCGACCAGCAGCTGATAGTACGTCTTGTCTCCCTCAGGATCGCGCGCTTCCGTGTGCAGCTCGGTGCGCTGAACGGTGCCCGTCGCCGGATCAATCCAAATGCGTCCGCGGCTGAAGACAGGCTCGCCGTTCAAACCGCGGATCACGGTAGGCCGCTCGCGTTCCTTGAAGGAAAGTACAGACTGCGCCCGACTCCCCCGTGCCCTCCACTTTCCACGAAAATCGTGGTTGCAGACTGTCGTGGAGTAGAAACAGCGCGGTTGTCGGCAGGTTCACGTTGCGCCACAACGGTCCTACGTTGTATCGGGCGCTTTCGGCGAGCAGCGCGCGTGCGGCCGCGATGCTCGACGTCGTCGGCCGTCTCAGTAACTCCTCGAGCCGTTCCGGCCCTCCGACCGGCCTGCCATCGACCTCGCGTACGTCGCGCACGCCGATTGCTTCCGGCATCCCCTCCAGTCTTATCCATGCGAAGTCGGCCCGAGACTCGATCACACGCGGCGGCGGGTCTATCAAGTGCTGTACGCGCGGACGAAGTGTCTGCGAGCTCCGTTCTTCGGCGACCAGCTGCGGGAGTAGTTCGGCCTGCTGACTGACGTACGCCGCGGCGCGTTTGAGCAGCTCTTTCGTTGAGGGCGTGTGGTCCGCGACAAAGCCCGCCGTGAGTGCGACGTGACCCACCGCACGCATAAAACAGGCCAGTTTGCCGTATCCAGATCCCAAGGCGTGTGTTACCTTTAGGGGATTTTCATTGTATTAGAGACCTGATGGCCCCGCAGCGGAAAATCGACGTCGTGCTGGACTCGGTCCGGCGGTTGCTGCGGATTGGCGCCACAGCGAACCTGTTCAATCTGCTCCAGAAGCAGCACCCCGCCGACCTCGCGCAGGTCCTTGCCGAGCTGCAGGAGCGCGATCGCAAGGCCGCGTTCAGCGTGCTCGTCGATCGCAGCCCGAAGCTGGCGATGGAAGCGGTCGCCGAGCTTGGTCCGGAAGCCGGCGCGCAGCTCCTCTCCGACCGCCCGGCCGAAGATATCGCCAAGCTCCTGCAGGAGATTCCCTCGGACGACGCCGCGGCCCTCGTCGACTACCTGCCGGAGGAGCTCTCGAGCGCGGTGCTCGAGCTGATGCGGCCGAGAGAATCGGGCCAGGTCGAAAACCTCCTCGAGTACCCCGAGAAGACGGCGGGTCGCATCATGAACCCGAATGTCTTCGCGCTGTCGGAAGACCTGACCGTTGGCGAAGCGATCAGCGCGCTGCAGGCCGCGCGCGACGTCGAGATGGTCTTCTATCTTTACGTCGTCGACGAGCGCCGGCACCTCGTCGGCGTGACATCGCTGCGGCGGCTGCTGCTTGTCTCACCCGAGACGCCGCTGAAGCGGATCATGACGCCCGACGTCACCAGCGTCCGTGTGGATACCGACCAGGAAGAAGCCGCGCGTCAGGTGGCGTCGTACAACCTGCTTGCGATCCCCGTCGTCGACGAGGAGAACAAGCTCGTCGGCGTCGTCACGGTCGACGACGTCATCGACGTCATCAAGGACGAGGCCACCGAGGATATCTATCGTCTGGCCGGCGTGAGCGGCGACGAGCGAGTGTTCACGCCGCCGGCCGAGTCGCTTCGGCTGCGCTTGCCGTGGCTCATGGTCAACCTCGCGACCGCATTTCTCGCCGCCGCGGTGGTCGGCCTCTTCGAAGGCACGATCGCGCAGGTCACAGCAGTCGCGATCTTCATGCCGATCGTTGCTGGCATGGGCGGCAACGCCGCGACGCAAACGCTCACCGTCATCGTCCGCGGCCTGGCGCTCGGCGAGCTGACATGGGCGAACGCGCGAAAGGCCCTGGTGAAGGAAATGACCGTCGGGTTCGCCAACGGGATCGCCACGGGCACCATCGCGGCGGGGCTGGCGATGCTGTTCAAGGGCAACCCGATGATCGGCTTGCTCCTGGCTGCGGCGATGGTCATCAACATGTGCGTCGCGGCGGCCGCCGGCACGCTGATCCCACTCGGGCTCAAGGCGCTGAAGATCGATCCGGCGCTCGCCTCGGCGGTGTTCATCACCACGTTTACCGACGTCGCGGGATTTGCGTCGTTTCTCGGCCTGACGACCGTGTTTCTGAGGTATGTGAAAACGGGATAAAATAGGCCGATTTTTGGCCCGTCCTCCATGCCGCTCTATACAGCCGATGCTCTGGTGCTCCGCACCTACAAGCTCGGCGAAGCCGACCGCATCGTCGTGTTCCTGACGGCCGACCGTGGGAAAAAGAGAGGCGTCGCGAAAAGCGCACGGCGGCCGCGGTCCCGGTTTGTGGGCGCGCTGGAGCCGTTGACGCATGTGCGGGTGGCGTATTTCGAGAAGGAGACGCGAGAACTGGTGAACCTGAATTACGCCGAACCGCTGTGCTCGCCGCTGATGGCCTCGGGCGACGCGGTCGGCTATGCCAGCTACTTCGCGGAGCTCCTCGACGAGTGGTCGCCGGCCGACGATCCCAGCGAGACGCTCTATCGATTAGGTACGTCTGTGCTTGATGCGATGGCCGACGGTGGATCGGCCGAGCGCCTGGCGCGCTATTTCGAGTATTGGCTGTTGCGTCTGCAGGGCGTGTATCCGCCACACGTGAGCTGTCATCGCTGCGGGGAACAGTTCGCCGGGCGCGCCGAAGGCGGCGCGTGGCTGTCGCCGAGCGACGGCATTCTGACCTGTGCCGGTTGCGCCGACGGCGCAGGTGAGCGGCGCATCGGCACGCGGCTGACGCCGGGCGCCCTGGCGTTTCTCTCGTCGGTTCGGCGCCGCAGCCCGGCGGAACTGCGCGACGTCGGCGTGTCCGAAGCCGTCCTCGCGGAGCTCGAGGCGCTGCACCGGGTACTCATGGCGCGTCACCTCGAGCGCGAACTTCGATCGCTGCGCGTCCTGCGCGAGATGCGGCGCGGGCCGCACCTTGCTGCCGACGCGGCCGAATAACGTCGGGATCGCATTGACCTTTCAGGATCTCATCTTCAAGTTGTCGCAGTTCTGGGCGGCGAATGGGTGCCTGCTGCAGCAGCCGCTCGACCTCGAGGTCGGGGCCGGGACATCGCACCCCGAGACGCTGTTGCGCGTGCTGGGGCCGCAGCATTGGAACGTTGCCTATGTGCAGCCGTCGCGGCGCCCGGACGACGGACGCTTCGGCGAGAACCCGAATCGGCTCTTCAAGCACCATCAGTTCCAGGTGATTCTGAAGCCGTCGCCCGACGAGGTGCAGCACCTCTACCTGCAGTCGCTCGAAGCTTGTGGCATCAACCCGCGTCAGCACGACATCCGCTTCGAAGAGGACAACTGGGAATCGCCGACGCTCGGCGCCTGGGGTATCGGCTGGCAGGTGATGTTCGACGGTCTGGAGATCACGCAGTTCACGTACTTCCAGCAGGTCGGCGGGATCGATCTCGAGCCGATCGCCTGCGAGATTACATACGGGCTCGAGCGCATCGCGATGGCGCTGCAGAAGGTCGACAATGTCTACGACCTCGAGTGGGCGCCAGGCGTGAAATACCGCGAGGTCAGGCTCCGCGAAGAGGTCGAACAGTCGAAGTACGTATTCGGTCAGGTTGAGGGAGTAGCCGCGGACGAATTCGCCGCGCACCACCGCGAGCTGTTCGAACGGCACTACGCGTTCGCACAGAAGCTCCTCGCCTCAGGATTGATCGGGCCGGCGCTCGAGGGGTGCCTCAAGTGCTCCCATCTCTTCAACATCCTCGACAGCAGCGGCAGCATCGGCGTCACCGAGCGCACGGCTTACATCCTGCGCGTGCGGCAGCTGGCCGTGGGGATTGCGAAGAAGTACGTGGAAGAGATCACGCCGAAGGACGAAGGACGAGGGACGAAGGACGAAGAGCTGCCGTAAGGCCCACTTTAGTCGGGTCAGGCCGAACTGAAGTGCGGCCCCACGGCAGAACGATATATGGACCGCGAATTACTAATCGAAATCGGCGTCGAAGAGGTGCCCGCCAGCTGGCTCGCAGGCTTGACCAAGCAGCTGGCCGACGTCACGGCGGCGCAGCTGCGCGAGGCGCGGCTCGACGTCGACGGACCGGTCGAATCGTGGTCGACGCCTCGCCGCCTGACGGTGCGCGTCGCGCGCGTCGCCGAGCGGCAGACAGACAAGGAAGAGGTGATCACCGGGCCGCCCGTTGGTGCCGCGCGAGACGCCGCCGGCGAGCTGACGCCCGCGGCTGTCGGTTTTGCCAAGAAAAACGGCGCCGAACCTTCGGAGCTCGAAGAGATCGAGTCACCTAAGGGGCGGTATCTCGCGGTCCGGAAGCGGCAGCGCGGCCGCGCGTCGGTCGATGCGCTGCCCGACGTCATGTCCGGACTCCTGCGCGGCCTGGCGTTTCCCAAGACCATGCGGTGGGACGCTGCGCTGGACGACGGAAAGGGCGAGCTGCGCTTCGGCCGCCCCATCCGCTGGCTGCTGTTTCTGTACGGCGGCCGCGTCGTGCCCTACGACATTCGTCGCATCGAGGTTGCACAGGCGCCGCTGGTGCAGGAAGTACCGATCCGGCGCGATGACGTACGGCCATCGCTTCCTCACGACCAGCGGGCGCGCCGGCCGCGCGGTGAAGGTGAAGACCTTCGACGACTACAAGGCGCGCCTGCTCGAGCACTTCGTCGTGCTCGACCGCGAGGACCGGCGCACGCGGATTGCTCGCGACCTCGAGGTCCACGCCGGGCGACTCGGCGGCCGCGTGCATCGCGCGGCCTCGGGGCAGGGCGGGCTTCTCAGCGAAGTACCGGATCTCGTCGAATGGCCTTCAGTCGTGCCCGGCATCTTCGCCGCGGAGTTCCTGAGCCTGCCGGAAGAAGTGCTGACGACGACGATGATCCATCATCAGCATTACTTTCCGGTGGTGGACGATCACGGGAAGTTGAAGCCGGCATTCCTCGCAATCACCAACATCGAGGTCGAGCGGCCCGAGCTGATCAGCCGCAACGCCGAACGGGTGCTCACGGCGCGACTTCGTGACGCGCAGTTCTTCTGGAATGCCGATCGCAAGACAGCCCTCGAAGCGCGGCTCGATCGACTGGACACCATTCTCTTCCACAAGAAGCTTGGCAGTTACCGGCAGAAGGCGGAGCGCCTCGAGAATCTCGCTCGATGGGTTGCCAGTGACGCGCTGGGCGCGGGCGATGCGGCGGCGAACGCCGCGGCCGCGGGGAGGCTGGCGAAGGCTGATCTCGCGACCGACATGGTCCGGGAGTTCACCGAGCTGCAAGGCACCATGGGCGGCATCTACGCCCGCGAAGAGAAGCAGCCCGAGCCCATCTGGAAGGCGATCTACTACCATTACCTGCCGATCGCCGTGGAGGCGGATGCACCGCCGATGCGCGTGCAGCTTGGCGGCGCCGCCGCGTCGTGGGCGGCGGTCTCAATCGCCGACAAGCTCGACACGCTGGTCGGACTGTTCGCCGTAGGTGAGCGTCCAACGGGTTCCCGCGATCCCTTCGGGTTGAGGCGTCAGGCACACGGCTTGTTCAAGGTGCTTGTCGACCTGCCAGAGTTGACCGAGCTCAAGGCGAGACCGACGGTCGGCGCGCTGGTGGATGCGGCCGCTGGAGCCTTTGCATCGAGCCCGACACCCCTGGACGAGGCAGGCCGCACCGCCCTGTTCGGCTTCCTCGCCGAGCGCCTCGCGTATGTGCTGGAGCAGCGAGGCTTCGACGTGCGCAACGTGCGCGCGGTGCTGGCGGGCCGGCCGCTTGCCGCGATCAGCCCCCTCGAAGCGAAGCGCATGCTGGAGGTGCTGCCCGAGTACGCTGGCACGCCCGAATTCCAGCAGCTGGCCACCGCCTTCAAGCGTGTGAAGAACATCGCGAGGGAACTGCCCGACGCGCAGTTCCTGGAGGCCGAGCGCCAGGGCCCGCCGCTCGCGACGCTACTCACCGAGCCCGCCGAACAGGCATTGCTCGCGGAGCTCGAGCGGCGTGCGCCCGTCATCGAACGGGTCCTGGTGTCAGGTGAGAATTACCGGCAGGCCTTTGCCGAGGCCGCCGCATTCGGTCCTGCGGTGGACCGCTTTTTTACCGATGTGTTCGTGATGGTGGAGGACCCCGCGCTGCGGCAGGCGCGGCTCCGGCTGATGACGTCGCTCGCGCGGCTGATCCTCCGCCTCGCCGACATTTCAGAGATTGTTCCTCAGGAGTCCTAGGGAGTCGCAACCGACATGGCAAAGAAGAAGTCTGCGAAGGCAAAAAGGGCAGTCGCTCGGGTCACGAAGGCGTCGGCAAAGAAACCAGCCGCGAGGAAGCCGGCCGCGCGCGCGGGGAAGTACGTGTACTTCTTCGGTGGCGGCAAGGCAGATGGCGATCGCACGATGCGCGATCTGCTCGGCGGCAAGGGCGCGAACCTGCACGAGATGACGAAAGCCGGATTGCCGGTGCCTCCCGGGATGACCATCACCACGGCGGGCTGCAACCTCTGGTTCGAGAAAGGCCGCAAGCTGACGCCGCAGATCGAGGCCGAGATGGAAGCCAACGTCCGCAAGCTCGAAAAGCTCGCGGGAGCGCAGTTCGGCTCGACGACCAATCCGCTCCTCGTGTCGGTGCGGTCGGGCGCCAAGTTCTCGATGCCGGGAATGATGGACACCATCCTCAACCTCGGCTTGAACGACAAGGCGATCGAAGGCCTGAAGGCCAAGACGAAGAACGGCCGGTTCGCCTACGACAGCTATCGGCGGTTCATTCAGATGTTCGGCGCCGTCGTGCTCGAGATCCCGAAGGACACGTTCGAGCACGAGTTCGAGGCCGTGAAACACGCCCACGGTGCGAAGACCGATACCGATCTCGATGAAGGCGGACTGAAGGAGACGGTCGAGCGCTACAAGGCGCTGATCAAGAAGGGGACTGGCAAGGACTTCCCACAGGATCCATTCGTCCAGCTGCGTGGCGCGCGCGACGCCGTGTTCCGATCGTGGCAGAATCCGCGCGCTATCGCCTACCGTCGCATCTACGAGATTCCCGACAATATCGGGACTGCCGTCAACGTGCAGCAGATGGTGTTTGGCAACACCGGCGAGCGGTCGGCGACGGGCGTCGGCTTCACACGGAACCCCGCAACCGGCGCCAACGAGTTCTTCGGCGAGTTCCTCGTCAACGCGCAGGGCGAGGACGTCGTCGCCGGCATTCGCACGCCGCAGCCGATCGCGGAGCTCGAGACGGTGATGCCGAAGGCCTACAAGGAGCTCCGGCAGATCACGTCGCGCCTCGAGAAGACCTATCGCGACATCCAGGACTTCGAGTTCACGATCGAGAACGACAAGCTCTACATGCTGCAGACCCGGAACGGCAAGCGCACCGGCTATGCCTCAGTGGTGATCGCCACCGACTTCGTGAAAGAGAAGCTGCGGTCGCCCAAGGATGCGCTCCTGCTCGTGGAGCCCGCGTCGCTCTCGCAGTTGCTCGCGCCGGTCTTCGACCCCGCCGAATGGAAGAAGCTGCCGACCGCGACGAAGGGCCTGCCGGCCTCGCCAGGCGCGGCGTCGGGACAAGTGGTGTTCACCGCCGATCATGCGGTGGAGTGGGCGCATCAGGGCAAGAAGGTGCTGCTGGTCCGCAAGGAGACGGTGCCCGACGACATCCACGGCATGGAGGTCGCTGAGGGCGTTCTCACCGCCACCGGCGGCATGACCTCGCACGCCGCCGTCGTCGGTCGCCAGATGGGCAAGCCGTCGGTGGTCGGCGCTGGCGAGATCGTCGTGCACGAGCGCGACAAGACGTTCACCATCGGCGCGACGACGGTGAAGGAAGGGGAGTGGGTCTCGTTCGACGGCCTCACGGGCGAGGTGAAGATCGGCAAGGTGGCGACGAAGCCCAGCGAGATCCTGCAGGTGCTGAACGGGCAGATGAAGCAGAACCAGTCCGACATCTACCAGCGGTTCAATCAGCTGCTGACCTGGGCGGACAAGGAACGGACGCTGGGGATTCGCGCCAACGCGGACCTGCCGGATCAGGCCGAGCTCGCGTATGCCTTCGGCGCCCGGGGCATCGGGCTTTGCCGCACCGAGCACATGTTCTTCGGCGAGGGGCGCATCGAGAAGGTGCAGCGGATGATCCTCGCCAACAACGAGGCCGATCGCCGCAAGGCGCTCGACGAGCTGCTGCCGCTGCAGCGCGACGACTTCTACGGCGTGTTCAAGGCGATGCACGGCGAGCCCGTGACCATCCGGACCATCGACCCGCCGCTCCACGAGTTCCTGCCGAAGCGCGAGGACCTGATGGTGGAGCTCGCGAAGATGGAAGGTTCGGGCAAGACCGGCAAGGAGTACCAGGACAAGAAGCAGCTCTTGGCCCGCGTCGAGCAGCTCCACGAGTTCAACCCGATGCTCGGCCACCGCGGTGTCCGCCTGGGTGTCACGTATCCCGAGATCACCGAGATGCAGGCGCGCGCGATTTTCGAAGCCGCGGCAAAGCTGCACAAGGAAGGCCTGAAGGTCGTTCCCGAGGTGATGATTCCGCTCGTCGGCATCGTCAAGGAACTGCGCGATCAAAAGGCCATCGTGGATCGCGTGGCCGCGGACGTGATGAAAGAGCAGGGCGTAAAGATCAAGTATCTCGTCGGCACGATGATCGAGGTGCCCCGCGGCGCCGTGACGGCCGACGAGATTGCATCTGAAGCGCAATTTTTCTCTTTCGGCACGAACGACCTCACGCAGCTCACGTTCGGCTTCTCGCGTGACGACGTGGGCAAGTTCCTTGGCATTTACCAGGAGCGCAAGATCCTGGAGCGCGATCCGTTCCAGTCGATCGACACCGTGGGCGTCGGCCAGCTCGTCTCGACGGCGGTCGAAAAGGGGAGGAAGACGCGGCCGGACATCAAGCTCGGGATCTGCGGCGAGCACGGCGGCGATCCCTCCTCCGTGCACTTCTTCCACAAGGTCGGCCTGAACTACGTCAGCGCGTCGCCGTATCGCGTACCCGTGGCCCGGCTCGCGGCGGCGCACGCCGCCCTGAACGTAAAGGTCGGCGACTAAGCAAGAACTTCCAACTTCCAACTCCCGACTCCCAAGGAAACGGCGCCGTCGCATCTTGGGAATCGGGAGTTGTGGAGTTGGGAGTTGAAACGCACGCCAGGTCGTTCCACGCTCGCATGATTACAGTCTTCGTCCACCGTAACGGACAGACCGAGCAGGCTGACTCGATCGATCCGGCGTGGCTGAAGCCGGATAGCGGCGTCAAGCTCTGGGTCGATCTCGCCGAGCCGACGCCCGACGAGCTGACGGTCCTCACCGACGATTTCCACTTTCACCCGCTCGCTGTCGAAGACGCCGTGGCGAAGGTCCACCACCCGAAGATCGAGACCTACAACGGCTTTCTCTACATGATTCTTCACGGGATCGACTACCGGAAGTCTCATGAGGCGTTCGCGACGCACGACACCGATTTCTTCCTCGGACCCAACTACCTCGTGACGGTGCACGACGGCCAGATGCGAAGCGTCGCGGCGGTGCGCGAGGTCTGCGGTCGCAATGAGCATGTGCTGGCCGAGGGACCGGCGGCTCTGATGCATCGCATCATCGATCGCATGGTCAGCAATTACCGGCCCGAGGTCGATCAACTCGAGAAATGGCTGAACGAGCTCGAGGCCGAGGTCTTCAAGGATCCGCGCCCGGAGCTGATTCGCGAGATCCTCGACCTGAAGAAGGACGTCACTGCGCTGCGCCGCATTGCCCTGCCGCAGCGCGACGCGCTGAGTCGACTGGCCCGCCGCGAGTTCTCGCTGATCAGCGACGAGCTCGCATACCGCTTTCGCGATGTCTACGACAATCTCGTACGCATTTCTGAGGAGGCTTTGATCTTTCAGGATCGCGTCACGAGCATCCTCGAAGCGCATCTCTCGTACGCCTCGTTCCGGCTGAATGAAGTGATAAAAGTGCTCACGCTCATCACAGTCATCTTCATGCCGCTGACGTTCGTCGCCGGGCTGTACGGCATGAACATGAAGCTGCCGCTCGTGTTGGTCGACACGGACCCCAGGCCGTTCTGGTGGATCATCTTGGGCATGGTTGTGGCGGTCGGCGTGATGCTGGCGTACTTCAGGAAGCGGAATTGGATTTGACGAATCGAGGATTGCGGATTGCGGATTGCGGATTGTGGATTGCGGATTTGATTGTGGATTGGTGACGGATTGCGGATTAGTGGCGGATTGCGGATTGCGAATTACTAGCTGATGGCGAAGATCCAGCGGCTGCCGGGTGACCTCGCGAATCAGATTGCGGCCGGTGAGGTGGTCGAGCGGCCGGCGTCGGTTGTGAAAGAGCTGATCGAGAACAGCCTCGACGCCGGTGCACGGCGCATCGTTGTCACGACGGAGTATGGCGGCAAGCGCCTGGTCCGCGTGGAAGACGACGGCGAGGGGATGGATGCGGAGGATGCGCGGCTGGCGCTGGACCGGCATGCCACGAGCAAGATCCGTGTGTCGACGGACCTGGCTGCCATTGCCACGCTGGGATTCCGCGGCGAGGCGCTGCCATCGATTGCATCCGTTTCGCATCTCACGCTGCGCACCCGCGCTCGCGGTCTGACGGCGGGCACCGAGATCCGCGTCCATGGCGGCGCCATTGCGTCTGTCACGGAGGCCGGTTGTCCCGACGGCACACGCATCGACGTCGAAGATCTCTTCTACAACCTGCCAGCGCGCCGGAAGTTCCTGAAGTCCGATGCCGCGGAAGCCGGCCAGATCTCCCGTATCGTGTCGCAACTGGCGCTGGGTTCCTGGTCGGTCGGCTTCTCGCTCGTTGCGGCTGGCCGTCGAACCTTTGATTGCCCGCCGGCAGCGAGTGCGCTGGAGCGTCTGTTCCAAATCTACGGCGACGAGTCGGACCTGATCGAGGTGCGAAAGGAAGCCGGCGGCCTCGTTGTCACAGGCTACCTGGCGCCGCTGGCCGAAACCGGCCCCAGGCGCGGTCCACAGAACGTCTACATCAATGGCCGCCTGGTGCGTGATCGCACCATCGCACATGCGGTGGCCGATGCCTACAGCGTCGCGTCGATCAAGGAGCGCAGCCCCGAGGTGCATCTGTTCATCACGATGCCGCTCGACGCCGTCGACGTGAACGTGCACCCCACCAAGGCTGAAGTGCGCTTCCGCGAGCAGTCGTTCGTGCACGAGATCGTGCGCCGGGCCGTCGCGGACGCGCTCGGGCAGGGGCCGGCGCCGGCCCTGACGCTGACCGGAACGGCCAACTTCGGTGGGCTCCTTGGCGAGACGCTGCCGATTCCCGGTGTCTTGGCGGGCGGGTTTTATCCAAGTCGGTGGAGAGCGCCAGTACCCGTCGCACGGCGGGGCTGAAGCCCCGTCTCCACAGCTGCAGGGCGCTGGCGCACCATTCGCACCTAATGCACCTGACGCACCCCTCCGCACCCCTCCGCACCCCTCCGCACCGACAGAGATCTTTGCTCCCTTAATCCCGTTGGGCCAGTTCCGCGACACGTTCATCATCGCCGTCGACGCGGAGGGTGTCGCGATCATCAATCAGCACGTCGCCCACGAGCGCGTGCTCTACGAACGCACGCTCGAACGGTTGACGACGGGCCGGCAGGAGTCGCAGCGCCTCCTGGTGCCGATGCTGGTCGAGATGAGCGCGGCGGCGCGCGAGGCCCTGATGCCGAGGTCAGCGGATCTCGAGCGGCTGGGATTCGAGGTCGAGGAGTTCGGCGGCGATGCGCTGCGCGTGTCGGCCGTGCCGGGCATCCTCGGCACCGAGGACGCGGCGGCCACGCTGCGAGCCCTAGGCGAGGACCTCGAGGGGCTCGATCGCGGCAGCCCGGCCGAAGCTGCGCTCAAGCAGATGGCGGCCACCATTGCGTGCCACGCCGCAGTGAAAGCGAACTATCCGCTGACGTACGAGAAGATGATCCACATCCTCGCCGAGCTCGCCGCGACCGCCTATTCGACGGTTTGCCCGCATGGCCGCCCGGTCCTGTTGCGACTGACCAGGCGCGAGATTGAGAGGAATTTTCAGAGGATCTGATGCGGTGCTGCAGTGCTGCGTGCTGCGGTGCCATAGTGCTGCAGTGCGGCGCTGCTGCAGTGCCGCCGCGCGACGTCGTTAATCGTCGTCCAGTGAGGACCGGAGGCGAGCTGTCACACGCGCGGCGTGGTCCGCGAGATCGCGGAGCATGTCCACCTCGCTCGGTGCGAGCCATCCACGCCTTTTCACGTCGCCCAGATGGTTCTGCACCTCGAGCAGCTCGGCGCGTGCCATCGTGAGACACCGGCGAAGTTCCTTATGGCCGATCCGGCCGAACCCTTCGGCGATCAGACGAGGCGCCGAACAGGCCGCATCACTGAGTTGATCGCGGAATTTGATGTCCTTTTGGAATGGTGGCGTGGCAAGAATTGCCACGACGCAATCCCGCAGTTCGGCAGCCAGCTGCCAGGCGCGGAGTTGTTCGAATGACGCGACCATGCGGGCACATGAGCAGCATCACGCATGCCAACCCGTCCAGTCGACAGCCACCGCGGCACTGCAGCTCTACTGGAGCGCCTAGCACCGCAGCACCGCCGCACTGCAGCACCGCAGCACTGTGGCACCGCAGCACTGCGGCAGCGCATCGACACTCAGACTTCGACGCCGTGGAATACCTCGGCGCTCGTCACGAGACCGTTGGCGCCGAACGTCAGATTCTCGGAGACACGTTTTTTTCGGCCAGCGATCTCAGAAATGTAGATGATCGCCAGTTCCCGGTTGGTGGCATCCCACAACGCCCGATCGACGGCAAATCGGACCGACCCGACGCGCGCGAGCGCCGTGTTCCAGTAGTCACGCAGCGCTTGCTTCCCTCTCACGGTTGCGACGCCAACGACCGCGAGCGCCGTCGGACTGGTAAACGCGACGTCTTCGTCGAAGTGCGCCAGCACGCGTTCGACGGCGAGCTCGTTCCATGCCGTCGCCCAATCCTCTGCAAACGCCCGTGCCGCGTCGGCTGTCATGTGTGCTCCTCGTCTGTCATTCCTGTCTGGGTCGTTTCCGCCGCTCCTTGATCTCTTTCCACCCTTCCAGCCGCCTCTTGATTTCTTTCTCGAAGCCGCGATCGGTGGGCTGGTAATAGGTGCGATTGCGAAGAGCATCGGGGAGGCAGCTGATATCGGCCACCGCGTCCGGCTCGTCGTGCGCGTAGCGATAGCCTTTGCCGTATTCCAGTTCCTTCATCAACCGGGTCGACGCGTTTCGCAGGTGCAGCGGCACCGGATCGGCAACCTGCTTCTGCGCATCGTCTGCGGCCTGGCCGTAGGCGGTATACACGGCGTTGCTCTTCGGGGCAGTGGCGAGATAGATCGTCGCCTGGGCCAGCGCGGTGTTGCCTTCGGGCATGCCGATGAAGTGTGCGGCGTCCTTCGCGGCGACCGCGACGGTCAGCGCCTGCGGATCGGCGTTGCCGATGTCTTCGGAGGCGAAACGTACCAGACGCCGGGCGATATAGAGCGGATCCTCGCCGGCTTCGAGCATCCGCGCCAGCCAGTAGACGGCGGCGTCGGGATCGCTGTTGCGCATCGACTTGTGTAGCGCCGAGATCAGGTTGTAGTGCTCGTCGCCGGTTTTGTCGTAGCGGAGCATGCGGCGCTGAAGAGCTCGCTCCAGCCAAGGCCGATCGACCTTGCGGCCGGAGGGGCCAGCCGGCGCGGCCTTCACCGCCAGCTCGAGCATGTTCAATGCCGAGCGCGCGTCGCCACTGGCCAGTCGCGCGATGAGCGCCAGCGCCTCGTCGTCCACGTCGAGGGGCTCGCGCGCGAGCCCTCGCTCGGTGTCGCCCAGCGCACGCCGCAGGATGGTCAGGATATCGTCGAGGCCGAGCGGTGCGAGGACGAAGACTTTCGAGCGCGAGAGGAGCGCCGCATTGACCTCGAAGGACGGGTTTTCGGTCGTCGCCCCGATGAGCACGATCGTGCCCGACTCGACGTAAGGGAGAAACGCGTCCTGCTGCGCCTTGTTGAAGCGATGGATCTCGTCGACGAAGAGAATCGTGCGCTGGCCGCTCTGGCGGCGCGTCGCGCCGGCCCGCGCCATCACGTCTTTGATCTCCTTGATCCCCGAGAGCACGGCGCTGAACGAGACGAAGCGGGCTTTCGTCCGGTCGGCGATCAGGCGCGCGAGCGTGGTCTTGCCGGTTCCAGGCGGCCCCCAGAAGATCAGCGATTGCAGAACGTCGCGCTCGATCGCTTCGCGCAGCGGCGCTCCAGGCGCCAACAGGGCGTCCTGACCCACGACCTCGTCCAGCGTGCGCGGACGCATGCGGTCGGCCAGGGGGGCATCGGCAGCGGTGCCGCGAGCCGCTGCGGCGTCGGTATCGTCGAAGAGACCAGGAGCGTCCATCGGTTCAGGTGCGCTGACGCCGCGCTTCGTACACGAGCAGGGCGGTAGCAACAGCCACGTTCAGCGACTCGACTTTGGGCGCCATCGGGATCGTCACCTGCAGATCTGCAGCGCCGACGATGTCGTCCGGCAGCCCGGATCCTTCACTGCCGACGGCGAGGGCCAGCGGCCCCGCCAGATCGGCTTCGGCCATCGGGATACCGCGGCTGCTGACGCTCACCGCCACGCGCAGTCCATCGACGCGACGAACGAGTGCCAGGGCCTCGGCAGCGTCACGCATCCGCGCCACCGGCAGGCGAAACGCACTCCCCATCGCGCCGCGCAACGCCTTCCATCCGAACGGATCCGCCGATGCGCGCGTGGCAATGACGCCGGTGGCACCGCCGGCTTCCGCAGAGCGCACCAGCGCGCCCATGTTGCCGGGATCCTGGATATCCACCGCGATGACCACCAGCGGTGGCGCGCCGTCGCCCACGACCAACGGATCGATCCGGGGACGCTGAGCGAGGCCCACGACACCCACCGGTGTTCGCGTGGGGCTGATGGCGGCCATTACCGAGTCGCTGACGGTGATCACATTTGCGATGCCGCGGCTTCGCGACAGTCGGCCGATCTCCGGATCGTCGAGCGCGTCGCGCTGAAACGCCGCCGTCTCGATGACGAGCCCCGAGGCGAGCGCTTCGGCGACGAGATGCGGTCCATCGAGCAGGATCGTGTCGCCGGCCCGCCGCGCCGTATCGCGAAACCGCGCAACGACCGGATGCTGACGGCTGCTGACATGACGGATCGGCGGCGCCACCAGAGGCAGCATATCTCGATTCCCGCGAAGGGGTTTCGGGCAGGTGCCGTGTACAGCCTCTGTGCTAATATCGCTGAGGATTCAGCCGTTTTCGGCCGGTTCTCTTCGTTTCGAGCCGCCCCCCGCAACGGTCGGGCCTGCGTACGCGTGCAATGAAGGATCAACTGCTCAGAAAGCTTCAGGACGAGATCGTGGCGCTCGATCGCGAGCTGAAGATGGAGCTCCCGAAGGAAATCAGGCGCGCGCGCGAGCTTGGCGATCTCCGCGAGAATGCGGAGTATCACGCCGCCAAGGAACGGCAGACCTACGTGCAGGCGCGCATCGCCATGCTCCAGAAGCGCGTGTCGGATCTCTCCCTCATCAATCTCGACAAGCTGCCTCATGGCAAAGCGGCGTTCGGCTCGACGGTCCATGTCCGCGAGAATGGTGGTCCGACGACCGTTTACGAGCTGGTGATGCCGGAGGACGCCGACGCCGAGAAGGGCCGGATTTCCACGTCGTCGCCGATCGGCCGTGCCTTCCTCGGCAAGGAAGAGGGCGACGAGGTGCAGGTGGTTACGCCGAACGGCAAGCGCACGTTCGAGATTGTCAAGCTCCTGACGATTCATGACACTGTCTGAGCCGCGGCACCGGCCGGGCGCTTCTTGCAGCTCGGCGGGGCTGAAGCCCCGCCTCCACAGCGCGTAGCGCTCGTGTCCAAGCTCGCCGTCCCGCCGACTGAATACTCACCCGAACGACGGACGGCGCTGGTCTTGACGGGCACAGGCACCGACGGCGCCTACCACGCGGGCACCCTTCGTGCGCTCAATGAAGCCGGCGTCCGCATCAATCTCGCCGCCGGGCGGGGCGTAGGCGCGGTCGGCGCCCTCTTCGCCGCGATCGACGGCGGAGCCCGGCTCTGGGAGTCGACTGGCCTGTGGCGTCGACCGCTCGCAGCAGCGCTATACCCGTGGCGGCGTACCTACCGTCGCGTCGCCGCCGGCACGATGCTGGCGGCATTGCTGCTGCTCGTGCCTCCCGCGATCGCAGGGCTCGGGCTGATGGTCTACGAGCTCGCGATTCTTGTCGATGCGGCTCATCCGGGTAGCGCCACCTGGCTCACGGGATCGTGGGGAGCGTTCCTGGCGCGTGCCTTCGCGGCTGACGCGCTGCCGACGAGGCTGCCGCAGGTCGTGACTGCTGTCCTCGCGATCGTCATCGTTGCGGTGCTTGCGTCTGCCGTGCGCGCGCGGAGCCGCCTGCACGTGCGGCGCGGCCAGCAGGGCGGCGCCTGGTGGACTCTCCTCGCCACACCGTTTGCAGGTGACGACACCGCACGCTACTTCATCACCGGTCTCTGGGACTTGCTGCGTGGCGGCGCAAACGTGCGGCAGCCGGTTCGCGCCGAACTGAGCCGCCGCTACGCCGAGCTCCTGAGCGACAACCTCGGTCAGCCAGGATTCCGCGAGCTGCTGTTCGTCGCCCACGATCTGGATGCGCGACACGACATCGTGTTCGCGTTGCTCGGCCAGCCGTGGCGCCGGGGCTTCTTCGCCCAGCGTGGACCCGACCCGCACGCGCGCGCGGGTGAAGCCATCGATCTGGCGGGGGCGCCGCGTGAAGTCCTGCTCGATGGTGTCGCCGCGTCACTCTCGCTGCCCGGCGCCACCGACCCGCCGTTTCTCACGTTCGCGCCCGAGAGCCAGTGGCGCGGCGAAACCCACCGGCTCGTCGATCGGCCGGCGTCGCTCGTCCGCGTGCTCGAGGAAGTCGCTCTTGCTGGCGTGCGACAGGTCATTCTGGTGACCGCTGCCGAGGAGATCGGCGGCCCGCACGCCTTGAGCATCCGCCGCGCCACGCCGCGCGGCCGACTCGGCGAGTACTTCGCGTCGGCCGAAGCCGCCACCGTGCGCGACGCGCTTGGTGCGGCGGCTGGCTGGTTCGACGCGATGTTCGTGATTCGCCCCCCTCACAATCCAGTCTCGCCACTCGACGCGGAAGGAGCGTTCGACGCGCGATCGGATCGCTGGCAGACCGTGGGAGAGCTGGTCGACCGCGGCTACGAGGACGCGTACCGCCAGTTCATCGATCCGGTCGTCGGCGCAAGCGGCGAGCGCATGGCCAACCAATCCGCAACCCGCAATCCGCAATCCGCAATCACTTAGGTCTCCTGTCCGGCGGGCCGCTCTCGTGCAGGAACTGGAGGGCGAGCTTGAGAATGGTTTCGGTCCCGGTCGCCGGATCGAGCTCGCCGAACTTCTGTCGATATCTTTCGATCGGAACGACCGCTTTCGCCATTGCGCGGTGACCGCCGGCACTCCCGATGTCGGCGAACAGCTTTCGGACCAGTTCGCCCGCGTTGCGTGAGTAGCCGAGGTTCCGGACCGAGGCGACGAAGGACCCGTTCACGACGCCCGCCACGATCGTCCACTTCACATCCTCGAGCTGGAGGAAGAAGTCGGCGACGTATGGAATGAAGTCCTCGCGCGGCACCTCGCCCAGATAGGCGCAGAACACCTGTTCCTGCATCCGCCCGTGTTCTGTGGCTCTGGTGACGTACTCGAGCCGCTCGAGCGTGATTTCCGCACCCTCCATCTTGCGAATGAGCGTTGCGTCGGAGAGCGGGTAGAGGAACGAGAAAGCCTCGAGGTCGACGCGATTCGCCTGGCGGTTGAAAAAGAGAGTGTCTGACTTGATTGCGTACAGCATGGCCGTCGCCGTCCGTTCGGAAATGTTCGCGTCGACGGCGCGGAGATGCTCGGTCAGTATGGTGCAAGTCGAACCGTAGTCGGAACGGATGTCCTTGAAAATGGCGCTGTAGCCTTGCTGCTCGGGATGGTGATCGATCACGAGGTCCACACGATCGATCAGGCCCGTGAAGTAGTGCGGCTGGACGTCGACCATTGCGATTCGCTCGAAGGAGGCGAAGTCCTGCGGCGTCACCGTCTCGACGTGGATGTCCAGCAGGTTCGCCATCCTGAGATTCTCGGGCCGCGATACGTTCTGAATCGCGCCGATGATCGCCGTGGCCTTGGTCCGTCGGAGCAGGTTGCGCAGGGCGAGCCCGCTCGCCATTGCGTCCGGATCCGGATCGTTGTGCAGCAGAATGAGCACACGATCGGCATCGGCAAAGTAGCGCTGGTACTGCTGCACCCGCGCGCGGGTCAGCGATCGCCCGAACTCGGTGAGCAGAGGACCGCCGAACAACTCCGCCATCGCCAGGTAGGTGACGTCGGGAAACTCGCTCTTGATTTCCTCTTCGCGTTCAGCCGACGCGCCGGTGCCCACCCCAAGGACGTAGGTCAGCGTGCCCCCCGCGTCGCGGATGTTGTTGAGCACGCGCTTCAACCCGCGCTTCCCGTTGTCTTGGACAATGACGCAAGTGTTGGGGGAAATGTCGGCCTTGAGGTACGTGTCCTTGCGCCGCAGATCGCCGAAGATGATGTGGACACCCGCTTCGCCAAGGCGCCTGGCAAGGGTCCGGCTGTCGACCAGGAACTCAATCTCGAAGCTTGGGAGCAGGATCTCGTCGAGGACCTTGATGACGAGTTCGTCCTGGCAGATGGCGAGACACCTCATCGAACTGCCAGAACCCAGGGGCGCTTGCCGCGCAACGCAGCCATCGGGTAAAAGACAATTATATAAGGTCCTTCAGCGCGGAGGAGTCTCCTCCGTCGGCACACGCATGCCCGGTGTCCGCGCGTTCCATCGCGCGTTGCACCTGCACGACGGCAAGGGCGTCAGTCAGATCGTCGTCGCCGATCCGCGCGCAGATCGCGTCGTAATTGTCCTTGACGGGGGCCACGTTGCCGCAAGCGTCGAGGCAGGTGATGGCCCCGGCGATGGAGATGCCGCTCTCGAGGTCGGCCCGGGCAAGTGCTTTTTTCGAGCTGCCCCAGCGACCATCGAAGGCCAGAAGGGCGCAGATTCCACGTACCTCGCGGGAGTTTATCGTCCGGTTGAGATGCCTTACGAGATTCGTCGCCTCAACGGCGAACGGCGCGTGGCGGTCGAGCCGCGCGTCCGTCTCATCGAAGTGGCGGGCCCTCCGGTGCGGCCGCGGATTCCCGAGTACCGTCCGCGCGCTTTCCTGCTATCATCCGCCGTACGTCACGCGACCCCAGGGAGGCCTTCCGTGCGTTCGGTCCTCTTCGGTACGACGATAGCGGCACTCCTGGCCACTGGCCTGGCAGCGCAACAGGGCCGATTCCGGTCGGGCATCGATCTGGTCAACGTCGCGGTGATGGTCATGGACCGCCAGGGCAACTTCAAAGCCGATCTCAAGAAAGAAGACTTCGAGCTGTTCGAGGAAG
Organism: Vicinamibacteria bacterium; assembly: GCA_963800785.1. Taxonomy (GTDB): domain Bacteria; phylum Acidobacteriota; class Vicinamibacteria; order Vicinamibacterales; family JAENWD01; genus JAENWD01. The sequence goes on from CAWDCH010000018.1 coordinate 320,415, forward strand.
GCGTCAAGCAGTCGGTGCAGTTCTTCTCGCGCGGCGCTGCCGACGCCGAAGCGCTGAACCTCAGGCTCGGCCTGCTGCTCGACACGAGCGGCAGCATGTACGATGACATCGCCCTGGCGCGCACGGCGGCCATCCGGTTCCTCAAGGATCTTCCCGAGGCGCATGACATCACACTCGTGGATTTCGACACCGAGGTTCGCGTGGGGCGATACGGCACCGCCGACCTGCCCCGGCTCGTCGAGCGCATTCGATCGAGGAAACCTGACGGCTTCACCTCGCTCTACGATGCACTCGGCATCTATCTCGACGGCGCCGACGACATCGATGGCCGGAAGGTCCTGGTCCTCTACTCGGACGGCGGCGACACGCGGAGCGCGCAGACGTTTGCCGACATCATGTCGATGCTGCGCGTCTCGGACGTGATCGTTTACACAGTCGGCTTCCTCGAGCACCAGCCGACGTTCGTCAAGAACGAACAGAAGATGCGCCTGCAGCAGATCGCCGACGTCACGGGCGGCGAAGCGTTCTTTCCGATCAGCATCAAGGCGCTCGACACGGTCTTTGCCCGGATCGTCAGCCAGGTGCGCGCGCAGTACAGCCTGGGCTTCGTGTCCACCGACACGCGGCAGGACGGTACGTGGCGCCGAATCGATATCCGTCTGGGCCCGAAGTTTCAGACCCTGCGCGTCCGAGCCCGCAAGGGCTATTACGCACCGCTCAAGGAATTGACGCCCGTCGCGACGACCGCCGGCCCCCGATCGCAGTAGACAGGCGTCGGGCTCCGGTTCCGGGACTTCAGGCTCCGGGCTCCGATTTCATCGCTCCGGCTCGCCCTTGGTGAGATCGCGGACGATGCGCAGTCCCAGACTGTCGCCTCGATCCTGGGATGGATGGGAATATCAAAGGGCGCAGCGCGCGCCGTCGGCATCGAAACGCCAACTCCTGCCCCGAATCCCTTTGCGTGAATTGTCTTAAGCGTCGTTGGTCGACTCGCATACCTTGCCGTGCATGTCGGACAGGCCCCACGGATTCGGCGGGAACGAGGCCACCGGTACGACGCGTCGGCGGTTCTGACCACGCGCTTGCCCGGGCATCGACATCTGTCTGGAGCCCGTAGTCCGGAGCCCCGTAGCCTGAAGCCCTGTGGTACGATTGGAGATTCGGGTCTCTTCCAATGGGCCCGGCGTCTCCGAATGTCCTCCGCCGAAGACCGCTTCCAGCTCGTCACTGACTTCGAACTCCGCGGCGATCAGGCGCGCGCTCAAGACGAGCTCGTCGAGGGACTGGTCCGCGGTGACAAGCATCAGGTCCTGCTCGGTGTCACCGGCTCCGGCAAGACATTCACCATGGCGCAGGTCATCGCCCGTGTGAACCGGCCGACGCTGGTGATGGCGCACAACAAGACCTTGGCGGCGCAGCTCTACCAGGAATTCCGGCGCTTTTTCCCGAACAACGCGGTCGAATACTTCGTCAGCTACTACGACTACTACCAGCCTGAAGCCTACGTTCCTGCCAGCGACACTTATATCGAGAAGGAAGCCACGATCAACGATGAAATCGATCGGATGCGTCTCTCGGCGACGCGGTCCCTCTTCGAGCGCCGGGACGTCATCATCGTGGCGAGCGTCTCATGTATTTACGGCCTCGGATCGCCCGAGGCGTATTACGGGATGCTGCTGCCGCTGGCGCGAGGGCAGCGGATCGGACGGCAGGAGATCCTGCGCAAGCTGGTGGAAATCCAGTACGAGCGGAACGATCACGAGTTCGGACGCGGAACGTTCCGGGTGCGGGGCGACACCATCGAAGTGTTCCCGTCGTACGAGGAACACGCCGTGCGCATCGATCTGTTCGGTGAGGAGATCGACGAGCTCGTCGCATTCGATCCGTTGACAGGCAAGATGATCCGTCGCCACGACCGGCTGTCGATCTTCCCGAAGTCCATCTATGTCACGTCGCGCGATCGGACCAAGGCGGCGGTCGGTTCGATCAAGGCGGAGCTCGAGGTGCGCCGCCCCGAGCTCGAACACGAGGGCAAGCTGCTGGAGGCGCAGCGTCTTCACCAGCGGACGATGTTCGATCTCGAGATGATTCGCGAAATCGGCTACTGCCACGGCATCGAGAACTATTCGAGGCACCTGACAGGGCGAGCGCCCGGAGAGCCTCCGCCGACGCTCCTCGACTATCTGCCGGACGATTCGATCGTCTTCGTCGACGAAAGCCATCAGACCGTACCGCAGGTCCGCGGGATGTATCAGGGCGACCGTTCGCGCAAAGAGGTGCTCGTCGCCTACGGTTTCCGGCTGCCCTCGGCGCTCGACAACCGGCCCTTGAGCTTTTCCGAGTGGGAATCGCGCGTTAGTCATGTGATTTACGTCTCGGCGACCCCCGGACCATACGAGCTCTCCAAGGCTGGCGGCGTCATCGTCGAACAGATCATCCGGCCGACGGGGCTCACGGATCCGCCCATCGAGGTGCGTCCCGTCCGCGGCCAGGTGGACGACCTGCTGCAGGAGATTCGCGTGCGCACGGAGCGCCGTGAGCGAGTGCTGGTCACGACGCTGACGAAGAAGATGGCGGAAGATCTGACGCAGTACTACCAGGAGCTCGGCGTCAAGGTGCGCTATCTGCATTCCGATATCGAGACGCTGGAGCGCATCGAGATTCTTCGAGATCTCCGTCGAGGGGCATTCGACGTACTGGTTGGCATCAACCTGCTGCGTGAGGGGTTGGACCTGCCTGAGGTCTCCCTGGTCGCGATTCTGGACGCCGATAAGGAAGGCTTTCTCCGGTCTGGCGGGTCCCTGATTCAGACCGCGGGCCGCGCGGCGCGCAACGTCAACGGGCGCGTCCTGATGTATGCCGAGACGGTCACCGATTCGATGCGGCAGTGCCTGAACGAGACCGAGCGGCGCCGCGCGATCCAGGCTGCCTACAACGAGGAGCATGGCATCACGCCGACGTCCATCGTGAAAGCGATCGACGACGTGCTGGCCTCGGTGGAGGAACGCGATTACGGCGCGGTGCCGGATATTGCCGAGCGGCCGCGCTTCAAGACGCACGGCGAGCGCGTGGCCTATCTCGCGAAGCTCGATGCCGAGATGAAGCAGGCAGCTGCTGATCTCGATTTCGAGCGCGCCGCGCGGCTCCGCGACGAGATCCGATCTCTCCGGGTCGCCGACCTCGGACTGGCGACGGCCTCGGTGGAGCGCTGAGCGCGTGCTGGCCCTGGTCAACGAGTGGCTGAAGGCCGCCACGCTCGAGGTCCAGGAATACGTCCGCCTGTGCAGCGCGGCGGCCGTCGGCGCGTTCACCCGGCCCTTCTATTACCGCGACGTCATCCAGCAGTTCGAGCAGATCGGATGGGGCTCGATGACGGTCGTCATCCTGACCGGTCTCTTCACGGGCGCGGTCCTGGCACTGCAGAGCGGCATGACGCTCGACCAGTTTGGCGCGCGGCCGTTCGTCGGCCGTCTGGTCAGCGCGTCAATGGTCAAAGAGCTCGGGCCGGTGCTGACTGCGCTGATGCTGACGAGCCGCGTCGGGTCGGCGATTGCGGCGGAGCTCGGCTCGATGGTCGTTGCCGAACAGGTCGCCGCGTTGCGGGCACTCGGCAGCGACCCGATACGAAAGCTCGTTGTCCCACGGGTACTCGCCGGCACGATGATGGCGCCGGTGCTGACGGTGATATCTGACCTCGTGGGGGTGATCGGTGGATGGGTCATTGCCGTGTTCCAGCTACGCGTCGCGTCGAGCGTCTACTGGACATCGGTGCTGGACGGTCTGTACCAGCAGGACCCCTGGATGGGCCTGATCAAGCCGTTCTTCCTCGGGTTTGCCATCGTCAGCATCGCGTGCCACGTCGGCCTGAGAACGAGCGGCGGGACGCAGGGAGTCGGACGGTCCGTGACGCGCGCCGTCGTTGCCGCATCGGTCGCGGTGCTCGCGGTCGACTTCTTCATCACACGCCTGCTCATCTCGCTGATGTACTGATCATGCTGGGCTTGCCACAGGACGCGCAGGAAACGCTGACGCGGCAGGAGATCCTCGATGCGCCCGGCGCGCCGGTTGTCGTCTTCGACAAGGTGTCGCTGGCGTTCGACGAGAAGGTGATCCTCCGCGACGTGAGCTTCACGCTGATCAAGGGCCACACGAAAGTCATTCTCGGCGCCAGCGGGGCCGGCAAGTCCACAGTCCTGAAGCTGATTCTCGGGCTGCTCAAACCCGATGCCGGAGTCATCTGGGTGAACGGCGAGCGCGTCGACCAGATGGACGAGCGAGAGCTGATGCGCGTGCGGGCGGACCTCGGGATGGTGTTCCAGGAAGGCGCCCTCTTCGACTCGCTGACTGTGCGCGAGAATGTCGGCTACAAGCTCTCGGAAGAATTGCTGTGGCCCGACGACAAGGTGAACGGCCGGGTCGAAGAGATTCTGGGATTCATTGGGCTTGCCGAGCATATGGACAAGATGCCGTCGGAGCTTTCGGGCGGCCAGCGGCGCCGCGTGGCCATTGCTCGCGCCATGGCGGCAAAGCCGCGCGTGCTGCTCTATGACGAGCCGACGACCGGGCTCGACCCGATCACGGCAACCACGGTGGACGAGGAGATCGTCAAGCTTCGCGATCTCGAGGGGGTCAGCTCGATCGTCGTCACTCACCAGCTGCGCGACGCCTTCTTCATCGCGACGCACACGGCGACGCGTGAGGGCAAGACCGTCGATATCCTGCTGGCCAACGAAGACAAGTCGGAGGAAGCGGAGTTCATCATGCTGCGCGACGGCGGCATCAATTTCGAGGGGCCCGCCGGCGATCTGAAGCGATCGAGTGATCCGTACATCAAGAAGTTCCTGTCCTGAGGATTTGCTATGCCACGAACACGCTCTCTGGCGTGGTCCGAGCTGAAGATTGGGCTGCTTACGCTCATCGCGATCATCATCGCCGCGAGCGTGATCTTTCTGTTGAGCGGGGAGGGCGGCTTTTTCTGGCAGCGTTACACGCTCAAAGCGCAGTTTGCGAACGCCGGCGGGCTCAAGACCGGCGCACCGGTCCGCCTCTCCGGCGTCGAGGTCGGATCGGTCACTGCGATCGACTTCAGCGCCGACAAGGTCGACGTCACGTTCGAGTTGTCGAAGGATCAGCGCCAGCGTGTGACCGACGGATCGGTCGCCATCATCGGGTCCGTATCGCTCCTTGGTGAAAGCGCACTCGACATCAAGGCGGCCAGCGGCGGCACGCCAATCCCGGAATGGGGATATGTGAAGACGGGGCGCACGCCCGGCCAGCTCGCCGACGTCAGCGAGCAGGCAAACCTGGGGCTGATTCAGGCAACCGAGCTGTTGAAGGACATCCGCGCCGGCAAGGGCTCGCTTGGCAAGCTGGTCACCGACGATACGCTATACCGGGAAGCCTCCGCGCTCTTGGACGCCGCGAAAGCTGTCGCCGAGAACCTGCGCGCCGGACGGGGTACGCTCGGCCGGTTGAACACCGATCCCGCCGCCTACGAGGCCCTGAAGACGTCGCTCGAGAACCTGCAAGGGGTCACGGCCCGTATCAACAGTGGTGAGGGCAGCCTGGGACGCCTGTTGAACGACGACGCGTTCGCCAACTCGCTGAACTCGGCGACGAAGAACATCGATGGCATCACTGCGCGTCTCAATCGCGGCGAAGGGACGGCCGGCAAGCTCCTGACCGACGATGCGCTCTACAAGCGGATCGACGCGCTGACGACGCGGCTCGACGACCTGACGACGAAACTGAACGAGGGGCAGGGCACCGCTGGCCAGTTGCTGAACGATCGCCAGCTTTACGACTCGTTGAACAAGACCGTGACCGAGCTGGGTGGGCTGGTGGCCGACATCCGCAAGGATCCGCGGAAGTACTTGCGCGTTAAAGTGAGTATTTTCTAGAGTAAGACGAACGCGCGCCCACTGATTCGCTGGTCGCGAGCGAGGAGGCCGATGATGTCTGGACACGACACGACAGGAGGAAGTGGGGTGCTGCTGGCCTTTCTGGCGGGAGCCGTCACCGGCGCGGCGGTCGCGCTGCTCTTCGCGCCCGCCACCGGCGACGAGACCCGTCAGTTCCTGACCGACAAGGCCCGCGAAGGTCGCGAGCGTGCGATGAGTGCCGCGCGCGAAGGCCGCGAGACCCTGCGGCGTCAGAGAGACCAGGTCGTTTCGGCGATCGACCGCGGGCGCGAAGCGTTCGAGAAGGCACGCCGGGGTGAGGAACCCGCGTGAGCGATTGGAGCGTGGTCTTCCTCGGCGTCATCGCTGTTGCGGTGACGGTCATGGCCTGCGCGCAGGTGGGCGTCATCGTGTTTGGCGCCCGTCTCGCCAGGCGCGTCGACCAGTTGGCGTCGCAGATCGATCGTGAGATCAAGCCACTCCTGACGAACCTCAACAAGGTCGGCGAGGAAGCCGCGCGCGCCGCGCAGCTCGCCGCCACACAGGTCGAGCGCGTGGATCGCCTCTTTGCCGACGTCGCCTTGCGCGTGGAGGACACAGCGGCGAGCCTGCAGTCTGCGATCCTCACCCCGGCGCGGGAAGGCTTCGCGCTCCTGAGCGGTGTCCGCGCTGCGTTCGCTGCGCTTCGCGACATGCGCTCGGCGAGCGCCCCCGCCCGCGCCGCCGCCCGCCACGATGACGAAGAGGCGCTCTTCATCGGCTGACGCGCCCGCTAGCGGCTTTGCCTGACGCGTCGCCCGCGAGGCGAAACCTCGTTGGGCGCCTGCACGTGCTCGTCGTCCTCCCGCTCAATCCGCTCGGCCGGGTCCTCGGTAAAAATGTGACCTGCCCGATCGCGAGCCGCGTTCGGATCCCTGGCGAACTCCTGTCGTTCCCGTTCTTCCTGTTGCGGGCTCTCTCGATTGCTGATGCCGGTCTGATCCATGAACACCCCTCATCTGTGCCACCCATGCGACCAATGTCGTCAAGCGTGCAGGTTCTGGACCACCGCGCTGGTTCCCGCGCAAGGGAGACCCTTCTTTCGCTGCCGAGCTCTGGGTCCTGTTGCCGCTCGCAACAGCAGTGTCGTCGCTGCATGCTTTCCGCAACTCGGCGGTGCGAGACCGTTCGCGCGGTACGGGGTGCGCAGTGTGGCCGGCGTGGAGAGAGCCATTGACTGACGAGGCCGCGCGGGCGATCAAGCAGGAGATCGATTGTTGGCGCGCCAGGCAGTTTCGAGACTTCGCCGGCGCGACGGTCGATGTCCGGGTGCCACTGAGCGAGCAGCTGCTCAATGACCTCGTTCAGCAACACGTTCTGCCACGCGTACGCGCGCTCCGGTCTCTCGCTCTTCGCCTGGAAGACGAGAACCGTCTCACTGTCAGACTGGAAAGTGCCAGGTTGTCGTGGCTGCCCGCGGTGACGGTTCCGCTGGAAGTGGAGTCCGATCTACGTATCGCCTCGGGCGCTGTCGCGCGGCTTCACATCCGCGGTTCCGGAATCGCCGCCTCGCTTGCGCCGTTGATGCGGTTCATCACTCTGCCCGACGGTGTACGCCTCGTCGACAACGTCATAGAAATCGATATCACAAGCTTTTTGCCGCCCATGGACCGGCCGACCCTCCTCGAATGGTTGCGTCATGCGCACATCACGACGACGGAGGGGACGCTCTGGGTCGAAGTGCGTCTAGCCCTGGAAACCGACGGCCCGCCGTAACTCTGTGTATCATTCCCGACCCACAACGGCGCAGACACGGACTCAGCCTCCGTTGACTCAGGCGGCGACCGATGGTACATCCTTGCCGCATGACATCGCTTCTCGCCTCGCTCGCAGTGGTCGCGGTCGGCCTTACCTTTGGTTCGGTGGTATCGTCCGGGCAGGAAAGCAAGACAGGTCCGCTGGCGCAGGAATTAACCACGCTCCTGTCTTCGCAGAAGCGCGACGCGGTGGCGGCGCGGCTGGGAAGCGAAGAATTCGTCGCCGCCCTGTACCTATCCGGGCACACAGCTGCTCGTGATCAAGGCCAAGTACGCGGCGCCGGCTCTGATTTTCGAAAAGATCGTCTCGAAGAACTACAAGGATGCGTACCTGGATCTTGCGACCGCGTCGGTGCCCGACACGAAGATCATGGTCGAGGACATGAAGGGCGATGGCCTTCGTGTCGCGCGCGTGAATAAGAACGATCCTTTCGACATCGTGACGAGCGGCACCCAGGCGGCGGTGCAGTTCGACGGTGAGTACAAGAAGCGCAAGATGTCACAGGACGACTATCTGAAGGCCTTCGCCGAAGCGGACGCCGCATACGAGCGCATGCTCTCGGCGCTCGTTGCGGAGCTGAAGAAGTAGCCGTCGCTCCGTCGCGGTTAGGCGTCGGCGTGGTCGCTGAAAAACTTCGCGACGGCCGCCTGCGCCGGCCCAACTTGCCGTCGCACTTTCTCCTGTTCCTCCAGCGACAGCGGCTGAAACGCGCGCGCCAGCCCGATGTTCTCCGTGACGAATTCCGGTTTGGGCATGCCGACGACCGCCGCGCTTACCGGCAGCGACAACGCATAGCGCAGCAGCGGTTCCATCGCGGCGCGACCGGGGCCGCTGCCGACCAGCTTTTCCTGCGCCGTCACCTTCATACACACAATCCCGAGATCCTTCTTGACCGCCTGCGGCAGCGCGAGCTCCTCGAAGTGATTGGCGCGAGCCGGGTTCATCGCCATCTGCACGCAATCGAGGTCGTTCTCGGCGATGGCTCGTGCCATCACGCGCCCGTCGGTGTGGCTCGTGATCCCGACGCATCGCGTGACTTTCTGATCGCGCAGCTCGTATAACGCCTTGAGCACGCCGGTGGGCGATTGGATCTGCGCAAGATCCGCTTCGTCGCCCAGGCTATGGACGTGCAGCACGTCGAGCCGATCCGTCTGCAGGCGCTTCAAGCTCGCCTCGACGACCCGGAGCGCGCTGTCGCGATCGCGTGCGGATTCCGGAATCTTCGTGGCCAGGACGACGTCCTTGCGGCGTGTCTTCATCAGGAGACCGACGCGGCGTTCGCTTTCCCCGTTGCCGTACCCGACGGCGGTGTCGACATAGGTTATTCCCTGATCAATAGCGTTCGAGAGGACGCCGATTGCCACCTGCTCGTCAGGGTAGGCCAGGAAGCGGCTGCCGCAGCCAAATGCCAGGATCGATACCTGCAAGCCGGAGCGGCCGAAGCGGCGCTTCGGCAAGGTGCCTGCAGCGGTGCCGGTCGTGGGAATCAGCGTGACGGCAGCACCGAGTGCTGCGGTCTCGAGGAACTCTCGCCGGGTGAGGGGATTGGACATCCGTCGCCTCCGTGCCTGCTGGCGATGATCTACCCGCCGGCGTCAGACGTCAAATCGAATCGTGAATTGCGGATTGCGGATTGCGGATTGCGGATTTGATTGTGGATTGGACGGAATTGCAGTGTGGCCCGATGAGCTCAACGATCGAGAGTGATCAATTGCTGTGACATGCCGCCGCGACGGCGCGAATGAGTGCGTCGGCGGAGAAGGGCTTCGTGATCAATCCGGCGAGCCCGGCTTCTTCGGCGGCCGCCACCTGCGGCGATTCGCCAGCGTAGCCAGTGATGCCGACAACCGGGACGCCGGGCCGGGTGGCGCGGAATCGGACGACAACCTGCTGTCCGGAGAGGCCCGGCATCACCATATCGGTGAGGAGTAGATCGAGCCGCACCTCCGGTCGCCCGGCGATCGAGAGCGCTTCATGCCCGTCCGCGGCCTCGAGCACGCGATAACCGGCCCGCTCGAGTAATCGTCTCGTAATCGCGCGCACGCTCGGCTCGTCGTCCACGAGCAACACGGTCCGGGCGACCGGCGCCAGCGAGACCGTCTCATGCAGCGTCGCCCGATAGTCCAGCAGCTCGGTCGTGCGGGGGAAGAAGAGCCGGAACGTGGTTCCCTGACCAGGCGCGGTCTCGACCATCACGTGTCCTCCGGCACGGGTCACGATGCCGTGAACCATGGCAAGGCCCAGGCCCACGCCACGATCCTTGGGCTTGGTCGAGAAGAACGGCTCGAAGATTCTGGCGCGCACGCCATCGTCCATTCCCGTGCCGGCGTCGATCACCTCGAGCGCGACGAAGTCCCCGGGCGGCAAACCATCCAATGGTCGTGTCGCTTCCACACGCTGATTCTTGGTGACGATGCGCAGCGGTCCGCCGCGCGGCATCGCATCCCGCGCGTTGGTGGCGAGATTGACAACAACCTGTTCGATTTGTCCCTGATCCGCCTTCACACGCCAGAGCTCGCGCTCGGTCTCGAGGCGGACGTTGACGTTGTCGGTCATCAGCTGCCGGAAGATCGGCTGCAGATCGCTCAACACGGCATTCAGGTCGAGGACCGTTGGCTGCACCGCCTGGCGACGGCTGAAGGCGAGAAGCTTGCGCGTGACCGTGCTGGCGCGGTCGACGGCCAGCTCCATGTTGGCGAGGTCGGCCTGGCACGACGCATCCCGCGGCAAATCGGCGCGAAGCAGTTCCGTATAACCGCGGATGACCATCAGCACGTTGTTGAAGTCGTGCGCGAGCCCGCCCGCCAGGTGTCCGACCGCGTCGATCTTCTGTGCGTGCTGCAGCTTGCGCTCGAGCTCGTTGCGTTCCGTTACGTCGCGGCAGTTGAGCACGATGCCGCCGACTGCCTTGTCGCTGCGAAGGTCGCTCCAGAGCACGTCGAGATCGCGCCACTCGTCCGCAGCGTTGCGCACCCGTGTGACGAGGGAGCGCGGCTCCTTGCCCGTCGGCTTGAAGATTGAGGACAACGTGGCGGCGTCCTCGGGTGGAACGAGAGAGCGGATGTTCGTACCGATGGCGATGTCCGACGGCTCGCCGAAGATGCGAGACGCGGACGGGCTCACATACGTGATGACGCCCTCGTTGTTCACGACCAGCACGACATCGGAGGAGTGCTGAACGAGCGAGCGGAAGCGCGCCTCCTGCGCGAGCTGCGCCTCGAAGAGGCGCCGGCTGACGCGGAGCTCGGCAACCTGACGGAAGAGCAGCAGCGACGCCATCACTGTCGCGGCTAGCGCCATCAGTTCGACGGAGCGTCGGGCGCCCAACAGAATCTCGCCGACGAGCAGCAGGAACGCGCCAGCAAGGATCAGATACGAGAGCACGCTGCTGCGAAAGGCGACGGCCCCTTCGCTCATGTCTTCGGGCGGCGAGGCCGACCGGCGTCGATACAGATGCCACGCCGAGCGCACGGCTGCCCAGCGCAGCACCCACGCGGCGAACCAGAGGCCGTCGACGGCGTCGCCGGGCCGGTAGCTGCCCGAGTCGCGCGAGTAGAAGTAGTTCGCAAAGAGGTACGACATGCTCGCCGCGAGGAGCAGCGCGAACGTCGTGCGCACTTCCGGATCGCGTTTGCGGGCCGCCCCGACGGTGAGCACGATGAACATCAGCCAGTCGAGAAACGCACCGATGAGGGCGATGACGTAGGCTTCGGTTCCCGGCTCGGCCGCGGCTGCCCTCATTACGAAATCGAAGGCCAGCACGAAGCCGGCGACGATCGTCAGACCGAGGTCCGCGAAAAACCGCGCATCGGTCTTGCCGGCCGTCGGGCGATCGGGGAACGCGAAATAGGCGGCGAGCGCCAGAAGGTGCTGAAAGATCTCCAGCCAGTCGACCCAGGGCGGGACCGCGGTGTTGCTGATGCGGAGGAGAAAAGACCAGACGGTGCCGCTGATCCACAGCGCCAGGTACGCGCCGACCAGGAGTCGCCAACCGAGGCGCGTCCGGCTGTCGAGCCCGGCAACCCGCGAGTTCCGCCAACTGGCCCAGGCCAGCGCAAGGCCCAAGGGATAGAACGCAATCTCGCCGATCAGTGTGGTCGAGGGCGTCCCGGGCGGACGGACGACGAGCCAGGCGTAAAAGGCGCACGCGTAGGCCGCCGCTACGACGTCGGCGAGGTACAGGCGGTCCCGCGCCGCCAGAGACTGTTGGGCCACGTTCGAAAGAGAGTCCTCTCGTTACGTCTTATCGGCCGGTGCAAGGTTATGCACGAGCCGGCTGCACAGTCTGACCGGCGCCACTTATAATCACCTCTATCTTCTTGTGGCTCCGAAGCTTGAAGCCGTCCGCCCGATTCGCATCGAAGAAGTGCTGGCGGCGCGCGACCGCATCGCCTCAACGGTCGTTCGTACACCGCTCGTGCGACTGGAACTTGGCGCGGGTTACCCGGATATCCGGTTGAAACTCGAGAACCTACAGCCGATCAACGCCTACAAGCTGCGCGGCGCGGCCAATGCGGTGGCGATGCTCTCCGAGTCGGACCGCGCACGCGGCGTCTGGACGATTAGCGCCGGGAACGCGGGCCAGGGCGTCGCCTACGCGGCCAGGCATGCGGGTGTGCCGTGCACGGTGGTCGCCATCGAGTCGGCCCCGGCGTCGAAGATCGCGCGGATGCGGGCGCTGGGCGCCACGCTGATCCCAGTGCCGTACGAGGTGGCGTGGCAGGCACTTGAGACGCGCTCGTTCCCGGGCGTCGACGGCACCTTCATCCACCCCTTCGACGACGACGACTTCATCGCGGGTCACGCGACAATGGGCCTGGAAATTCTGGAGGATGCGCCGGACGTCGCAACGGTAATCGCGAGCATCGGCGGCGGCGGGCTGATCACCGGCGTGGCCAGCGCGATCAAGGCGCTCCGGCCGGAGACCCGCATCCTTGGCGTAGAACCCGAGACCGCTGCCCCGATGGCGTTGTCCATGGCCCGAGGTGGCCCGCAGGTATTCCCCGACTGGACGGCGTCGTTCGTCGACGGCGCTGGCGGCCAAAGCGTATTCCCCCGGATGTGGGATCGGATGAGACCGCTCGTCGACGACTCGCTCGTCGTGACGCTGGACGAGACCCGGCAGGCGATGCGCCTGCTGGCCGAGAAGGCGCGTGTGATCGCCGAGGGCGCGGGTGCCATGCCGCTCGCGGCGGCGTTGGCAGGGAAGGCAGGCCGGGACCCGATTGTCGCGATCGTGTCCGGCGGAAATATCGATCTCGCGAAGTTTGCGGAATTGATTGCTCTCTGAGGCGTCTGTCGGATGGGGTGCGGAAGGGTGCGGGAAGGTGCGGCGCGGTGCGAAAAGGGTGCGGAAGGGTGCGGAAGTGCGGAGGCGCTCAGGTGCTTGTGCAGTGGTGCCCCGCGGCCCGCGGGCGCTTGCGACAGAGCCTGACGCTGAGGTACGATCGATGTCTTCCTAGGGCGCGCTTGGCTCAGCGGTAGAGCATCGCCTTCACACGGCGGGGGTCGGTGGTTCGAATCCACCAGCGCGCACCAATAACTACAACAACATGCGAGCGCAACGACGCCTCTACTATGTGCGTTGTCGCAGCCGTCGTGCGCTGGTCGTGCAGCGTGGACGCGTGCCCCTCGAACCTCTCGGATGACTCTCGTCACGGCAACGGCGTCGCACTGGTTCGCCCTTCAGGTGACGGACCGTTTGCTCACGCGCGCGGGCGCTGAATTCGACCCTGTCTCGAACAAGAACATCGTCTTTGAGGCGCGGGACGCGCTCGTCGCGATCGGCTATACGGGCGACGCCTATCTCGACGGCCGACCGACCGATCAATGGTTGGTTGAAACACTCACTGGAGAAACGTACGCGCGAAGTGGCGATCGTCCCGCGGGTATCCACATGGGGCGGATCCCGCACTGGAGACACCTCGGGCCGGCGCTCGACCTGCGAGAATCAACTCCTCGCCCATCGCAGGCATCACTTCGCGCTTCTCGAGCGTGACCTGATGTTCGCCCTTCCGCATCGTGCAAAGCGGCTTTCGATCTGCTGAGGACGTGGAGGCTCTCTCGCGCGGTCCCACCAATCGGAGTGGTGACCTCAACTCGCTCTCGCGCGCGCCATCAAGGGCGACAAACCGTGGTGGCAAGCCGGAGAGTCACTGTTTGTCGTACACTGCCGAGCCCTTGATCGGCTTCCCTTGTGCGTCCGTCTCCGTGTAGTTGACCGTCGTCGTTTTGCCATCCGGCGACACAACTATCATGAACTCCGCCACGACCTTGCCGGCTTTTTTGCGGCAGCCTTCAGCGTGTTCGTGTCGATACGCTGAAATGCAATTGCTTCCAACTCAAGGTGCCGGAGACCTTGAGACAAAATCCGCTGTTCTGCTTCAAGCAACGCATTGCATTTACTCGCCGCAGCACACTGGGTTTTTGACTACAGAGGCAGACCGACGCCAGCGCCGCAAATACTTGAGGTAGTGAAATCTGCAGCTTCGACCCAAGTGACATCGGCTTAACTGGACGCGGCCCCCCAACCTCTCGCCTCAAAATCGGCGCGCTTCTCCTGCGCCGCCTGCCATCCTCGTGACTGCAACGAACGCACGGTGTCTGTAATCGACTGGATTATCTCCAGCGGTTGATTACGTCGGAACACGCGCCCGCGGCGAAGCTCGCCATTGATGAACAGCACCAGCTCATGTCCGATCGACGGGACGCACCGCACATCGAGTGACGCGATGTTGTGCCCTAGCGTCATCGTGACGACGCGACCCGCATCACACGCCACGACTGCCAGCTTGGGCGGTTCGTGTGCGCGTGCCCACCAATCTGAATTCGGCGTCATTGCCAACGCCCCGACTCATGTGAGCCTAGGATGGCTGAGATCCGTCGTTCATGTTCCCAGCCTCTCGCCTCGAAATCTCTCGCTTCTCTCGCGCGGCCTTTCTCCAGTGGTTCCCATGCGGTGTAGCGGTGGCTGTAGTACACGGCGTCATCGACCGAGCATGATCGACCACGAGCCGGTATCGCTGTTTGAGGCTTCCCCGCACCTCACACGCCCCTTACTTGCCACACCGCCGTTGCCGTTCCTCTTTCAACGCCGCGTCGGCAATTGCGCCGCACGTCTTCGCCAGCGTCGCGGGCTCAATTGGTGCGCCGGGGTGCCTGGACACTTCTCCGCTGATTGCGGCTACGAAGAGGCGAATCCAAGTGTCGTGGTCGTGAACGGTTTCGTGTCTCATGATGAACGTCCTCGCAGGTGCCGACAACAAGCGTCTAGCAGCGCGTCGGCAAACGTCACCGTATTTGTCAGCGCGGCGATCAACTCGGCGCGTTCTTCGTCGCAGAAGCTCATGGCCTACGGCCTCCTGTCGGGCTAGGGGCGCTTGCGTTTACGTCCCCCTTGCGTATTAGCTCAACAATTCCTCATTTGCGGCGACGAAGGGTCGTCGAAGTGGAGCCTGTTGGGTTGAAGGAGGAAAGGCCTAACTCTTCTTTATGTTGAACTGCAGAGATGGGGTGATATACACATTGCGCCGTAATAGTAGAGCTAAGGTTCTGAAGTGCTCCTGTTGCTCGCATACGTGTACGGGTCATACAAAACCGCGTTCTGCGCACGCACCCCGACGGCGAGCTGGCTCATGTCGCAGACGGCAATGAAGCTCGTATCCGAGTTGTTGCCGTATGTCTCTTCGGTGTCCCAAGGGCGTGAGTTACTGGACGTGCGACCTGTGTGGCGCGTCGTGGGCGCTCCAGGCGTTGCGGGTCAGCGCGACAAAGCGGTCAGTTGGCGACACTTTCAGGCGTCTTGACTTCTGGCCCGAGTGAGACGGTCGCGTGTTCGACATCGCGAGGCGCTGCTAGTCGTCTCCTTCGGGATCATCGAGCGGGACCGGCTCCGAAACGTGGTCGTCCAGCCCGGAGCCCGGAGCTACTTCCGATGTTCCGGCAGGCGCCGCTCCCCAGGTCCGTCGTAGACGGTGCTGCTCGGATCGATGCGACGCATCGGGCGCTCGCGCAAGCGCTCCTCGTGCGCATGCGCGATGAGGCCGGGTACGCGCGAGATGATGAAGAGCGCGTTGCCGAATTCGCGATCCAGCCCGAGGTCGCCGCAGATGCCGGCGATGGCGCCATCGACGTTGATATGGATGTCTTCCGCCGACGGCCCGAGAGCGGCGGCGAGAGCGCGGTCGATCATTCGCATCAGACGAATGTGCTCGCCCTCGAGATCGAGCTCGTACGCCATCTGCAGCAGCTTCTGCGCGCGCGGATCGCGCGAGTGCAGCCGATGCCCGAGCCCGGGCACACGCTCGCCGACATCGAGCTTCCGCTGCACCATCGCCTCCGCGGCATCCTGGTAAGAGTGCCCGTCGCGCACGAGTGCCAGGCCGGCGTCGAGCATCTCCATGCAGCCCTCGACGTCCCCGCCGTGATAGGAGCCGAAACTCAGGACGCCGGCAGCGACCGCCGCGCGGAGCGGTGCGCCGGTGGTCGCGACGTTCCTGGCTACGACGGTCGACGGCGGCATCGCGCCATGGTCCACGGAGGACACGAGGATTGCGGAGATCAGCCGGCTCACCGAGGGCGTCGGCAGTTCGCCCGCAAGCAGGAGATAGATGGCATCGGCGAAGCTGACGCGGCCCATCAGCTCGTCGAGAAGATATCCGCGCACGAGCACCTTGTTCGGCTCGATGCGCGTGATCGCGGTCTTCCACGTGCCGCTCTGATCCGCGGTGCCACCACGTGTACGCTTGCCGGCCGGTTGGTTGCCCATGGTCAGATCGTCCCGTAGAGCCGGTCGCCGAAATCTCCGAGGCCCGGCAGGATGAACTTGTGCTCCTTCAGCTCGCGATCGACGGCGGGCGTGAAGATGTCGATCTCAGGATGCGCGTCGTGCAGAACGGCGAGGCCTTCCGGCGCCGAGACGATGCAGACGACGCGGATGTTGGTCGCACCGGCCGCCAGCAGCAGATCGAGTCCGGCGATGGCGCTCCCGCCGGTAGCGAGCATCGGATCGACCATCAACACGTAGCTGTCGCGCAGGTTGGGAGGAAGCTTCGAGTAGTACTTCGAGGCTACGGCAGTGCGCTCGTCGCGCTGCAACCCGAGGTGGCCGACCCGCGCCCCAGGCACCAGCTCCAGCACCGCATCCAACATCCCGAGTCCCGCGCGGAGCACCGGTACCACCACGACGTCCGCCGCAACGCGGCGTGCAGGAGCCGTCTCGAGTGGTGTATCCACTTCGGACACGATCGTCGGCAGGTCGCGGAGCGCTTCCATGGCCAGGAGCATGCTGATCCGTCGCGCGGTCTGGCGGAAGACGTCAGGGCCCGTGCGCGCGTCCCGCAGCGTCGCGAGGGCGTCCTGGGCGAGCGGATGCTCGATCAGATGGACCGGCACGCCCGGAACTATACAACGAGTTTCTCCGAGTAAGATTCCGCCGATGCCTCGATTGCTTGCAGGACCACTGGCGGGATGCCTGGCGCTCATCGCGACGCTTGGCGCGGCGACGCGTCAGATCGACTTGATACTTACTGGCGGAACCGTGATCACGATGGATGGCGCGCGTCGTGTACTGCGCACTGGAGCCATCGCCGTTGACGGTGCAGCCATTGTCGCCGTTGACACCCCGGAGGGCATCGCCGCGCAATTCACGGCGCGGGAGACGATCGATACCACGGGAAAGATCGTGCTGCCGGGCCTGATCAATACCCACGGCCATGCGCCGATGGTGCTCTATCGTGGTCTCGCCGATGACCTCGCGCTGATGGACTGGCTGACAAAGTACATCTTTCCCGCGGAGGCAAAGACCGTGTCGCCAGAGATGGTGACCGTCGGTACGCGTCTGGCTGCACTCGAGATGATTCAGTCGGGAACGACGACGTTCGCGGACATGTATTACTTCGAGGAAGAGATCGCAAAGGCGGCGAAGGCCGCTGGCCTCCGCGCCGTACTGGGAGAGACGATCATCAAGTTCCCGGTTGCCGACGCGAAGACGCCGGCTGAGGGGTTGGCGCGAACGGAGACGTTCATCAAGGCGTTTCAGAACGATCCGCTGATCACACCCGCCGTGGCCCCGCACTCCGCCTATACGCTCGACAAACAGGTGCTACTGGCGTGTCGCGACCTCGCCCTCAAATACAAGGTGCCGCTGATTACGCACCTCGCGGAGACGGAGGACGAGGTGCGTATCATTCGCGAACAATCGGGGCTGACGCCGACTGGATACCTCGAGTCGATCGGTTTCTGGGCGCCCCGAACCGTCGCCGCGCACGGCGTCTGGGTCGACGACGACGATGTAGCAATCCTCGCGAAGCGGGGGATTGGTGTTGCGCACAATCCCGAAAGCAACATGAAGCTCGCGAGCGGCACCGCGCCGGTGCCAAAGTACCTGGCAGCGAGGCTCGCTCTTGGGCTTGGCACCGATGGCGCTGCCAGCAACAACGATCTCGACATGTTCGAGGCGATGCGTCAGGCGGCATTCCTGCACAAGCTGCAGTCGCACGATCCCCGGATGGTGCCTGCCCCGACCGCGCTCGAGATGGCGACGATGGGGGGGGCACGCGCGCTGGGGCTGCAGCACGAGATCGGCTCGCTCGAGGCTGGAAAGCGCGCCGACCTGATCGTGATTGGCGTCAAGCGGGCGCGGCAAACCCCACTCTACAATCCAATCTCGCACCTGGTCTACACGACCAGGGGAGATGACGTCGAAACGACGATCGTCAACGGGCAGATCCTGATGCGCGACCGACAGGTAAAAACGCTGAACGAGGCGTCGGGTACTCGAGGACGCGAATCAGTTCGCCGAGCGAATCAAAGCCGCCGTGAGCGCGAATAAATAGCGAGGAGGTGGGTTCTATCGAGTGCGGGCGGTGCGTTTCGGGGTGGCGACCGGGGCAGTGGCTCGGCGGTTTCGCCGCCGGCGGCGGCGGTCGGAGTGGACCGGCGGCGCGAACCGGTAGCGGGTCCAATCGCCGGACAGGTCCTGAATCGCTCGTTCCCGTTGCGCCATCGTCGTGCTCTCCGTTCCGTCCACGGCTGCTGCCGGCGGCCGCGGTCGACATGGGAGCAAGCACGGACCGTGCCCATCGCCAAACACCAGGGTTTTGACGAATTGTCGGGGTGGAATTGGCAAAAAGTGGCCGGGATTTTACCCGGGCCGTCGCTCAGTTGGCCAGACGCCGCTGTCGGCGGGGTCCGCACATCGACAGTGAGTGGGCCCGGTGTCGCTTCGCCGACAGGCCTCGACAACGCTGCTATTCGTCCAGAACACCGATGTACGGCAACCCCCGGTAGCGTCCTTCGAAGTCGAGGCCGTACCCGACGACGAACCGGTCCTCGATGGTGAAGCCGATGTAGTCCACCGGCACCTGGACCTTCCGCCGTGAGGGTTTGCTCAGGAGGCACACGGTTCTGAGCGTCCGCGGACCGCGCGCGCGCAAAATGTCCTGCAGGTACTGAAGAGTCAATCCCGTGTCGACGATGTCCTCGACAATCAGGACGTCGCGGCCGTCAAGGGCGGCGTCGAGATCCTTCAGCAGCCGCACCTCGCCCGTGCTGGTCGTGCCTTTCGCGTAGCTCGAGACCGCAAGGAAGTCCATCGTCGTTGGCTTGTCGACGGCGCGCACCAGGTCTGCGAGGAAGACGAATGCGCCTTTGAGCACGCAGACGAAATGCAGTTGCCGTGCGTCGGCATAGTCGCGGGCGAGTTCCGCGGCCAGTTCGTGGATGCGCTGATGGATCGCGTCGGCTGACAGTAAGATAGGAGGCGTCATCGATGGCGGAGAATGGCCGTCGAGGGTAGCACACCGGCGGAATGGAATCGAAACGGTTCGACATCATCACCGAAGCGGACGCACGGATCCTCGAGCCCGGTTCGACCGTACTCGTGGCGTCGCGCGGTCACATCACGCCGCTGGCGCAAGACACGCTGCGCAGCCGGCGCATCACGGTGATTTTCGAAGACGGCCGCGCGCTCGAGAGCATGCCGACTCCCGGTGCCGTCAAGAGCGTCGCCATCGGCGGCGACCACGTCGGATTCGAGCTGAAGGCGGCACTCGTTCCCTGGCTCCGCGCCCGAGGGATTGCCGTCGAGGATGTTGGCGTTCTCGAGAAGGCACCCGCTGACTATCCAGACATCGCGGCAGCCGTGGCTCAGCGCGTCGCACGCGGCGAGGCGGACGCGGGCATCGTGATCGACGGCGCTGGCATTGGGTCGGCCATTGCGGCAAACAAAATCGCGGGCGTCCGCGCGGCGATGTGCACGAATGAAACGCTCGCCCGCTACAGCCGCGAGCACAACGCCGCGAACGTCCTGACGCTCGGCGCGACGCTCGTCGACGTCGACTCCGCCCAGCGCATCGTCTTGCGGTTCCTGGAAAGCTCGATGCGCGAGCCCCGCTACGCCGCGCGGATCGACAAGATTGCGCGCCTCGAGCGCCGCTGACGTCATGGACGTCCGACGGCTGATCGAAATCATCGTCGAAGAAATCGCCGCGGGCGGCGTCACCGCTCGCCAGCAGGCCTGCAGTTGTCACGGGTTCCTGTACGATTGCTGTCCCGATCGCGTGCGCGGCGTGCTCGATGCCGGCGCGACGCGGCTGGGCATGCATGCCAGTGGCGCGCGGCCCGGTGACGTCGCAGGACTTATCGATCACACGTTGCTCAAGCCGGATGCCTCCCGCCGCGATATCGAGACGCTCTGCCGTGAGGCTGCCGAGTTCGGCTTTGCCACCGTCTGCATCAATCCGTACTGGGTGCGCACTGCGGTCAAGCTTCTGCAGGGCAACCGATCAGCGGTCTGCACGGTCGTGGGATTCCCGCTCGGGGCGACGACCGCCGATGTCAAGCACTACGAAACACGGCGGGCCATCTTCGACGGGGCTGCCGAGATCGACATGGTGATCAACGTCGGCGCGTTGAAGTCTGGCGATTTGCACGCCGTCGAGCGGGACATCGAAGCCGTGACATCGGCCTGCCGCGACGCCGGCGTGATCAGCAAGGTGATCATCGAGGCCGCGTATCTGACGAACGACGAGAAGGTCACCGCCTGTACGATCAGCAAGGCCGCTGGTGCGGACTTCGTCAAGACGTCTACGGGATTCGGCCCGGGCGGTGCGACGGCTGAGGATGTCGCGCTGATGCGTCGTGTGGTGGGTGTGGAAATGGGGGTCAAGGCTGCGGGCGGTGTCCGCGACTTCGCAGGGCTCGAAGCGATGGTTGCGGCGGGCGCGACGAGAATCGGCGCCTCGGCCGGCGTACGGATCGTCCAGCAGTCGAAAGGTGGGACGCCTGCCGCCGGAGCGGCGTCGGGTTACTAGTCGGACGCCTCGTGGACTCTGACCGTCAGCGCGGGCGGCTCATCGAGCTGGCCGGGCTCTTTCTCTGGCTCGGCGCGGTCGGTTTCGGCGGCCCTGCCGCACATCTCACGCTCATCGAAGAGGAAACGGTTCGCCGGCGCCAATGGCTTTCGCCGGAGGCGTTTGTCGATCTGGTCGGCCTGACGAATCTCATCCCGGGGCCCAACTCCACGGAAATGGCAATGGCGGTGGGTTACCGCCGAGCCGGATGGCCAGGGCTGGTCGTCGCGGGAGTGTGTTTCATCGTGCCCGCCGCGGCTATTACCTCTGCCCTGGCATGGTTGTACGTGCGATTCGGTTCGTTGCCCGGTCCGGTGGCGCTCCTCTCAGGTACCGCGCCGGCGGTTGTCGCCGTGATGGCCGTCGGTGTGGTTCGCATGGGCAGAACGGCGATGCGGCACTGGCCCCTCGTCGTCATCGCCGCAACTGTTGCTGGCCTGGTCTTTGCCGGCATCGATCCGTTCTTGCTGCTGCTCGGCGGCGCTTTCTGTGGCCTGGTGTGGGCGTGGTCGCGGCCGGTGACGCCTGTCATCCTGGCCTTCCTCGGAGGTCATGCGACGCTGACGGCGTTGGTAATCGCGACATCGCCGCGTCCCGAGCCGCAGCTTCGCGAGATCGCCGCGTTCTTTTTCAAGGTCGGTGCAGTTCTTTATGGCAGCGGCTACGTACTAATTGCGCTTCTTCGCTCGCTCGTCTCGCCGCTTGCGTGGTTGACCGAACAGCAATTACTGGACGCCGTGGCGGCTGGACAGGTGACCCCTGGCCCGGTTCTCACGACGGCGACCTTCATTGGCTATCTGCTCGACGGGCCGCGCGGTGCAATCGTCGCGACGACCGCAATCTTTCTCCCTGCGTTCGTCTTCGTCAGCCTGCTCGAACCCGTGATTGGACGATTCGGCTCATCGCCGCGGGCGCGGCGGTTCCTGGACATCGTCAACGCGACAGCGATAGGGCTATTGGCAGGCGCCACCATTCAACTGGTGGGTAATCTTTCGCAGAAGCCCCACTTGTGGCCGGCGGCGATAGCGGCGGCGGCACTCGGATTGTCGGGACGGTCCGCGGTGTGGATGCTTCTTACCGCGGTCTTTGTCACCTTCCTGATGAACCGTGCAGTGTCGTAAGCTTACAAGGATCGTCACGCGTATTACCTTCGATGTGGGTCACTGGTGTCGTCATCGGTGTAGGATGAAGGCTCGATAGAGTCTGGCTTTGTACCTAAGGCTGACAGGAGGGACATGTGGCAAAGCGGATAGCACAGGCCGAATTTCGCGGGTTGGCTCTCGTGGGCGCACGCGCGCGTCTGCTGACATTGCGTACCGAGATCGCATCGCTGGTGAAGTTGTTTCCCGAACTCGGACGCGCCGGCCAATTGAAGTCCGGCGGCGACGATCTTGGAGTGACGAAGCGACGAAAGAAGCCTGGTCGCAAGCATCCCATGTCCGCCGCCGAGCGAAAGGCCGTCTCCGAGCGCATGCGCAAGTACTGGGCCGAGCGGCGTGCGGCGAAGGGGAAGGGAAAGAAATAAGGATCGAGCGCTACCGTGAACAGCCTTCGCACGTGCCAGCGGAGGCTGGAGCGGGCTACGGGAATCGAACCCGTCTAGCTGGCTTGGGAAGCCAGAGCATTACCACTATGCTAAGCCCGCGTGCGGCGCTGGGAGATTATAGCAAACGTCAGGCAGCGAAGCGTTCCTTGCAATAGAGCAGAAAGTCGGCGGGAGTAGGGCCCGACGTCAGTCGGGCCATTCCAACTCCTGGCGGTGCGTGCCCTAGCTCCTGATAAACCCCAGCACCTGGTCGCGCTTCTCCTCCATCGTCGACGGCGTCGTCGCTTCAAGGTTCAGTCGCAGCAGAGGCTCGGTATTCGACGGCCGCACATTGAAGTGCCAGTCGTCGTACTCGACCGACACGCCGTCGAGATGTTCGACGGTCCCGGACGCGTATTTCTTGCTCAAGCCATCCAGCTTGGACGCGACCACATCCATGCTCGCGACCTTCGTATTGATCTCTCCCGAGATGAAATACTTGGCCTTCAGCGGCGCGAGGAGCTGGGCCAGGGGCTGTCCCTTCTTCGACATCAGTTCCAGCAGCAGCAGGGCCGGAATGAAGCCGTTGTCCGCATAGAAGTTGTCGCGGAAATAGTAGTGGCCGGTCACCTCGCCGCCGAAGATCGCATCGCGCTCGCGCATCGTCTTCTTGATGAAAGAATGGCCGACGCGATTCATGATCGCCGTGCCTCCCAGGCGCGTCACCACGTCGCGGACCGCATGGCTCGCGCGCAGGTCGTAGACGATCTTCGCGCCCGGATACTTCAGGAGAAACGCCTCGGCGAGCAGGGCGGTGATGAAGTCGCCCGACACGAATTCGCCGGTCCCGTCGATGAAGAAACACCGATCGGCGTCGCCATCCCAGGCAATGCCCACATCGGCGCGCTCGCGCACCACTCGCTCGACAATGTGCGCGCGGTTCTCCTCGATCAAGGGGTTGGCTTCGTGGTTCGGGAAGCGTCCGTCGATCTCCATGCACATGGGGATCACGTGACAGGGCAACTGCTCGAACAGCCGCGGCGCGACCAGCCCGCCCATACCGTTGCCGGCATCGAGCACGCACGTGAACGGCTTGATCGCGCTTTTGTCGATGAACGAAAAGACGTGGTTGACGTACGGGCCCAGGACGTCCTTCGCCGTGCGGCGGCCTGGCTGCGCCGCCGGCGCCGGCAGGGTGTTGTTCAGAATCATGTCGCGGATCTCGCCCAGACCCGCATCGCCGCTCAGCGGCAGTGCTTCCTGGCGCACCATCTTGATGCCGTTGTACTGCGGCGGGTTGTGCGATGCCGTGATCTGCGCGCCGCCGTCGAGGCGTTCGCTGGCGACGGCGAAATACATCATGTCGGTGGCCATCAGCCCACAGTCGATGACGGTGGCGCCCTGCTCGAGCGCACCGTTGACGAAGGCGTCCGCCAGCGATGGCGACGACAGGCGCATGTCTCGCGAGACCGCGATCTGCGACGCCCCGAGATACGCGACGAAGCCGCGTCCGATCAGCCGTGCCGTCTGCTCGTCGATCTCGGAGGGGTACAGGGCTCGAATGTCGTACGCCTTGAAAATGTTCGGATCCATATGGCTACACCCTGCTGTAGTCGGTGACCACGCTCTTGTCGCCGAGGACGGCGCCTGCGCGCACTTCCGCGCCGCGGCCGACGTGTACGTGTCGCCCGGCCAGCGCGTCCGACACCGACGCCTCCTGCGCGATGCGGCCGTTTGGCCAGACGATGCTGCCGCGGACGCGGGCGTCTTCCTCGATCACGCACGCCCGCCCGATCACGGCATAGGGGCCCACCCGGGCGCCCGCGCGCACGATCGTCCCGGCGTCGAGAAACGCCGGACCTTCGACGTGAGCGCCCTCCTCGATGCGAACATCGTCGCCGCGAAAGATGTGCCCGTTCGTTTCGCCCGCGAAGGGCGGTGCCTGGTAGCGTCCGTCCATGATGTCGCGATGCACCTGGGTGTATTTCTCCGGCGTCCCGATGTCAATCCAGTAGCCGTCGTAGCGATAGGCGACGAACGTCTCGCCGCGCTCGATGAACGACGGGAAGAAGCTGCGCTCGATCGACCATGCGGTGTCCTTGGGAATGCGATCGAACGTCTCCGGCTCGAGCACGTAGATGCCGGCGTTGATGTAATTGGTCGTGATCTCTTCTGGCGAGGGCTTTTCCAGGAACCGCAGGATATTGCCGTGGTCGTCCGTCTCGACGAGCCCGTACGCGGTCGGATTGTCCACCGGCGTCAGCACGATGGTCGCGCGCGCGCGCCGCTCGCGGTGCAGGCGGAGGACGGCGGCCAGATCGACCTGTGTCAGCACGTCGCCGTTGAAGACAACCACGGACTCGGTCAGCGTATCTCCGGCATACCGTACGGCGCCGCCGGTGCCAAGCGGCGCCGGCTCGACGACGTAGCGGATTTTGATCCCGATGCTGGAACCGTCACCGAACACGTCTTCGATCCGTCTGGGCTGATAGTTGAGGCTGAGGATGACTTCGTCGATTTCCGGAATCTGACGCAGCAAATCGATCTGATAGTGGAGAAACGGCCGATTGAAGATCGGCACGATTGGCTTTGGCGTGTGAAGCGTGAGGGGCCGCAGGCGCGTGCCCTTGCCCCCGGCGAGCAGAATGGCCTTCATGCGATCGCCGATCATATCCCATGGGCTGCTACAATGCGGCTGAGCGGCTCATGAACCTGCCGAACGCGCTCACCGTTACCCGCATCTTCCTCGTCCCGCTGCTGGTCGTCGTGCTGCTCACGAAGTTCGAAGGGCACGCGCTCGTCGGCATCCCGACGCCGCTCGTGGGCGCCGCGATTTTCGGTCTGGCATCGTTTACCGACTGGCTGGATGGCTATCTGGCGCGGCGGCGGGGGCAGGTCACCTCTCTAGGCCGGATGATGGATCCGATCGCCGACAAGCTACTGACGTCGGCGGCCTTTATTTCCCTCGTGCAACTCGGGCTCGCGCCGGCGTGGATGGTGGCGGTCATTATCGGCCGCGAGCTGGCGGTCACGGGGCTCCGCAGCCTCGCTTCCGCTCGCGGCGCCGGATTCGGGGCATCGATGCTGGGAAAGATCAAGATGGCGTCGCAGGTCACCGCGATCCTGCTGCTGATTCTTGGCCAGAACGGCGCGCAGCCGTTTCTGTGGCTCGGGCAGCTTGCATTGTGGGTGGTGCTGCTGACGGCGCTCGGATCCGCGGTCGACTACTACCGAACCTATCAGTCGCCGCCCGCGCCCGACACTTCACGTGTCGCCGACTTCGAGGAAGCGCGCCAGCGGGCGACGAGGCGAACGGGCTGACGAACAACGAGCTCAGAGCAACGAACGACGAACTCTGAACGCAGAACGACTAGCTCAGGGAAGCTTAGGAGCGTTCTGCGACTGCGGCAGCTTCTGGCTGGCAGCGGTCGGTGGCGTCGGCGAGTCGGTCTTCGAATCTAACTGCCCCTTCAACTCGTCCCGCCGTACTCGGGCCTGCTCGAGGAATTCGCTGCTCTCGAATTCCGCCAGCAGCTTGTCGTAGTAAGGCAGCGCTTCCGCGGACAGCTTCACTTTCACCAATGACTCTCCGAGATAGTAGTACGCACCGTCACGGTGCGTGAAGCCAGGGTCGTCTTTCAGCAGGGCCTTCAGGCGATCGATGGCGCCGGGGTACCAGCGCTGCTTGAAGTAGAACACGCCCACTTCATATTCGTGCGTGCTCAGGCGATCGCGCGCATCCCGCAATCGCTGCCTGCCTTCAGGCATCAATGAGCTGTTGGGGTACCGCTCCACGAAGATCTCTAATTCCCTGATGGCTTCGCGCGTCTCACTCTGGTCGCGTTGTGGCTTGCGCATCTGATTGTAATGCGTCATGCCGAGCTTCAGCTGCGCATAGTCGGCGCGCGGGCTGGTCGGGTAGAACGTGAGGAATTCCCGGTACTCGTTCACCGCGAGTAACAGCGACTCGGTGCTGTTCTCGCCGAGATACGAATCGCCGACACCAAGCTTCGCATCGGGACGGTAGTTACTCTGAGGGTAGGTGTCGAGGATGCGGCGGAAGTACTCGCGCGCGCTCAGCCAGCGATGCTTGTCGAGCGACTCGATTCCTTTGTCGTACAGGAACTTGTCCGGCTCACGGGTTCCCTGCGGCAGGACATCCTTTTTGGCGCCGCAGCCGATGGTCACGAAGGTCAGGCTGACGAGCAGCAGTAAAAGCGTCGGTCGGGTCGATTTCACAAACATCATGCAAGGACTGGAGAAGATGAAAGCCAGCGGTACTCTGCGGTCAGGCCGTCGAACAGGGAAGTCGTGGGCGCAAAGCCAAGCTCCGCGCGGGCGCGCGATGTGTCGGCGTATGTGTCGCGCATGTCGCCCTTCTGCGCGGCCTCTCGCCTGACGTCCAGCCGACGACCCGCTATACGCTCGATCATCTGCAGGACTTCGTTCACCGAGACACGAGATCCGCCGCCGATGTTGTAAGCACGGCCGGGCGTGCCGCGTTCTGCCGCCAGGATCGTCGCCGCCACCGCGTCGTCCACAAAAGTGAAGTCACGCGTCTGCTCACCGTCACCGAAGATGCTGATGGGAGCGCCCTGAAGCGCGGCCCGGAAAAACCGGTTGAACGCCATGTCGGGCCGCTGTCGAGGACCGTAGACGGTGAAGTACCGCACCGAGGTGGCCGGCACGCGGTGATTCGCGCTGTACAGGTGACACAGATGCTCGGCCGCCAGCTTGGTCACTCCGTACGGCGAGAGTGGCTGCGGCAGCGTGTCCTCGCGCATCGGGATGGTCGCGTTGTCGCCGTACACCGACGAGCTCGACGCATACACCAGTTTCTCAATCGGCCGTCCGACGAGGGCTTCGAGCAGCGCCTGTGTCGCGTCGACGTTGTTCACCGTGTAGACCTGGAAATCGCGTCCCCAGCTCTTTCGTACACCCGCCTGCGCAGCGAGGTGAAAGACATGCGTGACGCCGTCCAGGAGCGATGGCAGGTCGGTGTCCTGGATCGTGCCCTCCACGAATCGGAATCCCGGTCGCCCTTGCACCGACGCGAGGTTGGCTTCCTTGATCGAACGCGCGTAGTAGTCGGTGAAGCAGTCGATGCCGGTCACGCGAACGCCGCGATCGAGTAGCCGCTCGGCCAGATGTGATCCCACGAACCCGGCGACGCCGGTGACGAACGCATTCATTGAAACAGTTCCTTCACGCGATCGGGCAGCCGCGTCGGACGTCCATCGGGGGTGACCGCGGCGTGCAGCGTGCGGCCGCTTGCCGTAACGACGGCGTCCTGCACCCGGACCGCCTCGTAGTCGAATTCGATCCGGACGGGAGAGACGAGCTGGCCCGTGGTCCGAATCTCGATCTCATCATCGTAACGCGCCGGGCGGTGATAGCGGCACTCCACCTCGATCACCGGCAACTGGACTCCAGCGAGCTCGAGTTCGCGATAGGTCCACCCGAGTTGCCGCAGCAAATCGGTCCGGCCAACCTCGAACCACACCAAGTAATTGGCGTGGTACACCACGCCCATCTGGTCGGTCTCTGCATATCGCACCCGGACGCGCGACGAGCCCTGGCGTCCGGCCACGTCATCGAGGCCCGCGGCCGGCGGCGGCCTCGACGGCGCGGGCCCGCAGCGCGCGCGTCGCCTGCTCGGGATCCGGCTCCTCGAAAATCGCGGCGCCCACGACGACGAGAGAGGCGCCGGCGGCCACGACGCGGGCGATGTTGTCGAGGTCGATTCCGCCATCGACCTCGACCTCGGCCTTCGAGCCGGCCGCCGCCAGCAACTGACGCACCCGCTGGATCTTAGACTCGGTGTTGGGGATAAAGGCCTGACCGCCGAACCCCGGGTTCACCGACATCACCAGCACGAGATCCAGGTCGCCAGCCACTTCGCCCAGCACCGCGGGCGGTGTCGACGGGTTGAGCGCGACACCGGCACGGCACCCGAGGCGCTTGATTGCCTGAATCGTCCTGTGCAAGTGCGGCAGGACCTCTGCGTGCACCGTCAGCGTCTGGGCCCCTGCGGCGGCGAAGACCTCGAGATACCGGTCGGGATCCGAGATCATCAGGTGCGCTTCGAGCGGCAGCTTCGTGACGCGTCGGATCGCCTTCACCGCGGCCGGCCCCATCGTCAGGTTCGGGACGAAATGCCCGTCCATGACGTCGAGGTGAATCACATCGGCGCCGCCCCGTTCGAGCGTGGCCACAGCGTCTCCCAGCGCCGCGAAGTCCGCGGACAGGATCGACGGCGCCAGCCGAACGCTCACCGGCTCACCTCCAGCGCCATCGCCTCACCGGGCGCGATTTGGAATCCACCGGCCGGAGTTTGGCGGATCACGATCCCCGCGGGCACGCCGGGATACGGCTGCGTTCCGACGACGGCGACTCGGAATCCGCGCTTGCGGAGGAACTCCGCTGCGCGCTCGCCGTCGACGCCGATGAGATCCGGCATCACGTAGCTGGCGCCGCGCTCACCGCGGTTCACGAGCAGGGCGACCGCAGTGCCGCGCGTCGTCGGCGCGGGATCTTGCGCAATCACGGCATCGGCAGGGTAGTCGTGCGTGCGAACTTCGGCGGTGCCGGCGAGCGTCAGCCCCCCTTGATCGAGGCGGACCCGCGCGCTGCGCTCCGTATCGCCGAGCAGGCTCGGGACCAGCGTCACAGCCGCACCCTGGCTGATCCAGACATGAACCGACCGCTGGGGTCTCACGCGAAGGCCCGACGGCGGATCCTGCAGCAGGACGTGACCTGCCGGCACCTTCTCGTCGGCGCGGCGGTTGTCATCGACACGCAGCGTCAAGCCAATCTCTTCGAGCATGACCGAGGCATCGTTCACCGAGCGGCCGACGAGACTCGGCACGACGATCTCACGCGCACGCACGGCGAATCGTATCGAGAGGAATGCAGAAATGAGAAAGGTCGCAGTGAGGCCTGCGAGCAGGACGAGGATCTTGCCCGCGCCCCAGACGCGGGACGAGAGTGCCATGCAATCTCACAGTGTACAACAGGCCCATGGGTGCAGGGGGATATGGACGCATGGGGACATGGGGACATGGGGCATGGCACACGCTGTTGTGGCGGGGCTTTGGCCCCGCACCAGCCCCGTCCTAGCCCCGCCTTCGCTCCAGGGCCGCGCCGAAGAAGCTCTCCAGTCCGTGGCGATCTGGACGCGTGGCCAGACAGCCCCGATCGTCCAGCAGTTCGGCAGGCACACCGTCGGCGACGAGTTCCTGCGGCGAGACTTGCTCGAACGCCGGATGCTCCGCAAGAAAGCGATCGACGATCTGCTCGTTCTCTTCCGGCTCGCTGGAGCAGGTCGAGTAAATCAAGCGGCCACCGGGTGCGACGATCGCTGCCGCCTGCGCGATCATGCGTCGCTGCTTCGCCGCCGCCTTTGGCAGGTCCCCTGGTGATCGCCGCCACCGGATATCGACGTCGCGCCGCAGCGTGCCGAGCCCCGTGCAGGGTGCGTCCAGCAGGACGAGATCGAACACGCTCTCAAAAGGCGCGCTCCGCTCCAGATCGAATTGTGCGAGACGTGTCCGACGGTCACCCGCCTTCTGCAGGATCGCGCGCAGAAGCGACACGCGCTTTGCGCTCACGTCGCTGGCGACAAGAACACCGTCGCGCGCGACGCCGGCGGCGAGGGCCAGCGTCTTTCCTCCAGGCGCGGCGCATGCGTCCAGCACAGGCGACCGCTGCCGCGATCCGGCCAGCATCGGAACGATTTGCGACGCTTCGTCTTGCACGACGAACCACCCGGCCGCGAACTCGGGCGTTCGCAGCGGCTGGCCGCTGACGACGACGAGCCCGTCAGGCGCGTAGCGCGCCGCTATGGTGTCCACACCCGCAGCCCTCAACCGCTCGGCGACCTCGGCTCGGGTGACTTGCAGAGTGTTGACGCGAAGCGTGATCGGCGGCTCCTGATTGTTGAAGTGGACCCACGTAGTAGCGGCAGTCGCGCCAAGGCGTTCCACCCATCGCTCCACGAGCCATCGAGGGTGAGAGGCGGTGATGGTGAGGTACTCGCTCAGGGCTTCCTGTGACGCCTCGGCCGCAGGTGATGGCATTTCGGGCAGTTCGAGTCGCGGGCGCGTGCGGGCGACGGTCCGCAGCACGGCATTGGTGAGCCCCGCGGCACTCTTCTTCCGTGCCTGCTTCGTCAACGAGACGGCATCGTCTACGACGGCCGACGCGGGTACCCGCGAGAGATGCAGCAGCTGAAAGAGACTCAGTCTGAGGATGTCCAGAACTTCGGGATCGAGACTCGTCGTCTTGCGCTTTGCGGCCCGCGCCAGCAGCCAATCCAGCTGGTTGCGCCACCGGAGCGTTCCCACGACGATCGCGGCCGCGAGCGCGCGGTCGCGTTCGTCGCTCAGGCGCTCGCGGGCGTCAGCCAGCACGTCTCCCAGATCGCGAGCCCGCGTCTCGATGGCACGCAACGCGCCGTACGCAGCCCGCCGCGCCGGAGCGATCATTCCATCCGTGCGCCGACGGCGAGGGGGTGTCCGGCAAGGAAGTCCCGAGCGGTCATGGTTCGCCGGCCCTCTGGTCGCAGTTCGACGATGCGTATCGCCCCATGCCCTGCCGCCACGATGAGGCGATCGCCGATCGCCTCGAGTACCGTACCGGGAAGGGCGGTGGCTGGCGCAGGACTGTCGGCTATCGCCGTCTTCACCAGGAGGAAGCGTTGACCGCCCACGGTTGTTGAGGCGAGCGGCCACGGGTGAAGGCCGCGCACCTGATTATGGAGTTCGTGTGCCGAGCGCCACCAGAAGATGGGCGAATCGTCCTTCGTGATCCGCTCGGCATAGGTGACCCCGGCGTCCGGCTGCGGCTCTTCGTGCACGGGGCCCTGCGAGAGTTGCTCGACCACCTCGAGCGCCAGCGCCGATCCCATCGTTGCCAGCATCCGTTCGACGTCGAGGCTCGTTTCGTCCGCACCGATCGGCCGGCGTGCGACGGCCAGCATCGGACCTGCATCCAGCTCCCGCACGATCCGCATGATGGTGACCCCGGTCTCGACATCGCCGGCCAGGACCGCGCGATGCACCGGCGCCGCGCCGCGCCATCGCGGCAGCAGCGACGCGTGCACGTTGATCATGCCCAGCCGCGGCACGGCGAGAATCGTATCGGTCAGGATGCGTCCGTACGCCGCCACGACGCCGAGATCGGTGTCGAGCGCTCGCAACGCCATGATGAAGCCCTCGTCGCGCATTTTCTCGGGCTGCAGCACCGGGATCTTGTGCTCGAGCGCGACCACCTTCGTTGGACCGGGGCCGAGCTTCCTGCCGCGCCCCCGAGGCCGATCCGGCTGGCTGACGACGCCGACGACAATATGGCGGGATTCGATCAGGGTACGAAGCGCCGGGACTGCGAATTCGGGAGTGCCGAAGAATGCGACACGCAGCGGGGCATGCGTCACCATCGTCCGGTGCGCCTCAGCTTCTGAATCTGGCGGACGATCTGTCGGCGCTTGATGCCGCGCAGGCGATCGACGAATAACGTGCCGTCAAGGTGATCGATCTCGTGTTGGAGCGCGCGCGCCAGGAGCTCCCGGCCCTCGACTACGTGTTCCCGGCCCTGGCGGTCCAGGGCACGGATCGTGGCGCGCTTTGGCCGCAGCACCGTTGCCGTAAATCCGGGCAGGCTCAAGCAGCCCTCTTCCTCGAGCTGCGTGCCCTCACGTTCGACGAACTCCGGATTGATCATTACCCGCAGATCCTCCGCTCGCCGTCCGGCCGACAGGTCGACGATGCAAATCCGAAGTGGCACGCCAATCTGCGGGGCCGCCAGGCCGATACCCGGGGCGGCGTGCATCGCCGTGATCATGTCGTCGATCACCTGATCGATGTCGGCGGTGATGTCGTCCACTGCCGCAGCCCTGTCGTTGAGGATGCCGTCGCCGTACTTGACGATGGGGCGCAGCATGACGGTGCTCGGCGCGCGTCAGGAGCGCGCGGGGGCGGGAGTGGAACGCGAGGAGAACCGCGAGCGTACGGAATCGACGGCCGCCTCCAGGACCTTGGCGATGTCGGTGATGTTGTCGTTGCCGAACTTCTCCAGGAACGCGTCGGCCACCGTCAGCGCCACCATCGCTTCGCCAACCACAGCCGCCGCCGTCACGGCGCAGACGTCGCTCCGTTCGATGGCGGCTGGAGACTCGGTCATCGTCGAGAGGTCGACCGAGCGCAACGGCTGCATCAGCGTCGCGATCGGCTTCATGTAACCGGTGACACGCAGCTGCTCGCCATTGGTGACGCCGCCCTCGAGGCCTCCGGCGTTGTTCGTCAGCCGCGACACTCCGACGGCCGGATGGCCGCTGGGCTGATCGCCGGCCGGCACGATTTCGTCATGGATTCGGGATCCCGGTAGCCTCGCGACGTCCGGTCCCTTGCCGATGCCGACCGCCTTGATCGCAGGAATCGACATGACCGCCTGCGCCAGCCGGCCATCCAGCTTCCGGTCCCACTGCACGTAGCTGCCGAGGCCGACAGGCAGGCCGGTCACAACGACCTCGAACGCCCCCCCGAGCGTGTCGCCCGCTTCCTTGGCAGCGTCGATCGCCGCGATCATCTGCTGTTCGACCGACAGGTCCGCGCAGTGAAGCGGTGAATCGTCGGGGATCGAGCGGATGCGGTCGACGTCGATGCTCAGAGCCTCGTCAATGCCTACCGGGCCAATCCTCGTGACGTGGCTCATCACCTCGATGCCGAATCTGCCGAGCAGCTGGCGTGCGACGGCACCGAGTGCGACCCGCGCCGCGGTCTCGCGCGCGCTCGCGCGCTCGAGCACGTCACGGATATCGTCATGGCCGTACTTGAGCGCACCGGCAAGATCGGCGTGGCCGGGCCGGGGCCGTGTCACCGGCGCACGATTGGCGCCCGTCGCCTCCTCGGGCATCTCGGCCTCGACGTGCATCGTCTTTTGCCAGTTCTGCCAGTCCTTGTTGGGAATGAGAAGCGCGATCGGGCCCCCTGTGGTCTTGCTCCGGCGGACGCCGGAAAAGACTTGCGCGCGGTCGGATTCGATGGCCATCCTGCGGCCGCGCCCGTAGCCGCCCTGCCGCCGCCGAAGCTGGATCGTGATTGCGTCCAGGTCGAGTGTGAGACCCGCCGGCATGCCTTCGAGCACTGCGATGAGTCCTTGTCCGTGCGACTCACCGGCAGTGAGAAAACGCAGCATACCCGCCTCATTCTATACGAACTTTTTGCGACCTTTCTCCGCTGTGCGGCGCTCGCGCAGCGCCTCGACGACCGTCTCCCCACAGCAAAGTCGCTGAGCCGTCGTCATATGCGGGTGCGCATCGCGCAGGACGCGAACGCAGGCTTCTGTAGCGACGCTCTTTGCAGGGAGCAGTGCCGATGGACGACGTGGTGCTCGTCGCGAACCGGTTCATTGCGTTGCGTGACGGGGCGTGGCTCGATCTTGCGACGGCCGCCAGTGTCGCGGTGACGCGCAGCAGCATCGAGCAGGAAATGCGCAGGCGACTAGCGGAAGACGGCTCGCGCCTGTGCCGTCTGTGGCATCCCTCGCTCGCCTCATATCTCGATTTCGGACCGCTCGGCGAAACGGAGTGGTTCGAGGCGGTGGCGACGACCGCGTGTTCAGCGACCCTGTTCACGAGCGCCGCGATTCGTGACGTCGAAAGCTTCCTTTGTGCACATCGTCTTGAAGCAGTGGCGCTGGAAGAGACATCGCCCGGCTTCCTGCAGCCGACCTTGCTGGCATCGTCCGGGAATCGCGTCTCCGCCGCCGAGCGTCCGAGTCGCGGGTTCGGCGTTTGCGTTCTGGACCCGCCCCTGGTGTCGACATTGATCTCATGGCTCGAGGAAACACTCGACTCCGGACCGCACGTCTGGTCCATTGATGCGCCGCACGGATCCGGCTGGCGGACTTGCTGGACGATGCTGGCGCGCGAGGCGCGCCGGCTGGGGTTCGTTCCCATCGTTGCGGATCTGCTGGCGCGCGCGGTCCGACGTCCGTCAGGCGCTCTCGGCACCTGGTTGTCGACGCTTCGGGACCGGCCCCTGCTGGTTGCGCATCACACGGAAACGTGGACCGAGAGGGCGCGGCAGAACCTGGCAGCGCTGGTCGTTGTCGTCGGCGGCCTCCACGCGTTGCCTTCGGTTGTTCTCGACATCGTCAGGAACGGACGTCCGCATCGTGCGAGATTCGCCGTCGAGCCGTTCTCTCCGTTCAGCCTGGCCCGCGCCGCCTGGACGGGTGTTCCGAGGATTGGACAACGGCGGCTGCGCGGCGTTGCCGCGAACGCCGCAGGCCGGCCCGGCGGGTTCGTCGAGGCTTTGGCTCGCCTCGTGAACGCGAGAGACGGCGGGACTTTGATCGTTCACGATCGTCCACCGGCTGGCACGCCGTACTCGCGAGGACTGGATACCGACACAATCAACCGCGTGCTCGGACGAGTTCGCGTGCTCGAATCGCGCGGCCGGCATGCCGAAGCGCTACGACAACTCCGCCGGGAGCGTGGAGCGCTCGATCGTCGCAGCCGCTCCAGCGCAGACCTTCGCATCTGGGCAGCGCTCGCGATCCGCGAGGGGTGTCGCGGATCCGCTGTCGCCATCACCACGTGGACGAAGGCGTGGAAGACGACGGGCGAGCGTGGAGAGTGCCAGTGCCTCCTGGAGGCGATCCCGCAGGTGGCAATCGCCTGGATTCGCGACGCAGCGCTGACGGCCGCCGAGTGTCTGCTTCGCGCCGCACTTGCCGCAGCCTGGGCGGCAGACTTGAAGGCGCCGCCGTTCCTCGCGGTCCTGCTGGCCGAGTCCCTCTATTGGCAGGATCGCCTGCCGGAGATGCGGACAGCGCTTGCGGACTGCGATCACGCCTACGCGTCGAGCCTGCGCGCCCGCGCCGCATTGCGAGCCGGCGACGACATGGCGGCGTTACGGGAAGCGGTCGGCGCGATCGCGCAGGCGCGCGAGACGGGTGACAACGCTGCGCTGGCGATGGGCCTCGCTGCGCGACTTCGCGTCGAAGCGCTGGTCGCAGACGTGGACGGCGTTGCGGCGACTACCGAAGCACTGCAGAACTGTCTGCATTCCGCGGAGCGATTCGCGGCCGACGAGGCCCTCTTGAGCGTGGCCGAGTCGTGGACGTTTCTTGGGCGCGAGTGGCCGACGGGAGTTCGCGATCAGGTGGCCGCGCTGACCGCGCGCAGCATGCCGCGACTGTCGCGAGCGCGCGCTCGCACTGTGCTCGCGCTCTCCGATCGACGCTCGTCGACAGACGGACTGTTGAAGGAAGTTCAGCGTGTCGCCATCGTTACGGGTGCGCGAGCACTCCTGCCCGCCGCCGGAGCGCATCCCCCATGGCCGCCGCGCTCTCCGCAACTTCGGAGGGTTTCCATGGTGCAGGACATCGTCTCGATCCTTCAGGCCTGTCAGCAGGACGACGACCCGCCAGCCGTCGTTCGCCGTGTGGCCTCGATGGTGCGCGAGCGAACGGCATCGACGGGCGTTGTGGTGTTCAGCGCGGAAGACTGCGGCCTGGTGGCGCGCGCACGGTTCGGTCGGCTGCCGCGGGTACGGCTCGGCGAGCGCGCCGTCGCTCTCCGCGGTGCCGTCGGCCCCGAACAAGAAGGTGGTATCTGGGAGGCGGCCTGGCCGATTCTTCATCGCGACGTCCTTGCCGGTGCGATCGTGTGCCAGTGGGATCGCCTCGAAACGCGTCCCGCGTCGGAAGTGGTCAGCCTCGCTGCCACGGCTGCCGCGGCGCTTGGGCCGGTCGTCGAGCAGCTGCGTGCGCCTCGAGTTCCGGTGGTCGCCCCGTCCGGAGCCGTCGCCGAGCTCCTCGGAACGAGTGACGCGATCGCGCGCGTGCGCCAGGCCATCGACCGTGCGGCGCTCGCACCATTTTCAGTCGTGATTGAAGGCGAGAGCGGCGCCGGTAAAGAGCTGGTCGCGCGCGCGATCCACGAGCACAGCCCGCGGCGCGCCAGACCGTTTTGCGCCGTCAACTGCGCCGCGCTGAGCGACGAGCTCTTCGAGGCCGAGTTGTTCGGACATGCGCGCGGGGCTTTCACTGGAGCGATCGCGGATCGCGCTGGACTCTTCGAGGACGCTGATGGCGGCACGCTGTTCCTGGACGAAGTCATCGAGTTGAGCGGGCGCGCACAGGCCAAGCTTCTGCGCGCGCTTCAAGAAGGCGAAATAAGACGCATAGGGGAGACGCGCCCTCGCCGCGTTGACGTCCGCGTGATCGCGGCATCGAACCGATCGCTTCAGAGCGCCGTCGCCAACGGCGCCTTTCGAGCCGACCTCAGGTTCCGCCTCGACGTCCTGCGGATCGAGGTGCCTGCGCTTCGTGCCCGACCGGAAGATATTTCGGATCTGGCCAGACATTTCTGGTCGCGCGCGGCGTCGCGGGTCGGTAGCCGCGCGCTGCTCGGCTCGGACGTCCTCGCTGCCTTCGCACGTTATGATTGGCCCGGCAACGTCCGCGAGCTGCAGAATGCCGTGGCGGCGCTTGCGGTCGGCGCCCCGGTACGCGGCGTCGTGCGCGCGTCCACGCTCCCGGCACAGATCCGTCTCGCGGAGCCTGGAATGGTCCTGACGCTCGACGAGGCGCGACGACGGTTTGAAGCCGGCTTCGTCCGCGCTGCCATCGCACGTGCAGGCGGCTCCAAAGGACGAGCGGCCGTCGAACTGGGCCTGACGCGGCAGGGGCTGGCCAAGCTGCTCGATCGACTTGGTCTCGACGGGACATCAGGAGCGTGAATGCCGGGACAGGTGAGCACCAAGAAGAGCAAGCGTGACGTCGTCGCGGCGCTCCGTCAGCCGAAGGTCGCCGTGATGCTGATGCTCGGATTTTCATCGGGCCTGCCGTTTCTGTTGACCGGCAACACACTGGGGTATTGGCTGCGCGACGAGGGCACGAGACTACAGGCGATCGGCTTTCTGTCCTGGGTCGGCCTCGCCTACTCCGTGAAGTTTCTGTGGGCGCCGATCATCGATCGTGCGGATGCCCCGGTGTTCGGCCGGTTCGGACGGCGCCGCGGCTGGATGATCGTCAGCCAGCTCCTGGTGGCCGCCGGGCTGCTCGCGGTGTCGGCGGTCGGTCTTACCGCGGGACTCGCGTTCCTCGGCGTCCTGGCCGTGATCGTCGCGTTCGCCTCGTCCACGCAAGACATCGTCGTCGATGCCTGGCGCATCGAAGCCGCCAGCGATTCCGACGAGCTCGGCTTGCTCTCGGCCGCCTATCAACTGGGCTATCGCGGCGCGTTGCTGGTCACCGATTCGCTGATCTTGATCGCCGCCAGCCGCTTCGGCTGGCCCATCTCGTATACCGCTATGGCCTTGCTCATGGGGATTGGCCTTTGCGCCAGCTTCATTGCCACCGAGCCGTTGCGCGACACGATGGTGAATGGGGTGAGCGGCGAGCCGAAGAAACATCAAGGTTTCATCGACGCCGTGGTAGGTCCGTTCGCGGAGTTCTTTCGCGTCTACGGCTGGCTGGCATTGCTGATGCTGGCGATGATCAGCTTCTACCGCTTGCCCGAGTTCATGATGGGGCCGATGGCCAACCCGTTCTATCACGACCTCGGGTTGTCGAAAGACGCCGTCGGGACGGTTCGGGCGTCGATTGGGCTACCAGCAGCGCTTCTCGGCATCGCCGCTGGCGGTTTCAGCGCCCTGCGGTACGGCTATTTCCGCACGTTGATCGTCGGTGTCATCCTGCAGAGTGTCGTGATTGCCGCGTTTGCGCTCCTGGCGTACAGCGGCCCCGATATTCGGGTCTTCGGCGCTGTCATGGCGGCCGACAACTTCGGTGTCAGTTTTGCGGGTGTCGCGCTCGTCACCTACATGTCCAGTCTGACGAGCATTGGTTACACCGCAACGCAATATGCGCTCCTCAGCTCCGCGTACACCTACGTCGGCAAGTTCGCGAAAGGTTTCTCGGGCGTGATTGTGGAGCAGCTTGCATCGGGCCGGACTTTGATGGATGGATACGCGCTCTTCTTCATTGGTGCTGGGCTGTTCGGCATCCCCGCGCTGATTCTGTGTCTGATGCTGTCGCGGGCCGCTGAGGCACGAAGTCGCCAACCAACAGAGACACAGCGGATCTGAAGGTCCGTCTACCTACGGCTCCGGCGACCACCACAACCTGTAGGGCGGACCTTCAGGTCCGCTTCGGCAATCGATTGGCCCGACTGAAGTCGGGCCAACTGCGGATCTAGATTCGCCCTCTGCTCAACTGCGCGCGCAGCCGAAGAAGGCGCCGATCTTCTGGTGAGTGTCGCAGACCGTTCTCAACCGTCTCGCGAGCGGCATTCGGACGTCCGGTCGCGAGGTACGCGTTGGCCAGGTCGGCCGAAACGGCAGGATCGGGCGTCGCGGCGTCCATGGCCCGCACCAGCCACGCCGACGCCGTAGCCGGCTCTCGTAAGGCGAGCGACCATTCGCCAATCTGATACGCCACCTCGCGGGAAACCGCGGCCCCGGGTTGCAGCGCGACGAAGCGGAGGAGGGCGTCACGCGCCTGACGCGTGTCACCAGCGCGGGACGCCGCTGTCGCCAGGTGGCGGAACGTGTCTGGAGACACCGGTAGCCTGGTCGTGGCATCGCTGAGCGAGCGCAAGGCGCCCGCGATGTCGCCCGCGAGGAGCTGCGCGCGTCCATAGAGCGCGAGCTCGTGTCCAGTGCTGCCGCCGCGCATCACCGCGATCCGCAGTGCCTCCAGCGCCTTGCTCAACGCGACCTCGTCGCTCCGGGCTTCGGCGCTCTTCAGCCAGACCTCTCCCAATGCCGTGAACACAATTGGATTCTCGGGAAAACGCTCGGCGGCGCGCCCCAATGTCGAGACGGCCAAATCGATGCGGCCGGCGTCAGCATAAGCAGAGGCCAGCGCTACGAGGCGGTCGACGCGTTCGCGATCGAGCGCGGCGATCGCCTCGAGTTGATCGATCGCGTCGCGGTGGCGTCCGACGACCCGGTAGGTCGCAGCCAGCGCCTCGCGTGCGGCGGTGAGGGCCGGCGCAAGGCGGATGGCTTGCTCGAACGAACGGATCGCGTCGCGATGTTCCCGGTTGGCGTCGTAGCAGAGGCCCAGGAGGTAGTGCGCTTCTGCGAATCTGCCGTTGATCGCGAGCGCCTGCCGTGCCGGTTTGATCGCGTCGCGCGGGTGTCCGGATCGGTAGAGCGCGAGGGCGAGCTTGTACAACACCTGCGGCGACCGATCGTCGATCTGAACGTAAGCGGCATAGCGATCGGCGGCACGATCGTGCCGCTGCAACGCCGTGAAAACGTCGCCAAGCTGTTCGAGCGGGCGCGTGGCCGTTGGGTCGAGGCCGTTGGCGGTCCGCAGGTCGCGAAGCGCCGCTCGCAAATCGCCTTCATGCCGGTAGGTTTCTCCTCGTTTGAGGTAGGCCAGCATCGAGTCGGGGCGGAGGGCGATGGCGCCACTGAAGGCTTCGACGGCGACGCTGGTCTGGCCCGCGGCGAGGGACGCCTCGCCGAGGCCGATCAACCGCTGGTACTCGCGGTCGCTCGACGCCGCTTGGTAGGCCACGCCGGCGGCGATGCCTGCAAGCAGGACGAGCACGGCGGCAAAGACCGTCCGTCTCATGGGGTCTTATCCTAACAGTCCACGGAAACCCACCCGCTGCCCGGGAGGGAACTTTCCGGTCCGCCCGGTGTCCAATGCTCCAGACAAGGACGCTGGCTGGCCGTGCCCGAGTGGTCTTGCTATAGTCGGAGCAGCACCCGTGGCTGAGGAACTCCTGGTCAAATCCGCTCAGGCTGGCGCCTGGGACGAGCTCGAAGGGCGCGAGTCGACGCTGGTGGCCCGCTGTGCCAAGGGCGATCAGGCCGCCTGTGCCGAGTTAGTCGCCGAACACCAGCGGATGGTCTACCAGCTCGCGTTTCATCTGCTGGGCGACCGCGACGAGGCGCTCGACCTCTCGCAGGACGTGTTCATGCGGGTCTTCCGGACGCTCCCGCAGTTCCGCGGCCAATCTCAGCTCCGCACCTGGATTTATCGCATCGTGGTCAATCAGGCCCGCAATCGTCAGCGCTGGTGGAGGCGACGGCGCCGTGCGAGCCAGATATCGCTCGATCAGCATCTCGAAGCGCACGGCGAGCCATCGGGCGACCCGCAATCGGCGCCCGACAACATGCTCGCGCAGAAGCGCCTGGGCTCGCAGCTGCGAAAGGCGCTCGACGCGCTGCCGTTCGATCAGCGCAGCGTGATCGTCCTTCGCGAGATTGATGGTTTGAGCTACGACGAGATTGCTTTCTCGCTGGGGGTCACGCTCGGTACGGTCAAGTCGCGGCTGACCCGCGCGCGGCGGGCGCTGCGCGACGTGCTGCAGGAGGCAGCGGCATGAGCATTTGGAGCTGCCGCCGAACGCGTCGGGCGCTGGAGCCGTTCCACGACGGCGAGCTGCCAGTCAAGGATCAGGTGGCCGTCCAGGCGCACCTGTCTCAGTGCGCGGCGTGCGCGGCGGAGCGTTCTCGGCTGGCCGGCATCGGCACGACGATCCGCGCCACGATGTCGCACCCGATGCTCGACGACGCGCAGACGGTCGGCCGCCGCGTCCTGGTGACGCTGCCAGTGGTGCGGGAACTGTCGTGGCGGCGCCAGCTGGCGTCGATGTTCGACGACATGCACCTCGTGTGGGCCGGCATGGGCGCCTCGGCGGCGACGCTGGTCTGTGTCGCTGCCGCGCTGGGTCTGATGCGGCTCACAGCGCGTGAGCAGCCCGCCTCGATGAAAGCCATGATTGTCGCAATGGCGGACCCCGGCTCCAATCGCAATCCGCTCGCGCCGGACGGGCGTCTACTGATGCCGACCGCAAGCCTTGCCGGCATGGTCGACCCGCCGATGCTCGACCGGGAGGACGCGTTCGTCGCGTTTGCCGCCGTCGTCACACGCGAGGGAACCATTCGGAATCTCGAGCTGCTGCTGCAGGACCCTGGTCAGGGGCCAGTGGGCGATCGGGCAATTGGCGCCCTGCTGGACGCAGTATCTCAAACGCGCTTCGAGCCGGCGAGGGCGCTGACCGGCGCGCCGGTCGCGGTCAACATGGTGTGGCTGGTTGCGCAGACGCGCGTGCGCGGCAAGACGACGACGCTGGTGCCGATGCCGCTGGCGGTGCCGGTAGGTCGGTCTCGATCGACGGGCCGGGCACCGGGCCTGACGGAACTCCCCATCGACGTCTCGACTGCCCGCGCGTAATCGCTCTCCGCGTTGGGCGTACCGCGCACATACCTCAACGCGAGGGCGAGGGCGAGGGCGTTGGCGTCGGCGCGGGCGCTTCCGCCCGAGCCGTGGCGACGTTGTTCATCCCATCGAATGCGCGAACGATGATCGCCTTCTCGCTGACGTCCTGATCCAGCGTCAGCTCGAATTCCTCCGTGCGCGAATCAGCGATCCCGTCCCTGGGGTAGAGCGGCCGCCACCGGTCGGCGTCGAGCGAATATTCGACGCGCTGCACCGGGAAATCCGCATCCTTCACGACGAACCGCACGATGGTCCGACCGGCTTCGCGCGAGACCGAGTTGACGGTGATCATCGGGGGCGCGTTGTCGATGTCGAAAGTGTCGCTTTCCCGCTCGGCAACGAGTGCCGCTCCTGGGGGATTCGCCGAGGCATCGGAGGCAACCACTTTAATCACGTACGTGCCATTCGGTACCGACGTCGTGTCCCACACCAGGATGGGGTCCGTCAGGTTGCGCTTCAGCGCCTTCCAGCTGGTTTCGCCTTCACGACGGTAGAGGATGTCGTAAGTGAGGTCATCGTCGTTTGGATCCGTGGCTTTCCAGATGAACGTCTGCAGCCCCTTCTGGTAGCCGCGCCGCCCAAGCACCGCACTACCGCCCGTCGTACCCTGTGCCCGTTGCGCGATCGTGCTGCCGTCATAGCCGGCGATCTCGGCCTCGCCCGTCGAAAAAGGGCGCTGAAACACCACACCGGGTGGATGGACGGTAATCGAGGTGATCTCGGGACGCAGGTTCCGTTGCTGGAACGCCACGGTAACGGATGTCACCACAGGGCTGCGATTGCTGGCGCCAGTGAGCTCGACCTTCCATTGCAGATAGCGTGCCTTGGGACTCGTGATCTGTTCCCCTTCGGGACGGCGATAGGCGACCGACCAAGGGCTCCAGGTGTCATCGGGTGCCGCGGTGTTGCCAGTGCGCGTGAACAGACGGACGTCGGTCCCCTGCGGCATCGAGCCCCGCCAGCTGATGGCGCCCCAGGTGGCCACGGCCTCGGCGTCGCGAACGTCCGACTCGTACGACCCGTTCGTCGAGGCTTCGGCAGACAGCCGGAAGATCTTTCCGGGATTCGCGGTCGTGATCAGGAGACCGCGCGCACCGATTGGAATGAGCGACGTCACCTGCTGCGCCGGGGCGCGCGTCAAAAGCGTGTTTTCCGTCGGCTCGCCGGTGACACGATAGATCTTGCCCTTGCCCCCCGTCGCTACCAGGAGCCCACCCTGCCCGTCGAGCGCCACGTCGTACGGCGCATCGTCTGCTGACGACCACACCTGATCCCAGATACCGTCCTGCTGAATCCGGTAGACCGCGCCCTTGCCGCTGGTCCGGCCCGACTCGCGCGTGGGGCTGCTCGACCCCGAAGAACCCTGGTCGCCGACGACCGCGACTGCCGTGATCTCGGCCGACACGGTGGGCAGTGGTGGCTGACGCGAGGTGTCAGTCATGACCGGTGCACTGCTCGAGCGATCGTCCGATGCCTTGCTCGTCTGCGCCGCCGCGTACACGACGCCCCCCGGCCCGGCACGCAGCGCGCTGATCTCCTGAAGACTGGCGTCGAGGACGAGGAAGCCGCTGCCGTCCTGCCCAATTCGGAAGACGCGGCCAGGCGATTCGGTACCGGCCAGGAGCTCGCCGGTTGCCGTCAGCAGCAGCGAGCGCACGTGCGTCGACTTCGTCTTGTAGAAGACCGATCCCTTGCCATCCGGGGTGATGCGATAAATCAGGCCCTTGTCGCCGGTGGCCGCGAACACCGCGCCGTCCGGTGCGACCGCGAGCGCCCAGATGTACTTCTCGTCAGGATCGAAGAATTCGGTGCTTTTGCCGGCACTGTCGACTTTGTAGATCCGCCCGTCCGGCGACGTCCCGACGTAGAGGCCGCCGCCGGGCGCGAGCGCGAGGGCGTGGACTTCCAGTTCGTTGGAATCGAAGAACACGCGGCTCGTGCCATCGCGGCTGATCCGCATCACGCGGCCATCGTTTCCGGAGCCCAGATAGACGTCGCCGTCGTTTCCCTCGACGCCGGTCCACAGCACCGGGCTAGCCGTATCAGCCAGCTCGGTGAGCGCTGGCCCGAGAACGAGCCGCCCGTGAAGATCGACGGAAAGGCTCGTGGCGTCGCCCTTGAGGAAATCGTTGAGCGTGCCGACTTCCCAGAAGCGGGCGCCGGCGCCTTGCACGATTGAGACGAGCGAGAAGAGAAAAACTGCGGCCGCAAGCGGCCGGAACGTTCTGGACATGCGTTGGAGTATGGCAGACGACGAGCGTCGAGCCGGACGTGGCCTCAGTTGTCGTCGTCCAGGTTGAGCGATAGCGCCTTGGCGCCGCTGATTGCGTATTCCGTGGGAATCGTCCACTCACCGAGCGTCGCGCTCGACAGGGGAACGACGGCGCCACCGTTGCGGTCGCCGTCGAGCACGGCGAGCACGGAAGGCGGCAGGGCTGCGAGCGCTTCGCCGCCGACGACGGCGCCCTGGTCGGCGCTGATCAGGCGCACGTAGAGGCGATTGTTCTTCCGCGCCTTGTTGAACGCCTTCACCATCTGGGCGACGCCGTGCGCCTGCTGGCTCTGTCGGGTTTCCCGCTGCTCGAGCTGCGCGAGACGGCCGCCGTCGGCGACGAGGAGCGTCAGTGGTCCGCTTGCGTTGACCGGCACATCCACGGGCACCGTGTGGATGACGTCGTCGCCACGGTAGTTGCGCACGAGCATCTTCACCGGGACCGTTCGGCCGCGCTTCACGGTGGGCGCGTCGATCCAGACGCGTTCCAGCGTCGCCGTGCGCGGCGACTCTGACGAAACGATCGTCAGATCGAGCTTGTTGATCTCTACGGGCTCGTAGTCGTTCGTCAGCAGGAACGCGATCGGGCCAGCAATGTAGCTG
Organism: Vicinamibacteria bacterium; assembly: GCA_963800785.1. Lineage (GTDB taxonomy): Bacteria > Acidobacteriota > Vicinamibacteria > Vicinamibacterales > JAENWD01 > JAENWD01. The sequence goes on from CAWDCH010000018.1 coordinate 365,115, forward strand.
GCGGCGCCGACAGAGGGCGAATCGCCGGTGAACAGATCCTCGAACGCGATCTCGTCGTGTTGGTCGACCAGCGCCCGGCCCCTCACGACGAAGCTGGATGTGCCGAACTCGCGCTCGTACGACTTCAGCGTGTTCACAACTGAGAGATACGTGAGGAGCGGCGTGAACAGTTGGTCGCGGACGACGCTGAACTTGAACTCGCGCCGTGGACCGCGATCGGTCTCGAGCGCCAGGCGGATGGGCAGCATCGACGGTCCTGCCCCCAGCGTTCCGGCGATGGCCGTCGCACGATCCTGCTCGATGGTGCCGACGACGGCGCCGAGGCTGGCGAGCTTGGACGAGGACATCAGGCTCGGCAGCACGACGTGCACGAACGCCTGCGTCATCGGGAACTGCGTGGGCCCAAGGTTGTAGAAGGGATGGCCGAACGCGTAGACGCGATCGCCGACCACGTCGGTGACGGTGCCTGTGGCCCCGAGCGCCAGGTCGCCGGAGACAAGGCCAACGCCAATCGGATCGCCCGGACGAAGGGGCGGGGTCGCGCCGGGAACGGACGTCGCCGTCACCTTGCCGCCGGTCGCCGTGCCGGTCACGGGCATGAAACCGCCCGCTGCAAAGCCGTTCGCGATGACGTCCGCGACGTCGCCCCCGAAGCCGCCCATGACGAGCGGCGTGGCAATCGGACGCAGCATGGCACCAAGCTGGTTGCCGGACCTCTGGTCGAGACCCGTTCCGGTGAACCGCACGTCAGCGGTCGATTGCGCGAAGGGTGAGGTGCGGGCGAACGTCTGCTGGAGGACGGTGGCGAGGGACGCGCTGCTGACCGGCAACTGCAACCGCGCCTGCGTCCCGGTGGGCCGGCGCTCCGGCAAACCGGTGGCGTCGACCATTTCATCGATGGGCGTGATCCCGGCGATGGCTTCGCGAGGGAACTGTCCGAGCGAGTACCGAGACGGCACCGACGAGGCGACCGTCGATGTAAACGGGGCTGCCGCTCATGCCCGCGATGACGCCTGTCGTGGCGAGGGGGCCTCCTTCGAGCTTCGCCAGAATCAGGCTGCGGCTCGGGCCCATTACGTTCTCGAGCACGCCGAGGATATGAACCTTGAATTCTTCGAGGGTGTTGCCGGCGAAGACCGTACAGGCCGATCCCTTCCATGCCGGCCTTGACCTCCTTGACCGGCATCACCGTGCGAACGGCCCCGAGTGGCCAGATCGCCAGAATGGTGGTGAAAAGCGCTAGCAATGCACGCGAGCGTAAGCGCATCGTGGAGCGGCCCTGCCTTAGATTGTCGGGGATGGAAGCCGGTGAGCCTCCATAACCAAGTATAACCGACCTATCGTCGTCTCCTTCATGAAACTTCAGTCCAAAGCTACACGGATTTGACAGTGTCCGAGGGCGTCTGGTAGGGTTCGCTCGTTGGCGATGCAGACCACATCAACCCGCGGCCTGTGCGATTCCGCCCACTGTGCCAGTAGCGCACGGTTGGGGAGCGGCACGCGTGTGTATCTGGGCTGGTGGCGGTTTTATGGCGACGACAAGGGAGAGGCCTAGCCGCGCGACTGCAGCCGACAGCGTAAGAGCGACGAACCAGAGCCTCTCCACCGGACCGGTGGACGAGGCTTTTTTCATTTATGGCCGACATTTGCATCGTGGTGGGTGCCCCTACCCTGGCCGAGCTGTGCGACCGCCGTGTTCGCGCCGAATCCCAGGCCGACCTGGTCGAGATTCGGCTGGACACGGTGACGGACCCTGACGTCTCAGGAGCGCTGTCGGGGCGTGCCGGCCGGGTCATCGTGACGTGCCGGGCGGCCTGGGAGGGCGGTCTCTTCCGCGGCAGTGAGGAGGAGCGACTTCGCCTGCTCGAGCAGGCGTGGCTGGCCGGTGCCGACTTCGTTGACGTGGAGTGGGCTGCGCGCGACGCGGCGCCGTGGATCGCTCGCACGAACGGCGAGCGGCTGGTTTTTTCGGCGCATGACTTCTCGGGTGTGCCGCGAGATCTGGCTTCGCTGCACCGTGCGATGCGGCAGTCGCCCGCGGCGGTAGTCAAGATCGCGGTCTCTGTCACCGCACTGCGAGACACCCTTCCCCTCCGCGAGCTTGCAGGCACGTCGACCGACTGTCGCCAAGTGCTGCTGGCGATGGGCCCTGCCGGCGTCGTCACCCGAATCCTTCCCGATCGGTTTGGATCCCTGTGGACCTATGCGGGCGACGACTGGGCGCCGGGTCAGCTGTCCGCAGAACGCCTTCGCGGTGAGTTCGGCTTCGGGCGCGTGTCGTCGAATGCGGCGCTCTATGGGGTGGTCGCGCGCCCGTCCGGGCACTCGGTCTCTCCCGCGATGCACAACGCCGCCTTCCGCGCCGCCGGTCTCGAGGCGGTCTACGTTCCGCTCGAGGCGGCTGACGCGGACGACTTCCTGACCTTCGCCGACGCGATGAATATTCGCGGTGCCAGCATCACGCTACCGTTCAAGGTCGACCTCTTGTCGCGGGTGGCCGCGGACGATTTGTCGCGGCGCGCCGGGGCCGTCAACACGCTCGTGCGTAACCGGGGTGGCTGGAGCGGCACGAACACCGACATTGCCGGGTTTCTCTCGCCGCTCGCCGGCCGGATGGCCCTCAATGGCGTCCGGGCAGCGGTGCTCGGGGCCGGGGGCGCCGCACGAGGCGCGGCGCTCGCGCTTTCCGAGGCTGGTGCGCGCGTCGTGCTGCATGCGCGTCGCCTAAACGCGGCGCGCGATGCGGCGGTGGACCTGGGCGTGGGCCACGCCGCAATGCCGCCGGAGGCGGGAAGTTGGGACGTAGTGGTGAACGCGACCCCGGTCGGCATGGAGCCGCACGTCAACGCCACGCCGTGGCCAGACGCGAGGTTCGACGGGCGGCTTGCGTACGACCTCGTCTACAACCCGCAGGAGACGCGGTTTCTCCGCGAGGCCCACGCGGCCGGATGTGAGACGCTCGGCGGCCTCGACATGTTGGTGGCGCAGGCCGAGAAACAGTTCGAGTTGTGGATCGGCGAGCCTCCTCGCCCTGGCGTCATGCGCGCGGCCGCTGAATCGCGGCTGCGGTCGTTCGCGCGCTCGATGGCGCCGTCACTGTCACAGCCATGAAGCTCACGACCTTCGACGAGTTCAAGGAACTGGCCTCGCGCGGCACGTTCGTGCCGGTCTGCAAGGAAATCATCGCCGACCTTCTGACCCCGGTGTCCGCATTCCTCAAGATTGCGGACAACTCCGACTATGCGTTCCTCCTCGAAAGCGTCGAGGGCGGCGAGCACGTCGGCCGTTATTCGTTCCTGGGGAAGGATCCCTTCCTCGTGGTCCGGGCGCGCGACGGCAAGACGACGATCGAACGCGCGGGACGGAGCGAAGACGCCATCGAGGGGTTCATGCCGACGGTGCGGAAGCTGATGGCCGACTTCCGCGCGCCGTATGTCCCCGACCTGCCGCGATTCACCGGCGGCGCGGTCGGCTATCTCGCCTACGACGCCGCACATTGGTTCGAACCGGTGCCGACGGCACGCGGGCCTGTCGAAGGGCCGGCGGCCGTGTCCGACCTGGGCGCGTTCATGCTCTTCGACACGGTTCTCGGGTTCGACCACGTCCAGCACCGTCTGCTGCTGATCGCCAACGCACGGATTACCGCGGACGATGACCTCGAGGCGTTGTATCAGTTCGCGTGCGCGCGCATTCAGTTCCTGGAAGCCGAGCTGGAGCGCAGCCTGTCCACGGCACGGCAGGCGCCGAACGGTTCGGTGACGCTGGGCTCGAACATGACGAAGGATGCGTTCGAGCGCTCCGTCCGAACGGCGAAGGAACACATCGCGGCTGGCGATATCTACCAGGTCGTGTTGTCGCAGCGATTCGAGGCCGATGTCAGCGTCGATCCGTTCACCGTGTATCGGGCGCTTCGACACGTGAATCCGTCGCCGTACATGTACTTCATGCGGCTCGGCCAGCTGGCCATCGTCGGCTCGTCGCCCGAGATGCTGGTACGCGTCGAGGGACGGCGCGTCGAAACGCATCCGATTGCCGGCACACGGCCGCGCGGCCGCAACGACGACGAGGACATGCGGCTGGCAGAGGAGTTGAAGCGGAACGAAAAGGAACGCGCCGAGCACGTCATGCTCGTCGATCTCGGCCGGAACGACGTGGGGCGTGTGTGCGAATACGGGTCGGTTCGCGTGCCGAAGTTCATGGCGCTCGAGCGCTTCTCGCACGTCATGCACCTGGTCTCGGTCGTCGAAGGCACGCTCGCCGCCGACGCCGATCGTCTCGACGCCCTGGCGTCCTGCTTCCCGGCCGGCACGGTCTCGGGCGCGCCGAAGGTGCGCGCGATGGAGATCATTTCCGATCTCGAACCCACTCGCCGCGGGATTTACGCTGGCGCGGTTGGCTATCTCGATTTCGCCGGTAACCTGGATTTCTGCATCACCATTCGCACGGTCGTCCTCACAGGAGGGAAGGCCTACGTCCAGGCCGGGGCCGGGATCGTCGCCGATTCGAACCCCGCGGCCGAGTATCAGGAGACGTGTGACAAGGCACGAGCCGTCGTGCGCGCGCTGGAACTCGCGCAGCAAGGCTTCTGACGGTAGTGGGGGCGGCGCGTAGCAATGCTCCCAGTCAGGGGTTGACCAAGGACGAGGGACGAGGGACCGAAGGACGAAAATGGTGTTCGTGCTCGATAACTACGATTCGTTCACCTACAACCTCGTGCAGTACCTCGGGGAACTGGGCGCGCGGCTGGTGGTGCGTCGAAACGACAAGGTCACGATGAGCGAGGTGGAGGCGATCGGCCCGTCGCACATCGTGATTTCGCCGGGACCGGGACGGCCCGAAGACGCAGGCGTGACAGCCGAGCTGATCCGGCAATTCGGCCCCCGCGTGCCGACGCTCGGCGTGTGCCTGGGTCATCAGGCGATCGGGATGGTCTATGGAGGTCGCGTCGTCCGTGCGCCGGTACCCATGCACGGCAAGACGTCGGCCATCGAACACGATGGCAAAGGTGTCTTCGCGGGTTTGGCGAGCCCGATCGAGGCGTCGCGCTATCACTCGCTGGTCGTCGCCGCCGAGGATGTGCCGGAAGTGCTCGAAGTCTGCGCACGGACGCGGGACGGGATCGTGATGGGGCTGCGGCACCGCGAACACCCCGTGCACGGCGTGCAGTTTCATCCCGAGTCGGTGCTGACGGCGGATGGCCGCCGCATGCTCCGCAATTTCCTGGAAACGAGATAGGGCGCCGGCCGTGCTCAGCGAGCTCCTGCGGAAATTGACGAAACACGTGGACCTCACCGCGGATGAAGCGCGCGCCGCGATGGAGCTCGTGATGACGGGCCAGACGACGCCGGCACAACTCGCGGCGTTGCTCGTTGGACTGTCGATGAAAGGCGAGCGCCCGGAGGAGATCGTCGGGCTGGCGCAGACAATGCGTGCGCACGCGGTGAAGCTGTCGCGCTCGTACCCCGAATCGTTCGACACGTGCGGCACTGGTGGCGACGGTGCGGGAACAATCAACGTGTCATCGGGGGCGGCGCTCGTGATGGCCGCGTGCGGTGTCGCAGTCGCCAAGCATGGCAACCGGTCTGCGTCCAGCCGCTGCGGCAGCGCCGATGTCCTCGAAGCCCTCGGTGTCACTCTGGCGGTCACGCCCGCGGTTGTCGAGCACAGCTTGAACGACGTCGGCTTTGCATTTCTCTTCGCGCCGGCGTTTCATCCGTCGATGAAGCACGCGGCGCCGACGCGGCGAGAGCTCGGCCTTCGAACCGCCTTCAACCTGCTTGGACCGCTGACGAACCCGGCCGGACCGGCTCGCCAGCTCGTGGGCGTGCCACGCCCGGAGCTGACGGAGCTCGTCGCGCGCGCGCTCCTGATGCTCGGAGCGGAACGCGCCTGGGTCGTCCACGGCGCCGATGGATTGGACGAGATTTCCACAACCGGCTACACGAAGGTGTCGGAAGCGTACGGAGGCTCGGTTCGGACGTTTCATATACATCCCAGTGACTTCGGGATCCGCAAGACGTCGCTTGCGTCCATTGCCGGCGGTGATGCCGCCGAGAACGCGGCGATCATGCGCCGACTGCTCGATGGCGAAGACGGTCCCGTGAGCGACATCGTGGCGTTGAACGCTGGTGCCGGTCTCTTCGTCGCGGGCCGCGCCGACAGTGTCGCCGACGGCATCGCTCAGGCACGCTCCGCGCTCGAGTCGGGGAAGTCCAGGGGCATTCTGCAGCGGCTGATCGAGGTGACGGCGTCATCGGAGCAGCAGGCATGAGCGGCGCCGCGGACTTGTTGAAAGCGATCGTCGCCGCGACGAAGACCCGCGTCGCGACCCAGCGCGCGCGTGTGAGCGCCCAGACGCTCGAAGACGGGATCGCGAGCGCGCCGCCGACTCGCCGCTTCCGGCAGCAACTTGCCCGGCCGGGCCGAAACGTCATCGCCGAATGCAAGCGCCGTTCACCGTCCCGAGGTGTCCTGCGGCGCGCGTACGATCCAGTCGCGATTGCGACGAGCTACGAAGCCGCCGGCGCCGCCGCAATCTCCGTGCTGACCGAGCCGTCATTCTTCGATGGCTCGCTCTCGCACCTGGAGGATGTGCGCCGGGTGGTCACGGTCCCGCTTCTCCGCAAGGATTTCGTGGTGGATTCGTACCAGCTGCTCGAGGCGCGGATCGCGGGGGCGGACGCCGTGCTGCTGATCGTCGCCGCGCTCGATCCCGACACCCTTCAATCGCTGCACCAGGAGGCTCGGCGGCTGGATCTCGACGTCCTCGTCGAAGTGCACGATGAACGCGAGCTTCAGACGGCGGTTGACGCGGGCGTCGATCTGATTGGCGTGAACAATCGAAACCTTCGCACTCTCGAAGTCGACGTGGAGGCGTCGTTCCGGCTCGCTCCGCTCGTGCCGCCGGGCACGATCGCGGTCGCCGAGAGCGGATTGAAGACCGCGGAGGATCTCGATCGCCTGCAGGCGGCCGGGTATCGGGCGTTCCTGGTCGGTGAGCGTTTCATGACAGCGCCCGATCCCGGGGACGCGCTGCGAGCGCTCATCGGCAACGGGGTTCGTGCATGATCGTCAAGATCTGCGGCATCACGCGGGCTCAGGATGCGACGACCGCGGTGGCCCTCGGCGCGACCGCCGTGGGATTCGTCTTCTGGCCGGGCAGTCCGCGGCGCGTGACGCCCGCGGTGGCAGCCGCCATCGTGAAGGCGCTGCCCGACGACGTGTGGAAGGTCGGCGTGTTCGTCGATGCCGCGCCGGACGAGATGTGTCGGACGATCGAAGAGGCAGGGCTCACCACCGTGCAGCTGCATGGTCGCGAGACGCCGACGCTCGCAGCGAGCCTGAGCACGCGAGTCATCAAGGCGATGCCACTCGAGCAGCTCGACGACGACGCCGCGCTCGACGAGTGGCGGGGTGTGCCGATCCTGCTCGACGCCCACGATCCCGTTCGCAGAGGCGGTACTGGTCGCACGATCGACTGGAACCGCGCGTCCGCGTTCGCGGCGCGACATGACGTGATTCTGGCGGGTGGTCTGCGGCCCGACAACGTCGCAGAGGCGGTCGCGCTCGTCCGACCATACGGGATCGATGTGTCGTCGGGTGTCGAGATGTCGCCGGGTGTGAAGGATCACGGGAAGCTGCGCGGCCTGTTCGAGGCATTGCGCGGCGCACCGGTACGATGACGACGTGCTGGGCGGACCTCGCGGTCGGCCCTACAGGCGAGCCGGGCGGATCATATGTAGGACGGACCTTTAGGTCGGCCTGGACACAGTGGGGCGAGCTGGTGGAGGCACAGTGGCAGTCGAGCAAGCAACCCGTCAGGTGATCTTCGGCGTGCGCGATCCGGATGCGCGCGGGTACTACGGTGCGTTCGGCGGGCGGTTCGTTCCTGAAACGCTGGTGGCCCCAGTCGCGGCGCTCGAAGTGGCGTACTACCGGGTCAGGCAGGATCCCGAGTTCGTCTCCGAGCTCGAACAGCTGTTCACGACGTTCGTCGGGCGGCCGACGCCAATCTATGAAGCGAAGCGGTTGACCGCCGAATCCGGCGGCGCCCGCCTGTTTCTCAAGCGCGAGGATCTGGCGCACACGGGCGCGCACAAGATCAACAACGCGCTGGGGCAGGCGCTGCTGGCGCTGCGGATGGGCAAGCGCCGCATCGTGGCCGAAACGGGCGCCGGTCAGCACGGCGTCGCGTCGGCAACCGCCTGCGCCCTTCTCGGCCTCGAGTGCGTCGTCTATATGGGCGCCGAGGATATGGTGCGTCAGGCGCCGAACGTCCTGCGGATGCGCCTGCTCGGCGCAACCGTTACGCAGGTCGACTCCGGCAGCCGCACGTTGAAGGACGCAATCAACGAAGCGATGCGCGACTGGGTCACCAACGTCGCCGACACGTACTATCTGTTGGGCAGCGTGCTCGGTCCACATCCCTATCCACTGATGGTGCGGGAGTTCCAGTCGGTGATTGGCCGCGAGGCGCGCGCGCAGATGCTGTCGCAGGCCGGGCGCCTGCCCAGCGCGGTCGTCGCGTCCGTCGGAGGCGGGAGCAACGCGATTGGCATCTTCGACGCCTTTATCGACGACCGGAGCGTTCGGCTGATTGGCGTGGAAGCGGGCGGAGAGGGCATACGGCCGGGACGCCACGCGGCTCGGTTCGCGGGCGGCGGCCTCGGCATCCTGCAAGGGACGAAAACCTGGGTGCTGCAGGACGCACACGGCAACATCGAGCCGACGCATTCGATTTCGGCCGGCCTCGACTATGCGGCCGTCGGTCCTGAGCACGCGTGGCTGCGCGAGCAGGGCCGGACGGAATACGCGTATGCGACGGACGACGAGGCACTGCGGGCGTTTGCGCAGCTGGCGCGGCTCGAAGGGATTCTGCCGGCGCTCGAATCGTCGCATGCGGTGGCACACGCGACACGCTTGGCGCGCGATCTCGGTACGGATGCAATCATTCTGATCAACTTGTCTGGACGAGGCGACAAAGACCTGGCGACCGTACAGAAGGCAATGGGCGACAGTGCGTAGGCCGAAGTACAGATCGTCCAATTTCCGGCCCGACCAAAGTCGGGCCCTACGGCAGGTTGATGGAGGGGCGCTCAGCGTGCGCCCGGTGGGGTTCAAAACGGCAGACGCACAACAATGGGACGCATCGCGGACACATTCGATCGGCTGAAGCGGGAAGGCCGCACGGGCCTCGTGACGTACATCACGGCCGGCGACCCGTCGCTCGGACGTACGGAAGACATCTTGTTCGCGCTCGCGCGCGCAGGCGCAGACCTGATCGAGCTGGGCGTGCCGTTTTCGGATCCGCTGGCCGACGGGCCGGTGATTCAGCGCGCCACCGAGCGCGCGCTGGCCGGTGGGACGACGCTCGAGGGTGTCATAACGCTGGTCGAACGCGTCCGCGCGTCGTTGACTGTTCCTCTCGTGCTGTTCACCTACGCGAACCCGCTCCTGCGGATGGGGCTGCCGGAATTCGCGCGCCGCGCGGCGGCGGCAGGCGTCGACGGTGTGCTCATTCTGGATCTGCCGGTCGAAGAAGCCGATGAATGCCGCGGTCTTCTCGAGGGCCAGGGGATCGACACCATCTTTCTTCTGAGCCCCACGACCACGAAGGAGCGGATTCGTCAAGCCGCACGCCTCGGCAAGGGATTCCTCTACGGCATTTCGCGCCTGGGCGTGACCGGCGCGCGCGCGGCGGTCGCTGCCGGCGCCATCGAGCTCGCCGAGCGAATTCGCCGCGAGACGTCGCTGCCGGTGGCGCTCGGCTTTGGCGTCTCGCATCCGGATCATGTGCGCGAGATCGGCCGGGTTGCCGACGCCGCGGTCGTCGGCAGCGCCCTGGTGCAGGTCATTGCCGACGCGGGCGACAGCGAGAGTCTGGTGCCGTCGGTCGAACGTTACGTGCGATGGCTGACGGGCGCCGGACCGCAACCCGAGCGCGTCGGCGCTCCGGCGCCCATGGAGGCGAGGCTCTCGCCTCGCGGGCAGATCGCGTGAACAGGCTGGACGAGCTCCGCCAGCGCATCGACGCGCTCGATGAAAAGCTGGTCGAGCTCCTGAACGAGCGGGCGTCGTGCGCGATGCGGATTGGCGACATCAAACAGCAGCTCGGCTTGGAGGTCTATCAGCCGGAGCGCGAGGCGCAGGTTCTCGGACACGTGCGCGCGCATGGCGCTGCGCTCGGCGGACCGCTCGGAGCCGACGCACTGACTCGGGTGTTCGAACGGATCATCGATGAGGCGCGCCGGCTCGAACGCGAGTCGGCGTCGGAGCACAAGGCGCCGGATGAAACCGGCGCTGGAGGTTAAAGGCATGGTGGTCGTAATGCAGGAGAGGGCGACGGAGGACCAGATCGAGAAGGTCGTTGCCCATCTGGTGGAGTTGGGCATGGACGTGCATCGATCGACTGGAGTGAGTCGGACCGTGCTGGGCGCTGTCGGAGACGATCGCCAGATCGATCCGCGACTGATCGAGATGCTGGATGGCGTGACGGAAGTCCTGCGCGTGACCGAGCCCTACAAGCTTGCGAGCCGCGCGTTCAAGCCCGAAGGCACCGTCGTCACGATCGGCGACGTGCGGGTCGGCGGCGATGAAGTGATCGTCATGGCCGGGCCGTGCTCGGCCGAGAGCGACGAGCAGGTCAATGCCGTGGCGGCCGCCGTCAAAAAGGCCGGCGCGAAGATCCTGCGTGGCGGTGCGTTCAAACCTCGCAGCTCCCCCTACAGTTTCCAGGGCCTCGGCGAGGAAGGCCTGCGCATGCTGCGGTCCGCGGCCAATCAGCACGACCTGAAACTGGTGTCGGAGGTGATGGACATCAGCCAGATCGAGCTGGTGGACAAATACGCCGACATCTTCCAGCTCGGCGCGCGCAACATGCAGAACTTCACGCTTCTCCGCGAGCTCGGTCGCGCCCGGAAGCCGGTGCTGTTGAAGCGCGGCATCTCGGCGACGATCGAGGAGTGGCTGTTGTCGGCCGAATACCTCCTGGCCGGGGGCAACACCCAGGTCATCCTCTGCGAACGGGGGATCCGCACGTTCGAGAGCTACACGCGCAACACGCTCGACATTTCGGCAATCCCGGTTGTGAAGAAGCGCAGCCATCTGCCGATCATCGCCGACCCCAGCCACGGTACCGGCCGGCGCGATAAGGTCGCGCCGATGGCGCGGGCCGCGGTCGCCGCAGGCGCCGACGGCCTCATCATCGAAGTGCACTGCGACCCGGATCACGCGCTCAGCGATGGCGCACAGTCGTTGTTCCCGCAGCAGTTCGATCGGTTGATGGCGGAACTGCGTATCATTGCTCCCGCGATTGGCCGGACGATCTGTCTCGAGCCGGTCGTGAGGAGAGGGTGGAGCTAGCTCAATTGCGGATTGCGGATTGCGGATTGCGGATTTGATTGTGGATTGGTGGGAATTTGCGGATTGAGATTGCGGATTTGAAATTGCGGATTTGATTGCGGATTTGAGATTGCGGATTGACTGAGCCCGACTTTGAGCGCATTGCGATCGTCGGCGTCGGGCTGATCGGCGGATCGATTGCTTTTGCGGCGCGGCGGACGTTTCCCGAGGCCACCATCGTCGGCGTTGATACGGACGATGTGGTGGTGGCGGCGCGGCAGCTTGGAGCGCTGACGCACGCGAGCACGAGCCTGGAGGGGGTGCGCGGGGCGGACCTCGTGGTGCTGGCGGCGCCGGTCCAGGCCAACGTGACGATCCTTTCTAAGCTGCCCGATCTCGTCGGGCCGACCACTCTGGTCACCGATACTGGAAGCACCAAGCGCGCCATCGTCCGGGCGGCTGCTGCCCTTGCGCCACGTCTGACGTTCGTCGGCGGGCACCCGCTCGCCGGCGCGGCCCGCGGTGGCATCGAAGCGTCGCGGGTCGATCTCTTCGAGCGGCGGCCCTGGGTCCTTACGCCCGACTCGACGACGACGCGGGCACACGTCAACCGTTTGGCCAGCTTCATCCGCGCGCTCGGTGCGCGCCCGCTGGAGGTCGACGCCGGCGAGCACGATCGGCTGCTCGCTTTCACCAGCCATCTGCCCCAATTGACCGCCAGCGCCTTGATGCACGTGGTCGGCGATACCGTCGGTTCGAAAGGGCTCGAGCTGTCGGGCGGCGGCCTGGCGGACACGACCCGCGTTGCGGCCAGCCCCGCCCGAATCTGGACCGACATCTGCGCCACCAACACCGACGAGCTTCTGCCGGCGCTCGATCGATTGATCGATACGCTCTCGAACGTCCGCGCCGACCTGCGGGACGGTCGACCGATTGAGTCACTCTTCCAGTCGGCGAAGCGGTGGAGGGAGAAGCTGAAATAGAGCAGTGGCACTTCGCCCTTGGCACTGCATGCCGCTCCTCCGATCCATAATCTTCAATATGAACAAGGTCCTTGCGACGGCTGCTGAAGCAGTTGCCCGGATCCCGGACGGCGCGACCATCATGGTCGGTGGCTTCGGCGTGTGCGGCAATCCCGAGAACCTGCTCGGGGCGCTGCTCGCCCGGGGCACGAAGGGGCTGACCGTCATCAGCAACAACGCCGGCATCGACGACTTCGGCCTGGGCCCGATCCTGAAGGCCAGACAGATCAGGAAAATGATTGCAACATATGTCGGCGAGAACCGCGAATTCGAGCGGCAGTTCCTCGCCGGAGAGCTCGAGGTCGAGCTCGTGCCGCAGGGCACCTTCTCCGAGCGGATTCGCGCCGGAGGCGCCGGGATCGGCGGATTCTTCACGCCGACCGGCGTCGGGACGATCGTCGCGGAGGGCAAGGAGACGCGGGTGATCGATGGACGCGCCTACGTCCTCGAGATGCCGCTGACGGCCGACTTCGCGCTGGTGCGAGCCTTCAAAGGCGACCGCCTGGGGAATCTCGTCTTTCGAAAGACCGCGCGCAATTTCAACCCGATGATGGCGACCGCAGCAAAGACCACTATCGCGGAGGTCGAGCACCTCGTCGAGCCCGGCGAAATCGAGGCGGACGCCGTGCACACGCCGGGCATCTTCGTGCGGCACATCATCCAGGGCGCGAGCTACTCGCGACGCGTCGAGAAGCGCACCGTGCGGAGTGCCCATGCCCCTCGATAAGCGCGATCGCATCGTCGCGCGCGTCGCGCGCGAACTGGAGGACGGCGACTACGTGAACCTTGGCATCGGCATGCCCACCCTGGTCGCCAATCACGTGCCACCCGACATCGACATCACGCTGCATTCCGAAAACGGCATGCTTGGCGTGGGACCGTATCCGCTGGATGAAGAGATCGATCCCGATCTCATCAACGCCGGCAAGGAGACCGTGTCCGAGCTGCCGGGCTGTTCGTACTTCAGCTCTGCTGACTCGTTCGCCATGGTGCGTGGCGGACACATCGACGTCACCGTGCTCGGCGCCCTTCAAGTGGACGCGGAGGGAAACCTCGCCAACTGGATGATCCCGGGCAAGATGGTGAAGGGGATGGGCGGCGCGATGGATCTCGTTGCCGGCGCGCGACGCGTCATCGTGGCGATGGAGCACACCACCAAGGACGGCGGCCATAAGATCCTCGGTCAGTGCACGCTCCCTTTGACGGGCATGAATGTCGTCGACCTGATCGTGACAGAGATGGCGGTCATCGAGGTCGGCGAGAACGGGCTGGTCCTCAGGGAGGTCGCGACGGACACTACGGTCGATGCCGTTCGTGCGGCGACCGGCGCTCCGCTGATCGCAGGAGACTCGGTTGGAACGTTCTGACGAGGGGCTCGACTGACGTCGGGCCCTGCTGTAGCCCTCCTGCAGCAGCGGGGGCCGCACTTTAGGGCGGCGGTACAATGGAGATATGGATTCTCCCGCCGTTCTCATCTCCGCCTGCCGAACGCCGATCGGCGCGTTCGGCGGTGCGTTGAAAGATCTCACCGCGCCTGATCTCGGCGCTATTGTCATTCGCGAAGCCATCGCCCGCGCGTCCATTTCGAACAGCGCCGTTGGTGAAGTGATCCTGGGCTGCGTGCTCCAGGCCGGGGCGGGCATGAACGTCGCCCGTCAGGCCGCGCTGAAGGCCGGTCTCTCTTACGAAGTGCCCGCGGAAACTGTGAATCGAGTGTGCGGCTCGGGGCTCACCGCCGTGGTTCACGCCGTCGATGGCGTCCGCGCCGGGTTCACCGATGTCATCGTCGCCGGCGGCACAGAGTCGATGAGCAACGCCCCATATCTCTTGAAAGGTGCCCGCTGGGGCTATCGCATGGGCCACGGCGAGGTGACCGACTCGATGCTGGCCGAGGGGCTCAGTTGTGCGATCGAGGGCTGCCACATGGGGAACACGGCGGAAGCCGTGGCGGCGAAATACGGCATCGATCGCGCCGCCCAGGACGTGTTTGCCGCCGAAAGCCAGCGCCGCGCCGAGCAGGCCGTTCGGGACGGTGTCTTCGCGGAAGAGATCGTGGCCGTGGAGGTGCCGCAGAAGAAAGGCCCTGCGGTCCGTGTCGACAGAGACGAGTATCCACGACCGGGCACGACGGTCGAGAAGCTCGCCGCACTGAAGCCGGCATTTCAGAAGGACGGCACGGTGACAGCAGGCAACGCTTCCGGCATCAACGACGGCGCCGCGGCGGTTGTCGTCACGACGGAGGAATGGGCATCAAAGCACGGAGCCACGCCCATCGGACGCGTGCTCGGTTACGCGACCGTCGGCGTCGAGCCAAAGTACATGGGCATGGGGCCTGTTCGTGCAGTGACGCGCGCCGTCGAACGCGCAGGTCTGACACTCGATCGGATAGACCTGTTCGAGCTGAACGAAGCCTTCGCGGCGCAGGCCGTCGCGGTCGTGCGCGAGCTTGGCGTCGATCCCGCGCGCGTCAACGTGCATGGCGGTGCCATCGCGCTGGGGCATCCGATTGGCGCCAGCGGCGCGCGCGTGCTGACGACGCTTCTCTACACTCTGGCGAAGCGGCAGAAGCGCTATGGGGTTGCGTCGCTGTGTGTCGGTGGTGGCATGGGCGTCGCGATGGTCGTCGAGCGCCCCTGAGATCCATGTCGCTTAGCAGGGACGTGTGGCGGAACATCCACAGAACGAAGCTCGTCCCTCAGTCGTAATGGCCGCCTGCTCCGCGCGTGTGGTTCTTGCCCTCGTGCTGGTTCTTGGCGGCGCGCGCGGCAGCCTGGCCCAGGACACGCCGACGCCCCCACCGCCGATCCTTCACGCGGTGACCATCGATGGGCTGACGGCCTTCACCCAGCCCGACGTCGTTCGTCGTCTCGGGCTGACGATCGGCGACCCGCTCCCCAAGACCGCGCAGGACCTCGCTCACGACGTCGAATCGATCTACGCGCGCCAGGGCTACGCCGCGGCTCGCGCGACCGCGTCGATCGACGCGGCAGGCACTTTGAGGATTGCCGTGCGAGAAGGACGGCTCTCGACAGTCGAGTTCGTCGGCGTCGGGCCGGATCGCCGCGCCGCCTTCGAGAAGGAATTCGAGCTGCAGGCCGGAGACCTGTTCGAGTTGCCGGCGGCCCGCAGCGCGCTGACACGCCTGCTTGCGCCGTCACGCGGCGCCATCGAGCCCGCGCCGGCGACGTCATCTACCGAAGGCACAGTGCTCGTGTCGGAGGACGGTCTCGAGGTGGTGGAGCGGGGCGGCGCGACCGTGCTCCGCGTGCACTTGAAGCAGCGCGCCGGCCGTCTGCAGTGGTCCCCGAGCGCGACGGATCGCGAAGACTGGTTCAGCCCCGTCGATGGGTTCGCGCCCGCGCTGGGCTTCGCCGGCACGATCTTCGATCAGCGACATTTCAATCACACCTACATCGAGGCGATGGGCAGCTGGAAGTTCGGTCCGGATCGGCCCGGGTATGCGATTGGCCTTTCGCAGCCGTTTTTTACCGCGCCTCGGGTTTTTGCAGGCGTCTCGCTGTTCGATCTCACCTCGTCGGATGATGCGTGGCGGATCTCGCCGCTCGAGCAAAGCCTCGTCTCGCTCGGCTTCCGGAACTCCTATCGCGACTACTATCGACGACGCGGCTATCAGGTGCATCTCGCTGTCCGGCCCTTCCCGTCGCTCGAACTGCTAAGCGCGTGGCGCGCGGAGCGACAGGAATCGCTCGGCGTGTCCACCGACTTCAGCGTCTTCAAAGACGACGAGCCATATCGAGTGAATCCGCCGATCGATAACGGCCTGTCGCGAAGCGTGGTGCTGGGCGTGGGCTGGGACTCGCGAGGCTTCGAAACCGAGTCGCTGGCACGGTCATATACGCGCCATCAGCTCGACCTGCCGTTCGGCGCGCCCGCGGGACAGGAGCTGGGCTGGCGCATCGAATGGTCGTCTGAACTGGCACGGCCCTCGTACGGCGGTGACTTCGACTACACACGACATGTGCTCAGTGGGCGCGGCTGGATGCCGCTTGGACCGCGCCAGCGTTTGGGGGCGCGCGTCATTGGCGGCTGGTCCGATGGCGACCTGCCGGTGCAGCGAGAATTCGCAGTCGGTGGGTTCGGCAGCGTTCGCGGATATACATTCAAGGAAGCACGCGGCCGTGAGATGGCGCTCTTGAACCTCGAGTATGGGCTCAGCGTTTTCCGTCACAGCCGTCTTCTTGTCCTCGGCGACGCCGGACGCACGTTCAAGACCTTCGAGGGCAGCAACGATGAGTGGCTGATGGGCGTAGGTGTGGGCTGGGAGTTCAACGACGATCTGCGGGTGGAGTTCGGCTGGCGCGCCGACGACATCCCGCAGTCGCTGCAGGTCGTGGTCCGGCTGGCGCCACCCTTCTAATCAGGCGAACCGCGCCGATGCGTGAGGCCGACGGCCCGAGGCCGTCCCGACTCCACACCGATCTGAAGAGCGACGCCGAGATCGCCGTCGAGGCGCTTCGCGGCTCAGGCGCGGCATGCGAAGCGCTGGTGCGGCGGTTCGAGCGGCCGATCTACAACCTGATCGCGCGACTCGTACAGGATCCCGGTATGTCCGAGGATCTGACGCAGGAGACGTTCATCAAGATGTTCCGCGCGCTCGGAACGTTCGATCCGCAGCAGCGCTTCTCGAGCTGGCTGTTCCGCATCGCGCACAACACCGCGATTGATTACTTGCGGCAGCGGCGTCTCGCAGTGGTGACGCCGCACGTAGATGACGACGAGACGGAACGAGACCCGCTGACGTCGATCGCCGACATCGCCGCCGTGTCGCCCGAGCGCGCCGCGTCCAATCGTGAGCTGGCGGCCGCGCTCGACGCCGCCATCGATCGTCTGCGGCCTGAATACCGGTCGGCGATTGTGCTTCGACACCAGGAGGGACTGGAGTACGACGAGATTGCGCACGTGCTCGGTCTGCCACTGGGCACCGTGAAGACTTATCTCCATCGCGCGCGCCGTGAGCTGGCCCGGCACCTCGGGGCTGCCGGATTCGGGCCTGAAACCCGGTCCACGGGCGGCGCGTAAGGCGATCAGCGCATGGAATTCCGGAATTTGCCCCAGAACTGGGACCGCGAAGACGAAGCGCTTGGCGCACTGATGACCGCCGTGCCTCGGCGGACGCCATCGCCGGCATTTTCGTCGCGGCTGCTGGCAGCCACGCGCCAGGCGTGGCCGGTCGGCGTGGACGGCCGGTTCTGGAATTCGGCGCGCTCGGAGCTGGCGATTTCCGCCGGCGTCGTGGTTGGCGCGGCGCTGCTGACGCTGATTCCGGTTGCGCTCGTCGCTGCCGCCTTCATCTTCGACGCGAGCATTGTCGTCAACGGGACCGCGCGAGCGTGTGTGCTGCTCGTGCAGTGGCTCAGCGCCGGCCTGTCCATGTGGGACGTGCTGGCGCGGGCGGCGCGAATTACGGCCGCCGCCGTCGCGAGTCCGATCGGGACGTTCATTCTGCTTGGCGGCGTGCTCACGGCGTCGCTGGCACTGGCTGGCCTGAGCCGCGTGTTACCAGGCGAACGGGGAGAGCTTTGATGCGTGTCGGGTTTCGACTTGCAACGTTGATCGCCGTCTGGGTGATGCTGGCGGCTGGACTGATGGCCGGCCAGAGCGTCGCAACCAGCACGGTGGATCCCAATCTCAAGCAGCGGGTCGAACGGCGTTTCGACGTGCTGCCCATTCAGGGGGGCGTGGTCCTCAAGCCCAAGCGCACTTCCGCCGTGCGCGTGATCGAGATCCGCGACGGCGCGATCGACGTCGATGGCGTGCCGGCGTCCGGTGCGCTCCTTCGCGAGAAGCTGGGCGCGGATGCCGACCTGGTGCTTCAAGTCTCGTATCTCACGACCGAAGCCTTGACCAGCTGGTACGCGCCGCCGGCGCCTCCGGCACCACCCGCCACGACTCCGTCGGCCGAACCTGAAACGGCTCCGGAGGCCGCCGCGCCCTCGCCGTCACCGCAGCCCTCCGAGGAACACACCGACGATCAGCCCGACGAGGAGCACTGGCGGCGAAGCGCCGCGCGCGTGAACATCGGCGGCGACATCACCATCGAGGCCGATGAGCGTGTGTCGGATCCAGTCGTGGCTGTTGGCGGCAGCGTCACCGTCCTCGGCCACGTGGACGACGACGTCGTGGCGGTTGGCGGAAGCGTCCACCTCGGGCCGAAAGCGGTTGTGCGCGGCGACGTGACGTCGGTGGGCGGCCGCATCGAGCAGGCGCACGGCGCGGTGATTCGCGGTCACGTCAACGAGATCCGCTTTGGTCCGCCCAATTTCAATTTCCACCCCGCGTTTTTCCTGGGACCGCTGGCCGGCTGGGATATGTTCTCCGGCTGGTTCCGTCTCGTCGGGACGCTCCTTCGACTCGGCATTGTGCTAATGCTCGTCTTCATCGCCGTGCTTGCCGCGCCCCGCGTCGTCGAACGCATCGGTGAGCGAGCGGCTCGCGAGCCATGGTTGAGCGGGTTCACCGGGCTGCTCGCGCAGCTCCTGTTCGTGCCGGTGCTCGTGCTCAGCGTCGTCGTGCTGGCCGTCTCGATCATCGGCATCCCGCTGCTGGTGCTCGTGCCGTTCGCGATCCTCGGGTTCCTGCTTGCCGTGCTGATTGGGTTCACCGGCGTGGTCCTGCGCCTTGGACGCTGGGCAACCGGCGCGGATCGCCCGGCGATTGTGACGCTTGCGGTCGGCGTGGTCGTCGTCGCCGCGGTGGGCCTTCTGGCACGCACGTTCGGCCTCCTGCCCGCGCAGCTCTGGCCGATCACGTGGTTCCTTGGCGTCATCGGCTTCTTTGCCGAATACATCGCGTGGACCGTCGGTCTCGGCGCGGCCCTCCTGACGCGCTTCGGGACTCGAGGGCCGCGGCCGGTGATGCCGACGCCATCCGATTACCCACCGCCGATTCCCGCGATGAGCGGTCCGACGGAGGCATGAGGCCGCCCGCGGTCATTCTGTTGACCGCGGGCGTCGCGCTCCTCGCGCACGCGACGCTCGCCGCGCTGGGAATGGAGGTCGCCCGGGTGGGTGCCACCGGTTCCACGGCGCGAGCGGAGCTGTCGGTGCGCGGGCTGTTTGCCGAGCGGTTCCGTCGCCTGATTGAAGGCGGTGGGACGCTGCATCTTCGCATTCGTGCCGAGCTCTGGGAGGATCGCGCCTTTGACCGGCTCGCCGCACCAGCGCTCGTTGGCACCTGGCGCATCAGCTCGTCGGCATCTGGGACGGCGCTGAGGGTGACCGACAGCCGTGACACCGAGTACGATCAGCCGCTCTGGGCGGACCCCCTGCTGGTGCGCCTCGATCTCGCGCCGCTCTCACGTCTCGAAGACGACGCGCGCTATTACCTTCACATCGGGCTGGTCGCCGGCACGCTCGGCGAGCATGCGGCGGACGATGTGAACGAGGCGGTATTCGGCAAGGAAGAGGAGTCGGGTGGCATTGGCGCACTCGGACGCTTTCTCTTCCGGCAAGCCGTCGCTTTGTCCGAGTACTTCCAGAGCGAGGCGACTGAGCTGACGAGCCGGCGCGTGCGCGGTCGTGAGCTGCGAACGGCGTTGCCGCCGACACCGTGAGCGGTCGCGGATCGGATTTCGGTCACGGATATAAAGAGACAGTGCACAGATCAAGGCTTAACACGGAGGAACACGGATCGACACGGATTCAAACCGTGTCTCGGAGCGCTCCAGGCTCTTCAAAGTGAAAGATCCCACGTCTCGGCGACGAGCCCCTTCCGTCCGAAGCTGTCGTGCCGTTTCTTTGCAGTGACCGTGAATCCCGCCTTTTTGTACAGGCGTCGGGCGGCTTGAAGCTCGCTCTGCGTCCAGAGCGTGATTTTCGTATAGCCCGCTTGTCTTGCGAAGCGAACGCACTCGTCGATGAGGCGCGAGCCGATGCCGTGACCGCGCGCTGAAGGTTCAACGAGGAGCAACCGCAGTTGCGCCACCGCGTCCGTCTTACGTACGAGAAGCACGGAGCCCACGAGTTCGCGGTTCATCTCGGCAATCCAGCAGCGCTCCCGCGACGCATCGAGATTGCGAACGAACGAGGCCACGATGTCCGCAGCAAGGGCTTCGAACTCCTCGTTGTATCCCCACTCCTCGGCGTACAGCGCCCCCTGCCGGTGCACGACCCAGCCCAGGTCGCCGGGCCGCGGAGGACGCAGCACGTACGACGTCGGGCCCTCTGGTTGTCGACCCAGCAGTCGTTCGATGGCTTCCATCGCCGCGATCAGCCGTTGTCGATCCCCCGCTGACAGCGTCCGAAGCATCGCCGTCACATCCTCGTGCGTCCGCTGGTTGAGTTGGGCGAAGGCCCCTTGTCCGCGACGCGACAGCGACAGGTAGGCGCGACGTCCGTCCGTAGCGGAGCGCGTGCGTCGAACGAAGCCGCGGTGCCCGAGGCTGCGCAGCATGCGGCTCAGATAACCGGCATCGAGCCCCAGCGCCTTACCGACGTCGGTCGCCGTCGGCCGCTCGTGGTTCGCAACCTCGTAGAGGACACGCGCCTCCGGCAGCGAGAAGGGACTGCCGAGCCACCCGCGTTGCAACACCCCGATTTGCTTGGTGTAGAAGCGATTGAATCGCCGGACGGCCGCGACGCCCGGATCGCCAGTCATGCTGGCCATTGTCAAAGTACTATTTGACTTTGTCAACTATTGGCGCACTGGCCACTCGATCGCGCTGATGCCGGCACCATTCAGGGATTCTGGCCGAGGTTTGGATCCTCGCGCATCACACGCTCGAAGCAGCTCGGGCAGATGCCGTGGCTGAACTGCACGTCGGAGTGATCGGCGAGGTAGGTTTCGACCTGGTTCCAGTAGTTTTTGTCATCGCGAATGCGCTTGCAGTACGCGCAGATGGGGAGCAAGCCCTGGAGCTGCCGGACGTTTCGCAGCGCCTCTTCGAGCTCGAGGACGCGATCCGAGAGCCGCTCCTGCAGCGCGACGACACGAGATGCGACCTGCAGGCGCGCTTCCAGCTCGCCGCGATCGACCGGCTTCGTCAAGTAATCGTCCGCGCCCGCTTTCAGACCAGTGATGACGTCCTCAGGCTTCGAGCGACCGGTCAGGAGGATGAGGTAGGGCTGAAGCGCGAGATCGGTCGCCCGCGCGGCGCGACAGACCTCGAGGCCGTCCATGTGCGGCATCATCCAGTCGAGGATGGCGACTCGCGGCGCGCCTTGCTGGCGCAGGCCTTCCCACGCTTCCTGGCCGTCTGCGCAGACGACTGGTTCGTAGCCCCAGCGTGTCAGCGACTGCTGGAGCAATCGGCGCGAGACCGGCTCGTCTTCTGCAATCAGGATACGCACGGCCACCCGAATGAGCGAGGCATCGTCTCCATGAACTCCTGTGGCCGGGGAGCACTCACGAGTCGAGCTCGGACACCCGGATGTCAGTAGTTCTCGGAGGGATCCCGGAACCCTGGCTTTATCTGTATGGAGGTGTTCCCACCGACGATCGTCTTCGAGCCCCGCCGCAGCCGCAGCAGCACTCGATAGTTATCCGCCATGTTGTAGGTGTGCGATGCCGAGAAGCGGCGCTTGATCGAACTTTTGCCAGCCTCGAACGGCTCGCAGTCTACGTTGGACTCCGACTTCGTCCCGTCACCCCAGTCCCACTCCAGGCTCGGGCAGTAGAGTTCCTCGTCCGCATCGGAGCCGCCCTTGAGCTCGGCAGTCACCACGACCTTCGCGGGTGAGAAGGCGATGGGCGGGTTCGCTTTCAGCGACAGGGACGCCCGCTTCGTATCTTTCTTGTCTTTGTTGTCGCTGTTGTCGTCCTGAGCGCCCTGAGGATGGCTCGCCACACTAACCGCGATGATGGCGACGAGTGACAGCAAACGCCCGCAGGCACAGAGGGACGTCCATAGAGCATGAGATTCCGAAGCCATGGCTGGTCGCCCTTCGGGGAAGCGGGTTGGTCGCATTGTAACGATGTTTTGCGGACTTGGGCAATGAAGGTCGCACATCGGCCATAATCCGTCGGATGTCCGCTCCCGAGCTTTCGCCACTGTTGGTCTGGACGCCGCTCGCCCAGCTCGACGCCGACCTTCTCGTTGTTCCCGTCTTCGAGGGAGACGATTTCGTAGACGTTCCCGGCCTGGATGCCTCGACCGGCGGCGACGTCGGACGCGCGATGGCCTCGCGCGAGCTGACCGCGAAGCCCGGTGAGGTGTTCGTCACGACGGTGACCCACCACTGGAACGTTCGGCGCGTCGCGCTCATCGGCGCCGGCAAGCGAAGCGCGTACGACGCCGAAGAGGCTCGTCGGGTCGCGGCGACCGGGGTGCTCAGTGCGCGGCAGCGTCGTGTGGCTCGCGTAACGGTGCTGTTTCGGGCGGGCGTGCAGGCTTCGGAGCCTGCGGCCACCGTTGCACGGCTCGTTCAGGCGGCCACCGAAGGCATCGTGTTGGCACAGCACGACATCGGACATCACAAGAGTGCTCCGCCCGAGCTGCCGCCTGTGGCCGATGTGCGTCTCGTCGCTCCCGAGCTCGCGCCGCCGCGGCGGGCAGATGCGACGAAAGCTGTCGAGCGCGGGGCCGTGCTCGGCGCGTGCACCAACCTGGCGCGCGAACTCGGGAACGAGCCAGCCAATCTGCTGACGCCAACCATCTTCGCCGAACGCGCGCGCGCGGCGGCCGAGGGCACAACCCTGGCGGTCGAGATCCTGAATGAAGAGCGCATCGCGGCGCTTCGCATGGGCCTGCTGCTCGGCGTCTCGCGCGGCAGCATCGAGCCGCCGCGGGTCATCGTCCTTCGTCACGATCCTCCCGGCGCACCGGCATCGCCGGTGCTCGCGCTGGTGGGGAAGGGCGTGACCTTCGACACCGGTGGCATCTCGATCAAGCCGGCCGACGGCATGGAGAAGATGAAGGTCGACATGGCGGGCGGCGCGGCGGTCATCGCGGCGCTGCGCGCAGCAGCGCTGCTTCGTGCGCCGATCCGCGTCATCGGCATCGTGCCGTCCACCGAGAACATGCCCGGCGGGCGCGCGACCAAGCCCGGCGATGTCTTGCGCGGCGCCGGCGGCAAGACGGTGGAAGTAGTCAACACCGACGCGGAGGGCCGGCTGATTCTTGGCGACGGTCTCTGGTACGCGCGCGAGCAAGGCGCGACGCACGTCGTCGACGTGGCCACCCTGACCGGCGCATGCGTCGTGGCCTTGGGGCGGCTTCATTCCGGCATCTTTGGCGCGCCGGACGCATACGTCGATGCCCTCCGCCGCGTTGGCGTGCTGACGGGCGACCGGTGCTGGCCCTTACCGTCGACCGACGACTACTTCGAGCAGTTGAAAAGCGATGTCGCGGATATGAGCAATACAGGCGGGCGCCCGGGTGGCGCGGTGACCGCGGCCGTCTTCCTCAAGCAGTTCGTCGGCGACCTTCCCTGGGCCCATATCGACATCGCGGGCACGGCCTGGGCCGACGACGCCCGGCCGTGGCAGGTCAAGGGGGCCACCGGCGTGGCGGTCCGCCTGCTCGCCGAAATGGCACTCGACCCAGAGAGCTGGCGGCAGATAACGCGGTAAACTGAGAGGGTGGTAGGTCCCGCCTCGTCCCCGATCATCGTGCGGGTCGTTGGTCCGCCCACCGACGCGGTCACGCTCGGTGACGTGATCCTTCAGGCGCTCGGGCTCACGGGGGTCATCACCCTCGGCGCGCTCCTATTCGGTCTGATTCTCGGCGGTCTCTTCATCTATCTCCGCACCCATCGTCCCGACAACGCCTTCAACGGCGAGACGGCGGACGAGCTGTCGTTGCGCCTGAATTGATGGGCGTGACGGCGGACCGAAGGTCCGCCTACTGATTCGCGACCGTTCTCACGCCCTTCAGCGACCGCTGATACCGTTCCACGCCCTGATACAACGCTTCGGCGATCTTCTGGCGATACGCCTTGCTCTTCAGAAGCTTGCCTTCCTGCGAGTGCGTGATGAACGAGATCTCCGCGAGCACGCTGGGCATGCCGGCCCCGATCAGCACCACGAACGGCGCCTGTTTGACCCCGAGATCGCGCAGGTTCTTGTTCGCGCCCGACAGGTGCCCGACCATCTCGCGCTGCACGATCGTCGCGAAATCACGCGACTCGTCCAGCTTGTTGTTGAGCGTGATCGCCTTCACGATGTCCGGCAGGCTGTGCATCGTCCGGCCCGATGCCGAGTTCTCACGCGCGGCGACGGCCTCGGCATCTGGCGTCGAGGCGAAGTTCAGGAAGTAGGTTTCGACGCCGCGCGCCTTGGAGTTGCGGCTGGCGTTGGCGTGAATCGACAGGAACAAATCGGCATTCTGACGATTGGCGATCGCAGTGCGCTCCTCGAGCGGCACGAAGACGTTGGTGCGGCGGGTGAGCACGACCTCGACACCTGGCTCACGCGTGAACAGCTGCTCCAGCCTCAGCGCGATGTCCAGGACGACGTCTGCCTCGCTGGCGCCTCGACTCTGCGCGCCCGGATCGTGCCCGCCGTGCCCGGGATCGATCACGATTCGCGAAATGCCCAGTCCCAGCTGCCGGGACAGCGAGAATCTGCCCTCCAGATTCACTGACGGCGGCGCCGGCGCGACCATCGGCGCTCCGGTGGCTTTTGGCGCCAGTGACTTCGACGGCAACATCTCGGACGATGAGTCATCCTTGTCGCTCGTGCCTCCAGGCGACAGGGTTGCGCCGGGTGCGACCGACTCCACTTGCGGCGCGGGCTTCACGTCGTCGCCCGCCGGCACTTCGACACGTTCCACGGTGGGCGCGCCAGGTGCCGTCGGCAGTGGGTCGGTCTTCGGCACAACCAGATCCGACGCGCGCACGACTTTGTCCGCCTTTGGCCGGGCACTCGCCGTACCGAGCACCGCTGGAACGGGTTGAGTGGTTGGCCGGGTGAGATCGACAACGATGCGATACGGATCCGTGAGCGTGAAGACGCTGTAGTGGGCTGTGCGCTCGAGATCGAGCACGACACGCGTCGTGCCGCCGGGGCGCGGGCCGAGCCGGACGGCTTTCACCAGCGCGTCGTCGAAGGTCTGCGAGGCGTCAACGGACGCTGCGACGCCGGTCGTCTGCAGATCGACGAAGACGCGATCGGGGTCGTCGATTTCATCGCTGCGGTACTCGACCTCTCGATCGAGCTCGATGGCGATGCGCACGACGTCGGGTAGGACCGTTCGACGGATCGCTTTGAGCTCGGCTGGCGCGCTGCGAGTGGCCGCGGGCGGCTTCGCTGGCGCGGACGTGACAACGTTCGTCGGCGCCGGCGCTGAAGATGGCGCGCCCGGAGGAGCCGTTGGTGCCGGTGGGGGAGGCGTCGAAGAGGCCGCTCGATCCGGCGCCGTCGAAGGCGTCGCCGTGCGTCCCTCGTTTTCGAGCCGCGCGATCGCCGGTTTCGCCTGCCTCACGAGCGAGCTCGACGGATACTCCGACTGCAATCGACGCAGCAGGCGAAGCGCGGTGACGCGATCGGTATCCGCTCGGTAACGCGCGAAGCTCTCGGCAGACAGCATCGCGGCCTGCCACAGCGCGTTGTCGCCATACGAGCTGCCCGGATACTTCTTTACCAGACCTTCGTAGCCGGCGACGATCCTCGTGATGTCCTTGCGGACGAGGTCGGCGCTGCGCGTCGACACCAACGCCTTCCGCGCCGCCGCGTCGCGACTACTGAGCCTCGTGTAGGTGCTCTTGGCCGAGGTCTGCGCGGCTGCTGGCGTGACAGCGAGCAACGCGCCGACGAGGGTCAGGGCGATGATCAGGTGCATGCGTTCGCCTTCCTACCGGATCTGAGCGTCCACTTCGTCGAAATAGTCTTTGCTGACGAGCACCTCGCGCGCTTTCCCGCCGGCCGCCGGGGAGACCAGGCCATCGGCCTCCATCATGTCGACGAGGCGCGCGGCGCGACTGAACCCGATGCGCAGCCGCCGTTGCAGATACGAGATGGACGCCTGGCCGCTCTGGACGACGATCCGCGCGGCATCGTCGTAGAGGTCGTCCTTCTCGAACTCGATCGCATCCGCCGCCCGCTCCTCGACGGTGATGCTCTCGTCGTAGGTCGGCCTACCCTGCTTGCGCAGGAAGCTGGCGAGCCTGGCGCTCTCCTGTTCCGAGATGTACGGCCCATGCAGACGCTGGTAACGCGACGACGCCGGCGGCAGGAACAGCATGTCGCCCTTTCCGAGCAGCTGTTCGGCGCCATTGCCGTCGAGCACCGTCCGCGAGTCGATACGCGAGGACACGCGAAACGCGATGCGCGCGGGCAGATTGGCTTTGATCAAACCCGTGATGACGTCGACCGACGGGCGCTGCGTCGCGAGTATCAGATGAATGCCGACCGCGCGCGCCATCTGCGCGAGACGGCAGATCGATTCCTCGACTTCATTTCCCGCGACCATCATCAGGTCGGCGAGCTCGTCGATCACGACGAGAATGAACGGCAGCGTCTTGGGAACTTCGGCGCCCTCCTTGCCCGCCTGCTCCTCGATCATGTGCCTGACGTTGCGGTTGTACTGCTCGATGTTCCGCACACCTTCGGCGGCGAGCGTTTTGTAGCGCTCCTCCATCTCTCGAACCGCCCATCGGAGCGCGTTGCTGGCCTGCTTGGGATCGACGACGACGGGCGTCAGCAGGTGCGGGATGTCTTCGTACATCCCCAGCTCGAGCCGCTTCGGGTCGATCATGATCAAGCGCACGTCGTCGGGCGTGGCGCGATAGAGGATGCTCGTGAGCATCGCGTTCAGGCCGACCGACTTGCCGGTGCCGGTGGAGCCCGCGATGAGCAGGTGAGGCATTGTCGTCATGTCGGCGACGTACGGCTCACCATGGATCGTTTTGCCGAGCGCGAGGGTCAGCTTCGAAGCCGATCGCCGGTACGTCTCGGACTCGAGCAGCTCGCGCAGGGAGATTTGCTCGCGCACGTGATTCGGCACCTGGATGCCGACGGTCGACTTGCCCGGCAGGCGGTCGATGAGGATGGACTCCGCCTGGAGGGCCAGACACAGGTCTTCGGCCAGGCTGGTGATCTTGCTGTACTTCACGCCCGCATCCGGCTTGAACTCGAACGTCGTCACGACCGGGCCCGGATGGATCTGGACCACGGTACCTTCGACCGAGAACTCGCGGCACTTCTCTTCCAGCAGCCGTGCGCCTTCCATCAGCTCCCGCTCATCGATCTTCCGTTCGGCCTTGGGGGCATCGAGCAGCGACATCGGCGGTAGCGTGAACCCGCCCATGCGGCGCTCCGCGGGCGTGCGCGAGGTGGGATCGACCTCATCGAGCGGCAGCGGCGGCGTGACGACATGAGCCCGATCGCGGGCAGCCGGTGCGACAGCCGGAGGTTCTGCCGCCTGACGCCGCCGCGGTGGAGGTGGTGCTTCGACATCGGGCTCGTCTTCGACGTCCTCGACCTGGCGTTCACGCTCCTTCCGCGCCGCGCGACCGGCCGCCACCGCGGCGCGTGCTTCGGCACCGGCGGCGGCGCCGTTCCGCTTCGTGTGCTTCGCGATTACCTCGCGGCGCTCGGCCTCGCGCCTCCGCTCCTCCCGCCATGCACGAAACGACGCCACGCTCCGGCTCGACAGGCTGATGCCGCCCTGAATGCCGGCCGCGAAGGCTCGCCCGAATGAGAACTGCGTCGCCATGATGACGGCCAGCGTCAGCAGCGTGAGGACGACGATGATCGCGCCCGGCCGATTGAGGTATGCCGAGCACATGTCGGCAATCCATTCGCCGACGTAGCCGCCGGCACGGAAGGTCCGTCCGTTCAGCTCCGTGCTGCCGATCACCAGCGCGAGGAGCGCGCTGAAGCAGGAGAAGAACAGTCCCGCTCCAATGAGCTTCGTGTAGGCCGCATCCAGCTGGCGGCACCAGAAGAAATTCCAACCCGCCACGGCCAGCAGCGCCGGGACCACGAACGACGCGTACCCGAAGACCTGAAGTGACGCCTCGGACAGAAACGCGCCGACCAGGCCGACGAAGTTTGCCGCCGCGTGCCCGTCGCCGGCGGTGAAGAACCACACCGGGTCGCTCGGCTCGTGGGTGACGAGCGCGATCAGCCAGATCAGCGCGCCGGCAAAAAGCGCAACGCCCGTGAACTCGCTGGCGCGACGGGACAGAGTGGAAATGGTCGCCACGTGTGATCAGATCTCCATGACGACGGGCAGCACCAGGGGCCGCCGCGCCGTACGTTTCCGAAAGAACCGTCGAATCTCGATCCGGATCGTCTCGCGCAGGAGGCCCGGATCGGTGCGCTCTTCCACGCTCAGTTCGCCGATGACGTCCTCGAGCAGATGGGCGGCGTCCACCAGCAATGTCTCACTCGCCGCCTCGGCGACGACGCCTCGCGTGATGATTTCGGGCGACCCCACGAGCTCACCATCCTGTTTTCGCATCGCCACAACGGGCAGCACGATGCCGTCGACCGCAAGGTGCCGTCGGTCGCGGAGCACCTCGTCTGCGACTTCGCCGACGCGCGTGTCGTCGATCAGCACGCGTCCGGTCTGCGCCTTGCCGGCAACGGACGCCCCATCGGCGTCGAACTGCAGCACATCGCCGTTCTCGATCAGCATCACGTCGACCGGCCGAGGCGAGCCGCGCGTCACTCGCTCGGCGATGCGCTGGTGCAGCGCCAGGTGGCGGTATTCACCGTGCACCGGCACGAAATACCGGGGCCGCACGAGCGACAGCACAAGCTTCAGCTCTTCTTCGCTGCCGTGCCCCGAGACGTGCACGTGCTTCGTCGACGACGTCACGACATCGGCGCCGCGCCGGGTCAGATGATTCACGACGCGGCCGATCGCCTTCTCGTTGCCGGGAATCGCGCGCGCCGAGAGGACGACCGTGTCGCCGGTGCCAATCTTCACGTGGCGGTGATCGTTGATGGCGATGCGCGACAGCGCCGATCGCGGTTCGCCCTGCGAGCCCGTCGTCACGCACAACACGCTGCCGGGCGGATACGAGGCCACCTCGCTGTCACGAATCTGCAGACCCATGGGCATCGACAGATAGCCGAGGCGCAACGCGATCTCCACGTTCTGCACCATGGCGCGCCCGACGAAGGCCACCTTGCGCCCGAATCGTTCGGCGAGCCGCACCAGCACCTGCATGCGATAGAGGCTCGACGCAAACGTCGCGACCACCAGCATCCCGGTCGCCGACGTGAAGATCTCCTCGAACGCGCCGACGACTTCGAGCTCCGATCCGGTGAAGCCGGGCCGATCGATGTTCGTGCTGTCGGCGAACAGCGCCAGCACCCCTTCCGATCCCAGCGTCGCGAAGCGGTGAAGATCGAAGTGCTGCCCGTCGAGCGGCGTCTGATCCACCTTGAAGTCACCGGTGTGCACGATTGTGCCCGCCGGCGTGTGGATCGCGAGCGCGACGCAGTCGGGGATACTGTGAGTCACGCGGAGAAACTCGATCTCGAAGGCGCCCGCGCGCACTCGCTGGCCGGGTTGCACCGGATGCAGCCGATCGGCCGGCTCGATCTCGTGTTCTTCCAGTTTCGGTTCGACGAGCGCCAGCGTCAGCGGAGTGCCGTATACGGGGCCATCTACGAGCGGCCAGACGTAGGGCACACCGCCGATGTGATCCTCGTGTCCGTGCGTGAGCACGAGCGCGGTGACACGTCGACCCTGCAGGTAGGACAGGTCCGGCACGATCAAATCGACGCCCAGCAGCTCCGGCCCGGGGAACATTGCCCCGGCGTCGACGACCACGGTGGTCTCCGCGTACGAGACCGCCATCATGTTCATGCCGAATTCGCCCAGACCGCCCAGAGGCACGACTTCGAGCGGGCTTGCGGTGACTGCCATGCGCCCCCGACACCTGCCCCGGTCGCGCAGCTAACGCACGCAGACCGAAAATGCGATCACGACCAGGCGGGCGCCTGAGGTCGATCGCGGCAGGCCGCTGGGACAGCCTGTGAAACCGACAACTGGAAGGATAGAACGCCGGAAACTATAGCACAGGCGCAGGTTGCGGACTACGGGGCTACGGGCTCCGGGCTACAGGCTCCGGACTATCGCCGTCTCGCCCGACGGGAAGTCGATCCTCTACAGCCGTGTTGTGAGGGACGAGTCGGATTTTGATGCTGATCGAGAACTTCAACTAACGCCGTTGGGCGGCGTCGACCCAATCGCGTCCGCCAGACGCACCCAGTCGCTCGGCAAGAGTGTCTCTGGACGTCGACCTCCCTCGAGTCCCGCGCGTTCGAGCACGACCCGAACGTCCTCTCCCGATTGAGCATCCAGCACCGGTCTCAAGGCGTTCGTAAGCGTCTTGCGTCGTTTCGTGAATGCCCGTCGTACGAGCACATCGAGCGAACGGGGCAGTGCTCTCAGCGTATCTTCCGAGTGAAACGTCAGGCGAACGACCGCAGATGTCACTTTTGGCGCCGGTCGAAAGGCCCCGGGCGGGAGGATCATGAGACGTTCCACGGTCGCAACAAGGCCCAGGAGGATTGCCAGCGGCCCGTAATCACGCGTACCGGGTTTGGCGACGATGCGATCGACGACTTCCCGCTGCAGCATCAACGTCGCATCATGCAACTTTCCAGTTGCACGTTGCAGAGTGACGAGCTGCGTCAGAATCGGCGAGGAGATGTTGTACGGCAGATTGCCGGTCACTCGGGTGCCAGGCGGCAACGCGAGTGTTTCGAGCTCGACGTCCAGGATGTCGGCCTCGACGATTTCAACCCGTGGCACTGCTCGTGCCCGGAGACCCGCCACAAGGTCGCGGTCGATCTCAATTGCCACAACGCGCGCCGCCCGCAACGCAAGTGGCTCGGTGAGAGCTCCATGGCCGGGCCCGATTTCGAGGAAGGTCTGGTCGGGCTGCGGGTCGATCGCATCGACGAGCTTGGCTACCCAGGCCGCCTCGAGAAAGTGCTGCCCGAATCGCTTCCGCGCTCTCACTGCGAGCCGCCGTACCAGAACTCGTCTTCGATGGCCTGGATCTCTTCTTCAGACAGTCCGAAAAAGTGGCCGGCCTCGTGGATCAGCGTAAGACACACTTCCTCGAAGACTTCGTCCTCACTCTCACACGCCTCTTCGATGGTGCGCTGAAACAGGGTGATGCGATCCGGCAGCGCATTGCCGTGCGCCCAGCTGCGTTCGGTCAGCGGCGTGCCCTCGTACAGCCCGAACAACCCCTCGCCCGATCCATCGCTCATCTCGGCCTCGAGCGCGGGCGACGCCCGATCCTCGACGACGATCCCGACGTTCTGCATGCGATCGCGAAAGTCCTTCGGGATCGCGTCCAGGGCTTCGTGCACGAGCCGTTCGAAAGCCGCCTTCGTCACCGCGCCGATCTCTTGCCTCCGCGTTTGCCGGCTGCGGGTGATGCCCCACGACCGGCGCGCGCGGCTTTGGATCGCCGCGCGCGAGCTGCGGGAGGTCTGGACAGCGCGGCGTAATAGCGACACAGGTCTCGCGCGTTGCAGCGATCGCAGAGCGGTGTGGGCCTGCAGACGCGCCGCCCGTGGAGGATCAGCACGTCTGAAGTGCGGGTCCAGCGCTTCTTCGGGAGCGCAGCACAAAGTTGCTGCTCGACGACTTCCGGATCGTCGGAGGCGGCAATGCCCAGCCGGTTGGCGACGCGGAGGACGTGGCGATCGACGGGCAGTCCCGGCACGCCCAGCGCGTGCCCAAGCACGACGTTGGCGGTCTTGCGGCCGACCCCTGGGAGCTCCACGAGCGCGGCCATGTCGGCCGGCACTTCGCCGCCGTGCCGCTCCACCAGCGCGCGAGCCGCGCCGACAATCGATCGCGACTTGCTGCGGAAGAAGCCCGTCGAGATGATCAGCGGTTCGATGGCTTCCGGTTCAACCGCAGCGAGCGCACGAGCATCTGGATACTTCGCAAACAGCGTCGGCGTGACGAGATTGACCCGCGCGTCGGTGGATTGCGCCGAGAGGATCGTTGCGATGAGAAGCTCGAACGGCGTCCGGTAATTGAGCTCGGTGTCGGCATTAGGATGCTGCTGCTCGAGACGATCGAGAATGGCGATGGTCTCGGCACGAGGGCGGGGATCGGCCACTGGGTTTGTCTCAGTGCACGGGGCCACCCGGCACGGCGCCGCCCACATTACGCAGCTGCTCCTGCAGTGCGGCGACCAGATTCGGGAGCACCTGGAACGGTACGACCACCTTGGCACGGATCGGCGCACGCACCACCATTTCACCGGGCTCCGAGGTGTTGATCCGGCGGATCTCGTCTTCCGAGAGCGGCTGCACCTCGCAAAACGTCAGCGTGCAATCGAACGGAGTCTGCGAGATTGCGCAGAAGTTGGCGTACGTGCGCTCGCTTCGACCATTGTCGTCAGGGACGATGGTGAAGTTGATCTGCTTCAATTCGGCCATGCAGGGAGTTTAGATCACAGTGCCGCAGTGCCGCAGTGCTGCAGTGCCGCGGTGCCGCGTTGCTAGCACTGACGGACTCCAGCGCTGCCGCACGCACCGCAGCCCTGCTGCAGCGCGGCCCTGTTGCACTGCGTCAGTACTTCCGCATGACCCCGACGACGACCCCCTGAATCTGCACCTGCTCGGCGGGAACCAGGATTGGCTGCATCGTCGGATTGGCGGGCTGCAGGCGAACGCCGGGACCTTCGCGGTAGAACTTCTTCAGCGTTGCATCGGCTCCGCTGAGGAGAGCGATCACCATCTCGCCGTTGTCGGCGGTTTTCCGATCCTCGACGATGACGAAGTCGCCGTCGCGAATCTGCTCGTCGATCATCGAGTTGCCGCGGACGCGCAGTACGTAGGTGTCCCGTCGGCCCACGAGATCCTCAGGGACCGAGATAGTTTCGTTGCTCGCCACCGCCTCGATCGGCATGCCGGCAGCGACGTAGCCGAGCAGCGGCAACTCGACCGCGCGGCCACCGACGCGGGTCGGCACGAGCTCCACCGATCGACTGCGGTTCCAGGCGCGCTTGATGAAGCCCTTCTCCTGCAGGTTCGTGAGGTGCTTGTGAACCGTGGCCAGCGACGACAGGCTGAACCGCTTGCCGATTTCCTCGAGGCTCGGTGCGTAGCCGTGGCGCTGGATGAACTCGTTCAAGTAGTCGAGGATCTCGCGTTGGCGCTTGGTCAGCGGCATCATGCGCGGACATCATACGCAAACAAAAGGCGAAGGTCAAGCCGAGTGGCGTGCTAGCATCACCGGCCGTGCGGATTCCGTTCTCGCTGCTCGACCCCGCGGATCGGCCGTTCGACGTCGTGGGGCTGGGGCAAAACAGCGTCGATCTTCTCGCCGTGCTCGGCGCGTTCCCTCGCAGCAATACCAAGCATCGGATTGAGACGTTCGCCCGATTGCCGGGCGGGCAGGTGGCGTCGGCGATGGTGTGCTGCGCCCGGCTCGGCTGGCGCGCTCGGTATGTCGGGCGTTTTGGAAATGACGAGCTCGGGCAGATCGGACTATCAAGCCTCGAGCAGGAAGGCGTCGACGTCACTGCGGCGCAGACGGTGACCGCCAGGACGCGCTTTGCGATCGTGCTCGTCGATCATCGTACCGGCGATCGCACGGTGCTCTGGGATCGCGATCCGGGGCTCGCGCTCCGTCCCGCGGATATTGCGCCTGAGGTGTGGAGCAGCGGCCGCGCTGTGCATGTGGACTGCGAAGACATTGCGGCCGCGACGGCGGCGGCAAAGGCGGCTCGCGCGAGCGGCGTGCTCACGGTGATTGATGTCGAAGCCGTGCTGCCTGGAGTGCCTGCCTTGCTGCGACACATCGACATCATCATCGCATCTGAAACGTTCCCCGAGCGCCTCACTGGTCATCACGACACGGGTACCGCGCTGGCGGCGATGGCCCGGGAATACGCTCCGGCCGTCGCGTGCGTGACCCTCGGCGGATCGGGCAGCCTCGCGATCTGTCAGGGACGCGAGATTCGCACGCCGGCGTTCGAGGTTCAGGTGGTCGACAGCACCGGAGCCGGCGATGCGTTCCGCGGCGGATTCATCAGCGGCTATCTGCAGATGGGCGCCGACGCCGACGTGGCTGATGTCCTCACGTACGCCACGGCCGTCGCCGCGCTGAAGTGTCGATCGCTCGGCGCACGCGATGGCCTGCCGCGCGCCGTCGACGTGGAGCAGTTCCTCCGACGCTAGGTCATGACCACTCGCCTTGGCCAGGCGATACGCCGGGTAGATGAGCATCAGGGTTGCAATCGAAAGCGATCGTCACGGCAGTCCCGCACGCCTGAGCGGGCATCAGCACGACGCGTGAACAGGCGTGGTACCATGGATCCGCAGCGGTGCCTCGCTCGTGGAGGTGTGTTCGTATGCGAAGCCGTGTCAGGTTCGGCCTCGTGCTCGGGCTCGGAACGGTCGCCTTGTTTCCGGCGACTCCCTCAGGATCGACGGCTCGCGCCGATGCCGACGCGCTCCGTCAGAAGTTCATGCAGATCGCCGTCAACGCCCTGGCCGACGCGCCACAGGCGCGCCAGACCGCCGTTACCGACGAGGAAGTGAATGCGTATCTCGGGTCGCTGCCCGCCGAGGAGCTGCCGCAGGGCCTGATCGCTCCTCAGGTGAACATCCTGCCGGACGGCCGGCTCTCGGGCAAGGCCACGGTGGATCTCGACGCAATCCGAGCCGCGCAGGCACAGGATGGCGCGGGCGTGGCGCTACCGTTGAGCGGCCGCGTGCCGGTCGAAGCGGTTGGCGTGCTGCGCACCGGTCAGGGCGTGGGTGCGTTCACGCTCGAGTCGTTGACGGTCAGCGGCGTTGTCGTGCCGAAGTCGATGCTGCAGCAGCTCGTCGCGTACTATTCACGCAGTCAGGACGCCCCCGAAGGCTTCAACCTCGAAGCCCCCTTCCGTCTGCCTGCGAAGATCCGCGAGATCCGAACGGCTCGCGGTCAGGCGGTCATCGTCCAGTAGGCGTCTTCGGACGAGGGCGATGACGGGCGCTGTCGAGTACCTGCAGACGCCGCTCCAGTTCCTGAAAGGGGTCGGTCCGCGAAAAGCGGCCGACTTCGCCCGCGTCGGCCTCAACACCATCGAGGATCTGCTGTATCGCTTTCCGCTGCGGTACGAAGACCGGGGACGGTTGCAATCCATCGCGTCGTTGCGGGAAGGGCAGACGGTGTCGACCACCGGCGACGTGATCACGTGCGGTTTGCGTGGGACGAGGCGGCCGGGCATGCGCATCTTCGAGGCGTTGCTGCGCGATGCCTCCGGCACGCTGCGGCTCGCCTGGTTCAACTCTGCCTACCTGAAGGATCAAATCCGGCCGGGACTCCGACTGATCGTCTACGGAACCTTCGAGCGCAACCAGTGGACGGGTCTGCAGATCACGAACCCGCAGTTCGAGATTGTCGATCAGGACGACGTCGAGACGATTCATAGCGGCCGGATCGTGCCGGTTTACGAGCGTGTCAAGTCGATCACGCCGAAGATGCAGCGGCGGCTGGTGGCGGATGCGTTGGCCGGCCTGCCCGCTGACCTCGACGACGTGCTGCCCGAGTCGGTCCGCGCCGCGCTCCGGGTGCCTGGCCGGCGCCAGGCTCTAGGCGACGCTCATTTTCCGCCGCAGGGTACTTCGGTCGAGACCCTCAACGCCTTCCGCTCACCCGCGCAGCGCCGTCTCATCCTCGAAGAGTTCTTCCGTTTCCAGATCGGCCTGCTGCTGCGACGCCGCGAAGCGGAGCGCGAACTGAAGACTCTGGTCACGCGTGTGGATGATTCGGTGCGCGCGTCGCTCAGGAGCGTCCTCCCGTTCCACCTCACCCAGGGCCAGCGGCGTGCGCTGAAGGACATCGGCGAGGACATGCAGAAGCCAAAGCCGATGAACCGTCTGTTGCAGGGCGACGTTGGATCGGGGAAGACGATCGTCGCCGTGCTCGCCGCCCTCCTGGCGATGGAGAACGGCCAGCAAGTGGCGTTCATGGCGCCCACCGAGCTGTTGGCCGAACAGCACTACCGCACCATCCAGCGGCTGCTGGCGAATTCGCGCTTCAAGGTAGCGCTTCTGACGGGCACTGTCTCTGGCGCGTCGCGGAAAGCGCTCCTCGGGCAGATCGGCGCCGGCCATATCGACCTGGTCGTCGGGACGCATGCGATCGTGCAGGACGACGTGAAGTTCAAGGCGATTGGTCTCGCGGTTGTCGACGAGCAGCACCGCTTCGGCGTGTTGCAGCGCGCGACACTGCGCGCGAAAGGACTGCGGCCCGACATGCTCGTCATGACCGCCACGCCGATCCCCCGGACGCTGGCGCTGACCACCTATGGCGATCTCGACGTGTCGAGCATTCGCGAGCTGCCTCCCGGCCGACAGCCGGTGCGGACGATCGCCAAGCCGGATTCGCGGCGCGACGAGATCTACGCGTACGTGCGCACCGAGCTCGAGGCTGAACGGCAGGTCTACGTCGTCTATCCGATCATCGAGGAGTCGGAAAAGATCGATGTACGCGCTGCAACCGAGATGGCAGATCATCTCGCCAACGAAGTGTTCCCCGCCTACCGCGTCGCGCTGCTCCATGGACGGATGAAGCAGGACGCCAAAGACCGCGTCATGCGTGCGTTTGCGGCGGGCGACATCCACGTGCTGGTCTCGACGACCGTCGTCGAAGTGGGCGTCGATGTGGCGAATGCCGCGGTGATGCTGGTGTGGCACGCGGAACGGTTCGGCCTCGCCCAGCTGCACCAGCTGCGCGGTCGGGTCGGGCGAGGCGGGCATCAGTCGACGTGCGTGCTCGTCTACCAGTATCCGCTCAGCGATCAGGCGCGAGAGCGCCTGAAGGTGCTCACAGAAACGAACGACGGGTTCGTCATCGCCGAAAAGGACCTGGAGCTGCGCGGGTTTGGCGATCTCTCGGGCACACGGCAGTCAGGTCTGCCTGCGCTCCGGCTTGGCGATCTGCGTCGCGATCATGCCCTGATGGTCGAGGCGCGTGAAGCGGCGGAGCGGTGGTTGGCCGAAACGCCGGACACTGCGCGCCTCGACGATCTTCGCCGCACGTGGGGCGAGCGCTTCGGTCTCGTCGAGGTCGGGTAGTGCCGTCGCGGTCCGCGTCGCGATCGGGCCTGCGCATCGTGGCCGGCTCGCTCAAAGGTCGACGCCTCATGTCGCCGACCTGGCAGGGATTGCGGCCGACGTCCGATCGTCTGCGCGAGACGCTCTTCAACATTCTGGGGGAGGGCGTTCGGGACGCGTCGGTGCTCGACGCCTTTGCCGGGACCGGCGCTGTCGGCATCGAGGCGCTGAGCCGCGGCGGGGCGCATGTCATGTTCGTTGATCATGACCCGCGTGCCCTCTCGCTCATACGTCAGAATCTCGATCGCTGCGGCGTGACGGATGGCTATACTATTCAACGAATGGATCTCGCCCGATCCGGGCTGCCAGCGTTCCCCACGACGTTCGATCTGATTTTTCTCGATCCTCCGTACGAGATGAACCCGACGACAGCGTGCGAAGCGCTGGCGCCGTCGCTTCGCGACGATGGGCTCCTCGTCGTGGAGCACGCGCGGCGGCGGGACTTGCCCGAGGAGATAGTCGACATGCGCCGGACGCGGATTGTGGCTGCGGGTGACAGCGCGCTCAGCTTCTACCGTCGCACCCACATCGAGCCCGGGATGGGTGAAGCGGCATGAGCCTCGCGGACGGATCGCAGGATCGGGACCGGTTGGCGATTTGTCCCGGATCATTTGATCCGGTCACGCTCGGCCATGTCGATCTCGTCCGACGTGCGACGCTGCTGTTCGATCGCGTCATTGTCGCAATCCTGGTCAACGAGCAGAAGACGCCGCTCCTGCCGCAGGCCGAGCGCCTGGAGCTGGCGCGCGCGGTGTTCGCCGACGTCCCTGGCGTCGAAGTCGAGACGTTCGATGGCCTGCTCGTGGAGTATGGCGCGCGTCGCGGCGCAAGCGCGATCGTGCGCGGGCTCCGAAGCGCCGCGGACGTCGACTACGAGCTGCCGATGACGCTGATGAATCGCCACTTGCGTCCGTCGTTGGAAACCGTGTTCCTGCCCACGGCCGTGGAGCTGGGGCACATCAGCTCACGGCTGGTGAAGGAAGTGTGGCGGCTGGGCGGCGATATCCGCGGCCTGGTGCCGCCGCTGGTCGAAGCGCGATTGCGCGATCGGCGCTTACAGCGTACGTAGGCCCAATACAACGTACGTAGGCCCAAGCTTCAGCTTGGGCAATCCGTGACCGAGCTAAAAGCTCGGTCCTACGGTACTCGGGGACGACTGTTGTGGAGGCGGGGCTTTAGCCCCGCCGAGGAGATGAATCGCATGCTTGCTGAACGAATGGGGCGGGTGTCGGCGTCGCCGACGCTCAAGGTGCTGGTGGAAGCCGAGAAGCTGCGTCAGCAGGGCGTCGACGTCGTGGAGTTCGGCGCGGGCGAGCCTGACTTTCCGACGCCTGAGCACATCAAGCGCGCGGCCCACGCCGCGATCGACGCCAACTTCACCAAGTACACCCCGGCGGCCGGCACATCCGAGCTGAAGCAGGCGATTTGCGCGCGTTACCAAAAGGACTACGGCATCGACTACAAGCTCTCCGAGGTCATCGTCACGGCCGGCGGCAAGCAGGCGCTCTACAACGTCGCGGTGGCGCTGTTCGGCCGCGGCGACGAAGTGATCACGCACGCGCCGTGCTGGCCGACGCTGCTCGAGCAGGTCAAGCTGGCGGACGCGTCGCCGATTGTCGTGCAGACGTATGCCGACGATGGATTCGCGATCACGGCGGAGACGATCCTGAACTCCGTCACACCGGCGACGCGCGCCATCATCATCAATTCGCCCTGCAATCCCACCGGTGCGCTGATTACCGAGGACGAGCTGAATCAGCTGATTGACGGCATCGAGCGCTCGAATATCTACGTCGTCCTCGACTTGTGCTACGAGCAGCTGATTTACGAGTCGATTCCGCACAACCTGCCAAAGCTGCTGGTGACGCGCCTGCGGGACCGCGCGATTCTGTGCGGCTCGGCGTCGAAGTCGTACGCCATGACCGGCTGGCGCTGCGGCTGGGCGCTCGGCCCGGCCGATGTGATCGGTGCGGCCAATGCGCTCCAGAGCCACTCCACCTCGAACGTGTGCTCGATCTCGCAGAAGGCCACCGTCGCGGCACTCCAGGGGCCGGACGACACGGTGAAGGAGATGCTGGCAGAGTATCGGCGGCGCCGCGATCAGCTCCACGCCTGGCTGACCGCGGATCCTCGTATCCGCTGCGTGAAGCCGAACGGCGCGTTCTACCTCTTCATCGACATCTCGGCGCTTCTGTCGCCAGATGGCATTCGGACCTCAGCCGAGTTCGCAGAGCGGATGCTCCACGAGGCCCATGTGGCCTTGACGGCGGGCGAGGCCTTCGAAGCGCCGGGCTTCCTTCGCATCTCGTACGCGACGTCGATGGAGCAGCTGCGCGAGGGCACCAACCGGATCTTCGCCTTCATCCAGAAATTGGAGCAGGAGGGCAAGGTTCCGGCGGCAACCGGCGTATAGAGCAGCGAGCTCAGAACGCTCGGCGCTCGTCGCTCCGCGTTCTGAGCTCGTCGTTCCGAGCTCAGAGTTCGTTGTTCGACATGTTGTCTCATTCATTAGGACGCGAACTCGAGCAGATCGTCGGTGCGGACCATGTGCGGCGGGACGCCGCGTCACTCGCCGCATATGGCACCGATGCGCTGAAGATCGGTCATCCGGCCGATCTCGTCACCCTTCCCGGTTCCACGCAGGAGATCGCCGCGATCGCGCGCCTCTGTCACGAGATGCGGGTGCCGCTCGTCGTCCGCGGCGCGGGCACCGGTTACACCGGCGGTGCGGTGCCGACATCCGGCGGCGTTGTCGTCAGCGTCGAGCGTCTCGACCGCATCCTCACGATCGATGAGGAGAACCTGCTGGCCGTCGTGCAGCCAGCCGTCGTCACGGGGGACCTGCAAGCAGCGGTCGAGGCGCGCGGCTTGTTTTATCCGCCGGATCCGCAAAGCCTGAAGGAGTCATCGATCGGCGGCAACGTCGCCGAATGCGCGGGCGGTCCTCGCGCCTTCAAGTACGGCGTGACCAAGCGATACGTGCTTGCGCTCGAAGCGGTCCTGCCGACCGGAGAGATCATCCGTACCGGCTCGAAGGCCGTGAAGAACGTCGTAGGGTATGACCTCACGCAGCTCCTCGTCGGCTCGGAGGGCACGCTGGCCATCATCACCGAGATCACCCTGCGGCTGATTCCGAAACCTCCTGCCGTTGCCACGCTCCGGGCCTGTTTCAGCGACGTGCCCGCCGCCGTCGGCGCCGTGACGCAGCTGCTGCGACGTCGCGTGGTGCCGGCGACTCTGGAGCTGATGGACGCCGACTCGCTGCGCGCTGTCGTGGACTATGTCGGCGAGCGCCTTTCGCCGGATGGCACCGGCGCGCTACTCCTGATCGAAGTGGACGGCAGTCCCGAAGCTGTCGAAGCGGAGGCGCACCGCGTCGAGGACGCCTGTCGTGGCGCCGGTGCGATCGAAGTCCTGCGCGCCGGGAACGCTGACGAACGCGAGGCACTCTGGCGCGTCCGGCGCGAGACATCCTATGCGCTCAAGACGATCGCTGGCCTCAAATTGAACAACGACGTCGTCGTGCCTCGCGGGCGCGTGCCGGCGCTGATGACGCTGGTCGAGCGCCTGCGCGCGACGCACCGGCTCCGCATTCCGTGCTTCGGCCACGCGGGCGACGGCAACATCCACGTCAACATCATGGTCGCGCCTGAGGATGCCGACGAAGTCGCGCGGGCAAAACAAGCCGTCGGCGAACTGTTGGAAGGTGTCGTGGCGCTCGAAGGCTCGATCAGCGGCGAGCACGGCATCGGTTTCTCGAAGGCGCCCTATATCGGCCTCGAGCTTTCGCCCGAAGTCATCGCGCTCTCGAAGCGTGTGAAGGCCGCCTTCGATCCGCACGGCATTCTGAATCCGGGGAAGATCTTTCCGGGGTGAGGTGGGAGCAGGGGACAAAGGGACAGGGGGACACCCTTATCTGTTCGTCACCAGCAACACGCGATCGAGGTCGCGATCGGGGTCGGGCGAAAACAGGGTTCGCAGCTTTACGGCCGACGCATTGAAGTAGAGGACTTCGCCCAGCGTCCGCGTGGCGACCGACTCGATGCGCTGGATCCTCTCCAATTCGTCGGCGCGAATCACGCAGAGCACCCGCTCGTTCGAGCGTAGGAACTCGACGACCTCCGCCTCGCTCTCGAGGTCGTCCTGCTGCACGTGCGTGTAGAAGATCAGATTTCGCACGAACACCCGGAACGTCACGATTGGCTCGGAGCCGGTGCGGTGTTGCAGCACGAGCGCGGCCATGTTCTGAACCGGATCGTGCCCCGCCGGTGACAGCGCATATTGCAGTCCGGCCAGGGTGAGTGCGGCCGAAACCGCGACGCAGGCCGGAAGCGCGCGGGAGCGAGGTGCCAGCGAGGCGCCGAGCACGATCCCGGACGCCACCGCAATCGCAACCACCGCTGCGTTGATGAATGCCGGCGGCACCATGACGATGAGCGGACGGGCGCGATACAGGAGCACCGCCATCACGCCGAGGAGAACGGCAATAAGGATCCCCGGAATCTGCACCAGCGGATCGCGCCGCTCCCCGCGAGCCGCCCAACGCTGAACGATCGCGTCTGCGAGGAGCAGCGCGAGCGGCGGCAGAATCGGCAGCACGTAACGCGGTTGCTTGCCGATCGAGATCGTGAAGAAGGCCAGTGGCAGCGCCGCCCAGAGAATCATCCGCCACGTGCGCCGCGACAGCCATTGCTGTCGCGTGGCGCGCGCGCGCAGCAGCGGCGTCACGACGGCCACGAGCGGCGTCCACGGCAGCATGCCGCCGAGGACGATGGGAATGTAGAACCAGAGTGGCCGCGGGTCGTTGAAGCGACTCGTGGCGAATCGTTCGAGGTTGTCGCCGACGAAGAAGCTTTCAAGATAGGCGTGCCCGTGCGTCGCCGCCATCGCGAGGTACCAGGGCACACCGATCGCCATCGCCACGACGACGGCGCCCAGCGCATGTCCCGGGGCTATCCGCAACTGCCTTCGCTCGAGCCACCAGATGGGAACGAGCACGATCGCGGGAACCAGCAATCCGACCGGTCCCTTCGTGAGAAAGGCGCACCCGGCTGCGGCGCCCGCAAGATACAGCCACCGGCGCGCATGAACGTGGTCGCCATCCACGGTTCCTACGAGCGCCGCGACGATGGTGACCGTGATGAAGAACGCAAGCGGCAGATCTGGAAGTGCCAGCCGTCCGATGGAGAAGTATCCGAAGGCTGTCGCCACGATGGCGGCGCCGACGAGGGCCGCCCGCTCGTCGAACCAGCGCCGGCCCGCCAGCAGCACGACAAACGACAGGCCGACGCCGGATAGGGCCGCCCAGAAGCGCGCCTGCGTCTCGCCGATGCCCGCGACCGTGTAGGTCGTGGCCACCAGCCAATAGAACAGAATGGGTTTCTGGAAGCGAACGTCGTAGTTATAGTGCGGCGTGAGCCAGTCGCCGCGCTCGACCATCTCGCGGGCGGCCTCTGCGTAGAACGCTTCGTCCGAGTCGCCAATGGCCGGTCGTCCGAGACCCGCGAGAAAGGTGACACCGCAGAGCAGCAGAAGCAGCAGAGTCGCCCGTCGCACCGTGTGACGATTGTATATTGGTGAAGGAGGCTACCTTTCGGGATGACACGGCGCGTGGCGGTGATCGGCGCCTCGAACGATCGGCGCAAGTACGGCAACAAGGCGGTCCGTGCGTTCCGCGCGCAGGGGTACGTCGTCTATCCGATCAACCCGCACGAGACCTCCGTTGAGGGTGTCATGGCGTACGCGAAGATCGCGGACGTGCCGGAGCCGGTCGAGATGGCCACCATGTACGTTCCGCCGGAGATCGGCCTGACGGTTGTCGACGACCTGGCGCGCAAGGGCGTCAAGGAAGTCTGGTTCAATCCTGGCAGCGAGTCGCCGGAACTGGTGGCCCGGGCCACCGCGCTCGGTCTTCAGGCGATCGAAGCCTGCAGCATCTCGAGCATCGGCGACTCGCCGGGGAAGTACTGACCAGATTTCTTGACAGCCTGATCAGCCGAAGCCTATACTTCGATAAATCAAGCCGTTGCGCGCGTCCCCGGCGCCGCACGAGTTTCGTCCCACCGGTTTCGACGTTCACGCGACTCATTTCCTCTCAGTACACCAATGGCAACGAACCAGAAGCGGAATTCGTCCGCAGGGCGCGGCGGCAGTGCCGCTGGCGAATCACCGGAGACTCTCGTCGAGACCACCGCCTCCGAGGGTGAGAAGCGCCGACAGGAAGGGTTGAACATCACCGATCTGAAGGACATGAGCATCCAGCGGCTCACCCAGATCGCAAAAGACCTCAACGTTGCCGGCGCGACCGGGATGCGCAAGCAGGATCTGATCTTTCAGATCCTCAAGGCGCAGACCGAGCAGAGCGGGTTCATCTTCTCGGAAGGCGTTCTGGAAGTGCTGCCCGACGGCTTCGGTTTTCTGCGCGCGCCCGACTACAACTACCTGCCCGGACCGGACGACATCTATGTCTCGCCGTCGCAGATCAGGAAGTTCGATCTGCAGACGGGCGACACAGTGTCCGGACAGATTCGTCCGCCGAAGGAAGGGGAGCGCTACTTCGCCCTGATCAAGGTCGAAGCGGTCAACTTCGAAGCGCCCGACGCCGCGCGCGACAAGCTGTTCTTCGAAAACCTGACACCGCTCTATCCGCAGGAGCATCTGCGGCTCGAGACGTCGGCCGACAACCTGTCGGGGCGTGTCATGGACCTGATGACGCCGATCGGCAAGGGACAGCGCGGGCTGATCGTCGCCCCGCCGCGCACCGGCAAGACGATGCTGCTGCAGAACATCGCGCAGTCGATCACCGCGAATCACCCCGAGGTCTATCTGATTGTGCTGCTCATCGACGAGCGGCCGGAAGAAGTGACCGACATGCAGCGGTCGGTGAAGGGCGAGGTGATCTCGTCCACGTTCGACGAGCCCGCGCAGCGGCACGTTCAGGTGGCCGAGATGGTGATCGAGAAAGCCAAGCGTCTCGTCGAGCACCGCAAGGACGT
This sequence comes from Vicinamibacteria bacterium, assembly GCA_963800785.1. Lineage (GTDB taxonomy): Bacteria > Acidobacteriota > Vicinamibacteria > Vicinamibacterales > JAENWD01 > JAENWD01. Next base: position 409,474 of record CAWDCH010000018.1, read on the forward strand.
CGTCATCCTGCTCGACTCGATCACGCGTCTGGCGCGCGCCTACAACACGGTGATCCCGCCATCAGGCAAGGTGCTCTCGGGCGGTCTCGACAGCAACGCGCTGCAGAAGCCGAAGCGGTTTTTCGGCGCCGCACGGAACATCGAGGAAGGCGGGTCGCTGACGATCATGGCCACGGCGCTGATCGATACGGGATCGCGCATGGACGACGTCATCTTCGAAGAGTTCAAGGGCACGGGCAACATGGAGATCCACCTCGATCGGAAGCTGGTGGACAAGCGCGTGTTCCCGGCGATTGACATCCAGAAGAGCGGCACGCGCAAAGAAGAGCTGCTGCTGCCCAAGGAGGATCTCAATCGCGTCTATGTGCTGCGGAAGGTGTTGACGCCGCTGTCGCCCGTCGAGGCGATGGAGCTGCTGCTCGACAAGATGGCGAAGACGAAGAGCAACGCCGAGTTCCTCTCGGCGATGCAGAAGATGGGCTGAGATCGCGCGAATTCGCGGGTCAAAGAGCTGTCCGCGGATCCTTTCAGAGTCCGCGGCCTACTCCGACCGCAGCGCGATCGTCGGATCGACGTTCGCCGCGCGGCGCGCCGGCATGTACCCGGCCAGCAGGCTGACGATCCCCAGCAGCGCCGCGAGCGCCGATGCGAGCGGCAGGTTGGTGGTGATGACGCCGAACAGCTGCCGCTCGAGCAGATCTCCAACCGCGTACGCCAGTCCCAGACCCACTGTCACACCGACGACCGCCAGCCCCGCGGCCGTGGAGCCGGTCAGCTTGATTACATCCCACCGCGACGCGCCCAGCGCCATGCGCAGGCCGATCTCGCGCGTGCGCAGGCCGGTGAGAAACGAAATCAAGCCGTAGAGCCCAATCGTCGACAGCAGGCACGACACGAGCGCCATCACCCCGAGGCCGCGCGAGGCGATGCGAAGCCCTACGGTGTTGTCGGCCACCACCCGTTGCAACGTGCGAAGATCGAGGAGCGGTTGATCCTCGTCCTCGGCCTGCACGGCCGCGCGCAGCTCTGCGGCGAGTTGAATCGGATCGGTGACCGTGCGCAGCATGATGCCGAAGAACGACGCGGGATCCTGCGCGAACGGCTGGTAGACGGTTGCGCGCTTCACGCCGATGAGCCAGTGGTGCGTGACGTCGCCGACGACCCCGACGACGGTGATCAACGGTCCGTCGGCGCGGAGGCGGAATCGCTGGCCGATGGCGGTCTTTCCCGGCCAGAAGCGGCTCGCGAGCGACTGGCTCACGAGCGCGACCGGCGGGGCATCGCTGCGATCCGATTCCTGGATCATGCGTCCGGCCAGCAGCGGGACCCGCATCAGCGGCAGCGCGTCGGGCGTGACCCGTCTCCAATTGACGTCCACTGCATCCACTGGCCGCGGCTGAATCGATTCCGGCCAAAAGCTGGTGGTCGAGTCCGCGCCTCCGTACGGGACGATGCTGGTGATGCCGGCGGAGGAGACGGCGGGAATGGCGCGAAGGCGGGTGAGCACGCGATCGGCGAACTGCCGTCGCGATTCGGGATCCTCGTAGCGATCGCCGTGGAGCGTGAGTCGCCCGACGAGGACGCCCTCGGGATCGAATCCGTGCGGTCCTTCCGTGACGCGGTAGAGCGTAGCCAGCGTCTGGCCCGCGCACGCCAGCAGCATCAGCGTGAGCGCGATCTGCGCGGCAGCCAGCAGCGCGCGGCCGCGTTGACGGCCGTAGCTGGTCAGCCGCCCGCCCTGACGCAGGCCCGTCGTCACGCTCTGCCGGCCGGCACGCCACGCGGGCACCATCGCGAATAGCACGGTGGCGCCGACGGCGAGCGCCGCGGTCACGGCGAACGTGCGACCGTCCATGCGCATGTACGGCCATCCGCCGACGAACCGCACGATGGTGTCGGGCATCATCGCGCGCAGTCCCTGCAGGCTCGCCCAGACCAGCGGCAGCGCGAGGAGCGCCGCGCCGCCCGACAACACCAAGCCCTCGAGCATCAGCTGCCACGCGATGCGGCGGCTGCTCGCACCAAGTGCCAGGCGCACCGCGAACTCGCGTTCGCGTTCCGTGTTGCGCGCGAGGACCAGGTTCACGACGTTGGCGCAGGCCACCAGAAGGAGTAGCAGCGCGGCGATCTGCCAGACCGCGAGAAACGGACCCGACCCGGAATCGCGGAAGCCGTCCGTGAATGAGCGCACGCTGACCTCACGCTTTGCGTGAGTGTCGGGAAACGCGCGCTTCTGCTGCGCGAGAATGGCCTCGACGCGCCGCTCGGCGGCCTCGACGGTCGTGTCGCCGCGGAGGCGGCCGACGACCATGAGGTCACCGTGCGCGCGATCCGCGCGTGCCTCCGGCGGCAGACGCAGCGTCGCCCAGACGTCGGCGCCGGTCGGCACGCGGAAATCGGACGGCATCACGCCGACGACGCGGTAGACGGTGCCGTCGAGTCGCAATTGCAGGCCGAGCACGTCGGGCCGTGCCGCGAACTGGCGTTCCCAGAACCCCTGGCTGAGCACGACCGCAGGCGTCGCGCTGTCCTCGTCTGCCTGGAGGAGGGTCCGTCCGAGGAGCGGCCGCACACCCAATGCGTCGAAGAGCGCTGCGGACACCCGAAAACCTGCGAGTTGCTGCGGCGGTCCATTGCGCGTGTAGTCCGGATCCCACCAGGCGACGGCGGCGAGCCGATCGAACACGTCGCTGGCCTGCTCGCGCCAATCGAGGAAGTCACCCGGGGCGACAGACGCGCGATCGAAGAACAGGCGGTGTCCGGCCGAGGCGACCAGCACGGCGCGTCCGACGCCGGGGTATCGGAATGGCCGCAGGACCAGGGCATCGATTAGCGCGAAGGTGGTCGCGTTGGCGCTGAGCGCCACCGCGAGCACGAGCGCCACGGTCGCCGACAGTGCCGGCTGATGCCACACGTTGCGCCACGCGTACCGAAGGTCCTGCCACAGCATGGGGATGACTCCTGCCCGCGGTTCTTCCGGTTCCGGCTGGGGGCGGACAGCCGGTCGGTAGCCGGTCATGCGTCGGGCCAGCCGGTGGCCCGCGATGCTCAACGCGTGGCGCCAGTACCACCGGCGGGCGGCGGGGGAGGGAAGGCGTGTCGAGACGGTCGCGAACTCTTCGGCAAGGTCGCCGAGAATGCTGTCGCGCCACTCGGCGTCGCGGATCGTGATCGCGAGAAGACGTTCGGCGAGCGTCGGGGGCGTTGGCGCCATCAGTGCTCCAAGATGGCTTCGAGGCCGCTCGACATCCGTTGCAGCGCCACGTGGGTCGCCCGGAGGGCCGCGACGCCGCTTGGCGTCAGCGCGAAGTAGCGCCGCGCCCGGCCGGCACGCGGGGCATCCACCTGCTTCATTGTCGACTTCAGGCACCCCTTGGATTCGAGCCGCTCGAGCGCCGTGTACAAGGCGCCTCGAGCGATCGCCCGGCCGGTGCGGCTTTCGATCAGATCGCGGATCGGCACGGCGTATGCCTCATCCGCGAGTCGGAGCACCGCGAGCATCACCGCGTATTCGAATTCGCCTAGATAAGTGGCCATGTCTGCAATGCAGGCATACTATGCCGACATTGCAGGCATTGGCAAGGGGAATTTACGCGTTGGTGCGAAGGGTGCGGGTGTGCGGCGGCCGGGGCAACCCGGTGCGGAGAGGTGCGGCGATGCGCAGACACAACTCCGCGCTTTCGCACTCCTCCGCGCGCTTTAGTCATGAAGGAACAAATCCCCAGCAAATTCGTCCGATTCGGGAGGCTAAAAATTTAGCTGGACACCCGGTCGGGTCGGTGCTACGTTTTTAGCACTCGCACGAGCGAGTTCATTCAGGAGGGTCCTGTGGCACGACGAACAAGCGCCTGGCTGCTGACATTGAGCCTGGTGGCAATCCTCCCGCCCGTCATCGAGCGGCGACTGAACTGGGGCGTGACGAGTGCGTCCCGTGCCGAGGAGCAGACGCCGGCGGTGACGTCCATGGCGAATGCACTCCAGGCCGCGGATCCCGCCGAGCGCGCCCGCGCGGCGTGTGAGCTGGGCCTGCGCGGTACCGACGCGATCGGACAAATTCCGGGCCTCATCGCCCTGCTTGCCGACGATGCGCGCGTCGAAGCGCTCGACTGCGGCGACAACGATCGCCATTGGGGCAACTGGTCGATCGGCGGCGAGCCGCAGCAGTGCCTCACATCGCCGGCCCGCGAAGCCGCACGCGCGCTCTCGCGGATCGGGACGAAAGCCATCCAGCCGCTGATGACGGCGCTCGGTGACGTCCGCGCGACGATGCGTCGTTATGCGGCGATTGCGCTCGGGTTGGTCGATCGCCGCAGCGACGGTCCTTCGGTGCAGCGGCTCGTCGCCACGCTCGACGATACCGACTGGCAGGTCCGCCGCAGCGTCGTTTGGGCGCTGGGCGAGGTGGGAACGGCCACGGTCATGCAGCCGGTCGCGGCGCGGCTAAAGGATGCGCATCCTCGCGTGCGTGAGATGGCGGCGCACGGATTGGGCGAGATCGAGGATCAGCGCTCGGTGTCGGCGCTGGTGGACGCGGTCAAGGACAGCGAGTGGACCGTGCGCCGCGAGGTGGTGCACGCGCTCGGCGAAATCGAGTCGCGGAATGCGATCGGCGCGCTGGCCGACCGGCTGGCCAATGACGAGCACCCACAGGTGCGCCACATGGCGGCGTGGGCGCTCGGCGAAATTGAAGATCGGAGCGCTGCGCCGGCGTTGCGAGCCGCCCTGAAGGATCGCGAGCCCGACGTGCGCAAGCAGGTCGCATGGGCCCTCGGCGAAATCGAAGACGCTGAAAGCGTTGACGCGCTGGTCGGTACGCTGCAAAGCGATGAGGACGCGGAGACGCGGAAAATGGCGGCATGGGCGCTCGGCGAGATCGAGAACCCGAAGGCAGTGCCGGGTCTGGTGGCCGCGCTCCGCGACAAGGACGCCGACGTCCGCGACATGACCGCGTGGGCGCTGGGGGAGCTTGAGAGTCCCGCGGCGATTGATGGACTGATCGCGGCGCTCAAGGACGCCGACTGGAAAGTGCGGGCCAAGGCCGCGTGGGCGATCGGCGAGATTGCGGATCAGCGCGCCGCGGACGCACTCAGCGCGAGCCTGAAGGATGAGCATCCCGAGGTGAGGAAGATGGCCGCCTGGGCGCTCGCAGAAGTGACGGATCACTGAGATACGGGGACTGTCCCCCAGACGGAGGGCACGTGACCAAGAAGTTGCGATTCGCCGGGATTGCCGCGATTCTCGCGATAGCGTTGGGGAGCGCCGAGGCGCTCGCGCGGCAGACGCCGACGCCGACGCCGACTCCCACCCCAACGCCGATGCCGAGGCCGATCATCCAAGGCGTCGACGACGACGATGACGAGGGCGGCCGGGGGACGCTGCCGCCGGCAGCGGTCGCCGCATTGGTGGAGGCGCTCAAGGACCCCGACGCCGACGTTCGCCAGCATGCGCTCTGGGCGCTGACAAAGGTCCGCGGTACGGTCCCAGTCGACTCTCTCATCACACTGGCGAAGGACCCCAATGACGACGTGCGGCAGCAAGCACTCCAGCTGCTGGCACGATCGCGCGATCCGCGGGCACTTCCGGTCCTCTCGGCCGCCGCGAAGGACAAGAGCGCTGACGTCCGCGAGCACGCGATTATCGCGCTGGCACGGACGCGAGACCGCGCCGTTGTGCCCATCCTCATCGCTGCGCTGAGCGACGAATCGGCTGACGTCAGGCAGCATGCCTGTATCGCGCTCGGGCAGATGAAGGATCCGTCGGCCGTGACGCCGTTGATCGCGGGCCTCAAGGATCCGGTCGCCGACGTACGGTCACATGCCGCCCTCGCGCTCGGCGAGCTGGGCGACGCGCGGGCGGAGGAGCCGTTGACCGGCGCCCTCAAGGACAAGGCCGCCGACGTGCGACGAAACGCCGCCGTGGCACTTTCGCGGCTGATCGAACGTTAGAACCGGCCGCTGGACGCCACGCGGCGGTTTCTGCTAAATTGTTAGCATTCTGGGATTCGAAGTCAGCATCAAGGGAGCAACGTGGCAAAGAGCCTCTTTGGAAATCTGAGTCGTCGTGAACGGCAGATCATGGATCTGTTGTTCCAGCGTGGACGCGCAACCGCTGCCGAAGTACAGGAAGGCCTGCCCGAGGCGCCGAGTTATTCCGCCGTGCGCGCGCTGCTGCGGATCCTGGAAGAGAAGGGGCACGTGCGCCACGAGCAGGACGGTCCGCGCTATATCTACCTGCCGCGCGTCGACCGTGACCGCGCGCGCCAGTCGGCAATGAAACACCTCGTGCAGACGTTCTTCGACGGCTCGACCGGCGATGCGGTGGCCGCGCTCCTCGGATCTGACGGATCGCGGCTCGCGCCGGAGGAGCTGGACAAGCTCGCGACACTGCTCGAGCGGGCCCGCGAGGAGGCATGATGGCGACGAGCGCGATCACACTACCGATGCTCGCCGAACTGGCTGGCCGGGCCGCGCTGGTCCTGGCGCTGGCGTGGATTGGCGCACGTCTCGCGTTCCGGCGATCCGCCTCGACGCGTTACGCTGTCTGGGCCGCCGGGTTCATCGCAGCACTCGCATTGCCGATCGCAACCGGCGTGCTGCCGTCCTGGCGTCTTGCGGTGCTTCCGCCAGCCGACGCCGCTCCGGTCGCAGCGTCCCGATCCGTCGACGACACGCCGAGCACCCGCGGCGTATCCGTTCCTACGACGCCGACGTCGCGCGCTGCGATCGACGAACCGCCGGCCGCCGACCGATCGGCCGCGCCAGCCGTTCAGCGAGCGGAGACGATTCCGGCGACGCCGCTCCCGTGGGCGCTCATGGTCTGGGCCATCGTGGCCGCAGCTCTCGTCGTGCGATATGGCGCCAGCCTGCTCGCGGTACGTTGGATGACGCGCCACGCACAGCCAATCGAGGATCGCCGCTGGCGCGATGCGCTCGACGTCGCGTCGGCATCGCTTGGCCTGACGCGGACTCCGCGGTTGCTGGCGTCGACTCGCGTCTCTGTCCCCTTCACCTGCGGATTGCTGCGCCCGGTCCTGATCGTGCCGGCCTCGGCGCTTGCCTGGGACGACGAGCGCATCCACGTCGTCATGCTCCACGAGCTTGCGCACGTCGTCCGGCGCGATTGTCTCGTGCAGGCGGTCACCCACGTCGTGTGTGCGCTCTACTGGTTCAACCCGCTCGCCTGGCTCGGCGCCCGACACCTGCGCGCGGAGCGCGAGCGCGCCTGCGACGACCTTGTCCTGGCCTCAGGGACCGCTGGTGCGGCATACGCCCAGCATCTCCTCGATATCGCGCGTGCGGCGACGGTCGATGCCCGGCCGCGGCTGGCCAGCGCGGCGCTCGCGATGGCGCGACCCTCTGAGCTCGAGGGCCGACTGCTCGCGATTCTGGATCCGCGCCGCAGCCGAGCGCGCGCTCCGCATGGCGTGTTGTGGCAGGTTGCGTGCCTCGCCATGGTCATCGCGCTTCCGCTCGCGACGGTACGGCTCGTCGCGAGAACGGCCGTCGTCACGCCCCCCGAAACCGCCAGCGCCGCCTCGAGCGCGCCGGAACCCACGGTCGCCCCTATCGCGCGATCGCAAGCCGCTGTGGCACCGACGACGAAGAAACCATCGAAAGATCCGCAGGTCGCCGGAGCAGTGGCCGGTGGTGTCGCCGGCGGCGTGCGGGGGGGAGTGGTCGGCGGCGTTGTGGCCGATGTCGAACGGGACACGAGGATGACGTCGAGGCTGAGAAAGACGAAAGCCAGCGCACGCCATCACCGGCGGTCGTGCAGGCCTTGACTGAAGCGCTGAAGGATAGCGATGCCGACGTTCGCAAGAGCGCGTTGCACGCGCTGACGCGTTTCAAGAGCGCGGGCGCCTTCGACGCATTCATGATCGCGCTGAAGGATCAGGACGCGGAAATCCGCGAGCAGGCCGCGTTCGGTCTGTCGCAGATCAGAGACGATCGTGCGACCGACGCGCTCATCGGCGCGTTGAAGGATGAGAACGCCGACGTGCGCGAGAAGGCGGCGTTTGCCTTGAGCCAGATCCGCGAGTCGAAGGCAGTTCCGGCGTTAGTCGCAGCCATGAAGGACGTGGACGAGGATGTCCGCGAGCAGGCGATCTTCGCGCTGTCTCAGATTCGCGACGTGAGTGCCGTTCCGGGGTTGATTACGGCGCTCAGCGACGCCAAGCCCAACGTGCGCCAGCAGGCAGCGTTCGCCCTCAGCCAGATTCGGGATTCCGCCGCGGTGCCCGGACTGATCACCGCACTGAAGGACAGCGACGCCGAGGTGCGTCAACAGGCGGCGTTTGCCTTGAGTCAGATCGGAGATGAATCAGCGATTGATGCGTTGACAGCGGCCATCAAGGATCCCGTGGCCGACGTGCGGCAGCAGGCCATCTTCGCACTGGCGCAGATAGCCGATGGCCATGGAGGCGGCCGACGTGCAGCGCAGCCGGTTGCGCCCCCTGCACCCGCGCAACCCGCAGCGCCGCCGCAGCCAGCGCCGCCCCCGGCCAAGCCGCAACCGCGCTGAGATAGGCGACGCGGTCGAGTGAGCATCGGGTTGGAGCGTGCGGCAACGTCAACGAACCGCTCCAACCCGATCAACCTGCTGACCCGAGCAACCCGATCAATCCGCTACTTCCCGTTCTTCGGCACGACGACCGTGCCGACTCCCGTGCCGACATTTCCGGCCGCATCCGTACACTGCACGGTGATCTGGTAGGTCCGCTCATGCCCGCCTGATCGCTCGGCCCGGAGCTTCGCAGTCAGATCGCCCGTGATGACAATATCGCCAGGCGTGTCGCCGTCGTCGGTACTGTTGTCGGGATCGCTGCTCGTGATATCGGCGATGTGGCACGTCGGCGGCTCGTTGGAATCATCGGTCGCGCTGACGTTCACCGACACGTCCACGAGCTGATGTTTGGGCGGCCACAACGAGTCCGGCGTCGCGGTCACGGATGCCACCGACGGCGTGGTGACATCGGCATTCTCCTCTGAAGGGAGCGTCAGGCGAAACGCCCGCGCCGTTCCGTTCAGCAACCCTTCACCGACGATCACGCCGTCGTCGTTGATCCCATAGGCCGCCTGCAGGACCCAGCCTGATGTGTCGTCGATCAGCGTGTTCAAGTCGACCATCTGTTCGTCCTTGAAGACGAACGCGTGCGGCTGGCTCAGACCGATATCCGCGCGGCCGACGATGTCGCCGGCGGTATTGATGCCAAGCGCGCTGCTCGTGGGACCGCCAAGCGTTCCGAGGTCGTCGACTTCCGTATCCGACCGCCAACGCGCCGCGTGCAGCGGTCCCGCCACTGAGGAAGAGTAGCCGACGATGATGCCCCCGTTGTTGATCGCCGCGGCGCGCGCGAACGTGCCCGCCAGCGGCGACAACGCATGCAGCACGCCGTTGTAGCGGAATGCGCGGAACGCCCCGCGGTCATCTCGCGACTCGCCGACGATCACCCCCGCCGAGTTGACGCCGAACGCGGCCGCCCATGCGCCGCCGAGGTCGCCGAGATCCTCCGTTGGCATGCCCGGAAGCTGCCGGAATGCACGCGCCCTGCTGCTTTCGGTGAACGAGAAGCCGACGACGACGCCGCTGTCGTTGATCCCTTGCGCCGTCGCCGATGTCACGCCGGGCAGGAGCGGCACGTCGCTCCAATCGGCGCTCATCGCGCTGTAGCGGAACGCGCGCAGGACGCCGTCCGCCCCGCGATACGTGCCGGTGACGACTTCCGCGCCGTTGACCGCGTAGGCGAACAGCTCGCTCGCGCCCGTTGGCAACGGCACGAAGGCCGGCGCCACCGATTGCTCGAAGCCGAAGCCGGATGAGCCGGCGTCGTACCCGAAGCCGACGGCGCGTCCCGACGGGCTGACGCCGCGCGCATAAGTGAGGGAGGCCGTGGGACCAAGATCCTCCACGGGAACAGTCGGACTTGCCGCCTTCGTGACGAAGCTGTGACCGCCGCCAACGAGCGCGAGCGCCAGCACGCCTGTGAGAGCCCATCGAGCCTGCATCGAAGCCTCTTCCCGCCTGGGAGCGCTCGGCATAACCGCAAGTCGTGTGCCCGGTCGAGCTGGAGCCGTAAGCGATTGAGCGTCAATGCCGTGCGTCGCTTGCATACGAACGCACACGACGGGGCGCGTTCCAGAATGGAACAGCGCGCGCGCAGGATTGAAAGAGAGGTCGATTACAAAGTTGCAGGCGACGGCGTCGGTTCGGCCGGTACTGTCGGGAAGCCGAGGAGCTTGCGCAGCTCCTCGCCCTCCATCACTTCCTTCTCCAGCAGGCGCTGTGTGACCGACTCGAGATTGCCGCGATGGTCGGTCAGAATCCGGCGTGCGGTCTCGTGGGCGTCGGTCATGATCCGCTTCACTTCCGCATCGATCTGCTCCGCGGTGCTCTCGGCGTACATGCCGCGTTCCTGCGGCAGACCGATCTCGAGGAACCGTGAGCGCTTCTCGCCGGCATAGTTGACCGCCCCCATCGCTTCGCTCATGCCCCACTCGGTGACCATCGCGCGGGCGATATCGGTGGCACGCTGGAGGTCGTTCTGCGCGCCGGTGGAGATCTCGCCGAGCGCGATCTCCTCCGCAGTCCTGCCGCCCAGCAAAACCGCGAGCTGGTGGCGCAGATCGGTACGGGTCATCAGGTAGCGATCCTCGAGCGGCAGCTGCATCGTGTAGCCGAGGGCGCCAAAGCCACGCTGCACGATGGAAATCTTGTGCACCGGATCGAGGCCCGGGAGTACCGACGCGACGATTGCGTGTCCGGATTCGTGGTACGCCACAATCTGCCGCTCGCGCGCGTTCATGACGCGCTTCTTCTCGAGCCCGGCGATCAGGCGATCGATCGCGTCGTCGAAATCGCGCATGTCGACGGCCGCCTTGTCCTTGCGCGCCGCCAGCAGCGCCGCCTCGTTCACCAGGTTCGCGAGGTCGGCGCCGGCGAATCCGGCCGTGCGGCCTGCGATAACGCGAAGATCTACCTCCGGCGCGACCTTCACATGCCGCGTGTGAATGCGAAGCACGGCTTCACGGCCGTTGATGTCTGGCTTGTCGACGAGCACTTGCCGATCGAAGCGGCCGGGGCGGAGGAGAGCGGGATCCAGCACCTCGGCGCGGTTCGTGGCGCCCATGATGATGACGGCCTTGCGCGAATCGAAGCCGTCCATCTCGGCCAGCAGCTGATTCAGCGTCTGCTCGCGCTCCTCGTGGCTGCCGACCGGGCTCTGCACCCGAACCTTCCCGAGCGCGTCGAGCTCGTCGATGAAGACGATGCACGGTGCCTTGGCCTCGGCCTGTGCAAAGAGATCGCGGACGCGCGCGGCGCCGACCCCGACGAACATCTCGACGAACTCCGATCCGCTCAGCGAGAAGAATGGCACCTTCGCTTCGCCGGCCACGGCCCGGGCGAGGAGCGTCTTGCCGGTACCGGGCGGGCCGACGAGCAGCACCCCCTTCGGGATGCGACCGCCAAGCTGCGTGTATTTCTTCGGTGTCTTGAGGAACTCGACGATCTCGCGCAACTCCTCCTCGGCTTCGTCGACGCCGGCCACGTCACCGAAGCTCACCTTGACGTCGTCTTCGGCGTAGATCTTCGCCCGGCTCCGCGCGAAGGACATGACGCCGCCTTCAGCGCCGCCGATCCGACGGAAGAAGAAGCTCCAGACGGCGATCAGGAGCACCAGCGGGATGATCCAGCCGAGCACCTCGGGGAGCCAGCGGCTCACCGTTTCGCCGCTGAACTTGACCTGATGGGCTTCGAGATCCTCCACGAGCTTAGGATCGTCGATGCGAGTCGTCACGAAGCGATCGGTTCGCTGGCGTCCCTGGCCCTGCGCCTCGCGCAGGCGGCCGCTGATCGTCTGATCGCCTACCGTCACCTCGACCGCCTGATTGCTCCGTACGAGCGACTTGAACTCGCTGTAGGGAATCTGGCGCCCGGAAGGGTTCAGCAACCACGTTTGCGCGACCGCGAGCAGCAACAGCAGCCCGAGCACGTACCAGATCGAGAACGAAGGCCGTCGGACAGGAAGCTGGCGGCGCTCGCCAGGCTTCCTCTCACGCGGCCGCGGCACGGTAGGTTGAGTGGCCAACGCGTTCCCTTTTGTCAGACCGGCTGCGCTTCGGCGGCCTTCCGGAAGCCCACCGAGTTGCCGACGGCATCGATCACCACGCGGTCGCCCTCGTGGAACTCGCCTTCGAGCACGCGCCGGGCGAGCGGATCGAGGACCAGCCGCTGAATCGTGCGCTTCAGCGGACGCGCGCCGTACGCCGGATCGTAGCCCTCGCGCACGAGGAGATCCCGGGCGGCGGGTGTCAGCTCGACGTGAATCTTGCGATCCTCGAGGCGCTTCAGCAGATGGCGAGCCTGGATCTCGATGATCTGCGCCATGTGCTCCCGCGAGAGCGCATGGAAGATGATCACCTCGTCGATCCGGTTGAGGAACTCCGGCCGGAAATGGGCGCGGACGACGTCCATCACCTCTCGGCGCACGCCTTCCGACAGCGTGCCGCTGGCAGCGACTTCGGTCAGGTACTGGCTGCCCAGGTTCGACGTCATGATCACGACCGTATTGCGAAAGTCGACCGTGCGTCCCTTGCCATCCGTCAGCCGCCCGTCGTCCAGGAGCTGCAGCATGACGTTCAGCACCTCCGGATGCGCCTTTTCGACCTCGTCGAAGAGCACGACCGCATAAGGCCGGCGTCTGACCGCCTCGGTCAGCTGACCAGCCTCATCGTAGCCGACATATCCAGGAGGTGCGCCGATCAGCCGTGAGACGGTGTGCTTCTCCTGGTATTCCGACATGTCGATGCGGATCAGTGCGTGCTCGTCGTCGAACAGGAACTCCGCCAGGGCCCGCGCCATCTCGGTCTTGCCGACGCCAGTCGGGCCGAGGAACAGGAAGCTACCCAGCGGCCGGTTCGGGTCCTGGAGACCCGCCCGGGCCCGGCGGATTGCGCTCGAAACAGCCTCGACCGCCTCATCCTGGCCGACAACCCGCTCGTGGAGGCGCTCTTCCATCTTCAGCAGCTTCTGGACTTCACCTTCCATCAGCTTGCTGACAGGGATGTGGGTCCAGCGGCTCACCACGGCGGCGATGTCCTCCTCGTCCACTTCCTCCTTCAGCATGCGGCGGCCCGACGCGAGGCGTGCCTCGCTTTCGCGGATCTGCTGCTCGAGCGCCGGCAGCGTCCCGTACTGCAGTTCCGACGCCTTGGCATAGTCGCCCGATCGCTGTGTCCGCTCGATCGCGAGACGCAGCGCTTCGAGGTTCTCCTTCAGCTGACGCACCTGCTGGATGGCCGTCTTCTCCTGCTCCCATTGCGTCTTCAAGCGACCGCGTTCTTCCTTCAGATCGGCCAGCTCGCGTTCGAGCTTCTCGAGACGCTCCCGAGATGCCTTATCGCGCTCCTTCCGCAGCGCTTCGCGCTCGATCTCGAGCTGCATGACGCGGCGCTCGACCTCGTCCAGCGCCGCCGGCATCGAGTCGATCTCCATCCGGAGGCGCGATGCGGCCTCGTCAATCAGATCGATGGCCTTGTCGGGGAGGAACCGATCCGCGATGTAGCGGTGTGACAGCACGGCTGCCGCAACGAGCGCCGCGTCCTTGAACTTCACGCCGTGGTGAATTTCGTACCGCTCGCGCAGGCCGCGCAGGATGCTGATCGTGTCCTCGACCGTCGGCTCGCCGACGAGCACCGGCTGAAACCGGCGTTCGAGCGCGGCGTCCTTTTCGATGTGCTTGCGGTACTCGTCGAGGGTGGTCGCGCCAATGGTGTGGAGCTCGCCGCGCGCGAGCATCGGTTTCAGCATGTTCGACGCGTCGAGCGAGCCCTCCGCCGCGCCGGCACCAACGACGGTGTGCAGCTCGTCGATGAACAGGATGATCTGGCCCTCCGCGTCCACGATTTCCTTCAGGACCGCCTTCAATCGCTCCTCGAACTCGCCGCGATATTTCGCGCCGGCCACGAGCGAGCCCATGTCGAGGCCCACGATTTTCTTGTTCTTCAGTCCTTCCGGCACGTCGCCGCGAACGATGCGCTGGGCAAGGCCCTCGACGACAGCGGTCTTGCCGACGCCGGGCTCGCCGATCAGCACCGGGTTGTTCTTGGTACGGCGCGAGAGCACCTGCACGACGCGGCGGATTTCGTCGTCGCGGCCAATGACCGGATCGAGCTTGCCCTTTTGCGCAAGCTCGGTGAGATCGCGGCCGTAGCGCTCGAGCGCCTGGTATTTGCCCTCGGGATTCTGATCGGTCACGCGCTGGCCGCCGCGGACGTCCATCAAGGCTTCGAAGATGCGATCACGCGACAACCCCAGGCTCTGCAGCAGGCGAGCGGCGGGCGATCGGCCGGTCTCGCCGGCGATCGCAATGAAGAGATGCTCCGTGCTGACGTATTCGTCCTTGAGCCGTTCCGCTTCGGCTTGGGCCAGATCCGTGACGAGCTTCAGGCGCGGCGAGATCGACGCGCCGGTCCCGCCGTGAACCTGCGGCTGTTGCCCGAGCAGCTGCCGCGCATCGCGCGCGACGGCAGCGGCATCGATCTGCAGCTTTCGCAGCAGGGCAGGGACGACGCCGTCGGCCTGCTCCACGAGCGTCACGAGCAGGTGCTCGGGCTCGATCTGCGGGTGATCCAGTTTCTCGGCGAGTTGCTGCGCGCCGAGCACGGCCTCCTGCGCCTTTTCGGTGTACTTGTTCAGGTTCATGGCGTTTCACTGCGTGGCGCACCTGAGGGTCCGCCTTCAGCACCAGCGCGCCAGCTATGCCGCGCTGTGTTTCTTCCGTTCGATCTTTGCCAGTTCCTCGAAGTGAGTCCGCTCTTCCTGCGTCAACTGTCGCGGCAACTCGACATCGACGGTTGCGTACAGGTCGCTCCGCTCGCCCGGCTTGCCGCTCAAATTCATGCCCTGGCCGCGCAGACGGAACACTTGCCCGTTCTGCGTCGTGGGCGGGACTTTGAGTCGAAGGTTCCTGCCGCCGAGTGCAGGTACGTTCACTTCGCCGCCGAGCACCGCCGTGGTCAGCGGCACCGAAATGCGCGTGTAGAGATCGCGTCCCTTGCGTTCGAATTGCGGGTGAGGCTCGAGCCGCACGCGCAGGTACAGGTCGCCGGCAGCAGCGCCGCCAGCGCCCGGCTCGCCCTCTCCGCCCACGCGCACGCGCGATCCGTCGCCGACGCCGGCAGGCACCCGCACATCGACGGTGCGAGCGTGCCCGTCGTGTTTGATCGAGAAGCGACGGGTAACGCCCTGATCCGCCTCTTCGAGCGTGAGCGGGAGCTCATGCTCCAGATCGCGCCCCTTTCGGGCGCGACTCCGCGAAGTTCGTGGGCGTCGGCCCTCGGTTCCTCCGCCGCCGAAGAACGTGTTGAAGAAGTCCGAGAACGGGTTGTCCGTTCCGAAGATCTCCTGCATCTCTTCTTCGGTCATGGTGCGGAAGCCGCCGGAGCCGCCCCCCATGTTGACGGTCCACCCGCCTTGTTCGAACGGATTGGCGGCGCCGGCGCGTTCCGCCTGTTCGTAGGCCCGCCAGTTCGCACCGAGCTCGTCGTACTTGCGACGCTTTACGGGATCGCCGAGCACCTCGTAGGCCTCGTTGATCTCCTTGAACTTCGCCTCCGCCGCCTTGTCCCCCGGGTTGACATCAGGATGGTGCTTCCGCGCCAGCTTGCGGTACGCCTGCTTCAGCTCCTTGTCGGTCGCCGTCTTCGGGACACCGAGCGTTGCATAGTAGTCCTTGAAGTCCATCGTTACAGTCCCAGGACGCGACTGAGCGCGTCGAGCTCACGTGCGAGCCGCTGCCGCGTGTCGCTGCGCGCTCCCGGCTCGTCGCCCACGAGCGGGCGCATCCGCTCGACGATCTCCACCACCGACAGCAATCGCTGCACACCGGCCAGATTCACGCCGGCTTCATCCACCAGATACTTGATCAAGCGAAGCCGGTCGAGCTCATCCCTCGTGTAGACGCGCATGCTGCCGAGCGTCCGGCCCGGCTGAATCAGCCCCAGCCGTTCGTACTTGCGCAGCGTCTGCGGGTGCATGCCCAGCAGACGCGCCGCCATGCTGATCAGATAAAAGTCCTGCGTTGCGGCCATGGCTAAGGTTGCGTCAGATCAAGTGTAGGCATTGATACGCACTGTGTCAACCTGACGTCCACATCGCGCCAAGCGGATGCGTCATACTCGACAGACGGATGTCTGTTACTCCCAGTGATCTTCTTACTGTCGGTCTGCTCGTCATCCTCGAAGGACTTCTCAGCGCGGACAACGCCATGGTGCTGGCCGTGCTCGTGCTGGGTCTGCCGAAGGAGCAGCAGCGCCCCGCTCTTCGTTACGGCATCATCGGCGCCTTCGCCTTTCGGACCCTCGCGACGGTTTTTGCCGTTCACATGATTCAGCTGCGCATCGTGCAGCTCATTGGCGGTCTCTACCTGGTCTGGCTGACGTACCAGCATTTCTTCCGCGCCGGCGACGCCGAGGAGCGGCGCAAACCGGTGCCGGCGCGGCCCTGGATGGGGCTGTCGGCGTTCTGGGCCACCGTGGTGAAGGTGGAGCTCACGGATATCGTCTTTGCGATCGACTCAATCCTCGTCGCCGTCGCCATGTCGCCGAAGCTCTGGGTCGTTTTGACCGGCGGCATCCTCGGCATCGTCGCGATGCGCCTGGTGATTGGGCAGCTCCTCGCGATCGTCCGCCAGTATCCCGCGATCGTGGATGGCGCGTTTCTGATCATCCTCTGGGTCGCGATCAAGCTGCTCGTCGAGTGGGCTCACAGCTACGGATGGATCGAGTTCGTCATTCCCAAGTGGCTGTCGCTTTCGCTCATCGTCGTCATCTTTACGGTGTCGCTTCTCTACGCGCGCCGTCACGGCGTTGCCACTGACGAATCCCTGGACGACGAGGCCGCTCAGCTGATCACCGAAGACGATCGATGAGATCGATAGGCCGTGAGGTCGTGCAGTTCGTGCGGAGCATCCGCAGCCTGCGCGACCTCCTGGCGGTGTTGCTGCTGGTGGCCACCGTCGGCGTCTGGCTGTTCGCGATCGGCTGGTGCGTTCGCTACGCCTTCGCGGTGAACCGCCTCGCCGGTGGCGTCGGAGACGTCGTGTTCTATGGCGCCGACGGTCGGCCCTGGTTTCGTCTGGACGATCGCCGCCGCGACGTGCCCATCGACCAGATCTCGCCGTTGATTCAACAGGCGGTGGTCGCCACCGAGGACCGGCGCTTCTGGTGGCATCCCGGCATCGATCCGCTAGGCCTGACTCGCGCGATGCTCGTGAATTTGCGGAGCCGAGACATGGTCGAGGGCGGCTCGACGATTACGCAGCAGCTTGCACGAACGCTGTTTCTGACCAACGTCCGCACGGTCGGCCGCAAGGGCAAGGAAGCCGCGATCACCGTGATGCTCGAGACGCGTCTGACCAAGGAACAGATTCTCGAGCTCTATCTCAATCGCGTATATCTGAGCGGCGGTCTTTACGGTGTCGAGGCGATGTCGATGGGACTCTTCGGCAAGCACGCGAACGCCGTGACGCTGGCCGAAGCCGCGCTCATCGCCGGCCTCGTGCAGGCGCCCTCGGCGCTGTCCCCATGGTCGAACCTCGCGGGCGCCCGCCGACGAAGCGATCTCGTCCTCCGGCGCATGCAATCGGCGGGATGGATCACGCAGGCCCAGGCCAATGCGGCACGGCGGCAACGCCTTCGCATCCGCCCATATCCGGCACTCACGGAAGCCAGGCATGGCTACGCGAAGGCGTATCTCCGGCAACAGTTTCGCAATCGGTTCGGCGGCGATCGACCGGCCGACTGGGAGGTTCACACGACCTTGCTGCCGGCGCTGCAGGACTCCGCCGAACAGGCAGTGTCGTCAGGGCTTCGGCGCCTGGGCATCGCCAACCTGCAGGCTGCCCTCGTCGCCATCGATGCCGATACCGGTCAAGTGCTCGCAGTGGTCGGCGGCAGCGATTTCACCAAGACGACCTTCAATCGAGCCGTGCGCAGTCGGCGCCAGCCCGGCTCGGCGTTCAAGCCCGTGCTGTACGCCGCCGCGCTCGAGCGCGGATTCAGTCCGGTGAGCGTGCTTCGAGGGCTCGCCGAGCTGCCGCCGCAAGGTCGCGAGGAGTGGACTCCTCGTAACGTCTCGGGCGACGTCGAGGATCAGCTGACGGTGCGCGAAGCGTTCATCGAGTCGAACAACCGGGCTGCCGTCGCGCTGCAGCGGCAGATCGGGACGCGTCCGCTGCTGCGTCTGGCCTCCGATCTCGGGATCGAGTCGCAGCCAGACGTCCCCTCGCTTGCGCTCGGATCCGGGCTGGTGACTCCGCTCGAGCTGACCGCCGCCTACGCGGCCTTTCCCAACGGCGGCTACGCCGTGACACCGGGCGGCATCCGCCGCGTCGTCGACGACACGGGCACCGTCGTGCTGGAAGAACGATACGAACGGCATCGCGTGGTCCGGGAAGCGGTCGCGTTCCAGATGGTGTCGCTGATGTCGGACGTCGTCGGACGCGGCACCGGCATGGCGGTGCGCGACTGGGGCGTGCGGTTTCCGGTCGCGGGGAAGACTGGGACGACGAACGATTTCAAGGACGCATGGTTCGTCGGGTACTCGGCGCATATGGTCGCCGGCGTGTGGGTCGGGTTCGACGATCCAGCGACCATCCGTGCCAACGCGTCAGGCAGTCGCATTGCGCTGCCGATCTGGGCCGATTTCATGCGGCGCGCGAGCCGTCTGATTCCGCCGGCACCATTCACGCCCCCGGCCGGCATGCGCGCAGTCGAGCTCTGCTCGGTGTCCTACTTGCGCCCGGTCGACGGCTGTCCGGTTTACACCGAGTACCTCAAGGAGGGGGATGCCGCGCCGCGGACCCACTGCCAGATCCACACAGGGAGCTTCAAGCAACGCGCAGAGCGCGTGATCGAGAAGATGATCGGCGGCGTCTTCGGTAAGCTATGGGGCAAGATCAAAGGACAGTAGGGCGTATGGCACGCGGTTGGGAGAGCAAATCCATCGAGTCGCAACAGGCCGATGCCTCGGCCGATCGTACGGCCAAGAAGGCGTTGTCGCCCGAGGCGCTGGCGATCGAGGCGCAGCGCCGCGAACTGACTCTCGCAAGAGCACGCGTGGCGGCAGAGCTGGAGCGTGCAACGGCACCAGCCCATCGTCAGATGCTGGAACGCGCACTAGCGGATTTGGATCAGCGTCTTCGCGGTCTGGGACGACAGTAGCGCCCGACTTTAGAGCCTGTACGTCTTCTTCGCCAACTCGTAGCTGAGCGCATGCATCATTTCTCTCGCCTCGTCCAGCCTCACGATGTGGCGGGAGACGAGATCGGCCAGAAAGTTCGCATCGACACGTCGTGCCACATCGTGCCGTGCCGGGATCGACGGGAACGCGCGCGTGTCGTCGTTGAACCCCGCTGTGTTGTCGATGCCGGCCGTTTCGGTCACCTGATAGCGGAAGCGTGTCATCCCCTCGATGCTGTCGTGGAACCACCAGGGGGGACCCAGACGCAGGCACGGATAGTGCCCGGCCAGCGGCGCGAGCTCGCGTGAGTACGTCGTCTCGTCCAGCGTGAACAGCACAAGCGTCAGGCGCGCATCGTTGCCGTACTTGTTCAAGAGCGGCTTGAGGTTGCGCGTGTACTCGGTGGGCAGGGGAATATCGCAGCCGCGATCGGCGCCAAAGCGTTCGAAAACAAGCGCGTTGTGATTGCGATCCGAGCCGGGATGGAGCTGCATGACGAGGCCATCCTCGGTGCTCATTCGCGCCATCTCCATCAACATGTGTCCCGTGAAACCACGCGCGTCGTCAGGCGTCGCCCGACCGGCGAGGGCGCGGTCGAAGACTGAGGCGGCGTCAGCCTCAGAGAGCTCCGCGGTGTAAGGCGTCTCGGCGGCGTGGTCCGTTGCAGTTGCGCCTGCAGCCTTGAAAAACGCCCGTCGGTCCTCGAGCGCGCGGATGTAGCTCGCGTAGGTCATCACCGGCTCCGACGTCGCGGCCGCCAGTCGATCGATCTCCTTGCGCCATTGCGGGTGAAGGATATTGATGGCGAGATCCGGCCGGAACGTCGGCCGGACGACGCCTTTCCAACCAGATCGTCGTATCGCGGCATGGTGCTCGAGAGAGTCGGTGGCTGCGTCGGTGGTGCAGAGCACTTCGATGTTGAAGCGATCGAACAGCGCACGGGGCCGGAACTCGGGCTCGCGCAAACGGGACTCGATCGCGTCGTAGATTGGCATCGCCGACGCGCCGTTCAACGGCTCCGAGATTCCGAAGACGCCCTCGAACTCGTGCGTCAGCCAGGCGCCGCTGGGAGTGCCGCGGAACAGATGGAAGTGGTCGCCGAAGAGCTGCCAGATCTTGCGCGGATTGCGCTCGACTGCGCCGCCGTCGGTTCGTGGAATGCCGAGCCGTTCCATCGCGACGCCCTGCGAGTAGAGCATGCGGACGATGTAATGGTCGGGGATCACGATCAGGGCTGCGGGATCGGGGAAGGGCTCGTCGAGGGCGAGCAGCCGCGGATCGACGTGACCGTGCGGACAGATGAGCGGCAGCGTGGCCGCCTGCTGGTACAGCTCGCGTGCGATCTCACGCACCGCGGGTATCGCGCTGAAGTAGCGATCGGGATTCAGCATGCGTCGTGATCAGGGGCTCGCGACGAACCGGTAGCCGACGCTGCGAATGGTCTGCAGGTGGCGCGGCTCGGCCGGATTCTCTTCGATGTATCGTCGCAGGCGGACGATGAAGTTGTCGATGGCGCGCGTGTCGGTGTCTTCGTGGACGCCCCAGACCTGCTCGAGCATCTCCTTGCGCGAGACAATCTGGCCCTCGCGCTGGACCAGAAAGCGGAGCAGATTTGCTTCCATCAGCGTCAAAGGCAGCGTCTTGCCGTCTCGCCGAAGCTCCAGAGCTGCGAAATCGATCTCGCGCCCGGAGAACGAATAATGGTCTGAGGTGGCTGGTTCGGTGGCGGCAACGACCTGCGGTGACCGGCCCCAGCCGTGGCGTCGCAGCAGAGCGCCGACCCGCGCAATGAGGACGCTCAGCTCAAATGGTTTCGACAGATAGTCGTCGGCACCCGCCTCGAATCCTTTTACCACGTCTTCGGAGCGGCCGCGCGCGGTCAACATCAACACGGGCACGTAGTTTTGACGGCTTCTGAGCCGGCTGGCGACCTCGAAGCCACTGATGCCGGGCAGCATCACGTCGAGTACCGACCAGATCGATGGGATCGTCTGCGAGCGCGATGCGGTTCATCGCCTTCTCGCCCGTATCGACGACTTCGGTGTCGTAACCCTCCGCCTCGAGGTTGAAACGCAGACCGTCGGCGAGGTGCAGCTCGTCTTCGACAACCAGGATTCTGCTCATGCGGACGGTGCGGTCGGCAGCTGCAGCGTGAAGGTACTGCCCTGGCCGGGACCGTCGCTTTCGGCGAAGACCCGGCCGCCGTGCTTACGCGCCACGGAGCTGACGATGAAGAGGCCGAGGCCAGTACCCTTGATACGCATCGCCACGGCTTCGGGGATGCGGTAGAAGCGGCGGAAGATCCGTTTGAGCTCCGCCGCCGAGATGCCGATGCCGGCGTCTCTCACGCGCACGGCGACGCGGTCGTCTGCGATCGGCGCGAGCTCCACCTGGACGTGGACGTCGCCGTTCGAATATTTGATGGCATTGTCGACCAGGTTCGACACCGCGGCTTTCAGCTCGTCGGGATCGCCGAGCACCGTGGCCTGAGCCGGCTCCGCCACGCGATCGACGTAGGCGAGGGCCTCGTCCGACAGGTGATGCCGTACGCGGGCGAGGTCGAGACACTCGCGAACGGTTTCTCGGAGGTCGATGGGGATCTGGTGCAGCACGCGCGATCGCGCGCTGGTGCGGCCCGCACGCAGCACCTGCTCGATCAGGTCGAGCAGCCGATCGCTGTCTGCAAGCATGATGCTGTAGAACTCCCGGCGCTTGTCGTCGGCCAGTTCCCGCCGCTGCAGGGTCTCGAGATACAGACGAATCGATGTGACCGGCGTCTTCAGTTCGTGGGTGACGGCATTGATGAACGCGTCGTGCTGCTCGTTCCGGCGGGCTTCGCGGACCAGGAAAACGGTGTTCAGCACCACCCCCGCGAGAATCACGAGGAACAGCACGATCCCGAGGACGAGGAGCAGTCCCTCCCGCCAGTTGAGGACGATCCAGCTGACGTTCAGCGCGACAACGAGCGTGATGAGGCAGGTCCCGAGCGTCGCGAAGACGAGCGACTTTCGCTTGGGCGCCGAGATCATGCGGCTAGGATGCCACAGGATGACGGTCAGCGGTCAGCGGTCGACGGTCAGCGGCCCTGACGACCCTGACCGTTATTCGTTCTTTACGCCGCCCTGCGGGCCTGATCGGGCTGGCGGCCGTTGACGTCGACCACGCGGACGCGATCGGCGATGCCGAAGAACCGGAGCGCCTTGATCTGCAGCCAGGTGACGTCCAGTTCGTACCAGGCGAGGCCGTGGCGCGCGGAGGTCGGGTGGGCGTGGTGATTGTTGTGCCAGCCCTCGCCGAAGGTGAGGACCGCGACCCACCAGCTGTTCTTCGAATCGTCCCTGGTCTGGAACCGCCGCCTGCCCCACATGTGCGTCGCCGAGTTCACCAGCCACGTCGAGTGCAGGCCCACTGTCACGCGGAAGAACACCAGCCACAGCACCATCGGCCAGCCGCCGAACGCGAGGACGCCGAGACCGAAGACAACGAGCGGCACCCAGTGCCACGTGGTGAGCCAGCGATAGAAGGGGTCGGCGCCGAGGTCGGGGGCGTAGCGTGACATCAGCGCGGTGTTGTTGTGATGTCCCTCACCAAACAGGATCCATCCCATGTGCGCCCAGAAGCCGCCGTGGTGCGGCGTGTGGGGATCCTCGTCGGTGTCGGAGTGCTGATGATGAATGCGGTGCGTTGCAACCCAGAAGATCGGGCCGCCTTCGAGCGTCAATGTGCCGCAGATGGCGAAGAAGTATTCGAGCGGCTTGGGCACCTTGTACGACCGGTGCGTGTGCAGTCGGTGGTAGCCCATGCCGATGCCGAGCCCGATGGCAACCCAGTAGAAGAACGCGGTCAGGAGAAGCGCCGTCCACGAGAAGTAGAACAACGCGGCGACGGCGCCGACGTGAAACGCCGCCATGGCCACGAAGGTGATCCAGTTGACAGTGTTGTAGCGGTGGATCTTGGCCGCGTGCATGGTCTCGACGGTCACGGACGTTTTTGCCTCCCGGCCGTCGCGGGGACGGCCACTACAGGTTCATCGGCGTTCGAGCCAACCCACAGTAGCAACTGGACGCTGTGTGACGTGTAAGAGTTGTGTAATCCGCCCGGTCTTGGCGGCTGGCGACTGTAATTCTTTTGTCACCGCCTCGTCGGCCACAGGTGTTACACTCGCTCCGTCGGCGTCGTGGCGACGCCGAAACTCCTGAAAGGAGCCGGCATGGCGACCGGCAGCGATCCGAAGCGCGTGCGGGTTCTCACGTCCAACAGCGGCCAGGCACGTCTCGAGACCGCCGTCGAGTTTCTCCTCGCCATTCCGACAGGGCAGGAAGCGTTGATCGTCGCCTCGTCGCGTGGCGCGGCCGACGATCTTGCCCGCGGCGCTGCACGGCGGCGCGGCGCATCGTTCGGGTGGCATCGCCTCAGCCTGCTGCAGCTTGCCGCACGACTCGCGATGTCGGAGCTGGCTCGGGAGGGCCGCTCTCCCAGCTCGCCCCTCGGCGCCGAAGCGGTCGCCGCACGGGCGATCTTCGACGTGATCGAAGGCGACGAGCTCGAGTACTTCTCGCCGGTCGTTCGCACCCCCGGGTTCCCGCGCGCCCTCGCCCGCACGCTGGGCGAGTTGCGGCTGGCGGATGTCGCCGGCACCTCCCTCTTGTCGCTCGCACCCGCGGGCCCGGACCTCGCGCACCTGCTCGGTCGGGTCGAGCAGCAGTTCGCCGACGCTGGTGCCGCCGATCGCGCTCGTCTGCTCGAGACGGCGACGTCGGCGTTGGCCAGATCAGCGGACACCGGGTCGGGAATCCCGGTCGGCGCTCCGCTGCTACTGCTCGACGTCGCCGTGAGCTCTCTCGCCGAGGAGCGATTCGTCGCAGCGTTGGCGGCTCACGCGTCTTCTGTGCTCGCCACGCTGCCACCGTACGACGAGCGTTCCGCAGCGGCCATCGCACGCGCGGTTGGCGCGGCGGTGGACGTGGTACCGGAACCCGCGCAGGCGCCGCTGGCGCGCCTCAGGAGTTCGCTGTTTGCCCCCGAAGTGGCGCTGCCCGAGGAGGCCGCCGCGAACGTCGAGTTCTTCTCCGCGCCGGGCGAGGGGCGCGAAGCGGTCGAGATCGCACGTCGTGTGCTTACCGAAGCGGAAGCGGGCGTTCGGTTCGACGAAATGGCGGTTCTCGTCCGCGCCCCACACCAGTACCTGGGACTCCTCGAGCACGCCTTCGGCCGCGCCGGTATCCCTGCGTGGTTCGAGCGGGGCACGCGCCGGCCCGACCCTGCCGGCCGCGCATTCCTTGCGCTGCTGTTCTGTGCCGAGGAGGACCTGTCGGCGCGGCGCTTCGCAGAGTACCTGTCGCTCGCCCAGGTGCCTGATGCCGACGAGGCCTTGTCGTCGACGATGTGGGTCGAACCGGACGAGGAGGTCCTGGCAGCGGGGCTCGCGGGCACGGATGAGGTGATGGGCACAGTCCTCCCGCCGCGCGCGGCGGCCGATCCCGCCTGGCCCATCGTCGACGGAGCCCTGCGGGCGCCGTGGCGTTGGGAATCGTTGATCGTCGAGTCGGCTGTGATCGGGGGCCGCTTGCGCTGGGAGCGGCGGCTCGACGGCCTTGCAACCGAGCTCGGTCAGCGGCTTCGCGAACTGTCGACCGACGAGCCTGATGCGGCGCGGGCTGCCGCCATCTCGCGCGATCTCGAGCAGCTCGGACACCTGACGACGTTCGCGCTGCCGATTGTGGGGGAGCTCGATGACTGGAGATCCGCCCACGACGTCTGGGGCGTGTGGCTCGAGCGCCTCGAAGCGCTGGCGCCGCGCGTGCTCCGGCGTCCAACACGCGTGCTTCGCGTGCTCGCCGAGTTGCGGCCGATGTCCGCCATCGGACCGGTGGGAATCGCAGAGGTCCGCAAGGTACTGACCGAGCGGCTGCGAACGCTGGCTGTCGAACCTCCGGCGCGCCGGTTCGGGTGCGTCTTCGTCGGGTCGCCGGAGCAGGCGCGCAGCCGCTCCTTCCGCGTGGTTTTCGTCCCCGGACTCGCCGAACGGCTGTTCCCGCAAAAACTCCGCGAGGATCCGCTGCTGCTCGACGAGCTGCGACATCGGCTCGATGCCCGTCTTCGGGACACCCGCGAGCGCGGCGATCTCGAGCGACTGCAGCTGCGTCTTGCGGTCGGCGCCGCGACGGATCGCCTCTACGTGTCGTATCCGAGGATGGAGCTGGCCGACTCGCGGCCTCGCGTGCCTTCGTTCTATGCGCTCGACCTGAAACGCGCGATCACCGGGCGCATCCCCTCGCACGTCGACTTCGAGCGCGAGGCGTTCGAGCGCGGTGACGCGACGCTCGCGTGGCCCGCGCCGTCCAACGCCACCCGGGCCATCGATGTGTTCGAGCACGATCTTGCGACGCTCCGCCCGCTTCTGGCCGAACGGGACCCGTCGAAGGCGACGGGCCGTGCGCGCTACCTGCTCGAGCTGAATGCCGCTCTCGGACGCTCGGTGCGCGAGCGGTGGGCGCGCCATCAGCGGCAGTGGTCTGATGCCGACGGCATTGTTCGAGTGACGGACCAGATTCGGGCAGGACTCGACGCACAGCGACTCGGCGCGCGACCCTATTCGTTGTCGGCGCTCCAGCAATACAGCGTGTGCCCGTACCGCTTTCTGCTGTCGGCCATCTACCGGCTGGCGCCTCGCGAGGACGTCAGCCCGCTCCAGCGTCTCGACCCGCTGACGAAAGGCAGCCTCTTTCACCGGATCCAGGCCGAGTTCCTTCGCCAGCTTCGCAATGAAGGCCGGCTGCCCGTCCGTCCCGAAGCCGTTGCGGCCGCGCTGGCGACGATCACCGAAGTCGTCCGCCGCGTCGCCGACGAGGAGCATGGGCGACTGGCTCCGCCGATCCGTCGCGTGTGGGATGACGAGATCGATCAGCTTGCGCGAGATCTGCGGCGCTGGGTCGAGCTGATGGCGGCGGATCCCGATGGCTGGATTCCCGAGTCGTTCGAGCTGGCGTTCGGCCTGAGTACAGGCGATGGCCGCGATCAGGCGAGCCGGCCCGAGCCGGTGCGCATCGATGGGCGGTTCGTCCTGCGCGGATCGATCGACCTCGTCGAGCGACATGGGGCGACGGGTGTGTTGCGCGTCACCGATCACAAGACCGGTCGGGCGCGCGTCGCAGATCATCCTTTGGTGTCAGGCGGCGAGGTCCTGCAGCCGATTCTGTACAGCCTTGCGCTCGAAGAGATGACCGGAAAGCTCGTGCACGAGGGGCGCCTCTGGTTCTGTACGAGCGCGGGCGAGTTCAAAGTGGTACCCGTGCAGATGACGGAAACCTCGCGCCGGGCGGGCGTCGAGGTCCTCGAGATCATCGATCGCGGCGTGGAGCAAGGGTTGCTCGCCGCCTACCCGAAACAGGGCGCCTGCCAGTGGTGCGACTTTGGCGCCGTCTGCGGTCCCAACGCTGACCGCCGGACCCGACAGAAACATCCTGCCAAGTTTCAGGACGTGATCGAGTTGAGGGTACGAGAATGACCCCGCGTCTGCAATCCGATGCCGACGATCGCGACCGCGTCGCAAACGATCTCGCGCACTCGTACATCGTCGAGGCGGCTGCGGGCACCGGCAAGACGACAGCGCTCGTGGGCCGCATCATCAACGTGATTCGGTCCGGAACCGCGGCGATGGAGCAGATCGTTGCGGTGACATTCACGGAGAAGGCCGCGGGCGAGTTGAAGCTGCGGCTGAGGGAGGAACTGGAGCGGGCGCGGGTGGGTACGTCGAGTACTGGGCGGGCGCATCTCGAAAGCGCGCTGGAACATCTCGAGGAAGCGCGCGTCAGCACGATTCACGGGTTCTGTGCCGACCTGCTACGCGAGCGACCGGTCGAAGCGCGGGTCGATCCGCAGTTTCAGGTGTTGACCGAGAATCAGGCGCTTGCTTTGTACGGCGTCGCCTTCGACCAGTGGTTGCAGCAGCAGCTGGCTAACCCGGGCGAGGGGGTGCGGCGTTCATTGCGGCGCCCCTCGCGGCGGAATTTCGGTGCCGACGAGGACGAGGACGGCCCGGTCGAACGGTTGAAGCGAGCGGGATGGTCGCTCGTAACCTGGCGCGATCACGGCGCGCCATGGCGTCGCGATCCGTTCGATCGCGAGCGCCAAATCAATCGGCTCGTCGAGCAGCTGCGGGCGTTCGTGTCGCTGTCGTCCAATCCGTCCTGGGACAGGGATCCGCTCGCCCTCGACCTGGCCGACGCGCACGTCCGCTGCGCGGCGATCGACAGCGGCGCGCTGCCGGCGGATGACTATGACGGCCTGGAAGCCTCGCTGATAGATCTTCGTCACAACCGTGGCTTCGCGAGGCCGCGCAAGGGCGGTGGCGCCGCCTACAAGCGTGGGACGACGCGGGCTGCCGTGTGGGACGCACGGCAGGCCCTCTTCGAGGCGCTTGGCAGTTTCGAGCGACTGGCCAACGCCGATCTCGCCTCGCATCTCCGTGATGACCTCCAGGGAAGTCTCGAGCGGTACGAGCAGCTGAAGGCGGCGGAGGGCGCGCTCGACTTCGTCGATCTGCTGCTGAAGGCGCGCACGCTGCTGCGCGACAACGCCGCAGTGCGGCGCACGTTCCGTGAGCGGCTCACGCACCTGTTCGTCGACGAGTTTCAGGACACCGATCCGCTGCAGGCCGAGATCCTCGTGCTTCTCTCGGGCGCCCCTGACAGCGACGGCGCGGGTTCCGTAGACTGGCGCACGGTCGCGCCGCGGCAGGGCTCGCTCTTCATCGTTGGCGATCCCAAGCAATCAATCTATCGGTTCAGGCGTGCCGACATCGGCACCTATCAGGACGTGTGTGACTGGCTGAAGGACAGGGGAGCCAGGCGCGCCTCGTTGACCACCAGCTTCCGATCCACACCAGAGATTCAGAAGGCAATCAACGCGGCGTTTTCACCGCTGATGGTGGAAGACGCGGCAATGCTCCAGCCAGGGTACGTTCCTCTCTCACCCTCGCGACCCGATCGTTCCGAGCAGCCGGCCGTCGTGGCGCTCCCGGTGCCGCGTCCCTACGGCGTCCGAAACGTGACGAAGGCCGCGATCGAGGAGGCACTGCCCGATGCGGTTGCCGCCTTCCTGCAGTGGCTGCTGCAGGACAGCGGCTGGAAGGTGAGCGAGCGGAGCCAGGTGACCGGAAACTGGGGCGACGTTACCATTCAGGCGCGTCACGTATGCCTCCTGTTTCGCCGGTTCACGAGCTTTGGCGAGGACGTGACGCGCGAGTACGTCGAAGCGCTCGAAGCGCGCGACCTTCCTCACCTCCTCGTCGGCGGCAAGTCGTTCCACAACCGTGAAGAAGTGGAAACCATTCGGGCCGCACTGACGGCGATCGAGTGGCCGGACGATGAGCTGTCGCTGTTTGCCACGCTTCGCGGCGCGCTGTTCGCCATCGGCGACGAGACGCTGTTCGAATATCACCATCACTTCCGCCGCTTCAGTCCGTACCAGGTGCCCGAGCACCTGACCGGGCGATTGCAGCCGGTGGGCGAGGCGCTCACATTGCTGCGTCAGCTTCATCAGCGCCGCAACAGCCGGCCTGTGGCCGATACGCTCAGCGAGCTGCTGAATGCCACCCGCGCGCATGTTGGCTTCGCGTTGCGCCGCGGCGGTGAGCAGGCGCTCGCCAACGTCCTCCACATCGCCGATCTGGCCCGCGCCTACGAGGCCGACGGCGGCATCTCGTTCCGCGGGTTTGTCGACACGCTTGCCGAGGCGGCTTCACATGCGGAAGCGCCGGAGGCGCCGATTCTCGAAGAGGGGAGCGACGGCATCCGTCTGATGACGGTGCACAAGGCGAAGGGGCTCGAGTTCCCGGTCGTCATCATGGCCGACATGAGCTGCCGCATGTCGAGAGACACTGCCGATCGCTACGTCGATGGCGTGCGCGGCCTGTGTGCGCAGCGGTTGGCCGGCTGGGCTCCCGCGGAGCTTCTCGAACACGAACCGCTGGAGGTGGAACGGGATCGACGTGAAGGACAGCGACTCGCTTACGTCGCAGCCACGCGAGCGCGCGATCTGCTCGTCGTGCCGGCGATTGGCGATGAACCGTACCGCGAGGGGTGGACCAGCCCCCTCGATGGCGCTATTTTCCCGCCGGCGCAGAGACGACGAGACGCCCAGTCCCACCCCGCCTGCCCGCCGTTCCGGAAGGACACGGTGCTGGAACGCCCTGGCGGAGATCCGGCGCGGGCAGATACCGTCCACCCCGGACGACATCGGATGGCGGGGCGCGTGAATGACGGAGCCGCTGCCTACGACGTCGTGTGGTGGGATCCCGGCGTGCTCATGTTGGATCGGCCGTCCACGTTTGGCGTCCGACGTGAAGAGCTCATCGCGAAGGATGCCCCGCGGCCGCTCGTTGAACAGACACTGGCGCTTTACCGTTCCTGGCAGGATGATCTGGCACGAACGCTCGAGCGTGGGCGCCAGCCCGGGTTGGTGGTGCAGACGGTCACCGAATGGGCAGCACTCGATCCGCCGATGTCGAGCGATGTCGCTGTCGAAGCCGTCCGCGTGGAGCAGTCCGAGGGCGACGATCGCCTGCGTCCGTCGGGACGTCGATTCGGCGCCCTGGTGCACGCCGTGCTCGGCGGAGTGGCACTCGACGCCGACGAAAGACGCATCGGCGAGATGTCAGCAATCCAGGCACGACTGCTGGCGGCCACCGCTGAGGAAACCGCGGCCGCAACCGAGGTCGTCGCGCGCGCCCTCGCGCACCCGCTGCTGGTACGGGCACGCGCCGCGTGGCGCAACGGCCGGTGTCGGCGTGAGGTGCCGCTGACCTATACGTCCGCAGACGCCACGGTAATCGAGGGCGTGGCGGATCTGGCGTTCGAGGAAGATGAGGCGTGGGTTGTCGTCGACGTCAAGACCGATGTCGAGATCGGCCGCCTGGGCCTCGACCGTTACAAGCGCCAGGTCGCGTTGTATGCTGCCGCGATCGCGCGCGCCACGTCGAGGCCGGTGTCGGCCGCCCTGTTGCGCGTCTAGCTCAAGCCCTGACGTACGTGGGCTGGAGCGTTCGCTGGGCCAAGTAACTGCCGTAGCGGAGCCCGACTTCAATCGGGCCAAGATCGGCCGCACAAAAGTGCGGCCCTGCTGAACTTGGGGAACCGTGTGAACTGACGTTGGAGAACCGCGTGACCAGACGGGACCTACTGCAGCGCATCGCTGCGACGACGACCGCTTGGCCCCTGCTCTCGAGGACAATGATGGCTGGTCCAACCGCTGCTCGCGATGCGGTTGATCACCTGCTGCTTGGCGCCCCGGATCTCGACGCCGGCATCGCGTGGTTCGAGGCGCGCACGGGTGTCAGAGCGGTAATTGGCGGTGTTCACCCGGGTGCCGGCACGCGAAACGCGCTGGCGTCGCTTGGCGATCGCCAATACCTCGAGATCATCGCGCCCGATCCAGCCCAGTCGGCATTCAACTTCCAGATCGACCTGCGGCGGCTGACCGAGCCCCGTCTTGTCACGTGGGCAGCGTCGACACCGGACGTCGACGCCACGGCGAAGGCGGCGGTTGCGGCGGGATACAAGGTATTCGGCCCTCGCGACGGATCCCGCGCCAGGCCGGACGGCGTCATGCTTCGATGGCGGAGCGTTGGCGTTCTGGCCGGGTTTGCCGAAGCCGCCGTCGATCCAACCCCCTTCTTCATCCAATGGGCTGCCGACTCGAAGCATCCGTCGTCGGACTCGCCATCAGGCTGTCGCTTGATCGCGCTGGAGATTGAGCATCCGGATCCCCTGAAGCTGCAGGCGGCCCTGCGCAACCTTGGCATCGAGGCGGCGATCGCGAAGTCCGCGACGACGGGGTTGCGGGCGTCGCTGGACACACCGAAAGGCCGGGTGGTCGTCAGCTGATTCGCGGAGGGGCACATGTTTAGATGGCTGGCGCTCGTCAGCGTGGTCTCCGTCTTCGCGATCTCGTTCTATTACCGTCGTCTCGCCCGCAAAGCCGGCGAGACCATCGCACGCCGGCGCGAAGGGCTGGCGTTCGTGCTGCTGCGCGCCGTCTTCTCGCTGCCACTTTTTGCCGCGGTTATCGCCTATCTGATCAACCCGGCCTGGATGGCATGGGCGTCGTTCACACTGCCCGCGGGGGTTCGCTGGATCGGAGTCGCGATCGGCATTGTTGCGATTCCCAGCGCCTGGTGGCTGTTCAGCCATCTCGGGAGGAACGTCAGCGAGACGGTCCTGACCAAATCGGATCACGCGCTCGTCACCACGGGACCGTACCGATGGGTGCGCCATCCCCTGTACGCGACCGGCGGCGCACTGCTGATCGCGGTTGGCCTGATGGCGGCCAACTGGTTCATCCTCAGTCTCGCGAGCGTCGTGGTGGTCCTCATCCGCTGGCTGGTCGTGCCGCGAGAGGAAGAGGCGCTCATCGCCAAGTTCGGCGACGACTACCGCCACTACATCCAACGCACCGGCGGCATGTTGCCGCGGCTGATTCGCTGACGGGAGAGCCGTATGGTGAAGACCTTCGGCCTGACGCACATCGCCCTGGCCGTTCGTGACGTCGACCGGGCATCGCGGTTCTACCAGGCCGTGCTCGGCGCGGTCGAAGTGTATCGACAGGATGGGTTCGCGCAGCTCCAGACACCCGGCGCGCGCGACGTCGTCGTCCTCGAGGAAGCACGGGACCGCGCGGGCATCGCCGGCGGCGTCATGCACTTCGGGTTTCGGCTTCGCGCCGCGGCCGACATCGGCGCTGCGGTAGCGGCGGTCGAGGCTGCAGGCGGTCACGTTCGCGAGAGCGGCGAGTTCGTGCCCGGTGAGCCGTATCTTTTCGCCACCGATCATGACGGGTACGAATTCGAGATCTGGTACGAGTTGCCGACGCCGGTCGATCCTCCCAAGGAGTCTGTCGATTAGCAGTCGCCTCGTGCGGGCGTTCGGAGGCAAGGAGCGGAATGTCGATGTGGCAGGGGTGGGAGGGCTGGGCGCTGCTTTCCGCCGTGTTCGCGGCGTTCACTTCGGTTCAAACGGCACCCCAAAAGTCGCACGGTCGCCGGAGGTCGTGATGGCCACTGAGCGGCAATGGGCCGTCGACGCAGTCAACGGCGAGACATATCGCGCTCTCGCGGAACGCTTGTCCGCGTCGGAGCTCTGGTCGCTGCTGCTCGAAGTGTTCAATGCCAGGGCGCGCCAGCGGACGCCTGCCGGACTCCTGGAGCAATGGGGGCGTGACGGGTTCGTCCGGATGTCGCCGGTCGATCTGCGGACGATGCTGGCGGTCGAGACGGAGCTGCTGGCAGCGGCGTCCGAGTTCGAAGCGGTGGAATTGTCGCCGCTGGCGCCTCTCGGCGTGTGCTCGGTCGTGAGCCTGGCGAGCCAGAACAAGATCGTCTCGGCGCTTCGAGGCACGGAAGTGGTGTCGGATCCCACGAACGTCCTCGCCCTCGAATGTGCCCGACGACTGCGGCTGGATGCGGGAGTGGTCGTCCGGCTCGCCACCTGTCACCGTGCGGTGCGTGCGCAGCCCGTACCGAAGCAAGCGGGCTTCGCGCAGCACTTTCGCATCTTCTGCCTCGCCAGCGCCGGGCGCGAGCAGAAGGATCAGACGTTTGTCGTTTCGGAGCTTTCTACCCACATTTCGACCTTTGTCGCCGTGTTGGACGGCCTCGAACGCGCCGGCTACTCGTTCCCGAACCGCCGGCTGGCTCTTCTTGCGACAGCCGAGCGTGCGCCGCTCGCAGACCGTATCGCGGACGCTGTGTCCGGCCTCGCGATCGAGCGCCGGCCACTCGAGCATCCTTACTACGCCGGTCTCCGCTTCATGCTGTGGTGCGGCGAAGGAGCAGGCGGTGGCGTGCCGCTCATCGACGGCGGTGCCTTCGACTGGATCGGGAGGCTGGCGGCGAACCGGAAGATGGTGTTCGTGGCCAGCGGCATGGGTTCGCAGCTCGTGCCGATCCTGTTCCGCCCCTGAAACTGGTGGACTTTCAGCGCGAAATTGTCGATCATCCCGCGTGCGACCGCCTTTTCACCTTTTTGTGGAGACCACATGGCCAAGACTGCGAAGAAGAAGACTGCCAAGAAGAGCGCGAAGAAGAGTGCCCGGAAGCCGAATGCCGCGTTCATGAAGCCGGTCATGCCCAGCGAGCAGCTCGCGGCCGTCGTCGGATCGAAGCCGATGCCGCGCACCGAGGTCACGAAGCGGCTGTGGGCCTATATCAAGAAGAACAAGCTGCAGGATGCGAAGAACAAGCGGCAGATCAACGCGGACGCCACCTTGAAGCCGATCTTCGGCGGCAAGGGCGCGGTCAACATGTTTGCGATGACCAAGTTGGTCAGCAAACATCTGAAGTAGAGCACACGCGATCCGCGCCCGGCCCTGGGCGCGCTGAATCTCTCGGTCTCCGGAATCAGCGCGCCCGTGGTCCCTTCGCCAGCGCCGGCCCCCCTGCCGCCATCCACGCCTCGACCTGCGCTTCGAGCACCTGCAGCGGCACGGGGCCCGTTTCCAGCACGCGATCGTTGAACGCGCGGAGATCGAATCGATCGCCCAGCCGGGTGCGGGACTGCTCGCGGAGCGCCTTGATCCTGAGCTCGCCGACTTTGTAGGCGAGCGCCTGTCCGGGCCACGAGATATAACGATCGATCTCGTTGGTGACGTCGAGCTCGGTTTTGGCGGCGTTGTCCATGAAGTACTTGATGGCACGGTCGCGATCCCAGTGCATCACGTGCATACCGGTGTCGACGACCAGCCTGATCGCCCGCCACATCTCGTAGGTGAGCCGGCCGAAGCGTGAATACGGGTCGTCGTCATACAGGCCCATGTCCTCGCCCAGCGATTCGGAATAAAGCGCCCATCCCTCGACATAGGCAGTGAAGCCGCCGTAGCGCCTGAACGCCGGCAGTTCACCGAGCTCGAAGGCGCGCGACATCTGCAGGCAATGGCCCGGAACGGCCTCATGCAGGGTCAGTGCGAGCATCTCCCATTTCGGGCGCATCTCCGGCCGGTACAGGTTCACGAAGTAATACGCCGGCCGCGATCCGTCGGGCGCCCCCTGATTGGCGTATGCAGCGGTGGTATTTGGCGCGACCGCCTCCGGAATCGGCCGGACGCCATACGGCAATCGTGGCACCGTCCCGATCACTTTGATCAGCTCCGGGTCGATGCGTTTCGCGAGTGCGCGGTATCCCTCGAGAAGCGCGCCGGGGGTGTTGTAGAAGAAGCGGGGATCGGTGCGAAGGTAGGCGAAAAATTCTCGTAAGGATCCTTTGAAGTCCGTTGACGCCTTGATCCGCTCCATCTCGCCACGGATGCGTGCGACTTCCTTCAGGCCGAGCTCGTGGATCTGCTGTGGCGTCAAGTCGGTGGTTGTGAAGAGACGCGCGAAGTACGCATAGCCGGCCTCGCCGCTGCTCGTCTGCGACCAGCCCACCTGCTCGTAGCACACCGGCAGGTACTCACGTTCCAGAAACGTGCGCAGGGTCGCGAATGCCGGTTGCACGCGGCCGCGCACGCGTTCGAGCGCGGTCTTCTGCAAGCGCGCGCGGTCAGCTTCGGCAATGGCCTCGGGTAGATGCGTGAAGGGCTTGTAGAAGCCGCTGTCGGCCGGTGCCTGGGTGACGAGCTTCGCGACCTGTTCGATCACCCGCCGCACGATGACTTTCGGCAGCAGGACGTTGTTCCCCATACCGATGCGCATGAGCGCGATGCTCTGGTCGACGTAGGTGGGGAATGCATCGAGGCGCGATAGCCAGTCCTCGTAATCTTTCTGCCGTTCGAAACGCAGCGTATCGGCGATCTGCTCGCTGTTCTGTACTCCGGCGTAGGTGTCGGTGCGAATCAGGTAAAAGCGATGCTTGAACCCTTCCACCGTCATCTGGTACTGGTATCGGAACACGTCGAGATTCGTGCGGTCGTCGGCTGACAGCTGGGCGCGATCGATCCCCTTGACCTCAGCGAGCACGGCTTCACGATGGCGCTGCCGGCGTTCCAGCGCGGCCATGCTGATGTCGTCCCATCTGTCGTTCCATCGAAGATCGCCGAGCCCCGAGGCCGTGAGCGGACTTTCCGACAGTTCCCATTCCCACTCGCGATCGAACAACGCGTGCAGGCGGGCGCCAGCGGCGGAAGCGGGCTCTTGCGCGCTGAAAGATGCAGTCATGGCGGTGAACACGAGGGCGAGAGTGCAGCGGATCGGGTGACGCATGGTGAAACCAGTTGTATGATACGCCGCGCCGGAGACCCGTTTTTCCGGCCGTGCAATCGAGAGGTGACACTCATGAAACCTGCAGTGCAGCAGATGCTCAATCGGCGCAGGTTCTTTCAGTCAATGGGCGCTGCGGCCGCCGGGGCGACGACCGCCGCGCTCGTCGAAACCGCAGAGGCGCGCGCCGAAGCGGCGTCCGCGCTCGTGCAATCCAATGCCAAGCGATCTTCAGAGCCATCGGCCTTGAAGATCACCGACCTGCGATTTGCCGTCGTGGTCAAGGCGCCGATGACCTGTCCGATCATTCGCATCGACACGAATCAGGGCATTTCTGGATACGGAGAGGTCCGCGACGGCGCCAGCGAGACGTACGCGTTGTTCCTCAAGAGCCGTATTCTCGGCGAGAACCCGTGCAACGTCGACCAGATCTTCCGGAAGATCAAACAGTTTGGCGCGCCCGCACGGCAGGCGGGCGGCGTGTGCGGGATCGAGATGGCCTGCATGGATCTGGCAGGCAAGGCGTGGGGCGTACCTTGCTGGCAGATGCTTGGCGGCAAATTCCGCGATCGCGTCCGCCTGTACGCCGACACCACGCACGGAGATGACGCGAAACAGCAGGGCGAGCGTCTGAAAGAACGGATGAACCGGGGCATCACCTACCTGAAGCAGGATTTCGGCATCGAGCTGCTCGAGGGAAAGCCCGGCATGATCAGCGGCCCCGCAGGCGCACCGAACCCGTGGGGCGGCAGCCGCGTCGCGCACCCGTTCACTGCCGTCGAGATCACCGACAAGGGCGTTGCCTATCTCTCCGACTGGGTCGGGCAGATACGAGACGTGATCGGTATGGAGGTGCCGCTCTCCTCCGACCACTATGGCCACTTCGGTGTCAACAGCGGCATCAAGCTGGCCCGCGCGATGGAGAAGTGGAACCTTGCGTGGATGGAGGACATCCTCCCGTGGCAGTACGGCGATCTGTTGAAACAGATCCGCGATGCGACGACGGTGCCGGTGCTCACGGGTGAAGACATCTACCTGAAGGAAGACTTCATCAAGCTGATCGACATGGGCGCCGTCGACATGATCCACCCCGATCTCGCGAGCTCGGGCGGGCTCATCGAGACCAAGAAGATTGGCGACTACGCAATGGAGCACGGCGTGCCGATGGCGATGCACTTTGCCGGGTCACCGGTATCGTTCATGGCCAACGTCCACTGTGCCGCGGCAACCGAGAACTTCGTCGCCCTCGAGCACCACTCGCTCGACGTGCCGTGGTGGGAATCGCTGGTGAAGACGACCGGCGGCAATGCCCTCGTCGAGAAAGGCTTCGCCGTCGTGCCCGACAGCCCTGGCCTCGGCGTCGAGCTCAACGACGAAGTGGCCAAGGCCCACCTGCGCCCGGAATCCGGTTACTTCGAGCCGACGCCGCAGTGGGATAAGGAGAGGAGCAACGATAGGCTCTGGAGTTAGAGGCGAATGCGGTTTGCAAGGTGCGGGAGGTGCGGGAGGTGCGGGAGGTGCTGAGGCAGTAGGTTCGCGGCTTTCGTGCGGCCGATCGACGGCCCGAAGCGTGCGGCGGCCTCACGCAAGTCGTTTGATCCACTCGGCTGTACGCGACGTAACGCCCGCGAGGACGTCGCGTTCGGAAAGGCCTGACGACTTCGGGACAGCGAAGCCGTGGTCGCCGCCCTCGATGAAGTCGTACGTTACCTTCGACGGGAATCGCGTCGAATACGGGCCTCACTTCGTCGCGCGTTCCGAAGCTGTCGCGCGTCCCCTGCACGAGAAGAATCGGCACTCGGATCGCTGGCAGATGTGCGGTGCGCGGAGCATCAGGCTTGCCGGGCGGGTGCAGCGGATACCCCAGCAGCACGAGACCCTTCACCCGCTTCCAAGCGGCCGTCGCTGGGAGCGACGCCAGCACTTGCGAGGCGATGCGACCGCCCATCGACTTGCCGCCAACCGCAACCAGTGACGCTGACGACACCTCGTTCGCCACGCCGTCCAATGCGGCGCTCCAGGTCTGTTCGAGGACGGGAGCCCGATCCGGTGATCGTCGCTTCTGTTCCGTATACAGGAAGTTGAAGGTTACGACCTGGATGCCTGCCGCAGCCAGGCTCGACGCAACGGTCACCATGAACCGGTGCCGCTGATCGGCCCCTGCGCCGTGAGCCAGCACGAGCAGTGGCGCGCTCGCCGACGAGGCCGCGAAGTGGCGTGCCGTGACCGATCCCAACGATCCCACCGTCAGCGACAACTCGCGGTGTCGTGTCTCCATGTTGAGCCACGCTAGCATCGGTCGCGGTCTCGGCAAAACGAGATGTCGACGAAGCTTCAGCTCCACCTCATGAAAGGCGGACCTGAAGGTCCGCCGCACACAGGCGACAGCGGTGCAGGTACCAGGCATACGTAGGGCGAAGTTTCAGCTCCGCCTGCAACGCCGCCGTTGGCGGTAGACTCAATGGATGCGCTTTCTCGCCACGCAAGCTCCACGACAACCCGAAGCCGATCTCCGCAAGATCTATGACGCCGTCGTCGTCGGATCCGGCGCGGCCGGCGGAATGGCGGCCTACGCCCTGACCGCTCAGGGCCTGAACGTGCTCCTGCTCGAGGCGGGCAAACAGATCGACACGACCGCCGTGTTGAAGTCGATGGAGTGGCCGTACGATCACCCGCGTCGCGGCGACATGCCGGCGAAGTACCACGCACTCACGGCGAGGGAATACACCGTGCGCAATCCACCGTACGCGACGAAAGACTCGCCGGCGGAGAAGGTTTTCTCGTACGTCCAGGGCTGGACCGGGTCCGACTACAGCACGTCCCTCGTCGTCAACGAAAAGGATCATCCCTACACGGGGACGAACTACGCCTGGGTGCGGGCTCGCGCCCTCGGCGGGAAGACCAACATCTGGGGCCGTCTCGCGCTTCGGCTCTCGGACTACGACTTCAAGGGGAAGACACACGACGGCTACGGCGAGGACTGGCCGATCTCGTATGCGGACATCGAGCCGTACTACGACAAAGTGGACCTGCTGCTTGGGATTTCAGGTGTCAAGGAGAATCTGAAGCAGCTGCCGGATGGCAAGTTCCAGCGTCCTTTCAAGCTGAATGCGGCCGAGGTCACCCTCCGCAATGCGCTGAAGAAAATGGGCTGGACCGCGACACCGTATCGTGCCGGCGTCACCACCGACGGTCTCGTCCACAACAAATATCGGAGCAAGTGTTACGGTCGCGGCGCGTGCGGCCGGCGCGCGGGCGGCTGCGACATCCATGCCGCCTTCGATTCTCCCACCGGCCTGATCTTTCCCGCGCGTGACACCGGCAGGCTGACGATGCGTACGAACGCAACGGCGCACGAAGTGCAGGTCGATCCGGCGACGGGAAAGGCGAGCGGCGTTGGGTTCATCGATACGGTTACCGGCAAGTCCTATTCAGCCAAGGCAAAGGTCGTAGTGCTGGCAGCGTCGACGCTCGAGTCGACTCGGCTGCTGCTACTGTCCAAGTCGCCGCAGCATCCGAACGGCATCGCCAACTCGAGCGGCGTCGTCGGCCACTACTTCTGCGAGCACCTGATGGGGCCGAACGTCACCGGTCTGGCGAAGGATCGGATCGGTGCACCACGGACGCTGGACGATGGCCGCCCGGGCGGATTCTACGTGCCGCGCTTCCGGAACCTGGACGACAAGCGGACGGATTACATCCGCGGCTATGGGTTCGAGGGCGGGAGCGGCGGCGGCATGATGCCCGGTGACGCTGCCGCGTCACCAGGCTTCGGCAGGGCCTGGAAGAAGCACGTGCGCGATTACGCAGGGGCTTACATCGACATGGGCGGTTTCGGCGAAGTGCTGCCGCGCCATGAAAACGGCGTGAGCATCGATCCCGTCGTCAAGGATCGATGGGGCATTCCCGTGCTTCGATTCGACTATCGGTTCGGTGACAACGAAAAGAAGATGGCTGCCGACATGGCAGCGACCGCGCAGGAAATGTTCGAGGCGGCAGGGTTCGAGATCGTGGACGTCGGGCGAACGCTGCTGACGGAAGGATGGTCCATCCACGAGCTGGGGACGTCGCGCATGGGAAGCGATCCGAAAACCTCTGCGCTCAATCAGTTCCAGCAGGCGCACGACGTCAAAAACGTCTTTGTCGTCGACGGTAGCAGCCACGTGAGCGCCTCGTGCCAGAACCCCACCTGGACGATCATGGCGCTGGCGTGGCGGTCGTGTGACTACCTCGCCGATCGGTTCAGGAAGGGAGAGCTCTGATGAAGCGCCGCGACCTCCTGAAGGCCGCTGCGACCGCGGCTGCCACGACGCCACTCGTCTCGGGCGAACGACTCGTTGCTGCGGTCGCCACGCCGACGGGCGCCCCGAAGTTCTTCACGCGGGCACAGTACGCATTGGTCGATGAGCTGACCGAGATTCTGATTCCCGCCGACGAGCATTCGGGCGGTGCCCGGGGCGCAGGCGTCGCCGCTTACATCGACGGCCGACTGGCTGAAACAATCGAGCCCGAACCGAAACAGCTCTTCCTCGCCGGCCTTGCACGGGTCGATCAGATCGCGCGCGACACGAAGGGCGGGGCGTTCCTGTCGTTGTCGCCCGCGGATCGCGAGGCCATCGTCACCACCATGGCAGTGGAAGAAGAGTCGCCAAAGTCAGAGGAAGGCAAGTTCTTCGTCCAGTTGAAGCGCCATACCGTGCGTGGCTATTACACATCGAAGATCGGGATCCACGACGAGATCGAATATAAGGGGAACGTGATGCAGGAGGAGTATTCCGGGGTCGATGTTTCTAAATCGAGTGCGTAGTGGGGCAGGGTGCGAAAGGTGCGGCAAGGTGCGAAGATGCGACGGGAGTGCCTGGGTGCAACCCGCGTCTGAGCTCCAAGCACATAACACCTGAGCACCTAGCCGCACCCGTCCGTACCTTGCCGCACGCCTCCACACCCCACGCGTTCCTACTCGACAATCAAATCGTGCAGACTCTGCACCGCCCGATCGGCGTCCGCAGCGGCGACGACGAGGCTGATGCTGCACTCTGACGATCCCATCGCGATCGCAATCACGTTGATTCCGGCGGTGCCTACGGCGCCAAACATTCGGCCTGCGATACCGGGCGTCTGACGTATCGCTCCGCCGACGACCGTCACGATCACCACGTCGTCCAGGCTCCAGATGCGCTCGATGTCGTGCCGGTCGACCTGCTGGTGAAATTCCTTCGACAGCGCGTCCACGACAGTCGCGGAGGCCTGTGCCGAGACGAGGAAACAGATGCTCTGCTCGGACGACGCCTGCGAGATCATCGAGACGCTGGTGCCGGTGCGTGCGACCGCCCCGAACGCGCGCGCCGCGATACCGGGCACGCCGAGCATGCCGCGCCCTTCAATCGTCACCAGACTCTGGGCCCGTATCGCGGTGACGCCCTTCAACTGCCGATCGTCATCGGCCTGGCGGCCCACGACGAGCGTGCCTGGATGCGACGGATTGAACGTATTGCGGATGCGGATGGGAATGCCGCGTTCGAGCGCGGGAAGCACCGTCTTCGGGTGCAGCACCTTGGCGCCAAAGTAGGCGAGCTCCGACATCTCGCGATACGAAAGCGCGTCGAGCGTGCGAACACCCTTCACAATCCGCGGGTCGGCGGTCATCACGCCGTCCACATCGGTGTAAATCCACACCTCGTCGGCGCCGAGCGCGGCCCCGATGATTGCGCTTGAGTAGTCGCTGCCGCCTCGTCCCAGCGTTGTGACGACGCCCTCGGCGGTGCCGCCGATGAAGCCGGTAATCACGGGAACGGCTCCAGCCTCGAGCAGCGGCAAGAGGACCGATTCCACCTGTTGTGTGGTGATATCCATCGCGGGGACGGCTGCCTGAAACGTCGTGTCCGTACGGACAACCGTCGAGGCGTCGACCGGCGACGCCGCGTGCCCCCGGGCGCGGAGGGCTCCTGCCAGGAGATGGATGCTCATCCGCTCGCCCAGCGACGACACGGCGTCGAGCGCCCGCGGCGACGCTTCTCCCAGCACGGCGAGCGCGTCACAGAGAAGGACGAACTCGTCGAGCCTCGTTCTCACAGCGCTGAGCACACCCCGGCGTTCATCGTCCGACAGGCTCAATTCGGTCGCGGCCTTTTCATGCTTGGCCTCGATCGTGGTTACAAGCTGGCGGACGGTATCGCGCCGACGCGCTACCGCGGCTGCCGCACCGTTCAGCAGCGCATCCGTGACGCCGCTCATCGCGGAGGTGACCACTGCAACCTGGTTACCCTGCCCGTGTAGCGTGCAGACGATGTCCGCCGCCTGCAAAATCGCTCCGGCACTGCCGACGGACGTGCCTCCAAACTTGACGACGAGTCGTTGTCCCATATGAGAGTGACAATGATAACGGACGGGCTCCGGGCTCCGGGCTTCGGGCACGGCTGGTAAGATCGAGCGGACTGTGTCCGGCAAGGTCTACGACGCGGCGGTGATTGGTCTCGGCGCGATGGGGGCAGGCGCTGCCTGGCAGCTCGCGCGTCGCGGCCTGTCGGTCATTGGCTTCGACGCGTTCCATCCGCCTCACGACATGGGCTCGAGCCACGGGCGATCGCGCATCATTCGTGAGGCCTATTTCGAGGGAGAGGTCTACGTCCCGCTGGTGCAGCGCGCCTACGAGCTGTGGCGCGAGCTTGAGTCGGCACGTCGCCAGTCGCTGCTGACGATCTGCGGCGGACTGATGATTGGCGATCCTTCGGGTCCTCTCGTCGCCGGTGCACGCGAGAGCGCTCGCCGGCATGGCCTGCCGGTGGAAGAGTGGTCCTCGGCCGATGTCAGCGTGCGCGTGCCCGCCATTCGGCCTGGCGCCGGTATGGTCGGCCTCTTCGAGCCGCGGGCGGGTGTGCTTTCGCCCGAGCGCGGCGTACAGGCGATGCTCGATGAGGCCGCTTCCCACGGCGCCGACCTTCGCTTCGACACGCCCGCTACGGCCGTTGGCGTGGACGATGGACTGGTGACCGTATCGACCCAGGATGCGGCGCTGACGTCCGCACGACTCGGGGTATGTGCGGCAGGCGGCTGGCTTCCGGCGCTGCTTCCGGATTTGGCGCTGCCGCTGACAGTGGAGCGCGCCGTCCAGTACTGGTTTCAGCCCGCCGCGGACGATCGGTTCGCGCCGTCGCGTCTGCCGATTTTTCTCCTCGAGACGCCTGACGACCGCTTCCTGTACGGGTTGCCCGATCAGGGCCACGGCCTCAAGCTCGCCGAGCATCACGGCGGTCAGGTGTCGTCCCGAGGTGATATAAACCGTCGCGTCGACGCGGACGAGGCACATCGCTTTCGCGCCTTTGTCGAGACGTATGTCACGACGCTCCCGGAGGGCCCGGTCGACGCGTCCGTCTGCACCTACACGAACACGCCGGACGGGCATTTCATCCTCGATCGTC
The DNA here is from genome assembly GCA_963800785.1 of Vicinamibacteria bacterium. Classification (GTDB taxonomy): domain Bacteria; phylum Acidobacteriota; class Vicinamibacteria; order Vicinamibacterales; family JAENWD01; genus JAENWD01. Next base: position 452,320 of record CAWDCH010000018.1, read on the forward strand.
ATCCCGCTCACGCCAACATCTTCGTGGTGAGCGCGTGCTCCGGGCACGGCTTCAAGTTCGCGCCCGCGATCGGCGAGCTCGTTGCCGACACGCTGACAGGAGGCGAGCCTCGAGTGGAGGCCCACGCCTTCCGGATCGGCCGATTCCGCTGAGTTCCCGTGCCTCGGTTCAAGCTGCGAGTGGAGTACGCCGGCACACGTTACAGCGGCTGGCAGGTGCAGAAGAACGCCCGGACCGTCCAGGGCGCGCTCGGCGAAGCCGTCGTCGCGGCAACAGGCGAGCGTACGTTCGAGTTGTATGGCGCGGGCCGGACGGATGCGGGCGTTCACGCCCTGAATCAGGTTGCGCATCTTGACGTGCGCACCGGGCTTCCGCCCGAGAGCCTGCGACGTCGCCTGAACGAAGCGCTCCCGTCTGACATCAACGTGCTCGAGGTCGACAAGGCGCCCCACCGATTTCACGCGCGCCACGACGCGGTCTCGCGCGCCTACGTCTATCAGATCGCCCAGCGACGCACGGCGTTTGCGAAATCGTTCGTCTGGTGGGTCAAGGAACCGCTCGATGTCACGGCGATGCAGGCCGCTGCACAGCTCTTCGTCGGCCGCCAGGACTTTCGCGGTTTCACGGACGACGACGCCGACACGAAATCGACGCGGGTCGACGTCTCACTCGTGACGGTCGCTGCGCATGGTGACATGATCCACGTGATCGTCGAGGGATCGCATTTCCTCTGGAAAATGGTCCGTCGGATGGTTGGCGTGCTTGTAGCGGTCGGCCGCGGCGACATGCCGGCTGCGGCAGTGACAACGCTGCTGAAGTCACCAAACGGGATTCCGGCGACCCTGACGGCGCCGGCGTCGGGGCTCTTCCTGGCGCGAGTGTTCTACCCTGGCGATCGGCCGGGCCCCGTCCCGTTGCCGCCGTTGACGCTGTAGGAGCGGGCGCACGCAGTGGCTGACTTGACACCCGAAGGCGGCATGAACGAAACTCATTGGGCGTGGCGATTTCCCCGACTTGATGGGCCACGCGTCCCTGGCGCTTTTGCCGGGAACACCATCTAAGTCGCGCTTTCAAAGGCTCGCGACGACAGTCGGCGGGCCTTTTTTCGTTTGTACGGAATTCCGTCGTGGAGAAGTGAGACCCATCAACATGAGCGAACAGACCTACACGTTCACGTCCGAGTCGGTATCTGAAGGGCATCCGGACAAAGTCTGTGACTACATCGCCGACTCGATTCTCGATGCGTGCCTCGAACAGGATCCCCAGAGTCACGTCGCGTGCGAGGTGCTTTGCAAGGACAACCACATCATCCTTGCGGGCGAAATCACGACCAGGGCCAAGATCGACTACGAGGCGATTGCGCGGCGGGCCGTTCGAGAGATCGGGTACACCGACGGCAAGGAAGCGTTCCACGCGGATGGCGTGGAAGTGAAAGTGCTTATCTCACAGCAGTCTGGCGAGATCAACGCCGGCGTCGTCAATGCCACCGACGATCAGAAAGAGCAGGGGGCCGGCGACCAGGGAATCATGTTCGGTTACGCGACATCCGAGAGCCCGGAATTGATGCCGCTGCCCATTCTGCTGGCCCATCGGCTGACCAAGGGCCTCGCCGACGACCGCCGCAGCGGGTCGTTCAACTGGCTGCGGCCCGACGCCAAGTCGCAGGTCTCGGTCGTGTATCAGGGCAACAAGCCGCTCCGCGTCTCCAGCGTTCTCGTTTCCACCCAGCACGCCGCCGACATCAGCCAAGCCAACATTCGCGATTACGTCGAAAAGGTGCTCGCGCCCCGCGCGCTTGGCGAATGGTATTCGCCCGACGCCGAGATCATCGTGAATCCGAGCGGCAGCTTCGCCCTCGGAGGCCCGTCGGCCGACTGCGGCGTCACCGGTCGCAAGATCATCGTCGACTCGTACGGCGGCGCCGGCCGGCACGGCGGTGGCGCGTTCAGCGGCAAGGACCCGTCGAAGGTCGATCGCAGCGGCGCGTACTACTGCCGCTACGTCGCGCGCCGGATCGTGCAGGCGGGGCTCGCCGAGCGTGCCGAGGTGCAGGTGTCGTACGCCATCGGCCGCGCCAAGCCGATGTCGGTGAAGGTCGATACCTTCGGCACCGGCGATTCGGCAGCGGCGGAGCGGTTCGTCTCTGAGAACTTCGACTTCCGCCCGGCCAACATCATCAAGGAGCTCGACCTCCTGCGGCCCCTCTACCGCCAGACGACGAACTACGGACACTTCGGCAAGGCGGGCCTGCCATGGGAGAAGCCCGTCCCAGTGCCGGCATAGTCGTGTTGAGAACCAGGGAGGCGCGGCAAAGCCCCGCCTCCCTGACCGCACGACGCCACGGAAGGCGTCGACGGTAGTGCTGCTCGTCGGGAGGGCCGATCACCCCGGTCGAACCGGCTTGAAGACCTCCAGATCGTCGAGGCCCGTCCTCACTCAGGGCTTCGGCGCGTTCGCTGAGGCGCGATTCAGCGCCTCCCCAAGCTTCCGCAATTCCTCGCCGTACTTGGCCCAGTCGCCCGCCCGCTGCGCGGCGATTGCGTTCTCGTAGTGCGTCCGTGCCTCGGCAAGCGCCTGGGTCATGGCGGTCGTGGGCTGCGGCCGTGTCGCTTCCGGCGCGGGCGAGGGACCGCCTGGCGGCTGTCTTTCAGTGGGCGCCGACCGCTCCACAAGGGTGCCGCCGCCCTTGAAGAGGCGTTCGATCGCCTGTTCCAGCGTCGGCTCCATGACGATCGTCCCGCCGTAGGCAACGATCACCCGCTTCAATTCAGGAATTCGTCCGCCCTGCGCGCGAAGGTAGAGCGGCCGGATGTAGAGCAGCGACTCCTCGATGGGAATGACGAGCAGCGTCCCCTGGATGACCTCGGACCCCTGCTGGTTCCACAGCGTGATCTGCGGTGCGATCGCCTGATCCTGGTTGATCCGGGTAACGACCTGACGCGGACCGAAGATGACCTTCTGCTTCGGAAAGCGGAACACCATCAACTGGCCGTAGTGAGGCGCATCGCTCCGCGCGACCATCCAGGCCGCGAGGTTGTCCTTGCGCCGCGGCGTCAGCGGCACCATCTGGATGAACTCGGCGCGCCCCTCGCCCGGCAGCTTCATGATCGTGTAATAGGGCTCCATCGGCGCGGCTTCGGTGCCGACCTCGAGGCTCGGAAGCTGCCACTGATCCTCTTTGTTGTAGAAGACCGCAGGATTGGTCATGTGGTAGGTCGCATACATCGCCGTCTGCATGGCAAACAGCGTGTGCGGGTACCGCACGTGCGCGCGGAGGCCGGCCGGCATCGCGTCGAGCGGCTTCAGCAGGTCGGGGAAAATGCGTCTAAGCGTGGTGGCGATGGGATCGGTCTGGTCGGCTTGATAGAACGTGACGGTGCCATGGTACGCGTCGACGACCACCTTGACCGAGTTGCGGATGTAGTTCACGTCGCGGGAGACCGGCGTCGCATACGGATAGTGATCCGTCGTGGTGTAGGCATCCTCGATCCAGAACAGGCGGCCGTCGACGACCACCAGATACGGATCGCCCTCGTACCGCAGGAATGGAGCGATGCGGTCCAGGCGCTCGTCGATGCGGCGGCGGAACAGCACGCGCGTGTCGGGCCCGAGATCGTTGCTGAAGAGAATCTGCTGCGATCGGAATCGCAGTGCGAACAGCAGCTTGCGCCAGAACGACCCGACCGGGACCCCGCCGGTACCGTGATATTGCGACACGACGCTGTCGTCGCCCCTCGGGTAGTCGAACTCGGCGGCCCGCGTGCCGACGAACACGTAGTCGCTCGAGAGCTCGCCGAAATAAAGCCGCGGCTCGGATACGGTCAGGTCTGCGGTCGACACTGGCGGCAGATCCTTGACAAACAAGACAGGCAGGCCTTCCGACGTCACCTGGTTCACGGGCCCGACGGTCAGGCCGAATCCGTGGGTGAACGTCAGGTGCTCGTTGATCCACGTGCGGTTCGAGAGCGCTTCAGAGTTCAGCTCGCGCGCCGACAGCATCACCTGGCGATACTCGCCGTCGACCGTGTAGCGGTCATTGTCGACCGCCACGAAGTCGTAGTACGGCCGGATCTCCTGCAGCTGCGAAAACGTGTCGAGGAGCGGCCGGTGATCCCACAAGCGGACGTTGCGAAGCGTCGGCAGGTTGCGGGCGATATCGCCGGCGTCGAGCGTCGCATCGCCCGAGATCTCTTTCTCGACGATCTGTTCGAGCGCAAACGCCATGCGCGTCGCGGCGATGTTGTTCGCCATATAGGGCGTTTCGCGCGCCTGCTCATTGGGCCCGACGGCAAACCGCTGGTATTGCGAGGCGACGAACTCCGCGCCAACGCTCGTGACGATGTAGAGCACGACCGCCGCGACCAGCGGCACCAGCGAGCCTCGCGCCGAGAGGGCAGCGGCAACGACGCTCAGGAGGCACACGGCGAGCAGGATCCGCGCGGCCGGAATCCGAATGGCGACGTCCGTATAAGAAGCGCCGAAGATCAGGGGGCCGCCCGAAACGAGCTGGCGGGGCGGAGACAGCCACGCTTCGAATGCCAGCACGAGGAACGCGCCGGCAGCGAGAACGGCGAGATGCCGCCGGACGGAAGGGGCGATGGTCAATCCGTCGCGCGGGCTCATGGCGATTCGACCGCCCAGCACGTACACGCCGATGCTGCCCACGGCCGCGAGGGCCAGGAGGAGCAGCAGCCATGAGCCCAGGGCGCCGGCGACCGGCAGCGTGAAGACATAGAAGCTCGCGTCATGCCCCAGCACGGGGTCGGCCTGTCCAAACGGCACAGCGTTTCGCCACATCAGTAACGGCAGCCAGAGGCTTGACGCCTGAAATGCCAGGGGGAGCGCGGCAACGACGGATACGATCCCGACGAGACGCAGCAGCTGCGCCCGGCCGGGCAGTGTCACTGGCACTGCCGGCTGCCCGATCCAGAGCACGGGTGTCTGCGGCAGCCCGCCGAGCGCATGGCGCAGGTTGAGGAGAAGTACGAGAAACGCCACCACGAGGCCGCCCGAAAACAGCCAGCCGCGCGTCGTAATTTCAGTGAGGAACACGCGCTGGTAACCGGTCTCGCCGAACCAGAGCCAGTCGGTCAGAAAGCGCGCGATCGCGGGAATTCCAACGAACAACACCAACAGCAGCGCCGGCAGGAGCCAGCGCAGGGATTTCGTCACAGATGGTCACTCCACTCGCGACCGTTGTATCACGAAGGACTCATCTTCCTTCGTGCCACATTTCGCGATTCGTCCTGCCACGCTTGACGCCCGCAAAACCGCTCCCTAGAGTGTGCAGAGGTTCGAGATGACCAGTCCGCGCCGGCTGCGGCGCGCCGTGGCGATCCTGATCGCCCTTGCCGCGACCTCGGCCGCCACTCGCGCAGACGAGGGGTTCTGGCCGTTCACCGCGATTCCGCGCGAGACGATTCGCGCGACCCATCGCGTCGACCTCACAGATGCCTGGCTGAATCATCTTCAGCGTTCGGTCGTGAAGTTTCCAGGCGGCTCTGGCGTGTTCATCTCGCCGGAGGGTCTGGTCCTCACCAACCATCACGTGGCGCTGTACACGCTGACGACATTGTCGTCGAGCAAGCGGAATCTGGTGGGCGACGGCTTCCTGGCGAAGAGCCGATCCGAGGAGTTGCGCGCGCCCGATCTCGAGCTGCTCGTCCTCGATCGTATCGAGGACGTGACGTCTCGCATCAATGCCGCCGTCAAGCCAGGCCAGAGCGCTGGCGAAGCCTATCTTGCCCGCCGCGCCGCGATCGCCGAGGTCGAGCGCGAGGCCACGGATCCACACAAGGTCAAAGGGGAAGTGGTCGCGCTGTATCAGGGCGCGCTCTACCACCTCTATCTCTACAAGCGCTACACCGACGTCCGCCTCGTCTTCGCACCTGAATTCGACATTGCATTTTTCGGCGGCGATCCCGACAACTTCACGTTCCCTCGCTATTGCCTCGACGTGACGATGTTCCGGGTGTACGAGGATGGCCGCCCCGCTGCCACCAGCGAATATCTGCGCTGGAGCGCCGATGGTGCGGACGCCGGCGACGTCGTGCTGGCCGCAGGCTATCCCGGATCGTCACAGCGTCTCAGCACGATCGCGCACCTCGAGCACCTGCGCGATACAGGCATCCCGTTCTCGATGGGGTGGCTGGATCGACGCCATGCCGCGATGATGCGCTACGCAGAACGCGGCTCCGACGAGCGGCGCCAGGTGCAGGACGAGATCTTCGAGCTCGAGAACAGCGAGAAATCCTACAGGGGACAGCTCGCGGGATTGCGCGACGCGCGGATCTTCGCGAACAAGCAGACGGCCGAGCGACAGCTTCAGCAAGCTGTCGATCGCGATCCGGCACTGAAACAGAAGTACGGCAATGCCTGGGACGTCATCGAGCAGACACGGGGGGCGCTGGCGACATTTCTGCCCGAGCACGTGATCGTCGAAGGCGGCGGCGGGTTCGGCTCGCAGCTTTTTTATTACGCGCGAATGATCGTCCGCCTGGCAGCAGAACGACAGCGACCAGACGGCCAGCGCCTGCCGGAATATTCCGAGGCGCGGCTGCCAACTCTCGAGCGAAAGCTCTTCTCCGAGTCGCCGATCTATCCAGGCGCCGAGATCGCTCGGCTGACCGATTCTCTGGGCTTTGCCTTGGAACGCCTGGGCGCTTCTCACCCGGTGGTGCAGACGGCACTGGCGGGACAGACGCCGGCCGCGCGCGCTGAGACGCTGGTTCGAGGGTCGACGCTGGCCGACGTGGCAGCTCGCCGTGCGCTCGTCGCTGGCGGTGCGAGCGCCGTCGCCGGCAGCACAGATCCGATGATTCAGTTGGCGCGCGCCATCGATCCCGCGGCCCGAGCGGTGCGCCAGCGGTATGAAGACACGATTCTCGGGTTGGAGCGTCCGGCCTACGCGCAGATCGCACAGGCGATGTTCGCCCTGCGCGGAACGGCCGTATACCCGGACGCCACAGGGTCTTTGCGCCTCACTTACGGTACGGTGCAGGGCTACACCGAGGAGGACGGCATGGCGATCGCGCCATTCACCCGGCTCGGTGGTCTGTACGCACGGGCCAAGATTCGCCGCGACCGCTCGCCGTATGTGCTGCCCGCCCGGTGGCTCGCGCGCAAGTCGAGCCTCGATCCAAAGCTGCCGCTGAACTTCGTGAGCACGCTCGACATCGTTGGCGGCAACAGCGGATCGCCCGTCGTCAATCGCGCCGGCGAACTGGTCGGACTGGTGTTCGACGGAAATATTCAGTCGCTGCCCGCGTATTTCGTCTACGATGCCGAACGGAACCGGACGATCAGCGTAGACGCGCGCGCCATCCTCGCCGCGTTGCGAACCGTCTACGATGCCGGCGTCCTGGCCGACGAAATCGCCGGCGCCGCGATGCCGTCGACGCGGTGAGCCGGTCGGTCGTCCCGCACAAGGAGCCCTAGTGCGATCCCTGAAGCAGCTCGCTGGAGTGCTGATCTCTACAGTTGTATTGACGCCAGGCGTCTCAGCGCAGGACAAGCCGCAGACCCCACCAGCGGAGAAGCCTGCATCGCCCGCGACCAAGGCCGACGAGCCGCCCATCGTCACGCATCACGAAGTCCGCGTCGGCGGCCGGGCCCTGAAGTACACGGCGACGACGGGCTTCCTGCCGATCAAGTCGACGACCGGCGACGTCGAGGCGCGGCTCTTTTTCATGGCCTATACGCTCGACGACGCTGGCGATGTCGCGAAGCGCCCGTTGATGTTCTCATTCAATGGAGGACCAGGGTCGTCGTCAGTGTGGCTGCATCTGGGCGCGCTCGGTCCTCGGCGCGTGAAGATGCGGCCCGATGGCGGGATGCCTGCGGCGCCATACGAATTGGTCGACAACGATCAGACATGGCTGGACCGCACCGATCTCGTGTTCATCGATCCGGTGGGGACCGGTTACAGCCGCCCGGCGAAGCCTGAGCTCGGATCGAAGTTCTGGACGCTCGACGGCGACATCCAGTCGGTTGGCGAATTCATCCGCCTGTATCTCACGCGATATCGGCGGTGGACGTCACCGTTGTTCCTGGTAGGGGAAAGCTACGGCACCACACGCGCTGCTGGCCTTGCCGGTCATCTGATCGACCGGGGCATCGCCTTCAACGGCATCGTCCTCGTGTCGTCCATCCTTAACTTCCAGACGGCGGAGTTCAACAAGGGCAACGACCTGCCGTATGCGCTGTTCCTTCCGACCTATACCGCCACCGCCTGGTATCACAAGCGGCTGGCCCCTGAACTGCAAAAGGACCTGAAGACCACCCTCACCGAAGCCGAGGCATTCGCCAGCGGTCCGTATGTCGAGGCGCTCTCACGTGGAGACCGGCTGCCCGCCGATCGCCGCCAGGCAATCGCGCGAGATGTCGCGCGGTTCACGGGCCTGTCGCTCGAGTACGTCGAGCAGAGCAACCTGCGCGTCGAGATTCAGCGGTTTTGCAAGGAACTGTTGCGCCGAGAGGGACGAACCGTCGGCCGGCTCGACAGCCGGTTCACGGGTTTCGACGAGGTTGGTGTCACCAGCGAGCCGGAGTTCGATCCAAGTCTGGCGGCGATCCGCCCGCCGTTTACCGCGACCTTCCAGCAATATGTCAGCGGGGAGCTCGGATACAGCGCCGACGAGCCGTACTTCATCCTCGGCGGCGGATTCTCGCAATGGAACTGGAACCGTGACAACGGCTTCGTCGACACGTCAGAAGCGCTGCGGCGCGCGTTCGTCCGAAACCCGTACATGCGCCTCTTCGTCGCGTCAGGCTACTTCGATCTGGCGACGCCGTACTATGCGACCGTCTACACCCTCAGCCATCTCGGGTTGCACCCTGCGCTCGCCGATCGCGTCACCACAGGCGAGTACTCTGCCGGACACATGATGTACATCGACGTCGCGGAGCTGGCGAAGCTGCGCCGCGACGTCGCCGCGTTCATCGACAGGTCGCTCGAGAAGACCGATCTTCCCGCGCCCGCCATCGCTCCCGGCGGAAGGAGCTCCGATGCCAACATCAGATGACGTCATGCAACTGGCCGAGGCGTGCGCCGCGCGCGTCTCGCTGCCGCGACGTGCCCGCCGGTATCCGAGCTTCGCGGAAGTCGAAGAGCAATGCGCCGACGAATACGAGGATCTGCTGGGGCTGCTGCACGAGGACGACGTGTTCGCGCCGGCGGATCTCGAGCGTCAAGAGGATCTCGTACGGACGGTCCAGATCGCGCTGCCCGAGCACCTGCAGAAACTGGTGGACGAGCTCGTCGACAATCAGGCGGCCCAGGTGTGGCTGCAGCAGGAGGGCGCGTTTCACCTCGGTGTCGCCATCGGTCTTCGCCTGGCGAAGCTCGCGCCGCCTGCGCCGGGCGACGAAGAGGATGACGACGACGAGTTACCCTGACGTCTGCAGGAGGGCCGCACGACAATGCGGCCAAGTGAAGGCGGGGCCAGCGATCGGCCGGCTAACGTCGGGCCCTGCTGCGCAAACTAGTATCCCCGGAACTTCTTCAAGGCTCGGCGCTGCCTCTTGTTTGGCGGTCCTGCCGCGCGCTGAGCGGCGCGAAAGATCCGCTCGGCGCGACGCAGCGCGATCTCGTCTGGCGCCGGCGCAGGCGTCCGATCCTCGTACAACAACCGCGCTTCGGCCTTCGGCAGCGATCGCTCGGCGAGACCGAGCACCACGACGATCTGCGGCGTCCCCGGTGCCCGTGTGATGCGGATCTCGTCGCCGACGCGGATGGCGCGATGTGGCTTGCCCGACGCGCCATTCACCTCGACCTTGCCGCTCTTGCAGGCGCGCTGCGCTTCGGATCGCGTCTTGAACAGGCAGGAAACGTCGAGCCACACGTCGAGCCGGACATCGCTCGACGTGGGCCTCTCGTTTTCAGATGAAGATCTCAACCTTGCGTTTGGTCTTCAGGCCATCGACGAACGTCTTCCCCAGCGTTTGACCCTGTTGCTGCTTGAGATACTGCTCAATCTGCCCCGCGGCCTGGGAGAAGGGGACGACGCGGCTGGGGCGGCGTTCGGCGACCTTGATCACGTGGTAGCCGAAGGGCGATTCGACGATGTCGCTAACCTGGCCCACCTTCAGCGCGAACGCCGCGGTCTCGAAGGCCGGTGCAGTCTGGCCGCGCGGCACGAATCCGAGATCGCCGCCCCGTTGCGCGCTGCCATCCTGCGAGTACCTGACGCGCGACGGCCGCGAAATCCTGCCCGGAGCGCACAGCCTTCAGCGCTTCTTCGGCCCGCGCCTTCGCGGCGGCTTTCGCCGCCGCGTCCGCACCAGGCGGCACGATGATGAGGATGTGGCTGGCGTGCACGCTTTCCGACTGCGTGAACTTGTCCGTGTTCTTCTCGTAGAACGCGCTGATGTCGCCGGGTGTCACCGACAGCTTGGCGTTCACTTCGCCCTCGACCAGGCGGTTGACCAGCAGATCCATCCGCGCGTCATCGCGAAGCTTCTGTTGCGAGATGTGCTGCTGCGCCATCGCCTGCTTGAACGCCGCCTCGCTGGGAAATTGCTTCCGCAGCTGGCTGATGTGCGCGTCGATGTCGGCATCGGAGGCCGTCATGTGCCGCTCGGTCACCTCCTGGCGCAGCACGCGAATCGAAACGAGGTTGTCGAGAACGCCACGGTAAATCTCGTCGCGACGCTCGGGCGGCACCGACTTGCCGTTCTGCTGTTCGACGCTGCGAACGGCCGCTTCGAGCTCCGCCTTGGTGATCGTCTCGCCGTTCACCCGCGCGATTGGATCCGGCAACACGGCCGGCACCGGCTTGATCGCGGCCGGCGCGGGAGGCGCCGATCCGCCGGGCGTTGGTGCAGCTGCGGGCGTGTGGCTGGTAGCCGGCTTGGCCGCACCCGACGCCGAGCTCGCGGTCGAGTTCTGACAGCCTACGGCTGCCGCCGCAATAAGGACACAACAGATCAGTTGCTTCACGAGTTCAGCAAGCGGATAGGAGTGGCTACTCGTCGGTGGTCGAATCATCCTGGGGACGGCTGGTCTCGTCGTCGGTGGTCGAATCATTCTCGGGACGGCTGGTCTCGACGTCGGTGGTCGAATCATTCTCGGGACGGCTGGTCGCAAAATCGTCGAAATCCACAGCGGCTTCATCGCTGTCATCATCGAACGCGTTGTAGATACGACCGTCGGTCTTGGTGCGAATCGGCCCCTTCGGCCCGCGCTGTTCGGCGCCACGCCCGTATTGCGGCTTCTTCTTGCCCTTCGGGGGCGCATCGGGTCCGAAGTTGTGCTCGCGCCGTGGTGCGCCGGGAGGAGAGGGTGGACCGCCAAAGCCGCCTTCACGTGGACCGCCAAAGGATCGCGGGGCTCCGCCGCCATACGACGGCCGAGGACCGGAGGGCGGCCCACCAAATGGGCGCGGCCCGCCTCCGCCCGGCGGGCGACTCTCGCGCGGCTGCGCTTCCTTGACGGCAAGCGGCCGGCCGCGGAACGTCTGGTTGTTCAGACGCGCGATGGCCTCTTGCGCGTGGGCGTCGTCGCCGAACTCCACGAACGCAAACCCGCGCGGCCGTCCCGTCTCCCGATCGGTCGGCAGGTAACAATAGGTAACCGGTCCGATGCTGCCGAAGTGCTCGCGCAGCTCCGCCTCGGTGGCGTCATAGGACAGGTTACCCACGAACAAACGCACTGGCATGGTGACTCGCTACTCTCCTCTCGTTCGAAGGAAAGAATGATGGTAACACAGCGATCCGTCGGACTTTTATCGGGGTTAGCCGCCGCCGAGGGGGTCCAGAACAAGGCGTTTTTGCAGGTCTGAAGGAAGGACAGCTCAGCGGCTGCCAAGTGCCCGGGTGCGCGTTATGACCGGCTTCTCATTTCGGCACTCGGCGGGTCACGCGACAATTCCGGCGGGCCGACCGGTGTTGTGTCATCGTGGTCTGGGAGATCGTCGCGGGCCCAGTCCGCAGGCACGACGATGGACCTCGGCACGATTCTCGGCATGCCGTGATTCCGTGCGTCCATCGCACATCCTTGCTTTGGTTGGGAACGAGCCTCAGCGCTCCATCTTGAATCGACGTCGGGACGAGACAACTCCGCCGGGCCGCTGGGCGTGCACCCTGCCTGAGTTGGGCCACTTTTCCCGACAGATTTCCGTCATTGCAGAGCTGGGTGTATGATGCCGGCGGCCAAGGGGGCAGCCCGCCATGCCGGCGACGATCCTCGTCGTGGATGAAGACCGCACGTGGTCGCTCGATCGTCTTGTGGGTCGGTCACCCGCGCTGAATGAACTGCGTGAAACCGTTGTGCGTCTCGCGCGGAATCCCGCCGTTCCGGTGCTGTTCGTCGGCGAGGTCGGCACGGGCCGTTCGCTGGCGGCCAAGATCCTCCACCACTTGTCCGATCGCCGCGGACGCGCGTTCGCATCCGTGATGTGCGCGTCGGCTCCGGCCTCGCGTCTCGACGAGGCGCTGATGGAATCGGTCGACGGCGGCACGCTCTTCCTCAGCGGCGTGCATCTGGCCAGCGAACACCTCAATGACGCCCTCCGACGATGGATTGATCGTTCGCCGGCAACTGCCGACACTCCAGGGGATGGGCGCAATGTCCGGATCGTGGCGTCATCGGACACCGATATCGATACCGCACGCGGGACGGCGATGGTTGCGGGTGAGTGGTGCCGCCGCCTGTGCGCCGAGATCGTTCACATCCCACCGCTCCGCGCGAGAGCCGCTGACCTCGAGCCCCTGGTACGTCACTACATCGAGGTGTTCAATCAAGAGCTCGGGAAGCATGTCGGAGGCGTCGGCGCCGATGCCATCGAGGCGGTCGAGTCGTACTCTTGGCCGGGGAATATTCGCGAGCTCCGGGCGGTTCTCGAACGCGCCATGCTCGTTGCCGACGGTGAGCTTCTGCACGCGGGGGACCTTGCACTTCCAGACGTGAGCCGTCGAACTGGCACTGAAATGGACTTGCCTCCATCCGGCGTCAATCTCGAACGCCTCGAACGCAACCTCGTGATTCAGGCCTTGCAGCGTACCGGCGGGAATCAAACGCGCGCGGCGACGCTGCTCGGACTCAATCGCGATCAGGTCCGCTACCGGATCGAGAAGTTCGGCCTCCGGCGCAATTGACGCTGGTTTCACACGCAGGTCACGGATCACACGGAAATCCGCGGATACGCCGGCGTATCATGGATCTGATGCGTGTTGGCTGGTCCCATTCGGTTCGCGTTGTGGTCCTCCTGGTGTGCGCCGGCTTCGTTTCCGGTTCAGTCGTCGTGGCTGCCTTCCATGCGCGTGACACCGCCAGTGGTGAGGAGGTTTACGCGGCGCAGAAGTGCGCCTCGTGCCACTCGGTTGGAGGGAAGGGCAATCGGAAATATCCGCTCGACGGTGTTGGCTCGCGGCTCAACGAAGCGGAGATCCGTGAGTGGCTCGTCAATCCGGATACGCAGCAGGCGAAAAAAGGGACACGTCCGCTGATGCGCATGCCATCCTACAGGAGTCTGTCGGCAGAAGACCTCGGTGCGCTCGTGACGTACGTCAAGGCGTTGTAGTGCGACGCTAGGCGCTGGAGCGGCCGGTCTCGCTGCGCTCGAAGGGCAGCACGGTCGCACCAGGCACGGCGGGCACGTTGTTCTGCTCCTCGGGCACCGGCATCGCCGACCACGCGGCGACGAACGCTTCGACCACTTCCGTATCGAATTGCGAACCCGAATAACGCCACAGCTCGCCGATGGCATGGCTGGGCGTTTGTGCCGGTCGATACGCGCGCGCGGTTGTCATCGCGTCGAAGGCATCGGCGACGTGAACGATGCGCGCGAGGAGCGGTGTGGCATGGCCGAGAAGCCAATGCGGGTAGCCGCGCCCGTCAGGGCGCTCATGGTGAAGCTCGACGATCGGAATGTGAGCGCTGAGGAAGGGCACCTGCCGCAGGATGTGGGCTCCCAGCGCCGGGTGCGCCTTGATGATTTCGAACTCGTCCTGCGAGAGCGGCCCATTCTTCTGCAGTACGCGGTCGGCGACCCCGATCTTGCCGATGTCGTGCAGGAGCGCTCCCAGGCGAAGAATGTCCAGCTGCGACTGATCCAGATGCAGCTGTCGGCCGATCAACACCGAGAGGCTGCTGACGCGCTCTGAATGACCCGCGGTGTACGCGTCGCGCGCGTCGAGCGCGGCCGCGAGCACCTTGATGGCGCCGACATAGGCGAGCTCGGTCTGGGCCTCGGCCGCCTGCAGCGTCGCCACCATGTGATTGAACGTCTCGGTGAACGTATCGAGCTCGCGGCTCGATCCCGTCTTTCGATCCTGCGCGAGAAGTCATGCGACGAGGCGATCTGGCCGAGCTGCTGTGAGAGTTGATCGATGGGGTTCGCGAGCGCGCGGGCGAGCCAGAGGCTCGCGAGCGCGCCGAGCGTCATCGCCCCGATGGCGACGTACATCAGGTTCTGTACGGCACTGCGTGTCGCGCGGTGCGTCGAGCGCGCGATCGATTCCATTGCGTAGACCGTGATCGGGCCGCCCTCGTTGAGCCGCCGGACCGAATGTGGCTCGTCGGCGAGCTCCACGGTGCCTTCGCGCGGCAAGTGTTCGGCTTGGCGGAGGAGCGCGCTGCGCTCGGCCGACGTCAGCGTGCTGCCGATCACCTCGCCGCCCACGATCACGCTGACCGGCACGCGCAGCAGCGTTGACATCTGCGCTGCGAACGCATCGTCCAGCGCGACGGCGATGGAGATATCGCCGACCGAGGGGTTCAACGCGCTGAGATCCACTGCGGCCACGCGGAATCGTGCCGACGGTCGCGCGACCACTTCGTCTATCGGATCGGCAACGCCAGGCTCCGAGTTGGCGCGCACGGGCTGATGAACCGCCCAGGCGGCGCGACGCGGCCCGGCGCTGGCGAGGATCTTTCCGTCGGGCGACGCGAGGATCAGCGCATCGACGGCGAGCTGCGCCGCCAGGTGATCCATTTCACGCTGGAGCAGCGGAGAGGCGCCGGCAGACCCGCGATATTTTGCCACCGCCGTTGCGAGCGAGCGATTCTCGGCGAGCGCGTTCAGTTTGATCAGGGTTTCCTGCTGGCGGTGCTGCTCGAACTCGGCGAACACGCGCTGCGCGGCGTCGAGGTTTTCGACCGCGGTCCCGACGGCCCGGCTGCGGGCATCCATCGAGAGCACCACGAAGACGGCAATCAGCACGGAGCCGATCGCGAACGATGTCGTGATCAGCGTCCGCACCACGAGACGCGGGGGACGTCGGCAAAGGGACAAAAGGCTCACGGTGCTTCGCCGGGCAGACCTGCAGGTCTTCCTCCCTATCGGCAATCACCGCAAGCGCTGGAATCTGCCAGGCGCAAGAATACCGTGAACGTACGCGCAGAACTCGGCTGCTCCGGGCACACACCACGGGGCAGGCAAGGTATTTGTCCGGGTGCGGGGGATCCCCGCCGCACCCGGAGAGCCTCACGCGCCCTGGCGTGCCCCGATCATGGGAGTCCACGACGGCGCATCGCTCGCGGGGAACGACTCGTCGGCGGCCTGGTCGACCGGATCGAACTCAGGGTGCCGCGAGGTGATCGACGCGACGGCCGGCACCAGCAGGCTGGCACCCCGCCCGGCGAGCACGCTGGCGGCTGTCAGCGCAAGCGTTCGCACCGCCGAGCGCGGCCGCATCCTGACCGCCGCCGCAAGCACGAACCCCGCGCCCAGCAGATACGCGACAGACGGCGCGAAGGGAAAGCGTTCGAACCCGTGGTCAGCCATTGAATCCGGTCTCCTCCGCGATGTCGCGTGCCTCCGACTCGAAGTCACGACGCGTCTGGTGGTAGGCGTCGCGCGCGCGATCGACCACGTACTTGCCTTTGCTCTGCACGTCGCTGGCCACGTCTCGGGCGCGATCCGCGGTCTGACGGGCCCGCGTCGAAACTGTGCTGTAGGCATCGTTGGCCCTTTCGCGGAGCCGGTTCGCGCCCGTTGACAGCTGCTGACGCGTCTCGCGTCCGCTGCGCGGCGCATACAGCAGCGCGATCCCGGCGCCGACCGCCATGCCCACGAGGAGGGCGGTGCCGGTCGACAGGCCGCCGCCGTTGGTGTAATCGTCCATGCTCATACGTCCTCCCTCAGCGTGACGTGCGCACAGCGCGCGCCCGCCGTTGGTTCCAGCCCCATCCCTCACAAAGGCCGTGCCACTTCGAGTGCCGACCAATGCCCAGATTCCACAAGCGAACCGGAATCGTGTGTATGCAACCTGTGCACGATCGACACGACTATTCGCGCGGCACCATTGCGGAGAAGCGCTCCGTGCCAGACGTTACGGTGGTGCAGGTAGCGCTTCAGCCCCCGCGGCGCGCCGCGCACCCAGCTCTGGCGTTCGCCAGGTGCAGTTGAAACTTGACATGTTATTTTTATAACGTATATGTTATTTTCATAACATGTCGAATCCGCTGCACGCCGCATTGTCTCGACGGGAGCGCCAGATCATGGACGTGCTGTTTCGCCTTGGTCGCGCGACAGCGGCCGACGTGAAACAAGAACTGCCGGGCCATCCCACCGACTCGACCGTCCGCACGCAGCTGCGCGTTCTCGAAAGCAAGGGCCACCTCCGGCACGAAGTGCAGGGCCTGCGCTACGTCTACATGCCAGTGGTGCGCCGCGACGCCGCGCGCCGATCCGCGCTCCGCCACCTCGCCAACACCTTCTTCGAGGGGTCGGCGGAGAAGATGGTCGCCGCCGTCCTCGGCGGAGAGGCGGCACGCCTGACCGACGACGACCTCGATCGAATTGCGGCGCTGGTGGACCAGGCACGAAAGGGAGGGGCGAAATGATCAAGCTCACGATCGTCCTGCTCATCGGGCTGGCCGTCGTCGCCGCCCTGAGAAGGTCGTCAGCTGCGCTGCGGCACTGGGTACTGACGGTGTCGATTGTCTGCGCCGCGATGATGCCAGGGCTTCAGCGCGTGGTGCCGCGCTGGGAGCTCCCGTTCCGGATCACGACCCCGTGGACGAGTGATCCCATCGCCCTTGTCGTCCCATTGCGCGTCCATGACGCTCAGGCCGACGCCTTTCCAGGGGCCACCACGAAAACGCCGACGCGCCGAGATCAAGCGAATCGGATTGCGAGCGTGGCGTGGATGACGGGCACCGCAGTGGCCTTTGCCGCGCTGGCGATCGGGTGGGCTCGTCTGTCGCGGCTGTCATCGAGATCCGCACCGGTACTCGGCGGACCGTGGAAGCAGCAGAGCGACGCGCTGCGTGCGGAGCTCGGTCTGCGTGATGTCGCGCTTCTTCAGAGCGATCACCCGACGCTGCTGGCCACGTGGGGGTGGTTACGGCCGCGCGTGTTACTGCCTGCCGGCGCGCCTGACTGGCCGGTCGAACGCATTCGTGTGGCGCTCGCCCACGAATTGGCGCACGTTGCCCGACGCGACTGGATTGCGCAGCTGGGCGCGTCGGTCTTCCAGGCGATCTACTGGTTCAACCCCGTGGTCTGGATCGCCTGCCGAGCGTTGCGCCGCCAAAGCGAGCTGGCCTGCGACGATCAGGTTCTGCGGCTGGGAGTGACGGCACCAGCGTATGCCGGACATCTGCTCGAGATTGCCAGAAATCTCCGTGCCTCCAGAGTCGACTTGACGTTCCCTGCGCCGGCGATGGCGCGCCAGTCCAGCCTGGAGAGGAGAGTCCGTGCCATGTTGAGCACTCATTGTAGTCGTCTGCCTCTGTCGAACATGCTCGCCGTCTGCGCGGCGCTCGCGGTCATGACGTTTGCCATGCCCCTCGCTGGATTAATGGCGGCATCGCAGGGGAGCAGCAGTCACTTTTCCGGAACGGCGATGGATGCGGTCGGTCGCGCGATGCCGCACCTGAAGCTCGTCCTGACCGGTAAGGAGGATCGGTCATCGCACGAAACCACGAGCGACGCGTCAGGAGGATTCGAGTTCCGCGATCTCGCGCCTGGCGAGTACCTGATTCGCATCTCCCAGCCTGGCTTCGCTGCGGTTCAAGGGCGCGTCGTGCTGGAGGGTGGCCAGGATCTGGAGCAGGACATCGCGCTCCAGGTCGGAACGGTGGAAGAGACGATTACCGTCAGAACATCGGCCGATGCGCCGCCACCTCCTCCGGCTGCACCACCGGCTCCGGCAGTGCCGAACGGGCGCTCCGCGCCACCACCGCCACCCCCGGCGCCACCATCGATGGGGCACGCACGCGCACCTCGCGAATCACGCTGCGCCGACAGCCCGGTGGGCGGCTGTCTCGAGCCGCCGGTCAAGCTCCTCCATGTTCGGCCACACTATCCATCGCGGCAGCGTGACGCCGGCGTAAGCGCGCAGGTTCGCCTCGAGGGACGCATCGGATCGGACGGATTCATGAAGGATTTGCGTCTCGCGGCTCCGGCGGACGGCGATTTCGCCAGCGCCGCGATCGACGCGGCTTCGGCCTGGCGTTTCGCGCCGACGCGTGTCGGTAGCGTACCGGTCGAAACGCCGATCCGGATTACGTTCAACTTCGAAGCACACTGATCGCACGTTCTGCTTGAACGACACAGGGCCGGCACCTTGCACAGGTGTCGGCCCTTTCGTTCGGCGAACGTGCGATCTAGAACGTGAATCGCATCACCAGCTGCAGCTGGCGTGGCGGCGCGACGCCGTTGATCGTACCGAAGCCGTTCGGCCGGACCAGGTTGCCGCTGGAGTCATACGGGAGGTTGGTGATCGTCGGGTCGCTCAGGCTCGCGAAGTTCACCGTGTTGTTGACGCCCGTGAACTGTGTGTGGTTCAGGGCGTTGAAAATGTCGAGGCGTATCTCGGCGCCGATGTCCCCACGAATCCGGATCTTCTTCGAGAGCGAGAGGTCGATGTTGTTGATCGGCGGCGCGTGCAGGAAGAACCGCGCCGACTCCGCCCCGTCGCTGCCGGGCTGTGGCGGCGCGAAGCAGGCGGTATTGATCTGTCTGTACGGATCGCCGCTCCAACCGCTCCCCGGGTCGCACGTGAGGACGACGCGCGCGTTCGGGTTGCCGTCGGTACCGGTCAGATTCGCGGCACGGATAGATCCCCCCGCGGCACTGGGGATCGAGAACGCGATGTTGTACGGCCGACGTCGGTGAACACCTGCGACACGCCCGAGGGCCATTGAACCTTGGCGCGACGAACGGCCGTGTGACCTTCGAAGATGTCGCAGCACGAGCCGGCCGATGGCTGGGAGGACTTGTACGTCCACCGAAGAAATACGAGTACACGCACAGGTACAAATCAAGAAATCCGTCGCGGTCGTAATCGGCCACCGCGATGGACGTGAGAACGCCCTGCAATGGTCGCTCGAAGCGAAATGCGTCGGCCACTGGCGCGAACCGCCCGTTCCCGTCATTGGCGAAAAGGAGCGGCCGCGTGCCTGTCGCGAGCACCAGATCCTGATCGCCGTCGTTGTCCACGTCTGCGAAGAGTGACTGTGCGGTGTCGTCCGCGACGTAGAGATCGTCGAGGCCGTCACCATCGGCATCGCCGACCGACACGCCATGGTGGCCGTTCGAATCGCGCGTCAGGACGGAATCGATGGTGGCCATCCAGGCGTCGAGGCCGGTACTGAGCTGACGGGTGAACGAGTCGTTGTTGCCGAGCGCCGGTGTCGATATATCCGTGAAGACCGGCTGCTTGCTCCGGCCGGTCAGCGTCGAGAGTGCCACCCATTCCGCAACCCTCCATTGGTCCTTCTCCTTTCGCCACCGCATACGCCAGCGTCCGACATGCTCGAGCCGCCAGGCCGATGAGCCAGTGCCCACGAGGTCGTAGCGCACTTCGCTGTTCACCGCGCCCGACGTCTCCACGTCGAAGGCGGTGATTAGGAATTCCGCGACGAGGACCTCTCGCAGATCCTTCATCAGCTTCTGCAGCTCTGCGCCAAACGTGGACGCATCCAGCACAAGATCGCCAGAGACCGATGCCTTGTGCACTGCGAACTCCGCGGCAGGAGACGGCGCGGTGTCGCCAGCCTCCAGGCGTCCGCCGCGAAACTCCGATGCGAGGAGCCAGTCACCAATGGCGGCGATACGATCGCGGCGCGATCGCATGGCCGCCGTCAGCTCGTCGAGACGTCGTTGGATTTCGGCAGCCTCCCGCCCGGTGCGGAACGCATCGCTGCCCGGATCCAGGTGCTCGAGGAAGGGCGCCATGGTCTCGGAGACTGCAAAGGTGGGACGAAAGACACCGCGGTCCTGACCCGCCGCGGAGGTCGTGGCTGGACGCACCGCGACGACCAGCAGAAGCGCGAGCGCCAGCAGACCCTCGATCGCAAGGAGAGACGAAGGCGGGAACTCATCGCGCGCGAGCGGCGGACGCTACTCTGGCCGACTCAGAAAGCTCGAGCACATGCAGCCGGTCGACCGCCAGCCGCTGCCATCGCCAGCGCGCCCCTCCTGGCATGCGTACCTCGACGGCAACGGGCGCGGTGCGATCGGCCATGCCGAAATATGCTCGCAGATCGCTCTGCGACAGGTAGCTGCCGCCGGAGCGGACCTCGCGAACCTGCTTCGTGCCCGCCGACTCCATCGTGATCTTGGCACCTATCGCGAATCGGTTGTGAGTTGGGGACACGATGCGGAAGGCGATCCAGTGGTGCCCCGTCTGTTGCCGGTTCTCGAGAATGGTGGGAGCGTCGTCCATATTGCTCACCACGACATCCGGATCGCCATCGTCGTCGAGGTCGCCGACGGCGAGACCGCGCGCGACCCGAGCGACCTGCAGTCCGCCGCCTGCGGTTGCCGACACGTCCCGAAACCGATCGCCAACATTGAGCATGAACTGGTTTCGCTGGCGAAACGTCTCGCCGAGCTGGGGGTACTGGTCGACGTCGGCGAAGATGTGTCCGTTCGCGAAGAACAGATCCAGCTTGCCGTCGAGATCCGCATCGAGGAACGCCGTCCCCCACCCCATGCGCGCGAACGTCGGGGCGGCGATCCCTGCGGTCTCGCTCGCGTCTTCGAACTGACGACCGTCTATGTTGCGGTATAGCGTATTTCGATCGTGAGCGAAGGCTGTGAGCACGAAATCTGTACGCGAGTCGCCATCGTAGTCGCCGGCGTCCACGCCCATTCCCGCCTGGGCGCGGGCTTCTCCATTCATGGCGACGCCCGCGACGAGTCCCACGCTTTCGAATCGACCATCGCCGAGGTTGTGGTAGAGGAAGTTCGGGTTCGAGTCGTTAGCGACAAAGAGATCAATGTCCCCGTCGTCGTCATAGTCGGTGGAGACGACGCCAAAGCCATATGCGCGCGCCGTGTCGGCGAGGCCATGCTTCGCGGCAGCCTCGACGAAGCGCCCATTGCCCAGGTTCTCGAAGAATAGATCCGCTTCACCCGGAAGGCCGGCCGGCCCCACCATGATGCGAGGTCCATTGCGCCACACGAGCGTTCGCTTCGCGCGGACGACATCGTCCCACGTGGTCTCGACATAGCGCGCCACGTAGAGATCCAGGTCGCCATCGCCGTCGGCATCGAAGAAGGTGCAGCCGGTGCTCCAACCGCCGGCGCTCACGCCAGCGGCGCCTGCGATCTCCTCGAACGTGCCGTTGCCACGATTGCGGAACAGGAAGCTGGCGCCCCAGTTCGTGACATACAGGTCGAGCCGCCCGTCGTCATCGACGTCTCCGGCGCAGACGCCGTTGCCCCACGCCGCCACGTCGACGCCAGACTGTTTCGAGACGTCAGCAAATTGCCAGTGCCCGAGATTGCGATACAGGGCATTTCGGTGGGGAATGCGCTCTCGGGCGGGTGAGAGCTCGGCGGCCGTCATGACGTAGATGTCGAGCCGACCGTCGCCATCGTAATCGAGGAGCGCGATGCCGCTGCCGCCTGACTCGAGGATGTGATCCTTCGTGGGACCACCGCCGTACGAGCGCGTGTTCAGATGCGCCGCCTCTTCGAACGTGACAGGGGACGGCACGCCTCCGGGCGAGCCAGCCGCGGCGTTGGGGACGCTTTCGGGAGCGGGTCCCATGGCCGATGCGTGGCCGCCGTAGGCAGGCTCCTTGGGCTTCGACTGACTGTAGCTGCCCTGAAACGACAGGCCCAGCGCGATCTCGCCCTCGAGCTGAGATCGAACCCGTTCGAGGAGTGCCAGAAACCGGCCGGCCTCTATCGGCGGCGTCGCGGTCGCGAGGTCCTTGGCGGCGTGTCGGAGCTCGTCTCGCAGGGCGGGCGCGAGTCGGGGCCGTGCCGCAGGCGTATTTGCCGTGGACGCATTCGGTTCAGCCGCCAGCGCCTCGAATTTTTCCGCGGCGTCGTGAAGAGCGCGCCCTGCATCCTCGCTCCGCCGATCGCGCTCGCTGGCCTGCGTCACGAGGCTCACGGCTTCGCGCTGAATCGCAAGCCGCGGGTCATCCGGTGCTTTCGAGGCGGCGCTCGGTGCCTGTCTCGTCGCCGCCTCGCCCGACCACAAAGTGAGAAAGGCGCCCAGCGCGACCAGCATCAGTCGAAAGCAGCTGTTCATCAGATTCGGAAGCGACGTGTCCTCATTCATGGTAGCCGGACCGTCACAATGACGGAGAATATCGGGGGTCAGCAATCATGGCAAAGCCACGCAGTCAAAACCCGATGAAGATCCGACTGTCCGAGGACCGCCGCGCGCGTCTGCTGCAGTCAGTCAAGGCACACTTCGCCGAGCACTTCGACGAGCCGCTCAGCGACTTTCGCGCCGAGGGTCTTCTCGACTTTTTCGTGCGCGAGCTGGGTCCGCCGGTTTACAACCAGGGCGTTCGCGACGCCTCGAGCTACATGCAGAGCAAGCTGACGGATATCGAGGGAGAAGTGTACGAACACGAGCCCCGAGAGTAGTCGCGGTCGATCAGGAAATTCGTCAGGACGGTATCTTCAGGTCGCGCGCGGCAAGAACGCCCCCGACGACCAACAGCAGCAGGGCACCCAGCGTCAGCTTCGGCCACCCCACGGTCGTCCACACCGCCAGTACCACTGCAATCAGGAGCGTCACGACCCCCGCAAGCAGGAACAAGGTGGCCAAGATCGATTGAAGCCGCGGTTCGTCCGACACGGCAGTTCCCGGAACCGGGGGGCGACAATCACTCTAGCGCGCGGCAGACGGAAGGCAGCTCATCTGATCGGAAATGTCGTGCAAACGGCGTGGGTCCCCAAGCCATGGCCGAGTCACCACGAGCGCGCGGTGGGGCAGTCGCGCCCGCGCGCGGCGGAAGGGCGATCGAGTTCAGACTCGCCAGATGATGAGCATGCCGAGCAGCAGTACCAACACGAAGTGGACGATGACGTCGAACGTCAGTTCCGGTTGATCATGATGGCGCCGCGCCGTGACAGATTTCAGCGTCTGCGACCGCATGCCCCGCTGGAGTGCAACTGTAGGACCGCCGCGCCGACGGCGGCAGCGGTGTGCAGGGGAGGGCAATACGGCCGCATGCGGCTGACATCGAGTGCCACCTGTCGCAAAGTCGGCGCACTTCGTGCCAGGACGACTTCACGTTTCGGCAGGGTCCTTGTGGATGAGCCAGGACAGCACAGGCACTGGCCCAAGTCGCATCACTTCCGTGCAACAAGGTTCCCTTTCACGCAGATAGCCGTTCTTGTCCTCTAGTCATCGCGACGGCATCTCGCGGCGTTCCCCACCCGGAGGCGGCTATGCGTCTCGCGTCGTTCAATTTGGAGAACCTGTTTGATCGGGTGAAGGCGTTCGACCTGAATACCATTGCCGAGGGCAAGACCTCGTCAATCACTTCAAAAGCAAAGGTTTCGGCACTCAGAAAGACTCGAACAAGAAGCGGCGTCGGCAGGCAGAGCGAGCACGCGAGATTTACGACGAACGGCGAAAGCAGGGGCTGAAGCACATTGCGATTGTGGGTGACGTCAACGACACGCCGGATTCGACACCGCTCAGGCCCCTGCTCGCGAACGGCTCCAGCCTGCGTGACATCTTTGAACACCCCAAGTTTAAAGGCGACGGCCGTCCGGGCACCTTCGGGAATGGATCGAAGTCGCAGAAAATCGACTACATCCTGTTGTCGCCGGAACTCTTCGAGAGTGTGCAGCACGCGGATGTCTTCCGCCAGGCTCACGGCGATGGATACAATCTTCAGCGTGCTCAGAAGTTCGCTGGCCCGACCATCATAGGTCGAGATCAAAGAGAGCCGCATGATCCGAAGCGGCATGGATCGGCTTCGTCATCTCCGGAAAGTGCTCGAACAGATCCCCGTTCTTCCCACCCTACACACCCATTAGTGCGAAGCCCGAGGCCGTTGAGCGCGGCGGTGTCTGCCCCCAACACCGTCACTCTCATCCCATCGGTGGCGAGATGACGACCACCGTATTCATCGAGTGTGGTCTGCCCCAGGACGGCAGCATCCAAGACGGACTTCAGAACCAGATTGTTGATACCTGCAGGGGAGAAGGGCAGCAGGCGCTTGACGCCAGCGCCGTATGGCGTGTAGTTCTGGCGGCATCGAGTCCTGGCTCGTCAACGACGCAGTGGCAGCAGCGGTGGGCACTACCGGAACATCTCCTCAACGTCACTCGGTAGCGAGCGTGTGAATCTTCGGTGAAAGGTAACGCTCATGAGCGAACGCGAACTCTCATTGGGTCCATGCTGCTTCTGCGCTGCGACCATTCACGCGACAGAGGTTGATCCATGTCAGGTCACGGTCGAGACGGCGAAGGGCCAGTGGCAGGTGTGGTTCTGCCACGCCGCGTGTTTCAAAGCGAAATTGAAAGAGCCGCCTGATTGGCCGGGTGTCTTTGAACCAGCGGCTATCTAGATTGGTGCGTTGTAGAACACCGGTCGGCCATATCGCCCACGACGTGTTCTCGTACCGCCTAATCCCCTGAGTGGCTGAGTGATCGTTGGTCGATGCCGTGCGAGTGCGACGGATCGGAACGACCAGAGGGATGGCGAGAGGGCCGAACCCACGTTGCCCGGCAACTCGACGCTGTTTGTCACTTAGAGCGGTTTTCACTTGTTATCAGTACGCGGTCATGGTACTTCTGCCGTCGAGGAGGTGTCGATGGCCGCGGCGTACTCGATGGATTTACGAGCGCGTGTGTTGAAGGATGCGGATGCTGGCCTGCCATCGAAAGAGCTGGCCGCGCGGTATCACGTGAGTCGGGCGTGGGTGGACGCGCTGAAACAGCGGCGGCGCGAGACGGGCTCGATCGGCCGCGAGTCCAGACCACGTTTCGCGGGCGCGTGCTCGCCGGGCAGGAGGAGCGGTTGGTGACGCTGATCACGGCGCGCCCCGATGCCACGCTCGCCGAGTTACGCGACGCGCTGCCCACCACGGCCGGTCTGAGCACGCTGTGGCGGACGATCGGGCGCTTGGGCTTCACCGTCAAAAAAAACCGTACACGCCGACGAACAACGACGCCCTGATGTCGCCGCGGCGCGACGCCACTGGCAGCGCTGGCAGCCGCTCCGCGACATGCGCCAGTTTGTCTTTCTTGACGAATGTGGCGTCGCCACCGATCTGCTGCGCCGCTACGGGCGCAGCCCCGGCGGCACGCGACTCCGCGATCACACCCCCTGTAGTCATTGGCAGGTGCACACGGTCGTGGCCGCCCTGCGGCTCGAGGGCCTCAGTGCCCCGGCCGTCTTCGATGGGCCGATCGATCATGCGACGTTCCGCGCCTACGTCGAGCAAGTGCTCGTGCCGACGTTACGGCCGGGCGATGTCGTCGTCCTCGACAACCTCGCCGTTCACAAACACCCCGAGATCCGCGCCACGATTGAAGCGGCCGGCGCGCAACTGCGCTTTCTGCCGCCCTACAGTCCGGACTTGAATCCCATCGAGCTCGCTTTCGCGAAGCTGAGAGCGTTCCTCCGCGCGGCCCGCCCGCGGACGTTCGACCAGGTGTGTGAATTGATCGCGGCGGCGCTCGAGCGTTTCACGTCCGCCGAATGTCGCAATTTCGTCCGCCACTGCGGCTATCGGGTTGCCACAGCGTTATGAAAACCGCTCTAGGCGTATCTGAACGTCAACGAGGAGGAGCTTGCGGAGGCAATGGAATAAAGAATCTGCAGGCGCGCGTGACCGATTGTCCCGGACTCGTCGCGCCTGATGGACCGCCCGCATGACCGAGAATCCGAAGCGCCTGATTTAATAGAGACCTTCACGCCGACGTACAGCCACAGTATCGCCGCGTTGTGGATTGTGTAGCCGTGGCACGTCCGCTCTTTGACCGATTCTTCAACTCGCACCACGGGTATCGCGCCGCGTCCGGATCGTCCTCTTCGCCGTCGCCGCGCTGGTGGTGGGGATCCAGCTCGTCCCCGTGGACCGCGGGAAACCGCCCGTGAAGGGCGTCGTCCCCGCCCCCGAGCCGGTGATGGCGGTGCTCCGGCGCGCCTGCTTCGACTGCCACTCCAAACAGACGCGCTGGAGGGTACGCAGACGGAGTAGTCGCTCGCGAACGTGTTACGATCCCCGGGCTTCCACCCCCCAACGTGACGTACTGCCATGCGGTGGAGACTCTTGATCTCACCTGCCTGACCGGCGTGAGCGCTGCTGCAAGGCTGTCAGCCAATACCGTTTCAGACGCGGAGGACCTATGAAGAGCATCCATAGATGGTCGGCATCCCTCGCTGTTGTGGCAGTGATCGCACTGAGCTCTCCCTCCATTCTAGGACAGGCAAGTCCGGCCTCGGTTGAGGGCCTCGGCGACAAAATCGCTGGCACGTACCTGGCCGTCCAGGAGGATGGGGCGCAGGTGCTACAGATCGGCCGAGATGGCAACCTGCGCGCCGTCCTCTCCATCCAGTTCACCGGCGGCGGCGTCCTCGGGGAATCGTTCAGCAATACGTTGGGCTCGTGGCACACGACGGGAAGACGAGAGGTCACCGCCACGACCGTGGACCTGACCTTCCAGAGTGGAAATGTATTCTTTGGCGTCGCCGCTGCCACCTTTGTCATCACGTTCGACGAGACCTTTGAGACAGCGATCGCAACCAGCGAGGGGGCGATCTTTCCCCCTGGCGTGAACCCTTTTGACGCCGATGCCGAGCCGATCGCCGGAAGTGGGTTCCGCTCACGATTCGAGTTCCATCGGATCCCTGTCGTCGAAGGTAAGAACGGGCATCACCGATAGGTACGTGAGCCCGGCGCTGTCGGCAGGCAGGAAAGCGTAGAGTGGGGTTCTGTCAGTTTCCGAACGGAGTCCCCCTTCACATTGGTGTACTTCTCCGGTCTGTCCAGGATGTCCGGTCTAAAGACCCCTATCCCGAGGACGACGAAGTGCCCGAGCACGTCTACTACCGTCTGCACGCCTTAGTCGAACGCGTACATGGTTCGACTACACGTTGTCAGCGGAGATGCTGTCGGTGTTATCGACGCTGGGCACGAACACTCGTTCCCACCACAGGTCCGCGTCCGTAATGTAGTCAGCCACTTCGCGACTCGTCCTGAACAGCGTCTTCACCTGACTGACTTCGAGCACTTCACCGTTCGAAATGGCATGTGGAGGACACTTCAACAGATAGTGGCCGTCGTCTTCGGCACCGTTCCTGGCGAAGAGCGCCTGCAGCACCTCGAACAACTGACTGGGATCATTCGCGACTTCTCGTGGAAGTTCGGCGAACAGAAGCGATTCCGGGAACTCCAGATGATGAAGCTCGAAGTAGAGCCCGAAGGTGCGCCATTCGGCGCGCCGAGCAGGGAGAGCCGGCACGACGTGCTCCCTACGGGGGTGTCTACGAACCAGCGGCAGATCAACCGTTCTGCTCGTCGCGGTCGGTAGTCAACTTCGGGGACGTCGAACAGGTAGGTCGCGCTCGATGGCCTCGCGCTCGGCTGCGACTTGGCTTTGCTGCCACGAGGCTTCGATGGCTCCCTGAACCCCTGGGGGACAAAGACGGTCCAACCTTCCTTGTAGATCGGGTCGTCCTCGCTGGCTAAAGGCCACAGCGTGTCGTTGTCCGGCTTGCCCTGTCGCGCCCGAAGGATCGCGAACAACTGCTCCAGGCCCGCCGTCAGCCACGCGACCTCCTCCTTGATGCCGGCCAGGATGCGCTCGCGCTCCCGCGAGAAGTAGTCAGTCCCTATAGAGGCGACGACGTGGTCGCAGCGGTCGAGCACCGTCCGAGGCCTTGATCTCCACTGGCACGATCTGCGTCATGAGGCCGCGTGTCGGTGGCGAGAGCAGGGGCTCGACCTTCGCGAGCTCCAGTTGCTCCTCGGTCATTCCACACTGCTGATGACGCAACGGTATTTGAATGTTAGCGACGATGAACTCGCGACTATGAGCGAGAAGATGTGGAAGCGCGCGCGATCGGATTGCCACGGAATTGCCACGCTACTGACCACATAACCTCCGTCAGCACCGAGATTCGCTAATTTGTTTGGGGAGTTTTGGTGCCGAGGGGCAGAATCGAACTGCCGACACTACGATTTTCAGTCGTATGCTCTACCAACTGAGCTACCTCGGCACGTCGAAGGCAGCTGAGGACGAACCCCGAATATACCATGCGCGTCCGCCGCTGACCAAGATGCCGACGCCCACTCCAACGAGCGCGCCGAACGTCACGTCGAGCGGATAGTGCACGCCGACGTAGACGCGCGAGAAGGCCACGAGCGCCGCCACGGCGAACCACATCATCTTCAGGCGCGGCACACCGAACGCGAGCACTGTGGCCGACGCAAACGACAACGCCGCATGGCCTGACGGGAACGAGTAAGTAGGCGGACGATAGTGTCCCACCACCCGCGAAGTCACAGTCGTCACGAACGGCCGCGGACGTGCGACGAATGGCTTGACAACGAGATCGACGACGCCTTGCGTCAGCAACAAGGTGACGAGCACCTGGAAGGCGATCGGTCGCAGCCGCGGCACCCACGCCGCCAGCACGATCGCAATGACGGCCCAGACGCCACCGAAGTAGCCGATCGCGCTGAAGAACCACATTACCGCGTCGACCGCCGGCGTATTGAACTGCACAATCCAGTCGCGCAGCGCCGCGTCAGCGGCGAGAATCGACTCAATCATGTGGACTGTGGGCTACGGACTCCGGGCTCCTGAACTCGGGGCACAGTTTGGAGTAGGGATGCGTTCTGACGGCTTCGCGTGGAGCGGAGCCTGAAGCCCGAAGCCCCAAATAGGAGAGGCGGCCACCCGTGGCGACACGAATGACCGCCTTGGCGAAGACGCGACCGGTTAGACGGCTGCAACCTCGGCCTCGCGGACGAGGCCAAGCGCCTTTCGAACTCGATCTTCAATTGCGCTGGTAATCTCGGGATGATCGCGCAGGAACTGCTTGACGTTCTCACGGCCCTGCCCCAGACGCTCGCCGCCGTACGCGAACCAGGCGCCGCTCTTCTCTATCACCTTGTGCTCCACGGCGAGGTCGAGCAGATCCCCTTCGCGCGAGATGCCCTCGCCGTACATCACATCGAATTCGGCTTCGCGGAACGGAGGCGCCAACTTGTTCTTCACTACTTTCACCCGCGTGCGGCCACCGACGACCGATTCGCCTTCCTTGATGCTGGCGATCCGACGAATATCGACGCGCACCGACGCGTAGAACTTCAGAGCGCGCCCGCCGGTCGTCGTCTCCGGATTCCCGAACATCACGCCAATCTTGTCGCGCAGCTGGTTGATGAAGATGAGGCATGTCTTCGACTTCGACACCGCGCCGGTGAGCTTGCGTAGCGCCTGCGACATGAGCCGCGCCTGAAGCCCCATCTGCGCATCGCCCATCTCGCCTTCGATCTCGGCGCGCGGCACGAGCGCCGCGACCGAGTCGACGACGACGACATCGACGCCGTTTGAGCGGATCAGCACTTCGACGATCTCGAGCGCCTGCTCGCCGTTGTCGGGCTGCGAGACCAGCAGGCCATCGAGATCAACGCCGAGCTTCTGCGCGTACAGGCGTCGAGGGCATGCTCGGCATCGACGAAGGCGGCCATGCCACCGGCTTTCTGCGCCTGCGCGATCACTTGGAGCGCAAGAGTCGTCTTGCCCGACGATTCTGGGCCGTAAATCTCGACCACGCGTCCTCGCGGCATCCCGCCGATGCCGAGCGCGTAGTCGATGCTGATCGCGCCGGTGGAGATTGTCTCGATGGGGAGGATCCCGCCCTTCTGACCGAGGCGCATGATCGAGCCTTTGCCGAACTGCTTTTCGATCTGGCCGACAGCCAGGTCGAGGGCCTTGGTGCGTTCCTTCTGTTCGTCGCGATCGAGCGGCATGGGGCTCCTTAAAAGGCTTAGGGGAACGTCGCTCCGGCCGGCTTTCGCCAGCGGCCACGGCCGTGCCGGCGACCTCGGGAATTCTAGGATCGTGCCGGGTGAAAGTCAAGCGAAAGTGTTGGCTCAGGCAGTTTGCTAACTGACAGGAATATAACGACTTACTCGGACTAATGCGCGAGCAGCCGAAAACCATTCTGCACGTTTCTGCAGCGCGGTTGGTTGCCGCGTGCGGCAGGAACTGCTTCAATGCCTGGCCATGCCGAGCCCAGTGGGCCATGCGCTGGCGGGCGTCGCCGCCGCGTGGCTCATTGGCTCGCGGCTGCCGCCGGGGTGGCGTCCCTCTTTTCCTCTGCCGTTTCCCCGACGATCTGCAGCCTCGGTCGCTTGGTCCACTCGCAAGGCGGAGATCGCGCTGTTCAGCGCCGCGGCGATCGTTCCCGACCTCGATCTCCTGTTCGGTACTCACAGCACCTACACGCATAGCGTTGGCGCCGTCATTCTCGTTTTCGTGCTCACGGTGCTCATCGCCGGCGCTCGCCAATGGCATGTCGCGCTCGGCATGGCTTCAGCGTGGGGGAGCCACCTGCTCCTCGACTGGCTCGGCAACGACACGTCGGCGCCGATCGGCATCATGGCATTGTGGCCGTTCGACGCCGGCTATTACCAGTCACCGTTCTCGATCTTCGATGCAATCTCCCGACGCTACTGGCTGCCCGAACAGTTCATCGTCGGGAATCTCAAGGCAGCGATCAAAGAAGTGATGCTGCTCGGGCCGATCTTCGCGGTGGCGCTCTGGCTTCGAAGGAAGTCGAGCAGACTTCAAGCGTAGGTGTATACCCCTCGGCCCGCTTTCCTGCCAAGTTGGCCGGCGGCGACATACCGGCGGAGGAGCGGACAGGCGCGGTACTTGGGATCGCCCAGACCATCGTAGAGGACGTCGAGGATCGCCACGCACACGTCGAGACCGATGAAATCCGCGAGCGTCAGCGGCCCCATCGGGTGGTTCATCCCGAGCTTCATCACTGTGTCGATCGCTTCAGCCGTGCCGACACCTTCCATCAGCGCATAGAAGGCTTCGTTGATCATCGGCATGAGGATCCGGTTCGCGATGAAGCCCGGATAGTCGGCCGATTCGACCGGCGTCTTCCCGAGGGCGCGCGTGAGCTCCGTGGCCACTGCCATGGCCTCGGCGCTCGTCGCTTGTCCCCTGATCAACTCGACAAGCGTCATCAACGGCACGGGATTCATGAAGTGCATGCCGAGCACGCGGTCGGGCCGTGACGTTGCCGCGCCCAGACGCGTCAGCGAAATGGAGGATGTGTTCGACGACAGGATCACATCAGCACGCACGAGCGAATCGAGCGATCGCAACAGACACGACTTCGCCTCGACGTCCTCGACGATCGCCTCGACGACGAAGTCTGCTCCGGCGAGTGCCGCGAGATCGACGGTCGTGCTCAATCGGCCGAGCGTTGCGTCGCGATCGCTCGTGGTGAGCTTGCCTTTCTCCACGAACTTGCCCAGCGACGTGTCGATGCCGGTGCGCGCGCGGTCCAGGGCCGGCTGAGAGACGTCCTGCAGCGTGACGCTGAAGCCCGACTGCGCGAAGACCTGCGCGATGCCCGAGCCCATGGTGCCGGAGCCGATCACGGCGATGTGACGAGGAAGCATGGGGACATTATTGTCGAACAACGATTGACGGGCGACGAACTGGATGAGCGACGAACTCGAGCGCCGAGCTACGAGCTCGCCACGACCCGTTCCAATTCATCCAGGAGTGGCACCTGCGCGGGCAGGATTCGCTTTCGTGCCTCCTCGATCGGGAACCAGTCGGCGCGATCGACTTCCGGAAATCGCTGCAGGCGTCCGCTGCCGCGCGGCCATTCGAGCTCGAATGTGTTGCTGCGGAGGGTCGACGGATCCCATTCACCGCGAACGGCCCACGCGTTCACGATCTTGCCGGCCTTCTGGATGATCGGCGTCAGGGGAAGGACGTCGCCGTCAGGACTCCACCCCAGCTCCTCGGCGACTTCGCGTCGCGCTGCCACGAGCGGCTCCTCGGCGCCGCCGAACTCGCCTTTTGGGATCGACCAGGCGCCCTCATCGCGTCGCGCCCAGAAGGGACCGCCGGGGTGGACGAGCAGGACTTCGATCTCGTCGCCCGTCGCGCGATAGATGACAAGGCCGGCACTTTGTCGCGGCATCACGTCCAGTGGCTAGTCGCTGCCGCCACCGCAGTCGCCGCCACCACCACCGCTGTCGCCACCGCCACTCTCGCCACCGCCGCTGTCGCAGCCGTCGGCACCGTGGCTGCCGCTGTCGGAGGTGTCAGAATCCCACGCCAGCCAAGCACCACCATCTCTCGTCTCGGTGCTGGACTGCTGGCCGTGCTCGCCGTGGCGCGGGTCGCGACCGCGCCGGGGGCGGCGAGTCAGGAAGGCGAAGGACGCGATCACCACAACGCCGAGGAGCACGAGTACGAGTCCGTCCACGGTTCCTCCTCGACTCTGGGCGCACAAGTGCCGCCCTACTGCAGCATCTCGACGGCCAATGCCACACCGTTCCCGCCGCCAAGGCACAACGTCGCGATCCCGCGGCGGCCGCCGGTGCGGCGCAGCGCGTAGAGCAGAGTGGTTAATACGCGGGCGCCCGACGACCCAATCGCATGGCCGAGCGCGACGGCTCCACCCTGAACGTTCACTCGCGCGGGATCGAGCCCCAGCTCACGAATCACGGCGACGGCTTGCGCGGCGAACGCCTCGTTCAGCTCGATGAGATCGACGTCGTTCAACGACCAGCCGATCTTCAGCAGCAGCCGCTTGACGGCCTCGACTGGCGTCATCAGCACGAACTTGGGCGCAAGGCCGCTGACTGCCTGACCCACGATCTGCGCCATGGGTGTGAGGCCCAGCTCGCTGGCGCGCGCATCCGACATGACGACGAGCGCCGCCGCGCCGTCGTTCACGCCTGGCGCATTGCCAGCGGTGACGCTCCCGTCGGCCTTGAACGCGGGGCGCAGCGTCGCGAGAGCGTCAAGCGTCGTATCGGGCCGGATCGACTCGTCGCGATCGACGACGATCGGCGCGCCCCTTTTCTGCGGCAGCGTGACGGCCACCATCTCGTCGCGGAACCAGCCGGCTTCCGTCGCCGCCGATGCGCGTCGATGGCTCTCGACAGCGTAGCGATCCTGATCGTCGCGCGCCACGTGGTACTTCTCGGCGACAACTTCGCCCGATACACCCATGTGGCACTGCTCGAACGCGCACCACAGGCCATCTTGAATCATCAGGTCGAGGATGTCGGCGTTGCCCATCCTCAGTCCTTCCCTGATGCGCGGCAGCGCGTAAGGCGTGTTGCTCATCGACTCCATGCCGCCGGCGACGACAACCGACGCATCGCCGGTGGCGATGCCCTGCGCGGCGAGCATCACGGCCTTCAGTCCCGAGCCGCACACCTTGTTGATGGTGAGCGCGCCGACCGAGTCGGGCAGCCCGGCCTTCAGCGCCGCCTGCCGTGCGGGCGCCTGGCCGAGGCCGGCCGTGACGACGCAGCCCATGATGCATTCGTCCACGCTCGATGGATTGATGCCGGCACGGGCAACTGCCTCGCGTATGGCGATCGATCCGAGCTCAGGGGCGGTCAGGGTCTTGAGCGCGCCCAGGAACCGGCCGGTCGGCGTGCGCGCGGCGGAAAGGATGACGGGTTGAGGCATGAGATGTTGCCCGAGCTAAAGCTCGGGCCTACGTACGAATGCGACACTACGTACGAATGCGACACTCGATGCGACGCACGGCGTCGCGGCCAAGCATGCGCTGCATCCGCGCGAGGATGACGTCCGCGGATCGCTCGATTTCGTGCGCCCAGGCGCGATCGGGCGCGTTCACGATGAGTGTTCCGCTTGCCAACGTAATGGTGCAGGCGCGATGCACCGGCGCGCCAACGGCAATGCGCCACGAGAAGTCGATCTTCTCCGGCGTCAGCGGCGCGCGTGCCAGCAGCGCCGGCAGGACGCTGTCGGTCAGCGTCGTCAGCGAGTTCACACCATCGAGTGTATCATCGCGATTTACATGGACCTCGTGCTCGCGTCGGCGTCGCCGCGGCGCGCCGAGTTGCTGAAGTCCGCCGGGTTTCAGTTCTCCGTCATCACCGCGGCGATCGATGAGAGCGCCCGCCCCGGGGAATCCCCCGAAGAGTACGTTCGCCGTCTGGCACGCGAGAAGGCGCTGATGGCCTCTGCCGGTGCGCCCGGTGTCACCATCCTGGCTGCAGACACCACCGTTGTCGTCGATCGGGAATTTCTCGGCAAGCCGTCAGATCTCCGCGATGCACGGCGCATGCTGCGTCTGCTGCAGGGACGTCGACATCACGTCTACACAGGTGTTGCGGTATGGCGGCTGGGCGCCCTTCGCGAGGCCGTCGAGGTGACGGCAGTCGACTTTGCACCGATGACCGCCGAAGAGATCGACTGGTATGTCGCGTCTGGTGAGCCCCTTGGCAAAGCCGGCGCCTACGCGATTCAGGGCCTTGCGTCGCGCTTCGTGTCGCGGATCGAAGGCTCGTACAGCAACGTCGTCGGACTGCCCATCGCGGCCGTGCACCGGCTGTTGTTGCAGTAGCGTGACAAAGCACCGTCACGGAGCGACGCGGAATAGCACGGATCGATCCGGGTAAGAGCGACCGATTGTCCCAGCGGGGGTCGCGCCGCGCGAAGCGCGGCTGGGCTGTGTCCGGAGGGCCGAACGCAAGCCCGCGGTGGATCGTCGCGCGGACTTGCGTTCGGCCCCGCAGACACAGCCATGCGCGGCCTCCGGCCGGCGCGCGACCCCTACCAGACGATCTGATCCGTGTCCTTTCCGTGTAATCCGTGACCGACGTTCTTTTCCAGTGAATGAACCGGCTGCAGCATTGACCGTCCGATTCGCGCAGACTATGCTGAACAGTGACTCAACTCCATGAACACGAAGGCTCTGAAGATTGGGCTGACCGCAATCGTCCTGGTCACAGCGTTTGCCGGTCTGCTCTGGTCGACGTTGCGGGAAGGCACCGAATACTACAAGCACGTTGAAGAAGTGATGGTGCAGCCACACGACTGGTACGGCAAGAAGCTGCAACTGCACGGCTTCGTCGTGCCGAGGTCGATCATGCGGCGTCGTGACTCGCTCGACTACCGCTTCGAGGTCGCCAGCAAGGGGCAGGTCGTCAAGGCCAGCTACCGCGGCATCGTGCCCGACACGTTCAAGGACGATGCGGAAGTCGTGTTGAAGGGAGTGCTGACGCCGCAGGGCTTCGAGGTCGAATCGAACGGCGTCATGGCGAAGTGTCCGTCGAAGTACGAGCCAAAGCCCGGATCGGCCCGCTCGAAGAGCCCCGGCGTATAGCCGCCGCGGTCGCAGGCATCCCCGAACGTTGGAAAGCCCATGGCCTCACTTGGCGCATTCATTCTTCTGACGACATTCGTCGTCTGCATCTACGCGGCAGTGGTCTCGATTTCCGGTGCCCGCCGCGGCGCCGATCGGTGGATCGACTCAGGCATCGGCGCGCTTTACCTCACCACCGCCCTGATGACCGTCGCGTCCGGCATCATCGTCCACGCGTTCGTCGTCGGCGATTACACGATCAAGTACGTCCAGCGCTATTCCGACGCGGTCCAACCGCTGTTCTACAAGATCACGTCGTATTGGGGCGGTCTCGACGGCTCGATCATGTTCTGGGTGTTCCTGCTGTCGGTGTTCGGGGCGTCGGCCGTCGCCATCAACCGCGAGCGCCATCGCGAGTTGATGCCCTATGTCGTCGCGGTGATTTCGATCGTCGAGGCGTTCTTCCTGTTCCTGATGATCGTCCACCGGAACCCGTTCGACACCTTCCTGACCGCAACGCCGGGCGACGGTCGCGGGCTGAACCCGCTGTTGCAGAACCCCTACATGGTCATCCATCCGCCGTCGCTCTATACGGGCTTCGTCGGCATGACCATCCCGTACGCCTTTGGCATGGCGGCACTGATCACCGGGTACCTGGACGACTCGTGGCTGCGCGCCGTGCGCCGCTGGACGATGGTGAGCTGGCTGTTCCTGACCTTCGGCCTCACGCTCGGGATGATCTGGGCCTATGAGGAACTGGGGTGGGGCGGCTACTGGGGCTGGGACCCGGTCGAGAACGCAGGACTTCTGCCGTGGTTCACGGCGACCGCATTCCTCCATTCGGTGATAGTCCAGGAGCGACGCGCCATGTTGCGCGTCTGGAACGTTACGCTCGTGATCGTCACGTTCCTGCTCACGATCTTCGGCACGTTCATGACGCGGTCGGGTGTAGTCCAGTCGGTCCACGCGTTCGGGGAGGACCGGCAGCTCGCGTACCTCTTCACGATCTTCATGCTGGCCGTGCTCGCGGTGAGCTTCGGCTTCGTCATCTATCGACTGCCGTTGTTGCGCTCGCGCCATGAGCTCGACTCCTGGGCCTCGCGCGAGGCTGCATTCCTGGCCAACAACTGGATCCTCCTGTTTGCCGCGCTGTTCGTGCTGTTTGCCACGATGTTCCCGACGCTCAGCGAGGCGGTGACCGGCGAACGGCTGACCGTGGGCCCGCCCTTCTTCAACAAGTGGATGGCGCCGATTGGTCTCGCGCTGCTCCTCCTGACGGGCGTTGCGCCGCTCCTCGCGTGGCGAAAGACCACGCTGACGAACCTCCGCGACGAGTTCCTATGGCCTGTGGCCACGACCATCGTGGGCACGACCGCGCTCGTCTTGCTGGGCATCCGCATCTGGTCGTCGGGCATCTGCTTCGCGCTCTGCATTTTCGTCACGGTCAGTATCCTTCAGGAATTCTGGCGCGGCACCCGCGTCCGCAAGGAGACGACCGGTACCGATCTCTTCACGGCGCTCGTCGGACTCGTGGGACGCAACAAGCGGCGCTACGGCGGCTACATCGTCCACGTCGGCATCGTGCTGATCTTCCTTGGCTTCGCCGGTGACGGATTCAAACAGGAAGAACAGGTGTTGCTGCGGCCCGGCCAGCAGACCACCGTCGGGCACTACACCGTGCGTCACGATCGTGTCCAGGTGACCGACGACGGGCAGAAGCAGATGATCACCGGCCACCTCACGATCTTCGAGGACGGAAGGGCAGTGGGCCGGATGTATCCGGCGAAATGGTTCTTCCGGAAGCATGAAGAGGAACCGACGACCGAGGTCGCGATTCGCCGCACGATCAGCGAAGACCTTTACATCGTCATGCCGGCCTTCGATTTGAAGGATCAGTCAGCCAGCCTCCACGTGGTAATCAACCCGCTGGTGAACTGGATCTGGGTTGGCTTCGGCATCATGGCGCTGGGGACGGGCATCGCGCTTCTTCCAGAGCGCGCTTACAGCTTTGCCGCCGCGCGTTTGCCCGCTGAAGCGGCAACGACGA
Organism: Vicinamibacteria bacterium; assembly: GCA_963800785.1. GTDB lineage: Bacteria > Acidobacteriota > Vicinamibacteria > Vicinamibacterales > JAENWD01 > JAENWD01. The sequence continues at coordinate 489,866 of CAWDCH010000018.1, forward strand.
CGACCGCGCTGCTCGTGTTGTTGTTCCTCACCGGGCTTGCGACGCCGGTCTGGGCGCAGCACTCCGAATCGGGCATGACGGTGCCGGTGGTGGCGCGCACGCCGATCGAGCGCACGATGCAGAAACGGCTCATCTGCATGTGCCGCGACTGTGGCCGCCAGCTGCTGGCGGCGTGCCAGTGCGGCTACGCGTTTCGAATGCGCGCGGAGCTGGCACAGCTCGTGGCCGACGGCAAGTCAGAGCAGGAGATCGTCGACTATTACCTCGCGAAGTACGGCAGCCAGGAACCGCTCGCCGAGCCGATCGATCGCGGATTCAACCGTCTTGCCTGGGCCGTGCCATACCTGCTCGGCGCGGGTGGTCTCGCCCTGGTGGGGACCGTCGCCGTGAAGTGGTCGCGTCGTCGCGACACGGAAGACGCGAAGCCGGTCGTCGCAGGTGATCGCGTGGCCGACTCCGAGCTCGAATCGCGGCTGGACGATGAGCTCCGCGACCTCGACTAACGGCTTCAACATCTTCCTGGGGGCAGGCCTGGCTCTCGCGCTCGGCGCGATCGTGCTCCTGCGCGGTCAGGAGACGGCGTCGGTGGCGCTGGTGGCGCTCACCCTGCTCGCCGCCGGACTCACCGGAGTGGCCCTGATTCGGGTCCTTTCGCCATTTGCGAGCCGCGAATCTCGCGGCACGCCGCTCATCGGCGGCCGCCGCCGCGCCGCGCTCGAGCGCGACAAGCTGCTCACGCTTCGATCGATCAAGGAACTGGAGTTCGATCGCGCGATGGGGAAGGTCTCGGAGGCCGATTTCGTCGAGATGCGCGATCGTCTGCGTGCGCGCGCCATTCGGCTGATGCGTCAACTCGAGGGGGCGGCGCTCTATCAGCAGATGATCGAGCGGGACGTCCAGGCAGCGGGCAGCGCGCAGGACGTAAGGGGAAGTGGGCAGCCGGCCGCCGACAGCCCGGACGCGGCCGCGGCATCGGCTTGCGAGCACTGCGGGACGCAGAACGACTTCGACGCGCGGTTTTGCAAGAAATGCGGGCAGCGACTGGCAGGGAGCGTCGACTCGTGATTGGCCCGAGACCGCGGGCTTGGCTGGCGCTGTCGATCGCGATCCTCTCGACGCATCTTCTGTGGGCACAGATGCCCGACCCTCGCCAGATGTCGGGCCAGGTGCTTCCCTCGGCCGATCTCCCCACTGGCAGCGTCACGGTTCGCATCATCCGCCAGACGATGGCGAATGCGGTCCCCGGAATCACGGTGGAGCTCCATGGCGCCGGAGACGTCCGCCGCGCCGTGACCGGTGCGCAGGGCCGCGCGCAGTTCGACGGTCTCACCGTCGGAGCACGAGTCCATGTCGTTGCCATCGTGGACGGCGAGCGGCTCGAGTCGATCGAGTTCGCCGTGCCGGCGTCGGGTGGCGCCCGGACGCTGCTCGCCGCAGGTGTCGGAGCAGGGACGCCAGGGGCCGGCGCGCCACCTGGCGCGTCGGCGCCTGTTGAGCAAGCTGCCGCTCCGGGGACGCTCGTGCTCGGCGGGGATACCCGGTTCGCGATCGAGTTCCAGGACGACCAGTTGACGGCCTTCTATCTACTCGAGATTGTGAACCGCTCGTCGGCGCCGGTGTCGCCGCCGGCGCCGCTCGTGATCGACTTACCCTCCAGTTCGTCGGGCGCGTCGCTGATGCAGGGCGCTTCGCCGCAGGTGAGCATCCTCGGCCCCCGCGTTTCGATTGCCGGCCCCTTTCCTCCCGGTGTCACCCAGGTGCCCATCGCGTTTCGAATTGAGAACTGGCCTGCCGACTGGACGCTCGAGCAGCGGTTCCCCGTGCCGCTCGAGAGCGTGGCTATCGCGGCCCAGAAGCTCACCGGCATGGCGCTGGAAAGCCCGCAGGCGACGACGGTGCGCGAGACGGCGTTTCAGGGGTTGCCATACCTCGTCGCCATCGGGAAGGGCATCGCCGCCGGCATGCCGTTGACCGTCACGCTTCGCGGTTTGCCGCACCGATCGCAAACGCCGCTGTACGTGGCGCTAGCGGTCGCGCTCGTACTCGTCGCGTGGGGGGTGTGGGCGGCGAAGACGATGCTGCGCCCCGAAGAGACTGCCAGGCGGCGGCAGCTCGAAGCGCGCCGCCTTCGCGGTCTCTCGGCGCTTGTTACGCTGGACGAGCAGGAACGTTCGGGCGCCATCGACGCGCGGACTTACACCGGCAAACGTGCCGTCCTGCTCCGCGAACTCGAGCACATTTATCGCGAGCTCGATGCGATGGGCGATCTCCCTGGCGGCGATCAGGGGCTCGCCGCGTGACGATTGATTTCGATCGAGTAGATCTCGTCGGGGTCACGCGCCGCTACGGACGCCGGCGCGCTCTGCACGACGTGACGCTCTCTTTCCTTGCCGGGGAGGTCGTTGCGCTGGTCGGCCCCAATGGCGCCGGTAAGTCGACGCTCCTGGCGATCATCTCCACGCTTCTGACTCCGACTGCCGGCGACGTCCGCTACGGCGTACACACGGCGGTGTCGGCACGAGCTTCTCTACGCCGTCGTCTTGGCTGGCTGGGTCACGAACTGCAGCTGTATCCGGAATTGACGGCGCGCGAGAACCTGCGATTCTTCGCGGTGCTTCTGGACGTGGCTGATGCCGGCGCCCGTGTCGACGAGGCCCTGCATGCCGCCCGACTCGAGGGCCGGGCGGACGATCCAGTGTCGAGTTTCTCGCGCGGCATGCGGCAGCGCCTGGCGCTCGAGCGGGCGCTGATCCACAACCCTCGTCTCGTCCTCCTCGACGAGCCGTTCACAGGCCTGGATGGTGCGTCCGCCGATTTGCTACGCCAGCGGCTTCGTGCGCTGGCCGCCCGCGGATGCCTCGTGCTTTACGCGTCGCACGAGTTCGGTCTCGCCGACGACGTGCTGGATCGCGCGGCAATCATGAGCGACGGACGAATTGCAGCGGTCGCCGGCGTCGGCGAGTGGCGTGAGGCGTATCGGGACGCGATCGGGCGAGGCCTCTGACGTGTTCTTCCGGACGGCGTGGGTCGTCTTCCGCAAGGACGTGACCGTCGAGATCCGCAGTCGCGAGACGCTGGCCACCACAATCTTTTTTGCGCTTTCGGTGGTGGTGGTATTCGCCTTTGCGCTGGTCCGCGAGGGTCGGCTCGTCGCGGACGCCGCGGCCGGCATCCTCTGGATCGCCATCGCGTTCAGCGGAACGCTGGCCCTGGGGCGGACGTTCGAGCGAGAGCGCTACACCGACACGTTGCGCGCGCTGCTGCTGGCGCCGGTCGATCGGCCGGCCATCTACGTTGGGAAGCTCCTCGGCATCCTGGCCGTGATCTTCGTGGCAGAGTGTCTGCTCGTCCCCCTGGTGGCGATTCTCTTCGACACGGCACTCCTGGCACGGCCCCTTCATCTCGTCGCGCTGCTCGTGACAGGCACGGTCGGTTTCGCCGCGGTCGGATCGCTCTTCGCAGCGATGCTGGTTCGAGCCCACAGCCGCGACGTCCTGCTGCCCGTGCTGTTGTATCCGATGACGATTCCAGTCATCATTGCCGGCGTGCGCGGCACCGCCGCGTTGATGCAGCCGCCGCCGGACGAGCCGATGGCGATCTTCTGGCTGACGCTGCTGACATCGTTCGATGCCGTCTTCCTGACGCTCGCGCTCTGGACGTTCGAGCCGCTGATGACGGATTGAGGACCTCCTGTGCTCGGGCGCGCCTTCCCGTTCCTCGTCACCGCCGCGATCGCATTCTTCGCCGTCGCGCCATTTCTGATCGGCGGCGCCCCATATGAATCGACGATGGGGCTGGTGCAGAAGATCTTCTACTTCCATGCGCCGTCGGGCATGACGATGTTCCTCGGCGCGTTCGTGGCCGGATGCGCAAGCGCGCGCTATCTCTTCAGAGGAAAGGCGTCGGCCGATCGCGTCGCCGCGGCCGCTGTCGAACTGACGGTGCTCTTCGGTGCGATCGTGCTCATGACCGGGCCGCTCTGGGGACGAAAGGCGTGGGGCGTCTGGTGGCAGTGGGACGCCAGGCTTACCTCGTCGCTCTTGCTGTGGATGATGTTCGTCGCATGTCTGCTCGTGCGGAAGTACGGCGGACCTGGGTCAGCGAAGCTCGCCGCGGCGGTGTCGTTCTTTGGCATGGTCAACGTTCCGTTCGTGTACATCTCCGTGAACGTCTGGCGGACGGTGCACCCCAAGACAACCGTGGTGCCGTCGCTCGGTGCAGGAATGCGTGGGCCGTTCTGGTTCTGCGTCGTCGCGTTCGTCCTGCTGTTTCTGGTCCTGCTGGCGCTACGGGTGCGGTTGGCCGAGCAGCAGGCGGAGCTGGAAACACTGTATATGGAGCTCGGCGATCGGCCGGCACATCTCTGATGCGAGTCAAAACACTCTTGCTGCGTGTCGCGTTCGTCTGCTGCGTGTTCGTCTGGCTGTCGATTGCCGTGCGAGGTCAGCAGCCGTCGTCCCCCTCGCCGCGCACGCCGCCGCCGGCCGCCCAGGACGAGTACGTGCCGCTCTCGGAGCTGCCGCCTGACGAGCAGTTGCCCGCAGTGCCGCTCGTGTTCGTTGCGTATGGGCTGATTTGGCTCGCGGTACTCCTTTACGTCATGTCGATCTGGCGCCGGCAGGCCGCCGTGCAGAAGGAGCTCGACGCGCTGAAACGCCAGCTCCGGAGCTGACCGGTGGAGAACATGGGCGCTGCCCATTTCATTTTCATCCCCGCAGTGCTGGTGCTGGGCATCGCGATCGGCTGGGTGCTGGGGTCGCGGGCGGCGCAGGACGCCTACGCGGCGGAGCTGAGAAGACGCGAAGAGCGCGCGCAGCGCGAACGAGGGCGAGGCTGAACGTCCCATGGTCCGGACCACGTCCGCCGCAAAGGACCGGTTTCCCGAGGCGGTCATCGACGAGCTCGACAAGGGCCAGATCCTCGGTATCCGCGCGGGATCTGCACCGCATCGTTTCATCGGTGTGTGGATGGTCGTTGTGGAAGGCCGTCTTTTCATCCGCTCGTGGAGCCTGAAGCCTCGCAGCTGGTACCGAACCTTCCTGGTCGATCCTGTAGGCGCCATCACCATCGGTGAGCGGAAGCTTCGCGTGCGTGCGGTGCGGACGCGCAGCGAGCGCCTGAAGGATGCCGTTTCGGTCGCCTACGCCGCGAAATACAACACTCCTGCCTCGAAAAAGTATGTGCGCGATCTCTCGGGCGCGAAATCCCGCGGCACGACGACCGAACTGGTGCCGCTGAGAACAGCGACGAGATCGTGACGCCTTCGCGCGATGTGCTTGTGACCGGCGCCACAGGGTACATGGGCTCGCGCCTGATCCCTGCGCTCGTCGCACGGGGGCACCGCGTGCGTGCGCTGACGCGGGAGCTGTCACGCGGTCGCGTCCCTGCCGGCGCCGAGCCTATCGTCGGCAACGCCCTCGACCCCGCATCGATTGCGACCGCGCTGCGTCCCGAGGACACAGTGGTGCATCTCGTTGGCACCCCTCATCCAAGCCCGGCCAAAGCCAGACAGTTCGTCGCCGTCGACCTGGCCTCAGTGCGTGCGGCGGTCGAGGCGGCGCGCGCGACCGGTGCCTCGCACTTCGTTTACGTCAGCGTCGCGCAGCCGGCGCCGGTAATGCGCGCCTTTCAAGAAGTCCGCGCCGAAGGCGAGCGGTTGATTCGGGAATCGTCGCTGCCCGCTACCATCCTGCGACCCTGGTATGTGCTCGGGCCAAGACATCGATGGCCGTATATGCTCGTGCCTTTCTACGCCGCAATGCGACTGGTACCGCGCTTCCGCGACGGCGCCGAAAGACTCGGGCTGGTCACCATCCGCCAGATGCTCGCGGCGCTGGTGAACGCCGTCGAGTCGTCGCCGCCAACCGGGGCGGTGCGGATTCTCACGGTGCCAGACATCCGCGCGAGCGAGCGGACGATGCGATGAGTATCGAGGACCTGACCGATCTCTGCACGCCGTGGTGCGTGCATGTCGTCGTCACGCTCGGCGTTCCCGATCGCCTCGCGAATGGGCCTACCTCGATCGAGGACCTTGCCGCGGCCGCTGGCGCTGATGCCGAAGCGTTGAGTCGCGTGCTGAGGCATCTGATCGGCAAGGGGCTATTCGAGTCACCCGCGCCTGGCGTGTTCGCGCTGAACGAGGCCGCGCGTGGGCTCGTCGGCCAGTCCGCGCGTGTCGGGTTGGGATTGGAAGGGATTGGCGGGCGCATGGCCCATTCCTGGGCGACGCTCCTCACCGCTGTGCGCACGGGCCGGCCCGCTTATCGCGAGGTGTTCGGTCGGTCGTTCTGGGACGACCTGGCGGCGCACCCCGACGTCGCCGCCAGCTTCGACGCGCTCATGGGCCCCGCCGGACACGCCGAACCCGATCCTGACGTGTTGCTGTCCGGCGACTGGAGCGGCATTCGCACGGTCGTCGATGTCGGCGGCGGGACGGGATCGCTCCTGGCCGGAATCCTCCGAAAGCACCCGTCGGTACGCGGCGTTCTCATCGACCAGCCAGGGACTGTCGCCCGCGCCCGAGAAGTTCTCGGCCCGGCTGGCGTCGCGGATCGGGTAGTGACCGTGGGCCAGAGCTTCTTCGATCCGCTGCCGGCTGGAGCGGACCTCTATCTGCTGAGGAGCATCCTGTTCGATTGGTCGGATGGCGAAGCCGGCGCCATTCTGCGGCGGGTCGCCGTTGCCGCCCGGCCTGACGGCCGCATCGTCATCATCGGCGGTGTCTCGCCAGACGAGAGCGGCGAGCCAGCGCCGGAGTTGCTGATGTTGGTGCTCGTCGGCGGCAAAGGCCGCACGCTGTCGGCATTCACGACGCTTGCGCAGGACGCCGGGCTGACGGTGACTGCCGCAGGGAGCCAACCGTCTGGCAAATTCGTTGTCGAATGCGTCCCGCAGAACAGGGGCTGAGAGCAAGGTCAGCGGTCAAGGGTCAGCGACAAGAGCAAGGGGGACAGGGATAAGGAAGGTGCGGCCGGGCAAAGTAATCTCCGTACTCCGGTTTGCCGTGGTCGCATTGGGCGTGGCGACGGCGATATCGGTGACGTCTGTCTATCCGCAGGCGCTGCCGTCGTCACGCGCGGAGTGCTTTCTGCTCTTCGAGGTTGGCGTCGGACCAGTCCGTCGAGAACCTGGCTCTGGCTGCGCCATCCGCATGACTCCGGCCTCGACCTTCAAAATCCCGCACGCGCTGGCAGCGCTGGATGCGGGCGTGATCGAAGGTCCGGATACAAAGCTCGCCTACGACGGCAGGCCCGTCAACTTCGAGTCTTGGCGACACGATCACACATTGGCGACCGCGATGCATTCGTCCGTCGTCTGGTACTTCCAGCACGTCGCGATGCGGCTCGGTATCGAGCGGGAGCGTGAGTACCTTCGGAGGTTCGAGTACCGGGAACCAGGACCCGTCGAGCGGGCTCACGACCTTCTGGCTCGGCGGGTCGTTGAAGATCTCGCCTGACGAGCAGCAGCGGTTTCTGCTGAAACTCTATGGCGATGCCCTGCCGGTCAACGCGCGCGCAAAAGAGATCGTGCGTGCGATCCTTGTGCAGCCACCAGGCAAGGTGGTCAACGCTGCCGGAGCGCACGAATTTGGCGGTCCATGGCCGCCGGGAACGGTCGTCAGCGCGAAGACCGGCAGCGAATCGGACGGCGATCACTCCACACGCTGGGTCGTCGGGCACGTTCGGCGCGGGACGCGATCGTGGATTTTCGTCAGCTCGTTGACGGGGAGGGCACTATCGACACTGGCGGCGGTGGAACTGGCCGCGAAGGCCTTGCATCAGGATGGCGTGATCTGAAGGCGACTACGGACTACGGCTACGGATTACGGGCCCGTACCGACTACGGCGCCACGGACACACCTGAAGCCGGAGCCCGAAGCCCGGAGTCCGTTACCGTCCCAGCGCCAGCCGCTTGGCCAGCACGTCCGGCAGGCCCGCGGCTCTGATCTTTCGCTGCGCTTCTTCGATCGGATAGACGACGCGAAAGAGCTCGATGTGGCCGGCCGCCGAGTCGACAATGGCGGTGGCCGCGCGCGGATCGCCGTCCCGCGGCTGTCCCACCGATCCCGCGTTGATCAGATACATGGCTCCCGCCTCCAGCACGATCTTCACTTCATGCGTATCGCCCGGGCCCGCCAGCAGGTCCAGGCGATCCGGCGTGCGCCGGAAGGCCACAGCGACATGCGTATGCCCGAACAGGCACAGCTGTCGTGTCGCCGTCTCGAATGCGCGAAGCCCATCGAGCTCGTCGAAGACGTAGGCATCCTCGTCGAACGGCGATCCGTGACAGATCTCGATGCGATCGTCCACGAGCACGGGGCCGGCTGACAGATTCAGCAGGTACTCGCGATTCTCGCGGGTCAAAGTGTCGTGCGTCCACTGCACGGCGCTGCGAGCGACGATGTTGAAGCTCTCGCCGTCCTCGAGACCGGCCGCGACCTTGTCGTGATTGCCGCGAATGATCTTGTAAGGTTCGAGGGAGCGCACGCGATCAATCACGCCGTTGGGGTCGGCGCCGTAGCCGACGAGATCGCCCAGCACGAGCACGCGCTCGTAGCCGAGCGGCGTCATCGCGCCGATGACCGCGTCGAGCGCCTCGAGGTTGCCGTGGACGTCGCTGATAATCAGATAGCGCACAGGTCACGCTCTCAGATGTTCGAGGAGTTCCTCGGCCAGGGCCTCGACTGGCCCGCGGTCCGCGTCGAGCCGGAAGTGCGCCTGCCGATAGGCGACGCAGCGGCTCTCGTACAACGCTTCGAATTGCGATCGGTCCGCCGCCAGGGGGCGCCGTCCGTCGAGCGGTACGCGGCCGGCAAGCGTGGCGATGGGTGCATCGAGCCACACCGAGAACCCGTCGCGGTTGATCAGTTGACGGTTTTCAGGATCGACGAACGTGCCGCCGCCGGTGGCAACCACGACGTGGCGCAGCGGCAGAAGATCGACCAGGACCTCGCGTTCGACGCTTCGGAAGTACGGCTCGCCTTCGCGGGCGAAGATTGTCGCGATGGCGCGGCCCTCGCGCGCCTCGATGCGGCTGTCGATGTCTTCGGCGCGCCAATCCAGCCGTGCGGCCAGCACCCGCGCCAGGGACGACTTGCCCGCGCCCATGAACCCCACCAGATAGACCTTGTCAGTCTTCACGGACCAGCGCGGCGAGTGTCTTGAAGAAGCCGGGATACGAGACGTCGACGGCCTCGGCGCCATACACGGTCGTCGGCCCGGCCGCGGCGAGCCCGGCGATGGCGAACGCCATCGCGAGGCGGTGATCACCGACCGCGTCGGGCATGCCGCCTGTGAGGCGGGTGGCGCCACGCACGTGAAAGCCGTCGGCGAACTCGTCGACGCTGCCCCCCATGGCTCTGAAGCCGGTGGCCAGCGCCGAGATCCGATCGCTTTCCTTCACCCGCAGCTCGCCTGCACCCGTCACCGTGAGCTCGCCGCCGGCAGTGGCCATCGCAGCCAGCGCCGGAATCTCGTCGATGAGGGCGGGGACCTCCTCGGGACCGAGCGTCAATGGCTGCAGGGCACCGTGCCGAATCCGGACGCGCCCGCGCGGCTCTCCGTGCTCGATGATGTCGATCGTCTGTTCGACTCGAGCGCCTGCCCGGGCCAGGACCTCGAAAAGCGCCATCCGCGAGGGATTCAGTCCCAGATCAAGGATTTCGACATCGGATCCGGGCAATGAGGCGGCTGCGACCGCCCAGAACGTGGCGGAGGAGGGGTCGCCAGGGACCGCTCCCTGGATTGCCGTCAGTGGCTGGCCGCCGGAAATGGCGATGCTCCCGCCCGAGCGATCGAGGGTGGCACCAAACGCCGAGAGGGCCAACTCCGTATGATCTCGTGTAGGGACTGGCTCATGCACGGTGGTACGACCGGCTGTCTGCAGGCCGGCCAGGAGGATGGCGCTTTTCACCTGGGCGCTTGGCACCGTGGGCGTGAACTCAATGGGGGCCAGCGAACTGCCGATAATGGTGAGCGGCAGGCTGCCGTTCGCCGACTCGAACCGGGCCCCCATGCGCGACAGCGGCTCGATCACGCGCTTCATTGGACGGCGGCGGAGGGAATCGTCGCCCGTGATGGTCGTTGAAAACGCGTGGGCGGCCAGTGCACCGGCGAACAGGCGCGTCGTAGTTCCGGAATTTCCGGCGTCGAGGACGGTTTGAGGCGAACGGAAACCGCGGAGCCCACGTCCCTCGATGGTGACCGTCCGGGCCGAGGGTCGATCGACGGGGCCGGGTTGCACCTGGACGTTCACACCAAGGCGGCGAAGGCACTCGAGCGTCGAAGAACAATCGCCGCCGGGGGAGTAGTTGGTGATTCGCGTGGTGCCCGTTGCCAGGGCGCCGATGAGCGCATAGCGATGCGAAATCGACTTGTCACCCGGCACACGTACCCGTCCCGCGACGCGTCGAACGGGTGTAATGCGCGCCTCCAGAGCCGAGGCCATTCGGCCACTATAACACGTGACTTTGCGAGGCTCTGTCTGGTGAACGCGACACGGCTGCATCGCAAAAACGCGTGCAGGTACAGAGGGATGGCGGCTTGACCCGTCATTCGGGGTGTGTTATCCACTTCGAGACGCGCGGCCGGGTCCGCGCCCGGTAATCTGCGAATGACGAGTGCGCCACGCGATGTCGTACGCCTGGAATTCAGCAGTGCGTTCGACATGCTCGATTTCGTCCAGGTCGTAAGCGACCATTTGTGCCGCCGGCTCGGGTTCGACGAGGACTCGATGCATTGGGTGAGCGTGGCGATTCGCGAGTCGGTGATCAACGCCATCAAGCACGGCAACCGCAACGACGCCGGCAAGATGGTCCACGTCGATTTCATCTCGTCCTACGATCCCGAGGACGGCGGGCTCACTATCAGCGTGCGCGATGAGGGCGAAGGCTTCGAGCCGGAAGAAGTCGCCAATCCGCTCGCTCCCGAAAACATGCTCAAATCGAGCGGCCGCGGCATCTTCCTCATTCGCAGCTTCATGGACGACGTGCAGCTGATGAAGGGCGCCGAAGGCGGCATGGAGGTGCGGATGGTGAAGAAGCTGGCAAAGGCGACTTTGTAATTCTCGACCTGTCCGTCCCTCGACCTCAGTTTGACCCCGCAACCCTCAGACACGTCGACCGAATACCTGCAGACCGCAGTTGATGCGGTCCGGAAGGCCGGCGTGATCCAGATGGCCGCCTTCGGCGGCACGTTCCAGATCAGCAAGAAGGGCGCGATCGATCTCGTCACGGAAGTCGACGTCGCTGTCGAGCGCATGATCCGCGCCCTGATCGCCGAGCGGCATCCGGGCCATGACGTGCTTGCCGAGGAGCTCGGCGGCCCTGACGCGCGGACGTCGCCGTATTGCTGGATCTGCGATCCGATCGACGGCACGACGAATTTCGCTCACGGCGTGCCCATCTTCTGCTCGACCATCGCACTCGAGATCGACGGACGGCTGGAGGTCGGCGCGGTTTACGATCCTACGCGTGACGAGCTGTACACGGCGCAGCGCGGGCGCGGCGCATACTTGAACGGCGCGCCGATCCGCGTCTCGAGTGCCGACTCGCTGATCGATTCACTCCTCGTCACAGGTTTTCCCTACACGGTCCAACAGAAGCTGGAGGAGCTCGTCGGCCTGTTCGCGGCATTTCTCTCACGTTCCCGTGCGGTTCGCCGGCTTGGCTCGGCCGCGCTCGACATCTGCTACGTCGCCGCGGGGCGGATGGATGGCTTCTGGGAGCAGGGACTGAACGCGTGGGACATCGCCGCCGGCGTGCTGCTGATTCAGGAAGCCGGCGGCACGGTGACCGATCTCGACGGCGGACCCTTCGATCTCCGCAGCGGTCGCATCATCGCGACGAACGGCAGGATTCACGACGAGCTCCGCAGGGTGATCAGCGAGGTACTACGCTGGACGGTGAGGGCCACTCGCAGCAGTGCGAAGTGCCAAGCGTTAAGTGGAAGTCGCAAATGGCTAGTGGTGGCTTCATCCCCCGGGAGGGGGCCCCGCTCGAGGATGAACCCTCCACTCCTCACTGTGCACTTCCCACTCCTCGCACTTGGCACTGAGCACTTGGCACTGCAAGCGTCGGTTCCAAGTGTCCTCTCGACGCAACAGTTCGAACACCGCAACACGTCCCAGATGCACGAAATTCCCGTCAGATTCGTTCCCGCCGCCCTTGGCATCGGTCGTGCTGGCAGCTGAGGACAGACCCGGCCCGGCGGCCGGGAATCGGCGTGCCAATCGGCACGCTTCGGAGGCCGGAATGAAACGCTTCATCATCTCTACTCTCGCGGCGGCGGCAGTCTTTGCTGGCGCCATACCAGCTCGGGCGCAGGATCAGGGATTCTCGGTGAACTTCGGGTACTTCTGGCCGAAGGGCGTGGAGAGCCGGACGTCGGGCGACGTGCTCATCGCCAACAAGTGTCTCGACGTCAACTTCGTGTGCGAGCCCCAGCTCTTCGACATCGACGACTTCGGCAGCGGCGTTATCGGCGCCGAGTACATGGTGGGTCTGGGGCGCTTCATCGAGGTCAGCGGTGGCATCGGCTACCAGTCGGGCTCCGCGCCAGCGATTTACGAGCACTTCCAGGATATCGACGGCAGCGAGATCGACTCGGATCTGAAACTCAAGATCGTCCCCATTACGGGCATCGTGCGGGTGTTCCCGACTGGCCGCCGCGCGCCGATTCAGCCCTATGCCGGCGTGGGCATCGCAGCCCTGCGCTGGCATTACAGCGAAAGCGGCGAGTTCCTGGATCCGCAGACGTTGGAGATTTTCCGCGACCAGTTCAAAGGAGACGGCACGGAGGTTGGGCCAATCTTCCTGGGCGGTGTCCGCGCGCCGATTGGCGACAACTTTCTGATCGGCGGGGAAGTGCGCTTCACGAACGCGGAAGGTGATCTCGATCCGACGGAGTTCCAGGGCGACAAAATCGATCTCGGCGGGACGACGTTTCTTGCGAACCTGACCTGGAGATTCTAGGAAAGACGGCAGTAGGGCCGAACTTTGGTTCGGCCATTCACCGGCCCAACTAAAGTCGGGCCCTACTGTTTTGCTCTGTAGAGCGCTACGCCGCCACCCTCGCAGACACGAGTGAACCCTTCAAGGAAGGTCGGATCCTTCCGCGCCCGTTCGGCCAGCACGTCGCCGCCTTCCGATACCTCCTCGATCATCATCCAGTGCACCTGCGAGATCGGGTGCGCGAGCGCAGCCGCCCACAGGTCGCCGTTGCCCTCGTGCAGGAAGTCGTGCAGCGCGAATCCAACCGCCGACAGCTCCTGCATGTAATGGGCGAGTGCGCCCATGCTGGCCATCACGGTTTCGCCGTGCCCCGGCGGCGGCAGGCACGCAGTCACGGCGCGACGCTGCTCGCCGCGGGGGCGATCCCACTGCGCCTCGAGCACCATCGCCGCTTTCGGATCGAACGGCCGCGCCTGCAGCCACACCAGGGCCAGGAGCGTGGCGGCAACGGGCGCGTGCCATCGCCTCAGGTGGCCCACCGCCAAACCGATCAGGATCGACGAGGCCGCGACGGCCGGCACCATGTAGCGGATGCGATAAGGATGTCCCTGGAAGAACGCATACCAGGCGAGCGCGATGATGCCGACCCATGCCAGCGGCACGATCAGCGCGTGCCGATCGCGACGGCGGCACCAGATGGCGAAGAGTACCGCCACGGCGACAATCGCGCCGATCGCGAGCGTGGCAGACCCGAGCGACTTGACGCCCCACCACACCGCGACGGTGACGACGAGCGGCTTGCTCTGATAGCGCGGGTCGACCACGTAGAATCCGTCGGTCACGAACCAGTGCCCGACGGTGACGCGGCTGTGCACGAAGAACCAGCCGATGAAGATTGCCGGAATTGCGGCGAGCTTCAAGGCGTCAACGATGGCCGCCCGCGCGGAACCGTGCCGCCGCCACGCCGCGAGCGCCGTCACGATAACCGCGGCGCCCGTCACTGGCCACGCTTCATAGCGTGTCAGGCACGCCAGCGCCAAGGCGAAGAACCCAAGCCGGCGCTGCTGCAGGTTGTCCTTCGCCATCCCGTCGTAGAGGAGCGCGATGCCGAGGGCGAGGAGGCCCAGGAGGAGCGGCTCCGTCATCGGCGTGGACTGCAGGTAGAGAATGTTTGGATTGGTTGCTAGCAACAGAGCGGTGAGCACCGCAGCGACCCGGGACCCGGTGCTTGAGAGCACCAGTCGAGTCGCGCCGTACACCGCCAGCGTAAGACCGGCAATCGAAATTGCGACGCCCGAGGCGCCCGTACGGTACATGAAGTCGACTTGCACAGGCAGGAGATTCAGGACGTGCGGTAGTGGCAGCCACACCGCTCCGATCTGCTGCCACCCGGGCGTGAGGCTGTCGATCACACGTCGCGCGACGACCAGATGGCCTTTGGCGTCGTAGTGGCTCAGCGTCAGCCCGGCCTGGAAGTAGATGAGCGCGGCGACGATGCCCCACAGTGCCGCGATCGCGGCCAGAGCGACTGGCCACGCTATACTTTCTTCAGACGGTTCGGTCATATCAACGCAGGGACTCGATGACTGAGCGGCAGGTACGAGCTCGTCCTGATGAAAACAGTACTCGCGTGGATCAAGGCATTTGCGGCCACCATCGGTGGCCCCGGCCTGTTCATTATCGCCTTTCTTGACTCGTCCTTCTTGTCGTTCCCTCAGGTCAACGATCTGCTCGTCATCTCGATGGTCGTCCAGTATCCGTACTGGATGGTCTACTACGCGGTCATGGCGACCGCCGGATCGGTGGCCGGCTGCCTGGCGATCTATTACGTCGCGCGCAAAGGCGGCGATGCCCTGGTCCGCCGCCGGTTCAAAGGGCGCATCCTCGAGCGCGCGCACCGTCTCGTCGAGCGCTATGGCGTGCTGACCCTGCTGGTGCCCGCGATCCTGCCGCCGCCGGCGCCCTTCAAGATTTTCGTGCTCCTGGCCGGGGCGTCGCGCATGCGCGTCGTGCCGTTTGTCGTGGCGATTGCCGTTGGCCGCGGCATCCGCTACTTCGGCATCGGGTTGCTCACCGTGTGGTACGGTCAGCGTGCGATGACGTTTCTGGAGGAGAACGGCCGGATCGCCGCGTTCGCGATCGCCGGCATCGTCGTCGTCCTCGGCGCCGCCTACCTGATTTGGAAGCGCCTCAGGCGCGGTGACGGCACTTTGACGCCGGCATCGGGCGCCGATATCATGCCGTGACGGCCGACCCTACGATGAGTCCGGACCTCTCCGTCGTCATTCCCATTCGCAACGAAGAGCCGAATCTCCCCGAGTTGTATCGCGAGTTCACGGAGGCGCTGACCGCCTTCGGGCGTCCGTACGAGCTCGTCCTCGTGGACGACGGGAGCACCGATCGCAGCTTCGCGATCCTCGGAGAGCTCCAGGCCAAGGATCCGCGGCTCCGCGTGATCAGGTTCCGCAGAAACTTCGGTCAGACCGCGGCTTTCGCGGCGGGGTTCAAGTACGCCCGCGGAGCGCTCATCGTCACGGCCGACGGCGACCTCCAGAACGATCCGCGCGATATCGCACGCATGGTCGAAATCATCGGTGAAGGTGCCGACATCGTGTGCGGGTGGCGCAAGGATCGCAAGGACGCGCTGATCACGCGCCGCATCCCGTCGATGCTCGCGAACCGCCTGATTTCGTGGGCCACCGGCGTGCGGCTGCACGACTATGGTTGCTCACTGAAGGTGTTCCGAGCCGAGGTCGTGAAGCCGCTGAAACTGTACGGCGAAATGCACCGTTTTCTGCCGGCGATCGCCAGCGAGCTCGGCGTGTCGATCCGCGAGGTCGTCGTCAATCATCGGCCGCGGCAGCATGGAACGTCGAAGTACGGCCTGTCGCGCACGATTCGGGTCGTCCTGGACCTGATGACGGTGAAGTTCCTTCTGAGCTACTCGACCAAACCGCTACAGATCTTCGGCCTGGTCGGCGGCGGCATGCTCCTCTCCGGTGTGCTGGTCTCCGCGTGGCTGGCCTATCAGCGGCTGTTCGGCTATCAGTCGATCGCGAACCGTCCCTTGCTGCTGTTTGGCATCCTGCTGATCTTCACCGGCCTGCAGCTACTGACGCTCGGTCTCCTCGCGGAGCTGCAGGCGCGGACGTATCACGAATCACAGGACAAACCCACCTACGTCATCCGCGAAATCCGCGAGACCGGCACGCCCGACCACGAGCGCGAACTGCTAGGCGCCTGAAAGCATCAACAGCTCGCAGCCGTTCAGGGCGAGCTGCAGCCAGAGCAGCACGCTCGTCACCCCAGAATTCGCATTCACCGCCGCCTTCCGTGCGGCCACCCACGTTTGCCCCATCCAGTACGGCACGTGGCGAGCGCCGACGCCGAGCCGCCGCACGATCGAACCACCGACGCGTGACAGCCGCGGGCTGACGACGTCCGCGCGTCTGAAGAGGTATTCCAGCTCCAGCCGCTGAATGTGACGCCGCATGCTCGTCGCCTCGAATCCGGCTTCCCGGAGCGTGGCGCGCATGGTCTCGCGAGTGAAGTAGTAGAGATGCGCAGAGCTCAAGAATGGCCAGCTGCGCCCCATCGTGCGCGCAATCCAGCTGCCGATATCGGGAAAATTGACGACGAGCAGGCCGTCCGGCTTCAGGAGCTGCCATGCACGTCGCAGGACGTGCAGCGGGTCGGGCGTGTGCTCGATGACGTCCCATAACGTCACAACGTCGAAGTGGCCGTTCGGCTTCGACACATCGTCGATCGAGCCGACTTCAATCGGCACCGCATAGCGCTCGCGACCCCACTGGGCGAGCCATTGGTTCGGCTCGATCCCCATCGCCTCCCAGCCGTTCTCTCGGGCGGCTCGCAGGAAGGCACCAGCGGCAGTGCCGACATCCAGCAGCCGACCTTTGGCGGGCCTGAGGCGGTTGATGTGGGTCAACGCGCCGGTGAACGTGCGGACGCGAGCGTCCATCTGCGACACATACTGAGGGTCGTCGCCATCAGCGTAGCCCGCGAGGATCGCGGCAGCGGGAATTCTGGGGCTCACGAACAGCAGCGAGCAGTTCCGGCAGCGGACCAGCGGTTGCGTCAGCAGCTCGTCGGCCGAGGCGCGGAACTTGGCAGCGAGTTCGGCTTCCCTTTCGAGATCCGCTCTCGCATCGTAGACGGTTTCGAGATCAGTGGATTGACAGAGGTTGCAGGGAACCGTTTCGAGATCGTGCATCGTCACCATCATCGAGGTTCGATTATAGCGAACGCCGATGCCATAATGAGAGCGTGCCGCACGACATCGACGGGCTGGCGCGCATCAGAGTCGTGCTCTTCTCTGGTGGCCGCGGTTCCGGTGCGCTGACGACCACGCTGGTGCGCACGCCGGGAGTGCACCTGACCGTGGCAATCAACGGCTACGACGACGGTGCCTCAACCGGGGAAGTGCGGCGGTTCCTCGGCGACGCCCTCGGTCCTTCCGACTTCCGCAAGAATGCGTCACGCCTCGCGACCGAGCTCACAACGTGTACCCCAGCACTCGTCGCGCTGCTCGATCGGCGACTGCCGGACGACGCTTCCGCGACGACCGTTCGAGCGCTTATCGATGACTTGAAGGCGCCACACGCGCAGGACGGGACTCTGAAGGAGCTTCCTTCCGACGTGCGCCTGGACGTGGCTGCCCGGCTCGAGCGCTTCGCGGTGGAGCTGGGCAGCGGCCGCGCGTTCAGCTTCCGCGATTGCAGCGTCGGCAATCTCGTCTTCGCCGGCACGTACATGTTACAGGAACGGCGATTCAACGATGCGGTCGACGACTACACAGCCTTGGTCGGTCTGCCGGCCGGTCTCGTGCAAAACGTCACCGATGGCACGAACGCGCACCTGGTTGCCCTGGACGTCGACGGCCACGTGTTGGGGCGCGAAGCAGAGATCGTCGACGCGACGCGCCAGAATCGCATTCGCGATATTTACCTGCGTCGAAACTCTCTGGATGCAGACGAATGCCGCCGCCTGGCGGCGCTCGGCGCAGATGCCGCCGCCGAACGGCTCGAGGCAGAGAGCATCTATCCGGCGCTCAACCGCCGTCTCGAAGCACGGCTGGGTGACGCCGACCTGATCGTGTATGCGCCAGGCACCCAACACTCCAGTCTGTTTCCGTCATATCTGACGCACGGGTTGAGTTCGGCGATTGCGAGGAATCAACGAGCTATCAAGCTGCTGATCACGAACATCCAGGCCGACGCGGAAATCGCGGGCAGCAGCGCCGTGGACATCATCGAGCGGGCCGTCTTCTACCTCAAGGAGAAGGGGCGCTTCACCACCCCAACCCCCGCCCTGGTGACGCACTACCTCGTGAACGACTCGCTCCCGCGGCAGAGCCGGGGGGCGATGGGCCGTGCCAATCGCGTCGCGGACGCTTGGGAGACGTACGTTCCGCTGGGCCGGCTGGATTCGTTGCTGGATCCGCGGCTCGTGCGCGTGGGCGATTACGAATCCGGCGGGTCGGGCCGTCACGACGCCAGTAGGGTGTTGGCGCCCTATGTCGCCGGATTGCTCGCCCGGCGGCGGGCGCGTCACCGCGTGGCGATCGTTCTCCACGACGCCGGAGCTCCGGACAAGCTCGCCCAGACGCTCCTCGAGATGGTGCGAGGAGGCCTACAAGATCAGCCGGTTGAGCTCGTCGCCTTCTGCGAGACGGCGCAGCCGCTGGATCGCGCGTTCCTGGCGACGTTACCCTTCGCGGTTCGCGAGGTGGGCTCGCTCGCGGACCCAGCAGAGGACGTCCGGCTTCGGCGGGCCCTCGTCGAAGGCGGCTTCGAGTACGTGCTGCTCTTCGAGTCGTCAGGGATGTATAGCGGCGAGGACATCCCGTGGCTGCTGTCGCATCTCACTGGTCGGCTCGATGCAGTGTGGGGCAGCCGCCGCCTGTCGGTGCGTGACATCGAAGAGTCCTATCGCCTCAAGTACCGCAAGCAGGGCGTCCTCGGCGCGATCAGCTACGTCGGTAGCCACGCCTTGAGCCTGGTGTACCTGCTGTTCTACGGCCGCTACGTGTCCGACACGTTGTCAGCGGCGCGGGCACTTCGCACCTCCGACGTGGTCGCGGTGCCGGTAACGCTGGCGCACAAGGA
Organism: Vicinamibacteria bacterium; assembly: GCA_963800785.1. GTDB lineage: Bacteria > Acidobacteriota > Vicinamibacteria > Vicinamibacterales > JAENWD01 > JAENWD01. Next base: position 508,940 of record CAWDCH010000018.1, read on the forward strand.
CGTCAATCAATACCTGCTCTCCGACCTGTTGCGGCGGAAGGCAGAGATGTTCGAAGTGCCGGTGCATTTCTATTCGCTGTCGCCGGACAAGGTCAGGAGGACGACCGTTCGCGATGGTCTGCGGGCGGTGAGCACGATTCTGTGGCGTCGCCTGAAGCGGCCGAGCATGCCGATCGTGGAGGCGGGGCTTCAGTCCAGCCGGGACGATCTCGGCCTTTCGCACGAGCGCGCCGACAACGCACCGCCGGCTCGCTGATTCGGCCGCGGCATGCCAACGCTGTCGATTGTCATCCCTGCGTACAACGAGGAGCGCTTCATCGGTACGCTGCTCGGGCAAGTCCGCGCGGTTCCACTTGCAGAGCTCGGCGTGACCAAGGAGATGATCGTCGTCGACGATTGCTCGAAGGATTCCACCTCTGAAATCGCGAGCCGAGTGCCGGATGTCCGCCTGCACCGTCTCCCGGTGAACAGCGGCAAAGGCGCGGCCGTTCGTGCCGGAATCGGTCTTGCGACCGGCGACTATCTGATTATCCAGGACGCCGATCTCGAGTACGACCCGCAAGATTATGTTCCGATGATGCGAGCGATTCTGGAGGGGCGTGGCGACGTCGTGTACGGCAGCCGCTACTTGGGTCGCGGGCGCCATGCGAACCAGTCGCTGACCGCGTACCTCGGCGGAAGAAGTCTCAGCCTGGTCATGTGGGCGACCACTGGCCACTACATCACTGACACGGTAACCGCCCTGAAGCTGTTTCCGCGGACACTGTTGCCGTCACTCGCGCTCGAGACGAAGGGATTCGAGACCGACCACGAGATCACCGCAAAAGTACTCGCGCGTGGCCTGCGCATCGTGGAAGTGCCGGTGAAGTACATGCCGCGCAGCCGCGAAGAAGGGAAGAAGATTGGTGCGCGCGACTGGTTCGTAGGCGTGAAGACGTTTTGGAAGTACCGGAACGGCTAGGAGATGCCCGAGCTAAAGCTCGGGCCTACGTATCGGATTCCCCGAGCGCACTCGTACGTAGGCCCGAGCTTTAGCTCGGGCATCTCATCGTACCTGATAGATCGCGACCTCCGAATTCCGAAACACCGGCTTGAAGTATCCCGGCGCCATATCGATAGCAGCCACGCCGCTTTGATAGGCTCGGCGCTCGTTGTCATCGACCCACAGATAATCAATCTTCAGCTCACGCGCGAGATCGTGCGCCCGTGCGGGATCGCCGGATCTGAACAGCGTGCGCACCTGCCGCGATCGAGAGCCGTACGCCGGATCGGGCAGAAGCGAGATCGGCTGTCCCGCCGCCATCCGCCGATGAGCGAACGTCGGGATAAAGCTCCAGTGGCCGCGTCCCCGGACCATCGGATCCATCTGGACGATGGCGGTCGCGACGGTGTGCGCTCGTACCCATGCGAGCGCTTCCTGCTGAGCGGGGGAGACCGTCAGCGTCCAGGGGAACCCTGGTCCCATCGATCGATTCGCGATATCGCAGGCGTTGCGAATGTCGATCAGCAATGTTGGCGCACCGACGATCGACACGGCCAGCGCGAGGATTCCAGCCGCCAGCCGACGCCCTGACAACAGGAGCCGGCCGAAGACGTTGGCCAGCGGAATCGTCAGCATCGCGAGCAGAATCTGGCCGGCGCGAAAGCCGACCCATGATTTTTCCGAGAGCATCACGAAATAGAGCAGACCGAGTCCGACCGCGAGCCCGCATGCCGCGAGGAGCACGGGAGCCACCGGCAGCCGGCGATCGGGAACAAATGCCACGAGCGCCGGCACCAATACGGGGCCCAGGGACATGAACAGCGTCAGGATTGGCGAATTCCTCGCGAAGCCGGCGAGCCCGAAGGTCAATGCCCCTCCCGCGCCGCCGCTCATCTCATTGACCGTGCCCCAGGCAACCGCGAGCGCCGGAGGCACCGCCGCCCACGCGTGCCGGAAGAGCGCCGCGCCGAAAGCTCGCTGGCGCACGGCATCGACGGCAACGAACAGACCGTAGATCAGCGAGAAGGCGGCGCCGAGGAATGGGTTGACGGCGGTCGACAAGCCAAGCAGCAGGCCGGTCGCCACAATTCGGCTGAGCGGCGACCGCACGCCTGTCTGAGCCGTCGGGACCAGACCGAGAAGCGCCAGTGCGCAGGAGAGGCCGTGCTGCGGCGTGTACAGCATGGTGCGATGCACGCCGTCGATGCGCAGGCCGTGATACTTCCACGCTGTGATCGCGTCGATGTTGAGGTCGCGCAGCTTGGCGAGCGGCGTGCCGCGGGCCGCGAGCTCCCAGATAGCAATCACCCCTTCGGCGCTCGCCGCGAGGACCACCAGCAGCACGGCTGCGGCCGCTGCAGTGCTCCCAGCTCCCGCCGCTCTCGCGAGCAGGAAGATCGACGCGATCAGGAGCGTTGCCGTACAAACGGCGTTGATCTCGAGCGCGCTCTCGACATCGGCGACGGCGCCGGGCCCCGATGCGGTGACCACAGCGGGGACCAGGAAATAGGTCCAGTAATAGTGCAGCGGCTCCGACGCCATGTACGGATTCCTGGGCGGCATCTGAAAGCGGCCGAGCTCCGACGTCAAGGCGACGTGCCACACGAAGTCCGCAGTGAAATACGCCCGGTAGTAGCGGGTGCCCGCCGCGTCCGCTTTGCCCAGATTGTGGTACGGCGCGGCCATGAGCAGCGGTGCGACCAGAACGACAACCGCGAAGATCGTCAGGTCGCGGCGCGTCCAGGCCTCGGCCGCACGCGGCCACGGCCAGAGCCGCGCGGCCGTCCAGAGCGCCGCGCCCCCTGCGGCCCACGCGCACCCGAACACGGGTGCCGTCGTCGCGCCGGTCGCCAACACCGCCCAGAACGCGAGGCACGTGGCCGTGTAGCCGATGGCGAGACCAGCGACCCAGCCGAGCGGCTGGCGTCCGAACAGCCGCAGGCCGAGAGGGACTCCGGGAGCGGCTGCAGCCGCCCAGAACAGCAGGTAGGTCACGGTTGGGAACGTCCGTCAGGGCACGAGCCGGTAGATCGCAACCGATCCGCGCGACAACACCGTCTGGAACCGATCGTGACGCGCGCTGAACTTGCGGACGCCGTCACCGTATCGATCGCGCTCCGGCTGCCCGACGAACACCAGCGAGATGCCCGCACCTCGAAGAATAGCGTAGGCGGCGTCGGCATCGCCGCTGCGAAACGCCTCGGCGACACGGGCCATCTGTGGGCGGAACCGTTCCGGATTGGGTTCGAAAAGGCCGAAGCCGATGCCCATCCTCCGTTCGCCGAATGCAGGTATCAACGCCCATTCGCCTCGTCCGCGAGCTTCGGGATCGGTGTTCACCGTTTCAGCAATATCGACGTTTCGCCGCAGCCATCGAGCGGCGCGCACCTCGTCGTCGTTGACATATGTCGTCCAGCGAAATCCGAATCCGGTGTCGCGATCGTTCCAGATGTCACGGGCGTTGTACCAGTCGAGGGCCATGGTGGGGATTCCGCAAGTCGTCACGATCGCGATCGTGGTCCACGCGATGCCCTTGACCAAACCGGCCCGCAAGCGAAGCGCGTCGATCCCGAACGCCGTCGCGATCGCCGCGACGACGAACAGCATTTGTCCGGTGCGGAACGGCACGTAGCTGTTCATATGGCCCTGCATCTCGACGAACTGGAGGAACGCGAGGCAGATCGCCGTCATGACCGCGAGGCCGATTGCCAGCGCGCGCCCGCGCCGCAAGACGAACACGCCGGCCAAGCCCAGCAGCAGTGGCGGTCCGAAGCTGAGAAACGCAAACAAAAGGGGCCCCTTGGCAAGATGGAAGTTTTGCCTGTAGTACAGGTTGTTAGCGGTTCCGAGCCGGACCATTCCAAGGCCGATCGTCAGCGCCAGCGCGCCGATGACTGCTGCTGCGGCCAGCCCACGACCGATAACCCATCCCCAGAACCCGCGCCCCTTCTCCAGCACGAGCAAGGTGACCTCGGTGGCGGCGTACCACGCGACCAATAGCAAGGCATTGAAGCTGCTGATGACCATGGCCGCGCCCAGGAGCAGCGCTTCGAGCACACCTCGTCGTACTGGCCCCGCCGTCCGACCTGCCAACACGACCGCCACGAGCAGTACTCCCATCGTCAGAGCCGTCGCGTGCTGCGGCGTGTACCAGAAGATTCGATGGAGGCTATCGACAGGCGGCAAGTCCCAGCGCCATCGGGTGAAACCGTCGACGTTCATGAAACGAAAGTCGGAAAGCGGCCGGCCGTGCGAGAGCTGCTGCCAGAGAAACGCGAGGCCCTCGAAGCTCGGCGCCGCGATCGCGATCCCCCAGGCCCACGCGGTAGCCTTTGCCGACGTGCCAAGCGTTCGCAGCGCGACGTACCATACGCCGACCAGGATGAGGGCGATCGCGAGATTTGTTTGCAGGATGCCGCGATCGACCAGCACGTTGGGGCGGAGCGCCTTGAAGACCGTCGGGAGCGAGAAGTAGGCCCAGTAGTAGGGGAGCGGCTCCGTGGGCAGATAGGGATTGATTGGCGGACTCGTGCCGTGCGCCAGCTCCGCCACGACGCTCATATGGGCGAAGAGATCCGCCGTGAAATACGCGCGATACGCCCACCCGCGCGGCATGGGCTTACCGACGTTCGCGAACACGGGACCGACGACGAGCAGCACGAGGATCGTGAGCGCAGCCAGGCCGACGTGATCGCCGCGCGTGAACGCCGGCACCGGAAGCAGGGCAGGCGCGGTTCGGGGCAGGAGCCGGTGCAGGAGCAATGCTGTGACAACCGTCGCGCCGAGCACCGCGATCGGCTGCGTCACGTGGACCAGGCGAAGCAGACAAAAGATCAGGGCTCCGCTGATGTAGCCGAGGAATACAGCCAGGATCGCGCGAGGCAGTGGCTCGGCCTTCCCGCCGATGACCCAGCGTGCGAGGGGCCAGCCCGGCGCCGTAAAAGCCGCGAAGCCAGCGAGGAAGACGCCGACGTCGACCACGCCAGGCCCAATCGCGACCGCGCTCGCGAGGTACCCGATCGCCACGATTGCGGAAAGGACGCTCGCCAAAGACCTGACGCGTCCGTCGCTCATGCGGGCGAGCGGCGTGATGAGGCGGACGCGCGCTCCAGCCGCTCGAGGTCGGACATCGAGTTGAGGCCAATGGTATCCGCCAGCGTTGCGCCGGCGACGCCAATGACGGGAGCCTCGCGCGCGATGAATGGCAGCGCCTGGAGGAAGTTCTGTTCGTGGCTGAGCGATCCCTCGAGCAGGCTCGACGAGCGCAGCCGGTGCAGCACAGGAAACACACGCGAGGGGGACACGATGAAACAGCCGCAATCGGCGTCTCCCGCGTCAGGCAGCGCGTCGCCCTCCCGGCGCTGACGGACGGCGGTCAGCCGGCCGTGCGCGTCGAACTCGTAGTGCACGTACGGCGTGTCCACACGGGCCAACGGCACGGTCACTGCCGGCTGAAGCGGGTGTCGCGCGTGCACGGCGAGCGCGCGCGCGACCGTCTCTCGCCGAACGCCCACCTGATCTCCCCAGAGAATGACGGCCGTCGGGGCGCCGTCGGGCGCGCACAGCGTGGCCTCGGCAGCAAGTATCGCGTCGGCCATGCCGGTGGGTGATTGCTGGACCACGGTCGTGACCGGAAGATCGAGCGCCGGGGCCGCCGACTCGAATGCCACCCGGCCATCCGGGCTGAGCACCAGCGTCAGGCGGCCGACGAGACCAGCCAGCCGTTCGCACAGCCACACGATGAGCGCACGTCCCTCGACCGGGTAGAGCAGCTTGGGCTGGTGGTACCCGAGTCGCGTTCCGCGCCCCGCGGCGGCGATCAGGGCACTGGTCTCATTTGCGGCGGGGGACCAGCCCGTTTCGAAGGTGGCCGCTTCCTCGGCCGATACGAGCGCTCCTGACACGGTCATCGCGGTCGAGCGCCTGGGGCGGAGCCAACCGGTCCGGCGGGTGAGCCCTGGCGTGACCGCCCACCGGACGACTGACCGAAGGCGTAGATCAGGCCGCCCGGAAGGTTCCCGACCACCCCCAGTGCGACGAAGAGAATCGATAGCGCGAATGCTGCCGGACGGGCGACGCCCGCCGCCCCGAACGTCCAGAGGAACGCCGCCTGGCTCGTGCCCAGGCCGTTGACCGTGATCGGCAGCAGCATGATCAGCAGAATCACCGGAATCGTGACGAAGTACAGAGTGACAGGCGCGTCGATGTGGAGTGCGCGCCCGAGGCACCAGGCCTGCAGGACGCGAATGACCTGCACGGCGACCGAAGAGACCAGCACCGCCGCGAGAACGCCGTGATGATGGCGGTATGTCCGGACCGCGTCGAGCAGGCTCTGCCCGATGTGACGAACGCGCGCGCCAGGCACGAGCGCAATGGCGCGGATCGCGACGTCGGCGATGCGATCGGAAAAAATGACGATCGCCGCACCGAGCGAGACGACGCCTCCTAGAACCAGGACGACGTAGACGCCTTTCGGCACTTCGGCGTGCAGCGCCGCGAGGCTGAAGAGGCCGAGCAAGAGGATCGACACCACGCCAAGAGCGCGATCCATCACCACCGACGCGACGGCCGGCGCCGCCGGCACGTGATGGCGACTCAGGCTGTAAGCGCGAACGGCGTCTCCGCCGACGCTGGCGGGCAGGAACGTGCCGACGAAGGTGCTCACGAAAAAGACGCGGATCACGTCGACAAGCCGCGGCGGCGCATCGACGGTCAGCGGGCGTAAAAGGGCAATCCAGCGCCACGCCATCAGCGTGCGATCGACGAGGACCAGCGCACAGGCAAGAAGCAACCACGACGGCGCGGCGCCCGCTGTCGCTCGGCCGATTTGCTCGGGGTGGCTGATCCACAGCAGGTAGCCGGTGAGTCCGGCGGCCACGACCAACCGGACGACGCGGCTCCGGACAAGCCTGGTCACTGTGCGGTGGGAAGCGTCTCGGCGTGCCGCGCGGGGTTGTTCTTGACCTGATACGCGCGCATCAGGAACTTCGCGTAGGGCACGAACTGCTTCATCGCGCCGACGTTGACCTGGCACGGGCTGAGGCAGTGCTTGCAGATGCCGTCTTCGAACGTGGCACGATGCGCGAGATTTTCGGCCTTGAAATAGATGTCGGCCGCGTTGACGTCGAGCACGTTGCCCAGCAGGTCCGAGTTCTCGCAGTAGAACAGATCGCCGTTCGGATTCAGCAGCAGTCCCTGCGTCCGGAACGGGCATGGCATCGTCCGGATGTAGCCGTTGGCGATCATGTCGGCATAGTGCAGATACATGAACGCCTGCCCCGAGAGCACCGATTCCTCCTGCACGCGCTCCAGGAAGAACTGACGCATGAACTCTTCCTCGCGCTCTCGGAAGCCAATCGACTCTTCGAGGCTGCGGTTGCCGAGCATGTTGTCGGTGAACCGCAACATGTTGAAGACGACGTCGAGCTTTTTGGTGCGCGCCCACGCCAGGATGTTCTTCGCGTCCTCGAGGTTCGTGGCGAAGATCGTCGAGGCGATGCCGAACTGGAATTGCGGATGCTTCGACGACAGCACCTGCATCGCTTCGATCGTCTGGCTCGCCTTCTCGAAGCCGCGCTTGACGCTCCGGATCTGGTTGTGGATGTCACCAATCCCATCGAGCGACACGCGAATGCTGATCAGCAGATCGTGCTGCGCACAGAACTCGACGATGCGGGTCAGCATCGGGATGGCCCGGTGCGGCGTGAGGCCGGTGGTGTTGATGCCAATCTTGCGCAGTCGCGGCAGTCGCCGCTGGAACATCTCCACCATCTCGGGCAGGTCGTTTCTCGTCGTCGGCTCGCCGCCGGAGATGTTGAGATTCTCGACCGCTCCCCAGAACTCGTGATCGAACACGCCGTCGATTTGGTCGAGCGTCATGTCCTCCTTGCGGTTCCCGCGCTTCCAGTTGTTGCACATGGTGCAACGCGCATCGCAGACGAAGGTGCAGTTGTAGATGAGCACCGTCGGGCGAATCGGCTTGATCTTCGAGACGACCAGGGTATTGGCCAGGTCGCGCGGGACGCCGGCGGCGGCGCGCGCCAGGTACTGGAGCCGGAAAGCGTCAGTGGACATCAGGACTCCAAACAGTATACCATCCGCCCTCTTGCCAGCGGCCGAGTAATCCAATGGGCTCAATACCTTCCGGCAACTCGGCGTTGGCCGGGCTGGTCGGGTTGGCCGGGTTGGAGTTGGTTGGCGGCGTTCCCGAACCCGACCAACTGCTCGGAGTTTCTATCAAATGACTCAGTCACCGAATTGGGAAGGGTTTCGGCACGCTGCCGCGTTAAGCGCCGAGATGATCCCCAAGTCTGAGCGCGAGCGCACCGAGCGTCAGTGTCGGGTTCGCGCTCGACGCCGATGGGAAAACCGACGTGGAGAGGATGTAGAGGTTTTCCAGTTCGTGATACCGCAGCGCCGGGTCGACGCAGCCGTCGCCGGAGGACGCCGACATGCGCGTCGCGCCGAGCCAGTGAAACGCGGTCGGAATGCTGCCGAGGTGCTTCACGGTGCCGTGCGGCAGGCGGCTCTCGATCCACTTCATGACCCGCTCGATACAGCTGCCGAAATACGGGGGGTAGCGCAGCGCGATGCGCGGAATGGCCTGGCCGTTGGCCTCGATGCGTTCGATCGAGAGTGTGTGAGCCGGGTTTGGCTGCGGTTCGACGATGAACCACAGATCCAGCGACGATCGCCAGACGTCGCGAAAGCGCGTACGGAAGGCCGCAGGATCCTCACCTCGGGCGAGCGCGTGCGCGATCATGTCGCGCATCATGATGTCGCGCATCAGCTCGCCGCGGCCCTGCGAGAGTGACCCGGTGCGAATCTCAGCGAGCATCGAGATCGGCAGATTCGCGGCCGTCTTCTCGAAGAACGGCACCAGCATGCCGGTCTGGGCGCTGTCGCCGTAGCCTGGCCGTGCGTCGACGCCCGAGTCGTAGATGCCGATCTGAAAGATCGGGTGATCCATGAAGTGGCGGCCCAGCGCCGGCACTTTCGGCACGTCGGGCGATCGCTGCAGCAGCAGGCACGAATCGACGCCGTTGCACGCGACGACGAATTGCCTGGCGTGCACGCGATGCGACTGTCCCTTCGCATCGAGCGCAGTGACCGCCTCGACCCGTCCCGCCCGGCAGTGCACAGTCGTCGCCAGCAGTCCCGACCGGAGCTCGATACGGTCGCGAATCGACGGATACACCGTATTGAGCGCCGTGCCTTTCGAGTCGATCGGGCACAGGTTGCATTGATTGCTGCCGCAGCACTGCGGTCGCGTGCCGACCTGGCGCGTTGGGCGCACCGTCGGCACCTCCAGCACGCTGTCGGCCCCAAAGAGCCGTTGACACGCCCGATCGGAAGGGCTCAGGCGATGCGCGGGCAGGGGATAGTCGAAGCGCCCGGCGAACGGCAGACGCGCCGAACTGCCCGCCACCTGCAGACGCTTCTCGGTCTCCAGGTAGTACGGTTCGAGCGCGGCGTAGGCGATGGGCCACTGCCGCGCGATGCCGCCGCCGAAAGGCGGCTGATCGAAGTGCGACGGATGAAATCGCGGGACGTTGCCGAAAAAGTGATTGGTGCAGCCGCCAAGGTTGTACACCGGCCAGAAGACATAGTCCTTCCCCCAGCGGATCGTCGGGCCACGCGGCGGGGGCTCGTGCGGCAGCCGGAGCGGCGCGCGGTTGAACGGAAGCGGGTCGTCGTGTGAGCGCTGCTGCAGCCGCTGTTGCGCCGTCAGCGGCATGCCGCGCTCGATCAGAAGGACTCGCCGGCCGCGCGCGAGGGCTCGCTCCGCCAGAAGCATGCCCGCAATGCCGCCGCCGAGGATGCAGAGATCCGCAGAGCGTTCACTCGCGGAGGAGGCCATCACACGCACTCAAGCGATTCGGCAAGGGGGGATAGCCCACGTACGCGAACAACCGTTCGCGGCGGCCGATGACCTTCATCAGCAACTCGATCGTGCGCGGGGACCGGTGATCGTCCGAGGAAGTCAGGTTGCCGTATAGCTCCTGCTGTTCGGCCGCGGAAAGCGTTCGCAGCCACTCGCGCTCAGCGCTGCTGAGGCCGAGAATGCGAGCCAGGCCGTCGTTTGCTGTCTCGCCCGGCTGGCGCGTACAAGCGACGCCCGCGACGAGCGAGCCGGTCACGATCTGGCAGAAGCTTCGGCGATCCATTGCGAGAACTGAGTTCTTGTCCTGAGTCGTCCGCGAGAATCCGCGAAAATCCGCGGATCACCGAAACTCGCGGGTCGATCGACGCGCGAAGCGAGTTTAGTCGAGGTCAGACCGATGACGGAAGGTCCAGACCGAGACGCCGGGCTGTTGGGCTACTCGCTTCTCGATCGTCCACGCCCCGTTCCATTCCACGACACGATCGCTGCCGTCTCCCACGATCGCCAGCCAGCCGCGAGGGCCGGAGACGGTGACGAACGCGCGCGGGCCCAGGGCCTCCACAGCAGTTCGCAACGCATTGCCATCCGGCGTGCGTTCGCCGACCTCCGACAGCACCACATCGTCGGGTACCACGGCGGCGCCTGCGATGAACGCGCCGGCACAGGTTTTCTGGGTGGGCCCTGGCACGCGCGCCTCCAGACAGTCGGAGCAATGGAAGGTCGATCCCAGCTCCAGCAGGCGCGCCAGAGCCCCTTGGGCGAAGAACGCACTCGGCAGCGTGTCCCGGCGATTCCGCTCGATCTTTTCCGCTGCGCCGGTGGGTTCGTTATCGACGACGAACTTGCCAGTGCGTTTCGACAGATCAGCGAGGTCTCGCACCCGTGCGATGCGCGTCCAGCGCTCGCCGGAGCGCGCGACGTGTGCGACGACGTACGATCCGCCGGCCATGACATCGGAGGTGTGATTGGACGCCGCTCCCCAGGCCGTGAGAAGGCCCTTGGGAACCTGCGCTTGAAGCTCCTGCATTGACGCGGCGTTCTGAAGCTTTGCCTGCGACGAGTGATACGGTTCGTTGGCGATCTCGAGCACGCAGTTGTCTGCGGCGGCACAGAGACGGCCAATCTCGCGCACCTGCTCCGTGAGCTCAGCCCGTGCTCGTCCGACGGTGTTGGCTAGCGCGACGATCTGCACGTACAGCTGATGCTCGCGGGCCAGGCGCAACAACGTGGGAAACGTACGGCGGCCGGCGACCGCGTCGAGGTCGAACCATCCCTTGGGGTTCATCGCGAGAACACGAACGATCGTGAAGCGCGTATCGCGAGCCCACTGCAGGAACGCGCGCGCCTCACGCTCTTTCCCGTCAGCTATCAGATCGAGCAGCGCGAATGCGGTGACGCCGCGCCACCGGAAGCGCGACCCATCGGCGCGGCAGAGCGCGCGTCCACACGCTTCGAGCCGGCCGAGGTACAGGAGCTTTCTTGTCCTCGAGCACCCGCGCCCGACCGGAACCGTCGATCGTCAGCGCCACCAGAAGCATTGCGAGACCGAACAGACGAATAGAGACCACTTCACTCGATCATGGCACGTCCCGCAATTCCCAATCCGCAATTCCCAATCCGCAATCAAATCCGCAATCCGCAATCCGCAATCCGCAATCGGGTAGACTCGCCCTGGGGATGTCGCGCCACGTTCCGCTGGTCCTGATCCTGCTCGTCGCCGCCGGCCTCCGGCTTCAATACATCACGTCGCCGCTCCTCGACGCGCACCGGTGGCGTCAGGTGGATACGGCCGCCGTCGCGCGTGCGTTCTACGAAGGGCCGATGAACCCCTTGAGGCCCGAGGCCAACTGGGGCGGGGCGCATGGCGCCGTGGAGAGCGAGTTCCCGCTGCTCTCGCTCGTCGTCTCGATTTTCTACACGCTGTTCGGCGTCAACGAAACCTTGGGACGCCTGGTCGTGGTCGTCTTCTCGTTGGCGACCGTCGTCCTCGTGTATCTGCTCGCGCGCGATCTCGTGGACCACCCGACGGGCCTCGCCGCGGCGTTCCTGGTCGCGGTCTCACCAGGGGCCGTCTTCTACGGCCGCGCGTTCATGCCCGACTCGTTGATGTTGTGCTTCTCGGTCGGAGCCATCCTCGGATTTCACCGCTACCTCACGCGCGACAGCCGACGCGCCCTCGGCTGGGGCAGCGTCTCGCTGGCGCTCGCTGTGCTCGTCAAGCTGCCGGCGGTCATCGTGGCCGCGCCGCTTGTAGCCATGGTGTGGCAGGCTCGCCGCTGGTCGGCGCTCGGCGATCGTCTTCTGATCGCAGCGCTCGTCGTCCCGGCGCTGCTGTCGATCGCGTGGTACTGGCACGCCTATCAGCTTTTCCGCGAAACGGGACTCACGTTCGGTGTGTTCGGAACGACGAAGACCTATCCGCCGGATGTTGCGCCGGGGCCCTGGACCACCGCGTTCTCGAAATGGAGTTCGTGGGATCTGCTCACCGGCTGGACCTTCTACGAGACAATGCTTTCGCGGCTCTGGCTGCTGCATCTGACGCCGCCAGGGCTCGCGCTGTCGGCGATGGGAACCCTGTTGTGGCGCCGCGTGCCTGGGCGCGCCAGTATCGACGGCTGGGCGCTCGGGATGCTGGCGTTCATTCTGGCCGCGGGGTACGGGCAGATGGGGCACGACTACTACCAGTTGCCACTCGTGGCCATTTGCGCGTTCTACTTCGCTGTCTCGGCCAGGAACGCATTCGATGGAGACTGGATCACCCGGGCGATCGGTCCTGGAATCCACTGGAAGGCCGCGGTCGCGGCGGTGCTGGGCGCCGTTGCCGCGCTCTCTTTCGTGCACAGCCGGGTCATCGATCGGCACTTCCGCCCGGAGAACCCTGACGTCCGGATGCTCACGGCAGGGCAGGCGATCGCGGCTGCCGCGGACGACGGCGCGCTGATGGTCGTCGTCGACGACTACGGCGTAAATTCTCCGATGCTCCTGTATTTCGCCCACGCGCGTGGCTGGAGCTTTGACGCGGACACCGCCCGAGCGGACGCCGTGCGCGGGCTCACCAGCAGAGGCGCGCGCTACTTCGCGACGACCCGATTGTCTGAAGTGGTGAGGCGACAGGCCGATCTGGCAATGTATCTCGGCACGAAGCGCCGAGTGCCGCTCAGCGGCGCGCCTCCCAACACGGCGCTGTTCGATTTGCGATAGGGGCCGCACCAGGTGCGGCTTCAGTCGCGCCGCGGTTCGGCCGTACCAAAGAGTGGTCCTTCAAAAGCTCGGTCCTACTGTCGCCAACAACGCCGATGCCTGAACGAAAAAAGCCGCGACCCGTTTCAGGAGCCGAGGCTTTCTCGTGTGTCCGTTCGAACTAGTGGACCGGTAACTAACGAGTTGTACAGCGGTCATGCGATTCTCCGCATGGGGTCGGCATAGGACCATCGGATGGGCGTCGCCGTCTTGTTGTAATGCTTGATGTAGCGCATCAGCTTGCGGCGCAGGTCGGGGACGGAGGTGAAAATGCCTCGCGCCGTGACATCGCGCTCGATCTTGGAGAACCAGAGTTCGACTTGATTCAGCCAGGACGAATAGGTCGGCGTGTAGTGGAGATGGACGGACGGATGCGCCACCAAGAAGGTCCGGACCTGCGGCGTTTTGTGGGCCGACAGATTGTCCACGAGGATGTGGATCTCGCGGCGTCGAGGCTGTGTCTCGACGACGGCCTGCAGGAAGCCGACGAATTCCGCGCGCGTGTGACGAGCCGCGGTATGGCCCACCACTTCGCCCGTTCGTGTGTTCAGCGCCGCATAGAGCGACAGCGTCCCGTGTCGGTAGTACTCGAAGCCGTGCCGCTCCGCGCGTCCTGGCGACAACGGCAGGACCGGGTCCAGCCGATCGAGCGCTTGAATCGCCGTCTTCTCGTCGATGCAGAACACCACGGCGTGCTGCGGCGGGTCGAGGGTACAAGCCGATCACCTCCGCGGCCTTCGTCTCGAATGCGGGGTCGGTCGACCGCATATACCGCTCGAGTCGATGGGGCTGCAGGCCGGCGTGGCGCCAGGCGCGCGCGATCACCGTGTGTTGCACGCCCAACTTGCGGCCGAGCGACCGCGTGGACCAGTGTGTGGCGCCATGCGGCGGCGGGCGTCGCGTCCACGGCATGATGCGTGCTTCCAGGGCCGGCGTCAGCACGGTGGGCTTCGAGCCGCGATGGCGCGCTGCCAATCCCGCCAGACCGTCCGTCGCGAAGCGCTGCTTCCACAGGGCAATCGTCCGCGAACTGCATCCGGTCATCGTGGCGATCGCGGCGTAGCTGCAGCCCTCGGCCAGCAGCAGAATGACCCGCGCTCGTCGCGCCGCATCCGCACGACCGCGTCCCGATCGCACGCGCGCTTCGAGGTCGGCTCGTTGGTCGGTCGTCAGCACAAGCGATGTCGATGGCATGCGCCATCATATGATTTACAACTCGTTAGTACAAGCCACTAGTTGCAGCTCGGGCGCGGCGCGTAGCGCTTGTAGTGCGAGCCGGGGCCATCCGATGACCACGTCAGCGCGAGCCACTTCCTGGTGTTGTCGTAATCCCGCGCGATGTCGTAGCCGATCACCTGCCCCCCGCGACGCTCGGCGATGAAGTCGGTGCTGATTGACGGACCGCCACGCTTCAGGTTCCAGCCAAGATCGAGACCGCCGCAGATGCCCGCTTCGATGATGCGGTTCCGGAGGAACTCCATGTTCCGCTTGCGGGTGCCGTCGCTCACGCCAGGGCGACGGTACGACTGGTACTTGTCGGAGATGCAGGCAACAATGTAGTTGCCGTCACGCGACGCGCAGTTGCCGGGGTTGCCGCCGCCACCGCCGCCGCCACCACCGCCTCCATCATCGCCACCACCGCCGTCGTCGCCACCGGGCTCAGCTGCTGACTTGAAGTACTGCGTTGACGACCAGGAACCCGTCGTCTCACTAGCCGACGCGCGCGCTCTCCAAAAGATGGTGACGTCGTACGGCAGCTTCGCCGCGGCCGGGAACGTCGTCTGTCCGCCAGCGCCTCCTTGTTCCGCGAACGTCCAGATCGCGACGAGGTTCGTGAACGAATCGTTCAACGAGACCTGTAGCGTGTAGGCGACAGACCCGACGCTACCCGCGCGCGGAGCGTTCTTCAGCTTGAAGTTGGGGGATGAGTCCGTTTCCTTGGTGCCATTGACTGGAGAGACGAGCTGGGGCGCGCCAAGGGACGACGGCGTTACGACGCTGAACTTGACCGACGTCGAGAAGGGGCCAGTGTTGGCGCCGTCCTGGGCGCGGGCTCGCCAGAAGTAGGTACGGTCCTTCTGCAGCTTGTCGGGGATGCGTACGGACGTGCGGCCGCCGTCGCCAGGAGCCACTCCGTTCTTCGCGAAGACCTTCGACCCGAAGTTTGCGTCCGACGCCACCTCGATCAGGTAGCTCAACGGGCGCTGCCCGTTCGTGCCCGCGTTCTCGAGCAGCAGCGTAATCGGCTGCTTGTCGTCCTCGATCTCCGCGTTGGCGCTCGGCTCCAGCGGCTTGGGCGCAGTAATTTCCACGCCCGGTATCGGACCAGCTACGGACGGGCTGAGCGGATTAGCGCTCTTGTTCGACTCACAGGCCGAAACAAGCGACGCGACCGCCAGAGCCGTCACGGCGCAGGCATGTCGCAGGTTCATGGTTCTAGCTCCTGCAGCGACGCCGGAAGACACTTCTCCCGTGCAATCTGCGTATCGACCAATAACGGGTGCGAGTTTAGGGCGTTGCAGGCAGGTCGCCGGTCGGGTGCCGGGGGGAACTGCCGGCCTATTTTCGTGCCCATCAGGGCGCCTGCCCTGATGTGTTCGTCGTTCGCCTTTCGTCTTCGACTTACGCGTTGCGTCCTAGGCCTTCGTCTTACGTTCTGGTCCGATATCCTTACGCGGTGGGACCCCAAACATCAAGGGGCCCCACGCGACGGGCGCTATTTGTTCGCGAACGACGGCCGCGGCCGGCTCGAGAGCCAGACCTGCCGCACGATTATGTCGTTCACCGTGCCCGAATCACTTCCGGCGCGACCCGTTGGTCCGCCGACGTACGCGAATTGCGGCCTCGGGTCGTACGAGCCGCTGTAGTTCTTTCCAAAGCTGTAGATCTGCTTGCCGCTGACGCCGCCCTCGACGATCCGCAGGTTGAAGCGGCCGCCGCCCCACGTTGCCTTCCAGAAATAAGTCTTGCTGGTGCTGAATTGGCGTCGGACGCGCTCTGACCCGACGGTGTCGATCTGATCGTTGCTCGTGATCACGCGCCACGCGATCGCGCCTGCTGGATTGCCGCGCTTCTCGATGGTGAATCGCCGATCGTTTGTCGTGATATCGGAGCCGCCTTCGCTCATCGCCATGATCTTGGTCTTGTCACCTTCGGTGTTCGTCGCGAGGTTGGTGATGAGCATCGAGAACTCGCCGCCGGTCACCGTCTGCTGGAGGTGATACTCGATGAACGCGGACCAGTTCTCCATCTTCGCGCCGACGCCGGGAATGAAGGTCACGGGTCCATGAGGGATCCCGACGGTTCTGCCGTCGACCAGCGGATCATAAAGCTCGCCAGCGCGGATATAGCCATCCGGCTGCTCGGCGGTCTTGAACGTCCATTCCGCCGACCACGGGCCGTAGAACCGTCCTTGCTCACCGCGTGCCCGCCACGAGTAGTTCGTGTTGCTTTCGAGATCCGGCAGCGCCCATTCGAGCCCGCCGACGCGGGCTTGCTTCACCACCTGGCCGTTCTGGAGAATTTGGAAGCGATAGGCGAGCGGACCTGATGACGAGGTGAACTTCGCCGAGGACGCGCTGATTCTCAGTGGCGCGCTGTTGTCCTCGAGGGTCGATCCGTTCGACGGCGCGACGGGCGTTGGCGCCGTCACTTTCAGCGTGGAACCGTCCGCCGTCGCTCCGCCGGTGACGCCGTCCGGCGACGAGGGCGCGGCAGGATTTGAGGGTTTGCTATCTCCACAGGCGAGAGCCGTGGCGACGAGGCCGCACGCCACGAACATCGTGAACTGTCGTTTCATCATTCGTACTCCTGGCTACTTTCCGTCTATCGTCTCGAGCGGTCGCAGCCATCAGCCCGCGATCGCCATCGTCCTCTAGAACCGCACTCGCACTCCGACACCGAACTGGAACCCGCCGGCGTCGCACGTCGACTGCCTGGGAATCGGCCGCCGAGACTTCCGCCGTGGACTTCGCGTAGCGGAGCAGCACTCCGGCACCGATGAGGTCGGTGATCATGTAGGTCACGTCCGCACCGACGTTCACACCGACCGCGGAATCGGACCCTTCGACAACCACAGGCGTGATCACGGGACCGCCCGAGGCTTCCGCTACGTCCACTGTCGGGACGAGATCCTGTTTGACCGAGAAGAATGTCGGGCCCAGGCCGACCGTGACGTCGACCTTCGGCGTCGCCGCGAAGCGGTACAGCAACGAGATGTGCACCACGTTCTCAGAATGGTCCAACCCCGTCGCCGTCGCGGACGCGCTGCGCGGCCTGATCCGCGAACAGCGGGTGCGGAATCTGCGCGGCAATCGCAGCGTCACCATCGCCGGCGGTGTGGCTGTAGCTCAGGCCGACGCCAAAGTCGCCGTAGACCATGTAGCTGCCGCCGATGTCGATCAGTCCACCGGTCTCGTAGGTTTGCGCGATGCTGATGCTGGCGGGTTCCTCGTAGATGAGGGGGGTGAATGTCTGCGAGATATCGCCCGATCCCGTCTGTGCGCCGACGTTGAAGTGCACGGTCGCGCGACCGTCGAGGAGCGACGAGCCGCCCGTCGATTGAGTCTGGGCCTGAGCCTGAGCCAGGGCGGGTCGGCTGGCGAGAAGCGCGGCGAGGATCGCCAGCGAGACAAACCACGAACGCAAAGAGGTCATCCAGTCTTCCTCGAAGTTACGGTTTTAGGGGTCGAGCACCGCCGTAGCCGACCGCGTCGCGATGACCGATCGTTCGATGCCCTGTCTGACGCGCTGGGACGCGCCAGTCTTCGCAATCTTGGGGGCGGGAGAGCCTGTTACGTGCCACGGACGACGTAAACAGCGGCTCCGGACAGGGAGAATAGCATGACCAACCCTGCGCCAAGGAGTGAAATCACGAGCGCGGCCTCAATGGGCAGCCCCAGCCGTGCGAAGTAGAACGAAAACGTTGCCTCCCTAAGCCCGAACCCGTTGAGCGAGACGGGCAGCATCTGGACCAGGAAGGACACGGGCACAACGACGGCCATGTGCCAGGGCGAGACGGTGACACCAATCGCGTGCGCGACCGCGGCGTAGAACCCCACCAGAAGCGCTTGGACGAGCACCGCGCCGACGAAACAGCCGGCCAGCGCCGCAGGTGCCTCGCGGAATCGACTCAAGACTCCAGACAACAGTTCCAGCCGCGCGCCCACCCATTCCGGGTGAAGCCGCCGAAGCGGCGCGAGCAGACGGACAAGGAAGCCAGGCGAGGCGACGGCTGGCGCCGCGACGACGGTCGCACCAGCGAACACCATCCACAGAAGCAATGCCGGGACGGGACCGGGCGGCACGCCTTCCGTCCCGGCCGCCGACGCCGCGACCGCCGCCAGCAGGATCAATCCCAGCAATCCCAGTCCGCGATCGATCAGCACGACGGTCGCCGCGAGTGTTTTCGACCGCGCCGCCTTCGCGGTGTCGGCGATGCGGATGACGTCGCCGCCGATGTTGCTGGGCAGGAAGTTGTTGAAGAACGTGGCGACGAGAAACGACCCCGTCAGCGTGCGGGCCGGCACCCGGACGCCCTGCGCGTCGAGAAGCAGGCCCCACCGCCAAGCGCTGGCGACGATCATCAGGAAGTACAGACCGAGTGCCGCGGCCAGCCAGGCCACGGAGGCCGTCCGCACGTAGTGCCACAATCGCGGCGCATCGCTCTTGACGAAGAGCACTGCCAGAAGGCCGACGCTGATAGCGATCTTGACGGCGAGGACGAGCGCGCGGCGACCGCGGCCCGGCGTCGAGGGCTCTTGAAGTTCGGACAAGCGTTCAGGCGTTTGCTGTAGCGGGCCAGGAGGGCGCCTGCCCGGGAAAAATCCACCGTACCACGCCTCCAAGCCCTTGTCCACCGAAGAGATCCGCGTGCGCCCGGCGCGTTGACGGTCCTTGCGCGCACGGCCTACAATCGAGCGTTCGCGTCTGCCGGCGGCGTCCCGGCCGAATCGGCAGCGGGCCGCGCCTGCGGCACCGCGAGCGACTCTCGATGCACATCCTGATGATCGCCCCGGAGCCCTTTTTCGAGCCCCGCGGCACCCCGTTCAGCGAATATCACCGCATCCGGGCGCTGCTCGATCTGGGTCATACGGTCGATCTCGTCACCTACCCCTTCGGGGAGAACGTGACGATGCCCGGGCTCCGCGTCTTTCGCTGCACGCGGCCGCCCTTCATCCGGCGCGTGCGCATCGGACCGTCGGCTGCCAAGGTGCCACTCGATGTGTCACTCGCCGCGAGCGCGTTCAGACGCGCGATCGGGGGACGCTACGACGCGGTGCATTCGCACGAAGAGGCAGCGGCCATCGGCATTCTGCTGTCGGCGATTCTGGGCGTACCGCATCTGTACGATATGCACTCGAGCCTGCCGCAGCAGCTCGGGAATTTCAAATACAGCCGCTCGCGTCTGCTGCGGCGAATCTTCGAGCTCTTCGAGCGCGCCGCCGTGCGGCGGTCCCGCGTCGTCATCGTGATCTGCGCGGAGCTGGAGCGACTCGTGCGCGAGATCGATCCCGCGTCGCAGCCGGTTCTGATCGAGAACGCGCCCGGCGCCGGCGAGATTGGCGCCCTGCGCGGCCGCGACGACGTGCGTGCGGAATTCCGTCTGGCGACGTCGACACCGGTGGTGCTGTACACAGGCACCTTCGAGGCGTACCAGGGGCTCGACCTGCTGTTCGACGCCGCGATCGACGTCGTCCGTGCGCGACCGGACGTCCGGTTTCTTCTCGCCGGCGGGCGCCGCGATCAGCTCGAGCGCACGCGCCGCGATCTGGCGCGGCTTGGTCTCGAACGGCACGTCATTCTTGCCGGCGAACGGCCGGCGACCGAGATCCCGTCGCTGCTCGATGCGGCTGACGTGCTCGTCTCGCCGCGCAGCCGCGGCACGAACACGCCGCTGAAGATCTACCAGTACCTCCGATCCGGCCGCCCGATTGTGGCGACACGGCTGCTGACCCACACGCAGGTGCTGAACGACGACATCGCGATCCTGACAGGCGCCACGCCCGCCGAGTTCGCCGACGGTATTCTCCAGGCGATCGCGGATCCAGACGGTGCGGGCCGCATCGGCGTTCGCGCCGCCGAACTGGCAGCGACGAAGTACAGCTACGCCGCTTATCTTGCGCGTACGCGAGAAGCGGTAGGGCGGCTTACGCCAGGCGCGACACCGGCGGTCCAGCGGAGCGCGGTGTGAACACGGAGCCGGTGGCCGGCGTCAAGTCCGATCACTACAGCTACACCGTTTACGCCGACCCGGCGATGGCCGAGGCATTCGACCGGGCGCGCTTCGGCGGACCGATCGGCGCGCTGCTCGCCGAATCGCAGGCGGCAGTGCTCCGGGACTTTGCCGGGCCGCATCTCGCGGGCCTGTCGGCCCTCGACGTCGGGACCGGTACGGCTCGGGCCGCCCTCCTTCTCGCCGACGCCGGGGTAGCGGTGACTGCGCTGGACGCGTCGTCCGAAATGCTGCGTGTTGCCCGGGCGCGTGCCGCAGCACGCGGGGTGGTTATCCGCTTCGAAATCGGCGATGCGCATCAGCTGGCCCACACGGATCGGTCCTTCGATCTCGTGGTGAGCCTGCGTGTCCTGATGCACACGCCAAACTGGCGCCAGTGCCTCGCCGAGCTATGCCGTGTGGCGCGCCAGCGCGTCATCGTCGATTTCCCTGCGCGTGGGAGCGTTGCCGCCGTGCAGGCGGTCGCGCGCCGGGCGCTGGCGGCCACGGGAGCGCGCGTGGAGGCCTATCGCGTGTTCAGCGAAGCGCAGATCCGGGACGAGCTCCACCAGCACGGCTTTCGCGTGACCCGCACGCATCGCCAGTTCGTCTTGCCGATCGCGCTGCACAAGCGACTGGGCTCGCGGCGTCTCACCGAGCGGGTGGAAGGCGGGCTCGAGACGATCGGCCTGCTGGCGCTGGCAGGATCGCCCGTGACGGTGCTGGCCGAGCGGTGAAAGCGCTCGTAACGGGAGCGACCGGCTTCACGGGATGCCACCTCGCACGCGCTCTCGCCGCGCGCGGCGACTCCGTGCGGGTCCTGGTCCGCCCGGCATCACAGGTTAAGCTGTCGGCGCTCGCGGGCATGGAGGCTGTCGTCGGCGATCTCGAAGTCGCAGACGATCTCTCTCGCGCGGTGGACGGCGTAGACGTCGTTTACAACATCGCCGCGCTGTACCGCCAGGCTGGCCTGCCGGAGGCTACCTATCGCAAAGTGAACGCCGAAGCGCCGGGCGCGCTGGTCGAGGCATGCGCCAGAGCCGGAGTAGTGCGCGTCGTCCACTGCAGCACCGTCGGCGTCCACGGCGACATCGAGCATCCGCCAGCAAACGAAGAGGCGCCGCTTCGTCCGGGCGATATCTACCAGGTCACAAAGCTCGAAGGGGAGGAGCGGGCGAGCGAGCGAGCGCGAGCTGGCGGCGTCGAGCTCGTCATCGTGAGGCCATCTGGCATATACGGTGCGGGCGATCGTCGGCTGCTGAAACTGTTTCGCGGCGTCGCACGCCGCCGGTTCGTGATCCTCGGCAGCGGGGAAATCTTCTACCATCTGACACACATCGACGATCTCGTCGAGGGATTCCGGCTGGCGGCAACGGTGCCGCGAGCGGCCGGACGCACGTACATCCTTGCCGGCGGCGAAGTGACCACGTTGAACGAGCTGGTGCGAATCATCGGAGCTGAAGCCGGCGTGCCGGGCGAGCTGTGGCACCTGCCGGTCTGGCCCTTCTGGATGGCCGGCGCTGCCTGCGAAGCGATCTGCGCACCCTTCGGCATCGAGCCGCCCCTCTATCGGCGGCGCGTCGATTTCTTCACCAAGAGCCGCGCCTTCGACATCACTCGCGCACGGACGGAACTCGACTTCCGTCCTCGTGTGACGCTGCGTGACGGCATTCGACGCACGCTCGAGTGGTACCGGGCAGAGGGGTGGCTGTAGTGGCTGGCTCGGGCATCCCGCGCGCGCAGGACGAGTTGACGGCTCGCGACACGTCGGCGCGCCAGAAGTACTCGCGCCTGATCGTCGGACGCGAAGGGCTCGGCGCGCTTATCGGCTACGAGCTGGTGCAGCTCCTGTCGCAATGGGTGCCCGGAGCGCTGGGGCTGGCGCTGCGGAAGGTCCTCTACCCAACGATCCTGGGTGCATGCGGTCGCGGAGTCGTGTTCGGCCAGAACGTGGTACTGCGCCACCCGCACAAGATCCGGATTGGCGACGATGTCGTGATCGACGACCAGTGCCTGATCGACGCCAAAGGCGAGACCAACGGCGGCATCACGATTGGTAATCGCACGTTCATCGGCCGCAACACTATTCTCTCGTGCAAGAACGGCGACATCGTGATCGGCGATGGTGCCAACATCGGCTTCAACTGCGAATTGTTTTCGGCCGCGCGCGTCGAGCTTGGGCCGCGTGCCCTGCTCGCAGCGTACTGCTACGTAATTGGTGGCGATCACGACTGGAAGGACGCCGGCAAGCCGGTGTTGGAGCAGGGGCGGGTCGCCGTGGGCGTGCGCATTGGCGCGGGTGCGTGGCTGGGCGCGGGCGTGAAGGTCCTGGATGGCACGACCGTCGGTGATGACGCAATCGTCGGCGCCGGCGCGGTCGTGAATGCCGATGTGCCGCCGCAGGCGATCGCCGTCGGCGTGCCGGCGCGGGTGGTCGGCACGCGTACGGAAAGGGCCGGCGCATGAGCGGTCCGTCGACACCCGGCCGCGAAGGGCCGTCACGTCCGTTGAACGTGCTCCAGGTGTGCGACCACCTCGGGTGGGAAGGCTCGCGGATGCACGGGGTGAAGCGGCTCTTCGCCTGGATGATTCCGCGCTTCGATCGCCGCCGCTTCAACGTCTCGCTCGTCAGCCTGCGGAAGAAGGATCTCTCCGAGGAGACCCTCGACGCGCTGGGCATCGACATCGAGTACCTGCACCGCTCGAAGTTCGATCCGGCAACGTTGCCCGCGCTGTTGAAGATCATCGATCGGAAGCAGATCGACATCCTGCACCTGCACGGCTACGGCGCCACGACATTCGGTCGATTAGCGGGAGCGATGCGGCGGGTGCCCACGATTCTGCACGAGCACGCCAACCTGACCGACACACCGTGGTTTCAGAAAGTCGCGGATCGACTGCTCGAGCCGTACACGGATATCGCGTTGGCAGTTTCGAAGAGCACGGCCGATTTCGTTCGCGACGCACGGCTGGTGCGCGACGAGAAGATCAAGGTCGTCTATCTCGGCGCCCCCGTCGAGGAGTTCAGCCGCCGAAGAACGCCTGCCGAGATCGCCGCGGCGCGCCACACGCTCGGCATTTGTCCCGGTGATTTCGCCGCGGGCACGGTGACGCGCCTGCACGACTCGAAGGGCAACGACTACCTCGTCGACGCGGCGCGCCTCGTGGTCGACAAGCATCCCGAGGCCCGGTTCTTCATGGCAGGCGAAGGACCGCTCCGGCCTGCGCTCGAGGCGCAGGCGCAACGGCTTGGGCTTGGCGACCGCTTCGTCTTCGTCGGCTTCGTCAAGGATGTGGCGACGACATTATCGGCGTTCGATCTCAGCGTGTTTCCGTCGCTTTGGGAAGGCACGCCGCTGACCGCGTTCGAGGCCCTGGCGAGCTCGCGGCCGATCGTCGCGACCGATGCGGATGGGCTCACCGACATCCTCGCGCCCGATCGAACGGCGTGGATTGTGCCGAAGAGGAACGCCGCAGCCCTGGCCGAGAAAATCGTCTATGCCATCGAGCATCCGGAGGAGCGCGCGCGGCTCGCGGCATCTGCGGGAGAGTCGGCGAAGACCTTCGATATCACCGCCTTCGTACGAAAAATGGAGCGGTTGTACACGTTGCTGCACGACGTGTCCCGGCCTACAGCGCGTCGCGGAATTCTGACTCAGGACCTCTCGTTCCTGGGGCGCCAGCCAGCGTGAGCGCCGTGGCAACGATGACAACCCCCCAGTCATCGGACGGGTTCCGCAGGCCGATTGACGTGCGCCCTGGCCTCATCGCCACGGCTCTCGTGTTCTTCGTTTACGGCGGTCTGGCGTTGTCGGTGGACTTTCCGCGCGCGGCCTTCGGTTTTCAGAGTGACGAAGCCACGTATTACATGATGGCGCACAGCCTGGCGGCGGATGGCGATCTCGAATACCGCCGCGCCGATCTCGTGCGCGTCTGGCGCGAGTTCCCGAGCGGCCCGTCGGGCGTCTTCCTGAAGCCGGGCCGGACGGTGCGGATCCGGCTCAACGCCGCCTTTCCCTTCCTTCACGTGGCGTACGGTCCCGATCCGGACAAGCAGCGTCTGTACTACGGAAAATCGTTCATGTACCCCCTCGTGGCCGCGCCGTTCGTGTGGCTGCTGGGCACGAATGGCTTTCTGGTGCTGCACGCGCTGTTGCTGGCACTCGCGATCGGCGCGGGCTATCTGTTTCTCGCCGCGCGCAGCTCGCCGACGGTGGCCCTCCTTCTCGCCAGCGCATTCTTCTTGGCCTCCGTGGCACCCGGCTACCTGGTCTGGACGACCCCCGAACTGTTCAATCTCGTGATTGTCACGCTCGGGTATTTCTGCTGGCTGTTCAGAGAGGTTGCGCCGGGGGCGTCGATCCGAGGGTTGCGGTGGCTGCAGACGGACTCGTCCGATGTCGTCGCCGCGATGCTCATTGGCGTGGCGACGTTCTCGAAACCGCCCAACGGCTTGTTGATCCTGCCGATTCTGTCTGTGATCGCCATCCGGCGGCGGTGGGGCGCGCTCATCACGATCGGCATTGCGTTCGGTCTGGTGGTCGCCGGGTTGTTTGCGCTGAATCTTGGCGTGACGGGCGACTGGAATTTCCAGGGTGGTGCACGCAACACCTACTACGGGGCGTTTCCATTCCAGACGGCGGCAGCAGGCTTCGACGTCGGGATGGAGCGCGCGACCAACGAGGTGCTGACGAACATCGTGTTCGCTCCGTCGGTGTTCTGGTCGCGCCTTGGCCACAACGTTCTGTACTTCTTCCTCGGCCGGCATTCGGGGATGGTCCCGTACTTCTTTCCAGGTGTGTTTGCGCTGGTGGCGTTTCTGTGGCCGGGCAGTCGGCGAGCCTCGTGGCAGTGGATGGTCCTGGCCGTCGCGGTCGCCGAGATCCTCCTTATCCTCGTCTGGATTCCGTACAACTATTTCGGCGGCGGTGGCGTGCTCGGCAATCGCTATTTCATGAATGCGTACGGCCTGTTCCTCTTCCTGCTGCCACCGCTCGATTCGGTTGCTGCAGCGCTGGTCCCATGGGCCGTCGGCGCGCTCTTCACCGCGAAGATCGTGCTCAACCCCTTCTACTCCTCGTTCCATCCGGCCGAACACGCGAAGACGGGGCCATTGCGCTGGCTTCCGGTCGAGATGACGCTCATCAACGACCTGCCGATTAACACGCGGCTCGATCGGGTACGCGTCGGGTTTGGCCCGGAGCACGCACGGTTCCAGATTTACTTCCTCGACGACAACGCATTCGGTCGCGAAAACGATTCGTTCTGGGTGCGCGGTGACTCGCGAGCCGATCTCATCGTCAAGACTGCCGATACGTCGACGAAGCTTCGATTGACGTGTACCAGCGGCGCGTCTCCCGTCGCTGTCGCCGTCCATGCCGCCGGTGAGAGCACCAGTGTCACGATGGAGCCCGGACAGGTGAGCGTCGTCGAGCTGCAGCTGCCACGAGGATTCCCTTACCAGGGCACGCGCGCGTGGTATGTGACCATTCGCGTGCGCGGTGGCTTCGTGCCGCTCTTCGCGAGCGGCGCCGACGACGTCCGCTATCTCGGCGTCATGGTGAAGCCCGAGCTGGTGCCGTGAGCACCGTTGCCGTCGTCACATCGAGCCCGCCATTCGTCGAAGGCGGCCATCTGGTAATTGCGAGGGCGTTGGTCACGGCGCTGAGGGCCGCCGGCCACAGCGCCGACATCGTGCTCACGCCGCAGAACCGGTTCGGCCGCCAGGCGGCGGCGTACGCAGCAACGTGGCTCACCGATGTGGGCCAGACCGCCGATGGCCGGGTGGTCGATCAGGTGATCTCCCTGCGCTTTCCCAGCTACGCCGTTCGCCATCCGCGCCACGTGTGCTGGCTGAATCACACGATGCGCGAGTACTACGACTTATGGCCCGCCTTTCGGTCGCAGCTGTCGGGTCTCAACCAACGGAAGGAGAGCATCAGGCGCCAGCTGATTCACCGCGCGGACCGCTATCTGCTCGGGCGCAACGTCAGCAAGCTGTTCGTGCAGTCGGAGACGATCCGGCGTCGCCTGATGCAATGGCCAGAGGTTCACGCTGAGGTCATGTACCCTCCGCCGCCCCAACGCCCGTACCGCGTCGACGGCTACGAGCCCTATCTGTTCGCGGTGTCACGCTTCACTCGGCTGAAACGCATGGCGTTGATCGTGGACGCGCTCGCCGAGCCAGCCGCAGCAGGAATTCACCTGGTGCTCGCGGGCGAGGGTGAAGAGCTGTCGGATATCCAGGCGCGGATCAGGGGCGCCGGTCTCGAGCGGCGTGTACAACTCACCGGGCGGCTGAGCGAGGCAGATCTTGTGGACCATCTGGCGCGCTGCCGAGCCGTCGTGTTTCCGCCCTTCGACGAGGACTACGGCTTTGTGACCGTCGAGGCCTTTGCGTCGTCACGGCCGGTGATTACCTGCCACGACAGCGGAGGACCCGCGGAGATCGTCGACGACGGCGTTTCGGGTCTGGTGGTCGACCCAACGCCCGCCGCCCTCGCGCAGGCATTCCGGCATGTTGTCGACAACCGTGACGAGGCGGCGCGCATGGGAGCCGCCGGCGCGTCGTTTGCGGCGCGCCTGACGTGGCCCGCCGCCCTGTCGCGCCTTCTGCTTCCTGTAAACTGAAGGGGCATGAGCTACCGCACCCCGCTCGAAGCGCGGATCGCGAAGAAGACGACGCGCGCGATTCTCGACTATCGCATGATCGAGGACGGCGATCGTGTGATGGTCGGCCTGTCGGGCGGCAAGGACAGCTGGGCGCTGCTGCAGATCCTCAGCGTTCTTCGCGAGCGGGCGCCGATCGACTTCTCTCTGGTGGCCGTCAACGTCGATTCGGGGTACGAAGGCTACCAACACGCGCTGGTCGCCGAGGCGTGCCGGGACCGCGGCTGGGAGTTTCATCGAGTCAGCACGTCGATTGGCGAAACCATCGACACTGTGCTCGATGCGGATCAGACGCCCTGTTCGTTGTGCGCCCGGTTGCGGCGCGGCGTGCTGTATCGCGTGGCCGGGGAGCTCGGCGCTACCAAGATCGCGCTGGGCCACCACGCTGACGACTTCGTCGAGACATTGCTGCTGAACACGTTTTTCGCGGGCGCTCTGAAGGCGATGCCGGCGCGCCTGGTGTCCGACGACAGACGCCACGTGGTCGTGCGGCCGCTGGTATACGTGTGGGAAGACGAAGCGCGCGCATACGCCAAAGCGTCGGCGCTGCCTGTCATCGGCTGCTGCTGTCCGGCCTGCGGCGATCTCAGCCTGCAGCGTCAGCGGGTCAAGCGATTGCTGATGGATCTCGAGCGCGAGCATCCCGATATCAAGCAATCGTTGCTGAAATCGCTGGCGAACGTTCAGCCGCGTCATCTCCTCGATCGCCGGCTGAATCCACCGACGGCGCAGGCGGCGCCGGCTCCCGCAGTGGCGGACGCCGAACCGCTCACAGTCGGTCGCGAAGTTCTCATCCCATTGGCGGATGTTCGCCGCTGATGCTTTTCCACGTGTAGGGCGGACCCTTAGGTTCGCCTGACGCGACTCACGCGTGCGAGCCGTCCTTCAACGCGTCACGAGCGCCAGCGTTACCGTCGGCGATCAGCAGATCGGAGCGATCGGCCACGGTCTACTCGTCCTGCTTGGCGTCGAGCACGGCGACGGTCCCGCGGATCGCGACTACATCGCATCGAAAACCTGCGAGCTGCGGATCTTTCCCGACGAGGACGGACGAATGAATCGCTCGTTGATCGAGAGCGGCGGCAGTGTCCTGGTCGTCTCGCAGTTCACGCTGGCGGGCGACGCGCGCAAGGGGCGCCGGCCATCGTTCGACGAGGCGGCGGCCCCGGCAGAGGCAAGGCTGCTCTATGAAGACGTGGTGCGCGCGATTCGAGAGCGGGGTGTGAACGTTGCAACTGGTGTCTTCCAGGCCATGATGCAGGTCGCGCTGGTCAACGATGGCCCCGTGACGATTCTGCTCGACAGTCGCAAGCGCTTTTGATGTCTCGGACGTTCTGCGTGCGGTGGATTGCAGTGACGCTCATGGCGCTGGGGCTTCTTCGGCCGTCGATCGGCTGGGCCCAGCAGCGGCCGCTCACGACCGAGGATCCGGAGACGATCGGCGAGGGAAAGTTTCTATTCGAGGCCGGGGTCGAGACGGGCCAGGATGCACGGTACCCGCTTTCCGGTCTCAGAGGCGATCGCCTGTCCATGCCGCTGGGAGTCAGCTTTGGTCTCGGATCGATCGCGGAGCTGCAACTCGATGGCGGCTACACCTGGTTCGGCATCGACAGCCGCGCCGATGCGCCGCTGGCGTTTCGCGTACCCGCGGATGCGACCCGCACGCACGATTTCATCGATCTCGTCGTCGCCACGAAGATCCGGCTGATCTCGGAGGGCGCCCGTCGCCCGGCCTTCGGCATCCGCTTCGCTACACGGTTGCCAAATGCGAGCAACGAGAGCGGCTTGGGCCTCGATACCACCGATTTTTCGTTCGGCCTTCTGGCAGGGAAGACCATCGGATCGGTGCGCGTGGTCGTCAATGGCGGCGTCGCAATTTTAAGCAATCCGCTGGTGGGCACGATCCAGGACGATGCCTTCGTCGGCGGCGTGTCGATCGCGCGCGCGATGACGACGGCGTTGGAGGTGGCTGGCGAGATTGGCGGCCAGAAGGTCCTGTTCGCCGACGTGCCACCCGTGGGCGCCGAGCCGCTTGGCGAAGCGCGCGCGGCGGTCCGCTACACGCGTGGCCGAACGCGTGTGGACGCTGGCATCCTGCTCGGCTTCACCGAGCGGTCGCCCGATTTCGGCGTAATGGCTGGCGTCACCATCGTAGGAAGCGTGAAGTGATCGGAGAACACACGGCAGTAAGGTCCCGAACTTCAGTTCGGGCGATCGTCGGGCCGCACTCGAATGCAGTGCTGTTGCCATCTCAGACGTGGAGCGGAAGATAGAACTCTTTGAGAAGTTGGATCTCGTCCTGGACTCGTGACGAGGTCCATCCGAGCTGGTCCCGCATCAGACGCTCCACCTTCAGCACGGCCTCATCTCCCGGGTAGCCGGCCGCGCCCAGGCCGGTGCGACGGAGCACGACATCTTCGAGCGTGAGCGCCATTTCGTTGCGCGCCGCTTCGACGATCTGAGCCCCGACGATCGGGAGCGACGGCGTAATCCGTTCGGCGAGGCGTGGATTCGCAATCGCTGTGGCAGCGATGCGATCGGCATCTTCCCCGTAGATTCGCTGCAGGTGCTCCCAGGCCTCCCGATCGAACTCTCTCGCCGGTGGCGGCGTACCATTGGGAACGCTTCCCGGCAGGCGGAGCCCCTCTGTGCGAGGCGGCGCGCTGTTACCGCCCATCTGTGCCAGCGCCAACGTGACCGCATGCTGCGCCGCGGCGCGGGCAGTCGTGTACTTGACGCCGATGACGGTGATCGCACCGTCCACGCCATCCTGACGGTGCTCGCGGATGAGCGGCCGATCGGCGAGCAGGACTCGGCCACCGCGGACCCTTGCGGGCACGATGCCGCGCTGCACCAGAGTGAGGTCGTCGAGATCCAGGCGCAGCGACGGGAACGCCTCGTTGATCTCGTCGATGAAGCCTCCCAGTTCCTGCGCCGTGACCAGCCCCGCATCGGCACCACACGGCTCCGATCCATGCCACGTGCCGATCGCCAGGCGCTTCTGCCACGGCACGGTGAAGAGCATCCGGCCGGACGCCGTCGAGGCCCCGCACGCGACGGGAGGCGCCGGCCGTCTCGTCACCACGTTCATCGCCTTGACGAGGGGTGTCGCCCGCCGGACGCCGAAGCCGGCCATGACGCGACCGGCCGCGCCGCCCGCGGCGTTGATCGTGACGCGCGCCCTGATCGCGAGCCTCGCGCCGCCGACCCCGTCGCGTGCGATCACGCCGGCGACGCGATGCTGATCGCGAATCGGTTCGACGGCATCGATGTAATTGGCGAGGACCGCGCCGGCGCGCGAGGCAGCGAGTGCGACGGCGAATGTGAGGCGCTCGGCATGCTCGGTGCGATAGTCGGACCATACGGCGAGCGAGGGCGTGCCCGGCATGAGCTCGCCCGTCTCGATGGCCTCGCGATCAATACCGGAAACGACACGCCCGGGTGGCAGCTGCAGCGCGGGGTCAACGCCGGCATTGCGATCGGCAGTGAGCCACGCGTCCACCAGAAGCCCGGCCCGCAGCATCGCCGCGTTCTTGCCGTGTGTGCCGTCGGCCTCTATGGCGAACTGCTGGGGCGCGATGAGGTGAGGGGCGACGCGCGCCCAGAACCGGCGCTCGCGCACCGATTCCCGGAATCGTACGAGATCGGCAGACTGCAGATAGCGAAGACCGCCGTGCAAAGTGCGATGGTGGTTGAACGACGCGCCGCCGCCGAAGTCGTGCCGATCGATCAGCGCCGCGCGCAGCCCGCGCGTCGCCGCATCCCACGCGACCATCAGCCCGCAGATGCCGCCGCCGATGACGAGCAGATCGAAGGGGCGGGCGCTCAACGCCTCGAGGTCGCGTTTCATCTCACGTGTGGAAATCGGATCGACGCCAGCACCTGCATTATAGTTACAGCTCGTGTCACACGGAGGCGAATCAGGGGCGCGAACGTTGATCGGGCGGGTGCGGGCGTACTGGAACGAGCACATTCACGACCTGACGATCACGCCGCATCCATCCGGCTCGCCTGAATTCTTTCGCGATCTCGACGAGTATCACTTCGACAAACTGCACCATCTCCTGTCCCTGATTCCGTTCGAGGGGCTGGCCGGGCGGCGAGTCCTCGATCTGGGATGCGGTACGGGCGTCGATCTGGTCCGCTTCGCGCGCGGCAAGGCGCGCGTCGTGGGTGTCGATCTGGCGGAGTCGGCGATCCGGCTGGCGCGGCTGAACGTCGGGCACCAGAACCTGGCCGCGGGTCTGGTGGCGGGCGACGGCGAGCGGCTGCCATTCGCCGACAACCAATTCGACTACGTGTTTGCGCACGGTGTGGTGCAGTACACGGCGGATGGCCGCCGCCTGGTGGAAGAAGTGCGCCGCGTGTTGAAGCCAGGGGGCGAGGCAGTGTTCCAGGGCTACAACCGGATCTCCTGGCTGAACGCGCTGTCGAAACTGATGAAGGTCGATCTCGAGCACGAAGGCGCGCCGGTGCTTCACAAGTACAGCCCCGAAGAGTTTCGCCAGATGGTAGACGGCTTCGCCAATGTGCGAATCGTCTACGAGCGTTTTCCCGTCAAAAGCCGGCTGCATGGCGGGTGGAAGGGGATCGCGTTCAACACATTCTTCGTCGGCACGTTCAACGCGCTGCCGCGCCGATGGGTCGAGCGGTACGGTTGGCACTTGTTGGCGTTCTGCCGGAAGTAGCGATGATTCCGTTTACAAAGGCGCACGCCTACGGCAACGACTTCCTCTATGTCGAGGCGAAGGCGATTCCTGGACACGATCTCGCGATCGCGACGCGACACCTTTGCGACCGGCATCGCGGAGTGGGGGCGGACGGGCTTATCGTCTACGTGCCGACGCCGCTGGGCGCCTCAATGAAGTTGCTCAACGCCGATGGCAGTCCCGCGGAGATCTCCGGTAACGGGCTGCGCGGGCTGGCCGCCATTCTGGTCCGCGCGCGCGATATCCAGGGCACGACCGTGAATCCCGTCGTCGAAATCGAGACGAACGCCGGCCTTCGCCTGCTGACGCTCGAACGGCGCGAAGGGGGGCGCTACCTGTTTGCCGCGGAGATGGGCGCACCGACCGACCTGCGAGAGGAATCGATCGAGGCCGCCGGCGAGTCGCTCACCGTCTCCATTTTGTCGATGGGCAATCCGCAGTGCGTGGTGCTGGGGCCTCTGCCGGATAATCAGCGCTTTGACCGGCTCGGGTCAGCGCTGGAACGCCACCCGCGGTTCCCGGCGGGAACGAATGTCGAGTTCGCCGTCATCGAGCGGCCCGACCGTGTGCGCATTCGCATCTGGGAACGAGGGGTCGGACCGACCGAGTCGTCCGGCACCGGATCCTGCGCGGCCGCGGTCGCCGCGGTGGCACACGGCGGCGCCCAGCGTCGCCTCGAGGTCGTCGCGCCTGGAGGCTCACAGCTCGTCGAGTGGAAGCCCGATGGCGTCGTCCTCACCGGGTGGGCCGAGATCATCTGCGACGGATCGTTCAGCGCGGACCTTTGACCGTTGTGGTCGCAGGCCCGGCGTTAGTCGGCCCGTTTGCCACGCTGCGCAACCTTTCGAAAGCTGCGTACTCCAGACGGAACCACGCGTGCGAGAACTGCGGCCTCACCCTCGCCGCCGCGGCCGGGCCGATCGCGCCGGTGGAGTTGGTGGTGGGGGTGGCGGTACGCTTTCCACAGCGGCCGCGACGGCGCGGCTGACGCCCTGCAGCTGCTGTCGCGCGCCCAGGTAGTCTTGCTTGGCAAGCGCATTGCCAGCAGCCTCAGTGGCGTTTCGGGCGGTCTCGATTGCCGCGCGCAAGGTGGCGGTCCCCTGCGCCGGGGTGTCCGCATCTTCCGCCGCCCTGAGACGGACTGACGCGACGGAGATCGCGGCCGTCGTATCGGCGAGCAGCCGTTCGGCATCGCTCCGCGCGGCGGCGCGCTCGTCGGCGGCGCGCTTTGCGGCCGCCTGCGCGCGTTCGCGGCTGTCGAGCGCATTGTTGAGCGCGAGACGATAGTCGCGCTGGCCGACGGCATCCTGCGCGCGGGTCAGCGCGTCGACTGCGCCCTTCAGCTCTTCCGGCGCGTAAATCGCTGCCCCCGCGGCGCGGGCGGCATCGATGGCGCCCTGCGCCTGATGCAGCTCCTTGTTGGGTGGTTCGCTGCACGCGACGATGAGGAGCGAAAGCAGGATCGCGGAAAGCGGCAGGACCGACCGGCGCACCATCGCGCCTGAGTATATACGGGAGCCACATCGTGCCTGAGCTTTCGATTCCCGATGACGTGCTCGCGCCGCTGCAACGAGCGGCGCGCGTCGCCGTGATCACCGGCGCCGGCATGTCTGCCGAAAGCGGTGTCCCGACGTTTCGCGGCAGCAGTGGCCTGTGGCGATCGTTTCGGCCGGAGGATTTGGCCACGCCGCAGGCCTTTGCGCGCGATCCGGCGACCGTGTGGGCCTTTTATCGATGGCGCCAGCGACTGATTGCGTCGGCCTTGCCAAATCCGGGACACACGGCGCTGGCGACGTTGCACCGTCGTGGATGGCGCGTGCTCACGCAGAACGTCGATGGCCTGCATCAGCGCGCGGGCAGCGCTGATGTCATCGAGCTGCACGGTTCGATTTGGCGCTCGCGGTGCTCGTCGTGCGGGCGGGCCGAGGAGCTCCACCCCGATCTGGTCGAAGAGGAGTCGGCGCCGTTGCCTCGGTGCCACTGCAGTGGCCTGATGCGTCCGGCCGTCGTCTGGTTTGGAGAGCCGCTTGATTCCGAGGTGATGAGAAGCGCGTGGACGACGGTCGAGGCAGCGGACGCCGTTGTCGTGGTCGGGACGTCGGCCGTCGTGTTTCCCGTCGCCGCGCTGCCGCACGCGGCGCGCTCCCGGAACGTCCCGGTGATCGAGATCAACATCGAGGACACGCCCCTGACGGGCCGCGCGACGCATGTCGTTCGCGCCACAGCAGCGACGGCATTGCCGGTGCTCGAGCGGCTGCTGTGAAGCGGCTCGCTCCGTCGGATCGGCCGCGAGAGAAGCTGGCCCGGGCCGGCGCGGCGGCGCTCGGCGACAACGAGCTGATTGCGGTCATCCTGGGGCAGGGCAGGGCGGGTCGAACCGCACTCGATCTCGGTTCTGCCGTGCTGGCCTGCGCGGGCGGACCGACAGGCCTGTCGCGCGTGTCGCTCGTCGATCTTCAGCGCATCGACGGCGTCGGCGTGGCGCGTGCGGCGCAGATTCTGGCCGCCGTGGAACTTGGTCGACGGACGCTGTCGGCGGCGTTGGAGAGACGGCAGTTCACGAAGCCACGCGATGTCGCGGCATGGCTGCTCCCGCAGTACGGGGGCGTCCCGGTCGAGCAATTC
This sequence comes from Vicinamibacteria bacterium, assembly GCA_963800785.1. GTDB lineage: Bacteria > Acidobacteriota > Vicinamibacteria > Vicinamibacterales > JAENWD01 > JAENWD01. The sequence continues at coordinate 543,262 of CAWDCH010000018.1, forward strand.
GGCACGGTACTGCTCGACACCAAGCTCCGCCTCATGGGCGTTCGGATCGTCTCGATGGGATCGCTCGACGCGAGCACGGCGATTCCTCGAGACGTCTTCCGGGAGGCCGTCGCTGCGAGGGCCGCCGCGGTCATCCTCTTCCACAATCACCCATCAGGCGATCCGGCACCGAGTCGCGACGACGTGGCGGTGACGCGACAACTCGTCGCCGCGGGCACCCTGCTCGGCATTCAAGTCGTCGACCACGTGATTTTGGGGACAGTCAGCTACTTCAGTTTCAGCGAGGACAAGCGACTCTAGCCACGAGCTCAGAGCTCGTTGTCCAGCCTTACTCGACACGCAACGCCACCGCCGGATCTGTGCGTACGGCCCTCCACGCCGGCGCGGCGGACGCGATGAGCGCGGCCACACATAACGCGGCCGGCGCTGCGGCGAATGTCAGCGGATCGAGCGGGGTCACGCGGAAGAGCAGAGAGTCGAGGACGCGTGTGGACGCTGCAGCCCCAATGAGACCGAGAGCGGTTCCCGCGCCAAGCACGCCGATCACTTCGCCGAGCACGAGGCGCATCACATCGCTCCCGCGCGCGCCCAGGGCCATCCTTACGGCGAGCTCACGACGCCGATGCTGAACCGAGAACGCAAGGAGACCAGCAACGCCCACCGCCGCGACAATCAACGCCAGCGATGCAAACAGCGCGACGAGCCGTGCGCGGAACCGGGGTTGGGCCGTTGCTTGCGCCGCGATTTCGTCGATGGTCCGGACCTGTGCGACCGCCAGGCTCTTGTCGACGCGCGCAACGGCCGCGGCGATGGCCGGTTGCATGGTGTCCGGGGGGACGAGTGTCCGTACCGACAGGGTGGACCAGAACCACGGATTTTGCGCCACGGGGACGTAAATCTGCGTGGCGTCTCCGGTGTCGGCCGGGGTCTCGAGCACCTGCCGGGCCACGCCGACGACCTGCCGCGTGACTGGTGTCGGGCCCTGAAAGGACATGGCGTCCACGCGGACCTGTAGCGTCAGTGGGTCGCGGCCACGAGCGTACCGCCGCACGAACGCGTCGCTGACGATGCATACCGGAAGGGATGTGGCGGTGTCGGCGTCGCCGAAGGCACGGCCGCGGACGATTGGAATGCCCAGCGTGTCGAAGAAGCCAGTCCCCGTTATCTGATAGTGCGCTGACGGCTGGTTCGCCGGATCGGGCGCCGGATCGCCGACGACCGTGAAGCCCTGGCCGATATCCCAGCCGTCGAAGGGCAGGCTTCCCCCAAACGACGCACGCGCCACTCCGGGGAGCGCCGCCAGCTCGCGCTCGACGCTCCGATAGAACGCGGCCAAGTGCGCCGACGTTGGATACCGTGTGTCGGGCAGGACGGTGGTCATGGTCAGCACGTTGTGCTCGCGATTACCGGCGTCGACGCTTTCGAGCGACATCAACGTCCGAACCAAAAGACCCGCACCCGCGAGGAGCACGATCGCCACGGCCACTTCCGTAATAGCCAGCAGCGCGCGGATCCGGCCAGCACGTTCTGTCGTCGCTCTGCCTAGTGACGCCAACGCTGCGCCCAGTGGCGTGTCCGTGGCCTGCCAGGCCGGCACCAATCCGAAGAGCACGCCAGCCGCGAGCGTCACCGCAACGGCAAAGAGCGCCACGCGGACATCGAGGGCCAGAACGATGCCCTCAGGCAGCGTTTCCGGCGGCATTAATGATGGGGCAAGGCGCAACAGTGCCGTCGCCAGAGCGACGCCCGCGGCGCCGCCGATCGCCGCAAGCAGGAGGCTTTCGCTGACCAGCTGCCGTATCAGGCGCGTCCGAGTGGCGCCAAGCGCTGCGCGCAGCGCAATCTCCGGCATTCGCCCGATCCCTCGCGCCAGCAGAAGATTCGCGATGTTGGCGCAGGCCATCAGCAGCATCAACGCGACGATGCCGATCAGCACGGTGGCGGTGGTCCTCAAGTCGCTGCCTATCAGCGCCTGATGGAGCGATTCGACAGTGACGCTCCAGCCCCTGTTCGTGTCGGGCGAGACGCGCGCAATGCCCGCAGCGATCGCCGCCATGTCTGCGCGCGCCTGATCGATCGTGACGCCAGGGCGCAGGCGACCAATGACCTGCAGGTAGTGCATCTGGCGCTGCTCGGGCGCCCGTTGTGGGCTGAACACCGACCACACATCGCTTGCGAACAGAATCTGGAAGCGCTTAGGGACAATTCCGACGATCGTGTGCGGGTCGCCATCGAAGCGCACGGTCCGACCGACGGTCGCGGGATCGCTCCCGAAGTGGCTCCGCCAGAACCGTTCGCTGATCACGACCGACCGCGCCCCGGCGACGGCATCGTCCGACCGGAAGGTTCGACCGGCGAGGGGCACGACGCCGAGGACGTCGAAAAACCGAGTCGTGACCGACTGTCCCGCGACGCGCTCTGGCAGTGCGCCAGGCCGGGTCAGCGTCCGGCTGCCGCCCGCCACCGCCGCCATTCCGCTGAACGTGCGGTTCTGTTCGCTCCAGTCGACGAAGTTCAGCGGTGCGACCCGGTTGTGCGTATCGCCGGGCGGCGCCTCCCAGAGCATCACCAGCGAGCGCGCATCGTGATAGGGCAGATCGCGCAAGAGCGCCCGATCGAACAGGCTGAAGATCGCTGTGGTCGCGCCGATGCCAAGAGCGAAGACGAGCACGGCCAGCGTCGTAAAGCTGCGGGCGCGCCAGAGGACACGCATGCCATGGCGGAGATCGCGCAAGATCATCATGCGCGTTCGACGGAAGCAGGCGGCAGGAAGTTAGGGCGGATCGAGGGATTTCGTCCCGCGGTCCCGGGCCGAGCTGCTGTCTTCGCGGGCGGTAGGCTAGAATGAAGGTTTCGGGTGATCGTCGAAGGCCCGGCCGAGCGATGCGGATCCTCTACTTTGACTGTTTCAACGGCGCCTCCGGCGACATGATCCTGGGTGCGCTCATCGACGCGGGACTCCCGCTCGACGCCCTCCGCAAGGCCCTTGGCAGCCTCGCTATCGACAACTTCGAGGTGAAAGCGGAGCGCGTCCTGCGCGCTGGCGTCTCGGCGACGAAGTTTCGCCTCGTTGAGCACGGCGCCCCTGCCGCCGTCGCGCGCAGCCATGATCACGTGCAGCATCACGCGCACGATCACCCCACGCACGAGCACCACTCGCACCCGGCGCACGAGGCGCATGCGCACGAACACCGCAGTCTGCCTGAGATTTACGCGCACATCGACCGATCTGCGCTGACGGCGGACGGCAAGTCGCGTGCGAAGGCGCTGTTCGAACGGATGGCGGTTGCTGAGGCGGCCATTCATCAGATGCCCGTCGAGCGGGTGCACCTGCACGAGGTTGGTGCCCTCGACTCGATCGTCGACATCGTCGGGGCCGTATTCGCGCTCGATTGGTTCAAGCCTGATCGGGTAGTGGTCTCGCCCATGAACGTCGGCAGGGGGATGGTGCATTCGGCGCACGGCGTGTTTCCGGTACCAGCGCCGGCAACGGTGAGCCTGCTCGGGGCGGCGCCGATTTTCTCGCGTGGTCCGGAGGCGGAGCTGTTGACGCCGACCGGTGCTCTGCTCCTCACCGGCTACGCCACCGAGTTCGGCCCGATTCCCTCGATGCGGATCTCGGCGACGGGCTACGGCGCCGGCGATCGCGACTTCACGCAGACGCCCAATGTGCTGCGCGTCCTGGTTGGCGAGGCCGCTGCGCACACTCACGCCGTCACCGTCCTCGAATGCGAGATCGACGACATGAACCCTCAGCTGTTCGGGCCATTGATGGACCGTTTGTATCAGGCGGCCGCGCTCGAGGTGTTCTATGTGCCGGTGCAGATGAAGAAGAACCGCCCGGGCACGCTCGTCACCGTGCTGGTGGCGCCGAACGGGAGAGAAGCGGTTACCGACGTGCTGTTCCGCGAGACGACGACGATCGGTGTGCGTTATACGGAGTGGCAGCGCGAATGCTTGACGAGGGAAATCGTTGCGCTCGAGACCGCATATGGCAGCGTGCGGATCAAGGTCGCTCGCCGGGGCTCAACCGTCATGAATGCCCAACCCGAGTTCGATGACTGCGCCGCGCGCGCCGCGGAACACGGTGTAGCGACCAAGGATGTGCACGCGGCGGCGCTCAAGGCCTGGCTGGATCGTTCTCGCTCCTGATTCATGCGTTTCTACCTGACCACTGCCATCGACTACGTGAACAGTCGCCCGCACCTGGGCACTGCGTACGAGAAGGTCTCCGCCGACGTCATCGCGCGCTACAAGCGCCTGTGCGGCATCGATACCCACTTCCTGATGGGTAACGACGAGCACTCGCAGAATGTATTCCGCCGGGCCCGCGAGCTTGGGCTCGATCCGCATGAGTACTGCGATCAGATGGAGCGCGTCTTCCGGGAGGTCTGGTCGAAGCTCTCCGTTTCGTTCGACGACTTCATACGCACGACGGAACCGCGGCATCGGGCGGCGGTGCAGCGGATGGCCGAGGCCTGCTACGACGCCGGCGATGTTTACGAGGGCCACTACGAGGGCTGGTACTGCGTCTCGTGCGAGGCGTTCAAGCAGGAGAAGGATCTCGTCGACGGCAAGTGTCCGATCCACCTGACGAAGCCGGACTGGATTCGCGAGAAGAACTACTTCTTCCGCCTGTCGAAATACCAGGAGCCGCTGCTGCAGCACTACGCGGCGTACCCGGAGTTCATCCAGCCCGAGATCCGCCGCAACGAGATCCTGCGTCTGGTCGAAAGCGGCCTTGAGGACCTCTCGATCAGCCGCGCCGGACAAGCGTGGGGCATCCCGCTGCCCTTTGATCCCGACAGCGTCGTCTACGTCTGGTTCGACGCGCTGATCAATTACGCGGCGGCCGTCGGCTACGGTACGGATGACCAGCTGTTCGCGAAATGGTGGCCGGCAAGTCTCCACGTGGTGGGGAAGGACATCACGCGGTTTCACTGCGTCGTGTGGCCCGCGATGCTGATGAGCGCGGGGCTGGCGCTGCCGAAGGCCGTGTTCGGCCACGGCTGGGTGCACTTTCAGGGACAGCGCATGAGCAAGTCGCTCGGCACCGTGGTCGATCCGATCGAAGCGGCCGATCGCCTGGGGCCGGACCCGCTGCGCTTGTACCTCGTGAAAGAGATCCCATACGGGGGGGACGGCGATTTTTCGTGGGAGCGATTCGAAGAGCGCTACAACGTCGACCTCGCCAACAACCTGGGCAATCTCGTCAGCCGCGTGACGACGATGATTGAAAAGTATCGTGAGCTACGCGTGGAGACCGGGCCACGCGAATCTGGACCGTTGCGCGCGCTGGCCACCGAGACGGTGGCAGGCTACCGCGAGGCGATGGACCGATTTGCCATCCACGAGGCCGCCGCGACAGTTTTCACGCTCGTCGATCGGACGAACGAATTCATCGCGACGTCGGAGCCGTGGCATCTGGCAAAGGATTCGGTGCGCGCCGACGAGCTGACCCAGGTCCTGTTCGATGCCGCCGAAGCCGTGCGCATCGCCGCCGTGTTGCTGCTGCCCATCATGCCGACCTCGGCCGAGGAAATACTGCGGCGCGTGGGCGAGCCCCTCGCGCCTCGCGAGCTTCGCCTGGATCGCGACGCCGCCTGGAAGACCGATCTCGCGCGCACTTTCGTGAAGGGCCAGGCGATCTGGCCTCGTCTCGAGCCCAGGGCGCCTGGCAAGGGCTCGTCAGGAGATACGTCTGTGTCTGATCAGAATGTCTCTCAACCAACAGCGCCTGCACCGCCGGCTCCGTCACCGCAAGCAGACGGAGCCTCGGTGCCACCATCGGCAACAGTTGCGAGCGGCGGCGCTGAAGCCCCGCCTCCACAGGGAGCGCCGCGAGTCCCATCGAACGCACCTGTCGCACCAAGCGCACCTGGCGTCCTCGACATAAACGCATTCATGTCGGTGGAGTTGCGCGTTGCCAAGGTAGTTGCCGCCGACCGCGTGCCGAAGTCGAAGAAGCTGATGAAGCTTCGGGTGGATGCGGGAACTGAGGAGCGCACGATCGTCGCCGGCATCGCGGAGGCCTACGAACCGGAGTCGCTCGTCGGCAAATTGATCGTCATCGTCGCCAACCTGAAGCCGGCAAAGCTGATGGGCATCGAGTCGAACGGGATGGTTCTGGCTGCGAGCACCGAAGCCGGCGCGCCGATCCTCGTCGAGCCAGGTCCCGGCGCGGCGCCTGGCATGCGCGTGCGCTAGCAGTATGGGGGACGGCGGACGAGCGACGCGGGAACGAGGGAGGTGTGTGACGATCGCATGATCGATTCGCATTGCCATTTGGCCGATGACGTCTTCGAACCCGAGCTGACGAACATCGTCGCTCGGGCGAGAGCGGCGGGGTTGGAAGGCGCGCTCTGCATTCTCGCTGCTGAAGATGACGGCGAGGCGCAGCGGGCAGTCAAGGTGGCCGCGGCGTGGAGCGCCGTGCGCTTCGCGACCGGCGTGCATCCCCATCAGGCGAAGGTCGGCGAGAGCAGGCCGGGGCACGCGGATGCGCTCGTCAGGGCCCGCGCCGTCGAAACGTCCGCGGTGGCGGTCGGCGAGATCGGGCTCGATTACCACTACGACTTCTCGCCACGCGCTGTGCAACGCGACGTGTTCGTCGAGCAGCTGACGACGGCGCGCGCGTTGAACCTGCCGATCATCATCCATACCCGCGAGGCGGACGACGACACGTTTGCGGCGCTCGCCACCGAGGGACACGGGATGGGTGGCGTCTTTCACTGTTTCACGGGCGGTATCGACCGCGCACGGAAAGCCCTCGATCTCGGGTTTCATCTCTCACTCGCGGGCATCGTCACGTTTCCGAAGGCGATCGACCTTCACGAGGTCGCCGCGTTCGTGCCCGACGACCGTCTGCTCGTCGAAACCGACAGCCCATTCCTCGCGCCCGTACCGCACCGCGGAAAGAGAAACGAGCCTGCCTTTGTCTCGCACGTGGTCGATGCGGTCGCCCGAATTCGCGGGACGTCGCCATCTCAGATCGCCGCGCTCACGACACGGAATTTCCGAGAACTGTTTGCACGGACGGCGGTTACACCGCGTTGACACTCCGCGCGCAACTATGTTGAGATTGAACGCGTCTTGACCCGTTCTGTCGACAGCCCGCCGCCTGATCTGCTCCGCTTGTTCGAGCCGATCCGCGACGACCTCGCGAGGGTCGAGCGGGAGTTCGGCCGCCACCTGCAGTCGCAGGTCACCCTCATCCCGAAGATCGGCAAGTACATCCAGCAGAGCGGCGGAAAGCGTGTCAGGCCCGCCGTGCTGCTGATGGCAGCGCGGCTTTGCGGATATCAGGGCGAGCGCGCCGTCACCAATGCCGCCGTCGTGGAGTTCATCCACACGGCCACGCTCGTGCACGACGACATCATCGACGACTCGGAGTACCGCCGCGGTCGGCTCGCCGTGCACTCGCAGTGGGGCAACGACATCACCGTCCTGCTCGGCGACTTCCTCTACATCAAGTCGATGTCGCTAGCGCTTTCACAGGACTCGCTGGAAATCGTCCGGCTGCTCTGCGACGTCACGCTGCGGATGATCGAAGGCGAGCTGTATCAGCTGACGAAGAACGGCGACATCGCGATTACGGAGGACGAGCACTTCGACATCATCCGCCGCAAGACCGCGTATCTCTTCGCAGGCTGCGCGCAGATTGGCGGCATGCTCGGCGCGTCGACGCCGGAGCAGCAGGGTGCGTTGCGTGAATACGGCTTCAACCTCGGCATCGCATTCCAGGTGATGGACGACCTGCTGGACTTCACCGGCGATGCGGCCGCCCTGGGCAAGCCGGTCGGCGGCGACCTTCGGGAGGGTAAGGTCACGCTGCCGATCATCCGCCTGCTGGCCGAGGCCGACAGCGCGACGCGCGCGCTCGTCAACGGCGTGGTCGACGAGCGCAGCGTCACCCTCGAGCGGTGGGCCGAGATCACGCGGCTGCTGAACCAGTCGGGCGCGATTGACTACGCGACTGCCCGCGCGCGAGAGTACGCACACGCCGCCCGCCAGAAGCTATCGGCGTTCCCCGACGGTCCGGAGCGCGCGGCTTTGTCGACGCTTGCCGAATTCGTACTGCTCCGCGACCGCTGAATCTCCGCCGCGTGACACTCCCATCGCCAATCCGCAATCTGCATTCCCAATCCGCAATCAAATCCGCAATCCGCAATCCGCAATCCGCAATTTCAGGACTTCTCGATGTCTGCCAGTGACCGCATCAAGGAGCTGCGTGAGCGGATTCGCTACCACGAAAATCGCTATTACGTACACGCGGATCCCGAGATTTCGGACGTCGAGTTCGATGCCTTGATGCGCGAGCTCCAAGCGCTCGAGACGGCATACCCGGAGCTCGTGACGCCCGATTCGCCGACGCAGCGCGTCGGGGGCACGGTGGCCGAGGGGTTTGCGACCGTCGAACATCGCGCGCCGATGCTGAGCCTCGACAACGCCTACAACGAGGACGAGCTGCGCGCATTCGACGAGCGCGTTCGCAAGGGCCTTGGCACGCCCGGCTCCGTGACCTATGTCGCCGAGCTGAAGATCGATGGCCTCAGCATCGCGTTGACGTACGCCGATGGCGTCTTCGTGCGTGGCGCGACCCGCGGCGACGGCGAGCGCGGGGAGGACGTGACGTCCAACGTTCGGACCATCCGCGCGATCCCGCTCACGCTGCGGGACGCACCGTCCGCCGAGATTGAAGTGCGCGGGGAAGTGTTCCTGCCACGTGCGGCGTTCGCGCGAATCAACCGCGAACGCGAGGACAACGGTGAGGCGCTGTTCGCGAACCCGCGCAACGCTGCGGCGGGGACGATGCGGAACCTCGATCCGAGACAGGTGGCGAAGCGCCGTCTTGGGGCGTGGACGTATCAGGTGGTGGGCGTTGCCGAGCTCGAGACACATGCCGACACGCTCGAAAGACTGGCTCACTGGGGACTTCCGGTCGAGCCGCATTGGGCTCGATTGAACGGCCCGGATGAGCTCGTCGGCTGGTGTGCGCGCTGGCAGGACACGCGTCACGACCTCGAGTTCGAAACCGATGGGGTGGTCATCAAGGTCGACGAGGTGGCCCTCCGGAACCGGCTGGGCGCGACCTCCAAGTTTCCCCGCTGGGCCCTCGCTTACAAGTTCCCGGCGGAACAGCAAACGACGACGCTGAAGGACATCACCGTCAATGTGGGGCGCACCGGTGCGGTGACCCCCGTGGCTGTGCTCGAGCCGGTGTTGCTGGCGGGCTCGACAATCGCGAACGCGACACTGCACAACGCCGACGAGGTGGCGCGCAAGGACATTCGCGTCGGCGATCGCGTCCTGATCGAAAAGGGCGGCGACGTCATCCCCAAGGTGGTCAAGGTCGTCGACGCTGATCGCCCCGGCCGGAGCGCACCGTGGCAGATGCCGGCGGAGTGTCCATCCTGCGGCGCGCTACTAGTGCGTCCCGAAGGGGAAGTCGTCTGGCGCTGCGAGAACAGCGCGTGCCCGGCGCAGCTGCGACGACGTATCGAGCACTTCGCCTCGCGCAACGCGATGAACATCGACGGGCTTGGCTCGGCGATCGTCGATCAACTGATCGATCAGGGCCTCGTGCATGACGTCGCCGACCTCTACACGCTGACGGCGCCGCAGCTCGAGCAGCTCGTCGTCGCTCCGCGAGAGGCGAAGTCGGAGCGGGCGCGACCCCGAAAGCTGGGCAAGGTCGGCACGAACCTGGTCGCCGAGGTCGAGCGCAGCCGCCAGAATGACCTGTGGCGGCTAATTCACGGTCTGGGGCTACGGCACGTCGGCGAACGGGCGGCGACGCTCCTGGCGCGAGGCTTCCGGCGACTGGACGCGCTCGCGGCCGCCGATGTCAACGAGCTTCAGCGCGTTCCGGAGATCGGCCCCGTCGTTGCTGAATCTGTCGCGGAGTGGTTTGGCGAGCCGCACAACCGCGCGCTCGTCGAGCGCCTTCGCGATCTGGGCGTTCGGGCCGAAGCGTCTCCGGCGGAGCTGCGCGCGGCGCCGGGCGATGGCCCGCTGTCGGGAAAGATCTTCGTCCTCACAGGGGTCCTCCCATCGATGACACGCGAGGCCGCGACCGAAGCCATCGAGCGCCTCGGCGGCAAGGTCGCGAGTTCCGTCAGCCGGAAGACCAGCTACGTCGTCGTTGGCGACGACCCTGGCAGCAAGGCCGAGAAAGCTAAGAGCCTCGGGGTGGAAACACTGGATGAAGCCGCGTTTCTGCGCCTTATAATGCCGACATGAGCCGACGGTTCGCCCTGGTCACAGTGTTGCTTGTGGCGGCCGGTTCGTTTCTGGTCGGTCTGATCGTTGCCGGATCGCTCACTCCGGCGCCGGCGGCGTCCCGGACCACGCGACCTGCGTCGCTCCCGTCGGCCTCCGCGCGCCTTGTCAATAGCTCATCCCTGGTCAACTTTGCCGACGTCGCCGAGCGTCTGAACCCGGCCGTCGTGAATATCGACGCGACCTCGCGTGGAAGTGCGCGGCCGGTTGATGGGGAGGCGCCGGTCCCCCGCGACGGTGACGGGCATCCGTGGGAGGCGCCGAACGGCAACGACGAGCTCGACGTGCCGCGGCGCGGCACCGGCAGCGGCGTCATCATCGAGCCGGACGGCTACATCCTCACCAATCACCACGTCATCGAGCGCGCCGAGCGGATTCTCGTGAAGCTGGCCGACGGCCGGACGCTGCGTGCGGACGTGGTAGGGTCAGACCCAGATATCGACATTGCCCTGATCAAGGTCGACGGCAAGGGCCCCTTCCCGGCCGCGCCGCTTGGCGATTCCGAGACGCTGCGCGTCGGCGAATGGGTGTGTGCCATCGGCAATCCGCTGGCGTACGAGCACACGGTGACCGTCGGCGTGGTCAGTTACATTGGTCGGAAGCTCTTCGACAAGGGCTTGGACAACTACATCCAGACCGACGCCGCGATCAATTTCGGCAACAGCGGTGGTCCATTGATCAATACGCGCGGCGAGGTCATCGGCATCAACTCGGCGATCAGCTCACGCGCCAGCAACATCGGATTTGCCGTCCCGGTGAACCAAGCGCGCGCCGTGTTGCCGCAACTGAAGCAGTTCGGCCGGGTGGCGCGCGGCTACATCGGCGTGGCGTTGAAGGACGTCGACCCAGATCTACAGCGGTCGTTGAACCTGGGCATCGCGCGTGGCGCGCTGGTGCAGGACGTGAGCGAAGGCTCGCCCGGTGAGCGAGCTGGCCTGCGCCCCTACGACCTCATCACTGCCGTCGACGGTCGGGCAGTATCGACGAACGACGAGTTGATTCGTCGTATCTCGTCGATGGCGCCAGGCAGTCCGGTGCGGCTCGATCTGGTCCGCGACGGGCGTGCCGTGGCGCTCACGGTGAAGCTGGCAGAGCGGCCCCCGGGGCGGCCGATTCAGGCGCGCAAGACCGGTCCGACGCAGCCCTCGAGCAATCCCGCGCCGCCGGAGGAGCCGCTTGGCCTGCGCGTTCGCGATCTCGATCGCGATGACGTGGCGAGGCTGGCGCTGCAGCGACGGTTGCAGGGCGTCGTGATCTCGCGCGTCGATCCGTTGAGCGCCGCATTCGACGCCGACCTCGAGCGTGGCCAAGTCATCCTTGAAGTCAACCGCCAGCCCGTGGCCTCGGCCGTCGACTTCCGCCGGCTCGTGGCCAGCGCTCATGCCGGCGACGTCTTGACCTTGTACGTCTATCTTCCGGATGCGGAGCCGCGGCGCGAGCTGCGCACCATCCGCGTGGACACCCGCTAGCGGCCGCCATCTGACTGACGCCGACTTCGCCGTGTTGACGCGCCGACGCACACGTGGCGCGGGCGCCGACCTCGGACACCCATGAAACCACGCATCCTGGTAATCGATGACGAGTCGGCCATCCGCGACTCGCTGAAGATGATCCTCGAATACGAAGGCTACGAGGTGCAAGGCGCCGCCACGGGCCAGGACGGCCTCGTCATTGCCGATCGCGATCTACCCGACCTCGTGCTCCTTGACATCAAGATGGCGGGGATGGACGGACTGGAGGTCTTGCAGCGGCTGAAGGCCGCGCACGATGCGCTCCCGGTGGTCATGATCTCGGGCCATGCGACCGTCAGCACGGCTGTCGAAGCGACGAAGCTCGGCGCATTTGATTTCATCGAGAAGCCGCTGTCCACTGAGCGTGTCCTCGTCACCGTACGGAACGCGCTCGATCGTCATCGGCTGGTCGACGAGAACCTGACGCTCCGCAAGGCCCAGGAGGCTCGCCATCATCTCGTCGGTGAAGGTCCGGCGCTTCGCGGTGTGCTCGACGCAGTTCGCCGGGCAGCGCCGACGGCGGCGACCGTCCTGATCACCGGCGAGAGCGGTGTCGGCAAGGAGCTCGTCGCGCGCGCCATTCACCGCAACAGCTTGCGCGCGCGCGAGCGCTTCGTGCAGGTGAACTGCGCGGCCATCCCCGACGACCTCATCGAGTCGGAGCTGTTCGGTCACGAGAAAGGGTCGTTCACAGGCGCGACCGAAAAGCAGGTAGGCAAGTTCGAGCAGGCCGACAAGGGCACGATTTTCCTCGACGAAGTCGGCGACATGAGTCTGAAGACCCAGGCGAAGGTGCTGCGCGTGCTGCAGGAAGGCGAGGTCGAGCGCCTCGGCTCGGCGAAGACGACGAAAGTCGACGTCCGGGTTATCGCGGCCACCAACAAGCGGCTCGAAGAGGAAGTCGAGAAGGGGAATTTCCGCGAGGACTTGTACTTCCGCCTCAACGTCATTCCGATTCATGTTCCACCGCTGCGCGAGCGTGCGGACGACATCCCCGCGCTGGTCCGCCACTTTCTCGACATGACGAGCCGCGAGCACAACCTCCGGCCGAAGCGCCTGACCGACGCCGCGACGGCGATGCTGCAGCGATATCGCTGGCGTGGCAACATCCGCGAGCTGCGCAACACGATCGAGCGGCTCGTCATCATGACGCCCGGCGACACCATCGACGTCGCGAACCTGCCGGATGTCGTGCGCGTTGACGGGGGTGCTCGCGCACCGGATAATGAAGCGATCCAGGCAGCGACGCTTCGCGAGCACAAGGAAGTGGCGGAGCGCGCGTTCCTCGTCCAGAAGCTGCGCGAGACAGGCTGGAATATCTCGAAAACCGCGGATCTGATCGACACGCCGCGCAGCAATCTGTACAAGAAACTGGAACAGTACCGGATTTCGCAGGAGACAGACGGCTAAACCGGGGACAGGCCTCAACGAGAGCCTGTCCCCACGTTCAGAAGGAGAGAGCCGCAGCCAGGCCAGACGACCGCTGTCGATCGAGGCCGCGCCGGCGGGCGACCGCTGGTGGCGAAGCGCGATCGAGGGAGGAAAGTCCGAACTCCAGAGGGCAGTGCGCCGGGTAACGCCCGGGCAGGGTAACCTGACGGAATAGTGGCACAGAAAAGATACCGCCCACTTTTCGGTGGGTAAGGGTGAAATGGTGCGGTAAGAGCGCACCGCGCTTCTGGCAACAGAAGTGGCAGGCAAAACCCCGCACGGAGCAAAACCAAATAGGGAGGCGTTTGAGGGCGGCCCGTCCAAAGCCTCCGGGTAGGTTGCTGGATTCGGCCAGTGATGGCCGGGCGAGAGGAATGGTCGTCACGCCGACGCTCGCCGTCAGGCGGCGAAGGCGGACAGAATTCGGCTTATCGGCTTGACTGCGGCTCTCTCACCTCTGTTCCGCAGCGTCGCGCATCGCGCGCGCCGCATGCCGTTCGTACTCGCGACCCTCGTGGCGTTGGCCGCGATTGGCGTTCCCGCCCAGGACCTGGGCATCCGGCAGTACAAACCCAAATCGACGCTTGTCGTGCCCGCGCACGCCGTGCCGCGAGCGAAGTATCCCGTCATCGACGTTCACAGCCATCACTTCGATCTCAGCACCGACCGCTGGACGACGATCGTTCGCGAAATGGACGCGCTCAACCTCCGTCTGCTCGTCAACCTCAGTGGCGGGACTGGTGATGAGCTGAAACGGAAAATCGCCGTTGTCGCCGGCAGTGCGGCGCCGACGCGGATGGTGCAGTTCGCGAACCTCGACTTCGACGATCTAGAATCAGTTCGGCTACGGACTCCGGGCGGCGGCCCGGCTCGAGGCCGACGTCAAGGCCGGCGCACGCGGCTTGAAGATCTACAAGAACCTCGGACTGACGCTGAAGCGCAGGGACGGCCGCCGTGTACCGGTCGACGACCCCGAGCTCGATCCGGTGTGGGCGGCATGCGCGCGGCTGCACATCCCGGTGTTGATCCACACGGGCGAACCAGGGTCCTTTTTCGAGACGGTCGACGAGAAGAACGAACGGTGGCTGGAGCTTCAAGTCCATCCCGAGCGTCGCCGGCCGCCATCGGCCTTTCCGGGCTTCGAAGCGCTGATGGCCGAGCGCGATCGGCTGTTTACGAAGCAGAAGAACACGACGTTCATCGCCGCGCACTTCGGGTTCCATGCAAACGATCTCGCTCGGCTCTCTGCAATGCTCGATCGGATGCCGAATGTCTACACGGAAACCGGTGCGATCCTCGCCGAGCTCGGGCGCCAGCCGCGCGCCGCGCGGGCATTCTTCGTCAAGTATCAGGATCGGATCCTGTTCGGGAAGGACTCCTACCAGGCCAGCGAGTATCCGTACTACTGGCGAACCTTTGAGAGCGCCGACGAGTACTTCGACTACTATCGGGACTACCACGCATTCTGGAAGCTCTACGGCCTCGAGCTTCCCGATGTCGTGCTGCGGAAGGTGTACTACGGCAACGCGCTGAAGATCGTCCCGGGCCTGCCGGTCGCAGACTTCCCGCCGGTCCCAGACTCTCCTACTGCCTCCAGGCAAAACTGATTATGGCGCGATGGCTCGTCACCGGCGGGGCCGGCTTCATTGGATCGCACCTCGCAGAAGCACTCGTCGGCCGAGGCGAGACCGTTCGCATCGCCGACAGTTTCATCACCGGTCACCGCCGGAATCTCGCGGTTGTCGGAGATCGTGCCGAGCTCGTCGAGGGCGATCTCGCCGATCCTGCTGTCGCCACGCGCGCGGTTGCCGGGATGGACTACGTCCTCCATCAGGCCGCGATTCCCTCGGTGCCGCGATCGGTGCAGGATCCGGCGACGTCGAACCGCGCCAATGTTGACACGACCCTCCAGCTCCTCCTCGCGGCGCGCGACGCACAGGTGAAACGGGTCGTCTACGCGGCGTCGTCGTCCGCATACGGCGATACGCCGGCCTTGCCGAAGCGCGAGGACATGCCGACGCATCCGCTGTCGCCTTACGCGCTGCAGAAGCTCGTCGGCGAGCAATACATGCAGCTCTTCACCGCGCTCTACGGCGTCGAGACCGTCAGCATCCGCTACTTCAACGTCTTTGGACCGCGACAGGATCCTTCGTCGCCGTACTCGGGAGTGATCGCGCTCTTCGTGACCGCCCTGCTGGAGGGCAAAGCGCCGACCATCGTCGGCGACGGCGGCCAGACGCGGGATTTCACGTATGTGGCCAATGTCGTCGACGGCGTGCTGCGGGCCGCCACAGCACTGGGTGCGTCAGGCGAGGTGATCAACGTCGCGACCGGCCGGCAGATCTCGATCCTGGAGTTGGCGCGGACGCTCGGCGAGATCATCGGTGTGAGTGCGCGGCCGGTGCACGTTGAGGCCCGCCCGGGCGACGTGCGTGATTCGCTGGCCGATATCTCGAAGGCGAAAGCGATTCTTGGCTACGAGCCGATTGTGGGGCTCGAAGAGGGCCTGCGGCGCACGGTGGACTGGTATCGCACGCAAGCGTAGTTCGGGCGCCCTATGAGGGCGGGGCGTTAGCCCCGGCAAAGGCGCACCTGAAGGTCCGCCTTATGGACGGGACGAGGTCCCCGACACCCCCCGGAGCGCATAGCCATGCGCCCCGACTAGCGTCCCACGAGCACTTTGACTGCGACGCCGAATCCGCCGAGGTTCGTCTCGTCGAACTCCGCGGCGATTCCCGGCGCGCCGATGGCGTCAGGAACGCTCGAGTATCGCACCTCTCCCGCAACCCACAGCCACTTCTTCACCCCGTACTCGGCGCCCGCAACGACGTGATAGCTGGTGAAGCGCTCGTCCGTGGTCTCGTCGGCGTCGGCAAAGTCCGACGTCTCCTGGAAGCGCAGCGATCCGATGCCGCCGCCGACATACGACGTGACGTTGTTCTGCGCCGGGAACCGGTAGCCGCCGACGACGCGCCAGGGGTCCATGGTGATCGTGTCGGGAATGCCGAGCCGGAAGACGTCCCCGTCCACGACGACGGCGCGCTCGCCGGTCTTCTCGAAGTGCTCGAATGACACGTCGACGAAGAAGTGGCGGAAGATGGCCTGGCCACCGCCGCCGTAAAATACGCCATGCGACTGATCGAGGATGGCCTTGAAGCTGTCGCTCGCTTGAAACCAGTCGATCGATACGATGCCGTAGCCGCGTGCACTGAACGCGGGCGGAGGCGGCGCTTTCGGCCGAGACGCACCCGTCGTCTGGGATGCCGGAGTCTCGGCAGCGCGGAGCGGAGGCTCGGGTCCCTCGACGAGCTGGACGTGGCCCCGGTAAACGAAACCGACTGCGCCCCCAGCGCCGGCGAATTTCTCGGGCACGCGAACCTGATACCACTGCGCGTCGCGTGCGATCGCCTCGAGCGTCACGCCTTCCGGAATCGTGGCGATTACAGCGCTGGGGTTCCGACGCCAGACGAGCACCTGATCTCGCGTCGTTCTGACCATGCTCTGCGTTTTCGGCTGGTCACCGGCGGGGACGGTGGCCACCTGGCCCCGCGCCACGGACGGGACCATCCCCGCGCCAGCGAGCGCGATCGTGAACACGAGGAGCGGCCCCTTCATTTGCTGATCCCCAGGCCGCGGATGGTGGCGCGCGGGTTGATGACGCCGAAGCCGGTCTCGTTGTCGCGGCCGCTCGGGCCGATGTTGGTCGCGAAGCGCTCGATCACCGCTTCCACCGCTTTCGGGTCTGTCACCCCTTGCGAGACGAGCAGCGCCGCGAGGCCGGCCACGTGCGGCGTCGCCATCGACGTGCCCTCGAAGAAGAAGTAGCCGAAGACATCGAAGATGCCCTCGTCGACCGAGGCGGGATCGAGCGTCTGTTGCAGCACACCGTCACCGAAGCCGTCGGCGTTGAGGTCCGCAAAGACATCGCCGCCTGGTGCGGCAATCTCCACGTAGTCGTTGCTGTTCGAGTAGACCGCGCGCTCCAGGTTGAAGTCGAGCGCGGCGACTGCAATCAAGCCCTGGATTTCGGTCGCGAAAGCCGCAGGAAAGGACTCGGGGCTACCGATCTCGCCGTCGTTGCCGGCCGCGGCAAGGACTACCGCGCCCTTCGAAATCGCGTAGTTGATGGCGTCGCGCTCGGCATCGCTTTCACCTTCGCCGCCGAGGCTCAGGTTGATCACCTTCGCGCCGTGATCCGCAGCGTAGCGGAGGGCCTCGGCGAGCGTCGCGCTGGTCCCGACGTTCGGGGCGCCGAGGATCTCGTCCCATCTTTCCGACAGCACTTTCACCGGCATGATCGCCACGTTGAACGCCATGCCCGCGACGCCGAGATCGTTGCCGGTTCGTTGCGCGATCGTGCCGGTAACATGAGTTCCGTGGCCGTCGAGGTCAACGGGCAGGTCATCGTCCCAGATGAAATCGTGCGGCGAGACGAACGTCGCTCCCTGCAGATCGGGCGCCGGCTGCGCCGGTCCTCTCGCGGCGAAGGCCACGCCGCTGTCGAGGACGGCCACGACGACCGACGACTGCGCTCCGCGATTGATGTCCCAGGTTCGCTCCATATCGAGCTTCTGGAAGTTCCACTGCAGGTGATACAGCGGATCGTTGGGCGTGTAGGTGGCATATCGGCGCCATTCCGGCTCGGCATACACGACGCCAGGCTCGGCCGCGATTTCCTGCGCCGCCGCCACCACGTCCCGATCCGCGTCGATCGCCATGACGACGAAGTCGGCGAACGGACGCCGTGAGACGGAGCGCCCTCCGACCCTGGCGGCCAACGTGCTCAGCGAGGATTCAGAGCTATCGCTCAATTTGACCAGCACGCGGCCGGGCACGAACCGCTGTCGAGGTCCGGTTGCCAGTGCCTCGCGTCGCGCGCGCGCAGCGGCGACCGCGTTGATAGGCATCGGTTCCCCCGCGAGCCAGCGCTGCTTCGCATTCATTCCTGCGCTCTGCGCGCGTGGAGCCTGCTGATATCCGACACCTAGCGTGGCGACCGCAACGATCCAGCCGACCACGCGGCGAAATGCAACGCAACGACGCATGTGCCAACTCCCCTCGACCGCCAGCGCGGCCGTGACCGGACCTAGCCTGACAGGAGGGCCGCAGACGGTCAAGGGACCAGGCAACCCGAATGCGACCGTCGGTGTGCCGGGGTGTGCAATTCGCAGTCGCAACGATGTCCATCGATGGTGAGTGGTACGTTCCGCTCGCACGCTTGCTCTCATGATCCCGGTATCAGCAAGCCGCGCGCTGCGTCTTTCGTCAGAGCGTCCTGATTGTGGCGCGATGGTCGGGTGAAGCTAGTAGGGTTTGTATTTCTCCCGAGCGACCCAGGTGCCTGCGGTCATGACGCGCTGGACCGTTCGAATCGCACGGATGTCTTTGATCGGGTCTCCGTCCAGCACGACGAGATCGGCGGCGAGACCAGGTCGCAGCGTTCCCAGTTCCTGCTCACGGTAGAGGAAGGTGGCGGCCGTGCCGGTTGCCGCCGTCAGCGCCTCGAGCGGAGTAAAGCCGCTTTCCACGAGCAATTCCAGCTCGCGCCATGGCGCCTCGCCGCGGCCGGCGAAGGGCACCTCCGAGTGTCCGCCGACGACCACGCGCGCGCCTTCGATCACGGCGCGCCGGGTCAATCGCTTCATGTTCGCGAACCCCGCTTCCATGATCACGGCCGTCTCTCTCGTCGTTTTGGCAGGGGGCCGATCGGCTCGTCGCTCGAACACCGCGAGCGTCGCGTCGAGCCACGGGCGGCGCTCGCGAAGGACCGTGTATAACGCCTTGGCCTCGGGGCCATCGAGATTCAGCTGCGCGAACATGCGGTACCGGCCCTCGCGACGCGCGTCGTTGTCGAGCAGGACGGCTTGTCGATAGCGTTCACGATCCCGCGCCGGCAGCAGGCTGGGTCCAAGCGACGTGATGTGCTCGATGCCGTGAAGCCCGGCGAGGAGCGCCTCGCGCGCGTCGAGGATCTCGAGGTGCGCGGTGCAGGGTATGTGATGGGCGTTGCAGACGTCGATGACGCTGCGCGCACTCGCCAGCGGCAGGCGGAAGTAAATCTTCAGTGCCGTGGCACCTTCTTCGATGTTCCGTTCGGCAAAGCGCCTCGCCTCCTCGGGATCGCGAGCGACGACCGAATCGTTCGGATATGCGGGGTGGTCGCCGTCGATGTGCGGCCCGCAGGTGAAGATCCGCGGCCCTTTCAATCCGTCGTCAGCGATGAACTTCCGCAGGCCGGCGAACTTGTCGTTCCACTGCCCGGGATCGCGGAACGTCGTGACGCCGTGACTGAGCTGACGCAGGGCGAGCTTGGGATCATCCTCGATATGAAAGTGAAGATCGATGAGCCCGGGAATGATCGTGCGTCCGGAGAGATCCAGTCGCTCGGCCTCCGATGGCACCGGTGTCGTGTCTTTCGGACCGACGGCCACGATGCGCTCGTTCCGGATGACGAGGCGACCCGAAGCCACAGGCGCGTTGCCGGTGCCGTCGATGATTTGCGCGCCATCGAGGACAAGTGGACGATCGGCCAGGAGCGGGCGTGAATCGCTCAACGCGGACAACAACGAGCCGAACAGCAGGAGAGTGGCGATGAGACGCATGCGTGTGGAGCTGATATCATCGCCACCCGCCGCGATGTCAACGTTTTTCTCGCCATGCCAATGGTTTCCGCGTCTTGTGCTCTTCCTTCTGTCGAGCGCCACGCTCTGGGCACTGCAGGTGGCGCAGCCGACCCACGCCACTGCGGTGCGCGCCTGGGAAGGGGAGATGGCGCTGCCGACGACGGTGGAGCAGTCTCCGAGCCCGAATGCGCCCTTTGACGTGTTTGCCGGCAAGCGCTTCAACTATCCGTACACGATTCGCGACGCGTTGACGGACGAGCGGAGAGTCGAGCGGTACCATGCGCTCTTCCTCGAGAACGACTTCCTGAAGGTCACGGTGCTGCCGGAGCTTGGCGGCCATTTGTACAGCTGCCTCGACAAGATCAGCGGGCGGCAGATGTTCTATGCGAATCGCTCGATCAAGAAGGCACTGATCGGGTATCGGGGCGCCTGGGCCGCATTCGGCATCGAGTTCAACTTCCCGGTCTCGCACAACTGGATGTCGATGTCGCCAGTCGATTCCGCGCTGATGCGCAACGCCGACGGGAGTGCCTCGATCTGGGTCGGCAACGTCGACGCCGTCGTCGGATCGTCGTGGCGTGTGGAGCTGCGCCTGCGTCCCGGACGTGCCGTCCTCGAGCAGCACACGACGCTCTTCAACACCGGCGATGCGCGACACCGCTACTACTGGTGGACGAATGCAGCAGTCGAAGTCCAGGACGACTCAGAGCTGGTCTATCCGACACATCTGATGGCAACGCATGGATTTACTGCCATCCAACCGTGGCCGATCGACTCGGAGGGCCGGGACCTCCGGATCATCCGCAACCAGACGGGCGGTCCCGTCTCGTTGTTCACCTACAAGACACGAGAGCCGTTCATTGGCGTCTGGCACCCGTCGACCAGAACCGGCACGATGCGCGTGGCGTCGCCGGATGAATTGCCGACGAGCAAAGTCTGGTCGTGGGGGTTCGACAGCGACGCGCACGCCTGGCGAGAGGCACTGTCGGACGATCGCAGCGCCTACGTCGAGTTGCAGTCAGGGTTGTTCCGCAATCAGGAAACGTACGCCTTCCTTGGCCCACAGGAGCGAGTGTCGTTCTCGGAATACTGGCTGCCGGTCCGTGAGATGGATGGCGTCACGCGAGCAACCGTCGACGCCGTGTTCCACGCGACTCGAAATGCCAGCGCCGTCACGTTCGCCTTGAGGGCCACGCGTTCGATACCGGGCGCCCGCGTTGCGGTTCGGCAAGGCGATCGCGTCGTGTTCGACACGTCCGCCGCGCTGGTGGCTCGTCAGATCTGGCAACGTCAGTTGGCCGATTTGCCTGCGGACGAGCCGTGGTCTTTCGAACTGCGTGACGCCAAAGGTCGTCTGCTGCTGCACCACGAGGAGGGTCGCTACGATGCGTTGACGCCGAAGGAGGTCCCGACGGGTCCGCAGAAGGCGCATCGTGCGCCGCCTTCCGAGCAGCGTAGCGACGGCGACTTCGTCGAGCTCGGGCAAGACGCCGAGCTCAATGGTCGCCGACTCGAAGCACTACAGATTTACCGATCTGGTCTGGCTCGCTTTGCCGACAGCCTGGAGCTGAACAAGGCCGCTGGACGCCTCGCGACGTCGTTGCACTGGCCGGAGGCCAGGTCCGTCGATCCATCGCGCGACAACGTTCGCGACGCCCTCACATGGCTGGAGCGCGCCTATCGGCGCGACACGACGGATATGGAAATCCGCTACTATCTCGGGCTGGCACGGGCTGCCCTGGGTGACCACCGCGAGGCCCGCGAGCAACTGGAGGCCGCGCAGCGCTTCGCGCAGACGAGCGCGCCGGCACGCCTGCAGTTGGCCCGGCTCGCCGCGCGAGAAGGGAAGAGAGCAGAGGCGGTGGCGCGTATCGAAGCGCTTATCGCGGCGAACCCTGAAAACCTGCTGGCCGGAGCCACTGAGGTCACACTGCTCAGGCTCGAGAGGCAGGTGTCACGCGCGCAAGAACGATGTGCCCACTGGCTGCAGCAGGATCCGACAAGCAGCCTTCTCCGCTTCGAAGCGATTCGACTGGGCACTCCCGATCCGGCGCTCTGGACGCACCTTGCCGCAGACGGCAACCGACTGCTCACGCTCGTCGATCACTATCTGGCCCTCGGTGCGCTGGCTGACGCGTGGGTGCTCCTGGATCACGCATATCCCGAGGTCGCGCCGCCGGCTGCTGAACCGGGGGCACGATCGCTTTCGGCCAATCCGCTCATCGCCTACTACCGCGCGTTCGTCGGAAAGACGCTGGGTCGAGTGGATGTCGACGATGCCTACCGGCGCGCGTCCGATCTGGATACCACCTACGTGTTCCCGAATCGCGCGTCCAGTTACGCCGTGCTGGACGCCGCGCTCGCGGCCAATCCCGATGACGGGACCGCCAGGTTTCTGCGTGGTTCTCTGTATCTGTCGTCCGGCCTGAGCGCATCGGCAATCGCCGATTGGCAGCGCGCTCGCACCATCTCGCCGGATCTCCCGACACTGCACCGAAATCTAGGGATGACACTGCTCCACGAAGGAAAAACAACCGAGGCGATCGAGGTGCTGAAGGAAGGAATCGCACACGACGCGCGCAATGTCGAAGTCTACACAGCGCTCGATCAGGCCTATGGCGCCGCCGGCGCGTCAGTCGCGGAGCGCTCGGCGTCGCTGGAACGCCATCCAGACGTGAAGACGATGCCGCCGGTTCTCGTCTACAAGCTGGCGTTGGCACGCGCGGAAGCGGGCAGCCTCGCCGACGCCGAATCGCTGTTCCGCAACCGGTTCTTCCCGCGCGAAGAAGGCGGGATGACGCCCGAACGCGTCCTGGGCACGGCACGTGTGGTGGCCGCCCGGGCGACTTCGCGAGCTGGTCGATGTGAGGACGCGCTGAAGGAGCTCGATGCGCTGAGCGCTGTGGCGGGCGGCATGACGCTCGACAGCAAGGCGATCGAACGCGCCACGCAGGATCCGGCGATGCAGTTTGAAATCGCGGACGTGGAATCACGGTGCGGTCGGGAAAGCAGCGCGCGCGAGCGGCGGCAGGCTCTGGCAAGGAGTGCGGGTCGTAAAGGATCGCTCGCCAGTGTGGTGGCGGCTGATGCCGATCGTGTTTCAGGCCAACAGGCGTCCACGGACACCGTCGAACGTCTTCAGGCAATCGTGAACGATCTGACCGCGACATTGGAAGAAGGAGACAGCGGCACGCCGGGACTGACCGCGTACACGCGGGCGCGGGCGCTGCGCGCGCTCGGCAGAGACGGTGAAGCACGACAGGCACTCGCGCGCGTTTTTGCTTATCCCGATCGTGCGACGTCGTACCTGCTCGCGCGACTGCTTCGCGAGGATCTCGAGGTTCGGCGTTGACTGAAGGGTGGCGGACTAGCGTCGGACGTCCTGTCGCGCTTCGCTCAACCGCTTCACGTGCGCGAGGACGCGCTCATGAATGCGGTGGATGACCACATCCGACCAGACACGCCAATACATTGTCGGAGCCGCCGTCAAGGTGTACCACGTATGGCCTTCGAGATGCGTGCCGCCATCTGGCCGCCTCATCAGGCGGAACTCTCCTCGACGGCTCCGAAGCATCGTGTCGAGATGCGGCGGGTGTACCGCGGCGTAGAAGCTCCACTCCCGCATGGCGGGAGGCTGGCTGCGGACATCGAACGCGAGCCGACGGCCGGGGTCCCATGCCGTGATCGGCTCGATGAAAGCGCCGGTCGAGAACTCGCACGACCGGATCGCGCCTACGCCGGCGCCCGCGATACGCGCACGCATCGGGTAAGCGATGCCAGTCGCAAACAGCCAATCCGATGGCGGCGGCAACTCGGCAAAACCGATCACGTTCGGCCAGACCTCGTCAGGCGGTGCGTCGATGTCAATCGCCGTGACCACCTCGTGTAGGACCGGCGCCTGAGTGAGCGACTCGGTCGCGCCGACGAGCGGCAGCGATGCCGCGATGACGAGCATCGAGGCCGTGGCCGGACGTCCGTGAATAGCGATGGCCCGGCCGATGAGCGCGCCGAGAATCACGATGGTCAGCGCGATTGGCGCGGCCATGGCAATGCAGAGGAATCCCTCGAGGGCGAAGAGAAGAAGGGCGCCACCGGTCAGAAACGTGGAGAGCACGGCCGCGCTGAGCGTCACGTAGATCGCAGTCGGAACCGGGCGGTTCGTCAGATAGCCGGTCGTCACGCCCATGACGAGTGGTGTGGCAAAGAAGAGCGCGAACCCGTAGACGAACCAGCCGCGGGCGGACGCCAATCCCATCGCGACGCCGATTAGCGTTGCGACGACGATCGCGGTGAGCGCGCTTTGCACGATCGGCGATTCGTCTCTGCCGAGCGGTTCGCTGCTGGTCCATGCCGTTGCAGGTACGGATGGGACGAGTGACAGGGCGAATATCGTGAAGAAGTTGACACCGGGGATGGCGAAGGCGAGGCCCACCAACGGCGGCAGGCCCGCGTCTGCTGCCCGTCGAACGGACATGCTCACGCCAATCCAGAAAAAGGGGAGCGTCATCAGCCCGAGGTAGAGAAACAGTGCCCCCGGCGCCGCCTGGAACTGCGCCATCCGTATTGACCAGAGCGGCCAGAGATAGCGCCACGGCGCCCACCAGGCACCCAAGACCGTCCACGCGACGGTGGCGTCGAGCAGATACTTGACGATCATCAGAACTACGCCCGAGACGACGTAGGTCCGGCGGTCGATGGGTTCCCGGAATCCGAACCAGAGCGCGAACAGATTCGGCATCGCAATCGGTGTCAAGGATTGTCGCCCAATTTTCGTTGAGCTGGGAGATCGTCGCAGCGAGATAATCGCTTCACCTCCGATGACCGAAGCCTGCCGACCGCGTGTCGCACTCCTGATCGCCTCGCTCGCGTTCGCGCTGTCATCTCATCCGGTCGCACAGGCGCCGACGAGCCCATTCTCGTGGCCGGGCGGCCATCGCGCGGCGGTCAGCTTGAGTTTTGACGATGCACGCGAGTCGCAGCTGGATGTGGGCGTGCCCGTGTTTGCCGAGACGCGAACGAAAGTAACGTTCTACCTGACCGCAAGCAACCTCGGAGATCGAGCCGCTGAGTGGAAGAAAGCCGCCGCGGCCGGTCACGAGCTAGGCAACCACTCGATGGCCCATCCGTGCAGCGGGAACTTCGAATGGTCACGCGCACGCGCTCTCGAGGACTTCTCCGTCGATCGCATGCGCGGCGAGCTGACCGACGCCAATCGTGCGATCGAAGCCGCGACGGGCGTCCTCCCGCGCACGTTCGCATATCCGTGTGGGCAGACGTTCGTTGGACGCGGACGCGCAGTGGTGAGCTACGTGCCGCTGGTCAGCGAGCTCTTTCTTGCTGGGCGACTGTGGCTCAGTGAAGCTCCCAACGATCCTGGCTACGTCGACCTGGCGCAGATCACGGGTTACCCCATGGACGACGTCGATTTCAGCGAACTCGAACCGGTGGTTCGTGACGCCATCGCTCGGGGCCAATGGCTGGTGCTGGCGGGACACGACATCGGTGCGACGCAGGGCAAGCAGGTGACGCGAGTAGCGATGGTTCGCGCGTTGACACGCTATCTTCAGCAGCCGGATCGCCGCGTCTGGGTTGATACGGTCGGCGCTGTCGCGACGTACGTCAATCGGACGCGGTGACGTGTACGTAGGCCCAAGCGTCAGCTTGGGCAAAATGAACGGTGCCC
The DNA here is from genome assembly GCA_963800785.1 of Vicinamibacteria bacterium. Taxonomy (GTDB): domain Bacteria; phylum Acidobacteriota; class Vicinamibacteria; order Vicinamibacterales; family JAENWD01; genus JAENWD01. Next base: position 568,791 of record CAWDCH010000018.1, read on the forward strand.
GAGCTAAAGCTCGGGCCTACGTACCGAGGAGCATCAGCCACGGAATCCCGATCAACAGGAGTGCGGCGAGAAAGATCAGGCCGAAGACCAGACCCAGTCTCCAGAAATCGCGCCTCGCAATGAAGCCGCTCGCGAAGTACACCGGCGCGGGGCCAGTCGCATAGGGCGTAATCACGCCCATGATGCCGAGCGAAAATCCCAGCAGCAACGCAAACGTCCGTATCGGCATGCCCGGCACGACGACCCCTGCCGCAAGGATGACCGGCAGCACCGCCGTCGTATGCGCGGTCAGGCTCGCGAACATGTAGTGGACGAAGAAGAACAGAGCGACGAGCGAGATCATGATGATGGTGGGCGGCAGACCCGCGAACCGCGCCGCCGCCGCGCTCCCGAACCACCCCACGAACCCGACCTTGTTGAGTCCGTCCGCCAGAACCACCAACGTCGCGAACCAGCAAAGGACGTTCCACGCTGGCCGATTGCCGACGACCTCGTCCCATGACACGATGCCGCCGGCGAGCATTACGGCGATGACCGCGATCGCCACCATCGTTGGATCGATAGCCGACGAACCGAAGATCCAGAGCACGAGTGCCCCAAGGATGAGTGTCGCCATGGCGCGCTCATGGGATGTCACACGTCCCATCTCGCGCAGTTCCAGCGCCGCCCATCGCGGCACCTCGTGGCTCATCGTGATCTCCGGGGGATAGAGCTTGTACACAAGGTAGGGGAGGGCGAGAATCAGGAGAGCGCCGGCCGGCAGGAAGCCTACGAACCATTCGGTCCACGTGATCTCGATGCCGGTCGCGCTCTTCACCATCGCCAGGGCCAGGATGTTCGGTGCCAACGCCGTCACGAACATCGAGCTGGTGACGCACGTCGCGGCGAAGGCCAGCCACATCAGGTACGCGCCGATTCGGCGCGGCGAGTCCTCTGGCCGCGATCCGTACAGCTCAGGGATGTTCCGGATGATTGGAAAGATCGTTCCGGCGCTGCGTGCGGTGTTCGATGGCGTAAAGGCGGCGAGCGCCAGATCGGAGCACGTAATGGCGTAGCCGAGACCGAGCGTGCGGCGTCCCAGATGCTTCACGAGGAACAGTGCGATGCGCCGCCCAAGACGCGTCTTCTCGTAGCCCATCGCGACGATGAACGCGGCGAAGATCAGCCAGACCGTGCTGTTGGCGAATCCGGCCAGCGCCCATTTCACGGCTTCGGCGGGTGCACGGAATGCCGGGTCGGCGAGCTCGTTCGGGCCGAATGGCAGCCGCAGGACGGCAATGGCCGTCACCCCTATCAGGCCGACTGCCGGTGCTGGCAGCGGCTCGGTAATCAGCCAGAGAATGACGACGATGAACGCGGCGAAGTAAAGCCAGGCATGCGGGGCAAGGCCGGCAGGTACGGGGCTGAGGGCAACGACGAGGCCGGCGACGAGTGGCAGCCCCGCGCGCCACACGCGGGACCGGTTCACGAACCGACCTGCTCTACGATCTTCGCGGTCATTGCTGTCGTGGTCAGGCTGCCGCCAATGTCCGGCGTCCGATGACCGGCTGCCAGCGCGCGCTCGACGGCCTCTCGGAGCATCGACGCCGCCGCGCCTTCACCGAGCCACTCGAGCATCATCGCCGCGCTCAGCAGTGCACCCGTGGGATTGGCGATGCCTCGTCCGGCGATGTCCGGTGCCGAGCCATGCACCGGCTCGAAGAGCGACGGTGAGCGACGCTGCGGGTCGAGATTTGCGGAAGGATTCAAGCCGAGGCTGCCGGTGATCCCGCCGGTGAGATCGCTGAGGATATCGCCGAAAAGATTGGAACCGACGACGACGTCGAATGTCTGCGGCCGCCGGACGAGCTCCAGCGTCGCGGCATCGATGTGAAGTTTGTCCGTCGCGACGTCGGAATACTCGCTCGTCAGCTCCGCGAGCACCGTGTCCCACAGCACGTACGCAAACCGCTGTGCGTTCGACTTCGTGATCATCGTCAATCGGCGACCTCGCGTGCGAGCGAGCTCGAACGAGAAACGGAGAATACGCTCGACACCGCGGCGCGTGTGCACGGCCGACTGGATCGCCACTTCATCGGCGGTGCCACGCGCGGTGACGCCCCCGTTGTCGACGTATTCGCCTTCAGAATTCTCGCGGACCACCACGAGATCGATCTTCTGATCCATGCGGAGCGGGCTGAGGTACGCCGGGGAACGTGCGCGCCGGCCGAACGCAGGCGTACAGATCGAAGGTCTGACGCAGCCGGATGAGTGGCGCCAGCGTGATGTGGTCTGGCAGGCGCTCGGGCCAGCCGACTGCGCCCAGGAAGATCGCGTCAAAACGGCGGAGGGTGGCGAGAAAATCGTCGGGCGCCACCTGACCATGGCGGTCGTAGTGAGGCATGCCCCAGTCGAACGACTGATACTCCAGGTGAAATCCGCCACGCTGGCTCTCGAGCGCCTCGAGCACGGTTCGTGTCGACTCGACGACCTCCGGGCCGATGCCGTCGCCGGGATAGAGCGCGATACGATAAGTCTTTGCCATTCGAGTGATCGATCCGGCGATTACCCGCCGCCGTGAAGCGCCTTGAGCCTGGTCGCGATATCGGGTTGTCCGGGATCGATACGGAGAGACTCGCGGAACGCCACGCTCGCGCCAGCCTTGTCGCCGAGCTCGAGACGCGCGAAGCCGAGCCCGTTCAAGGCCATCGTCGATTGGGGATCAGCGGCGACGGCCCGCTCCAGATATGGAACCGCCTCCGCAAAGCGTTTGCCTGCAGTCAACGCTCCAGCGAGATAGAGCAGGCCCTCGCCGTTCTTCGGATCGCGCTCGATCGCGGACTGGAACAGGCGCATCCCTTCACCAGGCTGCCCGGTCCGCATACGCACAACGCCGAGCTTGATCATCGCCGGCACGTCCGTAGTGTCGAGCTCGAGAATGCGTGCATAGCGTGCGCCGGCGGCCGGCATGTCGTCGCGCATGATCGCAAGATCGCCCAGGCGGCGCAGGGCTTCGATGTAATCGGGCACGAGCGTCAGGACGCCGTTCAACGTGGCTTCGGCGTCGGAGTACTTGCGTTGCGCGAACTGCACTTCGGCAAGGGAGATGCGCGGCTGCGGGAACTTCGGGTTTTCCTGGATCGTACGATGCAAGACACGGCTCGCTTCATCGAACTGATTCGCCAATCGCAGGTTGTCGCCGAGCACTACGGCGTCTTCTCCGGTCAGTTCGCCGGCGGCTTCGAGCGCGCGCATGTCCGCAATCGCGAGATCGTGCCTGCCGGCTGCCGCGTAGGCGATCGCGCGCGTGCGGCGGGCCATCGGCAGGCCAGGATCCTCGGCGAGCACCGACGTCAGCTCCCGGATCGCGAGTTCCGGCTCGAGGCGGGCCGCCGACATGCCGCGGTTCAGCCGAGGCAGGAAGCGCACGCCGTCCTTGGGATCGCGAAGCTGGCCGGCCGTGGAGCGTTTGGCGCCCGACCCGCCGAGATAGCCGAGGGAGCGGAGCCGCTCGAGCGTCTGCGGGTCAGCGGACGCGGTCGCGCCTGCCGGCGCCGACAACTGGCGCAGCGAGGCCTCGAGGCCGCGACGCAGTTCGGCGACGCGCGACCGATCCTTGTCCACGAGGTTCGTCAGTTCACCGGGATCGTTCTTGAGGTCGTACAGCTCGGGGCGCGGCGCCTCGACCAGTTTGAAGCCGCCCGCGCGCCACGAGTAGAGCGGGGCCCACCCCAGTTCGAGCTCGGAATAGAGCGACTCGGCATAGGCCGGGGCGTCATCCATGCGGCGCCCCTCGATCGCCGGCCGAAGCGACCGGCCTTCGACGCCGGCGGCCTGACCCAGACCGGCAAAGTCGCGGAGTGTCGGAAGCACGTCAATCAGGCGTGCCACGGTGGGCGACACGCGTCCCGCGCCGACACCTGGCCCCGTCATGATCCAGGGCACGCGTATCGTCGCGTCGTAGACGAACAGGCCGTGCGCGCCCTCGCCGTGCTCGCCGAGGCTCTCCCCATGGTCGGCCGTCACGAGGATGACCGTCTTGCCGAGCTCTCCGCGCTGTTCGATGGCCTTGAGCACGCGCGCCAGTTCGCGATCGACGGACGCGATTTCGCCGTCATACGGCGCGTCGCGAAACCGGGCGGCGAGATCGGCTGGCGGCTCGTACGGGGCATGCGGGTCGTAGTAGTGGACCCACATGAACCACGGCGCGGGCGCAGCGGCAGCGTTCAGTGTGCCAAGCCATCGCAGCACGGCATCGGTCGTGGCCGCGGCGTGTCGCTCGACGTACGGCGTTCGCCGGAGGTCGTGGCCGCGCGGCAAGTGATCCTCGTAGATCTCGAATCCCCGGTCGAAACCGAACCGGCGATCCAGCGGGAACGCCGAGACGAACGCCCCGGTGCGATACCCGGCCTGCTTGAAGTCCTCGGCCGCCGTGCGCAGCGACGGGGCCATCACGTAACCGCCGTTGTTTCGAAACCCGTGCCCTGGAGGCGTTCGTCCCGTGAGGATTGATGTGTGAGACGGACCCGTGAGCGGGACGTGGGACAGCGCCGTCTCGAAGCGGACGCCGCGTTTTGCCAGGGCATCGAGGTTCGGCGTCATGGCATTCGCCGCGCCGTAACTGCCCACATGATCGGCGCGCAGCGTATCGATCGTGACGAGCAGCACGTTGGGATGCTCCTTCGTCACGGGAGCCGTTTCGGTCGCGGACTGGCGGCACGCTGCGCCGGCCAGCACGAGAAGGAGCACGCAAATCCGTCGCATCGGTCTCAATTCGCAAGAGTACTGGGCAGTGTGGCGGCAACTCAAGCTGGCCGATCACGGATTCTCTCGGTCCACGGTCACGGATTCACGCGGACTATCACGGATAGATCGGGGTAATCGCGACATTCAGAAGGGTCGCGCCGCGGAAAGGCGCGGCTGGGATGGAGCGCCAGACGAGATCGCAAGCCAAATTGGAGAAACGGCGTTATTGGCTTGCAATCCCGTCTGGCACTCCGTCCCCACCACGGCCTCCGGCCGGCGCGCGACCTTGAATGCCTCCCCTTGTACCAAAATGTGCTCCGTGTACATCCGCGTCCGTCCGTGACCCCGTCCGTCCGTGACCCGCGTCCGTCCGTGACCCGCCTTCGATCCGTACTCGCCCGTGACCCGTTTCGGCGCTATCCGTGACTTGGACCCTTCGACCCTTCGACCCTGGAACTTGTCTTACTACTCCAAAAAAGTAATTGACAGCAGGCAAAAGAAAGGTATTTTAGGGGCCGCGACTGTCGTTTGCTTGCGTTTCGGCGCGAGCGCCCGGTTCCCCCGAGGAGGCAAGAAGACGTGATGCGAGCGACCACAAGGCCGGTTGTTCTCTGGCTGCTGCTGATCACCCTGGCGTTCGCGACGTCGGCCGCGGCGCAGTCGTTCCTGGGGACGATCCGCGGCACCGTGCTCGACCCGCAGGGCGGAGCTGTCAAGGGCGCCGCCGTGCTCATCACCGACGAATCGACCGGCGTGCCCCGCGCTGTCGAAACCGACGATCAGGGCCGTTACGAGGCGCCGAACCTTCAGCCGGGCATGTACAGGATCGAGATCATGGCCCAGAGCTTCAAGAAGTTCGAACGCACGAGCGTCCTGGTGCGTGCAGCCGGAACCGCGCTCGTGGACGTGTCGCTTGAAGTGGGTGGCGTGAACGAGACGATCACCGTCTCGGGGGAAGCAGCCAACAACATCACGCTCGACAGCCAGGCAATCAGCCGCGGCCTCGACGCGCAGCAGCTTCACGACCTGCCACGCAGCTCGCGCGACATCCAGTCGTTCCTCCTCCTCAACCCGAACGTTGTCGGCGGCTCCGACGACATCCAGTTCCTCGGCGCGAAGACGTATGGCGTCTCGTACATCCAGGATGGCCAGGCTTCGACCAACGCGATCTTCGGCACCATTGGCAACTCGGCGCCCGGCCTCGACGCAGTCGACGAGCTGCAGGTGCTCTCGAACTCCTACAGCGCCGAGTACCGGCGGCCTCGCGGGTGTGGTCGTGACGACCAAACGAGGCAGTCAGCAGTATCGCGGGACCGGGTTCTTCGACTACAGCAGCGACGGCCTGAACGCGCTGACGTATAACCAGACGCTGGCCGGCGTCGAGCGCGGCGATCCACTGTCGGACACGCACGAGCGTCGCTGGGGCGGCAGCGTCGGCGGCCCGCTGTTCGGCAGCAAGCTGTTTTTCTACGCCAACTATGAAGGATCGAACTCCAAAGCCGTCGAAGGCGGTGGCCGCTCGAACCAGATTCCCACTGCCGCGATGCGCGCCGGCGACTTCAGCGGCACCGCAATCTTCCCACGCGATCCCTCCACGGGCGAGCCATTCGCCAACCAGATCATCCCTGCGAATCTCATCGATCCATCGGCGACCAAGGTGATGGACACGTTTTATCCGTTGCCGAATCTGGGAACGGCTGCCGTCGGGTACGGCATTTTCCAGCAATTCGTCCCTGAGACCCGGAAGCGCCAGCGGTTCGACGTCCGGTTCGATTCGGAGCTGACGAAGAACGATTCTCTCTTCTTACGTAGCAGTTATCAGCACCGCGATCCGAACAGCATCGCCTTCGAAGGCGGCGGTGTGTTGACAAACATCCCCATCCTCGACTCGAAGCTCGACACCTCGTCTGTCATCGGTGGCTGGACCAAGATTGTCAACGCAGACGATGGTCAACGAGTTTCGGGCGGGCTACAACTACGACAATTCGAAGCGGCAGAGTAACTTCAAAGCCGCTGACGTCACGGCGAGTCTGGGCTCGAGAACGCCCCGAGCCTGGGCGCCGATCGCCTCGGCTTCCCGTCGTTCCAGTTCCTTGGTGGATCGGCAACGAACCGTCCTCTGAATATTGCCGACGCCGGCCGAAACGTCAATCGCACGCTGAAACAGGACGCCTTTTCAATCAGCGATAACGTCACCTGGATCAAGGGTAGTCACTCATTGAAGATGGGCGGCCTTTACACGCGCAACATGGCGCGCGACGGGTTCGGATTTGGCGTGAATTTCCGGGGCCGGTACCGTTTTCGCGGTGCTTTCACGGGCAACGCATTCAGCGACTTTCTCCTCGGGATGCCGGCCAGGACGCACAAGACCACATAACGAACCGCGGCGCGCTCGACGGTTACTCGAACGATTTCGCCGTCTTCGGTCAGGACGACTGGAAGGTCAATCAGAGCCCTGACTGTGTTCCTGGGGCTGCGCTACGAGATGGTCGGCACGTGGCACGAAGACGGCGGCATGCTGGCGAACTTCACCATCGAGGACGGCGGCCATCACGTCGTGCCGAGCGCGGAGGTTGCGGCGAAGCTGCCGCCAGGGCTCATCGCCCTCGACCGGACGCTGCTGGCGTCAGATGCGGGCATGCCCGACACGCTTCTCAACGCCGACAAGAACAACTTCAGCCCGCGCGTCGGCTTTGCCTGGCGCCTCGACGAAAGCAACAAGACCGTCCTGCGCGGCGGCTTCGGCCTCTTTCATCCGACCGTCGCCGTGCAGGGCATCCGGGATTTGTTGGCATCGAACGAGTTCCGCTTCACCAACGCGTGGCGCGGCGGTGGCCTTCGAAACGGGTTCTCGGGCGGCGTGCCGTTTGCCGACGCCGCGGACTTCGGGAACCAGGGCATCGATCCAGATCTCGAAGCGCCCGACGTCTACCAGTACAACCTGACGGTCGAGCGCGAGCTGCCCGGCGACATGGGGCTGCGCGTCAGCTACATCGGATCGACGTCGCGCAAGCTGCTCAATGACGTCGATTTCAACACACTGCCGGCGAGCACCATGCCATTCATCAACGACGGCAGCATCTGAAGATTGCGTCGCGGTTGCCGTTCTATCCCGTACGGCTCCTACATGGACATCGTTGACAATCGCGCCGAAGGCCGGTACGACAGCATGCAGCTGGAGCTCCAGCGCCGGTGGAAAGGCGGATTCGCAATCAACGCGGCCTATACGCTGGCCCGTTCCGACAGCAACGCGCCCGATACCGGCAACAGCACCATCGGACCGGTCCAGTTCGACCCGTACAACATCGAGAAGGATCGCGGCCCCGATCCGAATGTCGTGAAGCACCGGTTCGTCGCGAATGCGACCGTAGACATTCCCGTCGGGCGTGGCCGCAAGTACGGCTCCGACATGTCGGCCTGGACGGACGCGCTCTTCGGCGGCTGGACGGTCTCGACCATCGTGCAGGCCCGCAGCGGGCAGAACCTCACACCGTTCTTCAGTAGCTACTACACGACGACACCGTGGAACACCGGCAAACCGCTCGATGGCCTCGGGAACTTCTTCTGCTGCGCCTGGCGCCCGGATCAAATCAAGGATCCGAACACCGGCGGATCCCGCGAGGCGTTCTTCGATCAGACGGCGTATGCGATTCCAGCGGACGGCGTGCTCGGAAATGCGAAGAAGGGGAGCTTGAAAGGTCCTGGCACATGGGTCGTCAACTTTGGCTTCTATAAGGACCTCGTCAAGCACGACGACTTCCGGTTGCAGTTCTCGACGGTGATGGACAACGCGTTCAACCATCCGCAGTTCTTCCCGGGGTATGGGAGCGGCTTCGTCCAACTCGACTACTTTCTGCTAAACGGCGATCCCAACAACGGGACGACGGGGTGCTCGGGGGCCGATACCATAGCCAACGCGGAAGGGTTCTCCCCAGGACGCGTCATACGACTAGGGTTACGCGTCATGTTCTAGCCGTCGGGGCCCCCGGGTCTCGGCGGCGCATAGGTCGCTTGGGAGCCCATTGCAGGCTCCCAAGAGTTCTGGCCGTCCACGGATCTCCTGTGGAGGCGGGGCATCAGCCCCGCGGCCCGCGTCCTTATCGCCTTTACGACAGTCCACCGGCGATTGATACATCGCGGCCCAACTCGAGGTGCGCGTAGTCATGGTCGAAGTGGCGAACAGGAAACCGTTAAAGCTGCTGGTGGAAGAGCGACGCCGGCGGATTCTCGATCTGCTCGACGAGGAAGATCGCGTCACAGTCGAGGATCTCGTCGAGCGTTTCGACGTCTCGGCGGTCACGATTCGCGGCGATCTCGACGCGCTGGCGGAAAGCGGGGCGCTCGTGCGCTCGCACGGCGGGGCGCTGAAGCAGCTCGATCAGGGTGACATCAGGATCTCGGTCAAGGAGACGCTGAACCATCGCGAGAAGCTGCGCATCGGCCACGCCGCCGCGCGGCTGATCCGGCGGGCAGACACGATTATCCTCGACTCGGGGACGACCACTGCCGAGATCGCGAAGCAGATCAAGACGCTGAAGCTCGACTCGCTGACAGTGATCACCAACGGCCTCAACGTGGCGATGCACCTCGCGGATCTGCCGCACGTCCGCGTCATCGTGATCGGCGGGCTGATGCGGCACATGTCGTATTCGACCGTCGGGCCGCAGGCCGAGCAAATGTTGAGCGGGCTCAATGCCGATCACCTGTTTCTCGGCGTCGACGGACTCGACCCGGAGATTGGGCTGACAACGCCGGACGTGCTGGAAGCGCAGCTGAACTCGCTGATGATCCGCATGGCACGCGAAGTGACGGTCGTTGCCGATTCGAGCAAGCTGTCGAGGCGAAGCCTTTCGGTGATCGCTGGCATCGCCGACATCCAGCGGGTCATCACCGATCACAAGGCCGACCCGCAGATGGTGTCGATCCTGCGCGAGCGCGGCATCGAGGTGACGTTGGTGTGAGCGGCGCGCTCTTTTGCAGGCGGGGCGTGAGCCCCGCGATTCGTCTCGCCCTCCTTTTCGGAACATTCGTCAATCTTTGCGACGGCGCGGAAGCGGGCGTCCGCTCAGTGTGGGCGATCGGCGATGGCGACAAGGTCAAGCGCGACGATCGCCAGCATCCCGGCCGGGCGAAGAATGCGGCGTGGGACGGCACAACGATCCGTGTCTTCGGCGCGCGCAACGAGATCGTCGCCTTACAGGTGATCGTCGAGTCTGACGATCGCGGCATCGGCAAGCTGACCGCGAGCCTGCCGGAGCTCAGCGCTGGCCACGGCGGCCGCCTGACCTACCGGCCTCCCGCTGCCGATCCGACCGATTACGTCGATCGCCCGATTCAGATCTTCGTCGAACACTACATGCACGTGACGACGACGACGCGGGCCGACTGGATCTTCGAGCCCGGCTCGCCAGCTGCGCCCACGAACATGCTCGGGTGGATCCCGGTGCAGGTCGTTCCCGAGAACGCGCGCGCGGATCGCGGTGGCCTGCCCGTGGCGGTGAACGCCAATCTCAATCAAGCGCTGTGGATCGAGTTGTACATCGGCCGCGATCGAAAGCCTGGCACTTACCGCGGCACGGTCAGCGTGAACACCGACGGCGAGGCGCATGACGTGCCCATCGAGCTCGATGTCCTCGACTTCATGCTGCCCGACGAGAACAGCATGGAGGCGATGCTGTTCTATACGAGCGATCAGCCGGAGCTCTATCACGGCCGGAATCTCGACGCCGCCTACGACCGCCTGGCCCACCGTTATCGCACGCAACTGGTGCATGGCTACGACGAGGCCTCGGTGCAGGCGTCGTGGCCACGGTTTTCCGGCGAGGCGTTTACGCGATCCCAGGGTTACGAAGGCCCTGGTGATGGCAAGGGCAATACCATCGTCCCGCGCTCGTTCTATGGGCCGGGGAAAGGCTTCGACGAACGCGATTCGGCGTGGGTTCTGTCCGATCGCTGGATGACGTTCCTGCGCGACAAGTTACCGAAGGCGATCACCTTCCTCTACATGCCCGACGAGCCCAACCCGAGCGCATTCCCCAGGATCAGGGCGCTTGCCGACAACATCCACTCGAACCCGGGGCCCGGAAGGGCGCTCCCGATCTTCGTGACGCACTCCTACACGGAAGGCCTCGATGGCGCCATCGACATCTGGGACAGTGGGCCACGCGGGTTCGACGTCGAGCGGGTGAAGAGCGAGCGCGCCAAGGGCCGCAGGTACTGGTTCTACAACGGCGGACGACCCTGGGGCGGCGCGATCGTGATCGACGCGCCGGCGACGGATGCGCGCGCCTCGATGTGGGCCGCGTTCAAGCACGACGTCGACGTCTATTTCTTCTGGCACGTGGTCCACTGGCGACACAATTCGCAGAAACAGGGGGAGCGGCGGCAGAACGTCTGGGCCAATCCGATCACGTTCGACAATCGCGGCCAGCCCCGAAAGCCAGTCGATGATCAGGGCTACATCAACGGCGACGGCGTCCTGGTCTACCCCGGCGAAGATCGGCTGCATCCCGAAGAGAACCGAGGCGTGCCCGGTCCGATCTCGACAATCCAGCTGGCCAATCTGCGGCGCGGCCTGCAGGACCATCAGTATCTGTCGCTCGCCAGGAAGCTCGGGCTGACGAAAGAGGTGAGCGACGCGCTCGCGGCAATCGTGCCGCGCGTGTTCTCGGAAGCCGGCGATCGCGTGAGCTTTCCGGAAACCGGCGATCCGTACGAAGCCGCCCGGCTCGCTCTGGGAAAGGCGATCGCCTCGCGGCGGTAGGGGACGCACCGCGTGCGCCCTTTTTCAATGACGAAGGACGCCTCGTACGTAGGCCCGAGCTTTAGCTCGGGCATCATGGAGACTGACGACGAATGCTGAATCGCGTGCTGGCTGCGTGCGTCCTGTTCGGCGCTCTCGGGCTGGCCGCCGAACTCCGGCCGATCACCGCGCCCGTGCTGTTCGACACGCCCGAGGCCGATCGCATCCTGGCCGCGATGCAGATCTTCCCGCCAGACAATCCGTGGAACGAGGACGTGTCATCGCGGCCGGTCGCGCCACATTCGCGCGACATCATCAACAGTATTGGCCCCGATCGGCCGCTCGGCTACAACCTCGACATGAACTTCGTCATCGTCCCGCCCACTCAACCGAAGGTGCCTGTGCGCGTGACGATGTATCCAAAGGAATCGGATCCGGGACCGTTTCCGATTCCGGAGAACGCGCCAATCGAGAACTGGCCGCTGGCGCACAACGAGGACACCGGCGCCCTCCCGAAACCAGGCGTGACGCTGGAGCAGTTCCAACGCGTCGGGACCGGCGACCGCCATCTGATTCTGGTCGATCCCGTGAACGGCAAACTGCACGAGTTCTGGCAGGCGCGGCTCACGGACAGCGGTTGGGAGGCATCTCAGGCGACGACCTTCGATTTGAATTCGAATGCGCTGCGTCCGGAAGGCTGGACGTCGTCCGACGCCGCGGGCCTGCCGATCTTTCCGGCGGTCGTGCGCTATGACGAGGTCGCGCGGGGGAAGGTCACCCACGCGCTACGCGTCACCGTCCGGCGCACGCGACGCGCCTACGTTTACCCGGCACGTCACTTCGCCAGCCCGCACACCGACCCCGCGCTGCCGCGGATGGGGGAGCGCCTTCGCCTGCGCGCGGACTTCGACACGTCAGGCTTCCCGCCACACGCCCGCGCCATCTTGGAAGGCCTGAAGCACTACGGGATGTTTGTCGCCGACAACGGTCGCGACTGGCTCCTGTCCATCGCGCCCGATCGCCGCTTCCAGGGCCTGGAGACCTTGTCGCGCGTGAAGGGCTCCGATTTCGAGGTCATCGTGCCGACCGGCGAGAAGGAAGGTCCACGCGCGAAGTAACGTGACGTTGTCATCCTGCTGTCAAAGACGGACTCTCCCGGGCGCGGCTGTGCCTATCGTGCGTTGGACTGGGTACATCGGGTTCACGATAGCAGCGCTCCTGGCCCACGTACCCCGGGCACAGGCGTGCGGTTGTGTGACCGACGGCCCACCCTGCGCGATGCGATCGGGCGATGTGTACTTCGTCGGGACGGCAGCGTCTGTTGTCGAGGAGCCGCAGTCGGGCGGGTACGGGACGCGGCGATATCTGTTCACCGTGACCGAGGCCTTCACGGGCGTGTCCGGCGCGGTTCAGGAGGTCGTGTCGACGATGAGCTCGTGCGGCGTTGAGTTTTCTCAGAGCCGGTCCTATCTGGTTGCCGCGCGCCTTGCGTCGGACGGCACGGTCCGCGTGCACGCGTGCTCGCGCACGGCGCCGGCCGAGGACGCGCGGGACGAGATGGAGATCCTCCGCTCGCTGGCAGCGGGCAAGAAGATGACGCGGGTGTACGGCGCCATCATCGAGTTTCGAGATCCGCAACCCTATAACCTCGCCACGGATCCCGAACTGTACCAGCACCTGCCGAACGTGAGGGTGACGATCGCTGGCGCTGGCGGCATTCGTGAGACGGTGACCGATGCCGCCGGCACCTTCCGCGTCGACGACTTGCCACCGGGCCGATACCGGGTGTCGGCTCACCTCAGCCGCCGAAGCGTGCGGAGGCGTTCAAGGAGGGGTCCTACCAGGAGGACAGCGACCATGAAGAATTGATCTTGCAGGGTTGCCCGATCCGCGTGCACTTCAGCGTGAGTGGATCGCCCTCAACGAGCGGCGAACCGGCGCGGCCGACGGCGCAGCGCTGCGAACACGAGTCGCAGCCGTCGCCGGCCAGCACCACGCCGTCGACCGTGACGTTCGACAACGCGCGCAACTCGCCAGCGCGCCTGTACTGGATCGACTTCGAAGGACGACGGATCTTTTATCACCTGCTCTTGCCAGGGGAGACCCTCGTCCAGCCGACCTACCGATCGCACCGCCGGGTGGCGACCAGCGAGGAAGGGCAGTGTCTCGGCCTCTTCGAGGCGAACAGCAGCGCCTCGGTCGTGACGCTCGGAGCGATCGACCGCTAGCCCGCCAGCGCGCGAATCATGCGCTTCAGTTCATCTGCCGGCGGCTCACGATGGAAATCGGATGCGGCGGCAAGATGCACCAGTCTCCCATCTCGTAGGCCAGCTGCGGCATCGCGCCGTCGAGCTCGCGACCCAGACAGCGAATCAAGGTGTCCAGGCGTCCGGGCTCGGGGACCTCAATCGTCATGTTGGTGCACACGCGGCAGCGCCGGACGTGTAGGTCACGCAGTTCGACCACGCGCGGTCCCGGGCCGACATAGGGAAGGGTTTCGTGGGACTCCCCAACGACAGCTCCGCAGCGGTGGCAATGCGTCGCCTGTACGGAAGCGTACATAAGACCTCTGTCGCTCGGAGGTCCGGTGCGGGTTGGGGGCTCTAGAATACCGCTGAGCTGGCTGCTGCGGTCGGTAGGCACCTCGGAATTCGTATCAATTCTGCGACAGGCGCGGCCGCGTCACCGGTAGTCGAACTGGCCGGTCCGGAAACTCTCCGGATTCGCATTCCACGTCTTCAGCATCGACCCCTCGAGGGTCGAGGCCAGTGCCAGCGACCGTCGTTTGATCTCCTCGCTGCTGCAGCGCTCCTCGCCGCTGAGGCAGCGGCCGAATTTCTTCATTGCGCCTGAGACGTCCTGGCTCTCGACCATGACCAGCGGACCCCAGTAGAGCACCCAGAATTGCGCCTCCGCCTTCCGGCGCTCGGACGGGTCGGCGGACGTGGCAATGGTGGCGGCTGCCGCGGAGGCTTCGAAATAGAGCTGCTGCTGCTTCTCGAGCAACGGCTTCATGAACGCTCGCTGCGCATTCTCCGCCTCCCTGCGCGCGAGCTCCGCACGCTCCTGACTGTCCTTGTCGGCCTGAAGCTTCGCCGCCTCGCGGTTCCTCACCTGCTGAACGCGGTACTGCCAGACCGAAAAGACGAAGCCAAGAACCGTCACGAGAATCGTCAGCGTCGGCAGCAACCGTAACAGCAGGTCGAACCGCCGGAGTCTCGTCGCGCTCGCCACGTCGAGCTCCAGCCGCTCAACCTCGAGGCGAAGCTTCCTCAGCTCCAATGTCGGGCGACTGTCTGGCGAATGCTCGTCCACGTCTCGCTCCCCTGAGTCAGCGCCGCTGCCGCGGGACGCGATGAGGATACTCCCAGGAACTGCTGCGAGTAACCGACGTTTCCAGCCTATCTGCGCAACGAGTCGCCGCGATCGTGACAACCGTCGTTAACCGTTCGATCGCGTTGATGCATCGCGCGGATCGTTCGCCGCGGCGCTGACGTTCGTAAACGGCATGCCATCTTCGACATCCGCCGACACCATCCGGTCGGCGCGTCCGGGCACCACGCTTGCTCTTCCTGAGCGCGACCGCAACGCCTATCGGTGACCGAGGGCCTCGACCTCCTCTCGTGAACCAGCGGCGCGGCCACCTCGGGGTCTCGGCCGGGACGCGTCCCCACGTCCCGGCCACCCCACTTTCTCACTTTCACGTGGATGAAGGAGGAGCCATGGTGTCTCGACTGCTAGCGCTGGTTGCTCGTCGTCGTTCTGTGGTCGCTGTTGGTGTGCTCGGCCTGCTCTTGCTGTCGCCGGTGATGGCGCATGCGCAAGCTCCGGCGCCGACGGCTGAAAAGGCCGCGCCGGTGATCAATCTCAACACCGCATCGGCAGCGGATCTTGGAAACCTCCCTGGCATCGGCGCCAAGATGGCGGAACGAATCGTCGAGTATCGCCAGAAGAACGGGCCGTTCAAGAAGATCGAAGACCTGATGAACGTCAAGGGCATCGGAGAGAAGAACTTCCTGAAGCTCAAGGCCCGCCTCACGGTGGGCGCTCCGAAGGCCTGAGCATGCCAGCACCAGCAACGTGACATCGGCAATACGGCTGGCGGCTTGAGCGTCATGAACGCGCGAGGCACCTCCACGATCGAGCAACTCGTGGTGTTGGCCCTGATCGCGCTCGTGTTCGGCATGTCACTGCCGGCCACGAAGCGCAGCATCGAGCACGGGCGGCTGCGCGGCGCTGCTTTCTATCTGGCAAGCCGCGTCGCGCAGCTGCGAATGCAGGCCGTACACCGCGGCGCGAACGTCGCGCTGCGGTTCGACGCCACCGATCCCTATGTGTTTCAGGCCTTCATGGACGGTGACGGCGATGGCGTGCGATCGGCAGACATCGTCTCGGGGCGCGATTCTGCGATCGATCGCCAGGCCGAAGCGATTCCCGAGCGATTTGAAGGTGTTCGCTTCGGGTTCGTACCCGGTTGCCCGCTGAGCGATGGCAGCGCCGTGCCGCAGGACGCCGATCCCGTTCGCATCGGATCGTCACGGTTCCTGGTGTTCGCACCGTCGGGCACCGCTACGTCCGGCACACTCTATCTGCGAGGGCAACTCGATATCGGGTATGCCGTGGTGATTCTGGGTGCCACTGGCCGGACACGTCTGCTGGCATGCACTGCGTCACGCGGAAAGTGGGAAATCGATGTCCGTTGATCGCCGGGAGGCCGGCCGCCGCATGCACTTCACGGGCGGTTATCTCCCTCCTCATGCTCGCATCCGTCCCGGCCGACTCGTGGTCATCGTCGATCTGTCGAGTGGCGGCGCGCTCGTCGAGGGACCGTGGCGGTTCCGACCGCTCAGCCGCTGCGATGTGCACCTGCAGTTGACGGGTGGAGACGTGCATCTTCGCGCCAGGATCATGCGGTGTTTCGTCGCCAGGCTCGATCGACAAGAGCCCGTTCGGTATCGGACCGCGCTGTCCTTCGACCAGATCGTTGAGATGCCGGATCGATGGGACGCCCTGGAGGGGTATTCCATTCCGGCGGATCTCGCGGATCCGCTGCTGCGAGGGGTAGCAGATTCCCAACCGCCGATCGCGACGGCCTCTTCGGGCGGCCCAGCACCACAGATCACGCCCAATTCAAGGATTCTCTAACGTGGCATCCCCTTTGAACTCCATCGCAACGCCGGCCGCACGCGAGTCTCGCCCGACCGGTCTCGTGATGACCGCTGATAACTGGACTCCCCACCCTGCCGCCTCCGCAGGCCGTCGGCGCCGCGATCGTCGGCGGAACATTGCCGGCCTGTGCGCTGCATTGGCCGCGAGCCTGACGCGGACGGAAAGCGAGGGGCTTCGCACGCGGCTGCTGGATGCATTGCGGCGTCTCGTCCCGGGCGCACGGACCGTGTCGATCCGCGATTGGCAGGCGGGCGGTGTGCGGCTGGACCCGCCGTCGCAAAAACCGCTCGTGACCTTCGAGATTCCGACGAGCGATCCGCGACGGATCGCGGTGCTCGACGTCCTGCCAGGCGAGGGCCGCAGGCTCGACGACTGGGACCTCCAGACGCTTGCGTTGTCGAGCCAGATTGGTGCCCTGGTCCTCGAGATCGAATCGTTGCGCAAACCGGCGCGCGCCGATGCGCTATCTGTCATCGTCAGTCGCCCGGACGGCGCTGCGCCGCTCATCGGTTCGACTGTGGTGATGCAGGAGTTGCGTAAGAAGATCGAGCGCGTCGCGGCGACGAATTTCACGACGCTCATCGAAGGCGAATCCGGCACGGGCAAGGAACTCGTGGCGCGCCAGATTCACGACCTCAGCGCGCGGCGCGACGGGCCGTTCGTCGCGATCAACTGCGCAGCGCTGGTCGAAACGCTCCTCGAGGCGGAGCTGTTCGGCATCGAAGAGCGCACGGCCACCGGAGTTCGTGGCCGGCGCGGTAAATTCGAACACGCGGACAACGGCACGCTCTTTCTCGACGAGGTCTCCGACCTCTCGCTGTCGGCGCAAGCGAAGCTCTTGCGCGCGATACAGGATCTCTCTGTCGAGCGGGTCGGCGGGCAGGGTACCCATCGGGTCGACATCCGGATTGTCGCCGCGACGAACCGCAGCCTGCGCACATTGGTGAACGACGGATTGTTCAGAGTGGACCTGTTCTACCGGCTGAGCGGCGTCGAAATTCACGTGCCTCCCCTCCGCCAACGGCAATCGGACGTCATCGAGCTCGCGCGGTATTTCCTCGAGCGTCATCGCACAACGCGCCGGCTCGATCTGACACCGGAAGCCGTCGATGCGCTGCTGACCTATCAGTGGCCAGGGAATGTGCGCGAGCTCCAGCGCGTCATCGAGAACGTGATCTGCCTTTCGCCGGGTGAACGGGTCGGTCTGGACGATCTGCCGCCAGGCCTGCGGGAAGACTACGAGGCCTTTCTCCTGCCATCCATCGCTCGCGACGACACGCTGCGAGCTTGGGCCAGCCGCTATGCCCGTCTGGTCTGGCATCGCTGCGGGCAGAACAAGCGGAAGGCCTGCCGCGCGCTCGGGATCAGCTATCACACGCTGGACGCGTACTTGCGCTACAAGCCACACGCGAGCGGCGGAACGGGACGAACGGAATGGGTCGACGAGGCGTCGAGTCGCGCCGTTGCGAAGTCATCGCATCGACAGGGAGGAGCATAGGCATGTTGCCGCCACGGATCACGGCTGTTGGAGGGCGCGACTTCAAAAGCATCGACGATCGAACGACCAGCGGTCAGTCCACTTTTGGCACCGGGCTCACGGTCACCGAACTGTACACGCTCATGCGGGATGGCGGCGCGGTCATCTCCGTCACGATCGGCGACGTCATCCTTCGCAAAATGGTCTATGACGATGGGCGGTTCCACGTGCTGGTGGAGGAGGCACGAGATCGGATTGCGCTGGCGGGATCGCAGGGGCGCGCCTCGGTGACATACGGGCCAGAGACGGTCGTGTTCCTGCCAGAGACGGAGTCGCAAGGTGCCGAGCGTGCTCGCGAGGTCATTCGCTCCGCGAAAGTGATCACGACTTTCCGGCAAGTGGTGGAGCGGATGGGTCGCACACGACGAACGAGCGCCGGCGCCGTCAGTGTTCGACTGACCGCGGCCCTCGTTGCAGACATTGCTGGCGAAGCGGGCATCGGCCCGCTGCTCTCGAGTCTTACTCCGTCCTCCCTTCCCTCCCAACGTTGGTGGCTCTACGACGGAAGCGACGACTTTCAGGACCGGTGGGCCGAGGACGTCGCACGAGCCCTCACCATCACCGGACATCCAGGCAGTCACGACGACGGTTCGTCTATGCACTCGCCTGGCGCTGCCTTGCAGGCACTACTGGTGCTCGAAGCCGCGTGGTATGCCGTCGCCACCCGTCCGAGCGAGGCATCCTCTCGCGCGACGCGTTGAAAGGAGGCCCTGCGTGATTCACTACGCCATCCTCATAGCGTTGGTCGGCGCGTCGCCCCAAGGGCCGCGGCAGACGTCCGCCGCAGATTCCTCCGATATCGTGGTCATCGACGGCAGCAAGAACCCGTCGATGCTTCCCGAATGGCTGGTGTGGGAGCAGGCGTTCCTGATTGTCGCTGGCTGGCGCGGGAGAGACAGCGGCATCACGCACGACTTGCGGATGGCGTTGTCGAAGGACGAGGTCGAGCTGCTCGAGCGCGAGGCAGCCATGCAGAGCGAGCGCCAGAATCAGGCCGGCCGGGAGGCCGAGCCGCTGCGTGCACGCTACGCCACTCGGGATCCCAAGGACGAGAAGTTGCTCGCGTTGTTGAACGACCAGATGCAGAACGTCAACCTCCGATATCGTCGCGCGACACTGGAGGCGCGCAATCGAGTGCTCGAGCGGCTCAGCCTGGAGTCGCAATCCGTGCTGACATCGTGGATTGGGGACATTCGCGCCGGCATCGTGTCCAGGGTTGCGAAAGCCGACCTGGAAAGGTGGCGTGCGCCTGAATAGCGAGGTCGGAAGGAGGGCCTGTGCTGTTCCCCGGTCGTGTAGGAATTATTGTGATTGCATCTTCGCTGTTCGCTAGCGGTGCCCATGCCCAGATCGCCAGCTGCGGTAACGCCACCGTCACCCATACGATGCGGCAGACGCCGAACTACGCGCGCTCCGTCGACGTCAGTGCGACGACATCGCTGCCGATCACCTACTGCCCGCTCGAACTGCAGACGGAAGTGTGGGTTGACGCGCTCACGACCTACGTGTCCATCAAGCGCGCGCTGTACTCGGCGGCAGTGTTCCAGCGTCGAAACGTCCCCAGCTACGGCCTCTGGCATTCGACGGCGAAACACTGGCTGCTCACCAAGCCCAACTGGACCGATCTCGGCCGTACCTTTTCCAGCACCGTCATCTATGCGCCGCCCAGCGCTAGCAACCAATGCGAGATTCAGCCGTCCGACTGTATCGACGGCTATGAATATCAAGCCTGGCGGTGCGACTGCGTGACTCTCAGCCCTATCTTGATTGACACCGCCGGTGACGGCTACCGCCTCACCAGTGCTGAAAACGGCGTGGAATTTGATCTCAACGACAACGGCACGAAGCACGAACGCGTTGCTTGGACGGAGCCTGACAGCGACGATGGGTGGCTCGTGCTGGACCGGAATGGCAATGGCCAGATCGATTCCGGAGCGGAGTTGTTCGGCTCGAGGACGCCGGCCTACGCCAATGCGACCGAGCCCCGCACCTCGAATGGCTTCGATGCGCTCATGATGACCGAGGGCCCCTCCTATGGTGGAGGAGTGGCGGATGCCGCGATTGACGCGCGCGATGCGATTTACCGACAGCTTCGCGTCTGGCTGGATCGGAATCACGATGGGAAGGCCGATCCCGGCGAGTTGCGCACGCTGGATTCCCTGGGCATCGTCTCGTTGGGCACGGACTACAAGAAGATCGGCAGGAAGGATCAGTTCGGCAACGAGTTCTCGCTGGTCGGCGACATCGTGGTGCGGGATACACACGGTGGAACGAGGAAGCGCAAGGTTTACGACGTGTACCTCACCGTGTTCCCGGCAAAGTCTCAAACCGACGCTCCGTCGTCGCGCTGAGCCGGGTTGACAGTGTCGGGGAGGTAAGGCATACGGAGTAAGTGAATCGTTTGAACTGCGTACTTCGACTGGGGGTAGCGGTCGTCGCTGCAGGGCTGTGTGGCGTGGAGGCTCGGGCGCAGTCGCGGTACGACACGCACGTTGCGTTCGACAACAGCCTGACCACGCCGGGCTATTACTACAGCACCGGCGAAGCTGTTGCCCCCAGTGAGCTGGACCTCGCGGATGGCAAGTTTCCCGTCGAGGCGTCGGCGTGTCTCACGCCGCCGAATTGCCTGCGGCTCAAGTGGCGGTCCGGAAAAGGGGGTGACTGGCGGGTCAGGTTCAACCTGAAGCATCACTACAGCAACTTCGATCTTTCCGGCGACACGCTGTCCTTCTGGGCGTACGCCAACGCACCGCTTCCAGCCGACGCGGCGCCGCGCATCTATGTCACGGATGTCAAAGGAGAGGGCAGCCCATCGATCGGTCTCCTGGGCAAGCTGGACGCCCTGCCTTCACGCAAATGGACGCGTGTCACGCTTCCGTTCGCGTCGTTCGTCGGTCTCTTCAATAGCACCAGCGACGTGGTGTTCGATCCCGCGCACCTGAGTGCGATTACGTTCGTTCAGGGTCTCGATGACGACGCGCTGCACACGTTGCTGATCGACGATATCCGCATCGCCGATGAGCCGAAGGTTGCCGACACCACCCCTCCAACCGCGCCGTCGAATCTTTCGGCGCGGGGCTTCGAGCGCCACGTCGACCTCGGTTGGACGCCGAGCCCGGACCCGGACGTCCTGCGCTACGTGATTTCGCGCTCGTCCGACGGCGTGACTTTCACGCCAATTGGGACTCAAAAAGGTCACCTGGGGCGCTACGTCGACTTCGTAGGGACGCCGGGGAAGAAGGCGTTCTATCGCGTCGCCGCGGTAGACGACGCGAGCAATCAATCGCCGCCGTCGACCGTCGTCTCGGCGGTCACGGTCCCGATGTCGGACGAGGAGCTCCTGACCATGGTGCAGGAGGCATGCTTCCGTTACTACTGGGACGGCGCCCACCCGAATGCGGGGATGGCCATCGAGATCACGCCTGGCAACGACAATCTCGTCGCGCTGGGTGCCTCCGGCTTCGGCATCATGGCGCTCGTCACCGGCGTCGAGCGTCAGTTCATCACCCGGGAGCAGGGCGTTGACCGGATGCAGAAGATCGTGCGTTTCCTACAGAAAGCCGACCGCTTCCACGGCGTGTGGCCGCATTTCCTCGACGGCCGCACCGGCAAGACCGTGCCCTTCTTCGGGCCATATGACGATGGGGCGGATCTGGTGGAGACGGCGTTCCTGATGGAGGGGCTGCTGACGACGCGACAGGTACTTCGATCGCGACACCGCCTCCGAACGCGAGATTCGCGACACCATCACCGAGTTCTGGAAAGACATTGAGTGGGACTGGTTCAGGAAGACACCGGACAGCGATTTACTCTACTGGCACTGGTCGCCCGACCACGGGTTCAAGATCAGCCACCCCCTTGTCGGCTGGAACGAGACGATGATCGTGTACCTGCTGGCTATCGCTTCGCCGACGCATCCGGTGCCGGCGAGCCTCTACTACTCAGGTTGGGCAGGGCAATCGGATCTCGCGGTCCGCTACCGGCGGAACTGGGGACGCACAACTGAAGGCGACCATTACGCCAATGGTCACATGTACTACGGCATCAAGCTCGACGTCGGCGTCGGCAGCGGCGCGGAGCTCTTCTTCACCCACTTCTCGTTCATGGGGTTCGATCCGCGCGGCAAACGCGACCGGTACACGAACTACTTCGAAAACAATCGGAATATCGCTAGAATCCACCACGCCTATTCGGTCGCCAACCCGTCGCAGCGGGTAGGCTATGGCGACGCGTCGTGGGGCCGCTCGGCGGGCGTGAATGCGGGCAGCGGACGGCCGACCCCGGCCGGCGACAACGGCACGATTACACCGTCGGCGGCGCTATCGTCGTTTCCGTACACGCCCGAGGAATCGATGAAGGCGCTCAGGCACTTCTATCGCGACCTCGGCGATCGGCTCTGGGGCATTTACGGGTTCCGCGACGGGTTCAACGAGACAGAGAACTGGTTTGAAGACGTTTACATGGGCCTCAACCAGGCGCCCATTGTCGCGATGATCGAGAATTATCGGACCGGGCTCGTCTGGAAGCGGTTCATGGCCAACCCCGAGATTGCGCCTGCGCTCGCTGCGATCGGCTTCAAGAGCGAGTGATGACCCAAGGAACCTCTTGGGCGCGCCGGGCGTCCTTCCAGTAAAGGCTGCCCCACCGCCAGGCGTAACGATCGGCCTGTACGGCAGATCGGCTCGGTCATTGTACCCGTCATCTCTGGTCGATTTCGGGCCTGCCCGTTCGTTATCGTTACAGGTGCGAAGAGGAATTCCATGCTGAAGCGCATGATCTTGATGCTCGCCGTGACACTCCTCGTCATCGCGGCGCTCGCGTTCTTCAAATATCAGCAAATCCAGTCGGCGATCGCGCAGGCCGCGTACACGCCGCCGCCTGAGGCAGTCACTACGATCGTAGCTCAGCAGGTCACCTGGCCTTCCACGTTAAGCGCTATTGGGACCGTCGCGGCGGTGCAAGGCGTCGAGGTCAGCGCCGATCTGCCGGGCACGGTCGATCGGATCGCGTTCGAATCAGGCAAGTGGGCCAAGGCAGGCGATGTCCTCGTCGAGCTGGACACGCGGCAGGAGCGGGCGCAGTTGGCCGCGGTCGAGGCCCAGCGCGATCTCGCGGCGTTGAATTACACCCGCATGGAGAACCTCGCGAAGCAAGGCATCATCTCGAAGTCGGACTACGACACGGCGGCGGCCAACCAGAAAGAGACGGAGGCTCGGGTAGGCGAGATTCGCGCCACGATCGGGCGAAAGACGATTCGCGCGCCCTTCTCCGGCATTCTCGGCATTCGGCAGGTGAACCTCGGACAGTACCTGTCGGCCGGTGATCCCGTCGTGCCGCTTCAGTCGCTCAATCCCATCTACGTGCACTTCGGCGTGCCACAGCACGATGCCAGCCGGATTCGCATGGGCACCAACGTGCGGATTACCGCGCGCGATCTCGCCGGCGTGGCGTTCAGCGGACGCGTCACCGCCGTCGACGCCGTCGTTGATCCATCGACCAGGAACATCCAGGTGCAGTCGACGCTGGGAAATACCCAGAACAAGCTGCGGCCGGGGATGTTCGTACAGGCGGAGGTCGGCCTTGGCGCCGATTCAACCGTCGTGGCCATTCCGACTACCGCAATCAACTACGCGCCGTACGGGGACTCGGTGTTCATCGTCACGGATCTCAAGGACGACAAGGGGAAGACCTATCGTGGCGCGCGCCAGCAGTTCGTCAAGCTGGGCGCCTCGCGCGGCGATCAGGTCGCGGTGCTCGAGGGGGTGAAGCCGGGCGACGAAGTCGTGAGCTCTGGCGTGTTCAAGCTGCGGAACGGTGTGCCCGTGCAGGTGAACAACAAGGTCGTCCCCGAGAACAATCCGGCGCCGAATCCCGAGGATAGCTAGTCATGAAATTCACGGATCTCTTCATCCGGCGGCCGGTCCTCGCGATCGTCGTCAACCTCGTCATCCTCATTGCCGGTCTCCAGTCGATCCGCGCGCTGAGCGTCAGACAGTATCCGCGCAGCGACATCGCCATTATTCGTGTCTCAACGGCGTATATCGGCGCCAACGCCGATCTCGTGCGCGGGTTCATCACGACGCCGCTCGAGCGGGTCATCGCCAGCGCCGACGGCATCGACTACGTGGAGTCGTCCAGCGCACAGGGCCTCAGCACGATCACGGTCCATCTGCGGCTGAACTACGACACGAACGCCGCGCTGACGCAGATCCAGGCGAAGGTGGCGCAGGTCAGGAACGACCTGCCTCCGGAAGCGGAGGCCCCGATCATCGAGCTGGAAACGGCGGACAACCAGTTCGCCGCGATGTACATCGGCTTCTCGTCCACCGATCTCGATCAGAACCAGATCACGGACTACCTGACGCGCGTCGTGCAGCCGAAGCTGAGCGCGATCAGCGGCGTGCAGCGCGCCGACATTCTGGGCGGGCGGACGTTTGCGATGCGCATCTGGCTGAAGCCGGACCGGATGGCGGCGCTCGGGATTTCCCCGGCCGCTGTGCGCGACGCGCTGGCGCGCAACAACTACCTGTCGGCGCTGGGCCGGACGAAGGGCTCGATGGTCTCAGTGAACCTGGTGGCGAACACCGACCTCCGGACGCCAGAAGAGTTCCGTCAGCTTGTCGTCAAGCAGTCGGACGGTGTCGTCGTCCGGCTCGGTGAGATTGCGGACGTTGTCCTCGGTGCCGAAAACTACGACCAGGAAGTGCGCTTCAACGGGCAGGCGGCGACCTTCATGGGCATCTGGGTGCTGCCCACGGCCAACACGCTCGAGGTGATCCACGACGTTCGCGAGGTGATTCCCGGCATCGAGGCGCAGCTGCCGACCGGGATGAAGGTGGGGGTGCCGTACGACTCGACTGAGTACATTCAGGACGCGATTGACGAAGTGCTCACGACGCTGACCGAGACGCTGCTGATCGTCGTCGTTGTCATCTTCCTGTTCCTGGGATCCGTACGAGCGCTGATCATTCCCGTCGTCGCGATACCCATCTCACTCGTCGGCGCGGTGTTCCTGATGCTGGCCGCGGGCTTCACCATCAACCTGCTGACGCTCCTCGCCATCGTTCTCTCCGTTGGTCTTGTCGTGGACGATGCGATTGTGATGGTGGAGAACGTGGAGCGCCATCTGCATGAAGGCAAGTCGCCGTTACAAGCGGCGATTGTCGGCGCGCGCGAGTTGGTCGGCCCGATCATCGCGATGACGATCACGCTGGCGGCCGTCTATACGCCGATCGCGATCCAGGGCGGCCTCACCGGCGCGCTGTTCCGCGAGTTCGCGTTCACGCTCGCGGGAGCCGTGATCGTCTCGGGGATAGTGGCGCTCACGCTGTCACCGATGATGGGGTCGAAGCTCCTGCGCGCCGGCGACACCGAGCGCGGCTTTTCCGGCTGGGTCAATCGACGGTTCGACGGCGTCCGCGAGTCCTACAAGCGACGGTTGGCAGGCACACTGCGTTACCGTCCGGTGGTGCTGACGTTGTGGGCCATCGTGGCGCTGTTG
The DNA here is from genome assembly GCA_963800785.1 of Vicinamibacteria bacterium. Classification (GTDB taxonomy): domain Bacteria; phylum Acidobacteriota; class Vicinamibacteria; order Vicinamibacterales; family JAENWD01; genus JAENWD01. The sequence continues at coordinate 594,465 of CAWDCH010000018.1, forward strand.
ATGGTGCCGTTCTACATGTTCTCGCAGCAGGAGCTGGCACCGGCCGAGGACCAGGGCGTGGTGTTCTCGATCGTGCAGGCATCGGCGAACGCGACGATCGATCAGACCAAGCTGTTCGCGCAGGAGATCCACGACGTCTACCGGTCGTTCCCCGAGACGGCGAGCATCTTTCAGATCACGCTGCCGAACGGTGGCTTCGGCGGGATGGTGACGAAGCCATGGAGCGCCCGGACCAAGACCGCGCAGGAGCTGCTCATGGAGTCGGCCGCATCGTTGTCGAAGATTCCCGGAATCCGGGTGATTCCGATGACGCCGCCGCCGTTACCCGGCGGCGGCGACTTCCCGGTCGACTTCGTGATCGCGGGCGCAGCCGAGCCCCAGCAGCTCGCCGATCTCGCCGCTCAGGTGGTGCAGAAAGCCATGGGGAGCGGCATGTTCATCTTCGCCGACGCCGACTTGAAGTTCGATCAGCCGCAGGCGGAGGTCGTGTTCGATCGCGACAAGCTTCGCTCGCAGGGAGTTGATCTCAGTCAGGCCGGACAGGATCTCTCGACGCTGCTCGGCGGCGACTATGTCAACCGGTTCAGCATCCAGGGGCGCAGCTACAAGGTGATCCCGCAGATCCGGCGTGCGGATCGCCTGACGCCGGATCAGCTCGAGAGCGTCTACATCACCGGGTCGGCGGAGGCGACGGCCAACTCGACGCCCTACGACCCGACGGGCGCGGCCGTGAATTCCGATTCCGGATCAGGTGAGCGCCTCGCGGCGCTATCGACCTTTGCAACTATTCAGACGTCGGCGCAGCCGCGCGAGCTGAAGAAGTTCCAGCAGTTGAATGCCGTGCGCATTCAGGGCGTCATCCCGCCGCCGGTGCCGCTCGACCAGGCGCTGACGTTCCTCGAGACCGAGTCGAAGGCGATCCTGCCGCAAGGCGTCACCGTCGACTACGCGGGCGAGTCGCGCCAGCTTCGCGTGGAGGGGAGCCGCTTCCTCACCACGTTTCTGCTCTCAGGCATCCTGATCTATCTGGTGCTCGCGGCGCAGTTCGAGAGCTTCCGCGATCCGTTCATCATTCTGGCCGGCTCGGTGCCGCTCGCCATCGCGGGTGCGCTGCTGTTCTCGTTCCTCGGGTTCACGTCGCTCAACATCTACAGCCAGGTGGGCCTGATTACGCTGGTCGGGCTCGTCTCGAAGAACGGGATTCTGATCGTCCAGTTCGCGAATCATCTGCAGGAGACCGGACTGGACAAATTGCATGCCGTCATCGAAGCCGCCGGCACTCGCCTTCGTCCGATCCTGATGACGACGGCGGCGACCGTCGTCGGCCACATGCCGCTGGTCTTCGCCACCGGTCCCGGCGCCGGCGCACGCAACAGCATCGGCATCATGCTGGTGAGCGGCATGATCATCGGCACGATCTTCACGCTGTTCGTGGTGCCGTCGATTTACGTGCTGGTCGCCCGAAGGCACGTGGCGATTCCCGCGGCCGTAGAGGAACCGGAGCCGCAGATGCCGGAGCTGGTCCGCGTGTAACCGTTTTGCGATGGATTCGGACGCTCTGGAGGACCGCTCTACATCTGGACGCATTTTCACGCGCCGCCGAGCCATGTGCGCGCCTCGTTCGCAGTCTCGAAATCGCAAAGTAGGGGCTGCGGCGTTCCTCGGCAACCATCTCGCCGAACCGGCGGCTGAACATCGACTCGGACGGGCAGACCACCGCCAGCCGGATGCCGTAGTTCCGGAGCTTCTGGAGCACGGCTCCGGCGTCGCCCGAGCTGAGGTCGAAGAAGGCGGCGGCAGATTCGCCGGATAGAGTACTGCGCCGGTCGCGTTGCCCGCGTAGCAGGCCTCGATCACGCGATCGACGTCGCGAGCGGTTGACATCAACCGCTCATCCTCGCGCGCCTCGACGAATCTGCCATCTCTGGCTTCGACAACGGTCAGCGGCATCGCTGCCACGCTCGCCGAGACGAGGGGCGCCTGTCAATCGGTGATCGCCGCGCTGCTGCCTTGACCGGTTGTGGCCCGCATAGTACCTTTGAGTTTTCGCCGCCTCTCGCCCGCCCTCAATGAGCCAGGTCGAATCGTCAGCCCTCCGTCAAACGCCGTTGCACGCGCGTCACGTCGCGCTGGGCGCCCGCATGGTCCCGTTTGGCGGCTGGGACATGCCGGTCGAGTATTCGGGCATTTCGGATGAGCACCTCGCGGTTCGGACGCGGGTCGGGCTCTTCGACGTCAGCCACATGGGCGAGATCGAGGTGGCCGGGCGCGACGCGCTGGCCGTGGTCCAGCGGATCACCAGCAACGACGCCTCGAAACTGAGGGTCGGGCAGGCGCATTATTCGGGGCTGATGACCGAGCAGGGGACGTTCGTCGACGACCTGCTCGTCTATCGCCTCGCCGAGAGCCATTTCCTCCTCGTCGTCAACGCCGCCAACCTCGAAAAGGACTTCGACTGGATCGTCGGGAAGACGACCGGTGTCGGCGACGTCGTCGCAGTCGACACCAGCAGTCGCTACGCGCTCATCGCGATTCAGGGCCCGGCCGCTCGCGAAGTGCTGCAGCCGCTCACCGGCGTGGACCTGGCGGCGATGAAGTACTACTGGTTCGCCAACGGAGAAGTGGCATCGGTCCGCGCGACAATTTCGCGCACGGGGTACACCGGCGAAGATGGCTTCGAGATCTTCGTCGCTCCCGCGTACGCCGCGCGCCTATGGGACGCACTGCTCGACGCGGGAAAGCCCGCGGACATTCGCCCGTGCGGGCTCGGCGCGCGCGACACGCTGCGGCTTGAAGCCGCAATGCGGCTGTACGGCAACGATATCGACGACACCACGACCGTGCTCGAAGCCGACCTCGAGTGGATCGTGTCGTGGACGAAAGGCGACTTTCTGGGCAGGAGCGCGCTTGACGCGCAGAAAAAGGCCGGCGTGCCTCGGAGGATCGTCGGTTTCGAAATGGTGGATCGCGCGATCGCGCGGCACGGCCATCCCGTCATCATCGACGGGCATCCAGCCGGCGTCGTGACCAGCGGCACTCAGACGCCATTCCTGAAGAAGGCGATCGGGATGGCGTATGTGCCGTCATCCGTCGCTGGCGACGCGACGATCGAGCTCGACATCCGTAACCGGCGCGCGTCCGCGCGCCTCGTCCCCCTTCCGTTTTACAAGCGGCCGAGGAAATAGCCATGTATCCGGACACGCTCAAATACACAAAGGACCACGAGTGGATCAGCGCGTCCGATGGGATCGGCCGCGTCGGCATCACCGACTACGCCCAGAAGCAGCTGGGCGATGTTGTCTACGTCGAGCTGCCCGACAAAGGCGCGCAGGTGAGCCAGGGCGAGTCATTCGGCACCATCGAGTCCGTGAAGGCCGTGTCGGAGCTCTTTGCCCCGGTCTCGGGCGAGGTCGTCGACGTGAATCCGGTTCTGCGCGACAAGCCGGAGCTCGTCAACACCGCGCCGCACGACACGTGGATGATCGCGATTCGTCTTTCAGAACCGTCAGAAGTGGACGCGCTGCTCGATGCCGGCGCCTACGACACCCTGGTGAAATGACACACGAGCCATACGATGCGTTTGAGTTGCGCCACATCGGGCCGCGGGGCGAAGACGTCGAGCGCATGCTTGGCGTTATCGGCGCGCCGTCGCTCGATGCGCTCGTCGACGAGGTCGTTCCCCGCAACATTCGCAGCGCCCGCCCGCTGAACCTTCCGGTCGGCCTGTCCGAACACGACTTTCTCCAGGCACTGAGCAGGATTGCGGGCAAGAACCGCGTCCGCAGGTCCTACATCGGGCTCGGCTACTACGACACGATCACGCCGCCGGTGATCCTCCGGAACGTGATGGAGAATCCCGGCTGGTACACGCCCTACACGCCCTATCAGGCCGAGATCGCGCAGGGGCGCCTGGAATCGTTGCTCAATTTCCAGACAATGGTGAGCGACCTGACCGGGATGGAGGTCGCCAACGCGTCGCTGCTCGACGAGCCGACGGCCGCAGCCGAGGCGATGACACTGCTGCACCGCGTGCAGCCGAAGCGCGGCGCCGCCCGCAACACGTTCCTCGTCTCGTCGCGGACGTGGCCTCAAACCCGTGCCGTCATCGAATCACGGGCCGAGCCTCTGGGCATCCAGGTGCGCGTCGTCGATCCGGCGAACATCGCGCTCGACGGGACGGTGTTCGGGCTGTTGCTGCAGTATCCAGACGAGCGTGGCGCCGTCGAGCCGCTCGCGCCCGTCATCGCGCGTGCGCACGAAGCCGGCGTCCTGGTGGCCGTCGCCACCGACCTTCTCGCGCTGACGCTGCTCGCGACGCCCGGCGAAGCCGGTGCGGATGTCGTGGTCGGCAACTCGCAGCGCTTCGGCGTGCCGCTCGGCTACGGTGGACCTCACGCGGCGTTCTTCGCCACGCGCGAAGCCTACGTGCGGCAGGTGCCGGGCCGGATCATCGGCGTCTCTGTGGACAGCAGCGGCCGCCCGGCCTACCGGATGGCGCTGCAGACGCGCGAGCAGCACATCCGGCGCGAGAAGGCGACGTCCAACATCTGCACCGCGCAAGCGCTGCTCGCGAACATGGCCGCCATGTATGCGGTCTACCACGGCCCGTCCGGCCTCGAAGCGATCGCACGGCAGGTGAGGTCGCGGGCAGCGTCGCTCGAGAAGGCGTTGGCATCGCTCGGCTTCCGCCAGTTGAACGCCACCTATTTCGACACGCTGCAGATCGATCTGCGGAGTGTGCCCGGCGTCACGCGGTCCACGCTCGAAGAGCCGGCGGTCGACGCCGGCATGAACTTCCGCTGGATCGACGACATGACGGCGACGATCGCACTCGACGAGACGGTGGGCCTCGATGACGTCGAAGCCATCGCGGGCGTATTTGGACGGGTGAGCGAGAAGGTGACGGGCAAGCCTTCGCGCGTCGCGGTCTCCGCCGTGGAAGCGCCGGCGTTCCCGCACGGGCTGGCCCGATCGAGCAAGTTCCTTCGGCATCCCGTGTTCAACCGGCATCACTCGGAAACCGAGATGATGCGCTATATCAAGGGCCTCGAGCGGAAGGATATCGGCCTCGATACGTCGATGATTCCGCTCGGATCGTGCACGATGAAGCTGAACGCGGCCGCGGAAATGATCCCGGTGACGTGGGAGGCGTTCTCGCGCATCCATCCTTTCGCGCCAGCCAACCAGGCGGCTGGCTACGCGGAAATCTTCCACGACCTCGAGCAGGCGCTCGCGGAGATCACCGGATTTGCCGCGGTGTCGTTGCAGCCCAATTCGGGAGCGCAAGGCGAGCTCGCCGGCCTGCTGGTGATCCGCGCCTGGCATCGCAGCCGGGGCGAGGGCGGTCGCGACGTCGTGCTGATCCCGGCGTCCGCGCACGGCACGAATCCTGCGAGCGCCGTCATGGCGGGGATGAAGGTGGTCGTGGTGGCGACCGACCCCAAGGGCTACGTGGACGTCGCGGACCTCAACGCCAAGACGGAAGCGCACCGCAACGACCTGGCCGCGCTGATGGTGACGTATCCCTCGACGCACGGCGTCTACGAGGAATCGATTCGCGAAATCTGCGCGATCGTCCACGAGCATGGTGGCCAGGTGTACATGGATGGCGCGAACATGAACGCGCAGGTCGGCCTGACCAGTCCGGCGGCGATTGGCGCCGACGTATGCCATCTCAACCTGCACAAGACGTTCGCGATTCCGCACGGCGGCGGCGGTCCCGGAATGGGCCCGATCGGAGTGGCAGCGCACCTGGCGCCATTTCTGCCGGGCCATCCGCTCGCAAAGACAGGGGGCCAGCAGGCGATACCAGCCGTCGCCGGCGCTCCATGGGGGAGTGCGAGCATCCTGCTCATCTCGTACGCCTACATCCGGATGCTCGGGGCGCAGGGGGTGACGAACGCCACGAGGTTCGCGATCCTCAACGCCAACTACATCAAGTCACGCCTCGAGCGACACTATGACGTCCTCTACACGAATGCGCGGGGCCGTGTCGCTCACGAGATGATCTTCGATTTGCGCGCGTTCAAGTCGGCCGGGGTCGATGAAATCGACGTCGCCAAGCGGCTCATGGACTATGGCTTCCACGCCCCGACCGTCTCGTTTCCGGTGCCGGGGACGCTGATGATCGAGCCGACCGAAAGCGAGCCCGTGGAGGAGCTCGATCGGTTCTGCGAGGCGATGATCGCGATCCGGGCCGAGATCGACGCGGTGGCCACAGGGAAGATCGATCCGAAGGACAACGTCCTCAAAAACGCGCCACACACCGCGGCCATGGTGACCGACGATGAGTGGAGTCATCCCTACTCGAGGCGCGAAGCGGCGTTCCCGTTGCCGTGGGTGCGTGAGAAGAAGGTGTGGCCCGCCGTCGGGCGCATCGACAACCCGTACGGCGACCGCAATCTGATGTGCATCTGCCCGCCGGTTGAGGAATACGCACAGCAGGATTGAAGAGCGGACCTGAAGGTCCGCTCTACACCGTCGTTGGGCAATGTCGCTCCACGCGAATCCTGAACGCCTCGCGTAATCGCGCCGTGACGGGACCAGGGCGCCCCGGCCCAATGTCGGTCCCATCCACCCGGACGATCGGCACGATCTCGCGGGTGCTGCTCGTCAGGAAGGCCTCGTTCGCCTCGAAGAGCTCGGCATCGTGAAGCGTGCGCTCTTCGAACGGGATGCGCTCGTCGCGACACATCTCGAGCACGAGTTGGCGGGTGATGCCGGCGAGCAGGCCGGCTCGGAGCGGCGGCGTCAGGACACGATCGCCTCTCACCACAAACAGGTTCGACTGGCTGCATTCCGCCAGCTCGCCAAGATGGTTGCGCATGACCGCTTCAAAGCCGCTCTCGGCGAGCGCGCGCTGCATGGCGAGCGCGTTGTTCAAAAGGTTGTTCGACTTGATCAGCGGGTTGAGCGCCTCCGGCGCGTTGCGCTGGATGGCGACGACCGCGACGTTCACGCCCTCGTCGTAGACGCGGGATGGCGGCGGCACGTGCGGCCGCGCGATGATTACCAGCGTCGGCGTCTTGCACGCGGCTGGATCGTAGGTGAGCTCGCCGACGCCGCGGGTCAGGAGCAGACGGATGTAGGCATCCTGACTTCCAGGCTTCCACGGCAGGAGACCGGCCGCTTCCATGGTCTCGGCGATGCGGTCGAGAAGGATCGTGTCGTCGTACGGAACCGGCAGCGCGATCAAGCCCGCCGAGGCCCGCAGCCGCGTCAGGTGGCGATCGAGCAGGAACGGCTGGCCGTGATAGGTGCGGCAGACCTCGTAAACGCCTTCTCCATACAGGAAACCGTGATCGAAAACAGGAACGACCGCTTCCGCTTCAGTGGTGATCTTGCCATTGACGAAGACTGCGCCAGGCATCAAGAGAAGATCGTAGCAGGCTTCGGGCTCCGGGCTCCAGGCTCCGGCAGGAACATCGCGGCCGTAGCCCGTAGCCCGTAGCCTGGAGTCCGGAGTCCGGAGTGTCCGTAGTCCGGATTCCGGGTCCTACTGATACACTTCGCCGGGAATGCGGATTCTCAACAGCGCCCAGATGCGTGACGCCGACCGGCGGACGATCGACGAAATCGGCATCGCGTCGATCGTGCTCATGGAAAACGCTGGCAGGCAGGTGGTGGCGGCGATCGAAGCGATGTTCGCCGACCTGTCGGCCCGGCGCGTGGCGGTGCTTTGCGGCCGTGGCAACAACGGCGGCGACGGCTTCGTCGTCGCGCGCACGCTCCTTCAGCGCGGCGTCGACGTCTCAATCTTCGTCGTCGGCGATGTTGCCGGCGTGCGCGGCGACGCGCGCGCGAACCTGGAAGTGCTCGGCCACCTCGGCCACACGATCGTAGAGATCAACGATCCGCAAGCGTGGGAGCTGCATTTCTCGGAGATTCGCGGCTGCGATCTGATGGTGGACGCGATGTTCGGTACGGGGCTGCAGACGCCGCTGACGGGCCTCTTTGAGACGATCGTCGCTGACATCAATGCCAGCGATCTGCCGGTTGTCTCAGTAGACCTCCCTTCGGGGCTGTCGGCCGACACGCCCGAGCCCATCGGACCTTGCATCGACGCGACGATGACGGTGACGTTAGGCGCACCGAAGCTGCCGCTGCTCCTGCCGCCGGGCGAAGGGCATTGCGGCGACGTGGTAATTGCCGACATCGGCATTCCCGAAGCCGCCATCGAAGCGGTCGACGGGCCCTATCGCGAGCTGCTGACGCGTGATGTCGTCCGCGCGCTGATCGAGCCGCGCCCTTCGGATTCCCACAAGGGCGACTACGGTCACGTCCTGGTCGTTGCGGGCGGGCGCGGTAAAACGGGCGCCGCACATCTGTCCGGGATGGGCGCCCTCAAATCGGGAGCGGGCCTGGTGACCATCGCAACGCCGAAATCGAGCCAGCCGATTGTCGCGGCGATGGCGCCCGAGTACATGACCGAAGGGTTGGACGAAGGGCCGGACGGCGGACTCCTCGTCGACGCGCTGGATCGCGTCCTGGCCTCGCAGGCCGACGTCATCGCCGCAGGCCCCGGGCTCGGTACCGCCCGATCGACCGTCGCCTTCATCCACGGCCTCCTGGCACGCGCAGGCGTGCCGCTGGTCCTCGATGCCGATGCCCTGAACGCGTTCGCCGACGCGCCCGAACTGCTGGTGGGGCCGGAAGGGCGCGACGTCATCATCACCCCGCATCCCGGCGAACTCGCCCGGCTGGTGGGCGTGACGACCGCCGACGTGCAGGCGAATCGCATCGAGATCGCGCAGAGCTTCGCGGAGACGCATCAGCTGTACGTAATCCTGAAGGGCCATCGCTCGCTCGTCGCGACGCCCGACGGCAAAGTGTTCGTCAACCCGACCGGCAACGCGGGCATGGCGACCGGCGGAATGGGCGATCTGCTGACTGGCATGGTCGCAGCATGGCTCGGACAGTTGCTCGACGCGGAGGCCGCTTGCAAGCTCGCAGTCTATCTGCACGGGATGGCCGGCGATCTCGCCGAAGCGACAGAAGGAGAGGTCGCGCTGACACCAAGCGACGTGCTCGGGCAGTTGGGAGACGCGGTGTTGGAGCTCACGGCACGACGGAAGGTGGAGAAGGAGAGCTGACGGAGTTTGCCGAATTGCGGATTGCGGATTGCGGATTGCGGATTGCGGATTGTGATTGTGGATTGGATGGAATTGCGGATTGGATCTGCTGCGGTGGGGCCGCCTTCAATCGGCCATCAGGATCACGAGCAGCCTGACGTTTCGATCGTGATTTGACGCCCTTCGGCCACGTGCTCGAGGCGGACCTGAACGACGGGCGGCACTGGCGGTTGCGGCAGCCGCTCGGCCCATTCGATCGCCAGAATGCTCTTGCCGTCCTGCAGGTCCTCGATTGCGATATCGACAACTTCCAAGGGAGTCAGTCGATAGAGATCGACGTGCTGCAGCGTCACGCTGCGGCTGCGATATTGCTGGACGATCGTGAAGGTGGGGCTGCTGACGAGCTCGGGATCGAGGCCGAGGCCTTCTGCAAGGCCTCGCACGAACGCCGTCTTACCCGCGCCCAGTTCGCCGTGGAGAAGAACGGTGGTCCCGGGCGTTATGCCGCGGGCCAGGTTCCTGCCCGCGGCGATCGTGTCGGCTTCTGATTTTGCGAGGATGGGGCTCACGCGGCAGTCGGCGCACGCCGTGCGCCCTAATCCATCAATCGGCAATCAGCCGATAGACCAATCCGCAATCAATATCCGCAATCCGAAATCCGCAACTACTCGGATCGATAGTTCGGCGCTTCCTTGGTGATCGCCACGTCGTGGACGTGGCTTTCGCGGACGCCAGCCGGCGTGATGCGCACCAGTTGGGCGCCGCGCTGCAGAGCCGCAAGGTTCGCCGCACCGCAATAGCCCATGCCGGCCCGAAGACCGCCGACGAGCTGATGGATCATCGCGGCGACCGAGCCCTTGTGCTGGACGCGCCCTTCGATCCCCTCGGGCACGAGCTTCTCCGCGCCGCTGCTGCCGGTTCCCAGATCGAAGTCGTCCTGGAAATACCGATCCCGGCTGCCGCGGCGCATCGCGCCGATCGAGCCCATGCCGCGGTACTCCTTGAAGCTCCGTCCCTGGTAGATGATCATCTCGCCCGGGCTCTCATCGGTTCCGGCGAAGAGGTTCCCGATCATCGTGGTGCTCGCGCCGACGGCAATGGCCTTCGTGATGTCGCCGGAGAAGCGGATGCCGCCATCGGCGATCACCGGCACGCCATGGCGAACCGCCGCTCGTGCGCACTGTTGAATCGACGTGATCATCGGCACGCCGACGCCCGCGATGATACGCGTCGTGCAGATCGACCCTGCACCGATACCGACCTTGACGCCATCCACGCCGAGCTCGATCAGCATCTCTGTCGCTTCGGCGGTCGCGACGTTGCCCGCCACGATGTCGACGTTACGGAACTGGCGGCGCAGCCGCTTGACGATATCGAGCACGCCCTGCGAATGGCCGTGGGCGGTGTCCACAACGAGAGCATCCACGTGCGCGGCCACCAGCGCCTCCGCGCGCTCGAGCGTGTCGCGTGCGGCCCCGACGGCCGCCGCCACCCGCAGGCGTCCGAGAGAGTCCTTGGACGCGTTGGGGTACTTCACCATCTTCTGGATGTCTTTGACGGTGATCAGCCCCTTCAGCCGGAAATCCTGGTCCACGACCAGGAGTTTTTCGACCTTGTGCCGATGCAGGATTTCGCGGGCGTCTTCGAGTGTGGTGCCAACGGGAACCGTGATCAACGGTTCCTTCGTCATCACGTCGGCGATCGGCCGATTGACGTTGGTCTCGAACCGCAGATCGCGATTGGTGAGGATGCCAAGGAGCCGGCCTTCCTTGCGTCCGCCGTCGGTGATCGGCACGCCCGAAATCCGGTACTTCGTCATCAGCGCCTGCGCTTCGTGAATCCGGTTCTCTGGCGCCAGCGTGATCGGGTTCACGATCATCCCGCTCTCGGAGCGCTTTACGCGATCGACCTCGGTCGCCTGTTCCTCGATCGACAGGTTCTTGTGGATGACGCCAATGCCGCCGTGCTGCGCCATCGCGATCGCGAGCATCGACTCGGTCACGGTGTCCATGGCGGCGCTGACGAGCGGAACGTTGAGCGTGATGTTGCGGGTGAACCGCGTGGTGACCTCGACCTCGGCCGGCACGACCTGCGAGTGCCGGGGCACGAGCAGAACGTCGTCGAAGGTCAGGGCAGTGGCAATGTCGGTGGCGAGGTCGATTTCCGAGGGGGCGGTTTTGAGGTCCATGTCTCCCTACTGATTCGCGCCGTGGCACTTTTTGTATTTCTTCCCGCTGCCGCACGGACACGGGTCGTTTCGGCCGACCTTCGGCTCTTCACGCTTGACCGTCTTCACGGTGTCGTCGCCACCGACGCGCGCAGGTTTGGGCCGCGACGGCGCGAACGGATTCGGGCCTGCTGACGCCTCGGGCTCGGCGACGGCGCTCGCAGACCCGCGGCCGGCGAACGAGCCGCCGCTGAAGGCGCCCTGCTGCGACGCGCCGGGATCGTTGAGGATGAGCGTCGGTGGCCGTCGCGTCGGCGGCCGGCGGACGGGCGCGCCGGCGCGACCGGTCGGGCCGCCCTCGCTGCCGTCGGCGGGCACCGGCCGGAGCCACCACAGGGCGCGCAGCATTTCCTCGTCGATGCGCGCTTTCATGTCCTGGAACAGGCCGAAGCTCTCGCGCTTGTACTCGACGAGCGGGTCACGCTGGCCATAGCCGCGCAGGCCGATGCCTTCTTTCAGATGGTCGAGGCTGTAGAGGTGATCCTTCCACTGGCTGTCGACGATCTGCAGCATGATGTCGCGCTCGATGCGGCGCATCAGCTCAGGGCCGAGGAGCAGCGACTTGTCTTCGTAGCTCTTGACGATTCGCTCCCAGAGCGCGTCGCGGATCTCACCGCTCGACAGCTTGTCGAACTCGATGCTGTCCAGCGCGTCGCTCTCGAGGGCAAAGAGGCGCGTTACTTCCTGGCGCAAGGCCGGCAGATCCCAGGCCTCCACCTCGGCGTCGGCGCCAGCGAAGCGGTCGATCGCGTCGTCTAGGACGTCGCCGGCAACTTCGAGCAGATAGCCGTGCGTATCGACCTTCTCCTCGTCCTCGTCGAGGCGGATCTGTCCTTCGAGCAGCTCGCGGCGCAGCGAGTAGATGTTCTCCCGCTGCTTGTTCATCACGTCGTCGTACTCGAGGAGGTGCTTGCGGACGGAGAAGTTCTGCGCTTCCACCTGCTTCTGCGCGCGCTCGATGGCGCGCGTCACCATCCCGTGCTCGATCGGCACCCCTTCTTCCATGCCGAGCCGCTGCATCAGGCCGGCGATGCGATCCGACCCGAAGATGCGCATCAGGTCGTCTTCGAGCGACAGATAGAAGCGTGACGAGCCTGGATCGCCCTGACGGCCGGCACGCCCGCGCAGCTGGTTGTCGATACGCCGTGCCTCGTGACGCTCCGTGCCGACGATGTGCAGGCCGCCGAGAGCAACCACCTCGTCGTGCTCGGCCTCGCACTGGCGCTTGAAGAAGCTGAAGATACGCTCCCAGTCCGGGCGCGGCACGCGATAGAAGCTGTCGATGTGGAAGAAGTAAACGAACTCCTCGTCGTCGACGAACTTGGCTTGTTCCTTGGGCAGTTGCTCGGCGACTTCCTCCGCCAGCGACTGCTGCCGCGCCATGAACTCGGCGTTGCCGCCAAGGAGGATGTCGGTGCCGCGGCCCGCCATGTTCGTCGCGATGGTCACTGCAGCCTTACGGCCGGCCTGCGCGACAATCTCGGCTTCCTGCGCGTGGTATTTCGCGTTCAGGACCACGTGCTTGATCCCGCGCTTCTTCAGCATCGACGACAGGCGCTCGGACTTTTCGATCGAGACAGTGCCGACCAGCGCCGGGCGACCAGACGCCTGCTTCTCGATGATGTCGTTGACGATCGACTCGTACTTCTCGCGTTCGGTGCGATAGACGGTGTCCGGCTCTTCGACGCGTAGCAGCTGCCGGTTCGTCGGGATGACGTTGACGTCGAGCTTATAGATCTTGGCGAACTCTTCGGCCTCGGTGTCAGCCGTGCCGGTCATGCCCGAGAGCTTCTTGTACTTGCGGAAGTAGTTCTGGAAGGTGATGGTGGCGAGCGTCTGGTTCTCACGCTCGATCTTGACCTTCTCTTTCGCTTCCACGGCCTGGTGCAGCCCGTCGCTCCACCGGCGGCCGGGCATCAGGCGGCCCGTGAACTCGTCGACGATGATCACCTGACCGTCCTTGATCATGTAATCAGTGTCGCGCTTGAAGATCACGTGCGCGCGGAGCGCCTGGTTCACGTGATGAAGGAGCGGCATGTTGGCCGGGTCGTAAAGGCCGCCCGGGTTCAAGCGATGCGCCAACAGCTCCTCGGCGCGAGCCATGCCACTCTCGGTGAGCGTCACGGTCTTGTGCTTCTCGTCGTGGATGTAATCGCCGGTGGCCTCGAGGCGATCACGATCCTCGCCTTTGGTGTCGCCGCGTGTGACGGCTCCGGCTTTCAGGCGGGGAACGATGCGATCGACCTCGTAATAGAGGTCGGTCGATTCCTCGGCGGGTCCGGAAATGATGAGCGGCGTCCGCGCTTCGTCGATCAGGATGCTGTCGACTTCGTCCACGATCGCGAAATGATGCCCGCGCTGCACAAAATGCGCGAGGTCGAACTTCATGTTGTCGCGGAGGTAGTCGAAGCCGAACTCGTTGTTGGTGCCGTAGGTGATGTCGCAGCCGTAGGCAACCTGGCGTTCCTGGTCGTTCAGATCGTGCTGGATGACGCCTACCGACATGCCGAGGAACCGGTAGATCTTGCCCATCCACTCCGAGTCGCGCCGCGCCAGGTAGTCGTTGACAGTGACCACGTGGACACCTTTGCCCTCGAGCGCGTTGAGATAGGCCGGCAGCGTGGCGACGAGCGTCTTGCCCTCGCCCGTCTTCATTTCCGCGATTTTGCCCTGATGCAGCACGTAGCCGCCGATTAGCTGCACGTCGAAGTGCCGCATGTTGAGCACGCGGCGGCCGGCTTCGCGGACCACGGCAAACGCCTCCGGGAGGAGCTCGTCAATAGTCGTGCCGGCGGCGACGCGCTGGCGGAGTTCGGCGTTCTTGTCGCGGAGCGCCTGATCGCTCAGAGCCTGGGTGGACGGCTCGAGCACGTTGATGGATTCGACGATAGGGCGAATCTTTTTCAGCTCGCGTTCGTTCTGCGTGCCGAAGACTTTCGCAAGGATGGTATCGAGCATGAACAGACGAGGGCGGAGAACCGCTTGGCTATCAGGTGATTGTACCACGGGGCCATGGGGACATGCCCATCGCGAGGCTAACGGATGAACCCCCGCCCCTATGTCCCGATGCGCCTATGGCCCTATGAACCTATCTGGCGCGATTGACCAGGAAGCGGAGCGGATTGAGCTGGCGGCCGTAGACGAGGACTTCGTAGTGGAGATGATCGCCGGTGGCGCGGCCGGTCGCGCCGGCGAAGCCGACCAGATCGCCACGCTGGACCCGGTCTCCGGCCTTGACCGCGAAGCGCGAGAGGTGCGCGTATCGCGTCGAGATGCCGAAGCCGTGGCTGATCACCACCATGTTGCCGTAGGCGCCCGAGGGTTCGGCAGCTTCCACCATGCCGGTCGCCGTGGCGAACACCGGCTCGCCGTGGTCAGCCGAAATGTCCAACCCGGTGTGATAGCCGCCTTCGCCAGTAAACGGATCCCGCCGGCGTCCGAAGCTGTCGGTCAGCCACCCGCGCGTCGGCCAGATCGAGGGCGTGGCCGCAGCGAGCGCATGGCGCCGCTCGACGTCAGTCTGAACGACCTGCAGCCGACTCTCGAGACTGTAGAGCAAATCGCGCAGGACACCGAACGTGTCTTCCGGAGTGCGCACCACCGGCGTAAACAGCGGCGTCTGCGGGCCGCCCGCGGCTCGCGACTTCACGATAGCCGGGAGCCGGTTCATGGCCTTCGCGGTCGCCGGATCGACCGCCGCGCGGGCGCCCAGATTGCCGATTGCCTCTTGAAGGGACTGGATCTCCCCGGTCAATGCGCCGGTGGCAGTCCGGAAGTTCCGGTTTTCCAACTCGAGCTGTTCGTTCGAGGCGCGCAAGGCCGCGATCTCCGCTCGGGCACTGAGTCGCAGGCCCAGGCCGACGAGGACTGGCAGCACCAGGAGCGCGCAAAAAGCGAAGACCGGGGGGCCGAAATTGAGAGAGACCCGCCGATACACACCGGTGCGCCGATCGGCGATGACGATCGTATACCTGCGATGACGTGTCACTGCGTGGGTTGCCGTGGAGGGGACGACCGACAGTCCGTCCACGAATTTTGGACTTTATCACACGGAATGTCTTCCCCGGCGCAGAAATCTGCGGAAGCAGAAGATATAGCGAAGGTGTGGCCATCCCGCAGGGCCATGAGCCCTCTGTGGGGGCCAGACCACCGGCCGTCGCGCTCGTCAGGTTGGATCGTCGCCGCGAAACTGCAGGGCTTCGGCGACGTGCGCGGTAGTGACGATGTCGTCGCCCGCCAGATCGGCAATTGTTCGTGCGACGCGCAGAAGGCGATGAAAGCCGCGAGCCGACAGGCGGAGACGATCCACGGCCTGCGCGGCAAACCTGCGGGCTGTCGCGTCGACGAGCGCGTTCGACTTCAGCCAGCGCCCATCGAGTTGCGCGTTCAAGACACTCGGCCGCCGCGCGGACTGGCGTTGACGCGCGGCGAGCACGCGCTCGCGGACAGCCGCCGATGACTCGCCGGATCCCGCGCGCTCCAGATCGGCCGCGGCAACAGCCGCCACAGGTACCACGAGATCGAGTCGGTCGCGCAGCGGACCGGAGAGTCGGTTGGCATAGCGTGCGACCACGGGCGCGGCACATCGGCAGCCGCGGCGCGGATCGCCGAAGTACCCGCATGGACACGGGTTCATCGCCGCTACCAGCATGAAGCGGGCAGGAAAGACAGCCGTCCGTGCCGCCCGCGCGATCGAAATGGTGCCGTGCTCGACGGGCTGTCGAAGGACTTCGAGCGCGCGGCGCGAAAACTCCGGCAGCTCGTCGAGGAAGAGCACGCCATGATGCGCGAGGCTGATCTCGCCTGGTCGCGGCAGAGGGCCGCCGCCGGCGAGGGCCGTATCGGAAACGGTGTGGTGAGGTGCTCGAAACGGCCGTGTCGCGATCAACCCGGCGCCGCCAGGGAGCAGGCCAGCCACCGAGTGCACCGTCGTGACCTCTAATGCCTCGTCGAAGCTCAACGGGGGAAGCAGTCCTGGCAGTCGCCGCGCCATCATCGTCTTGCCGGCACCGGGCGGACCAACGAACAGCAGGTTATGGCCGCCCGCCGCGGCGACCTCCAACGCGCGCCGCGCGAGCGCCTGGCCGTGCACGTCGCCAAGATCGGGTTCGTCAGAGTCCGCGCCATTTGGTGGCCGAGCCGACGGCAAGGCGCGTCGACGACCGGAATCGTTCAGCACCGCGACCGCTTCCGCCAGCGTGTCGACCGGCAGAACGTCGAGACCCGCGACCACTGCGGCTTCGAGGGCGTTCGCTGTTGGAACGAGCAGCCGATGATAGCCAACGCGCCGCGCCGTTGCCGCAATCGGCAGGACGCCGCGAGTCGGATGCATCGATCCGTCGAGCGACAGTTCGCCAAGCACAAGGACGTCAGGGATGACGCGGCGCGCGACCACGCCCGATGCCGCCAGCACGCCAAGCGCGATGGGGAGGTCGAAGGCGGATCCGGCCTTCCGCACATCCGCCGGCGCGAGATTGACGGTGACGCGTTGTTGCGGAAAGTCGAAGCCCGAATTCCTGATGGCGGCACGGACCCGATCGCGGCTCTCGCGGACCGCCGCATCGGGCAGCCCGACCATCACGAGCCCCGGTAATCCAAACGACACGTCCACTTCGACGGCGACGGGCACCGCGTCGATGCCGAAGAGCGCTGCCGTGCGGATCGACGCGAGCACGAGCGTCCGGCGTGCAACAAACGGGACGCGCGACCGATCAGCCGAAAAGCGCGAAACGCTGCTGGTCCGCGCGGAAGTCCCCGGAAATCGCTGCGAATTCTGCGCGGGGGATCAGCGCCGGACATGGCAGTTTTGTGCGCGAGGCGAATCTCGCTCCTGGGGTGTCTCTCCGATCAATCGTGCCGGGTCAGATCGATGAGCACGACATCCGAGTGGTCCTGCACGCGCTCGATAACCAACTCACGCCCATCCGGAGAGACATCGAAATCACGAACGTTGAAGTCAGGGCCGAGGTCGGTCAACTGGCGCTCGATGCCCGTCTCGAGATCGACGAGCCAGAGGTTCTTGTGCTGGATCGCTCCGCGCAATATCACAAGCGCGCGTTGCCCGCGATAGAAGCGCAGGCGTCTGGCGCCGCGAGTCAATGTGAGTTTCGGAATGGCATGGGGACCGCCGGCCGAGCTCACGGCCTTTACCGGGAACGTGGTTCCGATGTCCGCGCCCGAGTACACGAGGAAATCTCCGCCTGGCGACCACACAGGATCGACCGCGTAGTCCCGAACGAACGGTGATAGTACGCCGTCGAGGGAGACACGGAACAGCTGTGGCGTGCCCTTCACACTCGCCGCCGACGTGATCGATTGCCCGTCGGGCGCCCACGCCGGAGTGCCGCTCAACTCGAGGGAATCGGTCACCACCCGCGCGCTCGTACCGTCAGCGTTCATCACGTACAGCCGCGTCGTGCCACGCTGTTCGACGGAAAACGCAACCCGTTGTCCGTCGGGCGCAACTTCGGGCCCTCCGATGATTCGCGCGTCTGGAGCGCTCCACAGCTCGGTGGCCGCTCCGTCGGCGAGCTTCCAGATGCCGTCGCTCGTACCCTTGGACGAGACGTACAGCAGATAACCCGGACCCAGTCGAGGCGAGAACCCTCGACCGGTTGTCAACGCGATGGGAATCGCGGCGGACGCGTTGACTGGCGCGTCCGCAATGGGAAGCCGCCAGAGCGTGCCGTTTGGATTTGCGACCGTCGCGACGAGCCGTCGGCCATCAGCGCTCGCCGAAAGGGACGCATACCGATCGTGACGACTGCCGACGCGATGCGGCACACGACGCTCCACGTCGAGATTGAACAGCCATGGCCCCGAGCCGTCCCTATCCGGGGCGAGGTACATCAGGGTCCGATCATTCACCAGCACGGGGTGGCTCACGCGGGCATTGTGGTGCGTGATGCGTTCGGCGGCGCCTCCGGTCGGCCTGATGCGCCAGACGTCCATGGCATCGGGTAGTGAACCCTGCACGAAATAGATGAAGGCCTTGTTCGACGCCCACAGCGGAAAGTGGGCGTGGAGTCCCGCGGCCGCTGCAAAGATCGGTTGACCCCGCGTTTGCTGGCTCGCGTCCCTGACGAACATCGGGTCTCCCGGTCCCGGCGTGTGGTAGACCAGGCTGGACGCGTCGGCAGACCAGTCGAACTCTGCGGCGCCTTCCAAGTACGGCCTGGGCTGTCCGCCCAGCGCCGGTACGGCCCAGACGCTGATGTCACGGGCGTTTGATTCTCCTGCGCCGCGCGTCCAGAACGTCACAAGAGCACCGTCGGGCGAGAAGCCCAGCGTCCGCACCGAAGGATTGACGAGTTCCGGCACGCTGCCGCGCGTCAAGTTATAGAACTGTCCAGCCCCCAGTTGAGTGACCCATACGTCCATCCGCCCGTCGCGATCCGACAGGAACGCGACGAGTCTCCCGTCGCGGGAGATGGCGGCGGCCTGCTCGGCGCCGCCAAAATCGGTCACGGTCTGAAACTGCGCATCGTCGAGCGGGTCGCGCCAGAAGTAATCCGTGGTCACAAGGCGCCAGCAGGTCGCGCCCAGTACCAAGAGCAGTGCACCCGTAGTCAAGGGCCAGACGAGCGTCCATCGGCCCGGCCTCTGAGGCGTCGCCGGAGATTTCGTGGGCTCGGGCCAGGATTGCAGGGTGTCGGCGACGGATGTTGAAACGGGATGGACCGCCGGCGACTCGATATCTACGGGTTCTTTCGCAGGGCTCAGATTCCGCCCGTGCGCCCAGACGTCCAGCTCGGAGCGGAAGGCATAGACCGACCCGAGCTTGTCATGCACATGACGATGGATGGGCATCCCTTCCCGCTTTTCCCAGCGCTGGACCGTGGTGACATCGCGCTTGAGATAAGCGGCGATCTCCTTCCACGAATCAAGCCGGTCTTCGGGCGCGCTGCCCGGCGCGCCCGACGCGGGTTCGCCCATAGTGCTCCCCGGTCGCGATCGGCAGCGATTGTAGCGTCGGGGTCCCCCAGCCGCAATCGACGGCAATCGACCGCAAAGCACTGAATCGCGGCGACACGACGGATTGCCGCTTGCCTCCGCCTCGGACTCGTCTCACCGTGCCTGACGAAGGAGACACCACATGACGCGACGAACGACGTGGCTGTTGCTTGCGGCAGTCAGTGGTGCCGCGGCGTACGCAGGCACCGTCCGGGCAACCCCGCCAGGCGGGTTCCAAGGCACGACCATCGCGAACGCAACTCTCGACGAGCTCGATCTCATCGGCCGCGCTTTCCCTCCGAATATCTGGCAGGCGAGACTGAAAACCAAAGGTCTGTCCGATCTGTACGTGCAGTCCAATAGCTGGAGCACGTGGGACCCAGGTGCCGGAGAGGAACCAACCACATCAGGCTGGCACACCCACCCTGGCCCGAGCCTGATCGTCGTCACGGCGGGTACGATCACGGCATATGACGGCGACGATCCCGAGTGCACGCCGCACGTCTACCGCGTTGACGCCGACCCAACGACCCCGCTCCCGTCAATCGTCGATGCTGGCGGCGGGCACGTGCACGTGCTGCGGAACGAAGACCCGACGACCCCCGCGAGCACGATCGCGGTCCAGTTCGTCCCCAAAGGGGCCGCCAGGCGTATCGATGCGGACGCCCCCGACACCTGTCCGCCCGACGTGAGGTGAGTCCGCGGGGCTAAAGCCCCGCCTCCACTGGAGCCGTTAATTCGATGCTGTGTAGACGGTCAGCCGCTGACCGGGGCTGATGTGATTCGAGCGCAGCCGATTCCACTGTTTCAGAGCCGACACACTGGTGGAGAAGAGCCGGGCGATCGACGACAGCGTGTCGCCACGCTTGACGCGATAGCTGCGCCGTTCCGGCTCGGGCTGACCTGCGTCGTTGTCGGAATTATCGGCCGTGGAGATGAGCGAGGCGCGTGCGACGAGCGGGCGCGTTTCGATCGCGGGCGTCGGCCGATCGGGCTGCGCGGCCATGAGCGTCGTGGGAGGGCGCGGCACGATCAGCTTCTGACCGGGACGAACGCGCGACTTGGTCGACAGGTAGTTCGCCTCGGCGAGGTCAGTGCGGCCGACGCGAAGCTTTCGTGCGATCGTCGACAACGTCTCGCCCGACCTGACCGTATGCCAGTTGAGCGATGCGCGAGTGACGTCGAGCGACTCTTCGAGCCTGACGCGGAGCGCCTCGGCGGTACCGGCGGGTACCTTCAGCTCGTAACCCGATCCGCGCAC
This sequence comes from Vicinamibacteria bacterium, assembly GCA_963800785.1. GTDB lineage: Bacteria > Acidobacteriota > Vicinamibacteria > Vicinamibacterales > JAENWD01 > JAENWD01. The sequence continues at coordinate 614,977 of CAWDCH010000018.1, forward strand.
CGGCGTGGTCCAGCGCCGGAGTTCCGGGTTGAGCTGCTGGATGACGTCGACCGGCGTGCTCGTCCACTCGGCGATCCGCCGCAAGTCGACCGGGCCGTTGATCGTCACCGTCTCGCGCGGTGTCGGTTCGCCCAGCGACAGCTCGAAGCCGTATTGCGCGGGATTCCGCGCGATGATCATGGCTGCCAAGATCATCGGCACGTAGTCGCGCGTTTCGCGCGGCAGGCCACGCTTCTGCGAGCTCAATGCCCAGAAGTCGGTACGGCCGGTCCGCTTGATCGCGCGCTGCACGCGGCCGGGTCCGCCGTTGTACGACGCCAGCGCGAGATGCCAGTCACCGTCAAAGATGCGCCGCAGGGTCTTCAGATACTTCGCGGCGGCACGTGTGGCCTTCTCGGGATCGGAGCGCTCGTCGATGTACCAGTCGTGGCGCAAACCGTTCTCGAGCGCGGTGGGTCGCATGAACTGCCACACGCCCTTGGCACTCTTCCTCGACAGCGCGTTGGTCTTGAAGGCGCTTTCGATCAGCGGGACGTAGGCGAGATCCAGCGGCAGGCCTTCGGCCCGGAACACGTCCTGAATCATTGGCAGGTACTGGCTGCCACGCTGCAGACCGTCCTGCAGGTACGAGCGGAGCCGGGTCTGGAACAGCTCCACGTATCCGAGCACGCGCTGATTCGAGGGAATCGGAATGTCGTGGGTTGTCTGTGCGAGGTCGGTCTCGACGGCCGCAGTGATGGCCGGCGTTGGAGCGGGCTCGTCGAAAGTGGCCGAGATCTCGAACAGTTCGTCAATCGATGCGGGCTCTGCGGGTTTTTCAGCGAAGCCGTCGCCCGTCGCCAGGGCCGCCACTTCGAGGGCGCTGATCTTGTCGACCAGACGGTCGAACTGCTCGCGAAGGCGCGGCTCGGTTCGCGCACCGCCCGGTGCGTTCAGCAAGACGTCCAGTGCCGCGTTGAACTCGCTGCGCGCCCGATCCAGGTGACCGAGCTCCAGCTCGCGCTGACCCTTTAGGTAGCGCTGTTGCGATTCCGTGATCAGGGCCTGGACCGGGTCGACGGCCGGCGCGGCGGACACGGCGGGCGCCTGGGCCCGGGGGGCCGCTGCCGCGGGGGGAGGCGTCGGCTCCGTTCGCACCTTCGCGTGCTTGGGACCGCCGCATCCCGCCACGAGTACACCGAATCCGATCGCCGTCAGCGACAGCCTGGAGACTTTGAACATCGCGCCGCTCCGCCGAAAAATGCCCGCACGCTGCATGCCACCCGGCAGCCAGGCGTCTGGCAGGCGGGAGATCCTTTGCAAATCCGTGCAGAAACATGGACCGGCCAACCCCGGGAGGGCAATTGGCTCGGGCAGCTTGCCTGACTGGGACAAGTCTTTCGTCGGGTCCCCGTCAGCCCGTCCCGCTGCCCGCCGGCAGATCTGCCGCCGTCAGCGAGACCGCGCTACTAACGTTCTCGACGCTTTTGGGCTCCGACCGTAGGCTGGGAGACGGTGAAGCCGAGGCACCGTAACACGGCGTCAAGTCCGGGTCAACCCTGTAAGTGGCGTCCCATCAGCAATAACAGCCGCCGCTAGCGCGGCAGTGTCACCCCGGGGAGGTCGAAAATATTATGTGAATCGCCGAGCTCTCGGGCGGCCGGCGTGACGATGCTCCGTTCGGCCAGGGCGATTCGGCTACCCGCCTGAATCGCTCGGCGGACGTCGTCTTCGCAGACGAAGTCCATGGTCGGGACCGTGGCCGGTCCAGCGGTCGGTCGCGCGGCCACTTCTGTTCCCGCCGCCTTGGGCGAGCCTGCGGCGGGGACAAAGCCACGAGATTGAAGGAATTGATCGATTCGGCGCGACAGCGCGTCGCTGGAAATCCCATTCGAGGCGATGCGTGAAGGGGACTGAGGGAGCCGCAGCCCGGCGGGCGCCGGGGCACTCGTCGCGGCCGCGCCGGACGATCTGGACGCTGGAGGCCGATTCGATTGCGCCGGACGGATCTCGTAGGCGAGGCGTTTGATATTCAACAGATGCCGCGGCGAGATGTTGTCGGACGTGATGTTGCCCCCGAAGCCGCCGCACCCGAGCGTCATCGCCGGGTCGAGACCCGTCGTGAGGCCGATAGAGCCGTGCGTGGTCGGCGTGTTCACGCAGATGCGATACGCCGGTTTGTGCAGCCCAAACTCGAGAATCACCTGATCGTTCCGCGAGTGGATGGACATGGTGTGGCCCATGCCGCCGTATCGCAGGATCTCCTTGCAGCGTTCGCAGCCTTCCCGCCAGTCGCGCACCACGTAGTAGGAAAGGACGGGACAGAGCTTTTCAATCGAGAGCGGGTAATCGCGCCCGACGCCGGCCAGCGGCGCGATTAGCGCGCGCGTCTCCATGGGAACCGTGATCCCTGCCTTCTCGGCAATGAAGGTCGCCGGTTTCCCTACGAGCGCCGGCTGCGGTAACCGCTGCGGTGATACCAGGACCTTACCCAACGCGTCGATTTCCGCGGGCGAGAGGAAGTACGCCCCTTGTGACTGAAACTGTCGCCGCACTTCCTCCGACACGGCCTCGTCGACAACGACGGAGTTCGGCGACGAGCACAGCACACCGTGATCGAAGCACTTGCCAATCAGGATGTCCGATGCGGCCTTGGCGAGATCGGCCGACGACTCGATATAGCAGGGCGCGTTGCCGGGTCCGACACCGTAGGCCGGTTTGCCCGCGCTGTACGCTGCGCGCACGAGCCCCATCCCGCCGGTCGCCAGAATCACGGCCACCTCGCGCTGCTTCATCAGCTCCTGCGTGCCCTCGATCGTCACCGTGGTCATCCACCCGATGGCGCCATCTGGTGCGCCGGCGGCGCCTGCGGCCGCCCCCATGATCTCGGCCACACGTGTGATGCACCTGACGGCCGAGGGGTGCGGGCTGATGACGATCGCGCACCGCGCTTTGAGGGCGATCAGGATCTTGTAGATGGCGGTCGACGTCGGGTTCGTGGACGGGACGATGGCCGCGACGACCCCGAACGGCTCGGCGATCTCGATGACTTTCCGATCCTCGAGGCGATTGACGACCCCGACGGTCTTCATCGGCTTGATGAACTCGTAGACCTGTTGAGACGAGAACAGGTTCTTCTCGACCTTGTCGGCGACGACGCCAAACGTGGTTTCTTCGACAGCAAGCCGTGCGAGCGACTCGGCCTCCGGCGTCACGGCCGCGGCCATCGCGTCGATGATCGTATCGATCTGCGTCTGGGAGTACTCGGCGAGTCGCACTTGCGCCGCGTGGGCCTTGCGGGCGAGCATCCGGGCTTCTGCGATGGACGCGAGATCGCGATCGCTGGGGGCGGCCATCAGGAGAGCAATACGCGCTCGACCTCGCTGTCGGGTCGGGGAATGACGTGCACCGCGACGAGCTCGCCGACACGACGCGCGGCGGCAGCGCCGGCGTCGGTCGCGGCCTTCACCGCGCCGACATCACCGCGCACCATCACAGTGACGAGACCGCCGCCGATGTATTCCTTGCGCGACAGCACCACGTTTGCGGTTTTCACCATCGCGTCGGCTGCCTCGATCGAGCCGATGAGGCCTTTGGTCTCGACGAGGCCGAGCGCTTCCTGTGACACGTCGAACGCTCCGAGGCCGGACTGTACCATATTGCCCCATGGGCGACAACGGAAGTATGCTGACTACTTTCATGTCACGACGATCTCTCGCTCTTTGCCTGGCGATAAGCGCCTCGCTCGCGCTGGTCGCCTGCGGCGGCAGCCAGCCCGACGCCGCGCCGGTTGCCACACCCGCGCTCACCTTCAAGAGCACGCGCGTTCCGCTCGGCAGCCCGGTTGAGATCACTTACAAGTTTCAGGTTGCCGCCAACGCGCCGAAGTTCGACGACGACTATCGCGTCCTGGTCCACTATCTCGATGCCGACGACGAGCTGATGTGGGCGGACGATCACGATCCAGCAATTCCCACGTCGCAATGGAAACCGGGGCAGACGATAGAGTACACGCGCACGACGTTCGTGCCGGTCTACCAGTACGTGGGACAGGCGTCCGTGCACGTCGGGCTCTATTCGAAGAAGACACAGAAGCGTCTGCCGCTGGCCGGCGAGCACGTCGGGCAGCTCGAATATCGTGCGGCGACGATTCAACTCCTGCCGACTTCCGAGAATGTCTTCGTGCTGTTCAAAGATGGCTGGCACCCCAGCGAAACGGCGCCCGACAACTCGGGTGTCGAATGGCAGTGGACAAAGAAGGTGGCAACGCTCGCGTTCCGCAATCCGCGGAAGCCGAGCACGTTTTATTTGAACGGCGACAACTCGAGCACCATCGCCGGTCCGCAGACGATACAGATCAAGGTGAACGGCCAGCAGGTGGATTCCGTCGCAGTGGCGCCGCAGAAGGAATTCCTGCACAAGACGCCGCTGACGGCCGACCAGCTTGGCACGGGCGACATGGTTGAAGTGACGCTCGATGTCGACAAGACCTTCGTGCCGGCGCTGAACCCGTCGGCGAACAATCGCGACGCGCGCGAGCTCGGCGTCCGCATCTTCCACGCCTTCGTCGAGCCTCACATGTAGAGCGGGCTCAGCTCCGCCGATGAAAGCTCACATAGGGGCGGGGTTCCAGCCCGCCGATCAGGGCGGACCAGAGGGTTCACCCTGGTGCGAGAACGGCTCCGCCCCTGCCGGCGCTTGGCTCGTCCAAAGTCTGAGCGCGCGGCGTAGGCGACGCGATCTGTTGCTATAATCCCGCGAAGCCGGGGCGAATGTGCCGCTAATTTCCTGTCTGGCAAGCGCTTGCGATGGAATTTCGTTGTAGGCTGGGAACGCCCACCGGCGAGCTCATAGACGGCGTCTACGCCGCCGAAAGCGAAGCGCAGCTCCGTCGGGAGTTCGAGGAAAAGGGCCTTCTCCTCCTGTCGGTGCGGCCGGCTGGCCTCCTGGCGACGTTGGTCCCCAGCCTGGCGAGCCGTCGCCGCGTCCGAACTCGGGATTTTCTCGAGTTCTGCCAGGAACTGGCCACGCTGCTGAAGGCCGGGATGCCGTTGGTGCAATCGCTGGATCTGCTGCGCCGCGACATCGCCGACCCCGCGTTCAAGCCAATCGTAGACAACGTCTACGAGCGGGTCAAAGCGGGGGCGCAGCTCTCGGACGCCTTCGAAGAGCATGGCGAGCTGGTGCCGCGCATGTTCACGGCGTCCCTCATCGCGGGCGAACGCAGCGGCAATCTCGAGACCGTCATCCGCCGATATGTCTCGTATGCACGTCTGCTCGGCGGGGTCCGCCGGCGGACCCTGAGCGCGTTGTTGTACCCGGCGGTGCTCCTGTGCCTGGCGTCCCTGGTCGTCGGGATCATCGTGTTCTGGCTGGTGCCCGAGTTTTCGCAGTTTTACGACAGCTTCGGCGCGGAGCTGCCGCTGATGACGCGGATCATCATCGGGCTGGCCAACGGCGTACAGACGTACATGCCGTTCATCGCCCTCGCGCTGGCGGGTCTCGGCGTGATCCTGTGGACCACCCTGAAGCGCCCGGCGGAACGGAAGCGGCTCGATCATGCGCTCCTCGGCGTGCCGCTCATCGGCCCGATCGCGCGGAAGTTTGCGACCTCGCAGATGGCGCGGACGCTCGCGACGCTTCTTGGCGGCGGCATCCCGCTGGTGCAGGCGCTCGACGTGGCGTCGCGTTCGGTGAGCAATCGGTATGTCGCGGACGAGCTCCAGCACATTGGCGAGCGCGTGCGGGAAGGGCAAGGGCTGTCGGCCACGATGCGCGACCATGGCGTCTTTCCGGAAGTCGCGGTCAAGATGACCGAAGTGGGGGAGTCCACCGGATCGTTGCAGGAAATGCTGAACAGCTTGGCGGATTTTTATGACGAAGACCTGGAAACGAGCCTCGAGCGTTTCGTCACGCTCGTCGAGCCGGTGCTGCTGATCCTGCTCGGCCTCGTCATCGCGGCGCTGCTGCTCGCACTGTACCTGCCGCTCTTCCAGCTCTCGTCCGTGGTGAAGTGAAGTGATGGATGAGAAACACACGGCCGACGAGGCCGTGCACCTGCTCAACGGCGACCTCCACGACGACACGGCCGTCGATCACGCGGCGGCCACAGCGGCAGCACGTCGGCTGGCCGAGCGGTACCGGCTCGAGTACGTCGACATGGATCAGTTTCGGATCGACAGCGAACTGTTCCGATCGATCCCGGCCGATCTGATGCTGCGGTACGGTTTCGTGCCGTGGCGTCGCGAGAGCCGCTCGCTCGTGATCGTTGTGTCGGATCCCACGGATCTGCCGATGATCGACGAGCTCTCGGCACTCCTCGGGACACCACTCAAGGTCACCGTCGGCGCTGGCGCAGCCATCCAGGCGATCCTGAAGAAGAGCGAGAGCTCGCAGCGTGTCCTCGAGCAGGCGACCGAGGGCTTCGAGATCCAGCTGCTGAAGGAAGACGAGGCCGGTGACGACAGCCTCACCGTCGAGCGGCTGACGAGCGATATCAGCCCTGTCATCCGGCTCGTAGACTCGACGATCTTCCGCGCGCTGCAGAGCCGTGCCAGCGATATTCACATCGAGACGCAGGACGATGCGGTGCATGTGAAGTACCGCATCGACGGGGTGCTGCAGCCGGCGATGCGGCCGATTGCCAAGCAGTTTCACTCGGCGATCATCTCGCGCATCAAGGTCATGGCAGAGCTCGACATCGCCGAGAAGCGCGTGCCGCAGGACGGCCGCTTCAAGCTGCGCGTGCCTGGTAAGACGATCGACTTCCGTGTCTCGATCATGCCGAGCGTGCACGGCGAGGATGCGGTGGTGCGCATTCTCGACAAGGAATCGATCAGCGAGCAGTTCACCGAGCTGCGACTCGATATCCTGGGATTTCCGGAGCAGGAGCTGCGGCGGTTCCGCAAATACATCACCGAGCCGTACGGCATGGTGCTGGTCACGGGACCGACCGGAAGCGGAAAGACGACGACGCTTTACGCGGCGCTCTCGGAGATCAAATCGATCGAGGACAAGATCGTCACGATCGAGGATCCGGTGGAGTATCAGCTTCGCGGGATCACGCAGATTCCCATCAACGAGAAGAAAGGGCTGACGTTCGCTCGCGGGCTGCGATCGATCCTGCGGCACGATCCGGACAAGATCATGGTCGGCGAAATCCGCGATCCGGAGACCGCGCAGATCGCGATTCAATCCGCGTTGACGGGACACCTGGTTTTCACCACCGTCCATGCCAACAACGTCGTCGACGTCCTCGGCCGCTTTCTCAACATGGGTGTCGAGCCGTACCAATTCATTTCCGCGCTCAACTGCGTGCTCGCCCAGCGCCTGGTTCGTCTGATCTGCACGCATTGCAAGAGGCCGGCGCAGGTGACGTTTGAAATGCTCGAGGAGTCGGCTCTCGAAGTCGGGTTGCTGACGCGCAACGTGTTCTACGAGGGCGAAGGGTGCCTGGAGTGCGGCGGCACCGGATATAAGGGCCGCACGGCGATCTGCGAGCTGCTCGACCTGTCGGACCGGATCCGCGACCTGATTCTCGATCGACGGCCGACGTCGGAGATCAAGAAGGCGGCGCGGGAAGAGGGGATGCGCTTCCTCCGCGACTCGGCGGTAGAACAGGTGCTGCTGGGCCGCACGACGCTGCGCGAGATCAACAAGGTGACGTTCGTCGAATGACGGTGCTGTCGCAACTCTTCACGCCGCCGCGACCGGTCGTTGCCGTCGATATCACGTCGACGCGCGTGGCCGCCATGCGCTTGGGCAGCGGGCGGCCCGCACCCATCGTCGCGCATGCCTTCGAGCTCCTGCCGCCGGGCGTCGTGGTCCCGACGCTCGCGACAGCCAACATCATCGACCCGGCTCCCGTCGCGGCCGCGGTCGCGCGGGCGCTCGAGGCCGTCGGTCGTGTGCGACACGTCGCGCTCGTCCTTCCCGATTCTGCCGCCAAGGTGTCGCTCGGTACGCTTCGAACAGACGCCGCCGCGCGGTCGCGATCTCGAGGCGATGCTGCGCTGGCAAGTGCGGAAGAGTGTCCCCTTCCGCGTCGAGGAGGCGCAGATCACATGGGCCGAGGGGCAACCACTGGCGGGCGGGGGACGCGAGTTCCTCGTGGCGTTGGCACGGCGAGACGTCGTCGCCCAGTACGAGGCCGCCGTCGGTGCCGCCGGCGTTCACGCGGGCGTCGTCGATCTGGCCAGTTTCAACCTGGTCAACCTGTTGCTGGCCGGCGGCGATCATCAGCACGATTGCCTGCTGGTTCACCTCGCGACCGACTTCGTCACGCTGATCATCGTCCGCGCCGGCCGGGTGATCTTCTACCGTCACCGAGGCAGCGAAGGGGAGGAGAGCCTCGCCGATCTGGTCCATCAGACCGCGATGTACTACGAGGACCGCCTGTCGGGCCGTGGATTCGGTCGCGTGATCCTCGCCGGAGCGACGCAAGGCCCTTCGGGCGCAGCCGGAGCGGAGCGTGCACGTCACGCGCTCGAGGATCGGCTCCGCGTTCGCGTGGAGTCTGCGGGGTTCAGCGACCTGGCGACCCTGAGTGACCGCGCACCAACGTCTTCACAGCTCGTGGATGATTTGGCTCCGATGGTCGGGATTCTGGCGCGGGAGCCCGCGGCATGACGCTGCGAACGAATCTCTCCACGCGGCCTTTCTACAACGAGCGTCTGGTCCAGGCACTCCTGGGTCTGGCCGCCGCCATCGTCGTCATCGTCACGCTCTTCAACATGACCCGGCTCTGGACGCTGAGCGGGCGTGACCGCCGACTGGTCGCGGAGGCGCAAGCGGCGGAGGGCCGAACCGAGACGCTTCGCGCTGATGTCGCGCGGGTTCGGTCGACCGTGGATGCGGGCCACATCGCCGAGATCGCCGCCGAGGCTCGCGAGGCGAACCAGGCCATTGACCGCCGCACCTTCTCGTGGACGGGCCTCTTCAACGATCTCGAGGTCGCGCTACCGCATGACGTGCGCATCGCCGGGGTGATCCCGCATGTCGACAAGACCGGCCAGATGATCGTCGTCATCAACGTCGAAGCGCGCAGCGTCGAGGCGATCAGCCAGTTCTTCGATGGGCTCGAGCGGAGCGGTGCGTTCCGGAACCTGCTGTCCAAGCAGGAGCGCGAGACGCCAGAGAACATGATTGCGGCGACCCTCGAGGGGATCTATGCGCCGCCGAACACCCGGACGGAGCGGCCCAACCCATGACGTCGATGGGCGATCTGGTTCAGCGGGTGCTCAGCGAGCGGCGCGGCGTGATCGTGCCGCTGGCGCTCGTCGCCCTGGTCAATCTCGGGTTCTATGCGCTGGTGGTGTATCCGCTGAGCCTGAAGGTGTCCGCCAGCGAGCGTCGCGCCGCAGCGGCACGCGCTCAGCTTGCCGTCGCGGACCGCGAGAACAAGGACGTGCGCGCCACCCTTCGACTGACGGAGCAGGCGAGCAAGGACCTGGGCCGCTTCTACAAAGAGATCCTGCCGGCGGACCTCACCGTCGCGCGCCGGCAGACCTACGAGTATCTCGCGACGCTGGCGCGCGAGCACAACCTCCAGATCCCGCGGCGCGCCTATCGCGTTGATGAAGGTTACAAAGGTCGCCTCGAGCGCCTGAACATCGCGATGGAGCTGACCGGCGACTACGCCGACATGCGCGATTTCATCTACGATCTGGAGGAATCGCCCGAGTTCGTGGCGATCGAGGGCATTGCGCTGGCCGAAGACGCTCAGAAAGAAGCTGCGCTGAGCCTGAGTCTCAGCCTGAGCACCTACTATCGGGGCGGCGATCGTGGCAACTAAACCACGCCGTCAACTCCTGCTCCTGTCTGTGTTGGTGGCGGTCCTCCTGGTCCTCGTCTGGTGGAATTTCGTGGTGCCCCCATCGCCGCTGGCACCGACGACTGCTGTTGGCCCCGCGCGCGTCCCGGCCGGTGGGGTTCGAGGTCCGGTCAACGTGCCTGGCCAGGTCGAGCCGCTGCGACTGGCGGTCCTGACTGCCGATAAGCCTGAGCCCGAGGGCGGCGAGCGCGATCCGTTCCGATTCGGCGAGCGGCCAGCGCCGACACCATCCGCCGGCGTCGATCACCCGGCAGCGACTGCCGCGGCACGTCCGCAGGCGCCGGCTGGTCCACCCCCGCCGCCGCCGATTACGCTGAAGTTCATCGGTCTCGTCGACACTTCCGACCAGAGGAAGATTGCGGTGCTCAGCGACGGGCAGAACGTGTTTTACGGGCGAGAAGGGGAAGTGGTCGAGGGGCGCTATCGGATCGAACGGATCGGCGCCGAATCCATCGAGATGGCGTGGGCGGATGGGACCGGCCGTCAGGTCATTCGCCTCTCAGGGTCATAGCGGAGACGCGGATTCGTGACCAGAACCCTTCTCAGGCTTGCTGCGTTGCTGCTCGCCGCCGCCATGCTCAGTGGCTGTGCCGCCGCGATTTCGTATCGCAAGGGGTTCGACGCGGCCAAGCGCAACGACTGGGATGCGGCGGTGGCGCACTATCGCACGGCGGTCCAGGAAGAACCGGACAAGCCCGAGTATCGGATCGCACTCGAGCGAGCGATGCTCGAAGCCGCCGTGGTCCACGCCGCCGCGGGGAAGGACTTCGAGGCCAAGGGGCAGCTCGATGCGGCGGCCCGGGAGTACAAGCGCGCCAGCGAATACGATCCGGCGAACCGGCAGCTCGCCGCCAGAGCCGCCGAGCTCGATCGCAAGATCCTCGAGGCGATCGAAGCGAGCCGGCCGCGCCCGAAGATCGACGAGATGCGCGAGCGGGCGCGGCGGATGACGCCGGAGCCGGCGCTGAACCCGGCGTCGCGCGAGCCGCTTGACCTGCAGTTTTCCGGCAGCGTCCGCGATCTCCTGAAATTCATCGCCGACTCCACCGGCATCAACATCACGTTCACGAGCGACTTCCGCGATCCTCCGCAGTACTCCGTGAAGCTGACAGGCGTCACGCTGGAGGAGGCGCTGCAGCAGGTGCTCTCGGCAAACGCGCTCTTCTACAAAGTCATCAACGAGCGCACCGTGCTGGTGATTCCCGACACGGCACAGAATCGGGCGCGCTACGAAGAACAGGTCATCCGCACGTTCTATTTGTCCCACGCCGATCCCACAGAGCTCGTGCAGCTCCTCAACACGATCATGCGCGTGCCGGGCGTGCCGCTGGTGCCCGCCTTCGTCCCGAACAAGACGCAGAACTCGGTGACCATTCGCGCATCGGCACCGCTCGTCGCCATTGCCGAGCGCTTGATCCAGGCCAACGATCGGCCGCGCGCCGAGATCCTGCTCAACGTGCAGATCCTCGAGGTGAGCCGAATTCGCGCCAAGCAGTTCGGGCTGGAGCTCGGCAACTACTCCATCGGCGCGATTTTCTCGCCCGAAGTGGCGCCGACCACCTCGACCGGCACTGGCGGCGGCACCGTGACGACTGTGCCGCCCTTCAATCTCAATTCGATCTCGCGGGGAGTGAGCGCCGCCGATTTCTACGCGACCGTGCCGACGGCGGTCATCAGGTTCCTGGAGACGGACTCGCAGACGAAGCTGATGGCCAAGCCGCAGCTGCGCGGCCAGGAGGGGCAGAAGATCACGCTCAACCTCGGCGACGACTTCCCTGTTCCGAGCACGACGTTCGGCTCGCTCGGCGGCGCCGGCAGCGTGGCGACCCAGCCCATCTCCTCGTTCAACTACCGGCCCGTGGGCATCATCGTCAACGTGACGCCGCGCGTGACGTTTGATGGCGATGTCGTGCTGGAACTGACCGTTGAGAGCAGCACGATCGGCCAAGACGTGAACATCGCCGGACAGAACCTGCCGTCGTTCGGATCGAGAAAGGTCGAGACGAAAATCCGGTTGCGCGACGGCGAGTCGACACTCCTGGCCGGACTGCTGCGCGAAGACGAAAACCGGGTGCTCACCGGCTTCCCGGGGTTGATGCACCTCCCGATCTTCAGGCAGCTCTTCACGTCCAACGATATCTCGAAAGGGCAGACCGACATCGTGATGCTGCTAACGCCGCGGATCGTGCGCGGTCATGAGTTGACGCAGCAGGACGTCGACCCCGTCTACATCGGATCCCAGCAGCATCTGGGGTTGAGTGGGCCGCCGCCGCTGATCGCGCCGCCCGCCGGGGAAGCGCCGGCCGAGACAGCGCCTGCGCCGGCGCCGCAAGGCGGCGTCACCGGACAGCCGACGCCGGCTCCTGCGAACAGCACGCTGCCGTCGCCGGGGATTTTGCCTGTGCCGCCCGCGACGGTGCCTCCCCCGGGCGTCACGCCCCCGCAGCCGCCGACGTCGCCGCCTCCAGGCCCGGGCGAGGGGCAGGCGCAGCCGCAGACGCAAGTGGCTCCTGGCGAGGCACCGCCGGCGCCGCCGGCATCGGCGTCGGTCGCTAACGCCCTGCAGCTCATGCTGACGCCCCCGGGCACCGAGTTCCGCATTGGTGGCGGCCCCTACACCGTACCTATTTCGGTGGCGAACGCGCCGCGCACCTCCACGGTGACCGTCACGCTGACGTTCAATCCCGCCGTCGTGAAAGTGCGGTCCGTGCAGGAGGGCAGCTTCATGCGCCAAGGTGGGATTTCGGCGCAGTTCACGCAGCAGGTGGACCCTGTGGCCGGTCGCGTCGATATGACGATCGTGCGCGACGCCGACGTCGTCGGCGCCTCGGGCAGCGGGCTGGTGGCGGCGGTGCTGTTCGATCCAGTGGCGGCCGGCGCGACGAATATTGCCGTCTCCGGCTCGGCCACCGGGCCGGGCGGAGCGGCGCTCGCTGTGCAGGCCACGCCGACCAGCGTTACAGTGAAGTAGGGCGGGTCTTCTTCCGGGAGCGCACCCTCGATCATCATGCGAGTGACACGGACCGGCAACGCGGGCTTCACGTTCATCGAGCTGCTCGTCGTGACTGCGCTCGTCGGCATCCTTGCGATGGCGATCATGCCGCTGGCGCGGGTCACGATGCAGCGGCAGAGAGAGATCGAACTGCGCCGCGCGCTCCGGGAATTGCGGACCGCCATCGACCACTACAAGGACGCGGCCGACCAGGGCAAGATTCCCGCGACGTCGATTCGCGCGGGCAGCGAAGGCTATCCGCCGGACCTCGCGACGCTGGTGGTGGGCGTGCGCTCGGGCGAGGCTGACACGGAGAAGCGGTTGAAATTCCTGCGCCGCGTTCCCGTCGATCCGATGACCCGGTCCAACGAGTGGGGCTTGCGCGCCTACGAGGACAGGCCCGACTCCAAGTCGTGGGGCGGTCAGGACGTCTACGACGTGTACAGCAAGAGCGAGGGCACGGCGCTCGACGGCACCAAGTACTCAGAATGGTAAATCACGCCACGGCCATGACACACGCCGATCCTGCGCGGCTTCGACGCACGCGGGGCTTCACGCTCATCGAGATGCTGATCGTGATGACCCTGATCATCGTGCTGGCGTCGGTCGGGTTGATCGCATATCAGACGAGCGTTCGGCGCGGCCGCGAAGCGGTGCTGAAGGAAGACCTGTTCCGGATGCGCGACGCACTCGACCAGTACTACGTGGACAAGGGGAAGTATCCCAGCGATCTCAGCGAGCTCGTGTCGACCAATTACATTCGCCGGATTCCCGTCGATCCGATGACGAATTCCGCTGAGACCTGGCAGACCGTGCAGGCGGAAACCGACCCCAGCAATCCAACCGCAGAGGCCGGCATCACGGATGTGAAGTCGGGATCTGAAGCCGCCGCCATCGACGGCACGAACTACGCGGACTGGTAGGTACAGGGACAGGCCCCGATGGCACGATTCTCGTGCCATTGGGGCCTGTCCCCGATCTCGCGTGCTATCCCATCCACTGGGGATTGTGCGCGGTCCCGTCGAACATCGCCGTCGTTTTGAAGGGTTCGAACTGACCGGTCAGCGCTGACGCTTTGGTCTTCTGCAGCAACGCCTCGACGGCGGCGCGGTCCATCGGTTTGAAGGTACGCATCGCGTCGAACGCCTGATTCAGGCGCTCCATGCTCTCGCATCCGGTGATCACCACTGACGTCGGCAGATTGAGTGCGTAGTGCAGGCACTCGATCGGTGTTGCCGCGCCGCTCTTGAGCACGAAGCCGTCGCCGATCGGCTTCATCCCGAGCACGCCGATGCCCTCACGGACGAGACGCGGCAGGACGTCGTGCTCGAAACTCCGGAAATGCGCGTCCATGACGTTGAGCGGCATCTGACAACTGTCGAAGTGGAATTTGTGTGCGGCCGCGACGTCGAGCATTCGCGCGTGCACCGCGGGATCCTTGTGACCCGTGAAGCCGATGTAGCGGATCTTCCCGGCCTTCTTTGCCTCCAGCAACGCCTCGAGCGGCCCGCCGGCTGCGAAGAATCGGTCGGGATCCTCCATCCGGATGTTCTCGTGGTACTGCATGAGATCGATGACATCCGTCTGCAGTCGCTTGAGCGACTCGTCGATCTGCGTTGCCGTTGAGGCTTTGGTGCGGCCGTCGAACTTGGTCATCAGAAACGCACGCTTGCGGTAGCCGTCTCGCAGCGCGTCGCCCATGCGACGCTCGCTTTCGCCGTCGTGATAGTCCCAGCAGTTGTCGAGGAAGTTGATGCCGCGGTCGACCGCGGTCCGGATGATGCGGATGCCTTCGGCCGAATCCTTCGGCCGGCCGATGTGATGGCCGCCGAGGCCGATAGCCGAGACCTTCTCGCCGGTTCGCCCGAGCACTCGATAGATCATGTCAGCCGGCTTCGCACCGGCCGCCTGGTCGCCCGCGGATTCGCGTGCGGTCCCTGTCAACGCGATCGCTGCTAACGCCTTCAACGCATCTCTGCGGTCCATGACGTCCTCCTGCTCGAGCCCTCCGCTCTCGAACACCATCGCACGATCGGGGGGTAACAGCCTACTGGTCCGTTGATTCTCCGGGACGCCGTGTCCGGAGTTCTATCGCACGGCGTTAATTGGTACGGGGACGCGTGCGTCGAAGCCGGTAACGCAGCGTCGTTGTTTGCCAGTCCACGGAGGAGCCTATGCCGACTCGTTCACAACGGCCGCCTGATCCCCATCCTCATGCGTGGTCGCAGGTGGTGCGATGGGGTGCAGTCGGAGTGACGATCGCGATCACGGCTTGCAGCCCTGCCGGCCCTGACAAAGGCAAGACGCCATCGGCCACCCCTATGCTGCCGACCGCGCCTTCGCCTCCGCCGCCGGGCGGCGAGGAAGAGTCAACGGCTTTATCCGGAATCGCGTACGAGCACACACCTGCCGGGATGCGACCATTAGGCGGATTGTCGCTGCGCGTGGGGGGAGTCACGGGGGAGACGATCGACGTGGTGACTGATGCCACAGGCCAATATCGGGTCGCGGGCTTCCAGCGCGAGTACGCGATCGTTAGTGCCCGACCGCAAGGGCAGTATCTTTCGCCGTGCAGTGCGCAAATGCATCAGTGGACGAATCCGCTGGATGTCCATGTCGTCTCCAGGGCCAATCTCTTGACGACGGGGACCCCCCACTCCATGCCGCCGTTCTCGCAGCCGGCAGGGTATTCGTATGTTGTGGTGCTGTCGGGATCAGTCACGGAACGCACTGGCAGCGGAGTGCGACCCGTCGCTGAAGCATCGGTCGAACACTTCTATGGCGACGGTCTATCCGGCGACCCGACCGGCTTCACGCTGACGAACGCCGATGGCTACTACGTCCTGTGCGGTTATTGGGACGACTATGGTCAATCGGTGCGCGTGCGCAAGGACGGATACCGTACGTCCATCGAGTCGTTCGGGCCCTCGTTAGAGATTGATTTCGAGCTCGGTCGCGAGTGACACGGTTCGACCGCCAGTTCATGGCAGGCCGAATCGGGTGCGAAACGCGGCCAAGCGCGGATCGGCGTGCAGCGGAGCCATCTCGGGCCATGTCAGAAGGAGAGGCACACGCTGCGGTTCGCTTTCAGCCGTTCGGTTGAGCGCTTCGAAGGCGCGGTCGAGATCTCCCAGAGCCGCATAGATGATCGTGGCGCGGTACGCGTACTGCTGGTTCTCAGCTGCAAGCCTCTGAGCGTCCGCTCGCCGGCCAGCTCGGACGTAGGCGTAGGCACGGTAATGTGGTACCGGGTGATGTTGTGCGGCCATCGCGTCGTAGATGGCCAACGCCTCGTCGATGCGGCCGCGAAACACCAAGGCTCTCCCGAGAAACATGTCTGCGAAGGGCAGCTCCGGATCGACTGCGCGCACGTGCTCCAACAACCCGATCGCGTCGTCGTATCGGCCGGCCGTGAACTGCAGTTCGCCGAGCTCCCGCCAGACGTCGAGGGAAAGCGGGTCGTTGTGCAGCGCCAACCTGACGAGCTGCTCGGCCTGGTCGAACTTCCGCATTGGGCGAAGCGTAAAAATCGAGTAGGCCGTGTAGACCTGGCTGAGGCTCGGGTTGAGCGCGAGTGCCTGCTCGAATTCGTGTTGCGCGTCGGCCCACTTGCGATCGCGTGAGTACACGATGCCCATCGCCGCGTGCGCTTCGGCGAGGTCGGGGTCCAGCGCGAGGGCCTTGAGCGCCGCCGGGCGCATCAGCGCCTGCGCCTTGTCCCACGGCATCCCCTGGTAAGTGAGGATCGACATGTAGGCATAGGCATCGGCGAGCCCCGCGTAGGCCGGTGCGAATCCCGGATCGATCGCGATCACCTGCTGAAAGAACTCGACCGCTTTCTGCGGACTCTCCACGCCGCGGCGACTCACGAGCGCGCGGGCGGTCAGGTACCGTCCGTACGCCTCAGGGTTGACGTCGTATCGACGCCGGTTCCGGCTCGGCGC
Organism: Vicinamibacteria bacterium; assembly: GCA_963800785.1. Classification (GTDB taxonomy): domain Bacteria; phylum Acidobacteriota; class Vicinamibacteria; order Vicinamibacterales; family JAENWD01; genus JAENWD01. The sequence continues at coordinate 631,724 of CAWDCH010000018.1, forward strand.
GAATCCAAGTGCGCTCGCCACGCCTCGAGTGATGCGATCGCGGACGGCGAACACGTCGCCGAGATCGCTTTCGAAGCTGTCGTTCCACAGTGTGACGCCGCTGGCCGTCCGCACCAGTCGCGCCTCGATTTGAAATCGGCGGCCCGACCGTTGGCCCGAGCCTTCGAGCACCAGGCTCACATCGAGTTGCCTGGCGACATCTTGCAGATCTGGCGGCCTGTTCTTGAACACAAACGATGACGCGCGCGAGCGTACCTGGAGATGCTCGTTCGCCGCCAGGTTGTTGATGATCTCCTCGGTAAAGCCGTCCATGAATTCTTCGCTGCCCGCCTCAGCGCCACGGTTTCTCATCGGGAGGACAGCGATCGCCGGCGCGTCGGGGCGGCTGACGATACGGGTACGACCGACACTGTCTGCTGAGCAGAAGTCGTGAGTGTCGGCGGGCGCAGGCGTCCGCTCATCAGCCACCAGCCACCAAGAACGAGAGCGGCGGCTGCGGCCGCCGCATACTTCATGGGAATGATCGCTGGACGCGCTTGAAGTCCGGCGAGCGCTACGGCGAGCGCGTCGGCGCTGTGATAGCGCTGTTCCGGACGTGGATCGATCGCGCGGGCGATGATGCGGGCGAGCCGTGGCGGCAGGGCGGGCCGCACGTTGTGGACGTCTGCTCGCTCGTGCCGCTCGTGTGCGAGGCGCAGATCCCGCAAGTTACTCGCCCGCACCGGGTAGGTCCCAGTGACCATGTGGTAGAGCAGCACGCCAAGGCTATAGACGTCGCTGGCAATCGTGGCCTCCCCGTCGCGAAACAACTCCGGTGCAAGGTACAGTGGCGTGCCCGTCACCGAGCCCGCGGGGACGGGCATGTCACCGACGTCCCAGCCAGTGCCAAAATCCATCAGCACTGCGCGCCCGTCCTCCGCCAGCATCACGTTCTGAGCCTTGATATCGCGATGCAAAAGGCCGGCATTGTGGACCGCGGCCACGGCGCGGCAGATCTGGACGCCTATCTCGACGGCGTCGGACGACTGCAGCGGTCCTTGGGCGAGCCGCTGCTCGACCGTCTCGCCGTCGATCCGCTCCATCCAGAGTCCGACGGTGTCCCCGATACGCTCCGCGCCATAAATCGTGACGACGTTGGGATGGCGCACGCGCGCGAGGAGACGACCTTCCTGAATGATCGAAGAGGCGCGCGCATCGCCGGCGTCCAACGCCGCGGGTAGGAGCTTTAGAGCGACGTCGCGATCGAGCGTGGTGTCCCAGGCGCGGTAGACGTGGCCAAACGCGCCGCTGCCAATTGGCTCCAGCACGCGGAGCGGTCCCCAGGTCTGCCCGGAGCGCTCAGGATCGTGCGCGCCAATCCGCTGGCCGCGGTGGAAGTCGGCCAGCGTCGCCAGAACGCGCAATTGATCGAGGAGGGGGCGATCGGTCGCGTGCGCGGTCGATTCAGCCGTGTGCCAATCGATCGGGGTGCCGTCCAGGATTGCGCCGGCGAGATCGGCGACGCCGGGTTCACTCGCGTCCACGCTTCATTTCCTCGGCCAGGCGTACGAGCGCCCGCTGCGCCGTCTTACGCGCGGCGTCGGCGGTCGGTTTGTTCAACGCCACCGCCAGTTGTTCATAGCTATAGCCCAGCTCGACGCGCGCGATGATCGCCTCCCGCTCCTCGGGTTTCAGTTGCTGCAGTGCCTGTTCGTATGCCGCCACGGCTTCGCGCCCAATCGCGTCCTCGAGTGGCGATTCAGCAGCTTCCAGGTCGATGTCGTCGACATTCGTCGCGGCAGGCGCCCGTCCTTTGCGACGCAGTTCATCGCGGAGACGATTGAGGACGGCATTGCGCAGGTACGCCTGGAGGGCGCCGACCCGACGTGGCTCGAAGCCCTCGATCCTCTTAAACGTTTTGAGCAGGGTGTCCTGGACAAGATCGTCGGTGTCGGCGAGATCTCGGGCCCATTTGGGCAGGCGGCCGCTGGCCCATTGCTGCAGCGGCTTCAGGTGCCTGGCAAATAGACGCTCGAGCGCCTGCTGGTCGCCGGCCCGCGCGCGCTCGATGAGGCGAAACGTCGACTCCGGATCGAGGTGCGCGGTTTCCGAAGGATCGGTCCGATCATCGGACATCGCCGCTCCGTCCTGAAAGGCTGCGCCCGAATCTTATCAGACAAGAAAACGCCTCCCGGGATCGGTTTGTCCGACTTGGCAGCGCCGGGCGTTGTACTTGACGTGGGGCACGATCTGTCGGCAAAGAAGCCTGCGCCTGCGGCGTTTTGGCCGCTCCTGCTCCTCGGGTTGGCGTGCGCATTCGGTGTCCTCGTGATGACCGGCTCACGCAATGAGCTGAACCTCGTCGTCATCACGCTCGACACCTTCCGCGCCGATCGGCTTGGTGCGTACGGATCGAGACGCGGCCTGACACCACATCTCGATCGCCTCGCCACCGAGGGCGTTCTCTTCGAAACCACCGAGTCGGTGGCGCCGTTGACGCTTCCGGCCCACGCCAGCCTGTTTACCGGGCGCTTCCCTCCGGGTCACGGGGTTCGCGAGAACGCCGACGTGCTCGGCGAGGGGCGCGGCGGCGAGACTCTCGCCGAGCTGCTCGATCGGGCGGGCTTTCGGACGGGCGCGTTCGTCGCGGCAACCGTCCTCGATCCTTCGCGCGGGTTGAACCGCGGCTTCTCGCACTACGACGCCGTACCCCCGCGTCGGGACGCCTATGGTCGCCACCGTGGTCGGCGTCGAGCCGACGAAGTCGTCGCCCGCGCGGTCCAGTGGCTCGATGTCGTGGCCGGCGCGCGCTTCTTTGCGTGGCTGCACGTCTACGATGCGCACGCGCCGTACGAATCGCCGGCCCCAAATCGCGACGCGCACGGTCACCCCTACGAGGGTGCGGTCGCGTTCATCGACGCGCAGATCGGCCAATTGCTCGACATCCTCGAGCGGCGCGGACTGCTCGGGCGAACGGTTGTCGTGGTCGTCAGCGATCACGGCGAAAGCCTCGGCGATCACGGCGAGTGGACGCATGGGCTCTTCGTCTACGAGAGCGTGCTGCACGTGCCGCTCCTGATTCGGGCGCCTGGGTCAGGTCTGCGCGGGCGGCGGGTGAGTGGACTCACGCGGAGCGTCGACGTCATGCCCACCGTCCTCGAGCTGCTGGGCGTCCGGCACGAGGCCCGAATGGACGGCGAGAGCCTGTTGCCGCTCGTGGCAGGTGCGCGTCGCGATCTGGGCGCGTACGCGGAGAATCTCTATCCCAACCTGCAGTTCGGATGGAGCACCATCCGCGCGCTTCGCTCGGAGCGCTTCAAGGTCATCGACACGGCGCGCCCCGAACTGTACGACCTCCAGCACGACCCGGAAGAGCGCCAGAACCTGTTCGAAAGCCGCCGCGACGTCGCCGAGCCGATGCTGCAACGGTTGCGGCGTGACGAGTACCTGGCGGTCGATCGGCCCGAGCCTCGAGCCCTCGATCTCGAGCTGCAGAAGTACCTCGGTGCCCTGGGATACGTCAGCGGCCGACGCCGCGCGCTGCCTGTCGTTGCGCATGACGGTCACGCGTCGGACCCCAAGGACCGGGTTGCGGATTTCAATCGACTGACAACTCCGCGTGGAGCTCATCGGAGAGCGGATCTCAGCGACAGCGTGCCTCCCACATCGGAGGTACTGCGATGAAACGCTCGTCGATCGCCTTCGGAATTGCTGCCTCGGTCGCTGCTCTCGTTGGCGCCTGCGACGACCGCAGCCCCACCAGTCCCAACCGCGTTGCGGCCCCAGCCCAACCCGTCTTCTCGCTCACCGGGGTCGTGACCGAACCGGTCGGTGTCCCGGTCGAAGGCGCCAAGGTGACCGTCGTCGACGGGCCGTACAAGGGCAAATCGTCTTTAACGGATAGTGCCGGTCATTACGCCTTGATTGGCGTCGACGGGAGCTTCACCGTTCAGGTCGACAAAGACGGCTATGCGTCCTCGACCAAGCCGGTCACGATTCCGCAAATCCTCGCCCTCGACGTCGAAATCACGCCGCTCGCCATCAGCGGGAACATCGGTGGCAATTGGACCGTCACGTTCGCGCCGCATTCCGGTTGTCCAAGCCCGTTGAACGTCGATGCCAGGAAGTATCGCGCCTCCATTCACCAGCAAGATGCGCAACTCACGATCACGCTGTCGGGCGCGAACTTCGTTACCCCACCGCAACTGACCGGGACCATCCATGATCTGAACGTCTCGATCGAGTTGCCGGCCGGCTTCGAATGTTTCTATTGTTACTACGGCCCCTCGTCCCCGCCCGCGGTCACCGAGAAACTTGGTGGCAATCAGTTCCTGGCGATCTCGGGTCAAGTAACGGCGACGGTCGGCCGATCCTCGATTACCGGAACCCTGAGCGGGGACTTCGCGTTGATGAGGCGCGCGACACCGCCGCTTGACATCTTCGCGACGTGCACGAATCCCAATCATCGTGTGACGTTCACGAAGTAAACTTGTCGAGCCCTTGGCTACGGAAAGTCACGGAGACGCTGCCATGAAACAGTCTTGGGTTCTAGCGATACCGCTGATCTCCTTTTGGGCGTGCGGCGGATCATCCTCGCCGACTGCCGCTACGCCAACGCCCCCTCCGGTACCGCTCACGATTCAGGCGCTCCTCATCTCCGTACCAGCCAGCCTGGAGGCGGGCCAGACCGTGCAGCTGCGCGCCGATGCGGTGCTCAGCGATGGCACTGCGCAGGCCGTGACGGCGAGCAATGTCCGCTGGCAGGCGTCGAACCCTGTCGTCGCCACCATCTCGACAACCGGTATGTTCAATGCGCTTCAGGCAGGCGTGGTGGACGTCCGCGGCACGTATCAGCAGAGGACATCTGCCGCGACGAGCGTGACCGTCACGTCGCCGAGCAGCGACAGCTGCGTCGGCTGCTGGGACTATTGACCACGTGGTCGTTCACGACGTGATTCGGCGCAGCGATCGAGTGGAATCTGTGGCTCGTCTGACCTAGAATCGCGACTGTCAGTTCGTTGCTGGCCCTCGATGCGGCAATGTTCGTCGACGATCGCGGTGATGCACGGACTCCGCTCCGCGGTCGGAGTCTCGCTGTGTGCCTGTCTCCTGCTGCAGGCCACCTTCGCGACAGCACACGACGAAGGCGCCTTCCCAGAGGCTCAAGCCGCCAGCAGCACGACCGGCGCCATCACAGGGACCATCACTGACGGCAGCGGCGCAGTTCTTCCGGAAGTGGCCATCACGATCTCAGGCGCTGCGCTGATGGGGCCGCGCACCGTCGTGAGCGGTTCAGAAGGCCTGTATCGCTTTCCGGCATTACCGCCGGGCGAGTACTCGCTGGTATTCGCGCGCGAGGGTTTCACGAAGGTCAATCGTGACGGAATCCATGTCGGCCTGGGTTTTACCGCGACAGTGGACGTTGAGCTCGGCCTCGCGACCTTCCAGCAGGATCTGAGCGTCATCGGCGGCTCGACGGTTGTCGATAAGGAGTCCGCCGCCGTTAGCGCCGGCTTCAGCGCCCGACTGCTGTCGGATCTTCCCACTTCACGAAGCCTGTTCGCGATTCTCTCCGTTACGCCCGCCGTGCATGTGGTGCGGATCGAGGTCGGAGGCAGCAGCGGCGATGCCGGCGGCCAATACTCCGCATACGGGACGCTCGGCTCCAACAAACCGATGGTCGAGGGGATCAGTGTGGCCGGAATTCTTCCGGCCGGGGTCACGCTCGATTTCGGGTCGTTCGAAGAGGTATCGGTTGGGACGGCGGCACACGGACCGGAATGGCCGCTGGCCGGCGTCCAGATGCAGTTCATCGCAAAATCTGGAGGAAACCACTATCGCGGCTCGGTGTACGCAGACTACGAGCCAAGCTCGCTGCAATCGTTCAACATCGACGAGGACCAGATCAACCGGGGCGCGCAGGGCGGCCCTGGATTATCGCCGCCCGACGCGAACCGGCTGACCGGCTATCACGACATCAACGCGGATGTCGGCGGATACCTTGCACGCGACAAAGCCTGGTGGTACTTCTCGGCTCGCGAACAGCGCGTCTCCGCGCGCGTCGTGAACTTTCCCGTCATGCCGCTGCGAACGCAGCTGGTGAACTACACGAGCAAGATCACCTACCAGCTCACGCCAAACAACACGCTGGTCGCGTTCGGACAGGGCGGAACCAACCATCAACCCAACCGGCTCGATCCCTTCAGCCCGGTGGGCGGCGGTCTCACCGCCGCGACGGCGATCAACCCGTCCGAGGAATCGACGACCGAGCAGCGCGGGCGGGGATGGATTTGGAAAGGTGAGTGGAACTCGGTCATCAACAACCAGGCGCTCTTCGAGGTTCGACTCGGAGAATTTGGCGCGGACCGCCCGGAACGACCCAACGGTACAGCGCCGCGATTCGAGGACGTGGGTACGCTGATGGTGCGCGGTGGCAATCGCGACTGGCAGCAGAGTCTCCGCCGCGATCAGATGGTTGGGTCCTTCAATTATTTCAAGGATGGCTGGTTCGGCAATCATCTGCTCAAGGCCGGCGGCGAGATCTTCCGCACCATCGCGACGGAGATCTGGAGGCGGAGCTACCCGGGCGACGTGCTGCACGTGCTGCGCAATGGCGGCCCGATTGAGGTGTACCTCTTTCAAGCACCCTCCTGGTCGGAAAGTGGCCTCTGGACGTATGGCGCCTACGCGAGCGATTCATGGCGCGTGAACAGGCGTTTCACGCTGAACGTGGGACTCCGCTTCGATCGACACCGCGTGTTCCTTCCCGAACAAACGCATCCGATCGGCCGGTTCAACAGTGAACCGCAAACGTTCGCCGCTGTAGCTGATGTGATCGACTGGAACATGGTGGTGCCTCGCATCAGCCTGATTCACGATCTGACGGGCAGCGGCAAGTCCGTCGTGAAACTCAGCTACGGCCATTATTCATTTCCTCCGGGAACGGACGTTGGTTTCAATGCCAACCCGAATGCGAGTGCGTGGTGGCGGCGCTACACGTGGTCCGACGTCAACGCGAGCGGTGTCTGGGAACCAGCTGAGGAGGGTCGGCTGCTGGACAGCCGCGGCGGGACTGCGCTCGAGTCGATTGACCCCCGGCTGAAGCTGCCGCTGCTGAAGGAGATGGGCGCATGGTTCGAGCGCGAGCTGCGAGGCAGCATTGGGATGCGGACCGGGATCGTCTGGCGCGGTGAGCAGCAGCATTTCCTGCGGCAGAACGCCGGTCGTCCCTTCGACGCGTTCTCTGTACCAATCGCCATTCGTGACCCGGGCCCCGATGGGCGATTTGCGACAGACGACGACGGGCCAGCGCTCGATGGTTACCAGCTCGGACCGGAGCTTCGCGACCAGCCGGCCAACATCGTGCGCAACGTACCGCACTCCGGCAGCCACTACTGGACGTGGGACCTCACGGCAAGCAGGCGCTTCAGTCACCACTGGTCGCTCGTCGCCGGCGTCGATCATGTCTGGAACCGGGATCAGGCCAACGTGTACGTCGGCCAGGCCGTTCGTCAGAACGCTTACCCGCTGACGCCGAACGATCTGCTGAATGCAGGGCCGGACGGACGATACGAGTTCAGGACCTGGTCGGCAAAGCTTTACGGGACCTACGAGGGACCCTGGGACGTGCGGGTGACGCCGTCACTCCGTCATCAGTCCGGCCAACCCTTTGGGCGAACCTTCACGACCAGCCTGAACTACGGCAACGTTCGTATCCTGGCTGAGCCGATCGGCACGCGACGGATGGACAACATCACGATCGTCGATATCCGAGTCGAGAAGGGCATCCGGCTGGCCGGCAGCTGCCGGCTCGCCGGCTTCGTCGACGTATTCAACCTGTTGAATGCCAATCCTGAGCAGCACGCAAGCTGGTCTTCCGGCACCTTTCTGCGTCCGCTGAGCATCGTCCCACCACGCATCGCCCGAATAGGCATGAAGATGGATTGGTGATCCTTCCCCCCGGGAACAGGGTATAGACGCTCTACGTCCAAGGCTATAGACTGTCTACAGCTATGACCCTGCATTCGTCCCGTCCCGACGCGCGCACCGATCTCCTGCACGGCACGCTAGACATGCTGATTCTCCGGACCCTTCAGTGGGGGCCGCAGCACGGGTACGCGATCGGCCAGACGATCCGAGCGCACTCATCTGACGTGCTGCAGGTGGAGGCGGGGTCGCTCTATCCAGCCCTGCAGCGGCTGGCCAAGAAGGGCTGGGTAACGGGGAAATGGGGCGTGACCGATGCCAATCAGCGCGCCAAGTTCTATCGGCTCACACCTGAAGGCAAGAAGCAGCTCCTTCGCGAGGAGTCGCGATGGACCGAGCTGGTGAACGCGATCGGCCGGGTGATGCGCCCGGCAGCGGTGCCCGGAACCGAGGAGTAGCGCATGTCGATCCTGTCCTGGCTGAAGCGGCGGCGCCTCGACCTCGACGACGAGGACTTTCAGGATGAGATACGCGCCCATTTGGCGATCGCGGAGGAGGAGCGAATCGCCGACGGCGCCGATCGCGAGACCGCGCATTTTGACGCGCTGAAGGACTTCGGCAACGTCACGCTGACCACGGAAGCGGCGCGCCAGGTGTGGGTGCCGTCATGGCTCGAAACCGTGCGCGATTACGTTCGAGACGTTCGCTACGCCATCCGCGCACTCAAGAAGAATCCCGCTTTTTCGCTCACCGTTATCGCCGTCCTCACCCTTGGCATCGGCCTGAATGCGGCCGTCTTCACGATGCTCAAGAGCATGGCGCTCAGCCCTCTCGCCGGGGTCGACAACTCGGCGCGGCTCAACGTCATTTTCGGGGAAACGACCGCGGGCCGCGATGTGGCGGTTTCGTACCCGACTATCGATATCTCCGCGATCACGATCGCGCGTTCTCGGGACTCCTCGGCTTGCGGGTGATCAGCGCCCATTTGGGCAGGGGACGAAACGCCCGCCCGATTTTTGCCGAGGTCGTCAGCGGCAACTACTTCCAGGTCCTCGGTGTTCGGGCACAGCGGGGCCGGACGCTTCTGCCCTCCGACGAGATCGTTCCCGGCGGCCACTCCATCGTCGTGCTCAGCGATGCGCTGTGGCGAGGCGATTTCCGTGCCGATCCGGACATCGTCGGCAAGACGGTTGAGGTCAACAACCGCAAGCTGACGGTGGTGGGAGTGGCAGATCCAACTTTCCACCGCACCATCGTGAGCTACGACGTCGAGGCGTTCATTCCCGCGATGATCGCGCCGCAGCTCGGCGTCACGTTCGGAAGTACACAGACGACGCCATCGGCCATACTCAGCAACCGGCTGGTGGGGGTTTTCTATCTCCTCGGTCGTCTGCGGCCGGGGACGAGCCTCGCGCAGGCAGTCACCGAGACCAATGCGCTCTGGGCGACGCTCTCGCGAGATCGGCCACTGACAGACCCGACCCAGCGGCTAAGAGTCGTGCGGTTCTGGCAGTTTCCGGGCAGTGCCCAGGAGTACATGCTGCCGACGCTCAAGGTCGTGAGCGCCATGGGCCTCCTGGTCCTGACGATTGCGTGCGCGAACATCGCGGGGCTCGTGCTGGTTCGCGGCGTCTCCAGACGCGGCGAAATTGCCCTGCGTCTGGCGCTCGGCGCGACCCGCGCCCGAATCGTCCGTCTGTTGATCGTCGAAAACCTCGTGCTCGCGCTGCCAGGCGCCGTGCTTGGAGTTCTGCTCGCTGCGCACGCGATCCCGATACTTGTCGAGTACGCCGAGCGGCTTGCAGCTCCCGAGCACGTCTTCTTCAACATCGAGGTCGACCAGCTCGTCATCGGGTTCGCCGCGCTCATCGCCTGTGGGAGCGCGCTCGTGTTCGGGTTCGTCCCGGCGCTTCAAAGCTCGCGCGTGGACCTGGTCTCGGTGATCAACGAAGACGCATCACCGCGCGGCGCCTCCCGCGGACGACTGCGCGGGGGGCTCGTCGTCGCGCAGGTCGCTGTATCGCTTCTCCTTTTAGTGGGTGCGGGCCTGGCAGCGAGGAGCGTCGAGGCGGCACGTCTCGCGAACCCCGGCTTCGATGCGAGCCACGTCACCGCGATCGAGGTAGACGTCAAACAGAACGCGTACGACGAGACGCGTGGGCGCCTGTTCTATCGCAGTCTGCTCGATGCGGCGCGTACCGATCGCGGCGTCGAATCCGCCACGCTCGCCGCATACACGCCGCTGGCGTTGCTCGAGACGCGCATCCAACCCGTGGCGATCGAGGGGTACGTCACGCGTCGAGGCGAGGACCTGGCGTTCATGTCGAACACCGTCGGTTCGGACTACTTCCGCACGCTTGGGATTCCTCTCCGGGCCGGCCGCGAATTCGAAGAACGCGACGGCGAGACCGCACCGCCGGTGGCGATTGTCAACAGCACGCTCGCTCAGCGGTTTTGGGGCGGCCCGGCGAACGCGATTGGCAGACGGATCCGCGTCGGCGAGGGCGACTGGCGGACCGTGGTTGGCGTAGCGGCGGATGTGAAGTATTTGCAGATCAATGAAGCACCGCGGCCGTACTTCTACCTGCCGTTCCGGCAGTCGTACAGGTCGAGCATGATCCTGCACACCAAGGGGCCGGCCTCCATCGATCTCCTCGTCGACCAGGCTCGCGCGCGCGTTGCAGCGCTCGACCCCGATCTGCCAATTCTCCATGCCACGTCGCTGGCGCGAGCGACCCACGGGGCGCTGATCTTCTTCGAACTGATGGCGACCATGCTGTTTCTCTTCGGCGCAGTCGGGATGGCGCTCGCGGCGATGGGCACCTACGGGCTGGTCTCCTACGTCGTCAAGCAGAACGGCCACGAAATCGGCATTCGCATGGCGCTCGGCGCGTCGGGCCTGGCGGTCGTTCGGCAATATCTCGGTCGGGGCCTGCGGCTCGGCGCTATCGGCGCTGCGGTCGGGATCGGGGCGGCGCTCGCGCTCTCGAGACTTCTCGGCAGCATGCTGTTCGGCGTCAGCGCAACCGATATGGTGTCCTTCGCGCAAGCACTGGCCGTCGTGCTGGGTGGCGTGGTCGTGGCGACGATCGTTCCGGCCTGGCGCGCGGCGCGAACGGATCCGCTGAACGCGCTGCGGCATCAATAACGGGTTGGGTCCGCCTTCAGAATATCGGTGGTGTCCGGCTTTAGCCGGACCTGTAGGTCCGCCTGAAGGCGGACACTACAGTAAACGCTGCGGCCAAGGGGCTACGGGCTGACTGCCACACCAGCGGGGGCGGACTAGGGCGCCACCGGCGCGGGCAGCACACTGATGACGATCGCCTGGGACGTGGTCTGGTTCGCCCTGTCGGTCACTGTGACGCGGACGGTGTAGCTGCCGTCTTCTTCGTAAATGTGCATCGCAGAGGTCTGCCCCGACGCCGGGCCGAGGTCTGCCGAATCGCCATCGCCGAAGTCGATCTCCAGGCTCTCCACCGGGCTGCCGCCGACCGTTACGGTGATGTCGAATGTCACGGGAACACCGACGGTCGGCGTGGGTTGTTGAGGGAGCTGAATTTCAATCGTGGGCACTGCTCCCACAGTCACCTCGACTGTCGCGGCTTCTGCCGCGCCGGCCCGCGCCGTGACCGTTGCAGCCGCCGAGGTCGTCAGCGTCACGCGTCCGTCTCCGTTTGCGTCGGTGATGGCAGAGGACGAACTGAGCCGGCCCGCAGTGGTGCTGAACGTCACCGGGATGCCGCTGAGGAGGTTGCCGGAACCGTCGAGTACCTGCGCGATGATCTGCACCGAGTCGCCGGATGGCGGCACACTGGCGGGCTCGGCGCGCACGGTGATTGTCTCGGCTGCGGCCGCACCTATCGCGATCTCGACGCTGGCACCGGCCGTGGCGTCGTCCCCCGATCCTCCTGTGGCAGCCCCCGAGAACGCCGTGACTCTCGCGGTCCCGGACTGCGTGCCAGCAAGGAGTTTCACCGTCGCCCTTCCGTTGTTCGTGCGCGTCTCGCTCGGGTCGAGGCGGCCAAGCGTCGTAGTGAACGACACCAACGTCCCGTCCGGGACGGGAGTACCGGCCTGTTCCGTGATTGTGGCGATGAGATCAACCGAGCCGTTGAGGGGGACGGATGGTGCCGCGCTAGACAGCTGGATCGTGGATTCGGTGGGAGCCGTGAGAGGCACGCGATCGCACGAGGTAATGGGACTTGCCGCCGCAAGCAGCGCGAGCGCGACAACGGCCCGTCCGAGGGCAGAAACGGGGGCGATCGAGCATGCTATCATCCGAAGTAAGCATAAAGAAGGCATGCAGTTAGCGCAAGGGACGTCGCGCGGCGAGCGCGGCTTTGCAATGGCGGCACTCCTCGTCGCCATGGCGATCATGGCGGTCGTGATGTCGGCCCTGCTGCCGGCATGGCGAACCTTGTCCACGCGCGAGAGGGAAGAGGAGCTGATCTGGCGCGGCCAACAGTACGATCGCGCCGTCCAGCTCTATCGAAAGAAGACCTCAGCGCCCGGCGCGCCAAGCATCGACGTGCTCGTCAAAGGCCGCTTTCTGCGTCAGAAATATCTCGACCCGATCACCCGGGGCGAATTCGAGCTTGTCGGCGTCAACCCGGCGACCGGCAACGTTCCCGGCGTCCAGCAACCGAAGATCGGTTTCGGACAGTTGATTGGCGGCGTCCGCAGCAAGAGCAAGTCCCGCTCCTTCCGCGAACTCGATGGCAAGAAGACCTACGCCGAATGGCAATTCGTCTACGTCCCCTGGAAGCCTGGGGGCCAGCCGACGCTTCCCGGTACGGGAGGTCCTGGCGGCACGCGATCGCCAGGACAACCACGCCCGCCACCGTCCGGATTCCAGAAGCCATCGTCGGGATTCCAGCTGGGATCGGGCTCTTCGAGCCCATTCTCATCCGGCAGTGGATCGACGACGACACCGCCTCCACAGGATCAGCCGTAACTGCGCGAGGGGCATGCCCCCGTCGTTGACCGCGGGTGTTTTTGTGGAGGCGGGGCTTTAGCCCCGCAACGCCTCCACGATCGCTTCGTGAACTCGTGGCCGCAACCGCGCGAGACCATCGTGCGGGTCGGTCGGACGATTCGGGTGGACGCGGTTCGTCAGCAGGACGACGTAGAGATCGAAGACGGGGTCGATCCACAGCGACGTGCCGGTAAAGCCTGTATGGCCGAATGCCGTCGGCGTGAACAGCCGCCCGCAGGAGGATGTCGGGCGCATGCGATCCCATCCCAGTGCACGCGAGCTGCCGGGCACGGCGCTCTGCCTGAGGAACCGTCGAAGCAGCCACGGGTCTCCGAGCACCGTGGTCTCGCGCAGCGTGGTCATTACCACACGCGCAAAACGGCCCACGGCCGGAGCCGTGCCGAATAGGCCCGCGTGGCCGGCGACCCCACCGAGCCGCCACGCGTTTTCATCGTGGACCTCGCCGATCAGCAGCCTCCCACGCAATGTGCGGTCGTCTTCGGTAGGCGTCGTTCGCGGTCGCTCCGCCTTCGCAGGTGTATAGGCTAGATCGCGATCGCCGATCCCGTCGCTGAATAGATCGGCAAGACTCTGTCCCGCTACTTGTTCGACGATGAGCCCCAGCAGAATGAACCCGAGATCGCTGTAAATCGATCGCGACCGCGGCGCGTACTCGAGCGGCATGGTGGCGATCTCATGTGCGAACTCCCGCCGCGATTCGGCCCGGCGATACACATCCGACCACGCCATGAATCCGGCGCAGTGCTCCAGGAGATCGGCTACCGTGACGCGATCTCGATCGGCCCCACGCCAGTCGCCTACGTAGAACGCGACCGGCGCGTTCAGCAGCAGCCGGCGCTCCGCGACCATCCGCATGACAATGGGCGTCGTCGCGATGACTTTGGTCAGCGACGCCAGATCGAACATCGTGTCGACAGTGACCGGAGCAGAATCGTCTGAGTAGGCGAGGCGGCCGTGTGTCCACTGCCACAACACCGAGTCGCCGCGGCCCACTTCGATCGCTGCGGCAGGAAACGCGCGAGCAGCGGCCGCATCCGACACCAGACGTTTGACCGCGCTGAAATCAGGCGGCACCGGGCACCCGCTCGCGCTCACCGAACAGACGGCTGACTGCGACGCCGGCGACGAGCGTCGCCATCGATCCGATCAGCACGTACCACTGCCAGTTCACCGCGGTCAGCACGCGCACTGCCAGCATCACGAGCGCGCCGATTGCCATTCCGACACAGGCGCCGCGGCGACCGACGACGACGGTGAACGTTCCAAGCAGGAAGACCCCCAGGATCACACCGTTCGTAAACGAGGCGATGCCGAGAACTTCGTCGACGATCCGTCGCGAGATCCGGATCGCGGCGAGGCCGACGACGATCTGGAACAGACCGAAGACGATCGTGAAGAGGCGCGAGGCGTTCAGGTAGTGTCGTTCGCTCCGCCTGCCTCCAGTCAACGGCTGGTAGAAATCAGCGAGCGCCGCAGCGGCCGACGCATTGAGAGATGACGACATCGCGGCCGCGAGAATGGCGGCAACGACCAGGCCCATGAGGCCAGGCGGCAGGTGGGTCACGATGAACTGGGGAAAGACCCGATCGGGCGCGACGCGGCCATCGATCGTCAGCGAGGCGAGCTCGCCAGGCGCCTGGGTCGCGTAGAAGACGTAGAGCAACGTGCCGATCGCCAGGAACAACGCGAACTGCACGAAGACGAACACACCGCTGATGAGGAGCGCCTTGCGCGCCGAACGTTCGCTGTCGCTACACAGGTAGCGTTGGACCATGAACTGATCCGTGCCATGCGTTGCCGTCGTCAGAAAGGCGCCGCCGATGACGCCCGACCAGAAGGTGTAGCCGCGGGTCAGGTCGAGAGCGAAATCGAACACTCGCAGCTTGTGGCCGGCTGTGGCCAGACGGGAAATCTCGTCCCAGCGCCACGGAATCTGCTGCCAGAGAATGAAGGCAGAGGCGAGCGCGCCGATCAGGTAAATCGCGAGCTGGATGACGTCGGTCCAGATAAGGGCCGTCATCCCGCCGAGGAACGTGTAGACAATCATCGCGACGCCGAGTGCCGCCACGGCTGCCACGAGCAGCGCGGTCGTCGGATCGGTCGCCGGCATCAGCGACTGGACGGCGCTGCGTACGCCTGGCATCGCGACGAAAAGTGCGGCCAGAACCAGTGCAGTCGCAAACAGGCGGAAGCCATCGGAAAGAGTCCGCGTCACAAGAAACAGCCCCGATGCCAGCTGCTTCACGGTGCCGCCGAATCTCCCTTCGAGAAGCTGATAGACCGTCAGCACTTCGCCGCGAAAATACGCCGGCACGAAGATGAGGCTCACCATCACGCGGCCGACGATGTATCCCATCGGCAGCTGCAGGAAGGTGTAGTCGGTGCCGAAGGCATAACCGGGCACGCTGATGAATGTCACGGCGCTCGTCTCGGTCGAGACGATTGACGCCATGATCACCCACCAGGGCAGATCGCGGCCGCTGACGAAGTAATACTTGAGGTCTTTCTGCCGTCGAGAGAACCAGGCGCCAAGGAGAATCGTGCCGGCGAAATACGCGGCGATGATGGCCAGGTCCAGCGTCGGCATCGATCAGGGCGAGAATGCGGCGCGGCTGATGCTGGCGAGATAGTCGAGCCCGCGCGGCCCCAGGCTGTCGTAAGAGAAAAGCACGATCCCGCTGGCACCCAGCCGTCGCGCGGTCTCGATGTTCTCGACCGTCTGCGCCGGCGAGAGCCGATAGGCGCCAATTCCCGCCCACACCGGCTGGCTCCCGGCGACCTGGCGAACGTTGGCGATCTGCGCCGCGAAGACCGATGCGTCGGGGGTATAGGCCATCGGACAGACGACGTCGATCCAGCGCTTCTCGAGCCACATCGGCCAATCCTGGAATTTCCGTGTGGTTGCCTCTGCCGGCTCCGGGTAGACCGCGGCACTGAAAAGCGCATCGGGTCTCCGCGCTTTGACCGCCGTTCGCAGTCTGACGACGAGCGAGTTCAGGCGGGACCTTCGAAAGCCTGCCCACCGTTCCGAGTACGTGTCGGTTGCAGCCAGCAGCGCAGTCATGCTGTTGGGATCGAAGCGCCGTCGCTCTTCGGGTGTCATCGCCGCGTCGAGATCCTGCCGGAACGCCTGCAGCGCCAGCCGGCTGTAGTCGAACTCGCCGCCGGGATACCGGATGTAGTCCACGTGCACGCCATCGAGCGCGTAACGACGAGCAAGGTCGTCAACGACGCTCACCAGATGATTGGCCGCGCCGGCGTGAATCGGGGATGCGAACAACCCCTCGACGCCATCCGTCGCCCGCGTCCAGCGAGCCAGGCGCCCGAGGTATTCCGGGCTTCGCACGTCGATGCGTGACAGCTCGTACGCAAGCGGACGCGGCAGCATCAACCACTCGGGATGCCGGTACATCAGGTGGGAACGTGAGACCGGCAGATCGGTCGCCGACGAGATCAGGTTCACGTTCACCCACGCGTGCACGCGGAGGCGTTCCGCCCGTGCATGTGCGATGAGCGTGGCAAGCGGATCGAAGCCGGGGGGCTGGCCAGTCAGCAGATCCGCGCGGGGTTCGAGTGCGCTCTCGAAATACGCGTCGCCGCGTCCGCGGACCTGGACGAGCAGCGTGTTGAAGCCGCTCGCGCGAGCCGTCCGCACGACGGCATTCACGGACCGCGGCGAGGTCAGGCTGGCCCGGGTCACCCAGAGCGCGCGCACCTCGTCGCGCCCAGCCGCTCGCGGTGCAGGAGCGTCGACCAGCAACCCGGCAATCACGAAAACGGCGAATCCGGCAAAGGAGAGCGTGACGTGAAATGGTTTCGACCGGGGGAACGGCGCAAACATCGAGTGTTCGCACTGTAACTGTCGTGTCGCAGGGTGTCAACGCAGGTTGACAGCGCCGAGCAGGCTTTCTATGCTGCGTTGCCCATCCAAGGACCCCGCCGCCCACGGGGTGATTTCCGGATTGCCAATGTTCGTGCTCGGAATCGACGCCGGAGGATCGAAAACCGTTTGCCTGCTGGCGGACGGCGATGGCGAGGTCCGCAGATCTGCGCGCGGTCCGGGCGCCAACCTCGCAGTGCTTGGGGAGCTCGAAGTCGAGAAAGTGCTCTACGAGTTGATGGAGCAGGTGCTGACCGACGAGCGGGCCGGTCCGGCAGCGGCGATCTGCCTGGGCATCGCGGGGGTTGACCGTGCTGAAGATGCTGCGGTGATTCGCGGCATTCTGCGCAGGATTGGACAGAAGGCGCCGGTCCTCGTCGTCAACGACGCCCTGATCGCGCTCGAGGCGGGCGCCGGTGACGGCTCGGGCATCGTGATCATCGCGGGCACTGGATCCATCTGCTATGGCCGCAACGAGAAGGGACAGGCCGCGCGCGCCGGTGGGTGGGGTTTCATGCTCGCTGACGAGGGCAGCGGGTGGTGGATTGGGCAACGCGCGCTCATGGCCGTCATGCGTCAGTTCGATGGTCGCGGTCCGGCCACGTCGCTGACGCCGCGGGTGCTCGCCCATTTTGGCGTCTCGGAGCCGTTTCAGCTGGTCTACGAGGTCTATTATCGCGACACGCGCCGGCGGCTCATCGCCTCGTTGAGCGAAGTCGTCCGTGCGTCGGCCGACGAAGGCGATCCGGTGGCGCGAGAGCTGATAACTGCTGCGGCAGTGGAGCTGGTGGTTGGGGTACGCTCGGTAGCCGAGCGTCTCGAGATGCGCGGCGCGCAGTTCCCGTTGGTGCTGGCAGGCAGCATCTTCCGCGTCCTGCCCGCGCTGAGAGAGGAGGTAATCGAGCGCGTTGCGGAAGTAGCGCCGCGCAGCCAGCCGCGGCTGCTCGAGGCCGAGCCGGCACTGGGTGCGGTGCGGCTGGCGCTGGCCGAAGCGCACGGAGGCGCGCGGCTTCCGGTGTACATCTGATCGACTCGCCCAGGAGATAAGTCATCGACCGTGCAGCTACACATCTTCCCCGACGATACCGCCATGGCCCAGGCCGTGGCTCTTCGCATAATGAAGCTCGTCGCCGCCAAGCCGGCGGCGGTGCTCGGCCTTCCAACGGGTCGGACACCCGTGCGTTTGTACGCGCGCTTACGTGCCCTGTTCGCGGCAGGAAAGGTCGACTTCTCGCGCGTCACCACGTTCAACCTCGACGAGTTCTACGGACTGCCCGCCGACCACCCGGCCAGCTATCGCAGCTTCATGGACGAGCACCTCTTCAAGCACGTGAATCTGAGCCGCAGGCGCATCCACTTCCTGAACGGCATGGACCTGGACGCCGCGCGTGAGTGTCGCCGGTATGAAGCGGCGATCGCGCGTGCTGGCGGTATCGACCTTCAGATTCTCGGCATCGGTACGAACGGTCACATCGGATTCAACGAGCCTGCCGCCGCCCTCCAATCGGATACACATCTGGCGCGGCTGAAGCCCGAGACCCGCCGATCGAACGCGAATCTGTTCGACGGTCGTGTCGCTGCGGTACCCAAAGAAGCCCTGTCGATGGGCGTCGGTACGATCCTGCGCGCAAGCGCGGTGATTCTGATGGCGAATGGAAGCGGAAAGGTGGATGCGGTGAAGGCGACGGTGGAGGGCCCGGTGACCACGAAGATGCCGGCGTCGCTCCTGCAGCTCCACCGGCACGTCGAGCTGATCCTCGACCAGGCCGCGGCGTCGAAGCTACGCTCCCGGGTGCGGTGATATGAGGAGGGCGCGAAGGCGAGGCTCGATGTCCTCGCCGATCGCCTCGCGCAGCTGATCGCCGGCCTTGCGGATGCGCGAGACTGCCTTTGGGTAGGAAAGGCCGGTCTTGTTCATGACGACCGCGGCCTTCACGTTCCAATGCGCCCGGCGCAGCAGCCGGTCGGCCTCGTCGTAGTCGAGACCCGTGATGATGTTCACGATGCGCCGCGCCCGGTCCTTCAGCTTTTCGGATCCGGTCCGGACGTCGACCATCAGGTTGCCGTAGGTCTTGCCGATGCGGATCATCGCCGTCGTCGTCAGCATGTTGAGCACCATCTTGGTGGCGGTGCCGGCTTTGAGCCTCGTCGATCCGGCGATCACTTCCGGGCCCACGGCGGGCGCGATCATCAGATCGACGAAGGTCTGGAGCTCGGTCTTCGGATCGCACGTCACGAACAGAATCTTCGCGCCTGCCTTTCGCGCGCGGGTCAGCGCACCTCTGACAAACTGCGTCATACCGCTCGCCGACACGCCAATCACGACGTCCTTCTTTGTCGGACGCAAACGGCTGACCGCCCGCAGGCCTTCTTCGTAGTTGTCCTCGACGCCTTCGCGCGCCCGGAACGTCGCGCCCCGTCCACCGGCCATCACTGCCTGCACGAGCGACTGATCGGTCCCGAACGTCGGCGGCATCTCCGCCGATTCGAGTACGCCCAACCGGCCGCTGGTGCCGGCGCCGACGAAGACGATGCGGCCGCCGCGCCTCAGGCCCTCCGTGATCATGTCGGCCCCGAGTGCAATCCGATCTTTCTCCCGCTGCACCGCCGCGACGACGCGACGGTCCTCGTTCATCATCAGTTCGACGACATCGGCGGCAGGGAGCTTGTCGATGGCGAGCGTGGCGGCGTTGATGGCTTCGGTGGGCAGGAACTCCCACTTCGAACGAATCGGCATGACGACCTCGCCTGCGGCCGTGCCGGAGTCCGACGCGGCCGGCGCAGATTGTAGATCAGGCCGCAGGGGCCTCGCGTGAAATCGGTATATTCTGGTCGCGCTCGCCCACGCCGTCTCACGAGGAGAACCGCATGGCTTCGCGCGTGACTCGCCGCCGTTTTCTCGAAACGACCGGCGTTGCTGGTCTCACCACTCTCGCCGCCGCCGGTGCACAGGCACAAACTCCCGCGTCCGCGTCCGGTGTGCGACCGATCATGCTGTCGAGCGCGAACGGTCTGCGCGCGCTCGATACCGGCATGGCGCTCCTGAAGAAAGGCGGCTCCGGCACGCGACTCGATGCCATCGTCGAGACGGTGGCAATCGTCGAAGCGGATCCTCGCGATGACAGCGTCGGCTACGGTGGCCTGCCGAATGCCGACGGCGAGGTCGAGCTCGATTGCTCGATCATGGACGGCCCGACGTATGGCGCCGGCGCCGTCGGCGCTCTCAAGCACATCATGCACCCATCGCGCGTCGCGCGTCTCGTCATGGAGCGCACCGGTCGTGTCTTCATCGTCGGCGACGGTGCGCTGAAGTTTGCCCTCGCGCACGGGTTTGAAGAGGAAGAGCTGCTCACCAAGGCATCGCGAGAGAAATGGCTGCGTTGGAAGGAGCAGATGAGCGACATCGACGACTGGGGACCGCCGTCGAAGGACGTCGTGCCGGCCTACGAGGCGCCGCCGAAAAAATCGGTGCGGCAAGAGCGGATGCGGGAGGATCTCTGGCGAGCGCTCGGAATCGATCCCGAAAAGGCGTGGGGCACGATTAACTGTATGGCGCTCGACGCGCGCGGCGACCTCTCGGGTATCACCACGACCAGTGGCCTGGCGTTCAAAATTCCAGGTCGCATCGGCGATTCGCCGATGATCGGGTGCGGACTTTACGTCGACAACGAAGTCGGCGCCGCCGGCTCCACGGGCGTCGGCGAGGAATGCATCAAGGCCGTTGGCGCGCACACCGTCGTCGAGTACATGCGCCAGGGACTGTCCCCGCGCGAAGCGGCGCTGGCGACGGTCAAGCGCGTCCTCTCGAAGCACGGGCCCGACGTCACCTGGAACCTGAATTTCTACGCGGTGAACAAGAAGGGCGAGCACGGCGGCGCTGCGATTCAGAGCGGCAGCCAGTACGCGGTGCATGACGGAACGTCCGCGCGGCTCGTCGAATCGGCATATGTCATCGAGAAAAAGAAATGAAATTGCGGATTGCGGATTGCGGATTTGATTGTGGATTGATTCTGGAAGGCGGATTGGGATTGCGGATTGGCTGAGGAAACGCTCGACGCGACGTCGTCCGCGCTCGTGGACGGCTACCTCGATCACCTGCGCATCGAGCGACGCCTGGCGCAAAACAGCGTCGAAAGCTACGCGCGGGATCTCGTGCACCTGGGCCGATTTGCCGCCGGTCGTGGCGCGGCACTCGCGGCGCTGGACCGGCCGGCGCTCGAGGCATTTGTCCGAGCGCTTATGGGCGCGGGTATGTCGCCGCGGTCCGTCGCCAGAATCGTCGCCGCGACGCGGGGGTTCTACCGGTATCTGATGATCGGCAGGCGGATCGCGGTGAACCCTGCCGATGACTTGCAGCCGCCCCGCGCCTGGGCGGCGCTACCGACATACCTCTCGATCGAGGAAGTGGATTCGTTGCTGGCGCAGCCGGATGTCTCGACCCCTCGCGGGCTGCGCGATCGCGCATTCATCGAAGTGTTATACGCGACGGGGCTGCGCGTGAGCGAGCTCGTCGATCTCAAGGTCGCGGACGTCAATCTCGAGGGCGGGTTCCTGACAACGAAAGGGAAAGGCAGCAAAGAACGCCTCGTGCCGGTAGGCGACGAAGCCGTAGTCTGGCTGTCGAAGTATCTAAATGGCGCCCGGCAGACGTTGCTCCGACGACGAAGCTCGCCGCGTCTCTTCGTCAATGCGCGCGGCGGCGAGGCGCTGACGCGAATGGGCGTCTGGAAGCTGCTGAAGGGATATGGCACGCAGGCGGGCGTCGGCACGCGCCTGAGTCCGCACGTCCTCAGGCACTCGTTCGCGACGCATCTACTCGAGCGGGGTGCCGATCTCCGCGCCATTCAAGTGATGCTGGGTCACTCGGATCTTTCGACGACGCAGATCTACACCCACGTTCTCGAGGCCCGGCTGCGCACGGTGTACGACCGCTATCATCCCCGCCGGTGACCCGCGCCCGCCTTGCGATCCTGGCGATCGTGATCCTAACAGGCGGCGCGTTGTGGATCGTGCTGCCGCCAGCGAGGCGATCTCTGGAGATTGCTCCCGATCCGTTGACGGTACGCGGCGCGCTTCACGTCCATACGCGCCGGTCCGATGGCACCGGTACTCCCGAGGATGTGGCTCACGCCGCGGCTCGGGCAGGTCTCGATTTCGTGGCGCTGACGGATCACGGCGACGCCACGCAGTTCATCGATCCACCTCGCTACATCGATGGTGTGCTGGTCCTCGACGGCGTTGAAATCAGCACGTCGGCTGGGCACTACATCGCGCTGGGCATGCCGCGGGCGCCCTATCGCCTCGCAGGACAGGCGCGGGATGTGGTGGAGGACGTGAGACGGCTCGGCGGATTCGGCATTGCGGCGCATCCAGACTCGTCGAAGACCGAGTTGAGCTGGCGGAGCTGGCAGTCACGCTTCGATGCACTGGAATGGCTGAATGCCGACAGCCAGTGGCGCGACGAGTCGCGGCGGGCGCTCGCGCGAGCCGTTCTCGCCTACTGGCTGCGAGGGCCAGAGTCGATTGTGGCGCTCTTCGATCGACCGAACTCGGCACTTCAGCAATGGGACGCGCTGACGCGGAAGCGCTCGGTCGTGGCGGTGGCAGGACACGACGCGCACGCGCGCATGTCGCTGATCGGGGCATGGGAACCGACCGGCGATGAGCGGTCACTCGCGATTCCGTCGTACGAAGCGGCGTTCAAGGCATTTGCGGTTCGCGCCGTCATCAGCCAGCCGTGGAACCGGACGAATCAGAAGGCCGGCCACGATGCAGCCGCGCTCCTCGACGCACTGCGACACGGTCGCGCGTATACGGTGATCGACGGCATCGCCGGCCCAGCCAGGCTGGCCTTTGCGGCCACGGCGTCAAGTGGCACCACCGACCTGGGTGGGGAAGTCACCGGATTGGGAGCCGTGACGATGAAGGCGACGCTCACGCCCCAGGTTTCCGAGGCAACGATCGTGGTGGTGAAGAACGGTCGCGACTTCAGGACGGCTCGCGGTAGTGCGGTGAGTTTCGTTCACCCCGCAGGGGAAGGACCGTCGACGTATCGCATCGAAGTCCGGCTGAACGGGGCGCCGGGCACGCCGCCTGTGCCGTGGATCGTCGGCAACCCCATCTACGTCACGCGCGGTGTCGCTCGAGACGCGGAGGCGCCAGCGCGACGCGTGTTAGGCGAGCGCGTGTTCGAGGACGGGAGGGGCCAAGTTGCGTGGCAGATCGAGCGCCATCCGCAATGCGCAGGACGAGTCGAGCCCGTCCCCATGCCGCCCGGGCTGGGCGGGGCCGCGCTCTCCGCCCGTCACCTTGATCCAAAGTTTCACAAGCGACTGCGTTTTTCATGGCAGCTGTCCTGGGGCGCGCGCGCGAGCCAGTACGTAGCGATGGCAACGCATTTCAACGGATCGAAGCTCCGCGTCTTCAACCAGCTCTCGTTCCATGCAGGCGCGTCGCGGCCGATGCGACTGTCCGTGCAGTTGCGCCTTCCTGACGGCAGGCGCTGGCAACGCTCTGTCTATGTCGACGAAACGCCGCGAGAGATCACCATCCCGATGAGTGAGATGACGAGCGTTACCGGGGGCAGGCGGCGGATGCATCTAGAGCGCGCAGACGCGCTCCTGTTCGTCGTCGACACCGTGAACACGTCCCCTGGCGCGGCGGGAGAGACGTGGTTCGAAGCGATGCGGTGGCAACAGGTGAAGCAGGAAGATTGAACTCGGGGACAGGCCGAGCCAGCGCGGTACCGCGGGGCCAATCCCGTTATCGGTCGGGCGTACGCAGACTGCGTTATGTCCTGACCGTCAACAAGAGGTAAGCCGCCCCCGCCCCGAAGAGCACATTAGGCGCCCAGGCGGCAAGCATGGCGGGCAGCATTCCGGCGCTGCCGATCGCGGTGAAGGTATTGATCGTGATCCAGTAGACGACCGCGATTGAAATGCCCGCGGCGATCCCGTACAGTGCGCCACGGCGGCCGGTAGTCACGGCGAACGGTACCGCAATCAAGGTCATGATCAACGTCACGAACGGAAACGACAGTTTCCGATACAGCAGCACTGTCTGCGGCACGACGTTGACGCCGCTGGCGGCAAGATCGCTGATGTAGAGTTTGAGCTGCGCGTAGGTCATGCGATCGGCGTCTGGCGACTCGGTGGCGAAGTAAGTGGGAGCCTCGAGCGTCAGATCGCGCGACGGGAACGTGGCGAAGGCCTTCAGGTCGGTGCCGTTCGTGAACTCGCGCACCCAGCCATCGTTCGATCGCCAGACCTGTTGCGAGTCCGGATCGAACGTCGCGTTGCTCACGTAGAGGCGCCGCGCGACGTTGCCGCCCTTGCGATCGAACTCGAGGATCGACAACCCGTTCAATTCCTGCCGGCGCTGGTCGTAGAACGTGTAGTTGTAGATGCTGCCGTCGCGCGCCACCAGCCATTTGCGGTTGACGACGTCGAAGGTGCGTGGAGCGCCGCCTCGGATGATGTGCTTGAGCTCAGATGCGCGGCGGTTCGAGTACGGCAATACGCGATCCTGGACCAGGAACATCGTCCCGCTGGCGACCGCCGCAAGGGCGATGAGCGGCACCGCCACGCGATAGATGCTGATGCCGCAGGCCTGCATGACGACGATCTCGCTGTTCTTGGTGAGGATGCCGATCGTCACCATGCCGGCGATGAGGATCGTCAGCGGAATGATGAAGAACACGAACTGCGGCGTTTGATAGTAGAAGTACTGCCCCAGCATCGAGGCCGTCGTCTGCCCCTTGAAGAGCTTGTCCGACATGTCGATGAAGGTCGAGATGTAGAAGATCCCAAGCAGCCCCACGAATGTCAGCGCCGACACCTTTAGCGCCAGTCGCGAGACGTAGCCGTCGAGCAGACGGAAGGATGGCAAATTCAGATGGGGAAGACGGATCACCACCACGACTCGTCCTGAGCGTCCCGGCGCACTCGATGGTCCCGTACTCGCTGTCGTCGAATCTCCCGTGGTCCGTGGCTTCCAGAACTGCCATCGCTCCGGAATCGTGAGACGCAGCGGCTTGTCCGCGGATCTCGCGCGCCACAGGAGCAGCGCGATGCCGGCCGCGCCCAGAACCAGGTTCGGCGCCCAGACCGCAAGCCATGGCGGCAGGAGTTGCCCCTTCGCCATCTGGCGTCCCTGGTACTCAAGAATGTAGTAGGCGAAGATCACCGCGATGCCGGGGACGAAGGCGGCGAGCTTGCCGCCGCGTGCCTGCTGAAGACCGAGCGCCAGACCGATCACGGCAAACACGAGACAGGCAGCTGGCAACGAGAACTTGCGGTGCAGCGCCATCAGGGGCGAGTGCGGTGACAATCCCTTCCGCTTCCGCTCGGCGGCCCGGGCTCGAAGCTCCGGGATGGTCATCTCGTTGTCCCCCTTCAGAATCTCGGTGATTCGGAAGACGCTGTCGGGGTCGAGGCCCAGGATCAGCTGAGCGAAGCGCGCCACTTCGTACTTGGTGGGCTCCTTCAGGTTCGCGGTGTGACGCGTGCCATCGATGAGTACGAGGTCGACGCGCCGATTTTCGCGATCGATTACGAGACGACCGGCGCCGGCGGTGAAGACGGTCGGCTCTTCGGGGTGCGACGTGTCGGCGAGGAACACGTCCCGCCACGCGCCTCCGGCGGTCGTGTCGCCCACGTAGAGTACGCGGTTGGGGAAGTCCTCGAAGAAGATGCGCGGCTTGATCTCGGTCTCGACCCGCTGCGTGATGACGCCGTAGACGATTTCGCGAAACGTCTGGTTGGCCGCCGGCACGGCATCGAACATGACCCACGACGTCACACCCCAGCTGACGAGGCCATACAGCATCACGGGCCAGAGCAGCCGATAGATGCTGATACCGCACGCCTGGAGCGCGACCGACTCGCGATCCGCGGAAAGTCTGCCGAGGCCGATAAGCAGTCCCACCAGCACTGACATCGGAATCGTGACGGCCAGCGCTTGCGGAACCAGCGTCGTCAGGACGCGGACGACGATCTGCCACGACACGCCCTTCGAGATGAGCTGCTCGCTGTAATCCGCGAGTGGCTGGATCATCAGAAGGAATGTGAAAACCGTCAGTCCGAGCAGGAAGGGAAGGATGAGTTCCCGGATAATATAGCGGTCGAGGATCCGGAACATCGGCGGGCAGTCGTTCTGTTGAAGTTCGAGCGTATCACACGGTCACAGCGGCGTTTCCGGCCCGTCCTCGCCTCCCACTGACATGACGAAGGTCGCGATTCTCTGGCACATGCACCAGCCGTTCTATCAGGACCTTGTGACGGGGGAGCATATCCTCCCTTGGGTCCGGCTGCATGCGCTGAAGGATTACTACGGAATGGTCGCGCTGCTGCGCGAGTTCCCGACGGTTCGCCTGACCTTCAATCTCGTCCCCTCGCTCGTCGTCCAGCTCGAGGCGTTTGCCGAGGACCGCGCCCGGGACCGCAGTCTCGAGCTGAGTCTCAAGCCCGCCGCCGAGCTGACCGACGACGACAAGCGGTTCATCCTGGCGAATTTCTTTCACGCCCAACGGGGGCGGATGATCGAGACGGCCCCGCGGTACGCGGAGCTTCTCCGTCGGCGCGATCGGGCGAACGCCAACGGCGGCGCCGTGCGTGCGTTGTCCGAGGGAGATTTCCGCGATCTGCAGGTTTGGCACAAGCTGGCCTGGGTCGACCCGTTCTTCGTCGAGTCGGACGCCCGCGTCAGCGCCATGATCGCAAAGGGCCGAGGATACAGCGAGGACGACAAACGCATCCTTCGTGAGGTGGAACTCGCCGTCCTGCGCGCGGTTGTCCCGGAGTACCGCAGTGCCGCAGCGCGCGGGCAGGTCGAGCTGTCGGCGTCTCCGTTCTACCACCCGATTCTGCCGCTTCTCTGTGACACCGCCGTCTATCTTCGGACGCACCCGCAGTCGCGGATGCCGCGTCAGCGCTTCAGGCATCCCGAGGACGCGCGCGCTCAGCTCGAGATGGCGGTCCAGTCGCACCTACGGATGTTCGGCGTGAAGCCGGTTGGACTCTGGCCATCCGAGGGCTCGGTCTCGGACGCGATAGTGCCGCTGGCTGCCGGCGCCGGTTTTCGCTGGATGGCGACGGACGAACTGATTCTCGCCCGCACCCTGGGAGTCGGCCTGGCGCGCGATGGCTACGGGCATCTGGAGCAGCCGGAGACCCTGTACCGTCCGTACGTCGTCCGCGCCGGCGGAGCCGAAATCGCGTGTCTTTTTCGCGATCACGTGCTGTCGGATCTCATCGGCTTCACGTATGCCAGTTGGGGCGCGTCGGAAGCCGCCAAGGATTTCGTCGGTCGGCTGGTGGAAGCGGGTCGACGGTATGCGGCGCGGACCGGCGGCGGGGAAGCCGTCATCCCCGTGATCCTCGACGGCGAAAACGCGTGGGAGCACTTCGAGGGCCAGGGCCGGCCGTTCCTCCGAGCGCTCTATCGAGGCCTGGCGACGCACCCCGAAATCAAGACCGTGACAATGAGCGAGGCCGTGGCGACGCCCGCGACTCCCCTGAACGGCATCTTCCCCGGGTCCTGGATTAACGGCGATTTCTACATCTGGATTGGCCACCCGGACGACCATCGCGCGTGGGGACAATTGGCCGACGCCCGGCAAGCGATAGACGCGCCCGGGCCGGCGGCGACGCCAGAGGGCCTGGCCCGCGCCCGCGAGGAGCTCTTGATTGCTGAGGGGTCCGACTGGTTCTGGTGGTACGGCGACGACCACTCCTCAGACCACGACCTCGAGTTCGACGATCTGTTCCGCCGTCACCTCCGCAATCTCTACCGCAGCCTCGACAAGCCGGTGCCAGAGGAGCTTTACGTCACCAACATCACGACCGAGCCGCCGCGGACGGTCGTTCACGCGCCCGCCGGGCTCGTGCGTCCGACGCTCGACGGCGAAGTCACGAGTTATTTCGAATGGGTCGGCGCCGGGGAACTCGAATTGTCGGCGTCGGCGGGCTCGATGCATCAAGTCGCGCCGACCCGTCGGCCGCTGATCACCGCAATCAAGTACGGGTTCGATGCCGAATGCTTGTTCGTGCGCGTGGATCTGGCTCGACGAGCGCAGGACGTCCTGGTCGACAAGGGGGAGGTTCGTGTCAGCTTTTTCAAGCCCGCGAACCATCGGCTCTCGGTCTCGGGGGATGGCCCTGCCGCCTGCCGGGTGCAGCTGTTCGAACGCCTTGGACGGAGCGACTGGCACCTGAAATCTTCCTCGGCGCCCCGGGCCGCCGCCGCCCAGATTCTGGAGATTGGCGTGCGACTCGCCGATCTCGGGGTCCAGTCGGGCGAGACCGTCAGCTTCTTTGTGAGCCTCCTGCAGGACGGGCACGCCCTCGAGCAATACCCAGCGCACCACCCGCTGGACGTCCAAGTGCCAGGCGCGGACTTCGCGGCCCGCCTCTGGGCAGTCTAGCCAGGGACGCGGCGGCGGGCGCGCAGCCGTTCAGCGGCAGCTCGATCTTCATCCCAGATCCTGCCTCCCTCGCCGTTTCAACCTTCGACGAACTGCTAGGGCAGCCGCCCGTTTTTGCGCTCCGCAAACCTTCCACAGGGCACTTTCCCGCCGCATCCCACTGAGTCTGATAACAAGTGTTATGTAAACCAAGACCGCCCGGTGGGGAGGAAAATGGGCGGATTTCCGACTTGGCGGGCTCGGACTCCGCAAGCAGGCTCCGCGCTCAAGCCACAGCGTGCAGGCTTCGGGCAGACTTCGGACAGGCTTCGGGGTTACAGACTTCAGGCTACAGATTCCAGGACGCCCGGGCGTTACATTGGGCTGGCCAGATCTTGCCGATTCGGCCACACGCTCAACGACGGGCCAGCTCCGTTTCGGTGCGGGCGATCGCTCAAGGCGCAGATGCGCATCCATTGTGGGCCGGACTCTTTAGCTTGGATCTTGTACTCGTGAGCTTGGCTGCAGTTCGGACTTACAGCCTGCAGTCTCTCGGCCGGCCTCCGGACCGCGGGCTGCAAACTTGCCGGCTGCGCTGCAGGCTCCAGGTCTGGCATGGTCAGGCTCTGAGCCTAACTCCTAGACCGCAAATCCTACGACCCTGGATTAGAGCCTAGCCCTCGCGCAGCTCCTGAAGAATCGCCTCGAGCGCGGCGATCACGTCCTGGCGTTCGGCTCTTCCTTTCGCGAAGCTCAATTTCAGGTTGAACGCCTTGTTCTGGGGCCGGAAATTGAAGACGAACGCCTTGGGTCGTCCCGGCTTGGCCTTGGCGGTGGCTTTTCGCAGCGCCTCGCGGGTTGCCCCGCCCTGGCTGGCGATTCGCTCGATGAGCGCCGCCATTTTCTGCGGGTCTCCCTGCCTAACTATCTGTAAAAGCAACGATTTGGAGGAAATGTCTGCCAGCCGACAAAGGTTTTTGATCTCGTCGGGCATTCCCTGAAGCGCCAGCGACTCCGTAATCGCTACTCGCGACTTCCCGAGCTTCTTCGCCAGCATTTCGTGGGTATAGGCGCAGCGATGGGCCAGCGCCGCCATCGCTTCGGCTTCTTCGAAGGGCGTCAGGTCCTTTCGCTGAAGGTTCTCGACCAACGCGACTTCGAGGACCTCGTTATCGTCTCCTTCGCGGATGACGCCGGGCAACTCCTTCAACCCGACCTGGACGGCGGCCTGATACCGGCGCTCCCCCGCTACGATTTGATATCGGTCGCCACGCTGTCGTAGGACGAGCGGCTCGATAATCCCCTTCTCGGCTATCGACGCCATCAGCTCGGACAGGTCGCCCATGACCTGGCGCGGCTGATTCGGGTTGGGGTCGATCAAGTCGATGGGCACCATCCGGCCCACCGGGACGCCGCCGAGCCCGGTGATAGCCTCGACGTAGTGAGCGTCATGGCGCATGCGAATCGTCTCTGGCAGCCCTCGCTTAGGCACGGTCGATCACCTCTTCGCAAAGCATGTAGTACTCGCTCGCGCCCGTGGAGTCCGGCGCGAACGTGAAAATCGATTCTTTGTAGGCCGGGCTCTCTTCCAGGCGAACACTCTTGGAGATGGTCGTCCGGAAGACCTTGGTGCCGAACACCTGCGTAATCTGCTCGCGGATGTCCCGCGCGAGCGACGTACGGCGGTCGTGCATGGTGATCACCACGCCGAGGATTTGCAGCCCTGGGTTGGCGCGCGCGCGCACTTTCTCGATCGTCTCGAGCAGGTCATCCGTGCCCTCGAGCGCGAAGTACGAGGACTGAATCGGGATCAAGAGGTGGGAGGATGCCACCAGCGCGTTGACCGTC
This sequence comes from Vicinamibacteria bacterium, assembly GCA_963800785.1. Taxonomy (GTDB): domain Bacteria; phylum Acidobacteriota; class Vicinamibacteria; order Vicinamibacterales; family JAENWD01; genus JAENWD01. The sequence continues at coordinate 661,754 of CAWDCH010000018.1, forward strand.
ATCAACCCGAGGGCCGGCGGACAGTCGATGACGATCGCCTCGAACCTCGAGCGCACGGCTTCGATCCGATCCTTGAGGCGGAAGTGCGAGTCTAATTCTCCCACCAGCCGGCCCTCGAGCTTCGCCAGGGCAATGCGGGCCGGCGCCACGTGGAGCTTTTCAATGGTCGACTGGACAATCACGTCCTCGAGCCGCGCATCAGATTCGGCGATGACGTCGTACATGCTGCGGTTGATCTGCCGCATGTCGAGAAACGACATCGTGCTGTTCGCCTGGGGATCGAGGTCGATGAGGAGCGTCGAGCGGCCTCGCATGGCCATGGCGGCTGCGAGGTTGATGGCCGTGGTGGTCTTACCGACCCCACCTTTCTGGTTCGCGATGGCAACGATCATGTGGATCGGCAGGCATGATTGCACAGATTGGCGAAAGATGACACGAAAGAACGCAACCGGCAGGGTCTAGCCCCCGCCGGAGGGTCACATCTTGTATTTGCCGAGGTCGTCGGCGTCAAGACTCTCGAGCCACTTCTGTAGCCGTTCGGTGTCGGCACGGTCGGGCGTCGATTCGACGCTCTTGGCATTGTCGATCACCGATTCCTCGACGAAGATGGGCGCTCGAGTGCGGAGCGCGAGCGCGATGGCGTCGCTTGGCCTGGCGTCAACCGTCACCGCTTCGCCGCGCACCAGCAGGTGGATCAGCGCAAAGAACGTGTTGTCCTTCAGGTCGCACACGACCACCTTCTGCACCGAGCCATCGAGGGTGTGGATGATGTCGCGGAGGAGGTCGTGCGTCATCGGCCGCTGTGGAGCCTCGTTCTCGATCTGCGACGCGATCGCCTGTGCCTCATTTGGACCGATCCAGATCGGCAGCATGCGCTGGCCGTTCTCGTCCCGCAGGATGAGAATGGGCATCGTCGTTACCGGATCCAGCATCAGGCCCTTGATCGTCATCTCGATTTGCATCACACACCCGCCTGTTCCCTTCGCGGGGTTGAAGCCCCGCCGTCACGGCCTTCGGCTGTCGCCGGCGAGACGGCCTCACCCCAAACGCTGTTCGGACCCGCGCGACGAATCACGACGGGCACCGTCCGGCCGATCCACTCAGCTTCCCCCGGCACGTTCACCACGGTGTTGCCGCTCGTGCGCCCTGAGAGCTCCCAGGGACGTCGGCGGCTGGTTGCGTCGAGCAGCACGTCCAACGACCGCCCGACCATCGTAGAGTGGAGCTCGAGTTGAATCTCCCGCTGCAGTTTCTGCAGCGCCACGATCCGCCGCGTCTTCTCCCCTTCCGGCACGTCGTCCGCGTACCGCTTGGATGCCAAGGTGTTCGGACGCTCCGAGTACTTGAACGAGAACATGCTGTGATAGCGGACGCTGGCCGTCAGCGACAGCGTCTCGTCGAAGTCGGCCTCGCTCTCGCCTGGAAAGCCCACGATCATGTCAGTCGTGACGGCAATGCCCGGAACGGCGGCGCGCACGCGATCGATCAGATCCAGGTACGTCTCGCGCGAGTACCGACGCCGCATGATCTTGAGGACTTTCGAGGAGCCCGATTGGACGGGCAGATGGAGGTGCTTGCAGACCTTCGGCAGATCGGCGATTGCACGGAGCAGCCGGTCGGTCACATGCCGCGGATGCGGGCTCGCGAATCGGATGCGCTCGATGCCCGGCACGTCGTGCACCGCCTCGATCAGGGCCGCGAAGTCACAGGACGGATCGTCCGGCGCCTGATAGTGGTTCACGATCTGCCCCAGGAGTTGGACTTCCCTCAGGCCCCGCATCGCGGCGTCGCGAACCTCCGAGAGGATCTCGGCCTTCGGGCGCATCCGCTCGTGGCCGCGGGTATAGGGGACCACGCAGAAACTGCAGGTACTCGTTGCAACCCTCGATGATGGTCACCCACGCTCGGACGGGGTCGTCGCGGCGCGTCAGTCCAAACGGGAATGCGACGTTGTCGTGGGCCCCGAGGTCGAACTGCGTGCGCCGCGTGGTGGTCGCTTGATCGATCAACATCGGGAGCACTCGTGCCCGTCGAGTTCCAACGACGACGTCGACCATGGGCGATCGCCGGGTCAGCGACTCCCCTTCCTGTTGGGCGACACAGCCGGCGACAGCGACAACCGGATCGCGCCCGGTTTCCCCTTTGAGAACCCGTAGCTCGCCCAGTCGCGTGTAGAGCTTCTCTTCGGCGTGCTCGCGCACACTGCACGTGTTGATGACCACGACGTCCGCCTCGGCGTCGTCCTGAGTACGCTCGTATCCCGCCGCCTCGAGCAGGCCAGCCATCTGCTCGGAGTCGTGATAGTTCATCTGGCAGCCGTACGTTTCGATCAGATATTTCCGGCTCACGCTCGCCCTTTCGCCTGACGCCTTTCGCTTTCGCCTTTTGACTTTGTTTCGCCTTTCGCCCTGTCCGCGGGGCCGTCAGGACGAACGGCCGAACGTGTGCGGGCCGACAGCATTTCCCCGGCGCTGGACAGGTACTCCCGCCGACGGCTCCTGCCCGGCAATCATGCGCGCGATCTCCTGTCGCCGCTCGTCGCCGCTCAAGCGTGCCACAGACGTCGTCGTCCGGCCCCCGCGAACCGCCTTGGTGATGAGGAAGTGCACGTCACCATGGGCGGCGATCTGCGGGAGGTGCGTGATGCACAGCACCTGGTAATCCGTCCCGAGCGACTGCAGTCGGCGACCGACGACATCCGCGGTGTGACCCCCAATGCCAGCGTCGACCTCGTCGAAGATGAGCGTGGCGCCGCGACCCTTCTGGGCCGTCAGTGTCTTGATCGCGAGCATCAGTCGGGATAGCTCACCGCCGGAGACGATGCGCGCCAGCGGGCGCAAATCCTCGCCTGGATTTGGAGATACAAAGAACTCTGCGATATCAAGTCCCTTGGGACCCCATCGATCCTGCCCGGCCGGCGCGTCGAAACGCACCTCGAAGCGGAGCTGCTCCATCGCCAGTTCTGCCGCGACCGCAATCAAATCGGCCGCGAACCGCGGCGCCGCAGCGCGCCGCTTTGTCGAAAGCGACTCGGCCCGGGACAGGTAGTCGCTCTCCGCTCGCTGCAGTTCGCGGTCTACCTGGGCAGCGCGGTCGTCTGCCGATGACAGCGTCCGGAGCTCGCGATCACACTGCGCCGCATGCGCGATCACATCGTCCAGTGTCGGACCGTGCTTCCGCTTCAGACGTTCGAGGAGCGCCAGACGATCCTCGACTTCCTGCAAGCGGCCCGGTGACGCGTCGATGCCCTCGGCGTAGTCGCGCAGAAAATACGCCAGATCTTCCAGCTGTGACTGGATGGCACCGCGCGCGTCCACGTACGCGCTCGCCCGCGAGTCCAGCGTTGCCAGATCGCCGACTTTCTTCCAGACGGCGGCGAGACCACTCAACACCGCCCCGTCCCGCTCGTACAGCGCCTGATAGGCCTCACCACTCAGCTGCACCAGTCGTTCGGCGTTTGCCAGGACGTGGCGTTCCCCGTCAAGCGTCACGTCTTCGCCCGGTCGCGGTGCAGCCTTCGCGATCTCGTCGCGCTGGAACGTCAGCAAATCGACGCGCGCGAGCTTTTGCTTCTCGTCGAGCCGCAGCGTGTCGCGCTCGGCGCGCAGGGCGCCCACACGCTGGTAGCACGTCGAGACCTCGTCTCGAAGCGTTTCGAGCCCGGCGTACGCGTCCAGCAAATCCAGATGGCTTTCGGGCACGAGCAGCCCTTGATGCTCGTGCTGTCCGTGTACTTCAATCAGCCGCGACGCCAGGTCGCGCAATGCACCTGCCGTCGCCAGCGCACCATTGACGAATGCGCGGCTCCGGCCGCTACTGGTGATCTCCCGACGGACGATAATCTCGTCGTCGCCGGCGTCGAAGATTGCCTGAATGGTCGCCACGTCTTCGCCGGTGCGGACCAAATCGCTCGAGGCGCGCGCGCCGAGCAGGAGGCCCACCGCTTCAACGAGGATCGATTTTCCGGCGCCGGTTTCACCTGTGAGGATGTTGAGTCCCGCGTCGAAATCTATCTCGACGCTCTCGATGACCGCGAGATGCTGGATGCTCAAAAAGCGCAGCATGAGCGTTGGGAGGAGGGGCTCGCGGAAGATGAAAAACGCCGCAACTTCCATCGTAGCATACCCTTGAAAGGATCCTGGCTGAGTGTTAGCCTAGTGGACTACCGCGCTGTCCCAGCGGCGCACCACTTATGCGGCGGAGGCTTTGTTGCGCTTGCTCGGTACGTACGTACTTGCACTCCAGGTGCAAGGCGCGGCTGAATCCGGTACGGCCCGGACTCAGGATCTCGCATCGCTCGTTCCGCAGGATCCAGTCGCGAAGGTCGTTCTGCTCATTCTGATCCTGTTCTCCATCGCCTCCTGGGGCATCATCCTCTACAAGCTGTGGGCGCTCAGTCGCGCTGAGCGTCAGTCGACAGCATTCCTCGACGTCTTTCGCCGCAGCAGCAAGTTCTCGGAGGTGCAGGCGGTCTGCAAGAACCTCGCGGAAAGCCCGCTCGTCGGCATCTTTCAGGCCGGTTACGCCGAGCTGAACACGCAGCTTCGCCAGGCGCCGACCGCGCCAAGTCCAGGCGGCGCTGCGCCTCGTCCTACTCTTCGGAGCCTGCCGGCGCTCGATCGTGCGCTGTTGCGCGCGACAGCCGTGGAAGTCAACAAGCTCGAAAGCCGCGTGCCGTTTCTCGCGACGACGGCCAGCATCACGCCGTATATCGGCCTGTTCGGCACGGTGTGGGGAATCATGGCGGCATTCCAGGGCATCGGGCTGACAGGATCGACCAGCCTCGCCGTCGTCGCCCCTGGCATCGCGGACGCGCTAATCGCTACGGCCGCCGGACTCTTCGCCGCGATTCCAGCGGTCTACTTCTACAACCACCTCGCGTCCCGTGTGAAGATCCTGACGACCGAGATGGACGACTTCTCGCTCGAGTTCCTGAACATCTCGGAGCGGAACTTCAGCTGACGCCGCATGCCGAAGCTGCAGACCATCGAGTCCGGAGAGGGCGCCCGTCGCGGCCGCTCGAGGCGCGTGTCGACTGTGCTGGCCGAGATCAACGTCGTGCCGCTCGTCGACGTGATGCTCGTGCTCCTCATCATCTTCATGGTGGCGACGCCGATGATGCAACAGGGCTTCGACGTCCAGCTGCCGCGATCGCGGAACAGCCCGCCGATCGCGAGCGAGCGCATCTTTGTCAACGTGCCGCTCACCTATCGCACCTCGCGCGTCGTGTACCTGGGCGACGACCCGATCCGTATCGAGATCCTCGAGGAGCGCGTGCGTCAGGCACTGCTCACCAGCACGTCCAAGGAGGTGTTTCTGCGCGGCGACGGCGGCGTGCAGCTGCAGGAGCTGATGGACGTGATGGATCGCCTGAAGGCCGCCGGCGTCGAGAAGGTCGGCATTGTGTCCAAGCGACCCGGAGAGCGATGAACAACGAGCTCAGAACAACGAGCGACGTGCTCTGAACGACGAGCGACGAGCGAAGAGCTGAGCGACGAACGATGGATGCTGTCTCCCCGATTTTGATGGAACGTGCGCACGAGCCGCAGGGGCTCCGCAACATGTTCTTCGTGTCGCTCGCGATTCATGCGATCGTTGCGGCGGTGATCGTGGTGTCGCCGCGTCCATCGCTCGAGGCGCCGCCCTCGACGGTGATGACGATTAGTCTCAGCGCTGGGCAAGTCAATACTGGCGGACTGACGCCGATGGCGGGGCGCGCGGCGGAGGCGGCGCGCCCGGACGAGAAGCCGACGCCGGCTGCAACGCCCGCGCCGAGACCCGAGGAGATGGTGCTGCCGACGTCGAAGACCAAAGCGCCGCCAAAGGTCACGCAGAAGAAGGCGCCGGACGACGCCAAGAGCAAGGTCGTGCCGAAGGCGGCAGAGGCGAGCCGCGGTGATGCGCGCGTCGATACGGGATTGAAGACGACCGGGTTCGGCCTGTCGATGGGGGGCGGCGGTGGGACGAGCGGTTATCTCGACGTGCAGAACTTCTGCTGCCCCGACTATCTCGCGACGATGATTCAGCTGATCCAGCGGAACTGGAACGGGCGGCAGAGCACGCCGGGCTCAACGCTGATGAAGTTCACGATTCAGCGTGACGGCCGGCTCACGAACGTCGAGCTCGAGCGATCCAGCGGGTACTTCGCGCTGGATCAGACCGCTCAGCGGTCGCTGCTCGTGACACGGCAATTGCCACCGCTTCCCGGGGCGTTCCCGGAGCCGACACTAACGGTGCACCTCACCTTCCAATACGAGCGCTGATGCGACGCATTCCCCTGATCGTGATCTTTGCCGCCGTAATTCTTGCTACTGCTGTGGCGGCATTTCAGAATCCGCCCACGCCGCCGCAGGGACAGCCCGCGGTGCCGCAGCAACAAAGCGAGATCGGCCTCACCATTAACCCGCTCGATCCGGGGTCCCCCCCGAAGTACGCGGTGCCGGATTTCGTCGCGCTGTCGAAGGATGCCGAGACACAGGCCGCTGCGAAGATGCTGGGTCAGGTGCTCTGGGACGACCTCGATTTCGAGCGCGAGTTCTACATGATCCCGCGCGACACTTATGGTTCCATTCCCGGCGCGCGGTCAGTGGACGATGTGCCCTTCGATCGCTGGCAGGAGCTCGGCGCCGACGGTCTCGCGATCGGTTCAGTGCAGAAGGACGGCAGCGGTCTGAAGATTCAAGTGCGGTTGTTCAACGTGCGCTCACGCCAGACGGTCTTCGCGCGCGAGTACGCTGGCGCCGCCGCCAATCCGCGCGTGTTCGCGCACACGGCCGCTGACGAGATCCACAAGCAGCAGCGCGCGCTGAATGGCGTCGCGCGGACGAAGGTCACGTTCTCCTCCGATCGCGACCGCGAGAAGGTGACAGGCACGGTCGAGAACCGCGACGTCAAGGAGATCTACATCGCCGACTACGATGGCGCGAATCAGCGGCGGATCACGGTCAACCGCGCGCTGAACATCACGCCGACATGGTCGCCCGACGGCAAGGCGATTGCGTACACGTCATACGCCCGCGGTTTTCCCACGCTGTTCGTCTCGCTGATTTACGAGGGCAAGCGGCTCGAGCCGACGCCAGGGGGTACGCAGAACTGGCTGCCGGCGTGGTCGCCGGACGGGTCGAAAATTGCCTTCACCTCAAGCCGCGAGGGCAACTCCGAGCTCTACGTGACGAATCGCGATGGGAGTGGCGTGCGCCGCTTGACGAACAATCCGGCCATCGACACCACGCCCACGTGGTCGCCGACCGGAGCGCAGATTGCCTTCACCTCGGATCGATCGGGTTCGCCGGCGATCTACGTGATGGGATCGGACGGCCTGAATCTGCGCCGCATCTCGACGGACAGCTACTGCGATCGCGCGACCTGGTCGCCGGCGCCGTTCAATGAACTGGCGTTCGTGTGCCGCACCGGCCCAGGCTACGATATCAAGATCTACGACTTCGCCGAGGGCGTCACCCGGCAGATCACGTTCGGCGAGGGCAGCAACGAAAGTCCTGCCTATGCGCCCAACGGCCGGCACATCGCGTTCACGTCGACGCGCGCCGGCAAGGTGCAGATTTTCACCGTCGGCCGCGACGGGAAGGGCCTGCGGCAGATTACGAAGATCGGCAACAACTTCACTCCCGACTGGTCGCATTGAACGGCCAGCGGATCTTCTGACAGAGGAGCCACCAACGATGAGATCCCGTTCCGCGGTTCAACGCGCCGCGCTCGCAGTGCTCGTGGTGCTGGCCGTGACGGCCGGTGCCTGTCACAAGAAGCAGCCGCCCGTCGCGCGGCCGCTGCCGCCGCCGCCACCGTCGGACGCTGCGCCGCCTGCGCCGCCCGAGCCGTCGCCCGAGCCCGCCCCGGTCCCGCCGGAGCCGGTGACCGACGATGCGATCGGGTCGAAGTCGCTCGACGATTTGAACCGCGACTCGCCGCTCAAGGCCGTGTTCTTCGCGCTCGACTCGAACGACGTCGACGCGGCCGGCCAGGGCGTGCTGCAGGTGAACGCCGAAGTGTTGAAAAAGTATCCGTCGTGGCAGGTCACCATCGAAGGCCACTGCGACGAGCGCGGAACAGCGGAGTACAACCTGGCACTGGGCGAACGCCGCGCCGTGTCGGCCCGTACTTACCTGGTATCGCTGGGGATCCCGGCGGACCGTATCAAGACGGTCAGTTACGGCAAGGAGTTCCCGTTCGATCCGGGACACGACGAAGGCGCGTGGTCGAAGAATCGCCGCGCCCACTTCGTCGTCACCGCGAAGTGACGCAGCAGCCTGTTGAAGACGTCGCCGTTCGTCCCGCGCCTGTCGAGGAACGAGCACTCGCGGGTCTGCTGAATCGTTCGTGGTTCGACTGACCACGAACGTGCATTTGATATGAGGGCGAGGCTCGAGCCCGCCGTGGAGTAAGAACGATGCGACGATTCACGATGCTGCTGGTCGCGATGGCGCTCGCCGTGGCGGCGACGCCGCTCGTTGCCGCCAACCGCGAACACGAGCAGATGATGGCGGACATCCGGATGCTGCAAGAGCAGAACCAGCGCTTGCAGCTGGCGCTCACGGCGCTGAACGAGACGCTCAAGGCGCTGAACACGAAGCTCGACGACCAGGGCGCCGCGACGCGCAAGGCTTTTGCGGATCAGAAGCTGCTCATCGACGGCGCTACCGGCGACCTTCGAGTGCTTCGCGAAAAGCTGGATGAGACCAACGTTCGGCTCACGTCCCTTTCACAGGATGTCGATGGTCTGCGCGATCTCGTCAACCAGGCGGCTCAGGCACCGCCCGCCGCCGTGCCCGGGGCGACCGATGGCACAGGGCAGACGACGCCGCCAGGCACGACGCCCACAACGGCCACTGCGGCTCCGGTCACTCCCGCGGCCGCTATCGGCACGACGCCACGGCGCCTGTATGAAACGGCGTACGCGGATTACACGGCGGGACAGTGGTCGTTGGCGGTCCAGGGGTTCGAAACCTATCTGAAGACCTTCCCGAAGTCGGACCTTGCCGATGACGCGCAATACTACATTGGCGAGGCGCTGGCGGGAGACAGCAAGTTCAAGGAAGCAGTTGCCGCGTACGAGCGAGTCGTCAGCGACTACCCGCAGAGCGACATTCTGCCCGAGGCGTATTACAAGGTCGGCAGCACCTACGAGCGGCTCGGGCAGCCTGACAAGGCCAGGGCGGCGTACCAGGTACGCCGTCAAGCACTTTGGCGAGACCCAGGCGGGCACGCTGTCGAAGCAGCGGCTCGACGGTCTCAACCGGCGAGCCCGTTGAGGCGCCGATCTCGCTCGCGGTGGACGCGGCGATAACGAAAGGACAGGGACCCGATGGGTAGCGTCAACAAGGTGATCCTCGTCGGCAATCTCGGGCGCGATGCGGAGCTGCGCTATACGCCGGGAGGCGCCGCCGTGGCGACGTTGAGCCTGGCGACGACCGAGACGTGGAACGACAAGGAAGGACAGCGTCAGGAAAAAACCGAGTGGCACCGCGTGGTGCTCTGGGGCAAACAGGCGGAAACACTCAACCAGTACCTGCAGAAGGGCAAACAGATTTACATCGAGGGCCGGTTGCAAACGCGTCAGTGGGACGACAAGGACGGCAACAAGCGCTACACGACCGAAATCAGAGGCGATCGCGTCGTGCTCCTCAGCGGTGGCGGCGGCGGAGGGCAGCGCTTCCAGCGGGAGTCGGGGCCAGCGCAACCTGAGCCGATGGACGTAGGACCTGAGCTGTCGGAAGACGATATCCCATTCTGACGCTCTTGCAATGCCAAGTGCTGAGTGCGAAGTGCCAAGTGGAGTGGATAGTGGGCAGTGGGAACCTGGTGGCTGCATCCTCAAGCTGAGGATGAGCGCCGCTTGAGGGTTAACGCCTCAACCGTTGACTCCTCACTTCACTTGGCACTTCGCACTTCGCACTGCTCTATTTCGTTCCTCGTCCGTATCTATCCTCCAGTCTGACGACGTCATCGAGTTCCGGCGTCGACACTTCGATCACGTCGCAGTCTTCGATGGCGGTCATACGGTGAATGGTTCCCGGCGTGACGTGGAACGGCTCGCCGGGCTTCACTTCGTGTTTCTTGAGCTCGCCGTCCTGTTGGATCTCGAACAGCAGCTTGCCCGACCACAACATGATCGTCTCGTCCTTCTTGTTGTGGTATTGCAGGCTCAACGCATGGCCGGCGTTGATGTGAATCACCTTGCCGACGTAGCGATCGGTTTTTGCCCAGTGGAGCTCGTATCCCCACGGTTTTTCCACTCGCGTAATCTCTGACACTTGTTTTACCTCTCTTCTCGAACGGCGCGCGACGAACTCTGAGCGTCGAGCACCGAGCGTCGTAGCTGTGGGCTTTGACCGTCGACCTACGAGCTTTGAGCTTCGAGGTCTCAGCCACGAGCTGCGAACACCTCGTCGCTCGTTGTTCTGAGTTCGCTGTTCGTGTCAACTTCTCGTCAACGCGCCAGCGAGTGCGCGTGCAACGTACTCCTCCACGGGCGCCATGGACAATTCCTTCGCGGCGCGCCTCGCCGCCAGTACCAGTTCGGCGCGTGAGGCGTGTTCGACGATGTGCGTCGCCGCCCGGAGCGCCGCCGGCGTCATGCTGAATTCGCGAACGCCGAATCCGACGAGCAAGGCCAGCAGGACGGGATCCGACGCCACTTCGCCGCACACCGAAAGCGGCAGCCCACGGCGCGAAGCGAGCCGCGGCAGCATCTTGAGTATCCGCAACAGCGCCGGATGCAGCGGCTGGCCGAGTCCTGTGACACGCGCTTCCGTGCGATCCGCGGCAAGCAGGTACTGAGCGAGATCGTTCGTGCCCACGGCAAGGAAGTCCGCATGGCGCGCCAGAATATCGGCGGTCAACGCCGCGGCGGGCACTTCGATCATGGCGCCAAGCGGCACACGAGGCGTCTGGACGCCTTGGCGCGCCAGGCCGTCGCGCGCGTTTTCGAGAATGGCGCGCGCCGCATCGACTTCAGCTGCGCTGGTGACGAACGGCAGCAGGATCCGCACGTTGCCGGCGCTCGCCGCCCGAAGGATCGCGCGAAACTGCGTCTCGAGCATGGCCGGGCGTGCCAGCCCCAGCCGGATGCCGCGAACACCAAGCGGACGATGCCGCTCGACGTCGGGCATGGGCGGCTTCCACGGGCCCAGCGCGTCCGCTTGCGCCTCGTCCAGGTCGAACGTTCGGATCGTGACGGGGCCCGGGGCGAATACGCCAAGCAGCTTCTGATACGCCTCGGTCTGAAGCTGCTCACTTTCCGCACCCATGAGCGCGGGCACGGCGCCGCCGAGGAGCAGGAACTCCGATCGATACAGCCCCACTCCGCGGGCGCCGGCGCGTATCGCTGCAGGTGCGTCCTCGTGGCGATCCAGATTGGCCTCGAGCCGCACGACGATCCCATCTCGCGTGGTCGCCTGCCCCGTCGTCGGACTGGGCGCGTCCTCGGTCAGCGGTCGCCTTGCTTCACGGGCCTGCAGTTCGGCCACGAGCTCGTCGGCCGGATCGACCAGCAGTGCTCCTCCGGTCCCATCGAGCACGATGAAATCGCCGGGTGCCACAAGCTTGGTCCCGACACCGAGGCCGACGACCGTCGGGATGCCGAGAGAGCGCGCGAGGATTGCCGTGTGCGAGGTCCGGCTGCCGGCGTCGATTGCCAGCCCCGTGACCTGGCTCCAGTCGAGTTGCGCCGTTACCGAGGGCGGTGGATCGTCGGCGACAAGTACGACCGGACCGGTCGACTGCGCCAGCAGCGTGTGCAGGCCGCCGGCCTCCTCGCGCAGATTCATCCGCAAGCGGCCCACGACGTCCGCGACATCGCCGCCGCGTTCGCGGAGATACGCATCGTTGACGTCCGAGAAAAGGCCCGCCAGCTCGTCGAACGCGCGCTGCAGGGCCCAGTCGGCGTTGGCGCGCTCGTCGCGAACGAGCGTAATCGCACGCGAAATCAGCAGCGGGTCGTCCAGCATCAGGATTTGCGCGTCGAACAGGCCGGCCAGATCTGCGCCAGGCCCTGCCGCCAGCCGATCCTTGATCGCCACCAGCTGCTGGCGGGATCGCGCGCGAGCCCGCTCGATCCGCGCGATTTCGCCCGGCACGTGCGCCGGCGCCACCGCCGTGCGAAGCGCGCGGCCGCGCCGCACCAGCAACACCGCCCGTCCCACGCCGAGGCCGGGCACGATGGCGGCACCGGTCAGCCGGCGCATTTTAACGGTCCTCCCCGAAGCCCGCTGCCACCAGCGCGCACAACTCGTTCACGGCGGCCGCGGCGTCGGGGCCTTCGGCCGCGATGGTGAGAATCGTGCCGCGCGCGGCGGCGAGAAGAAGGATGCCCATGATGCTCTTGCCGTCGACCGTGCGGTCGCCCCTGGTCACCCGGATCGCTGATTGAAACCGATTCGCCGTCTGCACGAATCGGGCCGCGGCGCGCGCGTGGAGGCCCAGCGCGTTCAGGATCGACACGTCGCGCGTAATTGCCGTCATGGCTGGCGGCCTTCCATCAGGTCCGAAACGATCCAGACCGCCCCCCGGCCGTGTTCGCCGACAGTACGGGCAATCTCGCGAAGGTCCGTCGCTTCGCGCAGATTGGCAAGCTTCAGGAGCATCGGCAGGTTGACGCCGGTCACCACTTCGACGCGCTGTGGCGCCAGAAAGGTCACTGCCAGGTTCGACGGCGTTCCGCCGAACATGTCGGTCAGTACCAGCGCACCGAGATCCGTGGCGACGCGGCTCACTGCGGCGCCAATCTCCTCGCGCGCCACGTCGACGTCGTCATGCCACCCGATCGATACCGACGTGATATTGGACAGATCTCCTACGATGGCTTCGGCCGCGTTCACGAGCTCCGCGGCGAGCTGACCGTGGGTCACTACGACAACGCCGACCGGCAGCGCGATCGGACCGGCGACAGGCCGTGGCGTGTCTGATTCCGTGAGTGCGTGATCATTCATACGGGCTGATTCACATCGCGATGGCGCACGCGTACGCGCGCGCCTTGAAGGGGTTCGAGCGCGGGCTTCAGGGCCTCGGCAATCATCACCGACCGATGCCGTCCTCCAGTGCACCCGATAGCAATCGTCAGATACGCCTTACCCTCGCGCACGTACTCGGGCACGAGAAATGTCAGCAGGTCGGTCGTCTTCTCGAGAAACTCCTCCGTCAGCGGCTGCTGTCGGAGAAATGTGACGACAGAGCGGTTGCGCCCGGTCTTCGACTTCAGCGCCGGCACGAAGTGCGGATTGGGCAGAAACCGCACGTCGAACACGATATCTGCATCGACGGGGAGGCCGAATTTGAAGCCGAAACTCAGAAGGATGACAACGAGCGTCTGCGCCTGATCGCGGGTTCGCGCGAAGCCCTGGAACTGCTCGCGCAGCTGATGCACGGTCAGGTGCGTCGTGTCCACAACCTGATCGGCCAGCGCGCGAATCTTCGCCATCTGACGGCGTTCCGATCGGATGCCCTCCACAACGGGACGATCGAGCGCCAGCGGATGGGGGCGTCGCGTCTCGCTGAATCGCCGCACCAGCGCGTCGTGGCTTGCCTCGAGGAAAATCAGACGCGGCTCGAGGCCGGGCATCGCCTTCAGCTTGCGCCAGACCCTCGGAAACGAACGCAGGAAGCCGCCCTCGCGGATGTCGAGGACGATCGCGACTTTCGGAAGCACTGCCCCTTCGCGGCGCGAGAGCGCCGCCAGCGTCGGGACGAGCTCGGTCGGCAGGTTGTCGACGCAGAAATAGCCGAGATCCTCGAGGGCGCGGATCGCCTGCGACTTGCCCGCGCCGGAGAGTCCCGTGAGAACGATGAAACGGCCGCTGAGCGATTGCGCGCGCTTTGCTTGCCCACTGTATCCCTGGCGAGGGCGGGCCATCAGTCGGCGTCTCCGCCCTGGCGCCTCGCGCCGCTGCTCTCCTGCCCTTCTGCGCTCCTACGCACCTGCGCCTCTGCGCGTCTGCGCCGCTGCGCCTCCGCACTGTCCTGCGGCTGCGCCCCCAGCCGCGAGGTCAGGGTTCGCGCGGCGTTGTACCCTTGCGCCTTCACCAGCTGGTTCCGGGCGGCGACTTCGACCAGTGTCGCGATGCTGCGTCCCGGCGCAACCGGCATGCGCGCGAGCGGCACCCGGACGCCGACGAGGGTGTGCCACTCGTCGTCGATCCCGAGCCGGTCGTGTTCGGCCTGTTGCTCCCATCGCTCGAGCCTTACAACCAGACCGATCTGTTTGACGGTGCAGACGGCCGAGATGCCGAACAGGGCCTGAATGTCGATTAGCCCGAGGCCGCGGACTTCCATGAAGAACCGCGCGCTCAGCGGCCCCGTACCATCGACGAACGACTCGGCGCGCCGCCGGACGTCGACGACATCGTCGGCCACGAGGCGATGCCCGCGGCTTACGAGCTCGAGCCCGCATTCGCTTTTCCCGATTCCGCTCTCGCCCAGAATCAATACGCCCAGGCCGAGCAGGTCGACAAGCACGCCGTGAACAGTTGCCCGCTCGGCGAGGTGGAACTCGAGGCGAGCCGTCAATTGAGCGATCGCCGTGCCGGTCGATGTCGGCGTTGCCAGCAGTGGTACGCCGGCGTGCTGGCACGCGTCCACGAGCTCGGGCACGGCACGAAGACCCGCAGTCAACAGGATGCAGGGGATGTCGTGGCCGAGGATCGCGGCCGCGATAGTACGCCGCTCGTCGGACTCTCGGGACTCGAGGAAGCGCACTTCACTTTCGCCAAACACCAGCACGCGTCCCTTGCGGATGTACTCGGGGAACCCGGCGAGGGCGAGACCGGTCTTCTGGACGTGCGGACTGTGGACGAGCCGCTCGAGTCCATGACGGCCGGCCACAATCTCCACCACCAGCTCACCGGCGTCGAGATCGGGTTCGAGGAGGGCGCCGACAGCCACGGCCGGCGGAGTCGACATGGGGCGGGTATCAGCGTTCCGGCTCGATCAGTCCGAACGAGCCCCCAGATCGCCGGATCAGCACGCTCAGGCCGTCGGTGTCGACGTTGCGAAACAGCAGGAACGGATCGCCGCTCGCCGCCAGCTCGATCGCCGCGTTCTCGACCGACATTGGCTTGAACTGCGCGCGCGACACGCGAACGACCCGCGGTCCGTTGGCCGGAGCCGGCTCCGGGCCGGCCGCGAGCGCCGCGACGGCCGAGATCGGCGCGCGCTGCCGTTTGCGCTCGGTCCACTTTCCCTTCAGCTTGGCGGCCTGGTGCTGGACTTTCTCGATCGCCGCGTTCAGCGCCACGCTCCACGACGGCCCGTCCGTACGCGTGGACAGCTGGTGATCGCCGGCGACATGCACGGTGACATCCGCCAGACGTCGCCCTTTTTCAAGCGTGAGCACGACCTGGCCGGAGACCAGCGCGTTGCCGAGCAACCGCTCGAGCCGCGTGACCTTTCTATCGACGAGTCGGCGAATCCCCGGAGTGATATCGACGTGACGGCCAGTGAGGACGAGTCGCATGAGGCGATACGGCCTATCGGATGCCCTGATGAAGGGCGGTCCGGAGCTAATAGAGGACCTTGCGCTGATTCGACGTCGGGATCTTCAGCTCCTCACGATACTTCGCGATGGTCCGTCGTGCGAGCACCAGGCCCTCGCGCTGAAGGATGCTGACGATCTTCGAGTCCGAGAGCGGCTTCCGCTGGTCCTCCGATTCAATGATCTTCTTGATGCGCTGCTTGATCGTGACCGACGAAACGCTTTCCCCGTACGACGAGCTGATGCCGCTGTGGAAGAAGAACTTCATCTCGAACACGCCCTGCGGCGTGTGCATGTATTTGTTCGTCACCACGCGGCTGACCGTCGACTCGTGCATGCCGATGTCGTTGGCGACATCGCGCAGCACGAGCGGACGCAGATGTTCGATGCCGTGATCCAGGAACTCGCGCTGGAAATTCACGATGCTGCGCGCGACCTTGTAGATCGTGTTCTGGCGCTGCTGCACCGACTTGATCAGCCACCGCGCCGCGTTGAACTTGTCGCGCACGTAGGCCCGCGTCTCTTCGCCGTGCTCGGCGCCCTTGTCGAGCAAGCGCCGGTAGGTCGGGCTGATGCGCATCTGCGGCAGCCCGTCCTCGTTCAGCCACACGACGTATTCGTCGTCGATCTTCTCGACGTAGACGTCGGGCGTGACGTACTGCGACTGCGACGGATTGAAGCGGCTGCCTGGCTTCGGATCGAGATGACGGATGACCTCGATGTGCTCTTTGAGGTCGTCGATCGAGAGTCCGAGCTTACGTGAGATTTCCGGGATCTGATGGTTCTGCAGCGCGCGCAGATGCTCTGTGACGATCTTTTCGGCCGGAGTGTTTTCGAGCCCGAGGTGGCGCAGCTGCAGTAAAAGGCTTTCCTGGAGGTCGCGCGCGGCGACGCCGATCGGATCGAAGCTTTGCACCAGCTTCAGGACGCGCTCGACCTCTTCAACCGGCCACGGGCCCATCGCCGCCATCTCGTCGAGCGACGCCACGAGGTAGCCGTCGTCATCGAGGTTGCCGATCACGGCTTCGCCGATCTCGCGTGTCAGCGGATCGTCGGTCTGCAGTGACAACTGCCAGGACAGGTGGTCCGAAAGCGAGCTGGTCGACGACAGCGTGTTCTCGATCGGCGGCAGCTCCTTCACTTCGGAGGGCGTGCGCGGCCGATACCCGTCGTCGAGATACTCGCCGAAGAAGTACTGGTAGTCGGCGTCGTCCCAGCTGTCGCCGCGCTGCGGCTCCGGCTTCTCTTCCGCTTTCTCCTCGGTGTTCTGCGTTTCAGCCGCCTGCTGCTCTTCGATCGGCTGCTCTTCGAGCATCGGGTTCTCGACCATCTCGTTGTTCAACAGATCCTTCAGCTCGAGGGTCGACATCGGCAGCAGCTTGATCGCCTGCTGTAGCGATGGCGTCAGAATCAGCTTCTGAACGAGCTTGGTGTGAAGTTTCTGCGAAATCGCCATTGGTCGTGAACGAGCGTCGCCTCGATCTTAATCCAATCGGAAGTCGGTCCCGAGATAAATCCGGCGCACCTCTTCGTCACCCGCCAGGCTGGCCGGCGTCCCACTCCGGAAAATGGAGCCATCCGTCACAATGTACGCGCGGTCGGTAATGCGCAGGGTTTCACGCACGTTGTGATCGGTAATCAGCACGCCGATGCCTCGCTCTCTCAGGTGAAAAATGATCTTCTGAATATCCGTGACGGCAATCGGGTCGATGCCGGCAAACGGCTCGTCGAGCAGAATGAACTTCGGCGACATCACCAGCGCGCGGGTAATTTCCGCGCGACGGCGCTCGCCGCCCGAGAGCGTATACGCGGCTGAGTTGGCGACTGTGGTCAGCCCGAGTTCGGCCAGCAGCTCCTTCGCACGCTGCCGTCGCTCCACCGCAGTGAGGTTGAGCGTCTCGAGGATGGCGAGCACATTCTGCTCGACCGTGAGCCCCCGGAAAATCGACGGCTCCTGGGGCAGGTATCCGATGCCCTTACGAGCTCGGACATACATCGGATCATCGGTGACGTCGTGACCGTCGAGCGTGACGCGCCCGGAATCCGGCGCGGTCAGGCCGACGACCATGTAGAACGTCGTCGTCTTGCCGGCACCGTTCGGTCCCAGAAGACCGACGACCTCGCCCGAGCTCACCTCGAGGCTGACACCCCGAACGACGGTGCGGCCTCCGTACGATTTCGTCAGGCTGTGCGTGCTGAGCGTCGCCATTCACTTGGGAGAGGCCCCGCCGCACGGCCCTTCATTACTCTTGGCCAGCGTGCGTTTTTCGTCGCTGCCGTCGCACAAAATCCTATCAGTCGATCTCCAGAAAGTCAAAGCTTTGCAGGTAGTTGTGCGGCATTCCTCGACGACGTTCACGGGCTCGCCCTTCAGGTGGTACTCCTCGGTTTTCGCGAGGTACGTCATGCGCGCGCCGGTGGCCGTTCGCACCTCGGTCTTGAGGTGCACATCGTCGTAGGCCTCCACGCGCTCGAGTTCGCTGATGCCTTCCAGCATGTACATCTCGATCGTCACGCCGCGCAGGTCGCCCTGCGGACCGTTCACGTGAGCCTTCGTCGTGTAGGTGGCTCGCCGAACGGCGTCTTCGTAATGCATGTCCTGCGAGGATGCGATCGTTGGGACGCGCTTTCTCTGCTGCGTCTTTGAATCCACCTGCTCCATGATGAAGCTGGTGCGGACCTTGGTGTTCGCGTAGAGATCGCCGGTCGACTCGTCGATAATGATCTTCTCGCCCGTCACCGCCGTATCGCCCTGCCACAGTCGCGAGCCGCCCGTGTAGATCGCCATGCCATTCTCACCGTCATAGTCGAGGGCCGGAGCCGTCACGTACGCCGGCTCATCGTCCTTCAACATGCCCGGCACTTTCGGCTCGGCCTTCGTACTCCGCGCACCGGCGGTGCTTGGCGCGCCTGTTGCGCCTTGCGCCGTCGACGGCGGGGCTGAAGCCCCGCCTCCACGGGGTGCTGCATCTGTCGCACCCCTCGCACCTTTGGCACCGACGGGTTTCTTGGACGGCTTCATGACACTCCGCACTTCGCCGATTGCGATCAGTTTGGGGCCTTCGAAGGCCATGTCGATGGCTTTGGCATCGACCGTGATGCGATCGTCCTGGACCTGCGGTGGCTGGGTGCCGACGTTGCCCGAGAGCTGTAATCGCCCCTTGCTCACGAGATAACGCGCGTCCGCGGCTGTTGCGGTGCTTTTTCCGTCTTCGAATCTGGTGCCGCCCTTGAACTGCGCATCGTCCAGGCCGCCGTCGGTGAGCACGACGGCCAGCGTCGCGGAGTGTGCCTCGCGATAGTCGTCCGGTCCGCGCACTTCGCGGAACTCGACGTCCCTGGTGAAGGTCGCCGCGGTCAGCCCCTTCCCTGCTTCGCCTGTCCCATCCATCTGCGCCGACCGGATCGTGCGCTCCGGCGTGTCCGTGTCCGCCGGGATCGTCAACTGCACCTGGTCGCGCGCCGAGAGCGAGGTCACCTCATTCTGATCGCCGAGCGCGACGTCGATGGTCTTGCCGGCGATGCGCCGGCCGGCCTTGCCGCCAACACCCGCCATCTGAATCACGCCGCCACCGGCGAGCAGCGCGCGCTGAATCGTCTCGCCGTCCGGTTTGAACCCCAAGTTCATTTCCGGCGCGGCTAGCGCCTGCAGACCGCCAGAAGCCGGTTCTTTCATCGCGATGCGCGCGTCGCCGCGAAGCTCCATCGCCTTCACGGAGTTGCCGTCGTCGGTCAGGTACGCCAGTGCCGACTTCGCCTCGATCGTGCGGCCGGCTCGCACGATCGACACGCCGCCCTCAAACCGCATGTACTTGTCGCGGCGGGCCAGGCCGGCCGTGCCCGAGACGATCGTCGCGCCCGGGTCGTCGGTCTTCTTATCGGGCGCGACGTTGATCTTCACGTCCTTCAGGAGCCATAAGACGTCGCGCTCTTCGTCATAGGTCATGCCGACGCCCGAGCCGCGCAGCGTGCCCTTCACGAACTTCACGAGGTTCGGCGCGCGGACGATGCGCTCCTTGCTGCCGTAGGTGGCACGATTGGTCCTGACCTTCAACCCGTCGCTGGCCGTGAGATAGACGTCGCCCGTCACCTCCATGTGCGACTGCTCTTTGCCGACACGTGCCTCGTTGCCCGAGAGACGGAACTCGCGTCCCGCGCGCCTGGTGGTCAGCTTCGGCCCGAGGAACTTCACCGACCCGTCGTCATAGGTCAGATTTCGCTCGAAGTCCAGATATCCGGGGATTTTCATGCCTGTCATCTGCGACAGGCGGCCCTTCGCGCTTTCGGCCACGGCCTTCGGGTCCACACGCTTGACGTCAATCTTGTTCGTCGCGGTGGGACGCTTGCGTACGCTCATCGCGACGCCGATCGCGGTCGCGACGGCAAGGAAAATAAGCACGAGCCGCAGGACGCGCTGCCACTTCATACGGCGGGCTCCACGGTCCTGACATCCGGCTGGGCTGCGGCCGCGGCTTCGGTCGGCCGGACGTCCGCAACGGTGAGCTCCAGATACGTCTCGCCGTTGAATTCGTTCTGCTCGAGCGAGTACGCCACATCGACCAGGGCGCGATGCTCCTCGAGGAAGGCATGCCGCTCGGCGCCACGCCAGGCGATCGCACGAAGTACGCGGCCGTCCTGTCGGAGCGCCATCTTGAAGTGCCGATCTTTCAGGCGCCGCGGACCGTCGACGATCTCGACGTTCGTCGCGGCGAACACCGGCTTCGGGTTGCCGGCGCCAAAGGGCGCGAGGCCGACGACCTGCGCCGCCACGAGGCCGCTCAGCTCACGGAATCCCAAGCGCGCATCGATGTTGAGCCGCGGCCTGAGATCGTCGGGCCCCAGTCGCTCGTCCGCGTAGACGTTGAGCCTGGTACGCAGCTCGCGTACCCGTCCACGTTCGAGCGCCAGGCCCGCGGCCACCTTGTGCCCGCCGAACCGCGTCAGGACGTCGGCGCACGATTCGAGCGCTGCCAGCATGTTGAACGACGGAATGCTGCGGCACGACCCGTGCGCCGCATCGCCGTCAATCGACAGCACGATGGCCGGTCGATGGAAGGTCTCCACCAGCTTCGAGGCCACGATCCCGATCACGCCGCGGTGCCAGCCTTCCCCCGCCACCACCAGCACGGTGCGCGCGCCGATATCCGGATCGGTCTCGACGATCTTCTTCGCTTCGGCAACGATCGACGCCTCTTCCTGCTGGCGGCGGACGTTCTCTTCGTTCAGCTGCTCTGCAAGTATCTTTGCCTCTTCGGCCAGCGCATCGTCGCTTGCCAGCAGCAGCCGTGTGGCGATGTCTGGTGTGCTCATGCGCCCGGCCGCGTTGACCCGCGGCGCCAGGACGAAGCTCACGTCGTAACCGTCGATGCGCCGTCCTGCGAGCCCGGACGCGTTAAGCAGCGCCTGGAGACCAACCTTGTGTGGCCCCCGGCTCAACAGATCGAGGCCGAGCTTCGTAATCACGCGGTTTTCACCCACGAGGGGGACGACGTCGGCGAGCGTGCCGATGGCCGCCACCTTCAGGAAGGCCGGCAGCCATTTCTCCTTGCCGTGAGTGGCGCAGAGCCCCTGAACGAGTTTCAGCGCAACGCCCACGCCTGCGAGATCCTTGTCCGGATAGACGCAATCGTGGCGCTTCGGGTTGATGACGGCGAGGGCCGGCGGCAGTGTCGCCCCGGGCTCGTGATGGTCCGTGATGATCAGATCGAGCCCAAGTTCACGCGCCCGCGTCGCCGCTTCGACGCCTCGGATGCCGCAGTCGACCGAGATACACAGCTTCACCCCGTCCGCGTGGAGCCGGTCGATCGTCGCCGGCTGCAGCCCATAGCCATCGCGCAGGCGTTCGGGGATGAAATGACCGACATCGCCGCCGAGCAGCTCCAGCGTGCGGCGAAGAATCACCGTCGACGTGATGCCGTCGACATCGTAGTCGCCGTGAATCGCGATCCGCTCGCGATCGGCCAGCGCCCGCGTAATGCGCGCGATCGCTTCCGGCAGCCCGGCGAGCCGCGAGGGGGCGTGCAGATGATCGATTGAGGGCCGCAAAAACCTGGCGGCGGCATCGGGGTCGGCGAGTCCTCGCCGACACAGCAGATGGGCGATGACCGGCTCGAGCCCCAGCGCCCGCGCCAGCCGATCGACCGCGGGCTGATCGACCTGAGCGTGCTCCCAGATGGGGGGTACCATGCTCAATACGCCGCGTCCACGCCGAAATCGCGGTCGAGGCGTCCCATCTCGCGAAACTTCAAGTACCGGTCCTCGAGGCGGCTCTCACTGGATATGGCCCTGACCCGCGCAAGCGCCTGCGACAGCACGGCATCGAGCAGCGTCGCGGCCGCCGACGGATTGGTGTGCGCGCCGCCGACTGGCTCGGGCACGATCTCATCGACGATGCCGAGCCGCAGCAAATCCGGTGCGGTGAGCTTCAGGGCTTCTGCCGCTTCGACCTTTCGTCCGCTATCGCGCCAGAGGATGGCGGCGCAGCCTTCAGGCGGGATCACCGAGTAGACGGCGAACTCGTGCATCAGGATGCGATCGCCGATCGCGAGCCCGAGCGCGCCGCCGCTGCCGCCTTCGCCGCATACGTTCACGACGATCGGTACATCGAGCATTGTCATCTCGCGCAGGTTGTAGGCGATCGCTTCCGCGATGCCACGCTCCTCCGATTCGATGCCCGGATACGCGGCCGGCGTGTCGACGAAGACAATGATCGGCCGGCTGAACTTCTCGGCGAGCTCCATCGCGCGCAGGGCCTTGCGATACCCCTCGGGCCTGGCGTAGCCGAAGTTCCGGAAGATCTTCTGCTTGGTGTCCGCACCGCCTTTGTGATGGCCGACGACCATCACCGGCTCGTTCTTGTAGAGCGCCATTCCAGCCACGATCGCGTGATCGTCGCCAAAGCGGCGATCGCCGTGGATCTCTGTGAACTCGCTGAAGAGCATGTTCACGTATTCAAGGATGCTCGGGCGCTCGGGATGGCGTGCCACCAGCACGCGCTGCCACGGCGTTAGCCTGCGATAGATGTCGGCCCGGATCGATTCGATCCGGCGCTTCAGACCATCGATTTCCCCCTGCCGCTCGGATGTGACCGGCAGCATGGTGAGCGCCTCGATTTCCTTCTGCAGCACACCGATGGGCTCTTCGAACTCGAGAAGCTCGGGCATCAGGAGATAGGATATTCCGAATTGGGGATCGCGGATTGCGGATTGCGGATTGGATTGCGGATTGCGGATTGCGGATTGGATTGGATTGCGGATTCTGATTGCGGATTGGGATCTGATTGCGGATTCGCGATCGCGCTTTATCGTAGGCTGACCGCTCCGGGGCCGCAGATTCGCTCGACTTGCTCCACGAGCACGGGGGACGGCCGGACGCGGATGAGCGCCGAGACCTGCGCGCGGACGCGCAGCTCGGTGGGCTGCCCCTTCAGTACGAGCTGGAACGTTACCGGCTTGTCGCCCTTGTGCCGCGAGAAGACTTCGGCCAGCGCCTCGAACGTCTCGCGGCCGTGTGGTGGAACGTTGACCGTGATCGCGAGTTCGTGCGCGAGGCGCTCGCGGACCACACCCAACGCCAGGACCTCTGACGCGAGAATCCGCAGCGCCTCGTCGTCGCGCTCCAGCTTTCCTTTCACCAGCACCAAGGTGCCGTCCTCGATCAGCGTTCGCGCCAGCTTGAAGGTTTCAGGAAAGACGACGACCTCGAGGCTGCCGTCCGGATCCTCGAGCGTGAAGACCGCCATGGGATCGCCCTTGCGCGTCTTCAGCGGCCGGCAGCCCGACACGATGCCGCCGACCGTCACATCCTCGCCACCGCGCGCGGTGGGTGGCGTCGGCGGCCCTGTCTCCTCGCCGGTGGCGTTGCCGCCATCACCGCTCTCCAGATCGGCGATGGTGCGGGCGCCGAACTCGCGGAGATCCGCTGCGTGCGCATCGATCGGATGCCCGGTCCAGTAGAGGCCGACGGCTTCCTTCTCGGCGTTTAGCAACTCGATATCGCTCCAGGCGGGCGCGTCCGGCAATGGCGGGAGGCCATGCTCCTCGTGCTCCTCGGCGCCCCCGCCGAACAAGGCCCCCTGGCCAAACTCCTGATCGCGCTGGACGCGCGCGCCGTGATCGACCGCCGCGTCGAGTGCGGCCATCAGCCGAGGCCGCAACACGCGCGGCGGCAACGGCGCCGCAGCCGCCGGGACCGATGGTGCAACGGAATCCAGCGCGCCTGCCTTCACGAGCGCCTCGAGCACTCGCTTGTGGACGAGGCGTAAGTCGAGCCCTTCGCAGAGATCCTGCAGCGAGCGGATGCGGCCCTTCGTGCGACGGACCTCGAGAATCGACTCGATCGCGCCCTCGCCGACGTTCTTGATCGCGGTCAGACCGAAGCGCACGCCCTCCGGCGTGACCGTAAAGCGCAGCTCGCTTTCGTTGATGTCCGGTGGCAGCACCGGGATGCCACGGTCGCGGCACTCACCGAGATACAGCGCCACTTTGTCGGTGTTCTGCGCCTCGATCGTCAGAAGCGCCGCCTGGAAATGCCACGGATAGTTCGCCTTCAAATACGCGGTCTGATACGCGAGGAACGCGTAGGTCGTCGAGTGCGACTTGTTGAAGCCGTAACCGGCGAAGTGCTCCATCAGGTCGAAGATGCGCGTCGCCTTCTTCTCAGTGATGCCGTTCTTGACTGCGCCGCCGACGAACTTCTCGCGCTGCGCCTGCATGACGGCAGGGTTCTTCTTCCCCATCGCCTTGCGCAGCACGTCCGACTGTCCGAGCGTGAAGCTGGCCAGGGTCGCCGCGATGCGCATGACCTGTTCCTGATAGGCGATGACGCCGTAGGTGTCCGCGAGAATCGGCTCGAGCTGTTTCAGCTCGTAGGCAATCTCCTTGCGTCCCTGCTTCCTGGCGATGAAATCGTCGACCATGCCGCTTCTGAGCGGCCCCGGGCGGTAGAGCGCGTTCAGCGCGATCAGATCGTCGAGCCGCTGCGGGCGCGCCTTGCGCAGGATCTCGCGCATGCCCGAGCTCTCGAACTGGAACACGCCGTAGGTCAATCCTTCGCCGAAGAGCTGATAGGTCTTCTCGTCGTCCAATCTGACGTTGTCGATATCGAGCCGTTCGCCCGTCGTGCGTTCGATCTCGGCAAGCGCGTCCTGGATCAGTGTCAGCGTGCTCAGGCCCAGGAAGTCCATCTTCAGGAGCCCGACGCGCTCAATCTCCTTCATCGCCCACTGCGTGACGATTTCGTCGCGCCCCCCTTTGTAGAGCGGCGCGTAGTCGGTAATCGGTCCCGGGGCGATGACGACGCCCGCGGCGTGTGTCGAGGCGTGTCGGGCCATCCCCTCCAGGCGCCGGGCCACGCCGAGGAGCTCCTTCACTCGCGAATCGGCCTCCTCCAGTTCCTTCAGCGCAGGAGCCTCCTCGACGGCCTTGTCGATGGTCATGTCGAGCGCCGCCGGAATCAGCTTGGCGACCTTGTTCGCGTCCGCCAGCGGGATATCGAGCGCTCGGGCGACGTCGCGGACCGCCGCCTTGGCTTTCATCGTTCCGAACGTGATGATCTGCGCGACGTTCTCGCGGCCGTAGCGTCGCGTGACGTACTCGATGACTTCCCCACGACGGCGCTCGCAGAAATCGATATCGATATCGGGCAGCGACACGCGCTCGGGGTTCAGGAAGCGCTCGAAAATCAGGTCGTACTCGAGCGGATCGACGTCGGTGATTCGCAGGCAGTACGCGACAAGGCTGCCGGCGGCGGATCCTCGTCCTGGCCCCACCGGAATACCGCGCTCGCGAGCGTAGTGGATGAAATCCCAGACGATCAGGAAATAGCCCGGGTAGCGCATCCGCTTGATCATTTCGATCTCGTACGAAAGGCGCTGCTCGTATTCGGAGATCGAATGCCGTAGCGACCCGGCGGATTCGAGCTGCCGCAAGCGGGTCAACCGCTCGGCGAAGCCCTCACGGACGACGTGCTCGAAGTAGTCGTCGAGGGTGTAGCCGGACGGCACGTCAAAGTTTGGCAAGTGGTTCTCGGTGCCGCTGAGATCGACGTGGCATCGATCGGCGATGCGAACCGTATTCGAGATCGCTTCGGGAAACTCGGTGCCGAAGACCCCCATCATCTCGTCGCCGGTCTTCAGGTAGAACTGGTCGCCGTGGTAGCGCAGCCGCTCCGAGTCGTTCACGGATCGCCCGGTCCCGATGCACAGCAGGACGTCGTGCGGCACGTGGTCGCCGTGTCGCAGGTAATGGACGTCGTTTGTGGCGACGAGCGACAGCCCGAGATCGCGCGCAATTGGTGCGAGCCCGCGATTGACGACGCGCTGCTCTTCGATGCCGTGCCACTGGAGTTCGAGGAAGAAGTTGTCCTTCCCCAGGATGTCCCGGAAGGTCCCGGCCGACGCGGCTGCCCGCGCCGCCTGATCGGCAGTGATGGCTGACGGAATCTCGCCTTTGAGGCAGCTGCTGAGGCCGATCAGGCCGGAGGCATGCTTCGCCAGGAGGTCCTTGTCGATGCGCGGCTTCCGGTAGAACCCTTCGGTGTAGCCGGCCGAGACGAGCTTGATCAGGTTGTGCCAGCCTTGACGGGTCTCGGCCAGCAGCACGAGGTGATTGTAGTTTTCGCTGACCGGCCCACCGCGATCGTGCCGGCTGCCCGGCGCAACGTAGACCTCGCAACCGAGAATCGGCCGAACCCCACGGTCCCGCGCGTGATCGTGAAAGTTGATCGCCGAGAACATGTTGCCGTGCTCGGTCACCGCAACCGCCGGCATGCCCAGGGATTTCACCTGATCGAGCAGCTCGTCGATGCGACACGCGCCGTCGAGGAGCGAGTATCGGTGTGAAGGTGGAGATGAACGAAATCGACCATGTCAATTGCGGATTGCGGATTGCGGATTGCGGATTGAGGTTGCGGATTGCGGATTGTGGATTGTGGATTCGAATTGTGGATTGTGGATTACGGCTGTCGACTCGATGACAGCGAATCCGCGATGAGTTTGCAATCTGCAATAGAATTGCAATCCGCAGTCAATCCGCAATCCGCAATCCGCAATCCGCAATTGACTCACTCCCATTCAATAGTAGAGGGAGGCTTCGAGGAAATGTCGTAGACAACCCTGTTCACGCCGCGGACCTCATTGACGATGCGCGACGAGATGCGTGCGAGGAGATCGTGCGGCAGGCGCGCCCAGTCGGCGGTCATGCCGTCGCGGCTCTCGACAGCACGTACAGCGATTGTCGACTCGTAGGTCCTCGCATCGCCCATGACGCCGACACTCTGCACGGGCAGCAGCACCGCGAAGCTTTGCCACAAGGAGGTGTAGAGGCCGGCCTTCCTGACTTCCTCGACCACGATCGCGTCCGCTTTGCGCAGTATCGCGAGTCGCGGTTCGGTGATGTCGCCGAGGATCCGAACCGCCAGCCCGGGTCCCGGGAAGGGCTGTCGCACGACGAACTCTTCCTCGAGACCGAGGTCGCGACCCAACCTCCGGACCTCGTCCTTGAACAGCTCGCGCAGCGGCTCGACGAGCGTGAATTTCATCCGGTCCGGCAGGCCGCCGACGTTGTGATGGCTCTTGATGGCAGACGAAGGTCCGACTACCGACACGGATTCGATGACGTCTGGATAGAGGGTGCCCTGCGCCAGAAAATCGAAGGCGCCAAGGGCCTTGGCTTTCTCTTCAAACACCTCGATGAATGTCTGGCCGATGATCTTCCGCTTGCGCTCCGGGTCCATGACGCCGGCCAGTCGCGTGAGGAACAGATCAGTCGCATCGACGAACTCGAGCGGCAGCTTCATCTTTCCGCGAAAGCGCGCTTGCACCTGCTTGGCCTCGTCGAGCCGCAGCACCCCGTTGTCAACGAAAATGCATGTAAGGCGGCTGCCAATCGCCCGATGGATCAGCAGCGCCGCGACGGTTGAGTCGACGCCGCCACTGAGCGCGCACACCACGTTGCCGTCCCCTACCTGCCGGCGAATCCGCTCCGTGGCCTCTTCGATGAACGACGTCATGGTCCAGTCGCCAGTGCAGCCGCAGACGTCGAAAGCAAAGTGCCTCAGAATCTCGAGCCCGCGGTCCGTATGAGCAACCTCGGGATGGAACAGCAGTCCGTAGAGGGCGCGTTCCGTATCTTCCATCGCAGCCACCGGCGCGTTGGCGCTGGTGGCGACGATACGGAAACCTGGCGGTGGCGCCTCGACGTAGTCCCCGTGGCTGGCCCAGACGCGCAGCTCGCCCGGCACCCCGTTGAACAAGCGTGCGGTGGCGTCGCTCACCTGCACCATCGCATGTCCGAACTCGCGGTGGGACGCCGGCGCGACGCGTCCGCCCAGCGTGTCGGTCATGAGCTGCATGCCGTAACAGATGCCGAGCACCGGCGTGCCCATCTGCAGCACTGCGGGATCGGATTTCGGCGCGCCATCCTCTGACACGCTCTTGGGTCCGCCCGAAAGAATGATGCCGACGGGTTTTCGCGCGCGCAGCTCGTCGATCGGCGTGTGGAACGGCACGATCTCGCAGTAAACCGACAGCTCGCGCAACCGGCGCGCGATCAATTGCGTGAACTGCGAGCCGAAATCGAGGATGAGAATCGTCTGATGTGACACGGATGCGAAGTATTATATCGAGGTCTCCTCGCCGCGGCCGCTGCGATCGGCCGCCCGCGCGCCTGCAGCTCCTGATGTTCCGCTACCTCATTGCAGTGGTCACGCTGGTCATCATGCTGATGCCCACGTCCACACGCGCCGCGCAGGCACCCGTCGCCCCGCCGCAGCCGCCCACGGCTCCGCCAGCGACATCGGGGACAACGTCGGCGCAGACGCCGCCAGCGACCGCGAGGCCGACGGGTCCGCTGCCGAAGACCACACTGCCCGTGGAACCGCCGGGAAAGCGGGGGCGCTCCACCGAAAGTCTCGTGCTGGAGCCGGTGCTCAAGATCAATCTCGACGCCGCGCCCACGGCCGCGGCCGCGATCGATGCGGGCAGCGCGTACGTGCCGCTCAAGAGCGGCCGCTTCGTCGCCATCGATCTCGATCGCGGATCGATTCGCTGGTCGGTCAATCTCGTGACGACGCAGCCTGCGGCGGTGAGCGAGGGGCTTGTGGTCGTCGCCGGCGACGAAATGCTCCTCGGCCTCGATGTGAAAACGGGCGTTACGCGCTGGAACGTACCGGTCACCGGTGGCTTCTCGGCCCCGCCGCTCGCCGACAGCGGCTGGGTCATTGCGGTGGCCACCGGCGGCGATGTGCTGACGCTCCGGGCCTCGGACGGCCATGTGCTGTGGACGAAACCGCTCGGCGCCACGGTGCGCGCGCGTCCGGCCATTGGAGGCAACGCCGCCTATTTCTCGCTCGAGAACGCCCACGTGGTGTCCCTGGAGCTCCTGACCGGCGCGCCCCGCTGGGATCGCGCGCTCCAGGGGAAGCCGGGAGATCTGCTGGTGCTGGACGATCGCCTGTTCGTCGGCGGGGAGGACAAGTGGTTCTACTGCCTCAATACGGAGAACGGCGATCAGCGCTGGCGCAAGCGCGTCGGAGGCAAGTCGGCCGGTGTTCCCGCCATCGACGAGAAACGCGTCTACTACGTCGCGCTCGACAACATACTCTGGGTCCTTGATCGCAACAACGGCGTGATGAAGTGGAAGCAAGCGTTGTCGGTTCGCCCCTCCGGTGGACCGATCGTGATCGGCCGCATCGTGGTGGTGGCCGGGGTGGCCTTCGAGATTTACGGGTACCGCGTCGAGGAGGGCGAGCTGGCGGGCAACGTCGCGTTGCCCGCCGATCTGGCGGCGCCGCCGCAGATCCTTCCTGGCGAGACGGTCGCGCTCGCGTCGATCGCCATGTTCACACGCGAAGGAGAATTTCGGATCCTCAAACGACAACTGGAGCCCGCGGCAATTCCGTTCCCCTATCCCCTCGGCGCCGAGATCCCGCTGACGGCGCTCGTCGCCCCCGCCCCGGCTTCGCCACCAGCGCCGTAAGCCTCCATTTCGCTTCGGATGGCGCGGGCCAGACGGCGCACGCCCTCGACAATCTGATCGTCGGTCGCCTGCGAGAAACAAAGGCGCAGCGTATCGGTGCCACTACCGTCGACGAAGAAGGCTTTGCCTGAGACGTAGTTCACGCGTTCCTCGATCGCCCGCATCAGCAGTCGATCGGCATCGAGGCCGGGAGGCAATGTACTCCAGAGAAAGAAGCCCCCTCTCGGTGGCGCCCACCGCAGCACACCCTCGAGCTCCTGGCCGAGGGCCTTGCGCATCACCGTGCGCTTGGCTTGATAGTGGGTTCGCAACTGTTCGACGCGTGGGCCGAGAAGCCCGGCGGCAATTGCCCGGTGGACGAGCCGCTGATCGAGCGAGCCGCTGCAGAGATCGGCCGCCTGCTTCGCCAATTCAATCTTCGCCGTGAGCTCTTTCGACGCCACGATCCAGCCGACCCTGAATCCTGGTGCCAAGGTCTTCGAGAAGCTGCCGAGATAGAGAACTCGCCCCTCCACGTCGTCTGCCTTGATCGGCCGCGTTTCCTCGGGCGTCGTCGAGTCGGGAAAGTACAGCGCGCCGTACGGGTCGTCTTCGACAATCAGAACATCGCGCTTCGATGCCCATTCCAGCAGCTGCCGACGCTTCTCGAGACCGATCAGGAGGCCGGTCGGGTTCTGGAAGTTCGGGACGACATACAGAAACTTCACTCTGCGGCCACCGGATGTGTGACGCAGAAAGGTCTCGTCGAGCGCCTGGAGGTTCACGCCATCAGCGTCCTGCGCCACGCCGACCAGGTCGGCTTGTGCGTTTGAAAAGGCCGTGATCGCACCGGTGTAGGTGGGCAGCTCCACCAGGACCACGTCGCCAGGATCGAGCACCACGCGGCTCACCAGGTCGAGCGCCTGCTGGGACCCAGTGGTCAGAATGCGCTGGTCCAGCGTCGACGCGATGCCTCGGGATGTCAGGACGTCCGCGAGGGACTCGAGGAGCGGCCGGTAGCCGCGCGTACCGCCGTATTGCAGAACGTTAGGGTCCGTGCCGCGCAACAGGGTCTCGGCAACCTCGCGCAACGTGTCCCAGGGGAACGTCGATGGATCCGGATGGCCGGGCGCGAACGAGATCAGGTCGGGGACCTGAGCCGCGAGCGCGCCCATCCGCCGAATCTCCGACTCCCACATCCCTGCCGCCGCACGAGAGAAGAACCGTTCGAAGCTCACGTCATCTGCCCCATCAACGGCACACGGTTGAGCGAAGTGGCGTGGGCGCCGTCCGTGCGCAACACGCCGGTGGATCCGCGCAAAACCTTTGCATAGGCGCCAAGCGCCGCCAGGCCAAGATACTCGAACATCAGGCCGCGGCAGAGCCAGGCCATCAGCTGCAGCGGCAACATCGCCAGACCGACGACGGGCACGAAGCCAATGAATCCCAATGCCGCGGTAGCCAGGACGGAAGCGGCTGTGGCGAGCAGCACCAGCGCGATGACGACGACGAAGATGCCGCCAACAAGGTGACGTTCTCGTCTGATGAAACGTGGGACGGCGGCGATCGCGGTTGCGACGGACGTGTTCGCCGCCACGGTGATCAGCTGTGCCAGCAGGTACAGCAGGTTCAGCACCGTGATCCAGGCGACGAGAATCAGCGAACCAGCAGCAGCGATCATGGTCCCGACCCAGGCCAGCCCCGCACTGTTGGTCCAGCGATACGACACGACGATGAGAGCCAGGTACACGGCGACCGTCACGGCATAGGCGGCCGTCAGAATCAGGCCGAGGCGCACGAATCTTCGTCCAAACGTCGAGCACCCGGCGCTGAAGGCTTCGAGCGAGAAACGACCGCCCTCCCGGACCACGTCTGGACGGAGCGGCGGCTGCTCCACCATCGGCGCGTGGCGCTCCGCGTCGACCAGGATTGAAACGCTCCCGCTCTTGACGAGAAACATCAAAACCGACGCGCCGATGACCACGACGAATACGCCCACCAGATATGCGGCCAGCGCGCCCTGGTGCTCGGCGAGCGTCGTCAGGGCGAGCATCACGGTCGATCGCAGATCGCTGGAAAGGACGTCAGGCACAGAGCTGCCGACGATGAGCGCGACCAGAAAAGCCGCGCCCATCACGGGAACCGTCAAGAGGGCCTTGAACACCGCGTCGGCGATGAATTGCACCACGACGACTTCCCAGTTGGCGGCCGTAACCAGCGCGCCGCGCTTCAACGCGATCTTGATTGACTCGGACAGCGACATACGAAGTGCTGATGCCAATATAGCAGCCCGTCATCCGGACACCGGTGTTGGAAGTCCTGAGCTCCTAGCCCGGAGCCCGGAGTCCGGACCCTGCTATTCTCACCTTGTGAGGAACCGGCACACTGGCGAATAGCCCGACACGTGCCGCGGCGGCGGGTTTGACCGCCCGGCCACTCCTTCGCGTCGCCTTCGGCGGCCTGGTGCTCACGCTGGCGGTGATCGCCATCGGGCTGATTGCCGAACGCGTCCGCTTCGGAGCCTCCGATGCGACGGCGCTCAGACGCGTCGCCGACGACGTCGATCGCACATTCCGCACGGCGGCCCAGAATCTGCGTGACGCAACCGCCGCAATCGCCGCCCACCCCTCGCACACACCGCCGCTCGGTCTCGAACAGAGCCGCGCGCGCACCTACTTTCAGCTCGCGGCCTCGCTGCTGCAATCGCGTCGGGACATCGACGCCGTCTCCATTTACGACGCCAGCGGCCGTCCGATCGCCTGGTCCGGCCGGCCCTCTTCCCTTCCCGACGAACGGGTCAACGGCGCTGAGGCCCTCTTCGTCGCACCCGGCTCGTTCGGTCTACGTCTGGTGCACGTGCGGCCGATCAAGGAGAAGGGCCACGAGACGCAGCGACTCGGGAGCGTGACGGCCGAACACCTGCTGACACGCGACGCTGTGGGGCGAAGCGGTTCCCACACGGACTTCACCTTGTCGACGTCGCTCGTGCCAGTGTCGCTCCGACCACGGTACGAAGGCGGTGGCGAATCGGTGCCGCCGTACGGCTTCCTGCTGGGGCTGCCCGATCAGCCACCGCTTCTCGAGGCAGACGTCGCGCCGGGCGATCTGCGCGAGCTTCGACTGTCCTGGCGCGGTAAGGTCGAAGGCGCGGCGCTGGCGGTGCTCGCGTTGACGCTACTCGGTCTCGCGATGCTGTCTCGCGAACGTCACGAGCGCTCGGCAACGCGGGCAAGCTATCTACGGCATCTGGGCGGCATTCTGCTCTTGCTGATTGGCGCACGGCTATTGCTCGCTCTCGCGGTGCCCGATACCTGGCTGCTGACGTCAGCCACGCCCGCGGTGGAACGGCTGCTTGTCCGGTCGCCTGCCGACTTCGTGGCGACGGCCCTGATGCTCCTGGTACTCGTCGCGCTGGCCGGCGATCTCGTCGAGCGATGGCGGCTCACTTCCCGCAAGCCAGAACCGCGCGGGCCGATCGGCGAAGCGGCGTTCTGGATCGCCAACCTGCTCGCAGCCGGGACGATTGGCGTACTGCTGGCGTGGCACGAGCACGCGCTTGCCGCTGTCGTCCGCGAGTCCGGTGTGTTCGGCATCCAGTTCAGTCTTCGCCCGCTGGCACCCGGGCGTCTGGCGCTTGTCGTCGGCGCGGTGCTGATGAATGCGGCGACGTTCTGGTGCGCGGTCGTCCTGCTCAGGCTGGCGACGACCCGGTGGCGGGTGCGGCGACGGGCATTGGCGCGTCGTGCGGTGCTGGCCGTGATCTACGTGGTTGTGCCGTTGGCGACGCTGTGGGCAGAGGCCGTTCGGCACTCCACGGATCACGCCGTTCCCTTCGTGCCGGTGATCTGCGCAACGGTCTTCGCCGCCGCACTGGCGCGGTGGGTGCTTCCGCGCTTTCGTCATGCGTCCCAGGCCCTCCGGCTGGTTGTCGGATATCTGGCACTGCTGATCCCGTCGCTTGCCTTCTATCCGGTGATCGTCGCCCTGGAAGAGACCGCACTCGGCAACAAGATCGCCGTCGAGTACACGCCCGAGGTGCTCAACCATCGCAGCGAGCTGCGAGTGCTCCTGCGCCGCTCGCTCGACGAGCTGGACCGTGTCCCCGTGCTCGCCGAACAATTTGCGGTTGATCCTGAGCTGCAAGCAGGCCCGCCGGATGCCGATCGCGCCTACTTCCTGTGGTCGCAGACCGAGTTGGGAAGGCAGCGGCTGACGTCGTCTGTCGAGTTGTACGCGCCTGGCGGCGGGCTGGTCAGCCGGTTCGCACTCAACCTGCCCTCCGAGTTCCTCACGTCCGACCGGCCCGTCGAAGCGGGGTGCTCCTGGGACGTGTTCGGCGAAGCGCTGGCCTCCACCGACGAGCAGGTGCTCCTGCACGCGGGCAGGGCGCTATGCGAACGCGATGCGCGCGGTGCAGTGCGCCGGATCGGCGTGCTCCTCGTGCACGTCGTGCTCGACTACGGAACGCTGCCGTTCGTCGCGGCTCAGGATCCCGATGCGGCACTCTTCAGACCGACGTTACATGCGGCCGAGCGCACCTATGGTCGAGAGATTGGGTTTGCGGTGTACGGCTGGGGACGGACGCCGGTATATCCGACCGCGGGCACTGCGTGGCCGATCAGTCAGGACCTCCTCATCCGACTGTTTCGCGCCGACCGTCAACCGTTCTGGGCGGAGCTGACCCAGGGCGACCGCCATTATCAGGTGTTCCTGAGCAACGACCGTGCTGGGATCTATGCGATCGGCTACGAGATCCCGCGTCCGCTCGAGCACGGGGTCGCGATGGCGGAGATTTGCGCGCTGTCGGCCGTGACCTTTGTCGTGCTGCTCGTGGGCCTCGGTGTGCTCGGTCGGCTGGCTGGTCGCCACCCGGTGACGGGCCGCGCGCTCCTTCGCGAGATCCGCGAGAGTTTCTACCGCAAGCTGTTCCTGCTGTTCGTGGCCGCGTCCGTCGTGCCTGTCCTGGCACTGGCATTCGTGACTCGCGCCTACGTGGCGGCACAACTGCGCGAAGGCCTCGAAGCCAGCGCCGTGCGCACGGCGTCAGCCGCCCGCCGTGTCATCGAGACCGTCGTGTCGCAGCAGCGGCGCGATCGGAGCGATCCGGCGATTCTCACGGACGACATCATGGTGTCGGTGAGCCGCATCATCGACCAGGACGTCAACGTCTTCATCAACAGCAATCTGATCGCGACGAGCCAGCGCGATCTGTTCGCGTCAGGGCTCCTCCCGCTTCGGACACCGGCGGAAGTCGCGCGCGCGATCACGTTGGAGCGTCAGGCCAGCTACGTCGGCGACGAGCGACTCGGAATGCTGCAATACACCGTCGCCGCGGTGCCGGTTCGCGATGGAGAGGCCGGTGCGATCCTCACTGTGCCGCTGACGCTGCGGCAGCAGGAGATCGAGGACGAAATCGAGGCGCTGGATCGCCGCGTCACGCTGGCAGCGATGCTGTTCATCGCGCTCGGCGCGGCGATCGGCTATTTCACCGCCGAACGCATCGCCGACCCAGTCAACCGTCTGACCCGGGCGTCGCGGCGGATTGCGCGGGGCGACCTCGACGCGCGCATTCATATTGCAACCGCCGACGAGCTCCGCCGCCTGGTCGAAGCCTTCAACCAGATGGCCGCCGACCTCAAGCGCCAGCGCGCCGAGCTCGAACGTACGAACCGCCTGGCCGCCTGGGCGGACATGGCGCGACAAGTTGCGCACGATATCAAGAATCCGCTCACGCCGATCCAGCTGTCGGCCGAGCACCTGCGCCGCGTGCATCTCGACGCGGGCCGTCCGCTTGGCGCCGTGCTCGACGGCTGCGTCGACACGATCCTGTCGCAGGTCTCGCTCCTTCGTCAGATTGCCAGCGAGTTCTCGAGCTTCGCCTCTTCACCCGTCGCGCACCTGGCGCCCACTGAACTCCGCGAGGTGATCGACGATGTGGTGGCGCCCTACAGGACCGGTCTGCCAGAGAACGTGCGCCTCGAGGTCCACCAGGCCGCGAACGTGCCAGTACTTCATGTCGATCGTGGGCTGCTCGGGCGCGCGCTCGTGAACGTCATCGAGAACGCCCTGCACGCAATGCGCGGCGGCGGCACGCTCGGCATTGCCACGCGGCCGCTCGATGGCGGGGCGGTCATCGAAATCGAGGACACGGGCGTCGGCATGGATCGCGACGCCCTGTCGCGGCTTTTCGAGCCTTACTTTTCCACGAAGGCGACCGGTACGGGCTTGGGCTTGACGATCGCCAAACGGAACGTCGAGCTGAATGGCGGCGTCATCTCGGTGACGAGCGAGAAGGGTCGTGGAACGACGGTGACGATCACGCTTCCGCTGCCGCAGGCGGCTTCCGCCGCAGTCGGTTGAGGGCGGCGCCGAGAAGCGGCGAGATCAGGTACGCATACGCAAGCACCACCAGCACGATCTGCGGGTGCGTGACGACGGCCGTGATCAACAGTGCGAAGAACAGCAGGATTCTGAATGGCCGCCGCGACTGCAGGTCGAACGTCTTGAAGCTGCGATAGCGGACCGAACTCACCATGAGCAACGCGGGGACGACGACGAGCGCGATCGCCGGGAGCGACCACTGCGGATTGGTGAGTCCGTTCGGATATGCGTAGACCGTCGACGCCAGCACGCCGGCAGCCGCCGGGCTCGGTAGGCCGACGAAGAACCGCTTGTCAGCGCTCGCCGTCTGGATGTTGAAGCGCGCCAGCCGCAGGGCCGCGCCAGTCACGAAGAGAAATGCGACTCCCCAGCCGAGGCGCCCGAGCGAGCTCAATCCCCACGCAAAGGTGAGCGCCGCCGGCGCCATCCCGAACGAGATGACGTCGGCCATCGAGTCGAACTGTACGCCGAACTCGCTGGCCGTGCCGGTCAAACGGGCAATCCGGCCATCCAGCATATCGAGGATGACTGCGATGCCGATGAACGGGGCCGCGGTGTCGTACTCGCCGCGCATCGCGTAGATCACGCACGCGTAGCCGCAGAACATGTTGCCGAGCGTGAACAGGCTCGGCAAGAGCGCGACGCCACGACGGGGCTGGCGCGGTGCTGCCAGTTCGGGCGGCCGCGCCGGTTGCGAGCTCACTCGCCATTGTCGCAGGCCGGATCCGGGCTCCATCAGGCCACCCTCTGAAGCGCTGGCAGCGTGGCGAGTCGCGTCACGCCACCCTCTACGCGATCCCCCACCCGCACCAGCAACGTTGAGCCGGGCGGGAGGAACAGGTCTATGCGCGATCCGAACTTCATGATGCCGTACCGCTCCCCTGCAGTGACGCTTTGCCCCTCGGTGACTCTGCACACGATGCGTCGCGCCAGAATCCCGACGACCTGGCGGCAGATGATCGTCTGACCGCTCCGTTCGATCCAGATCTCCGTTCGATCGTTTCGGCTGGCCGCTTCCGGACGATATGCCGGCAGGAAGAGACCGACGATACGAATCACGCGCGTGACCATCCCGGTGACGGGAATACGATTCACATGAACGTCCGCCGGGGAGAGGAAGATGCTGATCTGATGCCACGTTCCCGGCGGCGCTGCTTCCGGCTCAGCATCAGCGGCAATCATCACCCGGCCGTCGGCTGGCGACACCACGTCATCCGCGCCCGCGGAGGTCTGCCGATCTGGATCGCGAAAGAAATAGAAAAAGAAAGCGGTAACGACGAGAAACAGCAGGGCTATCGGCCGATAGCCCGCCGCGAGCGCCAGACCGACGAGAATCGCGCCGCCTGCGATGAACGGCCACCCGGCCGGGTCGATTCGCATCCTCCGATTGTAACCGTCGCCTGAAAACTCGAAGGGCCCGACGAAGCAGGGCCCTCCTCACTCGGCCGTCGCGCGGCACACGGGCAGCCACGCCAAGGTGGCCGTGGGCAACCGTTCCGCCGCCGTCAGGTCGTCATGCCTGGTAGCGACGCACGATGTCTTCCATCTTGTCCTTCAGCCGAAGCTTCTGCTTCTTCAGCTGCGTTTCTTCGAGTTGTTCGGGTTCGGTCAGGAAGTGCCGGGAGGAAAGTTCGTGGAGCCGCGAATCGAGGTCGTGATGCCGGGCCGCGAGGTCGCGAAACTCGTGGTCCGTCTGGATGAGGCGCTCCCTCAAGTCGTGCGTGTCGACAGCCATACGCCGCCTCCTTGCAGTTGTGGGAAATTACCGGGACGCCGTCGGCCAACCCACGAGTCGACCGACCATGTGACAACCGTACCTACAAGCCCCCAGGCGCTTCAAGCCGTTTGTCCGTCGAGCGCGGCGGACTGTGCAGGTTCGCGCCAGAGGATCAGGCCGTCTTCGACCGGGTCGGTGTAGTAATCGCTCCGCACCCCTCGAACGCGGAACCCGAGCC
This sequence comes from Vicinamibacteria bacterium, assembly GCA_963800785.1. GTDB lineage: Bacteria > Acidobacteriota > Vicinamibacteria > Vicinamibacterales > JAENWD01 > JAENWD01. Next base: position 699,526 of record CAWDCH010000018.1, read on the forward strand.
CTTCGTAAAGCGCCCGGGCAGCGTGATTCGATCGACGCACCTCGAGGGTCGCACGTGTCGCTCCCTCGACTATCGCCTCGTCCAGCACCCGCTCAAGCAGAAACGTGGCCAGTCCCCGTCGCCGGCACTCTGGCCGAATTGCGACATTGTTGATGTGCAGCTCTGGGACGAGCAGCCACGCGGCGCAATAGCCCGCGACCGGGAACTCGCCCGTGCGGATCACATAAATGCGCGTGACGGACGGGTTCGCGAGGTCGGCCTCGTACATCGCCCGTGTCCACGGCCGCTCGAACGACGAGTCATCCACCGCGATCACGCCGTCGAGATCGGCCGGCCCCTCGAGGCGCTCGACGACTGGACGCTTGTCCTCAGCGCGCATGGGGTCACACATGTCCAGGAGCTGCGGCCGCCCGATCGCGCGCGAGCTCCGCGTCGGGGCGGCGGACATAGACGGGCCGGAGCGCATGGGGAGGCCCGGCGAGGCCCGCGGTGAACGCCCGCTCCCCGAGGTCCGCGACGAGCTCGGCGCGAACGATGTCGATCGATCGAATGGCAGCTTCGGGCACGCGTCGCAAGAGCACCTCACGATAGAGTGCGACGCCTTCGCCGACCCATACGGACGGCCGCGGCCACTGCCGGCGCTCCCATTCGATCAACACCGTCTCCGGAGGCGCTGAAATCGGATCGCTCAGCGCCTCGACACCGAAGAGCGCCGAGGGATTGCGACGGTAGCGTGCGGCAAAGACCTCCTTTCGCGCGCCGTCGAGCCAAATGGCAATCTCCTGGGCCTCACCGGCCGCAGCACTGGCGATCGCGTCGAGCGCTGAGACGCCGACGACAGGCAGGCCCCGCGCAAACGCGAGCCCTTGCATCGTTGCCAGACCGACACGAAGGCCAGTGAAGGCGCCTGGTCCCAGACCTACCGCCAGCACGGTGACGTCGTCGAGCGACGCGCCGGCGTCGTGGAGCGCGTCGAGGAGATCGCCCGGAAGCCTCGTCGCATGGGGCCGGCCCGGGTCGGCGGCGCGGACGACGACTAGGTTGCCGTCGCGGCGCACGGCGACGCTGCCCGAAGCGGTCGACGTGTCGAGGGCGAGAGTGAGCACCGATCCTCTTGTAGTGGCCACTGCGCAAAAAGTCAACGCGGTCAATGGCTTGACTGCCCAAGAGAGCGGCTCCTATACTGCCGTGCAGTCCTGCCTCACTGCTTCCGAATCTGATGGCGGTTCCTTCGAACGACACGCCGGCGACGGCTCCTCGCCTCAGTGCGCTCACGCCGGCCATGCGGCAGTACCACGATGCCAAGCGGCAATATCGCGACGCCATCGTGTTCTTTCGCATGGGCGACTTCTACGAGATGTTCTTCGAGGATGCGTTGGTTGCCGCACGCGCCCTCGACTTGACGCTGACCTCACGTTCGAAAGACGCCTCCGGCGGCTCGATTCCGATGTGTGGCGTCCCTTTCCACGCCGTGGACGGCTACCTCGCGCGCCTCGTGCGGAAGGGTTACCGCGTCGCCATCTGCGAGCAGGTCGAGGACCCTCGGAAGGCCAAGGGGGTCGTCCGGCGCGAGGTGGTCCGCGTGGTCTCGCCCGGCACGCTGCTCGACGCGAACTACCTCGACGCGCGCGAGCCGGCCTTTCTGATGGCAATCGGACCCGATCGCGCCGATCGCGTGGCCGCCGCACTCCTGGATCTGACGACTGGCGAGTTCTCGGTCGCCGAGTACCCGGGCGCCGAGCGGTGGCAAGTGCTGCAGGACGAGCTCAAGGTGCTTCGGCCGCGCGAGCTGGTCGTGCCGCAGGGGCTCGACGTGGCGTCGCTCCTCCCCGAGGTCGGGTTCGCCGCGATTCCGGTCACTGTTATCGAGGGATGGCACTTCGAGCCGGAAGCGGCGCGACGCGTGCTGACCGAACAACTCCACACTCGGGGTCTCGACGGTTTCGGGCTCGAGACACGCCCGGCAGCGACGCAGGCGGCTGGCGCGCTGGTCAGCTATCTTCGCGACACCCAGAAGGCCGATCTCGCCCATGTGACCAGCGTGCACCTGCGCGAGCAGGCGGATCACCTCTTGGTAGATCCAGTCACACTGAAGCACCTCGAGATCGTCGAAGGCGCAGACGGTGGCCGGGCGGGATCGCTCCTCGAGGAGCTCGATCTCACGGTCACGCCGATGGGCGGCCGGCTGCTTCGGGCCTGGCTGCTCCGGCCGTTGGTGGTCATGGAACCCATCAGAGACCGTCTGGATGCTGTCGAGGAGCTCGCGTTTCACGGGATCGACCGCGCCAAGCTTCGAGAGGCGCTGAAGCCGGTGCACGATCTCGAGCGCCTCGTCGCGCGTGCGGCGCTTGGTGTTGCAGGGCCTCGCGATCTGGTGGGGCTGAAGGTATCGCTGAGCGCCGTGCCGCGCGCGCGGACGCTGCTCTCGCCGTTGCACGCCCCGCTCATCACGAGCATTTCGTCACAGCTCGACGATCTTCCTGAGTTGCGCGCGCGACTCGACGCTGTGCTTGTCGATGAGCCGCCGGCGCTTGCACGGGACGGCGGCATGATCCGCGACGGCATCGATCGCGAGCTGGACGAGCTGCGCCACGTCAGCCGATCCGGCAAGCAGGTGATCGCCGAGATGGAGCAGGCCGAGCGTACGCGGACCGGCGTCGCGTCGCTCAAGATTCGCTTCAACCGGGTCTTCGGCTACTACATCGAGATTTCGAAGGCCAACCTGCACAACGTCCCGTCCGATTACCTGCGCAAGCAGACGATCGCTGGCGGCGAGCGATTCATCACCCCGGCGCTGAAGGATTACGAGGAAAAGGTCCTCGGGGCGGACGAGCGCATCCTCGAGCGCGAGATCGAGCTGTTCGAGCAGCTTCGCGTCGAGGTCGCTTCGGGCGCCGGCGCGATCCAGGCGACGGCGCGCGCGCTGGCGACGGCCGATGTCCTGGCGGCGCTCGCCGAGGCGGCGGCGGTCGGCAACTACACGAAGCCTCACGTGCACGACGGCGACGAGATGGTGGTCGTCGACGGCCGCCATCCGGTGGTGGAGCGTCATGTCAGCGACGCGTTCGTTCCGAACGACGTCACGCTCAATGCCACGACGCATCAGCTGGTCGTCCTGACCGGCCCGAACATGGGCGGCAAGTCGACCTACCTTCGGCAGACGGCGTTGCTGTGCCTGATGGCGCAGGCGGGATCGTTCGTGCCGGCGCGAGAAGCCAAGCTGGCGCTGGTCGACCGCATCTTCGCGCGCGTCGGCGCGTCCGACAACATCGCCCGCGGCCATTCGACCTTCATGGTCGAGATGCAGGAGACGGCGACCATCCTGCACCTGGCGACGTCGCGCAGCCTCGTCGTGCTCGACGAAATCGGTCGCGGGACGGCAACGTTCGATGGCCTCAGCATTGCCTGGGCGGTTGCAGAGCATCTGGCGACGAATGCGCGCGCGCGCCCGAAGGCGCTGTTCGCCACGCATTACCACGAGCTGACCGACCTGGCGGATGCAATCCCTGGCGTCGTCAACTTCCATGTCACCGCGCGGGAGTACCACGACGCCATCGTGTTCCTGCGGAAGATCCTGCCGGGCCGATCCGACCGGAGTTATGGTATCCAGGTCGCGCGGCTCGCCGGTTTGCCCGTCGCCGTCCTCGATCGCGCGCGGGAGATTCTGTCGGGCCTCGAGCAGGACGAGCTCGCACGCGGCGGCCGGCCGACGGTAGCGGGATCCGGCCGCGGTCCAATCGAGCAGTTGCCGCTGTTTGCGCCGGCGCCGGCCGTCGACGAGCGCCTGACGGTGCGTTTGCAAGCCATCGATGTCGATCGCTGCACGCCGCTCGAGGCGCTCACGCTGCTCGCGGAGCTGAAGAAGGACCTCGAATCGTGACGGCACGCCGGCTGATGCTGGCGGCAGCCATCTGGTGTTTGACGCGTGTGGCTAACGCGGGACCGTACGATCCCACGTTCCTATTCAAGTCAATCGTCACACCGCACTTCATCGTCCATTTCCATCAGGGCGAAGAGCGACTGGCCGCACGCATGGCGTGGATCGCCGAGCGCGTCCATGACGCCGTCTCCAGGTCGACGACCCATACGCCGCGACGTCGCACGCATATCGTGCTGGTCGACCAGAACGATTACGCGAACGGAAGCGCCACCGTCGTGCCCTGGGATGCCATTCAAATCGACGCCACACCACCGACCGGCGTCGACGAGATCGGCAATACCGACGATTGGCTCCAGTACGTGTTCACGCACGAGTACGCGCACGTCTGCCATCTCGATCGTTCGCGTGGATGGGCCCGTGCCGCGCAGGCTATCTTTGGCCGCACGATTTTCGCGTTCCCAAACCTGTCGCTGCCGCTCTGGCAAATCGAGGGGTTGGCGACGCTCGTCGAGAGCGAAGAGGGTGCTGGACGCCTGCACGCCGGTGACTTCAAGGAGATTGTCGACGCCGGTGTCCGCGCCAATCGGTTCGAGCCGCTCGATCGTGTGAACGGCGGTCTGGTGGACTGGCCGAGCGGCGACGGCTGGTATGCGTACGGCGGGTTGTTCCATGAGTTTCTGGTCGAGCGCTACGGTCGTGATCGATTGGAGTCCCTTGCTGATCGAACCGCGGGACGACTCCCCTATCTGACGGCCGGCGCGTTTCGGGCTGTCTACGGCAAGTCACTCGGAATACTCTGGGGCGAGTTCGGCGATTGGCGTCGCGGTCTTGGACAAAAGATCTCGTCGGATCCCGCCACGCGTCTGACACGGCTCGGATTCGCAATCCGTACGCCGCGCCTCGCCCCGGACGGGTCGATCTGGTTCAGCGCGTCAGACCCTCACCGATTTCCCGGGCTCTACCGTCTGGCGCCTGGACAAGCGGTGCCGGAGCGCATCACTTCACGGTTTGGCGGATCGGGCCTGAGCCTTCAACAACGCTGTGGAGGCGGAGCTGCAGCCTCGCCATGTACAGTCATCTTCGATCAGCTGGAGCTCGTGCGCGGCGCCGGGCTTCAGAGCGATCTCTACGCAGTCGACATGAAGGGCCGTGGTGTCCGACGACTCACACGACAGGCGCGACTGGTCGATCCAGATATGTCGCCCGATGGGCGCCGTCTGGTGGCCGTGCGGGTGCAGTCTGGATCGCGCCGACTCGTCGTGCTCGACGCAGAGACGCTGCTTCAGCGGCAGAAGCCGATCGCCGGCACCGACCTGAGCTTCCTGGCCACGCTCGGCGATGAATACGATGTGTTCGCGGCGCCGAGATTCTCGCCGGACGGCGAGCGAATCGCCGTCGAACGACGCCGGCGGGGCGGGCCATCGGAGATCGTCGTCGTCGATTCAGCGCTTCGAAGCGTGACGATCGTCGCGAGCTCTTCGGCCGGGCGCAACGTCACACCGGAATGGAAGACGGACGGTTCGGCGCTGCTCTTCGCGTCCGATCGCGACGGCGGTCCCTTCGCGCTCTGCGCGACCGCATCGCTGGATTCGCCGCAGGAACCTCAACGAGTGCTTCGGCCGGCGGGTGGTGCGCGGAGCCCGGCGGTCGCCGACAACGGTCGAGTCGTCTTCGTTGGCTACACCGAGCAGGGATTCGATCTCTTCGAGTCAATTGCCGCCAACGTTCCAGATTCCGTTCGCCCTGAAGCTGTCGAAGGGCGAACGCCAATTCGGTCCCGCATTGATGAAGCGCACGCCGACATGGCCGAACCACAGCGAGAGGAGACAGCGGCACGACCGTATCGCCCATGGAAAACACTCCTCCCTCAGGGGTGGCTGCCACTGGTCGACCATCGCGACGGCCGGTGGCGTCTGGGCGCCGTCGTGACCGGATACGACGTGCTCGGCCGCCATGCTGTCACCGCCGAGGCGACGTGGGCGCTCAACGACGGCGACGTAGTGGAGGCGGAGCCTCAGCCTCGCCTATCAGCGCTCGCGCCTCGATCACGTCCCGACTGGTCTGCCTCGTACGTCTATCAACGGTGGCAGACCGCTCCGCACGTCGCTTATCGCGACCAGACATCGCTGTTCAAAACCGTCACGGCGGAGGGCCTGCTGGTTCCCGTCGCACAGCGCGAGCAGCAGTTCGACGCCGGAGTCTCTCGCGCGATACGACGTGTTCGCTGGACGCAGACGCTCGCGGGAGCGTTGCACTCGGAGCAGGTCTCGACCGTCACGCCATCGCTGGACCAGCAGATCGATCGCTCGGGTCTTCGATCGGCATGGACGTTGTACACCGCGCATCAGTACGGCTACTCAATCAGCCCGGAGGGCGGACTCGGCATCGGAATCACCGGCGAGTTCTTCCGGCCAGCCTTCGGCTCCGATGGTCGCTCCGACGCATTCACACTGGATGGCCGGGCGTACGTCCCGTTGCCGCGACAAAGCGTCGTCGCGTTGCGTCTTGCGGGAGCGGCTTCGAGCGGCGATCGCAGCATCCGCCGCATCTACAGGCTCGGCGGATCGGACGGCAACGTCGCGCTCGGCGTCTTCGGCAGCGACGCGATCAGCCTGCTGCGCGGCTTCGACGACGACGTGGTGAGCGGCACGCGCGTGATGTTGATGAACGCGGAGCTACGGGTACCGATCGTGTGGCCCCAGCGCGGCGCTGGCACCTGGCCGATCTTCTTGCGCTCGCTTCACGCGACCGTTTTTGCGGATATCGGACACGCGTGGACCGGCTCCGCGCGCTGGGCCGATCGGAAGACCGGCGTCGGCGCGGAGCTGTCGGCCAACGTCATTGCCGGCTTCGGGTTACCGCTGACGTGGAGTGTCGGCGCCGCGTGGGGACGGGACGGGGCCGGGGTATTGCGCGACAACCGGGAAGTCTATGTTCGGCTCGGGCGGTCGTTCTGATATTGCGGAATGCAGATTTGATTGTGTATTGGTCCCTGAATCCGCAATCGGAATCGGCCAATTCCATCCAATCCGCAATCAAATCCGCATTCCGCAATCCGCAATATCAGTTGCTTTTCAACACCTCGAGTTGTTTCCGCGAGTCCGCTGCATACGGCGACGCCGCGAATTCGGTCGTGATGCGCTGGTAGGTTTGCTGCGCTTCCGCCTTCTTGCCGGCAGCCAGATACGCCGCGCCGAGCTGAGAGAGCACGGCGTCGACCGGCACATCGCCCTTGGTGTCGAGCGACAGCTCGCGCAGCGTGGCGATCGCCTGATCGTACTGCTTGTCACGTACGTTCATCTCGGCCTGCGCCAGCTTCGCCATCTTCCCGTAAACGCCGCGGCCGTCCCGATCGATGACTTCCGCGTAGCGCTGCTTGGCTTCGGCCTGACGGCCTAGTGCGGCCAGCGTGGCGGCCGCGTGATAGCGCGCGGCGATCCCGGCAACGGTGTCGGGATAGGCGTCGGCTGCCGCGAGGAACTTTGGAAACGCGGCTTCGAGCTTGGCGCGCTCGTTTGGGAACGTGTTCGCTCGCGGCGGTGTCGGTTTCTGGCCAGGCGCGGCGGCTGGCTCCACCACTGGCGCGTCCGCGACGATCATCGCTTCACCGAGGAGCGCCGACGCTTTGCCGTTCCGCTGACCGCGGTAATAGGTCCACGCGCCAACCGAGGAAATCAAGACGAGGATCGCGACAAGGCCGACGACGATGAGCCGGCGGTTGGTCTGAACGTTCTCCAGGACGTCCTGGAGGGTGTCGGCGACCTCGTTGTGCTTGAGACGATGGCGTTCGGCAGTCTTCATGGTGGTCGGCGTCTAGCTCCTTCGAAACACACTAGTTTACCCTAGTTCTGAGCCGGACGGTCCGGCCCCGTCACCGTGCCCTCGCCTACGACCTCCACCTCTCGGAAAATCTCGACGCTCCACGGCTGCCGCGTCATGGTGATTGGGGCCGGCCTCTCAGGACTTGTTGCGGCGCGTGAGCTCACTCGCCGCAGCGCCGACGTCACCGTCTTCGAGGCCCGAGACCGTCTTGGCGGACGCGTCTGGACCGTCCGCGACGGCGAGTTCCCGCCGTTGCACGCCGAGGCGGGAGGCGAGTTCATCGATGGCGATCACGACGCCATCATTGCCCTGGCACGCACGCTGCGCGTGCCGCTGCGGCGGGTTCTGCGAGCGGGATTCGGGCTCGCGTTGTCGATCGACGGACGCATCCGGGTGACGCGCTCGCAGGCGACAGTCTGGCACCAGCTGCAACGCGCCCTGGCGCCGGCAATCGCCGCATTCGAAGCGACCGGATGCGACCGGACGTCCGGTGCCGCAACCGAGATCGCGCGTCTCACTTTCGCCGAGCTCGTCGAACGCGCGCAGGCACCTCCCAACGTGCGCGGACTCGCAGACGCGCTGCGCGGCTACTTCCTCGCCGATCCCGATCGGCTGTCGGCGCTCGTCGTCGCGGAGCTGGCCAGTGAATCGGGCTCGCTTGGACGCCAAAAGATGCATCGGGTGGAAGGCGGCAACGATCGTCTGCTCGAGGCTATCGTCCGCGACGCCCGCCTCTCGTTAAGGCTGCGACACACCATCGCGGCTGTACATCAGGATGCAGAGCGCGTCCGGCTGCTGGTCGAAGACGCTCGCGGACGCCGTGTCGGCGTCGAAGCGGACTACGTCGTCTCGACCGTGCCGCTCCCCGTGTTCCTTGAGTGGTCATTGACCCCGGCGCTGCCGGACGCGCAGCGACGCGCATTCGAATCGCTCTCGTACGGCCCGGCGACCAAGGTGTTCCTGCGGTCGGACCACCCATGGTGGCGCCGCCACGGGCGTCCCAACGCATTTGGCAGCAATCTCCCGATCGGCGCCGTCTGGGAGTCCTGCGAGGAAGTGCCGGGCGCCAGCGACCTGACGCTCCTCGCCGGGGGATCCGCCAGCGCGCAGCTCCGGGCGATCGTCGAGGCCGAGGGCGTGCCCGGTATCATGCGCCATCTGGGCTGGCTCGGTCGGCCCGCTCAGATCCCGCGCCTCGCGCGTGTAATCAGTTGGGAATCCGATCCCTGGGCGCGCGGCGGCTACGCCGTGTTCGGGCCGCAGTTCGATCCCGTCGATGCTCCCCTGCTCCGCCGCCCCTTCGGCCGCGTCTACTTCGCGGGCGAGCACACGAGCGAGAACTGGCAGGGGTTCATGAACGGGGCAGTGGAAAGCGGCATGCGCGTGGCCGCGGACCTCGACGCCCGCGAGCGATTGGAGCGGTGGTGGTAGAACGCAGTGCCGCGGTCCTGCGGTGCCACGGAGCTGCAGTCGCGCAGTGCGTGCGCGGTGCTGTGTCCGCGGCGTGGAACGCGCGACGGTGCTGCGAGCCTGGTAATCGAACTCAGTCTCGCGCTAGCGCCGAAATGGCCATTTCGGTGTAGGATGCGCCGAAATCCCGTCGACAACGCTGTCCGATGACCGGGCTCGACCTGCAGCCAGGGCGTCAATCCGTGAGGTGACGACAATGAAGCGGAGTCTGATCGTTCTCGCGTCGCTGTGTGTGGCGGCTCTCGTCGTCCGAATCGTGGAAGCGCCCGTCCAAGGCCAGGGACAAAGCAACGGTGGTTCGAGCGAGGTCCAAGCAGGCCGCGGTGCGGTGCCCCCGGAAATCACGTTGAATCTGGCGGGCAAGAATCCCAGCCGGGTTTACGAGGGCAGCTACTATGTCAACGGCGTGAGCGATTGCACGGGCTGCCACAACGGCCCGGAAACCGACGAGTCCGGCGCCCAAATTCCCCTCGAAGAGCGCTATCTCGCGGGCGGCCAGAATTTCGGTCCGGTCTTCACTCGCAACCTGACGCCGGATGCGAACGGTTTGCCGGCCGGTCTCACGTTCGAGCAGTTCGTCCTGGTGATTCGCCAGGGCCGCGACTTCAAGGAACTGCCCCCGATCGTCGGCAATCCAGACACATTGATCGTGATGCCGTGGCCCGCCTATCGACACGGCACCGATCGGTTCATCAGAGCGGTGTACCAGTACCCTGAAAGCCGTGCCCTGTTTGCCTGGGGGACCCCTCGAAGACTCGGCAACGCGCTGCGACGAGTAGCGACTGGAGCCAGAAAGAACACGCGCGCTTGGTGTGTCGCAGCGGTGCTGCCAGTCGTCGGCTGCACGGTTCGTGGTGTGGTGCGCGTGCCCAGACTCGAACTGGGGGCCTTCCGCTTAGGAGGGCGCGCACCATCCGCCCGTCTGACGATAATCGACGCAATCCGACGCCAATTGAACATCCGCTGAACGGACGATCACGGTCTGACACGATCGATCGCGGATTCCGTGGCAATCGCGTGGCAAAGATCGCAGGCGGAAGTCACTGGTGCACAAGTGACGGATGGCTTGCCGGTCGCGAATCTGCAAGTTCTGCGCGGACAAGATGCCGACATCGACTACGAGGACAGTGACGTGACGGACAAGCTGACGCATTCAGCTCGGCCAGGCGTTCACTCGGATAGTCGAGCAGATGGCGCGTGCAGAAAATGAATGATGCTGAACGTCCGACGCTTACAACGTGCAAGAGGAGAAATCGCCGTAAAACGCTAGGTCGATGGTGCACGTCATGAACGATTTCGCGCCGTATTTTCCGCGTGTTTGCCGATCGAAATTGCCGCCATTCCGCCTGTGAACGACCTCTGACAGCCCCTGCTAAACCGCTGCCACGTTCGGGCACATCGACACCGTTCGGCGCGAGTTGCGCGACAATCGATGTCGTCCCATGAGATTTGTTCCGGCACAAGTGATGGCGATGACAGACGATAGAATTAGGAGGCTGAATGCAGACGGAGATGACAACGCCCGATGTGGCGGGAGCCGACCACCGTTCGTGTCAGATCAAGATTATCCCTATCTGAAAAATCCTTTCCCGTCATTTTCGTTCCAAGCTAATTCCGACTGCGACTTTCCGGCCTAATTTAGTCCGGTCGGAGTGCGGCGAGCGACAATCGACATACGTTTCGTGGTTGTTGGCGCATATTTGGGCAGCTACTTTGCACAGTGGATTCACGAGGAGGTTCGATAGATGGATGTGACATCGCCTAGCGAGAGGATGTTGAAGGCTCGGAAGCGTCCACCGCTTCGCGGGGAATGGCTAGAGTGTTCGGCGTGGCGGCCGAGATCGAATCGGGGCCGCGAACGGTGCTAGCGGCAATCCAGCGCCGCGAGCTCCGCGCCTGCAAGATCAACGGGCGTGGCGATACTCGCGTGCATCGGAGTTGGATGATGGATTGGCTGAACGCGCGTGCGGAGCGCGGGTTAGGAAGTGTTGTTGATGATTAATAGGAAGTTGGGAGAGTGTGTTGTTATGTATATTGTTATGATGAGAGATGTAGAGATATGATGAAGTGTTGTTTATTTTTTTGTTATTGATTGATGTTGTGTGTGTTGTTTATTGTTTTAGGGTTTTATTTGTTGTTGTTTATATGTGATGTTGTGTGTTATTGTAAAGGATTACGAGTATGTTTGTTTAGTTGATGTGTTTTGATGTTATGTTGTGTTTACGTTGTTTTGTTTGTAGGTAGTTGTTAGGTTGTTGGGTGTTGAGGGATTTTTGAGATTGATTAATGATGTGTGTAAGTGTTTATGTTATGATTTTTTGTTTGTTAAGGATATTGTATTGATGAATGTTTCTTAGAAGTTGTTTGAGGGTTAGTGTGAGTGTTGTTTGTTGGAATAGGTTTGTATTGGTAAAAGAATTTGTTAGAAAGATATGTTATTTCGTAAATTGATTTGTTACGTTTGGTTGGTTGTTTGGTTTTGTTAGTGTGTGATATGTGATTGTGTATGTGTTTGATGAGTGATTTTAGTGTATTTGTTTTTTTAATAGTTAGTGTTTGTTGTGTGTTATGAGTGTTTGTTACTGTGTTTCGTGAGGGAAATTTTAGATGTTTTAGTGTTTTGTTTGTTAGTGTATATCTATGACGAAGATTATTTCGTTGAGGATGTTGTTGTGTTACGTTGTTTTATTTGTGAGAATTATGATTGATTTAAAGTTGGTGATTGGGTTGATGTATTTGTGTTTTTGGGTTTTTGTTGTTAATAATTGGTAAGTTAATTGGGATGTCTTCATTTTTTGTTATAGATGTTTTGATAAGTTGTTATGACGAATGAGGTTGTTATTTCTTTTTGTGATTAGAAACGTTGATGTTGCTCGGCTTGATAGAGTGGATAGGGATGTTGACGGAGGGAGAACAGGTTGACGCGCAGCTTTTGCATCTGCTGACAGCTTCAGACCTGGAAGGCATAGAGACGCGGATCGGCGCTGCTGCACGAGAAGCTGCGGAGTTGATGGTGACTCTAAACTAGTTGGTGTGGGCGCGAACACAAGGTTTTGCACTCGTGCTTGTTCTGCGCTATTTCACGAACGTGCAGCTATTCGGTATGGCTTGACTTCGATATCGCTCACATACGAAACTGACGGTTGCTTGGTGGCACGATCTCACAACTCGGGGCGATGAGTTTTAGCGCGCATATATGACTCTGGCGGAGCGGGTCTGACAACAATATCAAGGTAGAGATCAAGGTCTTATCAATGCATAGTGATCAAGGAAATGTATGAGCACAACGCGCGTGCGCGCGTGGCTTTTTTCTCTCGGAAGGAGAACTACTAAATGCTCACAGATCTGGCGAAGTACTTCTATAGGGTTGTCGCGCGCTTCTGGCTGTACTTGCGCTGCTAGCTACAGCTTCACGCTCTGTTTCTGTTGGGAGGATGTGTGCTGTATAGCTTGTCTCTGAATGGAAGTCGAGACGTTTTGGCTTCATCGCGACGTTCGTCATCGGCAGTTAACGGAATGGACTCTCGAGGCATCTTTGCTGGAAATAGATGCACGCGTCTCAGAACGAGAACAGGGCGTATATAAGGCTGGGAGGACGAGCGGAGCGTTATGTTGATAGTGTGGTAACGTGCGTTTTTTAGCAGGCTGCTGAAAAATGTGTACCTAAACACTGATCGTCTGTAATACACTGCCGGCTATTGGAGTCGATGCGTGGAGACGACGAGCAGAGTGGGCATCTGTTTAGCTATCTGTCGCTGGAGCAGCGGGTGTTGGCGGACTATCTGCTGCGTGTGATTCGAGATATGACGGACGCGGCGCTTGCGACGACTGTCGTCGCGTTCGACGTGTTCTATGCGCAAGACGGGACGCTTGTCGGTGCCGCCGGAGCATTTGCTGCGCGCGCTGCTGTTGCAAGTGCTCTATTCGATCCGCAGAGAACGGTATGCTGATCGAGCAACTGGAGTACAACCTGCTGTTTCGCTGGTTCGTGGGGCTGGCGATGGACGACGTCGTGTGGACGCCGACGACTTTCACCAAGAATCGCGAGCGGTTGCTTCGAGGGCGATGTGGCTCGGGCGTTCTTTGAAGACAGTGCGTGGAACAAGCCCGTGGCAGTCGCCTCCTGTCGGACGAGCATTTCACAGTGGATGGCACGTTGCTGGAGGCTTGGGCGAGTCAGAAAAGTTTTCGAGCGGAAGGACGCAGCCGCCGGTCTCGCCCGACGATACGAGCAATCCGACCGTGAATTTCCACGGGGAGCACCGGTAGAATAAGACTCATGAGTCGACGACTGATCCCGACAGTCGGTTGTTCAAGAAGGCCAGAGGCCACGAGGCGAAGCTCGCCTATTTGGGTGAGGTGCTGATGGAGAATCGCCATGGCTTCGTGGTGGATGCGTGTGTGTTGCCGGCGACCGGCACGGGAGAGCGCGACGCGGCTGTGAGACTGATCGCGAGTCTGACGCCGCGCCCTCGCACGGTGGGCGGCGACAAAGGCTACGACACGCGAGGCGTTTGTAGCGATGGTGCGCGCTCTCGGCGCCACGCCGCACATCGCGCAGCAGGCGCAGCGCCGCACGCTTGATCGCCGCACAACTCGCCACGCGGGGTACACCGCGAGCCAGCGCGCGCGCAAGCGGATCGAAGAAGTGTTTGGCTGGATGAAAACGGTAGGCGGCATGCGGAAGCTCAAACATCGCGGCGGCGAGCGCGTGAACTGGCAGTTACTCTTCACCGTAGCAGCGTACAACCTGGTACGGATGCGCACGCTCATGGCCACGGCGTAACATCCGCTCGTGGGCGAGGGCGGGCGCGCGGCGCCCGTTGGTCGCGACGCAGGTATCCAGAGTGACATCTTCAATCGCCGTTTTTCAGCAGCCTGCTAGGGCGCGTACTGAATGCCCGATGAATGTCCTATGCAGAACAAGCCATCACGGCAGTGCCTCGCAAACAACTGTCCGAACAAGGTGCAGTCTGGCTACTGCTCAGACCATCGCAGCCTGTCACGTCGGCACGATCTGGAGCGGAAAGACGATCCAGTTCGGAAGTTGTATCGCACTGCACGCTGGCAGCGCCTGTCGGCGTGGTGGCTGCGCGGTCATCCCTTTTGCGCTACGTGTGGTAGGCGCGCGGATGTGACAGACCACATTATCGCGGCGCACGTTGCACCTGAGAAATTCTTCGACAGCGATAACTTAAGCGCCTTGTGCCGTAGTTGTAACGTCAAGAAGGGACGCGGGGAAATGTTTCAGAATTCGCGCGGCCCGATGAAGGCCGGGTCAAAAGTCTGAGGGGGCGCAGCGCTAGACCGCGCACCGCCCAAGCGTTTACACAGTCAGCGACATGGAACTGGAGTGACATGGCAGGGATAAAGGGAACGCGAACCGGCGGACGAAACGCCAAGAGCATCCACGAGCACCAACTGGCGGGCACGTTCCGGCGCGATCGGCACGGCGACGCCGGGTCAATTTCAGTGCCGGAAGGGGTGCCGACGCCGCCAGTGGAGTTATCCGGCGAGGCGCTGGCGGAATGGGGGCGCATGGTAGACCGCCTCCGGCAGACCAGAACACTTTCGACGGTGGACGATGCTGTCCTGTATCAGTACTCGCGGCTGTATGCGGAGACCGAAGCACTCGCGGCCGACCAAGCGCGCACGGCCGAATTGATCGATCGCCTCGACAGCGAGATTGATGCCCAGCCGCAGAACGAGCGCGGAAGCCTGATCTCAGACTTGATCAAACTGAAACAGATCGAGGCTAGGTACCGAACCAGATACGCTAGGGCCGCATGGCGCTCCGGCAGTTCTTGGTCGAGTTAGGGATGACGCCAGCAGCGCGTGGGCGGGTGAAGCCGACCATGCCGGATGACAAGAAGGCGCTGAGTCCGCTGGCGCAGCTCCAGGCACGGATGAATCTTCAGCGCGTCAAGTGATACGGGCGAAGGAGTCAAAGTGACCGACAACAGTAGTAACAAACCCACGGCTCAAGAGTTTCAAAACGGACAGCCGTACACCAACATCGCGGGGGAACTCGTCGCCAATGCCATCGTGCTGATGGAGGCGGTTAGGGAGCGACGCCCCGAAATCAAGAACTTGGGCGGCACCTTCATGTATCGCTCGACTCCGAGCATGGCGTCATCTTGGTGGGACTCGCACAAGCGGATGGCCAGGTAGTGCTCATCGAGCGAATTTTGGCAAACTCACGCGAACCAGCGACGTTCGGAAAGTCTGAGCTACCGCTGAAGGTGCAGTCACAGACGATGCACTGACCCGTGCTTATCAACTGCCGTGCTATATGCTACGCTCTTTTCAACAACCTACCAATGCCGTCCGCACGCGGGCCGAAGGTTCTTCGAGCCAGCCAGCAGCGGACGCCGGTGACACTCTTCGAGGACCGGGTACGCATTATTCACAGACCGCTATGCGCGGTTGGAGGATGAACCTGTGTCTGAGAATGAGAACCTGTACGACATTTCCGCTCGCATCGAAAAGTCAGAACCTGTATCACCGGCAGAACTCCGCGCCTGGGTGCAGACTCGCGGCTCTCGCCCGTTTGGCGATGGCAAATACGGGCAATACACGCGCGACGTGATCACGCGCTACCAAGTGCTGAAGCTCGATGAGGCGGCCACCGTGAAGCAGGATGGTGGCGGCCGCTTACTCAAGGCCGACGAGCAGCGCGAATTCAATCGGCTACTCGCCGAGGGCGGAGAAATCGGCCTGATACTGAACGAGGCCGACGAACAGGATCGCGAGCAAAAGCGCCGCTTTCGCGAGCGGTTCCCCGATGGCCTGGGCGGCGGTTGGCTCGATACGCGCGGACAGAACAAGGGCGTGATTCTGCCTTCGTTCCAGGAGTACAAGAGCCAAAGCATCGCAAGCGGCTCGGGCGGCGGTTATTTGGTGCCAGAGGTCAACGCAGGCAGTTTTTCGATCGCCTGCGCCCGCAGTCGGTCGTGCTGTCTGCTGGCCCGCGCGAAATCAACGTCGATACCGAAACCACGCTCTTGCCGAAGATCGGCAGCAGCGTCACGGCGGGCGTCTTCGGCGAGGCCGCGACGATCACGGCCAGTGACATCGCGCTTGAGACGGTCCGGCTGTCGATGCTGAAGTTCGGGACTCGCACGATCGGCAGCTCGGAATGGTTCGCCGATGCGAACCCCGACGCCCGGCAGATCGTCCAGATGGATCACGAACGATCGATCGCCGCAGCCATCGACCTGTCTATGCTGCAGGGCACCGGCATCAACGATCTCATGGGTCTCCGTCGACAGACTGGTGTGAACGTGACGACGCTCGGATCGCCGAACGGTGCCGCGCCAACGCTGGATGACGTTGCCGATGCGATCTACCGGATGGAGAAAAACAACGCAAAGCCAAGCGTGATTTTCGCGCATCCGAGGAGCTGGAACACGCTGAAGAAACTCCAGGACTTGCAGGATCGCTATCAGCTGCAGCCGGACCCGACCGCAGAGGCGCGACGATCCCTGTTTGGTGTCCCGGTCGCACTCAGTTCGCAAATCTCGATCACCGACACCGCCGGAAGCAACAACGACACGAGCTACCTGTTGCTCGTCGATATGAGCCGCGTCGCGGTTGGCATCCGATCGACGCTGCAGGTTTTGTACGATCCGTTCTCACTGTCGAGCACCGACCAGATCGTGGTTCGCACCACGTCACGATGGGGCATCGCGCTACTCGATGAGGAAGCCGTCGAAGTGATCGCGGGCGTGCGTACGTAACCAACGAGGCGCGGGCGCAGCAGGGGCACAGCGGGCGCCCACCGGCCGATCCAGCCGCCCTCACCGCTCCCCACCAACCGGGCCGCTTCGGCGTCGTTGCGCTGAGGCGGCCTCGGCCTTTACTGATTCCCTTGAGAGATATCCAAAATGTTGCGAGCTAAGCTCTCAGAAATAAAGCAGTGTCCCTCGTGTGGTTGGATCATGCGGTTGACGGTAGATCCTGACGACCGCACACCACGAGCCGACACGGCGCATCTGTCGGTTGTCAAGTTCTACCTATGCGCGAATCGTGCATGTGAGCACGCTGAGCGCGCCGACCGCGCGGCGTGATGCTGAACGACCAGGGCGTGCGGCGATTGGCGGCGGCGGTGTTGCGGCAGGCGATCGCAGATCTTCAGAGCCCGATTCCTGAGTATCGTCGCTCCGCTGCGGCGTTCATAGAACGGCGTGAAGACTTCGAGTTTTGGTGCGCGCTGGCTGGACTCGACGGTGACGCCGTGCGTGAACGGCTTAATGTGCAGATCTCGTATCACGACGAGGCCGCCTAAGCGGTTCGATCTTTGACAAAACCCTCAATCGGCCCCGTCGGGGGTACCTTCGTGCGGTTACTAAACACTGGGCGACTTACACTGGACGTATCAGCCTGACGCTGCGTGTCGGCGTGGCGTTATCCAGGTCGGCCTAATCTTCCGCCGCCGGAATTCATGATCTCGACAAGCATCAGCAGTCAACCGTCTGGCAGAATTTTCCCGGGGGCTCTGTCGTTTGGCGTTATGCTGCGAGCCTCGCAGGGTAGGCCACGATATGCCGCTCGGTCTACTACTAGTTATTGAGACCGAGGTCTCTCAGTCGCTCGTAAGAACGCAGGTTATCGAACATCCGAGTAAACCCGCCCGATCCGGTGCCACGCGGCGCATGTTGCCGCAAGGAGGTAGACCATGATGCTCTGCAGAACGAAGGCGTCCCGGCGTGCGAATCTCGCCCTCGTCCCGCTCACGGCGCTCCTGTTGTCGAGTGTGGGGCACGCGACTCCTTCAACCGCGATCACGACGTGCCCGTTTTTCATCACAACGCCCGGCCAGTACCATCTCGCCATGGACTTGACGTGTCCTCCTGGTGACGGCGTCAACATCCGTGCCAGCGGTGTACAAGCTCTACCTTGATGGCCACACACTACAAGGTCTTTCGGTCGGCATCGGCATTGTTGCCTTCAATTCTACGGCCATCCTGATCCAGGGCCCAGGCACCATCACCGGATTCGGAGAGGGGCTGGAATTCGCAAACGTCGCCTTCTCAAAAGTGATCCAGGTGACAGCCACCAGGAACAGCGGCAACGGCTTTCTGGTGATTGACGTCCGCTCCACCAATAATGTGTTCCAAGGCAATGTAGCAACGCTAAACGACCACGCTGGTATCTCCATAGTTATTCGGCCGCGAGAACAAAATTGTCAACAACCTTGTCATGAACAACGAGGTCGGCATCGACCTCGTTTTTGCGGACCTGAACAAGATTTACGCGAATACCGCCACTAGCAACACGTCGATGGGAATCACTGTCAGGGGAGACGCAGAACGAGATCGGCGGGAACACGGCGGTAGGTAACGCAGTTGAGGACATGTACGACAGCGCACCGAACTGCGACGACAACCAATGGCTGGGCAATCGGTTCGTCACGGCGAACCAATCGTGCATTCAGTAGGTGCCAGGTCGGGGGGATGGCAGAGGCTGATCCAAGCCCGATGCACCCTCCCTTCTCCAAAACGTCAGGCGCTTCGCTAGAAGGCAACTTCTTTCCGAATGCGCCCAGAGAGGATCAATACGCGGTAAAACGGCACGCTGCAGCCGACGGCGCTCGATCGCTCTGCGTCGCGGCTCAGCGCAATCGTTAAGTCGCGATAGACACCGTTGTGACTACCTCTTCGCCCCGCGTGATGCTTCCCAGACGTGTCACCAGCCGAAGTTTTTATTAGCCTCTTAGATTAAGAGTGGCAGTAAGTACGTTCGTCCGCTTCGTGGTACTGATAGTCTGTAAGACTTGTGTTACACTGGCGCATCTGATGACGCCAATCAAGCGAACCATAACGTTCCGGATCGATGACGACCTGTTGGCGCAGCTGGAGGCGTTGTGGGAACGAGACGGGATCAACGCCTCGGAGCAGATCCGCCGCGCGCTGAGAGTCTGGTTGAAGTCGAAGGGCGTCACGAAATCGGCGAAGCCGAGGGCTGCGACGCCGTTGCACGCGCGCCGGTCGTCTGCGCGCGCGAAGGCTTGAGACGGTGCGGCCGGTGAGCGAAGACGATCGTTTCAGTTGGGACTACAAGCCGCCCGCACAGCGGTTGGAGCCGGTGATACTGGCTCCGCCGCTATGGACGTTGACGAAGAACGGCCACAACGCCGCGGCGCACGTCAGGTCGATCGATGGCGTCGGCCTGGAGCTGCGATTCTCGATCGATGATTCGCTCTATCACTCTCAGATCTTCCGCGATTGGCAATTGCTGGAGCAGGCGGCGGGAGAGAAGAAGACCGATTTCCTTAGAACGGGGTTGGACGGAGGCTGATATCACCGCCAAGACGAAGGGCAGCGAGACATGACCAAGCGACAGCGCAACGACGGACTCCGGAAGATCTGCAAGTGCCCGCTCCGCAACTGGGCGCGGTGCTCACACCCCTGGACTTCTCATACAAGCCGAAGGGCGCACCGCGCGTGCGGATCTCGCTCGATCGGCACGTCGGTCAACACGTCGAATCGCTGGACGAGGCGAAGACGATCGCGGCGAATCTGCGAACGGCCATCGTCAACGGCGAATACCCGCCAGCCCCGCGGGCCGTGGAAACTCCAGCAGCGCCCGTCACGCTACGGACCGCCGCGGATCGGTTCCTCGAAAGCGTGCCCGTCCTGAAGGGCAAGAATCAGGGCAAGGCGCGCGGCATCAACGACCACCAGATGCTTGCCACGCTCTGCGGCTGGACGCCTGAAGGCGCATCCGTGGCGCTTGGCGAGCATTTGCCTTCGGCGCTTACCGAAGATGTGCTGGAGGCGTTTGTGATGCACCTGCGCGACGCTGGGCGTGCGGCGTCCACCGTGAACAAATACATCCAGACGCTCAAGGCGCTGGACCGCTGGCTGACGAAGAAGGGCTACCGGCCCACATCGGCGCTGAGCGGCGAGTCAGAGACGCTCAGGCGTCGGCAAGGCACACGCCGCGATCGTCGTCTGGTGCCCGATACCGTTGACGAGAAGGGCAAGCTGACGCACGAGGGCGAGGAAAAGCGGCTGCTGAAGGCCGCGGGTCCGTGGATGCAGCGGTTCATCATCGCGGCGCTAGAGACGGGCGGGCGAAGCGGCGAGCTCCTGGCGCTGACGTGGGGCGATGTGGACCTAACGCGCGGGGAACTCCGCATCAGCGGCGACGCCAACAAAACCGGCGACGCCCGGCGGCTGCCAATCTCGCCGCGTCTTCGTTCCGTGCTGGAGATGGTGCAGAGCGACCCGGCAGGCAAGCGACTCCCCCACCGGGCGCGCGTCTTCGGCGATGCACTCGGCGAGCCCGTTGGATCAATCAAGAAGGCATGGGAGACCGCGGTGCTCATGGCGAACGGCCACAAGCCACGGTGGACCGCTACGAAGGCATTAGCGCCGGAGTCCCGCGCTGCTCTACGGACAATCGACCTGCACTTCCACGACCTGCGCCACGAGGCTGGAAGCAGAATGCTCGAAGCCGGTTGGCCGCTCCACTATGTGCAGCGAATGCTCGGTTACGCCGACGTGAAGTAGATGGCGATATACCTGAACGCTGAGCGCGTCGGTCTTCACGAGTCGATGAAACGGTTCGGGACTGCATCTGTGTGGCAATCTGTGGTAAAGGAGATTACTGAAGAGCAACTGTTTACTGGCTACGAATTTGTTGATGTTTCGTTGTAAATTACTGTGAATTGAAGCGATGAGGGATGGTGCGCGTGCCCAGACTCGAACTGGGGGCCTTCCGCTTAGGAGGCGGATGCTCTATCCACCTGAGCTACACGCGCACGTTGAGAGCAACTGCTAATTTATCAGAGACTTGCCGCCGTTTTTCTGGTCCTCGATGCAAGGTGACAAATGCTTGTCGCCGTCTCGCTTGCATCTTCCTTGCATGTTTGGCGCGCCTCATCGAATCGCCGGATGCTTTCGTGCAGGCCGGTCGCCGTCGCGTTCAAGTAGATCCCCGTCGTCTTCACCTCGGCGTGCCCCAGCAACTCTTGCACATGATGGATCGGGATGCCGGCCTCGAGCCATCGGCTGCCGGCCTCATGTCGTAGATCGTGAAGGTGCAAGTTGATCGCGGTGTACTGCTCTGCCGATTCCGTATCAAGCTGGTTAGATGCCGACCACTTCGCCTTGACCTGCGTGATGCCGGCAATGTTGCGCAGCCCAAGCAACGGACTGGATCCTGCCCCGGTGCCCTCAAGGCATTCGCGGTCGATCTTGGCGGCAAGCTGCCGCTCCTATGTTTTCATGGCTCACGACGGCGGCGATGCGCTCAAGCGCGCCGACGAAGTGCAGCCGCAGGTGGTGCTGATGGATTTGGGCCTGCCGGTGCTCGACGGCTATCAGGTCGCGAGTGCGCTCAGGGGGCGGCCAAACGGAGCGGCGCTGACACTCGTGGCCGTCTCAGGGTACGGCCCTGATCAGAATCCGGAGCGCTCCGTCGAAGCCGGCTTCGATCATCACCTCGTGAAGCCAATCGACTGCGCGTCGCTGCTCGATCTGCTGTCGAATTCCACGCGCCGACGGTCCAGACACGCGCAGAGAGCCGCGATTGGTGACTGAGGTGGGGTGAAGGTCGATTATTGCGGATTGCGGATTGTGGATTGTGGATTTGATTGCGGATTGGAGTTGATTGCGGATTGGCTCACCCGCAAACCGCTATTTACGACGGCCGGAGGCGGGCGAGACGTCGATCGCCAGGCTGATGACAATGCCGACGAGCGGAATGAACGACCACTCGCCGCCGAACCAGTGCTGTACCGCCGAATACCAGAGCAGCGTCGTCGGCAGGAAAATGAAGCCGAGAAGGATCCAGATGCTGCCTGGGACGACGGCGAACCAGCCCGTAAACAGCCAAAGAACGACGATCACGAGCCGTGGTGTAATCAGGGCAATGAGGGTCAGGAGGCAGGGCATGGTGAGCCTCGCTATTGCGGATTGCGGATTGTGGATTGTGGATTGTTGACTCTCGTAGGTTCGAGCTGCAGCTCGGCCTAGTACCGAAGTACAGCGTACACGTTCTCGCCTTCCAGTTGGTTCCGCCCCTTCAACGCCTCGAGCTCAATCAGAAACGCCAGAGCGTGGACCG
Organism: Vicinamibacteria bacterium; assembly: GCA_963800785.1. Lineage (GTDB taxonomy): Bacteria > Acidobacteriota > Vicinamibacteria > Vicinamibacterales > JAENWD01 > JAENWD01. Next base: position 721,772 of record CAWDCH010000018.1, read on the forward strand.
TCCCGCCGAGCTGTCGCACGAGTGAAGCGGTCGCCTTAGCGGTTCCACCGGTCGCGATCACGTCGTCAACGATCAACACACGCTGCCCATGCTCAACGGCATCGGCGTGCATCTCGAGCGAATCGGTGCCGTACTCGAGCGCATAGCTCTCACGCACGGCGTTCGACGGCAGTTTCCCGGGTTTGCGAACGGGGACGAAGCCGGCATGCAGCCGATCGGCGACTGCGCCGCCGAGGATGAAGCCGCGGCTCTCGGTCCCGACGACGACATCGATGTTCTTGTCCGTGAAAGGATGGGTCAGCGCATCGATCGCCACGCGGAAGCCGTCGGCATCGCGCAGAAGCGTCGTGATGTCGTAGAAGAGAATGCCGGGCTTCGGGAAGTCGGCAACGTGGCGGATCTTCGTCTTCAGGATTTCCATTCGGCGTCTGCTCTCCTCGTTATGGCTGTCAGGGCAGGATACGAAAGTCCAGAAATCGCCCGGACGCGGGTTGCAGGTCGACCAGGACGTCGTCCACACGCGCGCCGATCGGACCCTGGCGCAGGCTCCGTTCGAAGCGCTCGACAGCTTCGGCGTCGCCTTCAGCCACGACCTCGACCCGACCATCGTCCAGGTTGCGCACGCTGCCCGTGATGCCCTCGCGAGCCGCCGCCGTGTGCGCGAAATAGCGGAAGCCGACGCCCTGCACGCGCCCCGTGACGACAAAGCGCCGTCCAACCAGCATGAACCCACGATTATAGTGGGCTATGTTCACAGCCGTCGATTGGGTGCCGCCGGACCGGCGGAAGATCACGCCGCGCTTTACCACGGCCCTCGTGGTCGCCGCGGAGCTTCACGCCGGACAGCGGCGCAAAGGCCTGGGACCGCCCTACATCGCCCACCTTCTGGGCGTGACCGCCATCGCGTTCGATTTCGGCGCCAACGAGGACGAGGCGATTGGCGCGCTGCTTCACGACTCGATCGAAGACGCGCCGGAGTCGCTCGGCGTGGAAGGTGTGCGGTCGCTGATAGGCGAGCAGTTCGGCCTTGCCGTGCTCGACATCGTCGAGGGATGTACCGACAGCGACACAACGCCGAAGCCGCCCTGGCGTGCGCGCAAGGAGCACTACATCGCGCACGTCGCCGATGTGTCAGCGTCGACGCTATTGGTCTCGGCGTCCGACAAACTGCACAACGTGCGTTCGATTGTGCGCGACTTCCGCGTGCTTCACGAGGCCGTCTGGAAACGCTTCAGCCCGGAGGCCGGAAAGGCCGGAACGATTGGTTACTATCGGGGACTGGTCACGGTGTTCCGTCGCCGCCAGCTCGACGGCACGCCGCAGTTTCCGCGCCTCGTCGACGAGCTCGATCTCGAGGTTACGACGCTGGAAACGCTGGCCGGACTCACCGGGCAGTGGCCGTTGCCATGAATACCAGCGCCCACATTCGAATGAGGCGACGCTGCTACTGATCGAAGAGATCCTTCACTCGTGGCCAGAGGCACCGGTCTTCGAGATCGAGCTGTTCGGCGATCATGAAGCACACGATTTCCAGGTCGCTCACGAAGATCTCGAGCTCCTGATTCAGGCCTGCGAAGGCGCACTCCTCCATCGTCCTGGTCAGGCTCGCGAGCAGTTCGCGGAGGAGATCGTGCTCCTGCGCGATGCCCTCCATCAGGATATCAAGCGCATCGCGCTTGAAGGGCGCCGATCGCCGCCCATAACTCTCGATAGCGATCGCGGCCGGAAAAAGGACTTCTCCCTCCGACCAGGCGTGCGCGTCGAGCACGAGCCGAAGCGTCGTCACAAGGCTGCTCAATCGGACCGCGAATGCTCCGGAGCTCGGTTCGGTCCGGCCCAGCACGTCAGCTGCGGCGAGCCGGGTCTGGTCCGCCCTGGCGCCGATGACATTCGAGCCGTTGAGCTATTGGCCTGTCGTAATGATGCGTCAGATGATGGATGAGATCGGTGAGCGTACGCCCGACCCACTCGGGCTCGCATTTGACGCTGATTGTCGCGCCTGTCCCCCCGGTGGTCATTGAGACAGACTAGCGTCGTGGGTGGCCCCTGTCGTTGCGGGATCGCAAACACGTGCAGGGAAACTGAAATCGTTGGGCCGGATTACGCGCTCGCCAACTTCACGAGTCGATTCAAGCGTTTCACCTTCAGGCGAGCACGGTGAGATTCGAGGATATCGGCAGCGACCCAGTCGGAGACGATCCGGCTGGCGGTGTAAACCGTCGTGCCGGTCAAATCCGCCAGATCCTGCCGCGTCAGCGGCACGGGCAACGACACGCCATCGGTGTCACGTGTGCCATGGCGCTCGGTCAACTCGACCAGCGCCTTGGCAAGCCGTTGCGGCGCTCTTCCTTCGCTCAGCGTGTGCAATCGTTCCAGGACCACTTTGGCGTTCCGGACGAGTTGCGCGTCGAGATAAGCATGGACGGCCGGAAATCGTGAGCGCAGCTGGAGCGCCTGGCTCCGCGTCCATGACTTCAGCTCCATGGGTGCAACCGCCACGGCGGTAATCAGGTAGCCGCCTGGGGCCCTCATCGCGGCGCGATGACCGAGCACGTCTCGCGGACCTGCGAACGCGGCGACGACCTCGTGGCCATCAGGCGAGATGGAACTGATGCGCGCGTATCCGCTCACGATGACGAAGATCGTTCTCGCCAAATCGCCGCGTTTGAAGAGGATCTGGCCGCGGGGAACCCGCACGGTTGTCGCGGCGGCGTGGCAGATCGCCATCACGTCGTCCGTGAGGCTGTCGAAAGTGTGGATCCGTTCGACGGGGCTGGGGAGCATTGCGGAACGCGCGGTCAGAGAGACCCTACCACGGAATTGCCATGCATGGATGGTTGACGCACAATTCACAACGTCAGTCTGCGCGGCCACACCTTCTTTGCGGAGCTCAATGATGTCAGATTCGTCGAAAACGCCCGACACCCGGCCCACTGCCACGACGCGACGTACGTTCCTGAAGGAGGCGGCCGCCGCGGCTGCTGGTTTCACCATCGTGCCGCGGCACGCGGTCGCGGGCTCCGGCCTGACGCCTCCGAGCGATCTCCTCAACATCGCTGGCGTCGGCGTCGGTGGGATGGGGCGCGCGAATCTGATCAACCTGTCCAGCCAGAACATCGTGGCTCTCTGCGATGTGGACTGGGACTACGCGAATAAAGGATTCGCTCGGCTCGACTCCACCATCGAGCAAACCAAAGGGCGGCTCGATTCGGCCAGTTCACCGGCCGAGCGTCAACGCATGCAGGATCAGATCGCCGGTGCACAGCGCCTGAAGGACGTCCATCTCCCGAAGGCGGCGAGGTACACCGATTTCCGAGAGATGCTGGAAAAGCAGAAGGACATCGACGCGGTTCTCGTCGCGACGCCCGATCATCTCCACGCCATCATCGCCTCAGCGGCAATGGACCTGGGGAAGCATGTCTATGTGCAGAAGCCGTTGACGTGGTCGGTGGCCGAAGCCCGCCACCTGGCCAAGAAGGCGAAAGACAAGAAAGTCGTGACGCAGATGGGCAACCAGGGCCACTCGTCCGACGACGCGCGTCTGATCAACGAGCACATCGCCGCGGGGACCATCGGCGAGGTGCGGGAAGTGCATGTGTGGACGAACCGGCCGCTCACCCACTGGCCGCAGGGTATTCCTGCGCCCGAAAAGGTCGCCACCGAGAATCTGCCCTGGAGCATGTCGGGCGTGATGCAGCGGCTCGCCAACGCGATGGCCGGCGACTACCCCGCTCCGACCGGCCTCCGCTGGGATCTCTTCGTCGGCCCGTCCGCGCAAGTTGCGTATCACCCCGTCTATCACCCCTTCAACTGGCGCGGCTGGGTCGAGTGGGGCTGCGGCGCCCTCGGCGACATGGGCGCGCATCTGATCGACCATCCGTTCTGGGCGCTCGATCTCGACTTGCCCAGAAGCATCGAAACCGTTGCGACGCCGTACAACAAGGCGACGTTCCCGGCGGCGACGATGACGTACTACGACTTCGCGGCGCGCGGCAGCCTGCCGCCGGTCCGATTGACGTGGTACGACGGCGCGCTGCTGCCGCCGCGGCCCGAGGAGTTGGGAGAGCAGCCCCTCGACAAAACGGGTGGCGTGCTCTACATCGGCAGCAAGGGCAAGTTGATGCACGAGACCTATGGCGCCAATCCCCGACTGCTCGGCGCACTTGCGGACACGCCCGCGCCGCCGCAGAAGCTGCCGCGCATCGGAACGACGCACGAGCTGAACTGGGTACAGGCGGCGAAGGGCAATGGCGAGACGTCGTGCCCGTTCGAGTACGCGGCACGCCTGACCGAAACGATGCTGCTCGGCCTGGTCGCGCTAAAGGCAGGGGGAAAGATCCACTATGACGGCGAGAACATGCGCGTCACGAACAACGCCGCCGCGAATGATTTCCTCAAGCGCGAATACCGCCCCGGGTGGGCGCTCACCTAGGATTCGAGAACTCGAGAAACGCGAGAACTCGAGAAATGTGGGGGTACGTCCCGACATTCTCGAGTTCGCGAGTTCTCGATTTTTCGAGTTGTCTCAGTTGAACGTCACCGTGTGACTGTGCCCGTCGTCGCTCGACGACGGCTTCGACACCGTCTGGTTGTTTCCGATCATCCCGACTTCTGCGGCCGAGAGATCGAGTGTGTGAGGATGGTCGGCGGTTCCACGGATATCGAGTGCAACGCTGTTGGCAGCCGTGATCTGCGCCCCAGTCACGACGGCGCTATGACCGTGGTTTCCAGACACGACGCCTGCCACATCGCCTCCGCCACCTCCGCCCGGCGGCGGGGTGGGGGTGGGAGCGGGACTGCTCGAGTCACCGCCGCAATCGACGATGGTGATCGTGGCGGCGCTGAGGATGGCGACCACGGCCTGCCGCGAAAACTCGCGACGGCCAATCCGCAGGGTCAATTCCTTTTCCGGCATTCGTCCTCCCGCCGCGGAGCGAGGCAAGAATGGTGCCCTTTGCTGACGAGCTCAGGCGTCGCCGAAAGCTCGGAATTCCTGCGATTCGGAGCGTCGACGCTTTCGTGCGCCGAAAGACCCTTACCAGTCGCGGAAACGCGCGGTCACCGTTCGCTGTAGACTGCGCGGCATTCCGGAGGAGGCCATGCGGCGACTGCTCACTCTCCTGTTCGTGTTCACGGCAACGGCGGCGTCGGCACAGGAGCTGCCGACGCGGTGGGACGAGCTCGCCGCCAGCGACTGGCAGAAGGCGCTCGAGCGCTCGAATCACACCGCGATTTTGCCGATTGGGGTGCTCGAGAAACACGGACCGCACGCCCCGATTGGCTCCGACCTCATCCACGCTCGCGAGTGGTCGGCACGGGTGGCGAAAATGGAATATGCCGTGGTCTTTCCGGATTACTTCTACGGTCAGATCTACGAGGCGCGCCATCAGCCGGGGACGTTCGCGCTTCCCAGCCAGCTGATTTGGGATCTGCTGGATGCGACGTGCGAGGAGATCGCACGGAACGGGTTCAAGAAGATCCTGATCGTCAACGCGCACGGAGGAAATCCGAACTTCCTCCGCTTCTTCGTCCAGTCTCAGCTCGAACGCACGCGTGACTATGTCGTCTACTTGTACGATCCCGCGCCGCCGGATCAGGCGACGGCCGATCGAATCTCCAAGCTGCGCAAATCCGATCCCGCGAGTGACTCACACGCCGGCGAGCGCGAGACGTCGACGCTGATGTATTTGCGTCCCGATCTCGTGCACCTGGACCGCGCTTCCACCGAATCGGGGGCAAACGAGCAGCGACTGTCGATTCCCGAGGTGTACACCGCAATCTGGTGGTACGCGTCGTACCCGAACCACTACGCGGGTGATGGATCGGTCGCGAGTCGAGAGTTGGGCCAGGTGCTGACCGAGCAGCGGCTGGCCTCGATCGCGACGGCGCTGAAGGCTGTGAAGAACGATACCGCCGCGCCAGCGTTGCAGCAGCAGTTCTTCGATCGGATTCTGAAGTGACCTGCGCAGGCCCGAGCTTCAGCTCGAACCTCCGTAAACTTATTCCAACCGCAAGGCCTCGACCGGATTCGTCCGTGATGCAAACCACGCGGGACCGAGGGCGGCGGCCGCGCTGAGGACCAGCATCGCCACGCCCGCAACCCCGAACGTGAACCCATCACGCGGCGAGACGCCGTAAAGGAATGTCTGGAGGATCCTTCCTGTGGCCAGCGCGACGGTGAGGCCGGCGGCAAGGCCAAGTACTCCGAGCCGCAGCCCCTGTCCGACCACCAGCCCCAGAACGTCCTTACGGTCGGCGCCCAGCGCCACGCGAATGCCAAGCTCGCGCCGCCGCTGCCGCACAGTCCACGTCAACACGCCGTAGGCCCCGACAATGGCAAGCACCAGCGCCGCCGCCGCAAAGAGCGCGATGATGGCGAGCAGAAATCGGCGCTGCGCGTTGGCGGCGCGAGCGATGTCGTCGAGCGTCTCGACTTGCGCCAGCGCCAGTTCCGGATCCCGGGCGCGCAGCAATGCGCGGACCAGGCCGATCGCATTCTGCGGGCGCGTGGTGGTTTTGATCGCTATGCTGACCGTTGGAAATGGCACCTGCGACAGCGGCATCCAGAATGCGGGATGTGCCGCGACGTCACTGGGCGTGTCTTTGACGTCACCGACGACGCCAACGATGGTGCGCTTCTCTCCGAAGACGTCGGCGACGCGACCGACCGCGGGCTCATGCGGGAAGAACAGGTTCGCGAGTGCCTGGTTCACCACCAGGACCCGCGCCGAGTCCATCTGATCGCGACTGTCGAACAGCCGGCCGCTCAGAAGCGGTATATGTAGCGCCTCGAAGTAGCCGGGCGTGGCCGCGTGATACCGCGCCGAGCCGTCGCCATCGGTCCGTCCCACGACCGTGAATCCGCTGTTCTCGTCGTATCCCGTCCACGGCAGGTCGGTACCGGCGCCTGCTGCCGCGACGCCGGGCAACCTCCGCGCATCGGCAAGCAGCGACTCGAAGAACCGCCCCCTGATCGCTGCGTCGCTGTAACGCACTGACGGCAGCGAGATCGATGCAGTGACCACGCCCGACGGCGTGAAGCCGGCATCCGTCCGCTGCAGCATCACGAAGCTCCGTGCCAGCAGCCCGGCGCTGACGAGCAGCGCCGATGCGAGCGCGAGCTCGCCGACGACCAGCAGGTTGCGCATGTGCGTGGTGCGGCGGCTGGCACTCGAGCGCGCGCTGGCGTCGTGGAGCGCCGATCGCGTGTCGTCGGTGGCCTCGTGCCACGCCGGCAGGAGGCCGAAGACGGCTGCGGACACGCACGCCACGACGATCGAGAATGCGAGGACGATCCAGTCGACGCGGACGTTGTGAAGGCGCGGAAAGTCCTGCGGCAGAATCGCGCGAAGAACGATGACGCCTCCGATCGCGAGCGCCGCACCGCACACGGCGCCTGGCAGCGTCAGCGCCAGCGATTCGGTCAGCGACTGACGGACCAGGCGGCTGCGCCCGGCCCCGAGCGCAAACCGCACCGCTCGTTCACGGCGCCTCGCCGTGGCGCGCGACAGCAGAAGGCTCGACACGTTGGCGCATGTAATCAGCAGGACCAGCCCGGCCGCGATCATCAGCAGCCGAATGCCCTCGGTCGACGGTCCGACGACGTCCTGGAGCAGCGGAATCAACCGCGCGGCCCAGTCCGACTCTCCGGTCGGTTTGATCCGCGCTCTGATGGCCGACAGATCGCTGCTGGCCTGTTGCGGCGTGACGCCAGGGGCCAGACGTGCGACGGCATTCACGTAGTGCGAGTAGCGATCGCCGAACGCCTGATCGAGCGGCATGGGCCACCAGACGTCCACCGTCTGGCCCTGCGGAAAACTCCGATACGTTCCACCGACGTGCTCGAATCCGGCAGGCATGACGCCGACGATCGTGAACGGCGTCCCGCTCAGACGGACTACCCGTCCAACGATGGCCCGGTCCGCGTTGAAGCGGGAACGCCAGACGGCATCGCTGACGATCGCGACGTTCGCGTTGGCGCGCTCCTCGGCCCAGGTGAACGGCCGGCCGATCGCGGGGCGCACGCCCAGAACATCAAAGTAATTGCTCGAGACCAACAGGCCCTGCAGCCGCTCGGGCCGATCGTCGATCGCGAGCTGAAGGTCCTCTCGTGTGAAACCGGCGATCCCGGACAGGGTCCGTGCCTCGTGCCGGTAGAACAACAACGAATAGGGGGTGACCGGGAACGTCGGCGTGTCGGGCGTGGACTCGTAAACGCGAACCAGCCGCTCGGGATCCGGATACGGCAGGGGGGCGAGCAGGACGCCGCGCAACAGGCTGAAAATCGTGGTGGTCGCGCCGATTCCGATGGCCAGCGTGCCGAGCGCCACCGCGGTGAACCCGATATCGCGGCGCATGGTTCGCCAGCCATAGCGCAGATCCGGCCCAATCGTGTCGAGCCACGGGAGGCCACGTTGATCGCGATAGGCTTCCTTGGTGGCGTCCAACCCGCCGAGGCGTTGGAACGCGGCCCGTCGCGCCGCCTCGTGCGGAAGGCCGCGCTCCATTGTCCTGCGCGTCTGCATCTCGAGGTGAAACGCCAGCTCGTCATCGAGCCGACGCTCGGAACGGCGATTCGCAAACGAGCCGACGAACCGGGTGATCCAGGCGACAAGTTCGCGCATCGCCTACTCCGCTGCCGTCAGCAGCCGATTGATGATCCCGGAGACCAGGCGCCATTGCTTGCGCTCGGCCACCAGCTGCCGCCGTCCGGCGGCGGTGATGCTGTAGAAACGGGCGCGCCGGTTGTTCTCGGAGGTACCCCAGCGGGAGCGAATCAGCCGGCGCTGCTCCAGGCGCAAGAGTGCCGGATAGAGGGTCCCCTGGTTGACGCGCAGCGCCTCCTCGGAGACCTGTTCGAGGCGCTGGGCGATGCCCCAGCCGTGCAGTGGACCCAGGGTTTCCAGGGTGCGGAGCACCATCAGGTCGAGGGTGCCCTGCATGATGTCGGCGCGTGCGGTCATCGCGGCTCCTGTAGAGCGTCAAAAGGAGTATGGGTGCGCTCCTTTTGGATGTCAACAAGAGACGCGAGCGGCGGGCGTCAGGTTCCCATGCCCCTCCGTCCCCTCTGCCCCTAGCGAACTTTGTAGTAGTCCGGCATGTACACCTTGAGGCCCCCCGCCGGCGTGTTCTTCGAGTAGCCCGCCACCAGCTGCCGTTCGTAGTGGTCCTGATAGAAGTCGAACGGATCCTTGGGATTGGCGTCGATGAGGGCGAGATCGGCGTCCGACATCGTCAGCTTGCCGAAGCGCAGCGTGCCGCCGCGGTAGTACATGTAGTTGCGCATCGCGCGATCCGGAAGCTTCAGCGGCGGCAGCCCCCCGGGGCCGAACGTCTGCACGACACGGGTGGGCTCGACGCGAATCGCCTGCAGATGCCCCTCGATGCGCGGCGGCGGCACGAGCGCAGCGGGCGCGATGATCACGGTGTCTTCCTCGACCCGCATGCCGGCCCTGCCGCCCACGTTCACGAGATTCTCCAACTCGACGCCGAAGAACGACAGCAGGCCCTTGGCCGGAATGCCCAGCGCCTTGATCGAATGCGCGCGGAGCCGCAGCGCGCCGTCCGGGTCGACCGACGGGTCCGCGACCATAGTGAACGGCAGATCGAGACCTTTATGGACGGTGCCCTTCAGCTTGAGACGAGGGCCGTCGGCAGTGACGGTCAGGTCCTTCAGCGGCGACCCGTCATAGTGGAACACATAGGTGTTGAGCAGGCGGGTCAGGCTCTCCATCGTCAGCGCGATCTCGGCGCTGTCGATCCGGACCGTGAAGGAGTTCTTGTCGTCGAAGATCGGCGGGCGGCCCGCCTGCGTGCTGACCAGCGCACCTCGAAGCCGTCGAATCTGCAGCACGGTCGCGGCGTCCACGTGCAGGCGGACGTTGCGCATCTGCACCTGAACTTCCTGCGACGTGTCCTGGGCCCGTGCGTCCGAGGTGCCCAATGCCAGCACGAGTACGAGAGCCAACGGCCGGGGCATCGATCATGGTGATGCATAGTCCGTGACACTGTTCCCCCGGGCTGAAGCTCGGGCTCACGAGCGAAAACAGCCGTGGGCCGGACTTCAGTCGAGCCGGGGCCTTACGCGTGCCGTAGGAGATGAAGGCCGCATGATAAACTCATCGATTGTTCATGCCGAGCACCGCGCAGCAGAGTGTTCCTCAGCCTGGTCTGTCATCCGCGTCGCTCGAGCGCGAAATCAAATTTCTGGTGCCTGCGAGTCGGTCGCCGTCTCTGCGGGCGTGGCTGGATGCGGTCAGCACGCCCGAGCGGAGGTATCCGCCAGCGCTTGTCTGCACGACCTACTTCGACACGCCGGCCTTGTCCCTTCTCGGAGAAAAGATCGACAGCGACTACCTGAAGACGAAGGTGCGGATCCGCTGGTATGCCTCGCTCGACGGCAATCCCTCCGGCAGTCCGGTCTTCGCTGAAGTGAAGCATCGCGTCGGCGCACGCCGCGACAAGCGCCGCGTGAAGCTCGGTGCCGATGCGCGCGCGCTGAGCGAGACTCCCCTGTACGCGCCGATCTGGCGTTCGCTCCTGGAACGGCTGCGCGTCGAGGCTCCGATCGTTCCAGCCCGGCTCGACCCGATCCTCTCGCTCCGTTATGCCCGGTATCGTTACGTCGATCGGGCAACCGCGGGGCGCGTGACGGTGGACGATGGGATCACGGTGACCGGGCTCAACGAGACCCGGATCGCCGGACGCGTGCCAGGCCGATTGCCGTTTGCCGTGCTCGAGTACAAGGGCGCCATGGACGACCTGCCGCGACACCTGGCGCCAGCGATCCGATTCGGCGCGCGCCGCGGGTCCTGCTCCAAATATCTGGCCTGCTATCGGCTCGCGACAGGACTGGTGCTCTAGCCGCAACAACGACGACATGCCACAGCAGCTCAACGAACTCCTCGCCGGCGTCGCCGCCAACAACATGCAGGCCATCGGGCTGCTGCCGTTCATCTTTCTGATGGCGGTATCGCTGGTGGGGGCGCTCCTGTCGTCGCTGCTCTACGTCCAGTTCTACTCGTCGCGGGCGACGGGCAGCCAGGTGCACCGGGCCTTTCCGCTGCTCGGCCTGTCGATCACCGCCATCTTCGTCTGCATCCAGTTCTCGCTGCCGCTGTCGCTCGGCCTACTCGGCGCGCTGTCGATCGTCCGGTTCCGCACGCCAATCAAGGAACCCGAGGAGATCGGCTTCATCATGCTCGTCATCGCCACGTCGATTGCGACCGCCACGTTCAAGCTACAGTTCGTGGGCATCATCTTCGCCATCGCGATCGTCGCCCTGCTCGTCCAGACCAGCGGTCGCTGGTTCGCCAAGGGAGGCCTTGACGGCACGATCGTGATTACTGTCCCGGAGCGGGGCGGTCCGGCGGATGCGGCCGCCCTGACCGCGCTCGTCCGACAGCAGGTGCCCCGCGCCGAGCTCGAGAGCGTGACGCGCCACGATGGCGCCACCGTGGTCTCGTACGTGTTCCAGGGCATGTCTCACCAGGCGCTGAACGGGCTGCAGTTGGCGCTGCCGGGTGCCGAGACCGGGTCTACGTTCGCCGTGTTCTTCTCTCGACCCGGAGCGCTGTGATCGCGCAACGCTCGCGAGCGCGTTTGATCCTGCTGATCGCGACGTCGGCCGCCCTCGTCGCACTCGGCCTGCTGGTGGAAGCCCGCGGCGATTTTCCGCTCCTCCGCTTCGGCATTCAACGCACGTCGAAGCTGGCTCCGAGCACCGTCGTGCTCCCCGCCGCGGAGTTGCGCCGCAAGGCGCCGACCGTCTCGCTCTATCTGCGGCCGGATGACCTCCATAGCCGGCAGACGGGCATTCTCGCGAACAAGCTGCGTCACGGCCGAGCGTGGGAACGGCAAGGCTGGGTCTCGTTCTTCGAAGATGGAAAGCTGACGTACACGGCAAGCGCCGGCGTCCGGGTGCACGGGGGCGGCAGCCGGCTGACGTCGCCGAAGCAGGGGTACCGCCTGTTCTTCCGCCGCGCCTACGGCGCGAAGGAGCTGCCCGGAGGCATCGCCTTCCAGGGCCAGCATGCGCACTCGGTACGGCGCTTGATCATTCACAACGATCTGCGCATCGATCGCGATCGCCCCGGCCGCCAGCGATGGCATCTCATCAACCCGCTCGCCTACGACATCGCGGAGGCGGCCGGCGGCATCATCGCGGAAACGCGCCCGGTACGGTTCTTCCTGAACGGCGAGTTCCAAGGCGTCTACGTGCTCACCGAGCACTTCGACGCCGACGAGTTCTTCAAGACGCACTGGGGCCACGCCGTCCGGTTAAATGCTGCGGAGTTCGAGGATCTCTGGCGTCAGCTGAAGGCGCTCGGTCCGCCCCAGATGCGAACAGTCGCACCGCTCGTCGATCTCGACAACCTCACCCGCTGGTTCATCGCCACCGTGTTCTGCGCGACCGGCGATCCGTTTCAGGGCCCCGGGCAGTTTCGCGATCCGACGCGCGCCACCGCGCAGTGGTTCTTCGTGAACTGGGATATGGACCAGAGCTTCCGCGAGCCGCAGCACGACACGTTCGACGCGATGCTCGGCAAGGGCGGCCTCCGTCGCGCGCGCCGCGACACCGAGCCGCGGTCGTACCTGTTGACTGCCATGCTGGCGAGCGATCGGGAGTTCCGGGAGTACTTCAAGCGCGTGTGGGTGGATGTGATGAACCAGCGCATCACCCCCGCGTTCCTCGACGAGCGGTTCGAGTATTACGCGCGGCTGGCGAAGGAGCTTGGCGTCGAAGACCTTTCGTATCTGACGCCGCTCAAGCGCTTCCTCCAGACGCGCCCTGCGATCGTCAGAGGCCTCGCGGAGAAGCGGCTGTACTCGGGTCCGAGCGTCCGCGTATCGATTGGCGGCGCCGCCCACGGTGTGACAATCGATGGCCATCCGGTCAATACCGCGTGGGAAGGCTATTACTTCTCCGGCATGCGGATCCGCCTCTCGGTTGACGACGATTACCGTTCACGCCTCGCCGGATGGCGCGTCAACGGGCGTGACACCAGCGGCCCAACCCTGGAACTGCTCGCCGACGGCGATCTCACGATCGTGCCGAGGTGGCGCGGCGCCGGCCCTGCCGATCCCAAGGCGACACCCACGCAATGAGCACTGCGGGCGCGCCACATCAACATCTGGATCTCGTGCGCGGCATCGAGTCGCGCTACGAGCATTTCGAGCTGCACCGCCTCGCGTATCTGCGCCCCGGTGAAGAGGCTGTGCTGCTCGACCCGCAAGCGTCGCGGAGCTGACGGCCCCTGCGTCGAGCATAATCTGCGCATGCCTCACGTCTCTCGTCGCTCGGTGCTGGCCGGCACTCTTCCGCTTGCCGCAGGTATTGCCGTTCGCGCATCGCCGCCGCTCCAGCAAGCGGGCGCACGGATGGTGCTCGGCTGCCAGCGCGCCCCAACGGACGACCGTGCGCTGATGCGATTCCGGCGTCACGGCGTCGAGCACATCTGCGGCTACCCTGACGACGAGGGAGCAAGAGAGTCCTGGACGGCTGAAGGCCTGAGCAGGTTGAAGGAGCGCTGCGCGTCGCATGGCGTTGCCCTCGACATGGTGCAGTTTCCCTCGATGTCGTCCAATGCCATCGACGCGCCGACCCGGAAGGCGGTGATGACCGGCCGCGAGCCCGAGCGCCAGCGCGAGATCGATCAGGCCTGCGAGATCATTCGCAGCTGCGCCGCAGCGGGCATTCCGGCGATCAAGTACAACTTCAATGTGCTCGGCGTCCTGCGCACCGCGCCCACCGAGGGCCGGGGCGGCGCGCGCTACAGCACCTGGCGGCTCGCGGAAGCGCCGCAGGACGCACCGCCCACCGACGCAGGCGCACTGCCCGCAGAAACGGCATGGGAGCGCATCACGTATTTTCTCGACCGCGTGGTGCCGGTCGCTGACGAGTTCCGGATCCGCCTCGCGTGTCATCCTCACGATCCCGGCGTGCCGGACGGCGGTTATCGGGGCGTCGCGCGCGTGCTCGGCACAGTGGCTGGTCTGAGGCGCCTCGTCGAGACACACCCGAGCCCGTATCACGGGCTCAATTTCTGCGTCGGCAGCGTCGCCGAGATGCTTCAGAACCCCGGAGTTGAGATCGTCGATGTCGTCCGCGAGTTCGGGCGGCGCGGTAAGATCTTCAACATCCACTTCCGAAACATCCGTGGGCGACGCGACGCGTTCCAGGAGGTCTACCCGGACGAAGGAGACCTCGACATGATCAGGGTACTGCGCGTGCTGAAGGAAATCGGCTACGCCTATATGGTGATGCCCGATCACATGCCGACGCATGCCGACGATCCGGGGAGCCATCAGGCGTTTGCGTTCGGCTACGGCTACATCAAGGCGGGGATACAAGCCATCGATCGGTGCTGATATTCGCGGCGCTGAAGCCCCGCCTCTACATTCAGGACATGTTCAACGGATGCGTGGCGGCCTGGCGTTAGGCCGCGGGCGCAGGTGAGGTATTGCGTGCGGAGACTGTGGCTATTGGGAGTATGTGTTGCCGTTCTCGCCGCCGACCCGCTCGCTGGGGATGCGCGACGCACGAAGATCGTCTCGTTCGTCGATAGCCAGGCCGCGCATTTTGGCAGCCTCTCGCGTCAGATTTGGGAGAACCCCGAGCCCGGTTACAAGGAGACAAAGAGCACAGCGCTGCTCGCCGGTGAATTGCGTCGAGCCGGCTTCCGCGTTCGCGAGAACGTCGCCGGGATTCCCACGGCATTCGTCGCCGAGTGGGGATCGGGCAAACCGATCATCGGCATCATGGGCGAGTACGACGCGCTGCCGGGCCTCTCGCAGGAGGTGAGCGCCGAGAAGAGGGAGCGCGTTCCTGGGGGGTACGGGCACGCCTGCGGTCACAACCTTCTCGGTGTCGCATCCGCTCTGGCGGCCATCACGACGAAGACCATGCTGGAAGCCGATCGTCTGCCGGGTACGATTCGCTTCTACGGGACGCCGGCAGAGGAAGGCGGCGGCGGTAAGGTGTTCATGGCGCGCGAAGGTCTGTTCGATGATGCCGATGTGGTGCTGCACTGGCACCCTAGCGACCGCAATGTCGCGACGATGAGCAGCACACTGGCCATTGTGAGCGCGAAGTTCAGGTTTCAGGGCCGTGCGGCGCATGCCGCTGCTGCGCCGGACAAGGGACGCTCGGCGCTCGACGCGGCCCTTTTGATGGCGCACGCCGTGGATATGCTGCGCGAGCACGTGCCGCAAGCATCGCGTCTGCACTACGTATTCACAGGTGCCGGCGAGGCGCCGAACATCGTGCCTGCCGACGCGGAGGTGTATCTTTACGCGCGCCATCCCCGCATGCGCGTGCTCGACGGCATCTGGGCGCGCGTCATCAAGTGCGCGGAGGCCGGCGCGCTGGCGACGGACACCGCGATGACGATGGAGTTCGTCCACAGCGACTACGATGTCCTGCCGAACGATGTCCTGTCGAAGCTGCTCGACGGTCATCTCCGAGAGGTCGGCGGCGTTACCTATGCGCCCGACGAGCAGCAGTTTGCCGAGGCGCTCCGGACGACCCTCCCGCTCGATGGTGCCCTGCCGCTTGGCAGCCAGGAGGGTGTTCGCCCGCCCGACGAACAGTTCGGCCTCGGCTCGACCGACGCAGGCGACGTGAGCTGGATTGTGCCCACGGGTTGGATCTTCGCGGCCACCCAGGTGCCGGGCGTTTCAAACCACAGCTGGCAGGCCACCGCATGCGCCGGCGGCACGATCGGGCGTAAAGGCATGATCGTCGCCGCCAAGACGCTGTCGCTCGCTGCGTTCGACCTCATGACGACTCCCTCGCTCGTGACCGACGCGCGCGCGAGCTTCGAGAAGCGACGGGCCGGTGAGACTTACCGTTCACGACTTCCCGAGGGAATGCGGCCGCCGCTCGATTACCGGGACAAGAACTAGTAGGCGGGGCTGAAGCACCGCCGCTCTTCTCGCGCTCTCGATTTCTCGGGTTCTCCAGTCTCTTTTTGGGGCGAGCCGTGCTTTTGCAGGGACGAGGGGACGAGCGCTCTTGAGCATCCGGGCCGGAAGGTCGTACATCCCAGACGACCATCCACCGGACTCTCGTGCCGGTGGTCAGGAGGATCCACTCATGACCATTCGCGCCGCGCTCGCTCTGATCGCGTTGTGCGCCACCGTCTCCCCCGCCGCGGCACAGGGACCGCCGCTCTCGCTGCCGCAGCCCAGTCCGGCCGCGACCATCACGCAGCAGGTGGGGCTGACCGACATCACCATTTCCTACCATCGCCCCGCCGTGAACAAACGCGAGGTCTGGGGCAAGCTCGTGCCGTACGACCAGGTCTGGCGTGCCGGCGCCAACGAGAACACCACGATTACGTTCTCGAGCGATGTCACCGTCGGCGGCCAGAAGCTCGCCGCCGGATCGTACGGTCTGCACATGATTCCGACGGCGAAAGAGTGGACGGTCATCCTGAGCCGCGAGTCGCACGCCTGGGGAAGCTTTTTCTACGATCAGAAGGATGACGCGGCGCGCTTCACGGTCACACCGCGTTCATCGGACTTCGTCGAACGCCTTGCCTACTCCTTCGACGAGCCCTCGGATACCGGCGTGACGGCCACCCTGCGCTGGGAGAAGCTGGCCGTGCCGGTGGCGATCGAGGTCGACACGCCCACAGTCGTGGCGTCGAGCCTGCGCACACAGCTGAAGGGCCTCCAGGGCTTCTTCTGGCAGCCATTCGCCCAGGCCGCCGCCTACTGCGCGAATCACAATGTGAACCTCGAGGAAGCGTCGACCTGGGCCGATCGCGCGGTGAAAATGAACGAGAACTTCACCACGCTGCGAGCGCAGGCGCTCGTCGCGGAGAAGCGCGGCGATGCGCCGAAGGCGCAGCAGCTGCGCGACAAGGCGATGACGGTGGCGACCGAAGCCGACATGAATAACTACGGCTATCAGCTGCTCGGCGCCGGCAAGACGCAGGAAGCGATTGCCATCTTCCGCCAGAACGTCGAGAAGCATCCGGCCTCGTGGAACACCCACGACAGCCTCGGCGAGGGCCTGGCGGCGGCGGGACAGAAAGCCGAAGCCATCGCCCAGTACCAGAAAGCCCGTTCGATGGTGAAGGACGAGACCAATCAGAAGCGTATCGACGGCATCCTGAAGGGTCTCGGGGCGTCCTAGGTCGTCGCGGACTCGCACGGATGGCAGGACGACTCGGGTCACGGAATGCGGGCGACACGGACGGGCGCGGGGACGGGCACGGATAGAGCGCGCAAAACCGGGGTCACGGATATAACGCGGAATCACACGGATCTGGTCTTGGTTCCGATCTGCCTGTTTCGTGTGGTTCGGTGTCGGGCGCTTGGTTCGTGCCGGTCCGTGTTGGTGGAACTCGTCACGAGCGATTCCGGATCGCGACACCAATCGACGCGGACAACGCTTTGACACCGAGGGCACGGAAAGGGCGGATTACTCGGACTTCGTAAGAAGTGTGATCCGTGTTGTTCCGTGCCCGTCCGTGTCCTCCGTGTCAGGCGCTCAATCTGATGTCAGTCCGTGTTGCTGCATCTCGTGACGCGGACGTTCACGGAAACTCAAAGAACAGATCCAGAAGATCCGTGTCAATCCGTGTCCGTCCGTGACCGGCTCGGTCCGTGTGGATCCGCGACGGTGGCTTTCGGTCACGGAGAGGAACAGATCCGATCAGTCACGGACTGACGCGGACCCGCACGGAACAATCAAAGAATGGATCCAGAAGATCCGTGTCAATCCGTGTCCGTCCGTGACCGGCTCGGTCCGTGTGGATCCGCGACGGTGGCTTTCGGTCACGGAGAGGCACAGATCCGATCAGTCGCGGACTGACGCGGAACTACACGGAACAATCAAAGAATAGATCCAGAACACCCGTGTTTATCCGCGTCCGTCAGTGACCGACTCGGTCCGTGTGGATCCGCGAGTGGCTTTCGGTCACGGAGGGGCACAGATCCGATCAGTCGCGGACTGACGCGGAACTACACGGAACAATAAGAGAATGGATCCAGAAGATCCGTGTTTATCTGCGTCCGTGCGTGGCCGACTCGGTCCGTGTGGATCCGCGACGGTGGCTGTTCTACGACGGTGTCGCCGATATGGGTGTGGGAGTCGCGGAAGCCCGCTTGCCGTGAGGTCCGGCTAGTGACAAACACGCGAGCCGCGGCTAGGATGACCGCGGCCGCGCGGCCGATCTCGCGCTGTGTGCCGCCGGCCGTGGAGGAGCTCCATGCCTGAGGTCTCCCGCCGCGAGCTGCTGCGCGGCGCCGTTCCCGCAGCCATCGGCCTTTTCGGACTGCCAACGCTTGCCGCCGCGATCCAGGAGGCGTCCTCACCATATCGACGGCCGAAACTGAAGATTACCGACGTCCGCACGGCGGAGGTCATCGCCCACGGCTACCAGCTCCACGTCCGCATTTACACGGATCAGGGGGTGACGGGCCACGGCGAGGGGACCGATGCCGTCCGTGGTGGCGTCCCGCTCGTTGGCATGTTCCGACAGGCGTTGATGGGCCAGGACCCCCTGAATGTGGACCGGCTGTTCGAGCGCATTCGCACGAACGGCATTTTTGCCGGGGCGCAGGCCGGCCAATACGTCGCGGCGTTGTCGGCCGTGGAGATTGCCCTGTGGGATTTGGCGGGCAAAGCGTTGGGCCTGCCGATCTACCAGCTGCTCGGCGGCAAGATGCGCGATCGCATCCGCATCTATTGCGATTCCCAGACTGAGGATCCGGCCGACCCTCAAGCGCCCGCCAAGATCGCGCAGATCCGCGACATGGGATTCACGGCGGTCAAGATCGACATCGACGAGCGCACCGATCCGCTGCGCTGGGACGACATGAACTGGACGGCGAGCAACGGCGAGATCGATCACATGGTTCGCAAGATCGCCTTCATCCGCGAGCAGTTCGACAAACGAGTGGATCTCGCCGTGGACATGCACGGCCGTTACGACATGACCACTGGCAAACGCGTGGCCAAGGAGGTCGAGCCGTTCCACCTGTTGTTTCTCGAAGAGCCGGTCCCGCCCGAGAACGTGGACGCCATGCGCGACATCCGCGAGTCGACGTCGACGCCGATCTGTTGCGGCGAAAATCTGTTTCTCCGGCACGGCTTTCGTGAGCTGCTGGAGAAGCGCGCCGCCGACATCATCATGCCCGACTTGCAGAAGTGCGGCGGATTGCTGGAAGGCCGCAAGATCGCCGACATGGCGCACACGTATTACGTGCCCTTCGCACCGCATTGTGTCGTGTCGCCCATCGGCACCCTGGCGTCGTGCCACGTGTGCGCGGCGGTACCGAACTTCCTCGTGCTCGAGTGGCACTGGATTCAGCGCCTCGAGCTCTGGCGCAACTTCGTCAAAGAGGGCGAGATCATCGACAAGGGATTTGTCACCCTGCCCGATCGGCCGGGCATCGGTGTCGAGATGAATGAGGAGGCGGCTCGCAAGGCGCAGGTGCCGGGCACGCCGTGGTTCGTGCCAACCCCTGGCGCAGGAGCGACAGCATGATCAAGCAAGTGACTCGAGGACGCGCGGTCATCGTTGCGGCAGCGATTGTGAGCGGCCTGTCGATGACGGTGTCTGTGCGACAGGCGGCCGCGCCTGCGGTAGCCGCTCCCGCGGATCCGCTGCTGGCTGGGTTCGCGCGTTCGACCGTCGCGTCGGTCTCGGATGCGGTCGATCAGGTCGTCGGCAAACGCGGCTATCTCGCACACGATATGCGGCCGTACGTCGCCGGCGCGTTCGTCGGGCGCGCCGCGACGGCGCTCGTCAAGGCCGCGACGCCTGAACAGGCCACTCCGGCGCTGGCGGTCAAGCACTCGGTCGAAATGATCGACTCCGCCAATGCCGGTGACGTCGGCGTGATCGTCATGGAGAACACGCTGGACGTGGCGGCCATCGGCGGCTTGATGGGCACGGCCGCCAAGTCACGCGGCATGGCCGGAATGGTGCTCGACGGCGCCGTGCGCGACCTGGCGGAACTGCGCGCGCTGGGGCTGCCGGTGTACGCCCGCTCCGTGTCGCCGGCCACTGCGGTGGGACGGTATGCGAGCGTGTCGAAGCAGGTGCCGGTGGACTGCGGCGGCGTCACCATCTCGCCGGGCGACATCATCGTCGCCGGCGAGGATGGTGTGGTCGTGGTGCCGAAGGATCGCGCGGGCGACGTGCTGAAACGCTCGCAGGAGATCGACGCGCGCGAATCGCAGATGGTGCCGTTCATCAAGCAGTATCGGTCGTTGCAGAAGGCAATCGAAGTGTTCAATCGGATTTGACGTCGGGGCGCACCGCGTACGCCCCCTCGCTCAGTGCGACACCTGCACTTCCAGGCGCATCCACGGGTGGATGCAGCACTGGAATCTCGCAGTCGTCCCGGCCTCGAGCGGCTCCTCTTCGCGATAGATCTCGCCCGGCGCCACGAAATCATCACTGCCAGGGACGAGAGCCGCACATTCCGGCGCGACTGTCGGATTGTGCGAGAGATCGTTCAACGGCGGCACGATGCCGCCGCCGAATTCTTCGACCTCGGTGAACGTGTGCTCTTCGCCGCCCTGGTTGAACGCAACCAGCGTTTCTCCCGCATGACCTGACAGGTTGTTGGGCGCGAAGTTCCACGGGCCCGCCACTCCATGCTGCGTCAGCATCGCGATGAATTGATCGAACTTCACGCCGCCATTCCGAATGCAAGCGCCGTCGCCGAGCACTGCGTTGAAGGTGGCGCCGTCACATGCATCGTGCATGTTGACTCGCTGTTCGAGCTTACCGGGCGGAGCCTGGGCCGCGAGAAGCGGCGAGTCGGCGGAGCCACCCGAAGAGGTAACCGCTGACTGGTCGGGAAGAGTGGATGGGGCGGGCGCGGGCGACGGCCCGCTCTTGTCGCACGCCACGATGCCGATCGCTGCACAGATGACGACAAAGAGGACACGAGGTGCCATGGCAGGACTCCTTTCCGCGAGGCCGCCACGCAAACCGCCTGCCCGCAGATTCGTCGATTTTCACAGGCACTCCGTTACGCGCCCGATGAAATCACTTACGACGCTCGGCGTGTCTTACCGGCCGCGTAATAGGGCTGGGCTCGCGCTCAAGGCCGAGGCTTCAGTTCTGCTGTCTAACCCTTCAAGCAACCAGCGGTCACCGACGAACTGACTGTCGAGTTACAGATTCGACATCCAACGCGCTGAACGCGGGCGGTTCGCGTTCTTGGAGTCAACGGTTCCATCGGGTGGTCGCGCAGGGACGTGTGCGCGCCAGCCGAAGGCGAGCGTTTGCAAGAGTCGCAGCGCCGCGCGTTCAACATCCTGACGGGATCGTCCTGTCGGTGGTGACGGGCGACGACCGTCCGGGAGGGCTTATGAGCACGATTCGGATCGCACTCGTCGCCTCGCTCACCGCCGTCTGCCTGGTTCCCAATCTCGCGTCAGCGCAGACGCCCACGCCGGCCGATGGCTGGGTGGTGATTCCGGTAAGCGACTATCGCTCGCTGCGCGGGATGGCGTACCCGACCGCGCCGACTCCCCCGCCGCCGCCGGTCGACGCGACGCTGACGCGATTGCGCTACGACCTCACGCTGGCAGGCGAGTCGGTCACTGGGACGGCCATCGCGGACGTCGACGTGCTCAAGGACGGTTGGGTCAGCGTGACGATTCCCTCCGGGCTCCTCGTGCGGGATGCGCTGATCGACGGACGCTCGGTGTCGCTGATCGGTCCAGGCGATCCACACATCCTGCTGTCGAAGCGTGGACGATTCCAACTCACGCTGCAAATCGTTTTGCCGGTGACGCCGGCGGGTGCCGCCGAATCGGTCGTCATTCCGCCAGCCCCAGCGTCGGTCGTGGAAGCGACTCTTCATATCCCGCGCGACGGTGTCGAGGTTACCGTCCTGAACGGCTTCGTCTCCGACCAGGCCGTGACCGGCAGTACCAACCGGTGGACGGCGCACGGCCGGGCAAATCAGCCGCTGACGTTCGCATGGCGCCGTCGCGTGGACGATCAACGCGCCACGCAGCCGCTCCGCGTTCGCGGTGCGATCACGGAGTTGGTCGGCCTCGCCGAAGAGTCAACGCAGATCACCGCCACGGTGCAGCTCGACGTCGTTCAAGGTCTCGCACGCTCGCTGACGCTCGCGGTCCCGAACGGCGTCGTGATTAATCAGGTGTCGGGTCCGCTCGTTTTGGATTGGGACATCACGGCACCCGACGTCGCGCGTGTGTCGCTGCTGGAGCCGCTCGCCGGCACGACGTCGGTCACCATCGCCGCGGAGCTATCGGGAGCAAGAACCGGCGAGGTCGCCATCCCGCTCTTCAGGCTCCCGGACGCGGAACGGGAAACGGGCGGCGTGGCCGTCGAGGTCCTGGGTGCGGGAGAGATCGTCGATCACCGTCCACAGGCGCTGGAACCTGCCGACGCCCTCGATATGGGCAGCCTGATTCGCGGCCGCGAATCGCCGTCGCTCGCGGCGTTTCGATTCAAGCCCCTCGCCGGACGCGAACCACGCGCGCTCTCCGTGCGAATCTCGCGTTATGCCACCCAGGCGCTGCTCGTCGCCAATGTCGACGAGGCGCGCTATCAGCTGCTGCTGGCCGACGACGGGAAGGCGCTCGTGAAGGCCCGATACGCGGTGCGCAACAACCATCGCAGCCTCCTGAGCGTAGCGTTGCCGCAAGGAGCCACGCTCTGGCACGCATCCGTCGCTCGCCGGCCGGTTCGACCTGGGCGGTCCCCGTCGAGCGCGCTGCTCGTGCCGCTCCTGAAGGGTCGCGCCAGCGACGACTCGTCCATGTTCGCCGTGGAGATCGCCTATGTCGCGCCGACTGCACGATGGAGCGACCGTGGCACCACGGAGAGCGTGCTGCCAGCGTTGGACCTTCCCATCTCCAGGACCGGAGTCGAAGTGCACTACTCACCTCGGTTCCGGGTGAAACCCGCCGCCGGACCGTTTCGCGCCGAGACGTTCGTCGAGCCGCTCTCCGCCGCGCTTCGGGATGAGCGCGACGTACCGGTCGCCCCCGCCTCACCGTCCCTGCCTGCGCGGTCAGCCTCTGAGTCGAGCGGCGACAAGGATGGCGGCGATGCCATGAACGCGCTCGTGCAGCAGTTCAAGCAGACGGCTGGCGGCCGTGTCCTCGCTGGTGTGTTCCCGGTCGACGTGCCCTTTCCTTCGTTTGGCGACGTGCTGTTTCTGGCGACCGAGCTGACGCCGGAAGCACAGGCGCCATTGCTGCAGCTCGAATACCACCGCGAGCGGGGGAACTGATATGCCTCACGACCAGATGCTCCGGATGATGACGACGATTGCGTGGCTCGCGCTTGCGGGCGCTGCAGCGGCTCAGGGATTAGCGGCGCCACCGCCCAGCCCGCCAGGAACGGTTACGCTCTCGCTGGCGGATTACAACCGCCTGCTCGAACGCGCCGAGAACCCGGTCCGCCCCCTGGATCCGCCGCCAATTCCCTCGGTCGTCGCTCGCGCGGACGTCAACCTCCGCGTGAGCGGATCCCGTGTGATGGGCACGTACTTCCTGGACGGCGAGGTGTTTCGCAGCGGTCCGACGAAAGTGCCACTCGTCTCAAATGCCACAATCCTGTCGGCGACGCTGGACGATGCGCCGGTAGCGCTCGTGACCGAGGATGCGATGGCGTCCGCGATTCTTGACGGCCCACGTTCCTTCCGAATCGAGCTTGCGTGGGGCGCTGCGGTATCGGCGTTTCCCGGCCGAGCATCTCTGACGCTGCCGGTTCCGGCAGCGGGGAGCGCCGCGCTCTCGCTTGACCTTCCTGGTCGGCCTGCCGAGGTGCGAGTCGCGCCCGGTGCGGTGACACGAACGTTCGTCGACGGCGATCTCACCCGCATCGAAGCAACCTTGGTCCCCGGCGCCGCGACGACGATCTCGTGGTCTTCGCGCGAAGCGAGCGCGGCGGCTGCGCCGCGCGAAACCCGTACGCTGTCCGACGTCAAGACGATGCTGAGCGTGGGTGAAGCTGACGTCCGAATGACCGCGCTGGTCGATGTGACCGTGGTGCGTGGCGAGCCCGATCGTATCGCGCTGAAAATTCCCGACGGCTTCACCGTAACCGGGGCATCGGGATCCTCGTTGGCGACGAGTGAAGAGCATGCAGGCGCGCTGACACTCACGGTGCAGCGGCCGGCAGGCCGGCGCCACCAGTTTCTCGTGAGCCTCGAGCGGAGCGTGAGCGAACTCGCGGTGTTCGAGACTCCCCTTCTGACTGTGATGGGTGCCGAACGCGAAACGGGGGAAATCGCCGTCGAGGCCGTCGGCACTGTGGAATTGAACGTGCCGGAGACGGCAGTGCTCCGACGCATGGACGTCAGCGAAGCCAATGCGGCGCTGCGGGCACTCGCGCGATCGCCCATCCTGGCGGCGCTGCGGTATCACCGCCGCGGCAGCGACGCGCCGACCGTGGCGCTCGACGTCACGCGGTTTCCCGATTCACCGGTTGTCGCTGCCGTGGCCGAGCGGGCCGTCGTCACCACGTTGGCCACCGCTGGCGGCCGAACGCTGACCGAGATCGTATTGACGATGAGGAACCGCGCGCAGCCGTTCCTGCGCGTGGAGCTCCCGCCTGGCGCATCCATCGTCTCGGCCGAGGTCGAAGGTCAGGCGTCGAAACCTGCGCAGGGAAACGACGGCACGCGAATTCCTCTTTTGCGTCCGGGATTCCGCCCGACTGGCCCGTATTCGGTGTCGTTCGTCTACGTGCAGGCAACGGCACCGCTCGGTAAGAAGGGACGTGCGGAGCTGGCGCTGCCGAAGATGGACGTGCCGGTCAGCCTCGTAGAGTGGGAGATGTTCCTCCCCGACCGCTATCGCGTGAAGCGATTCGAGGGCGACGCCTTGCCGGTCCCGCTCCCGACTGCCATGTTTGGTGTGGCGCTGCGATCGTCAACGAAGCCAGTGGACACCATCGTTCCAGCCGGGAGCGGCGTTGGGCTTCGCGTTGGCGGGAACGTCGCGAGCGGCGGCGGTTCGTACGTGCCGGCGCCCGACAAGGAGCATGCGCAAGCGACCGACATCGTGATTGCGCAGGCTGGGCAGGTGATGGGCCGCGTGATCGACGCGAACGGCGCGGCATTGCCCGGCGCCACCGTGCGGTTGCTGCGCGATGGCCGAGTGGTCAACGAAGCGGTGGCCGATGGCGCCGGGTGGTTCCTGATCTCGAGTGCGCCTGCCGGTCTCACGACGATAGCGGCGTCGCTCGAGGGCTTCCAGGACTCGGCGACCGAGCTTACTCTCGACGCGTCGAACGCGCGCCGCGTCGACTTCACCCTCCCAGCGGCGGCGCTACGGGAAACGGTAACGGTCGAGACAGACGAGGCGAGGAAATCGGAGTTCAAGACGCGACTTGACCTGCCGGCGGCCCAGGCGCCGTCGCAGAACGTCTTCAATCTGCAGCGGCGCGTAGCGGGCGTGCTTCCTGTGCGGATCGACGTTCCGCGCGCCGGCGTCGCGTACCGTTTCGTGCGGCCGCTGGTACTCGACGAGCCAACGAGGGTCAGCTTCGAGTACCCGAGCCAAATAGGGCCCAGCACACACAGCGCGAGCGCGACGCAGTCGGCCCGGTGGAGCGTCCTACTGAGTGCCTCCCAAGGGGTGCGTCTTCGGCAGCTCTCCCGCGATCTTCGTGGAGTCCGCGCTGCAGGTCGGATGGCCGAATCCGCCCTTGCTCACCGTGTGACCCGTCCCGGCATCGACGGTGACGTCGTGGATGATGTTGTCCTTGTCGGGCCCGGCGACGCCGGCTGGCACGTTGTCGAGATTCAGGGCGTGTCGCACCTTCCACGCGATGATATGGTCGGCGCACGAGGTGTCGCCGCTGACGCCAAGCCCGCCGATCAGGCGTCCCGCTTGCGTGTAAAGCGCGAGTCCGCCACCAAACACGTTGACGCCACCCATGCGCTGGCCCTTCAGGGGATCGTTGGGCGTGCCGAACAGCGTGGCGTTGCCGCTGTACGCCGCATCGGTGTCCACGGGATTACTCTCCTGCAGCCCGAACAGGCTCTGGCCTGGCTGCACCGCAGAGTACAGGTTCGCGGTCGACAGCGCGAACTTCGGGAGGCTGAACGCGTTGGCGGTGTTGGCCTTCTGAGCAGAAATCACGCGGCTGCCCGGCCACTGGTCGCCGCGATCGGCACCCGTGAAGGCGACGACGCAGACGACGCCGTCCCGATCGACGAGGGTCGCCCACATGTGGAAGCCGAGGCCGCCGTTGGCCTCCGCCTGGGCATCGGACAGCGCCTTCTTCACCGCCGAATGAGACGGTAGGCTGCGGCAGTCATCGGCCTGAGCGTAGGCCGGCGCGGCCGCCATGACCAGTGCGAGCGCAATTCCGAAAACAATTCGCCCGTGCATCGTCGGTTCCTCCTGGGGTCAGTCGAGCGGCCGATTGTCGCACAGGCTCGTCTGTTGAGGAATCGTCCGATCCGCCGGCGAGTGCCTACCTGTCGCTCGTGCTCGCCGTCGCTCCGGTCATGCTCTTGCCTGGGAAATGCGGATCGGCCTTGATCTCGCGAATCTGCAGGATATGTCGCTGAGAGTGCGTCGAGATCATCAGGAACCACTGGTAGACGTCCATGTTGCCGTCGATCAACCGCCGCGAGCGGAGGCCGTCACTGGTGGTCTTCGCGTAGTCGCGCATAGTGGCGCGAAGCTTGCGGAACTCGCCCAGCGAATCCTTGATGTTGTTCCAGCGGCCTTTCGGCACGCGCGCCTCACCGGTCTTTTGGCGGTCACTGCGATCGATCCCGTACCACAGAATTCCGGCGTCGGTCGCTTCCGGCTTCTCGGTCGTTTCCGGCTGCTTGGCCGAATCCTGCAAGTGCTTCCAATATTGCGGCTCGGCGATCGCAATATGCTCGACGACATCCATGATGTTCCAGGTGTCTGATGCGCGCCGGAACCTGAGTTGCTCCTCGGACAGATCGCTGACTTCGCTGACCAGCCAGCTTTCCGTCAGATCGAGATGTGCGAGCAGCCGTTGGCGCTCGCCGTCGGTCATTGGCGCGGCGTCCAGACGCAGCACCGTGACGACGAGCAGGATCATCAGGCTGAAGAGTCGTCGCATGAAGGCCTCCGCCGTCATGCTGCGTGACGCGCTCGGACGCGTCAACGGCGCTCGTCCTCGCCGGCCGCGGCTTGTCACGGCAGGATTGAAGTCGTCCCGGCTCGTTCGGGAACGGTCTTACAGCAGCTCCGCGCTCTCGGGATAACGAGTTCTCAGCGCCGTCGCCCACGAATCGCGATCGCGCGCAAGCACGAAGTCGTCGAACTCGAATCCTGGCGCGACCGTACATCCCACCAGCGTGTAATCGCCGGTAGGTCGTGCTGCCTGCCACCAGCCCGCACGAACCACCGTGACAGGAGCCGCATCACCTGCCGCAACCGTCCCGAGCCTGGTGAGCGAGAGGTCGCTGAAGTCGGGAGTTGCCGTCCAAATCTCGAGGGGTGCTCCCTCGTAGAAATGCCAGACCTCGTCGGACGCGACCCGGTGCCAGCGGCTGACATCGTTCCCCGGCAGGAGGAAATAGATCGTGGTGAGCGCGGTTCGCGTACCGCGACCGTCCGCTGGCGTCACCGCTTCAGACGATCGGAACAGTTGCCGGAAAAAGCCCCCTTCCGGATGCGGTTCCAGTCGCAGCAACTGCACGAGGTGAGCGGCACGGGCATGCATGAGACCGGGATAGTCTTGCACACCCGCAGCGAAGATGGTGTGATGAGGAGATTGTGTCTGCCCACGAAACGCAGCAGGCGATTGACGCGGTCTGGCGAATCGAGTCGCCGCGGCTGATTGCTGGTCTGACACGGATCGTTCGCGACGTCGCCGTCGCCGAAGATCTGGCACAGGACGCCCTGCTCGCCGCCCTGGAGCAGTGGCCGGAATCCGGTGTGCCGCGGAACCCGGGCGCCTGGTTGATGGCCGCGGCCAAAAACCGGGCGATCGACCACTTCCGGCGCAGCAAGCGGCTCGAACGTAAGCACGGAGAACTCGGGCGCGAGCTGGAAGCGGCGCGTGAGAGCGTCGCCGACGAGCTCGATGCTGCGCTCGACGACGATGTCGGGGACGACCTCCTTCGTCTGGTGTTCACGGCGTGCCATCCCGTTCTCACCACGGAGGCGCGTGTCGCGCTGACGCTTCGGCTGTTGGGCGGCTTGACCACCGACGAAATCGCCCGCGCGTTTCTGGTGCCGGAACCTACCGTCGCTCAGCGCATCGTCCGGGCGAAGCGAACGCTCGCGAAGGAGCACGTGCCCTTCGAGGTTCCGCGAGGACCCGAGCTGGAGCGACGGCTCGCATCAGTGCTCGAAGTGGTCTACCTGATCTTCAACGAGGGCTATGCGGCAACCGCAGGGGGCGACTGGATTCGGCCCGCCCTGTGCGAAGACGCGCTGCGCCTGGCTCGCATCCTGGCCGGTCTCGCGCCGAAGGAGCCCGAAGTCCATGGCCTCGTCGCCCTGCTCGAGATTCAGGCCTCGCGATCGCGTGCGCGTATCGGCCGATCCGGCGAGCCGATCCTGCTGCTGAATCAGAACCGTGCGTTGTGGGATCAACTGCTCATTCGCCGGGGCCTTGCGGCACTGGAGCGTGCGGAGCGTCTGGGTGGGGCGCACGGCCCCTACGCATTGCAGGCGGCCATCGCGGCCTGCCACGCGCGGGCGACCACGGCCGACGCCACCGATTGGGCGCGCATTGCTGCGCTCTATGAAACGCTGGCGCGGGTGATGCCCTCGCCGATCGTCGAGTTGAACCGCGGCGTCGCCGTCGGCATGGCTCACGGCGCCGAGGCCGGTCTGGCGATCGTCGACTCGCTGCGAGAGGAGAAGGCATTGCAGCAGTATCACCTGCTGCCCAGCGTGCGCGGCGATCTGCTGTTGAAAGTGGGACGCTACGACGAAGCGCGGCGCGAGCTGGAACGCGCCGCCTCAATCACGCGCAACACACGCGAGCGTGAGCTGTTGCTGGAGCGCGCGGCCGCGATACCCAATATGCGGTAGGCCCGCACCGTTCTGGAGTGACTGCACCACGTCCGGACGGGCGTCTACCCCTGTGGCGGCTGATACAGCTGAATGAAGTTGCCGCAGGTATCCGAGCAGACAGCGATCGCAACAGGCCCGGTCGGTGTCGGCGGCTGTGTGAACACGACGCCGCGCTCTTTCAGCCGCTTGAATTCCTTGTCGAGATTGTCCGACTGGCTACTACTTCGCGCGGCCTGCGAGCCCGGAGCACTTCACCGTCGCCGGCGAGGCGACGACACAAACGCCTGGGCCATCGTGAGCAGGTCCCGCAACGTGTCGGGATGCACGTGCTTCAAACGCACCAGAACCGCCGTGCACCTTTCGCAGTGCTCAAGCGGCGTTACACTGTTCCATGCGTACCCGCTTCACGCTTATCCTCACCCTGGCGCTCGTCATCGGCACGGCCACCCTCGCGCGGGCACAACGATTTCCCTTCGAACGCACCTTCGACATGCAGGGTGCGGCGATTCTGGACGTTTCGACGATGAGAGGCCGGATCGAGGTTGTCTCGGGAACGCCCGGGCGCGTTGTCGTCTCGGGCGTCGCGACCGTTCGGATCGCGTGGGACGCGCCTTCCAATGCTGTCGAGCTGGTGCGACGTGTTGCGAAGCATCCGCCCATTGAGCAGGCCGGTACCACGGTGCGACTGCGTCCGCCATCCGACGCCGCAGAGCAGAAGGCAACAACGGTCAGCTACACGGTGTACGTGCCCCCAGACACCGACGTCCGCACCAACAGCGATTCGGGCGCGACGACGGTTCGGGGAGTCGCTGGTCCAGTCGCGGTGCGTACGCAATCGTCCGCAATCGACGTCGCCAGCCTTGGCGCCGCGGCCACGATCACGACAGGTTCTGGTGCGGTGAGCGCCAGTGGCGTCAAAGGCGCGCTCACCGTGACGACCGGCAGCAGCGCCTTCACTGGCCGTGCCCTCGAAGGTGACGTGCGCGTGCGTACGTCGAGCGGCGCCGTGAATGCGACCCTGACCGGTCGCGGCGGCGTGGACGTGGAGTCGGGTTCGAGCGCGATTACTGTGAGCGGCGCCCGAACCGGTGTCACCGCGACCAGTCAGAGCGGACACGTCACGGTCGCCGGTGCGCCGGGCAGTCCCTGGACGCTCTCGACCGGTTCCAGCGCCATCGACATCACCGTCGATCGCGGCACACCCCTGGCGCTCGACGTCTCGAGCCGTTCCGGATCCGTCAAGATCGAGGGCGGCGATGTGCGCGGTGATGTCTCGAAGAACCGCGTTGCAGGCACGATTGGTGATGACGGACCGCTCGTACGTGCGACAAGCGGCAGCGGCTCGATTCTCGTCAGGGTCGGCAGGTGAGCACCTCGGCCTGACCGAGACGCGTGCCGCAGGTAACCTGGAGACCGGTTCTGCGTATCCTCACTAGCGCATGGACGAGTTCCGGGACATCTACGAGCGTCATTACTCGGCCGTCTACCGGCTGGCGCTCTTCCTGACTGGTGACTCGAACCTCGCAGAGGATCTGACCGCCGACACGTTCGTGCGAGCCTGGACGGCCCGGGATCGGCTTCGCGTCCAGACGGTTCGGGCGTATCTGCTCACGATCACGCGAAATCTTCACCGGGACCAGCATCGCCGGCGCGAGGCGCTATTCGTAGAGCTGGACGGCGCGACGCCGGATGGGCGCCCGGACGCCGAGTGCCTGGCTGAACAGTCGTCGAACGTGCGCGCACTCCGCAGGCGCTTTGCCGAGGTCGCGCCCGGCGATCGGCGCGCGCTGCTGCTCTACTCCATCCGCGACATGTCGTACGCCGAGATTGCTGCGGCGCTCGGGATCAGCATCGCGGCCGTGAAATCGCGAATTGCTCGCGCCCGCGAGGTGCTCAGGGCGAGGGTACCGCTCGACGCCCCAAAGGAACACCCATGAACGTCACTCGCAATGTGATCTACGACCTGCTTCCCGCGTACTTTGCAGGAGAGGTGAGCGGCGACACCCGAACACTGGTCGAGACGTTTCTTGAGACGGATCCCGAGCTGCGCCACATGGCCGAGCGATTTCGCGAGCGCATGCAGGATCGCGTCGGGATTGATCTCACAGGGGCCGACAATGAACGTGAACGCGCGGTATTCCACCGGGCCAGAGCGCGGTTCAAGCTTCGGCAAGCGACGCTGGCGTGGGGCTTCGGCGCAGCGATCGGGTTCGGAATGGCGTTCCTCACCGGTCTCAATAGCCCGATGGGACTGAAGAATCCGGGAATGATCATCGGTCTCGTCTTCGCGGTGGCGGCAGCACTGACGTGGCTGGCATCGACCCGACCTGATGCCGACCGATGGTACCGGCTCCTCGTTGAGGGCGAGATGGACCGGCCGTCTTGAGGCGACGTGGCGGCCCCGCTTGCGAGGGGGCGACACGGGTGGAACGGTGAGAAAGTCTCACGCTGTGGGCTCTACGACACCGGCCATCCACTTCCTCGATTCACTCCTGCATCCTGGTATTGCTCCTCGCTGACGTGCTCCATCCAATCGGCAGCCTTCCCATCGAGCTGCTCCTGGATCGCGATATGTGTCATCGCCGTCGTCGGTGATACGCCGTGCCAGTGCTTCTCACCGGGAGGAAACCAGATCACGTCACCGGGTCGAATCTCTTCGATCGGACCACCCCAGTGCTGGGCGCGACCACAACCTGCCGTGACAATGAGGGTTTGGCCCAGAGGATGCGTATGCCAGGCGGTCCGGGCGCCGGGTTCGAAGGTGACAGTGGCGCCCACGACGCGTGCCGGGTTGGCTCCTGGAACAGCGGGTCGATGCGGACGGTTGGATCCTCCGGTTAAATACCTGCGTACCAGGAATATCCAGCGGATGGCGAACCTGATCCCAAGCCGTCACCGATACCCTTCGCGGTATTCGTCACGGTGATCCTGGACAGGTATTTGAGATTCTTGTAGCCGAGTTGCCGGGGCACTTTCACACGCAAAGGGGCACCGTGATCGAGGGGCATCGCCGGGCCGTTCATGGCATAGGCGAGCAGCGTCTGCGAATGGAACGCATCGTCCATGTCGAGGCTGTCCCACCACTCGTCGAAGGTAAAGAAGAAGACGAACTTCGCGTCGCGGCGAATCCCCACATGTTCCAACACGGTTGCGAGCGGCACGCCGGTCCATTCGGCGATGAAGGACCATCCCTCTTCGCACGCCTGGTGCGTAATCTGCGAGCGCGAGGGGAAGCTTTTCAGGTCGGCGAGCGAAAACGACCCCGGACGGTCGACGAGGCCGTCGATCGTCAAGCGCCAGTCAGCAAATCCGCCGGCCAGGAGTTTTTGATAAGGCTCTGTCTTGGGGGCAGGACCGTTCACCGGAATCACCGTCGAAATCTGGCTGCGGTCGAACTCGCGCGCCATCGAGGGCAGCTTGGTCAGCAGCCGCTGCCCCGCATACGTGAGCGTTTCGCTCAAGCCGTAAACCCCGTGACAATTCGCCGGGATCAGCCCGTAACGATCCATGACGCCCGTCGTGATCCGCAGCGCGCCCACGCCGGCGAGCGCCCCAAGGCCCGTGGTCAGCAGCCGACGACGCGAGACCCTGTCACTCATGCTGCCTCCGTTCCTTCAGTCGCGGGTGAGCGCACCCTCCCGCCGAGAATCATCGCCCGCATGTGCGCGCTGAAGCCTGACTGCCACACCAGCATGACGTGCACCAGGACGAACAGGGTGAGCGCGCACGACGCGAAGAAATGAATCGTGCGTGCGCTCTGTTGCCCGCCGAAGACTGTCACCACGACTGGAACGACCGAGGTGACCGCCGGCGACATCGCCAGGCCCGTGCAGATCATCAACGGCAGCAACACGAACACGACCGTGATGTAAGTGAGCCGCTGCAATACGTTGTACGTTGCCGGCACCACATCATTTCTGTGGCGGCGCCGGAGGTGGCCGCTCACCACATCACGGATGGCTCGTAGCGTGAGCTCGCGGCGCGCCGGGACGAGGCTCCGCGTAAAATGCCCCGTGAAGAACCCCATCGCGACATACCCCGCGCCCGTGAACACGCAGATCCACGCGGCGAGGAAATGGAGGTAGCGCCCGGGCCCGCGAATCGGCACGTCGAGCACGAATGGCAGCGGCAAGTCTATTAGGGACGGGCCCCCGACGCCGCCGGTCTCGCCCCAGTACAGCCGCGGGTGCGCGAGCAGAATTGCGATTCCGCTGAGGAGCAGGACGGCGAATGCGCCCGCTGAGATCCAGTGCGTGATGCGAACGAACAGCGCGTGTGTGGACGGACTCGTGCTTGGCGCACCGGGACCTGCCGAACGGAGCACAGCAGTGGGATCGCCCACGGGTTTGACACTATACAACTGTTCGCCTGGCATACAACTCAATCGGCTCTTCTTGTGGGGATAACGGCCTACGCCGCGCGGTCTGACTCTTGCTATCTCCAGCCGCACACGTGCTGGCCTCTTCCCTTTGTCGGCATACGAGTGTATGCCCAGGAGAAGAAGCCATGCGACTCATCGGCGCTGCCTCGTCCGCCCTCGCGCTCGCACTGTCACTCGGCATTTCAGACTCCGGTTCAGTCCAGGCGGCGAATCCGCACGATGGACGCGCGATCTTCCGCTTCGACACGTTCGGCGATGAGCAACTCTGGACCGACGCGCTTCGCCTCCACGAGGTCATCGAATCGGTTACGCCGGCACAGGCGCTCTCCCTGGGACTGAAGGTGGATGCCGAAGCGCTGCCGCCGTCGGTGACTCAGGCGCTCGCCACCGGACAGCTCGATGTCAACGATCCCGCCGTCACTCTGCGTTTGCTGGAACTGGACGCCGTCGTCGGTGTCGTCGGAAAAGTCACGGGGCAGCGACGCCTGAGGAGTGTCGGGATTACCTGCGCCTTTTGTCATTCGACCGTGGACGACTCTCTTGAGCCTGGCATTGGCAGACGACTCGATGGCTGGCCGAATCGCGACCTCCGAGTAGGCGCCATAGCAGCGCTCTCGCCAGGCTTGAGCGATGCCGTGAAAAATGAAATCCAGGACTGGCCTCCCGGCACCTACGATCCCCGTCATCACATGTTCGACGGCAGTACGCTGACAATCCTAAACGCGTCGTCGTTGCCAGTCGTCATTCCGCCGATCTATGGGTTGAGCGGCGTGCCATTCGAGATCTATACGGGCGACGGGCCGATCTCCTACTGGAACAGCTATGTCGGCGTGACTCAGATGGGCGGGCACGGAAGCTTCAGCGATGCTCGCATCGGCGTGGAGGTCAGACAGAAGCCGGATCGGGTGACGCCAAAATTACCGGCGCTGCTCGCGTACCAGTTGAGTCTCGCGGCTCCGCCTCCGCCCGCCGGAAGCTTCGACGCGGCGGCAGCGGCGCGCGGGCAGATCGTCTTCAATGGTGTCGCGCAGTGCGGGACCTGTCACATTGCGCCAACGTACACCGACGTCTCGAGCGGAGCACCAGGCGTGCCGTTCCTCCATGATCCGTTGGAGGTCGGCGCCGACGCGGCGTATGCCGATCGCAGCGCCACCGGCATGTATCGGACGACGCCGCTGCGCGCGCTCTGGCAGCATCCGCCGTACTTTCATGACGGGAGCGCCGCCGACTTACCGGCGGTCGTCAACCACTATGTGGACGCGCTTCCGCTGACACTGACTGAGGCGGAGAAAGCAGATCTCGTGGAATTCCTGAAGTCGCTGTGAATTTTGTGGAGTTGGTCGGGGCGAGAGGATTTCAACCTCCGACCGCTCGGTCCCGAACGCTGGGCCGATCGGGGTGTTTCCTTTGTAAAGTGAGGTGTTTTTCGGACAGGTGGAAATCAAGTGGAAACCACATCGCCGCTGGGCACCACTTCTTCAAAGTGGTCGTGGATGCTCAGACCGTCGTCGGTGGCGTGGATGGGTGTGTTAGCAAGGCATCCCGTTTCGCCATTACCTTCTCCATCTCGTTCGCCATCAGGTTCAGCCGCCCGCACAGGTCGAAGATTTCGTCCTCCAACCGTGAGATCACAGTGCGCTGCTGCACGGTGATCCGCGTCGATTCCTTCCGCAGCCGCTCCGCCTCGGCCTCAGCGGCTAGGCCACGCCGCCTCCACTGCTCGATCTCTTCTTCGAGGCGCTTGTTCGCCCGCAGCACATTATCGAGGTCGTCTACTTCTTTCGATACCAGACGGTCCTTCAGCCGACCGATCTCGGCATCTTTGGCGTCCATGCGGACAGGCTACCACCACCCCACCAGTTTCCTGTCCAGGTGGAAATTAAGTGGAAAAATCTTTCCACCTGAACGTCCTTTTTCGTCTTACCTCGTCTGAGTCGGATTTTTCAATATCGGTGGGATTGCTGAGGAAAACCGTCTAAATTTTGGTCGGGGCGAGAGGATTTGAACCTCCGACCCCTCGGTCCCGAACCGAGTGCTCTACCAGGCTGAGCCACGCCCCGACAACCTGACTATCCTACCTCAGAAATGGTCAGAGGTCAGGGACCAGAAATCAGGGAGAGGGGATCAGGCCTTGCTCGTCGACCCCTGACCCTGACTCCTGGCCCCTTACATCTATTTGTCCAACTGCCCCCTGACTTCCCCACCCGGGAAATCGCCTGGGCCTTCGTTCGGCGTTTCGTTCCCGTCGCTCGTGTGCACGTTGACGTATGTTCCGTGCGCCTTGATCTTGGCGAGCACGTCAGCTAACGACGACACGCCGCCCGGGCACGCCGGGCTGTCGGGACGCGCCATGACGTTGGCGTTGGTGAACGTGCCCTCAGCCAGGACACCGTCATGACGTCCGCCGCCTGTCGGCCCCGGCGTCGGGTCGGTGCTCGGGAACAACCACACGACGATCGGCCCGTTCATGCCGGGCACACCGCAGTGGATGTGCGCCATGAACACGTTGTTGATGTTCGAGGCGATCAGCTGGTACTCGACCGTTTGCCCGTCGTCGGACACCTTGAAGTGCGCCTGGCCCTGGGCATGCGAGTCGGCAGGCGTCGGCCCGTCAGGGCTCGACTGAGTGAAGACCTCCTGATCGCCCGACAGGTGTGTGGTGTGGTTCTTGGCAGTCCCGTCCGGCTGAGCGGCCTGGACCTGCAGGGGGGCGGTCAACTCAGTCGGCGTCGCGGGTGTCCGGGTTGATTCAGAGCATGCGCACGTAACGGCCGCGGTCAGTGCTGTAATCACAACTTTGCGCATAACCTTATCCTCTCCATCCTTTTCCCGTTACGAAACTACTTACGGAACACGTCAGCCTTGCTGGGCCTCCCGGCACTGCTCGCCGGCGTCTCTCCCTTCTGAAATCAAGCGCTTGCCGTGCATATGCCGCGATGCGCGGGAGCGTTCTCGACTGGCGTCCGTCGCGCCCTGCGAAGCGTGTGCCACGCGTGATGGATGGGCTGAAATAGACCGGATTCCAGGGGGTTCTCCGAGCTCGACTGGGGCCGGTCGAGCATCACAATTCCGGCCTTCCCGTCAAGGTTTGAGGGCCTTCGGCCTTTCGGCTAGGCTCAACTCCAGGCAGCCAAACGACCTCCCGTGGACACGAAAACTCCTCAGCACTCCGAACCTTTCGAATCTCGTCGAGAACAGTCGTGCGAGGTCCGACCGACGCCGGCAGCGGCTCGCGAACGGACGATTGCCTTGGCGCCGAAATCGCGGACCGCACCGAAGCGTCGCGTGTCGCATGTCCGCGCGAAGACCCGACGCGGCGTCGCCACGACGATGCGGGAAATGACGCCTGACGAGATGCGTCGGAAAGGCAGTTGGGCGGTGCGTTTCTACGGGCGCTCTGGTCCTCTGCCGAAGCTGATCGACGACAAGGGACGGCCGACGCGATTTGCGCTGACCGCGGCGGAATGGGGCGAGCCCGTGCCGAAGACGGTGGCCGCCGCGCGCCGTATCGCCGCCAAGGGCCACCGGCTGCTCACCGCCTACAAGCGCCAGATCGCGCGCCGCAGACGATAACGGCTACTCGACTGATTGTTCCGCGTCGGTCAGCGCGTGCGCGAGATCGGCGATCGCCGCGTGCGCCGTCAGATCGGGCTGGAGGGGGGTCACCGAAACGTAGCCTTCCTGCACGGCCGCGTAGTCGGAGCTCGGGTCGTCGTGCCACTCACACTGCGCTTCGTCGATCCAGTAGTAGCTGCGGCCACGGGGATCGACTCGGGCCGTGACCGACGTCGCGTGGTTGCGACGCGCCTGTGTCGTCACGCGCAGTCCGACGGGCAGACCGGGAGGCACGTTGACGTTCAGGAACGTGCGCGGTGGCAGCGGTTGCGCGAGGATGGCCTCCGCCGCCGCGGCGCCCGCCCGCGCCGCATACCCGAAGTCGGCGCCAGGCGTCCATTCGCCCAGCGACACCGCCATTGACGGTATGCCCAGCAGCGCCGCTTCAAGCGCACCGGCGACCGTACCCGAGTAGGTCACGTCGTCGCCGACGTTGTAGCCCTTGTTGATGCCTGACGCGACGAAATCGGGCTTGTTGCCGTCCATCAGGATACGGATTCCCAGGTTCACGCAGTCGGTGGGCGTGCCATCTACCGCGTAGGCTCCGCTGCCAAACGATTCGATCCGCAATGGACGCCGCAGCGTCAGCGCGTGACCGATCGCGCTGGCTTCGGTCAATGGCGCGACGATGATGACATCCCCGAGCGCGCGCAACGCGTCGGCGAGGGCACGAATTCCTTCGGAATGGATGCCATCGTCATTGGTCACGAGAATACGGCGCACAGTGACAGTATAATTCGCCCACCCCCATGGCCTGGTGGCAGTGGATTCTCCTCGGTCTCGCGCTCTCGGCGCTGGAGCTCGCCACGCCCGGCGGGTTCTATCTGATCTTCTTCGGAATCAGCGCGATCCTCGTCGGCCTCGCGAGCCTCGTCGGGTTCGTGGTTCCGGCCTGGTTCGAGTGGCTGATGTTCAGCATCGGCAGCGTCGCGATGCTGCTGTTCTTCCGCAAGCGCTTGATGCAGCTGTGGCAACCGGGAACCACCGATGTCGACTCCCTCGTCGGCGAGACGGCGCTGCCGCTCGAGACGATCCGGCCCGGCGCCATCGGACGCGCGGAGCTGCGCGGCACCGTGTGGTCGGCGCGCAACGCCCACGACGGTGAGCTGGCACGCGGCCAGCGCGCGCGGGTGCAGCGCGTGGATGGCCTGACCCTTTACCTCGTTCCGGAGCGATAGCCGATGGATGTGATTTCCGGAGGGTTGATCGCCGTCGTCGTCATCGCGTTTTTCCTGCTCATCGTGATGGCGAAGACGGCGGTCGTCGTGCCGCAGCAGAACGCTTACATCATTGAACGCCTGGGACGGTTTGCGGGCACGCTTCAGGCGGGCTTCCACATCCTCGTGCCGTTCGTCGACATCATACGCTACCGCCACACGCTGAAGGAGCAATCGGTCGACATTCCTGCGCAGGTCTGCATCACTCGCGACAACGTGCAGGTGCAGGTCGACGGGGTCCTCTATTTGAAGGTCCTGAATCCCGAGCGCGCCTCGTACGGGATCTCCGACTACATGTTCGCGATCTCGCAGCTGGCGCAAACTACGCTGCGCAGCGAGGTCGGCAAGATCGATCTCGATCGGACGTTCGAGGAGCGGACCAACATCAACACGTCCGTCGTCAGCGAGCTGGACAAGGCGTCGGAGTCGTGGGGCGTCAAGGTCCTGCGCTACGAGATCAAGAACATCACGCCGCCGGCCGACGTGCTCGCCGCGATGGAGAAACAGATGCGCGCCGAGCGCGAGAAGCGCGCCGTGATTCTCACCTCCGAGGGACAGCGCGACGCCGCGATCAATACCGCCGAAGGCGACAAGCAGCAGACGATCAAGGCGTCGGAAGCGCATCGGCAGCGGCAGATCAACGAGGCACAGGGTCAGGCCGAGGCGATTCTCGCCGTGGCGGCCGCAACCGCTGAAGGCATTCGCCGGGTTGCTGAGGCGATCAAGGTCGAGGGGGGCTTCGAAGCGGTCCAGCTGCGGGTGGCCGAACAGTACGTCACGCAGTTCGGTCAGCTCGCCGCGGGGAGCACGAACCTGGTGTTGCCGGCGAACGTCTCCGATATCGGCAGCATGGTGGCGCTCGCGATGAACGTCTTCAAGCAGCAGAGCCAGCCGCCGACGCCGCCAATTCCTCCATCTCGCCGTACGTAGCCCCGAGTCCCCCATCTGGCCGTACGTAGGCCCGAGCTTTAGCTCGGGCATCGCCGACTTCTTATTGCCCAAGCGAAAGCTTGGGCCTACGTACGGTCGTACGCGTACAATCAAACCATGGCGCTGAAAGACGTGCTCGAAGCGCGCGTGCGCCCGGGCGAGCTCTACGAGCCCATCGAGCGCGGGCGGCTGCACTGCTACGCCTGCGGTCACAACTGCCCCATCCCCGACGGCGCTGCCGGCGTCTGCAAGGTCCGCTTCAACCGCGGCGGCACGCTCTACGTGCCATGGGGCTACGTCGGCGGCGTGCAGTGCGATCCGATCGAGAAGAAGCCGTTCTTTCACGCCATGCCCGGCGCCCTGGCGTTCAGCTTCGGGATGCTCGGCTGCGACCTGCACTGCTCCTACTGCCAGAACTGGGTGACCTCACAGGCGCTGCGCGATCCGAATGCGGTCGCGCCGCCGATGGAAGTCACCCCGCCACAGCTCGTCGCCGCCGCCCTCGATCAGGGCGCCCGCGTCGTCGTCTCGACCTACAACGAGCCGCTGATCACCGCGGAATGGGCGGTCGCAATTTTCCGCGAGGCCCGCGCCGCCGGTCTGAAGACGGCGTTCGTCTCCAACGGCAACGGCACGCCGCGTGTGCTTGAGTACGTGAGGCCTCACCTCGACTTCTATAAGGTAGATCTCAAATCTTTCGACGATCGCCACTATCGTCAGCTCGGAGGGCGCCTCGAGCCAATCCTCGACTCGATTCGGCGCATTCGCTCGATGGGCCTCTGGCTCGAGATCGTCACGCTGCTCATTCCCGGCTTCAACGATTCACGCGACGAGATCGATCGCTTGACCTCGTTCATCGCGAGCGTGTCGCCCGACATCCCGTGGCACGTCACCGCCTACCATCAGGACTACCGCATGACGGATCGTCGCGACACGGACGACGATGATCTGGTGAAGGCAGCGGCGATCGGCAAAGAGAATGGGCTGCGGTTCGTCTACGCTGGAAATCGGCCGGGGCGCGTGGGCGCACTCGAGCACACGTCGTGCCACGCTTGCGGTCAGATCCTGGTCGAACGTCTCGGCTATCACATCAATGCGTACTTCTTGACCCCAGAGGGCGCGTGCAGCGCCTGCGGAACGCTGATTCCGGGCCGGTGGGACACGGTGTTCGGCGGTCAGCGCATCGATCGACCGATGGTGTGGCGCCGCCGCGCGTAGACTGCTACGCTGCGTTGCTCTGTGGCAAAAGTCAGTTCAGCGCCGGTTTCCCTAGAACCAACACCAGCTGATTGAAATCGACGGGTTTGACCAGATGCTCGGCGAAGCCGGCCTCACGGCTGCCGGCAATGTCCGAGGTCGTGCCGTAGCCGCTCATCGCGATTAGCAGCAGCTGGTGCGACCGGATCGGAATCGGCGACCCCACTTCGAGACCGCTGCATCTGGCAGACCGATATCGCTGATCACCACATCCCACGGCTCGCCGACCAGGGCCGTCGCCTGCGCAATCGATCGGACCAGCGTGACGGAATGGCCAAAATGCGCGAGGAGCTCGGCGAGCATGTCCCCGGAATCCGGGTCGTCCTCGACGAGCAGGATCCAAGAATGGAGGCTATGAAGAACGCGGTTCGTTGGAGCTCCGAACCGCTACCCACCTCGGGTATGCATCTCGAGGTGAGGATTCGTTCTCAGGGAACTCAACGGCACGAGCGGCTGTCGATCCCTCGCCAAGAGGCGCTCCTCGGCGCCGCGATCCGCGCGCCCCTGCCACGTCGATCGGATCAGCGCCGCGAGCTCATCGTCTGAATCGCCGGCGCGGACGCGCTCGCGGAGGTCAAATCCCGACTGGGCGTAAAGACACAAATACCAAAGACCGTCAGCGGTCAGGCGGCTGCGATCGCACGTCCGACAGAACGGCAGCGTCGTCGACGCGATGATGCCGACGATCTGGCCGTCGGGAAGCGCGAATCGCTCCGCCGGAGCAGAGCCCCTCGCGTCGCGCGCCGAGATCGAGCCGCGCCGACCGAGCGCTGAGATGATCTCGTGGCGCGCCACGACCTGCGCTGGCGTCCACCGCGTGGCGCCGCCAACATCCATGTACTCGATGAAGCGCAGCTCGGCGCCTAGCGTGTGCGCTTCGTCCACAAGCGCGTCAATCTCGTGGTCGTTGATGCCGCGGAGAAGCACCGTGTCGATTTTGAATCCCGGGAACACGCGCGCCGCCGCCGTGAGTCCTTCTCGCACGCGCCCGAGCTCGTCGGCGCGAGTCAGCCGGACGAACGTCTCGCGCTTCAAGGTATCGAGACTGACCGTGAGCCGCTGCAGCCCCGCAGCACGAAGCGCCTCGGCGTGATCCGCAAGGAGCACGCCGTTGGTCGTGAGCGCGAGGTCCTGGATGCCGTCGATGTTCGCCAGCATCCGTATGAGCGATGGCAGGTCGCGTCGCAGCAGCGGCTCGCCGCCCGTCAGCCGGACCCGGCGAACGCCGAGGCGGACGAATATCCGAACAATGCGCGCCGTCTCTTCGAAACCGAGGATGTCTTCGCGCGGCAGCCACGTGTACTCGGCCTCCGGCATGCAGTACTCGCAGCGCAGGTTGCAGCGGTCGGTGACCGACACGCGCAGGCTCGTCATTGGGCGAGACAGGCGGTCAGCTAAAGGAGGGGGCATTTGTCAAGTGCCACAGTGCTGCGGTGCCGTGCCACGGTGCCACATTGTTACGGTGCTGCAGAGCTGACGCCGCCGACTGGAGGGCCGCCGCACGGCAGCACCGCAGCACTGTTGCACTGCGGCACTGAGTCAGGCCCGATCAGAAGCGGGCGCGCAGTACTGGTCGAACGCGGCCATCAATTGACGCGCGATGGCGTCAGCGGACTGACCCTCAATCTGGCGCCGCTCCATCATGTAGACCAGCTGTCCGTCGCGCAGAAGCGCCACGGATGGCGAAGATGGCGGATAGCCGATGAAGTAGGTTCGGGCCCGGTCGGTCGCTTCGACATCGGCTCCTGCGAACACCGTCGTCACGTGATCCGGCTTGACGTCGTGGCCAAGCGCCATCGCTACGCCGGGACGCGCCTTGCCCGCCGCGCACCCGCAGATCGAGTTGACCACGACCATGACGCTGCCCTTCCGGTTCAAGGCCTCGTCTACAGCCTCGGCCGTTCGCAACTCTTCGACACCAAGCTGAGTCAGTTCCTCGCGCATTGGCGCGACGAAATATTCGGGATATGGCACGGTCGTTACAGCTCCTTTTAAGGTCTTTGATTCCCGGCGGTGAATCTAGGATACCGTACCCCAACTGTGAGGGAGGGTTTTCCGCATCCGTCGCTTCATCCTCGAAGGCATGGCGGATAACCGCGAGGCGTTTCGCCGATCGGGCGTCACATACTTCCCTACGTCGAACCCCCGGGACATCCGGACGGGCTGCTCGACCTGCTCGCGCCCCACGCGGCAATCGTCGTCTGCGACGACTATCCCGCGTTCACCGTCAATCGGCTGACCGAAGCGGCCGTGGCGCGCATTCCGGTTCGGTTCGACGCTGTCAACGCCAACGGGATCCTCCCTGTTGCGCGCGTTCTTTCCCGAACGCCCTCTGCGGGACCCGCTCGACGCGCCATCCGCGCGCGGAGCGCCGGGCACTCCAGCCGAGGTCGTCAGGCGTTGCCGGCACGTGCCAGCAGCGCCAGAGCTGGCTGGTAGAGTGTGTCGGCGAGCGGCTCGGCTTCAACCCGTGCGTCCAGCGACCCGCCGATTACGACCGGTTCGAGCCGCCGCCGTCCTGGGCCCTGACCACCCTTGGCCACCACGTAACGGATCCTCGTCCCGTGACGTATTCACTCGAACAGTTCGAGGCCGCCGAGACGCACGATGCGCTCGGCCGGCCGCCCAGGGCGAGCTGATCGTCGAGGGGCGCATCCAGAACTATCTTCGAATGCTCTTGGGCAAGAAAATTCTGGAGTGGTCGCCGACGCCACAGGACGGCCTGGCGGTCATGATCGAGTTGAACAACAAGTACGCGGTGGACGGACGGGACCCCAATTCCTCAGCGGCATCTTCTGGACGCTTGGACGGTATGATCGCCCCCTGGCCGCCGGAACGTCCGATTTTCGGCACGGTGCGTTATATGAGCTCAGAGAACACCGCTCGGAAGATGCCGACGAAAGAATACCTGCGGCGATACGCGCCCGACCGTCACCCCGAGCCGACGGTCCCCGACCGCTGACACCGTGCCGACATACGAGAAACACTCGATCCTCGACGTGTCTCCCGCGGCTCTGTTTGCCTGGCACGTTCGGCCCGGCGCGTTCGAGCGCCTGGCGCCGCCTTGGGAACATCTGCGGGTCCTGTCCCGACACGGCGGCATCGCCGACGGCAGCCGCCTGACGATGGAGATCCGCCGCGGCCTGTTGAAGATCCGGTGGGAAGCGGTGCATCGCGGGTTCATCGACGGCGTGCAGTTTCAGGACGTTCAGGTCGCGGGCCCGTTCAAGCGCTGGGTGCATACTCACAAAGTCGCGCCGGCGGCCGACGGGCGTGCCGAGTTAATCGACGAGGTCGACTATGCCCTGCCGTTTGGGCCGCTGGGCGCATTGGCAGGCGGGTTGGTGGCCCGCCGAATGATGGACCGGACCTTTTCGTTCCGGCATCGCCGGATCGCGACCGATCTGGTACGCCATAAAGATGTGGGTCGCGGCCGGCGGCTGCGTCTGGTCCTGACCGGCAACGCTGGATACCTCCTGACCC
This sequence comes from Vicinamibacteria bacterium, assembly GCA_963800785.1. Lineage (GTDB taxonomy): Bacteria > Acidobacteriota > Vicinamibacteria > Vicinamibacterales > JAENWD01 > JAENWD01. The sequence continues at coordinate 765,633 of CAWDCH010000018.1, forward strand.
AATTGGCCGCCTTTCTCAGCACCGGCGGCCATCTGGTCCACGTCTTCCCGACCGGCCAGAACGGCACCGGCGCCCTACCGCATTCAGCGTGGGGGCCGACGGCGGTTCCAGATTTTGCCGCGCTCGAACAGGCGGACGCCGTCATCCACATCGGGCTGGAGGCGCTGTTGACGCTGCTGACCTCTCTCGAAGAGCGTCGCAGCCGCGCCCATACCGTGATCGCGCTGCCAGCCGTCGCAGCCGGACCGCAGCCCGAGCCCGATGCGGCCACGCTTCAGGCAACGGTCGCGGGCGCGACCAAGCGTGTCGTAGTGCCGCTCACGCCAGGCGTGCTCACGGCGGCGCCGCCGATCGAGGGGATCGTGCCCCCAGAGGCTCTGACGCCGTCCGTGGACGGCGCGCTCGTCGGCCTCGACGACCTCATCGGTGCGATCTACTTCGCCCTCTGCGACGACGCGGTTCGCGGATTCGTCGACATCACGATGCCGCGGCTCGGCGAAACGGCGGCGCTGCCACCGGCAATCGCGAAGTGGTCACCCGATGTCCGTGTGCTCCAGCTGCGCACGCCGCGCGGCGTCCAAGGGCGACCGCTCGCGGAGCTCGGGTTCGCCCCGACGAACCCGACGCTGGCCGACACGATCGCATGCGAGCTGGGGTGGCCGGACTGAACACGGGTCCAATCAGGTCGGATCGGGTCTGAACGGGTCATAAGAACGGCGAACCTGACAACGTAACTCCCGTTTATAGTCAGATGCCGGTGATAAGCTGGTGTTATGGGCAAGACACTGCTGGCGAAGGTGTGGGACGCGCACACCGTACGACGGCTGCCGACGGGTCAGACGCAGCTCTTCATCGGCCTTCATCTCGTCCACGAGGTGACCAGCCCCCAGGCCTTCGACATGCTGCGTCAGCGTGGATGGCGTGTCGCGTTTCCGAATCGCACGTTCGCGACAGTGGATCACATCGTCCCGACGGCCAACCGACAGCGACCGTTCCTCGACACGATGGCGGAAGCGATGATGTCGTCGCTCGAGCGGAACTGTCTCGAGTACGGCATCCCGCTCTACAACATCGGCAACGCACACCAGGGCATCGTCCACGTCATCGGTCCCGAGCTGGGGCTGACGCAGCCCGGCATGACGATCGCCTGCGGCGACAGCCACACGTCGACACACGGCGCGTTCGGTGCAGTCGCCTTCGGCATCGGCACTTCACAGGTCCGTGACGTCCTCGCGTCGCAATCGCTGGCGCTCGAGCCGCTCAAGGTCCGTCGCATCGAGGTGACGGGACGCCTGATGCCGGGCGTCTACGCCAAGGACGTGATCCTCGAGATCATCCGCCGCCTGGGTGTGAAAGGCGGCGCCGGCTTTGCCTACGAGTATGCGGGTCCCGTCGTCGATCGCATGTCGATGGACGAACGTATGACGATGTGCAACATGTCCATCGAGGGCGCGGCGCGGGTGGGTTATGTCAACCCGGACGAGACGACGTTCTCCTATCTCGAGGGGCGTTCGTTCGCGCCCGCCGGTGAGGACTTCGAGCGGGCGACAGCCGTGTGGCGTGACCTGCGATCGGATTCCGATGCGGCCTACGACGATCGCGTGGTGCTCGAGGGCGAATCGATCGAGCCGACGGTCACCTGGGGCATCAATCCCGGCCAGTCGGTGGGGGTGAACAGCACACTGCCGGATCCCGCGGCCGCCGCTGAAGGCGAGCGCGCCGGCATCGCGGAGGCGCTGCAATTCATGGGCTTCAGCGCCGGTCAGAAAATCGCCGGCACGCCGATCAACGTCGCGTTCATCGGGTCGTGCACGAACAGTCGCCTGTCGGATTTGCGCGAAGCCGCGCGCATCGTGCGCGGCCATCACGTGGCTCCCGGGGTGCGCGCGCTGGTGGTGCCCGGCTCGGAAACGGTGCGTCAGGATGCCGAGCGGGAAGGGCTGCACGAGGTGTTTCGTGACGCCGGCTTCGAGTGGCGCGGCGCCGGCTGCTCGATGTGCCTGGCGATGAATCCGGACCGTCTCGAAGGCCGCGAGATCTGCGCGAGCTCCTCGAATCGGAACTTCAAGGGCCGCCAGGGCAGCCCGACGGGTCGAACCCTGCTGATGTCTCCCGCGATGGTCGCCGCGGCGGCGCTCGCCGGCGAGGTCGTGGACGTGCGTCAGCAGCTGGTTGGCGCGGGAGCGGGCGTATGAGCGGCGCCAGTCGGATCCAGGCAGTCTCGGGCCGTGCGTTGCCGCTTCGCGGTCACGACATCGATACCGATCGCATCATCCCGGCCCGATATCTGCGCGCGATCTCGTTTGAAGGGCTGGAGAAGCATGTGTTCGCAGACGACCGGTCGGATCCCGCGCACCCCTTCAACGCGCCGCAGTTCCAAGGCGCGCAGGTCCTGCTCGTGAATCGGAACTTCGGCTGCGGCAGCTCGCGCGAGCACGCGCCGCAGGCGCTGCAGCGCTGGGGGATCGAGGCAATCGTTGGCGAAGTCTATTCGGAGATCTTCTTCGGCAACAGCGTCACCATCGGTCTCCCCTGCCTGACGGTGAGTCACGAGGACGTCGAGCAGTTGATGAAGCGCGTGGAGTCCGATCCGGCAACGACGGTCAAGGTCGACGTCGAAGGACTGCAGGTCTCCGCAGGCGATCTTCGTGTCGAGGCCACGATGCCGCGATCAGCACACGAGGCACTGACGACGGGGATGTGGGATGGGACGGGGCTTTTGCTCGCGGATTTCGATCAGGTTCGGACGCTCGCGAGTAGTCTTCCCTACGTTACGGGTCGTTGGTGAGTAAGTTGGGCGCACCCAGTGCGCCCTACCTCCAATCCGCAATCTCCCTCTAATCCGCAATCAAATCCGCAATCCGCAATCCGCAATCCGCAATTTCACGATCACCTTCACGGTTGCGTAAGCGCAATCACCGGATCCACCTGCGTCGCTCTCCTCGCCGGTGCCAGACAGGCGATCACCGACGCGATGGCGAGCACGACCGTTACCGCGCCAAGCACCGATGGATCGAGCGGGCCCACGCCGTAGAGCTGTGAGGCGATGATGCTCCGCAGTGCCAACGCGCCGGCAAAGCCAATCGTCAGGCCGACCAGCACGAGCGCCAGCCCCTCACGCAGGACGAGCGTCAGGATGCGGCCCCGGTCGCTGCCGAGCGCCATGCGAATCCCGATTTCACGCGTTCGCTGTGTCACCTGATACGCCAGGACGCCATAGAGACCAAGCGACGCCAGAAATAACGCGATGCCGCCAAATCCGAGCGCCAGCACCATCGGCGTACGGCGCGGGTTCAGCGACTTGTCGACGCGCTCAGGCATCGAGAAGACGTCGAAGAGCTGAAGCTCGGGATCGACGCCGGCGAGGGCGCGCCTCACCGACGACAACGCGGCGCTCGTATCGCCCGCGGTGCGAATCGCGAAGCCGATGCCGCGCGTGGGGTTCTGCGCGTACGGCATGTAGTAGGCGCCCGCCCTTGCGTTCTCGCCCTCGATGAGCCCTTTCAGCTTCACTGCACCGACGACGCCAACCACCTGCATCCACTTGACCGTCGGTCCTGGCTTGGCGATGTCTTCCGGCTTGTCCGGTAAGTACATGCGACGGCCGATCGGATCGGCATTTGGCCAGAACTTCTTTGCCAGTCGATCATCGACGATGATGACCTTGGGAGCGGTCTCGGTGTCGCCCGCCGTGAAGAAGCGCCCGCGCTTCAATGGCACGCGCAGCGCCTGTAGATAGCCCTCGCTGACGTAGAGCTGATTCGGCGATACTACCGACTCGCCTGGCGCCATCACGTAGCCTTCCGGAATGACCACGCTGCTGCTGCCGTCCCAGCTGAATGGCAGGAAGCTGCTGACGCCCGCGGCTTCGATGCCCGGCAGCGCGCGGATGCTGGCGAGCGCTCGTGCCGCGTACGATCGCAAGGCCGCGTCGTTTGGATACTGCGCCTCCAGCGGCGTGACCCGCCCGGTGATGACGTGTTCCGCCCGGAAGCCCGGATCGACGCTGAGCAGCTGCCGGAAGCTCGCGAGCAGGAGCCCCGCTCCTATCAGCAGGATGAACGCGAGCGCCACCTGCGCGACGACGAGACCGCGCCGCACGTAGCGTGCACTGCGGCTGGCGGTGCCGCCACGTCCTTCTTCGCGGAGCACCGAATTCAGGTTGAAGCCGGCGAGCTGCAGCGCCGGGACGGCGCCCACGACAAGGCCTAGTAATACGGCGACGCCGAATGTAAAGGCGATGACGATGGCATCCATGTGGATTTCGTGAGCCCGCGGGAGATCCCAGATGCCGCTCTTCTTCAGAGCATCGACGCACCAATAGCCGACGCTCAGGCCAGCCGCACCGCCCAAGAGCGTCACCAGCGTCGTCTCGGTCACGAGCTGCCGCATGACGCGGGACCGCGCCGCGCCGAGAGCGTGGCGCGTTGCGAGCTCCTTGACGCGGCCGCTCGCGCGCACGAGCGACAGGTTGGTGATGTTGACGGCGGCGATGAGCAGCACGAAGAGCACGCCACCCCACAGCAGCTGGAGCGCACTCCGGACATCGCGTACGAGGTCGGCTTCGAGCGCGCTGACGACCGTGTTGTACTTGGCGTTGATCAGGGCGTCCTTCAAGGGGCCGGCGCGCTCGGTATATACCGCATTCAGTGCATCCAGCCGCGCGCGCACCTGCTGAATCGTGACGCCCGCGGCCAGGCGCCCCATGCCTTCGTGATTCTGGCTCCAACGCTGCTCTTCAGATTTGTCCTGTGCGCTGAAGGCCAGCGGCACGTAGACACGAACGTCGGGACTGAGGAATGTAAATGTGTCGGGCAGGACGCCGACGACGCGATATGGCTGCCCGTCGAGGCGAATGTCGCGTCCCACCACTCCGTCCACGCCGCCGCTCTGCTTCTCGGCCAGCCCGCGGCTGAGGACCGTCACCTTGTTTCGTCCGGGCTGTCCGTCGTCTTCGGTGAACAAGCGCCCGCGGAGGGGCGCGGCGCGCAGCACGCGGAAAAACGACGGCGTCACGCTCATCGATGAGACGCCCTCTGACGCGCCGCCCTTCCCGACGCGAAAGCCGCCCCACTGGTAGAGGCAATACACGTCGAAGACGTCCGTCAGCTTCGCACGATCGACGTAATTCGGGATTGACGTGCCCGCGCGCTCGACACCGGCACCTGGGAACGAGTCATAAGTAATGACTAAGCGATCGGGGGCGGGGTACGGCAGCGGCCGCAGCAGGACCGACTGGACGATCGTGAACAGCGCGCTGTTGGCGCCGATGCAAAGGGCCAGCGTAACGATCGCGGTGATGGCGAACCCGCGATCCTTGACGAGCATCCGGAAGGCGAATTTCAGGTCTTGGCGCAGGGTATCCATCGTCAGGTCGCTCCGGCCTACTCGGGTCCAATCGGATCGATCGGGTCTGACAGGTCGCTCGGGTCACTCAGGTCGGGACCCGATCAGACCCGATTAGACCTGATCCGACCCGATCTGACCTGACTAGACACGTTCCAAGATACGGGCGCGACCCGCTTCATGTTTCCGGATGCCGGACTCGCGCGACGTGCAGGAACGCCTGAGCGGCGTGCGACATCTCGCCGGCGCGGCGAGAGACGAAGCGCAGGACCCCGTTTTCATTGCTGCGTAAGAGCAATTACCGGATCGACGAGTGTCGCGCGACGGGCCGGGGCGAGGCACGCACCGATCGATGCGATCGCGAGCACCACGATCACCAATCCGATCACCGACGGATCGAGCGGTCCGACACCGTAGAGCTGTGACGCGATCACGCTGCGCAGCGCGAGGGCGCCGGCGAAGCCGATCGTCAAGCCGACGAGCACCAGCACGACGCCTTCCTTCAGCACGAGCCTCAAAATCCTCGCGGAGTCGCTGCCGAGCGCGAGGCGGATGCCGATTTCGCGCGTGCGCTGGCCGACCTGATAGGCGAGCACGCCGTACAGCCCGAGCGATGCGAGGAAGAGCGCGATGCCGCCGAAGCCGAGCGCCAGCATCATCGGCGTCTTGCGCGGGTTCAACGACTTCTCCACACGCTCGGGCATCGAGAAGACATCATAAAGCTGGGGCTCGGGATCGGTCGTCGTGAGGGCCTGCCGGATCGACGCGAGCGCCGCGCTCGTCTCGCCGGCGGTGCGAATTGCGAAGCCGATGTTCCGCGACGTGTCCTGCATGTACGGGATGTAATAGGCGCCGGCGCGCGCGTTCTCCCCCTCGATCAATCCCTTCAGCTTGACTGCTCCGACGACCCCGACAACCTGCATCCACTTCACATTGGGCCCAGGTTTGGCGACGTCGTCCGGTGTCGAGGGCATGTACACGCGATGGCCCACCGGGTCGGCATTCGGCCAGAATTTCTTGGCCAACTGCTCGTCCACGATGATGACCCTCGGCGCGCCGTCAGTATCGTTCGGCGTGAAGAACCGCCCGCGCTTCAAGGGCACGCGCAGCGCCTCGAGGTAGCCATCCGTGACATACAGTTGGTTCGGCGACACCACCGACTCGCCCGGCGCCATTACGTAGCCTTCCGGGATGATCACACTGCTGCTGCTATCCCAACTGAATGGGAGGTACGTGCTCACGCCCGCCGCTTCGATGCCCGGCAATGCGCGAATCCGCTCGAGCGCGCGGCTGACGTACGAGCGCAGCGACGGGTCGTTCGGATAGCGCGTCTCGAGCAAGCTGACGCGGCCGGTGATGACGTGTTCGGCGCGGAAGCCGGGATCGACGCCGAGCAGCTGACGGAAGCTCGCGAGCAGGAGGCCGGCGCCGATCAGGAGGACGAAGGCGAGCGCCACTTGAGCGACGACGAGGCTCCGCCGTACGTACCGTGCTCCGCGACTCGCGGTTCCGCCCCGCCCCTCTTCCCGCAGGACCGAATTCAGATTGAACCCGGCCAGCTGCAACGCCGGGACGGCGCCGACGACGATCCCGAGCAGCACGGAGACGCCTAGCGTAAAAGCGATGACCGTGGCGTCGACGTGAATCTCATGTGACCGCGGGAGATCCCACAGCCCGCTCTTCTTCAGCGCGTCAAGGCCCCACAAGCCAACGCCAAGGCCGGCGGCCCCGCCGATCAGCGTGACCACGGTCGTTTCGGTGACCAGCTGCCGCATGATGCGCGACCGCGCCGCCCCCAGCGCGTGGCGTGCGGCCAGCTCTTTGACGCGGCCGCTCGCGCGCACCAGCGACAAGTTGGTGATGTTGACGCCGGCAATCAGCAGCACGAAAAGCACGCCGCCCCAGAGGAGCTCGAGCGCGCCGCGGACATCGCGCACGACGTCCTGCTCGAGCGAACGCACGACCGTGTGGTACTTCGCGTTCTGAATCGCCGACTTGAGCGAGCCCGCGCGCTCGACGATTTGCACGTCGATCGCGTCGAGCCGGGCCTGTGCCTGCGCGATCGTGACTCCCGCCGCGAGTCGCCCGATGCCCTCGTGGTTCTGGCTCCAGCGCTGATCCTCCGACATGTCCTGCGCCGTGAAGGCGAGCGGCACGAAGACGCGCACCTCGGGGTTCATGAAGGTGAACGTGTCCGGCAGGACGCCGACGACGCGGTACAGCTGGTCGTTGAGGCGCAGATCGCGTCCGACGATGCCGTCGACTCCGCCGGCCTGCTTCTGGGCAAACGCGTAGCTGACGATCACGACATGGTTCTTACCAGGCGTGCCCTCGGCCTGCGTGAACAACCGGCCGCGATACGGCGCGGCGCGCAAGACTCGGAAGAACGACGGCGTGACTTTAATCGCCGCCACACCTTCAGCTGAAGCGCCCAGCCCGACGCCGTAACCGGCCCATTGATAGAGCGCGAACGAATCGAACACCTCTGTCAGCTTGGCGCGATCAACGTAATTCGGTACCGACTCGCCGGCGCGTTCGACACCCGCGCCCGGGAAGGAGTCGTACGTGATCACGAGACGGTTCGATTCAGGGAACGGCAGCGGCCGGAGCAGAACCGCTTGAACGATAGTGAAGAGCGCGCTGTTGGCGCCGATGCAGAGGGCGAGGGTGATGATCGCGGTGATCGCGAAGCCGCGATCTTTGAGGAGCATCCGGAAGGCAAACTTCAGGTCTTGGCGCAAGGTATCCATCGTCAGGTCGCTCGGGTCTACTCGGGTCGATCGGGTCTGACGGGTCGCTCGGGTCACTCAGGTCGGACCCGATCTGACCCGATCCGACCCGATCTGACCTGATTAGACCCGTTCCAAGATACGGGCGCGACCCGCTTCATGTTTCCGGATGCTGGACTCGCGCGACGTGCAGGAATGCCTGAGCGGCGTGCGACATCTCGCCGGCGCGGCGATAGACGAGGCGCAGCTGGCGCGCCAGACGGACTTGCTGCACCTTGACCGCGGCCAGCTGACCGCGGGACAGCTCGGTGACCGCACACCGCTTCGGCAACAGGGCGACGCCCATTTTCATCTCGACGGCGCGCTTGATCGCCTCAAGGCTGGGCAACGCGACCTGAATGTTGATCGGCGCGTGCTTCAGCTCGAACGTCCGCAGCACGCGTTCACGTGCGGGCGAGGGATCGTTGTGCGCGATGACCGTCTCCCGACCGAACTCGGCCAGCGTCACTTCCTTCCGGCCAGCCAGCGCATGCTGAGGATGGACGAGCATCACGAGATCGTCCGGGCCCAACGCCAGCGTCAGCAGACCCCGCTCAGCCGGCTGGAACGTGACGACCCCAAAGTCCAGACTCCCCTGCGCCACCTCGACGCCGACCTGGCGAGAGGGGACGCGCCGTACGTCGACCTGGATCTCGGGATGCTGGAGACGAAAACGGCCGATCAGAGGCAGCAACGCGTGGACGGCGCCCTCGTTGGCGCCGATGAGGACCCGTCCGCGCCGCAGATCGCGCAACTCGCGGACCGCGGTCTCGGCTTCTTCGCTGAGGCGCATCAGGCGCTGGGCATAGTCGCGGAGGACCCGCCCCGCCTCGGTCAGGGCACCCTGTTTCGACGAGCGGTCGAACAGGCGCTCGCCGAGCTCTTCCTCGAGCCGGCGGATCGCCTGGCTGACGGCCGGTTGCGTCCGGTGCAGCTTGGCCGCTGCGCGCGAGAAGCTGCGCTCGGATGCAACGGTGAGAAAAACCCGCAATTCCGCCAGTTCCATCGGCACGCCTCGAGTGAAGCGGTGCCCGTCTGGCGCCGCGCTGTCGCATAATACGCTATTATTAAAGCGTAAGAATTATAGATTTGACTATATGTTGAAGCGAGCCGGAGAATTAGTGATGGAGGCTTCATGGCAGACCGCGTGACGATCTTCGACACGACGCTGCGCGATGGCGAGCAGGCTCCCGGCTTTTCGCTCCGCGTGCCTGAAAAGCTGCAGCTGGCCCGGCACCTGGATCGGCTGGGCGTCGACGTGATCGAGGCGGGCTTTCCCATCGCATCCGACGCCGACGCCGAGGCCGTCCGCGCCGTCGCCGCCGAACTCGATCGTCCTGTCATCGCCGCGCTGGCGCGATGCCGGCCCGACGACATCGAGCGCGCCGGCGAATCGCTCACATCGGGGAAGAACCGTCGCATTCACACGTTCATCGCCACGTCGGATCTTCACCTCGAACGGAAACTGCACATCACCCGCGAGCAGTGCCTCGAGGCGGCGGTGGCGGCGGTCACTCAGGCGGGGCGCTATACCGACAACATCCAGTTCTCGGCAGAGGATGCCACACGAAGCGATCCCGATTTCCTGTGTAGGGTCGTCGAGTCGGTTATCAAGGCAGGCGCCACCACGGTCAACCTGCCTGATACCGTCGGCTACTCCACTCCAGACGAAATCTTCGAGTTCTTCAACGCCATCCTCTCCCGGGTTCCCAACGCAGACAAAGCCACCTTCAGCGCGCACTGCCACGACGACCTCGGGCTCGCGGTCGCGAACACGCTGGCGGCGCTCCGCGCCGGCGCCCGTCAGGTCGAGTGCACGATCAACGGCATCGGCGAGCGGGCGGGGAATGCGTCGCTGGAAGAGATTGTGATGGCGACACGCGTCCGCGCCGATCGGCTGCCCTTCGAAACGGGCGTGGTCAGCGAGCAGATCTTCCCCGCCAGCCAGCTGCTCACGAAGCTCACCGGCGAGCCGGTTCAGGCGAACAAGGCGATCGTCGGGCGCAACGCCTTCGCGCACGAAGCGGGCATCCACCAGGATGGGATGCTGAAGGATCGGCGAACCTACGAGATCATGCGCCCCGAAGACGTCGGCGTGCCGTCGACAACACTTGTGCTCGGCAAGCATTCCGGCCGTCACGCCGTCCAGCATCGCGTCCAGCAGCTCGGCCTCGAGCTCTCGCGCCTTGAGCTCGATCGTCTCTACCGCCGCATGGTCGCGCTCGCCGATCAACAGAAGACCGTCTCCGACGCCGAGCTCACTCAGATCGTTGCCGATCTCCGTCAGACACCCGCCACGCCCTCCACGAGCGGCCTCGGACACCGGCAGGGGCCCGGTACCGAGGAAGTCGGATACGGGCACGGTGTGTAATCCTGAAATTGCGGATTGCGGATTGCGGATTCGATTGCGGATTCGATTGCGGAATGACCGCGTCTCACCAAATCCACAATCCGCAATCCGCAATCCGCAATTGACATGCTTCTTTCCATCTCCCTGATTCCGGGCGACGGCGTTGGTCCGGAAGTAGTAGCCGCTGCGGTTGACGTGCTGAATGCCGTCGCCGCAACCTATGGCCACTCGGTCGAAACAACTACACATCTAATGGGTGGCGCGGCGCTGCGTGCCGGATTGCCAGCGCTGCCACCCGAAACGCTTGCGGCGTGCAAGGCGGCGCGGGCGACGCTGATGGGCGCGGTGGGCGACCCGGCGTTCGATCACCTGCCGTCGAAAGAGCGGCCTGAGGGCGGGTTGCTGGCGCTTCGTAAGGGGCTTGGGGTCTACGCCAATCTGCGGCCGACGCGCATCTGGCCGGGTCTCGAGGACGGCGCGCCGCTCAAGCCGGAGATCGCGCGCGGCGCCGATCTGCTGATCGTCCGCGAGCTCACTGGCGGCTTGTACCTCGGCGAACCACGGCAGATCGATCGCACCAAGGGAGAAGCGTTCAACACGATGCGCTACTCGGTGGCCGAGATCGAGCGCATCGCCCGCGTCGCTTTCGACGCGGCTCGCAAACGCCGCAAACAGCTCACGTCCGTCGACAAGGCCAACGTCCTCGAGACTTCGCAGTTATGGCGTGCGGTGGTGACCGAGATGGCGCCCGGCTATCCCGATGTCACGCTCCAACACATGTACGTGGACTCGTGCGCGATGGCGCTCGTGACCAATCCGGCGCGCTTCGACGTGATCCTCACCGAGAACCTGTTCGGCGACATCCTCTCCGACGAGGCCGCGGTGATCGCGGGCTCGATCGGTCTCCTGCCATCGGCGAGCCTTGGCGACGGGCCGGGACTCTACGAGCCGGTGCACGGCTCCGCGCCTGACATCGCCGGGCAGGATAAGGCCAATCCGATTGGCACAATTGCCTCGCTGGCGATGTTGTTGCGCCACTCCTTCGGGCTGGACGCCGAGGCAGCCGCTGTGGAGAACGCCCTCGAGCGGACGCTGCTGGCCGGTGCACGAACGGCGGACGTGCGGGGCAGCGGACCGGCGCTGGGGTGTCGCGAGATGGCCCTTCGAGTCGCGGCGAGGATTCAGCCGTAATACGAGAGCCGCTCCGTTTCACGCCTGCATCTGTCGAGACGTTGACACTTCGCGCTGACCTTCGCCAGTTCCGCGGTCCTGGAGTCGGCCGTTTTCAGCGAATTTGAATTCGGCATTGGCCTTGCCCTCCCTCGCACCAAAGAACCGTGCCCGCCAACCAGGCGCGAGGAGAGTCCAGAGTTAGCGCAGCGCGCGTTGACCGGATGCTGGAACATGCCGTTTGAGCCGCAGAAATTCGAGCCCTTCCCGTTCCGCCGACACGTTGTCGAGACGACACACCTGCGCCGCGAGGATGACATCTTCGATGTGCCGGTCCGCTCGGTGGCAGAAGACGTGGAGAATGCGCTCGCCACTCTGCCGGGCGACCTGCCGAGAGCCGATCTCTATTCCCTCGCGCTTCTCGCGCATGTCACCGCCAACGTTCCCGGGCACATCGTGGCTATCGGCGCGGGCCAGGGTCGCGCGGCAGTCGTCCTCGGCCAGGCCGCGCGCGCTACCGGGCGCGGCCGCGTGTTCGCCGTCGATCTGTTCCCCGAACACGACGAGGCGCCAGACGACACGGCGTCATCACTGGACAGCCTGCTGGGGGTGATGGCAACTCGCAATCTGCTCGAATGGGTGTTGCCGCATCACGGCACCGGCGCCACTTTTGCGCAGCTCATGCCGCTCGACTTCAGGTGCCGTCTGATGGTGCTCGAGGCCGCGCATGCCTGCTCGGACGTCGCGACCGACATCTTCGCGCTCGAGGGCTACCTTTCGCCCGGCGGCTGGCTTGCCGTCCATCAGTCGTTCAGCTCGTTCCCTGGCGCGTCGCTTGCCTTGGAGACGTTGTTCCGCCAGCGAAGCCACTTCGAGACAGCACGCCAGCTCACGCCCACACTGTTTGTGGCCCGCAAGCGAGGATAGGCTCGCCGATGAGGCACAAGCTCGGAGCTACGAGTTACGAACTCTGAGCGCTGAGCTCCGAACTCACGCCAAAATACCCGGCGATGCCGTGTTGTGGCCAGCGGGTTGGCGCTTACGCCGCAGCGCTTGCTCTGATGGTGATGCCGCCGACGCGCCGGGGGACGGCGCCGCGTTGTCCGAAGAGAAAGGTGCCGCAACGGGTGAAGCCGAGCGAGGCGTAGAGGGCGCGGGCTGCAGTGTTGTGGCCGCCGACGATCAGCGTGAGCCGATTCGCGCCGAGCGAGGCGCTTCGGGCCGCTGCACCGAGCAGCAGCCGGCGACCAAGTCCCTGACGACGACTCGAGGGATCAACGACGATCTGGGCGATGTGCGCGTTGCCACGGGCGAGTTCCGTAGTGACGATGAGCCCCGCGAGGGTGTCCGGCCCATTGCCGGCTACCACGAGGGACGCTTCGGGCACCCATGTGCCGACGCTTGGCGTGGAGAAGATCTGGCCCAGATACTGCGCCCATTCGTCGAGCCTCGCGTTTGGCGCAAAGGCGCGCCCGGCCGAGTCGCCGAGATAGGCACGTGCGAGCAGGCGCACGGCGGCGGCGCCACTCTCGGCGCGTAGCGGTACGAGCGCCAGGTCTTCCATCGCTCGCTCGAGGCCGGGCATCGTGGTGAGGTTCGCCTCGAGGTACTGATGTTCCTGCAGCTCGAACCGCAGGCGGACGAGCGCACTGGCGACGGATTTTGAGCCCGGATAGAGAAAGCAGGACAGGCTCGACGCGAGCTGTGCCTCCGGCGCCGCCATAACGCCGTCGAGCAGTTGGCGAACGCCAGCGGCGGTCGCGGCGTTCACGGCGCCAATCTGCAGCTGCCGGCCGGCGAGCAGATAGAAGGCCCAGCCTGACGCGTGCCCCTTGTCGTCGCGAAGGATGAAGCCAGGCACTTCCCCTCGCAGGCGCGCCGCTTCAACGAGTTTGAGCGTTGGGCCGAGATCCCAATGCAGCGTGTCCAGCCAGCGCCGGCGCTCCGCCTGGAGCAGCGGAACGACCTCCGCGGACGGCACGTCGCGCCAGTCCTGGGTCAGACTCACCGATCCCGCTCCTGACCGGCATTGGACACCGGCACGCTCGCGGGCTGATGGCGGGACGGACGATCGCGCCGCTCGGCGAGGCTCGCCGCCGATGTCGTGGTCGTGGCAGCGACACGATTCTCCTCGCGAGTCTGATCGTAGATTTCGCGGCGGTGTACCGAGATGCTCGACGGCGCGGTGACTCCGAGTCGCACGCCGCCGCGTCCAACGCGAAGGACGCGCACCTCGATCCCGTCGCCAATGACGATCGCCTCGTGCCGCTTGCGAGTGAACACTAGCACGAGCGCGCTCCGTCTTCCGGCAGCGGGTACTCCGCCCGCAACATTCCGTCGAGATCGCCGCTCGAGAACGCCTCTGCAAAACGCGGCGAGACGTCGGTCACGCTCCGCACCTGGACAGACGTATCCTGCATCGTAGTTATCCGCATTCGGGACATCCTGCTGGGTGCATTAGCGCTCCAGCAGATTGTCGATGAGCCTCTCAGCGATCGACCACGGGTCTCGTCCGACACTGCCGGCGGCAACTGCCTTCCTCGCGGCGTCGACCCGGTCTGTGCGTATTGCTGGCGCGGCGGCGACCGCCGACACGGCGGTGCATACCAGGTGGACGTCCGACGGAATCTGTGCGGGATCGCGGCTGTCGGCCGGGCGTCCGGTCTTCGTCGACCGACCGACGCTCGTCTCGTCGACTCCCGGCGTGCCGAGGGCCTCGGCGGTCTGGCGGCCCTCTTCGATCTTCATGCCTGGTGCCTCTGCGGCTGACCTGGGGGAACAGCCACTCACTGAATCGGCACCGATCGACAAATCCGTTAAAATGGTCAGCAACCCTAAACCTTGCAGCGGTTTACGCTGGGTCCTCCAGTCGGCCACCTACCAGGCCGCGAAGGACGACCAGGTCCAGTCGAGGCGGCCGGCGCAAATGGTCCGGGCCATGTCCGAGGGCCATCACCCACCGGACGCTGCTCGGACGAGCACGAGTACCTGGTCCGTATGCCAGATTCGTGCTCAATAGCGGCGCGCGGGGGCTCTCTCTTCCCCCACGTGGTCACGCGGCGTTTCGCTGATTGCGATCGATGCCGATCTTGTCTGCGAGCGATTCGCGCAGGCTCGCGCGCAACCGCGCGAGTGACAGCGAGCGCAATTGCGATACACGCGATTCACAGACGCCGATGACGGCGCCAATCTCTGCCATCGTCAGCTCTTCTTCGTAGTAGAGCGCGAGAATCTGGCGCTCGCGATCGGGCAGTTCCATGAGGGCGCGGGCGAGGTGCTCGTGGAGCTCTGTTCGCTCGAGCCGCGCCTCAGGGCCCTCCTCTGGATCGATTGCCAGCTCCAGAAGCGAGACGCCATCCGAATTGGCCGCATCGAGATGACGGAGCACACCGAGCTCGAGCGACTTCACCCGATCGAGCAGCCGCTCGTACTCGATCTCCGAGAGGTTCATGGCTTCGGCAATTTCGACGTCTTCAGGCTCGCGCCTCAATTTGTGGCGAAGCTGGCTGATGGCCGTATCGAGATCGCGGCGCATCTTGCGCAGCGACCTCGGCGCCCAATCGAGGTCGCGCAGGGCATCGAGCATCGCCCCCTGCACGCGCCGACGCGCGAAGGCGTCGAACGGCACGCCCGTCGACGGCTTGTAACGCGTCGCCGCGTCGATGAGCCCAAGCACCCCCACTCCGACGAGATCGCTTATCTCGACCTGCGCCGGCAGCCGATGAGCGAGACGTTGCGCGACCGCCTTGACGAGGCTGACGTGCTGCAGCACCAGAGCGTCGCGGTCGGCCGGCTGTTCCGCCGTCGGTCCTAGACGCATGAGGTCTCCGCGGGACCGCTGGGGGAGCGTGCCGTCGCGGGGGCTGACGAAGTCCATGCTCTCCGAAGGGCTGCAACTGGGTGACCAGCAGCGTCAGGAACGCATCACGGCCCAAACTATCGGAATTCCGGGGGGTTGTCGGTCCTGTGCCTGCGCCAGTTGACGTCTGGCCGGCACACGTCGTCGGACTAACCATCGCGTCTCCCACCCAGGGGTCCCGGTGCAGTGGACCCCCGATACCTGGCCGATTCGGACTTTCCGCGCAAGGTGTCGGTTTTCCGCCTCGGAGGCCTGTCGTTCGGACACTCGTTGGACGATAACCTCGTCTGAGCGACGCCGAACCGCATGACGTGGACGAGTGGAGCGGGCATGCAGCCGGCTGACACTGCCGATGAGGGGGACAGGTCGGCGGCGCCGGCGGCCGCAGGACGCCAAGCCCGTCCACACCAGGGAGTTGCAGGTCGCGGACAATCAGGCTATACCGGGACGCTAACGGCTCGATTCAGCAACCCGCGCAGCGTCAGTCCGACGTCTGCCAGCAGGCGGCCGCGGTCGAGCAGGTACTCAAGGCGCAGATCCCGAAGCTCGGATTCCCAGGTGACTCAAGAATTTCAGAGAGTCGGGAGACCGTCTGTCAGTATGGCGATTGCGCGACACCTCAGTCGCGTGAGTGAGATTTATGTCTTCTAGACCCCAGCAGTGCGTCCTCGTCGTCGACGACGACGACGATTTGAGAGAAGTCATTTCGGAGCATCTGACGAAGGAGGGCTTCGCGGTTGCTCAGGCCCCGACCGGCGCCGACGCCCTCGACCGGCTGAAGGGCTTTGCGTATGACGGGCTCGTCATCGACCTGAAGCTGCCCGACGCCAACGGCCTCGACATCCTCGACGCGGCCATGACGCGCTACCCCGAGGTGGTGGCCGTCGTCATGACCGGCTTTGGCGGGGTCGAGGACGCGGTCGCCGCGATCAAGCGCGGCGCGATCGACTTCTTCATCAAGCCGGTGCAACTGGCGCACCTGACGCGGGTGCTCGCGGCAGCGATCAATGAGCCCCGCCTACGGCAGGAGAACGCCGAACTGCGCGCACAGCTCCGCGATCGCTACCGGTTCGACAATGTGGTCGGCCAGAGCCCGGCGATGCAGACCGTGTTCCAGAGCCTCGAGCTCGTGGCGCCGATGAACAGCACCGTGTTGATCCAGGGCGAAACCGGCACCGGCAAGGAACTGATCGCACGCACGATCCATCACAACAGCCCGCGCGCCGATCAGCGCTTCGTCGCATTCAACGCCGCGGCCATTCCAGAGCCGCTGGCGGAAGCGGAGCTGTTCGGGCACGCGAAGGGCGCGTTCACGGGTGCGATTGCGAGCCGCGTCGGACGCTTCGAGCTGGCGCACCGCGGCACCCTTTTCATCGACGAAGTGGCGCTCATGAGCCTGCCGCTCCAGGCCAAGCTGCTCCGGGCGCTGCAGGAGCGTGAAATCGAGCGCGTCGGCGAGTCGCGCTCGATCAAATTCGACGCACGCGTCGTCGCGGCGACGAACATGGAACTGAAGAAGATGGTGAAGGAGGGGACGTTCCGCGAGGACCTCTACTATCGCCTCAACGTGATTCCGATCACGCTGCCGGCGCTGCGCGAGCGTCGCGAAGACGTTCCGCTCATCGCGCGGCATTTCGTGCAGAAGTCGTGCAAGTCAAACAACCTTCAACTGAAGACGCTGACCCAGGAAGCGGTGCGCGCGATCATGTCGTATCACTGGCCTGGCAACATTCGGCAGCTCGAAAACGCGATCGAGCATGCGGTGGCGATGAGCGGTCAGGAGCGCGACATCCCGGCGGCGGCGCTTCCTGCGGACGTGATGGAATCGTCTGGCTCACTGTTGCTGCCGACGGTCGCGATCCCGGACGAGGGGATCAACTTCACATCGGTGGTGTCGCAGCTCGAACGCGAGCTGATCAGTCGGTGTCTCGAAAAGACCGGCGGTAACAAGCGCCAGGCCGCGCGCCTTCTCAACTTGAGCCGCACGACGCTCATCGACAAGCTGCATCGGCTGAATATAGCGGCGGCGACCGAGCCTTCGGAACCGGTCGCGAACTAGGCCGCATTGGGGCATGGGGCAAACCCCGACGCTCCCTATGTCCCCATCTCTCCCCATGTCGCTATGTCCTCACCAGCGGCAGCTCCATGACGAAGGTCGCGCCCGGAGCGTTCGACGAGAGCCACAGATTGCCGCCGTGCGCCTGCACGAGCGACTGGCTCACCGGCAGGCCGAGGCCGACCGCACGATCGGAACTTTTCGTCGTGAAAAACGGTTCGAAGATGCGCAAGCGAATGTCAGGCGGCACGCCAGGCCCGCTGTCCTCGACGAGCACCTGAATCGCGTTCTCCGCCGGTGTCAGCGCGATCCGCAGGCGCCGATCGGAGTGTCCTGACAAGGCCTCCTCCGCGTTCATCACCAGATTCAGCAACGCTTGCGCCAGCTGCCGCTCGTCGCCGCGGACCTGCGACTTGATGGCGTGCGAGCGGTCGACGCTCACGGTCACGGCGAGGCGACCAAGCTGGTAGCGGCGGAGCGCGAGCACTTGATCGACGATCGCCGCCAGGTCGACGACGCCGGAATCGCTGCCGGCTATCTCGCGCGTGTAACCGAGGACCTGACGAATCGCGGTCGTCGCCTTGTCGGCCTGCCCTCCAATCTTCTGCAGGCGCGCGACGGCATCCGGTGGCAGATCCGGACGGTCGGCCAGCAGCTCGACAAGTCCGCTCACGACCTGCAGCGAGTTGTTCAGCTCATGGGCGAGCCCTGCGATCAGGCGGGCCGTGGTCGCCAGCCGATTCAATCGCACCAGCTGCGGAGCGTCAAGTGAAGCAGTGGGAACTGACGTGTTCATTCAAGTCACCCGGGGAAGCGTCGATTAACCGCTGAAACGCGCGCGTCTTTCAAGAGCACCGAGGCACCATGCGATTTCTCGTGGTCGATGACTCGTGGATTTCATCATCATCGACTGGAACATGCCGTACATGAACGGCATCGATTTCATCCGGACGGTGCGCACTATCGAGAAGACCAGGGATACGCCAGTGCTCATGATCACGACCCATGCGGCGACGAACGATATTGTCGAAGCCCTCCGGGCCGGCGTCAACAGCTACATCGTCAAGTCGTTCAGTGTCGAGACCTTCCGCGAAAAGATCGACGCCGTGTGCGATAGAAACTCCTCATCCGCAGGACGCTGCGACTCCACAAACCGGCGTGCAATCTCCTGAATTGGCGCCCCGCGAACGGCTGCAGCGGCCCGACGTCGCGATTCCTACTCTCCGCGACTTCGCGCACCGTGTGATCGACATGGTGAGCGACGAACACGTCTCGGTCGCGCAACTCGCCCGCGTCGTCTCGAAGGACCAGGTGCTGGCGTCCCCGCTGCTCGGCCTCGCGAACTCCGCATCCTTCGCATCGATGAGCGAGATCTCGACGGTGCAGGAGGCCATCGTGCGGATGGGTACGGCGGCGGTCCGCAACCTCGTGGTGACCGTCTGCTACTACTCGCGCATGCAGAACAGGAACGTTTACGGCGACCGCGGCAAGCCGCTGCTCGAGCACGGTATCGGGACGGCTTACATGGCACGCCTCGTCGCCGAATGGACCGGGCTCGACGAGGAAGAAGCCTTCATGTATGGGCTGCTACACGATATCGGCAAACTCGTCATCCTGAAGGCCGCACACGATATGCGCCGGCAAACGCTGCAGCCAATCCGAGAAGACGTCATCGAGCGTGTGATGGCGGAGATGCACGCCGCGATCGGCGCGCGCGTGTTGCACCGGTGGCGGCTGCCGAGGATGCTCGACGAGCCGATCATCTACCATCACGACTGGACGCAGGCGACCGTCGAGCCCAAGAAGGCGGCCGTGACCTATCTCGCGAACCGGCTGAGCCACCGCTTTGGATTCGGATGCCCGGCGGAGTCCTCGGATCTGCTCGCGGATCCGGTGTGCAATGAGCTCGGGGTCGACGATTCCTGGCTCGAGCAGACCGATCGCCATGCACCGGGCCTCGTGGGCGTCGCGAAGAAGATTCTGGGATAGATCGGAGAATGCCACGGGACGCGTTGTGATACGCCCCAACTACCGATCGATTCGCACCGCAACGTACAGAAATTCCCCCTCGCGCTCGACCTGAAGCACTGCTGCCTGGCCAGGGTTCAATTGATCCACGCCGCCACGTAATTCCGCCACGCTCTTGATCGGCGCGCCGTTCAGCGCGTGGATCAGATCCCCCGCCTTGAGTCGCATGTCCGAGCCCGGCAACCCTACGCCGGTCGTCGACGCAACGACGACGCCTGTTGATTCGCGCAGGTCCTGCAGCAGGCTCGCGGCCTTCGAGTTCAGCGTCAGCGCCAGAATGCCGAGCCGGGCGATCAGCGGTTCGTCTGCGGTCAAGAGCGGCATGAACCGCGTCGGATCGTCCTCACGCTCCGTCACCGGTACCACCAGCGTACGGGTCTCCTCGCCGCGCAGAATCTCGAGGCGCACCGAATCGCCGACGGCGCGGCTATAGAGATTCACCCGAAGCTGCCGACCGTTTTCCATCGTCTTGCCGTCGAGCGTGAGCACGATATCTCCGATGCGCGCACCGGCGCGCGCGGCAGGGCTGTCGGGATACACATCGCTCAGAATGACGCCGCTGTCGCGCGTCAGGCGCATTCCCTCAGCCAGGAGGGGTGTGATGGTTTGCGTTCGCACGCCAATCTCGCCGCGGCGGACGCGCTTGAAGCGCCGGATCTGCTCGAATACGTTGCGCACGATGTTGCTCGGCGCGGCAAACCCCAGGCCTTCGTTCCCGCCCGACTGCGAGAGAATCAAGGTGTTGATGCCGACGATGCGGCCGTTCATGTCGACAAGCGGACCACCACTATTGCCCGGATTGATGGGCGCGTCAGTCTGGAGGTAGATCATCGGATCGTCAGCTTCGAGCTGGCGGGCGACGGCGCTGACGACGCCGAGCGTCACCGAGCTGTTGAGGCCCATCGGACTGCCGAACGCCAACACCAGCTGACCGGGACGCACTTCATCGGAGTCGGCGAACTCCAGCGCCGGCAATCCCTCCTCGTCGACCTTGATCACTGCCAGGTCGGTCTCTTCGTCGATCGCGATGACCCGGGCGGGTACCAGTCTCGGATGCGGGCGCACCGTCGAACGGTGCTCCCCTGGCTCGGCCAGTCGATCGATCAGCAGCTCCACCTGAATCTGGTGCGCGCCCTCCACGACATGCGCGTTCGTCACGATGTGGCCGTCGGTTCCGACGAGGACGCCGGAGCCGCCGCCGCGTGACGGTGCGACGAGCATCCCCCGCTCGACGTCCGCGACATCGTCCGTGCCATATCCGAGCGTGATGATTTCGACCACGGCGGGGCCGACGCGCGCGGCGAGCGCTTCGAGGGACCGGCTCGTGGCGCCAAGATCGTCGGACGCGGCGGCCGCACGCGTGCGCGTCTGGGCCTGGGCCCGGACGGCGCCGGCAGTCAGCGCCAGGAGGGCGCAGGCCGCGAAGGTCCGCGCAACCGTTGGCGATAAAATGGAGGGATGCACGCGTGGCACGACATCTACGTCGATGATCATCTGATTGAGAAGGCGTTCCCGGTGGTCATCGAAGTGCCCATGGGGAGCAAGAACAAGTACGAGCTGGACAAGGAGACCGGATTGCTGAAGCTTGACCGCGTACTTTACAGCGCCGTCCATTATCCCGCCAATTACGGCTTCATTCCGCGCACCTATTGCGAGGACGGCGACCCGCTCGATGCGCTCGTGCTCGGCCAGGAACCGGTCACACCACTGACGATGATGGAAGCCCGCGCGATTGGCGTGATGCGGATGCGCGATGAAAAGGGCCTGGACGACAAGATCATCGCGGTCAGCGTGAAGGATCCGGCGTTTTCGGACTATACGGACCACACGCAGCTACCCGGCCACGTGCTCCGCGAGATCCGCCGCTTTTTCGAGGACTACAAGACGCTCGAGAGCAAGCAGGTCGTCGTCGAGGACTTCATGGGCCCCGCTGACGCGATCCGCATCGTCCTGGACGCACTCAGCATGTATAGGAAGCTACGAAGGGGTGAACTGAGCAAGGCGTAGAAATTGCGAATTGCGGATTCAGATTGCGGATTAGCAGCCCGACAATCCGCAATCCCAATCCGCAATTCCCTCCAATCCGCAATCCAATCCGCAATCCGCAATCCACAATCCGCAATTCCTGGGGGTGTTCGCTTCTGGGACGACCGGTCCCATAGCCGCACAAGACCGCCTGCCTTCTCACGACTCGCCCGGAACCTAACCTCCTGAAGATCCGTCAGTTACAAGCGGTGTCACGCAGTGGCACAGAGCTTGAGACAGAAGCGCCGTATACGGCCGCCGCGGGCGGCGCTGGAGTTATCAGGACCTCATGGATATTGCACGTCCGGCATCTGTTATCAAGAAGAAGAAGATTCGCCGCGCGGTCGTGGCTGCCGCCGCCATTATCGTCGTCGCCCTGGTCACCGTCGTGCTGGCACAGCTCAAGCCGGCAGCGCCGACGGTCGAACGCGGCACCACTTGGCGCGAGACGGTGAAGCGCGGCGAGATGATTCGTCAAACCCGCGGTCCTGGCACGCTCGTCCCCGAAGACATCCGCTGGATCACCTCGGAAACTGACGCGACGGTCCAGCGCATCGTCACGCTGCCGAGCGCCAAGGTTCTCACGCCTGATACCGTCATCCTCGAGCTTCGGGACGAGACTGTCCAGCAGGCGCTCGTGGATGCGGAGCTGCAGCTGCGAGCGGCGCAGGCCGATCTCATCAGTTTGAAGGTGCGTCTGAACAACGAGCTGCTGCAACAGCAATCGGAGGCCGCCAACATCCGCGGACAATACCACCAGGCGAAGATTCAAGCCGAGGCCAACGAGCAGCTGTCGAAGGAAGGGCTGCTGTCCAAGGTCACGACCCGCGTCTCGCAGGTGAGCGCGCAGGAGCTCGAGAAGCGCTACGCGCTCGAAGAGGAGCGGCTGAAGATCAAAGCCGATTCCACCACCGCCCAGCTCAGGGCCGAAGAAGCCCGCGTTGCACAGCGCCAGGCCCTCTACGACTTGAAGCGCAGTCAAGCCGACGCCCTCAAGGTTCGCGGCGGCATCGATGGCGTGCTGCAGGTTGTGCCCGTGCAGGTCGGCCAGCGCGTGCCGGCGGGCACCAACCTCGCGCGCATCGCGGTTCCGGGCCGACTGAAGGCCGAGCTCCGAATCCCGGAGACCCAGGCCCGCGATATCGAAATCGGTCAGCTCGCCACGGTCGACACGCGCAACGGCGAGGTCCAGGGCCGCGTGGCCCGTATCGACCCGGCCGCCCAGAACGGCACCGTCCTCGTGGACGTGGCATTCACCGATCCCCTGCCCCGCGGCGCCCGTCCAGACCTGAGCGTCGATGGCACTGTGGAACTCGAACGGCTCAACGACGTCCTTAATGTGGGACGGCCCGCGTTCGGCCAGGAGGAGAGCACCATCAGCCTCTTCAAGGTCACCGCGGGCACGTGCGAACAGCCCGAAGAGGCAGTGCGCACGACAGTGAAGCTGGGTCGGACCTCGGTCAACACGGTCGAAATCGTATCGGGCCTGAACCGCGGCGACTGCGTGATTCTCTCGGACATGTCAGCATGGGACGGGCGCGATCGCGTCCTTCTCCGGTAATTCAACGGCGAGGAGATTCCATGAGCACTCCGTCAGATGTGTTGATCAACCTGGAAGGCGTGACGAAAGTCTTTTACACCGACGAAGTGGAAACCCACGCCCTCGCGGGGATCCATCTGCAGATTCGCAACGGCGAGTATCTCGCGATTGCGGGGCCGTCGGGCTGCGGCAAATCGACGCTGCTGTCGATCCTTGGCCTGCTCGACACTCCAACGGAGGGCACGTACATCCTCAACAATCGTCCCGTCGCCAACCTGACGGCGGCCGAGCGCGCGCGCACGCGCAACCGGGAAATCGGGTTCATCTTCCAGAGCTTCAACCTGATTGGTGACCTGACGGTGTACGAGAACGTCGAGCTGCCACTCACCTATCGCGGCATGAAGCCGGCCGAGCGTCGGAAGCGCGTCGAGGAAGCACTCGAGAAGGTAGGAATGGCTCATCGCGCCCGGCACCTTCCCAGCCAGCTTTCCGGTGGTCAGCAGCAGCGCGTTGCCGTCGCGCGTGCCGTCGCGGGCAACCCCTCGATCCTGCTCGCCGACGAGCCGACCGGAAACCTCGATTCGAAGAACGGCGAAGCGGTCATGCAGCTGCTGCAGGAACTGCATCGCGGCGGCGCCACGATCGCGATGGTCACCCACGATCCGCGCTATGCGCGCCATGCCGATCGCAGCATTCACCTTTTCGACGGCCGCATCGTCGAAGAAAACGTCGCCGAGACGGTCTAGCTTTGACCAGCGGGGACAGGCCCCCGCCATGATCCAGCCGGAGGGCCTGTCCGCTTCCGTCCGCCGCGTCGGCGGAGCTCGTCCCCATGCTGAATGACATCCGGTCCGCCGTTCGTGGGCTTCGGCGCGAGCCGGGCGCTACGTTTCTGATCGTCCTCACGCTCGCGCTCGGCGTCGGCGCCAATACCGCGATCTTCAGCATCGTCAACGGCGTCCTGCTGACGCCGCTGGCGTTCAATTCGCCCGAGCGCATCGTTGTCATTCAGGAAGTGTCTGGTCGCGGCGGCGTGGTCGGAAATGCGGCTGCCAATTTTCTCGATCTGTCGCGCCGTTCGCGAAGCTTCGAGGCGATCGCGGCGCTCCGGGAAGACACATTCGAGCTGTCCGGAGAACGCGAGCCGGCGCACCTCGACGGCGCGCATGTCACGACCCAGTTCTTCAATGTGTTCGGCGTCGCGCCGCTTCTGGGCCGCACCTTCAGGCAGGGTGACGATGTCCGAGGTGGCGAAGGGCGCGCCGTCCTGTCACACCAAGGCTGGCAGGGGCAGTTCCGGGCCGATCCAAAGATCATCGGCCGCGTCATTCACCTGAACGGACGGTCGTGCACGGTCACCGGCGTGATGCCGGCCGGGTTCCGCTTCGGGCTGGACCTGAACGTCTGGGTACTCGCCATTGACGGTGTGCCGCCCTCGCCGATCGAGGTCGACGGGCCGCTCGCTGAGAACCGGGAGGTCCGGTATTTCGACGTGCTGGGGCGGCTGAAGCGGTTAGTGACGCTCGACGCCGGGCGCGCGGATGCGACCTCGATCGCCAAGGCCATCGCGCGGGCGCATCCGCAGACGTCCGAAGGCCTCGACTACCGGCTGCGCACTCTGCACGACTTCACCGTCGGCGACGTGAGGTTTGCGCTGCTGGTGCTCCTCGCTTCCGTGGGTCTGGTCCTCCTCATCGCCTGCGCGAACGTCGCGAGCCTGCTGCTGGCGCGGGCCACAGCGCGGCAGCGTGAGGTGGCCGTGAGATCGGCGCTGGGCGCCAGCCGTACACAAATCGCCAGACTGTTCCTGACCGAGAGCCTGGTGCTTGCACTACTGGGCGGCGGCCTTGCTCTTGCGGTCGCTTTCTGGTCCCTCGACGCGCTCCGCTCGCTGGCAGGTGCTGCGGTTCCGCGGGCGGACAACATCGCGCTCGATTACCGCGTTGGCCTGTTCACAGCGGCGTTGACGCTCGTCTCGGCGTTGATCTTTGGCCTGGCACCGTTGGGGCTGCTGCATCGGCTGGGCCTTCACGAAGCCATCAAGGCCACGGCTCGCTCCGGTGGCAATCGATCGACGAGTCGCCTTCGGCAGCTGTTCGTGGTTGGAGAGGTCTCCCTTGCGGTTGTCCTCCTCGTGGGCGCTGGGCTGATGGTCCGGAGCCTCTGGGCGCTCCTGTCGGTCGATACCGGCGTCAAGACGACTGGCGTCACCGCGGCAATGGTTCCTCTGCCCGTCAACCGCTACGCCACGCTCTCCGGACAAGCGGACGCGTACCACCAGGTATTGGAGCGCGTCCGGCAGCATCCGGCGGTTTCCGCCGCTGCGGTCGGATTCCCGATGCCATTTCAGTCCAAGGGCAGCAGCGCGTCGTTTACCGTCGAGGGCCAGCCGACGACGAGCCGCGCGAATCGACCGAGTGCGTTGTTCAACATCGCGTCACCCGGATACTTCCGCGCGCTCGGTGTTCCGCTGCTTCGCGGGCGCGATTTTGCCGAGACAGACCGCGAGAACGCGCCGGCAGTCACGATCGTCACTCGTGAGTTCGCCAAGCGATTCCTGCCGCACGACAAGAATCCGATCGGTCGCCGCCTGTTGTTCGGGACGGATCCGGTCACGATCGTCGGCCTCGTCGGCGACTACCGGCGTGACGCGCTCGATCAGCCGCCGGAGCCGATGCTCTTCCTTCCTTACCGGCAATTCAGCCTGCCGTTCATGTCGGTCGTCATTCGCAGCAATGCTTCACACACCGCCGTGACGACGCTGCTTCGTCAGGAAATGCGGGAGATCGACCGCGACCTGGCGATGGCCGAGGTGACCACGCTCGACGATGCGCGCGGCAAGACGATGGCGCAGCCAGCATTCCGTGCAAAGGCGCTGGTGCTGTTTGGAGGACTGGCGTTGCTCCTGGCGTCGATTGGCGTTTACGGACTTCTGAGCCAGTCGATCGCCCAACGGACGCGTGAGATCGGGGTCCGCATCGCTGTTGGCGCTGGTCCGGCCGACGTGTACCGCTTGGTGATTGGCGAAGGTCTGCGGCTTGCGGGAATCGGTCTCGCGGCCGGGGTGCTGCTGGCGCTCCTGGCGTCACGAGCGGTCGCCGCGCTGCTCTACGGCATCGCCCCCACCGATTTGACGACCTTCGCCATCGTCATTGGCACCCTGATCGCGGTCGCCGTTGCGGCGAGTTACCTGCCGGCGCGGCGTGCGATGCGAGTGAGCCCGATCGACGCGCTACGCACCGAGTAAGATCGATCATCCGGTTTTCTTTGGAGCCTTACGTGGAACCCGCACAGACCACTCAAAGTCCCGTCGAGCTCGCCGAGGCGGGCCGCGCCATCATTAGCGTCCGCAACGCGGAGAAGTACTTTCAGCAGGGGCTGCAGCGCACGTACGTGCTGCGGCGGATCTCGCTCGACTTTCGACCGGGTGAGTTCGTCTCGGTTATGGGCCCCTCCGGCGCCGGAAAGAGCACGCTGCTGCACATTCTGGGCATGCACGACGCGGCCTGGTCGGGGGAGTACTGGTTGCATGGCCAGCCGATTCATGCGATCGGCAAGCGTGAGCGGGCCGAATTGCAGAAGAAGCACATCGGGTTCGTGTTCCAGAGCTATCACCTGCTGGATCACCTGACGGTCTACGAGAACCTCGACATGCCGCTTTCCTACCGCGACGTCAAGAAGAAGGAACGCGACAGCATGGTCTGCGACATGCTCGATCGGTTTCAGATTGTCGGGAAGAAGGACCTGTACCCGTCGCAGCTCTCCGGCGGCCAGCAGCAGCTCGTCGCGGTGGCGCGCGCGCTCATCTCGAAGCCGACGCTTATTCTCGCCGACGAACCGACCGGCAATCTGCACTCCGAGCAAGGTCGCGAGATCATGGAGCTTTTCCAACGCCTCAACAGCGAGGGGACGACAATCATCCAGGTGACCCACTCGGAAACGAACGCGTCGTTCGGCAACAGGATTATCCGGTTGAAGGACGGCTGGCTGGTCAACGAATGATGGCCGAACAGACCTCTGCCCCGCCGCGCCCGGCGAGCGTGTCTCCGGATGCGCTGAGCCGCGCCCGGATTCTGATCGCCGACGATCAGGCTGACGTGCTGCAGGCATTGCGACTGCTGCTCAAGGCCGAGGGGTGCGACATCGAGACGGCCACGTCGCCGGCTGGTGTGCTGGCCGCCGTCGACGCGCGCGAGTTCGACGTGGCGCTCATCGATTTGAACTACGCGCGTGACACGACCTCCGGTGAAGAGGGGCTGACGCTGCTCTCACGCCTGCAGCAGCTCGACACGCCGATGCCCGTCATCGTCATGACGGCGTGGGGCACCGTGGAACTCGCCGTCGAGGCGATGCGGCGCGGGGCGCGCGATTTCATCCAGAAGCCGTGGGACAACGAGCGCGTGCTGGCAGTCGTACGGACCCAGGTGGAGCTCGGACGGGCGCTCCGCCGCAGTCAGCGTCTCGAAGCCGAGAACCGCGTGCTGCGCGATCAGGGCACCAATCGTCCGATGTTGATTGCGGAGTCAGCCGCGATGCGGCCGGTGCTCGAACTCGTGGCGCGTGTCGGTCCGTCCGAAGCCAACGTGCTCATCACTGGCGAAAACGGTACCGGAAAGGGGACCGTCGCCCAGTCGCTGCACGCGGTGTCGTCCCGTGCCTCGCGTGCGCTGGTCACCGTCAATGCCGGTGGGTTGTCAGAAGGATTGTTCGAGAGCGAGCTGTTCGGCCACGTCAAAGGCGCCTTCACCGATGCCAAGACGGATCGCGTCGGACGATTCGAGCTGGCGGAGGGTGGCACGCTCTTCCTCGACGAGATCGCGAACATTTCACTGAGTCTGCAGGCCAAGTTGCTTCGCGTGCTCGAGACCGGCGAGTTCGAACGCGTCGGTTCGTCGCGCACGCGCAGGGCCAACGTCCGCATCATCTCCGCGACGAACGCCGACTTGCCCGCCGAAGTCGCTGCGGGCCGGTTCCGTCAGGACTTGCTGTTCCGCCTGAACACTATCGAGATTCCGCTGCCGCCGGTGCGCGATCGCCGCGAGGACATTCCGCTCCTTGCGCGACACTTCCTGGGACAGCACGCCCGGCGCTATCGGAAAACGCTGAACGGCTTCGAGCCGTCCGCGATGCAGCTATTGCTCGATCATGCGTGGCCCGGCAACGTCCGGGAGCTCGATCATGCGGTCGAGCGCGCCGTGCTGATGGCACAGGACGAGCTCGTGCGCGGGCGGGATCTCGGGCTGCGCGCGCCGAAGGACGCGGTCGCGCGCATCGAGGACATGAGCCTCGAGGAAGTCGAAGGGTTCCTGATCAAGAAGGCGCTGGCGCGGTACGACGGCAACGTCAGCCAGGCCGCCAAGGCGCTGGGGCTCAGTCGAAGCGCCTTGTATCGCCGACTACAGCGCTTCGGGTTGTAGAAACGTGTACGTAGGCCCGAGCTTCAGCTCGGGCATCATTCCGTCGCAATGGCGCTGCCCACGCTTAAAGCTTGGGCCTACGTCGGTGCTACTCCGCCCGCATGGCGATCACCGGGTCGACCCTCGCCGCACGCCGCGCGGGCAGATAGCACGCGCCCATCGAAACGACCAGCAGCACGGCCACCGCGGCGATAATGAGCAGCGTCCCGTCCGTCGCGAGGCCGGGCATCGTGCTGCCAATAACGCGCGTGAGAGCGATCGCGCCAAGCACGCCGAGGCCCGCGCCCACAATCGTCAAGCGTAGCCCGGACCCCAGCACGAGGCGCACCACGTCGGCCAACCCCGCGCCGAGCGCCATGCGGATGCCGATCTCGGTGGTCCGCTGCGTCACCAGCCTCGCGATCACGCCGTAGATGCCGAGCGCAGCCAGGAACAGGCCGAGGCCGGCGAACCCCATCAGCAGCTGGTTGATCGTCGCGAGGTCGCGGTTCGAGGTGCGGATCAACGCCGGGACGGTCATGAGCCCGATGACCGGCAGATCCGGGTTGAGCTCCGAGACCACACGCCGGAGTGGATCCACGAGCGCGGCCGCCGCGTTGGCATCCTTCGCCCGTAGCGTGACGCTGACGTAGCCCCACGTCTCCTGCGACAGCGGCTTGTACACCTGGAACGTCGTCGGGAGCGCTGCGATCGTCAGAAACTCCACGTCGCGGGCGATGCCGACGATCTCCGCCCACTCGGGATCCGCCTCGCCGGCGCGCCCGAGGCGCTGGCCGATCGCGTCGCCGCGTGGAAACAGCGCGCGTGCCATCGTCTCGTTGATCACGACAACCCGGGCCGATTCCCGAGTGTCGGTGGCCACAATGCCGCGTCCGCGCAACAGCGGCGTGCTCACCGTTGCGAAATACTGCGGCATCACCGCGTTGGTGAATGCCGTGGGCTCATGGCCGGCCTGCGGACGATCTCGTCCTTCCACAATGTACCCGCGAGGTCCGGGAAACCCGAACAGCGGCAAGTCAAGCGACATCGCCGCGTTCTCGGCGCCGGGAAGGGCCGCGAGCCGATCGCGGGCCTGTTGGTAGAACCGGAATGTCCGATCGGGATCCGACGCCAGCGCCGTGGGCAGCGCGAGCTTTCCCGTTACGAGCGGCCCCGGGTTCCAGCCGGTCTGGCGAGCGATGGCCTGGCTCACGCCGGCTACGAATGAAGCGGCCCCTGCCAGCAACACCAGCGCCAGCGCGAACTGCCCGACGATCAGCGCGTGGCGAATCCTGTTGTGCGAGCGATCCGAGGTCGATCCCCGCGTGCTGCTCTTCAACGTGTCGTTGACGCGCACGTGCGACACGAGCCACGCCGGCCCCACGCCGAACAGTACGGCCGTCACCAGGGCAGCGGACATCGCGAACGTCAGCACGCGCCAGTCGAGGGTGAACTCGAGCGGCGGACCGTCGGGGCCGCTCAGCCTGCCGGCGATCCACTCCGTCGTCCAGAGGGAGAGCTGGACGCCGGCCGCTCCACCGGCGGCGGCCACGAGCAGACATTCGGCGAGGAGCGGACGGATCAACTGGGAGGATGACGCGCCAAGCGCGGCGCGGATTGCGAACTCGCGAGACCGCGAAATGGCCCGCGCCACGAGCAGGTTTGCCAGATTTGCACAAGCGATGAGCAGGACGAACCCGGAGAGCCCCAGCAGCATGTAAGTTATCGTCACGCCAGCGCCGCTGAGGATCGTGCTCTGAATCGACACGGTGCGGAGTCGGTATCCGGCGTTCTCGCGCGGATGGTCGGCCGCGAGCCTCGTGGCGACGACATCGAAATGTGCCTGCGCCGCGGCTGGAGTCACGTCACGCGCGTACCGGCCAACGATCCGGATCAGGAGCGCAGAGTACGAAGACTGCTCCTCGCCCGTGATCCCAATCGGCCGCAGCATCTCCGTCGGTCCGATGACACCGGGTGCCGACGCGCTCTCCGGAAGCACGCCGACGATCTCCGTCGGCGTGCCGTCGATCCGCACCACCCGCCCGATAACCTTTGTATCCGCGCCGAACCGGGACCGCCAGAGATTGTGGCTGATGATGACAACGTGATTGCGTCCAGGTGCGTCTTCTTCGGTCCGGAAATTCCGGCCGAGTACCGGCTGCACCCCGAGCAGATCGAGGAAGCCTGACGATACGCGTAGCGCCGACCGCATCTCTGCCGGACGTCCTGGCTCGGCGAGGATGAAGCCCCAGTCCACGTAAGCGGCGATTTTCGCGACCTTCACGCCATGTCGTTGCAGCTCCAGGTAGTTCGGCGCTGGATGTGCGCCATCTTGCTGCTGCGCGCTTGTCCGATCGAGACGGAACAGACGATGCGGTTCCGGATAGGGTGGCGGTCGCAGTAGAAACGTATTGAGGATGCTGAACATCGCCGTGTTCAGTCCTATGCCGAGCGCCAGGGTCAATACCGCGAGGGAGGTAAATCCCGGCGCGGCGGCGAGTTGTCTGAGCGCGAACCGCACGTTTCTCATAGGCCCTACTGGTGAAGTGGTGGACGTGAGTTCTACGCGATGTGACCTGCGGCAAGGGCGCAAGTCATGTGCCATGCAGCGGCACGGGTCTGGCCGCAAGAAGCCCCTCGTGTGGACGACAACGGGCGGTGGAGTGTTCCCGTGTCCGGGACGCGACGTCCCGCTCGTGGGACGCCCCTTCGAGCTCTGACCAACCCGATCGACCCGATCAGACTGATCCGACCCGATCAGACCTGATCCGACCCGCGGTACACTCCCTGCTGTGCCGCCCCCGCGCCGGCGCTTCGAGCGCTGGCTGACTCACGACCGCCGCGTTTTTCTCATGTCGCTCCTGGCCGGTCTGCCAGGGTCCGGCATCGCGCTCATCCTGCTCTGGCGTGGCGACTTCACCTCGAAGGTGCAGTGGACGCTCACGTTGTTCATCATCGGATTGTGGTGGGGCGTCTCAGCGGCACTGCGGGATCGCGTGGTCTATCCGCTGCAGACGCTCTCGAACCTGCTGGCGGCATTGCGAGAAGAAGATTTCTCGATTCGCGCCCGTGGCCAGCGCAAGGACGATCCGCTGGGTGAGGTCCTCATCGAGATGAATGCACTCGCCGAGACGCTCCGCGAGCAGCGACTCGGCGCCCTCGAGGCGACATCGCTCCTGCGCACGGTGATGGAGGAAATTCCCGTCGCCGTCTTCTCGTTCGACCCCGAGCGGAAGTTGCGCCTCGCCAATCGCGCGGGCGAGCGGCTACTGGCACGACCCATCGAGCGGTTGCTCGGTCGCACTGCCGACGAGCTCGGTCTCGTGGGGTTCCTGGGGATCGGGGGACCGTCGATCGTGGCCGGAACCTTTCCAGGCGGGACGGGCCGCTGGGAAGTGCGCACCGGGCACTTCCGCCAGGGCGGCATCCCGCTGGAACTGCTCGTCATGAACGACGTCAGCCAGTCTTTGCGCGACGAGGAACGTCAAGCGTGGCAGCGGTTGATTCGAGTCATCGGTCACGAAATCAACAACTCGCTGGCGCCAATCAAGTCGATTGCCCACAGCCTCGAGCGTATCCTGACGCGCGATCCGAAGCCGCCTGACTGGGAGAGCGATATGCGGAGCGGCTTACAGGTGGTGGGATCGCGAGCGGATTCGCTCGGACGGTTCACTGCCGCGTACTCCCAGCTCGCGCGCCTCCCGGCGCCCACGCTGGGACGCGTCGAGCTGTCGCGGCTCGTGTCGCGCGTCGCCGAGCTCGAACAGCGCAAATCGATTCGCGTCGTCGGCGGCCCTCCCGTCACCTTGGAGGCTGACGCCGATCAGATCGAGCAACTGCTGATCAATCTCGTCCGCAATGCCGTCGACGCGACGATCGATGCTCCTGGTCGCGTGTCGCTCGAGTGGGATGTCACCGACAGCCGTGTTCGCGTCAGAGTCGACGACGAGGGACCGGGCCTGTCGAACACGGCCAATCTGTTCGTACCGTTCTTCACTACCAAGCCTGGAGGCTCCGGCATTGGCCTGGTCCTGTGCCGGCAGATCGCAGAGGCGCACGGCGGGACGATCACGTTGGAGAACCGCATGCCGGGTCCCGGGTGCCGCGCAGAGTTGACGCTGCCTCTGTAGTGCCCTCGTACCTCAATGCGCGAAATACAGCAGATAGGTCCAGGGCAGGATTGCCAACGACAGATACATCACCGTCAACATCGCCAGCACACGATGGAGCCCGAGAAGATGGAGGGCCATCGAGCAGCCCACCGCCACCAGTTTGGCAATCGTCAGACCAGGTCCGACACCGGCATGACGGAACGAATAGGCAACCAGTGGGTTGCCCTCCGACAGCCCGATCGTCAACCCCAGATAGGTCAGCGCCGCATCGAGGACCTGGGCGACCAGGAACAGGATGATGATCAGATTGCCGAACCCGGTCTCGCCGGAGAAGGCCGAGGTACGCCCGGCATTTGTCACCGAGGCGCTCGAAGTGCGAGAAGAACCGGGAAATTCGTTGAGGGCCGAATGAGACAGCACCGGACGAGACTAGGCCGCTTCGGCGTTCCGAACGGGCACGCGGCGAAGGAACGGAGCCGGCAGGCCGTAAACCGCCAGCGAACCCAGGTGGCTCAGAATCCACAACGTGGCGACGATGCCGACGCCGATGAGGGCCCAGACCGCGAGCCGACGGCCAAAGTGACGCGCCGCCTCGACATCCACATCGAAGGTCCGCGGCATCACCATTTCCCGGGTCATCGTCGCTGCCTGCATCGTCGTCATCCTAATTTCGTAAGCCGACGGCCCAAAACCGTCGTCGTGATGCCCCTCTTAAAGGCAAGGACAATGCCCAGCTCTTACGGGATCGTATGCTGAGTTTACAGATTTGGCTAAGCCGCTGACAACCGGAGAGTTCGCCGGTGCCTCTCGATTACATTCGATTCCCGAGGCCGTCGGCGCCGCGGAAATGTCTGTTAGACGGTGACGAATCGTCTGAGATGCGTTGGACTTTGTGCCGCAAGGCGCCGTCACGATCTCCCGTTGCTGTGCGGCGACCACGAAATGTGTGGGACGATTACAGAGTTGTGAGCGTGTCGTATTCGGAGCCGGCGGTGCTATGGCGATTGTGCGACGCCGACGGTAATCAAGCTCGGGCGACAATCATCCCAGGAGTACCGCAGTCGACGTTGGTGATCTTCCTGAACGATCGGTTCGAACGGGGTGAGAACTTCGACGAATGGGCGAAGGCCCTGGCGCGCGCGGATGAGGTGCGCTCGTCGCTGATCGAGGCGGGCTGGCAACCAGTTTAGCGCAGCGCCTGGCATTCTTAAGCGCGCTGAGGCTCGTCAGGCGTGCGGTCGTCGTCCAGAATTGGTGGCAGCCCCTGAAGCTGTCCTGTTCCTGCCTGCAGCCCAACCAAATAGGCCGCGTGTTCGTAACGCTCGTAGTGGCGCGTTATGGCTTCGTACAGCTCGCGGAGCAGCGCCCGGTCCTCGGTGCGCAGGCGCTGCTCTACGCGGGCGTACAGTTCGCTGCCGCGCGAAAGCGAAGAGGCCGTATCGAAGATTCGTGCGGCTTGAGCGTCAATCTGGGCCCCCACTTCGTCGAAACGGGGAAACCGGCGCCAGTTTGGATTTCCGGTCGGTCCCAGCGGTTGTTCGAAACGAAGAATGTCGGCCATATGATTCGGACGCCCCCGAGCGCCAATATGCTATCGCAGCGCCGCCCTCTCCGCTCCTATGACCGGCCCGCCACCGGCTGAAAGCCATCCCGAACCCATTCCTGAGGCGCCCACCGGGCGCACCGGCGTTCCCTGGCGCTTCGAGCGAACCGCACACAGTCTGCCAGAGGTGCACGGCAGCATCGCCGTGCCTGTCACCGCCAGCTTCTGGAAGAAGCTTCTGGCGTTTGCCGGCCCCGGCTACCTCGTCGCCGTCGGCTACATGGATCCGGGCAACTGGGCGACCGACATCGCGGGCGGCGCACGATATGGTTACGCGCTGCTCAGCATGATCATGGTCTCGAACCTGATGGCGATCGTGCTGCAGGCGCTTTCGGCGCGCCTGGGAATCGCCAGCGGACGCGACCTCGCCCAGGCCTGCCGAGACGCCTACTCGCGTCCGGTCACGATTGCGCTGTGGGTGCTGTGCGAAATCGCCATCGCCGCCTGCGATCTCGCCGAGGTCCTTGGCGCCGCGATCGCCCTCCATCTGCTATTCGACATTCCGCTCATCGTCGGCGTCTGTCTCACCGCGCTCGACGTGCTCCTGGTGCTCTCCATGCAGCATCGTGGCTTTCGCTGGGTCGAGGGCCTCGTCGTTCTGCTCATTCTGGGGATCGCCGGTTGCTTCGCGGTGGAGCTCGGGCTGACACAGCCAAATCTGGTCGATGTGGCGCACGGGTTCGTACCGTCCACCGAGATCGCACGCAACCCAGAGATGCTTTACATCGCAATCGGCATCCTGGGGGCAACAGTGATGCCGCACAATTTGTACCTGCACTCGTCGGTCGTGCAGACCCGCAAGTACACGGACGCAGAGGCAAGCCGTAAGGAAGCGATTCGCTTTGCCACGATCGATTCCACCATCGCGCTGATGTCCGCGCTCTTCATCAACGCGGCGATTCTCATCGTCATGAGCGGATGCATCTGACGCTGAAGAAGGACGCGACCAAGCCGGCCGCAGCCAATGTGCTGCAGCAGCAGGCCCGGTTCGACACCTTTATCGAGCAGTACAACCAGGAGCGCCCGCATCAGGCGCTCGGCATGAAAGTCCCCGCCGACGTCTACAGACACTCACCGCGGGGGTATCGCGGCCTCGACGAGCTGACGTACCCGTTCCATGACCAGACCATCGCGGTCACCCGCTGCGGTCGCATCTGTTTCAAAGGGCGGAAGGTGAATCTCAGCCACGTCTTTGCCGGACAGAACGTGGGCGTCACGCAGGTCGGCGAGCGAATCTGGCTCGTCACCTTCATGCAGTACGATTTGGGCTACTTCGACGACGAGACGTGCCGGCTGGAACCGATCGACAATCCATTCGGCCCGAAAGTGTTACCCATGTGCTCGGCGGTGAGCGTCAAGGTAGTTGTCGCGCCCATCAGGATGCCGCATTGAATCTCTCCGCCGTGGGCTCGGGATTGATTACCACGGCGGCGACGGGTGTCCAGTTTCGAATTTTGCCGGACCAGCGTCTCGGGATCCGTCGCCGGGCGTGCTCGTAGAGCACGCGGCGACGCGCCAGAATGGCGACATCAGCGCCCGTGTGTCGTTGGTCTGGCGTGACATACCGAATCGCGCTGTGACGATGCTCGGTGTTGTACCAGCGGACAAACTGATTGATCCACTGACGTGCCGCGTCGCGGCTGGCGAACGGCAGACGCGGAAAAGCTGGCGTGTGCTTGAGGGTTCGAAACAGCGCCTCAGAATACGGGTTGTCGTTGCACACGTGGGGTCGGCTAAACGACGGGACAATGCCCAGCCACTGTAAGGTGGCGACCATCGTGCTCCCACGCATCGGCTTTCCATTATCCGAGTGCAGCACGAGCCCGGTCGGATCGACGCCACGTTCAGCACAGATCCGCTGCATGAGCGTCGCCGCGCGCGCGGCACTCTCGCGGTGATGGAGTTCCCAGCCCACAATCCGCCGGCTCCAGACATCCATCACGAGGTAGAGACGAAGAAACCGCCCGCGGACGACGGTCGGAAGGTAGGTGATATCCCAGCTCCAGACCTGGTTCGGCTGCTCGGCCCGGTGGACGGTCGTGGCCCGCGTCACCGTCGTGCGAAGCAGCGGCCGACGACGCGCGCCCCATCCGAGGCGGCGCCGCAAGCGGTACATCGTCGACTCCGACGCGAGGTACCGTCCTTCATCCGCCAGCCGCGGCACCAGCTGTTTGGGGGAAAGATGGCCATACTCCGCACTCATCATGACGGCGAGCACTTCGGTTTCCTCACGCGCGCTCAGGGCGTTGCCCGGTCGATACCGCGGTCCACACCGGCGGTCGTCGACCTCCGGATGGCACTTCCAGCGCTGAATCGTTCGCGCCGACACGCCGATCACCTGACCGGCGACCTGGAGGCGTGCCCCGGCCTGTTGGGCCTCGTCGATGGCAGCCAGGATCACGGTTCGGGCTCCTCGTCGGTATCGGTGTCCTCGTCCTCTGCCAGTGCCTGGAGTTTTTTTTTGAGCACCAGCAGCGCGGCGGCTTCCGCCAGCGCCTTGTCTTTCCGCGCGAGCTCGCGCTCGAGGGCGCGTATCCGCTTCGTCGTCGCGAGGCCAACCCGCCCTTCATCGCTGAGCGCCAGTCGCCACTGTTCGTATTCGGCCCGCAGCACACCCTCGTGGGCCAGGAGCTCCGTCAGCTCGGCGCCCGTGAGGGGGCCCGCCTTGGCCAGGATCTGAATCTTCTCCTCGATCGACCAGTCGCGCCTCGGGCGCTTCGCCGGCATGACGGGAAGACTACTCGCCTCCTGCAACCACCGCGAGAGCGTTTGTTGCCGGAGGCCGCTTTCCAACGCCAGCTGCCGCGCACTGACTGCATCTTTCCCCGTCAAGCGCGCCAGCATTTTCTGCTTAAAGGCTAGAGAGAAGGGCTTCGTCACCGATTCGTTGCCTTCTCGCCCCGCTGATCAACCGCGCAAGCGAGCGACAACTATCCTGACGCTGGGGGTCGGAATGAACTGTCACCCATGTGTCCGGAATGGACCTTTGTGAAATTGGTCGGGACGACTGGATTCGAACCAGCGACCCCCTGAACCCCATTCAGGTGCGAACTTGCGCTATTTTGCTGAGGCTTTTCGCGTCTTTTTGGCTTTGTGCCGACTTTTGTGACGACCCCGTGTGGGAGGCGGTTTTTGGCTGGCCCGCTCCAGTTCCCGCCCGAGCGAGCGCATCGTCCACTCGAGGGTCTCCAGCATGGGCAGCAGGTCCGTGATGTCGACCTGGGCGGGCCAGTTGGGGGTGGTCTGTGTGAGGCGCACGAACCCTTTGCGCAGGGCGCGGGCGCTGTCCTCCAGGATGCCGGCCCCGGTCGCCAGCAGGTCGGCGTGCTCGGCGTGGAGCAGGGTGATTTTCATCGCTCGCTCCCGCGGGCGGGGGTCGGGACGACGACGTCTTTCATCGCGTCGTAGGCTTCGGCAATGCTGTCGCGCAGCCCCGGGTCGAACGCGATCGAGCGCATGTCCAGTTCCAGCGTTTCGTCAATGCGGAACCAGGCCCAGCGGGGGGCGGAGCGCGTCACCAGTTCGTTCTCGTAGTCAATGGGGATCATCGCGTACCTCTTTCGGCTCGGTGACATGGCCCATCTGCCGGGCGTGCTCGAGCTCATCGTCCTCGGCTTCCCGGAAGGTCAGACGCGGGCGCCCGACGTAGCCGCAGCTACATTCCAGGACCCAGCGGCGGTCCTTTTTGACGACGTCGGTGTGGTGAATCATTTGGCCTCCTTGGCTTTCAAGGCCACCACCTTCTGGCCGGTGGTCAGCGGCAGTGTTTCCAACAGGCGCACGGCCACCTGCTCGTCGACGTGCACGTAGTGCCGCATGGTGATCTCAATCGAGGCGTGGCCGAGGAGATCTTGCAGCATCTTCGGCGGCATGTTCGTCGGCTCGCCGCTCCGCGTTCCGGGCGGCACCGGATCTCCGCTGAACCTGCTCGCGATTTTCTGAGCGGAGGCGCAGCACGGTTGTGCTGCCGCAAGACTGCACGGACTCTCGGTGGGACGCGTCAGCCTGTACTTTTCCGATGCCGGCGACCCAGGTGCTCGTCGGCGGCGACGAAGCCGCTCGCGAGCTTCTTCGTTCGCTCCGCTGACACTTCGAAGTTCCCGCGGGCGATCGCGCGTGCCGCCGGTGTGATCGAACGCGGCCAGCCGCTGATTTGTCGGAAAGATCGATCTGTGAAACCAGATTGCTCCTCACTGGTCGCTAGCGTTGATCGGAAGTGCGCACGCTCACCCTCGATGCCGACGAATTCCTGCGACAATTTCTCCTGCACGTCCTCCCGAAGCGCTTCGTCCGCATCCGCTACGTCGGCTTCCTCGCCCGCGCTGTCGCACACGCGAGCTCGCCCAGTGTCGTCAGACCTCGCCGTCGCCCCGACGCCGCCGGACGATTCGCTCATCGCCTCAACGCCGCGGCCTTCGTGGCCGTGCCCGCGCTGCGGAGCCCCCATGCGCATGGTCGAACGGCTGACCGCGCGGCAGCTCGCCCTCGAAGCATTCCTCGCCGACGTCCGCCATGACAGCCCGTAAGTCACATCCGCGTCCCGTCACTCGCTCGCACTCGCGCTCGGACGCGCGTATGCCGGAGGTGTGTCCAACCGCCACGATCAGCGGCCCGCGCGTTGTATCATGACGGCCTGCCCATCGGGGACGTCGCGACTCGACCTCACTCGTGCAGCCGCACATCGCGACGTCCGGGGCTCCCACGATTGAACGCACATAGCTGAGGAGCCGCGTCCGCCGCAGACGTCAGCGGCTTGGTCCAAACGGCTCTATCGAAAGTGACCCGGCGGTCGGCAATCGGCTCGCACTGGGCGCGGAAGCGCCGGGTCCTCCCGATGGAGTCCTGCCGTTTATCGCGACTAAAAGAGCGTGTAACAAAACCTCCGAAACCTGATCCTCCTCGTGGCAGTAGCGTGAAGAAGTATGGCCGCCGCGCTGCTTCCAGATCCGTTATGGGATCTTGTCGAACCGTTCTTGCCGACTCCATCCCGTCGGTCACGAGGCGGACGGCCGCGGGTCTCCGATCGCGCGTGCCTCATCGGCATTCTCTTCGTCCTTCGCAGCGGCATTCCCTGGCAGATGCTCCCGCAAGAACTCGGGTGCGGGTCGGGGATGACGTGCTGGCGTCGCCTGCGCGACTGGCAGTTGGCGGGTGTGTGGGATCTCATCCACTTCGCGGCACTCGATTGGCTCGCGCGATACGGCTGCATTGACTGGTCCAAGGCAGTCGTGGACAGTTGTTCTATCCGCGCTGTGTACGGCGGTGACCGGACCGGTCCGAATCCGACCGATCGGGGCAAGCGCGGGAGCAAGCGTCATGTGATCTGCGACAGGCGAGGTGTGCCGCTCGCGGTTCGGTTGACGGCCGCGAACCGGAATGACTCACAAGAAGCCCTGGCGTTGGTGGATGCGATTCCCCCGCTGCAGGGCGAACGCGGCCGACCGCGGCAGCGACCGGACTGCGTACTTGGGGATCGCGGCTACGATGCGGCGGCGATTCGGCGTGGGCTGCGAAGGCGGCATATCGTGCCGTGGCTTGCCAGGCGTCGTATCCGGCACGGGAGCGGCCTGGGTCGGTGGCGGTGGGTCGTAGAGCGGACGTTTGCATGGCTCAGTCAGTTTCGCCGCCTTCGGGTGCGGTATGACAGGCGCGCCGACATCCACGAGGCGTTCCTCTCGCTCGGGTGCGCGATGATCTGCTGGCAGTCGCTGCGCAAAACGTTGACGCGGAGGACGGGCTGAAGACCCGTGAAGCCCCACTCAGGATTGGAAAACGCTGCGGCGTTACACGTGACTAACGCGCGGCATGTAGCCGCGGCGGTTTTCGATTCCTCGTCGCCCGCGGCTCCAAGCTGGCCGAACACCGCCGCCCCCTCGATCCCGTGCGCGAGGCGCGACGCTTCAGGGCCGTTCTGGCGCGGCCAGCGAGCGCGCCGACACCCTTCCGGACAAAGTCGCAGCGTTTGGACCTGGTCAGCGATAGACTCTTGCATGCCCATACACAGACTGGAGCCACCGTTGGCGGCAATCGCACGGACCTTCGTACTTGTCGTCGGCGACACGCTTCTCATTCTGGGCGCGGTTGCGGCGGCTGTCTCCCTCAGGCTCGGACGGTCCGCGTGGGAAGTCTTGACAGAAGACGCGGGTTGGGGCCCTGCACTGATTATCCCGGCAACGATGCAGGCGTGCTTGTTCCACGCGCGGCTGTACGACTCGGCCCAGTTTGCCAACACGAAAGAGTTGATGGCGCGCCTTTTGAACGCGCTCGCCCTTTCTTCGATCATTCTGGCGCTTCTGTATTACTTCTACCCCGGACTCATGATCGCGAGGGGTGTATTCATAATCGCAGCAGGCCTGACCCTTGTTGTGGTGGCGGCTCCGCGCATCGTGTTTGGGTGGTGGTCGACCCGTCGCGACGTGCCGCTCTCGCCCACGTCCGCGTAAGCTATCGATCAGCAGCAGCCACTAGAAGAGTCGCTTGCGGATATCATTGCATCGAGACCAACGGATTGGTGCCGGCGACATAAAAGCGCGGGAATACCGAGATTGGTCCTGAGCGCCAAGCGTGTCTGGTCCCGTCCGCCAGCCGGCGCTTGCGAGGATAGTAACGAGCAGTCGGCAAGTGTTTACCCGGCCCAAGGCCTCCGCCGGGAGGGGTTTACCTAGAAAGTCATCGGGTGATAGTTACTGCGCTGGCACGGCCAATGCGCTGACGTCGCAGCCGAGATCGGCGAGACGCCGCAAGTGATACCGTTTCAGCTTCGCGGTGTTCATCCGATCGAAGTAGTCGGGTCCCAGATCGTTGAACACCACGCCGTTGCGGAGCACGTGATAGGCGATGACGAGGATGCTGTGGGCCACGGCGATGCCGGCTCGTTTCGGTCCGCGTCGCCTGCTGATGCGGCGGAACTGCGCGCCCAAATAACTCTTCCGGGAGTGAGCCGCCGCCCACGCCGACTCGAGGAGCGTCGTTCGCAGCCAGTTATTCCCGGTGCCCGTTCCCGCGCTCCGTCGCTTCCCGGCGCTTTCGTGGCTGCCCGGGCAGATGCGCGCCCACGAGGCCACATGACCGGCCGACGCAAACCGCGACATATCGACGCCGATCTCTGACACGATCACCTCCGCCGAGCGCCGTCCCACGCCCACGATCGTCTGAAGGCGCTGGATCTCAGCGTCGAACGGCTTCGAGATCTCAAGAATGCGCGTATCGCCCATCGCCACCAGCTCCGCGAGTTGGTCCAGTTGTCTGAGCATCTGTTCGAGGAGGAATGCGTGGTGCGAGGTGAAACGGCCTCGCAGGGCTTCGGCCAGCTGCGTCACTTTCGGGGTGAGACTGCCCTTTGCGAGCGTCGCCAGGCGCTCGGGATCGGTTTCTCCGCGGACCAGCGCGTTCAGCATGGCGCGGCCCGAGACCCCCAGCACGTCCGCGACGACGTTCGCGAGCTTGATGTTGGCTGTCTCGAGCAGCTGATGCACACGGTTCGTCGTCTTGACCCGATCCCGAATGAGGCTCTTCCGATGCCGCGTCAGATCGCGCAGGTCGCGGACCGCCGGCGGTGGGATGAAGCTCGCGCGAATCAGACCATGCGCGAGCAGATTCGCGATCCACTCGCAGTCTTTCACGTCGGTCTTCCGACCCGGCACCGCCTTGATGTGGTGCGCATTGGCCAACACGACGTGAAAGCTGCCCTCGAGCAGATTGAAGACCGGCCTCCAATACACACTCGTTGATTCCATCGCCACGTGCGTACACGCCGCTTGAGCCAGCCAGTCGTGCAGCCGAAGCAATTCGGCGGTCGTCGTGCCGTACTGGCGGACCTCCGTCTTGATCCGCCGGCCTTCTTGCCGCCGCAGGCAGACGACCACGGATTCCTTGTGCACGTCGATCCCGCAGCAGCGGGCGTGTATCACGTCCATCGCACACCTCTTTTGCGAGGCGTGCCGGGGAGTGCCACAGGGTGAGAGTTTACCTGGCGTGCTCCTCATCCCTCATCGGGGGAGGACAACAGTTCGGGGTGCCTGCGGCGCAGCACTCAGGTCCATTTTGTTCCGGGCTCGATGGCACCAGTAACCCTCGACCTTCGGCCCGACTCGCTCGCGCCACGGACGCTACCACTTTCATCGCCTTCGCGGGTGGGCCGTCGCCCATGACCA
The DNA here is from genome assembly GCA_963800785.1 of Vicinamibacteria bacterium. GTDB lineage: Bacteria > Acidobacteriota > Vicinamibacteria > Vicinamibacterales > JAENWD01 > JAENWD01. The sequence goes on from CAWDCH010000018.1 coordinate 808,039, forward strand.
TTTTGTTACAGGCTCTAAGCGTCAAATGAGCGGCGCGCCGCAGCGACATGACTTTATGAGATAGAGCGCGTCGGCTCCATTTGGAATGTTGGGCGGTAACGTGCCATTCAGCCTCCTGCGGTTTGGCTTGTTCTGCCGCGGCGCGTATACGGTCTCCCCACGACAGCGCTGCAGCGCGTGGATCGTCGGCGGACATGATTGCTCCCGCTACCGCAACGAGGGCAGGACGTCGGATCACCAGTGAATGCGCGCGTACGGTCGCCTCCACGTCTCCACCTTGTCGTCCTATTCCGGGTAACCAGCCCTCCCATCTCGTTGTGTGACGTCCTGGCACACACGGCGGCAAAGGATCGCCGCAGTGCGAAGCGGCGTGCAACGTCCTCTCGCTCTTTGCGAGCAGTCCGTCTCAATATGGCCCCCGCAGTATCTAAGCGACGACGGGTGAGTCTTTCGGGACACACGCACGCACCCGCTCAGCATCCCGGCCACCCAACTCAGCAGTATTCTTGAAGCCCCCATCCGAGCTGCGATTGGTTCTCGGGCTCGGCGTGAGCGATGCCAACAAATCGTCTGGGCACGACTGACGTTCCGATGGAACGTGTCTGTCCGAACTGTCAGCACATGGAAACGAGATCGACCCTCCGAACCACATGGCAGTTTTACGTGCGCTGCCAAAAGTGCGGGCACGTGTGGGCCATCTCACAAACAACGCTTCGACCCTCTGAAAGCTAACGACGCCATGCCAGATCGGAACAGCGCCGGATGTCAGCGGTGTGGTGGAAGCGTGAGCGAATCGCACGAGACGTTGCCGTATATCGCCCCAGGACCTTGCGTCGTGGAGTTGCGGAATGTCGCCGTGCGGCGATGTGTCAGCTGTGGGCAGACGGGCATCGAGGTGCCAGATGCCTCGGCCTTGGATGTGTTGGTGCGATGCCTACCGGCTGAAGGAACCAACGCCATGCCCCAACTCGTGTATGAGGATGGGCGGTGGCGCATCTCCGGCGTGAAACACAGTGATCGAGGAGGTTTGTCGCAATGACTCGTGACGTTCAGGAACGTCGTCAACGTGACCGCCGAGCACATGCACGCGGGGGACGGCGAGTGACGGACAGAGCGGCTTGTGCTCTGGGACAACCGACGTGCCCCTCCTGCAACGGAGGAGACGTGGCAAGCGAAGTGGGTGAAGCAGACGGCGGGTGGTGGTTCGTCTGCGGCGACTGTGATCACTTGTGGAACGAACGCGACCGTCTCGCGAGAGATCGTCCTGCGGCCCATGCCGACGCGCACCGTCCAGCTAACCTGCTGGTAAAACTCAAGAACATCCTTCGGGTGTAACGCCTGCCGAGACACCTGAGCGAAGCAATCCAACAACTTAAACTCCCTCAAACGCTCACGCACGACTGATCTCGGTCCCTCAACTACATCGGATCAGTCGCCACCTCCGCCACCATCGCAACTCGCGTCGGCTCCGCTGCAATCGGCAGTTCCACCGCTGTCGCAGGGCGAGTCAGCGTTCACGTCGGTCCACGTCACAGGTGTCCAGGTGTCGCCGTGAGTGCTGCGCGATTGTCGGCCAATGCGGTGCGAGTGCGACGGACCAGCACGACGAGGAGGATTGCGAGAGCGCCGAACACCAGGAGCGGGATGAGCGTCATCGTTGTCGCCTCCACGTTTCATTGTCCTCCTTCGGCGTTTCGGCAGCGTTACAGGCGCAGGGCGGCACAGTTTCACTCAAACGCGCGAATGCAAGCCACTCTTGAGACTACATCGCTCGTGAGGAGGCTTCCTTGATCGGGCAATCAACAACACTCAGCACTGATGCGCCGTTGCACGTCAGCGAGCGTCCACCGCCGCCGCAAGCGCGTCGCGTAACGTCATCGTTTCTATCGTGAGACAGGCGCCCAGCGAAGGGCCGGGCGCCTATCGTCCAGACACCCTCAATGCTGAGAAGGGTGGACAGGCCGCAGGAAGTGCGAGAAGACCCAATGGGCCACGCGCTGGCCCCCCTGTCGGCCGTCTTCATCGCCTGAGCGGAAATGGATGCCCTGCATGATGCGGGCCTCGACCACTTCTTCTGCCGCTTCAGAGAAGCGGGTGTAACTACGCGTGCGCGTCGCGGGGTCCGTCAAGTTTGGACTGTTGCTGGTGATCGTGAAGTCGAAGTCGTCGGTCCCGAAGAACAGCGCCAAAATGCGAGTCGTGACTCCCGTCACGTTGTTTGCGCCCGACGTGTACTCAGGATATGGGGGGTTGTTGATGAGCGGCTCCCAGTCGGGGTCCCCGTCTGTCTTCGCGTTGCCGTCGAACTCCCCTTCCTGAATCGCCGTGACGGGCCGCCAGAAATTGAAGTGGAGCTTGCTCTCCCAGGCGTGGATGAAGGCATCGGCCATTGCCAAGTTGGCCAGGGCGAAGAGACGCGCGCGGTCGCTAATGTCAGGGACATGCGCCTCCGCGATGGCTCTCAAGGTCCGGTTCCATTGAGCAAGAAAGTTGTCGGACCAGAAGTACGCGAGGAGCGTCTGCTCGGTGGTGCGGGAGAGCCCCGTGAGGGCCGTGCTCGAGAAGGCTCCAAGCGTTTTGACCTCGTTGTACTCCCGAACGTAACGGCCGCTGGTCAACGGGGGGGGCGGCTCGCCTCGGAACTGGTTGGAACGGAGAAGCGTGAAGGGTGTAAGCGCGCCCGCCCACGGCGCTGTCATTGGGGAGAACGGCGCAGGCACGGGCGGCGACCCGAGGTAGGACGGCGTTGGACGCCACTCGCCGGGTTGGCAGCCGTCCGCTTCGTCCTCACAGCCGCGGACGGGCAGCGGAGGTGGGACGGGCGCTGCGCGATAGAACGCCAGCATTGCGGCAGCCACCTGTTGACCGACGGCGATCCCGGGGTCGCCGACCGCGTTGGGATTGGCGGTGAGGTATGCATTCCAGGCTGCGTCGAGGGCGGCGGCCTGCGTCGACCCGTACAGTCCCGTCAGTACACCATACGCCGCCGCTGCGGCGGCCGCGTCTGGCGATCCCGAGGCTCCCTCAATCGCTATTTTGTAAGGCTCGAACTTCCCTTCGATCGACTGCACGGCGTCGTGAACAGCGGCCTGGACCAGCGCGATGTCCAAGATCCCCGGAGGTCCCGGACGCCCGACGGTGACAGCCGTCAGCGTAATTTCGTTCCAATAGGTTACGGCATCGGCCCTGGCAGGTCCTGCCGAACCCAGGTACGTGAACACGACGAGAGTTGTCGCGCGGACGAGCGGTGTCTTTCGCATGGGCTCCTCCCACTGTCTGCAAAGCTCTCTACTCCAAGTGACGGAACAGGCCTTAAGGTTGTGTCGCGCGAGGTCGCCGTCACGGGATGAAATGAGGTCCTTCGGCAGCGAGGTCGATCGCGACCTCGAACGGTCGCCCCAGCCCATCGGGTCGATAAGCGATGCAGGGGTGCCCACTGTGCACCCCTGCCACACGCACGTTACTGAACTGGCCGCAGATAGTGGTTGAAGGCAACTTTGCCCACTTTGCTGCCCAGTTTGATCCCCTCGGTGACTGCAAGCCGAAAGTGAAACCCGATGTAGATGCGCGAATTGCCATTCTCTTCCGCCGCTTGGGAGAAGCTCGTGAATGAACGCGTGACCCCCGGCTGCGTCACGCTGCTGGTACTAAAGCTGACCGCGTCGCCGAAGAACCGCGCCAGCACCTCGGACATGGCGCCTCCTTGCCCGCTATGTCCTGAGGGGTATCCGGCACGGGCGGGCTTTCCCGCAATGAATCCCACGTTGGGTCAGCGACAGTATCCGGGTTGCCGTCGGTATCGGCAGCACGGATCGCCGTGATCGGCCGCCAGAACTCGTAGAAGTACTTGTTCTCGAAATCCGCGATGTAGGCGTCCGCCGACGCGAGGTTGAGCAGCCCAAACAGGCGCGCGTTCTCCCACAGATCAAGGCCATGCTGGACCGAAACAATTCTCGCGATCCTGTTCCACCCTGGGGGAGAGCCTTCCACCCAGAACAGGGCGATCTCGGTTTGTTCGGCGGTGCGAGTGGTGCTGTCCGCCGCGCCCAGAGTTTTCACCTCGTTGAAATCCGCCGCGTATTTCTTGCTGGTCACAGCGTAGGGCGCCTTCGGCCGGTACTGCGAGCTGGAGGTGAGCACGAAGGGAGTGACATTTCCCCAATTTGGAAAAGCGGCGAATGGGAGCCCCGGGATGAATTGGAAGTCTCCCGGATTGGGCCCTGGGACGTAGGTGAAATCAAGGAAGGGCGGGGTGTTTGCCCCATCCGCGTCTCTCAGATCGAGGATGGCTGCGGCTGCAGCCTGGCCGATCAGGATCCCCTGGGCCTTGGCCGGGGTATCTGGGATCGCCGCGAGCGCCGCGGCGTAGGCCGCGTCGACGAGGTCGGTGGCTGCAGCTGGAGTGAAGCCAAGATCACTAGGGAGCTGAGGGAAGAGCGCGACGAGCACGTCGTGGGCCGCCGCCGCCACTGCAGCTTCGGGGGAGGTTCCCGCTGGCGCCTGGCCGTCGAAGGCGTAAGGCTGCGACCGCCGGTCGATCGCATTCAGCGCATCATGGATTGCGACGTGCACCATGGCAAAGATCCGCGATTCATGGAGTCCGTCTACACACCCAGCCGAATTTTCCAGGCCAGCAGCGAAGGCGGCCTCGGCGGTAGTCTCGTTCCAGTCGATTACGGCATCAGCCCTGGCGAGCACCGGCGAACCCCAAAAAACGAGAAGTGCAAGTAGTAGCTTTTTCATAACAGCCTCCTTTCTTGTTGTGTTCCTCCTCCGCGCCACGCCGTATCCAGCCACCCGATCATCGGCGCTGAGCAAGTCATAACATCAGCGGCCCGACGGTCGAACAGCCAGCGTTACTGACCCGGCTTCAGCGCGTGGGTGAAGACGAAGCGGCCCACCCGCTCGCCCAATTGAAGTCCGTCCGTGATCGCGGTACGAAAGTGAATCCCGGCGTAGACGCGGGAGTTGGCGTTTTCCACTGCGGCATCCCAGAAGGTCTCGAATCCTCGCGTGATGCCCGGATACAGCCCGCCGCTCGTAGTGGTGAATGGGAACTCGTCGTGCTTGAAGAAGCGGGTCAGCACCACGGCCGCCGCCGCGCCCGCCGTGCTGTGTCCCGAGGGGTAATCCGGGATGTTCGGCGTCACGAGATAGGACGTCCAGTCAGGATCGGCCACGGTGTCGTCGTTCGCGTCCGTGTCCCCGGCGCGAATCGCGGTAACTGGACGCCAAAAGTTGTAGAAGTACTTGGTATCGAAATGAGCGATGTAGGCATCAGCCACGGCGAAGTTCAGCAGGGCAAAGAGCCGCGCAGTTTCCCAGAGATCGAGATCGAGATCGTGTTCGGCTAAAAACATTCGTGTGAGGCGATTCCAGCCCTGTTGAGAGCCTTCATACCAAAACTGGGCGATCTTGCTCTGGTCTTCCGTCCGTATAGGACTGTTCACCTCTCCGATGCTCTTCACTTCCTCGTAGTCCGCGGTGTAGGCCTCGCTGGTCAGATCGAAGTATTCGGGCGGCTTGAGCCGAAACTGCGCCCCGCTGCGCAGCGCGAACGGCGTCACCTTCCCCCACCCGGGAACGCCCGCGGGGAGAAAGGCGGGCGGCGTCGGGATCCACACGCCGGGTCCGCTTCCCGGCGTGTAGGGCATTGAAGCCTGCGAGCCATCCGAACTCCGCAAGGCGATGATCGCCGCGGCTGCAGCCTGCCCGATGGCAATCCCCGCGTCCTTGGCCGCGCCGTCCGGAATTCCCGAGAGCGCGTCTGCATAGGCCGTGTCGAGCATCGGTTGCTGTACCGACGGGACTTCGTGAACGAGGACGTCGTGCGCGGCTGCCGCCACCGCGGCGTCGGGCGAAGCATTAGGGTCCCCCTGCACGTCGAACGCATAGGGTTGATAGCGTCGATCGATCGCGTTCAGCGCGTCGTGAATCGCCGCATGGGTCATCGCGAAGATGCGCCCCTGGGGGATGCCACCCACGACTGGCGCGGAGGCCGCGGTCGTGGCGACGACGTTCCAGTCCGTGACCACGTCGGCTCGGGCCGAGCCGACGACGGTGAAGCAGAGTGCGGCGATGACGAGGCTGGCGGCGACGCGTGACGTTGACTTCATGATTCGTTCCCTTATCGTCTCCATGGTCCCGAGCCACAAAGGATGAGTCTTGATAAACGCGATGGATGGCAGCCGAGTGTCGGCGGCCGCGGACGTCGACGCCTGGGGGCCCAGGGGCCGGCGCGTTGTCCTGCGAACTCTCTATGATTCGCCCGCGCCGGCGCCTCGCACATTTCTCATCGCCCCCCGGTGGCCTATGGGAAAATGCCGCCTCGGGAGCCGGCCACTGGGGCCATAGCCTGCATCGCGCCGCTCCTTCGTGTCCTGACGGAACTCTCAAGAACTTGTAAAGAAGGCGAGGGGCCGTGGATTCTTCCCACCCGGCCGGTCAGAGCCAGCACGCTTCCGGCCAGATCTGGCGATTCGCCGACTGCGAGTTCGATGAGCGCCGCCGTGAGCTCCGCGTTCGGGGCACTGCGGTCGACATCGAAGCCAAGCCGCTGGAAGTCCTTCACGAACTGCTCCTTCACGCCGACGAGGTGGTCACCAAAGCCGAGCTGCTCGAGTCGGTCTGGCCCGGGACCGCAGTGGTGGACGGGTCGCTGGCCACGGCGATCTCGAAGGTGCGGAAGCTTCTGGGAGACGATGGCACCGTCGTCGTCACGGTTCCGCGCGTGGGATACAAGCTGGCCGTGCCGGTGTACCTGCAAACCCGCGCCAGGCCCGGCTGGTCCCGATCTGCGCCTCGAGCCGGGACAGCGCGTTCCGGGTCGCGATCAATGGCGCCTTACCCGACGCCTCGACCTTTCACCCTCGAGCGAGGTGTGGCTCGCCGAACATCCCAAGACGCGTGAGACTCGCGTCTTCAAGTTCTCGCCCGACGACCTCCACCTGAAGGGCTTGAAGCGGGAGGTCACCGTGGCGCGCCTCCTCCGGGACGCCCTCGGGGAGCGTCCCGAGTTCGTGCGGGTTCTGGAGTGGAACTTCGATACGCCTCCGTACTTCGTCGAGAGCGAATACGCCGGCCCGAACCTTGCGGACTGGGCGGAAGCGCAGGGTGGGCTCGGGAAGGTGCCATGGGATCTTCGTGTGACGCTCCTCGTGGACGTCGCGCGGGCTGTTGCTGCTGCACACGAGCTGGACCTCCTGCACAAAGACCTCAAGCCTGGCAACATCCTGGTTGCATCCACAGCTGACGGCGCTCCGCGGATCAAGGTCGCCGATTTCGGCAGCGCATCGCTCCTGGTGCCCGAGCGGCTCCGCGCGCTCGGGATTACCAACCTGGGATTCACCCGCAGCAGCACGGGCGGCAAGGATTCGCTGACTGGCACGGTGACGTATGTCGCGCCGGAGGTCCTCGCCGGACAATCGCCGACGGCGGCCTCCGACGTGTACGCCCTCGGCGTCTTGCTCTACGAGCTCGTCGTCGGCGAGTTCCGCAAGCCGCTCGCGCCGGGCTGGGAAGCAGATATCGCCGACCCGCTGCTTCGTGAGGACATCGCCGAGGCGGCCTGCGGCGATCCCGTGCGGCGCCTGAAGAGTGCCGCCGAACTCGTCGAGCGCCTGGTCCACCTCGATCGGCGGCGTGCCGAGCACGACGAGCGCGACAGACTCCACCAACGCTTACAGGCGGCAGAAATCAAACGGGCACATGCCCGCGCGCGACGTCCGTGGCTGGCGCTTGCAGGTCTGGCGGTGTTGGCGGCGGCCGTGGCGGGCCTGACCGTTTACCGCAGCGCTGTTGCCGTTAGCTCGAACGTCCGCGTGGTCGCCGTGCTTCCACTGCAGAACACACGATCGGATCAGAGCATCGACTTTCTTCGTCGTGCGCTGGCGGACGAGATTGCAACCACCTTGAGCCACACACGCGGGCTGCAAGTGCGCCCGGCTGCAGCGACCCACAAGTACGACCGGCACCACATCGATCTCCCGGCTGTCGCACGGGAACTGCGCGTGGAAAGCATCGTGACCGGCGAGTACATGAAGACCGGTGGTCGACTGCACGTGACGCTCGAGGCCGTCGACGTAAAGAGAAATCACGTGATCTGGCGAGATTCCTTCGACTCTCCTGTGGAGAGCCTGATTGCCACCCAGGTACAAATCGCGCTGCGGGTACGAGGAGGCCTCGCCCGGGCCTTCGGAGCGTCCGTCATGGATACGACTGTGGAGCCACGTAACGAAGAGGCCTACGAGTTGTACCTTCGCAGTGCAGCGCTCCCAATGGAGCCGGCGTCCAACAAGCAGGGCCTTGAACTGCTCGAGCGAGCCATGAGGCTCGATCCCGGCTATCCGCCCGCGTGGCTTGCCCTCGGCCGTCGGTATTACACGGAATCTCGATACGGCAGCGGAGGCCCCGCCATGATGAAGCGCTTCGACGCGGCCATGGAGCGGGCGTTGTCGCTGGATCCGAACTACGTTGCCGCTGGCGCCGGGCTCATTGTGAGCCGGGTTGAGCGGGGGGATCTCGTCGGAGCCCATCACAGAGCGACAGACCTCGTCCGCCGGCGTCCCGACAGCGTCGACGCGCAGTTCGCCGTGAGCTACGTGCTCCGGTACGCCGGGTTGCTGGACGAAGCCGCCGAACGCTGTGATACGGCCTTCTTGCTCGACCGTAGTATGCAGACGACGGGGCTGCGGACGTGTGCCGTGGTGTTCCTGCTGCGCGGAGACTACCCGCGCACGATGAACTACCTTCGGATCGATCAAGGGGCCGATTTCGTCAAGGCTCTGACGATCGACATGCTGGCGCGTCAGGGCAGGACACAGGAGGCGCTGCAGCTCGGTTCACCGAACATTCCAGAGTGGAAGAGTTATGTCCTGTTGCTCGCGTGCCTCGCCCGCAAGCCGTCGTCCGAGGTTGCGGCTTTGGCTGACTCCGTGCGCGCTTCGGACGACCCCGAATTGAATTACTTCGCTGCAGCCCACCTCGCCTACTGCGGCCGGACCGATGCCGCCTTCAGCATGTTGAGGCGAGCGATCGACGGGAACTACTGCTCGTATCCCGCCATAGAATCCGATCCGCTCGTCGCATCGCTCCGCGCGAAGCCGGAATATGACGGCATCCAGGCTGCGGGCCTCGCCTGTCGGAACAGGTTTCTCGCGGCCCGGGACCAGCCGCACCAATAAGCCGCGCCACCGTCCTTCGGCTTTCGGGCTTCTCCTCGTCTCTCGAGTTCTCCTGTGGCTACGGTGTCGGCGATGGCTCCGAGCACACGCTCGAAGAGGTCGGCCAGAACTTCGCGGTCAGCACACGCCAGCCCTTGCGAGTTGCATACGCGCGGGCGTGCTCCACCTGCCGCGCGACGGGGCGCTGCTCGTCGCTGATGCTGGATGGTCGGTACTCTTGCGGGCGTAAATCGCGGCCGTCACATCATCACCCCTCAATCTCTCGTCCCTTGCGTGTGCCTCGGGAAAGGACGTATGCTTCGCACGCGTCGCTTTTCTGAGCACTGCCGCACCCCGCCGGGGAATCCTTCCCGACCTGAGCAACAGTCCTCATCAAGGCTTTCCTGTCGTGGCACTCTCGGCTGACGTGTGCCCATTCCAGCGTGAACGGCAGGTCCAATCCCCCCGCTAACCCCCGCAACAGATGCGCGGCAACCGAAGGAGTGTGAGTAATGAAATTGACGATTTGTCTTCCCATCCAACGCGTAGTTCTTGGGTGTCTTTGCGCCGTAGCGCTGGCGGCCATTGCGTGTGCAGACGGACCGGAGGCACCGACAACTCCAAGCGCGACTGCGCCCGGCATTACGGCACCGGCCCCACAGGCGGATGCCCCGTCGTCGTCGGCGTCGTCCACGCGAAGCGGGGCCTTCCATCTAACGAAGGAGTGCTCGACGTACACGGGCCAAGCCGAAGACCACTGCACGGTCATTGCCTCAGACCTCAAGGCGATCGAAGTCGGCACAAGGTTCATCTATGAACAGGCGGTTGTGAATGGCGTGTTGGACAGTAGCGTCATCCTCGACCCGCCAGGACCCGGCAACAACAAAGCCTTCGGTCATTGCAGACTCGATTTGGCGACAGGTCTCGGACTGTGCACGTTCTCGGGCGGGACGGGGAAGTTCACCTGGTTCCAGGGCAGCGCTGAGGTATCGTGCCCGGCCGAGTCGGCCCCTAACTGTGCCGTGGAAGGAACGTACAGCTTCACCCCGGGCGAATAAATAATACCAAGCGTCTGCAACACTACCGCTTCTTGACGGCCCGCTTCACGGCGGGTCGTCTGCTGTACTTGCCTTCTGCTTCGGCCGCTCCGGTCATTAAATCCCTCTGCAACACCGCCGCCGCTAAATCGCCGCACGCCGTGATCGTTGAGCACGTCAGGCCGCGCGGTCAACGCCCTCGGCATCGATCACAACCAGATCACTTCGGAGCGGCGACGGTGGGCCACGCGCGAAGGACCGACTGCTTCGGCGAACAAACACTTACGAAGTGGGTGTTCATACAGGAGCGTCACGTCAAATTTATTCTGTGACTGACCTGTTGGGTGGTAGCATGCCGCCGCCAATCGTCCGAACTACAGCTGAGCTTGTGAGAAAGCAGCACCCCGCACGAGAGTGGCAACTCGCCACTGTTTCGATCCCTACAGTCCGCCAACGGGAAGGAACGAGCTATGACCCGTATGCACGATAACAGTGTCGCGTGCGGCAATGACCTCAACTCTCGACAGCGCGCCGTGTCAAAGCGTCGGGCACCGTCCGTACTGGCATGGACACCACTATCAGCCGTGGTCGTCGCGCTGTCAGTCTTGTGCGCGGCCCCCAGCCATGCTCAGGGCACGAATGCGGTGCTCGAGTGGAACCTTATCGCGTCCAACGCCGCGGTCGCCGGTGGGCAGAATAGCGTCTTCCAGACGCGCACCTTGGCCATGGTGCAGGCGGCCGTTCACGATGCGCTCAACGCGATCGATCGGCGTTACGAGCTATATGTCCCCCAGTCGCGCGTCCTACCGATCGGCGCTTCGCCCGAGGCCGCGGTCGCGACCGCCGCACACGATGTCCTGGTCGCACTCATCGCGTCGCAACGCGACGCCCTCGACGCGGTCTACGCGACTGCGCTGTCGACCATCCCGGACGGACCAGCGAAGGAGGCAGGCATCGAAGCGGGAATGGCCGCAGCCGCGGCGATTCTGGCTCAGCGGGCAGCGGACGGCGTCGCCAACGCGAACCGACCCTATACGCCAGGCACCGAGCCGGGCGACTATCAACTGACGAATCCAAACGCACCCGCTGTCACGCCGGGATGGGGCGATGTCGCGCCGTTCGCGTTGAAGGACGCCGCCGGATTCCGTCCGCCGCCCCCGTATTCGATTGAACACCACCAGTACGCGCAAGACGTTGCAGAAGTGCAACTGATCGGCGCGGTCGAGAGCACGGTGCGAAGCGCGGAACAAACCGAGATCGCGCGGTTCTGGGCAGAGCCGATGGCAACGATGTGGAACCGGATTGCCCGCACGGTCGCGGAGGAGCAGGGGCTGGGATTGTGGGAGAGCGCCCGCCTGCTCGGCGCGCTGAATTTTGCGCTAGCCGACGCCACGATCAGCGTCTACGCGGCCAAGTATGTGTACAACTTCTGGCGCCCGATCACGGCTATTCGCGCGGCTGATGTCGACGGGAATCCTGATACCGACGCGGACCCGGAATGGACATCGCTCCTCTCGGCAAACAATCATCCCGAGTACCCGTCCGCGCACAGCTATCAAGCCGCTGCGGCGGCCGAGGTGCTCACCGCGACCTTTGGCGACGTTCAGTTCTCGATCGGGAGCGTGACGCTGTCAAACGTAACGCGCTCCTTCGATAGCTTCTCGCAGGCAGCGGCCGAAATCGGCGAATCACGCATCTACGGGGGGATCCACTTCCGGCTGGCCGTCGAGGTTGGGTTGAAACGGGGCGCCATCATCGGTCGGCGGGTGGAAAGACAGGCCCTGCAACCGCGCCCATTCTGACCAGCAGCGATCGAACGGCCCACCGCGTAGAGCACGAGAAGGTTTCACGATGCTCTCCGCTCAGCTCCATTCAGTTGTCAAAGAGCGCAGGTTACGCGGCGCGGTCCTCGCGTTCACAACCCTTTGCTCAAGCACGTAAACCGCGCGCCGCTGGTCATCTGGATTCGGCTCGCGATAGAGCGCCCAACCGTATGACGAGCACCACTTCACGGGCGGTACGTTCGGTCGCGGCGACCTGCATCCGCAGCCGATCGCGCAGGGTCCGACTACTTGAGTGAATACGCGGCTCACCTGAAGTTCTCGATCAACATCAGGTCGGCAGCTTCACCGGGATGGTGGGTGTACAGAATGGTTGTTCCGTCGGCCGACACCGTAAAGCCCGACGGAAGATTGCGATAGAACTTCTCGAGCGTGCCCAGAAGCCGGTCTTCACCGGTCGCGGGATTGATGACATGGACCGGCGCGTCGGCGGGATCACAGCCGACGTAGTAAACGCCTGTAGGGACGACGGTGAAGGCGGTCCCCCGCACGCACGCGGTGAGCTGGCGCGCTACTCCTCCCGTAAGTGGCACCGCCACCAATGGCGAGTCGGCTCTCCCCGGCAGATACAGCAGGCTCTTGCCGTCGGCCGATTCGCGTCCAACCAGACCACCGCCGCCCGAGGTGACGCGCTTCTTCGCCCCATCCGCGAGGTGGATGCGCCAGATATCGGGTCCGCTTCCTTGATCCCACGAGAAGTAAATCGATTGTCCATCCCCGGACCACGTGGGGACGTTCTGGCTTCCGGGATCCTTCGTGACCTGCTGCGGTGTCCCACCGTCGGCGTCGATCGTCCAGATGTGCCAGGACCCGTCGTCGGCCCGAGAGTCGAAGGCAATGTGTCGGCCGTCCGGGGACCAGTGCGGCGAGCAATTGTAGCGACTCGGGCCATGCGTGAGCTGCCGCGCTCCTGCCCCGCCCGCCTCAGCGACCCAAATTTCGATCGCATCGCCTGAGCGATTCGAGCAGAAGGTGATTCGGCCGCCGTCCGGGGAAAGCTGCGGAGAGGCATCTCCGTAGGACGAACTCAGCACCGGTTGAGGCACGCGTCCCGGTTGGAACCGGTAAAGATCCTCATGAACCAGATCATGCGCGAAGGCTAGGCGGTGCCGTGAAGGCGAGATCGCAGGCTCTGAAGCATTGATTCCCGCCACCTCAATCCTCACGGGTGGCTGGTCGCTCTCGATCCCTACGCGCCACAGGTAGCGGATAGCAGCCTCCGAGACGCCATAAATTACGGACTTCCCATCGGGACTCCAAGTCACACCTTGTATCCAGAAGGAGGCTTGTTGCGTGAGGCGCCGGGATCGACCTGTGACCGAGAACGCCGAATCAAGGTCCACGACGTAGATGTCGCAGCCATTGGCACACGACGCGTACGCCAGACGACGACCATCGCCCGAAAAGGCGGGAGCCTGGTCAATCCCAGAAGCATTCGGGCGCGTAATTGGCCGAGGCTCACCGCCCGCTGCCGGAATCAGGTAAATCCCGTTGCGCGCTTGGGTGTTAATCGAATCAGGGAAAGGGCTTCCTGCAGCGATATAACGACTATCGGGAGTCCAGGCGATTGGCGGCGAGACTACTAAATCGCTGACCTTCCGATCAGACCCGCCCAGAGACGACATGAGGCGAACGCGACCGGAGAACGATCTTGGCTGCGCACGCACGTACGCGATCTGCCGTCCGTCGGGCGACCAGCTTGGCGCCAGATCGGGTTCTGGATCCGTGGTGAGCCGTCGCACCTCTGAGGAACCAACGATTTTCACGTAGATGTCGAAGTTGTCCTTCTTCTCACCGTTCCAGGAGAACGCCACCTGGTCGCCGTCGGGGGAAAAAGTTGGACTGTACTCCTCGCCATTCAGCGAGGTGAGGGGCACGATCCGTAGCTCTGGCCTCGCGTCCTCGTGATGCGGTCGGAGCAGCCAAGTTGCGGCGATGACGATCACGGTCCCCGCGACCGCCGCCACCAGTCGCCAGCGCCAACGCGGCCGCGCGGGCACATCGAGACGCGCGCCGGATTCCGACTCCTCCCTGATCTCGGCCAGATCGATCCGCACGTCCGCCATCGTTTGGAAACGCTTCGCCGGATCCTTCCGAAGGCACCGCAGGATCGTCCGCTCAAGATCGTGCGGCAGCGATGCCACGAGAGTACTCGGGGGCGTGGGCTGCTTCTCCATCACTGCCGACAGCGTCTGGGCCAGTGTCTTTCCGGCAAAGGCGCGCTCGCCCGTCGCCATCTCGTACAACAGAGCACCGAAGCTGAAGATGTCGCTGCGTGCATCCACTTTCGCGCCGGTGGCCTGCTCCGGCGACATGTACGCGATAGTGCCGGCAACGGTCCCAGGTGCGCTGAGCGCCACATCCGCGGTGAGCGTCAGTTGGTCCTCGTCCGCGTCGTCACTTCCACTGAGCTTGGCCAGACCGAAGTCGAGCACCTTCACGGCACCATCGGTGCCGACCATGACGTTGGCCGGTTTCAGGTCGCGATGAATGATGCCGCGGGCGTGCGCCGCCGCCAGCGCATCAGCGACAGGGATGGCAATCCGGAGCACCTCACCGAGCCGCATGCCGTGCCGCGGAATGAGCACATCCAGGCTCTTCCCACGCACATACTCCATCACGATGAAATCGTGGCCGTTTGCCGACTCGATTTCGTGAATCGTGATGATGTGTGGGTGATTGAGGGCCGAGGCGGCGTGCGCTTCCTGGATGAAACGACGGCGGCGATCCTCGTCGCTGACGCGGTCCGCCGGTAAGACCTTGATGGCCACCTCGCGGTTGAGACGAGGATCGCGGGCGCGATAGACCTCGCCCATGCCTCCGGCGCCGATGAGTGAGATGATCTCGTAGGGTCCGAGCTTCGTACCCTCGCGAACAGCCATTCACTTGTCCACGTTGTCGAGCATCCAGATGCTGCCCGTGGCCTGAGCGACGGGCAGCGTCATTCTGGTTCCGGCGACCGACGGCTCCGCCACAGGGAGGTCATCAGCCCAAATTCGGTGAGCGGGGGTGTCAAGGTGGGTGATTTGGATGGGAGCGCCCGCCACGGTTCCTCGCGCATCATCGAATCGCAGTGCCCATACGTTGAAAAAAGACCCGTGTCTGCGCCACACGTACAACAGCGTCCCATCGGATGACCAGCGTGGCTTGTCCATCCAGATGCGTGGGTCAGTCAGGCAGGTCCAATCGGTCGCGCGGGCCGTACGCGCACGGCTCGGGACGACACAGACGACGGCCGTGCTCTGCCGCGTGACCGCGAGGAAACTGATCCACTTCCCATTCGGCGAGAAGCGAGCCTGCCACAGATTGTGCTTGGGTTCCCCGGCCACCAGCATCGCTTGTGTATCCGCGTGCGGCGCAGCAGCGACGGGCCAGAGCGTCAGGATGGTGTGGCTCTGCCCAGGTGGCGTCCAGCTCACGAGAATGGCGTTTCCGTCCGGCGACCAGTCGAGGGGCTGCACGTTCTGTTGTCGCGGTGTGGACAACAGAGTCTCGTCACCGGCGGGCACCTGACGAACAGCGACTGAGCTGTCGGGCGACCCAGATGCGGTGCGGCCCTCCACGCCGCGTCCCCAGGAATAGACCAAGCGGCGGCCGTCACGGGACCACTTAGGGTCGAAGCGATCATGATTGTCACGGGACACCAGGTGCTTCTGTCCCGTCATCAAATCTGTGGTCCACAACTCCCACCTTCCCGTCCCCACGCCGGTGATGGCATAGGCGAGGCGGCGGCCATCAGGCGCGAGGGCTGCGTGCGCGGCCAGGGCCATGGTGGGGTCGGTCACTGGGTCCGCATCGCCGGTGACCTGGCCCGTCACCGGGTGAAGACGGTAGGACCAGATACGGATCGACTCCGCCTTGGTCGTGAACGCGATCTTGCTGCCGTCGCGCGAGACCGCCAGGCGTGTGTCTTGCCCAGCACCGGCCGTCAACTGTACGAGCGAGCCCGCTTTGAGCGTGCCCGCGTCGATGTCGAGCCTCCACAGGTTGGAGACGGACTTGACGGAAAGCTCGAAATACATCGCGGCCTCGGAACCGGCCCACGAGAAATCACGGACAGTGTCGTCTCCTAGCAGGAGCGACGGCAGTGAGGTGATGATGGCCGACGATCCGTCAAGCGGCACAGTATACAGAGCCGCGTCTTCCCGCAGAGTGTATGCCACCATCATCGACACGCGTCGCCCGTCTGGATGCCACGCCCAACCGAACAGCCATGTCACGTCCGCTGTGAACCGCTCCAGTACGCGCTGTGGTGGCAAGCCGTCCACGCCAACAACGAACAGCAGCACACCCGCGCCCCCGCCTCCCGCGGGTGCCGACGCAAACAGCACGCGGGACCCGTCGGGCGACCACTTGGGGCGGACACCGAACGCGGCCAGCCGACGTTCGGGTCCACCAAGTGCGGACACGACGTACAGTCCACCGCCGTCGCGTTCTGAACGAAACACGATCTGGCCGCCGTCGGGGGACCAATCAGGCTCGGTGTCTGCCGCAGGCGATTTCGTCACCTGCACCGGGTCCCTCCCGCCCGCTGTGGGCTGCACCCAGATATCGAAGTTGCCCCCCTGATCCGATGCGTACGCGATGAACCGCCCGTCTGGTGAAAACGTCACGTCCGTCTGGAGCCCCGGAGCGAACGTCAGGCGCGACAGGTTGCGCTCGACGGCTGCAGCGGTCGGTGCCACTGGCCTCAGCGCGAGCCGCGCCGTTCTCCATGCCCACACGCCCGCTACCACGCCGAGGACGAGCACGGTGGCTGCGACAGCGATCCACCCGCGACGCTTGCGGGGGGGCACGGAGCCGACGGTCGGACTGGAGCCGCTGCCCGCAGACTCCGTTGTGATCGGCGTAACGGGCGCACTCCCGGAGCGCGCGTGCGACTGGAGATCGTCGCGGAGCGCCTGCAGGTCGAGCAACAGATCCTGAACCGTTTGGTACCGCTGCGATCGGTCCTTGCGAAGTGTCTTCGTAACGATCCGCTGCAGCTCCTGCGGGGCGTTCGGGTCGAAACGCGCCAGCGTGGCGGGCTCCCGTTCGAGGATCGCGGCGAGCACCTCACTGCTGCTCTGCCCGGCAAACGGGCTGCGGCCCGCGACCATCTCGTAGAGCACGACCCCCAGCGACCAGATGTCGGTACGCGCATCGACCTCCTGCGCGCGCGCCTGCTCGGGCGACATGTACGCGATCGTCCCGACCGCGCTTCCCGGATCGGTCTTGGCGTCGAGGTGCGTCGTGCCAGCGCGTTCCGAGTATCTCGCACGCGCCAGTTTGGCGAGCCCGAAGTCCACCACTTTGACCAGCCCATCCGGGCGAATGAGGACGTTCTCCGGCTTCAGGTCTCGGTGGATGATGCCCAGCGCGTGCGCGGCACTGACGCCGGCCGCGATTTGGCTGCTGATGTCCAGCGCCTCACGCAGCGACCGACGGTCCCCGGTGAGCCGGTGCCGCAGCGTGTCCCCGTCGATGTATTCCATCGCGATGAAGTGCCGGCCGTCCGGCAGTTCACCGAGCGCGAAGATCGTGCAGATGTTCGGATGACTCAACGCTGACGCGCTTCGGGCTTCTTGTTCAAAACGGACGATGCGCTGGGGGTCTGCGGTGAACTCAGCCGGGAGCACTTTCAGCGCGACGCGCCGGCCGAGTCTGATCTCGCGCGCGCGGTACACTTCGCCCATCCCGCCGGCGCCGATGAGCGACAGGATCTCGTACGGCCCGAGCGTCGAACCCGGCTGTAGAGCCACGTAATCGGCGGCATTATACGGGGCAAGGACGGTCTCGGCTTGTTGCCATCCTTTCGTGCCCCTGGCCAGGCGTCAGCGTGGCAATTCCGTGGCAATCGCGCGTGGTCTACAGTGGTGTCGGATTGTCGCCACCGGCGAACTTTCAAGGAAAAGTAGGGGGCAGCGGTCTACTGCTGCCCCCGGTTGTCCCGTTCTGTCCGACTGAAAATCGTCGTGTCGGCAGTTCGATTCTGCCGGGGAATGGCGACTTCCCCGTGCCTAAGCCGTCGTTGGGCCGAATCTAGGCTCGATTAAATTTCGGAAAAAATTGCGCGCTGGCCCGCGATCGCGTGTCGTTGGTTCCTGCTCACGTTTAGCAGGAGCCGCGGCGAGCGAGCCGACGTTATTGTGCAGACTCTTGCGGGGTGGGCCGGGCACAACAGGATTGCCGCAGAAGGTCGCCGCTCAGCTCCAACTTCCAGCGTTACTGAGCGTCCCGCTCACCGGAAAGTTCACCGCGACCACTTAACGGGTCATGGCGCTTCGTTCAGCGGGTCATCGTAAACAAGCGGCCCAGCGCCAGTAGCGTGAGCGCGATGTTCGTGCCGACCATCCACTTGACGACCGTCAGCTCCAGCGCCATCGGCTCTCCTCCGGGTCGGTCACGTTGTGCGGGTCGAAATGGTTTACCTGCTCGACGATCCTCCCGCTGCGTTTACGGTGAAGCGGTCTGCGACTCGCAGCCGAGCCCTCGTTTTCGTCACCTTGTGCGCAAGGGCCGCGAAATACTTCGTGGACGCTTCCCTGAGCTGCGCCTTGCGGTCTTCTTGACCCATCGCTCTCTCTTCCTGTAACGCGCCTACCGTGGCTTCAACGCCGCCTGCCAGTTGGTCAGGACCGTCAACCGGGTGTTCGACTGACCCTCGGGATCGAGGACCAGGAACCGCTGACCACTTCAGCCCCTCCCGGCCCCATAAGCGACCCCGGACCTCGCACTCACGACTCCGAGAGCGAAAAAAAATTACGACTCCGGGGTGTTTCCTTCGGGGCGCGCCGGCCTCGAGACAATGCTCGGACTTGCCTGACAAGCTGCACCAGACGCAGCGAAAGTGACCCCTCGAGCGCTATAGGATGTCGGGATCAAAGTTCTCCATCACCCAAGCGTCCGAATGCTCCTCAATGAGGCTGCAGACCATCGCGTCGCGATCGCGCGTGAGGTCGCAGGTGTGGAGTCGAAGGCCGACGGGCAACTGGCCAATTGTTTTGGGCGCGCCCGTCCGTGATGACACGCGGAATGAGGGCCTCGGCCCCGACGGCGTCCTGAGCCGCATAGATCCACTCGCCGTCCGCGGACCATCCGATCGGCCATGCCTTCAGCGTCAGCCAGCGCTCCTCGCGACTGGGCCACGACAGGAGTGATAGGTCCGATTCGTATTCGTTGCGTCGCAGCACCACTTGATCTCCGCGCGGCGAGAATAGGGGGTCGAAAACCGACTCACCACGGGTATCTTCTTTCAACAGGTACTCGTCGCGTCCAGTCCAGAGGTCGCGAATCCGGTAGTTCTGCCTGTCCGGCGTCTGCCACGCCAAGCGGCCATCCGGCAGCCAGATCGGAGGCGGCTCGCCGACTGCTGAGTCCTTAACCTCTTTGGGCCACTGGCCATTCGCCCCAGAGATCCATACGCGCGGGGATCCGCTGCGGCGAGACGTGAAGGCCAACTGCTGTCCGTCTGGAGACCAGGCTGGTTCGGCTCCTTCGCCAAGGCGTACCGGGTCGCCGCCACCGATCGGAATTTTGACGATCTGCGAAGCGAACTGGGAACCGGCCGTGGCCGCGATCCACAGCCCATCCGGAGACACGTCGGGATGCCAGAAGCCCTGCGTGCCACGCGTCAGCGGCATCGGCTCCGTCATCGATCGTGCGAAGTTCAGCCGCCAGAGATTAGAAATCCTGGCGCTGCGTCCATAGAGCAGCCGCCGGCCGTCGGCCGACACCGTGCATCGGAACCCCATAAGTGTGATCGGCAGGCCGGTCAGGAGCACATTTGCGGCGCCAGGGTCGGCGTACATCGGCACGCGGAGGAGATCCATCGCGCCGCGCCGCTGCCGAATCGCGTACACGACATCAGACACGGGCGAAGTGCAAATGGCGCGGATGTACTCGTTGCCCGTGTGCAGGCGCGACTGGTCACGGCCATCCGGAGCGACACTCCATATCGTCCAGACCTTCTCGTCGTCGTCCAACGTCATCAGAACTACGCGGTTCGTGCGAGCGTGCCAGTCGATCGCCAAAACCCGGCGAAAGCCGGTCATTGTCACGACTCGCTTCGCGCCGCCCGTGAGTGAGACGACAGAGAAACCTGCCAGGTCCTCTGAGGTCAGCGCGGGCATTGTCAAGACGTTGGCGGTCTGCTCTGATGCCGCCATGTCTCAGCCTTCGACCCGACCACCACTCTACAAAGGCTATCGCTTCCCGGCGGGAATCATCAGTCGTTGCGTATGGCTCTATTACCGCTTTGGTGTGAGCCTACGTGACGTGTCCGACTTGATGCTGGCCGAAGGGATTGAGGTCTCTCACGAAGCCATCCGCCTCTGGGCGCTGCGCTTCGGCACGGAGTACGCCCGACGATTGAGGCCGCGGGAGGCGTGCTCGAACATCTGGCACCTTGATGAACTCTGTCTGAAGATCAATGGGCAGCGCAGCTGGCTCTGGCGGGCTGTCGATGACGCCGGCGAGGTGCTCGACGTCCTGGTTCAACGTCGCCGGACCGCACTCGCGGCGAAGCGCTTCTTTCGCAAACTTTGAAGGGATTACGAATGGTGCCGTGCGCCATCGTGACTGATCGGCTGGCGAGCTATGCTGCGGCGAAGGCCGTCGTGATGCCGACCGTCCTCCATCGCCGCGGCTGCCGCCAGAACAACCGTCGTCGAAAACTCGCACCAACCCGTCCGCCTGCGTGAGCGAGGGCTGCAACGATTCAAGAGCCTGCGGCACGCTGCGCGGTTCTGTTCCGTGTTCAGCACGGTCTGCAACCAGTTTCGGCCCGGCCGCCATGCGCTGTCGGCACCGAACTATCGCACGGTGATGCGCCGGCGGTGGCGGGAATGGGACGTCGTCTCGGAGACGACCGCGTTCGCTGTCGCACCATGAGCCTCGGCCACCACTCCGGCAAAGTGGTCACGCGCGTATTCAACGCCTGCCGCCGGTGGCGCGAACAACTTGACAACGCCCGCGGTCGGGACACTAGCTGAAGTACGGAACGCCCGAGCCCGTCTTCACCAGTAACCCTGGCCTTCATCCGGTCCGTGTGATAAGCGGCGCCACGGGGACATTTCAAACGCGCTGGAACAAGGGTGATCGCTCGTCGACGAAATCGGAGAATAATCCAACGAGCGACCTGGTTTACTGCACCACATCTTCCTGCTAGAGGCTTCTCGTGCGCGTTCACAACACCCTCCTATTTGCGGGACACATTTGTCGTGTCACAAGACCAAGACGTGGACAGGTTCGAGCCTTTGCAGGATTCTCAGTTCGCGATTGCCAGCTTGAGCACTTGGTTGCGTACCGGGTGTTCGTTTCTGGCCTGCGCCTACGGCTGCGCTTGTTCGTTGAGTAGGAAGCCGAGCGTGTGGCACGGCGCTCAAGACTGAACAATCCGGGCAGCTCTCAGGTGACAGCGACTGCTCTCATCCGAAACACCTCCCAATTGTCAGCACCCGGATCGCCATCGGGGCGGAACGCTCAGTCAAACGGCGGCGACGCGAACGCCTAGTCGACCATCCGTGCTGGACGGGCCCGGAACAACGCGCCGAACAGCTGCTGCAGCAGCTCTGGCCGTTGTCCCAGCAGCTCGAAGAGTTCCTCGCGCTCAAGGCGCAGCGAGCGGCCCGCGCTGACGACGACGGCGCGTCGTCCGCTGGCCGCGCCGGCCAGCGTCTCGTACACGCCCATGACGTCGCCCGCCTCGATGGTGATGGAGGGTTCACCGGCCGCTGACTCCAACAAGATGCGTCCGGCCAGTACCGCGAACACGGCTGGTGTGTCGGACTCCGTAAACAGCGTTGCGCCCTCGTCCAGCGGCACTTCGTGCGCAATTGACACCAGGTGCCCCATCTCGTTGGGTCCGATCTCCGCAAACACTGGCACGTTTTCGAGTACCAGGATCTTCTCGATGGGTGTCAGCGGGTGCGTGGGCAGGGTCGCCGCTTTCGCCGCGGTGTGGCTCTTGATCACGAGCCGGCCGGACGCCTGCGGGCCGCCCGCGAGCATTCGGAACAGGCCCTCTAGCAAGTCGGTGTTGGTGGAGATCAGGGTTCGGAGCTCGTCGTGGGTCAAAGCCAGGCACACCGTCATTTCTGCAGTACGGATCGTCTCAGCCATCGCCCGGCCTTCGAGGATCTGTTCGAATCCGAGCGACGCGGGTGGGACGATGCTGCGCGCATCCTCGCCGTCTGCCTTCGCGGTCACGGTGCCGTCGAGCAAGAACTGAAGCTGCTCGGGAACGGCTCCTTCCTGATAGAGGATGCGGCCGCTCTCGTACCGGGTCTGGCGACCGCTTCCGGCGATTCGGAAAAGCTCGGCGACCGAGACCGACGCGAACACCGGCATGTGGCGCAGGCGTGTCGCAAGCTGCACCACCGGCAGCGGCTCGATCCAGAGGCTGCGGCGCTTATTCCCCGGGAGGCGGTACGCTGCGAGTGCCCAGGAGGCGGCTTCGAACACGTACCAATCTTTCGCCTCCCGGTGCGCGAGCACGAACTCGATATCGTTCGCCAGGGTCCAGAGCTTCCGCTCCTCGACGAAATCGATCGCCGCCGCGGCCACAATTTGGTCACTGTCGTTGATCAGCTGCAGCAGCGTCTCTTCGGCATCGCGCGGTCGCGTCTTGAGCACGACGTTCGCGCGGCGCACCTTCTCGTCCATCGGCACGTCGTCCACGAGCAGCATCACGCACTTGCGAAGCGGCGGCGGCGTGAGAAGGTTGTCGATGTACTCGAGGGCGCTGGCGCGCAGCCTCGCATCGCCGTGCTCGATCGCGTAGCGCGCGGCGCCAATATCTCTCCACGGATAAATCAAGCCCAGGAGGCGGTACACGCGGTCCACGGCGCGCGCCATTTTCTCTTGTAACGCGGTGGCGAGCAGGCCATCTGCGGACAGTTTCTCGCGATTGAACAGGTTGTAGTGGAGCGTGAGGTGATTGAAGTAAGACAGTGCTTCCTTGGCCGCGAGTGCCTCGATCGGCTGGCGATCGATGGTCAGCTCGGGGTGATCGCGGTGCAGCTTCTCGAGGCCCGTCACGGCCTTGTAACGGAGGAAGCTATCAGGATCCTGCAGGGCCTCGATCAGGATGTCGACCGACTTCTGCGTCGGAATCCGCGCGATCGTGGCAGGGAGGTGGCGCCGCACCCAGAGGTCTTCGCCCGGATCGCGAAGGAGGTAGGCGAGCGTATTGAGGACGCCTTCTCCGTACCCGACCAACGCATCGCGGGCACTGCTCTTCAGGCTTCGATGCCGCAACAGGGACACGAGGGTCGGAACGAACAGCGGATCCGAGGCGCCGAGTGCTCGGACCGACCGCATGGCTTCGGCGGAAACCTCAGGATGTGAGTCGTAAAGCAACGGGATCAAGATTTTGCGGAAGCGGGAGTCCGGGATCTGGCGAATGGCGACGGCCACGTCTCTCCGCGCCTCGGCGGCGGACTCACGTGTGTCGGACGCGACCCGTGTGAGGACCTCTACGCTCGCGGAGACGTCTTCCTCACGGCCGCTGTGGGCCAGCACACCCGCAGCAGTGGTGACGATTCGCGGGTCCCCATCCAGAAGGTAAGGCCGAGTGAGGTCGGTCACCTCCTCATTCCGTATGTTCGCAAGTGCCGAGATGGCGGCGGCCCGCACCTCGAGACTCTCATCAGCGATCATTCGTTGGATCGATGGGAGCCACCGCTCCGCGATTTCGGGCTTGACGTACCGGAGCGCCTGCAGGACACGCACGCGCACCGCCCGCGAGTCGTGGAAGAGCAACAGCGGAGTAACGAGGTTGCGCTTCTCGAGCGATTCCAGAATCTCGATGGCGTAGAGCACGCGATGTTCGTCGGGGTTGGCGAGCTCCTCCATCAGCGCTTCGACGGTCGAGAGATCGGCGCCGCCGAGTCGCAGCCCCTCGGGCTGCACGTCGCGCCGCTCGAGACTCTGGCGGAACGCTTTCACGTACTCACGTTTGGCGCGGAAGGCGTTGAAGCACCACAACACCGTCAGTCCGAGGCTCACGAAGCTGAGCTGCTGCCACTTGAAGTGCAGGCCCCATGGCTGAATCAGGATCACGAGAAGGACGGCGCCGAGGCCTCGGGACACGCGGTCCACGGTCACGTCCACGAGCGGCTTCACTTCCTGACGCAGTTCGGATGGCAGTGGCAGGAACAGCACCTCCCGCGTCGTCTTGTCCACCGAGTACCGCAGGGACTGATCCGAGATTCGTGCAATCGCCGCGGCCCAGGGCACTCCGGTCAGAAGGATCGCGGTCGCTGTCATGGCGAGAGTGGTCGGCAGCATCAGGAGCGCAAACCCGATCCCGAGGTACCGATGAATGCGCGGCGTGATCCAGACCTGAATGACGAGTGCGGCAGCCGACACGTAGAACCGGATCTGCGCCAGGAACTTGCCGATGCTGTCTTCGCCGCCCATGCCTTCCGCGGCCATGTTGAGCTGTTGCTCGACGATCGCGGCACCGAGCGAGCCGAAGCCGATCACCAGCGCGATAATCTGCACCTGCTTGGACTGCTGCAGCAGCTGAACGGCCCGCGTCAGCGTGACGCCTGTCTCCTTCTCGTTGGCCCCTCTACTGGAAATCTGGACCGCGCCTTTCTCCTTGCCCAAAATCGCCGAGACGAGCCCCATGCAAGCGATGAGCATGAGAGCGCTCCAGAGCAATAGCGTATTGGCACCGACCGTCTCGATCATGAAAGAGGTAAGGCCAGAGCCGGTCATGCCGCCGAGCATGACGCCGCCCCCGATGAACCCGAACAGCCGCTTTGCCTGTCGGGGATCGTAGATGCCGTTGGCGAGGGTCCAGAATTGGCTGATGGCAAGGACCCCAAGCAGATTGCCCCAGACGAAGAAGCCGACCGACACCCACTCGGCCCACGCAGGCCTAGTGCGGAACAACGTCCAGAAGGCGAGCATGACTGCCGCCATCGCGGCCTGTGAGATCGGGAGCGCCCAGCGGCGTGGTAGCAGGCTGTAAAACCGCGTGTAGGCGAGCATCAGGACGCCAATGAACAGACCGGCGCCGAAGAGCACGTACGGGATGTTCACGGCACCCATGCTGAAAATGAGCTTTGACCGTGTCAGCGGCTGAATGATGTTGTAGGAAGTAAACGCCAGGAAGGAATAGGCGAACATCATCAGAGCCGTGCCCGCTTCTCCCAATCGGATCTCAGCGAGCGGATGCAGGAGTCGTTGCAGGAACGAGCGTTCCATCACGGAGTCCTTCGACGGACGGAACGGGCGTCAGGGAACAGAATCGCCAACGCGGTATTCACCTCGCCGGGAGCGAGCCTGGAAAGGGGGGCGTTCACCGCGACTCTTGGTGTTAGCGGCAGCCAATACTATGTGACGGCATCCAGGACAGCAAGGGTTGAATCTCCAGCGGCCCAGGAGCGGTTGGCGACGCCGTCGCCATCGCGTGGAACATCCGGCGATCGACAATGGCGACTTCTGCGGTTCTCGCTGTTCTTTAGGTCCCTGAGGATGCACCCGCGGTCTTCGCCACCGGAACGTATCGCGACCGCCTGCGCAGAATCGATGGGTGCGATCGAGTGGATGCACGAGTATCCCCGGCACCGGGCCGACAGAACCCAACCGGTATTCGAACGGCGTTACAACGCCGAGATCCGCCGTCCCCAGCACGGCCGGAGGAGATCCGCGTTTCTCGGTCGAGCCTTGCGGTCAGGGAACGGTCGTCGGACGTTACCAGGTCGACCGACAGCAGATTGTCGAAGGCAAGTCAGCAGCTTCGCATCTGGAAGCCGAGACGGACCCGGAGCCTGAGGCCCGCGATCCCATGCGACTTCAGCTGGGTTGGTGAGGGTTGTGCATCACGCGCCGGCCGCTAGGGATTGGCGCCAGTTTCGACGAGTTTCGTGACGCTGTATGGGGCTTTCGTCTCCCCGTAGAAAGTCCGTCTCTGTCGCATATTGCCGGGTCAGCTGCGTGCTTCCCACGACTAGCGCGCGGAGGCTAGCCAGATGCGGCTGCTTGTTCATCTCGCCGGCTCCCCGGGTAACTCCGAGCGCCCTCGATGGCCGTCTCCCGGCAGCCGCCCCACGAGCCGAGGATCGGGCCCGGCTGGGTCAGTGGGGATGGTGGGGTGGGAGGGGACCCTCGCCCTAGTTATTAGACTCTCTTCTTCTTATCAGGAATAACTACCCAACCATCACCACCATCGCCACGTTTTATGCCGTCGGGGAGAAGGTATATCGGTTCGTGCCTCCCCGCAGTATTTGTTGACCGTCGTCAAGACTTAGAGGTGGCGGCCGGCAGCGAATCACGCGGCCCCGCGATGCTTGGCACGTCGAGGTTCTCAGTCATGCCCCCGTGGCGGAGATCGCGCTCGATCGCGCGGGCGACCTCGGGCCATATCGGTGGCGCATCGCGCAGCTTTGCGTTCCACTGGTGGCGAAACGTCGATTGGCGCCGGGAATACTTGGATTCGCTCCATGTCTTCTCGGTGGATGGTCCAATCCACGAGCCGGCGTCGTGGCGGTTCCGGGAAACTATCGTCGATCCAGCCGCGAACGGTCGTCCCGCTCGTCGGGCGTGACGGCGAGCACCAACGGCCAGTGCTTACTGTCTGGGTGACGCAGGTATCTCCGCGAACCTCGCCCCGAGGTGTGGATATCGTGACGACGGATTCGGCTTAACAGTGTCTGGCACATAGGTCCCCGAGCCAATTGTGCGGTCGGCAGCTGCACGTTGCGTTCAGCTGCGAGCGCTTCCAAACCGCTCGGGCCTGTCATGCGGCCGAGCAATTCCAGCCAGACTCGGTGCGCCACGGCAGGCGGAAACTCGGTTTCGGCCCCACGCCAGTTGAGTGGGTCCTCCCCCACCGCACGCGACATCACGAATTGCCGGAGGCCGGCCGTGCCACTGCGGCGATCGACGCCTGCTATTTCCACGGCGTGCGCCAACTCATGTACCAGGATGCACAGCGGCCGGTCATTTCCTAGCGATTCCGTCTGATATCGCAAATATCCGAACAGTCGTTGCCCGTGCACCCAGAAAAGGCCGCGGCCGTAAACGCGGGTGGTGCGAACAAGTAGTGGGTATGCGCCGATGATCAGAATCGTGTCCGGCAAACGCTCGATGCGAGCCAAGAGGTCTCGAGCGGTTGAAGAGCGCTGTTGGAGAGCGGCGAGGTGATGACGCGTGATGCCATCGCCACGCTCAATCCGCAGCACGCGGCCCTCTGTAGGCTCCGCACGATCTTGACCTGAGCCGGCCGAAGCCGAAGGACTAGCGTGGTCGGTCACGAGGGACGCGGGATGACCGGCACCTGCTGCCAGCCACGTCCCTAGTAGGGCACCTGCTATCGACATGTGGCCTCCTGCCGCCGGAGATCGCCTCGACGGCGCGCCCATCGGCTGGAGCGGTCCGGCATGGAGACACGGTGCGCGGCGTCGAAAGCGGCCACAACCGCAAGCGAGTGAAAATCCGGCACGATTCCGGTAACATCGGGGCTCTATTTCTGCTCTGAAGGGTCGGCGTCATGGCGAATACGTCCGGCGCCCAGCCGCCTGACGGTCGGACCGTCCGTTTCGAGGGCTTCGAGCTCGATCGGCGGACAGGAGAGCTGTCCGACGGTCGCTCCCGCACCGTCCTGCCCAACCAGCTCTTCCACATTCTCGAAGCGTTGCTCGAGCGACCTGGCGAGCTCGTCACCCGCGACGAACTGCGCCGTCGGCTGTGGCCGGACGACACATTCGTGGATTTCGAAAAAGGGCTGAACGCTGCCGTCAGGCGCCTGCGTGATGCTCTCGGCGATTCGGCAGAGTCTCCTCGGATTATCGAGACGGTCCCGCGGCGCGGGTATCGCTTAGTCGCGTCGGTGACGGCCGCGCGGATTGTCGAAGCGCCTCCAGAGGTTCAGTGCGTCGAGGACGCTGCTTTGCTACAGCCGTCGTTAGCGCCGCGGACGGACTTGAGGCAGCCGTCGTTTGTCGACAGGCTGCGCACACGGATCGCACGTCACCGAATTGCAGCCGGCGTTGCAGGCGCCGCGATAGTGGGAGCCATCAGCGTCGGAACATTGTGGATCGCGGAACGCACGAAGCCAGCGAACGCCGCCACGTCGAAGCAACCACCAGCGCCCCGAAGCCTGACTCGCGTGACATTCAATGGAGGCCTGGACACAGATGTGACGTGGTCGCCGGACGGGCGGTTCATCGCTTACGCGTCCGACCGCGCCGGCAATTTCGACATCTGGGTGCAGCCACTGACGGGCGGTGATCCCGTGCAGATCACGAGGTCGCCGGCACTCGATTGGCAGCCGACCTGGTCGCCGGATGGCGACAGGATTGTCTTTCGCTCGGAACGTGACGGCGGTGGATTGTTCGTGGTCCCGGCGCTCGGCGGACAGGAAAGCCGCCTCACGTCGATGGGCGTGCGACCGAAATGGGCGCCCGATGGATCGCAGGTGCTGTTTGCGTCGACGGACCTGTGGGCAGAGAACGGTCCAACACTCCATGTCGTGCGGTTGGACGGTCGCCCACCGCAGCAGATCTTGCGGAGCTTCACCGGGCATCTGCGCGTGCTGCGAGCATGGAGCTGGCACCCGGATTCCCGCCATCTGTCAATCATTGGCGAAGATCAACAACGGCAAGTCGGTCTGTTCACCGTCCCCCTGGCGGGTGGTGCTCCGTTGCAGTCCAAGAGCTGTGCCGATGCTTTGAGTCGATTGAATTACGCGGACCGATTTCAGTGGGCGCCCTCCGGCAAAGCGTTGTACGTCGAGGCCGAGAACAATCGCATGTTCAGCCTGTGGCGTCTCACGGTCGATGCCAATCGTCTCGACTGTGGCGGAGTTGAACGGCTGACGACGGGAGGTAGTCACGACACGCAGTTGGCGGTTTCTCTCGATGGCAAACGTCTGGCGTTCACGACAAAAGCGGAGTCGGTCCGCTTGTGGTCCTTCCCCTTTGATGCGGCGACGGGGCGCATTCGGGGCAGCGGAGAAGCGGTGACCGACGCCGGGGCGCAGGCGTGGAACGGTGACGTCAGCGGAGACGGCCGCAGGCTCGTGTTCAGGTTGGTGCGCACGGGCACCGACCACGAGGAGCTGTGGGTCATCGACCTGCCGACTGGGCAGAAGCGGCGACTGGCTAGCGATGACCATCTTCGATGCCTGCCCCGTTGGTCGCGAGACGGTACGCGCCTCGCCTACTCGTGGGTCCGCTGGGTCGACAACACCCACACGACACACGACTGCGCGCTCAAGGTTCGGCGTGAGGGCACTTCCGACGAACAGTTCGTGACGACTCCAGGGAAAGCGGCGCCACGTCTGTGGGACTGGTCAGCGGACGGTGAGTCACTCCTGGCAAGCTCTGAACCCAGATCAGGCGGCACCGTTGCGTTGAGTTTGTACACGCTTGGGACGGCACCGCATGCCGAGACAGCGATGAAGACGCTGGCCTCGGATCCGAGATTCAACCTCTTTCAGGGCCGGTTCTCGCCGGATGGACGGTGGGTCGCGTTTGTCGCGCACAGCGTCGATGAATCGGGATCCTCCACGATCGAGGTCATGCCGAGCGCCGGAGGCGATTCGCGCCACTGGACACGCGTCACAGAGCGGCATCAATGGGCAGACAAGCCGCGATGGTCACCAGACGGCAGGCTTCTGTACTTCACGCTCCGCCAGGCCTCATTCTTCAATGTCTGGGCGGTGCGGTTCGACGCCGCGCAGGGGAAACCGATCGGTGATGCCTTCCAGGTTACACACCTCGACAGTCCAGCGCGCCAGATCTGGCCGGACATCAACATCGCGGAACCGACGGTTTCCGCAACCAGGTTGATCCTGCCGATCAGTGAAATCAGCGGCAACGTGTGGATACTCGATAACGTTGACCAGTAATACGTCCGACGCCCGGCCGCCTGGTTAATATCCCGTCAAGTGATGTAACTCGCGCTCCCTGCCGTCTTTAGGACCCGCCGAATCTCCTTACGCTCGGCGCAAACGTGTTCGGCTTACTTGTTGACTTGAAATGGCTGCGCCCTGCCGGTCGTCAAAGCGTCACGCGGATAAGCCCCCGCACGCAAGTCGCTGGAACGATTCTGCAAGCACCTGCAGCGCCGAGATCACTGCCCTCATCACAGCGTCACTCGGATAAGCCGCGCACTTCGCCCGCAGCGATTCCAAGTCCCGACGCACGGCCATCATCGAGTCACGAGGATCTTGGACTCAATCGACGCAACGATCCAGGGGCTTTCGCCAGCGAGCGGGACCCTGGCTACGGTGGAGCAGATGGAGTAAGCCGATTCTGCGAAGGAACTCGCGATTTGGCGCTCCACAGTGCGATTGGAGTTCAGTGGAGTACTCCAATAAGTCCAGGCAGTCCATAGCGTGACCGGACTACATAACTTATTGATTCTATTGTCTTTATAAGACAATCCTCGGGCTGTCCACTAGTTTTCGGTAAGGGCCGCGAGGGTCTGGCTGGGCCACGAGCCCCGCGGCCAGATAAGCCTTTACGTAATTGTCGGCGTTCGAGGAACTCGCCCCGCCCAGCCGAGCTTTAACGTCTTTGAAGGTGAACGTCTCCGGAAGCCACACGTAGACCTCCTCCTGGCGGCGCGACAGCGCTGCCATCCTGCCGACCAACTGGTAAGCCTGCGGCACGTCGTCGGCATCGTATTCACGCACCAAGTATGATGTCGGCAAGGCTCCCCGACCCCGAACGAACCCACCGAAGACCAGTTCATGGCGTCCTGCGTATGACGGCATCGCGACGCCGAGCCTGAAATCGGTCGAAGTAATCAGCGCGTTGCTGCCCGCGGCTTCGTCGAACCATGTGAGTGGATCGGCCTCGAGGTCTGCGGGGAAATCGTGACTCCGCTTGCGCAGATGGTGGATGAGAGTCCACGAGGAGCCATGCTCCCGAATCGACCCCTTCAGCTCGTTCAACATCGGCGAGACGCGCGCCGCCTTTTCTTCCATACCCGGAGCGAAGACGCGCATGGTGTCGACGATCACGAACTTCGGGCGCAGGTCGGCTACCGCGCTCTTGACCGCGTCAATCGTTGCGTGCACCTCGTCGGTGGTCCAGTAGGGTGCGAAGATCCTGAATTCGTCCGGTATCGACGGGAGCCCGAGCGCCCGGGCAAGGCGGTCCTGTAGACCGACAAAATCCTCGGACGTGCCCTCGCCGATGCAATAAAGCACCGACCCCTTCGTCGTGGCGCGCCCCAGGAAAGGTATGCCCGCCGCGATTGATAGCCCCATCTGCATTGCGAATGGGGTCTTGCCGATTCCTGGATTGCCGACGAACATCCCCAGGGATCGCGCCGGGACAAGCCCGTCGACGAGATAGGGCTGGGCCACCGACGCCTGGGCTCGAAGACTCTCATACGTGAAAACGCCCGGCGGGAGGGAGACGCTGGGCAGCGCTTCTCTGACTACGGAGACCGCGTCTACCATCAGAGCAGCTGCCGCATCGCCCATTCAGCGACCCATGCGGGTGTGGTGTGCGGCACGCGTTCGCGCCCGAAGAAGACGTGGCGAAGCTCGCCACGTCGCGCCGCAGCCTCTAGGCTGGTCGCGGGAACGCCCAGGCGATTGGCGACCGCCCCTACTGGAATCCGTGAAAGGACGGGCGTCACGATCGACTCCTCCTATACTCAACCCTCGCTTCGTGTTCATTCTCGCAGCCCGGAAAAGCACGGCCTCTGGGGAGATCCCGTGGTGCTTCCACAAGGATCCGTGCCGTTCCGTCTGCATTGAGCTTCCAAAACTCATGATCTCCATTGCATCTACTGCCGCACGGATTCCAAAGCTCGACCGCCGCCCTACCTTCTGACTTAGTGCGGCGCAGATGAATTGCGATGGTGCCCCCGCAATGGCACACCACCGCAAATGGCCCATCGCCCCAAATCCAATGGCTGGCCCAGTTCGCGCGCGCGATTTCCGTCCATGGCGGCGTGGCCGCTTCCGCGGCCTTCACTCGGCGTTTCTTCATTTGCTGTTTTCCCAAATCTCGAGCCAGCCAGCCGCCGTGGCCCGTCGTCCGCCTACCCGCTTCCACTCGAGCTCGTTTCTCCGCATTGCCCGATCCACACTGCCTGGGTTCAGACCTACCAATTCCGCGGCCTGACCGATGAATAACGGCATCCTACGAAGGTCGTTCATGTTCATTCCTCTTCTGAAGCGATTGAATGGGTCCTGGGGTTCGGCACGACGAATCGCTCGGCGTCGGCCTCCGTGTGTGCGCGTGCTCGCGGTTGGGAAGCGGTGCTCAGGCTGGGGAGGCCATGGGCCTCAATTCTCCGCAACTCGGTTTCGGACAGAAAAACCCTGCGGCCAATGCGGGTCGCAGCGATGTTCCCCCGCGCGACATGCTTCCTCAGCGTCCACGCGCTGACGCCTCCCAGCCGGACAGCGGCGTCCTCGTAACCGAATAGACCTGACGCCGGCAGGTTCGATTCATCCATTAGGTTTGGAGTTCCCAGGCTTTAGTGGAAGACCTAGCCTGCGCGGTCATGGGGGCCGCTTCAAACTGCTCAGGATGTACCGCCCAGATGGCGTATGGCGGCGCGAGCGATTGTAAAGGCGTCGATATGATCGGCCACGTCGGTCAATGCCAGCGCTCGGGTTTTGTAGACGTGGCTCCGATCCGGCTTCTATGCGTGGCCGAAGAAGGACTCGGCAACGGCGTTGTCCAAAGCAGTTGCCCTTCCGGCTCATGCTCGGCTCGAGTCGATAGAGCGGCAGAAGCACCGCCACGCATCGGAGCATACTAGGGTGCCCTGTCGGAGTGAATCGCGTGTCACTGCGGCGGCGTCGGCGCACGGCCATCAGCAAGCGTCGGGTCGCGAGCTCGCGGGTGAACGGTTGCGCGCCCCGCAGGGTACCAGCGGCGACTGGTCAATCGGTACGCCCGAGAACAGATCCAATCTACTGCGCGGTAGACACGGCCTTGCCACGGCCAAGAAGGTAGGTGATGTCCGTCACCTACATTCGGTTGAGGCCGGGTCAGGGCCGTGATGATCTGCCGCTCGCAGAAGATTCGGAACAGGACGGCGGGGCCGACCATTGACCGCGCCGCGTGTCGATACCTGTGTGAGGGCCGCGCACCGGTTCCCCGCATGAGGCGCGCTGACCCGGTGCTTGCTGCAGGTCTCGCCAGCCTCATGCAAGTCCAGGAATACCTGCGGCGCACCTGATGCCCTGGCTGGCGATGAACGACGAGCGAATCAGCCGCAGCAGCCGGGCGACTTCTTTGGCGCGGTAGCGAGAGTGGCTGCTTGGCAGCCTAACGCATAGTAGCCGCTCGGAGCCACGATCGAGCAGAGACAGAGCGTCTGGCAGCTGAACGTAGCTCGATGCCTTGATGAATTCGTACAGTCGCTCGCGCCGACATACCCGCCATCATGCGCGTGGAGTCTGGCAGTTTGAGCGGCCCCCATGACCGCGGAGGTAGCTACTGTCCACAAAAGCCTGGGAACTCCAGTTGGTCATTCGTCCCCTAGGCCCCTTAGTTCTCGTCTGCGGGCTACATCTTCGGATTGCCCGGCGGTGTGCTTGCGCAGTGTCCAATGACTGATGTCAAGCCTTCTCGCGGCGTCTATTACGCCGAGCAAGTCCATCGCCTCTTGAAGTATTCCGTTCTCGCTATTGTCATCCCGTCCTCCGAGCCGAGGTTTCGTCGATGCGGACGAGACGCCATTTCGATAGTCGAATCTTTCTTCGTCATTGATCTCCATGCGGTCGCGGCCGTCTCGGACCCAATTGTCCCGACAGCGCGACGCTCGTCGGTGCGACGTTGGTCTACAAAGCAAGCGGCGTGCCTCAGCAAAAAGCCGCGTGACGCCGCGTGACAGTAGAAAGTCCGCTTCCGGATAGAAAGTCCATGGCAATCCCGCTGTTTGATTGAGGCGCGCGGTCTCGCATGAGAGCACGTAATGTCGGTGATCCGACGACGCATCGACCCAGCCCTGATCGTGAAGAACATCTGCCGTGCAACTCAGTCCCTGCGTGTCCCACTCAGCGCCGGTGGGTACCGAGCAACACCGAGATGATCTCTATTCGAGCGCCTCGGCGTGGTCCTTGCTCAGTCGCATCTTCGTGGCATCACACGCTTCGGCGTCTCCACGTGGCGCCGAAGCGCATGGCCTGGAGGGGCACGATGACGATGTTCAAGTGAGGCAACATCTCTTGGTTCAACTTTTGGTTTGACGGGCGCCGCGTGCAGTGCAGCACGAAACAGCGTAGTCGCAAGGTCGCGTGGCACATGGAGGCTGCGTTCAGGACCGCGCTGGCGAAGGGTGGAATCGGACTCGTCGACTGTGCCCCGGTCCCGACGCTCCGACGTTTTGTCGACGAGGAATTCGAGCCTTGGGTGAAGGCGCTGTTTACGGACAAGCCGAAGACGCTCGCGTACTACGTCAATGGCTTGCGTCGGCTTGCTGGCTTCGACGGTCTGTGGAGCGTGAAGCTGGACGACATTACGGGCGACCGTATCGCAGATATGTTCGCGAGCGATGCGAGACGGTGTCCGTCACCCGCATCAAGGGAACTGCAAGTGCTGCGACGAACACTGAAGCTCGCCTAAGAGGAGTGGGGGTGCACCGGTCCGGGCGGTGAAGGTGCGAATGCTTCTGGCGAGCAGCGCGGGGTCCTCGAAGTAGGTCACCGGCCGCCGAGTGAACCCCGCGCGGGCCAACTGCGCCGCGTATTTCAGATCGGCTCGGAGACGGCCATTACTATTACGACAGGAATCATGCCACTGAGACGGACAGAGCGGCTGTGACGACTTTTGTGACGACCCCTGAGGGGAAATCGAGGGCAGGACTGGTAGAGCTAGGCCAGCCCTGTCCAACGCCACTTGCGGATTTGCTGAGGAAAACTGCGAAAAAGTCGGGACGACTGGATTCGAACCAGCGACCCCCTGAACCCCATTCAGGTGCGCTACCAGACTGCGCTACGTCCCGATTCCTGGCGTGATAAGCGACGGCCGTGTTTACCGACGCGCGCGCTTCGCTCCCGTCTTGCGGCTGCCGCGATCCGCAGGAGCGGCGACGACTTTCCGCGGAGCGGCCTTCGAAGCCGCCGTGGGCCTCGTGAGATGCCCATTGCCGTGGGGGCGGCTGAGGAGCGCCAGCAGCGACCGGAGCTCGTCGCGAACGCGTACGATGCGGCGGCGTGCGTCCGCCGGCAGCTTGCGCGAGCGGGCCTCTGGCTCGTCGTCGAAGGGCAGCTCGTCGCTCGGCGGCGTCCGCTCTTCCTCGATCTTCCGCCGCGCCCCGGCCAGGGTCAACCCGTCGCCGAAAACAAGCTGCTTGATCCGCAGCACCCGATCGACGTCGGTGCGGCGGTACATCCGCGGGCCGCCGGGTGTTTTCGCGACCCCCAGGTCCGGAAACTCGAGCTCCCAGGTGCGCAACACGTACGGTTGCAACTGCGCAAGCTCGCAGACCTCGCCGGCCTTGAGCCAGGCTCGCTTTTGAGACTCGGCAGACGCCTGTGCCATCGTCACCACGGCTCGGTGCCGCTGTGCGGTCCGCAGCCGACTCGGAAGTATAACATCTAGACCGCGTGCCTCTCTGTCGTTCCTGCCATCAAACGGTCGCTGATTCCGCGCGTTTCTGCCCGGCCTGCGGGACGGCCGTCAGCGTGGAGGACCAGCCGACGACGTTTGCCGACGCCGACGTCACCGTCGCGCCGCAGCGTGATGGGCCGGATCGGCCCTCTCGCTCATCGCGCCCACGATCCGCGCACACCTCATCGTCCGGTCGCCCTGCTTCGTCGAGCGGGTCGAGGGGACGATTCGAGACCGGCACGATCGTCGCAGACCGCTATCGGATTGTCGGTCGCCTCGGCCAGGGTGGGATGGGAGAGGTTTATCGCGCCGACGATCTGAAACTGGAACAGCCGGTCGCGATGAAATTCCTGCCGGAATCGCTCGAAGGCGATCCGGCGCGCCTGTCCCAACTCCACAACGAAGTGCGCCTCGCCCGACAGATCGCGCACAAGAACGTCTGTCGCGTCTACGACGTGGGCGAAGCCGACGGTCGGTCCTTCCTGACGATGGAGTACGTCGATGGCGAGGATCTCGCCTCGCTGCTCCGCCGCATCGGGCGACTGCCGGAAGACAAGGGCCTCGAGCTCGCGCGCCAGCTGTGCGCGGGCCTCTCTGCCGCGCACGAACGCGGGGTGCTCCACCGCGATCTCAAGCCGGCGAACGTCATGCTCGACGGCAATGGCGATGTCCGCATCACGGACTTCGGTCTGGCCGAAGTCACCGGCAGCACCGATCAGATCCGGGCCGGCACGCCCGCCTACATGGCCCCCGAGCAACTCGCCGGCCAACCGGCCACGACGCAGAGCGATTTCTACGCGCTGGGGCTGCTGCTCTACGAAATCTTCACCGGGAAACGCGCGTTCACGGGCGCCACCATCGCTGACCTCGTGCAACAGCAACAGCAGTTCGACACATCCGTCACGCGGCCTACGGCGCTCGTGAAAGATCTGGATCCGGCGATCGAGCGCGCGATTCTGCGGACGCTCGACCGCGATCCGGATCGGCGTCCACGGTCGGCACTGGCCGTCGCGGCGATGTTGCCAGGCGGCGATCCGCTCGCGGCTGCACTGGCTGCCGGCGAGACACCGTCCCCGGAAATGGTCGCGGCCGCCGGCGCGCGGACAGCGGTCAAGCATACGCACGCGATTCTCGGTGCCGTGGCGACGATCGCGCTCGTCGCGCTTGCGGCAGTACTCTCGCCGCAACGAGTCACGCTGAGCCACGCGTCGCTACGGAAGCCCCCCGATGTGCTGATCGATCGCGCCCATCAGGTGTTGTCGCGCTTCGGATACGAATCGCGTGTGGCCGCGAGCCATTGGGAATTCATCCTCGATGGCGATTTGATCCGCTACTCGCTCGAACATCCGGATCGGACACGAGAGCAGAACCCGTTCGTCCAGCGGCCCGGGGGGTTGCTCTTCTACTTCCGCACCAGCCCGCGAGCGCTCGTGCCGCTCAGCCCCGTCAGCAACATCTCACCGGTGGATCCGCCGTTCGAGATCTCGGGCATGACAGCGCTCACATTGGATCCGGACGGCCACATGATCTCTTTTTTTGCTGTGCCCCCCCAGAAGGAGGAACACGCGCAACCGGCGGTGGCTGCGGACTGGCCGGCGATGTTCGAGCTGGCTGGCCTCGACATGTCGCGATTTCACGCGGTCACGCCGGAATGGCTGCCGCGCGGCCCGGCAGACGCACGGTCGGCCTGGGAGGGCACCATTCCCGATCCACCGAGAACCGTGCGCGTTGAAGCGGCGGTGTGGCACGGACAACCGATCTACTTTCAGACGATCTGGCCGTGGACACGTGCCACGCGGATGGAGGAAACGACCGAAAGCGCTGAAGTTCGCAGCATCAATTTCGTCGCCGAAGTCGCCACAATGGGCCTGCTCGCCGGCGCACTGTTTCTGGCGCGGAAGAACGTCCGCGCCGGCCGCGGTGACACCAAGGGGGCCCACCGGCTGGGCATCGCGGCCATCTTCGCGCAGCTCATTGCGTGGGCGTTGAACGACCCGCATGTGGGCGATGCCGGCCAGGAGGTCACCCGCTTCATCGAGTCGCTCGGCGAGGCGCTGTTTGCAGGCGGCGTGCTGTATGTCATGCATCTGGCTGTCGAACCGGCGATGCGGCGCTATTGGCCAAACAGCCTGCTCGGATGGACGAGACTCCTGCGCGGCGAGATCGTCGACGCGCGCGTCGGCCGCGACGCGCTCTTCGGCCTCGGGGCTGGAGCGCTGATCTCGCTCCTGATTTTCGCCAGAGAGCCGCTCAACCACGCGGCCGGCGCGCTCTATCCGATCGCGTCGTTCGGCAACACGCGGTATTTCGAGGGCCTCCACTATGTGATCGGCTTCCTATTTTCGCTGCTGGTGTTCCAGACTGTCTTCAATGCCATGTGGTTCATCCTGACCATCGTCGGCCTGAAGCGGCTCTTCAAACGCATGTGGCTGGTCGGCGTCGCGGCAACCGTCGTATTCACGTTCCTCGCCGCGCGCAGCCTCTTCGTCGACGCGCCGGGCCTGCTCTGGATCAATCTCGCCATCGCCGTCGTGGTGGTCGGCATCATCACCGTGCTCGCGATCCACGTCGGCCTTCTCGCGACCGTGCTGGCCTTCGCCGCGACCTTCGCGCTCACCGCGACGCCCTGGACGTTCGACACGAGCGCGTGGTACTTCCCGCAGTCAGCACTTGCCTTGCTGGTGTGCGCCGGCATCACGGCCTTAGCCGCCTACGCAGCACGATCTGGTGAGACGGCGTAGGTGAGGGTTACCTCGAGCGAGGTTTCTCTTTCCCGGCTCGCCGTCGGACCTGAAGCCGGATCGGCGAACCGGTGAAGCCGAACGCGTCGCGGATCTGGTTGATGAGAAATCGCTCGTAGGAGAAGTGGAACGCCGTCGCGACGTTGGTGAAAAAGACGAAGGTTGGCGGTGCCACGCCGGTCTGCGCGGCGTAGAGGATGCGCACTTGCTTGCGCCCGGGACTTGCGGGCGGATGGACGGCAGTAATGGCCTGGACGAACCGATTCAGCTCGGGCGTCGCCACGCGCTTCTGTCGCGCATCCGCGACGCGATCGATCGCCTCGAGGAGCTTCGACGCCCGCTCGCCAGTGGCCGCTGAGATGTGGAGAACGCTCGCGTAATCAAGGAACTTCAACTGGCGGCGCAATTCCTCGTCGAACGTTCGCGAGAAATCCGGACCCCTTTCCTTGACCAGGTCCCATTTGTTTGCGACAACGATCACGCCGCGTCCTTGCTTGTCGGCTTCACCGGCGATGGCCGCATCCTGGTCGGTGGCGCCAACGGTCGCGTCGACCACCAGCACCACGACGTCAACCTTCTCGATTGCCCGGCGCGCCACCAGCACGCTGAGCGATTCCACCTGGCCGCTCCGCGCCACGCGGCCGGGTCGCCGAATGCCTGCGGTGTCGACGATGCGGAATTCGCGCCTGTGCCATTTGAGGACCGCGTCGATGGCGTCGCGGGTGGTGCCCGGCATCTCGCTGACGAGCATACGTTCTTCGCGCAGCAAGCGATTGACCAGCGATGACTTCCCTGCGTTCGGACGGCCAACGATGGCGACCGAGATTTCCTTGGGTCGGCGGTCTCGCCCCTCCTCGGGACGCGCTTTCGCCGTGTCATCGGTGATATGAGCGCCAGCATCACTGCTTCGCCTCGGGCCGCCGACCCGGCGAACGACTTCGTCGAGCAGATCGCTGACTCCGATCCCATGCTCGGCTGACACTTCGAACAGCGGTTCGATGCCCAGTTCGTAGAACTCGAGGGCAGCCTCGCGCGCCTTGCGCGCGTCTATTTTGTTTACGACGGCGATCATCGGTGTCCCGCGCGCGCGCACCTGCGCGACAATTTCGAGATCGCCCGGGACGACGCCCTGTCGCCCGTCCAGCACCAGCACCAGGAGATCCGCGTAACTGATGGCCTGCTTGCCTTTTTCGACCACCAGGAGACGCAGCGGATCCTCGGTGGCGCCGAACATCCCCCCGGTATCGAAGAGACGGAAATCCACTCCGCGCCACGTGGCAGTCTGCTCGATCACATCCCGCGTCGTACCGGGCACTGCGGTGACGATCGCGCGGCGAGTTGCCGTGATCCGATTGAACAGCGTGGACTTGCCGACGTTCGGACGGCCTACGAGAACAACGAGCGGAGCGCGCGCCATCGAGTGCCGACGATGTTACATGCGGGGTCGGACGCTGTTAAGACATGACGGACCACTCCGGCCGCGGGCTGGGCCACGACGCTCTACGGCCAAACGGAGCGCGCTCAGCGTCTGCGCGAGTGATCCGGCACGATTTGACACCGTAAGTGACTCTGTTTATGCTACTTAACGGGCTAGGAGTGCCCGGCATGATCAAGCTCGACATCGTGAACGAGGTCTCGAAGATCGCGGATATCACGAAAGTGAAGGCCGAGCTCGCCGTGGATGCCGTGTTCGACGCCATGCGCGTCTCGATGCAGCGGGGAGAACGGATCGAGCTGAGAGGGTTCGGGGTCTTTCAGGTGAAGCCCCGCAAGCGCGGTATCGGCCGTAACCCTCGGACAGGCAAGGAAGTGCGGATTCCTCCTGGACGGACCATCCGCTTCAAGCCCGGTAAAGACCTGCAGAATATTACCTGACCGGCTCAACTGAAGTCCGGTATTACGGCAACTGACGAATCAGCTGAGGTCGCACCAGCGGCCGCGGTCCGTGAGCGCTCGGTGACGACTCCTCCCTCCCTTCCATCGGACGACGTCGATCCGCTGCTCCGCCGTCCGCATCCGGTCCCGGACTGGGTGACCGAACCCGAGCCTGTCTACCGCGCGCCGGTCCCCGAACGCCAGAAGGACCGCCTTTGGCTGCACGTGCTGCTCCTGCTGCTGACGCTCGCCAGCACCATGCTCGTCGGCGCGGCGCACTACGCATCATTCATGAGCGATTTCGGCACGCGGCCGGTCCTTCAGACGTCTCGTCTGATCTTGAACGGCCTGCCGTACAGCCTGACCATCCTCGCGATTCTCGGTGCGCACGAGATGGGCCACTACCTCGCGTGCCGCTACTACCGGATCGACGCGACGTGGCCGTTCTTTCTGCCCATGCCCCTCGTGCTCACAGGCACGTTGGGAGCGGTCATCAAGATTCGACAGCCGATTCTGCACAAGGCGCCGCTGTTCGACGTCGGCATTGCCGGACCGATTGCGGGATTTCTCGTGGCCGTGCCAGCGCTGTTCTGCGGGCTGGCGCTGTCGAACACGTTGCCAGTGCCGAGGAATTTCGTCGGCGCCGAGCTCGGCGAGCCACTGATCTTCAAGGCCGCGGAGTGGCTGGTCTGGGGCACCCTCCAGCGCGGGCACGACATCAATCTCCATCCTGTGGGCCTGGCCGCGTGGTTTGGCCTGCTGGTCACGGCATTGAACCTGTTCCCGATCGCCCAGCTGGATGGCGGACATATTTCGTACGCCGTGTTCGGGCGCTACTCCACGCGCATCACGCTGGGCGCCACGCTCATCGTGGCTTCGCTCGTGTTCGTCTCCCTCAGCTGGCTGGTCTGGACATTGCTGCTGGTCGCGATGCTCGTGTTCATCGGCCCACGCCATCCGTCGGTCGTGGACGAAGACGCGCCCTTGGATCGCACGCGCGTCGTCCTTGCCGCTTTCGCGCTCATCATGTTCGTCGTCTGCTTCACCCCGGCGCCGATTCAGGTGATGGACCTGATTCGACCCAAGTAGGCCCATCGGCGAATAGGCCCATCGGGCGAAATGGGCGTCCCTCGTCCTTCGTCCCTCGTTCTTCGTCGTTCCCTACAGCATTCCGACCGGATCGACGTCGACGGTGATGCGGCGTGCGAGTTCCGGCATCGCCGCGATCGCGCGCGTCAGCGACTCCCGCATCGCCGTGCGATGGCGGCCCTTCAGAAAGAATTGCGCGCGGTATTCGCCGCGGAGTCGGGCGAGCGGCGCCGGCGCAGGGCCCATCACCGCAAATGCCTGCCTCGGTTCGAGTCGCGCCGCAAGGTCCGCGGCGCTGTGCATCGCCTCTGAAAAGCTGCGGCCTCTCACCACCACGTTGATCAACGCCACCGCTGGCGGATAGCGCATGGCCTGGCGATAGCGCAGCTCCTCGCGGTAGAAATCCGGATAGTCCTGCCGCGTTGCCAGCCTGATGCTGTAGTGGTCCGGATGCAGCGTCTGGATGATCGCTTCGCCTCGCTGCGTACCGCGTCCGGCGCGGCCCGCCACCTGGGTCAGGAGCTGAAAGGTCCGTTCGGCGGCCCGGAAATCCGCGAGACCGAGACCGATGTCTGCCGAGATCACGCCCACCAACGTCACTGCCGGAAAGTCGTGACCTTTGGCGATCATTTGTGTGCCGACGAGCAGGTCGAGGCCGCCCGATCTGAACTGGTGCAGGATTCGCTGAATCGCGCCGCGCCGCTGCGTCGTGTCGCGATCGACGCGTCCCACACGTGCCGACTCGAAGAGCCGCCTGATTTCGGCCTCCACGCGTTCGGTGCCGAATCCCACCTCCTCGAGGTACGGTGCCGCGCACTTTTCGCACGCGGTGGGAACGCGCACAGAGTGGTTGCAGTAATGACAGACCGCGCGCGCGTGCCGATCGACCGGCTCGGCGCCGCGTTTCGACGTCCGGCCGTGCACGGTGAGCGACACGCTGCAGTTCGGGCAATCGAGCACGTGACCGCACTGGCGACAGAAAACGGTCGTCGCGAAGCCTCGGCGATTGAGCAGCAGCAGCGACTGCTCACCAGCTGCCAGCCGCTTTTCGATTGCCTCGACAAGACGGGCGCTGAGGATGACGTCCGGCCCCGCTGCGGCGTACTCCTCGCGCATGTCCACTACCTGCACGTCAGCGAGCGGGCGATCGAGTACCCGTCTTTGCAACACCGCTCGTGAGTACCTCCCTGTCTCGGCGTTGTGATACGTCTCGAGCGCGGGAGTAGCCGATCCGAGCACGACGAGCGCACGTGCCTGTCGTCCACGCATCACGGCGACATCGCGGCCGTTATAGCGCGGTGTCTCCTCCTGCTTGTAAGAGGTGTCGTGCTCCTCGTCCACGATGATCAGCCCGAGGTTGTCGAGCGGCGCGAACACTGCCGATCGCGTGCCAACGACGAGGTTCACCGTTCCCTCCCGCACGCGATGCCACTGATCGTGGCGCTCGCCGTCAGCCAAGCCGCTGTGCTGGATCGCGACCCGATTACCAAAGACCGCGCGGAACTGCCACACCACCTGCGGGGTGAGTGCAATCTCGGGCACGAGAATCAGCACACGACCACCAGCGGCGATCGCATGCGCCGCCAGTCGCAGATAGAGCTCGGTCTTGCCGCTTCCCGTCACGCCATGCAGTAGCGCTGTATGAAACTGTCGCTGATCCAGCAGCCGACAGAGCTCCGTGAACGCAACCTGCTGTTCAGAAGTTAGCGCACGATCGGGATCGGCCGCGGGTGGGGCCGGTTCTGCGGCGAACGGATCTCGTTCGCGGCGCTCCGCCGTGAGATGCACGAGGCCACGTCTCGCGAGACGACGAAGCGTCGCCAGATCGATGCCGCGCGATCGAAGCGTCGACGCGCTCAAACCACCGGGCGCCCCCATGAGCGCCTCGATCGCGGCCTGCTGCTTCGCGCCGCGCAGCAGTGACTGGGCCTCGGGCTCGGCGTGCGCGTGCGAAAGCCCAGCGGCAGTCAACGTCGCGACCAGCTCAGTACGGAAGGCCCTCGCGCGGCCGACGAGCGTCTGCACGCGCGCCACCAGGCCGTCACGTTCGAGCGAGCGCAACGTGCCCTCGAACACCTCTTTCTCCAGACCCGTGCCGACGATAGCTCGTACGGTCTTCGGGCCACGTCGCAGGCTTGTCAGGATGCGGACGCGCGCACCTTCGGGTTCGCCCCGAACCGCCACTATACCCTCGTGCGTCAGCTCGTATCGCGGCTCACTTTCCACCCAGGCAAAGGGCGGCATCGCGGTCGAGAGCGCTTCGCCTGGACCCGCGAGGTAGTACTCGGCCACCCACAACGCGAGATCGACAATCGCTTCGGGCAGAAACGGCGCACCCTCATCCAAGACGCCTGTCAGCTCGCGGATCGCCTCCGCGGCGACGCTCACGTCGTCCCCAGGCCCGATTACCAGGCCCGTCACGGTTCGACGTCCGAGAGGGACCAGCACCCGCGTGCCCCGCGCCGGCGCGCCGTTGCCAGCGGGTACGCGATAGGTCAGGAGTGGAAGGGATGGAACAGGAACCGCGACCGAGACGAGCATCTGACGCGCGCTATTCCTTCAGACGCTGCATCACCATCTTCATGTCTTCCCACACGTCCCGCTTCGCTGCCGGTGTTCTCAACAAGTACGACGGGTGGAAGGTGGGCATGACGACGGTATCGCCCAACTCGTGAAAGCGGCCGCGAAGACGCGAGATGGGCGTTTCAGTGCCGAGCAACGTCTGCGCCGCGAACTTGCCCAGCGCGACGATGACCTTCGGCTTGATGCTTGTGATCTGCGCCTGAAGGAACGGCGAGCACTGCGCGATCTCGTCCGGCTCGGGATTGCGATTGTTTGGCGGCCGGCATTTCACGACGTTGGCGATGTAGACGTCTTCCCGCGCGAAGCCCATCGCCTTGATGATCTGCGTCAGCAGCTGGCCAGCACGCCCGACGAAGGGTTCGCCCTGCTCGTCCTCGTCTGCACCTGGACCCTCGCCGACGAACATCACATCCGCCTCGGGGCTTCCTACGCCGAATACGAGGTTCGTGCGGCCAGTATGCAGCTTGCAGCGGGTGCAGTCGCCGATCTCCGTGCGGATGCCAATCAGACGGTCCGCAGCGCTCACCTCGGTCAGCGGAATGATCGGCCGTTCAGGGGATGACGCCGCCGCGGCGGGCGCCGGCAGGCCGTCTGCCTCAAAGGAATTCGCAGCGCCCTCACGTTGCCGCCATTGTGGATCGCGCGACAGCCCCGCCACGCCGATGTCCTGGTAATACCGAAGGTGCTGGGCGAGGTCGCGGGAATTGGTCACGTACGTGATTCGACAGGCGCCGGCGCACCTTTCAACCAGTGCTCCAGCCGATCGGCAAGCGCCGCCGCCAC
Source organism: Vicinamibacteria bacterium (assembly GCA_963800785.1). GTDB lineage: Bacteria > Acidobacteriota > Vicinamibacteria > Vicinamibacterales > JAENWD01 > JAENWD01. The sequence continues at coordinate 852,674 of CAWDCH010000018.1, forward strand.
GGTGGACTTCGACTGGAGCGGCAGCGACTCCTCGCGTCCTTCGGTGAGGATGGTCACGGCGTTGGTTTCGACCTCGAACCCCGCGTCCTGTCGCGACACGTCGTTGGCGACGATGACGTCGATACCCTTCCGCCGCCGCTTGACGCGCGCGCGCTCGAGAACATCGTGCGTTTCGGCGGCGAATCCAACAAGCAGTGGCCGGTCGCGGCCTTCTCGACGTCGCCACGTCGCGGCCTCCGCGAGGATGTCGGGGGTCGGCACCAGCGTCAGCGTCAATGGGCCACCTTCATGCGCGATCTTCTGTGCCGACGGCGCCTGCGGCGTGTAATTGGCCACCGCGGCCGCCATGATCAGCGCATCCGCAGCAGGCAACGCGTCGCTCACGGCCCTATGCATCTGGTCGGCGGTGCGTACGCGAACCACCGAGGTCACGGCCGGCAGGTTCAACGCCGTCGGGCCCGTGATCAGCGTGACGTCAGCGCCGCGCGTCGACAGCTCCGCAGCAATCGCATAGCCCATCTTTCCACTCGAGCGGTTCCCGACATAGCGAACAGGATCGAGATCCTCGTAGGTCGGGCCTGCGGTGACGATGACGCGGCGCCCGGACAGCGTTTTGTTGCGCGCGAGCACCAGCTGCGCCGCGACTGCGATGTCTGCGGGCTCGGCAAGGCGGCCCTTCCCAATCCAGCCACATGCCAGATAGCCTTCGCCGGGTTCGACGAATCGCACGCCCCGCGATTGGAGGATCGCCAGGTTCTGCTGAACCGCAGGGTTCGCCAGCATGTTCGTGTTCATCGCGGGCGCGAGCAGCACCGGCGCCTCGATCGCAAGAAAGAGCGAGGAAAGAAAATCGTCGGCAATCCCGTGTGCGAATTTCCCGATGACGTTGGCCGTGGCCGGCGCGACTACGAGTAGCGCGATGTCCGAAGCGATCGAGATGTGCTCGATATCGGCGTTCGTGCCAGGCGTCCACTGATCGGTGATGACCCGGCGTCTGGTGATGGCCTCGAACGTGACCGGGCCGACGAAGCGGCGCGCCGATCGCGTCATGATCGCGACGACGTCGTGTCCCTGCTTCTGCAGCAGGCGCGCGACCTCTACCGCCTTGTAGGCGCCGATGCCCCCGGTGACGCCAAGTGCAATGAGAGCCATAAACTCGTTATCTGAACGTCTCGATGATGTGCGCCGCGACGGGCTCCATCCTGCGCAGCCGTGCACGCTCCGCATCGACGATCGCCCTCAGGCGTGCCACGGCTGGCTCGAGGTCGTCGTTGACGACGACATAGTCGTAGTCGGCGACGGCGCTCACCTCCTGCCGCGCCACCTGGAGCCGGCGCTGAATCTGCGCCTCGGTGTCTTTGCTGCGGCCACGCAACCGTTCCTCAAGGACGGCAAACGTTGGTGGCAACACAAAGATGCCGATTGTACCGACACGTCTGGCACGAACCTGCCGCGCGCCTTGCACGTCGATCACGAGGACGACATCGTGTCCGGCGGAAAGCATGCGGTCCGTCTCGGACGCCGACGTGCCGTAGCAATTGCCGAACACATCCGCCCACTCGAGGAACTCGCCATCCTCGACCATCCGATCGAAGCGTTCGCGCGTAATGAAATTATAGTCCACGCCATCGCACTCGCCCGCCCGTGGCGGCCGCGAGGTGAACGAACGCGACAAGGCGAGATCCGGCACGACCTGCACGAGACGCTCGACGATCGTTGTCTTGCCCGTCCCGGACGGCGCCGAGACGATGAACAGCTGTCCCGGCGCGTCACTCGACATTCTGCACCTGCTCGCGCATCTTCTCGAGCTCGGCCTTCGCCGTCACCACCAGCTCCGATGCCGCCTGCCCGTCCGCCTTCGAGCCGATCGTGTTGATCTCGCGGTTCATCTCCTGCAACAGAAAATCCAGTTTGCGGCCGCACGGCTCGGGCGCGTCCACGAGCGCGGCCCAATGCTGCAGGTGCGCGCGGAAGCGCGTCACCTCTTCGCTGATGTCGGAACGGCCAACCATCCGCACCACTTCCTGCGCGATCACGGTGCGATCGAGCGACTGCTCGGACGTCAGCTCCGTAATCCGGGCCGTCAAGCGCGATTGCAGGTCTTGCTGACCCATGGCGGCCGCCCGCGCAATCCGCTCGATCAACTCGCCAAGCCCGCGCCTCCGGCTCTCGAGATCGTCCCGCAGGTGCTGGCCCTCATGCACGCGCATCCGTTCCAGCTCGGCGATCGCCTCCGTCAGCGTCTGGGCCATTGCCGCATTCACCGCGTCGTCGCTCCCGTCGGCACCGTTGGTGGGTTGATCGCGAATGCTCAGGGCATGAGGGAGTCGCAGCAGGTCGCCCGGTGTGAGATGGCCGGCAATCACGCCTCGGGCTCGTGCCCGTTCGAGGGCCGCCTCCAGTGCTGCCACGAACGCGTCGTTCAGCTCTATCGTCGGGACCGGCGGCCGCCGGAATTGCAGCGAGATGCCCACCTCGACCCGGCCCCTGGCGATCGCCTGCTGAAGCAGCGCTCTGATGCGCGTCTCCTGGTCCTGGAGCGCCTGTGGCACGCGCACCTGCACGTCCAGGTACCGGTGATTCACCGCGCGAAGGGTCACGCTGATCGCCACGAGGTCGTCCTCGCGCGTCAGCGCCGAGAAACCCGTCATGCTCTTGATCATCAGTCCCCTGTCCGTGTTCCCCGTCCGTCGCCGTCCGCCAGAGCCGCTGCCGGCGCCATCTGTACGGTCCGCCGGCCCTCGAGCAGCTGCAGCTCGTAGAGCCGCGCGTATAGTTTGCCTCGCGCCAGCAATTCGTCGTGGCGTCCTGTCTCCACGACACGGCCACGGTCCATCACGATGATGGCGTCCGCACGGCGAATCGTGGAAAGGCGATGCGCAATGACGAATGACGTGCGGTTCTTCATCAGATTTGCCAGTGCATCCTGCACCAGCAGCTCCGATTCAGCGTCGAGCGACGACGTCGCCTCGTCGAGCACAAGAATCGGCGAGTCCTTCAGAATCGCACGCGCAATCGCGAGGCGCTGCCGCTGGCCTCCCGACAGTCGCTGCCCACGCTCGCCGATGAACGTGTCGTAGCCCTGTGAAAGATTAACGACGAACTCGTGCGCGTGCGCGGCGCGCGCGGCGGCTTCGATCTCCTGCATCGAGGCAGTCGGCCGGCCATACGCGATGTTCCTCGCCACACTGTCGTCGAACAGGATGGTTTCCTGCGTGACGATGCCGATCTGCGCGCGCAGCGACGCCAGCGTCACGTCGCGGATGTCAATCCCGTCTACCAGGATGCGCCCACCAGTGACATCGTAGAAACGCGGCACGAGGTTGACCAAGGTGGTCTTGCCGGCACCGCTGCGGCCCACGATGGCGATCATCTGGCCAGCGCGGACGCCGAAGGTCACGCCGCGCAGGATGGGGCGAGCCTGCCCGTCCTCGTAGGTGAAGACGACCTGGTCGAAATCGATGGCGTTACGAAACGGCGGGAGTGCCATCGCGCCTGGCCGTTCGAGCACCTCAGTGTGCCGATCCATCACTTCGAAGATGCGTTCGGCGGCGGCGATGGCCTGTTGGATGCTGGCGTTGACGCGGCTCAGTTTCTTGATCGGCCCGTACATCAGCAACAGAGCAGCGACGAAGGCGGTGAACTCCCCGGGCGTCAGCCGCCCGACGGCGATCTGCCGGCTTCCGTAGTACAGGGCACCGGCAATCGCTAACGCGCCCAGCAACTCCATGATCGGCGGCAGAATCGACACCAGCCGCGTGACGCTCATGTTCGTGCGGTGCAGTTTGGCGGAGGCAGCCTGGAACTTCTCGGCCTCGCGTGCCTCAGCGCCAAAGGCCTTCACGATGCGGTGACCGATGAACGATTCGCCCGCGACGTGCGACAGATACTCGAGCGCTTCCTGGCTGCGGCGTGTCGTCTTACGCAGGCGACGCCCGAGCTGGGCTAGCGGATAAATGATGACCGGCGCACCGGTCAGGCAGACCAGCGCCAGGCGCGCGTCGTAGTAGAACAGCAACGCCGCATATGCGAGTACGGCAAGACCTTCCTGCATTAGGTCGCCGACGGTCTCGGAGACCACGTGTTGCACCTGCCCCACGTCATTGGTGAGGCGCGAGAGCAGCTGACCGGTGGTTCGCCGGGCAAAGAACCCTGCCGACTGTCGCAGCATGTGCGCGTGCAGCCGGTTGCGAAGATCGCGGACTACCCGCTGCCCGACGTCGGCCATCAGGTAATCGGAAAAGTAGCCGCCGATCCCCTTCAGCAGATACAGGCCAATGATCGCCCAGGCAACCTGAGCGACTTGCTCCTGCCGCGGCAGCACGTTGTCGAGAATCGGCTTGATGAGATATGCGTGTCCGGCTGACGCGGCGGCATAGACGAGCATCGCCACAATCGCCCAGCCGAGCCGCAAGCGATACGGGGCCGAGTAGCCAAGCAGACGTAGGAGGGCGTTCACTCAGTTCATCAGCGACCGATGGCGTAGTACGTGAAACCCTGCTCCTTCATCACGGCCGGACGATAGATATTACGCCCGTCGAAGATCACCGGGGCGCGCAGCAGCTTACGCATCCGCGCGAAATCGGGCTCTCGAAACTCGTTCCATTCCGTGATCACCGCGAGGGCGTCGGCACCTTTCAGCGCATCGTAGCTGCGATCCACGAGGACCAGTTTGCTTCCGAAAATCCCCTTGGCCACTTTCATCGCTTCAGGGTCGAACGCCTGCACCTTGGCCCCCGCCTGCAGCAGCCGCTCGATGATCGTGATGGCCGGGGCCTCGCGCATGTCGTCGGTGCGCGGTTTGAAGGCCAGGCCCCAGAGCGCGATCGTCTTGCCTTTCAGGCCGCCGAAGTGCGCCGCCATTTTCTCGACCAGTCGGCCCTTCTGGCGCTGATTGACCGCCTCGACCGCGTCGAGGATTTTGAACTCGTAGCCCTTCTTCCCAGAGAAGTGAAGGATGGCCTTTACGTCCTTCGGAAAGCAGCTGCCGCCGTAACCAACACCCGGGAACAGAAACGATGATCCGATGCGCTTATCGGATCCGACCGCGCGGCGCACGTCGTCGACGTCCGCATTGAAGAGCTCGCAGACGTTGGCGATCTCGTTCATGAACGAGATCTTCGTCGCCAGCATCGCATTCGCCGCGTACTTGCACAGCTCGGCACTGGCGCAATCCATGACCATGATCGGCGCGCCCGTGCGGGTGAATGGCGCGTACAGTTCCTCCATGATCCGGCGAGCCTTGTCGTCCTCGGCTCCGACGACCACGCGATCCGGGCGCAGGAAGTCGTCGACGGCAGCGCCCTGCTTGAGAAACTCTGGATTGCTGACGACGCTGAACGGGTGGGTGGTTTCGCGTCGGACGATGTCGCGAACCTGTGCGGCCGTACCGACCGGCACCGTGCTCTTGTCGACGATGACCTTGTAGCCGTTCATCGCCCTCGCAATTTCCTTGGCGACGTCGAGGACGTGCCGCAAATCCGCCGATCCGTCCTCATCCTGCGGCGTGCCCACGGCAATGAACACGATCTCGGAGGCGCGCACGGCCCGGGGCAACTGCGTCGAGAACATGAGCCGCTTTCGCTTGGTATTGCCTTGAACCAGTTCCTCCAGTCCCGGTTCGTAGATTGGCATGCGTCCACGCCGGAGCATCCGGACCTTCGCCTCGATCTTGTCGACGCAAATGACCTCGTTCCCTGTCTCGGCGAGGCAGCCACCCACGACCAGACCGACATAGCCGGTCCCAATCACCGCAATCTTCATCCGACGCTCAATTCGCCTGGATAGCCGACGCCCGCCCGGAGCTCATCTCGAACCTCAGGCGGCGACGGACGAAATCCTGAACGTTAACACACGGCCAAAATGCTGTCAACATACTGAGGGGAAAGGACTTCTGCTCCATGCCTGCGGGGGTTGTGCCCGATCGGTTGCCCTGTTAGCCTTCTGTCGCGACCGTGCACATCCTGCTCGACTACCGCCCCGCGCTGCGCGACCGGACCGGGGTCGGCGAATATGCGCACGAGCTCGCCCACGCCTTGGCGGCGACGGCCGCGCCGGGGGACAGGCTGACGCTCTTCACCAGCTCGTGGTCCGATCGGGCCGATCGCAGGCTCCTCGAGTGGCCCGCCACGACCGTAATCGATCGGCGCGTGCCGGTGCGCGTTCTCAACTGGGCCTGGCACCGTCTCGGATGGCCCCCCATCGAACTGCTCGCCGGGGGAACCGACATCGCCCAGTCCCTCCATCCCCTGATGCTGCCCGTGACGCGGGCAAAGCCGGTCGTGACCGTCCACGATCTCGACTTCCTGCAGCACCCCGCTCGAACGAGCGCCGAGATTCGCCGCGATTACCCTGACCTCGTGCGCCGTCATGCCACCGAAGCCGCGCTCGTTGTGACGAACTCGAAGGACACGGCGAATGCGGTACACACGGTGCTTGGCGTCAGACGTGACCGTATCGTGCTCTGTCGTCCCGGGTTGCCCGCCTGGATCGGCAGTCCAAGGGATCGGGTGCCGCCAGGCAATGGGTATGTTCTGTTCGTCGGTACACTCGAGCCAAGGAAGAATCTCGGCGCGCTGCTGGACGCCTGGGAAGATTTGATAGGACAGGGCGGACCGCTGCCGCGATTGAAGATTGCCGGCGGCACGCGGCCCGGATCCGAGGAATGGGTCGCCCGGCTGTCTCGTCCTCCTCTACGCGACCACGCCGACTACGTGGGTTACGTGAATGCGGATGACCGTCGGGCACTCTACGAAGGAGCTCGCCTGCTCGTGCTTCCGTCACACCATGAAGGGTTCGGCCTGCCGGTCCTCGAGGCAATGGCGTTCGGTGTGCCAGTCGTCGTCTCGACAGCCGGCGCCCTCCCGGAAGTCGCCGGCGATGCGGGGCTCCTGTTCGAGCCGAACGATCGCCGGGCTCTCGCCGATGCTGTTCGACGGGTGCTGACTTCCGAGGGACTGGCGGAAGATCTTCGCCAGCGCGGCCTCAGACGCGCGGGCCAATTCTCATGGACAGACGCCGCCCGCACTCTTCGCGACGCCTACTCACGATTGCTTTCCACAGGGCCGTCGAATGCACGTCGGCGTTGATGGGCGCGAGTTGAGCGGCCACGTCACCGGTGTCGGCCGCGTGCTGCAGCGGCTGCTCCGCGAGTGGACGCTATCGGCTGCCGGACGAAAGCATCGGTATTCGATCTATTCGCCTGACGGGCGAACCGCATTGCCCCCAGACTTTCCTGGCGAGGTGGTCCTCGTACCCGGGGCCGGCGGCACGCGTTGGGAGCAGCAATCCCTCGCCGCGGCCGCACGGCGCGATCGCCCCAACGTCTTCTTCGCGCCGGGATATAGCGCTCCGCTTCTTGGAGGTGCCCCCTTCGTCGTCGTCGTACACGATGTGTCGTTCATCGCCCATCCAGAGTGGTTTGGCTGGAGCGAAGGGACTCGGCGCCGCCTGCTGGCACGTTGGTCGGCCGTGCGTGCGTCGCGTGTTGTCACGATTTCGCAGTTCTCGCGCGACGAGATCGTCCGGCATCTGGAGCTCCCGGCCGATCGGATCCGCGTGGTGCACCTCGGCATCGATATTCCGCGCGCGCACCCGACAGAGCCACGAGAGCCACTCGTGCTCTTCGTCGGTTCGATTTTCAATCGACGCCACCTGCCGGTGCTGCTGAACGCGTTCGCCCAGGTCGCCGCCTCCCGCCCGCAGGTCCGACTGGAAATTGTCGGTAACGACCGGACGTACCCGCCCGAACGGATTGCACAGCTCGCGTCGGCGTCGCCCGTTGCCGATCGCATCCGTCTGAGGCCGTGGCTTGCCGACGACGAGCTGGAAGCGCTATATGCGCGAGCCTCCGTGTTCGCGTTCCTCTCCGAGTACCGAGGGGTTCGGGCTCACGCCACTCGAGGCGCTGGCAGCCGGTGTCCCTTCCGTCGTGGTCGATACGCCGGTGGCGCGCGAGGTGCTGGGCGACGCGGCCGTCTTTGTCGAGCGACCTGAGGCAACCGCCGTCGCGGAGGCCATCGACACATTGCTGGACGCATCGGGCGACGAGCGTCGGCGTGTGCTGACCGTCGCGCCGGCGGTCCTCGCCCGGTATCGGTGGTCTGATGCCGCCGCTGCAGTCCTGACCTCGCTCGAAGAGGCGGCCAAGTCGTGAATCGGCTGGCGATTGTGATCGTGTCGTACAACGCCCGTGATGACCTGGCGCGCACGCTCGAATCGTTGACGAACGCGCCGACGACTCTCTCACACGAAGTTGTCGTCGTAGACAATGCCTCCACCGACGGCGCACCGGAGGTCGTTCGATCGCGGTTCCCCCGCGTTCGAGTGATTCCAGCTGGCGACAACCTCGGATTCGCGAAAGCCAGCAATATCGGGATTCGCTCCACCGTATCCGAGCTCGTGCTCCTGTTGAACCCGGACACTATCGTGCCGCCCGGTGCCATCGATCGACTTGTCGCGCGTCTGGATCGTTCTCCCGATGTGGCAATCGCCGGCCCCCGCATCGTCGACGAGCAAGGTCGGGCCGAGCTGTCGGTCGGCGGTCCCGTGAATCCCTGGCGGGAAGCCGCTCGAAAATCGATGCAGGTCCTGGACGCACGTGGCAACAAGACGGCACGACGTTGGATCGAACGACAGGTCGGTCGAGAACGCAATGTCTCGTGGGTGACGGGCGCGTGCCTGCTGGTTCGTCGTTCTGACGCCGAAGCCGCAGGACTCCTCGACGAGCGCTATTTCCTGTACCTGGAAGACGTCGACTTCTGCTTTGCGGTGGGCGCGCGCGGACGTCGCGTGTTGTTCACACCGGACGCAGAAATCGTGCACCTGCGCGGACGCTCGGGTGACAGTTGCCGCACGCTTGCGGCATGGCACGAAAGTCGCCTCGCCTTTTATCGCAAGCATGCTCCACACTGGGCGCCGGTGCTCGCGTGGTATCAGCGGTGGGCGAAGTAAGTCGACGTCGCGCGAAGGTCGGGAGCCGAAAATACGCGGCCCGGGCTTTGTCACGGACAGACGCGAATGCCCGCGGGCATGCGTGATCCCCCCTTCCGTGAAAGTCTGCTAGGAGTTTCTGAGCGGTAATCCGTGACCTTTTCCGCGACTTCGATTCGATCGGGCTATCATTTAGCGCGTGCGCGTCGCGATTGATGCCCGAAAGCTGCACGATTTCGGCATCGGCACCTACATCCGGAATCTCCTTCGGCAGCTGGCGCGCCTGGATCGCCGGACCGAATACGTATTGATTTGCGGCGATCGCGATCGCGAGCTGGGACTGTCGCTGGGGAGCAACTTCCGCGTCGAGATCGATACTTCCAAGCCCTACTCGATCTGGGAGCAGGTGACAGTGCCGTGGAAGCTGCTGCGCACGCGCGCGGGCATCTTTCACGAACCGCACTACGTGCTGCCGCCGCTGACCCACTGCCGTTCCGTGGTCACGATCCACGACTGCATTCACCTGCGGTTCCCACAGTACCTGCCCAAGCGTGGCGCCCTGGCCTACGCCAGGGCACAGATGAGCGCGGCGGCGCGACGCTCGAATCGCATCCTGACGGTCTCGGAAGCGTCGAAGCGCGACATCCTCGAATACTTCGACGTTCCGCCGGAGAAGGTGACTGTCATCTACAACGGCATCGACGAGCGATTCTCCACACAGCCGCCGGACGACAAGATGCGGGCGGTCGAGGAACGCTATCAGCTCCAGGGCGAGTTTGCGCTGTACGTCGGCAACGTGAAGCCGCACAAGAACGTCGAGCGGCTGCTCGACGCCTTTCATCTCGTGCGACAGTCCGGTCTCACCGAGTTGAAGCTCGTCGTCATTGGCGACGACATCTCCAAGTACGCGGCGCTGCGGCGAGCAGTGCACCGCTACAACCTGCACAAGTACGTGCGCTTCCTCGGCTTCCTTTCCGATGAAACCCTGGCAGTCGTCTATCGCCTCGCGTCGGTCTTCGTGTTCCCGTCGCTGTACGAAGGATTCGGCCTGCCGCCGCTCGAGGCGATGGCATGTGGCACGCCTGTGGTGACTGCAAATGTGTCGTCTCTCCCTGAAGTGACCGGGGACGCAGCCCTGCTCGTCGATCCCTATAGCGCAGAGGAAATCGCGTACGCTATGCGCCGCGTGCTCACGGATTCGACGCTTCGAGCAGATCTGAGCGCGCGGGGGCTCGCCCGGGCGCAGGAGTTTTCGTGGGAGCGGTCGGCGCGGCGCGTTCTGGAGATTTACGACGAGGTGGCGCGTTCATGACGCGGATCGCCCTGGTGCATGACTGGCTCACCGGCATGCGCGGCGGCGAGCGAGCCCTCGAGGTGATTTGCGAGCTGGCGCCCGCCGCGGACCTGTTCACGCTGGTCTACGTTCCCGGGACCGCGTCGCCGGGGATCGTAGCCCATCGGATTCGGACGACGCCGCTGAGCTTCGTTCCGGGCATTCGCTACATCTACCGACACTGCCTGCCGCTCTTCCCTACCGCGGTCGAACTGTTTGATCTCGATGCCTTCGACCTCGTCATCAGCACGAGCCACTGCGCGGCCAAGGCGGCAGTCCCCCGACCAGGCGCGCGGCATCTCTGCTATTGCTTCACGCCGATGCGGTACGCGTGGGACCAGTTCGATCAGGTACTTCGGGCCGGAGCGACTGGGCACACTCGGGTCAGCCATCATGCGGCCGACGCTGAGGCGCCTGGCGCGCTGGGATGCGCGTACGGCGGCTCGCGTGAGTCGCTATGTCGCTATTTCCCATTATGTTGCAGGCAGAATAGCCCGATACTATAATCGTGAGGCCGCCGTCGTGTACCCTCCGGTGGACACTGCGTTTTACACACCCGGCAGCGGCCAGTCGGAAGGGTATGCCCTCATAGTGTCTGCACTGGTGCCGTACAAACGAATCGACGTGGCCATCGATGCCGCCCGGCTGGCGGGTCTGCCCCTCAAGATCATCGGGCAAGGTCCCGAGCGCGCCCGATTGGAGGCGCGCGCACAGGGCGCCGAGGTCGAATTTCTCGGGTTTCAGAGCGACGAGGCGGTGCGCGAGGCCTATCGCAACGCCGCTGTCGTCATGCTCCCCGGCGAAGAAGACTTTGGCATCGCTCCCGTGGAAGCCCAGGCCTGCGGCCGCCCCGTCGTGGCTCTTGCCGCGGGGGGCGCGCAAGAGACCGTGCTCGACCGGATCACTGGCGTTCTCGTGAGCGACCCGTCGGCGGAGTCTCTGGCCGAGGGCCTGGCGGCCGCGAAGCGACTGCCCTTCGATCCGGTGGTCGCGCGGGCCCACGCCGAAAGCTTCAGCCGCCAGAAGTTTGCGACGGCGATCGGCCGTCTGATCGAGGAAACGGCGGCTGCACCCGAGGGGACGCGTTGGTAAAGCGGCACAACCGGCTTCTGGTCGCCTTATACGTCTGCTCCGACGCAGTGCTGGGCATCGCCGCGTTCGTGCTGGCGTATGTCGTCCGCTTCGAGAGCGGTCTGATTCCGATCACGAAGGGTTATCCGCCCTTCAGTCAGTACGTCAACATCCTGCCGTTCATCGGCATCCTGGTGCCCTTCGCGTTTCACGTCCAGGGACTGTATCGGCTGCGGCGCGGCCGATCCCGCGTCGACGACTTCTTCGCGGTCTTCGTCGGCAGCATCTTTGCCGTGGTTTTCGGCATCATCGCCACCTTGTACTTCCAGGCGTACTACGTTCCAGACGAGCTGAAGGATCGTGGGGCGTACGAGGTGTCGCAGATCGTCTGGGGCCTGTTCCTTTCGTTCAACGTCCTCCTGACATTCGGCTCGCGCGAACTGGTCCGGGAGGCGCTCGAGCGGCGCTGGCGAGCCGGCATCGGTCTCAAGCGGATTCTCATCGCCGGAGCCGGCGAGCTGGGTCGTCTGGTCGCCGACCGCATCCTCGAACACCGGGAGCTCGGGTACCACGTCGTCGGGTTCGTGGACGACCGCGCCGGTGGCGACTACCTTGGCCACCGCGGCCTGCCAATCCTCGGCACACTGGACGAAGCCGGCGAGATCGCGGTGCGCGAGCACATCGACCATCTCTACGTCGCCCTGCCTGCCGAGCAGCACGTGCAGATGCTCCAGCTCCTTCAGGTGGTCGGCCGCGAGATGATCGACGTCAAGGTCGTTCCGGACGTGCTCCAGGTGATCGCGCTGCGAGCCCGTCTCGAGGATCTCGACGGCATTCCGATCATCAACGTCAACGACGTTCCGCTTCAGGGGTTCAACAGCTTCATCAAGCGGACGCTCGACATCGCGATCTCGGGCAGCGCGCTCGTCGCGTTCGCCATTCCGCTCGCGGTTTTCGCGTTCGTCATCCGCCGCACGTCGCCAGGGCCCGTGTTCTACCGGCAGGAGCGCATGGGGCTGGATGGCAAGCAGTTCACGATCTACAAGTTTCGCTCGATGTACCAGGATGCGGAAGCGGAGACCGGTCCCGTCTGGGCGCGCGACGACGACCCGCGATGTACGCCCGTGGGGCGCCTGCTGAGAAAAACGAGCATCGACGAGCTGCCCCAGCTCTGGAACGTGCTTCGCGGCGACATGTCGCTGGTCGGTCCGAGGCCGGAACGCCCCTACTTCGTGGACCAGTTCAAGCAACGCATCCCGCAATATATGCTGCGCCATAAAGTGCGCGCTGGCCTGACCGGCTGGGCCCAGGTGAACGGCTGGCGCGGTAACACCTCGATCGAGAAGCGCATCGAGTACGACCTCTACTACATCGAGAACTGGTCCGTCGCCCTCGATATCAAGATCATGTGGCTAACGCTGGTCAAGGGATTCTTTCAAAGGCACGCCTACTAGCAGTGCCAAGTGCTAAGTGCTAAGTGCTAAGTGGAGTGGGAAGTGCACGGTGGCAAGTGGCTGCTGGTAGCTACGGCGCGGCACATGCGGCGATCTGACGGATTTGGCCACCACTTCTCACTCTCCATTTCTCACTTCACTTAGCACTTAGCACTTAGCACTTGGCACTGAGTAACTGTTCCTATGCCTCAACGTGTCGTCATCACCGGCGCCGCCGGCTTCATCGGATCGCACCTCGCCGAGACGCTGCTCGACCGTGGATTTTCGGTCATCGGCATCGACAATCTGCTGACCGGTGACATCGCGAACATCGCACACCTCAAGAATCGCGAGTTCGAGTTCATCAAGCACGATGTCACGAACTATATCTACATCGACGGGCCGGTCGACTACGTCCTGCACTGGGCCAGCCCCGCGAGCCCGATCGACTACCTGGAGCTGCCGATTCCGACGCTGAAGGTGGGCGCGCTCGGCACGCACAAGGCGTTGGGCCTCGCGAAAGCAAAGGGCGCGCGCTTCGTGCTGGCGTCCACGTCGGAGGTGTACGGCGATCCGCTGGAGCACCCGCAGAAAGAAACCTACTGGGGCAATGTCAACCCGATTGGACCGCGCGGCGTGTACGACGAGGCCAAGCGGTTCGCTGAGGCAATGACGGTCGCCTATCACCGGTATCACGGTCTGGATGCGAAGATCGTCCGCATCTTCAACACATACGGGCCGCGCATGCGCGTGAAAGACGGCCGGGCCGTGCCCGCTTTCATCTCGCAGGCCCTGCGCAACGAGGACGTCACGGTCTTCGGCGACGGACGCCAGACGCGCAGCTTCACATACATCACGGATCTCGTCGACGGCATCATCCGGCTGATGCTGTCCTCGGTGAACGAGCCGGTGAATATCGGAAATCCGAGAGAGATGACGCTCGAAGATCTGGCCAGGCGAATCATCGCCATGACCGGATCGAGCAGCCGCATCGTGCACCGGCCGCTGCCAGTGGACGACCCGAAGGTGCGTCAACCGGACATCACGAAAGCGCGGACGCTATTGGGATGGGAGCCGCGAGTGCCCGTCGAGGAGGGACTCGCGACGACGATCGACTATTTCAGAGCTAAGCTGCAGGGCAGCTGACGTCGGACGCGCCTTCGGAAGGCCAGGCGTGAAGCCGTTCGACGATCGCGGGGTCGAACTCCTCAGGCTGCGCTGTCATTCGCGCGATCGCGTCCTCAGACGAGAGGCCACGCTCGACCAGGCGGTTGAACTCACCGCATACGCGAAGCAGCTGTCCGCCGAACGTCAAGCGATCGGCATTCGTCACCGGCGCGGTCCACTCGCCCGCGTAGCCCACCGGCTCGTGCTGCCGGGCAATCATCTCGGCCACCGCGTCCAGTCGGCTCACCTCGCCGAGGAGATCGCGGGCCGCGAGCGGATGCGAGGCCACCGCGCGCAGGTCGTCGTCGCTGAGCAGCTCGCCGCGGGTCGCCGCCTGCAGCACGTCGGGCGCGATGCCGAGGCAGCCAAGCTGGGACAGCCGCGCCGCCACCTCGAATTCCCACGGCCGTTCGACCTCGAGGCCACGGACAACGACGCTGACGATTGCAGTGATCCGCTCGGTGCGGAGACCGATATCGGGCCGGGTCAGGCGAAGCAGCGCAGTGAACAAGCGTGAAACCTCGAGCAGCGCGCCGGCAGCCGCGATGTCGTACTGCGCCTGGGACTCGAGCCGCGGGCCGCTGGATGGCCACGGACGCGTCCCCGAAGGGGGCAGAACGGACAATGAGTTGCGCGAGTGGTCCAGCATCGAGTCGATTCAGCCGTCGCGGAAAGACGCTCCCGCCCTACAGGAGCAATCGGCGGACAGGCGGGTCGCATGAATGGAACGGGTGCGGAAGGGCGCGACCGGGTGCTGGGGTATGTCAGGCGACCGCGGTCGCACCCCCGGCACCCTGTCGTACCATCGCACCTTGCCGCACCGTTTCCGGACCCCGTCGCACCCTGTCACCCATCCAGCGAATTTCCTTCGCTGATGATCCGGGCGGCGTGGCGGATGTAGTGCAGGGCCGAGACGATCGTGATGGTCAGCGACACATAGACCATCACATCGGTCAGCCGCGACGGACGTCCCAGGTAGTTCACGACAAGAAAGATCAGCCCCGTGAGGATGTACACGCCAGTCGCCACCTTACCCAATAGCGTCGGGCGGAACGTCCGCCGGCCGATCGCAAGGTTCACGACGAGGACCGTGAGAACGATGGTGATGTCGCGGCTGATGAGACACACTGTCAGCCAGAGTGGAATCCTGCTGACGAGACCGATGCCTGGCAGCGTGAGCACGATGAACGTGCTCAGGAGGAGCAGCTTGTCGGCCATCGGATCGAGCCAAGCGCCGAGCGTGGTCTTCTGCCCCGCCCACCGTGCGATCAACCCGTCGAGGGCATCGGTGATTCCGGCGACCAGAAAGGTGATGAGCGCCCATCCCATTTCGCCATACACAATCAGGATGACGAACGCGGGAATCAGCAGCATCCGCAGCAGCGTCAGCTGATTCGCCAGCGTCAGTACGCCCATGTCTATCGCTGCGCCGCGCCGCGGGCGGGCGTCCCCGCCAGGCGCTCCAGCCGCACCACTGCTTCCTGAGTCTCGGAGCCGGTGACGAGGCGGGTTGGATCGAATGTGCGGTTGGGAGCGTCGAGCACTCCAGCGGCGACGGCGCGACTGACATCCTTGAACGCGGGATGAGTGGACGGCAGATCAGCGAGCGTCACGGTCTTGTCCAACCAGCGCGCCGCACGCGTGGGCTCTTGTGTCGAGATGAGATCCAGTACACGGGCGACCGTCACCGCGAGATCGAGCCGCCGAATCTCGTCGCGCGGTTGAAACGTGTGATTCGGGTAAGGTTCCATGACGCCGGCGCGCAGAACTGGCGCGATCCAGCGCGACGCCCAGTGATTGCGCGTGTCGGTCACAACCGACGGCGGCCTCGGCGCGGCGCCTCGAAGAAGCGCCGGCAACCGAATGCCAATCAGCGCGGCGAGATCCCCGCGGGTTGCCGTCGAACGAGTCGCAATCGCGCGAAATTCCGCCGGCAACTGTGCCAGGTCGACGCGCTCTCGCACCGCGGCCCGCCGGGCCTCGATGTCGGGCGTGGCCTCGATCGCTTGTGCGGCGTCGTAAGCGCGCAGGGCCCGATCGTAATCCGCTTGTGCCTCGAACAATTCCGCCAGCGCGACTTGTGTGGCCCGATCGTGTGGATCGACCGTCGCCGCCCGCTCGAGGTGCACGCGTGCCTGCTCGATGTCGCCGGACCGCCGTTCGACGAGCGCGAGCTCGCGGAGCAGCAGCGGGCTGTCAGGGGATGCGCTCAACGCCTGGGCGTAGGCAGCGCGCGCTTCGTCCGTCCGACCTGCCGCAGCGGCGGTCCGCGCGAGCGAGATCGACTCGTCCACGGCGCGAAAGCGGAGCGCTTCGATGCGCGCGGTAAGCTCCAGCGCGGGGTCGGATTTCTGCGCCGCTTCGAACGCGCCAATGGCATCGCCAGCCCGACCGAGCTCGACGAGCGTTAGCCCCTTCCCCACCAGTGCCGATGCGAACGACGGCTGCAGCGTGACGGCTTGATCGAAGCGTGCGAGCGCCTGCGACAGGTCGTGTCTGGCCAGTGAGACGTAACCGAGCCCCGCAACCAGTGACGCATCCGACGGTGCGCGCTGCAGCAGTCGATTGAGCTGCTTGTCCGCCGCGCCGATATTGCCGCTTTGGAGCGCGTTCCAGGCGTCTCGCTGCCGTTCTGCCTGGCCCTGCGCCGCGGACACGAATGGCGCGGGAAAGACGAAGTCGGGAAACTGAGCGGCCGTCGGTGTCGTCGTCGGCTTCTTGGGCGCGCAGCCGGCAATCACGAGGGCACCGATGACGCTCGCGCACGCCAGGCGGCGGATCATGACGCCCGCCCAATGAGTGCGACCGCGGGAAGTCTGTCGATCAGACGGCGCGGCGCTTCGACTTCGATAACGATGTGCTCGCTGGTCTCGACATGCTGCAGCACCCGGCCGTCTCGATAGAGGCGCGCCACGGCAGCGCGCGACTCCTCCATCTTCGGATCGAACGTCAGCGTCATTCGAACGACGTCGAGCGACAGGCGCGCCGCAACCGTCTCGAGCAACTCCTCGCGGCCCTCGCCGGTCCTGGCAGACAAGAACAGCGCATCAGGCGCGGCTAGCTTGAGCCGCCGCAGCTCATCGGGGCCGAGCAGATCGCATTTGTTGTACACATCGATGCGTGCCACATTGGCGGCGCCCACTTCGCTCAGCACCCGCTCGACGGCAGCGATGCGGCGGTCACGATCAATGCTCGGCGTGTCAATGACATGCAACACGAGGTCGGCTGCCGCGACTTCTTCGAGGGTGGCACGAAACGCGGCGACCAGCGTGTGAGGCAGACGATCGATGAAGCCGACGGTGTCGGAGATCAAGAGGTCGCGGCGATCTGGCAGCCGGACGCGCCGCACCAGTGGGTCGAGCGTCACGAACAGCGCATCCTGCGCATCGGCCGCCTCGCGGGTCAGCAGGTTGAACATCGTCGTCTTGCCGGCATTGGTGTAGCCGACGAGCGCGATCGTGGGTACGGCTTGCTTGTGACGACGCTCGCGTAGCTGTGCACGACGCCGGCGCAACTCGTCGATCGATTTCCGGATCTGCTGAATCCGGACGCGAATCCGGCGGCGATCGGTTTCCAGTTTGGTTTCGCCGGGACCTCGCGTGCCGATGCCGCCGCCGAGTCGCGAGAGTGCCGCGCCGGCACCGACCAGCCGCGGGAGCAGGTATTCGAGCTGCGCGAGCTCGACCTGCCACTTGCCTTCACGTGTTCGCGCGCGGCGCGCAAAGATATCGAGAATCAACTGGGTTCGATCGATGACCTTGCGTTCGACGCGCGCTTCGATTGCACGCAGCTGTGCCGGCGTCAGCTCGTTGTCGAAAATGACCGCGTCGACATCCGTTTCGGCACACGCGTTCGCCAGAAAGTCGAGCTTGCCACGCCCGAGAAAGGTCGCCGGATCGGGGCGCGGGCGCTCCTGTGAGACGCGCAGCACCACCTGACCACCGGCCGCATGCGCGAGGCCGGCGAGCTCGTCGAACGATTGCTCGGCGGAATGCCGGCGCTCAGCGCCCGCAATGAGCCCGACGAGCGCAACGCGCTCGTTTGCCGTATTTGAGGTGGGCCGGGGCATCAGGCGCAGAGGCGAGGCGACAGCAGGAAAACCCTGAGGATCATGCGCAAGCACACGGCTGTCAGCGGCCGGGAACGCTCAAAAATTCTAGCACGCGGGTCCATGGAATCGCGCCCTCGCGAACCAGTCGCGGCGCGGCACTGACATCGATGATCGTCGACGGAAGTCCGCCGCGACATTGGCCCCCATCGACGAGGAGGGGCAGGTCGGGCAGGCTCGACACCACCACATCAGGATCGGCCGTCGGCGGCTCACCGCTTCTGTTGGCGCTGGTCGCGGTCACCGGATGGCCTGCGCCTCGCGCAAGCATCCGCCCGATGTTGCTGTCCGGCACACGGATGCCGACGAGCCCATCAGGGCTGCCGACGCCAGCGGCGAACGTTGCCGTCGAGAGTAACAGCAGCGTCAGCGGCCCAGGCCAGAACGCCTGGGCCAACCGCCTCGCCACAGGATCGATGACTGCGACGTCCGACGCTTGCTGCAGGTCGGCTGCGATGAGCGGCAGCGGTTGATGGCTGCCGCGACCCTTCAAGGCGAAGACGCCAGCGATGGCCGCAGGGACGAACGGATTTGCCGCGAGGCCGTACAGCGTGTCGGTCGGAAAGGCTACGACGCGCCCGGCGCCGATTGCTTCCACCGCCGGCTGGAGCTGGGGTTCAAGCTGGCGATTCAGGTCGATGCGAACGCGCTCCATACACCGGATGATCGCAGAAATCGAGAACGGAAAGGACTCGAGCTCTATCAGACTTCAGCTATATTCCGGTCACCATCGCGATGCCGAAGCGTCAACCCGCCGCGCCCAAACGTCTACCGCGCGCACCCTTGCCGCGGCAGAAAGGAGGCCAACATGAAGACAAGACACGACGACCCTGGCGCGAGCGGAAACACAAGAAAAAGGACCTCGACTAGGCGTCCTCCATCGCGGGCCCAGTGGTCGCTCCCGTGCGTTCCTCCATCACGCGGTGCACGGCGGCGCCGAACACCAACAGCATCAGCGCATCGACGAGGAACACGATCCGGATACCCGCATGCGCAATCAGGCCGGCGATCATCGGGCTCGCTGCCATCCCGATGAGCGACGCGCTCGTGAGAAATCCGAAACCTGTGGCGCGCGCCGGATCGGGCAATGCGCCGCCAGCTGTCGTATACGCTGCGGTCATTGCAACACCGACGCCGACGCCGAAGAGGGCGACGGCGATGCCGAGAACGGCTGGCGAGCCCGCCGCCGCCATCAACACGGCACCGCTCGCTGCCAGTAGGGATGCCCTCGAAAGCGCTCGCCTCCCGCCCCACCGGTGCAGCAACCCAGCGCACCAGTGATGACCGAGCGCCGCGGAGCACGCGAGCACGGTGAACAGAACGCCGGAGACAAGCGCCACGCGCGCATCCGACACCCCCAGCGTCGTCAGGTGCAGCGGCAGGACCGGGCCGAGGCTGCGATCGACGAACTGGAACCCGAAGATGAGCGCCAGCAGCAACACGAAGTTCTCGAACGCGAGGACGTTGGCGAAGGTGATGCGCTCGGTCGGGGCTTCCGGCGATGCGGCGCTGACCCGAGCCACCGGCCGTTCGACATAGACGGCAATCAACAAGATTAGCGCGACAAGATAGAAGCCGGCGGTCACGAAAAACGTCGCGCGCAGGCCGACGGCTCCGGCGACCGCACCGCCGATCACAGGCCCCAGCGCGGGGCCGAGACGCTGAGCCGTCTGCACCAGGCCGATGGACTGCGCCATCCGTCCCGGTGGCGCCGATTCCGCAGCCATCGTCAGAACCAGTGCGCCGTAGCCGGCAAAAAAGCCCTGCGCCACGCGCAACGCGAAGATGTGCCACGGTTGCGTGGCATAGGCCATGGCGGCCATCAGCACGACAAAGCTGATGAGAGACCTCGCAACCATGACCTTCCGCCCGAAGCGATCGGCAAACCGGCCCCACAACGGCGCCAGTACTGCCGTCATCAGCGGCGTCACCCCGAGCGACACACCGGTCCACGCCGCGATGGCGCCCAAATCGTGCACGCCCATCTGCTGGATGTAGATAGGCAGGAACGGCATGACGAGCGTGAAACCGGCGAAGCCGATGAAGACGGCCGCCGTGAGCGCGATCAGGTTACGGCGCCAAGCGGTGATCGACGTAGTGTCAGCGGCGTCTCGTCGATCGATCGTCGATCCCGTTCGCAGCGTTGTCACGGCCTCGCTAGAAACGAATTGTCGCGTCGTCTCCCGCAGTGACGTGGATGGAGTCGATGAAGCGGATCTGCCGGGGATCGCTCTGCATGACGAGGGAGGCGGTGCGGGTGCCGTCGCGGAAGAAGCGAATCCCCTTCATCAGGGCGCCTTCGGTGACGCCCGTGGCTGCGAAAATCAGGTGTGTGCCGGGCGCCAGATCGTTCGAACGGTATACCCGGCGAAGATCCTTGATGCCCATGGCACGGCAGCGTTCTTCGTCTTCCGGCGTGCGCACCACCAGCCGCGCGAAGATCTCGCCGTTCAGACAGCGCATCGCCACAGCGGTCAGCACACCCTCCGGCGCGCCACCAATACCCATCACCGCATGCACGCCTGTGCCGGCGACGGCGGCGACGATTGCGGCCGACAGATCGCCATCGCCAATCAGCTTGATGCGCGCGCCGCTGGCGCGAATGTCGGCGATGAGTTGTGCATGCCGTGGTCGATCGAGCACCGTGATGACCAGGTCATCAACGTCGCGATGGAGCGCTTCGGCGATGGCCCGCAGATTGTCGGCGACGGGCGCATCGAGATCGACCCCATCGCGACAGGGCGACGGCACGATCAGCTTCTCCATGTAGAGGTCGGGCGCGTGAAGGAGTCCTCCCTTCTCAGAGGCCGCGAGCACTGCGATGGCGCCCGGCGCGCCCGTGGCGCACAGGTTCGTGCCTTCCAGCGGATCGACGGCGATGTCGACGAGCGGCGCCCCCAGCCCGCGACGGCCGGACGCGACATTAGCCATCCCGACCTTCTCACCGATGAAGAGCATCGGCGCCTCGTCGCGCTCACCCTCGCCGATCACGATCGTGCCGTCGATGGGTACTGAGTCGAGCTCCCGGCGCATCGACGACACCGCGGCCGCATCCGCCTTACGACCGTCGCCCTGTCCCATCGTCTGCGCACAGGCGATGGCGGCCTGCTCGACGACTCGGAGGAATTCGAGCGAGAGATCGGCGTCCATCTACTCTGCGGGAGTCGGCGACTGCACCGGCGGCAGCTCGCAACGCGTCGGCCGATCCTGCCGGTAGCCCAGGACGTAATCGGCCTGCATCAGCGTGTGCACTTCGCGTGTGCCTTCGTAGATCACTGCACCTTTGCAATTGCGATAGAAGCGGCCGACGGGATACTCATCCGAATAGCCGTTTGCGCCGTGGACCTGAACCGCATCACCGGCCGCCCGCTCGGACGCCACTGTGGAAAACCATTTTGCGAGGCTCGTTTCGCGTGTGTTGCGGCGGCCGACGTTCTTGAGGAATCCGGCGCGCTGCCATAGCAGCCGCGACACCTGATAGTCGGACTCCATGTGGGCGATCATTTGCTTCACCAGCTGGTGCTCAGCAATGACCTGGCCGAACGTCTTTCGCTCGAGCGCGTACTTGGCGCTGGCGTCGCGACAGGCGCGAATCAGACCCGTTGCACCCGCGGCGACCGTATAGCGGCCCTGGTCGAGCGCGAACATCGCGATCTTGAATCCCTCGCCGGGGCGCCCCAGCACGTTCTGCTCGGGGACCTCCATTTCCTCCATCTTGAAGTAGCCGGTATTGCCCGCGAGGATGCCCCACTTCTCCTTCAGCGAGCCGCTCGAGAATCCCCTGAAGCCGCGCTCGACGATGAACGCGGTGATCCCTGACGCATCGCGTGCGCGCCTCTTTTCCTGATCCGACCAGGCGAAGACGAGGAAGTTGTCGGCAACATCCGCCAGCGAGATCCACATCTTCTCGCCTGTCAGGACGTAGCGATCGCCACGCTTGACGGCGACGGTCTGAATCCCCCGCACGTCGCTGCCGGCAGCGGGCTCGGTCAGGCCGTATGTCGCGATCTTCTTACCCTGCGCCTGCGGCACAAGGTAGCGCCGTTTCTGCTCCTCGGTGCCCCAGGTCAGAAGCGACAAGCAGTTCAAGCCCGCGTGCACTGACATGATCACGCGCAGCGACGTGTCGACGTACTCGAGCTCCTCGCTGGCGAGACCGAGAGCGATGTAGTCCATGCCCGCCCCGCCGTATTCCACGGGCACCGAAATGCCAAGCAGGCCGAGCTCGGCCATCTGCGGCAGGATTTTGGGATCGAACGTGTGCGCGCGATCCAGCTCCTTGATGCGCGGCGCGACTTCCCGGCGCGCCCACTCACGGACGGTCTGCTCGAGCAGACGCTGTTCTTCTGTCAGATCGAAGTCAATCATGGCGGCGTACCGATGTATGGGATCGAGAATCAGCCCTACAAATGCCCTGCTTAGGCGATCGGACGACCGGCTATCGTAATACAGAGACTCAGCCGCGGTCGATCCGGATGACCGCACCCCGACCCAGGCCAAGCTGGGTGGCGGCGCTGCCGCCGTTCAGGGCCAGCTCGAGATGATCCGAGCTACCGAAGAGCGCGCAAATCGAGCCGGCGGGCGCTTCCGCATAGGTCGCGACGAGGCGATCGACAACCTGTCCATCCACGGCGATGCTGATTGACGCGTCGTGTCGGAATTGATCGAACCGTCGCCGATCGATATTGGTTACCAGGTTGCCGAATCGATCGACCAGCACGACTTCGCCGAGGAGGGCCGTCTCCTCTTCGCGCGGTTCCGGGATGTCGAGCTGCAGCCAGTTCGTGACCGGCCGTCCCATCGCCGTGGCCTCAGTTCCTTTCGCGAGCCACGCCGCGGCAGGGGCAAACCGATCGCGGCCCTCGAAGGTGCGGCTGACGGTGGGGCGCGCGTATCGCCGCTCCGTCAGCTCGACGACCCGTTTCGGCTTGTGCTCGCGCAGCACCGCCGTCAGCACGCCGTTGTCGGGCGCCACGAATCGATAGTCTCCCGTGTCGGCAATCAATCCCCGCCGCGCGGAGCCAACACCGGGATCGACGACAGCCAGGAAGATGGTGCCGGAGGGAAAGTATTTGCACGAGGCGGCGAGTTCCAGTGCCCCCGTCAGTACATCGTGCGGTGGGATGTCGTGCGTGATGTCGACGAGGGTGACATCGGGACAGAGCGTCAGCACGACGCCCTTCATCGTACCGGCGTAATGGCTCGACGTCCCAAAATCCGTGAGAAAAGCAATGATCGGCCGCGCCATTGGCCGCGCCTCCCCTGCTGACCGGGCCGGCGGCCTGGCGTCATGTCAGCGGCGGAGGCACTGGTCGATCTTCAGGCGCCCGCACCGGCCGAGGCCAGATACGACGGCTTGCGGAAGAGAATCTCCCGGACGTTCGTCTGCAACAAGAACGAATCGGACACCCGCAGACGCTCGAACAACTTGATGATGTCGCGATTCTGAAGCACCCGCGTGCGCGTGCGCTCCTCACCGTACGGCTTGTGACGGAGACTCACCTCGTCCACGACCACGAATTTGGTGAACGTCGCCTCTCGTGTGGCCGACGTACTGAAGAACCCCAACAGGGCTCCATCGACCTTCAGCACCCGCGTGAGCTGGTTGGCTACGGCGAGTGCTGCGGCCGGATCGAGAAAGTCGAGCAGGTCCCAACAGAGGATGCCGTCGATGCTGCCATCCGCCTGAGGAAACCGCTTGTCGAAGAACCCGGCCAGTTCGCCGGTCGTTCCCGCCCGGTGATGCCGATCGACATCGGCGAAGAGGTCTTCGACGAAAATCTTGCAGCCAAGCTGCTCGCCGAAAAACGACACGTTCGGACCGATCACGGGACCGAGATCGAGCAGGACCGGATTGGCGCGGCTGGTCAGGGTCGCGAGAAACTTCTTCAGCGCTTTCGTCGGAAACACCGCACCCGGCGACGCGGATTCCGGCGCGTACGACGCGGCCTCGGATTCGAGACCCCGCTTTGCGCCGATCCGACCGAGCAACCCAGTCCAGGGCTTTCCTGTGGACTCCGCCGTCACCCTGCCTCGTGTGTCGTCGAAGCGCCGCGCCGGTCGCCGCGCATGCGGCGTGCCGGCGCCTATGGCGCCCAACTGCTAGACGCCGACCTTCGCCCCGGGGCCTACCGGCGCCCCGGTCGGTTTCGGGTCGGCCGCTTTGACTTCGGCCTTCGGCGGCGCGCCGCCCGCCTTCTTCATGTCCACGCTGCCGCGGAAGTGCGCTCCCTCGGCAATGGCGACCCGCGGCGAAATGATGTCGCCGTCGACCGACCCGTTGTCGCGGATATCGACCTTCTCGGTCGCTGTGACGTTGCCGACGACCTCGCCGACCACGATGACCGACTTGGCGAAGACCGCCGCCTTGATTCGGCCGTTCGGCCCGATCGTCAACGCGTGGTCGCGTAGCTCGATCTTCCCCTCGACGTGTCCCTCGATGGTGAGATCCTCGCTGCCGTTCAATTCACCCTTGATGACGACGGACTTCCCGATGTGCACGACGTCTCGCGATCCCGACGGTCGAGCCTCATGGCTCGGCGCCACGGTCGGGGCGCTCGGCGGCACCGCCGCAGCCGGCGGGGCAGGAGACGGCGGGGCCGGCGGCTTGACCGCCTCGTCACGCTTCCACATTTTTCATGACCTCCACGGGGCAGGCGAACGGCGGCTCGGAGCGCGCCCCTGCCGAACTCGGAATTTGACCGTGCCAGGGAACCTTGGCGGCAGTATAGGCAGAGCCTGAAAGTATTGTCTAGTCGTTTTATTGCTGAGGGTTAGCGGCGATGCTATGATCTCGTGATCGTGCGCAGCTACTTCGACTACAACGCCACGACGCCGGTTCATCCGGAAGTCGTGCAGGCGGTCGCCCGTGCGCTGACCGAAACGTTCGGCAACGCCTCGAGCGTTCATGGTTTTGGTCAACAGGCCAAGGCTGCGCTGGACGACGCCCGCACGTCAGTCGCCGATCTCATCGGCGGCGATCCGGCGGAGGTCGTTTTCACCGCCGGGGGCACCGAATCGGACAACTTCGCCCTGCGCGGCGCTGCTGAGGCGCAGGAAGCACGGAATCGCCGGCGGATCGTGACGACGGCGATCGAACATGAAGCGGTGCTCAACACGTGCCGCCATCTCGTTCGCCGCGGTTACGAGTGCACAATTCTTCCCGTCACGTCACACGGCGTTGTCACGGCTGAATCGCTTATCGCCGCCATCGGAGATGACGTCGCGGTCGTGTCAGTGATGCACGCGAACAACGAGATCGGCACGGTGCAACCGATCGAGGAACTGGCGAAGATCGCGCACGAGCATGGTGCGCTGTTCCACACCGATGCGGTGCAGTCGGCCGGGAAGATTCCGGTGAGCGTCCGTGCCCTGGGCGTCGACCTCCTGTCGCTGTCGGGGCACAAGTTCTACGGCCCGAAAGGTGCCGGCGCGCTGTGGATCCGGCGCGGTGTGCGACTGGCGCCGATCCTGACAGGCGGCCGCCACGAACGGAATCGCCGCGCTGGAACGGAGAACGTGCCCGGGCTGATTGGTTTGGGCGTGGCAGCGTCGCTGGCGAAGGCGTCGATGGCGCACGAAGGCGTGCGCCTGGCGGGGATGCGCGACCGGCTCGAGCGGGCTGTGCTGGAACGCGTCCCGCGTACGATCGTGAATGGCGCCGAGACGGTGCGCGTGCCGAACACAACGAACATCAGCTTCGACGGCGTCGAGGCCGAGTCGCTGCTCATTGCTCTCGATCTCGAGGGCATCGCGGTGTCGACCGGATCGGCCTGCTCTTCGGGCACGCTCGAACCGTCGCACGTGCTCAAGGCGATGAACCTTCCCGCAGGCCGGGCGCAGAACGCGATTCGCTTCAGTCTTGGAAGCAGCAGTACCGCCGAGGAGATCGACCGACTGGTCGACGTGCTGCCGCCGATCGTCGAGAAGCTGCGGTCGCTGGTGCGTCTGCCGAAGACAGCAACGTTTGTAGGCGCACACAGCAATGCTTCCAGCCCGAGTACATCCCGGCGATAGTGATCACCACATGTAGGGCGGACCTTTTGGTCCGCTCGCCACTCCCTATGCGCATCGTCGTTGCCATGTCGGGCGGAGTCGACTCCTCTGTCGCGGCCGCGCTGCTTCACGACGCGGGCCATGAGGTGGTCGGTGTGTCGATGCAGCTCTACGATCAGCGTGAGGCTACAGGCCACGGCTTCGGGCGTTGCTGCTCGCTGGACGATCTGCACGACGCGCGGCGCGTCGCCTCGGCGATTGGCATCAAGCACTACGTGCTCAACCTGGAGCGGCAGTTCCAGGAGGCCGTAATCTCGAATTTCGTCTCGGAATATACGGCGGGGCATACGCCGATTCCCTGCACCCACTGCAATACCGATGTGAAGTTCTCGACCCTGGTCGAGCGCGCAGCGGGGTTTGGTTCGACAGTCGTCGGCACGGGACACTACGCGCAGCTCGCCGAACATCGGGAGACAGGCCGCCGACGGCTTCTCCGTGGCCGCGACGCGTCCAAGGATCAGTCGTATTTTCTTTTCGCGTTGACGCAGCCGCAGCTCCAAACCGCGCGCTTCCCCGTCGGCAGCCTCACGAAGCGTGAGGTGCGCGCGTACGCCCGCGAGCGCGGGCTTCCTGTGGCGGACAAGCCTGACAGCCAGGAGATCTGCTTCGTTCCGGACGGCGATTACGCGAGGTTCGTCGAGCGGCACGCGCCGCATGCCGCCACGGCTGGGGTGATCACGGATGCTGGAGGAAGAGTGCTTGGACGGCATGAGGGCGTTCACCGCTTTACGGTGGGCCAGCGAAAGGGCCTTCGACTGAGCACGAATCAGCCCTTGTACGTTTTGGAGCTACGCCCGGCAGAGCAGGCGGTCGTCGTCGGTCCTCGCGAGAATCTCGAGCGCGTCCGATGTGAAGTGATGAACGTGAACTGGACCGCGGGCGAGATCCCGTCGCGATCCGTGCGCGCCGCGGTACAGATTCGTCATCGCCATGCGCCAGGCGCGGCGACGGTGACGCCGCTCGAAGAGGACCGCGCAGAAGTCCTCTTCGATGCTCCGGAACGTGCGATCAGCCCAGGCCAGGCGGCGGTCTTCTACGATGGCGATGAAGTGATCGGTGGAGGTTGGATCGTGCGAGGGCTGCAGTAAAGCCCCCAACTCAGTGGGCCCTTGAGTGGCCCCGACTGACCCCGGGGTTCCTACTGCTTCGCGCTGACTGGCGTCTCGGAGTGCTCGGCCGCTTCGTGGGCGTCGAACTCCATGTTCTCCAGGTATCGCTCCGCGTCGATCGCAGCCATGCAGCCCGATCCCGCCGCGGTGATCGCCTGGCGATACGTGTAGTCCTGCACATCTCCCGCCGCGAACACCCCCTCGACACTCGTGTGAGTGCCCTTCGTCACGATGTATCCGTTCGGGTTGAGTGCCAGATGGTTCCGGAACAGCTCTGTGTTCGGTGTGTGTCCGATAGCGACGAATACACCATCGACGTCGAACGTGGTCGTTGCGCCCGTCAGGATGTTCTTTACGACGATGCCGGTGACTTCGCCCTTGTCGACGTCGAGAATCTCATCGACTTCGCTGTTCCAGAGGAACTCGATCTTGGGGTTGGCGAACGCCTTGTCCTGCATCACCTTCGATGCACGCAGCTTGTCGCGACGATGCACGACGGTAACCTTCGAGGCGAAGCGGGTCAGGAAGAGCGCTTCCTCCATCGCTGTGTCGCCGCCGCCGATGACGGCGATCGGCCGCCCCTTGAAGAATGCGCCATCGCAGGTCGCGCAGCTCGAGACGCCATGCCCGACAAGACGGCGTTCCGAGATGAGTCCGAGCCATTTGGACGATGCGCCGGTCGAGATGATCAGCGTGTGCGCGCGATACTCGCAGTCGTCCGTCCAGACCCCGAACGGCCGCGAATCGAGATCGACGCGGGTCACGCGACCGGAGACGATCGTGGCTCCGAAGCGCTGCGCCTGCATGCGCATCTCTTCCATGAGGTCAGGACCCATGATGCCGTCGCGATATCCGGGCCAGTTCTCGACGGTCGTCGTGATCATGAGCTGGCCGCCAGCTTCGAGGCCCTCGATCACAAATGGCTTCAAGTTGGCGCGGGCAGCATACAGCGCGGCGGTGAGTCCCGCCGGCCCAGAGCCAATGATAAGAACCGGCAGAATCTCAGCGCAGACGTTTGACTTGCGGCTCACAGATGGTTCTCGATGATCTTCGTGAGCTGATCCTTGGTGACCTGCGCGCCGACCACGGATTCGACGACCTGGCCGCCCTTGAAGACGAGAAGGGTCGGGATGCCCCGAACCGAGTATTGTGCTGGCGTGCGTGGGTTGTCGTCGACGTTCAACTTGCCGATGACCGCCCGCCCGTTGAAATCGCCAGCCAGCGCGTCCACCGTGGGCGCGATGCGCTTGCACGGACCGCACCATTCGGCCCAGAAGTCGACTAGCACGGGTTGCGGAGACTGCAGGACCTGCTCCGAGAAATTGCCGTCAGTGAAGGTTTGAACGTTATCTGCTGCCATGGTTGCGCCGGTCTCCTCGAACCCCAACATCATCGCCCACCTGCCAGCTTGAACGCTAGTCCTAGCGTTGCCCGCTGTCTTATGAGATGCCGCGCGGTGTCACCGAGATCCGTCCCCAACCTGGGGACAGTCCCCGATCAGTAGCGGGCGTGGGGCCTGTCCCAATTGGATGGACGCCAAGGTTGAGATAGAGTTGGCTCGCCGATGCGCCCAGACGCCCCGCGTCCGGTCCGTCAGGAGTCACGCGAAATCGTGGAGCTCCGCACACTCGGAACGGCGCATCCGGAGCTGGCCGACGCCGTCGCCATGCAGATCGAGCTGGTCACCCACCAGCGCCGACTGCAGTCGCGGGTCCCCACACCCGTCGCAACGCTCTCACGAGACGTTGCGACCGAGCGCCTCCGCCAGGGCGCGCGGCTCGTTGACTTCGACGCGATTCCGCTCGACTGGTCCGCGGCACGCCAGGCGGTGCGCGCGACTGCGGATATCCTCCGCCGCCATAACAGCCTCGATAGCGACGATCACGCCATCATCACCGCGCTCGTCCGCGATGCTCACTCGTTCGAGAGCCTCCTGAAACACTGGTACGCGGAGACGGCAGCCGCGCCGTCACACCGAGCCGACGCCGCGGCGCACCGCGCCGGATACCCGGCGATCCTGGATCAAGTCTACGCACTCGCTCTGAGGCCGTTTCTGGCGCGTTCCGCGGAAGCGCTCTCTCAGGGCGTCGATTTGTCGCAGTGGATGCAACCGTACTGCCCGATGTGCGCGGCGGAACCCGAATTCGCGGCGATTCTCGCCGACGAAAGCCGGCTGTTGACGTGTGGACGCTGTGAAATGCGCTGGCCATGGCTCGCGATCGGATGCCCCTGGTGCCTTGTGACCGACCGCACGCGCCTTCGCACCTTCACGAACCCCGACCGCTACCGTGTCGTCGCCTGCGACGACTGTCGCCGGTACTTGAAGGCGTACGACACGCGGGGCGCGTCGCGGCCCGTGCTGCCCAACGTCGACACGATTGCCACGCTACCGCTCGACGCCGCGCTGATGCAGCAGGGATACCGCTAGGGAACACGCTCAGATCAACTCTTGCGCTGATCTCGGAACTGGATGCGAGGGGCGATGAGCAACGAGTGCGTCGCGACAGTGGCGAGATCCGAGCTCGCCACCAGCGCTCGTCGTTCGTTGCTCAGCGCTCGTGGTTATTCCTGGGGCTGCGCTTCGGTAGGCGGCTGCGCGAGGATACTCAGACTAGCCGCCTTGGTGCTCAGCCAGTTGAACAGGTGCCGCGTTTCCATGAAGCGACCGGCGTTCGACCGCGCGCCGAGGACGACGACGGCCACCTGATCACCCGACTGCGGCAACCGGAGTAGCGTGGCGAGGCAGTACCCCGCCTTGGAGATGAACCCGGTCTTCCCTGCACGCACGTCGACGTCGCCTTTCACCACGAGCTGATTCGTGCTGTGAATGTTGATCACGCGGCGGTTCGTCAGCACGGTGTAGTACGGCATGCGCATGATCGACGCCACGCGCTCGTCACTTGAAGCGACGGCGATGAGACGCGCCATGTCGAACGCCGACGACACGTTGTCGGCAAGCAGCCCGGAGGGATCGGTGTACGAGGTCTGCTGCAGCCCAAGTTCGCGCGCCTTCTCGTTCATGCGGTGCACGAAACCGTCGGGGCCGAGTGGTGATGTGCGCGCGAGCGCACGAGCGGCGGCATTGTCGGAAGCAATGAGCGTGAGATGTAGCAGGTCGTCGATCGTGACGCGTTCGCCGGCGCGGAGATAGGTGTGGTTCGCGCGACTCACGTCCGAGCGTTCGATCGCGACTTCACGCGTCAGATCGGGATTGTCTTCGAGCACGACTTCCGCGGTCATCACCTTGGTGATGCTCGCGATCGATCGGGGGTTCTGGGAGTTCTCTTCCCAGAGGACTTGCTGCGTGACGGGGTTGTAAATGATGGCGGCTTCAGCGCGGATGTCGGGGACCGTCTCTCCGAGCTCGTTCACCTTGTAGCGGGGTTCCATGACTTCGCGCCACTGGCGGGAGCGAGCAGTAGCACGGGCTCGAGCGAGTCGGGCGCGACGCGCCCGCGCCGTACGGCTCGAATACCGGCGCGTGACAGTCGCCTGACGTTT
Source organism: Vicinamibacteria bacterium (assembly GCA_963800785.1). Lineage (GTDB taxonomy): Bacteria > Acidobacteriota > Vicinamibacteria > Vicinamibacterales > JAENWD01 > JAENWD01. The sequence goes on from CAWDCH010000018.1 coordinate 883,382, forward strand.
CTTGACAGCTGTCTTGACTGCGTTGACGTTCTTCGCCGAAGACGATGAATCGGTTATCTCGCGCGCTTCGCCGACTGAGACCGGCAAAAAGATGCCCAGGCTCAGCAATATGAGCGCAACTTTAGCGGTCAAGCGGGTCCGGACATAGCTCACCGGCGAACTCCCCCCTACGAGCGAAGCGATTGTGCTACAAGCCTTTAATCGGCATCATAGCAGACAATCTATAGAGCGCAAACGACTTTCCGTCTGAGCGCCAGGATGCGGCGCTTGCACGGGATTTGCTGCGGCCGGACGGCTCGGGAAAACCCCGTTTTGTCGCCGGGGCTTATCCCGACCGTCCACACCAGGCCACCGACTATTTGCCGGCCGAGCTGGCTGCCAACGCTATAAGCAAGGCGCGTTCCGACCCCAGCTCCGAACCCTCCGAGTTGAACGCCTCTTCCGGTGAATGCTCGCCGTGACCATCGCCGCCGCCGCCGATCGTGATCGCCGGAATACCGAGACTCATGGGAAAATTCGCGTCTGTCGACGATTCGGAGAGCGTCACGCTCGCACCCAGGTCCGCCGATATCCGTCGCGCGGTCTCGACGAGCGGATCGTCGTCTTGAGTGGCACCAGCTGGCCTGTCCCCCACCAGCTGGATGGCCGCGCTGACAGGATCCCGGCCGCCCCATCGTCGGTTCTCAGATGCCACGGCACTCGCGACCGCCGTTCGCATCTGCGCCTCCAACGTCTCCAACGCTCCACGAGATGACGACCGCAGATCCACTTCCATCCAGGCGTCGGTGGCGATCGCGTTCACCGACGTCCCGCCGCCGACGCGCCCCACGTTAAAGGTAGCCCTGGCGCCCGGGGGCACCGGCATTCGCGCGATGCCGTCGATGGCGCGGCCGAGAGCGTGAATCGGATTTGCAATCCCAAAGCGGCCGTAGCTGTGACCGCCAGGGCCGTTCATCGTGACGCGAAAGCGGCGGCTCCCCACTCCGCGGGAAACGACGGTCATCCCGGCGCCGTCGATAGACACAAACCGGTCCACATGGCCCCGCATCTCCCCGCCGAACAGACCGCGAACCCCGCGAAGGTTGCCCAAGCCCTCTTCTCCCACCGTCGCGACAAAAGTCAGGTTCCCGCCAGTCTTGACCCTGGCCGCGTCGAGCACCCGGGCAACGGCCACGAGCACCGCCAGCCCCCGACAGTCGTCGCTGATGCCCGGACCTCGCAACACGGTCCCTGAGCGACGGACCCGCACATCCGTACCCTCGGGGAAAACCGTATCCAGATGAGCGCTGATCACGACGCGCGGGAAGGGGGTGCTCCCCGGACGCTCCGCCACGACGTTGCCGACGTCGTCGATGCGGGCGTTGGTGAGGCCTGCGTCCGCGAGGAGCCGCTGGACGGCCTGAGCGCGACGCGCCTCCGCGAACGGCGGCGCCGGAATCTCGCAGAGGGTCACTTGCGTATCAATGGTTTGAGGCTCGAGATCCCGAATCAGCTTCCGCGCTGACTGAACCGTGGGATCGCGCAGGAGTTCGTCGACGACGTCGCGTCCGTTCTGGAGAGGCGTCGCGAATAACGAGGCGGCGCATGAGACCAGCATCGCGGCCATCCAAAACGTTGGCGCGAGAAATCCAACGATTGGTCGCGAAACGACATGGCAGCGACACATTGATCGCGCACAATCTGTCAGCGTGCGCAGGCGCGCAGTGAGGTCGCGACGGTCAGCGCGACAAATTGCCCACGAAATGGCGCCGGTCATTGGCGCCAGAAGTGGGCAAGAACCTCGAACGGCGCGCGGTACGGGAGTTGCTACCTGCGGCATGTGTCAGGGAGATGGAGGGTACCATGAGCCTGGTTCGGTTGCTCGGCTTCACCACGCTCTCATGTGGGTGTGTGGTCGGGCGCTATCGTGAGGTCGCGACGAGTCGCGAGGTCGCCTACGTCGAAGAAAAAGGCACGGCTTGCAACGCGCACAGCCACCGCCGTAATCACACCCTGTCCACCGAGCGGCAAATCACATTGACGACGCCGCTGATGGCCAGCGCATCGTAGCGCGCACGAACCGCACGCGCGGATTGGCTATGATGGAACTCACGTGAGTTCCACGCCATACGCCACAATCGACGCCGGTCGAGCGCGGCTTTGTTTCTTCCACGGCGACTGTCTGTCGATCCTTCCGGAGTTCCCGGCAGGCGCCTTCGCCGCAATCGTCACGTCTCCTCCCTATAACCTGGGCATCCGGTATCGCAGCTACGCCGATACGCTGCCGCGCGACCGCTATCTTCGATGGACGGGCGAATGGGTGGCAGCTGCCGCACGCGCGCTGGCGCCCGACGGGTCGCTCTTTCTGAACGTCGGCGCCAAGCCTACGGATCCGTGGACGGCCCTCGACATCGCGCAGGCGGTTCGCCCGCACCTGGCGCTTCAGAACATGCTGCACTGGATCAAGTCGGTCGCCATCGACCGCGATGCCGCGGGGACGGCGGCGGGCCTGGAACGCGATCTCGCGCTCGGGCACTACAAGCCTATCAACAGCCCCAGGTTCGTCAACGACTGCCACGAATTCATCTTCCACTTTTCGCCGTCGGGACGGACCCCTCTGGATCGTTTGGCGCTGGGCGTCGCGTACCAGGATCAGTCGAACGTCACCCGATGGCGCGGCGCGCGAGGCGGACGGCGGTGCCGGGGGAACGCCTGGTTCCTGCCCTACGATACGATTCAGAGCCGGGACAAGGACCGGCCGCATCCGGCGACCTTTCCATCCAGACTTCCTGACTACTGCCTGCGCCTCCATGGACTGTCGAGGCTCGGGGTCGTCGCCGACCCGTTTTTGGGGCTGGGCAGCACCGCCGTTGCGTGCGCGCTCCTCGGCGTGGATTTCGTCGGGATTGAGCTGGATAAGGGATATCTGGACGAGGCGATCGACCGCACGCGGAGACTGATTGGCGCAGCGCACCGCCGTGTCCGACGGACGCGCCGCATGTCCCCGCAATCGTCTCCTTAGCGTCTATTTAGTCGCCTTCGGCTCCGGCGGCGGCTTCAGCGAGTACCGACTTCCTCGACCAGATATCAAGGTTTGGACGGTTCGCCTTGACCACGATCTGGCGCGTCCGTTTCAAGACATCCGGATTGCTCGAGTAGTACCCGAGCACGTAGTAGTCGCTACTCTCGGCGTCGATTCGTTTCAACGACTTATCAAAGTCGTTCTGGTTGACTGTCGCGAACCCGCCCGTTTGCTCGGCGATCACCCGCAGGCTGTCCTGCGACTTCCGCAGGTAGTCGTTCCATTCGGTAGGATCCACTTGCTCGTCGATGTCCGAACCCGCCACCAATCCGCGCGGATCGATGGTGTAGAAGGTGCAATTGGCGCGATTGGCGGCGCGCGTCAGTTCAGACAGTTCCCGAATGAGGTCGGCATCAGCGAACTCGTTGCTCTGGCGGCTGAACGGGTCGTATTCCATGCCCATATCCTTCATCCGCTGCGCGTTCGTGTTCTTCATCCCGACCAGATTCGGATCGGCGTAGCGCGCGCCCTCGAAGGGATTCATGTCGTAGCCGTTGCTGACGAAGATGACGGCCTTTCGCCGGTTCTGCACCTTTTCCAGATTACGAACGATGTTGTACGCGGTCGAAAACGCGACGTGGACGCGATACCGCAGCTCACTCGGTCCTTCGGCGCCCTGCGGCGCCTCGATGATTTCGCTGGGCTTCAGCGCGCTCCCGGAGATCTTGTTGATCGCCTCGTCCATCCGCTTGCGGTCGTAGGTCATGTCGATCGCGATGGACGACGTGCCGGTGGAGACGATGCCGAACATGTCGCCCTCGTGAACGAGCTGCGTCGACATCTTTTTGAACAGCTGGCGGATCCGCGGTGTATCGCGGAAGTTCATGTGCAGGTCGTCGACGAAGAACAGGAAGATGCGCCCAGCGGCGTCGTTCTTCGGCCTCGCCGGCGGCAGAATGATGCCCTCCTGCGGCGGCTGCGGCGGGGGGGCCTGCAGGTTATACGTGCGGCCGCCGTGGACGAGCTCGACCGACGCGATCTCCTGTTTTACGCCGTCTTCGAACACTTCGAAGTCGCCCTTCTTCAGGTCGGCGACGAACTGCCCCGTGTTGTCGCGGACGATCACGTCGGTCGTGATCAGGTCGACGCGGGCGCGGAACTGCGGTACGGGCCCCTGATTTTCTGGCCCAGCCGGCGGCGCAGGCGCCTGTGCCGGAGCCTGCGCGCCGGAGGGCGCCTGCTGTTGAGCGGCACCCACCGTCACAGCCCCCAGCGCCAGAATGGCAGCCCCTCGTACGAGCCGCCGCATGCAAGTCTTCATGGTTGAAAGTATAGCGTGAGCCGTCGTGTCAGGCCCCGAATTCGGCCCCATTCCGGCCTTTTGGACGACCACTGCGCGAGAACGGTCTGGTCGCGCGATCAGGTGCCGGGCTCTCGGCCGCGACGGCGGCGGTGACGCGCACTCACAGGCGCCGGCGAATCACCGGCGCTCGACGACGACGACTCGGGAGCAGCAGATCCCTCCCCGGCTTCCCCTGACTGGCCATTCCTATCGAGCGGGGCCGACGCTGCCGATTCAAGCAGTCGCGACCAGTCGAACTCGACATCCGGGTGCTCATCTTCCAGCAACCGAATCGCGTCGTCATCGAAGGCCGTGCGACCGACCTTCAGGTGTGGCGGCGTCCGGAACCAGTACAAGAGACGCGGCCGCTCCCTTTCGCCGCTGGGCCGCACCGCGTGGAGAAGATAGGTGTTTTCGTAGCCCCGTCGATCGCGCGAGAACCGCAGGAACGCCACTTACCTCCGCCCGACCGCCTTCTTCGCCGGGGCCTTCTTGGCAGCTGCTTTCTTCACCACGACTTTCCGCGGAGCAGGCTTCGCCGGCTTTGCTTTTGCGGTCGGGCGTGGGGCGGGCTTTGCCGCCGGCTTGGCGATCTTTGCCTGCTTGACGGCCACCTTCCCGGGAACCTTCTCAGCCTTCTTGGTCGCGACCGCGGTTGGCTTCTGCGCTCCCTTCTTTGCGTCGAGCCCCGGCTTCTTCGCTGCTGCGGGTTTGGGCTTCGCTGGCAACGCTTGCGTCACATCCGGCTCCGGACCCAGATCGAGCGCCACGGGTCCACTCCGATGTACCAGCGTGAACCGCATCAACTCGCCAACCTGATGGTAGGAATGGATTTCCGCGACCGCGATCTTGTTGTCGGCGGCCAGCCGACGCGCCACGTCCACCGACCCCATCGGTACGTAGAGGAGGAATGGCGCACGCAGTTTGGCGTAGTGGGCCCACTGTGCCATCGCTTCGAGGTTATTCACCGACTCGCCGGTTTCGACCTCGACCACCCCAATCACCCTGCGGCCCTTCTCCATAGAAAAGAGGACGGCGTCCGGATATTCCTTTCGTGACGTGCCAAGCGAAACGTTCTGCTCGGCCCCCGGGTTAATGCCCACCTCGATCTTCCGCCGGCTGAGGTCCCGTTGAAGTTGACGAATCACTCGATCGTGCTCGAGCTGCTCGCGTACGGGCCGCACCAGGATCGGGCTCAACGAGAACCTCCGGCTCTTAGAGCGTTCAACAAAACCGCATACTATACACAAACGCCCGGAGGAGAATCGGTCTCCTGCGCGCTTTTTCAAGCGATTTTGAGGACATGAAACTGGCCACGCTCACGTTCGTCTCGCTCGCGCTCGCCTCGGCTCTGACCATGACCGCCGCGCGCCCCGCGGCCGATCCGCCCACACCTGGGCTCAGCCCGAAGGTTCAGGCGGTGCTCGACGATATCCGGAAGGCGGATACAGGCCAGCTGGCGATTTCGGCGGAAGACGGACGATTCCTTCGCCTCCTCGTCGCGACCAACCACACCAAGCAGGCACTCGAGATCGGCGCGGCCAGCGGATACAGTGCCATCTGGATCGGGATGGGCCTCCGCGAAACCGGCGGACGGCTCGTCACCATCGAATATGACTCTCAACGTGCAAAGGAAGCCGCCGACAACGTGGCCCGGGCGGGCTATGCGGATATCGTTCGCGTCATTTCGGGCGACGCCTTCAAGCAGATTCCGAAGGTCGAGGGCCAGTTCGACTTCGTCTTCCTCGATGCCTGGAAGCGCGACTACCAGAAATTTTTCGACATGGTATTTCCGCGAATGCCGAAGGGCGGGCTGTTCGTGGCGCATAACGTCTTGAACAAGAAGTCGGAGATGCCCGATTTCCTGCACACCATCGAGACCCGGCCCGACCTGTTTTCCACGATCGTGGCGCCCTCCGGCGAAGGGGTTTCCGTCTCCTGGAAGCGGCAATAGCGACGGAAGATCGGATGAGCGCTTCGCCGCGGCCTGTTCACCTCATCGGCGTGCCGCTCGACCTCGGCGGCGGCCGCCGTGGCGTGGACATGGGGCCGTCGGCGTTCCGCATCGCGGGTCTTGGCGAGCGGCTCACTCGCCTCGGCTATCCGCTGAGGGACCGCGGCGATCTCCCCGTTCCGATCCCCGAAACCCGGCAGGAAGGCGACACGCGCAAACGGTATGTGAACGACATCACCACGGTCTGCGTCGCGCTCTACGAGACCGCCCGGCAGGCGCTAAACGACGGCGGGCTTCCGATCGTATTGGGCGGCGACCACAGCCTGGCGGCGGGATCGGTCGGCGCCTCGGCCGCATGGGCCCGGGAGCACGGTGGCCGGGTTGGCCTCCTCTGGGTTGATGCGCACGGTGACATGAACACTCCCGCCAGCACGTCGTCGGGAAACGTCCACGGGATGCCCCTCGCGGCGCTCCTCGGATCGGAGCCGTCGGAGTTGGCGGGCATCGGCGGGTTCTCTCCGAAGGTCGAACCCGCACAGACGGTGCTCATAGGCGTACGGAACCTGGACGAGGAGGAAAAGGAACAGGTCCGCGCCTCGCGGATTCACGTCTTTACGATGAAGGACATCGATCGCGCGGGGATCGCCCACGTGATCGAGCAGGCGATCGAGCTGGCCGGGCACGATGCAGCGGGCATCCATGTGTCGTTCGACCTCGATGTCTGCGATCCCGCCATCGCCCCAGGCGTCGGGACGCCGGTCAAAGGCGGCCTGGACTACCGGGAGGCCCACATGGTGATGGAAGTGCTGGCCGACTCCGGCCGGCTGCTAACGCTCGACATGGTAGAAGTGAACCCTACGCTCGACGTTCGAAACAGCACTGCCGAGCTCGGCACGGAGCTGATCCTGTCCGCGCTCGGCATGAAGATTCTCTAGGAGGAGAAACTCGCATGCGCGCACGTGTCGCACCCGTTGCTGCCACAGCCGCCATCGTCGCGGCTGCGACGCTGTTGTCCGTTCAGACGTTCGCTCAGCCGCCCGGGAGCCCGCACGAAACCGTGAAGGCGACGGTCGGCGGTGCCAATATCTCAATTGAGTATGGACGCCCGTTTGTCCGCGGCCGGAAGATCATGGGCGGACTCGTGCCCTACGGCCGGGTGTGGCGTACTGGCGCCGACGCGGCGACAACGCTCACCACCAGCAAAGACCTGGCTTTCGGCGGCACCACCGTCCCGGCCGGAAAGATCACCCTCTACACGCTGCCAGGCGAGGATCAGTGGAAGCTGATTCTGAACAAGCAGACCGGACAATGGGGAACGGAGTACGATCAGTCGAAGGACCTGGCGCGCGTGGATCTCACCAAGAAGACGTTGTCCGCGCCCGTCGATCAGCTGACGATCGCGATCGAGCCTGGCTCGGGGAATGCAGGTACGTTGAAGATTTCGTGGGAGACGACCGAGCTGTCAGTGCCATTCACTGTCAAATAGCACAGACGCCAGTAGGGGCGCCTGGCAAGGCGCCCCTACACGTGAATAACGTCCGTCAGCTCCTTGACCGCAGCCGCTGACTTGTTCAACGCTGCCTGCTCCTCCGCGGTCAGCTTGATCTGCACGATCTCCTCGACGCCCTTCGCGCCGAGCTTCACGGGCACACCGACGAACAGATCGCGAATGCCGTACTCACCTTGCAAGAACACCGAGCAGGGCACGATCTTCTTCTTGTCCTTCAGGATGATTTCCACCATCTCGGCGGCCGCCGAGCCGGGCGCGTACCAGGCACTCGTCCCAACGAGCTTCGTGATCTCGGCGCCGCCCTCAGCCGTACGCTTGCAAATCGCGTCAATGCGTTCCTTCGTCAGCAGATCGGTGATCGGAATTCCGGCCACGGTCGAGTATCTCGGCAGCGGCACCATGGTGTCGCCGTGGCCACCAAGGACGAACGCGTGGATGTTATCCACTGACACGTTCAGTTCCAGTGCGATAAACGCACGCATGCGCGCCGAGTCGAGCACCCCCGCCATGCCGATGACGCGCTCGCGCGGGAAGCCGCTCAAGCGGTACACCGCCTGACACATCGCATCCAGCGGGTTGGCCACTGGCACGATGATCGCGTTCGGGCAATGCTTGACGACCTGCTCCGTGACCTGCTGCATGATCTTGTAGTTGACCTGCAGCAAATCGTCGCGGCTCATTCCCGGCTTGCGCGGAACGCCTGACGTGATCACGACGACATCGGAACCGGCCGCATCCGCGTAGTCGCCGCCGCCAATCAGCCGCGAATCCGATCCTTCAATCGGGTTGGCCTCTAACAGATCGAGCGCCAGCCCTGCCGCCTTCTGATCGGCGATGTCGATGACGACGACATCGGCCAGCTCCTTGACAGCAATCGCCCGCGCAACCGTCGCGCCGACATTCCCGGCGCCGCCGATGACAGTGACTTTACGGTTCATTCGTGCTCCTAATCCCCAATTCCATTCCAATCCACAATCAAATCCGCAATCCGCAATCCGCAATCCGCAATTTCACATGTTCTCGATAATCGCGTCCGCGAACTCCGACGTCTTGAGCTCCCTGGCTCCGTCCATCAATCGCGCCAGATCATAGGTCACACGCTTTTGTTGGATGGTTGCCGCGAGCCCCTTCGTGATGAGCGCCCCGGCATCCTCCCAGCCAAGGTGATCGAGCATCATCACGCCCGAGAGAATCACGGACGATGGATTGATGACATCTTTACCTGCGTATTTGGGCGCGGTGCCATGGGTGGCTTCGAAGAACGCGATCTCGTCGCCGATGTTTGCACCGGGCGCCATGCCGAGCCCGCCGACCTGCGCGGCGCAGGCATCGGACAAGTAGTCGCCGTTGAGGTTCGGCGTCGCGAACACGTCGTAGTCGGACGTTCGCGTCAGCACCTGCTGGAAGACACTGTCGGCGATCCGATCGTTGACCAGGACTTTGCCGTCTGGCGACGCCCCGCTCCAGGTCTCGTCCTCGGTCACAATTTGATCGCGGAACTCGGCTTTCGCAACCTCGTAGCCCCAATCGCGGAAGGCGCCTTCCGTGAACTTCATGATGTTGCCCTTGTGCATGAGCGTGACGGTTTTCCGGCGATGCTCGATTGCGAAGCGGATCGCCATGCGTACCAGCCGTTTGCTCGCGGTCTCGGACATCGGCTTGATGCCGATACCCGAATCCGCAGGTAGCTGCTTCCCCATCTCGCGGGAGAGGAACTCGATGATCTTTTCCGCCTGAGGCGTCCCCTTCGCGTACTCGATCCCGGCGTACACGTCTTCGGTGTTCTCACGGAAGATGACGACGTTCATCTTCTCGGGATGCTTCACCGGCGCCGGTGTGCCGTCGAAGTAGCGCACGGGCCGTACACACGCATAGAGATCGAGTACCTGCCGCAAGGTCACGTTCAGGCTGCGGATGCCGCCGCCGACGGGCGTGGTCAGCGGCCCCTTGATCGCTACTTTGTACGCCTTCACCGCCTCAAGGGTGTCGTTCGGCAGCCACTCGCCGACGAGATTCTTCGCTTTCTCGCCCGCCAGCACTTCGTACCAGGCGACGCGGCGCTTGCCGCCGAACGCTTTCGCCACCGCCGCATCGAATACACGGACGCTGGCACGCCAGATGTCGGGACCGGTGCCATCGCCTTCAATGAACGGAATGATCGGATCGTCCGGTACGGTGATCTGCCCGCCTCGCCGCGAGATCGCTGTGCCGTCGGCGGGCGGCTTGAGATGCGTGAACTGTGGCATGTCGCGTTCCTGAAGCTCCGGTGTTAGGTCGTTTCACCCGCGTGCTCGCTGGTATTCACACAGGTCAGTGTGGAAAACCCTGTGGAAAAACCACTGCGCGTGCCCGTGAATCGCACGTCTGTCGCGTGCGACAGCGGTTTGCACCATTCTGGTGCGTCGCTTGACGTTCGCTGCCAGGGCTTGCTGCTCCCGGTCAAACCGACAGATTATACTTGAACGGTTTTCGTATTCGTCCTCCACCTTCTTCCATGAACAGTCCCGATGAAAATAGTTATCGCCGACGATCTGCCTGCCTCCGCCGTAGCGCTTCTTCATGAAGATCCCACGTGGATCGTTGATGCCAAAGCCGGACGACCTTTGCCCGATCTCCTCGCCGCGCTCGCCGACGCGGATGCGCTGGTCGTTCGCAGCGCGACGAAAGTCACCAAGGATGTGATCGCTGCGGCGCCCGCGCTTCGCGTCATCGCGCGCGCCGGAACAGGCGTCGACAACGTCGACCTGGATGCTGCCTCTCAGCGTGGCATCGTCGTGATGAACGCGCCCGGTGCCAACAGCATCAGCGTCGCCGAACTGCTGCTCGCGCAGCTGCTCGCGCTGGCGCGGCCCCTTCCCGCCGCCGACGCGGCGATGAAGACGAAGAAGTGGGAAAAGAAGAAGTTTGCCGGCATCGAGCTGCGCGGCAAAACGCTCGGCATTGTCGGCCTCGGTCGCATCGGCCAGGAGGTGGCGGCACGCGCACGCTCCTTCGAGATGCAGATCGTGGCGCACGATCCGTTCATCTCGGCGGGACTCGCCGCACAAGTCGGCGCGCGCCTCGTGACGCTCGACGAGGTGTGCGCTGAGGCGGACTTTCTCACGCTGCACCTGCCGGTCACGCCGCAGACCAAGCACTTGTTCAACGCTGAGCGTCTCGCCCGCTGCAAGAAGGGAATCCGCATCTGCAACACCGCGCGCGGCGAGCTCATCGACACACCCGCCTTGATCGACGCCCTTCGTTCAGGTCAGGTCGCCGCGGCCGCCATCGACGTCTTCGAGCAGGAGCCACCTACCGACTGGACGCTCGCGGAGCTGCCGAACGTCGTCGCCACTCCGCATATTGCGGCGTCAACGGGTGAAGCACAGGAACTGGTGGGCGTGGAAACTGCCGCCGCGGTCCGCGACTACCTGCGCGACGGCGTGATCCGCAATGCGGTCAACTTCCCGTCGTTGTCGCCGGAGGAGTTCCGCCGGCTTCAACCTTGGGTGACCGTTGCCGAACGCCTCGGGTCCCTGGTGGCGCAAATGGGCGAAGCGCGGATTTCGACAGTCGGCGTCCGTTACTACGGCGAGCTGGCGCGAGGGCGCACGGATCTTCTGGCGAGCGCCGTCCTCGTGGGACTGTTCCGGCGGATGCTGTCGGGCGGCGTAAGCGCGGTGAACGCGAAGTCGATCGCTGCAGAACGCGGGATCGAGGTCGTCGAGTCGCACAGCTCGCGCGTCCGCAACTTCACGAGTCTGATGTCGGTGAAGCTTCATACCAGCGACGGCGAACGGTGGGTCGAAGGCACGCTCGTCGAGCACAGCGGGCCGCGACTGGTGCTGGTCGACGGCGTGCCGGTGGAGGCGCCGCTCGAAGGCACGCAGATCGTTATCAAGAACGACGATCAGCCGGGTGTCATCGGTGCGATCGGCACAGTGCTCGGCAAGCACGGCGTCAACATCGCGAACTTCGCCCTCGGCCGCAGCGCCGGCGGCGCCATCGGCGTCGTGTCTGTCGATGACGCGGACCGGGTGACACCAGAGGTGATGGGCGAGCTCTCGGCGATCAAGGCCGTGCGATCGGCGCAGGTCGTGACGCTGGACTGAACGACTCACCTCGAGCAGAAGCGACTTGTAGGGCGGGCATAGGCACGCCGATCGGCGGAGCTGAAGGTCCGGCCTACATGAGCGCCTACGGTCGCACCTCCTGCGCATTCTCACGCAACGACAAGTGGCGCGGTTGATTGCCGACGGCATCGATCACGTCGAGCGAGTCTTCGCCGACAGCGACGACGCGGTAGCGAGACGCGATCGTGTCCCCTGCGCGGGCGAAGACGAGATCGTTACCTATGGTGACGATGGCGGTGAATTGGCCCGCGTCATCGGTGCCGACGATACCGATCAGCCGGAGATCCGCCGGCGGTAGCTGCAACGGGAGCTCCTGCAACGACGCGGGCGGCACATCGGGCGCGACGGGTGCGCGCCCGCCGCGCGGAGCGTCCGAACCGAACTCGAAAGGATTTCGCTCCCGCGCGACTGGCTTTGGCCGTTTCGGGTTGGTCCAGTCCCGGACCTGGTCCACCGGCGGCCGGGGTGTGTTCCGCGCTGCCGGCGTGCTCGCCGCGGACGCGGCGCTCGACGGCACCTCGGGCCGACATCCGCCCAGGGTCACTGCCGCAACCGCCGCGGTCAGAAGCGCCACCGCCTTCTCCCCCATCGTCCGGAGATCCTAACAGGGCGACGCTGAACGCCGCACAATCCGGCGCCATGGCAGTGTCCTTGCCGACTCTGACCGTTTGGTGGCGAAGCACGCCCGATCTAGGCCCCTCGTGAGGCGAAGGTGCCAGTCCAACGACTGTCAGGAGTCGGAAAGGCTGGCGGAGGTACTCGACGTGCGTTTGACCGGCGTGCGAGCCTTGACGTGTCGTGTGTGGAAGGTGGCCGGATGGTCCCGCAGGTGAAACCGGGGTACGAGCCCGTCACGATGCCCGGGGCAGTCGATTCGTGTTCGAGCTGCCCACACAGAAGGAGATCGAGTGTCATGTCAACGCAGAAGCGGACGCTGATCGTGGAGGACGATCGACATGCTGCGCGAGCTGCGCTCCCGAGAGGGCGACGGACCGCACGCGCCGGTCCTCTCTCTCCAACTCGTCCAAGGTGGGTGGCCGTGGCGAGTCCGATCGCCTTGGCGTCGCCGGCTAGATGGTGAAGGCCTGCCTCTCGCTCGAAACGCTTGGCGAGATCGTGGCCAAGCTGACAACGAACGCGTCACACCAGCCAGGCGAGGCCGCATGAGTCGGCGTGAGTGTGCTATGATTCACCGTGCTCCCGGTTCCGTCCCTCGAGCATTCCGCACCGCTCACTAGCATCGTCGTCATCCCCGCCCGATACGAGTCGACACGCTTCCCCGGCAAAGCCCTGGCGCTCATTGCTGGCCGGCCGATGATCGAGCACGTCTACGAGCGCGCCTCGCGCGCCCGCGGCGTCGCTCGCGTGCTGGTGGCAACCGACGACGAACGGATTGCGAGTGCTGTCGAACGTTTTGGCGGCGCGGCACTGATGACGAGCGCAGCCCACGCCACAGGCACCGATCGTCTGGCCGAAGTGGCCTCTCGCGTGGACTGTGACGTCATCGTAAACGTGCAGGGCGATGAGCCGCTCGTTGAACCAGCAATGATCGAGCAGGCGATCGCCCCCTTTCTCGCCGATCCCGAGCTCCAGATGACCTCGCTCCGTGCGCGCATCGTGGATTCCGCGGAGCTGCACGACCCCAATGTCGTGAAAGTAGTCGTCGACCGCAACGATTTCGCTTTGTACTTCTCCCGCGCGCCGATTCCGTTCGCGCGAGACGGAAGTGTCGCGGCGGAGGCCTGGCGCCACGTCGGCCTCTACGGGTACCGGCGATCGTTTCTTCCAACGTTCGCGGCGCTTCCCCCGTCGCCGCTCGAGCAAACCGAACGCCTCGAGCAGCTGCGAGCGCTCGAGCACGGCGTTCGCATCAAAGTGCTCGAGACTGCGCATTTTTCGATTGGCGTCGACACGCCTGCGGATCTCGCGAAGGTCGACGCGTTACTGGCGTCGGGGGTCGACGCCGATGTGCCGATGGCGCATGGCACCTAACTCACAGCAGAAGCGGGGACAGAACTTTGACGATGCCGAATCAGGACAGCACGAGGCCGGTCAAATACATCTTTGTGACAGGAGGCGTCGTTTCATCCCTCGGTAAAGGGCTGGCCGCGGCCTCCATCGGGTGCCTCCTCGAAGGACATGGCTACCGCGTCACCCTCCAGAAGTTCGATCCCTACATCAACGTCGATCCCGGCACCATGAGCCCGTTCCAGCACGGAGAGGTCTTCGTGACGGACGATGGCGCCGAGACCGATCTCGATCTCGGCCACTACGAGCGGTTCACCAACATGGTGCCGACGCGTAACAACAACTGGACGACCGGCAAGATTTACCTCTCGGTGATCCAGAAGGAACGGCGCGGCGACTATCTCGGCCGCACGGTGCAGGTCATTCCCCACATCACCAACGAAATCAAGGACAGCATCCGCGCCCTCTCACGCGATGTCGACATCGTTATCGTCGAGATCGGTGGGACCGTCGGCGACATCGAGAGCCTCCCGTTCCTGGAAGCAATTCGGCAGTTCCGCCAGGACGCAGGCCGCGACAACACGACGTACATCCACCTCACACTGGTCCCCTTCATCGGGACGGCTGGCGAGGTGAAGACCAAGCCGACACAGCACAGCGTCCGCGACCTCAGGTCGATCGGTATTCAACCCGACGTGCTCCTCTGCCGCACGGACCGGCCCCTGCCGCGCGACGTGAAGCAGAAGATTGCGCTCTTCTGCGACGTCGACGAGGAAGCGGTCATCACCGCGCGCGACGTCGAAACGATCTACGAGGTCCCGCTGGCACTCGCGTCGGAAGGCATCGATCGCATCATCCTCAAGCTCCTTCACCTTCCGCAGACGGAACGGCACACGGCAGCCTGGGAACAGCTCGTCTCGCGCATCAAGCATCCCGACGACGAGCTCACGATTCATGTGGTCGGGAAGTACGTCGGCTACGAAGACTCTTACAAGAGCCTGAACGAGGCGCTGTATCACGGCGGCTTCGCCAGCGGTGTGAAGGTGAACATTCACTGGGTCGAGGCCGAGGCGCTCGAAGAGCCGGGCGGCACGGCACTCCTCGCAGAGTCCGACGGCATCCTCGTCCCCGGCGGGTTCGGAAATCGCGGCACACGCGGGATGATGCTTGCCGCACAGCACGCGCGAACAAGTGGCGTCCCCTACTTCGGCATCTGTTACGGCTTCCAATGGGCGACGGTGGAGTTCGCCAGAAACGTCGCAGGAATGCCTGAGGCCGATTCCACGGAGTGCGATCCGGACACACCCCACAAAGTGATCTACAAGCTGCGCGATCTGCTCGGCATCGAAGACCTCGGAGGCACCATGCGGCTGGGACAATACCCCTGCGAGCTGGTGGAGGGATCGCTCGCGCACCGGATCTACGGCACGACCATGATCTCCGAGCGTCACCGGCACCGCTACGAGTTCAACTGTCTCTATGAGAAGACGCTGACCGACCGCGGCCTCGTGATTTCCGGCAAATCGCCGGACGGCAAGTTCGTAGAGATCGCGGAGCTGCCCGACCACCCCTGGTACCTGGCGGTGCAGTTCCATCCGGAGTTCAAGTCGAAGCCGCTGAAACCGCATCCGTTGTTTGCCAGCTTCGTGGAAGCCAGCTACGCGCACAAGCGCGCGCGCAAGGCGATGCCGGCGCTCACGACAGCCTCCTGAGCGCTTTGGTATGATCGTGCCGTGACGCGTGTGTCGCTGGGGAACGTCCCGCTCGGAGGCGGCGCACCGCTCGTCGTCATCGCGGGCCCCTGCGTCATCGAAAGCCGCGATCATGCGCTCGCGACGGCGCGCTCGCTGAAAGCCATCGCCCAGCGCGTCGGCGTGCCGCTCGTCTTCAAGGCGTCGTACGACAAGGCCAACCGCACGTCGATCGATTCTTTCCGTGGCCCGGGGCTCGTCGAGGGGCTGCGTGTACTCGAGCAGGTCAAGGCGGAGACGGGCCTCCCGCTGCTGACCGACGTGCACGAAGTCGATCAGGCCGGGCCGGCGGGCGCCGTCGTCGATGTCCTGCAGATCCCGGCGTTTCTGTCGCGGCAGACCGATCTGCTGGTTGCTGCGGCGAAGTCAGGACGGGCCGTGAACGTCAAGAAAGGCCAGTTCCTCGCGCCCAAAGACGTCCGCCACGCGGTGGCCAAGGTCACGGCCGCCGGCAATCTGAACGTCTTCGTCACGGAACGCGGCTCGACGTTCGGCTATAACAACCTGGTCGTGGATATGCGGGCGCTGCCGATGATGCGTGAGCTCGGCTTCCCTGTCGTGTTCGACGTCACACACAGCCTCCAGCTTCCTGGTGGCGGTGAAGGCGTCACTGCAGGGCTGTCACAATACATTGGGCCGCTCGCGCGCGCAGGAGTTGCAGCCGGCGTCGACGGCGTCTTTCTCGAAGTGCACGAAGAACCGGCGCGGGCGAAGAGTGACGCGCAGAATGCCCTGCGGCTCGATCTCGTCGAGCCGCTGCTTCGACAACTGGTGCAAATCGATGCCATTGCCCGAGCCTCGTGATTCGGCGACCGGAGCCGTGATGCCCGACCTCACGCAGGCACGCAAGGTCCTCGAAACGGAGGCCGCCGCGATTCTCGCCCTCGTTCCTCGCCTTGGCGCCCAATTCAGCCGGGCAGTGGAGGTCCTGCGCGACTGCCGCGGCCGCGTCATCGTTACGGGCATCGGCAAGTCAGGGATTATCGCGCAGAAGATCGCCGCGACGCTTGCCAGCACGGGTACGGCGGCGTTTTTCCTCCATCCTGCCGAAGCGCTGCACGGCGACCTCGGGGTCGTGCAGAGCGGCGACGTCGTCGTGGCGCTGTCGCACAGTGGCGAGACACACGAGATCCTCAGGCTGCTGGAGACGATTCGCAGACTCGGCGCGACTATCGTCGCGTTGACCGGCGTGCCCGGGTCGACGCTCGGACACTTTGCCGACGTCACGCTCGATTGTCATGTTGCCGAGGAAGCGTGTCCCCTGAACCTCGTGCCCACGGCCAGCACGACCGCGGCACTGGCCCTCGGCGATGCGCTCGCGATGACGCTCCTCGTCGAGAAAGGATTCCGAGCGGAGGATTTCGCCAACCTGCACCCTGGTGGGAAGCTTGGGAAGCGCCTTCTGCGCGTCGAGCAGGTGATGCACGCCGGCGAACAGGTGCCTGTCGTCGATGTCGCGACGGGCATGCGGGATGTCATCTATGAGATGTCGCGCAAAGGGCTCGGCATGACCGCCGTGGTGCAGGACGCCCTCCTCGCCGGGATCATTACCGATGGGGATCTCCGCCGCCAGATGGCCGATACGCCGACGATCCTCGAGCTGAAGGCGATCGACGTCATGACGCGCGATCCGATCACGATTGCGCGTGATGTGCTGGCGGTCGAGGCGCTGAACGTGATGGAGCGCCGCAAGATCACGTCGATCATCGTGACGGCGCCCGGAGGCGCGGTGGATGGCGTCGTCCACCTGCACGACCTCTGGCAGACGGAGCTTTTCTGACGTGGCGCGCGATATCCTGGCACTGGCGCGGCCGATCCGGCTGCTGCTGTTCGACGTGGATGGTGTCCTGACGGACGGCACGATACTGGTCCACCCTGACGGACGCGAGTCCAAGCAGTTCGACATTCGCGACGGCACCGGAATCGTCCTTGCCGAGCGCGCCGGGCTTCGAGTCGGGCTTCTCTCCGCCCGGCACTCCGCGGCCACTGCCGAGCGCGCCAGCCAGCTGCGAATCCCCATCGTGCGTCAGGGCGCCGTCGACAAGCTCGAAACGTATCGCGACATCATCGCGACCGAGGGCGTCAACGACGAGCAGGTCGCCTACATGGGCGACGACGTGCTCGACCTGCCGGTGCTGGCACGGGTCGGGCTGTCTGCCGCCCCCGCAGACGCGATGTCGGACGTCCTGCCCCGCGTTGCCTGGGTAAGCGCGCAGCGCGGCGGACACGGTGCAGTCCGGGAGATGATCGAGCTCGTGCTGAGAGCGCAAGGACGCTGGGAGGATCTGCTCGCCCACTGGACCGAAGCGCCGAGTCGCGTATGAGCCTGTACGCTCCGCTCCTCGTCGGCCTCGTCGCCCTCCTGGCGGGTCTCGCCATCGGCAAGGCGTGGGAACGCTACAAACTGCGTGACGGCCAGTGGATCGATCGACGCAAGGCGCGCGAATCTCCCCACTTCATCGTTGGGCTCGATCTCGTCGTCGCCAACCAAATCGATCGGGCGATCGACGAGCTGTCGCGAGCCGCCTGGCTCGACGAGGACGCGCTCGAGATCCATCTGGTGCTCGGCAACTTGTACCGCGAGAAGGGCCAGGTTGGGCGCGCCATCAATATCCACCAGGCGCTGCTGCAGCGCCCGCGCCTGAAGCCACTCGAACACGCCTACATCCTGCTCTGCCTCGGGCTCGATTACCGTCGCGGCGGCTTTGTCGATCGCGCGTACGAGGCGTTCAAGGAAGTGCTTCGTCTGGATCCCAGAAACCGTCACGCGCTGATGCAGCTTGAAAAGCTCCACGAAGAACAGCATCAATGGACCGAAGCCTACGACGTCCGAAGTCAGCTCGCCGAGATCGAAGGACCGCCGCGGAAAGCCCACCACGAGGCGATTCTGGCGTTCCTCGAGAACGAGCTTGGCGAAGAGGCGTTGCGCCAGGGCAATCGGGCTGAGGCCATCAAACGGTTTGACGCCGCGATCGAGCGTGATCGCGCGGCCGCACCGGCATATCTGCACCTCGGCGACGTCTACGCATTGGAAGAGAATCTTCCGAAGGCAATCGAGACGTGGGAGACGCTCGCCGACCTCGTGCCGGAACGTGTCTACCTCGCCTTCGATCGTCTGCAGTCCGCGTCGAACAAGCTCGGTACTCCGCAGCGGTTCGTCGATTTCTGCCGGCGTATTGTCGCGACGAACTCTCAGGACTGGCGCGCGCGGCTCGCACTGGCGCGGCACCGGACCGCAGTCGGCGATCCCGCGGGCGCCGTGGAGCTCCTATTCGAGGCGCTCACACACAACCCCCACGCCCTCGTGATCCATCAGGAGATCTGGACGGCCTTTTCCACGCTGGGCCGTCCACCGCAACTCGTCGAGCGCTACCTGACGCTCACGCGTGATGCCGTGTTCTATCTCGACCCGCACGTGTGCGTGCGCTGCCGCTACCGCAGCACCGAGCTTCTCTGGCAGTGCCCGCAGTGCCACGAGTGGAACACGTTCACCGAGGAACGGATCGCGCCAGCAAAAGACGACGAACAGTTGAGCGCCTGATTCGGCGCGAGCAGTCGTTGATGGTAGGCCCGAGTTTTAGCTCGGGCTACGCGGTTGTTGCTTCGCGTTGCCCAAGCTAAAGCTTGGGGCCTAAGTACCTGCTCGGGTACCCGGCGTATTGCACTCCGAAGGATTCATACGTAGGGCGGACCTTTAGCGCGGTTTTCAGAAGGATGTAGCGTCCGCCTTCAGGCGGACCTTCGAGGGTCAGGCTAAGGCCGGACGTAGAGGCCACGGAGAATCTGCCACTGAGATGAGATGAAGCGGCTGGCTGCCACCTCGCGTGGTAGCTTGCGCTCCACAAGTTGGTGATGACGCCCTGCGGAAACAGGGCCCTCACAAGGAGCAGCCAGCCATGGTCTATGGTGCCATTGATCTTCACATGCGGTACAGCCAGATCCGAATCATCGACGCGGAGGGCCGGGTGCTCCGTGAGCAGCGCGTCCTGACGTCGCACGACCGACTGGCGCAGGCGTTCAGCGGCTCCGGCGCGATGCGGGTGCTGCTCGAAACAGGGACGGAGAGCGAGTGGGTGGCGCAGGTGCTCGAGGCGGCTGGCCACGCGGTGATCGTTGCCGATCCCAATTACGCGCCGATGTACGGGGAGCTCACGCGCAAAGTGAAAACGGATCGGCGCGACGTGGCGGCCCTGGCGGAAGCCAACCGGCGCGGCTGGTATCGGCCGACGCATCGCGTCTCCGCCGAGCAGCGCGCGATACGTCAGATCTTACGGAGTCGGCGGTTGCTGGTGCAGATGCGGTCTGGGGCGGTGAGTCTCCTG
This sequence comes from Vicinamibacteria bacterium, assembly GCA_963800785.1. Lineage (GTDB taxonomy): Bacteria > Acidobacteriota > Vicinamibacteria > Vicinamibacterales > JAENWD01 > JAENWD01. The sequence continues at coordinate 903,342 of CAWDCH010000018.1, forward strand.
CGGGCGCTACTGCGGCAATCGGGCTACCGGCTCCCCAGCGGCAGCTGTGAGACCGTGCCAGCGCGGGTCGCCCGGCTGCGCCTGCCGGTCGAGCTCGGCGCCACACTGGCGCCGTTGTGTCGCCAGGTCGTGACGTTGACGAGTGAGATTCACGCGATCGATGGTCGCGTGCGCGCCCGGGTGTCGAGCGATGCCGTGGTGACGCGGCTGCAAAGTGTGCCCGGGGTCGGGCTCATTGTCGCGACGACGTTTCGCAGCTTTGTCGATCGGTACGAGCGCTTCGCGCATGCCGGCCAGGTCAGTGCCGCGATCGGCTTGGTGCCGCGGGAAGACAGTTCCGCGGAGCGGCGCCACCGCGGTCACATCACCAAGGCGGGGCCCGGCGAGCTGCGCGCGCTCCTGGTGCAAGCCGCGTGGGTCTGTTGGCGCGCCGGCGGGAGTGCGACCCTGCGCGCCTGGGCGGATCGGCTCGCGGGGCGCCGCGGGCGGCGGATTGCGGTGGTCGCCTTAGCGCGCCGCTTGAGTCGCATCCTGTATGCGATCTGGCGCGACGGGTCGACCTTTGATGGGAGGAGATTGGCCGCGGCGTAAGCGGCCGCGCCGAGCCTGGCAACGCCACGAGACGGTGGGGCGAGCGCGGTCTGCGCTTCGACCACTCCGATGGTCGTCACTGAGATGGCGCCACCCCACCGATGCGAACGACATGCTGCGCGGTGATCCGGACCGATCACCAGGAAACGCGAATAGAAGGCCGCCCGGCGTCGCCCACGGCCCATGTCACCGCATCGCTGGCTAACCAACGATCACGCGTGTGGAAATGTGGAAATCCACAACACGGATTCCCACATTCCCACACGCCTCCTCGCAGACGGAGCTTGACTATCAACAGCCGCTTCATAGAAGGCGCAGAGGATCACAGAGGGCGCAGAGAGAATCTGGTGGTTAGCCGGATCAAGTGCACTCCCATGCGTGGCTGCGCCGTGGCGCCGGCCGAGCTGATGCCGTAACTTGATCAGATCTCTGAGACTCTGTGACCAGCCTTCTCTGAGACTCTGCGGCAGGCCTGCTCTGTGATCTCTATGGCGAACAACGCTGCGATCTCTCTGGCTAGCGGCGACCGTGTCGCTACAGCATTGTGAAAAACGCTCTAGCAGGGTGCTGAAAAAGGAAGGTTCAGCACTCGATTTTCTCGTGCGGTTACCGGTGGTGCGTTCATCGCGATGATCAGCATTCAGTGGTCACGATCGTGGTCATGCCTGGTGTGCGACGAGATTGCGCCAGCGGACCAAGTTGTACGCGGCGGCGCCGAAGCTAAACAGCCAATCGACGAGACGGCCGCCGCGATGCCGCAGTTTGCGAAACAGCGCGACGGTCTTCAGCCACCCAAACGCTTGCTCCACGAGCTTGCGCTTGCGATGACTCAGGCGGTATCCCGGGTGTCGCGTCGTCCGTGCATCAATGGCGCTACCGCCGTAGCTGAACTCGTTCTGGACGACATGCGGTGTGATGCGCATCCGCCGGACCGCCGCGACCCAGGCGCGCGTGTCGTACGCCTTGTCGGCGGCGACGGTGAGGCGCCGCGTCGTCAGCGGCAGCTCCCCGAGCATCATGAGCGCGGCGTCGCGTTCGGCCGTCCCGCTGGCATCGGTGACCGCCGTGTCGACGATGAACCCATGGCGATTCTCGGTCAGCAGGTGGGCGAGGTATCCGAGCTTGGCCTCCCGCCCGACCGCCTTCTTATAGAGCCGCGCGTCGGGATCAGTCGTCGACTGATGGGTGTCATTGCGCCGGGTCTGCCCATGGAAACTCACGGTCGGATTCTTGGGATCATCGGGCGGCTTGCCCGGCGTGCCCTTCGGTTTGAAACTCTTGTGACTGGCCCACGCCTCGAGCAACGTGCCGTCGACGGTGAAGTGCTCGTCGGACAACAGCCCTTCGTGTTGAATCGCGGCGAGGACTTCGGCGAAGAAGGCATCCGCGACGTCACCGTCGAGCAGCCGGTCGCGGTTTTTCGTGAACGTCGTCGCGTCCCAGATCGGATCATCGAGACTCAGGCCGACAAACCATCGATACAGCACGCTGTAGTCCAACTCCTCCATCAGCAGCCGCTCGCTCCGAATGCTGTACAGCATCTGCAGCAACAACGCGCGCAGAAGTTGCTCGGGCGGAATCGAGGGCCGGCCGATGGTGGAATACAGCCGGTCGAATCGTGGCGACAGCGCTTGCAGCGCGCCATCGGTCATCCGGCGGATTGGCCGCAGCGGATGGTCGGCCCGCACCCGTGCCTCCGGCGTGATGTAACTGAACATCGAGTCGTGACGCGGATCGTCGCCTCGCATCGGCACGCTCCCTTCCTGTCGGATGGAAGCATCGTAGTACGCGGGGATCAGCCTGTCGATCCCTTTCCACTCACTTTTTCAGCACCCTGCTAGGTCCGCCTGAAACGGTTATCGCGTTTACAAGGCGGACCTGAAGGTCCGCCCTACATGTGCGCCGTCGAAGCGAAACGCGTCCCTTCGGGTTGCTCAAGCTGAAGCTTGGGCCTACGCACGTCGTTCGATTCGACAGTAATTCGGACGACGTTGCCGCCGACGGTCTACTCGAAACGCTTCGGTGGTGGGCGTCGATTGCCCAAGCTAAACCTTGGGCCTACGTGCGCTCAACTTCTGGATCAATTGCTCGATCTGTTTCTCGGTTTCCTCGAAGCTGCCGGTCGTCCAGATCACATGGTCGGCGCGCCGGACCTTTTCGTCTATGGGCAACTGCGCCGCAAGGCGAGCCGCCGCTTCGTCGTGCGACAGCCGATCGCGCGACATGGCGCGTCGAATCTGCTCGGCCCGCGAACAGGCGGCGACGATGACGGTGTCGAAGTCGGACTCGTGCCCTGTTTCGTACAGCAGCGGAATATCGGCCACGGCGAGCGGCGTCTCGGCTGGGAGCGATGAGAACCAGCGATCGATGGCCTCGTAGACGGCCGGATGCACGATCGCTTCGAGGGCGAGGCGTGCATCACGGTCGTTGAAGACAATCGCGGCCAGGGCCCGGCGATCGATGCGGCCGGCCTCGCCGATGACTCCCCCGCCGAACCTGGCTTTGACCGCCTCGGTGGCCGGAGTGGATGGCTCGAGGACTTCGTGTGCGATCCGATCCGCGTCCACGGTTGGCACGCCGCGTTGCGAGAATGAGCGGAGGACGTGGCTCTTGCCGCTGGCGAGCCCGCCGGTGAGCGCCACGCGAATCACGGCTCGCGGTGCTCGGCGGCTGTCATCGTGTTTCGCAGCAGCAAGGCGATCGTGAGCGGCCCCACGCCTCCCGGAACCGGCGTGAGCGCTCCTGCGACGTCGGCGACGCCGGGATGAACGTCACCGACGACGACGGCACCTCGCTTCTCGAAGTCCGAGCGCCGCTGCGACCCTTCGGGGAACAGCGCCTCGACCTCCGAACGCCCGGTCACACGATTGATACCGACATCGATGACCGTGGCGCCCGGCTTGACGTACTCGGGCCGCACAAACGCCGTACGCCCGACTGCCGCAACGACGATGTCGCCCTGGCGTGTCAGCGCCGGCAGGTCCGCCGTTTTCGAGTGGCAGATGGTCACGGTTGCATGGCGGTGCAACAGCAGCAACGCCATGGGCTTGCCGACGATGTCGCTTCTGCCGATGACGACGGCGTGGCGGCCGGCAATGGCGATGCCCGACCGCTCGAGGAGCTCGATGACGCCGGACGGCGTACACGGTGCCAGGACAGCGCGATTCTGGACGAGCAGGCCCGCGCTCGCCGGCGTGAACCCATCGATGTCCTTTCCAGGATCGATGACGTCGAAGACCGCCTGGGAGCCTCCGATCTGTGCCGGCAGAGGATCCTGCACCAGAATGCCATCGTGGAACGGACTGACATTCAGCTCCTGCACGGCGTTGACGACTTCGTCACGGGTCACGGTTTCAGGCAGCCTGATGAGATCTGCCCGGCAACCGATGTCCGACGCCGCCCTCAGTTTGTTGCGAACGTAGATCTCCGAAGGTGCATGAGTGCCGACGAGCACGATGCCCAGGCCCGGCGGGCGCCCGGTCCGCGCGGCAAACGCCGCAACCCGCGGCCGCAATTCTTCACGAAGCGTTGCCGCCAGAGCGGCCCCATCCAGCATCCGCGCGCTCACGAAGCCCTTTCTCCTGCCGCCGCCACGCTCAGTCCCTTGAGGCTCTCCGGCCGCCCGAGCACGACGAGCTGGTCGCCCTGTTGCATGGCGGCATCGGGCGACGGGTTGAACTCCATCTTTCCGCTGGCGCGCTGGATGCCAACGACGATGACGCCGAAGCGCTGGCGCAGGTTCGACTCGACGAGCGACTTCCCAACGAGCGACGCCGAGGCCACCACGATCTGCTCCATCGCCAGCTCGAGGCTCCCGGCCTGGGTCGCCAGCTTCACGAAATCGACGACAGCTGGCCTCAGCGCCGTCTGCGCCATCTGCTGCGCCCCGATGGCGTACGGGGAAACCACGCGATCGGCGCCGGCACGCCGGAGCTTCTGCTCGGCGTCCTCCGTCTCCGCGCGTCCGACGATGAAGAGCTGTGGCCCCAGCACGCGGGCTGTGAGGACCGTGTAGACGTTCTCGGCGTCAGTTCCTACCGCAGCAACCAGGCCGCGCGCGCGTTCGATGTGCAGCTTCCGGAGAGTTTCCTCGTGACTCGCGTCCGCCTCGACCGCGAGCATGCCACGCTCGAGCGCTTCCTGCACGCGCGCCGGATCGCGCTCGATGAGCACAAAGGGAATCTGCTGCTGCGTGAATTCCTCGGCGATGACCGCTCCAATTCGGCCAAAGCCGCAGACGATGAAGTGCTGCTCGAGGTCGTCGATCATGTGCGCCACTCGCCGGCGCTGCAAGTGCTTATGCAGGCCGCCCTCGATCACGATCGTGGCGGCCAGCGTGAATGCGTAAAAGAACGCGCTGACACCGAGAAAGAGCAGTAACGACGTGAAGAGCTCGCCCATCCGCGACATCGGATGGACCTCTTTGTACCCGACGGTCGTCACCGTAATCACGGTCATATAGAAGGCGTCCAAGAAAGACCAGCCTTCAATGACCATGTAGCCCACGACGCCGCCACCGAACACCAGCGTGAACAGCAACAGCGCCAGCCTGATCCCGCTGACGACGCGCCAGGTCGTTTGAAACGGCGGCTTCCTGCTCATGTGCCGCCCTTGCGGCAGGATCAGGCCTTCCGGCCGGCCTTCGCCAGCAGGCGTCCGACGACCACGGTCGCGATGCCTGTGCCGAAGATGATCAGGCCCAGCCGATCGGACTGTTCGGGCGTGACTCCAATCTCGTGCCATTTGATGAGCGTCTCGCTGGTCATGCCGAGGAGCGTCATGAACGCGAGGATCACCATGAAGAAGCCGTTGAACACGAGCAGCGCTCCGACGACCGTCACGAAGTTGCCCAGACTCTCGAGTCCGGTCCGTGCGGCCGCTTCGCGCGCATCCGCCAGCGGACTGTGCACGCGGCCGTAGAACCAGTAAATCAGCATACCCACGTTCAGCCAGCCGAGAAACCGCACCCAGGTGGCCACCGGCAGGCTCAACATCAGGTACAGGCAGGAGACGATTCCGAGGACCGGGATGATCGGCCCGCCCGCGACTTTGAAAGGCCGATGCGCATCCGGCCGCCGCATGCGCAGCACCATCACGGCCGAGCACACGATCATGAACGCGAAGAGCGTCCCGATGCTCGTCATCTCGCCGAGGATCTGGATTGGGACAAGCGCGGCGGCAATCGACACGATGATGCCGGTGATGATCGTCGTCACGTATGGCGTCCTGAACTTCGGGTGGACTTTGCTCGCGCCTGCCGGCAGCAAACGGTCGCGGCTCATCGCGAAGAAAATGCGCGGCTGGCTCATGAGCATGACGAGCAGCACGCTGGTGATGCCGCACACCGCACCGGCAGACACCAGGCCTGCAGCCCAGTTCTGGTTGATGACCGCCAGCGCGAACCCGACGGGAGCGTTCAGGAACTGCACGTTGGTCTTGTAGTCGACCACCGGGAGGATGCCGGTGAGCACCGCCGAGACCGCGAGATACAGCAGCGTGCAGATCACGAGCGACGCGATGATGCCGATCGGCAGATCGCGCTGCGGGTTCGTCGCCTCCTCCGCTGTCGTCGAGACGGCATCGAACCCGATGTAGCCGAAGAAGACGACGGCCGCCGCGGCCATCACCCCCGAGAAGCCGTATGGCATGAACGGCGACCAGTTGTCAGGCTTGACGAACGTGAAGCCGGCAAAAATGAAGAACAGCACCGCTGCCAGCTTGATCGCGACCATCGCCGCATTGAAGCGGGCGCTTTCGCGGACGCCAATCACCAGCAGCACGGTGATGAGCAGGACAATGATCGCCGCCGGCAGGTTGACGACCGCGCCTTCCATCGCGCCGGGCGCCGCGCACATCCAGCCAGGCAGGTGGAGGCCGAAGCCCGCCAGGATGCGTTGGAAGTAGCCGCTCCATCCGACCGCGACGGTCATCGAACCGACGGCGTACTCGAGAATGAGGTCCCAGCCGATCATCCAGGCGAAGACTTCGCCGAGCGTCGCATACGCGTAGGTATAGGCGGATCCGGCGATGGGGATCATCGACGCGAACTCCGCGTAGCAGAGCGCGGCAAAGGTACAGGCGAGACCCGCAGCCAGATAGGAGAGGCCAATCGCCGGACCTGCCTGGTTGGCCGCGGCCGTGCCGGTCAGGACGAAGATGCCGGTCCCGATGATGGCGCCGATACCGAGCAGGGTGAGATCGAGCGCGGTCAACGTTCGCTTCAACGCCTTGCCGCCGTGCTCCACATCGCTGACGAGTTGCTCGATCGACTTCGTCTTCAGCAGGTTCGAGTCCATCCATCCTCCAGGGCGGGGCTGAGGCCCTCAGGACGGAGGTAAAGCCTCGCGTCCCCATCAGGCGCCAAAGTCCTATCTCCACATCGGGGCGAGAGCCCCGGCTCCACATCAGGCGGCAGGCGAAGCGCGAAATTATAGCGCGGCCTCAACAGCGGCCAGGCGCTCTACAAAGGTTTTGACGCGGGCGGTCGGATTTCCGCCGACCAGCAGGTCTGAAATCACTGCCACGCTCGATGCACCGCTGGCGATGACCCATGGGGCGCGTTCGAGCGTGATGCCGCCAATCGCCACGATGGGAACCGGTCCAGGCACTCGCGATCGGACCCGGGGCGTCGCGTATCGGATCAACTCGTGACCCACCGGCCGGTACCCCGTCTCCTTGGTGGCGGTTGCGAATATCGGTCCGACTGCCAGGTAGTCGATCGATTCCGCGAGCGCGAGGTCCACCTGCGCCGATGAGTGTGTGGAGAGCCCGATGCAGCGCTCGGGGCCAATGACGGCCCGTGCATCCGCAGGCGGGAGATCATCCTGCCCGATATGCACGCCGCCGGCGCCTGCCAGGCGGGCAACGTCGGCGCGGTCGTTGACGATGATCGTCGCCGCCGCGCCGGCCATCGATACGAGGGCATCGGCCGCATCCAGGGTCCACTGCAGGTCCCGCGCTTTGGCTCGCAGCTGGAGGAGTGTGGCGCCGCCGTCCAGGCAGGCGCGGGCGAGATCGGTAACAGTCCAGCCGTGCGCGGCGGCGACGTCGGCGTCGATGACCGCGTAGAGGCGGGGGAGCGTCACACGGCTTCGCGCAGGCGGTCGCCCTTTCGGGCTGGCAGCTGGAATCGCTCCATGAACGACGTGCTCAGGTTGCCGCCCTGGAAATCCGGGTCCGCGAGGATCTTGAGGTGAAGGGGAATCGTCGTCTTGATGCCCTCGATGACGGTCATCTCGAGCGTCCGGCGCAAGCGCGCGATGGCTTCCTGCCGATCGCGGCCATACGCGATGAACTTCGCAATCATCGAGTCGTAGTACGGAGGAATCGTGCACTCGGTGTGCGCCGCGGTGTCGATGCGAACACCGGGTCCTCCCGGCACGCTGAACGCGTGAATAGTCCCGGGCGACGGCGCGAACGTTTCCGGATCTTCCGCATTGATGCGGCACTCGATTGCATGCCCCGTGAACGTGATCTCGCTCTGCTTGAACGACAGCCGCTCCCCTGCCGCAATCCTGATCTGCTCCTTGACGATGTCGATGCCGGTCACCATTTCTGTGACCGGATGCTCGACCTGGAGGCGTGTGTTCACTTCCATGAAGTAGAACCGCCCGTCCTTGTCCATCAGGAACTCGAACGTGCCAGCGTTTGCGTACTGCACGGCGCGCGCGGCGTCGACTACCACACCGCCCATCTTGCGCCGGACCTTGTCGGTCAGGGCGACCGACGGCGATTCCTCGATCAGCTTCTGGTGCCGCCGCTGAATCGAGCACTCCCGCTCGCCGAGCGAGACGACACTGCCATAGTGATCGCCGAGCACCTGGAACTCGATGTGGCGCGGCGAGACAACGTACTTCTCGATGTAGACGTCGCCGATGCCGAAGGCCGCTTCTGCCTCGCGTTGCGCCGTCTTCAGCGCCTGCGACATCTCCGTGGGCGTCTGCACGACGCGCATGCCGCGGCCGCCGCCGCCGGCTGTCGCCTTGATGATGACGGGATAGCCGATGTCCTTCGCGATCTTCGCCGCCTGCTCCTCGCCTTCGATCAGTCCCTCGCTCCCCGGCAGGATCGGAACGCCGGCCTTCTTCATTGCCCGGCGTGCGCGCGCCTTGTCGCCCATCAGCCGGATGACGTTCGGATCGGGGCCGATGAAGCGAATGTGGCAGGCCTCACACACCTCGGCCAGGTAGGCGCTTTCCGACAAGAACCCATAGCCGGGATGCAGCGCGTCGGCGCCCGTGATTTCGGCCGCGCTGATGATCGCCGGGACGTTCAGATAGCTGTCGGCACTTCGCGGCGGCCCGATGCAGATATCCTCGTCAGCGAACCGTACGTGCAGCGCATGCTCGTCGGCTTCCGAGTAGACGGCAACGGTCTTGATGCCGAGCTCGCGGCAGGCGTGAATGATCCGCAGGGCAATCTCGCCGCGATTGGCGATCAGAATCTTCTTGAACATCGCGTCACTTCGCCTTGATCGCGAACAGCCGCTCCCCGAATTGCACCGGCTGGCCGTTCTCGACGTAGACCTTAACGACCTCCCCGTCGGTACTCCGACTCGATTTCGTTCATCAGCTTCATCGCTTCGATGATGCAGAGAACCTGATTGCGTTTGACAGTGTCGCCGACCTCGACGAACGCTCTCGCGCCGGGCTCGGCGGCCCGATAGAACGTTCCAACGATGGGAGACTTGACGATGGCGAACTCGAGTTCGCCTTCTTCCTCGGCGGCGGCCGTGCCGGGCGTCGGCGCGGCTGGAGCGGGGGTGGCAAGTGCCGGGGCCCCGGCGGCGGGAATAGTGGCCACGACTTGCGGCGGCGCCACCACCGGGTGCCCGGCGTCCTTCTTGATCCGTATCTTGAATCCCTGACGCTCGAGCTCGAACTCGGAGAGCTCGTGCTCGCGCATCATGGCCAGAATCTGCTTGATCTCCTCGAAATCCATTCGTCTCGGTTGGCCCCTCGCGCCGATCGGAACGTCAGTCGACGACGAGCGTGCGCGGCACGTTCGTCAGGACTTCCACTCCGGACGCCGTGACGAGCACGTCATCCTCGATGCGTACACCGCCGCGGCCCGGCACATAGACCCCCGGTTCGACGGTCAGGGTCATGCCGGCGTCGAGGTGCTCCGGGATCGGTACCGTCCCCGGCATCGGCTCGCGTCCGGACTCGATGCGTGGACGGCCAACGCGGGGCGCCTCGTGCACTTCAAGTCCGAGCCCATGGCCGGTCCCGTGCGTGAACAAGTGACCCAGGCCTCGCGCCTCGAGCACCGTCCGCGCCGCCCGATCCACGTCAGCGGCCGGCCGTCCCGGTTGAACGGCCGCAATGGCCGCCGTCTGCGCGGCGAGCACGCTGTCGTACCACTCCCGCGCCTCGGTCCCCGGGTCGCCAAGTGCCAGCGTCCGCGTAAGGTCGACGCAGTATCCGCCGTAGACACCGCCGAAGTCCAGCACTACGACCTCTCCACGCTGGATCACCCGGTCGGACGCTCGTCCATGCGGCAACGCCGCCCGCGGACCGGAAGCGACAATGGTATCAAATGCCGGTCGGCTGAACCCGGCCCGCCGGAGGCCGGCCTCGATAGCCTGCGCGACGTCACGCTCGGGGATACCCGCACGGAAATCCGCGATCACTCCAATCGCGACGGCCGATAGCCGCTGGGCGGCTTCGCGCAGGATCTCGATTTCCCATTCGTCCTTCACGATCCGGCATGCCTCGACCGCCGTCATCGTGGGGATCAAGCCTGTTGAGGAGCCGCCATTCAGGAGCGCGGCGGTCAGCCAGTTCAGCCGCGCGACGGTCACGGAGCCCGCCTCGAATCCGACGGCCTTCCCCTCTGCTGCGATCAGCCTGGCGATCGTCTCGTCGTAGGTGTCCTCGACCAGGGCGACCGACAGGAGATCGGTGCCACGTGCGGCAATTTCGACAGCCGCTTCCCGATAGCGACCGTCGGTAATGAGGACAATGTCGTGCGGTCGAATGAGAGCGGCAGCGGCGGACCCGTCGAATCCCGTCAGCCACGTCACATTCGGCAGTGTTGTAACCAAAAGGCGGTCGACGCCCAATGGCGCGAGAACGGCACGGAGCCGTTCGCCTCGCCTGACAAGCATCCCTGGTGGCGGAAGACTGGTCACCGGCGAGACACCGATTGGCGACGCTGACGGTCGGCGAGGATCGCGGCGAGGAATCGTTCGAGCGCCACGACCGTTTCGGCGCGGCGTGATTGATCATTTGTGGCTGGCGCCGGGATCTCAGGAGAGACCAGCGGCGCTTTCCGGTCGGCACGCCGGTGTTCGATTTCGGTGACGCCCTTGATTGCGCTCAGATGGTCTGGCGCCGCCGCGAGCACGGCGGTGAATTCTTCGAGTGCCTCGTCCAGCTGCTCGAGATCGAGGAGGGCGCGCCCCAGTGTGGCGCGCGCGGAGAGGTATTCGGGGTGAAGGGCGAGACCCCTGCGACAGACGCGAACGGCTTCCTGTGCGCGACCGGTCCGGCGGAGCTCCTCGGCCAGCGGTGCAAACGCAAGCGACGCCGGATCCTCTTGGAGCCGGCGTCGCAGGTCGTCAATCCGCTGATTGTCCGCCACGGCGCACAGTGTACCGTAGGGTCGCGGCGCCTGTGCTATACGGGCGCCCTGCGTGGGCCCGATGCGTCGCCGCGTCGCCTACGGCTCGACCTCCACCGATTTCGACACGGTGTTCTTGTTCCCGGCATCGTCGGTGACCGTGAGCGTCACGCTGTAGGTGCCGACGGCGGTAAACTTCTTCTTCGCGATCATCCCCGTCGCGCTGCCGCCGGTGGCCGTGCCGAACTGCCACTTGTAATCGGTGATGAATCGCGGAGCCGTCGCGGCGGACGCGGAGCCGTTGAAGACCACTTCGTCGCCCACCTTCGGCTCGGCCGGTGAGAAGACGAAGTCGGCCGTTGGCAGTTCCGTCGCGCCGACGGCAACCGATTTCGAAAGCGATCCCGTCTGGCCGGTACTGTCGGTGACGGTCAATGTTACCGCGTAAACGCCCGCGTCGCGGTACTGATGCGACGTGAAGCGGCCGAAACCGGTGTCGCCGTCGCCGAAGTCCCACTCGTATGCCGTCAACTTCCCATCGAGGTTGGGATCGGCTGCGTTGAAGGTGACAGTCTCGAGCTGCTTCGGCGCCTCGGGGGAGATTTCGAAGTCGGGCACGGCGGTGAGGCCACCGCCGACCGTCCCCGGCGGCACGAGGCGGATGTCGACCTGGCGCGCAAGATCGCCGCGGGCATCGCCGCCCACCGGAGTGATCGCGATCGTCACCTTCGTGCCGCGGTCCACGCTGTCCACGTTCTTCGGTGCGGTATAGACCGTGACGGCGCGCCCGTCGCTGCCGGTGGTGAAATTCTTCATCGACAGCCGCCCGAAGTCGGTAACCGCGCCGTTGACGGTGATGTCGGCGCGCAGCTCGAGGTTGCGAATCGGCTGCGCGTTCGCGTCGCGCGCGAAGACAGTGATTTGCGAGGTGCTCCGACCGTCCTGGGTCAGCACATCCGGGCTGGCCGACAGGCTCAGTGAGGTCGCCAGCTCCGACGGGCCGCTCGGCGCCGGCGGTTCGATCTTCTTGGTCGTGCAGCCGCCGATGACGGCAGCCATCAGTACGAGGCCTGAGATGCGACTGATGAGGGCCATGGCTAGTTTCCTCCCTCACCGCCGTTGTCGCCGCCGCTCGAGTCGGGCGGATCGCCCCAGTCAGCGAAGTTCACGCTGATCGAACCGGTGACCGCGACATCGTTGCCGGTCTGGTCCCTGCCGTAGAAAGTGACGTCCGCGATTGTCGAGATCAGCGCTGCCCCGCCGCCGCCAGCGAGATTCTTCAGCGGCGACTCGATCTTGGCCTGGGCGCGCACGAGTGCGAACACCATGCTGCTGCCCGACTCGGTCACCGTGATGGTGCCCGCTCCATCGAAGGCGTAGGGGACGTCGACGCCCGGCGTGTTTCGCCCGTCGGTCCGGCGGAACGTTACGTGATAGCGCGTGACGGTGATGTAGTTGTTGGTCGTCGGCGACGTCGCCTGCCCGGGCGAGCCGATATTCTTCAGCGCCAGCGCGAACGTCACCCGGCCGGCATCTTCGAAGACCGTGCCGTTCGTCACGACGTCGGACGCCAGCAGGTTGGAGAACTTCTCGTCGTCCGCTCCCGATGCGGCCTCGAGGTGATTGATGACCAGGTACGCGGGCGACTGGCCCTCGCGGACCGTTTCGCTGCACCCGCTCGCACTGAGGCCGAGCGCCAGTACGGCGCCGAGACCGGACATCTGTCGAAGATGGAGGCTGAACATAGAGTGCTCCGTCGCGCTACCCTTTGATGATTCGCGGCGTGATGAAGATCAGCAGCTCGTTGTTCTGGTTGTTCGTGAGGTCGTCCTTGAACAGCCAGCCGAGGAGCGGAACCTTGTGCAGCGCCGGCGTGCGGTTCTCACGCGCTTCCTGCGAGCTGAAGTAGATGCCGCCGATGACGGTGGTCTGTCCGTCCCCGACGAGCACCGTGGTGTTGGCGCGCTGCGTGTCGATGGGCGGAATCCCGTTGACGCTGCGGCCGAAGTCGGCCTGCGCATTCTCGAGATTCACCTTCATGATGACGGTGTTGGCGGCCGTGATCTGCGGGGTCACCGTGAGCTTCAGAGCGGCGTCTTTGAACGTGACGGTGACGGTGTTGTTCGCGACCACCTGAATCGGGATCTGCGTGCCCTGCGTGATCTCGGCCTCGACGTTGTTCTGGGTCGAGACCCGCGGCGTCGAGATGACGGCGAGCTTGCCCTGCTGCTCGAGCGCCGTGAGGGCGACGTCGAGATCGAATGCGCCGTTGATGGCACCGAGCGCCAGGCCGACGGCCGAGGTCGCACCCTGCACGCCCAGGTTCACGGCGTTTGCAGCCGCTGCCGTCGGGCCGCCCTGAACGGCGCCCGTGCGACCGCCGGCGATCACGCTGTTCGGAAACGCGAGGGACGTAGGGTTGCCGAGACGCGCCGACATCTCGCCGCCGAGTCCGAGCCTGGCGCCAATCTCCCGGCGGAATGACTTGTTGGTGATGACGATGCGCGCTTCAATCTCGACCTGCGGCTGCGGCTTGTCGAGCGTGGTGATGAGCGCTTCCGCCTTATCGAGCGCCGACTGAAGGTCGTTGATGATCAGCGTGTTCGATCGCGCATCCACTTCGATGGTGCCGCGCTGCGACAACGCGCTCTTGACGACCAGCGGCTTCACCTGCTCGGCGGTCGCATAACTGAGCGTCTTGGTCAGCACGCGCAGCTCGCCGGCGAGCGCCTGCTGCTCGGCAAGCTGACGTCGCTGCTTCTCTTCGTCCGCCAGCACCGTCAACGGCGCGACCCGCACGATCGTGCCGTCGAGCGAGTAGCCCAGCTTGTTGGCGCGCAGGATGATGTCGAGCGCTTGATCCCACGGCACGTCGCGGAGGGAAACGTCGACCGATCCCTGCACGGACGGGTCGATCACGATGTTCAAGCCGCTGATCTCAGCGAACGTCCGCAGCACCGCACGCAGGTCGGCTCCCTGGAAATCGAGACTGATCGGGTGGCCTGTATACCCCTTGCCCTGTTGGGGAGGCGCGGCTTTATCCGCGCCGGTCTCCGGCGCCGACGCGGCATGCTCCGCCTCCGCCCGCGCAGGCGCCGCTTTAGCCGCGACGGCCTCGTCCGCCGTCGACGCGCGAGCTGTCGCCTTTTGCTCTTGTGCGGCCTTCACCGCGCGCTCAGCCACCGCAGGCATCGGTCGCGCCGCCGCGCGCTCCTTGAACGTCACTTTCGAGTACGCGCTCGTCGGCCCCCACCGTCTCCACGCGATGCGCGACCTCGCGATCGAGGTCGATCACCACGCGAGTCGTCAGCGGCTCGCGGCTGTTGAGCGCGACCCGCACGCGCTCGACCGGGGCCTGGCCGAACGCGGTGACGGCAGGCACGGCCGGCCGCACACCCTCGAAATCGAGATAGAGGCGTTTCCCGGCGGTGAGCTCGACGTTCTTCGCCGCCAGCCGGCCGTTGCCCTCGAGAATGACGCTCAGTAGTCCATCCTCGCGTGTCGTGCGGACGCCGCTGATTAAGCTTGCGGCGGGAATCGCCATCGCCGCGACCGCGGCCGATGGGGTATGGGCGGGAGCCGCCACCGGCGCCACGTCATGGTTTCCCGCAATCGCCGGTGCGTCTTCCACCGGGGCGCCGCGGTCCAGCTCGACGAAGATCACGTTGCGTTGACTGCGCACGTTGTGGCTCACCGGCTCGGTGAGCGATACGCGCACGCGCGCTACCGGCAGGCCGTCTTCGCCGCGCGCCGTCTCGACATCCACCGCGCGAACCGGGCTGCCGGGAATGGTGCTGACGCCGTTGGCGTAGCCGGTCGTGGCGACGTTCCGAAGGTCGACGAGCACCGTGAACGGATCGGGCCGCGCCGCGATATAGGCGACGGGTTCCGACGCCTCGATGAGCACGGCCGGTCGCGCGCCGGCGGTGGCGGTGATAGCCGTCAGGCGCGGGCCCGTAGCCGCGGTCAAGCGGCCTTCGCCGCCAGCCCGGGCGGCGAGCACCGCGATGACGAGGAGCATGGCGTAACGACGCATGGGTCCTACTTCCCTTCCTCGAGTCCGCGCAGCAATTTCCGCACTTCCTTCTGTTTCACCGCTGACAGCGGGTCGCTGACGTCCTGCAGGATCACAATCGCCCGAGCGGTGATGGACTTGATTGTTCCGTCGAGCAGCTTGTCGCTCTGGCGGACCACGAACGTCTTGCCGCTGGGGCCCTTCACCATGGCGACGTAGCCGTCGCCGGTGGCCACGATCCCTCGCACGGAGATCTCGTCGGCCCCGAGTGCGCTGGCGCCTAAGAGCTCCTGATTGGCTCGCGCCGAGGTCTGATCGGTACCGCGCGAGGTGAGGCTGACGAACGGATCGCGCCGGCCCTCCGGGTTGTACAAGAAATTCTCGGGCTCTGGCGCAGTCGTCGTGGCCTCCCCTGACGCCGGCGTCGCCACGTCAGCGAGCGTCGCTGCGTGGACAGCGGCTGCGGCGAGCCAAAGCGTGATCAGCAGCGATGTGGTGGTAGCGTGCATGACGGTCAGCTCACCTTCGGCGCAGGAGCGCCCGCGGTTGGTGCGCCGGGCGCGCCCGGTGCCGGCTTGGCCGGTGCTTCGATGAGAACGTAGGTGGTCGCGATGCAGGCAGCCGTGATCGTCGATCCGGCCTCCGGCTTGTCTTTGCTTTTGATCGTCACGCCGCTGACGTTGATGATTCGTGGGAACTTGCTGACGCGATCGAAGAAGAGTCCCAGGTTGTGATACGTGCCGTTGAGCTCGAGGGTAATCGGCCATTCGGCATGGGTCTGCTTCGTGACGATCGCCGCCGGCTTGAAGCCCTTGATCTGGAGGTTGGACTCCGTGGCCAGCGTCTGCAGGCGCCGCAGCAGATCGCTGACGTCCTTCTCTTCGGGCAGCACTGCGCGCAGCTGGTCGAGACGAGCCTGCAGCTCGCCAACCTGGCGCCGGAATTCGGGCAACTGTCGTGCAGTCGCGAGCCCCTTGTTAATTTCTGCTTTCATTCCATCGAGGCGCGCCTGTTCGGTCGCAAGCGATGCCTCGACGTCCTGAACGTAGTACCAATAGAACCCGCCCACCGCCGCAGCCGCGACGACGAGAAAGATACCGACCTGGACTTTCCACGAGAGCTTGTTGAGACCGAGCTCGAAGGCCATACGGTTACCGTCCCGCCTTGGGCGCGGGCTGCATGCCCGGAATCGCGAAGGTGGCCTTGAGCGCGAACTTGATCAGCTCGGGCCCCTGCGTCTGCGCGTTGTCGACCTGGCTGTCGACGATCTCGACCGGCTTCCGGAAATAGCGGCTGTGTTCGAGGTTGGCGACGAGGTCCGACAGCGCCGTCAGCGTGGTGCATCGGCCCTCAATCGTCAGCTCTCCGCCGTCCTGCTTCAGCTGCGTGAGCCAGAGCATCTCGGGCAATGCCTTGCTCAACTCGTCGAGCATGTGGACACCGCCGCTCTGGCCCTTACGCAGCGACTCGATCAAGCCGACACGCTGCTGCAGCTGCTGTTTCTGTTTGTTGAAGCCCGCTACCTGCTGGAGGATCGACTGCAGGCGCGCCGTCTCGCGCTGGGCCTCGGCGATGTCGCTGGCAATGCGCGCTTTCTGCCGATCGAGCGACCACCACCACCAGCCGATGCCGAGTGCCGTGACAACGAGGACCAGGCTGGAGATGAGCGTCACCTTCTGCCCGATGTCGAAGGCGACAGCGACTTTTGTCTTGGGCCGCTCGCGCTCGCCGGCAAGGAGGTTGATGCGAATCATCGATCCCCCGCACGGCGAAGGGCGAGACCCACAGCGACCGCCGCCGTCGACGCCACGTCGTCCGGTACCGCACCGCCGAGACGGGCCGGGTCGAGTTCGACCGCCTTGAACGGGTCGAGGCGCTCGACCGGCGCGCCAAGGCGCTCCGAAAGCAGCTCGGTGAAACCATCGACGCGCGCCGCGCCGCCGCAGATCACGATGCGATCGATGTGCTCGTCCGAGGTTGTGGCCTTGAAGAAGTCGAACGTCTTCTCGATCTCGAGCAGCACCGTCTCACTGATCGTTCGGAGGACGGCGCGCACGTCTTCGAACGTGACGCCATTGGGGACGACACCCTGCTTCGCGAGTTCGGCTGCCTCGAAAGCCAGGCCGAACTCTTTCTGCACGGCCTCGGTATAGGCGTTGCCGCCGATCGAGACGTCACGCGTGAAGAGCGACTGATCTCCACGGATAATGTTGACGTTGATCGCGGACGCGCCGGCGTTGAGGAGAACCGTGACGCCGGACGCCAGGCCGTAGTTGGCTTCGAAGCAGTTCTGCACGGCGAAGGCGTCGACGTCGACGATCACGGCCGTCCTCCCGGCTTGCGAGATGACGCCGGTGTAGTCGGCAATCTTGTCCTTCTTTGCCGCGACGAGCAGCACGTCCATCGTCTGTTTGCCTGGATCGGTCGTGCCGCGATCGAGCACCTGGTAATCGAGATGGACGTCCTGGATGTCGAACGGGATGTACTGCTCGGCCTCCCAGTGAATCGAGTCGGCGAGCTCCGTATCGGTCATCACCGGCAGGGCGATCTTCTTGACGATGACCGCATTGCCTGACAGCGAGGCGACGACGTCCTTCGCTTTGAAGCGCTTCGTGTCGAAAATGCGACGGATAGCGTCGGCAACCGTCACGGCGTCGATCACGGCGCCGTCGACAATCGTGTCGGGCGGAATCGACTCGGAAGCGTAGGCCGCGACCTTGAAACCTTTGGATCCGTTCGGTTTCAGTTCGATGGCCTTCACGGCGCTCGATCCGATGTCGAGGCCGACGACGGGCTTTGGGGAGCGGAAGAAGCTCATTTCGAATCGCAAAGGTCGGGCGTCCGCAACCGAATTTGGCAAAGCTGGTGCCACACCGGTCGAGGCGGCGACGGACGCGTGCATCCCGCGCCAAAATTGGGATCGCGGCCTTGTCGCGGTTACGAAACGGGGCCGGCCCGATCACAAAACTGTGCGGGAATTACAATTCCGTCAGCCGCGTCAGTGCGCGAAACCTGCCAACCGGGTAGAGGGTTTCCAAGGCCCGTCGCCGCCTTGACAGTTCGGCAAGTGACACGTATCATTTGGGTTTGCCGTTATTCGGCTGAAAGCAGAAGGGTCTCGTACGAATGCGGACGTTTGTGGCCAGCGCCCGGAATGGCGGGGCGCAATGGCATGTAATTGACGCGGGCGAGCAGGTGCTCGGCCGTGTGGCGACGGTGGCAGCCCGGCTGTTGCAGGGAAAGCACAAGGCGATCTACACGCCGTTCATCGACACGGGCGATCACGTGGTGATCGTCAACGCGGCGTCGGTCAAGCTGACCGGTCGGAAGGATTTGCAGAAGATTTATCGCCGGCACAGCGGCTACGAAGGCGGTCTGCGCGAGGAGCGCGCCAAGGACGTTCGCCAGCGGCAGCCGGTGCGTTTGGTAGAGGAAGCGGTGCGCGGCATGCTGCCCAAGACGAAGCTGGGCGACGCGATGTACCGAAAGCTCAAGGTGTACGCGGGTGCGGATCATCCGCACGCTGCCCAGAAACCATCGTCGATCGAGGTCGCGTAACGTGGCATTGACTCAGTTTTACGGGTACTGGCCGTCGCAAGACTTCCACCGCTCGCGTTTATCTCCGTCCTGGCTCCGGCACGATCAGCATCAACCGCCGTACCTTCGAGCAGTTCTTCCCGACCGAAGCGCTTCGCACGCAGATCCGGCAGCCGCTGGTGATCACCGAACAGGGCGATCGCTATGACGTGCTGGCCATCGTCAATGGCGGCGGCGTTTCCGGCCAGGCGGGCGCGGTTCGCCTCGGCATCGCGCGGGCCCTCGTCGCGGCCGACGCGGAGCTGCGCCGGGCGCTGAAGACGAATGGCTTCCTGACTCGCGACGCGCGGGCGAAGGAACGCAAGAAGTACGGCCTGGCCGGAGCGCGTAAGCGCTTCCAGTTCAGCAAGCGCTAACGACGTTCTTTCTCAGTTCCGTGTGGGGGCAGGGCTTTGACCCTGCGATCAGTCGGTTGTGGAGGCAGGGCTTTAGCCCTGCGATCGGTCCGTTGTGGGAACGGGGCTGCAGCCCCGGATGCGTGGAGGAAGCTTGACCGGAATTTCGATGCAGGAACTGCTGGAGGCTGGCGTTCATTTCGGCCACCAGACGAAGCGCTGGAACCCGAAGATGAAGGAGTACATCTTCGGCGAGCGCAACGGTATCTACATCATCGACTTGGGCAAGACGGTCAAGTTGTTCCGCCAGGCCGAGGAGTTCATTACGAACCTCGCCACCGACGGTCGGACGATGCTGTTTGTCGGGACCAAGCGCCAGGCGCAGGACGTCGTCTCGGAAGAGGCGCAGCGCTGCGGCATGTTCTACGTGAATCAGCGCTGGCTTGGTGGTCTGCTGACCAACTTCGCCACCATCCAGCGGAGCCTGGGGCGGCTGCGGGACCTCGAAGCGATGGTCACCGACGGCCGCTACGAAACGCTCTCGAAGAAAGAGATTGCGCGCAACGAGAAGGAGAAGCGCAAGCTTCTGAAGAACCTGGACGGCATTCGCCACATGGCGCGGTTGCCCGATGCGATCTTCATCGTCGACACGAAGAAAGAAAAGATCGCCGTTGACGAGGCGCGAAAGCTCAAGATTCCCGTCATTGGCATCGTCGACACGAACTGCGATCCGGACGAGGTCGACTTCGTGATCCCGGGAAATGACGACGCGCTGCGAGCGGTTCGCCTCTTCACGTCGCGGATTGCCGACGCGGTGCTGAGTGGCCGAGGCCTGCGGGAGTCGGCAACCTCCGAAGAGACCGCCGAGGGGGACGCGGATCGTCAGCGCGCGCCGCGGCGCCCGCGACCAGAGCCCACACCCTCGCCCGCCTGAGGCGACAACGGTTCGGTGAAAGGTTGCGCGCCGGCCGGGTTCGTCCCCGCCGGCGCGCGTCATGTACGCAGTATTTTCGGATCTGGCACAACTTCTCAGCTTTGGGGACAGTCCCCCACCCGAGGAAAAGGGGGACAGTCCCCCGTACGGGAGCAAGGGAATGGCGACTACGACGATTACAGCGGAACAGGTGAAGCGGCTGCGCGAGAAGACAGGCACCGGCATGATGGAGTGCAAAGCGGCCCTCACGGAGGCTGAGGGCAACGAGGAGAAGGCCATCGAGCTGCTGCGCAAGAAGGGGCTGGCGTCGGCCGCCAAGCGCGCCGGTCGTGCGACGTCGAACGGCGTGGTCGGCAGCTATATCCACATGGGCGGCAGGGTGGGCGTCCTCGTCGAAGTGAACTGCGAGACCGATTTCGTCGCCCGCACCGAGGACTTCCAGACGCTGGTGAAGGAGCTCGCGCTCCACATTGCGGCCGCGGATCCGAAGTACGTCCGCCGCGAGGACGTGCCCGCTGAGGTACTCGAGAAAGAGCGCGAGATCTACCGCGCCCAGTTCGCCGATTCTGGCAAGCCGGCCAATGTCGTGGAGAAAATCGTCGACGGGAAGCTCGGATCGTTCTACTCGCAGACCGTGCTGGTGGACCAGCCCAGCGTGCGCGATCCGAACGTGACAATCTCGCAGATGATCGCGCAAGCTTCCGCGAAGACCGGCGAAAACATCACGGTCAGCCGCTTCGCGCGCTTCAAGGTTGGCGAGCACGGCGAATAGACCGAAGGTTGCTCGGGTGAGTCGGGTTCATCGGGTGGGCTGGGTAGACGGTCAACCTGGCCAACCGGACTAACCTGACTAACCCGATCAACCCGTTATAATCGCCTCCTGTGCCAGAGCCAACCTACAAGCGCATCCTCCTGAAGCTTTCCGGCGAAGCCCTGATGGGCGAAAAGGAGTACGGCATCGATCCCGCCGTGACGATGCAGATCGCGCGCGACGTCGAAGAGGTGCAAACGCTTGGCGTCGAGACGGCCATCGTCATCGGCGGCGGCAACATCTTCCGGGGTCTGGCCGCCAGCGATCGTGGCATGGATCGCGCGACCGGCGACTACATGGGCATGCTGGCCACGGTCATTAACGCCCTCGCCCTGCAGGATGCCCTCGAATCACACGGCGTCGTGACGCGCGTTATGTCGGCGATTGAAATGCGCGCCGTCGCCGAGCCGTTCATCCGCCGACGCGCCATCCGCCACCTCGAAAAGGGTCGCGCCGTTATCTTTGCCGCAGGCACCGGCAACCCGTACTTTACGACCGACACGGCCGCTGCGCTTCGCGCGATGGAGATTCGCGCCAACGTAATCATGAAGGCCACGAAAGTGGATGGGATCTACACGGCGGATCCGCTGCGCGATCCGGCGGCGACGCGGTACGACACGATCTCGTATCTTCAGGTGCTGGAGCAGCGGCTGAAGGTGATGGACGCGACTGCCATCTCCCTCTGCATGGACAATCAGTTGCCGATTCTCGTATTCAACCTGCGAACCCCAGGCAACCTCCGACGCGCGGTGCTGGGCGAGGCGGTGGGGTCGGTCGTTCAGGGGACATAGGGACACAGGGACATAGGGCATAGGGGCATAGGGCATGGACGCCAACGATCTCAAATCGCTGTACGCGGATCTGAAGACACGGATGGATACGGGCGTGGACCACGTCCGACGCGAGCTGGCGAACGTCCGCACAGGGCGCGCGTCGGTCGGCTTGCTCGAGAACATTCATGTCGACGCGTACGGCGCCAAGATGCCTCTCAATCAGCTCGCCGGGCTCTCGATTCCCGAGCCGAGCCTGATTGTGGCCCAGCCGTACCGATCCTTCCATGCTGGCCACGATCGAGAAGACCATCCGTGCCTCCGATCTCGGGTTGAACCCATCGTCGGACGGCAAGGTGATCCGTGTACCGATACCTGCCTTGACCGACGAGCGCCGGAAAGAGCTGTCGCGGCACGTCCACAAGCTGGCCGAAGAGGGACGCAACAGCCTGCGCCAGGTGCGTCGCGACGTGAACGAGAAGCTCAAGAAGCTGCTCAAGGATCACAAGATCTCTGAAGACGACGAGCGCCGCGGCCTGGAAGAAGTACAAGAAAATCACCGACGGCCACATCAAGCTGGTAGACGATCTGCAGAAGAAGAAGGACCAGGAGTTGCTGGGACACTGACAGAAGTGCCAAGTGCTAAGTGCTAAGTGCTAAGTGGAGCGTCCACTCTTCACTTCCCCACTTCCAACGGCACTGCGATGTTCTTCTCTCACCTCGAATGTTCGCGCCCGTGCGGCGCTGGTCCCTTCGCCGCTCGCGAACGTCATCATCTCTGTGCGTGCGGCGCTCCCCTGCTGGCGCGCTACGACCTTCAGGCTGCGCGTGTCTGGACGCGCGATTCGCTGCGCGATCGTGAGCCGTCGCTCTGGCGATATCGTGAGCTCCTGCCGATTTTCCCTGGCGAGTTACCCGTCACACTGGGCGAAGGGTTCACGCCGCTGATCCACGCCGCGCGGCTTGGTGCGGCGCTCGGCCTCCAGCGCCTGTACATCAAGGACGAGTCGCTCAATCCCACGAACTCGTTCAAGGCACGTGGGCAATCGACGGCCGTGACTCGAGCGCGCGTGCTCGGTGCACGAGCGCTCTCGGTCCCGTCTGCCGGCAACGCCGGCTGCGCAATGGCGGCCTACGCAGCCAGCGCGGGCCTCGAGGCGCAGGTATTCCTGCCGCGGGACGTGAAGCAGCCGTTTGCCGACGAGTGCGCGCTCTACGGCGCGGCGACGACGCTCGTGGATGGCCTGATCACCGACGCCGGTCGCATTGCCGCTGAGAAGGGACGGCCGCTCGGGTGGTACGACGTCTCGACGTTGAAGGAGCCGTACCGCATCGAAGGCAAGAAGACGATGGCGTTCGAACTCGCGGAGCAGCTCGAGTGGCGATGGCCCGACTGGATCATCTATCCGACTGGCGGTGGGACCGGGCTCGTCGGGATGTGGAAAGCGTTCGCCGAGATTGAGGCGCTCGGCTGGGTCACCGGTCAGGCAAGGCCTCGCATGGTCTCGGTGCAGGCCGAGGGCTGCGCGCCAATCGTCCACGCTCTTCAGAACGGCCGCGATCGCGCAGAGCCCGTGGTCAATGCCCACACCATCGCCGACGGCCTCCGCGTCCCAGCCGCGATCGGCGACTTTCTGATGCTCCGGATCCTTCGCGAGAGCCGCGGGACCGCGCTTGCAGTTACCGACGCCGCGATGGTAGACGGAATGCGGCGCCTCGGAGGTCTGGAAGGAGTGAGCGCAGCGCCTGAGGGTGGCGCTGCGCTGGCAGCTTTGGATCAGCTCATCTCAGGTGGGCAGATTGCGTCGAACGACGTCGTGGTCCTGTTCAATACCGGCGGCGCACTGAAGTACTTGGACGTTCTAGCCCCGCCACCAATCCGCAATACCTAATCCGCAATCAAATCCACAATCCGCAATCCGCAATCCGCAATTCGGATCAGTCTCCAAACGACACCCCGATCGCGCGCGCCGTCTCGACGACGTCGAAGCCCGTGGCCGGCACTTTCTTGGTCTTGCCGACGATGTCTTCGAGCGGAACCGAGGTAATGTCAGGGGGATGAGACGCGACCATCCGATCGGTTTCCCCGCGCTTCAAGAGCTCGACGGCTTTGCCACCGAAGCGCGTGGCGAGCACCCGATCGAACGCGGTCGGCGACCCACCGCGCTGCAGATGGCCGAGGACCACTACGCGCGTTTCCTTGCCGGTCATCTCCTCGAGCTCGGCGGCGATGCGGTGACCGGCGCCTCCCAGCCGCTCGGAGCGGCCGAGCGACGCGGCCTTGATCAGCGAGGTCGCCCCACCCAACGGCTTGCACCCTTCGGCGACAACGACGATGGAAAAATGGGCACCCCAGGCATCGCGATCCTGAATCTGCTGGGCCACGAGCTGCAGATCGTACGGAATCTCCGGAATCAGGATGACGTCAGCGCCGCCGCCCAAGCCGGCATAGAGCGCGATCCAGCCGGTGTAACGACCCATCACTTCGACGACGATGATGCGGCGATGCGCTTCGGCCGTGGTATGCAGCCGGTCGATGGCGTCGGTGGCGAAGGCGACTGCGGTATCGAATCCGAAGGTACTCGTCGTCTGGACGATGTCGTTGTCGATCGTTTTCGGCACCCCCACAAGCGGGATGCCCATGCGCGAGAACTTGTGGGCGATCGCGAGCGTGCCGTCGCCGCCGATGACGACCAGTGCGTCGAGCCCCATGCGGTGGAACATTTCCACGACACGGGTCGAGTAATCGTGCTTGCCTTCTGACGTGTCGACGGGGTACGCGAACGGGTCGCCGCGGTTGACGGTGCCGAGGATCGTGCCGCCGCGGCGAAGGATGCCGGTGACGTCCTTCGCGGTCATTACCCGCGAGCGATTGGGCTCGATGAGACCGTCGAAACTGTCCTCGAGCCCGACCACTTCGATGCCGCTGTTAACTCCTGCCTTGACGACTGCCCGAATGACGGCATTGAGCCCGGGAGCATCACCACCTCCGGTGAGCACACCGATTCGCTTCAGTCTTGCCATGTATCTCGCGCCGCTCGATAGACTTGTCGGTATGCGAGCCCGCCCGGGCTCGCCGATGATTCCGCTGGGCCACGCCGAGCGTGTCAGCTCGGAAGGGC
Organism: Vicinamibacteria bacterium; assembly: GCA_963800785.1. Classification (GTDB taxonomy): domain Bacteria; phylum Acidobacteriota; class Vicinamibacteria; order Vicinamibacterales; family JAENWD01; genus JAENWD01. Next base: position 928,080 of record CAWDCH010000018.1, read on the forward strand.
GCCTGAGTTCGGGATGCCAGGAAGTATACAACGCAGGTATGACGCGAAGGTCACCAGCGGCGCACAGGTGAATGGGCGCGGGCGCGTGGGGGACATAAGGGCATCGAGACACAGCGACATAGCGGCGCACGGCATGCGCTCTGAACGGTCCGATCTCTAACGCCTCCAACCGTTGCCGTGCTCGGAATCTGCGTGCTATTCTTGGGGGTCCTGTCGACGCCGGAAAGGCGCGTCGAGAGACGGAACGATCACACCAAATCGGGCGGCTAGCTCAGCTGGGAGAGCGCTGCGTTCGCAATGCAGAGGTCGGGGGTTCGATCCCCCCGCCGTCCACCAAGTTTAGTGCCGCAGAATCACCGGCTTACACGACAAGGCGTCGGCTCGAGTCCGGCGCCTTTTGTTTTTGGGTGTGCAATAGGGGTGCAGCGGCGAGGCAGAAACCCCCTCCCGCAACCGTGGCCGCGGTCACGCGCGCCAGCCGCGCGCCTCGAGCCTCGTCACCATCTCTGCCACCGCCTCGCGGGCCTTCGGCTTGAAGACGCGCATTTGGCGCCAGTGACCGTTGACAGACAGGATCAACTCTTCGCCCATCGCCGGCACATCGCGTTTCTCAAGCACGACGTGGTGTTCGTCCTTGCGGAGCGTGCAGATCGGTTCGTGCTTGCGGACCTCGATCGGCTGCGGACATGGCGGCAGCTTGGCGCGATCCTACCAGTCGCTATTCGTCGCGCGGTCACTCCGAGCCATTCGCTTTTTGCGCGTTATGCGCGTATGGTGGATCCAGCTTTCCTGAGATTCCTGCTTCGCGCGGCAGCCACCTCACCAAAGCCGAGGTGACCGCCGATGCCCCATCTGTACGAATACATTACCGACGCTGAGTTGCACGCCTACATCTGCGACGTGATCGAGCGGACTCGCGGCCCATTAGCGACACGAGCAGCGCCCTTGCGCAGGGAAGACGACGCTGCACGACAACGGACGCAGAAAGTTCGCGCCGACCGCCGCATTACAGCGACGCGGCGCAGGACGTAGCGCGCGCCCGCATTCAGCTGGCCAACTCACTGCACTCTCGTCGGCGGCTTGATCGTCAGGCCAGATATCCGTGAGCGCAGTTTCTCAAGTTGCTGCCGCCAGAGCGCAGAGTGTTGATTCGCCAGCGATGAACCGAGTGGGAAACCGTACGGCGCGCTGGCACCTGTCCCAAGCACAAACACAGTCGGCTTAGATATCAACGCTGCCAGCCTTTCGGCTCAAAGTCGCCGCTCATCTCACGCGCGACTTGCCATCCCCGCTCTTGCAACCACGCCACAGTATCTGCGATGGCCTGGATCATCTCCTGTGGCTGATTGCGTCGGAATACGCGCCCGCGGCGAAGCTCGCCGTTGATCAACAGCACCAGCTCGTGTCCGCATCGCCGGCATGCGCCAGGTCCGCGGGCCAGAGCGGGGGCTCGTCAGCGACATCTCATATTTCCTAACGATTTAATGCTGTTTCGTAATCGAACTGTAAGATATCCGACAATTCGTCACGCAATCGTGCTAATCTCTGCTTCGCTTTCCAATGGGCCCTGCCCGCCTTCGGCGGGTCTGACGAGCAGCGCCTCCGCTGAAAGCGAAATTGGAGGAGCTGTGCATAAGTTCGTGTTCGTTCGCCTCAAAGAGGACCGTCGCGATTCCGTAAGTCGTGCGTCTACGTCCCAGTGTCCTTCCTGTGGAGGGGCGGAGCCAACCGTCCTGGCGAGGACCATCGCGGCGGTGTACTTTGGATGCGATTTGTGCGGCCATTTGTGGAGCCTCCCCAAGCGCGGGCTAGAACCCAACGAACAGCTGGGGATCGAGTTCCTCCAGACTGACTGACCGAACGGCGCGCTGCAACGGTCACCTACAATTCACGCTTTCTCGGTTGCGCGACGTGTCTCATCCGAACTGCCGCACGAAGTCTCTCACTGCACCCTCTTTGGCGGCTCGATCGCCAAGCTCGCTAGCCGTTGTTTCAACTTGTCCAGATTCTGACGCCAGCGATCAAGATGCTTGCGCGCATCTTTGATCTGTTGCGCTGTTGGCGGCGTCTGCCACTCCAACGCGTTGGTGAGGTGCCGACAGGCCTCCAGGAGCGCGGCGGCAAAACGTCACCGTAATTGTTAGCGCGGCGATCAACTCGGCGCGTTCTTCCTCGTTAAAAGCCGCGGCCCAACGGCCTCCAACCATTGCACCCGAGCAAGCAGACCGGCGTGAGTTGTAAATCATCGGTCAGCAGCAATCTACGCGTCGACTGTAAGCAAGTGGACAGATCTATCGGCTGAACTGATGTAGGGTGACAGTCCCCCCATTCGGAGGTGAGTATGCCGTTGCTCGGTGTATTGCATCGATCGTCGTCTCACCGCGTAGCGATTCCGGAGTGTCCGCGCTGCCATAAGCCGGGCAGCGTGGGCGAAGTGACGCTGCCCGATCCTTCCATTTCGCCAGGCGTCCAGGTACTGGCGCTGCGAAGGGTGCCGTTATGTATGGGTGACGGTGGATGGTCGAGCGCAGTAACGGGCCAAACCATCTCGACGACCTCGCTGCACGCCTTGGCCGTGTCCGACCCATGATCGAGGATCTGGCGAGATCCAACGGGTCTGCTTCTCCAGTTGGCGACGCCCTGGTTGAATGGCTCATCGAAGAGATTGAGGTAGTACGTCGAGAGCTTCGAACCAAGACACGCCCATAGCGCGGTCAAAGCGCCAATTCGCGTACAGGCGTATCTTGAGCGCGACACGTTGGAGTTACTCAATGGCCGAGGCACTCACGATTGCACCGGATGGCAGAACGCACAATGCGCTGAATTGCTGTCCGAACTTGTAGCGCCGACGTGGTGGAACGACTCCCCATCGCCGATATGTCACCAGGCGTGCAGTACTATCGGTGCGGCCGTTGCGGGTTCGTCTGGGGGACACGCGAAAAAGTACGACGACGAATTTCTGAGCGCGTAAAGGGCGCGGCGCGCCCGTAGGTTCTCACTGGTGTCCTATCTGTTTGTCGCGAGTCGCATGGCTTAGGCGGCCTCGCGTTGCTCCAATCGTTCACGCACGGCCTCACCGTCGAGTCCAACCAACCCGCACCCAAATCCGTCGAAGTCCTCACGCCGCGCCATGAATGCCTCACCGGCCAGGCGGCTTCTGCGAGTGCCCTGAGCACGTCCACCCCTTCCTGTTTCATGTCTGGTCCTCGTCCTTTCAAGAAAAAATCGTTTGCTGCCCGTGTTCGTGCAAAGTCGCCCCGCGGTCGGCGTATTTCAAGCTGCTGGAGAATGAACGCTCCTTCCGGGTCCGTAGTACGATGACCGCCCTAACCCGGAGGCGCCCATGCGAATCGTGTTGTCGTGTCTCGCCATACTCGCGCTCACAATGGTGGTCAGCGGACAGGTGAGCGCGCCAACGGATACTGTGAAAGCGACACCCCCGGAAGCCATTCTGCAGGCGAGACAGATGCAGGTTGGCGTGTCTGAACCGCAGCTGCGTCGTGATGGCGGATTGACCGTCCGAAGCCACGTTGTCGGTAAGGACGTGGAGATTCGAATTGGCTCGACGCTCATCACCGCTGACGAAGCAGAGATTCGGTATGGGGCGCACGGCGAACAGAGCGACGTGCAGTTGCGCGGCAACGTTCACCTGAAGGCCATCCTGGAGGTCAAATAACCCCATCCAAACGCATACCCCCCGGCCTTGCGAAATTCCTCCGCGAATGCGCGAAACCGCCCCGCGGTCCGACAATTCCAAGCCGATAGAGAACTGACTGTTCTATTCCCCTCGCCGAGATCTGTGGCGATTGCTCGTCGTGATCGCGTGGCGGAACTGTCAGCAACCGGACAGACTGAGCCAGCCCGACTGCGATAGCGTGCGATCCCACAGGATTGCCCGTGCGCGACCGCGATGCGACCGAATCGGTCGGTGCCCCCGTCGTTCCGTCCTGCCTGAACTGTCACGACCCGTCCAGGGTGCGCCCGGTTCCCCTGAGCGAAAAGTTCCCCGGCGTCCAGTATTGGCGCTGCGATGGCTGCGGCTTCGTCTGGGCGACACGCGCCGGCGAAGACCTGCGATCGCTCTTCCACCAGATCCCGAACAAATCCGCATGACCCGCGCACCATTCGTGACGCCGCGTTTTCGCTATGACGATTCCGATTTCGCCGAACGGATGGAAGCTGCCATGGCGCGGACACGACGGCTCATCGACTGCTCCCGAGCCATCCGCGCGAGCGTCGAGTCGCAAGACGAGACGCCGTTCACCCCCCGATGTGCGAACTGCCGGCAAGCGGGACGCATGCACGATTCACCGCCCACCGCGGAGCACCACTACATCTGTGCGCACTGCCACAAGCGCTGGGTCGTGGACGGAGTTCTGCCGTAAGAGCGGATCGGATCTAACTCGGCCTCCCCGGAAAGGACGCGGTTATGTTCGGCGTCCAGCGAATCTACGACGCGCCCCGGCCAATTCCCGCATGTCCGAAGTGCGGCAAATCCAACACCGTCGTGCTGCTCCAAGCCGTCCGGCTGCGCGAAGGCGCCCATGCACAGGATCGCAAGCAGCGCGTCAGGCCCTCGCCTGGAGTGTGACGAACACCTACAACGTGTCGCTACCGTTGCGCGGCGGCCTGACGGCAAGTGGATCGACCATCTACGCGGAGCAGGCCGCGATAATACGTCGTGTCCGACGCGAAGCCGGCATGCGCCGAGCGCTCGAGGCTCATGTCTTTCCGGAGCCCGACGACGTAATAGCTGAAGTCGTACAGCCCGATATCGCCATGGCTGCCCAACACATCGTGCTTCGCACTCATTTGTTTGGCCGCTCGATCTGAGGGCTGCAACCCACGGGGCGTTCCGCGCGGCAAGGAACGCGCTCATTGAAAAATCAGGATTTCCAGTATTTCCGCTGTGAGCGATGCGGGTTTGTGTTGGCGACCCGCGACAGCGACCGTTTACCAGCGACGTAGCTGCAAAACTGTCCTTCTATCAGCTGCGGAATCGCAGGACGGTGGGCTTATGGAACTGGGATTCTGGATCGCCCCCGTCGCCGCCGTGGTGATCGTGGGTCTGTGTGTCGCAATTGCCCATTACACGCGGCCACGATGGCGCGCGGGCCGAAGCGACCGCGTGACTTCTAAGGGCGCGAAGAGGCAACACCACTTCACAAAATCGTCCGCAGGGTGTTTCGACGCCGTCTCTTCTTCACACTCGCTCCACGGCTCACCTTGACGTCGCCTCAACGCTTGTGCACTTTAGAACATGCCGTCACCCCCCGCTCCATCAAGAAACCTCACGGATCGGCTGCTCGTTCTCGTGTGCGTCTCCCTGATCGTTCTTGGCATCGCGATGTCGTTCTGGTGATCACTCAACGCGCAAGGTCGTCGCTGGATCGACGCGCGCGGCTCGCCGCGCCGGAATCGCGGCGGCGACGATCGAGACGAGTAGCAGGACACCGCCGCAGATCAGGAATGTCGTGATATCGCGACTCCGGACACCATAGACAAGCGATTCGATCTGCGTTGCCGCGCCGAACGCAGCCGCAGTGCCAAGAAGGATGCCGGCGGACGACAGCGTCGCCGAGCGCCGCACGACGTCGCGCATGACATCGGTACCCCGAGCGCCAAGCGCCCGCCGGATGCCAAACTCACGCATGCGCCGAGTGACGCCGAACGCGATGACGCCATACAGCCCGATCGCCGCCAGCGCCAGCGCGATGACGGCGAAGCTCCCGACGAGCACGGCATTCAGCCAGCGTTGCCCAAGCGACCGTTCTGTCACCTCCTCCATCGTCCGCACGTCGTAAACGGGCTGGTCGGGATCGACGGCGCGCAGGGCGTCGATCACGGGGCGGGCCATGCTCGCAGGATCGCTCCGCCCTTTGACGACGAGCACCATACGGTCCTGCGCTCGCTGCGAGCTCGGCCAGTACACCTGCGGCCGCGGATCGACGTCCAGGCCATCCGTGAGCACATGGCCGACGACCCCTACGACTTCCACCCAGGGGTCGTTTGGACCGATTCGAAAGCGTCTGCCGACCACGCTTCCGCCTCGCGCAATCGTGCGCGCGAGGCGATCGTCCACGATGCCAACGCGGATCGAATCCGGCGTGTCCGCGTTGTTGAACAGCCGTCCCTCGCGAAGAGCGATCTCCATCGTCTCGAAATACCCTGGCGTTGCCGATCGCCAATCCGAAGGCAACGTGTCGGCGTCGCCGCCTTCTCGAACGTGACGCCG
>CAWDCH010000019.1:0-507197 GCA_963800785.1 Vicinamibacteria bacterium
GGCTACCTTCTAGGCTCATACCGCATCGCCACCGCCCCCGAGCCGAACTCCAGCCGGCTCACGAGCTTCAAGTCGACACGCTTCGAGAGCCCCGCGAACAACGTCGGCCCGTGGCCGGCCAGCCTGGGATGGACCACGAACTCGTACTCATCGATCAATCCCAGCTCCGCCAACGCCAGCGGGAGCGTCACGCCGCCCGTGAACAGTCCCTTGCCCGGCTCCTGCTTGAGCTGCTGAACGGCCTGTCCCAGATCCCCGCGGATGAGTTCCGCGTTCCAATCGACCCGGTCCAGGGTGCTCGACACGACGTACTTCTTCGCCGCGTCGATCGTCCGCGCGAAGGGTTCCGTCCAGTCAGGCATCGCCACCGTCCGGGTCGACAACCGCCACGCTGCCTCCATCATTTCGTAAGTCACGCGGCCAAAGAGAAGGGCATCGGCTTGGACGATGTTTTCCATCGCGTGACGATGCAAGTCTTCGTCCGCGATTCCTTCCCGATGATCGCAGCACCCGTCCAATGTGACGTTGATGGAATACCGAAGGGGTCGCATTGCGTAAGCGTATCGCCGATCAAGGTTAGATTAGCCTTCGCGCTTCATGCGCTCTTGCCGCGCCGCTTCCGCTTTACTCGGCTCGGCGAGGGCGGTGTCGGCAACCTTGACCTCGCCGCCGCGCTCATAGTGCGCGATCATGAGGCCCGTACTCGAGACTCGCGATCTAGTCAGCTTGTAGCTGTGCGGCGCTGAGCCGTCCGCGAACAGCTTTTTGCCGCCGCCGAGCACAACCGGCACTGTGAAGGTGCTCATCGCGTCGACGAGGTCGTTCGCGAGCAGCGCGTGCACAAGTTCGGTGCTGCCCTGGGTGACGAGGTTCGGGCCGTCTTCTTCCCGCAAACGCTTCACGTCGGCGATGTCTCGCAGCAGCACCGAGCCCTGCCAACTCGTATCGACGTCGCCGGAGCGCGAAACCACGTACTTCTTGATGTCCTTGAACAGCTTGGCGATGCCGCCATGAGGGGCGTCTTCGTCGTAGTAGGGCCAATATGCTGCGAAAATCTCATAGGTCTTGCGCCCGAGGAGGAGGTCGCACTTCTCCTCGAAGACGCGGTCGATCTCTTCGCCGAACACCTCATCGAAATAGGGCATCACCCAGCCGCCGAACTTGAAGCCCTTGGTGGGATCCTCCCATGGCCCACCAGGCGCCTGCATGACTCCATCCATGGAGACCTGCGCGCCGACAATGATCTTTCGCATGAAGGATCCCCTCTCTGATCTGACGTCGAACGGGAAACTCCGAAATCGACATGTCTGTCACGATTGCGACCTGCGCAACCTGCCTCAGCCGCGTCCGAGCCTTGCTGATGGGCCTGCTGTTGGGCGGACATGTCGCCTGTGCACCTGTGGGAGCTCTCGACGCGAAGCCCATGCAACCATGCCGTCATTTTGCATGGTAGAATGACGGCATTGTGGCAGAGCGCCGATACCGACGGATTCTAACCCCGCCCCGGGGAAGCTTCTTCCTGTATGGCGTGCGCGGCGTCGGTAAGAGCACGTGGGCGCGTCAGACCTTCCCCGATGCTCACATCATCGACCTGCTCGACGAGAGCCGGTATCAATCGTTTGCCGCCAACCCCGCACTGCTCGGGCTGGAATTGCGGACCCTGCCGGCCAATCAAGTCGTCGTGCTCGATGAAGTGCAGCGCGTCCCAGCGCTCCTCAACGAGGTCCACCGCGCGATTGAAGGCACTCGCCGGCGGTTCGTGCTCTTGGGATCGAGCGCGCGCCGGCTGAAGACCGCCGATACGAACCTGCTAGCTGGGCGCGCGGCGCTGCGGACGATGTATCCGCTCGCGCCAGCTGAATTGGGGAAGGACTTCGATCTTGGGCGCGTGTTGCGGTTTGGCAGCATCCCCGTGGTGTGGCAGGCCGACGATCCGCGCGCGGCGCTCGAAGCCTACGTGCAGTTGTACGTGCGTGAGGAGATTCGGATCGAGGCGCTCGTCCGCAACCTTCCGGCATTCCTGCGGTTTCTCCCCGTGGCTGCGTTGTTCCACGGTCAGGTGATCAACATTGCGGGTCTGGCGCGCGATGCCGCCACGGCCCGGACCACCGTCGAGGGATACCTCGGCATTCTGCAGGACACGCTCGTCGCGACACTGCTGCCCGCATTCGAGGCGAAGCTGCGCGTGCGCGAACGGCAGCACCCGAAACTCTATTGGGTCGATCCAGGACTGGCTCGTGCCACGAAGCAACAATTGGGGCCGGTCGTCGCCGAAGAACGCGGTCCGCTGCTCGAAGGCCTCATCCTGACGATCCTGCGCGCGCACAACGGTGACTCAGAGCTGTTCGAGGAGGTGTCGTACTGGGCGCCTGCCCAGGCGCGGCAAACTGAAGTCGACTTCCTGTTGCGGCGCGGTCGCGAGTTTCTCGCCGTCGAAGTCAAGGCGCAGCCGCGATTCTCGACGCCGCAATTGGCGGGACTGCGGGCGATCGGCGAACTGCCGCGGCTCGCGCGACGAATCCTCGTGTACCTCGGGGAGCGTCAGCTGAGAACGGAAGACGGGATCGATGTCTGGCCGCTCGATCGTTTCACAGCGGCCGCAGCAGATGGCTCACTTTGGCCTTGAGTGACGACCGCCCACGCGCTGCCGACCGAAGTTGCAGCGGGCGCTGGCGATATTCAAAGCTCTCTTTCGGCAAGGCGTCGGAACTCGTCAGGGACAGAGCGCGCATCCCGCGATGCTGACCCATAATCCACCGCTTTTCCTCCGAAGCGCTTGCGGATCGCATCGACGGCCCGGTCTGCGCGCGATCGCGCCAGGCCTTTCTTTGTGCCAGGACGGCATCCTTCGTCGGCAAGCCCGAGCGGCAGCTCCAGTTGCACGATCGCATGCGCTTCGAGATGTGAGACGGAGATCGCCAGCAGCGAGATCGTCCTCTCGTCAAGGTGATCCGCAAGGACGCCGCGCACCAAGTCCTCGGCGATCTCAGCGAGAGCCCTCGTTGCAGAAATCGGCGCTGACAGCGTGAGCGAGCGCGTGACCGAGCGCAAATCGGCGAAGCGCACGCGGACCGTGATAGTCCGGCCCGCCAGGGATTTGGCGCGGAGCCTGGCGCCGATGCGGTCGGCGAGATGATGGAGCGTCGGTTTGAAGACGCGCTCGATCGCAGGCCGTCGTCCGAGCGCCGATTGTGCGCCGGCGGAGCGCGCGCGCCGGCGCGTCTGGATTTGCCGCGGATCGCTGTTCCAGGCGAGTGCCGTCAACTTTCTTCCCACCGCGTGCCCAAGCAATCGCTCCACGGATTGAGGAGAGCTCTCGGCCAATTGACCGATGGTGGTGACGCCGATCTTGGCGAGCCGCGCCTCGGTGGCGGGGCCCACGCCCCACATTAGCGCGACGGGCAGTTTGTGAAGGAAGTCGAGTTCAGTATCTGGATCGACGACGACCAATCCATCCGGCTTAGCGACCTGCGATGCGACCTTCGCCAGGTGCTTGGTACGCGCCACGCCGATTGACATCGGCAAGCCAAGTTCGGCGCGCACGCGAGCCCGAACCGTCCTTGCGATCTCTGCCGGCGAACCGAAGAGATGCGTGCACCCTGCCACGTCGGCGAAGGCCTCGTCGATGGAGATGCGCTCGATGGAAGGCGTGAAATCGCTCAGTACTCTGATGGCGGCGTCGCCGAGCCGTTGGTATTCGTCGAAATGTCCGCCGACAAAAACGAGGTCGGGACAGAGTTGCCGCGCGCGCCGTCCAGGCATGCCGCTTCGTACGCCGAAGGCCCGCGCTTCGTAGGAGGCCGCGAGAACGACGCCGCCGCCGACCGCAATCGGCTTGCCGCGCAGGCGAGGGTCAAGCAGCTGTTCGACCGACGCATAAAAGGCGTCGAGGTCCGCGTGGAGAATGGTGGCTGTGGAACCCATCTCGTTGCTCCTGGCTCCTCAATGGGCGAAAGGATGGCGAAATAGTCTCAAAAGCAAAGCCATTCCGGCAAGAACAGCGGCACCCCAAGCTCATCCTGACGCTTCATCGAGCCAATGATGGCTGCTCGCGCTATCCGGAAGTGAATCTGTTCGCAGCGAGCAAGCAAGCGGCCCGCATTTTGACTGTTTGGTACATATTGGGCAAAATAGACGCATGAAGGCGAAGATCGGGAAAGCGGATTCGGAGTCAGGCTCGCCTGCTCGCCGACCACGACGCAGGGCGGGTCGCGTCGCGTCGTTCCGAAACAGCCGCGGTGAGACACTCGAGCCGTCTTCAGTGAGCGCGAGCGAGGCGAAGAGTGAGTTTGGGCGCGTCTTGGAGATGGCCATTCAAGGCGACGCCGTCGTGATCACGAAGCACGACTCGCCCAAGGCCGTCCTCATTTCCGTCGAGAACTTCAACGCCTTATCGGGCGCAGCCGAGACGAAGCTCGATACGCTCAGCCAGGAATTCGATGCGCTCCTTGCGCGAATGCAAACATCCACAGCGCGTCGCGGAATGAAGGCGGCGTTCGCCGCGTCCGGAAAGCGTTTGGGGAAGGCTGCGGTCGCTGCGACGCGCTCGCGTGGCTAGTTCGAGGCGTCGTCCATGCATCTACGTGCTCGCTGGAACCAACGGTGCGGGCAAGAGCAGCGTCGCAGGCGCGATGTTTCGGCAGGCCGGCGCAGACTACTTCAATCCCGACGAAGCGACCGCCCGAATTCTGGCCGCCAATCCTGATGTTTCGACCGCAGAAGCGAACAGCGCTGCGTGGCATGAGGGGAAACGCCTCCTGGAACGAGCGATCGCCGAACGCCTGGACTTCGCGTTCGAAACGACGCTTGGCGGGCACACCATCAGCGCTCTTCTGCACGAAGCGTCGGCGGCTGGCATCGAAGTGCGCATGTGGTTCGTGGGGTTGAGTAGTCCCGAACTGCACATGGCGCGGGTTCGATCCAGGGTGGCTCGAGGCGGACACGACATCCCAGAAGAAAAGATTCGGGAGCGCTACGACAGGAGTCGGATCAATCTGATTGAGTTGATGCGGCGACTCACAGAGCTTCGGGTCTTCGACAACAGTTTTGACGCCGACCCGCATGCCGGACGCGCTCCCCAGCCAACGCTCATTCTTCACCTTGCGAAGGGGAAGATCCTGGAGATGGTCGAGTTGTCCAAAACGCCTCAGTGGGCCAAGGCCTTGGTGGCCGCAGCGCTCAAGATCTCGAAGTGATCGCTCTGCCTTGGGCGACGTCTCGGCCATCGATCGACCTGCTGCCGCAGCGCCAGGCCGGCACTGACACTGTCCTCATGATCCGTCAACGCGTTCCGCTCGGAACTGCGTCAACTCCCAGGTGTTGGATCGCTCGTCGTGGCGGACGAGATACGCATTACCGTCTGCGCCTTTCAGCTTGAAGTACCGGTAGTCGGGTGCCAGCCCACGCGTCGAGCACTTCCGCAACGGCGATGCGCCGGTCACCGAGGATCAGCGTGCGTGGCGTCTGCTCGCCGCGATGGCCGGCGTAACACTCGACGCCAACGCCTAGACATGGCGCTCCTCCTTCACTCGAGCTGCTTCTCGGGATGGCGCGGAGACATTCTCCGCGATCCGACCAAGCCGCCGGTCACAGTGCTGATTGAAGCCCCGCTACCTAGTCTAAGCTGCGGACGTTCCGAACGGCGAGTCCGCTCGTTCGCTCGTCGGACCCCCGGGCGCACGACGAGAAGAGGCGGCTGGTAGTACCGACCCGCCATTGCTACCCGCGTAACCCCGTAACGACTCCAAAAACGCCGACCGGGCACGCGCCAAGCGAGAACCTCCAGCGCCCATGCCTGAAACGAGGCATTTTACGGTCGGTTCGCTGTTTGACTTGTACAAGACTCACGGGGGCACGCGAAGAGCTAGACGGAAACGCGACGCATCATAGAACGCGAGGCCTTGCCCGCTGAGACGCCGTGGCGTTCGGAGCTCGTTGAGCGGAAAAGCGAAAATGGCGCCAGTGATTGCGATCGGCATCAACTTATTGACTACGCAGGGTTCAGCCGCTACCGTGTGACGACCGGTCAAGGCCGCAACTTCGCGCTGCTGCGGTTTCGTTAGTGCAACGCCGCAGCACTGCGCTCATTGGTTCCTAATCTCCCCGTTGCTGGCTTCCATCGAATCCGCGCTTGGTGCCTAAGGCTTCCCGTGTTGCCATCTGCTCCAGCAGCGCGAACCTGTCGACAATCCCCCTGAAACGTCCGTTCTTGTCCACCAAAGCAACAAAGGCCACGCGCCTCCGCATGACCGCATCAGTCAGGGTCGCGAGCTACCGCGGGGCTCACCCGAGCCCCAACGACGCTCAATTATTCGGTCAATCACGCACGCTCCGGACCAGACAGTTGCTCGGCCTGCTACGGATTTTCATCACGTTTCGCGGGCTGAAAGCCCAGGCTGACCCAGTTGCGAAACTCGTCCCAGACACCCCACCGCGAACACGCTGAAGACCAGGACCTTGCCACGGTTGAAGCTTACGGAGATGTCAGGTGTCAGCATGGAAATGCAAATCGGTCTCAGTAGGTTATGCCAGCGAGGAGGAAAGGAAGCCGCCGGCGCGTTAGCGCGGGCGCGCGGGAGCCGCGGAAGATGAGGGCGGAGGAGGGGTCCTAGATAGTTACCACTGTCGTGGTGCGAAGCGCAGTGGGGCCATGCGAATCCCGTTGAGTGCCGGGCGCAGGCACGCTACATACAGCCTGTCGTCGTGCTGGACGATCTCCGGCGCGGCGATGGCCAGTGTGACCAGGAGATAGCGGTCGTCGTGCACGCCGAAATCAAGCGGATCTGGCGAGGCATACACGCGCGTTTCGGAATCGTGACCGTAGCGCTGCGTACGAAACAGGTAGAATAGGCGGGTGCGCTCGTGGTGATAGACGAAGGGGCATTCTGCGGAGGAGGGACCCGTACCTGACGAGCCCCCAGCGCTGACGATAGTCGATGTGCTCCAGTGCCGCAGGTCGCTCGAGACGCAGCAGTACACCGCACCTTTGCCACCCTGATGCGCGGTCGTGTAGCAGTAGTAGCGTTTGCCGTAGGCCAGCACCATCGGATCTCGCGTGTTCCCGGCTGGCGCATCGGAGAACATGCCAGACCCGCCGCTCTTCGTCAGTTGCCGCACGAACGCCTTGCCGTCTACGCTCGTCGCCAGGCAGATATGTTCCCAGTCGCCGTACAGCATGTAATACGTCGCGCCCACCTTCAGCACGAACGGCGCCTGTAAGCCGCCTTGCGTCTCGCCGACGCGCGGATCGGCCGTGAGCGCGACGCCTTTCGGTGTCCAGTCGCGGTCAGTGAGCCGACGGGCTTGCCATCTGTAGAACAGGCGCGTTTTGCCTGGAGCTCTTGTGAAACGGATGCACGACCAAAGCTGCCACGTGCCATCAGCGGCGCGCCACATCCCGAAGTCGACAGGCTGCTGTTCCGGACCGCTGAGCGGACCGAGGTCGGGATTGTCCGTCACCGTCCAGAAATCGCCATCGATCTCCGGTACCAACGCCGCCTGCAACGCTGCGCTCACCGCCTGCGGTTCGGTTATCGCACGTCGGGCAAGGAGCCCGAGCGCGCCGCGGCCCGCGGACTTCACGAACCCTCGCCGATCGATCCTTGTCGTCGGCACACTCGGCCTCCTACAGTCTCTCAGGCCTCTGCGGATCCGGCGAGGAACACCTCGCCCATGCCGCCAGCACCGATGGGGCGGACAATCCGGTAGTGGCCGAGCGTGGCCGGCAGCAAGCGCCGAGTGTACCACGTGGATCTGCACGTGAAGGCTCGGGCCTGCGCCACGAGTCCCCACACTGTCAACGGGCATATCAGACAACCGGTTCTCGAGACGATCGCGCTCGTGATCGCGGTAAGCGGGGACTGAAACGGGTCGTGAAACGGCGGACTCCGACTCTCGCGGGGTTACAAGGCGATGACGTATCGGGTGCCGCACCGGTTTTGGCGAAGGACACCACCTTGTCTGGTGCGACAGCACTACGACGAACGCCGCTGACGATGTGTCCGAGACTCGCGCCGTCCGAGATCGCCCCGTGACCCCTCATGTCCGTTCGCGAACCTCCCGAGCAGCAAGACGGGGCATTGGGGCGAGGGCATCACGGCTGAAGACATGGCCGCGCTGCGGTGGGTGAAGCCGAAGATCGTCGTGGAGGTGTCGTTCGTGGAATGGACGCGAGACGGGCTGTTGCGGCATCCCGAGTTCGTGGGCGTGCGAGACGACAAGTCGCCGCGAGAGGTCCTTTGTGATAAACGATTACGGCGGTGTTCGCTAGATTCCCCCCTGAGGGAAGCCGCTGATCCGTGGTGAAGTCTTGCGAAAAGCAACCTGCCTGCGAAGCTGGGTGCCACGACACAGACGAGAAGCGTGCTGAGCATCAAGAGTGTCGGCGGCTCGGGAATGGCGGTGGCGGCGTCCTCGAACTGGAGATAGCTCAGGCCACCGAAAGCCGACGCGTCCGTGGTGGCTCCGCTCAAACCAAAATTGAAGTCAGCGAATTCAGCAAACACCCCGAAAAAGACGCCCTCGCTGAGGTCACCGAGGTCCCCTCGCAGCAATGCGTGAGCGACGAAACCGAAAGTGCCGACGAATTCATGGACCCGCGATTCGAGGAGGTCGGACGCAGTGAAGGTCACGTCTCCGGCAGAGATGAGAAGATCGATGATTGGGGACGCCCCTGTGGAGGAATCTACAACGTCAAGATCGTAGACAAACCAGCCCGACACGACTGTCCCTACCGGGATGGCCGGGATCTCCCCGCGCACCTCGCTGACCACACCGCCGAAAGTGACGATCACCTGTGTCGCTCCAGGTGCGAAGATGCTATCAGCGCACGCTGAGTCTGGCCGAGAGATGAGCGTGGCTCCTGCGGCGAGTCCAACTAGCAGTAGGCGTGGTAGGCGATGGTGAGCGAACATGACTGTTCCCCTTTCAGACTGCGCTGATTGCAGCGGAGGCGACACGAGTTGCGACGGTGGTGGCGGCGGGTGCGACTGACGCTACTTCTTCCGCGTCCGCCGACAGCGATCTCCCGACTTCATCAAGTTCCTTGAACTGGCCTTTCGCCGTGTGGAGTTCCCAGGATTTTGTGGACAGTAGCTAGCATCCCGGTCACGGGGGGCCAAGCCGATGTCCACGCGCATGAGTGGCGGGTGTGTCCGCGCGACGTACGAGTTCATCAAGGCGCATCGAGCTACGTTCAGCGTGCAGACGCTCTGTCGCGTGCTCGACGTGGCTCCGAGCGGCTACTATGCGTGGCTGAAGCAGCCACTCTCGAACCGCGCCAAAGAAGACGCCCGGCTGCTGCGGCTGATTCGCGCGTCGTTCATCGCCAGCCAGGGCATCTACGGTGCGCCGCGGGTATTCCTGGACTTGCGTGAGGCTGGCGAGACCTGCAGCAAGCACCGGGTCGCGCGCCTCATGCGGGAGAACCGGTTGCGCGCCCTCCACGGGTATCGCACGCGGCGCTGGTCAATCGGTACGCCCGCCGTCCTGATTCCGAATCTACTGCAGCGGCAGTTCACGGCGACACGGCCCAACAAGGCTTGGGTGACGGACATCACCTACATTCGGACGTGGCAAGGCTGGGTCTACCTGGCGGTAGTGATGGATCTGTTCTCGCGAAAGATCGTCGGCTGGTCTGCGGGGCCGACCATTCACCGCGAGCTCGTGCTCGACGCTGTGCTGATGGCCGTGCGCCGACGCCGGCCGCGTGACACGCTGATTCACTCCGATCAGGGCACCCAGTATGGCTCCGATGCGTGGCGGCGCTTCTGCCGCTCTCATCGACTTGAGCCGAGCATGAGCCGGAAGGGCAACTGCTGGGACAACGCCGTAGCCGAGTCCTTCTTCGGCAGCTTAAAGAAGGAGCGGATCAAGAAACAGATCTACAAAACCCGAGCGCTGGCATTGACCGACGTGGCCGATTATATCGACGCGTTCTACAATCGCTCGCGCCGCCATAGTCATCTGGGCGGTATGAGTCCTGAGCAGTTTGAAGCGGCTCACAAGCCGCGCAGGTAGGTCTCCACTAAAGCCTGGGAACTCCAGTGGCGGTCCCTGGCCTGTGACGAACTTTCGTGACAGCTGGACCGCCAGCGATTGCGTGGTGGCAGAAGTGGCAGTGTTTCATAGAGGTCGGAGGAAAATGCGGAGCGGGGCGAGGACTATATCAGTCTAGCCCCGTGCGCGCATCAGCGCAGCCGATTCAAGATGGACAGCTTCTGGTGTGGCGCCTGGAGGTCGGTCGTGACGAGATGCAGATACTTCATCGTCGTGCTGACCTCCGTGTGTCCCAGGATGATGGACAGCCGCACGACATCGCCGCCACGTTTCAAATACTCCGTCGCGAACGTGTGCCGGAGGTGGTGAAAGCCGGTTCTGGGGAGCGCCAGCGTCTGAAGCAAGCAGTAGTAGCTGCGGCGGGCGTTCCGAGGATGCCACTTGCCGCCATCGCGCGAGGGGAACAACAGGTCGGACGTGAGCCCGACGTGCTGTTTCTGTTGCGAGAAGCGGAACAGCACCTTGCGCAGTTCAATGGAAAACGGCACACGCCGTTCCTTGCGCCCCTTACCAACGACCGTCAGCAACAAGTTGTTGAAGTCAAAATCCTCCAGGCGCGCGGTGAGAAGTTCGTCAATGCGACATCCGGTGTCCAGAATCGTGCAGGCAATCGCATGGACCCGATAGTGCGGAAAGTTCTTGGGCTTGAAGCCGAGGATAGCGCGCAGAGCCAGCTCATCGAACGTCTTCAGCAGCCGCTTCTCGAGTTTTTGCAAAGGGAGATGCACAAGCGTGGACGTCGTGCCCCGTTCGTGCAGCCACCCGCAGAAGGAGTTCATCGCGCGCAGCCACGTGTTGCAGGACACGGGCTTGACGCCGCGCTCGCGCAGATGGATGACAAAGCGTTCCAAATCGGTGCGCGTGATGAGCGCCGAGTCACGCCCACGCATCGTGTCGTCGCAGCGTGCGCGCGCATACGCTTTCCACGCCGTCTCATACCAGGTGCGCGTCTTCGGCGTGATGTTCTGGAGGTAGGTGCGTTCGCGGAGAAACTGGGCGAAAAGTTCATCGAGCGGAGACATGGAGACAGAGGGTCCTTTCTGACCGTGCTGTCTCGGAAAACCGCCCGGAACTCATTGCGCAGCAATGAGTTGGTCGGGGCGACTGGATTCGAACCAGCGACCCCCTGCGCCCAAGTTGTTATCGCTGGCTGACAGCGAGCACCACGGACTGCCACCAAGCCTTAATCCACAGGAAAATCGTCATCGGGTGCATTGGCGCCCGGTGTGAGATAGGTTGGCTCCATGGCATCCCCTGGCGACCGGTCGAGGTTTGGTCACAAGCCACGTCACAGCCATCGGGCGGCCGAGACTACCGCCACTGCCGTCAAGAGAGCCCGCGCAAAAAGTGCGTTCGTCCAAAGCGTAAAGAGGGCCTTGTCAAAAGAGGAATGGTCACTCCTAATCGCGTGCAATTCCGACAGCGAAGTAGCCAGGTGGGCTGAGAACTTGCACGTGAACGCACCCGGCATGATCGAACACGCTCGCAGTCTGCTGACAACATTCTCGGCGGACGACCTCGTCTCGATGGCAAATGGCGACTACAGTTGCGATGAGAGTTTTGGGGCACGAATGCCACCTGAATGGGAAACCGAGCTCGCCAGGCTGGACACCCTACCATCAGACTTTATGCGACAGTCGTTGCGTGATCGGATGGACGACTCGTACATCGAGACGTACCGTCGTATACAGCTCTTGACTACCTCGTCTGCGAACCTCGCAGACGACGAGCTGCTGCTGGCGCGTCTGTCGGCTAATCCGTTCCATGAGAGCCGTGATCACTTCCTGAGTCGCGCCGGCGATCATTTTGATGCTCGGAATCTTCGGCTTCACAAAATTGGGCTAGCGGCCGGGTTCTCGCCTGAAGTCCCGAGGGATCAACCCGAAATGAACAAGCACGCCGACTGGCTTGTGAGGAACCAATTGCGCGGAGAGCGCGCAAGCGCCATTGCAGCTGCGGAGGGGCTTAACCGGCCCGACCAGCGCGATACCGTGAATAAGGCAATCCGCGAGATGGCCACGCTCATTGAGCTTCCGCCACGCTTCCGAAGGGGTCGCCCCGCCGCCGGGAAATAGTGACCTCAGCCCCTCTGACCGAAGTCGTTTTATCTGTGACAGGGTACTTGCAACACTGTCCGTGGAGGCCAATGGCGCCATGGACAATTCGACATCCACCCAAGTAGTTCCGAAACTCTCCGTTACCGTCGCAGAAGCTGCCCAGAGCACCGGATTCTCTGAGAACTACATCCGGCTGCTCATGACACGGCGTACGTTGCCGTGTGTTCGCGTGGGCCGTTCCGTCAGGCTGCTCGTCCGCGATCTTGAAGAGTTTTTGCGCCGGCATCGGCACAGCGCCAAGCCGTAGTCAGCCATGACGACGACAACGACTGCCCTCAACGGCGCGCTGATTCGCACCGCCGGTCGGCGTGCTTGCCTGCGCGACTGGATGCGCTCAAGCGTAAAAGCAACGATTGTCGCAGCGGGTTGTCGGCGCTTACTGCCTCACGCCCTCGCCGGGTGGCTCATACGGCGCGGAGGGTTGGAGCATGACTGACGCGATTTCACAGTTTCGCAGCCGACTCAGCGCGCGCGGCATCATTGCCCCGGCCAATCTGCTCGCCGATGGCCGGCTGCACCGCTGCGATGCCGAAGGGCAGGGCGGGAGGGGCGACGCAGCATACGTGCTGCACTTGGACGGTGTACCAGCCGGCGGCTTCGAGAACTGGAAAGACGGACGCGGCTGGGAGAACTTCCGGGCTGACCTAGATCGGCCGTTGACGGCGGACGAACAGGCGGCGCACCGTGCCAGGCTCGAGACTGCCAAACGCGAGCGGAAGGCCGAGGATAGGGCAAGGAGAGCCGGCGCGCGCGCACGCGCACTCGAGTTGTGGGAAACGGGCCAACCCTGCACCACTCACCCGTACCTCAGGCGAAAGGGCGTCGAGGCGTACGGGGCGCGATTATCCGGCGACAGTCTGATGCTGGCTCTCCGGGATACAGCCGGCACGCTTCACTCGCTCCAGTTCATTGACGCTGACGGCGAGAAGCGTTTCTTGGCGGACGGCCAGAAACGCGGCTGCTATTTTCTTGTTGGGACGCCAGAAAAGGTGTTGTGCGTGGCGGAGGGACTTGCGACAGCCGCCAGCATCCACGCGGCGACGCGCTTTGCCGTGGCGGTGGCGCTCGATGCCGGCAATCTGCTTCCGGTTACCGTGACCCTGCGGGCGAAATACCCAGATCTTCAGATTGTCGTGTGCGCGGACGACGATCGCAATACGGAGGGAAACCCTGGCAAAACCAAGGCGCTGGAGGCCGCAGGCGCTGCCCGTGCTCTTCTCGCGGTCCCGGATTTCGGTGACGACAGGCCCGACGACGCCACGGACTTCAATGACTTGCACTTGGCGCGCGGGCTGGAGACCGTTAAACAGTGTGTGAACGCGGCGCTAAGGACGGCAGATGGTGCCGACCCCGCCGACGCTATCGCACGCTGTGACTATGGCGGAGGATATTTCGAGTGTTCCAAGCGCGGGGTCTTCTTCGTGACGCCCGACAAAGACGGAAATCCGCTCCCTCAATGGATTTGTTCGCCCTTGGCGATTGTGGCGAAGACGCGGGACGCCAACAGCCGCGAATGGGGACGGCTGCTGCGCTGGACCGATGGGGATTCCAAACCCCACGAATGGGCGATGCCAATGGAAATGCTCCAGGGCGATGGCGCGGAGGTTCGATGTGAACTCGCGCGACGCGGGCTAGAAATATCGCCAGCTCGGGCGGCGCGCGAACGATTGACGGCTTTTTTGAACGTCTGGCCCGTCGAGGCACGCGCACGGTGCGTGGATCGGCTCGGGTGGCACGGTGAGGTATATGTCACTCCGTTGGCCGCCTTCGGAGACGACACCGAAATCATCGTGTTTCAGAACGCACATGCGATCGAGCCGGCGTTCCACGTGCGCGGCACCCTCGATGAGTGGCGTGCGACGGTTGCGGCACTAGCCGTCGGTAACTCGCGGCTCGTGTTTGCGCTGTCCGTAGGGTTCGCGGGCGCCCTCCCAGCCCTAGTGAATGACGACTCCGGCGGGTTCCACTTTCGCGGCGCATCCTCGTCAGGAAAGACGACCGCGTTGAAGCTTGCGGCGTCCGTGTGGGGTGATCCGTCGGAATATCCGCGCCTGTGGCGAGCCACAGCGAACGGGCTTGAAGGGTTGGCGGCGCTGCACAACGATGGCCTTCTGATTTTGGACGAACTCAGCCAAATCGATCCGAAGGAGGCCGGCGAGGCGGCGTATCTGCTCGCCAATGGGCAAGGAAAGGCACGCGCATCGCGCACTGGGACGGCGCGGCAGGCGGCGCGCTGGCGGCTGTTATTCCTGTCAGCGGGCGAAGAATCGCTAATCGCCCTGATGGCCCGGGTTGGGCGGCGCGTGAACGCAGGCCAAGAGATACGCCTGGCTGACCTCGACGTGGATGCCGGGGCCGGCATGGGTGCATTCGAGACGCTGCACGGAATCGACACACCAGCGGCATTCGCCTTGGCCGCGACGGATGCTGCTGCGCGCGCACACGGTTCGGCGGGTCCCGCGTGGCTTCGCAGCTTGGTTGCTGACCGGCGAGCGCTGCCGGCGTTGATCACAGACGGTGTGCGACAGTTCCTCGCCGAATCGATGCCAGTCGGGGCGGAAGGACAGGCGGTGCGAGTGGGGCGACGGTTCGCGCTGGTCGCGGTGGCAGGCGAACTCGCCACGCACTACGGATTGACGGGTTGGCGCGAGGGCGAGGCCAGCGAGGCCGCGCGGCGCTGCTTTGCGGCATGGCTGGAAAGTTTCGGTGGAGGCGGCAATCGTGACGAGCGGGCGATGCTGGCGCAGGTGAAAGCCTTCTTCGAGGCACACGGTTCCAGCCGGTTCGAGCCGATGGCGTCAACTGGCGAGCCGCGTATTGTGAATCGCGCCGGCTTCTTTCGCACGGATGGCGATCATCGGGAGTAACCTCGCCTTGCCCGAAATCTTTCAGCGCGAGATTTGCCAAGGTTATGACCCTAAGCGTGTCACCAAGACGCTGCTTGCCGCCGGTTGGCTCGCGGCCGGCAAGGATGGCAAGGCAACGCAGAAGCCTCGCTTGCCTGGCATGGGCGGGTCGGCGCGCTGTTACGTCTTCACGACGCGCATGTGGGAGGGCGAATGAAGCTGAAGTACTCACTGCTGTTGCGCACCGAAGGGGGACAAGGTGGGACGCGGGGGACACCAATAGCGACGGACTTGTTACCGTCCCCCGCGCTGCCGCACATTCGGGGGACAGAGGGGGACAACTGCTCGACAGCGTTGCAATGTCCCCCAGTGTCCCCCGCGTGCCCCACCGCAAATGGTAGCAACAACCATCGGTTTTGTTCGGTGTCCCACCTGTCCCCCGTTGTCCCCTCGCCAGAGGGGCTCATCGCAACGCAGCGGGAGTGGTTCGAGGAACGCGCCGCGATCATCGAATACGACGGCCGTCTGTCGCGGCTCGACGCTGAACTGCGGGCGGCATTTCTGCTCCGCCTGACGGGAAATTGAGGATGGCCAAGCGAACGAAGCGGAAGCCAGAGCCCCACATACTGACGCTGAAGAGGCCCGAATCGCCGATCGAGGCGATGGCCGCCATGTGCGTGGAAGGCGTTGCGGCTAATGCCGCGACAACAGTCCGGGCGTCGGGATCTCTGCTGGGGGAGATCGACCTGACCGAATGCATGGTGGTGCTGTCCCGCGAGATTGCCAAGGCGACGGAATCGAACGACGCTCGCCTCCTTGAAGGAATCCTCATCGCGCAGAGCGTCACGCTGAATGCCCTGTTCAATCAGCTGATCCAGAAGGGCACCAATGCGACTTACTTCGATCATGCCGACGGGTACATGCGGCTGGCATTCAAGGCGCAGGCGCAGTGCCGCGCGACGATCGAGACGTTCTTGGTGTCGAAGAATCCGCCGGTGTTCGCCCGACAGGCGAACATCGCGCAGGGTCCACAGCAGGTTAACAACACAGTGGCGCTAACGCGCGCGGTGATTCCCGGAGACGCGCCGAACGGACTATTGGCGTATGACGAGGGGTTGCAGCCTGTAGCGACGGAGACGACAGGCGAGTCGCAATTCAACAATGGCGGCCGGCGACAGGGTCCGCGGGATCAAAAGCGTCGGAAGGTAAGGCGTGACGCCCGTTCATCCACATGATGTC
Organism: Vicinamibacteria bacterium; assembly: GCA_963800785.1. GTDB lineage: Bacteria > Acidobacteriota > Vicinamibacteria > Vicinamibacterales > JAENWD01 > JAENWD01. Next base: position 16,259 of record CAWDCH010000019.1, read on the forward strand.
GATCGCGCGCGGGCGTTTGCGAATCCGCGCCGAACGAACTATTGGAGGCGCATAGCGATGGGCTGGAGTGCGGAGCGGCGGGCACGACAATCGCAGGCGATTCACATGTGGAAACCGTGGGAGCGGTCTACCGGCCCCCGCTCCGCGGAAGGTAAGGCGAGGTGCGCGAGGAACTCCTATAAGGGCGGTCAGCGTCAACGCTTTCGTCAGTTCAGCAAGAGCCTCAATGCCGAGCTGCGAAGTGCGAGAGCGGTGAGGATGCCATGTTCGCGGGCGACACCTTAACGCCGAATCACGAACGGCTCAATGCCCAGACGCTGGCACAGTACTCCGCGGATGATGTTGTCGGAGTCTAGAAACCCCTCCAAACCCTGCCTGTGATTTGTGACCCTCATCCATTCGAAGGATTTAAAGGCAACGCGAGGACCGTCGAGCAATTGGCGGGTGATGTCAACCGGGAAACCTGTGAGGACGATTACTTGGCCTTCTGGCGGTGACAACAGCGGCGGGCTCACCACGTAAAGACACCTTCGAGTGACTCCAGTAAATTAGGCGCAACCGCAAGAGCACCAAGTCCAAGGCTGGATCGGAACGGCGGGCTACTGTGATCAGGGCGATCAGCAACGGACGACACGCAAGCGCTGATTTATCGCGTTTCGGATCGGGGTATCTCGGGTTCCCCAGGTCGATCTCAGTCGTCGCGATATTCAACCCAGTGGCTGCATCGCCGAAGGTTACTGATGGGTTAGTCTGTTCCCCACGCAAATAATCCCCAGCTCGTCCGCACGCCTGAACAGTCCTCTGCTGGATTCTTCAGATCCAAAGTTCGCGTCGGCGTTACTCTGTACTCCTATGCCGGGCAAACGCGAAAGCGATCGCTTGGATGCCGGTCCTCCTCCCGACCCCGGTAACTCTCGGTTCCGGCCTGTTGTGGGCGGATACCTCGTGTACGCGGAGGGCGGTCCAGAAGAATATTTCGTGCCGGAGGAGGCACTTGACGGCGTTAAAAATTTCATCGACGGCTTCGATGCTGTCCTGGGGGTGGTCCCCATTGTTGGGAACGCCAAGGATGTCATCGAGTGCATCACGGGCCGCCGCCTGCTCGATGGTCAAGAACTCTCAGCAACCGAACGAACGTTGGCCCTCGTCGGCGCCCTTGCCGTCGTAGGCAACATCGTCAATGGCGTTCGCCTCCTGTCGGGGGGCGCGAAGGCGGTGGCCGCATATGAAGAAGCCGCAACCGACGCGCTGAAAGCGATCGACGAGGCGCGAAAGGCCAGTGACGGTGCGGCCCTACATGAGGCGACGCTGCGCTTTTTCGACGCGACTGACGAACTTGCAGACGCGAAGGTGATACGCGCTGAGTACAACCGTCTGAACGAATCGCCCACTGGTCAATTCCTTGCAAACAAAGCCGGACCAATCGACAAGATAGCAGACTGGTCGAACCTCGTCGCATTTATCGCAGTGGCCCAGTTTGGCATCAGGCCGGACGCGGAACTGGTGACTCAGGATCAGCCCGAAACCGAATCGCCATCGACGTTCAACATGGAAGCTGACGCAAGGTCGAGAACATACGACGCCGAGGCCGACGCGAATGCCGGTACGTTCGACATGCGGCAAGACATCCGAGACGAAGAGTCTGGCCCAGGATTCGACGCTGACGGTGAGGTGGAGGACGTCGATGGTGATGGTGAACCGGACCGGTCGCTCGAGCCTGCCTCAGCGTTAAACGCCGCTGACCAGAGCGAATGGGGCGAGGGCTCCGGCGACGACTCAGATGCGCTGCCCGACGCGGCCATCTCTTGCAACGCGCCCGACGAAGGCGCGGTGGCGCTACCCGACGAAGACCTGTCGAGCGAGGACTCCGGCGACGACTCAGATGCGCTGCCCGACGCGGCCATCTCTTGCGACGCGCCCGACGAAGGCGCGGTGGCGCTGCCCGACGAAGACCTGTCGAGCGAGGACTCCGGCGACGACTCAGATGCGCTGCCCGACGCGGCCATCTCTTGCGACGCGCCCGACGAAGGCGCGGTGGCGCTGCCCGACGAAGACCTGTCGAGCGAGGACTCCGGCGACGACTCAGATGCGCTGCCCGACGCGGCCATCTCTTGCGACGCGCCCGACGAAGGCGCGGTGGCGCTGCCCGACGAAGACCTGTCGAGCGAGGACTCCGGCGACGACTCAGATGCGCTGCCCGACGCGGCCATCTCTTGCGACGCGCCCGACGAAGGTGCGGATGCGCTGCCCGATGAAGCCCTCTCGAGCGACAACTCCGGCGACGACTCAGATGCGCTGCCCGACGCGGCCCTGTCTTGCGACGCGCCCGACGAAGGTGCGGATGCGCTGCCCGATGAAGCCCTCTCGAGCGACAACTCCGGCGACGACTCAGATGCGCTGCCCGATGCGGCCCTGTCTTGCGACGCGCCCGACGAAGGTGCGGATGCGCTGCCCGATCCAGCCATCTCGGGCGACAACTCTGGCGACGACTCAGATGCCCTGCCCGACGCGGCCCTGTCTTGTGAGGCGCCGGACGGAGGCTCGGATATGCTCCCCGACGCAGGCGTGCAGCAGGCAGGGCCGACCGCTGAGGAGCTAGCGGCTGCGCTTGCCGAGGAGACACAACGAGAAGACGTTGACGTGCCTCAGGAAATCAGAGAGGTAAGCGGATGACATCAGAGGAGGCAGTACGCGAACGGCAGCGCGCAAAAGAACTTGCCTCTGCCGGGCAGTTGCCGGAAGCCGAAGCCATTTTGGCACGCGTGACCTCCGTGGCGGTATCCGATGAGCAAGCGTGGCATCTGCTGGGCTTGGTGCGGTATCGGCAGCGCTATTTCGAATCCGCTGCACGGGCATTTCGCCGGAGATTGGAGTTGGCTCCCCAGAATGCCGACGCGCATTACAGCCTAGCGATCACGTTGGTAAAGCTCGGCGTATCCGACGAAGCACTGCCACTGCTGCGCCAAGCGGTAAGACTCAAACCCAATTTTGCCGAGGCGCAGCAGGAACTGGCCAATCTGGAGACCACACGCGTGCAGGGCGGTCGCAGCTCAACAAGTACCGAGGTACACCCGCCGCTGCGAGCGGCCGAATCGGAAGGAGCCAGCATCCCTTCGCAAAGTCATGAGGCGCCGGGCGTGACGAAAGGTCTAATCAGGGGCATTGCACGTAACATTAAGACCACGTCCGTAGCACATCTACTCATTCGTGGAATGACGACAATAACCCTGTCCTTCCGCATACAGCGGACGGACGATCCAACACTTCCTCAAGTGCAGGTTCAACTAACGGGCGAGGCCATCGAGGGAGACTTGTCGGAGGGAGACGGAGTTGAAGTGCGCGGTACGGTTGGCGCGAGTGGGGTAGTGAAAGTCGCCCATGTTCGTAATCTGAACACCCAGGCACTAGTCAGCGCGCGACGGAGCGGCTTCGCACGGGCCACACGCGGGCTTGTTCCCCTTTATGCGCTACTTCTAGTTGCCGTTGCGTTCGGGGCGTTTAAGCTATGGAGCGGCAACAAGTCGACTGCAGTGCCGCCCGAAGAAATTCCCTCAGTCCGACCGGAATTGCAAGAGCCGGCTCCGAATCCGACGGAACGCGCGGCAGACCCCCGCCCGCCCACCGCCCGCGACGAGGAGGCGACCCGGCCGCCCGGACCTATCGACCCGCCTCAAGTTCCGGGCGAAGAACCCAAGGAGCCAGCCGCCGCGAGGCCGCTACGTCCTGACGCAGGGGCACAGGCAAGTAGGGAGCCGCAGGCGGCCGCTCGCGTGGTGCCCGCCGGCATGCAATATGTCGTCCAGGTGGCGGCCGCTAGGCAGCGTCAGGAGGCCGATGACATCGAGCGTCAGCTTGACTCGAAGGGTTACGAGGCGTTCGTTGTTGACCCACGGCCAGGCGCCCCTGCCGTATTCAGAGTGCAGGTGGGGCCGTTCCTAACGAGGGGTGACGCCGAATTGAATAACGAAAAACTTCGCGATGACGGTTTCAAAGGGGGCTGGATTACGCACCTCGGTGGACAGGGGAAAACCGGCCATTAGCCAACGTCGCAAACCGGCCATTTCGGCGGGCGAGCGAGACTGGTGAGCTCTACTGCGTCCTCGGTGCGCAAGTCGGTCTGTACTTTCGTTCGCCAGCTGCGTCGTCCGCATTGAGTACGTGCGCGTGATGAGGCAGCCGATCGAGCGCGCGGTGACGGAGGCGGTGTCGCCGAGCAGCTTGCCCAATCGTCCACCGGTCGGTTTGACGCAGCAGCGTGGAGCCGCGTTCGTACCGATCCGGGTGAACGGTCACAGGGCGCTGTGAGCCGTTAGCGACCCTTCCGGGCCGCTCTGGACGCTGCGGCAGCAACGCCGGCTTTCTTCGCTCGAGCCACGCGCTGCTTCGGCGTCATCCGCGCTGCCGCCGCCTTCCCGCCGGCGCTCCCTCCAAGCTTTCCACCGCGTGAGCCTTCCCGGCGGAAGAACTCAAGAACCTCTGCGGGTAGCTTGTGTTTTGCCACGCGACACGGGCTGGAGTCAGGAGCGCCGACGACGACAGTCGGAGGCCATTCAGCGATGGCGACCGTGGGAGAAGTCCACGGGACTCCGAACCATTGACGGTAAAGCCCGATCTGCCCGGAATGCTGACCGCGGCGGTCAACGGCAGCAGTTCCGTCAATTCGTCAAAATCATCAACGCAGGACTACGAGCGGAGGGAGTAGCCGCGGGATCTCCTCGGTGCGTTCCTTGAAGCGAGCCAGGCCCCAAGGCGGCATTGCAGGCTATTCCCGGCCGAAGCGGAAGGCGCGTTCAGGGAAACGCCCGCCGGGAAGCGGGCCGCTAAGATGGAATCCTAAGCGCCGTTAGAGTGTCAAGCCGTGCGTTCTCTGGGTGTTTACAATGACACAGACGCCTTGCGCCGCGCTGGTGTCAAGTACGACCATGAGCGATTCATCGTACGACACGAACCGTAGCCGCCCAGCGGCGCCAGTTCCGGTTGGCGCCCTACGCTTTGGTCGTTGGACGATTGTTCTCTTGTTGCTCGCTGTTCAGGGGGCCGGCGCGTCACAGTAGAACGCCCCCAAGCTCGGTGACCGAAGTCGATACTGGCGATGCAGCGGCGAACAGAAATGGAACTGCGAATTGCCTGGCGTGCCAACGAGAGGAACCGGGGCATCACGCCCCAACCGCCACCGGCCACGTGCCAAGCTCCTCCGCGAGCGCCAATAGGTCGCGGTGAATGAGCTTCCATGGCTGGTCGAGGTTAAGGCTTCGCACCAGCACCATGTGCCCTCCAAGCTCGTAGTGGAGAGGTTGGCCAGGGCCCAGACCCGCATAGAGAAGAACGCCCAGTGGCGCAGAGCCTGTGGACCAAGCGTGGTGCGTGAGATAGGTCAATAGCTGATAGAGATGCTCTGAGATCAGCTTCGGAGCGCCTTCGGTCCGTTTTTGCAGCGCCTCGGCGTAACACTTGGTCTCGACGATGATCGTTTGGCCCGGGCGGGCGAGCGAGATGTCGGTCTGCATGTCTGGCAACCATCGCGGGTCTGAACTCGCGGCCCCTGCCACAGCCCAAGGCACCTTCGGCCGTGCGACGCTGAATTGACGTTGTTCACGCATCAGGAAGTTCCTGACGAATGCCTCGAACAACGTGCCCATTTGCTGATCGCTGGACGTAAAGCTGCGGAACACTTTGCCTCGGCCCGCCTGTTCCGGCAGCAGGCAACCGGCCACTAATCTGGCAACCTCGATCAGGAAGGCGTACCGCACGAGATTCTGGCTAAGCTGGACACCTCGGAATGCTGCGGGGCTGAGCTCAACATCAGACACATCGTCCAGGCGACGGCACAGGTCCTTGATGTCCAGCCCCAAATCGCGGTCAATACCCGGCAGCCTAGCCAGCTCGCGCATGGCAGACTTGAGGACACGATTGTGTGGAACGTCGTAGCTCAACTCGTCTGTGCGGCACGCGACGCGCCCTTGCTGCAACAGTAGCCGCTGGGCCGTTTCGACGAGCAGAACCTTGCCTCTCAGCTGTCTCCCTTCCTGCTCCACCGGTAGATAGCCGCGATCGAGTCCGCGGCGCATCAAATGAGATACACCGGCGTGCAGTACCTTGCCCAGCAGGTTCTCGATCCGATCGCCTGACAGTGCGCCGACGTCGACGGTATCTAGCGCATCGAGCCTGTCCCACGCGTAGCACAGGAGGTAATAGACGTTCTGAATCGGAACGGCCATGGCTTACGGCTCTAATAGCCGCTCCTCCTCAGCGTCGGCTTTGGTCCGGTCGTCAAACCAGTACTCGCGCAACAAGGGCGCCAGCTCCGTTCTGACGACGCGTCGGTACCACTCGTGTTCGCCCAAATCAGCCGGCTTTTGACAGAAGTAACTGTGCCCAATGCAGAACCCGGCGCCGAGGGTCCGGTCTTCGGTGATGGTGGCGTTGAGGCGGTTCAGTCGTGAGCGTATCCGAGTCGCAAACGCATCCGTAACACCAAGTTGCTTCAGTCGGCTCGGAGAAACCTGGCGACGACAGGCCGGGGGCCAAGTCGAGGAAGACAAACCTACGTCGAAGCGCGTAGTCCACCATGGCGAGCGACCGATCGGCCGTGTTCATCGTGCCAATGATGTGGAGGTTCTTCGGTACGAAGAACTTCTCATCGCCCAGTCGAGCGTAGGTCAATTCCGTCTGCCACTTGTCGCTGCGTTTGTCCGCTTCGATCAACAGCAGCAGCTCACCAAAGATCTTGCTCAGATTGCCTCGGTTGATCTCGTCAATGATGAACACATACTCCTGCGCCGGGTCCTGCAGCGCTTCATCGCAGAATCGCAGGAACGTGCCGTCCATGCGCTCAAACTGCCCCTTGGCATTGGGGCGGTAGCCTTGGACGAAGTCTTCGTAGGAATACGCCTGATGGAACTGCACGAGGCTGACTCGCGTCGCGTCCTGTTCGCCCATTAGGAGGTAGGCCAGGTGCTTAGCGAAGAACGTCTTCCCAACGCCTGGTGGCCCTTGCAGGATCAGGTTTTTCTTATAGCGCAATAGGTCGATCGCGTCTTCGATTTGCTGCTGAGGAGCGAAGAGGTCTTCCAGTGCGTGGTCAAGGGTGTAGACGGTACGGAGCTTTGGAGGCAACTCCTCAGGTCCCTCGCCGCCTGTGCCAACGGCCAGCTTGAGGTCGGCCACCAGCTGCGGATACTTCCCGACATCGGTCAGCGTCTTGGTCACCAACGCCTTCTCGCGCGGCACCCAGCTCCCCCGCTTCTTCCACTCAACCGTTCGTACGTTGGGGTAATCGCCGCGTTCCGGCTCGTGCCGATATTCACCCGTCACGACACCGTACCCGACGATCTCGCGTCTGCCTTTCTTGGCATACACGAGGTCGCCGACCTGCATCTCGTGGACGAACTGGTAGCAGGCATAGGCATCCTGGACCGGGCTGACATCCCCGCCACGGTGAGCCTGCAGAGCCGCTTTGACCGACGCGAGGTCACCATACTGAGAAAGGTCTCCGACCTCTGGCCACCCGATCCCAATCACGCCTTCCTTGTAGAACTCGTTCGAACATCTGTGCGCGCGGACCGGGCGCCACCAACCAGACTCGCGGACGGTCGCTCTGGGGTTCCTGCTCCTCGCCTTCCTCAGAATCGCCACCCATACCTACACCGCGTGCTTCCCCGCTATGCAGGCGGTCGCACAAGTGCTCGAGCGTCAGGAACGAGACCCCGAGCGCCTTGGCCAGAGACGCGAAGACATTGACGAATGCGACATAGCCGTCCCCGCCTCGCAAGTGCCGGCTCGAGCAGGCCATCTTCCTGCAGCGCCTTGCGCGCCGATTGGAAGAAGGTTGGCCACATTTCCGAGTCCTGGGCATTCCAGCACGCACTGAGGAAGAACGGGGCATTCGCAGATCTCAACGCATTCGACGCCAATCCTCCCGACTCCAGCTGCTGGTCAAGAAATTGAACCACTTCGTCGATCTTTGTCCGCGCGTCATCCGTGGAGACAGGTGCCCTGACGGCTGCACGCATGATCCGCTCAGCTGCTTCCTGGTCAGGAACATTCTTGGCGACCTGATTGAGGAACATTGCTCCGGCTGGCCCTTTCAGGCCGAGCACTTCCCACTCAACCCGCGTCTTCGAGTCAAACTGCTCTTTGAAGTCCGCGAGTGACGTCTGGCCACTGGCGAATGCTCCAACCAAATCCTTCAGTGCCGGGTTCACCTCCATGCGTCGCTTGTCGCGGAGGCGATGCCGCTCGAGGTATTCGGAGTCTTCGTCCGCAGCTTGGAGGTATGTCCGCCATCGGTCAACATCGTTGGGCAAAATGGCTGGCGGTGCTTCACCTCTCTTGGCACCTTCAACGCGTTGGCTCCACAACAGCTCCAGTTCCTGAGCCACTTCGGAAGGAATCCTGACGCCCGACATCTGCGTGTCCCATTTGTAGCCGGCGAACTGCTTTCCCTCCAGTTCAGCACGCCGGATCAGTGGCAACCGCACAAGGACATCAAACCGGATGGGCACGCGGTTCATCCTGTCGCCAGCGGCCCTTCGCTCAGGCTGCCAGTGTTCCTGATCCGCGACCTCACCGGTCGTGTAACCAGATCCAACGATTCCCCTTGGGTCAACGCCGAGCCTGATCAAGAACACCCTACTGCCGACAGGGATGCTTTCTGACGCTGCCGGTGGACCACCAACTCGAGACTCCGCCCTTCTCCGCGACCTCCCCGATCTCCTGGTCAAGTCGATCCCAGGCGAAGTTCTTCGGATTCCAGGCGAGTAGATATGTGGGTGGCGATTCGTTCGTCATGCGTTTTCCGATACGTTACCAGTTCAACAGAGTGAATCGTCCCGAGTTTATCGGAGAGCTTCTACCGTGGGCTCAAACAACGATGCCCCGATTTCAACTGGTCGTTGTGATGCTGACGCGTATCCAACCGTCAGGGCCAGAATCCAAACTGCTCGCACCATGATGCGGGATATATGCCTCGTCCGCCGACGGAATACACGGCGCTGCAGGTTGTTGGTGAGGGCAGGAAGCCTAGCCCCTGCCTGTCAGGCTAAGCCGACGCTCCCCGTCGCTATCGCCGCTTGCGCGCTGCTCGCGATGCTGCCGCAGCGGCGCTTGCCTTCTTCGCCCGATCCACGCGCTGTTTGGGCGTCATCTTCGCAGCCGCCTTCTTTCCGCCGGCGCTGCCTCCGAGCTTCCCGCCTCGCGCACCTTCGCGTCGAAAGAACTCGAGCACTTCCGCCGGAAGTTTGGCTTTTGTCATACGGCTCTAGCTTACATGCCCTGAAACGCAATTGACCTAAAAGGGGGTCTAAGATACGATACGTGAAAGGGGGAACGCAATGATCTACAAGCGAGGCGGCAAGTGGCACATGGACGTGACAATTTGCGGCGTGCGGTACCGCGAGGCATTGCACACGACAGACCGCCGAGAGGCACTGGCGCTCGAGAAAAAGCGAGTGGCTGAAATCCAGGCCGGAAAGGGAGCGTCGAAGAGCGGACGGGATTTCGCCCGATTGCCCTTCGATGTTGCCGCAGACCGTTTCACCGAGGAGCGCCGCGTAATGGTGTCCGCTCGCACGCTGCAACTTGACCGGGAACGGCTGAAACCGTTGAAGGCCTTCTTCGGTAGCACACTCCTTCTTCGAATAAAGGCCGGCGAAATCGCGGCCTATCAGCGCACCCGTCTTGTCGGTTCCATCACGCTACGTCGCTCGGGAACCGCGCGGGGCGTGTCTAACCGCACGGTGAACATGGAGACTACCGTGCTCCGGCAGATGCTGCGGCGCGCCAAGGTGTGGTCGGTCGTGGCAGACGATGTCCGACACTTGCCGGAACGTCGCACGGCAGTCGGTCGCGTTCTGACCGCGGACCAGAAACAACTCTTGTTCCAAATCGCCGGCAGCAGGCCGGCCTGGGATGTCGCCTGCTGCGCCGCCGTGCTTGCTGTATCGACGACCTGCCGAGGTGTCGAGCTAAAGAATCTGAAGTGGGGCGATGTTGATTGGCTGGACCGCACCGTTAACATCCGACGGTCCAAAACTGATGCGGGCAATCGGAAAATTCCCCTGAACGCGGATGCAATCGCTGCCCTTGCTCGGTTGCGTGACCGAGCGGAAGCGAATGCCGCATCGCGGTCTGAGCACTTCATATTTCCAGCTTGTGAGAATGGACGTCTGAACCCGTACGCGAATCAGAAAACGTGGCGCACTGCTTGGCGTTCACTTGTGAGAGCGGCGGCAGCGGCAGCGGGTGCGCGAGCTGCGAAAGAAGCGATCGCGGCCGGCCACGATTCCGGCGAGGCGTACCGATCCGCGGCGCTCTCATTCCAAGGACTGCGGTTCCACGATCTGCGCCATCAGGCGATCACGGAATTGGCTGAAGGCGGCGCGTCGGATGCCACGCTGATGGCTTTAGCGGGCCATCTTAGCCGCGAGATGATGGAGCACTATTCGCACGTCCGGATGGCTGCAAAGCGTTCTGCTGTGGAAACGTTAACCGTCGGGTTTTGCGACGTCCAAGCTGACTCGGCCGCCGGCGCAGCGGATAGTGTTCACTAACCGGCCTCGGCCCTAAACGCGCACCCCAGCATTTCTGTAACTGGTGTCCTTAGAGAACTTCCCCAATAACCATACGGTACCGCCCCATTTGCCATACCAATATTTTTTGTGTATCATACCCGTATGAGCGAGCGCGACAGAATCGCAGAGCTTCAGCGCTGGAAGTTGGAGGCGATGGAGGAAATGAAGGTAGCGCAAGCGGCACTCGCTGCGGCGCAGCAGCGAGTCGAAGCGTCCCGCGAGCGCCTACACCTTCTGGAACGCCTAGTAGCCGTCGAAGTCGGCCCCGAGGAGGTCAGCGTTGCGCAAGAAACCTTGATGCAAACGGCTCAGGAACGCAGGCCTGGCTCAGATGATCTTCTCGACGCATGCGAGAGAGTGATCCGCGATGCCGGTAGGCCGCTTCACATCAGTGAGCTACATGCCGGAATCCTGAAGAGCGGGATTCCAATTCCTGGGCGCGGAACCGAAGCAAACCTGCTCGTTCGCCTTCATCGTTCTAACGGCCGGTTCGTTCGGACCGGACGCGGCACGTATGCACCGGTGTCCATGGGGGCCCGGGAAATCAGACCAACTCAGCGCCGGCGAGTACATGGTCGGAGCGCATAGTGACAAAAAAACCACGAGTCGACAACCCTGACATCATCCCTTTCGCCTTGCATCAGCTCGGCGGTGCGGGACAGTTCTTCGACGTTGAGGACATCTTCCTTCGATGTTTTGAAGTCGCCCCGGAACGCTTCCGGTGGCGGAAGCACTTGATAGCCAACTACAAGACCCTTTCAAAGGCCTTGCGCGATTTCGAAGACCGACACCCGAATCTTCTGCTGAAGACCGAGGACGGGCTGAGCCGTCAGCTCTCGAAGGAAGGGATTGACTGGTTGAATTCGCGATTGGAGCTCTTCCGAGCAGTTCTCTCGCAGCCCGGCGCCAACCCGCCGACGCGAAGGCGAGAACAGAAGCTCCTCAACGAATTCGCCAACCATCGCTTGGTTAGCGCATTTGAGAAAGGAAGCTTGGAAGCACTCCACAAGGTACGAAGTCGCCGATCTCCTTCTGTGCGCTCCGGACAGTCCGACCAGCGTGTGGAAGGAGCGTCTTGAAACCTACCGATCCGCCGCAAGTGCGGCAGGGCGGCCCAATCTCGTTGAGTTCCTCGACTATCTACGCAGCAACAAACCCGACTGGTTCGGAGGAAACAATGGCTAGGAGCCAGATGAAGAGCGGCAACATCGACTACACGGGCAGGGCCTTCCATCAGGATGCGACCGATGCCATGCGGGGCGACATCATTCGTGGACTGATTGAGCTGATCACAAACTCGGACGATGCCTACGTCTCGATGGAAGGCCCGAAGCCGGGGAAGATTACCGTCGAGGTCGAACACCGGAGAAACCAGCCGTGGCGCGTCATTGTCCGAGACCGAGCAAAGGGAATGACGACTGCCACCATGGAAAATCGTCTCGCTCGGCTCGGTGGGCGCACTTCCGGCTTCGAGTCAGGCGAAAACCGGCGTGGGAATCTCGGGCGTGGAGCTAAGGACCTTGCGGCTTTCGGCAAGGTGACCTTCGAGTCGATCTGTGACGGTTACTACGCCAAGTTTGTGCTTCACCCAGACGGCCGATGGGATTCGACCGTGAGCGCAAGGCCACCGAGGACGACCGCGAACGGACCGGGATTGCGCGTGGCTCGGGAACTGTAGTCTTGGTCGAGGCGGCTGCTGGAATCCGGTGCCCTCAGCACGAAAACCTCTACCGTCGCCTTGTCGGTCATTTCCAGGTTCGTGACATCTTCAGCGATCCCTCCAGACGTGTCGAGCTGATCAACCTAAATGACAAGTCCACCAAGTCGCTGATCTACGCCTACCCTCGCGCACAGGAGATTTACAACTCTGAAATCGACGTTCCAGGTTATGGCAGAGTGAAGGCGCGGCTCCGGCTTTGGCGGCTCACGGAGAAATGCGAGGACGGCCCTGAGAATACAGGCCGGCCGACTGGCATCCTCATCAAGGGCAAGCGTGCGATTTACGACAATACCCTCTTCAAGTACCGAGGGCGACATTCACTCCGGGTGGTTCGCTGGCAGGGTGGAGTGCGACTACATCGACCGGCTCGCGCGGGAGTACGACGACACGCTTGCGTCTGGACAACCCGTGAACCCGAGCAATCCGATCCCGATTATCTCGAGGCGTCGTGACGGGCTGAATCCGAATCACCCTTTTTTCATGGCCCTGAAGCAAGCCGTCGAGGGGCCTCTGGGAACTCTGGTAGCGGAGGAAGCTGAGCGAGCTCGCAGCGAAGCACGTAGCGTCGAGAGCGACGACACTCGGCAAGCTCTTGAGCGCCTCGCGCGAGAGCTCGGTCGATTGGTAACCGAGGAGCTCCGCGAAATTGAGGCGGAGGACTTGCCGGGAGATGACGTCGGGGAGGCGCCGCTGCTCTCGATCGTGCCGGAGCAGGTGTTCGCATACATGGGCGAGGATCTGTACGCTGACGGTCGTCGCCCGCAAGGTCGGAATCGCCATCGGTGATGAGGTTCACGTCGAAGTGGACCCAGGGGGCGTTGTAGAGCTGCTGACACCGACAGCACCGCTGAAAGTACACGGTCGACGCGAGGACGTTCTCGTGGCGCAGGTCCGCATCCGTCCGTTGATCATGGGCGAGGCCGCGATGATCAGCGCCACCATCGGTTCCCGCACAGCTCACGCGCTGCTCGAAGTTAGGCCCCCGCGGGTCATTGTCGAGGAACCGGTGATTCCTCCGGAGACCCTTCAGTTTGAACGGCCCACGTACCGGATCGGGTGGCAGCGCCAGAAAGAGTTGATCCTTCTTGCTCCGGCCGAAGTTGTTGCGACGATGGGTGAGGACTTACACATTAGTTCTACAGACCCTGGAGTCATCATTCGCACGCCGCAGGTGAAGCTGAAATACAACGACGACCTCGACTTCTATCGCGTCGGCGTGCTCGTCGAAGGCCGCGTGCTGGACGCTGCTGGGCAGGTTATTGCTCGCAAGGGTGATACGGTCGCGGCCACCCAGGTCAAGGTGACTCGCAAAGAGGAAGGGCCGGATTTCCGCATTGAGCTCTCACAGGAAGAGATGGGGACTTTTCGCGCCATCATCGAGCGCGCGGAAGACGTACAGATCGTGAAGGTCGCCGCACGCCATCCGGCGCTTCTACCGTACCTGGGCAACGGCTTTGAGGGGCAGAACTCTCCGATCGTTAGGGGTCTCTTGTCTGAGGCGGTCGCAGATGCGGCGGCGCGGCTCGTGGTCTCCAGGCTCTACTACCAGCGCCGAAGCACCGAGGCTTTCGATGTGGATCGGTACTACCGCGAGCACTACAAGCGGATGCTCAAGTTCCTGCCACGTTTTCAAAAGGTTCTTGTCGGTGAGCCGTCTTCAGCTCGCGCGGATATAGCCTTGGCTCCAACAGCGCTCGTGACGTCGCTACCTTCTACGGCGTAACTGGCCCTCGAACAAGCCCGCCGCCGTGGAGCGCCCCCACTTGAGCACCAGCTGATGTGGCCCATTAGACAATGCGTAGCTCCGGCGTGAGCTCTTGCTAAAGAGAAAATTCAGGATCGGCTTCCACCCGTTCTTCTACTGCCGACACTGATCCGTGCAGGGCCAAGAGGCTGTCGCCGAAGAATTGCCGACTAATCTGTAATTTGAAGAATTTGCTGCCGTGAATTTCGCTCGTTTCGACGATCACGTTGGGCGACTTAACGGTGGGAACATGGCCCTCCTTGGGCCAACCTCCAGCATGCGCGATGATATTGCGGACGTTGGCAAAGTCGAGGCACTTCTGCTCGCAGTTAGCATTAGCAAACGGGGAACCACCTGTTAGCACCGTGAATAGCCCCTTGAGTTGACGAGCATCATGCTCAAATGAAACTCGACGCTGAGCAGCGCTCATGACTTCTGGTGTGCTCATCGCAACGAACCGTTCTGGGTCGCGTTGCCCTTCCGCAAGGTGCAGACGGACTGCGGGCGCTTTGTAAAAGGTAGCGAGAGCAACAATGCAGAAGAGGTATTCCTCAAAGAACGACTGCACCATCAGGATCGAGCTCTTGTAGAGATATTGCCGCTTGGGATCAGCGTCATCGTCCGGGAGATGCGGAGTCACGAGCTTGATGAAATCGACCGCGCCGCTAATCTGAAATTGCGCCCGGGAGATGCATGCTGACAACTTGTGTTCAGCGGGCATCGCGGTTCAACTCAGAGCTTTCCGCACAGAGCGAATCGATAACGGCACGATGATGATCGATGCCCGCTTCGACCTTGTTGAGACCCTCGGCAAGTGCGTCCACTTGGGACGCCATCGCCTCTCGATCCACGGGTACAGCCCCCAAGTCGGCTCGAGCAATCCAGAGTTCCACGAGCCGCTCGGCCAGCTCTCCAGATTCGTTCTGAAGTCTCTGAGCGTCCTCGAGCCGCCGGCGGAGCTCAACGCATGCTCCCGCTCGGTTGCCTTCGAGCATCCCTTCGCCTAGCGTCTCTGGTAGCTGATTAAGGATCGCGACGAGAGACGCCGTGACACGAGTGTGCTCTGCCGTCAGTTCGTCGATTTTCTTGCTGTAATTGACGTTCGCCCCCATCGCTTTCGATTTGCGAAGAAGGTCATTCATTTGGTCCCTGAGGGCCTGCTCTTCCGCGAGCATCTGTGGCCGTCGTGCCACCGCCGCGGCGCGTTTCTCAGCTTTTCGGATGCGCGAACGTTCAGAGCGCCGGGCGCACATCGCCACAATCCTCTGTCGCCCACGCGGCGTGGGGGAGGGGTCGCGTCACAATCCGGGTCACAAATGAAAACCCGGATGGCGGCTCGCGACTGTAAATGACTGTCACAATTGGTCGGGGCGACTGGATTCGAACCAGCGACCCCCTGCGCCCAAGGCTCTAACCGATCGTGGCACATGGCAGCCGACCCCGGAATTCCGGGGTCGGCTGTCACTGATGATGGCCGTCCGAAGTCGCATGTGGTCGCGTTTCTCGGAATGGCTTGCTAGTTCTTGCAAGGAAGCGGGCGCGCCATCGGTCAGGACGATAAGTGCCATAAAATCGGAGCTCACTCGGCCCGCAAATCGGGCCCATGGCACTCGACGAGCTGAGCGTGATGAACAAGACCAGCTTGGTGCCAACGCACGGTAGCTCGTGGCGTGTCGAAGCTGTTTAGAGGTTCACGACGTTCACCAGGTTCCTCCCGCTGGCGCGAAAGCTTAAAGCGTTTTCTCGTCGATTCCATTGAGCTTCGCCACATACTCGAAGGGTATGGCCTCGTGAGCCACAGCGTAAGGTTGGAGTTCCCGAACCTCCTTGCTGCGAGTGCGGCTCAGCACGGACGCTGAGATGCACAGAATTCTTTACGCGAGCAGCAGGGAGCCCACGGTGCTCCGGTCCTCAGGATCCAGAGGATGCCATTGAGCACCGCACGGCTCTCCCTCTACGGGCGCTCTCGACCGTCTTCGCGGCGCCCGGCTCAAGCAAGAAGCGCCCAATGAAGTCCCACTGCACGTCCGTGAGGTCACGGGGATGAGTCGCAGCAGGAAGGGCTATCCAGCAGAATGACCCCTGTCGCCTTCCGGTTATTGGCGCCGCCGAGCCTTCAGTAGCCACAACGGCGTTGATCGTTACTAACATCCGGCATCCGCCGCGCGCACTAACCGGCGGCGACACCAGTCATGCAAACTGCGCATCCGGCTTCGTGCCATCGTTAGGGCCCAGGCCCACTCTAGAGGCTAGACAACGTAGGCCGCTTCGTATGCCACCCTGTTGCTTGCTCGTAAGCATGCGCGAGCGCGAGCACCTTCGCCTCGCCGAACCGCGGTCCGCTGATCTGCATACCGATCGGCAGTCCCGAACGTGTAAAGCCGCACGGGAGAGAAATAGTCGGGAGACCGTAGACATTGAAAGGCGCCGTGTTGCGGATCATCTCCCGTTCAATTCCGAGACGCACGGCTTCTTCAATGGTCGGCGGCGGCACCGCCGTCGTCGGAGTGACCAGTACGTCCACGCTCGAGAACGCGGCGACAATCGTCCGGCGCGCCTCGTCAAGGTCACGGCGCGACTGAATGTAAGCCGCGGTCGTCACTTCCGAGCCTTGCCGTAGATTCCGGCTGATGCTGGGGTGATAGAGCTGCGGCGTCTTCGCGAAGTAGGGTGCGTGGAACGCGTAATTCTCGGCGAAGACGATGTTTGGCGCAATCGTGTCTGAGATCGGCTGCAGGCTGACTTCTCGAACGTCGCTGGTCAGGCGGCGCAGCACTTTTAGCGCTGTACTCAGCGCCGCGTCGATCTCCGGATCGAGTTGATCGTAGAAGACGGCGCGAGGGACGCCCAGCCGTAGCGCTGAGACTTTGGCTCGCAGGGCCGCCGTATAGTCCGGTATCGGCGCTTCTACGCTGGTGGTGTCGCGCGGGTCGTGGCCGGCTATGGCGGAGAGCAGGAGCGCGGCGTCTGCCACGCTACGGCAGATCGGGCCGACGTGGTTCATCGACCACCAGCCCGCGTCCCCGGCGCCGCGCATGCTGACCAACCCATACGTCGGCTTGAGGCCGACGATTCCGCAATAAGCTGACGGCACGCGTATCGATCCGCCCGCGTCCGTCCCGACCGCTCCGAAACAGAGGCCGGCCGCGACGGCTGCAGCCGATCCACCCGACGAGCCACCGGCAATTCGATCGTGTTGCCACGGGTTATGGACCGGGCCGAAGTGGCTGACGGCTGCAGTCGTGCCGAAGGCAATTTCATGCAGATTCTGCTTGCCGAGCAGAACAGCTCCGCCGGCTTTTAGCCGGCGGACGACTTCGGCGTCGTCGGAAGGCACGCGATCCTTGAAAACGGCGCTGGCCAAGGTCGTGCGTACGCCTGCCGTATCGATGTTGTCCTTGAGTCCGATCGGGATGCCATGGAGCGGCCCGCGCCACCTGCCGCGCCGCACGTCAGCTTCGGCTTCACGCGCTTGCGCCATCGCCTCCTCGGCGGTCACGGTGATAAAGGCGTTGAGAGAAGGGTTCAGCCGCTCGATCCGCTCCAGACAGGCGCGCGTCAGCTCGAGCGGCGAGATTGCTTTTCTGCGCATTAGCTCGCCGGCTTCGCGAATACTCAGCGTGGTGTGGTCAGTACGATGTTCCTTGCCGACGAATGTCTGCTGAACGGCCGTGAGCTCTTCGGCGAGATCCGAGTTCATTAGCAGGATTCCGCCGTAGCAAACACCGGCTCTCATGAAAGATCTTCGTGACCAGACCTCTTGCGACGAACTCCAGTGCAACGGTGCGTCGGTCGTCTGGCGATCCTTGTTCATGACGTCACCGTTCTCATTCACCTTGTCACGAAGCCTAACGTTGCATGACGGACAGCGCCGTCTTAGGGCCAGTTTCCGCTGCTTATGGACGTTGGACGCCACAACGCGACTGTTCGACCGCGTCATTATCCTTGCGTTTTTCCCGCCGAGAAAGTCCTGCGAACATCGACACGTCCACGACCATCAGTCGGCGACGAAAGCCCGCCAGCGGCAGAACCACAGGATTTCTGCCTCGGCCGCAGCAACTGATTGTGGGTGTGGTGTCCATGTGCACCCAGTTCGCATCGACTGCCCCACGATTACTCCTGAGTAGCGGCCCACTCAATTCAATCGCGCCTCATCAGACCAGAAACTGTGCGTCATCGTGACCGACGGTGGGTGACTGCGCGTAGGATCGGGCGGCGCATCCGGGGACCGAGGCCGCAGCGACACTGGTGCTGGTGTGCCCGTCGAGTAGCGTGGCCCGGGGAGTGACGGCATCATCAGTGGTGACGCACTCTGTGGGGTGTGATCCCGTTTAGGAGTCTGTTCGCGAATCCGTCTCCCTGTTCCTGGATGTGCCTTCTCGCAGGGAGGATCCCGATGACCGATCAGCCTCGCCGTCGCCGCAGCAAGCCGCGCTCCTCGCCGTACGTGTTGGAGCGCATCAATCCCCATGCGGCGGGGATTGACTGTGGTTCGACCGCGCACTTCGTCGCGGTGCCGCCCGATCGCGACGCGACGCCGGTGCAGTCATTCCGCACGTTTACCACCGATCTGCATCGGCTGGCCGACTGGCTCGTGGCCTGTCGGGTGACCAGTGTGGCGATGGAGGCGACCGGCGTCTTTTGGATTCCGGTGTACGAGATCCTCGAAGCGCGAGGTCTCGAGGTACACCTCGTGAATGCGCGGCATGTGCAGAATGTGCCCGGGCGGAAGAGCGACGTGTCCGACTGCGAGTGGTTGCGCGACTTGCACAGCGTTGGGCTCTTGCGAGGCAGCTTTCGTCCGGTTGATGCGATGGTCACGCTGCGCGCCTACGTCCGGCATCGACAGACCCTCGTGGACACCGCTGCGATGCACATCCAGCGCATGCAGAAAGCCTTGATCCAGATGAATCTCCAGTTGCCGTTTGTGGTCAGTGACATCACCGGCCTGACGGGGCTCCGCATCCTGCGCGACATTGTCGCGGGCCAGCGCGACCCAGCGCAGCTCGCGCAGCACCGGGATCGTCGGTGCCGCGCGTCAGAGGCCGAGATTGTGGCTGCGCTGACCGGTCACTATCGCCCGGAGCATCTCTTCGCGCTCCGACAGAATCTGGAACTCTTCGATGCGTGTCAGGCGCAGCTCGTGGATTGCGATCGGGCCATCGCCGCGCACGTCCAGCAACTGACCGCCCAACTGGCCGTGCCGGCCGCGCCGGTGCCGGCGCCACGGGTGACGCGAAAGCCGCGGGCCACCGATCCCGCCTTCGAGATCCGGACGTCGCTCCACCATCTCACCGGGGGCGTCGATCTGACACAGATCGACGGCATCGCGCCCTACACCGCGCTCAAGTTGGTTTCTGAAATCGGCACCGATATGCGGCGATGGCCCACCGCGCAGCACTTCACGTCGTGGCTGACGCTCGCGCCCAAAAACAAGGTCTCGGGCGGCCGGCTGCTCAGCGCGCGCACCCAGCCCTCTGCGAATCGCGCGGCCGCTATCCTGCGTCTTGCCGCCACAAGCCTGGGCCGCACGCAGACCGCTCTCGGCGCGTTTTATCGTCGATTGGCCGCGCGCATTGGCAAGCCCCAAGCAATCACCGCCACCGCGCGCAAGCTCGCCATCCTGATTTACCACACGCTCAAGGGCGACTTCGTGTATCGCGATCCGGGCGCCGATGCGTACGATGCCCAACAGCGCGCCCGCATCCTCCGCCGGTTGCGTCAGCGTGCCGACCAACTTGGGTTTACGCTCCTTAATCGCGAGACCGGGGAAATACTCGCAGGTTAGTTTCTTAGGAGTCGCCAAGGGACGAGCAATCTCCTATTGAGGGGTCGGTCGTCGGTGCGGCGTGTACGAGGACCTATCTCTGTCAGGAGGGTCAGGGTCGTAGAACGGGCCTTGCGTTAACCTTCGAGAGGCCGCTAATGCTTCCTAATAGGCGCACGGCCCACGCTCGCGCCCACTCGAGCCGCGAAGGTTGACGTAGGATGGGCGCCGATGTGGAACGCGATCCATTCCAGCTGGCATGAGGAGACGGTAATGAAGCCAAAGGGTATGCGCAAGCGGTCCGGTGCGATTGTGCTTCTCCTGACGGTGGCGGGACCCGCGCGCCCGTTCGCGGCCGCAGATGCGGCGCCGCCCGAGACGGTCATGCGGGCGCAGTTCGAGGCGTGGTTCAAGGAGATCTCGAACTGGGGGCGCTGGGGCAAGGACGACGAGCTGGGGACGCTCAACCTGATCACACCGGCGAAGCGCAAGGCGGCGGCCGCGCTGGTGCGAGATGGCGTGACCGTGTCGCTCTCGGTCGATCTGAACAAGCAGAAGGACGAATTCAATCCCAACCCGCTCGAGCAGACGCTCACGGTCGAGCAGTTCGGCGGACACGAGCTGGCCGGAGATCGCTACGCGATCGAGTACCACGGCTTTGCCCACTCGCACATGGACGGACTCACGCACTTCGCGCACCAGGGCAAGCTGTACAACGGCATCCCGGTGGATGTGCTCGAGCAGGGCGGTGCCCGCAAGCTCGGCATACAGAACGTGAAGAACGGCATCTTCACGCGCGGCGTGCTGGTCGACATCCCCTGGCTGCGCGGCGTGGACTTCCTCGAGCCCGGAACCGGGATCACGAGCGAGGATCTGGAGGCGTGGGAATCGAAGACGGGCGTTAAAGTGGGCAGCGGCGACGTGCTGTTGATCCGCGTCGGTCGCTGGCAACGGGCGCGCACGAAGGGCCCGTGGAACTTCCTCGAGGCGGGCGCGGCGGGCTCTCAGGCCTCGGTCGCCCGGTGGCTCAAGGCACGCGACGTGGCGATGATCGGTTCCGACGGCGAGAACGACGTGATACCGTCCAACGTCGAGGGGCTGGTGAACCCGCTGCACGAGCTGGTGCTCGTGAGTCTGGGCATGCCGATCCTCGACAACCTCGATCTGGACCCGCTGACCCGCGAAGCGCGGCAGCGGGGCCGCTGGACGTTTTTGTTCGTCGGCTTGCCGCTCCGCGTTCCGGGCGGCACCGGATCTCCGCTGAACCCGCTCGCGATTTTCTGACCGGAGGCGCAGCACGGTTGTGCTGCCGCAAAGACGGCACGGACCCTCGGTGGGACGCGTCAGCCTAAACTTTTCCGATGCCTGCGACCCGGGTGCTTGTCGGCGGCGACGAAGCCGCTCGCGAGGTTCCTCGTTCGCCCCGCTGACACTTCGAAGTTCCTGCGGGCGAACGCACGTGCCGCCGGTGTCTGGTCGACCGCGGCCAGCCGCTGATTTGTCGGAGAGACCGATCTGTGAAACCAGATTGGTCCTCACTGGTCGCCCAGTGTTTAGGAAAAGCCGAGGGCACTCTTGAAATCGCACCAGTCGAGGCCGGGCGGCCGAGCGACGCAGGTTCACCACGTTCATAGGTTCCCCCGCTACCGGCTCGGCGCTTAGGTCCGTGCGATCATGGGGATACGAAAACGCGCTGATGAGTACGTTTCTCGGTCCCGTTCAGCACGAAGAAGACGAAATCAGCGTCGTGCTCGGTGACACGCGTCGTGCGGAGTCGTACCGACTGGTTGAGCTGACTCGGCAACTGTATCCCAATCAAAAAGATAGGGTCGTCAATGTTTCACGCTATTACCTGTTGCGCCGCCCACCCGTCATCGTCGATTTCGAGCCCGCGCGATCCACAGGGCCGATGCACTGCGAACAGAAACGCCGATGGTGTCAGGGACAAGGGATTGTGTACGTCCCCATTTTCTTGGGCGACCAGCTTACGAGAGAGCAGTTCGCCGAACGTGTCCGGCTCGAACAGTGCGCAATGGAGCGAGGTTGCCGAGATCAAAGAGAGCATGCGGCTCTAGATGCCGTTTCGTTGAACGCGTACGATCCGCCAGGAGACCCGGAACGCGACATCGACCGTATGGCCCTCGAACTGTTGGAGGCGGAAACGCGTCGGCATGGCAATCTGCGAGGTGCTGCCCGCGCAAATCGACTTGCACATCTGAAACGTCAGTTGCTCCTGGGTTCGACCATCTAGCGCTTTTGCGCGGTTCGGTCTGCGTGTTCAATCGTTCGCATGCGCCTCGCTGAACGCTCCTGGTCGCCCTGCCGGGACAATAACGCTGCCGCGCTTCGCACGCGCAGTGCCACTGCCGTGTTCACGTCAACGCCTACCTGCCAGGCCGACATTTGGCAGACGTTGCCTTATGAATCGTAGGCCCCAGGATATGCGTGCACTTCAGATGGGAATGCCGGACAAGAGCAGGCTCCGTTGACTCTGGGACAGAAGTACGCGACCGTTCAACTGCTACGGAACCGATCCTGCGAGGCATTGTGTGAGGTTCATTCGGCGGCATGAACTCATTCGGCTTACGGGGCTCAGCCGCCCGACCCTTGATCGGTTGGAACGAGCAGGAGCCTTCCCGCTGCGCCGACGTCTGTCGGCTGGAGCCGTTGGTTGGATCGATGTCGAGATCGAGGAGTGGCTTAAGAGTCGCGCCACTGCGGCGACCGAACAGGCACCGGCGACTACCGACGCTATCAGCCCATTTCAGAGTGGCCTTGGGCGTTTTTGAGCGCTTGGAGAGTGGGGAAATTCGCCGGGCCCTGGGACGTCCTCCGTCGCAGTCCCAGACTTTAGCCTCAGCGCAAATGCCGCCTGCTCCCGGGTAGTCCACCGCAGCTTTCAGCGCGTGGCACTGGGTCGCCATCCAGCCCCAGCAGGGGTCGTGCCTGTGGGAAATCTACAGCCGCTCCGTACTCCGCAGCGACGGGTAAACTCTGTCTGAGGCGCTGCTAAACATCCGAGGCTCATTGATGCCGCCGGTCGCGCACGCCTGCGGTGCCTAGCAGGTGATTGAAGAACTCCCTTCTTGAATTCTCCGGACAACCGGACAATCCTGCCTCTAAAGAGGCAGGGGTTTGTGTTCGGTCTGGTGGGTCACCGTGCCCTCGAGGGCATCGTAGTCGAGCGAATAGTCGAAGCCGTGCCATCCTAACTGAGCCGCGCGGTGAACCTGCCGAGTGCGTTGCTGGCGACGACTGGCACCTCGCGCGTGCCCCTCAACTCGGCACCGAAGTGCGCCCACTCCTGTCCCCGCGGACGCTTACGCCCGACAGACCCACGCCGGCAACGGCAGTTCTGATCAGGGCAAGCTTCTTCATCACACACCTCGCTGCAGGATGGTGCGGAAGTCATGAACGCGCTCGCGGTTGAAGTGCCCAGCGTTGAGAACCAGGCAACGCTGGGCGGGGTTTCACGTTGGCGTGACTCCGAGAATCCGACACTGCCTTCGGACGCACCGGACGCAGCCGGGCGCGCCGCGCACACAAAAAAGACTCCGCAGTTCGAGTGCCACATCAGACGCCACTCTTCCTGCCGGTTTCGACCGTGAGAATGTACGTGACATCCAGGGAGAACACCCCGTCGCTGGTAGCCGCTGAGAAGTGAATGACGTGTTCCCCCGGTGGCAGCGGCGCTAGCAGCAGCCAAAAGCCATCAGACACGGCGGGCTCGTATATGCCTTCGGGCGCGCCGAAGATGTTACCGGCGGGCAGCGTGAGGCTGAATACGGGGGAGATTGCGCGATACCCCACCGGGTTCTCGACGGGTTGGCCATCAATGGTCACCGACATCGTGGCAATGGAGTCGATGAATGCTGCGTTTCTCGCGCGCATCTCCTCCACGGTACCTTCGTCCGCGCCCGCTAAGAACGTGTTCACGATCGGGAAGAAGAGCGCGGTTCCGGTCGGAACCGTGCAGGACCGTGTGGCCGTCCCACCGTTGGCTACTCCCGCCAGGTACCAGACCTTGGCATCCTGGCCTTCAGCGCAATGTGCCCCCGAGTCATCTGTGAGCGGGTTGACGGCCGCCGGCGCGGCGAGCGCCCACTGCCACCACGCCGCCGTCCACTCCCCATATGACTGTCCGTACGGCTTCGTGTGCGGCGGCAGTATACGCGGGTTGGTATTCGCCGCGTGCGCCGATGACAACGGCAGAAGCAAGGCAAGGCCAAGACTGAAAACACGCGCGAGTATCACCTGTCTCATAGGAGTTTCCTTTCTGAGACTGCGTTCAACGAGTCGAGCGAGAACCGGTAGCGCACACGGAGGGGGGCGCTCCCCTTGGGGGAGTGTTCCGCGGTGCCTTCCGGCTGGGTCCGGTGCCGGATAAACGGGCGGAGATGCTACCGGACCACACGTCATCCTTCAAGCACGACTGTAAAAATCGTTGAGCGCCCTTCGGTGGGATCCAGGATATGGGCGACCCACCCAGACTCCCGCGATCACCAGCACCCACTTGGGAGACACGCCTTAGACGGCGCGCGTAGTTGACGTTATAGCGCTTTAGCGTTATTATGGACGGCGTGCGAGCTGCTCTGTACGCGCGAGTGTCAACACTTGATCAACACCCTGAGAACCAACTTGATGAGCTGCGTCGGTACGCTGAGCACCGAGGTTGGTCGGCTGAACCGTTTGTGGACCACGGTATTTCTGGCACGAAGGAGTCACGACCCGAGTTGAACCGGCTGCTCGCGCGCGCCAGACGCCGCCAGATCGACGTCGTTGTGTGCTGGCGGTTGGATCGTCTCGGACGGAATCTCAAACACCTGATCACGGTTCTCGACGAGTTTCAGAGCCTCGGGGTGGCCTTCGTCTCGCTCGGCGAGGGGATCGACGCGACGACGCCTGCCGGAAAGCTCCAGCTCCACATTCTGGGCGCTATCGCGGAATTCGAGCGTGGGCGCATAGTCGAGCGAGTCAAGGCAGGTTTAGCGCGCGCCCGTGCGAACGGGCGAAAACTGGGCCGACCAAGGGGAGCCGTTCCTTTCCATCGTCTTGTTCCGGTGGCTCATCTGTCGAACGCCGAAGCCGCTCGTTCGCTTGGGGTGTCACTGGCCACGCTGAAGCGATGGAGGAAGGCTCAGAAAACCCCCTCAGAAACGCCCTCACCTTCGCCCGAAATCACGAAGGATTCCGCGACGCCGGACCTCGCGGCGTGAGGCTCAGGAATCAGTCCTTTTTGGATCACACGACACACGTCGGGCATGGGTAGATCAACCAAGGGAAAGAGGGTGACCGTAGGACCCAGAGGTGGTGCTACCACCGTGACGGACGCGGGACTTGTCCGGAAGACCGTCTACTTCGATCCGGATGAATGGAAGGCGATCCGTCGAGAGGGGTTGGAGCAGGATTTGTCGTCCACTGAGATTGTGCGTCGTGCGGTCCGCAGGGCCCTTGGAATGCGAGAACCAGATCAAGGCTGACGGGCCAACTTGGGGAACGAGGAGCGTGATGGTAGAGGTCCGACCACTGGACTACACGAAGAGAAAATGCGCACGATCGCGGTGCTGCGCCTCGCACTTGACGGCAGGATCGTCATGCAAGGAAAGGTTCCGGAGAGTATTGAAGAAGACTTGGCGCACCTGAGTCATCACGTGGAGTCAGGGCGGGAATTCCTGTGTCGCTTGCCGCGCGAGTCTTCAGCGTGTACTTGCGACCGAGCTGCGAGACCAGACGGTTTTCGGGCCAATCACCAGGCGCTGCTAAACGATCGCGGAACATGGGTCAGGCCCACCGCAGGTCCCTGTGAAAATTCCCGGCAAAACTGACCTCGACGGCCTAACTAGTCCCCTGCTGAGGTTGCGAGTTGAGCCACCCGGCGCGCCATTGTTTTCAGCCTTCGACGATTGAGTCGCGAATCGAGTCCTTTGCCGCAGCCGCGCCGTTATAATCCGCCCGGCTGCCAATGCCCGTGGGTCCCGGCGCTCGCCTGGATGCGTATGAGATCGTCGCCCCGCTCGGCACCGGAGGCATGGGCGAAGTCTGGCTCGCGAAAGACCTGAGCCTACAGCGTAATGTCGCACTCAAGCTCTTACCGGCTGACCTGACCCGCGATTCCGCTCGCGTCGCCCGCTTCCGGCAGGAGGCTCGTGCCGCCTCCGCTCTCAATCATCCGAACGTCTGCACCATCCACGCGCTCGGGGAGACGCCTGACGGCCAGCAATTCATCGCCATGGAGTGCGTGGAGGGCGAGACGCTGCGACAGAGGGTGGCTGGGCGGCACGTCACGGTGCGCGAGGCCCTCGACATTGCCCTCCAGGTCGCGACCGCGCTGAGCGCGGCGCACGCAGCGGGCATCGTCCACCGGGACATCAAGCCCGAAAACGTCATGCTCCGACCGGACGGGTTCGTGAAGGTGTTGGACTTCGGGCTAGCCAAGCTGGTGTCCGCCAGCGACGCACTGGAGCCGCAGTCCACGCGCACCGGGTTCAAGACGAACGCCGGGCATGTGGTCGGCACGATCGCGTACATGTCGCCGGAGCAGGCGCGCGCGCAGGAGATAGATGGCCGTACCGACATTTGGTCGCTGGGCGTCCTGCTCTTCGAGATGGTGGCGGGTCGCCACCCTTTCGCTGGGAAGAGTAGCAGCGATGTGCTCGCCGCGATTCTCGATCGCGAGCCCGCACCGCTGGCGCGGTTCGAGCCAGATGTGCCGACAGAACTCCAGCGCATCGTCAGCAAGACGCTTCGTAAGGACCGAACGCAACGCTATCAGACGATGCAGGACCTGCTGCTGGATCTGCGCGCGCTCCGTGACGAACTACAAGGGCAAGTGCGCTCTGGCAGCTCGCCCGTCGTGCAGCGCGGGGAATCGGGGCCAGACAGCGACGCCCCGTTGACCTCGGTCCCGGCGTCCAGAGCCACACGTCGCCGCGCCTTGGCTATGGGCAGCCTCGCGATGGCCCTCGCGATGGTAGCGGCGGGTGCTGTCTGGTGGTGGGTGCATAGGGCAGCACTCCACGAGCACGGGAGCGGCACACGGTATCGAATCGGCCGGATGACTCGCTTGACCACCGAAGGGCATGCACACATGGCGGCGATTTCTGGCGACGGCCGCTACGTCGTACATGTCAAGACGGTGAACGGGACGCCGAGTCTGTGGGTACGACAGACAGCCACCGCGAGCGACGTACAGATTGTCCCCCCTTCGGGTGTCGAGTACATCGGAGTCGCCTTTTCGCGCGATGCGAATCACATCTACTACGTCACCAAAGAAAGTGGCGGTGGCTTATGGGGAACCCTTTTCAAAGTGCCCGTTCTGGGCGGGAGGCCCCAGCGCCTCATCCATGACATCGACAGCGGCATCGGGTTTGCGCCGGATGGATCACACTTCGTTTTCGCACGCCACGTACTGGCAAAGGATCACACTGAGTCCCACCTGATGCTCTCAGACATTGAAGGCAGAGCCATTCGTCCGCTCGCCTCATTTCGGGATGGGCGTTTATTCATGAGACATCCGGCGTCGTGGTCTCCGGATGGCAAACGGGTCTTAGCGGCGATCATCGTGGGTGGACACGCCGAGCTGCGATTGATCGACACTCACAGTGGAGCTGAAAAGGGGGTAGCGGGGTCATGGGCCGTTATCTCCGCCGCGCAGTGGATGCCGGACGGCCAATCGATCCTACTCTCCGGAACGGAAGTGAATGGGCAGCCGTTGCAAATTTGGCAAGCGTTTCCAGAGTCAGGCAAGCGCACTCCGGTGACAAATGATCTGGCGACCTATGCGGGTCTGAGCCTGTCGAGCGATGGCACGATGTTGGTGACGGTGCAGTATGAGATCACATCCCGCATCTCGCTGGTGACTGACGGTGCGGCTAGCGACCTGACGTTTGGGCGAACTGCCGATGGTGCCTTTGGCCTAACGTGGCTGGCTGACGGGCGCGTGCTTTTCGGGTCCACCCGGTCCGGTCCAGCAGAGATCTGGGCCGTCAATCGGGATGGGAGCGGTTTGGTCCCTCTCGCGCCGGGTGTCGAGAACGTAGGTTCAGTCGCCGCCAGCCATGACGGGCGTTATGTCTTCTGCGCGCGTACGGAGGCTCGGGCAAGCCGCATCTGGAGGGTGGACGTTGTGAGTGGAGATGCAAAGCCCATCACTTCCGGGCCGGAGGACTCTGGCCCCGTCATGAGCACGGATGGCCAGGAAATCTATTTCAATACACTCGCGAATGGGATAACACGCACCTTCCGGGTTCCGGCAAACGGCGGTGTGCCCGCCGCTGTGGGGAACGGACAACCGTTCTGGCTGTCAGACATTCTGCCAGACGGGCGACTGCTCGGCGGCATGGCTGTTCAGCAGGATGATGGAACCATTGGAGGCACGTTCGCACTGCTGTCTCCGAACACCGGTGCTGTCGAACGGATTCGCGGAATTCCGCTGTCACCACATCCGTTTATCCCTGACGTGTCGCTGCGTGTCGCGGGCTTGCCGGACGGGACTGGAATCGCGTTCGTTGACACAAGGGACTCTGTACCCAATATATGGCGTAAGCCCATCAAAGGCGGTCCCGCACAGCGGGTGACGAACTTCACATCGGAGGCAATCTTCGACTTCGCGTGGTCGAAAGACGGGAAGCTCGCGGTTACGCGGGGCCGAGTTCAAGACGATCTGGTCCTGATCGCGAGGGAGTAGTCGCAGGCTCCGCTACGATTTTTCCGAAGTGACCTGCAGCATTTGGATGCTCGACAACGTCGGATCGACAAGTGATGGCACTCTCCACTGGCGTCAGACTCGGCCCCTACGAAATCGTGAGTCACGCCGGATCAGGCGGTATGGGCGAAGTCTACAAGGCCCGCGACACACGCCTGGACCGCACGGTCGCCATCAAGATACTCCCAAGCGACATCTCTGCTGACGCCGAGCGCCGTGCACGATTTGAACGCGAAGCGAAGGCGATTGCCGCGTTGAGCCATCCGCGCATTTGCGCGCTCTACGACGTCGGTGTGCAGGATGGTGCCACGTACCTGGTCATGGAACATCTGGCGGGTGAGACGCTGGCCGAGCGCCTACGGAAAGGACCATTGCCGCTCGCCAGTGCGCTGGACATCGCTGCCCAAGTCGCCGATGCGTTAGCCGCAGCGCACCGCGCGGGGATTGTGCATCGTGATCTGAAACCCGCCAATGTCATGCTGACAAAGAGTGGAGCCAAGCTGCTTGACTTCGGCTTGGCGAGGACGATCCCGCTGGGCGTCACTGGCGACCAGACCCACATGGCAACCGAGGAACCGCTCACGAGCACGGGGACCATTCTCGGCACGTTGCACTACATGGCACCTGAACAGGTGGAGGGAGCGACGGCCGATGCACGGACTGATGTGTTTGCGTTCGGAGCGGTGCTCTACGAGATGCTGACAGGAAAGCGAGCGTTTGATGGGGGGAGTTCAGCATCTGTCATTGGCCAAATTCTGCACGCGCAGCCGTCTTGGATGCCCAGCGTGCGTTCACCAATCTCTGCGCTGATTCGGGCGACCGTTGAGCGATGTCTCGCGAAAGATCCAGACGCACGGTGGCAGAGCATCGCCGATGTCGCCGCGACGCTTCAGCTTGCGGCTGGACCCGATGATCGACCTACCCACGACACTCGACCGATAGTCCGGCGCTCTGCATTTGTGGCAGCAGCCGCCGCCCTGATGCTTGCCGCCGCTGTGCTGTGGCCATGGGTCCGGCAGCGCACGACTCCGCGAATACCGCCGATGGAACTCTCGGTTGTGCCGCCAGTCGGCACGACACTGCCCGATCTGCGCTCCAATCTCACCGTCAATTACATAGGATCTGAGGCCATCTCACCTGATGGTTCAAAGCTCGCCTTTGTCGCGTTTTCTGCGAAGGGCGACCCTGAGCTCTGGGTGCGCGATCTCTCGTCAGGCAACGCGATCGTTGTGGCCGACACCTCGACCCTCCAGAAGCCGTTTTGGTCTCCTGACAGTCGCTCACTGGCGTACAGTGCGGTGGACGGCATGTATCGTCTCGATCTCGGCCAGGGGCGGCCTCGCCGCATCACCACTCCCGGCGGCCGAGGAACGTGGAGTGTCAATGGCACCATCATCTTCGACAAGTTTGGGATAGATACCCTGCTTCGAGTGGACGCGAGGGGTGGCGTAGCGACGCCGATCACGCGCCTGGAGCGCAATGGGCTCTCTCATGAGACGGCACACTTCCTCCCCGACGGCAACCACTTCCTCTATACAGCGTTCATCCGGGGAGCCGGGCCGAGAATTGTCCTCGGATCGCTCGACGGTTCTCTAGCGCAAACGGTCGTGGAGCGCGCGGAGAACCCCATTTATTCAGCGGGACACTTGCTGTTTCTGCGATCATCCACCCTGATGGCACAGCCCTTTGATCCTGTGCGCTTCACCACTAGCGGCGAGCCTCGAACGATTGCATCGAACGTACTCAGCATGGGCGGCGGTCTCTCGACCTCGAATACGGGTGTCGTGGCGTATAGACCACGGCCGTCCGAACTGCATCAAGCATGGTGGTTCGATACCAGAGGGCAGCGCCTTGCACGTGTCGGTGTCGCACAGCCTTACCAGGATCAGTTTGTGTCACTCTCTCCGGACAACAAGCGCCTTGTCTACGGTGCCTATGCCTCGGACGTGAGTCGCGAGACTGATATCTGGATGCTGGACCTGGAGTACGACAGTGTGGCGCGGATAACGTCCGATCCCGGAGATGAGATCTTCCCCGCCTGGGCCCCTGACGGTCGGTCGATTGCTTACGTCTCCGATCGCGATCATGTGACCACCATCTGGCGCAGAGACTTAGAGTCGGGTACCCAAGAGGTGCTCCGGAAGGTCAACGATTATAAAATCTACACTTACCAATGGTCGCCAGACGGCCGGTTCGTCATTTTTCACGAACCGGTCCCTAACTCGGGCAAATTCCTCCTGTCCTCAGTATCAGTCACGCAACCGGGACCACCCCGGCGTGTAACGACCAGTCAACTGAGAATGCAAGCGTATGCGACCGTGTCTCCAGACTCGCGCTGGACCGCTTATTTGGCCGAAGAGGGTATTGAAGGCTTAGCGTTATATCTTGAACCCTTCCCGCCAACAGGTCAGATCCAGCGCATCGCGCCTAAAGCAACCTTCGTCCAGTGGGGACGCAATGCCGCCGAGCTGTTTTTTAGCGCCGACCGCAAGATGTATCGCGTGCGGCCCGTGGCGTCGGCAGCGGCCGAAGCGCCGCAATTTCTCTTTGAAGTGGATTTCGAGCTCAACACGTTCAACGTAGCCAAGGACGCTGACCGCTTCTTGCTCTTGGTGCCGCTAGAGGGTGTGCAATCGGGCAGGATCAACCTGATCACCGACTGGCCGGAGCGCCTCAGCGGCGCTCAGCAGGCACACCCCTGAACGGCCTACCCGCGCGGCGATCTGGTGCCGCCCGAGCCGACGATACGCAACCCTCAGCCAATCGCGTCATTCCGCGCAACGATCTGCGCCAGCTAGCTCGCATTCAGAGATCGCACTAGCGTGCCAGGTTGCGGAGCATCCGGTCGGGCCTTCGTCGGTAAACCGTAGGACATCAGGACGCAGTTGCACCTGTGCCCCGCCGTGCACGCCTAGAGCGAACACACCGTGCCAGGCGCTGCTAAACAAGCGGCGCTCATCGATGTGGCCGCCCGCAAGTGTCTGCGAAAATTTTCTGGCTCAAAGATTATTCCTGACGGCACCGGCCATCAGCTTAGCCAGACGTCGTACCCAGCCGCCGTGAACGTCTCACTCGTCGCTGCGATAACGATCCGCATCACGCCGGCAGCGACAGACTGCTGACTCTGGCTCTGGAGCGTTTGCGGGGGACCGCCCGCCTGCGCTCGCTGCTTACTTCTTTATCTGACTCTGCAGGTTCTTCTGGACGACGGTCACCTGGGAAGCGTGCATCTTCCCCTCCATCTCGTGGTACGTCACCTTGACCAGGTCGTCGGTGGCGACACCATCCGTGATGGTGAGCGGCTCGTTTTTCGCCTTCTTCTCACTTGCCATCGTCCCGATGCCTTTGCCCGTCAGCTTGGTGGCCGAGTCCACGGCAAAGGTCATGGTGTCTGCACCGTGCGAGATCGTGAGGGAATCGTTTGTGACTGCTGTAACTTTCCCCTGCACCGTCGTGGTCTTCGGGTTCTGCGCCGCTAGCGCGACGCCAACCACCCCGCTCAGGAGCAACGTGACGCCAAGTCGGACCATCCTCTTCATGGCAGCCTCCTATTGATGACGCCTTGATGACGCCGCACCGTTGGCCGGAAAGCGCTCCGAGAGTAGGCCTGTGCGGGGGCGCGGTCAAGCCCGCCTTCCCCCGACTCGACTGTGGCCTGACGTTCTGGCCGAAAACGACGGCATCCAAAAACTAGAGAAAACTTGCGGCTTCGGACGGCACAGGAGCGGACCATGAAGAAGTCGAAGTTCACCGACGAGCAGATCGCCGACGCCCTCCGCCAGGTCGAAAACAGAAGCGTTGCTGACGCGTTGCTCGATTCGAGGATTTGCCATTGGCGGTTTACGGGCGGGCTGGACGAGCAAGGACGAGCTGTGTGCGCCGTTACTTCACCAAACGCGGAACGCCCGCTCCGCCCTGGTCAATGCCAACACGGCAAGGTCGTGCGCATTAACGCTCGGATTGCCTGTAACGGGAATGGCCGCTTGGTGCTTCCATGCGAAAGGATGTGCAATGACGTCTTTCTCGCGGCGAGCAGGCCCCTAAAACCTGACCGGACGTATCTGATCGAAGACGGGCGAGTCCCGTCGAGACACGCGCACGCACTTCCGCGACCTCCGCGCACGACACTTCAGCAGTATTCTGCAATCCCCAACGCGACGGCTCCTCGGCTCCGAGTGAGCCATGTCAAACAATCATGCCGATGGGATGGGCGTTCCGATGGAACGTGTCTGTCCGAACTGTCAGCACGCGGAAGCAAAAACGACGCTTCGCACCACGTGGGCCCTGCTGTATGTGCAGTGCCTTCGCTGTGGGCATGTGTGGGCCGTCCCGCAACCGATCCCACCGTTGACGGGGAGCTAACGTGCTCGATGAAGAGACGGCTTGTCGGCGGTGCGGTGGGAACGTCAGCGAATCGCACGAGACGGTGCCGTATATCGGCCCAGGCCCTTGCGTCGTGGAGTT
Organism: Vicinamibacteria bacterium; assembly: GCA_963800785.1. GTDB lineage: Bacteria > Acidobacteriota > Vicinamibacteria > Vicinamibacterales > JAENWD01 > JAENWD01. The sequence goes on from CAWDCH010000019.1 coordinate 49,229, forward strand.
GCGGAATGTCGCTCGTGCGGCGATGTGTCACATGTGGGCAGATGGGTATCGAGGTGCCAGATGCCTCGGCCCTGGACGTGTTGGTGCAATGCCTGCGGGCTGGACGAACCAACGCCATGCTCCAACTTGTGTATAAGCGGGGACGGTGGCGCGTCTCCGGCATGAAACGCGGTCATCGGCGAGGTTCGCAGTGACTGCTGGCTTCCAGGACCGTCGTGAGCGTGAGCAACGAAGCCGTGCCACCTACGATGCACGCTTCATATTCGCGCGCGAGATGGCCTCCTCCAGCGCCTGCACAACGGACTTCGCCACAGCAGGTTGGAGTAGGCAGGCCCGCGCACCGCTAGTGGTATCGCCCACAACGGTGAGACCGATCACCACCGACCCGTCGCGTTCTCCGACATCGAGGGTGACCTTCTCTCCGCCGCGATACCCATCGCCCAGCACCTCGAACAGGAGGTCCATCATCTCGATTTGCCTTTCTCGCAGTGCAGGCCGGTGACGCATCCGGCCGGTGTTGTGGGGGGATGTCGCGGGGGACTCCAACGCTATGCCGCGATGACGACCATGTCAAGGATCGGGCAGTGGCAGTTTTTGAAAATCTGGGCCGAAGACAGCTGCCTGCGGCCGCTGGCGAGGCAGGGTCGTCCTTATGTCATGGACCAATTTGGCGGTGATTCCGCGCTTCGCTATTTTTGACGTCCCCGGACCGATCGAACAATCCATCAACTCACACTCCCGCGTTATGGCCGAAGATTACCCAGACCCTGGTATTGCGGTGAACTGTCCGAAGTGCGGCACCCCGCTGCGCTATCTCGCAACCAAGCCGGAAACGGGGGTGTATATCTATGTCTGCGACCAGGATGGGTTGTTCGTCCTCACTAGAGACAATCCCGTGCCGATGCCGCTACCGAAGACGTGAGGCGGCGGATGTGTCAGGGAGCCGACAGTCTGCGCTAAAAAAACTGATATAACTCGTGATCCCCCCACAATTCACTCCTCGAAGACTCCCCACCATTCGGCCCTGGAAGGCGGCTCGGTGGCCGAGCACGACGCCCCGCTAGAAGCCGACCTCGTCATCGAGGGCGATCCTGAGCGATACGTTCCTGCCTGTCCGGTCTGTCAGCAGCCTGGGCGCGAGCGTGGCGCTGGCATCGCGGATCGTCAGTTCATTTGCGCGCAGTGCGGCACGCGCTGGATCGTGCGCCGGAATCGCTTGAACCCGATGGCTGGGTTTGGGTAGCTAGCTTCTACAACCACCTCAAGGTATTTCATGCCGTCCGATGCAACCCTCAATGCAAAGGCTGGCGAGTCTCAGCCCGCCTATCCCCCATGTCCGTCGTGTGGGCGCGAGGGCCACACGAAGCCGCTCGTTATCGCCGACCTCTCCCCAGGCGTCCAGTATTACCGCTGTGAACGCTGCGGGTTTGTCTGGGCGACACGCGAGGATCGCGAAGTCGCGGTGTAGCGCGCTGCGGTTTAACGGGACAACGCTTCCGCCTCTCAGGCGGGGTTTCGATGGGAAAAGATCAGGAGCAGGTCTTTGTCGTCATCGCGCGACACCCACACGACCATGCGCATCACACGCCCAGTAACTGCGTCCGCCCGAGACCCGGTCGAGGATGCCCTCAAATCTGTGGGGTGGCCGACAGTCTGCCGTCCGGGTCAACCCGCGCCAGCCCAGTCGCCTCGAAGACCGTGGGCCGAGCGTTTGGTGCGAGCGTTGCGCGCCAGCGAGTATGGCGAGGCAGAAGCGGAAGGCGTTCGGCCGATAGGCCAACCCGTCGCAAGAGGCGCTTGGCGGCTTCGGTTCTGACGCCAACGATGGTCCACTCTGCCTCGGCCATCATTGCCGCCAAGTCATAGGACGCGGACGGCCGCAGCAGTCGCAAGCCGTGGGGTGTTTGACGTAAGTGGAACTCCTGAGTCGAGCCGTCCGGCATTCGTATAACAACCATGCGATCCTCCGCGCGCAAAAGACGCGCCGAACTGGCCTATCGGCTCTATCGCCTGGTTTCTTAACGTCATTGCTGGATGTTTTCCTAACGCCAGAATAGCAACTGGTGGGTGGCAGCAATTCAGGTCGATCCACCCGGGAGATTATCGCTTCTGGTGGGTTTATTAGTGGTGTGATGTACGACGTGTTCTGGAGACCGTCCCCCGGATCACCGGCCTGCAACTCCAACGATCTTGCGAGACACATGACGAACGCGCAGTGTGGGACCAACTTCCCGCAAGTGCGGTACTAGGAGGCCGTGATGACCAATGGATGGCTCAGACCAGTCCTCACAGGTCTGCTCATCGCGATTGTGGTATCCGTGCTGAACAGGTGGCACTGGCATCCGGCTGCCGTCTTTCTGTTCGTCACGGCGGCCGTGATCGTGGTGCAGTACGTGCTGGAACGAGTGGCAAAAGGTATTACCGATGAAAAGTAAGACGGATGAGACGACGCGACGCGACGACTTCTGGATGGCGGTCGTAACAGGCCTCGGGATGATCTGCGCCTCAACATCGTCCAGCAGCTAACCGGCTGGCGCGTGGTCTGGATGTTCGTGGGCCTTCTCGTCCCCGGCGTCCTGACGTGGCGTGCCCTGACGGACGGACTGCCGACACAGTGGTGGTTCTATGTCCTCACCATGGCATTTGCCGTCGCGCTTTACATGTTCGCACCGTAAAAACGAGAGGCGGCGGTTTCCGCCCCACTTTCACAGCAATATACGCCTTTGACCAGTCGCGAGCCGACTCACTCCCGCAGCACCTGAGTAACAGGGAAGCCCCGAACAGCCATGCCATCACCAATCGTCCGCTCGAAACTGCGCCTCCTTGATCAGGATGCTGCCGCCGCCCGGACGTGGCTTCCACCATCCATGCAGCATCGACACGAGCCGTCCATTGCTGCAGAACTCAACTTTCGTCTTGAGCATGCCTCCACGCTCAGATGAGATGACTCGAAGGACGAGACAGCGTTCGACAGGGCCATCTCGACGTCGGTGCACGCCCCACTCGACCGACACGCCCGCCGGACAGTCGGTCGAGGGACCGGTACGAACCACCGTGATCTGCGCCAGCGCCTGACGCGGATCTGGCAGGGACGCAGCGCTGACTGACACGATTGTGGAGTTCCCAGGATTTTGTGGACAGTAGCTAGCATCCCGGTCACGGGGGGCCAAGCCGATGTCCACGCGCATGAGTGGCGGGTGTGTCCGCGCGACGTACGAGTTCATCAAGGCGCATCGAGCTACGTTCAGCGTGCAGACGCTCTGTCGCGTGCTCGACGTGGCTCCGAGCGGCTACTATGCGTGGCTGAAGCAGCCACTCTCGAACCGCGCCAAAGAAGACGCCCGGCTGCTGCGGCTGATTCGCGCGTCGTTCATCGCCAGCCAGGGCATCTACGGTGCGCCGCGGGTATTCCTGGACTTGCGTGAGGCTGGCGAGACCTGCAGCAAGCACCGGGTCGCGCGCCTCATGCGGGAGAACCGGTTGCGCGCCCTCCACGGGTATCGCACGCGGCGCTGGTCAATCGGTACGCCCGCCGTCCTGATTCCGAATCTACTGCAGCGGCAGTTCACGGCGACACGGCCCAACAAGGCTTGGGTGACGGACATCACCTACATTCGGACGTGGCAAGGCTGGGTCTACCTGGCGGTAGTGATGGATCTGTTCTCGCGAAAGATCGTCGGCTGGTCTGCGGGGCCGACCATTCACCGCGAGCTCGTGCTCGACGCTGTGCTGATGGCCGTGCGCCGACGCCGGCCGCGTGACACGCTGATTCACTCCGATCAGGGCACCCAGTATGGCTCCGATGCGTGGCGGCGCTTCTGCCGCTCTCATCGACTTGAGCCGAGCATGAGCCGGAAGGGCAACTGCTGGGACAACGCCGTAGCCGAGTCCTTCTTCGGCAGCTTAAAGAAGGAGCGGATCAAGAAACAGATCTACAAAACCCGAGCGCTGGCATTGACCGACGTGGCCGATTATATCGACGCGTTCTACAATCGCTCGCGCCGCCATAGTCATCTGGGCGGTATGAGTCCTGAGCAGTTTGAAGCGGCTCACAAGCCGCGCAGGTAGGTCTCCACTAAAGCCTGGGAACTCCAATTGGGACAGCAAGGGCCGCAAATAGCTGGCGGCGGTCGATGAGAGAGTCGAACCGATCGGCCATGGTGTCCTCCTGGCTCGTGAGCCCATGTTGAGGACACCCAGAGCTACTGACCGGGGTCAGCGGGACGCTTCGTTGTCCGCCACCCGACGGACCACATCTCGCTTGGCGCGATGGCACCTTGCGCGTCCGCGCAGGTTGCCGAGCCCATCGCCTCGTTGGGATGGACTGCTCTGGATGTCGCGGTCAGTGTACCACGCGGTTTAGGACTGACTGGCCTGCCGCCAGCCCCGTTTCCGCAGGTACGCCTGTTGGTGGTCTTCGTTGTCAAACTCCGTGTACTCCCGCCGGGAGACCGGCAGGCTCGCTTCTTGAACCCTGTTTACCTATGGGTCACAAAACACATGATTGCGGGACGAAAGCGGCGCAGGCCAAAACGAGCGGATTCCCGAGGAAATCAGGAGGCGAGTTCAGCAGGTTTCTGGGACACCCTGGCCCGATGCACGACAGATCGCGAGACGCCGAGCGTAGCGGCCGCTTCACGCACCGACATGTGGGCCGTCCGCATGATGTCGGGCAGCGCGAGATTAGCCGCTGGACGGCCCAGGCTTGCAAGAGGTGCGAACTCTCGCGAGCCCAGCCCGTACCGCTCCGGGATTCGCGCCACGGTCGTCGAACGTCTCACGTCCGGTCCGTGTCATGATGCATCCGCCCTCCAACGGAGGTATCGTGATTGACACCTCTGACTCACTTGCCCGCCTCGTCTCTGTCGTGCTGCCCCCCGCCGCTAGCGAGGAGGACGTCAAGATCCGAATCGTAATGCCCTTCCTCAGAGCATTCGGGTATACCGACGACGAATTTGGCTACGAGGGTCGAACCGGAAAAGGCTATGTAGATATTACCACCTCTACTCTTCCAGTCGGCATCGTGGTCGAAACGAAGGGGCCCAAAAAACGGGTATCCGATCATATCGACCAACTCGAGTCCTACGTCTTCCAGAAGCATACCCGCGATCGAGCAACCGTCGCTATCCTCACGAATGGCGACGTGTTCTATGTGTTCGGCGTTGCCGAGGCTTGGATTCGCGGTGACCTACACCTGCATCGACTGGAGTGCTTTCGACGTTCGGAACTCGCGGACGCGGCACTACTGACTCGGTTAGGTGGCCTACTGAGCAAAGAGCGAAACCGATCCGGTCTTCTCTTTGATGCGATCACTGCCCGCCTGAAGGAGGTTCGCGAAATGCGTGAGCGAGTAAGGGCCATCGACGCGGAGCTGGAGACACTCATCGCCCAGCGCCTGCGCATCGACGTCCAGATTCGTGACTTGCAGTCCGAGCGGGCATCGCTGGTTGGCGCTGCGGTGGCTCCGACCGCGCCCTCTCTACCTACCTTCACAGATGAGCTGCCCGGCGGGACATCCATTGACAAGCTGACAAGGATCGCCTCACCTCACATTATTCGGCTACTTCATGAAAAGGGTGCCACCTCCAGAGAACGCGCGGTTCAACGCACTTGGCTCGACCAGACTCTCATTGGCAAGGTTCAAGGCATCGACACCCAACAGGAGGTCAGCTGGGGCATCATCGAGCTTAAGAAGGTAGGGAGAATCGATTACGACAAGAAGAGCGGTCGCGTCCGTTCAGTCTGGCTCAAATAAATGGGAGTGTGACGTTGCCCCACAAAACGGGGGCAGTCCACACTAGAGAATCCTGACGCGTGCGGGGTCCTCGATGAGAGGATGAGGACCAATGACGAAATCGAAGTTCACCGAGGAGCAGATCGGCTAACCTGTCTGAGGCGCTGCTAAACGTGCTGCGCTCATCGATACTGTCGCTCGCAAGTATCTGCGAAAAGTTTCTGCTCCAAGACATTCCTCGTTGGCGGCCTACCAGTGAGGGCGGTGTCCCAGCTCCCCAGTCGCTGAGCGCAGACGATAGACTCAGCCGAGTCGGTCAAACCGTTGTGCTCCGAATTCCGGCTAAGCTGACTGCGCTCCAGAGATAATAACGAACCGCCGGACGTGTGCGGCAGCGCTCGGCCGGGGAGGTCCGACGGCACGACACCCTGCAGGTACCCCCGCATCAACTGCTGCCAGTGGTCGGCATCACGCAGGTAATCGTCGAAGTACGTGTCGCCGATGAAGCCGAGGTACAGCAGGCGGACGGGCACGCCGACGCTGGCCACCTTGTACGCGGAGGCGAGGCGGTTCGCGAGCTGGTAGTGGCTGTCGGCCGTCAGCGCCGTCGGACCCGCGACCTGTGAGAACCAGTCCTGCGCCTCGGCGATTGCGGCCCGGATGCGCCCGTCGTTCGCCCATGCCTGAGGACTGTCGGTCTCCGCGCTCAGCGCCCGCTTGCCCTTCCAGTCCAACCCGGACTCGTGGGCCTTCGCCTCGACCAGCAGCAGTCCGCTAAGTTCTGGGTGTGCCCGTCGGCGTCCGCACCTGCTAGAGTAGCGCCGCACGGGGTGCCGAAATGCTTGGACTGTTCGAACTCCTCTCGCTGCGACACGTGTCTTGCGACCCCAAACGGACGAAGCTGGTCCGGCACAAGGACCAGCGGTTCGACCTGCAGTTGTTCAAGCGCCGAGGATGGCTGGAAATCTATCAAGCATTTCAGAGCCGACCCATCTTCCATGGCTGCGACACGATTCTCACGTTCATGGGCGAGGAAGAGAAGCGCAGCCGACTACTCGGGATGTACAAGGTAGCCGGACACCAGCCCGCCGATGGCGTCTCACTCCCCGCAGGGTGTCCCTCAGCAGTGAAGACGGGTGGCTACTTCTACACCCTCGAACGCCTCGCTGGGCTGGAAGACCTTGAAGGTCGCGTCGTGATCGACTGGGGCCGGAACCCAATCGCATGGCACCAGTGGCTGACAGATCGCGAGCTGATTGAGATCAGCCCGCCGGGCCAATCGCGCGCCCCGTTCCGCGACTATCTGGAGTTCACCCTGACGCACGAGGAGTTGTGCGATCTGGCGACTCACGCCGCCGCCAACCGTGAATGGCAGGCCCGGCTAGAGGCGGTAGGGGGCGTGTACTTGATTCTGGCCACGACCAACGGTCAGCAGTATGTGGGGTCGGCGACCGGGGCAGGCGGTGTTTGGGATCGCTGGATGGGATATGCCCGCACGGGTCACGGCGGGAACGCTGCGCTCCGCGCCCTCCTCGCGAATGACAAGAACTACCCGGCGGCGTTCCAGTACTCGCTCCTGCAGGTATTTTCGAAGACCTTGACCCGGGCCGAGGCTCTCGATCACGAGCGCCTGTACAAGACAAAGCTGGGGAGCCGGGCACAGGGGCTCCAACTGAACTGACGCTGCACTGGGCACATGAATCGGTTCTGGCGGGATCTAGCTACAGAGGACGCGGTCAACGAGGAGATCTGGGCGCGTTCGCCAGACCTGCAGCGGCGCATCCAGCCGCCCGAGGCGCTGCAGCTCGCTGGAGCCGTCGGGGCACAGCAGGCGATGCTTCCGGGTGATCCTCATGGGGTGCTGCCATGGGTGCCGGACCTGTTCGGGAGGTCGTGGCACGAGCCCGACGCGTTGCTCGTCGTCGCGTCGGCCTACGCGGGGTTCATAGCGGAATGTTCGACCCGACACCGGTGCCTGCAGATCGCCGACTACCGCCCCGCTCGCACGTGGACGGAGTTCCAGCGGGTGTTCGTCGCGCGCGATGTAGACGACGACCCGAATTACTACGGCCCGATAGCGCAGCTGGTAGCTACGGTCACGGGGCGGACGGAGTCATCGCATCTAGCTCTATTCGATCTGTGCCGGGCCAGCTTCGTCCGACGGGGCCAAGGGGGTAACCGGTCCGACGTGAGCGACGACCGCATGGTGCGTAACGCCGCAGACACCTACAACCGCTACGTGGATGCGGGAGACGGGTGGAGCTGGCGTAATGTCTCTGGCGGTGATGCCGTGCGCGTCGTAGCGCTGGGCACGATTGCGGAGCATGGGTTGCTGCGCTTGTTCGCCGCGCACGGCTGTGCGGTCCGTCACAGTCGAACAGGCGAGGTGTGGAAACCTATCGCTGCCCGGCACAGTGGGGCGTGGGTGGCCCGCTATGCCGACTCCCGCTACAGACTGGCGACATGGCTGCAGGAAGGATGCTGGTGGGAGATCTCCAGCTCGGACATAGGCCGGGTCTGGCGAGTGCTGCCCCTCGCGCACCCGTCGCGGTCGCAACATGACCCAGGGTATGCGCGCGCGTCGAGTGTTCTACAGGCGATTTCAGTGTAATGGCGTGGATCTGTGCGCCGTCGCGATTCACGGCTCCCGGCTACTCTATGACTGGCGACACTTGGCCATCTAAACGCAGTGAATCACCGAACCGAACGCGGGTGCGTGCGGAGCGGCACTCCCTAACGTGTCTGGTCGCGGGATCCACTCTACTCAGTTTTGTCGAGAGGTTGTGCTCAACTGCCGACCTCACGCTTGCGGACGTTGCGGCGCTAGGCGCAGACTGGGACGCTGACCGACCGCCTCGTGGTTCTGGTAGCTGACTGGGGCGGCGAACTCTAAGAAGACCTTGCGCTCCCATTCGTCCTTTGGAATCAGCATTCTTTCGATTCCGGCTTGCGATGTTACCGCCCGTTCAGCCCATCGTAGACCTTCTCTGTCGGCAGTGCGAGCTACCGCGGCGGAGTTGCCAGCCGAGAACGAGCCGCGTCCTTGAACAGTTGCTCCAGATATTGATCAAGCCCGGCGACGATAGTGGTGGCGGCAAATTCGACCCGATTTGCGCCGACCCAAAGGACTTGATCATGGAGGTAACTGTCTGATGGAAGCAATGTCATCAGCGCGGCCACAGAGATGGCATCACCGGGTGTTGACGAAGCGTCGGCGCAGTGGAGCCGCACCTTGGCGAAGGTATCTTTCTCCGTATCCGCAACAGTGAGCGTACTTGACTTCCTCACTCGTTCCTTCACCTCGTAGCACAGGTTAGTGCCCACAAGGCCTCCCCCTGCGCATTCAAAGAAGATTCGCGTGCGTGGATCGACCGTGGTCTGCGAGTTGACATCAACGCCCGGCGTCAGAAGCAGAAGCGACAGGAGCACAGAGTAGCTCTTCATGTATCCCTTCCCTTACACGAGAAGACCGGCTAACGGCCTGCGGCTAAGCCGCGGTGGCCGGATGCCCATTTTGACGATCAGGAAGCCGAGGCGCTACTCGCCGTCGGCTTCAGCCGCTGGTTGCAAGCTACAACGCGCGCGGCTTCAGTCGCGTTTGAACATCAGACAGAGGCTTGTCCGTCAGGCGTGACGTTGTCTCGCCGTTTGCTGTGAGGGTTTTCTCGCTGAAGCAACCGCTGGAGGCGCGAGTAGCAAGCATCACATTGCGAACGGAAGCGTTTTCGCGCCGTAGCTGAACAGCGCCTTGTCCAGCAGGCGCAAGTCCTTCGTCGTGCAGCGCTCAGCGAGCTCCGAGAACCGGGGGCAGTACGACTCCACATACCACTGAACCGTATTCGGGGCGTTGGAGCCGGTCATACGTCCGATGGCTCTTCTTACCCGCGTGTCGAAAATGGGGTAGCGCGTGCCGCTGATGAAATACAGAAGCGTCGTGGAGCGAGACAGCCCGAACCGTTTTGTGCCGCTCGGCGACGATCGGTCCGCATATTGTCTTCCTGACCAACCTCGCAGGAAACCTTCGACATTATCAGCACCTGGACACTGAGGGAGTTCCAAAGCGGCCATGTTCCAAATGTCGTAGGCCACAGATGCGACGCCCGACTTCCATCTGGCGTCGGTCCCAGCAGCGTCTTTCCACCTACCGATCTGCACGAACTCTGCAGCGCCGAGTGGACCACGCTTGGCGATTATGCGGTCATGCTCTGCGTCGTACTTTGCTGTTGGATAGCGTTTCGACCATACCACCAACCATTCGTTCGGCGCGACGGCGGTTCCGTCGCGGCCACAAAATCGAAATGACGTCATTTTGACCAGGTCCTTGACGCCCTATGCGCCCGATTCCCGCGCGGCCCTGCAAAGCGCAACGCGGACCAATCATGGGGTGGTGCTGCTATCTTCCGCAAGCCTGTCAGCGCGGCAAATGCGACGCACTCACGAGGAACGTCATGACGTCTCCGTGCATCTGCACTCGCGCGTCCGACTCCCGTAGAACTGCACGCCCTTCCCACGCGTTCGGCTGGGTGCTCCGTCCCACGCCAGCGCGTACCTTCAGCCGTGGGCGGCGAGGTGCCCGCACGTCTCGTCCTCGAAGTTGATCTCCTTGTGCAGACACATGCCGGTCAGTGAAGCGGTTGTAGGCCAGATCAAGCGGCAGAGGTCGAAAAGCAATCTTTGTCTGCCATCAAGCTCATCCGGGCCGAATTTCTCCAGTGCCTGAAACGTGAGCTTGTTTGCGGAAATAAATGCGGCGAGATCCAGCTTGCTCTTGTAGGTATCCTCTAAGAGCGTCTGGTTCCACAGCAGTGTGTTCGCATAGGACTTCTGCTTCTGACTGAACGGTTCGTTCCCGCTGGAGATATTGTCCTTCCCCTTCAGCAGGAGCACGCCCCCAAGCCGGTTCCGCTCCTGCTCGAAGCGTTCTTCGTCGTTGTCAAACAGGCCAAGATTTTCGGCGTTCCGCGAGAGGATGTGCTCGATGTGAAAGCCGTTCACGCTGCCCCTGAGCGTTACCAGGTCCTTGAGCGACTGCGTTGGCTGCTTCATTCCCTTGCTGAGCAGTGACTCCACGCGCGCAAACAAGTACCGTACGAAACGAGTATTCAGTCGGTCAATCGACATGGGCTTGAAGAGCGCCCAGTTCCATGCATCGAGGTCAGGCGTGCCTCGCCGCTCTATAAGCTCCGCTATCAAGTGCCTGTTGAAGATCGCGGGGATCTCCGCGGCCGGTCGGTCACGAATATCCTTGCTGATCTCGAACAGCCGCGAAGTGTACTCGTTGGAGTCATACGCGCCTTGAAGCTGCAACAGGGAGAACATTCGATCAACGCCCGACGCGACCGCTTGCACCTTGGCGGACTCCTCGGGATCGTCCACTTTGCAAGCGGCGAGCACCAGCATGAACTGGTTGTCCTGCTCGTTGAGACTGTTGCAGTAAACGGCCATGGACTCGACTGACTCTTTTTTGGTCGCCGCAGACAGTCGAGCGTAAAGGCCAGTGAAATAGCGAAACGTGCCGTTCAGAAACGCTTTCGCCCCGACGGCGTTGTGGTCAAGCTTCAGGTGAGCGTCGAGATCCACCTTGAACATCTCGCGGTGATAAGCGCCATCAAATCTCTGGCCATCCTTGCGACTGTCAGCGAACTTCGCCTTCAGCCAGTACCTGAAAAAGCTGTCGATTTCGTCTTCGCGGAAGTCATTCACCGCTTGTACGCGTTCCTCCCACAGCGCGTTGAACTTTCCGCTTTCCAGCTCGATCTTGTCGATTTGTCCGAGCAGCTTCCCCTTGAGGATCTCATAGGGTTTGAGCCGAACGCCGCGGTCGTTGATGACCTCAAATACCATCGGTACGTGGGTCGTCTCGACCGACAGGTTGATCAGCACTAGTCGAAAGAGGAAGTAGTGAACAAACGTCTCAACCTTGTGCTTCGTCGTCAAATTCGCATCGAGATAGCCGCTGATAGCCTGATAGTTGCCGACCATGTTCACAGCGGTCACGCCGGTCGTCGTGTCGATGCTGCCTAAAGCCTGACCTTCCATCAATGCTTTGAGTACGTGTAGGTAACGCACGTGGTTCATCCAGAACACTTGCTCGGTTCCGGAGTACCCGAGATCTTTCGGTCGATCCAGTTGGCAGTCTTCGACTCATGTGTCCGAGCCATAGCCAGCAACTTGAGAAGGATCAACGTCAGCGTGGTCAGCCGCTGCTGCCCGTCCACGACGAACACGCGTCCACCCACAGGGTTCGTGACGTACGTGTTCAGGTAGTACCACGGGTACCGGGCGTTGATGTTCTCGCGGTTCGGCTCAAGCGAGGCATGTGTCGCGTAGGCTTCGTCGAACTGGTAGAAGACATCCTCCAGTAGACGTTTCACCGGTTCAGCGGTCCATTTGTAGTCCCGTTGATAGAAGTCAATCTCGTAGACCGTTGTGGAGAAGGTCTGATCGAGGTTCTGCTTGTCGGGCTGGATGTCCATGTCAGACTCACTGAAAGTGGGTGACGTCCGTAGCGGGGCGCGCCCGGGCCGTCATTTCGAACCCGGATCTCGATGACGGCGATCGAGGGCACTGTCCAACGCCGCTACCCGGCGCTTGCTCATGATCGATCCGCTCTGAGCAGGCTCGCGACCCCTCCCGGCTGAGCGGCCTGTTCGAGTGACTCTGGCGGCTCTCGCATTGCAACATCCTTTCACTTCGGATGCAGACGTGCCTGGACCGACTTCCTCGAGTAGCAGTCCGCGCGGTGCAGAGTGTTTCTGGGAGGTAAAGCGGATGAATCGGCAGCGTTCCCCGATTGCCGAATCACAATATCAGTGGCCGAACCAAGCTGTCGTTGCGCGATCGCAATCACCGCTAGCGCGTTTAGGTCACTTGCCGCCGTTTTGATCTGCGACGTGGGCGGACCGACCCTGGCCTCTGGATTGGGGGCTAAACTCAGCAGCAGTGCTTCCGATAGGCGTCGTGAAGTCCTGTGAAAATCGAGTTGTTGACAGATGGCTCATTGCTCGCGCGCAACGACAGCCACAATCACGCTTCGGTAGAATTCCGTCGTCGTAAGCGAGTCGGCTGGCGAGTTGCTGGCTACCGCCACGATCGAGCACCACCCCCAGTCAATTGCAAGGCTGAGAGACGCAACGCCTGGTGGCCTCGCCGCCTGCCAGGGTGTGTGCGGATTGGAGAGTTGTTGTTGAGTCGATCCGTCGTTCACACGGAAGCGACGTCAGTGCCAGATGGCGCAGCGATCATCGACCACCTCGCGCATGGGCCGCTCCATCGGTTTGCCGACTGGCCGAACGCCAACGTGCCGAGGGTGGCTATCGGGCTCTACTCAGTGTGGAGAGACGAAGAGTTCATCTACATCGGCATGGCGGGCAGAGCGAGTGAGGCCGTGCTCCACAGCGCACACGAGGCGGGAAGAGCCTGTGGCCTTCGCGACCGATTGCGAAGCCATGCCACGGGGCGACGGAGCGGCGACCAGTTCTGCATCTACGTCGCAGATCGTCTGGTCCTGCCCGAACTCAACTCGGACCAGATCAGTGCCGTTGCGTCAGGCCGTCTCTCCCTCGACGCGCTCGTGTGCGACTACATCCAGCAACATCTCGGCTACCGCTTCTATGCCTTTCCGGCGCTTTCCGTGACGGAGCAACAGGCGATGCGGCGGCTGGAGCGCCACATCCAGCAGGGCGAAAGCCCCATCGGACGACCGCTCCTGAACCCGCTTCCACTGCCAGGATCGCCACCGCCGCCCGTGGGATTGCTGTGACCGCAGTCGCTCCGGATACGACTCGAAGACTGAGCTTGCGAGGCATGATAGCCACTCCCAATGCTGAATACTGACCGCCAGCGCCTGGTCGAACAGGCCCTGCGCGTGCTTGCCCTGCTGGCCCTTGCGGTCATCCCCGCGCTCCTTCTTGAAGATAGTCCGCATCGCGGGTCATTCAGGCCGTGGCTCGCGGTGTGAACTGGTTCGTATGGTTGGCGTTGCTTCGCTCGCCCAGGGCAAGACGAGTAAACAAGTCGGCGGGCCGCTAGAGTCGGCAGTACGATGCAGCGACGGCCGACCTGTCAGAGGTGCTGCTAAACGTGATGCGCTCATCGATACTGTCAATCGTAAGTGCCTGCGAAAATTTTTCTGCTCCAAGATTTTCTCTGGCGTGCAGTCAGCCTAGCCGGAAGTCGGAGGACAACGCCCGTCCGGCATGCAGCTCGCTGAAAAGTGCTCAGCACTCATCATCGCAACGTCGCCGCGCCAGAGAGGTGCAAGCCATGAGTTCAATTAAGGTCACTGTGCCTGGAGCCACGCTGCTAAAACGATTGTCGAAGTTGTGGCAACGCAGTTGCGCCACGCGCACAGTGACACGCCGTGTTAGGGCCGTCGCTGTGCTAGCTGCGGCCGCACTTCCACTATTAGGAACGCTAAGCGCGCAAACTCACACTCGGCGGCTGGAAACGCCTAGTCGCCGATTGATAGGACACTGGGTAATCACAGATGTGGCGTACGAGTTTAGTTCTGGGGACGTGCCTGTATCAAACCCCCACAGCACGGAATGGTACATAGGGCCACGGCCACAACGCGTTACGGATCTAGGCTCAATTACGATTCTGATTGACGGCGCAGTTTCGCAAGTGCGATACCAGGTCCTTGAAGAAGAGCCTAACGGTGAGCGAGTCCTTATCGACCGCGTGCAACTAGATGGGAGGCGGCAGCGATACGCATTCTGGCTCGCTAAGGATGGCCAGTCATTGATTCTCCGAGATCCGATCGGTATCCGGCGTGAGGGTCGGTATCTAGACAGTCGGACGCGCCCAGCGAGCAATTGACGCAAGAGTACGGAACGGACGGATCTCTGGGTGCTACAGTCACCGGGAGAAGTGCATCTCCGCCGCCCTCAGGATGATGCTTTCGAGTGATCGGCAACGAACTTTCGCGGGCCGCCGCTTCATAGCCCTCAGCGGTGTAGCGCGCGTGGCGACCCAAACGTTGAGATTCATCGCGACCTCGGCTTTGAGCCGACCGACACCGGCGGCACCCGTCCACGCCGATCAATTCCATGCGGTGTCTTCTGGTACCTTACCGACGTGCTCGACTTTACCGTAGACTCGCCACGACGGTGACCCGCCACGAGACCCCTGAGAAGGCCGCGCGCCGGAAGATTGATGCCGCCCTAGAGGCTGCCGGGTGGAAGGTGCAGAGCCGCGACGCGCTCAACCTTCACGCTGGCCGGGGTGTCGCCGTGCGCGAGTTCAAGCTCCTCGCCGGTCACGGCTATGCCGACTACCTGTTGTACGTGGAACAGCGGGCCGTGGGCGTGATCGAGGCGAAGAAGGAGGGCGAGACGCTCACAGGCGTCGAGGTGCAGGCCGAGAAGTACGCGACCGGAATGCCCGAGTCTTTGCCTGCCCCCTACCGACCGTTGCCGTATCTCTACCAGTCCACGGGCGTCGAGACACGCTTCACAAACCGCTTCGACCCTGATCACAGGAGCCGCCGCGTCTTCGTCTTCCACAAGCCCGAGACGCTCGCCGACTGGCTCAAGGCCGACCCGCTATGGCTACCCGTCGTGGACGGCAGGCCGGACCCCGCGAGCAATATCCCTTCGACATTGCGGCGTCGCCTGCGGGCGCTACCCACGCTTGATGAGCGCGCTCTCTGGCCCGCCCAGGCCACGGCAGTCCGCAATCTCGAAGTATCCCTTGCTCAGGATCGACCGCGGGCGCTCATCCAGATGGCAACTGGGAGCGGCAAGACCTTCACGGCAGTCACTGCCACCTACCGCATGGTGAAGTTCGGCGCTGCCGCGCGCGTGCTCTTCCTCGTGGACCGCGCCAACCTGGGACGACAGGCACTGAAAGAGTTCCAGCAGTACGCCACCCCCGACGACGGACGGAAGTTCACTGAGCTGTACAACGTCCAGCTCCTCACGTCGAACCGCGTGGACCCGGTGGCGAAGGTGGTCATTACCACCATCCAACGGCTCTACTCGATGCTGAAGGGGGAAGCGGACCTCGACCCCGAGGTGGAGGAGCAGTCCCAGTTCACCAGCCCGGCTGCCCTCATCAAGGATCCGCTGCCGGTCGCCTATAACCCGACCCTCCCGCCCGAGCTGTTCGATGTCGTGTTCATCGACGAGTGCCACCGCTCGATTTACTCTCTGTGGCGGCAGGTCTTGGAGTACTTCGACGCGCACCTCATCGGGCTCACCGCGACTCCGGCTCGCCAGACGTTCGGGTTCTTCAACCAGAATCTGGTGATGGAGTACGGCCACCGACAGGCCGTGGCTGATGGCGTGAACGTGGACTTCGATGTGTACCGGATCCGCACGAAGGTGACCCAGCTGGGTGCCACCGTCGAAACCGAGGAGGTCGAAACCATCGGCAAGCGCGACCGCCTCACGCGACGGCTCCGCTGGGAGCGGCTGGACGAGGACCTCGCCTACGAAGGTGCGGACCTTGATCGGAGCGTCGTCGCGCCCGACCAGATTCGCACGGTCATTCGCACGTTCCGAGACAAACTCCCGACCGACATCATGCCGGGCCGGACCTGGGTGCCGAAGACGCTGATCTACGCGAAGGACGACTCGCACGCCGACGACATCGTGCAGGTTGTGCGCGAGGAGTTCGGGAAGGGCAACGACTTCTGCGAGAAGATCACCTACCGCACCGGCACCGCCCGCGTCGTCGAGACGGTCGTCCAGGCCGACGGCACCGAGAAGAAGGTCGTGCGGTACGTCTCGGGCAGTAGCCTGAAACCCGAGGTGCTGCTGAGCGCCTTCCGCAACTCCCCGATGCCCCGCATCGTCGTCACCGTGGACATGATCGCCACCGGCACCGACATCAAGCCCCTCGAAATCGTGATGTTCATGCGGTCAGTCAAGAGCCGCAACTTCTTCGAGCAGATGAAGGGCCGTGGGGTCCGCGTCATCGGCCCCACTGACATCCAAGCTGTGACGCCGGATGCTGTGGCGAAGGACCACTTCGTTATCGTCGATGCGGTGGGCGTGACCGAGCAGGAGCTGTCCGAGACGTTCCCGCTGGACCGGAAGCGCACCATCCCATTCGGCACCCTGCTGGAGCAGGTCGCGCTCGGCTCGACCGACGAGGATGTCCTGTCCGCCATCGCGGGCCGACTCGCCCGAATGGACCGCGCCATTGGCGAGCCCGAGCGCGCGCTCATCAAGGACGCCTCCGGTGGGCTCGCCCTGCGCGACCTCACGGACGGCCTCGTGGACGCCCTCGACCCCGACCGTCACGTCGAACGAGCGCGGCGGGAGCATGCCCTGCCTCCCGACGTCGAGCCGACCGACGCTCAAGTCGCGGACGCAGCGAAGGCGATGGTCGCCGAAGCCGTCAGGCCGCTCGCCAGCAGTCCGCAGTTACGTCAACGCCTTGTAGACCTGAAGAAGAGCCTGGAGCAGGTCATCGACGACACGACGAAGGACGAACTCCTCGAAGCCGGGTACTCGGCCGAGGCGACCGAGCGGGCGCGGAACATCGTCGAGTCGTGGGAGCAGTTCATCGCGGCGCACAAGGACCAGATCACCGCGTTCCAGATTCTCTACAGTCAGCCGCACGGGCGCGTGCAGTTCCAGGACATCAAGGTGCTCGCCGATCTGATCAAGGCCCCGCCCCGGTCGTGGACGCCGGAGCTGCTCTGGAGCGCCTACGAGAAGCTCCAGCGCGACAAGGTCCGGGGGGCCGGGGGCAACCGTCTCCTCACCGACATCGTGTCCCTGGTGCGCTTCGCGCTGCGTCAGGCGGACGTGCTCGTGCCCTACCACGAGCAAGTCGAGCAACGGTTCGCTCAGTGGCTCGCGCAGCAGGTGACAGCGGGGGTCGTCTTCACGGCCGAGCAGCTCCAGTGGCTCGAATTGATCCGCGACCACGTCGCGGCGAGCATGGGCATCGACATCGACGACTTCGACCTGGTGCCGTTCGCGCAGAAGGGTGGCGCTGGGAAAGCGTACGCCGTGTTCGGTGAGCGGCTGCGCGCGCTGTTGAACGAGCTAAATGAGGTATTGGCGGCGTGAGTACCCAACAGGACGCTCTTCCCGCCGGGTGGCAGTGGAGGGCTTTGGGTGAGTTGGCGGCGGACGAAGAAGGAGCCATGACCGATGGCCCCTTCGGGTCTAATCTCAAGACGGAGCATTACACCACCGTCGGGCCCAGGGTAGTCCGTCTCCAGAACATCGGCGACGGCATCTACAACGAGAGCGACGCGCATATCTCGAACGCCCACTACGACCGACTCCGCAGGCACGCGGTGAACGACGGCGACGTGGTCATCGCACTTCTTGGCGAGAGCGTGCCTCGTGCGTGCATAGTGCCGCCGCACGTGGTGCCTGCCATCGTCAAGGCCGACTGCATCAAGTTCAGGCCAAACACGGACCTTGTGTCCTCTCGCTACGTCGCTCACGCCCTCAATACAAGGTCGGTGCGACAAAGAGCAGTGATACACGGCGTGGGTCGGCCCAGACTGAACTTGCGGGAGCTGCGGCACCTTCCAATCCCGCTGGCACCGAGGCCGGAGCAGGACGCTATCGTCGCCGAGATCGAGAAGCACTTCACGCGCCTCGACGCCGCTGTCGGCAGCCTGAAGGCTGTGCTGGCCAAGCTCAGGTCTTACAAAGCGGCAGTGATGAAAGCGGCGGTGGAAGGTCACCTCGTGCAGCGCGAGATTGACTGCGCCGCTCGCGAAGGGCGCGCGTACGAATCGGCGAGTGAACTGCTAAGGCTAACGCCGCCGCCACAGCGACCGAACCGCTGGGCCAGCCGGAGCACGGACGTAATCCCTGGGCACCCGGCCCTCGCGGTGGGTAAACAGACGACGCCGCTCCCCGAGGGTTGGATTTGGGCGCAACTCGTCAATGTCGCGCGAATGGAAAGCGGCCACACTCCGAGCCGCGAACACCCGGAGTGGTGGGACGGGGACATCCCATGGATCGGCATCCGAGATGCCCGCGATCACGATGGCAGCGTCATCCACGAGACGGCGCAGGCGACAAATCAGCAAGGGCTAGATAACTCAGCCGCTCGTCTACTGCCGTCGGGCACCGTGTGCGTGAGCCGCACCGCCTCGGTCGGGTACGTTGTCGTGATGGGCCGGTCGATGGCAACCAGCCAAGATTTCGTCAACTGGATCCCTACACCAGCGGTCACGTCCGACTGGTTGCGCCTCGTGTTCTCGGCCGACCGGGAGGCGCTGCGGCGGTTCGGTAAAGGCTCGGTGCACAAGACGATCTATTTTCCTGAGTGGTTGTCCATGCACATCGCGGTGCCGCCGCTCGCAGAGCAGGAGCGGATCACGACAGAGGTCGATAGGCTGCTCAGCGGTACGGCGAAGGTGTTGGAGAGCATCGAAGAAAACCTGCTCCGTGCGAAGGCTCTGCAGCAGGTCATATTGCGAGCGGCGTTCGATGGGGAGTTAGTGAAACCTGAGGCTGTGGAGGAACTGGTCTGATGGAGCAGCGGGCCTCGAATGTCGTCCAGAAGCTCTGGAACTACTGCAACGTCCTGCGCGACGACGGGCTGTCGTACGGGGATTACGTCGAGCAGCTCACGTACCTCCTGTTCTTGAAGATGGCGCACGAGCAGACGCTCCCGCCGTGGAACCGGCCGTCGTTCATCCCGACAGGGTTCGACTGGCCCGCGCTCGACGCGCAGGACGGCGACGATCTGGAGACGCACTACCGTCACACGCTGGAGACGCTCGGCAAGCAGCCTGGGATGCTGGGCGTCATCTTCCGCAAGGCCCAGAACAAGATTCAGGACCCCGCGAAGTTGAAGCGCCTCATCAGCGACCTCATCGACGCCGAGCAGTGGGTGTCACTCGACGCGGACGTGAAGGGCGACGCCTACGAGGGTCTGCTGGAGAAGAATGCGCAGGACGTGAAGGGCGGCGCGGGGCAGTACTTCACGCCGCGCGCCCTGATTCGCGCCATTGTGGACGTGGTGCGCCCCGCGCCCGGCGAGGTCGTGTGCGACCCGGCCTGCGGCACTGGCGGGTTCCTGCTCGCCGCGCACGATTACGTCGTCTCGACACACCCGACGCTCGACAAGGGGCAGAAGAAGGACCTGAAGCTGAAGGCGCTGCGCGGCGTGGAGCTGGTCGATGGGGTCGCGCGCCTCTGCGCGATGAACCTGTTGCTCCACGGGGTGGGTCCCACGGGGACGAGGGCGAGCCGCCGATCAAGGTGGACGACAGCCTGCGCGCGGACCCCGGCACGCGCTACGACGTGGTGCTGACGAATCCGCCGTTCGGCAAGAAGTCGAGCGTGCTCGTCGTCAACGAGGAGGGCGAGCAGGAGCGCGAGGCGCTCACGGTCGTGCGCGACGACTTCTGGGCCTCGACGACGAACAAGCAGCTCAACTTCGTGCAGCACGTGAAGACACTGCTCAAGATCAATGGACGCGCGGCCGTCGTCGTCCCCGACAACGTGCTCTTCGAGGGTGGGGCCGGGGAGACGGTGCGCCGCAAGCTGCTGCACGAATGCGACGTCCACACGCTGCTGCGGCTCCCGACCGGCATCTTCTACGCGCAGGGCGTCAAGGCGAACGTCTTGTTCTTCGACCGGAAGCCCGCGAGCGAGACGGCGTGGACGAAGACGCTCTGGGTGTACGACGTCAGGACGAACCAGCATTTCACGCTGAAGACGAACCCGCTCCAGCGCGCGGACCTGGACGAGTTCGTGGCCTGCTACCGGCCGGACAACCGCCACGAGCGGGTGGCCACGTGGTCCGAGGCAACACCGCAAGGGCGGTGGCGGGCGTTCGAGTACGACGACCTCGTGAAGCGGGACAAGGCGAGCCTCGACGTGTTCTGGTTGCGGGACGAAAGCCTGGAGGACTCGGACAACCTGCCGCCACCCGACGTGCTCGCGGCCGAAATCGTCGAGGACTTGAAGGCGGCTCTGGAGCAGTTCGCTGAAATTCAAGCAGACCTGAGTGCGGAGCGTAACTGATGATAGTGATCTAGTTTCGAGGACTGAAAACGTTGAACCGTGAAAATCGGCACGGAGTATGCTGGTCGGCCTCGCGGCGACCAGGCATCTGCCGATCCTGCGACCCGGTTACGTGCGCCAGCGAGTGCGGCGCGGCTGCGCTCGGGCGCGGGAGCGTGCCATGACCATCGCGGCGGGTTTCGTCTGTTCTGACGGAGTCGTGCTTGCAGCGGACACCCAATGGTCTGGGCCAACGAAGCGCTACCACGCGAAGTTGTGGCATTTCCCGGCTGGCGCGGGAGTCGTGGCTGTAGCAGCCGCCGGGGACGGCATCGCCATCACGCGATGGACGCATGATTTCCAAAATCTAGTGCATCGCTCTGCGCCGACGACGACCGCCGAGATTCTAGGGGACGCCGACGAGACGATTTATCCACTCTGGTACAAGCTGCTAAAAGACGATCCAGACGCGCACCTTTCGCTACTGCTGGCTGTTCGCGTGGGACGCGATGTCGCGCTATTCGAGAACCAAAATCAAAAACTCTTCGCGCCTGTCGCGAGCTACAGTCAGTGCATCGGCTGCGGCGCGACACTCGGCCTCTATTTGGCGGACTGGTTATTCGACATCGATGTGCCGATGGTCCGCGCGAGAATCATCGCCGCGTACCTCCTGAAGCAAGTGAAGCAGTACGATGACGATTGCGGCGGTGAGAGCCAGATTCTCATGTTCCCACGCGACGGCGAGCCGCACTATTTACCTGAGCACGATATCGCGGCGTTGGAGGGGCAGCAGGAGTATTTCAAGTACGCAACAAAGCGGATCCTCGCCAGCGGACCAGGCATCATCGGCTTGGACATGAATGAAGAGACAAAAGAAAGACGTGATGCCGCCACCGATAAGACGGTCAGCGTAATGGGCGCATTACGTCACGCCGGAGACGGGCCACATCTCGCTGAGCGGCTCCCAGACCGCGTTCAAGATTTCTAGTCAGAACGATTCAGACAAACCGGATGACACAGGTTCATCCAAGTAGCGCAACGATTTCCTCAAGGCTCCAAACGTAGTCGGCATCCGACCATTGCTGGAGTGACGCGAAGCGACTGGTGAATCTTCGCAAAGGTTGTAGTGCATGAAGTGCAGCGAGAGACCGCAACTATCGGTTGAGGTGGTGATCCACGCGGGTGGCCACGCCCTGCACCTGTACTCACGGGCGTCGGTAATCAGTTCAATCAGGCTGGTCAGACGTTCGTCGCCATCTGGGGCTATCTGGCCCAGCGACCAACGCGTTCCGTACGGCCGCTGTTCGCGAGTCGGAGCCTATCGTCAATGGGATTCCGGCACGGGCGAGCAGCATCGTCAGCTGGGTACCAGTGCGGTAGATTGCCGACGGTTTGTCGAGAGTCACTCGGCGTGCCGCCTGTCGCAACATCCACCAACAGGTGCAGCGTAGCCGTAGAAAACCGAGCCATACTCGTTCGCAAGAATTTGCAAGCCGTTCCGGAGCTGGAGTCCACATCCGGCCGTGAACGGCCTTGAGGCGGGACAGCCGACCTCATTCTACCGAGGTCGGCTGCGATTGGCCGCGCTTCGATGTAGCCTCAGGAGCTAGAGAGTGGGCTTGAGCCTGACTTCCTCTGACCGACGCCGAGTTTTGCCGCCCGGCTGACGTCGAGCGCAATCTGAGCCGCCGCCTCAAGCCTGGCGCTCACTTGTTCTCGAAGGCGAGTTACGCCATAGCGCTTCGCTACAGACTTATATCCAGTCTGGACAACTGATGACTGCCCGCCCCGAGAGGCTAAAACAATCTGCTCCGCTAGTTCGGCAAGGGGAATCTCCTCGAACTCACGAGCCCCAACGGGGCGACAATCGACCCAATTCTGGCTCGGCACGCGACAAACAACCTCCTCAACCAGCTTTCGGCTCCCTTCATCTCGCGTTTCAATCTGCCTGCTTCGTTCGAGCGCTGATATCGCTCGGTTCACGGCCTGACGCAAGTATTTTCCTGCGCGCTCGACCCGCGGGCAACCGTCGCGATACAGGCGATAGACCGATGCTTTGCTCAGCGGGCCGTCGGTTGTGATGATGTCTAACACCGCCTCGCGTACGTTCGACGGCGGTGCAGTGCGGGGATCGGGATAGTGCTTGCTGTCATATCCTGTGAACGGACCGGCTCGAAGGCTGGCCGCCAATCGGTCCCGATTTTCAGCCAGGCCTACACGGTCGATGTCGAGACCATCTCCGACAAATAGGGAGGCTGGGTGGTCACCGGAACGATCGTTGGCAACGATTGTGTTACCGCCGAGCGACGAGACCGATGGCTCGGCGCGCTCGGCTGAAGACGTTTGTCGCCAATTGTGCCCGTCACCTGGCTCAATCCCACACTCGTCGCATGCCGCGATCACTTCGCTCATGGCTTTATCAGGATCCGAATAGAAAAGGCTCTCGCGGACTCTGACGAATGTCCATTTTGCGCGCTCGAGCTGGCGCTGTCGGGCCGTATCCTTCTCGTAGTGGTCCGGGCCGTGCCATGCCTCGCCGTCACACTCGACCGCAAGCCGAACGCCATCGTTGCCCTCAATGACGAGGTCGATGAACTTCCGCGCAACCTCGACCTGCGCCGACAATGCGTATCCGCGAGCGGCCAGAGCAAGCGCGACATCGATCTCGAACCAGCTATCGAACGGCGAAGGCGGATCCTCCACAGACCTATCTGCGCGCTTGGCGGCAAGTTGTAGCGCAGGGATGTCGAAAGGTGCGCCTTGAATTCGCTGATCGGGAAGCTGTTTGAAAAACTCGATGACCCTTCGGCGCAAGCAGTGGGGACCGAGTTCGTCTTCCTGAATGCTGTGGAATAACCAGACCTGATCACGCGCCCGACTCATGGCGACATTAAACCGCTGCTGGTACATCTGCTCGGTGAGTGATCGCTGAATCACATTGGGCGCGGCCACCATGCTGATGAACATCACGTCACGTTCGTCGCCCTGGAATACGTACGGATTCCCGCATCGTAGCCGCCGTTCGCGAAACACGGCGGGGCCTAACCGCTCAACGAGCAGCTGCTCGATCCTGGCCGCCTGCATCTCGCCCTGCAAGCACATCACGCCGAAATCAGCTTCGTCTGTACTCCGGGTCCTGATGACAGGTCGCAATCGCGTCCACGACGGCCTCCGCTTCGACGTCGTTCACATCGCCATGTCGCAAGCCATTTGGTAGATAAGTGCGTTTCAATGGCTCGAGGCGACCTTTGCCGACCTGACGGAGGGGGATAAGCGGCGTGACTGTGTAGCACAGTTCGTTGCTGAACCGGATGATCTCCGGCACGCACCGGAAGTGCTCCCGCAACGGCACACCTGCCGAAAGGTAACGGTTGGCATGGTCGAACAGACTTGAGCCCAGCGTGAAACGCGAGCCGAAGTCGAAGTCGGCAAGGAACGTCCGCGTCAGCACATCGATCTCACCGTCGGCGATCCCGACAATCGTCGGAGAGATCTGTTTGTCATCCCCAACCACGATGACCTTCTTGGCCAGATAGAACAGTACCAGCGAGTCGAGCCAGCATTGGGACGCCTCATCGATAATGGCGACATCAAAGAGTCCCGGAACTGGGTGAATCGTCTCGTACAGACGCCCGAGGGATACGACCCAAGCTGGTATGACATCGAGGCAACCGCCGAGCAGACGTTGCGCCTCGGCCCTCTTCCGGAACACAGACAATCCCGTCGCTGGAATTTTGGCGACGGCCTGTGCCCAGGAGACTAGCGACGCGCGCCGCCGGTCGTCGATGCGCTCCAGCCCGCGCGCCCACGCCTTCGCAGACGTGAGTTGAGCCAAGGTGTCCTGGCAGCGCTGACGTTCATCTCGAGCGGCGCGATGAGTCGCCTCGATGTTCTTGGACGACAGGATCACGTTCAGCCACGACTGCGCGCAGCGATGCTCCCAAGCCTCCTCGAACTGTGCGAAGGCCGTCCCCCATGTCTCACGTCCCTCGTCCGCGACTATCGCTTCTGCCATCTTCGGAGCGGCTTTCCGAACGGCATTGATGAATCCCTGGTACGCGGTGTATCGCTGGCGTATGACAACCTCCTCCGACAGGGCGTCGAAGGCAGCGGACACTCGGTTGGCGTCTTCGGATTTGAGCCCGTCGAATAGTTGCGCGAGAGCCGGAACCGCATCGTTTCCGTTGTGGCCAATCGCGGCGATAAGGTCGCGCAACAGTGCGTCACGCCTAGCGCGAGCCGCGGCGAGAGCGAGCTCGGCTAGCCGCCTTTCCACGGCGCGCGTGAGTGCCGCCGTTGCTTGACCGCTCAACAACCCGGCATCCAGCCAGTCTCGTAGGTCCTGCGGTCCGCGCGGTCGGTCGTCAGACAACCCGAGGAGACTATTAAGTAGGGCGAGCCGATGTCGCAGGAACGCCGCCTGCAACCTTGGTGGCGCAACCCGAGCGAACGGCCATTGCGACCAAACTCCCCATGCACTGTCGAGCCCGGCCAAGCCATCCAAGGCGTCGCGTGCCCGCAGCACGTCTTCGACGGTCCGGACGGGTACGCCCTCCACCGTCACGCCTTGCTCGACCCATTCGCATTCCTTGACGACACGCGGCTTGAGTAATCCGAGCCTTCGACGGTGGCCGCCCCCCGAGTAGTGCGCAGAGAGTCTGATCAAGTCACGTCTTGCTTCCGGTACCGGATGGCCCGTCACCTCAACCGTGACTATCCGCTCCAGCAAGTTCTCCGTCACAGGTCCTAAGGTCCTCGTCGCCTCGTCCCGCAGCGTTACCCAATGCGAGAGCGAGCGCATCAGGCATTTCCTGAGCACCTTCACCCACGCACGATCATCCTCGCCGATGTCCGACTCGATCCTTGTCAACCTGGCGAGCCATTGCTTCGCCGATACCAACCCTTCCGACAGCGTTGGCGGTAAAGATGCTAGGCCCGCGATTTCGATGTCGGCGGGAATCGCCGACTGGGCAGCGGCAATTTCGACGACGGCCTGTACTGCCTGCGCTCGCGTGAAAGGGGGATCGACATACCGGCGCGACAATCGCGCGCGAAGAGTGGCATCGAGAGTAGCGTGGTACTTGCCAAGTTCGTCCCAGCCGTCAGGGAACACGGGACACGCTGTGTCGTGGGGGATTTCGTCGCCAATCCACGAGTACCTATTTCGTTCTGCACTCAGTCGCCGCGCGAGCTGCGCGCGGGTTCCGCGGTAGCCCCGTACCGGCTCCAGCACCTCTGTCTCGGCAGCGCGTGCCTGGTGCAGGGTCCGCTCGAGGCTGTTCAGTCGAGTTTCTGATTCCGTCAGCTGAGCCTCGAGCTTGGCAATCCTGCGCGCGGACTCACCCACGTCAAAGTCCCGATGCTGCGCGAGGATGCCTTCGACGCTTCTCCTCAGCTCCTTGTCGCTGCTGCGAGTATCGCCCAGCAAGCTCACGCAGAGCTGCTGGAGATCGGGCGGCAGCTTGTCACGAAGCACCTCCAGTGACTGAGCAGTTTGTGCCGTGACTAGCACGCGCTGCCCCGTTGCGAGGTAGTGCGAGATTAGGTTGGCGATCGTGTGACTCTTGCCGGTGCCTGGCGGTCCCTGAACGACGACGCCGGGCGCTGATCCGGCCAAGCGGACAATCTTCGACTGTTCTTCGTTGCTCGGAAGAGGGAAGTAGACGCTCTCGCTACTGGCGATCGTCGGGACGGTGGGACCATTGGCAGGGCCATCCCATGCCTGTTGCTCTTCCATCATCTTCCGCCAGCAGATCGGCATTCGCTCGAGCGGAACGGCCGGATTTGGCCCGGCCGTGTCGGCTTCTATGCGCTTCAGCAGGTGATCGAGCGAGCGTGTGCTACGCGGACGGACAACGAGAGCTGGCGCAAAGGATACTCGCGTCCCGCTAGGCGGCGCGTCGACTGGTGACAGGTCGTCGAAGTAATGGCTAACGGCGTTGAGCGGAGTCACCAACCGCGTTAACAGGTCTGCCAACCCCGTGCGGTCGTTGATGGCCGATCCCAACTCTATGAACGCGTCTCTCAGTGCGTCGGCCTGGGTTTCGAGCCGTGCCCGATCAGCCGATGGCAGAAAGTCTGTCTCCAGACGTATTGCAGTGAACTCCGGCGCGGGGCCGACGCTGATGGTCCCGGTTCTGTCGTCGAGCGTCAGCTCCGCCGCGAAGGCCACGAGATGGCGATGCAGGTGTTGGGCAGCGTCGATACGGGAGTCGAGCAGCCCTGCCCCCACAAAGCAGTCGTAGGCGTCGGAACGGCCTTGCAATTCTTGGTGGGCAGAGAAGAGAGTCTGATAAATAGGCCTGACGGCGCGCGCGACCGCAGCCTTTTTGGCCCATACCGTCCAGTGGCGCGACAGGTAGACCTCCCACGCGGCCAGAGCCTCTAGTGTCGGTGGAACCTGGACGACCGCGCCAGTTTCATCCAGACGATCGGCGAGCAGATTCAGCACAGGAACGGCGTCTGTGCCATCCAAGTTCACGTCGAGCAGCCAAGGTTGGCAGGAGTCCGGCGGAAGCGGCCGGTCCGGCACTGGCACACGCGCAACGATCAGCCACCGCGCGTCATCCGCGGGCCAATTCGATGTCAGGAGGGGGGAGCGAATCTCATCGAGCCCAGTCGGCAGCTTCGAGAACCAGACGACTGGCCGATACTTGTTGACCTCCGTGATCGGCTTCGTCTTAACCGCTACCGCAGCGCGCAAAAACTGAATAAACCGTGTCGTGCGAGTCAGTTCGCTGAAGTCAAAATTCTGGGCATTTGGCATACGTTATTTCCGCGACCGGCGATTCCCGCACCCCGCGACATAATTGTGGCTCGGCAAGGGGGGTGCGCAGATTTGGGATGGAAACCTTAGCAAGATCAGAGGCAGTGCAAACGTATCATCGCGACTCGCGAGGTTTCGAGGTCGGCCGTCGATTCTTTTCGCGGCTTCGTTCGTGACCCTGATGCCGGACTCCGTTCACGACAGGAGAGAGGATGGCCCATATCGGTGATAGCTGCAAGGGACGTCATGAAGTGTACGAGCGAGGGTCTCTCAACATCGAGGATGAGAGGATCCCGTGCAAATACGTGCAATCGTGGGAACGCTCCCGCCACGCGACAGACCGATTGCGGGGTGAGCGCTTCACCAATACGGGCCACGACGATCAATGGTGGGAAGAGCGCGAGTGCCAAAGAGCGATTTCTGACAAGGCAACTAGTCTAGGGTAGCATCCCTCACGGCGTCGTCGTTTACGATCGCGATTTCGTGCGATTAATTTCCTGGAATCTCAATGGCCGTGCGAGCGCGCTCGCGGACCAAGTGGCGGCTGTCGTGGCGAGAGGTCCCGACATCGTCGCGCTTCAAGAAGTGACGACGCGAAGCGCGCCGGTGCTCGCGAGCGCGCTTGCCCTGAAAGGCCTTCCTCACGCGATCAACAGCTTTGCACTGGCTCCTCCAGGCTTCATTGCTGCCGGGCCACGCCGCTACGGCCTGCTAATCGCCAGTCGTTTTCCGCTCGACCCTCTGCCGCTCGGCACGTTTGATCTTCCGTGGCCGGAGCGAGTGCTGAGCGTCCGAGTACTGACTCCAGGCGGGCCGACGGAACTCTACACGACCCATATTCCCCCAGGCAGTAGCAATGGCTGGATCAAAGTTGAGATGCTGACTGGCCTGTACAAGGGATTGGCGCGGTTATCGGCCGTGCCCCGCATATTGTGTGGCGACTTCAATCTGCCCCAAGCCGAATGTACAAATGCAGAAATTGTGACGTGGGCGCAACGCATTCGACCGAACGGTCAGATCGTGTGCCGTGCGCGCGTCCGTGGTGGCCCTGGCCCATCGTGGGACGCGGCTGAACGCAACGTCATTATCGGGCTCGCTGCGTACGATCTGCTGGACGTCTTTCGTGCGCTTCACGGCAACAAAACGCAGGCGTTCAGTTGGGTGCTCCGGCGCGGCAGGAAGAGCGTTCCTCGTCGTTTCGATCACATCTTTGCGTCAGCGCGGTTAAGACCAACGTCGTGTCTCTATATCCATGCGGTTCGTCAGCGCGGACTGAGCGACCACGCCGCGATCGAGGTGGTGTTCCAACCAACCGTTGAGATTGTTCAGAACCAGTCCGTTGCGGCACGGAGCGACTCCTGAGTAGGGCCGGGTCCGATCATCGACATATGTGTACGTGTCTTCGATCGTGATGCCTGTGACGGTGATGGTAGCATGCATGGATTGACCATCTTTGGGGACAATGTACGGATCAATTCGATTGCCACCCGCGCTAAACAGGAGCTGAATCGAGAGCTTCTCGCCTCCCGGGACCTGGCTGATGATCTTGTACTGATGCTTAAGGACGCGCCCGTCTGCACCAACCTCAACCCACGTTAGAGGACCCACATCGGTGAGGGTATCGGTTGGAGCGAAGTAGTAGTGTGTATTCCCCGGTGTGACCCAGTGACCAACCAAACGCTTCGCTGGTGTCGAAAGGTCTCGAGCGGGCCCGACCGCCACAATTGTTGTCTTCGCGTTCTTCGTCGTCGCTGTGGCGCTTGGGGCGATCAGCAGCAGGCCGCCGAGCGCGACGCCCAGCACGCCTGCCGGTCCAGAAGCAGTCCACTTCCGTTCCCTCGTCATCGCCGTCGTCGTCACCACCGCCGCCTGTGTCGGGTTCATCGTCATTTGCCTAATCCTTGTGACCGGCTTGGCGCGCGGGATGCGCGCGCCAGGACCGTCAACTAATGGATGGAGTATTCCGCAAAGCGGTCAGATTGTCATTGCGCGCGCGCAACGTTCCCCCGTCATCCGACGCGCCGCAGGATTTCCTAATGATCCAATCGATCTGAATCCTTCAACACTAACTTGGCGATGGCATCCCGCGCTTCTATGCTCCTGCTCATCCGCACGAGGCCCCGCATCGACAATAACCCCCACGCTGCGACCACCGAACTCGACTTCGGCGACTAGCAGCCCGTATATGGACTCCTCCCGGATGTCGAGCGATCGGTCGCTAACAGTCTTTCCATCGGATCGGGTGCGGTCGTATATCCGGCCTGTCTGTGGAGGGGCTGATCCTCCGGGCCAGGATGGACATTCGCGCACCGCGGGCCAATCGTGGTACCGGCCTCAAGGGCCAGGGCTGCTATCGGCCTAATGCGGTGTCGGCTCGACCGATGGGCCATCTGTCGCGTCGCTCGCCCAGCATCTCCTCGAGGAACGTTTTCAGCGATTCATTTCCGGTCGATTACGAGTACGCTGGCTAACCAGCCGCCGCCGAGCAGGCCGCCCACTCCCAGCAGCGGCCCGCGCAGGCGGCCCCGCGCATGAGCGCTGGTCCGTCTCATCACGCCGCCTTTGGAAGGGCCGGCCGTGGATCAAATTCCGCATCGCGGGCCCAGACCGCCCACACGATCCGCCCGAGGTTGTTGGCAACGGCGATCGTCGCTTTGTTGTGACCTCGTCGCGCCTGCACCGTGAGCGCCCACTGATGAAGCCGTGTCAGTGGCTCCTGGGCGGTCGTGCGACGATGCGCGGCGTGGAGCACGGCGCGGGCACCGTGCGTGAGCAAGCATCGCAAATACACATCACCGCGTTTGCTGATCCCGCCGAGTCGCCGGCGCGCGCCGCTGGAGTATTCGCGTGGTGTCAGTCCCAGCCAATCGCAAACTGGCGCGCGCGACGGAACGCGTGGATGTGACCCACAGTGCCGACCAATGCCGTCGAGGTCAGCAGCCCGATGCCAGGAATGTCACGGAGTCGACTGGCCACCGGATCGGCGTCGGCCACGGCACGCAGCTCCCGCGAGAGTGCGCCCATGCAGGCTTCCAGCTGTCGCACTTCCTGGTAGATCAGCGAGATCATGCGACAGAGTGGGTTCGCGAGCGATTTGTCGGCATCCTCGAGGATGGCTGGAATCGCGCGCAGGGCCGGGCCCGCGCCCGCCGGGAGCAGCACGCCTTGCTCCCGTAAGATTCCGCGCAGGGTATTGATGCGCGCGGTCCGCGTGGCCATCCACTGCTCACGAATCCAATGCAGCGCGACCAGCGTCCTGCTGGGCCACGCTCTTGACGGACGGAGGGAATTTGCCCCGAGCGCGCCGCTTCGAGCAAGGCCTCCGCGTCGGTGCGGTCGGTCTTATTTCGACGCACGTAGGGCCGCACGCACGCGGGCGGCAATAGGGTAACCGTGTGACCGTGCCGTTGAGCGCACCGCCCCCAATAATGCGCGGTGCCACACGCCTCCATCACGACGTGTGTAGGCGACGCGGTCGCGAGGAACCGTGTGAACTGCCGTCGGTTGAATCGATGCCGGCTCACGATGTGCCAGTGGCGATCAGCGATCGCGACTTCAAACACGACCTTTGCGACGTCCAGGGCGGCTGTCGTAGCGTTCATCTCGGTCTCCTCCTGGTTGTGCTGATGGGCATCAGCTGATGCGGCATCATGCCGCATTGGAAACGGGGAGGAGTCCATACCATCGTAGTGAAAGCTGCGTTTCTCACGCCGCTGTGGACGAATGCGTATCTCGCGATCGCGCGCCGCTCGAGTGACGAAAAGAGCCGTGCGGGGCGGCCAATGACGCGGCACTGGCTCCCAGAGATGCGGAATCAGCGTCAGAAGGGTGTGCGCGGCGGCGATGAGGTGTCCTTGCAGCCCTCGCGGCGTGCCCACGTCGATCAGTTGTCGCATGAGGAGTCCGAGATTGAAACCGCCAGTGTGAATCAGCAGCCGCTTCCGAATGTTGGTGTGGCCTCGGAGGTGCACACGGCGCATCCCGCCGGTCTCATAAAGAGGCGAAGGGGCGTTCCAGGCGCTCGCCTCGTTGCCGCAGCAGCCGTTTGCCGCGTGCCCCGCGGATGCGCCGACGATTGCGATACACCCGTCGCGTGCAGCGGAATTCTTCGTCCAGTTCCGTCGTCCGCGATCCGGCTCCAAGATGTAAGTACGCACGCCCACGGCTTCGAGATCCACGAGGGACTGATTGCTGTGATAGCCCTTGTCGCCGACGATCTCTTCGATGCCGTCGCCATCGGGCCGGACGGCTTCGACCTGCTCGGCGGCTTCAATCAGCGTCTCGATGCTGGTCGTCGTATCGCCGTCGTCCGCATCCTGCACCGTCACGCCGACGATCGCCCCAGTCTCGAGATCGACGACATGCTCGGCCTTGTGCGCCAAGTGCGTCCGGCCGTCCTTCATCTTCATAATCTTCGCGTCGGGATCATGAGGATGGGTCCAATCGTCGTTCGAGCTCTTCTTCTTTCGCTTCCGATCGATCCGAGCCAGATCCGCCCGCGTCGGTGTCTCAACCCGAGGCCTGCGCATCTACATCGCACGGACCAGTAAATCACGTGCCGCCAGAATTCGATCTCGGAATCGCAGATAGCGCGTCCATAAGGTCCTCGCGTTTTCCCGTCCGTGCCCGCGGTCGCGCCAGCACCGAGCGACCTCTGACCAAAATCGCCCACTGTACTTCCTGCTCGGGAGTCCGCCCAGCTCGTTCACAATTCCATCCAGGACCTCGTCTTTGGGACTCACTGTTTTGGCCTTCAGGGTACCCAATCGCTTTCGCAGGGCTCGGTAGATACGTCGCAACAATTCGTAGTCTAGGTCACACTCCTCCATTTCAATCGAAATCCGCCGCGGCCAGAGGCGACCGACCAAGGTGTGATGGAGGGCGTCTGATGATGGGCGGCTTCGAATGATGGCCCTCGGTGGTGGTAGCGTGGGGACCTCTCCGGCAAGGATTAAGCGCACGAGGCTGGCTTGCGTGAATCCAGAAGCCTTCACCATTTCCTCCGTGGCAACCGCCAGTCGGTAGCCTTTCGTTCCATGATCCACGAAGATGCCAGCACCAATCTTGGTCACGCTGCCAGGCGGCAGGATCTCGGTCCCGTCGAGGGCGGCCACAACGATTGATCCGATGGTGTCGATCCGATCGCTGTAGGACAAAACTCGGAATTCTCCCTCCTGCGTGGCGACGGCGCTGTCCGATTCATCGTGTAGCCACTGTTCTGCGTCTTCCATCAACCCGAACGGTGGGTCCGTCTGACCGAAGAACTCCCGCCGGAGTTCTTCCACCCACCCCTGGATCGCGCGCAACCGGTCCCGCGCAGTCACCTGACTGGCGGGGGTGACCGGCAGTGAGAGCGTGCTCTCGATAGCGCGCTGGGCCTCGGCGGTCCGAATCCTTTGATCAAGTTCTCCAGCGCGAACGAGGCAGTCCGACAAGTCGAGCCGTTTCAAGCGGCCCTCGTCAATGAACTCTGTGATCGCCTGGCGCAAGGGGCCAACGTGTAAATCGGGGCCCGATGCGTTTAGCACGGCGCGCGCGAACTCGTCCTCAGTCATGGCTCACTCGTCTTGCACAGTCTCTGAAGTTGAGTTGATCACGCGATACTCGACGACAGGGACATGGACATGACCAAAGTAGCACCGATGTTGCGTCTGCGATACGAGCGCCAGCGGCGCAAATGGCGGCTCGACGACCTCGCTCACTACAGCCGGATGGCCGCCTCCGACATCAGCCGGATCGAAACCGGACGCCTACGGCCATCTGAGCGACAACTCGCACGCTTGGCGAAAGCTCTCAAAGTTGACGCGGGTCTCCTAGTCGAACCGGCACCCGCGACGACGAGCCCCTGTAGCGCCGCTGGCGAGCGCGAAGGAGAGGTCGCAGCAGAAAGGGAGAACACCCAGTGAACACACCGACGCCGTGGCGGACCGCTGGTGAGGCCGCAGCACGTGCGAGGTGCTGCGTGAAGTCGATCTATAGGGCCGTCGCCGCAGGCAAGCTTCGCGCGGCGGTGGTGAGCGGTCGAAGAACCTTGCGTTTCCGAGATGAGTGGGTGGACTCGTGGCTCGACGAGTCGAGTCCAAAGGAAGCTGACGCAGAAGCTGGACGTCTGTAGCGCTCCCGCAGGGCCCTGCCGTCGGCTCGACGACTTTACAAACGATAAATCAGGAACAAGCCCGCTACGAGTCGTCGGACGGCTGGAAATCCGCGTACACGAGGACGAGAGGCAACTGCGACGGTCGAAAGCGCATGCGGTTGCGATTCGCGAGATGGTGTCTGCACTCGCCGGGAGTGATCGCTCCCGACGAGTGCCCCGCGACACGAGCAACGCCCCGCCCTAGAAGGAGAGGAATCACTATGGGCACTTGTGACACAAACGCATCTTCATCGCAATCTCCCGGCTTCCAACCACCACGTGCGTCATACCTTGCATTCTTGGAATGCGTCCGCGCGTTGATCCTGCGCGGGCTGCTGGTGGTCCCCATTTCGCCAGGCACGAAGAAGTGCGTGTTGTACCGGTGGCCCGAGCTGCGAATCCGAGCCGAGCAGGTCAATCAGTACTTCGCTGACGGCGATGGCGTCGGTCTGCTTCTTGGCGAACCTGTGGCCGGGTTGACCGACATCGATTTGGACGCGCCTGAGGCTCTTCGGCTGGCACCGCGATTCCTGCCTCTAACGCTGCTGCGGCACGGACGCCAAACAAAGCCCAACAGTCATTGGTGGTACTGCAGCCGACCGGAGCGCGGTACGAGGGAATTCAGGGACGTTGACGGGACGATGCTGGTCGAGTACCCGAAGCACTGGGGCGCAAACCGTCATCCCCCCGACGGTTCATCCGAGTGGCGAGCACCTCACGTGGTACTCAGAGGGCGACCCCGCTTCCGTGTTCTCCGCCGACCTCATCGCCGACGTCACGGACCTGGCGGGCACCACCCTCCTCGCGCGCCACTGGCCTGGCCAAGGCAGTCGCCACAAGGCGGCGCTTGCGGCCGCCGGATTCCTCTTGAGGCGCGAAGTGAGCGTTGAACGAGTGGAGCGGATCATCAGCGAAGCTGCCCGGGAGGCAGGCGATGAGGAGTGGAACCAACGAGCCATGCTGGTGGCGTCCACTGCCGAGAAGCTTGATGACGACAGGCCCACCACCGGCGGGCGAAGCCTCGGGGCCCTCCTTCGCAATGACGGCGAGGCTGTCGTGACGCGCCTTAGCGAGTGGTACCGTGCGGACAATGGAAAGCCGTGGCTGAATGCAAAAGACGAAGACGTCCCTAAGATGTCAGCAGCCGCGTGGAAGGCGCTGCAACGCGACAACACCCCTGCGCGCTATTTCTCCCATAACGGCCTTCTGAGCCGAATCAACATCGATTCACATCATCCTGCACCTCAGGCGTTGGGGTGTGATGAACTGACGTCTGTCCTCGCACGGGCTGCCAACTGGTACAGGCCGTTGAAGGCCGGCGGGGGCCGGGTTCCGAAAGTGCCTCCTCTTCACATTGTTCGCGACATGCTCGCATTCTCTGAGCCTCCCTTACCGGTTCTCCGCGGAATGGTGCGCGCGCCGGCGTTCACCGCGCATGGCGATCTCCTTCTGACGCCCGGCTACGACCCGCGGAGTGGCATGTTTCTCATGCTCTCACCCGATCTCGAATTGGCGGCGATTGACCCACATCCCACCGCGGAAGCTCTGGCCAGTGCCCGCAGGCTTCTCGAGGAGGATCTGTTGGGCGACTTCCCATTCGTAACTGAGATCGACCGCGCCCACGCAGTGGCGCTCCTGCTGGGACCGTTCGTTCGTGACCTCATCGCGGGGCCAACGCCTCTTCATGTACTGGACAAGCCGACGCCGGGCACTGGGGCGACTCTGCTGACTGAAGTGATCGGGATCATCGCCACCGGCGAGCCCATTGAGGTCATGACTGGCGGCGGAAGCGAGGAAGAGCGGCGAAAGCGCATCACAGCGACGCTGCTCGGCGCTCCCCCGTTCCTGCTCATCGACAACGTCCAACACACTCTGCACTCGGAGTCGCTGTCGGCAGCATTGACGTCGGGGATATGGCGGGATCGCGTGCTGGGGGCCTCGCGCATGTGCGACATTCGAACCCGGACCACGTGGCTCGTCACAGGGAACAACGTCACGCTGAGCACAGAGTTGGCACGGCGAGCGGTACGGATCCGGCTCGACGCGGGACTGGAAGCACCTCACCTACGTTCCGCACGGAGCTTCCGACACCCAGACCTACGCGCGTGGGTGCGAGCAAACCGTGGGAGCTTGATCGAGGCGGTGCTGACTCTCACGCAGGCGTGGATCGCGGCGGGTAGGCCCATCTGGCCTCCAACGCTGGGCATGTTCGAGTCGTGGGACGAGGTGATGGGTGGCATCCTCCGCAACGCCGGCATAGCGGGCTTTCTTTGCAACGTTCAGGACCAGTTCGAGCACGCTGACCTGGAATCCACAGAGTGGGGCGGGCTCGTAGAGCGGTGGTGGGGCCGCCATCGCCATCAGGCCGTCGGCGTGAGCGATTTGTGGCCTCTCGTGGACCCGACGGCGACGGACTCGGTGGATCTACACCTCGGCAATGGACCTCTCCGGTCACAGCAGACGAAATTCGGCCAGCAATTGAGGCGAATGCGGGACCGGGTTTTCGCCGGATTCAGGATTCAGGTCGCCGGACAGCGGCATGGCGCGCTGCAATGGCGCCTGGTATCGATGAAAAGCCCCCAGACGGCACTGGCTCAGGCGGATGAGAGCATCACCCTCGATGCACTTGCGACGAGTGTCCCAACGCACTGTGATGAACCCCGCGAACCTTGCGAACCTGTCGTGACCCGAGACCTGCACATTACCGAGGGGAACCCCCCGGCTCTTCATCGCCCAGATGAGGCGGCGGCCCGTTCTTCAGATTCGCGAGTACCAGAGTCTCAATTGCCTAGTACGTCTTCAGCTGAGATCAACTCGGGCGCCTGGTG
This sequence comes from Vicinamibacteria bacterium, assembly GCA_963800785.1. Classification (GTDB taxonomy): domain Bacteria; phylum Acidobacteriota; class Vicinamibacteria; order Vicinamibacterales; family JAENWD01; genus JAENWD01. Next base: position 85,629 of record CAWDCH010000019.1, read on the forward strand.
TGGGTCGCCCATCGTTGGCGGCCTCTATGGTGACTGCACGTGCACAGTGTGTTTAACGAACAAAAAGAGATTCGACGGTTCGAGTGGCAACGAAAAACCGCGTGACGCCTTCTGACCTACCCTGTCAGCGGCGTCTGTCATGCTAGGGGAGGGCCCGCGGGCCTTTCGCAATTAGGTGAGTGCCACAAGAGGAGGAAGGCATGCCCAGACACCACCACAGGCGACGGCTCTCAGATGGAAGGGAAATTGATGTCGGCGTTAACGGGAACATCCGCAAAATCTGCTCGTGCCCGCGCAGTCGGTGGCCAAAGTGCCGACACGGCTGGCATTTCAGCCTGATGCACGAGGGCGTCCATCACCGAAAGGCAGCGAACATCGTCGGCCGCCTGCGAAGAGGCTCGACGATGTCGCGGACCGAGGCGGAACGACTCTTCGACCGCTGGAAGGACAGTGTCCGGAACGGAGGCGTGAAACGCGAGCGGTCAGACGCAGCATCCTCGTCGGTGACGCTCCGCGATGCGGTGAAGCAGTACGTCGAAGCCTTCGTCGTCTCACCGTTGCGTCGGTGCGAGGCGAAGGCCGAGATGACGCGGCTCATCGAGGTTTGGCTCACTTCGCCGCTGGCGGACGGGTCCACTTTGGCCGACCGCGCGTTGCCCAGCATCACAGCGGGGGATATCACGCGAGTCGTGGACGTGCGCCACGCGCGCGAGAAGGTGCGAGGTGACAAGTCGGGCCGTGTAGGCACGAACCGACAGTTAAGCCGTCTGCGGCACTTTTACGGCTGGTGTATTCGGAGAGGGCTGGTCGCGGTCAGCCCGTTCACGGACCAATCGGGTCAACCGGCGGTACAGTTCGCTAAAGGTGTCGAACAGCCACGAACACGGCGCTTGCGCGAAGGCGAGGAAGGGGCGCTGCTCGCCGGAGCAAACCCACACCTGCGGGCGCTCATCGTCGCTGCGCTTGATACGGCCTGCCGAATCGGCGAGTTGCTCAACCTCACCTTCGGCGACGTAGACGAGGAGCGCGGTACGCTTACCATCCGCCCGGAGGTCTCAAAGACGAACCGGGAGCGTAGGGTGCCGATGACATCGAGGGTCAGGGCCATCGTGTCGATGCGCCGCACGGCTCCGGACGGGAACCAGCACGAGCCGTGTGGATTCGTATTCGGCAACCAGGTCGGCGAGCCCATCAAGGACATCAAGACCGCATGGCAATCTTGCTGTCGTCGAGCGGGTGTGTCGGGATTGCACTTCCACGATCTGAGACGTGAAGCAGCGTCCCGACTCTTGGAGGCAGGCGTCGGGCTGCACGTCGTCTCCGCGTGGCTCGGACACAGCAGTATCGCGCAGACCGCGACCTACCTGAGTATCAACAGCCCACAACTGCAGGACGCAAGAGCCAAGCTGGAAGCTGCACTGGCGGCCGCAGAGGACGCGGCGAGGAGGGTAGCGCAGCAAGCCGGGGCCGATCCCCATCGACCAGCACTTTCGAGTGTCGCGGCTTGCGAGAATCTTGCAATGTCGGCCGCGCCTTCCTCTGCGGCCGCTTCATCAGAGTTGCCAACCGATAGAGTCCATTAAGGTTTTTGGTCGGGGCGACTGGATTCGAACCAGCGACCCCCTGCGCCCAAGGCAGGTGCGCTACCAGGCTGCGCTACGCCCCGACCCCGAAGATCCTCAATCTTACCGCGGTTTTCGCAGCTCGCCCGTTCCGCGCTTTGCCTTGGCGAAAATTGCCAGGCAACTCTCCCGATCGCTGATCCGCGGGTTACAGTGCGTTCATGGAACGCGCATTCGTGGTTTTGCGGTCGCGCGGCCCGGCGTGGGATGACTCGAAGCCACTGCTCCTCGTTCTTCGCGCCTCCGCAGCATCCGAGATTGTCGAGCGCCTGGCTTCGGACCCGTGGACAACGAGCGGCGTGCTGGTGACGAAGCAGATCAGTCCTTGGCAGATACGCCTCGGTACGCTGGAGTAGCAGGTCGATCGGGGCTTGAAGACCGAAAATCATGACAACGCGTCAGAGCGCCAGGCCCCCCAGCGCGGCGGGGGACGTCGCCAGGCTCGGGCTGGTTCGCCCGCCACTTGTGTATCTCGTGTCACTGGTCGTAGGGACGCTGGTCCACCTGGCCGCGCCACTCCCATTTGTTCCTGGAACGCTCGCGCCACTCGGAGCATCTCTCGTCGTGGTCGCCATCGCCCTGTTCTCGTTCTCGGTTGCGAAATTTCGGGGAGCCGGCACGCCCGTACCCGCGCGGAAGCCGACCACCGCGATCGTCCGGACCGGCCCCTATCGCTTCAGCCGAAACCCGATCTACCTTGCGTTCTCATTGTTGCAGCTCGGCATCGCGATCTGGGTCAACAGCCTGTGGCTGCTGGCCACACTCGCTGGCGCACTGGCACTCATGCACTACGTCGTCATTCCCAGAGAAGAGCAGTACCTGGAGCGAAGATTCGGCGCCGAGTACTTGAACTACAAGGCCTCGGTCCGTCGCTGGCGGTAAGTCGCGCAACCATCACCTCAACGAGCGCGCGTCACTCGAGCAGTCCCTCGCCGACGCCGTCCTTTGGACCTCTCCATCTTCGCGGTCATGAAACGGTACGCGCCGGTGACGACGTCGCGCAGCGCGTCGGCCCGAACGCGGGAAAGCCGGACCAGCACACAGGGGTAATTCAGGTAATGGTCTTTCAGGTAGTACGTGTCAGGGTCGTCCTCGATGAGGGCGTCGCGGTCGGCGAAGTCCATCATGACGACCAGCGTGTTCGGCTCGGCGGACTTGTGGGAGGCGATGCACACGAACATCCTTCCGCGGACCTTCAACGTGGGCTTGCCCCATGTGGTCGTCACTTCCACGTCCGGAAGCGTGCGACCGATCGACTCGATGGTCTTGAAGGTGCACCCGCGAGGCATACCGTTGCGTCATGGTAATGCCTCTATGGGGCGGCAGCAGCGTCTCTTCTACTGGCACACCTCAGACGGGGCATCACTGGTCACGACGCGGGTTTAGTCCCACGGCTTGAACGGGGCTTGGTTAACGCCCGCGCTTTCCGAGCACCAACTCGGCGCGCTTCTTACTGCGCGCGGGTGACGCTCGCCGGGGGGACCCCATTCGCGCCGCAGGCCGACTCCCGTCGACATGCGATTTGTGGCCGAGCACGAATGGGGGTGGCGAGCGGCAGGACCCGCGCGCAAGCAGACGCGCCCCGGCGTCGCCGCCGTTCGAATCGGTTCGTCAAGGGCGGGCGCCGGCGGGCTTGTCGGCGTTGCGCTCGACCCCTGACCCGATCGGCGATGTAGCCGTCGAGCGACATGATCCCCGAGTAGATCAACTTGGCCATGCGTTGATTGCGCGTTCGAATCGGTCATGAAAACGGCCGGGCAGAGCCGTGCCGTTATCGTGCGTCGTCACGAACGCTGTTGAGGAGTTGCCGGGCGCTGCGCGTTTCGAAATGGTCTCCTCCCAATGTCGATTCGAGATGTTGCAGAGCGGACGCGAACGCGCCTTTCGCATCGCCGGACTGGCCTCGCGCGGACAGCGCCCGGCCGAGCGCCAGATACGCCCGGCCAGCGCCGCACGAAGGGCGACCCGGACCGATCCGCTCGGTCCCGATGGTGACGGCGCGTGCGGCATCGGATGTCGCTGCCTCGAGACGGTGCATCTGCAGCACGAGCTCCGATCGGCGCACGAGGCACCGCTCCAGCACCTCGCGAGCTTGCGGATCTGGCTCCGCCAGTGCGACGGCGCGATCGGCCAGAGCGACCGCCCTGTCCATCTCGCCGCGGGCCTGCGCCAGGAGCGCCCGTTCCGACGTCAGCGCAGCGAAGGAGACATGAGTCGCTGGCAACACCCGCTTGAATCGTGGCTCCACTTCCTCAAACAGGTGTGCGGCGAGCGCGAGGTCGCCCTGCGCCAGGTGCAATCGCCCGCTTAGAAAGAGCGCCTGATTGGTGACTATCTCGTCGCCTTCGCGTACGGCCCCGGCATACGCGCGCTCCACGAGGGCGATCGCTTCAGACAGACGTCCGAGATCGAAGAGGGAGCGGGCCAGGTTGTTCCAGAGGATCGGCTCGACTCGTCTCCCCGAGCCATCGGCGCTGCTGATCTGGACCGCGCGCCGCAACATGCGCTCGGCTTCGCGCGGCTGTCCGAGCGCATAGAGGGCGAGCCCCCAATTGTTGAGCAACGTGCCCGCCCGCTCGGTGTCCTCGCGCCCGATGGCCACCAGGCCCTGGTATGCCTCCCGGAACACGGGATCGGCCTCACGATTGCGGCCGCCGTTGCGGTAGGCCTCGGCCAAGTCCATCGTCAACTTCAGCTGCAGCAGATCGGACGCGATACCGGATTCGCTCGCCAGGCTCCGTGCCGTCTGCACGTGTGCGATGGCCGCCTTGGAATCGCCCGCCCAGTTCTCGACGTGAGATGCCCACATGTGGCAGAAGGCGCGCGCGAGAGCGTATTGGGATTGCTCGGGGAGCGTCTCCAGTCCCTCCCGGAAAAGCTGACGCGCGCGCGCAATATCTCCGATCTTGACGACGGCGTTGGCGAGGGCGCAGGCGGCTCTTGCGCGGACCGACGCGTCTGGTATCGGGCGCGACCGCGTGTACGCCTGCTCCAGGATGCGGTTCTCGTTAGCGGTTTCACCCACCGTGCCATACAGCCGCCCGATTGCCACCAGCATCTCGACGCGGTTGTCCTCGGCATCGCCGCGCTGGCGGCCCACGATGCGCTCGGCCCGTTCGAGCAGGTCGCGGGCCGTGAATGACGTCCCCATCGGCGCGGCATCGGCGATCAGGAACGCGTTCAGGTCGTTGATTGCCTCGGCGCGGGAAAGTTGCCGGCGCGCGAAGTCGCGCTGCTCGGTCGCGCCCCGGGCCTGCTGGTCGGCGCGCTCGCGTTCGGCGACCGCAAGGGTCGCCTGGCGTGTCGCACGCCGGGCTTGCGTGAGCGTGCCCACCAGGCCCGCCACCAGTGCGAGGAGCGTCAGTGCGACCAGGGCAACCGCGGTTCGATTTCTCCGCGCGAACTTCGTGGCTCGATAGGCGATCGAATCGGCCCGCGCGCCAATCGGCTGGTGATGCAGGTAGCGGCGGAGATCGTCGGCGAACGCCGTCACCGTGGCGTACCGTTCCGACGGGTCCTTCTTCAGCGCTTTGCCGACGATGATGTCGAGGTCACCTTCGAGGAGCTGGGCCAGCCTCGACGGGCTGGCGGCATGGGATGCCGTCAGCGCCGTAACGTCTTCGGAAGAAGCCGTTCCCGTATCGCGAACGACTTCGGACGGGCGCCGAGGGTCGGTTTCAACCACCGCTTTGAGAAGGGCCGCCGGCGACGTGGCGGCGGCCCCAGCCGGATGTCGTCCCGTGAGCAGCACGTACAGCAGCACGCCGAGCGCATAGACGTCGGTGGCCGTCGTCACTGGAGCGCCGGTCACCTGCTCCGGCGCCGCGTAGGCCGGGGTCAGGACCGATGCGCCTTCGCGCGTCAGCAGCGTGAGTTCCCGGGTTCCGCCGTCCGGCTCGAGCAGCTTGGCGATGCCGAAGTCCAGCAGCTTGACGCGGCCGTCCGCGGTCACGAGCACGTTGGACGGCTTGAGATCCCGGTGCACGACGAGATTCGCGTGCGCGTGCGCCACTGGGGCCAGAACGTCGAGAAACAGGCGGACACGAGCGTCAACGCCGAGTTGCCTGGTGTTGCAGTAGCGATCGATCTCCTCGCCGTCGACGTGCTCCAGCACCAGATACGGCTGGCCGACCGGAGAGACGCCTGCGTCGATGAGGTGCGCGATCTGCGGGTGTGCCAGGCGCGCGAGGATGTTGCCTTCTCGCGCGAAACGCTCTTCGCCGGCCTGACCGACGAGTGCGGCGTTCAACAGCTTCACCGCCACGCAGCCTTGAAATCGGCCATCGCTGCGTTCGGCCCGCCACACGGTCCCCATGCCCCCGTGCCCGATCGGCTCGAGCAGGCGGTAGGCGCCGAGTTGTGCGCCGGCGAGCGCGGCCCGCGCGGGGAGAACCTCGGCTACGTCCTCCAAAAAACCCACCGAGCGCATCGCGTCGAATTCGGCGAGCCAGGCCGCAACCTTCCCGGCGCCGGCCGGATTCTCAGCGCGCAGCGACGCCAGCCAGGCCGCGCGCTCGTCGCTCGAAAGCTCGAGCGCGGTCTCGAGGTACGCGCTGACGGTTTTCCAGCTTTCGCCTTCACTTTTCGACATGTGAACCGGCCGAATCGATTACCCGGGCGTGATGTCGTCGCGCACCGAGTGGTGGAGATAGAGGCGCGCCTTCTGCCACTGTCGTTGCACGGTCCGTTCAGACACGCCTTTCATTACCGCGATCTCCGCGAAGGAGAACCCGCAGAAGAATTTGAGGTCGACCACGTCCGCGAGATGGGGATCTATCTCCGCCAGCTCGTCGAGCGCGATGCTGACCCGCTCCAGGTCCGTCGCCTGAGGCGTGACGTCGGCCACATCTGTACTGATCGCCGTCAGCTCGAATTTCCCGCCACGCTTCTGTGCCTGCCGGTTGCGGACGTAGTCGATGATGAGGCCGCGCATGACGCGCGCGGCGTACGCCATGAACCGAGGCTGGTCGGGGAACGTCGCCGCCTCGCGGCGCGAGAGATCGAGATAGGCCTCGTGAAGCAGGCTGGTTGCTCCCAGCATGTCGCCGAATGCGTGCCGGGCGAGCTCGCGTCGTGCGATGCGGTGCAGCTCCGAGTAGAGCGTGGTGAACAGCGCCTCCGCAGCGGGACGGTCGCCACCGTCGGCCGCCGTGAAGAGCGACGAAATCCGGTCTTTCACCGAGCGGTCATTATCGCGCCTCTCAGCGCTGTTCCGATACCGGGCCGACGTAAGCTCGGCTGCAGCGCGCGGAGATGCGGAGGCGACCGCCAGCAACGCACGGTCCGTCTACTGCCCACGACTCGGGGATCTACACCGGCGAACGTTAGCAGATCCACCATCCCGAACGTTCTGTCGGCACGGCTTGGGAGCGTCGGCCGCCAACGACCGTGTCGCGACAAGTAAGAATGTCGATCGTGCGCGAGCCGCACGTTGGGTGTTTTCATTGCGTCCCTCACTGAAACGATCGAAAACGCACAGGACGAGACGACAGGACGGTTTTGCGCGGGGGCGCGGAGGTTCCTGTCGTCTTTTCTCTGGCGTTCCCGATCGTTTAAACAGGGCGCCAGAAAAGGACGTCGCGGTGGGCCTAGCCGGACAGTTCGCTTGAGCGCCAACAACAACGCGGCAGTCTGGGCGACACGCTTCGACGCGCCGCGAATGGGTGAAATGTTATGGCTCTCGAAACCATGAAAGTCCGAGTCGCGTTCAGCAACCTGTCCTGCAACGAAGAAGCAGACGGCGCTGGCTCGGCCGAACCCTACCTCTGGACGCTGTACTTCGCGATTGATGGCTCCAGCGTGACGTTGGCCCTGAACGCGAGTAACCAGCTGGTGTTGCGGGGCACGTCCAGGAACATCACTTCGCCGGGAAGCCTCGGCAATCTCGGCAACACCGATGTCGATGCTTTTGAGGACGTGGTCCTGCCACCTGCCATTCGCAGCCATGGCTTGCCACTCGTGCTACAGCCGATCCCGCTCAGCCCAGCGGCCAGGGCTCTACATCCCGACCTCGAAGCCGTGGGTGGGCTCGTCGGCTACATCACTGCCCTGATGGAAAACGACCTGGTCTCAGCTGGCGAGGCGGAGGTGGCGCACGGGGAGTTCAACCGCTCGATGCGGGACAGCATCAAGGACGCCATCGACGAATTCGTCGTGCCTTCCGTCATCCAGCATCCGACGGCCGACGACATCAAGGTGCTCTTCCGGGACACCCTCGGTCCGAGGATCGAAGCGCTCGTCGACGAGCGCCGAAACCAGTGGGCGACCTTTCCGAACTACGAGGGCAACGATCGCGACGACAAGGTTGGCGTTCACACCGCCTTCTTCGTCCATCAGTCCTTCGCTGGCGGTACGAGTCTCCAGGCCAACGCGTCCTTCAGGAACAACCATCACGGGCGATTCGACCTTTTCGGTAGGGCGATCGGGATCGAGGATCGCACCAACACCGAGCGCACCCTCGAGCGCAGCATCGAGGTCGGCGCACCGAAAGCGGCTGGTGCACCGTCCGGAGCGGCCATCCAGGCCACGACGAGCATCGTGTACCGCGACGGCAACGGTCACATGCAGAACTTGTTCGTGGATGTGAACGGCCAGCCGTCCGTCCTCGATCTCAGCACGCTTACCAGAGCAAAGAAGGCGAGTGGTGATCCGTTCACTTATGTGGAAGCGTCGACGAATAACCTCATCGTTCTCTATCGCGGCAACGACAATCACGTGCACAGCATCTACTGGGGGCCCGGCACGGGATGGTTCGGCCATGAAGACGCGAACGTTCTCGCCGGCGGAAGTGCGCGTGACGCCGCCGGCGACCCCGTCGGCTACGTCGCCCCAGGCGACATCGGCCATCTGGTCTATCGCGGCAACGACGATCACTTGCACGTGATGTGGTCGCCGGTCGGTGGGGGTCCCGTTGGCTACGCCGACCTGACCAAAGCGGCCCGCGACAATGGCTACAATGCCCCGAATGCGGTTGGCAACCCCTCGGCCTACGTCAACTCGCAGGGAACCAATATCGTCGTCTATCGCGGCAACGATGGACACATCTGGGATCTGTACTGGGATACCGGCGCGGTCGTGGCCGAGAACATCACCGGCTTCACGGGTTCTCCTCTGGCGGGTGGCGATCCGTTCGTGTACTACATCCCCGCGCACGATCTGAACCAGATCGTGTACCGCGAGGGGCCCAATAGCGCCGGCCGACTGATTGAGCTGTTCTGGCAGGGTGCCGCCGCGACGACAGGCTGGAACATTACAGACGCTGCGGCTCCGTCAATCCCGCCGAACACCACCTCCGGCGGGTATTCGCAGGTCGATCCTGTAGCCTTCTACAACGCAGCGACCAATACCAAGCACGTGATCTATCAAATCAACGGCTATATGAAAGAGCTGTCCTGGACGCTCGGTACCCTGGCGCCGCGATACAAGGACCTGACCATCGCCGGACTGGCGCCCACGTTATTGGAGTACTTCTCGGGGCCCGCCGTCTTCCTTGCCGGGCAGACGGTCCATGTCCCGTACCGCGGCAGCGATGATCACGTCTACGAGATCGTGCGGTAGTGAGTCGGGAGCCGTGCGCCGGGATTGTGCGCCGCACGGCTCCTTAATCGATCCGATCCGAAATTCCAGCGCTGATACCGAGGCTGCCGGAAACCCACACACTGTCGCTGGCGAACGGCTTTTCGCGCGGCCTCATCACCTCGGCATCATTCGGTACGACACCTTCTCCGAGGGATCCGCGGTGATCTCGAACACGCGTCCGGCGCGGATCATCTGGCCCGCGATCTGAATCGTCGCGTTCACCGACTTGCGCCCGTCCGATTCGAAGTTGACGCAAATCAGCGGCTGCGCGCCAACGTTTCGACACCGATCGACTCCACCTGGAGAGAACGTCCGGGTTGTCCCTGAGCTTCCAGAACCCTCATCGTGCTGTATTCCGACGGTGTCTCCGAAGCCACCAACCCTGCGGGCAACGAGCTGGGTCGTGACGATCTCATGACGCTTGCCCGAGGGCTGGATCCAAGCTCGGCGGAAACGTTCGGCATGCAACTCGTTGAGGCGGTCTCCGAATTTCGTGGAAGACAGCCAACAGAGGACGATGAGACCATCATCTTGGTGCAAAGGATCGCCAGATTGAGGAACACGGAACACGGAACGTCGGTTAGAGGCAAGCAAGGCAAGATGAAAGCGAGGTTGTCATGGCCAGGATCGCGATTCATGGGTTCGGCCGCATCGGCAGGTCCCTGATGAGAGTGGCGCTCGAGAACGATCTGTTCGTCCCTGCGTCCATCTCCGACATCAAGGACGCGCCGACTCTGGCGGCACTTTTCGAAGTCGACTCCAACTACGGCCGCTGGCTTGAGGACGTCAGGACGAAGAACAGCGACATCATCATCGGCGGTCGCGAGATCGCGTACCTCGATTCGACGAAGTCCCTGCCGGACTGGAAAGCTCTCGGCATCGATCTGGTAATTGACTGCACAGGCCGAGCCTCGACCCGCCGAGGTGCCGAGGCCCATCTCGATGCCGGCGCCAGCCGCGTGCTGGTCAGCGCGCCGAGCAAGAGCCGCGACGACTGTGACGCCGTGTTACTGCCCGGCATCAACCTCGATACGTTCGACCCCGAGAAACACCGGATCGTCAGCATGGCGAGCTGCACAACGAATGCCCTGGCGCCGGTGGTCAAGGTGGTGATCGAGAACTTTGGCATCAGATATGGCCTCTTCTCGACGGTGCATGCCTATACCAACTCACAGGCGCTGACTGACCAGCCGATGAAGGATCGCCGCGATTCGTGGGCTGCGGCCGAGAACATCATCCCCTCTTCCTCCGGCGCGGCGAGGGCGCTCGCCTTCATCTGGAGCGGCCTCAAGATCACCGGTAAGGCCTACCGCGTTCCTGCGCGAACCGGCAGCATTGCCGAGCTGAATCTGCTGACCGAACGTCCCGTGACGGCCGACCAGGTCAACGAGGCTTTTCGCAAGGCGGCGAGTGTGCCACCCCTCAAGGGCGTCATGTCCGTCCTGGAAGATGAATGGGCATCGTCCCGCATCGTCGGCGATCCGCATTCATCGGTCGTCGATTTACCGCTCACGACGGTTCAGGGCGAACTGCTGTCGGTGGCTGCGTGGTACGACAACGAAATGGGTTACGCCACCCGTCTGGCTGAAATGGCGGCACAGATCGCGGTGCCGATCGAGCGATCGGCCGATGTCATGAAGTCGGTCTGATCTGGCGGAGGCCTGCTGTCATGAAAGTCGGGATCGTCGGATGCGGCATGGTGGGCTCGGCGTCCGCCTACGCCCTGGTCATGTCGGGAGTGGGCCGCGAAATCGTGCTCGTCGACGTGAACGACGCTCGTGCCCAGGCCGAAGCCAACGATATCTATCACGCCGTACCCTTTGCGCATCCGCTGACGGTACGCGCTGGTCACTACGCCGACCTCGAGGGTGCACGCGTCGTTGTGATTGCGGGCGGCGTCGCCCAACGGCCTGGTGAGACACGCCTCGAGCTGTTGCAGCGGAACGCCGACGTCTTTCGTCAGATTGTGCCGTCGGTGGTCCGGCACGCTCCCGGCGCAATCCTGCTCGTGGTGACCAATCCGGTGGACATCATGACGCACCTCGCGGCACGCTTCGCGGCTGACTTCGGCGTGCCGTCGAACCGCGTGATTGGCTCGGGGACGACGCTGGACACGGCGCGGTTTCGCACCCTGCTCGGCCGCCACTTCGACGTGGATCCCCATCACGTTCACGGGTACGTCATCGGCGAGCATGGAGACTCGGAAGTGCTCGTCTGGTCGCAGGCGACGATCGCGGGTCTCAGCCTCGATGAATTTGCCCAGGTCCACGGCACCCCACTCGATGCTGCGGAGCGTCAGCTGATCGACGAGAACGTGCGCCGCGCGGCCTATCAGATCATCGCTGGCAAGGGCGCCACCTACTTCGGCATCGCGAGTGCCGTCAAACACATCGTCGACGTGTTGCTGCACGATCAGCGAGCCGTGCTGACCGTCTGCTGCGGCATTACAGGCGTGCCGGGTTGCGAAGGTGTCACATTGGCGTTGCCGCATTTGATCGGCGGCGATGGCGTGCTGGCGACGCTCCCACTGACGCTCGATCCCGACGAGCGCCAGTTGTTCGCGCGGAGCGCGGGGATTCTGCGCAGCGCCATCGAGTCGTTGGGCACGGTCTGACGATCGATCCGGGCAGCCGCCAGGGTCACCGATTTCGGACGCGAACGCGGGCGTGCGTGCGCTCCTGTTAGGCGGCGTTGTGCGCGGTGGTCGGCCTGCTCACACGCAGATGTGCCATGGCATCGGATCCCGGCTATTTCGGTTGGCCGGGTTGTTCCGGGCCTATGCGGTACGGCCGCATCATTTCGTTGTCCTCGTGCTCGACGATGTGGCAATGCCAGACGAACTGGCCAGCCGTATTGAACTGTGCCCGCACGCGAGTAAGCTGGCCCGGGTATGCAATCACGGTGTCCTTGAAGCCGGTCTCCGAGGGCTCCGGCAGCATTGGCGTCGATCCCGGCTTGATCTGAACCTGCTTCTGGTCCTCGAACACCACAATGTCCTGCCGGTTGACGACGTTGAAGACAACCTCGTGGATGTGGATGGGATGAGCGTCAGCGGTGACGTTATAGAGCTCCCATATCTCGGTCGCACCAGTCGCCGGGTTCTCCGTGACGGGGATTCTCCATTCGAGCTTGTTCCAAGTGCCGACTTCCGCGTTCGAATCCCAGCTCACGGTGCCAAGCTCGGTTTCGACCGGAGTGTCGCTGAAGAACCTCGATAGCTCTTCGATCAGGGCGAGACGCCGAGTAATGGTCGCCTCAGGCAGCAGTGTGACTGGCGGTAGCGCCAGGAACTGTGGTGGCGTCGTCTGGTCAGGGGCCACAGCCGGGATGACGCGGAACTGCATGATCTGACCGGTTGTGATCGGATCCGCGACGTCGAAATCAACTCCAGGAACGCCGCCGCCGAACGGCTCGTCCGGCCCAACGTTGCCCAGGACATAGTTGCCGACCGCGACATTGGTGAAGTCGACGATGACATCCGCACGCTCGGCGGGGGCCATCAGTAGACGGCCTCCGGCCGCTGTGACGTTGACCGGAGCAGCGAGGAAGCCGCCCTCGTTGCCGATCTGCCAGACATCGACTCCTGGAATGAGACCGAAGTCGAGGATCAGGAATCGCGAGTTGCAACCGTTCAGGAACCTGAAGCGGTAGCGCCGCTGCTCAACGGTCTGGAATGGCCAGGTATTGCCGTTCACCATGATCGTGTTGCCGAAGAACTCGGGATTCCAGATCGGCGAAACATCAGTGTCCGGCCTGTACGGGCCGGCGATCTCATCGAAATAGGCACGTGTGTCCGGATAGAACAGCGATCCATCGGTGTTGAACGAGCGGTCCTGGATCGCGATCGGGATCTCGTAGTAGGTCTTGTTCGGCGGGAACTTGTCGTTCTCCTTGGGCGCAGGACCCGGGAGCACCGCGGATGCACCCGTGCTGCTGTCCAGCACTTTGTCGTCGCCTGCCGGCCCGCCCCGAACGAGATAGAAGCCGGCCGGGCCGGCATAGACGTTCAGGCGCGTCATGCCCAGCGTGTGGTCGTGGTACCAGAGGGTCGAAGCACGGTTCCTGTTCGGGTACTGGAACACAGCGGAGCCTGACTCCCAGTGGACGCCGTAGCTGTTCGCAGCCTTGGCTGCGAAAAAACCAAACCACGTACCGACGGTCGCATGCGACGCTGGGATGTTCCCTGCCGCGGGCAAGAACCAGGCCTCAGCGTAGCCGTCACTGTCGTCGGCGACGCCGACAGCACCATGCACGTGCGTCACGATAGGCACTGGACCCGTGTACGGTCCGGGTGTCGATGTGAACGTCGGCCGCATGTCGCGGCCTGACGTGCCACCCGGCGGATTGGCCCAGTGGAGCGTCGGGTCGACCGGCAGCAGGTGAGGCAGGAATTCTCCACCGGCATCCTTCAAATCGTTGATCCACTTCACCCTGACCGGCCTGTCCCAACGTGCCTCGATGGTGAGCGAGGGCGCGTTGTGCACAAGAAGGCCTCGCTTGCTCGCAGATGTCACGGGCCCGTATCCCCAGACGGTTGTCTTCGGCAGGTTCGCCGGCAGGATTTGCTGGGCGAACTGCTTCATGGAGATCTCGTAATAGTCCGCGTTCTTCCCGCCAACAAGCGTGAACGTTCCCGCGCGCGGCATCACCGGCGGAATCAGCAGCGGCGTCGCGAACTTTGGCACCGTGACAGGATCGAGCGTGCCCGGGATCTGGGCGAACACTTGCCGTGTCACGCCGAGCCGGTCGGTGAAGAACAGCGAGAGCGTGGAAGCGCCAGTGAGACGTAAGAAGTTCCGTCGCGTAAGCATGGACTCGCCTCCGGTTACCCTTGGATCGACGGGGAAGTGCTGTTTTCCGCCATAGCAAACCGTGTGCCTGTCCCGACTCACGACAAGAAAGAGGTCGTGGGCGAACTCGATTTTTTAGGCTGCGGAATTTTCGACAGCCGCTGGTCTTTTCACCCACGTGAACCTAACGTGTCGTTCGACAACAAGCGGTGGTACTAGTCCGCGTCGAAGGCCTCGAGCGCCGCAGGGGGCTCCCGCCTCGGCCGGCGCCAGATCTGCCCGGATGCTAGACTCTGCCATCGGAGAGCCTCATGAGAATCACACTGCTCGGCGCGGCGGGCGGCGAGGTCACCGGATCGGCCTACCTGGTAGAGACCGACTCGGCCAACGTGCTCGTCGATTGCGGGATGTTCCAGGGGTCAAAGAAGGTTGAGAACCGCAATCGGATGCCACGGCCCGAGGCTATGCGCCGGCGTTCAAGCGCAAGACCCTGCCATCGTTTCCGATCTACATCGACAGCCCGATGGCCATCGAAGCCACCAAGATCTATCGGCGGCATGCCGAGCTGTTCGACGATGAAGCGAAGGCGATGCTCCAGTCAGGAGAGCTCCGCACCCACCTCCAGTCGCTGCGCCTTTCCGAGACGCCGAGCCAGTCGCGCAGCCTGATTGCCAGGAAGGGACCGTGCCTGATCATGGCGGGCGCTGGCATGTGTAACGGCGGACGGATCGTCGGCCAACTGCGCGCCGGCGTTGGGCTTAACCCGTGGCAATTCTTCCCGGCTCAGCTACGATCCCACGAGTTCAACAAGGCCTGTGGGTAGCCTCGCGCCGGGTGTCCGACTCGGGCCGTACTCGATCACGCACGCCGTTGGTGCGGGTGGCATGGGCGAGGTGTACCGTGCCCGCGACACCAGGCTCGCGCGCGACGTCGCAATAAAGGTCCTGCCCTCAGAGGTCGCACAGGATCCGGATCGGCGCGCGAGGTTCGAACGCGAAGCGCGTGCGGTCGCCGCGCTGTCGCACCCCAACATCCTCGCGATTCATGACGTGGGCACTCACGACGGCACCGCGTACGCCGTAACGGAGCTGCTCGAGGGGGAGACGCTCCGGCAGCGCATCGCCGGCGGAGCCCTGCCGCTGCGCAAGGCTGTCGAGATCGCCATCCAGATCGCCAGCGGTCTGGCGGCCGCGCACCAGAAGGGCATCGTCCATCGCGATCTCAAGCCGGAGAACGTCTTCGTCACGCGTGACGGGCAGGTCAAGATCCTCGACTTCGGCCTGGCAGCGCTCATTGCGCCGGCCGCGGACGATGTGCGCGACTCGCCGACAACGGTTCCCGGCACCGAGCCCGGTGTGCTCATGGGCACGGTCGGCTACATGTCGCCAGAGCAGGTCCGCGGGACGCGGATCGATCACCGAACGGACATCTTCGCGCTCGGTGCGGTGCTCTACGAGATGCTCACCGGGCGGCGCGCGTTCCAGCGCGAGACTGCCGCCGAGACGATGACCGCGATCCTGAAGGACGACGTGCCGGAGCTCTCGGCGACCGGTCGCCAGGTGCCCACGCCCCTCGATCGCATTGTGCGCCGGTGCCTGGAGAAGAATGCCGACGAGCGGTTGCAGGCGGCTCGCGATGTCGCGATCGCTCTCGATGCAGTGTCGGGCAGCGATGTCTCAGTGGGTCCAGGCACCCTCGCAGCCGCCACGACGACGCGCAGATGGTGGCGGCGCCTGGCGCTGGGCGTCGCGGTGCTGTCGCTGGCGTGGGCCTGGGATATTTCGCGGCCGCGAGAAGGCGCCGGCACGAGTGTCTGCTGAACTGCCACGCTTTCAGTCAGCTGACGTTTCAGAAGAGGCGAAGTCCGCGCCGCACGGTTCGCGCCGGACGGCCAGAGCATTGTCTACAGCGCCTTCGTGGGACGGCGAACCGCATCGCGTCTACGCGGTCCGCCTCGAACGTCCCCGCGCCGACGCGCCGCCGATTGCCGACGCTGCACTCCTCGCGGTCTCGCGAAGCGGCGACATGGCGATCGCGGTCCGCCCGCATCGCGAGAGCACGTTCGTCGAGCTGGGGACGCTGGCGCAGATCCCGCTCGGTGGCGGGGCGACCGCGGGAGCTGCTCGAAGAATGTCGTCGCAGCTGACTACGCCGCCGATGGGCGCCTCGCTGGTCGTTCGATCGGATAGGTGACCGCGTGCGGCTCGAGCTCCCGATCGGGACGGTGCTGTACGAGACGACAGGATGGCTATCGTCGCCGCGCGTCTCGCCCGACGGCAAACACGTCGCGTTCCACGAGCACCCGGTGCATGAAGACGACCGTGGGTGGCCCAGCGGTCGTCGATATGGCGAGCGAGGCGTCAAGCGGAATGTGATTGAGGAGCAGAGTGGGGCTCTCGGGGCTTGGCATGGACGCCAGACAGCGAGGCGGTGTGTTTCGGCAGTTATGCCGGGATCTCTTGCGCGGACCATCGACAAACCGGACGTGCGGCAGGTCGTTGGAGGAGCGCAGCGTATCGAGCTCTACGAGATCGCCAGCGACGGCCGGATGCTGGCCGGCGACGCTCAGCGGTTACGGGGAGACAGATGGCGGGCGACGTTGGGCGGTCGCGAAGTCGATCTTTCGTGGCAGGACATGGCGGGTATCCCGATCGATTTCAGTCCTGACGGCACGTCGACTCTTGTTCGGGAGTCTCGGCTACGGAATTCACCTTCGCGCGCTGGACGGCAGACCGCCGGTTAGGCTCGCCGAGGGGATTGCAGGCGGGATCTCGCCCGACGGCCGATTCGTCCTGATGATCGCTCCAGGGGTGCCGACGACGATCGGCGTCGTTCCTACCGGGGCCGGGCGCGACGCGCACACTGCCGCGCGGCAAGCTGGAAGGTCATTATGTGGGTAGCGTGGATGCCCGACGGCCGCAACGTCGTGATCGCGGCAACCGAGCGTGGCCACGCCGCGCGGCTCTATCTCCAGGACATCATGGGCGGTGAACCGCGTGCCATCAGCGGTGAGGGTGTGTGGCTCTGTCGCCGTCGCAGCCCGGCCTGGTGTCACCGGACGGACAGTTGGTCATCGCAGTCGGACCGGACCAGCAGCCCGGGCTCTATCCTGTCGCAGGCGGCAAGCCACGGCCGATACCTGCACTGGGACGCGACCTCATTCCACTGGGCTGGGGCGAGAGCTCGCAAGTCCTCTTCGCGAGAGCGCGCGCCTCGGTCGTCTCATTTCCCTATTCAGGATCGATCTCGCGAGCGGGAGGCGCCACTCGCTGAGAGAGGTCGGCCCAACCGATGCGATTGGTGCTCCAGTGGTCTTCCTGGTTCAGCTCTCGCGCGATGGGAAGCGCTACGCGTACTCGACGTGGCGGAGCAACGGTGCTCTCTTCCTCATCGAAGGTGTCAAGCCGTGATCCCTACTCTTGATTCGATCCGATCCGAAATTCCAGCGCTGATACCGAGGCCGCCGGAAACTCCCACACACTGTCGCTGGTGAACGGCTTTTCGCGCGGTCTCATCACCTCGGCATCATTCAGGTACGACACCTCCACCGTGGGATCCTCCGCGATCTCGAACACGCGTCCGCTTTGGACGACCTGGCCCGCGATCTGAATCGTCGTGTTCACCGATCGCGTGCGCTGCGTGTTCGCGACATGGAGATACACAGTGTCGCCGCGGCGACTCGCCACCACGTCCAGGCTGTCCGGCTGATTGCTCACGCCGATCGCGTGACTGCCAATATGGTGCCGATAGAGCTGCATCACACGCGCGACCGGCTGGAGATAGGCGCGGTTGTTGCCCTTCGGCGTTGGAATGATCACGGCGTTGTTCTGCCAGCGTGTTCCACAGAAGTCCGCGGCCGTGGCAATTTTCAGCACGTCGCCGTGCCGCTGATGGTTGTTGAGGATGCGGGCGTAGGAGACACCGGCAGCCCACGAGGCGAGCACGTCGCCACGATCGCGGCCGGGAATGACGAAATGGCATTCCGTCATCGCCAGCGGAATGTTCCGCGCGCCCAGATTGTCGCGAACGGTGCGAATCTTTGTGTCGGTCAGCTGCCACGCCGTCATCAACTGCTCCCAGGTCGCATCCGGGTCGCGCCGATAGCGCTCGCCCCGCAGCACCGGCTGCTGCGGCGAATCGGGATCGAACATGTGATGGAACGCGAGGTACTGCACATGTTCTCCAGCCACCTCCGCCATGCGCGCCGCCCAGCCGCTATCGCCCCAGGCGATCAGTTGAATCGAGGGATCCGCCGCACGCATGGCCTTTGCAAACTCGACGGTCTTGCGCGCCGCGGTCTCGAGATCGAAGCCATTCTTGTCGTACGACGTCTCGTTGCCGATCTGCCAGTGCCGGACGTCCCACGGCGCCGCGTGCCCGTGACTCTTCCGGTCGCGATTTTCTGGATCGTTGCAATACGCCACCCACGCAGCCGCTTCCTGCGCGTCGGCCGTGCGCACGCTGTTCTTCGCCTTCATGTACTGCTTGCGCCCGTCCGATTCGAAGTTGACGCAGATCAGCGGCTGCGCGCCAACGTGCCGGCACAGTTCGACGAATTCGCCTGTGCCTACCTGGTTTGATTCGATGCCGCCCCACAGGAGGTTCAGCATGGAGGGACGCTTGTCGCGCGGTCCGACGCCCTCCCGCCATCGATAGAAATCCGCAAAGATGCCGCCCCACCGCATCATCGGCGGCGCGAGTGCACGTGTGACCTCCACGACATCCTCGCGCCATTGATCGCGCGCGTGATCCCAGGCCGCTTCGACGGAACCATCGGTGGCACCCAGCGGTTCCATGAACTGCATGTAGAGAAATGGCGACAGTTCGAACAGTGGCTTCGGATCCACCAGGATTGAGCTTCCGCTTTGTCCCTGAGCTTCGAGCGGTGCGGCCGCGGCGACGCGAAGCACTCCGGCGGCGGCGACACCGGCCGCCGCCATCGTCGATTCTTTCAGGAAGGCTCTTCGTTTCATCGTCAGCTTAAAAGCGATGCCGCAGCGCTTCCCGAGTGCCGCCGCTGATTAATGGGCCAGCCACCGGGGATCGAGACGCATGGCAGACGAGTAACTCGAGCCTACTGCGCCAACCACGGCCGCGCGGCGGTCGAGTCCGAGGAGCGCACGTAGCCGATAGACAGCCTCGAGGCCGGTACAGTGTGCGCCGAGCAGGTACGCGACTCCTGCCTTGCGCATCTGCTCGGCGGTCCACGCCAGCGACTTTTCGTCGGCGTCGAGGAGGTGTAGCCCGCCAACGACCGCCCAGACCGGGACGCCGGGCACGATCTCCTGAGCCTGGGCAAGGATATTCCCGATGCCCGCATGCCCGCACCCAGTGACAACGACGAGCCCGTCTTCTACGTGGACGACCAGTGACATATCCTCGGGAATCGTGTCCTCCACGGCGCCCTCAGCAGTGGCGATCGACACACCCTTCGGCCAATTGCGCTCCGGATAACGGCGCACAACCGGCCCGGTGAGCCACACTCCGGGCGCGAGCCTCTCGGCCCTGGTGTGCTCGAGCATCCTCGCCCCAGTGGCCTCGTACTCATCGCGGACCGCCGGCATTGGATTGCCGTTTTCATCGCTCTTGTCGCGCCGCGGCTCGAAGATCCCCCGGGCCACGTGAGCACGCGACAAGGCACTGGCGTTCTGGGAACGGAGCGACTGTCGCAAAACCAGGAGCCCGCCAGTATGGTCGCGATGGTGGTGGCTAAGGACGACATCGGTGACGTGTGCGAGGTCGACCTTGAGTTCCTGAGCGTTGTGGAGGACGGTTTCCCGACGGGCGCCGGTGTCAAACAGCACACGGTAGCCATCGACCTCCACGAGGGCGGCGAACCCCCACTCCCCGATGCCGTCGGTGTCGGCCAGCATCGTCGAGAGCACTGTGACCTTGACGGCCTTCGCCCGGTTCGCGCTCGGCTGAGCGTGCGTCAGCCCGGCGATAGCCGCAAGGATCCCAAAAGACACGATGGCGTGCAGCAACCAGCTCCTCTTGGCCATGCGACGTGTTGGAATCATTTCGGCTCCGAGACAAGGGAAGAGCAGCAGCACTTCGCGCGAGGCGTCGGCATGGCAGCCAGCGCCGCTAGATACGGCCTGAGCTCGCTGGCTGCGGCGGCTTCGAAAGGTGAAGAGCGCTACAGGCTGAATGGCCACAGCGCGATCAGGCTTGCTGCCGTCGAGTCTACAGCTGCGAGAGCGGTTATAGCTTAGGTGCAGGTTGAGCGCGACGGTGAACAGCCACGGGCCACCTGGTGGGGAAGAAGAAGGGAGAGAGAAAAGAGAGGAAGAGAAGTAAGAGAGAGAGAGAGAGAGGAGAAGAAAAGGAGGAGAGACAGCCGCAACAGGAACGTGAACAGACGCGTGTTGAACGCCGCGTAGACGTCGTCGAAAGCGTTGGAGTCGCCCTGACGTAGCTGCTCGAACAGCGCCAGCTCGGTGTCGCGCTCCATGACAGTACTAACGCGCAACGGCCCTGAGAAGTGAAGTAAGTCAAGACACAGACTAGGCGAGGAGTAGGATCATGTAGGATTCGGTCATTGGGACCGGGTTGGTCCGAGCGGATCGACGATTTTGCCGTCCGCGTCGAGAAACGAAATACTGGGCGTTCCATCCGGCGTCGGGGTGTAGTATCGGCCTTATTGAACATCATGATTCGCAAGCTGATCACCGCGACGTCGATGAGCGCGGCGCTGGTTCTCGCCGCCGCGCTCGCAATAACAAACGCGCCCGCCGACGCCGCCGATCCGGTCGAAACGGGCCGGTTCGTGTGGCATGACCTCATGACCAAGGATGTGAGCGCCGCAAAACGGTTCTACGGAGAGTTGCTTGGCTGGCGCTTCAACGACACCAAACGCGGCGATCGTCCGTACGTCCTCGCGCGTTCCGGGGAAACGCTCGTCGCCGGTATTGTCGATATCACCGCGTACGCGAATGCCGGCCCGCAGTGGATCAGCTACATGTCTGTGGCTGACGTAGACAAGACCGTGGCGCAGGTACAGTCGGACGGCGGCAAGGTCCTCGTCGAACCTCGGGACTTTCCGAACGCACGCGCGGCCGTGATCGCTGATCCACAGGGTGCGCCGCTGGGACTCGCTCGGGTCCGGCGCAACATTCCCGACCCGGCCGATCCGGCGCCAAGTCAGTTTTTCTGGGACGAGTATCTCGCCCGGGACGCCTCCAAGGCGCTCGACTTCTACAAGCGTCTCGCAGGGTACGAGGCAACGATTTCGGACTCACGCCTGGGCGTCGAGTACCACATCCTGCGGAAGACTCGCGCACGCGCTGGCCTTTTCCAGCTGCCGGCGTCGGCGACAGGCGTGGAACCAAACTGGCTGCCCTACGTGCTGGTCAACGATCCGGCCGCACTTGCCGCGCGCGTCGGTGGGCTCGGCGGCCGCATTCTTCTGCCGGCGGCCCCCGAGCGGCGAAACGGCTCGGTCGTCGTCATCGCCGATCCGGGCGGCGCGCCGCTCGCGCTGCAAAAGTTTCCGTTTTGAATGGAACCGTCATGACTTGCGCGAACTTCGTCTCACGCGGATTCATTCTGGGACTCGTAATCATCGCGGCGCTCATGTCCTGGAGCTGTGACAGCGGGTACGGCATGGGCGTCGGAACGGACTACGGTGCCCGCTGGGGCAGCGGGGCGACTGGTCCCGACGTTCTTGTCGGTGGCCCCATGCGGTGATCAAGGCTTTGCCGCGATGAGGTACAACCGGTTCGCGGTAGCCAGATAAAGCGCATCGCCGATCAGCGCCGGACGCGAATAGAGCGGCGCATCCATCTCGATTTGCGCCAGCAATTCCTTTCGCCGTCCAGCACGAAGAACGGTCATGCTGCCTTCAATGTTCCCAACGTAAAGCCGGTCACCAGCCAGCAGGAGGCATCCCCAAATGGCCTCGTTGGTCTCGTGCTTCCAGACGTGGGCGCCGGTTGCCGCGTCCAGGCAATGAACCGTTCCGCCCAGGTCCCCAACGTACAGCAGACCGTCCTTCGCGAGGGGCGTTCCCACCACGCGGCCGACCTCGCGAGAAGTCCACAGGAGCCTGCTCTTCGTGACGTCTCCTTGGCCGTTTGGACTGATCGCATGAATCAACGAAGGTCCGTCGCCGTGCGAAGGATCCTGCCCCATAGCCACGAAGACGCGGCCGTCGGCGAAGACCGGTGAAGCAATGATAGAGCTGCGCGAAAGGACGCCGGGGCGCGGACGCCAGCGAGCCTCTTTCGGGTTGCCGTCAAATCGCCAGACTTCGTGACCCGACGCCGCGTCGTAGGCGCGCAGCCAGCCATCTCCTCCGCCGAAGAGCACCTGCATGCGCCCCTTGACGTTGGCCGCCACAGGGCTGGACCACTGGCCGTGCAGCACCTGCTCGCCCGGGCCAACGGCGCGCCAGACCACTTCGCCCGAGTGCTTGTCAACCGCGATCAGACTCGGGGCGCGCGGCGATGGAACGCGCGTATGGCCTTCATTCTGGCCGTTGGAGGTACTGACCATCAGCAGATCGCCCACGGGCAACACTTCGCTGTTGGAGGCTTCATGCGGAAAGACACCCAGGCGAGCGCACATGTCCAGCTCCCACGCGATGTCGGCCGCAGCGTTGTCTTGAAAGACCTCGTTCCGATACGGACCACTGTTCTCGCCATCGCGGAAACCCTGCGTGTCGAGGCAACGGAGCTGGCACTCGGCGGTGACGTAGTACAACCGGTTCCCTTCCGCATACGGCGCACTTGTCGTCGAAGGCAGCAGGAACTCCCGCAGGCCGCGCTCCACTCGCGGGGCCACGTCCTGCCAAAGGAACGCGCCATCCGTCACCCGAAAAGCCATGAGCACGCCAGACTCTTCCTGAAATGCGGGGTTCATTTGCCTGGCGTTGTCGGTACCCACATAGACCCTATCGCCGGCAACCACGGGACGGCCAAACGTGTCGTTTCCCAATTCGACGCTCCAGACGATGTTCCGCCCGCTGGCCGTATTCCAGTCAACCGGAGGATTGCCCGTTTGAGCCACCGTCGTCTGGGGTTGGGGCGCGACGGAAGGCGCGGGCACAAGGGGTGAGACGACAGGCTCTCCAGACTCGACGCCAGCGATTCGATTCAACGCCCACTCAGCTTCGTTACGCAGTGTGGGATCGTTAGCGGCCGCTCTCAGCGCCTCCCGGGCCGTCTGTGCCTTCGGCCCGATGCTTCCCAGCGCCCCGGCCGCGCAGATGCGCACATAGAGGAATTCATCATTCAGAGCTTCGATCAACTGCGGCACAGCGGACTGCGCGGCCGGGCCGATGCTTGCGAGGGCCTCAGCCGCCGCCCATCGGACGCCGGGAATCGGATCGCCCAAGGCGCTGGCGAGGTCCCTGGTCGCCGCGCCCGCCTTCGGACCGATGGACGCCAAGGCCTCCGCCGCGTAGATGCGGACGTGTGGTTCCTCGTGCGAGAGAGCCTTGACTAGAGCGCGTACCGAAGGACTGGCCCTCTTGCCCAAAGCGCCCAGGGCACGTGCGGCATCGGCCGCGACCATCGAATCCTCGTCTCTCAGTGCCCGTCTCAACGCCGGTTGAATCCATTCGGTATCGGGCGCCAGGTCAATCAAGGCATCAACGGCGCTGCGCCGGATGGAGGCCCGCTGATCCCGAAGCAGGTCCACCAGCAGCGGAATGGCCGGCGGACCGATCCGCCGGATGATTTCAAAAGTCGCCAGATGCAGGTCTTCATCGGGACGGTTGAGGAATCGTCTCAGCAAAGGCAGCGAACGTCCCGCCCCTTGGACCAGGGCGGCTTCGGCGATTGCCCGGACCTTCGGGTCGTTGGCCATCACGCGATTTGCCCAATCAAGTGAACGCGTGGTTTGAGCGAGGTACTGGTATCGGCAGAATACAAAGCAGCGTGCAAATGAACAGGTGTCGCATGATCGCAACAAGACGGACGAAACTTCCTACTACCGTAGGTTGAAGAATCCGCTCAAAAGCCTAGCCTTTTGGCAGACTGTAAGATACCTGACAATGTCGGTGGCGATTGTGGTACTGTCACGTCGCTTTCGCCTGAGTCACTGCCCGCCTTCGGCGGGTTGACGTGCAGCGTCTCCGCTGAAGGCCAAATGGAGCCGCTGTGCGTAAAGCTCGCCTTACTCTCCTGAAGCAAGACCGTCGCGATTCCGTCACTCGGCGAGCCGTGTGTCCATCGTGAGGTGCCCCAGGGCCGACGGTACTCACGCGGATGCCAGCGGCGGTGTACTTCGGATGCGACCTGTCGGACACCTCTTGGACATCCACACGCGCAGACCGGAGGACATCGCTCCGCTGGCCACCGCGTGAATACATCGTGTTGCGACGAGGTGCGTCTGTTCGATGCCGAGGACGCAGGAGCGCCCGTCTTCACATATACACCGCAGGATCATCAAGAAAAGGAAGTGCTAATGACAGTATCCCTTCGCCAGCTGACAGGAGCGGTCGTCGTCTCGTTCTGCGTGGGAGCCTTCATAGCCCCGGTCTGGACACAGGTCCAAGGGGGGACTCAACCGGCACAGGCGCCTCCCACAACTACAAAGCAGCCCACCTACATGACGGTAGAGTTCATGAAAGTGGCCGAAGGCAAGGAAGAAAGCTGGCTCAAGTTGGAACGAGAGTCCTGGAAGCCAATGCACGCGCTCCGCATCAAAGACGGCTTGATTGAGTCATGGGCGGCGATCGCGCAGGCGGTGCCGGGCGATGAGTCAAATGGGCCGGTATATGCGACGGTCACGACGTACCGCGGATGGCCGGACCCGACGAAGACGGACTGGGCGGGCCTTCTCAAGAAAGCAAACCCGCAAGGCGACGCGAATGCCCTGATGCAGCAAACGGAGGCCGCGCGGAAGATCGTCCGCAGAGAAGTCTGGCAAGTCCTCGAGCAGACAGATCCACCCGCGGTGGGGACCAAGTAGACGAACCCGCTCCGGAGCGCACGAAGTAGCTGGATATGCGATGGCACCGTGCGGAACCGTAGAAGGAGGACGGGCAAAGGAACCGACGGAATGGGAAGAGCCGTCGATGCCTTCAATCGCGCAGCTTTGCGCATGCGGGGCCGATGCGATGCACGGCTGAAGGCAACGGGCGGCCCGCATGAATGAAAAGGTTGTCATTTCTGGATGATAAGAGTTCGAAGGAGGTCCCAATGAAAATCAGGTCCATTTCAAGGGTCTTGCTGGCCGCGACTCCGATGGTTGTCGGCGGGATGTTGGCTTCCAGTTCGTCTGCCCTGGCCCAGTCGAACAACGGGCCCTGCTCGAATGCAACGCTCTCTGGCGATTACGGGGGCCGTTTCGCAGGGAGGATCCTCGCCACTGCCGTTGACCCGGAAAGACAAGTTACCGGCGTGACCCTGACCCACTTCGACGGCCACGGCAATTTCACTTCGGTGGAACACGTCGTTTTCAGCGGCTTCCCCCCTCCACCCGGAGGAGAGTGGACACCGGCCACTGGGACCTACACTGTCAACGAGGATTGCACCGGGTCGTCCGTAACCCACTCTGCAAACACTCCTGAGGGGCTCCCTCAGCACTTCGTGGTTGTCGACAACGGCAACAAAATCCAGAACGTGGTCGACTTTGGAGCATTCGCTTCCATCGCCACCAAGGTATCCGGCGCGGCCGATTCAGGCGACAAACCCTGCTCGAACCGAACGCTCTCTGGCGATTACGGATTCACCATCGCAGGTGACTTGATCCTCGGGCCTAACGGGCCGGTCATCCCGCTCCGGGGCCTGTCCATGCAACATTTCGATGGCAGAGGCAATATCACGGGTGTGGACCACGTCGTCCAGAACGGCGTACCCCCAACCGAGGAGTGGAGAGAGATTTCCGGGACCTATTCTGTCAATCCGGACTGCACTGGAAGCGGCCAGATCATCTTCGGTCCTGGTGCTTCGTTGAACTTGCACTTCGTGGTGGTCGACAAGGGCAGTGAGATCGACCAGGTCGTTGACGGAAACGCGATTACCGCCGTCGGCATCAAGTTCAGGTAACGCCCTGTTCGAATGCCGGGGCATCCTCCACACCGAGAATGCCCCTTACTTTCAGCCGGCGCACCTCGGCCGCTCATTCCGACCGCAGCGCCTGCACCACGTCCACATGCGACGCACGGGCAGCGGGCAGCAGCGACGCGAGCACCGCCGCGGCCACGAGAACGGCTGCCGCTCCTGCTATCGGCAGCACGCCCGGCATCCGAACCACGCCGAACAGCCCGCTCGCCAACCGCGTCAGCGCGATGCCGCCGAGCGCACCGGCAACGATTCCCACGGCGGCTATCACCGCGGCCTCGCCGAGGACGCGGGCCAGCAGGTGACGCGGCGCGGATCCGAGGGCGAGGCGGATGCCGAGCTCACGCGTGCGCGCGCTCACCGAAAATGCCAACACGCCCGCGACGCCGACGATCGCGATCGTCAGCGCCACCAGCGCGAAGCCGCCGAAGACGAGCACGTTCAGTCGATCGGGTGCGAGCACCTCGGCGCGTACGTCCTCCAGGGTTGCCGCCCGTTCGACTGGCTGCTCCGCCGACATCTGGCGAATGATGCGCGTGATCGACGGCACCAGCGCGTACGGATCCTCCGTTCGCGTGTGCACGAACAGCCGCCCGGCGCCGTACCTCGACTGGCTGAGCGGCTCATAGACCGTCATCGCAGGCCCGGGCACGATGTTCTCGTCGTCGATGTCCGCGGCCACGCCCACGATCCGGCGGGGCTCGCCGCTGATGCCGCCGAACTGCACCAGGCCTTGATCGGTCCACATCAGCCGGCGGTTCACAGCATCGACGCTCGGGAACATCCGTTGCGCCAGGCTATGGCTCACGATGACGACCGTTTCGCCGCCGGCCCGGTCGTGCTCGTTGAAATCGCGGCCGGCAATGATCGGCACCCCCAGCAATGCGAAGAATCCCGGCGACACGGTGCGGAAGCGGGCGCGCGGATCTTCCTCACCGTCCGCCCTGGCGTACCCTTCGACCGAGAATTGTCCGGAGAACCGACCATCCCGCCAGGGCACCGACGATCCAACCGACACGCGAATGACGCCGGGCAGCTGCTCAATCTGCCGGATGACGTCCTGGTAGAACGCGACCGTCTGCTCTGGCGGCCGGCTGTAGGACATCACCGGCACGTTCACCGCGAGCACTTGCCGCATCTCGAAGCCGGTCGGCGCGCGCTGTAGCGCGACGAGCGTCGTCAACAGCATGCCGGCGCCCGCGAGCAGCACGAACGACAGAGCGATCTGCGTGACGGCAAACAGCCGGAGGCGGCGGTTCGTGCCCGACGTGATGCGCACGCTTCCGCTGGAGAGTCCCAGGCCGCCGGGGGCGTTGGCCGACGGCAGACGCGGCACGAACGCGAGCAGCACCGCGGCCGTCACGGCCAGACCCGCTCCTACCCATAGCAGGCTTGCGTCGACAGTCAGATCCGCGGCGCGAACAGAGAAGCGGGACGCGTACTGACCGAGGATTGGCATCATCCACAGCGCGACGATCACACCGAGCACTGCGCCGCTGCCGCAAAGCAGCAGGCTTTCCGCGAGCAGCGTGCGGCGCAGCGCGCCCGCACCGGCGCCGAGCGCCGCTCGTATGGCGAGCTCGCCTTCGCGCCGGACCGATCGAGCCAGTATCAGGTTCGCCACGTTGGAGCAGGCAATGACGAAGATCAGCGCCGACGCGGCCAGCAAGAGGAGGAGCACCGTTCGCGCTGACGAGGTGAGCTGATCCCGTAACAGCTTCGCGTCGATCCGGAAGTCGGACTTCGGCGGGTACGCCTCGGGGTGTTCTTTGAGGATGGCACCGTGGACGGCGCGCAGCTCGGCGCGCGCCGCCTCGAGATCCGCGCCGGGCGCAAGGCGGCCGAACAGCTCCGACATCCGATGGGCGCGCCCCGTCACCATCGTTGCCGACAGGTGATGCGGACTCGTGACGACATTCGCGATGATCTCGGTTTCTTCCGGATACGGCACGGATGGCTCGAGGATGCCGATGATCGTCGCTGAGCGGTCGCCCAGGCGCACCGTCTTGCCGATGACATTGGGGTCGCTCCCCAGCCCCGTGGTCCAGAAGCGATACGTCAAGACTGCGACACCCGCGGCATTCGGGCCATCGTCTGTGGCGTCGATGAGGCGGCCGCGCACCGGCCGCAGGCCCATCACGTCGAAGAACGAGCCGCCGACCACTCCCGCGCGAACGACACGAGGCTCGCCGAGTCCGACCATCGTGAAGCCCATGGTCGAGAAGTCGCCAATCGCGGTCACGGTCTTCAGGCGTGAGCGCAGATCGATGAGTTCGGGGACCGAGAACGTGGCATTCTCGTCATTGATGCCCGGCGCGCTCTGGCGGATGTAGATCAGGCGCGATTCGTCCCGATTGACGAGCGGCCGCAGGAGCACGCCCTGAACGACGCTGAACATCGCCGCGTTGGCGCCGATGCCCAGCGCGAGGGTCACGATGACGGTCAGCGCCAGGCCCCTGGCGCGCGTGAACGACCGGAACGCAAATCTCAAGTCGGCAACGAGGCTCATAGGGCTCCTACAACCGTCGGCGGCGACGAACCGCCTGCTAAACGGGTCCGTAGCGCCGTGGGATCGGCGCGTCCAGCGCATCCCACTTGTGTTCCTGTTGGATCAGCCGGCGCAGCTGCGGAATCAGGGCGCCTCCGCCATCACTGTTCGTCATGATGACCGCCCCGTAACCATTCAGACGGTGCCCGATGAGGTCGCATTGGAAGCCCCAGTTGCCCCCGCCGTGCATGAAGTACCATCCCTCGCCCTCTTTGCCGATCTGGAACCCCACCGCGTAGGGACCCACGCCAACCGGCGTCACCATCTCGCGAGCCATCGTCTGCGAGAGCACGCGATTCGACTTCCCGAGCAGCGACAGCTGCACCTCGATCGCGAACCTGGCCAGATCGGCCGGCGTGGTCCACAGGCCTGCAGCGGCCTGCTCCGGATAGATGTGCCACGGATCGCCCATGCGCGCGCCTGTGCGATCGTGCGCTCGCGCCGCCTGTTTCTCGCGATTGGGGGCTAATGGCTGCTCGAAAGTGCTGTTGGTCATGCCGATCGGATCCAGGACCCATTCGCGAGCGATCTCCGCAAACGGCTTCCCGACGGCGTCCATCAAGGCGAGCTGCTGAATCAACACCGCGCCACCCGAATACTTGAAGCCGGTGAGCGGCACGCGCTCCAGACGAACGGCCCTGAGATTCGAGGGCGGCTGGACGCCGTCGAGGATCTGCGGGATCGACGGTAGCGTCTCCCGAGGCGCATACCCGGGGAATCCGAATCCATCTCCCGTTCCCGACGTGTGGCTCATCAGGCGTCGCGGGGTGACGCGACGCTCCTTCGTGAACGGCCCATCCGGCAGTTTCCATGACTTCAAGATGGTGTTGACGTCCTGGTCCAGCGAGAACCGTCCGTTCTGCACCGCCTTCAGCGACACCATGGCGGCCACCGGCTTGCTGATCGACGCCGCCTGAAATATCGTCTCGGTCGTCACCGGCGCGCCAGTCTCGACGTCGGCGACGCCGTAGGCGTACGTCGCCACGATCTTGAAGTTCTTGATGACGGCGATGCTGACGCCAGGCACATTGAACTGCTTCATCAGCTGGTGGACGACCGATGGATCCGACACACTTCCGCTGACGGCGCCCGGTGCGTCGCGTCGCGCGCCAGTGACCGTCTCTCCCCTGGCGTCGAGCCCGGTCACCGGAGTCTGGGTGGCAGCGCACGCCAACGCGACGAGAATCAGGCAGCCAATCAGGAACAACCGTCTCATGGTCACCTCTCGAACCGTAGCGTCCTTTCATTCGCTCCGAAAGGCCATCAGAGGGTCGGTGCGTTAGTTCATCGCTACGACGTCCATCTGGCCAGATTTTCCAGCTGGACCACCGGCGGATCGCAGCGATGTACCGCAACGCACGTACCACGTCGACCCGTACATAACCCTGAGACGCGAACGACTTACGCGCGGCGTCCGGATTTGTCTGTTCGATATTGGGAACTGGGCGTCCGGACGCGCACGCAACTCGCCATCACGAGTCGAGGCCGAGAATCGGCGCGTCCAACGCCTTGGCCGCACGCACGGGATCGAAATACTCACGCAAGAATACGATTTTGCCGCCGGCGGCACGCAGGAAGAGCACGTAGTCTTGACGGTAGATGCGCCCTGTCGACTTGATCAGGCCCTCTGCCCTCACTTCGACGGCCGCGCCTTGGGGATCGGCAAAGGCGTAATACCTGGCGTCGAAGAAGCGGAAGTTTTCCACCGCTCCGAGAAACCAGGCGACGTGGCGCATCACCTCTTCCCGTCCCGACAGCCGCGCCGGATGACCGAGCGCAGGCGCGTACACCAGTTCCCACACAATGTCGTCGGCAATCAGCGTCTGCCATTGCTCGGGGTCAGCCACGAGCGTCTGGAGGTGTCGTTGCAAAAGATCAACGGCCATCGTCAACACAGCCTCCTTCGTCGCCTCTCGTCAGGTGGCAAGCGGCCGATCGGTACGCCCCGCCCACGCGGCGATTATCAGGGCAATGCCTGTCGGCAAGAAGAAACTGCCGACCGTCATGGCGCCGAGGAGAACGAATAGCGTGGCAACAACAGCACTCAAGATCCGAATCGGTTGACGTGCGGACGCCGGCCAGGGAAGGACGGCGACGATAGCAGCGAGAGCGGGAATTGCTAGAACCGCGAGCACGCGAGAACCGTTGATGTCTGTCAGCGAGGCGCGCCCATATACCACGCTCTCCGCCGAACCTGATGATGCCGTGGAATACAGAGGGAGGCGCAGCAACACGATGAACGCGAACACAGACCAGGCCACAGCGAACCATGAAGCTGTACGTTGTTTCGGAAACGTCATGCGGTCGCCATTGCATGGAGAAGTGCTACTTGCGGATATCAAAGCGCCTGATCAGGCCGTCCTCGATCTGGAAAACATGGCCGGCCTTCTCATCGAACAACACGTTTCCGTTGAGATCGCGCGCGGTCACATGAACCTCGACGTAGGCCGTTCCATCCTCGCCGATCGAAAAGCCGATTGGCTCCGCGCGTCAGTCCATCATTTCCCACTGTTGCGTCCAGTAGTCGCGGACGCCGTCGTGGCCGCGGACATGCCCCCCCTCCAGCCCATTGGCCCAACGTGACGTCCGTGTCCATGGTCGCCAGCGCCGCTTCCATGTCGCGGGCATTGAAACGGTCGTACAAACGCTCGAGAAGTTCTCGGTCGCTGGGCATGGCGCGCTCCTTGGGCCCACCTCGTCCTCGGGATTACATGCGACGCGGTCTATCACGCAGGGCAGGTGCAATTGATCAAGCCCTTGCGGAAGAATTAGGCGAGGTCGCGAGATACCCGAAGGCGA
Source organism: Vicinamibacteria bacterium (assembly GCA_963800785.1). Lineage (GTDB taxonomy): Bacteria > Acidobacteriota > Vicinamibacteria > Vicinamibacterales > JAENWD01 > JAENWD01. The sequence goes on from CAWDCH010000019.1 coordinate 116,977, forward strand.
CGCTCAGCAGCAGGTTGAACGCGACCGCTATCCATCCCAGCGCATTGAAGGGGCCTGCGAGTGTTCCCCAGACGGCGAGCAGCACGCCGACGCCGTAGGACAGCGTCAACGCGCGAGCAATGGCTCGGCCCGCGGGCGATGCTGCCTCGTCTCTGGCGAACCACGTGATCATTCCAATCGCGAGCAACCCCACGCCGAACCAGCGCGCCATGTAAACCGCTTCCCGCGTCGGAGCGATGCCGTAGACGGCCAGCAGCGGCGTCGTGGCAACGAGAAACAGGATCCCATAGCCCGCCGCGATCGCCGCATTTGCGATGAAGATCGTCCTGGCCTTCATGGATCTCTCCTTCAGCCACTGCGTGAACCCCTCTAATACTACTTTGTTAGATTCGCAGATCGATTTCCGCGAGTTTCTGCATGGTCTTCAAATAGTGCGGTCGCGTCACGAAGAAGTGCGCCGTCAAGATCTCCGTGATCACGGCTCGGGCGACCGGCAATGTCGGCAAGCGGGCGCCCGCACGTCGGCGTTCGTGCTGCAGCCACGTGTACGCCAGGGCGGTCAGCACGACGTGGCGATGCCACCCCACAAACGACCGTCCCTCGAAGTGGTCGAGTCCCAGTTCGTCTTTGAGCTCTTGGTACTGCTGCTCGATGGCCCACCGGTGATGCGCCAACTGCCATGGCGTTCCGCGAGGCGGTGGCCGGCAATGCGACGAAGTAGTGCTTGATGCGCGGCGTCGCACCGAGATCCCGTTCGCACAAGAGCCAGACCTCGGGGGCACGACTGCGGTGCGGCCAGCGTTGGCGGGCGTCACCCGCAGCGCTGCGAAGTGGGCTTTCCACGGCCGGTTGGTGCCATTGCGCCACGTGACGACGCGCCACGCGCGCCGGGGCAACTGCTCGGCGATCGCGCGCACCGCGAGGGCGTTCGGATCCCCCTCGCGGAAGACGGTCAGATGCGACGAGATCCCGAGGGCGTAGGGAAGCTTGGCGCGGTGGAGGTACTGACGCAGCGTCCCGTTGTCCCCGAATTCCGCATCGCCCAGCACCGCCGTGACCTGCACGCCGCTGGCCCGCACCTGCCGCACCAACGCGAGCGCCAAGCGCCATTTCTCTTGGAAGCGCACCGTCGCGGGGATTCGCGCACGCTGCCGCGCGTCGGGCGTCAACCACTCCTCGGGCACATACAAGGCCGCGCCCAGCATCCACGCGCGCACGCCCGTCCACAGCGCCGCGGTGATCGCGACTTGACAGTTGGCGACCTTGCCCAAGGTGCCGCAATACTGGTGCGCGACGGCGACCGAGCGTCGACCCTGCTGCGGAAAACTCGTCCCGTCGAGAATCAAGACGCCGGTGCGCTCGGGGATCACCGCTCGGAGCTGCCGCCAGACGCGGTCGGCACTCCACGGCGCGTGGGTAATGAAGTGTTGGAACGATTGATAGGTGCCCGGATCGGTCACGCGCTCGAGCATCGCGCTCATCGACTTGCGCCGGCTGTCGCTCAGCAACCCGAGCAGATAGCGACGGAAGGCACCGCGCTGCGCCACGTGCGTGAAGCAGACCTCGAACGGCTCGAGCCACTCGCTCCAGCGGTCGAGCCACGCCGGCGCGTTGCGCGGCAGTCGCGACAGCACCGCGGGGCAGCGTACCGAAGTCCGCGAAGAAGTACAAGATCTTTAATCTCAGTTCCTGTCAGATCCCGGAGCGAATCTGCGAATCTAACAAAGTAGTACTAACGTGCCAAATGAACCGCGCGCCGTGGCCACATGGTCGCACCACATGAAGGGCGCGTCGGCTCCATTTGGATGTTAGATCGCATGCTTCACGAATCGTAGAACCTCGAACGCTTTCCCCGCAGGCAGCGGCTCGGTGCGTCGGTTACTCAGGACGAGCCTCTGGCCATGTGCCGCTTCAACGAGCGCCGACGGTTCGACAAAAGGAAACAGCGACTCCAGCGACTGCAAGCTCACGAATGGGGTTGGCGTGACCGCTGGGCTCGACGCGGATGGTAGCTGCAGTACGACGCTGAGAACACTACCGGACTTCAGCGTTGTGGCCACGCGTGGAAGCAGCAAAGGCCACTTTACATAGTCCAATACGAGTGCCGCGTGCACCAAATCGAACGCCTCACGCTCGAGCACAACGTTGGCTACATCGGCGCATCGGATGTCGAGTTCAAAATCAGGATTCGGAAACCGTTCGCGAAGCCGAACCAGATACGCTGGGTTGACGTCGACGACGGTCACGCGGGAGGTTACGTTCGGATTGACGTGCTCCAGTCCATTGCCTGTTGAGCAGCCGAGCACGAGCACGGCCCGCGGCCTCACGGACTCCAGTGCATCGCCCAAGAGCCGACTGAGCACCGGTCGCTGATAGACCGTCGGACTGCTCATGTGGCCGACATAGTCATCCTCGGGGATGTCGAGCCACGGATTCCTCAACTTCGTCGTGCCTGCTGGACGGTGTCACGCATTTGGGGCTGACCTGCGGCAGCCGCCAACCAATCGCGTCGAATCACCGCGCTCGCTATGCGGCTGCCGACGGGTCCAGCCCGCGTTAACGCTTGTAGCGCACGTCCGCGAATTGAACCCGGACGCCGTCGGGGTCCTGCACATATACCTGACCCTGATTCTCCAGAGCTGGTTTCGCCTCGGGCACGGCCGTATTGAGGGCGGTGAGAGCAGCCTGCGGGTTGTATGCGTCGATGCCGAAGCAAAAGTGATTGAATCCTGGTTGCTGGCCGGCATCAGGCGCATATATGCCTAAGAAGCCACCTTCAAGCCGGAACTCGTAGAAGCTTGTCCGCCGAGGTGTCACCGCTGGACAGAAAGCTTTGAGCGAGCGACACTCGAGGCATAGAGGGTCACATGGTTCAGTGTACGCGTGTGAAATAGCGGCGCCGTCTGCGCGGGCTCGCGAAGGGCACTCGCGAGAGGGTTGGCGACGTGCCGACCCATGCTCAGCGGAGCAACTTGAAGCAGGGCCGATGAGGCCGCCACCGCATACAGGACCATAAGGCGCTCCACTTCGTGGTGCATGTGTCCTCCCTGATTGATGCAAGAGCGCCAACGAGCGGAGAGCGAATGCTGGTGCGCCTAACTAATAGTAGGCTGACCAGTGTAAATCGGCGGTTCCCGACAGGATTGCCCAATCAGAGAACCACATACTCTTACTTGGCCCGGCCGACACCCCAACCGATCAACGCACCCGCGCCGGCTCCGTACCACGATCCGACCATCGCTGCGCCGCCGGCACCGATCAGGTAGCAGCCACCGCTGCATGAAACGGCGCCCACAACAGCTCCGACCCCTGCGCCGATGATGAGACCGGACCAGACGGGATGTCGCTTCATCCAGCTCTTGTTCTCCGGAGGCGATTGCTGAGCAACCGTCTGCAAACTCCCATCTCGCGACGCGATGCGGATCTCTTCGCGCAGGGTCTCCAGGTCGAGCGGTCGTTGAGCCGGTGTCCTCTCTGGAACGCCGACTGCGGACGGCAAGAGCAGGGCAGGCTCGGCTGCAACCACCGAAGAGCAGGACAGCAAACCGGCAAGGATCGCGGCAATTGATTTGCGCAAGATGTCTCCTTCGGGACGTGTTTCAGAAGAGGGACTGCACGGCGAGAACCCAAGACGTGTGCCCATGCCGAGAGGGCCATCTCGAGGCGATCGGCGATTGAGGCCGTGCCGACAAGCGTCGGGCATTTCAAGACTGAGCGCGAGCGACGAGGATTGTAATTGTGCGGCACGTGCCGCCAGTGCCGGCCGAAACGCCAATACGAACCATTACAGCGCGCCCATGCCGGTTGGTCGGGGCATGGAAAGGGGTTATCGTCCAGCCGGTCTTGGATGAGCGTCGTCGATTCCCGGTGCTTGGGTTGTCTTAGAACGTCGATGCGAACGCTTCGGATCGTTCTGGTTGTCTGGGCTGCGCTTGGAACTGCCCCGATTAGGGGTCAGATGGTCAGCGCCGTGTCGTCGCCCATGCCCCAGCAGTACGACCTCTCATCAGATGGTTACGCGTTTCTACTCAAAGAGGCCGAGAACGCCTCGTTCTTCATGCTCGGCGAGCTGCCATGGCGAGAATGAGATCCCCGCGCTGATTCGGAACATTTGGCCCTCGATGTGGAAGGCGGGATATAGGCACGTCGCCGCTGAGGTCAGCCCGTGGGCCGCCGATCGTTTGGAGTTCCCGGTACGGGGAGAGCAGCCACCGTTCGGCCTGTGGTCTCAGCCGGAGGTCACGTTTGTCAAGTCTCTCAAGACGAATGACCGGCCGGTACTCTGGGGATGCGATATCGAAGAAGCGCAGCCGGAAAGGCTGCTTCGCGAGCTCGCCTCGTTGAATTCATCCAACGAGCACCTTCGGGCGGCCGTCGAGGCGGTCGGCGACCGCTATGACCGCCGGCGAGCTTCCGCGGTCCTCGATCGTGTGAGGGCCGCCGCAGCGGTCAAGGACCGGTTGATCAACGGGACGTCCCTTCTAGCCAATCTGCTACGCACACTCGAAGTTGAAGCGGATCGCGCTGCCCGCGCCACCTTGCAGGCATCGATGCGACGCGAAGCTGTCATGAAGGACCTCTTTTACGACCGCTGGCGGGCGACCAACGGCAAGCCAAAAGTGTTCTTGCGATTCGGCAGGAACCATCTCCATCGAGGCTTCGATCGGCGCGGTGTGTCGACGTTGGGGAACTTCGTGGCGGAGCTAGCCATCGCGCAGCGAATGGACGTGTTCAACATCGCCGCCTTCGCCGGGGGCGGCAAAATCGCGCTGAATGGCCCGCCGAGCGACTTCGACGAGCGCAACGACGACCCAGCCTTCGCGTACCTGGCTTCGATTGCTCGCTATCCGGCGACGGTCTTCGACCTACGCCCCTTGCGGCAAGCGCTTCATCGCATCCCTGCGGAGAAGCGGTCTCCCGTAGAGCTGAGCCTGCTGTACTGGGCAGATACTTACGACACGATCCTCTTCTATCGGGAAGTTACGCCGCTGGGAATTGATCACCCGAGGTAGCCGGCGCTCTGTTACTCCTGAGTAGTCGCCTACTGGCGAGCGATCCGCTTTGCGCCGTTCGGTCGTCACTGCGGCGTAACACAGGAACTATTTTGGTGGACCAGAATAGCGCCAGTTGGAACCGAGTGATGAATTGGCTGCGGGTGGTGTCGGCGTTCGCGTGCCAAGGCCCTGAGCCCCTCCACCTCGCGGGAACGCCGGGTTACCGGACTGTCTGAATCGAGTACTCCCCGATTAGTCCGTCGCTCGTCACGAGGCCCAGGGTTTCATCGTGAGCTCCGTTTGGTGTTCGGCCCTCGACTTCGGGCTCGGGCCGACCCCATGCTCGTCGAAGGGTCGGCAGTCGATGGCCGTCGGCAGTCGGTGCTGGAGCCGATTACTTCAGCTTCGCGTACTCTGCCTGCGCCTGCGCCAGCACGGACACATCCGGGTCAGCGTCCTTCCATAACAACAGGAATTCCTGATACGCGGCGCGTGCGCCCATCTGATCACCCGAGCGCGCCAGCGATCGGGCTTTCTCCAGGAGAGCGCGAGCGCCGGCCGGGTCTCCCATCATCAATCCCCGATGGTCGAGGATCTTCTGAAACTCCGCGACCGCCTGCTTATGCTGTCCGTTGGCGGCATAGGCTTGAGCACGGACATACACGGGATACAGGCTTCCGAAGAAAAAGTTGCCTGCCGTCGGCGGGACTGCACGCTCGTAGGGGACGTTTGCCTGCAGCAGTTCGATCGCCCTGGCCGGTTCATTGCGCGCGACTGCTGCGAGCGCACGCAGCGTCGGCACATACGTGAATCTGACGACCGTATCGCGTGGAAATCGGCGCTCGAGATCGTTCGCCAGCGATTCCGATCGTGTGGTCTCCCCCGCGAGGGCCAGCGCGAAGCCGGTGGCATACGTGACGTCGCGGCCACTCGACATATTGAGGGCCGTCGCCGCGCGCCGCCTGGCCGTTGACTGATTTCCCGACAACGCTTCCCACACCGCCGTCGCCGATTCGTAGATCGCCGCGGTCTCGCGTCGGCCGAGTGCTTCGGTGGCGTCGATGGCCTCTCGCCCGAGCGTCCTCGCGCGCTCGAGCTGTCCGGCACGAGCGAGGGCCAGCGACTGGGCGTGTCGCAGCAGCTGGGGGTCGGACGAATCCTTGAATCGCGCGGCCAGCCGCTCGATGCTGCCGGTGTCGTGCTCGATCAGCGCGACGTAGTAGCCGAGCGCAAGCAACCGCGAATCGACTACTGGGCCCGCGCGTTGGAGCGCGCGCTTGGCGGCATCGAAGCGGTCCAGAAACATGTTGGCCGAGACCGACTCGCTATGGGCAAAAACAAAATCGGGATCGATCGCCAGGGCGCGCTGCGCCGACTGGATCACATCCTCGTACCTGCCGGTGCCATGCGCGCTGTAGCCACCGCGCAGACCCCACGCGTTGAGGTCGCGAGGATAGGTCTGTGTCCATACCGTAACGGTCTGGAATGCCCTTTCGAGATCGCCGGTCACGTCGCGGTCGTACGCGTATTCGATGAAGAATCGTTCCGGGTCGGTCGTTCGGTGACGCAGCTCGTAGGCGCGGGTCGCGCTCTGAATCGCCAACTCCCGCCGGCCGGTCCCGCTGTAACACGGACCCAGAGCGGCGTGGGCCAGAGCAAACTCGGGATCGAGCTGGACCGCGCGCTCGAGCAGCGGAATCCTGGCGTCGCATCCACCGAATCCCGGCGCCCTCGTGGCGCTGTACGCCTTCAACGCCTCGATGGATGCCGTTGTCGCTTCTTCGAGCGGCTTTTCGTGTGTCTGGATCGTCGCGAGGGACTCGCCCACGCGCGCCCGGAACGCACGTGCCATTCCGCTGAGCGCGCTGAGAACGTTTTCCCTGCCGGGAACTTGCGACTGCTGCGTATCGAGAACCTCCCCAGACCGGCAATCGGTCGCCCGTAGCCCCAGAACGTACTGGTTGCCGAGGCTGGCAATCGATCCCTCGATGACGGCCGCACTGCCGCTTCGCTTGCAGACATCCAGCGCGACGGCCGGCGTCAGCCGGGCATCGGGGTGCAGGCCCATCATCGCGATCACACGGCGAACGCGCTGATCGGGAAGCACGTGGAGGAAAGGCGATTGCTGTAGCTGGACGATCAGGCCTTGCCGGAGGGCGTCGTCGAACACCGCATCGCCAGTCGTGTTGGTGAAGTCGCCCAACACGATGCTGTCGGTCTCGGTCAGTTTCGGCGTGCCCGGTCTGGAGAACGCCCAGTATCCAGCAACGATGACGGCGGCAAGGGCGGCGCCGGTGCCAGCCAACAGCGCGCGCTTCGATCGGCGCGGCGGCGGCGCCGCGACCCCAGAGATCGCGGCGGCGTTCTGATCGGTGGAGCGCTTCAGGCGTTGCAGATCGGCGCGGACGTCCGCTGCACTCTGATAGCGGAGCTGTCGATCCTTCTCGAGCGCCTTCAGCACCACCTGTTCGAAGCCTTCGGGCAAATCGGGTCGAATGGTCCTCGGCGGTGTCGGTTGCTGATGGAGAATCGCGGCCCCGACGACCGCACTGCTTCCCGCAAACGCCGGACGGCCAGTCGCCATTTCGTACAACACCAACCCGAACGAGAAGAGGTCCGTTCGCGCGTCGACCTCTTCGCTGCGCAGTTGCTCCGGCGACATGTAGGCCAACGTGCCGACTGCGATGCCCGTGTCGGTCAGGAGCGCTCGGGTCTCGAGCTCCGCCGCTGCCGCGTCTCCTGGCGGAACGCGCGGGTCGGCTTTGGCGACGCCGAAGTCGAGAATCTTCGGTCCGCGCGAGGTCAGCAGGATGTTGCCGGGCTTGATATCGCGGTGGACGATGCCGGCGGAATGAGCCGCCTGGAGGGCGTCAGCGAGGGCCGCGCCGATCTCGAGGACGGCCCGCAGGTCCAGCGGGCGGTGCCCGATTCGCTGCTGCAAGGTCTCACCCTGGAGCAGCTCCATGACAATGAATGCCCGGCCATCGGCCGTTTCTCCGACGTCGTAGATCGTGCAGATGTTGGGGTGCTGCAGGGCTGCCACTGCCTGTGCTTCGCGCTTGAATCGCTCGCGCGCGCGAGTTGAATCGGTGAAGTGCGTCGCCAGCAGCTTGATGGCGACGTCTCTTGCAAGTCGCTCGTCACGCGCCTTGTAGACCTCGCCCATGCCACCGGCACCGATGGCGGCTGCAATCTCGTACGGACCGAGGCGGGTGCCAGCTCGCATGCGAATGTAGAGTATCAGTGCACGATGAGTCCGATCAGGATCTATCGTGAACCAGCGACGAAGACGGTCGATGCAGGCATTGCTCGCATGTGTCCGTCATCGCGCGCACCTCACCAGCCGTCGTCCTTACGCGGCCAGAAGGGCCTGTAGTCCTGTTCCGCCAGGGGCGGCTCGTCCGGTGTCGCCAGGAAGCTGATTCAAGCGCTCAAGTGGGACCGCCTGGGGCGCAGTGATCTCGACGCCCACAGGGCGACCACCCACGCGATTCGCCCGCGCAGCCCCGTCGTCAGCCAGATCGCCGCGGCCGCGCAGGTGCAAATCGCGATGCGCTGCAGCACGCCCGTTACTGGTGCCTGGCGTAAACGTCGCGGCGGCGGGGCCGGAGCCGTCTAGGGAGGACAGGCTTCGCCTCTATTCCCAAGCGAAGTCGGGTGACCCTAACTTTCGCCAGTTGGAACCGGATCGCCGAATGGCTGAAGTCGGTCCAGCAATTGAGGTCCGCCGCCTGAATGGCGGGTTCAGCGCGCTCGATCGTGCCGAATCCTCGACAATAGGTGTCCAATGGTCTACAGCACCATGCGGATCACCCTCCTAGCAGTCGCACTGATCGCAGCCGGGATTGTTGCACTCGCGGAAGGCGAGGCCGCCGGGGAAGCCGGAGCGCCTAAGAACGACGAGACTCAAGCAGTCATCGTCGAAATGTTGGCTGTCCAACCCCAGTTGCAAGGCTGACCAGCCAACCAACGCTTGAGTGGATGGGTTTCTGACTGAGGTCCACCTTCGCAGACGATGGCTCGCCTGCCAGACAGTCCTCAGCTCGAACTCGGTCCTGGGGTGGTTAGGTCGAAGTGCGTCGCACGTTCTCGGCGCGAGGCCCCTTCGGTCCTTGCCCGACATCGAACTCGACGCTGTCGCCCTCGCGCAGATTGTCGAGGCCCTCGCCATACACCGCGCTCTGGTGGAAGAAGTATTCTTTCCCCGCCTCGTCCTTGATGAACCCGAACCCCTTGTCCGCCCGTAACGTACGAATCGTTCCCGTCATTGTTGCCACCTTCGTAGTATCCGCTTAGAGGCTGCGTCGCCTGAGCAACGCGCGTCAGGTCTACAAAAGGGCCCTCACCTGCCAATCCGATGCGTTGAGCAGGGCCTGGTATTCCGCTTCTGAAATCGAACGCTTCGAATACCGGCACGCCGTGACGAACATGTTCTTGTCGTCATGCCAGTTGCTCGCAACCACCTCGCACTGGAACGATGCCTCCGAGCCGAGCGTCATCGTCAGCAGGTCTCCCGACTTTGGAACGCGCTCGAGCTCGATGCGTTTGACGAACCGAACATCGCTGTTGGAAATGGTTTCCGGGGAGTCCTTCCCCTCACGGCGGACGCGCAGGGAAGGAATTCTGAGGCTGATCTCAAACATGCGCTAAGCATTCTACCGGCAACCGGACAGCATAGCCGCATTCTCGAACCAAGCGCCAACGGTTCGGATTCGGCTTTCACCAGACGGGAGCCGGCCCCCTTAGACTTAGCCGAGCAGACGCGAGGCTGCGCGTCCGAAGCGCGTCAGGTCACCGTCGACCGAACGAAATGTGAGGGAGATGGTGAGCCGGGAAGGAATCGAACCCGCCCCCAATCTCGGATTACCCACGAGTAGTCGCCTACTGGCGAGCGATCCGGTTCACACCGTTCGGTCGCCACTGCGCCGTCTATCGCGACTAACGCCCGGCTTCTGCGGCGCGCGCTCTCTTCGCGCGTCCGTAGCAAGCCTGACTTCGGCACTCACGTCGATGACGCATCTCGGTTTGTATTCCGTGGCTCTCTTCTGCAATCTCTCTGTCAAGGTGTATAGCGGGTGAAGATGAAGTCGCGATCTTTGACAGCCTCGTGGCAGGGAAAGCACGTTTTCATACCTGACTCAGGGCTCGGTTTGCCGTCCTTATCGAATGACGAGTACCCCCAGCCGCCCGTCGCGGCGTACTTGCTTGAGTCCTTGACCATGAACTGGAGGTAGAACTCCGTGGGGGCGCCTGCCACGAAAGATTGGGCACGGCCGAAGGCCTTGTTGTTTTCCTCCGACGGGACGTAGCTCCAGGCGATTCGGCCAACGATCGCGCCTTCCGGGAACGGGAGCTTTCCCGCCCGATATGCGTTGATCGCCACGTCGTTCCCCAGAATGGCGCGAATATCGTTGAGGTCGCCCTCTTCGTGGGCCACCGAGACCACCTTCCAGTCGCGGTATCCAGCCGGAACCTCGGTTACGAAGATCGGGGCGGCCTGTTGAGCCGTGGCGTGGCGAGACGTGATCGCCGTAAAGGCCACAACGCCCACGAGTGTCGCAACCGCAACCAGCAAGACAGTGATTCGTCTCATGGCAACTCCTCCTTCCAAAATGCGATTGAACTCATGGCTTCCAGTTGTGGCCTAATTACTTTTGGAGTAGACCGCCGAGCGTATGTGCAGCCAACGCCTGGCGCTCTGGAGGCACGTTGGAGAACCGCAACGCCAAGATTGGCGCGATGATAGCACCCGGCGGCGCGATCAGGGCCGCCAGGCGGTTGGCGGCGAGCGGGGCGTATGGCTGCGCCCGGCCGCAGCCAACTTCTTCACGCCCATGCTTGTGCGTCGAGCGTTAACCGCCACTCCGACAAGACGTCGCGCAACGCCCCGTGACCAGCGGCGGCAGTGATTAGCTGCGAAACCCTGCAGCCAACCGCGTCTTCACGCAAACGCGTTCCAGTGTTGCTAACGACAAGTCGCCAAGTGTCGAGGAATTGCGGCACTGATTCGTCGCCAGATCGCCGTCTATCGCTAGGAATCCCGTGACAGCCTGGGCACCCCAAAACGGCTCGCATCGACTGCGGAGCGAAGCGCGTCGGCTGCATGCAGTTATAAACGGCTCTACTTCTGGGCTATTTGGCGTCCTTCTGGAGTCTGTCAGCCCATCGCTGGAACCCCGGCGCGATTTGCTCTAAATAGCCAAGCAGCGACTCCGTCGTCCAGGTGTCCATGGTCCGAAATGGCAGCGTCTCCTTCAACGTCCGCAGAAACGCCAGGCCATGCTCCCCGTATATGTCGGCAACTCGCAGATTCAGCGCATATTGGTACCAGCTGTACGTCTGGGCAAGTTCGGCGGCCGGGAGGGTTCTCATGAAGCTCCAATCGAGGGACAGCTTGGGTGGAGTGTATCCCTCGACACGGGCAATCCAGTCCTTTCTCGCCGACTCGGTCCACTGGCGGTCGAATGAGGAAATGAAGGCGTAGCCAAAATAGGTCGCCACCAGCTCCTCGAACCATGGAATTGGCAATTCCTCGTGAGCGCTCGCCGGATGGAGGTACGGCTTTGCAGCGATATGCCCAAGCTCGTGCAACGTGACGAAATCGACTCTCTGACGATCCTCGTGTTGGTTCCGGCCGTCAATGAGCGCACCCTGCCTGAGGGAGGCCGGCACCACCATCAGTCGCTCGCCCACGGAAGACCAGGGGATGCCGTACGGCAGATCGGCCGCATGCGGCGAGAACCAGTGCGTCGGTCCGAGAACTGCTAATCGAAACTCGAACGACACGTTCAGCTCATTTTCAAAGAAGGCCGCGGCTGCTTCGGAGAGTTGCGCAAGCTGCCTCGCTCTCGCCCGGTCGTCCGGTGCGAACAGCGTCGTGACCCGCTCGACGGTCATGGCCTCTAGCCCGAGTGACTCTATCTTCGTACGTGGAGAAGGATCCTGAGCCTGCAGCGGGTATGCAAGCGCCAGACAAGCGATGATCGAGTGGGTCACAATTCTGCCTGGGCAAAGCAGACGAAATGCCGGTGAGGCTTGGAGTTTGCCCATATCACTTGCTCCTTCGTCGGGCCGTCGAGCTCGATAGGTCGATAAGCGGGTCCCAACACTCTCGTTCTAAGAAATGAAAAATCCTCAGGCGGCCTGGTGTTCAGGTTCTGGCTGCTCTCGCGGACCGGGGCCAGAGTCAATTGTGTCCGCTCAGCGGGTCGGCCAGTGCGGGATCCACTTGAGTTCGGAGCATGAACAGAGACGGATCACTTGGCAGCGCGAGCGGCTGGTCGCACGCGATACACGGTCTTTGCCAGCATCGCTCCCTTGAATGGCGTCGGTTGTCGAAGAATGACCACCCTGACGCCATCCTTTTCTCGCCAGAGAACGTCTTGCCCATCGGGGGTGGTGCTGCCGTTGAGTAACGCCTCTTTGAAGTCGTGCTCCGAAATCCCGTCTTCGACCATACGTGCCTGCGCGTGCCTGCTCACCGCCACATTGCCCAGCCCTGGAACGTCGGGAAGATAGTGATCCATGCGCGGCCCAAAAACCGATTATCTCACTGCCAATGTACTCTAGTGACCTTTCCGAGCAGCCGTCGAGGCCCCACATCCTCGCGCGGGGCTCGGGCGGGCGGCTGCGGCGTAGGCTGCCGGCGTGGCATTTCGAGCGATGCAGCCTCACGGTGATGTAATCGACACGCTAAGTCTCGATTACGCGCTGTGGTTCCGCGAGGCCGGAAAACCAGTGTGAGTTCAAACACTCATCGCGACTCTTGCCGTTGAAGCTCTCCGACGTACTCGTTCTCAATCAACTTCATCGGTCGAAGGTCCAGACTCGTCCACGACGTCCAGATTCCCTTAGTGGCTGTATCAAAACCCCGGCGGCGCGCGCTATCGAGCCAGCAGCTCTAGCGGATTCGTATCCACTACGGCGTCACACGTTACTTATCGTCTCTCCATTGCGACGCCGCTCAAATTAGCGAGGTGCCCACGACGGCTTGGCCAGTTGGCGATTCCACTGTTGCCACAAATCACTGAGCTCCGTTACCTTGTCCGGACGCTCGGCGGCGCGATTCCGCGTCTCGCCGATATCTTCGGAGAGGTTGTAGAGACCGGCGCCCGAGAGATCGCGTAGCGTCGACGGGTCCACGTCGACTAACGGGCCTTCGCGCGTCTTCACCAGCTTCCAATCGCCTTTGCGAATCGCCATCATGCCGCCGAGGCGCCAATACAGCGCGTCGTGCGGCGCGCCTTTCGCTGTACCGGTCAGAAATGGCAAGAGGTTCACGCCGTCGAACTCCGATGCGTTCGTCGCGACGCCCGCGGCAGCAAGCGCAGTTGGCAGAACGTCGAGCTGAATGATCGGCCTGTCATCCACTCGTCCCGCGTCGAGGTGTCCCTTCCACGACATCGCGAATGCGACGCGAATGCCGCCTTCCCAGGTCTGCCGCTTCGATCCACGCAGCGGACCGTTGCTCGATCCATTGACCGTCGTCGTCGGCATCGTCGGTCCGCCGTTGTCGTTCAAGAAAATCACGAGCGTTTTCTCTTCAAGTTTCTGATCGCGCACGGCAGCTAGCGTTCTCCCAATGGCGTCGTCCATCGCGGACATCATGGCAGCATAGGTACGGCGCTGTGGGTCTGCCATGTTCGGGAAGCGAGCGAGGTACTTCTCAGACGCTTCCATCGGCGTATGGGCGGCGTTGAACGCGAGATAGAGAAAGAACGGCGCCGACGCGTGCTGCTTGATGTAAGCGACGGCTCGATCGCCGAGCGTGTCCGTGAGGTACGTCACCGACGAGGCGGGCTTCATGCCGTCGAGCAGCGGATCCGGCAGATTCGTGCCAAAATCGATGTGGGCAACATTCACATATGAATGATCAGAACCGAGGAACCCATAGAACTCTTCAAATCCGCGACGCAGCGGGTGCAATCGATCCGCCGAACCGAGATGCCATTTGCCAAACAGGGCTGTGCGGTATCCGGCACCTTTCAGCCTATCAGCCATCGTCGTCTCGGTTAGCGGCAACCCGTGATCCGGCGATTCAGCGGGGTTGAATTCGTAGCCGAAACGTTGCGGATACCGGCCGGTCATGAGACCTGCGCGGGTTGGGCTGCAATAGGGGCCGCTCACGTAGGCGTTTGTGAAGCGGATCCCGTCTTGAGCGACCCGATCGATGTTTGGTGTTGGAATATCTCGGCTGCCGTAAATGCCGATGTCCGCGTAGCCCACGTCGTCGGACACAATCAACAAGATATTCGGTCGTTGTGTCTGGCCGTTCCCCGTTTGGTGAACGACACAGGCGGTGGTCAGAAGGATGGCGGTCGCGGCTAGCGCCCGCACGGCTGGTTTCATGTTCCCTCCAGCGTCGTCAGCAACCTTACTGATTCTGTTCCGCGATCGCCACATCGCGATCCCGCGAATTTACAATGGCTGACCGACGAGGCCGTCACCTGTAGCGGGCTGGAAACCCTTTTAAAGCATGGGCAGACGGTGGGCGTGTTTTCGGGCTGCAGGTTGCGGCGCTTGGATACGTAACGTGTGGTCGCCAAGGGGCGACCGATGCGCCCTTGCGGACATCGAGAGTCAGTACGGCGTCACCCAGGACCTATCCGGGACGGCGACTCGCATTTCGCGAGTTGGAACCTGATCGGCGACTTCCTTTCGAAAGTGGCGGCATTGCGCCGCGGCGCTTGACACCGAATGGGTACGCCAGCGCAGGCTGGTCCTTATCGAGTTGAAAGGTTCAGTGCGTGGGACTCGCCGCGTAGCTGAGCGCCATCGTCGCCCAGCACGTCCCCGCGTAGGAGATGAACTGAAACTTTCCGTGGGGAAATCCGCTCTCAAAATACGCGTTGATCGGTACGGCACGCTTGTGTACGAGCCACGAGCCGTCTGGTTCCTGGGTTTCGAGCAGGTACTTCACGCCACGCTGGTACGCCGGGTCGTCAGTCCTCACCTTTCCAGCTTCGTGCAACGCGATCAGGACCATGCCCGTTGCGTACGCATCACTGTTCAGACCCGCGAGCTGCGCCCACCCTCCGTCGGCGTGCTGTTCCCGACGCAGCAATGCCACACCGTCACGAATCACGGGCGTATCCGCCTCGCTCAAGTGCAAACCGAATAGCCGAAACACCTTGTCGTCCGTTGTCACGGGAGTTGCCGAGCGCAACCACGCGAGGGCGCGCTCGATCCGAGAGTTGAGTTCCGGTGCGTCGCCGGGCGAGCCGTACACCTGCAGGGACCGAATGGCCGTCGCTGTTGCCGTGAAATCACTCGACTCGATTGGCACTCGTGCCGGTCCATGCCGCCAACGCCCATCCTTCAGCTGCATCCTGGCCAGAAGGAGCGCTTCGCTTTTGTGATCAAATGGCAAGCCCGCGTCCGCGAAGCTCGAAAGGAACCACGGACTGCCGAAGCTCTGATCTCCGCCAAACCTCAGGCTCTCGCTCAACACTGCGGCCTCGCTAACGAGGTTATCGCTGGCGTTAGCCTCAAAGCGGACGGTCTCGTCGCGCGCTCGTTGTATCTGAGCGTCCAGCAGTCGGGCATCGACAGCAAATCCCTGCCGCTGGGCAATGGCGGTGGCGCGGAACATCAACGGATGGTGATGGCAGGCGCTGCAACGTTGGCGCTCGTTCCACGTCGCGGTCCCGCGTTGAATCAGCGGCAGACTTCGCTCGACCGCGACCCGCACACTCGCTGGCGGCTTTGCAGTTTCCGTGGTATCGCCTCGCGCTCGCTTTGCGCGGAGCGTATTTACAACGTCTGGCCGCCTGCTTCGGAGCGCCCACGCCAGAGCCGTCCTCCCTTCTGTGTCGGTGGCATCCACGTCAGCGCCCGCTGCCAGGAGCACGTTCACCGAGTCCAGTGATCCGGCCCGCACTGCTGCCATAATTGCCGTGTCTTCATCGTCATCTGCCAGGTTCACGTTCGCGCCACGGTCGATCAATAACCGCAGTATTTCGAGATGCCCACTTGCCGCCGCGACCATCAGAGCGGTGGAGCCGTCAATCGCGCGGGCATCGATCGGCATGCTTCTGGCGAATAGCGCACGCGCCAGCGGTACATCGTTTCGGTTCGCCGCATACAGCAGCGCGGCTGCATGGTCAACCCTCGTCACCTTCGACAACAACAGTTCTGTTGCGCGATCGTCGCGCGCGACGATCGCCCACATCCACGCGGGTCTCGCGGCGCGGTCACCAATGTGTGCAGTCGGATCGGCGCTTTCAGCTAGGAGCTGCTTGACCGCATCGAGGTCCTGTTTCCAGATCGCAGCGACAAGCGGCGGAATCGCGTCGGCGGCTTGAGTCCTTTGCGGCGCCGACCTCATGATCGGGTGCCCGCTGACCACCAGCGCAATCACGCCGCACACGATCACCTTTCGCGGATCGGCGCCGATGCTCATGCGCAAGGACATGACGAACTTCCTTTCGCCACAACCAAATCTGGTCGCGGACGGCCAGAACGGCATATCGCCGGCCAAGGGAGCAGGGCCGCCAACGACAGCGCATGATACCGCCGACGTTGCGTGCATGCATCAGCGCCCGGATGAGTATGCGCATCGTGGAAAATCTGCGAGACGTTTCTTCCCGCGAATAGGCCGTCGCTGCAATTCTCGCAGGCCGATTGAAGGACTCAGTGGCATACCTGACTGTCGAGATTCGTGGCGCCCTGCTATGCCGGCGAGCGTTGAGCAGCGTGGAGGATTCGGCCGGATTGGTCCCGCCTGGTCGCCCAGGGCGGAGTGAAGCATCCGCCCTAGGCGATCCCAGTCAAGCCGCGTTCGGTTCGATTCCGAGGCGGTCGTTCACCGCGCAGCGCAGGCGTTGTTTGCATCCCAGGTAGCGTTCCGTCGTCTGAATGGAGACATGTCCGAGCAAGAACTGGATCTGGTCCAGTTCTCCTCCGGCCAAGTGACAGAGACGAGCGCACGTGCGCCGAAGATCATGTGGCGCCAGCTTCTCGATGCCGGCGCGACCCACTGCCGTTCGGACCACATCCCAGAGCACTTTCGGCGACATTCCGTTCCCCCACACCCGCCCGGCCTTGTTGATGGCGCGGAAGACCGGGCCGTGAGTGACGCCAACCGTCGCCGTCCACGCGTCCACGGCAGCTTTCACCCACGTCGGGATCGGAACGGTACGGTACATGACCGCCCTTGCCGACCAGATCGGCTATGACCCAGTGCTCCTCGCGCGCTGCTGGATCGACTCGACGGGTAGGGCCAGCAGCTCAGCGCGGCGGAGTCCGCAGCCAATCAACATGGCGACCATCGCATAGTCACGCAACGCACGGGGAGTCGCTGGCGCCGTTTGTTCGAGCAGTCGCCGGCCCTGCTCCGGTGTCAGCCAATTCCCGAGGCGCACGCCGATGCGCCGCACACCCTTCACGCGGCGAATGCCGGCCGCCAGCTCGGGACTGAGGAGACCCGCGTCGGCTGCTCATACGCCACGCGACGGACGGCGGCTAGCTGAAGGTTGATGGTGGCAGGTGCATACCCGCGTTGTTCGAGATGAATGCGGTAGCGGAGCACCGCTGTCCGGTTGAACGCCAGGCGCGGTTCCGAGCAGTACCAAGCAACGAACTCGCGAATGGCGTGATCATAGGTGCGCTGGCCGCTGGTGGACGTCAGGCTGTTCAACACCGCGGTCTTCGCGTGTTCCAAGTCCGGGAGCGCAAGGATCCGCTTCGGCGACTTCTTCTTCCGGGATTTCGACGTTGGCATCGGCGACGGCCTCCTACGCCGTCGCCAACAGCTTCGCGACCATTCATTCCTGCGGCGTTACTCGCGCGCCATGCGGGCTACTAGCAAGGCGTTTCCAACGAAACCTTAAAAGGCGATCCTCGTCCTCAGCCGTTTGTCTGTCTCTTCCGGTCACACTCGGCCACGCAATCACGCAGGCGTATACTCCGCAACGGAGCTACTCATGCTTCGGTTGGTGCTTCCGCTTGCTCTACTGGTCAGTGCAGTTTTCGCAGGACAAGAGCAGCGTCCGATGCGTCAACTGCCCCCGCCGACCGATATCGATCCGAAGCTCACCGAGCAGGCCCGCCAGCTCGAACAGCAACTCAGTGACGCCATCCTCCGCAAGGACGCCGAAGCCTTGGACCGTCTCGTCGCCCCCGAATTCACACTCCGCGTGGCGGACGTCCCTCAGAGCAGCCTCCCTCGCACCATGTGGATGGAAAACCTTGAGAGACTCAAACCCGAACCGCGCGAGCAACGCCACCACGCGGCCCGCAAGCTCGCGGATGATCTTGCGGTGGTCAGCCTGGTCCAGACTCAGAAAGGCACTACGGACGACCGGGACTTCAGCGGCGATTTCTACATCGTCGACTTTTGGAAAAGAAGGAGTGGGCATTGGCGGATAATCGCCAGGTACTCCAGTCCCCTGGGTAAGCCGCCCGACCGGCCACTTCGACAATTACCCCCTCCCACCGACAGCGACCCGCAGCTCACGGACCTGCTGCGTCAACTTGAACGAGAGCTCGGCGATGCAGCCCTCCACGGATTCAAGGACAGGAAAACCATGGAGCGCGTTGTTAGCCCCGACTTCACGCAGCGCGTGTCGGACGCTCCTGAGCGCAGTCTCCCTCGCAGCCTGTGGGGTCAACCGGCCAGCACCTACAAAATCGAGTCCATCGAAGTGCGTCACCATGCCGCTCGCAAACTGGCCGAGGATCTTGCGGTTGTTAGTCTGCTACTGACTCAGCAAGCCACCTTTGAGGGTCGTGACCGGAGCGGAGATTTCTATGTCGTGGACATCTGGAAGAAGAGTGGTGGTCGCTGGCAGATGATCGCCCGTTACTCAAGCCCGATGGGTCGGAGATTCGACCGAATGCTCCCGCAATGATCAGCCGGCCGCGGCTTGAATCCGGTGCCACGCTGTCACGAGTGCCGCCGGACGCAGAAACCAGCTGGCTGGACTGGCTCCACCGATACGGCTGACGAATTGCTCCCGAGCAGTCGCCCAGGGTATTTCTCTATCGCCGCCGCAGTCGATCAGAAACGGTGCGGCGTCACTCAAGACCTATCTGGTGAGCCGCATTTTCGCGAGTTGGAACCAGGTGGGGACCTGGCTGCGGCCCTTAGAGGCGCTCCGGTTCGCTGCTTGAACTCTCGGCGGGCTTATGTCACATCAAGCCGCTCGACGGGTCGTTCGATCGCTCGCGCGGATCCCGCCTTCATGTACCATCCCCTTGCGTGTGACCAAGGAGGATATGATGCGCGTTCTTCGATACCGGGCCTTCGTCGTCGTTATAGCGTGTGCGATGGCAAGCTCGGCGAGCGCGCAAGTCCATCACCTGAAAGAGCTGAGTACCGAGCGGATCGCGGCGCTCGACCGATCACGCACCGTTGTGCTCATGCCTGGTGGAATCCTGGAAGAGCACGGCCCCTATCTGCCGTCCTTCACCGACGGATATTTCAACGAGTCGGTCGCACAACGGCTTGCCGAGGCGATTGTCGCCAGGCCCGGCTGGAACGTCGTCGTATTCCCCACGATTCCGCTCGGAGTTGGTGGAGCCAACCAGATCGGCCGCCAGCATGTCTTTCCGGGCACATACGCCGTCCGATCGACCACGCTGCGTGCGGTGTTTATGGATCTGGCGAGCGAACTCGGTGAGCAGGGTTTTCGGTGGATCTTCATCGTGCACACGCACGGGGCGCCCAATCACAATCGGATGCTGGATCAGGCGGGCGACTACTTCCGCGACACATACGGCGGACACATGGTGCACCTGATGGGGCTGCTGCCAGCTGGCGACGGGAACGATGGCGGCCTGAGTGAAAAAGAGAGGAAGGAGGACGGGTTTTCGGTGCACGCGGGAGCAAAAGAGACATCGCGCGTGCTGTTTCTCCGCCCGGATCTGGTAGGCCCCGTCGAGCGAGCGCAGCCGCAGTCCGGGTATAGCTGGGAGGACCTGACCCGCCTCGCTCGGGCGCCGGAGTGGCCAGGCTACTTTGGCTCTCCGCGGTTGGCAACAGCCGCAAAAGGCGCGCGATCCTTTGCCAGCGCGGTGGGAACGGCCATCGACTACACGCTCAAGATCCTGGATGGATCAGACGAGCGGCAATTCCCTCGCGTCGGTGATCTCGCCAGCAAAAGCGCGCCGAACGTCAGCATCGACAAAGACGCCATCGCCCGCGAACTGGAGATTGAGAAGAAGCAGCAGGTGTGGTTGCGGACGCACATCGTGCCGTAGAATCCCTTGGCCTCGCGCCCAACGACGGCGCGACGCCCCGCGCGATCGGAGCATGTTTCTTGGTGAGGAGGCGATCGCACTGCTTGGTTGGAACTGGTGACCCAAAATTTCGCGAGTTGGAACCTCATCGGAAAATTCCTGCGACAACTTGAAGCGCTCACGGCTGCTCCGTCGGTGCTTGCCTTGCTGGTCTAGACGCTCGTTGCGCTGGTCACCGCACTTTGGTGAGCAGCGCTGTGCGGTCGACGAGGTGCCCTTCGCTGACGACTGCTTCGAGCGAGCGGGTGTTGCGAATGTCCGTCAACGGGTTCGCGCCGAGGATGAGGAGGTCCGCGCGTTTGCCGACCTCGATAGTCCCGAACGCACGGTCGGCGCGAATCATTTCCGCCGCACGCCGCGTGGCTGCCTCGAGTGCCTCCAGCGGGGTGAGGCCGGCCCGCACCAGCAGCTCCAGCTCGCGGTGAGCGCTGTAGCCGGGGAAGCCGTACGCAAAGCCCGTGTCGGTTCCGAGCGCGATGAGAACACCCTGCTGATGGAGCATCCCCACGTTAGAGAGGATCTCTGCAACGCGGCGCTTGGCGTCCGCGCCACGCCCGCCCGCCACCATCTCGCTCCGCGTCCGAGTGGTCTCGACAATCTGAGGGTCGCGGAGGGCCGTGATTGCCTCGTCGGAGACCGTTGCACGCAGGAACGGATCGTCGAGAGCCTTCGGGTCTGACGTGTACCTGACCCAGCCCTCGACGAGCGTCAAGGTGGGGACATACACAAACTTCCTCGCAAGCATTTGACGAGCAAGAGCCCTGTCGGGAAACGGTGGCTCCATGACCGCGTGAACGACGCCCGCCGTCCCTCCTTGCAGCGCCGCGTCCAGCTCATTGGGCGATGTCACGTGTGCGAATACCGGCAAACTGTGGCGCGTCGCCTCGTCGACGATCGCCCGGACCATGTCGACTGGCATCAGGGGATGGTTATCGCCGAACGACGCGGGACCGGTTTCAATGGTGATTTTGATGGCGTCCATTCCGCCGTCCGCGCGCTCGCGGACGGCCGTTCGTGCTGCTTCGTTTGCTCGCACGAGCGAAATGCCGAGGCCGAGCGAGTAGAGATTAGCCGGCTCGCCCGGTGGTGTCGCGGCCAGGATGGCGTCAGCTTCCTGCTGGATGCGACGCGAGAAGATCGTGTAGACCGGATGCGTTCCCGGAAGCGTGAGATGGCCGCCGGTGCCATAGATGTAGGGAGCGTCAACCGTGCCCGCGGCGCGCCCTGAGCGCTCGAATTGAATCGGTACTGGCGTCCGAGGCGCCGAGGTTGAGGATCGTCGTGACGCCGTAATACAGAAAGCGCGCGAGCGCCTCGGCGGTCTCGTTCGGCCGACGGGGCAGCGACGTCCCCAGGCTGAAGTGGACATGCATGTCAGCGAGACCGGGAATCACGTACTTCCCGGACGCATCGATGACGTTCGCACCTGTCGGCCGGTCGATCCCACTGTCAGGTCCAACCGCCGCAATAAGGCCATCGCGAGCGATGATCGTCGTCCCCTTGCCCGGCGGCCTTCCCGTGCCGTCGATGAGCGTCGCCCCAGTAATGATCAGGTCGCGGTTTTGAACGTGCACCGACGATGCAACTGACGCCAGCAAGATGACTGCGAGAAGCGCGATCGCGCGTGTCGCCGTAGGGCCCATGTCATCCTCCATTAGCATCGCCGAGGCGAGCAACAGACTACTACCGCCGACGCAAATATCCTACGCCGCATGAATGTTCCGTGGGCGACCGCGACATTGACATCGCGATTCGATAACCTGTTTGGGTTCGGTCGCTTTGGTGCTTTAAATCGCTGATGCGTGTGAGCGAAGGCTGGTGAGCCGGACCGGAATCGAACCGGCTCCGTCGGCGGCGCCGGATACCTGCGGATTACTCCGGTGTAGTCGCGTACTGGTGAGTGATCTCGCTTCTACAGTTGGTCGCCAGTGCGGCGTCACTCGGGAGTGATCTCCCCGGCGCTGCCGGCCCGCCCATATAATCCAAGACAGTTTGGCCCTCACCCCTGGTACCCGCCTCGGCCCGTACGAAATCCTCTCTGCTCTCGGGGCCGGCGGGATGGGCGAAGTGTATCGGGCGCACGATACGAACCTGAAACGCGACGTCGCGATCAAAGTGCTGCCCGATCTGGTCGCGACCGACGCCGAACGGCTTGCACGACTCACACGCGAAGCTCAGACTCTGGCGTCGCTGAACCACCCGAATATCGCCCACATTCACGGACTTGAAGAATTCGCCGGAGTGCGCGCGCTCGTCATGGAGCTGGTCGCGGGCGAGGACCTCTCCCAGCGAATCGTGCGCGGTGCCATCCCGCTCGACGAAGCGTTGCCGATCGCGAAACAAATCGCCGAGGCGCTTGAGGCGGCGCACGAGCAGGGGATCATCCATCGCGATCTGAAACCCGCGAACATCAAGGTCCGGCCGGACGGTACGGTGAAGGTCCTGGACTTCGGTCTCGCCAAAGCTATGGAGCCGGCCGGCAGCGCACCTGATGTCTCGCAGTCGCCGACGATCACGACCCCGGCGATGATGACAGGCGTTGGTGTGATTCTCGGCACGGCGGCGTACATGGCGCCCGAGCAGGCCAAAGGCAAACAGGTCGACAGGCGCGCGGACATCTGGGCGTACGGTGCCGTGCTGTTTGAGATGCTGACGGGCAAACGTGCGTTCGGCGGCGAGGATGTGAGCGACACGCTCGCCGCCGTGCTCCGGGCCGAGCCAGATTGGAGCGCCTTGCCTGCGGAGGCGGCTTTTCCGGTTCGGACGTTGTTGCATGGATGCCTCGAGAAGGATCCGCGGCAGCGGGTTGCGGATATCTCGGCAGCGCGGTTCGTGCTGCACCATCAGGCGACCGGCAAGTCGATTGAGCGGCCGATGACCGCCGGACACTACGTCCATGGGGACGTGCGACGCATTGCACTCTTCACGACAGCTGCGCTAAGCCTCGGTGCCGCTGTGGCCGGTATGGGCGTCTGGTTACTGACCCGACCCGCTTCAGTGTCCGTAGTCCGCACGGCCATCACCACGTCCGGATCGACTGCGTTAACGCTAGGGGGGTTCGATCGCGACGTCGCCATCACGCCCGACGGTTCACGCGTCGTCTATCGCGGCAACAACCAGCTGCTGGTACGTGCCCTCGACCAACTGGAGCCCACGGTACTCGTGGGTCTTGGCGCGCCACACGGGGCATTTGTTTCACCTGACGGACAGTAGGTTGGATTTTTCGACGGCGGCAAGACGATCAAGAAAGTGGCGATCACGGGTGGGCCGTCAGAGACCGTGTGCACGATTCGCCAAGGTTTGCCCAGCGGTGCCACGTGGGGACCGGACGGGATCATCATCTTCGCGACGAACGCACCGGCGACCGGTTTGCAGCGCGTGTTCGCTGCAGGAGGTGAGCCCGCCGTGCTCACGACGCCCGAACTCGCACGCGAGGAAGAGGACCACCTCTGGCCCGAGTTCCTGCCAGGTGGCCAGGCGGTGCTCTTTACGATCATGCCGACCAGCGGTGACATCGCCAACGCGCAGGTCGCGGTGCTGGATCTGCGAACCCGTACGTCCAAGGTCCTCATCCGCGGCGGCAGCGACGCGCACTACATGCCCCCAGGACAGCTGGCCTACGGCGCGACAGGGACGTTGCGCGCCGTGGCATTCGACCTCGGGCGGCTCGAGGTGACGGGGACGCCTGCGCCGGTCCTCGAGGGCATCGTGACCACTGAACTAGGAGCCGCTGACATCGCTCTGGCCGTCAACGGTTCACTCGTCTACGTCCCCGGAAGACCCGGTGGCGCTGGCCGGCAGACTGTCGTGTCGGTAGATCGTCAGGGACGTTCCTCCCCGCTTCCTGGCGTACCGCTCGACCCGTACCGTTACGTGCGCGTCTCACCCGATGGGACACGGCTCGCGCTCGCTACCCTGTACGACGTTTTTATCTACGACTTTGCCCGTGCGACGTTGAGCCGGCTGACGACCGATCCCGCGCAGGACCGCAGCCCGCTCTGGACGCCTGACGGCCAGCGCATTGTCTTTACGTCGTTCCGAGCGGGTTACCCAGAGCTGTTCTGGCGGCCCGCGGACGGCACCGGCAGCGACGAGCGGCTCCTCACGCGAGCCAAGGATCTCCTCGATCTCCTCGCCGATGGTTGGTCGCCAGATGCCAAACAGCTTTTGTTCACCGAGGTGCCGCCGAGCATAAAGTGCGTGATCGGCCAGATCGCTATCCAGCGCCCATCGGACGTGAAGCTGCTCATGAAGAGCGGGTCTTGCGACTATTACGGCGCTGTTTCCCCAAGCGGGCGATGGATAGCTTACAGCTCGCAGATGTCGGGTCGCGACGAGATCTACATCGAGCGATATCCCGAGCTCGGAAATCGGCAACAGATCTCGACGGGTGGCGGTCGTCTCCCACTCTGGTCGCGTGATGGCCGCGAATTGTTTTTCGCGAGCCCGGACAATCGGCAGCTGTTTGAGGTCCCCATGCAGCCAGGGACGACGCTCGTCGCCGGCCGTCCGCGGGTGTTGTTCGAACTCCCCATGTTTTGGGCCCTTGGATCTCGGCAGTACAACATCGCCCCAAACGGCCGATTCTTGATCATCCGAAGGGGCCAGCCGGAAGCTGGCGTCAGCACGGCGTCGAATCTCATCATCGTGCAGAACTGGTTCGAGGAGCTGAAGCGGCTTGTGCCGGTGAACTAACGCTCGCGCGAACCCTTTCCGGAGCGTCCGCGTCAGTGCACATATGCGCTCCTCTGTCCGTGTTTTGACTGACTAGCCTGGGAGACCGCGCTGCCCCGTCGCGGCAGACAATCCCGCGGAAGGCGGTTATCCCTGTTTCCGCCCCTATAATCACGCTACCTTTGGCCCTCACCCCCGGCACCCGTCTCGGCGTCTACGAGATCACCGCGCAGATTGGCGAAGGCGGAATGGGTCAGGTCTACAGGGCCCGCGACACGAAACTCAATCGCGATGTCGCGCTGAAGGTGCTGCCCGATTCCTTCGCGAACAACGCCGACCGCCTCGCGCGATTCACGCGCGAAGCGCAGACGCTCGCGTCGCTCAATCAACCGAACATCGCGCATATCCATGGTCTGGAGGAGTCCAACGGCGTCCGCGCGCTGGTAATGGAACTGGTCGATGGCGAGGCGATGCTGTTCCCCGAAAACGAGCCGTCTCCGGCGCCCGAAGGTCCAATGACGCGCAGGTGACATATGCAACTGGTACTCGCGTTCGATCAGATTGATGCAGGCATGCTGGCCATCGTCGGCGGAAAGGCCGGCAATCTCGGTGTAATGAACCGCGCCGGCTTGCCGGTGCCGCCTGGCTTCTGTGTCACCACCGAAGCCTACCGGCTTGCCACCAGCGATGATGGCCTTCGCCGGATCCTCGAAGACATTGCCGCTACAGCCCCGACGGACACGATGGCCCTGAGCGCGCACGCCGCACGCGCGCGGACCGGGATAATGGCGATGAAGATGCCGCCGGCAATCGCGGCCGCAGTGTCCGATGCGTATCGCGCACTCGGCGCTGCACAGCCCGTCGCCGTGCGCTCGTCGGCGACTGCGGAAGATCTGCCGTTTGCAAGTTTCGCCGGACAGCAGGACACCTATTTGAACATCGTCGGGGCCGACGCGGTGCTCGATGCGGTCCATCGCTGCTGGGCGTCGCTGTGGACGGATCGCGCCGTCTCGTACCGAGCCACGAATGCCATCGATCCCCGGAGCGTCCAGCTTGCTGTTGTCGTGCAACGAATGGTCGATGCGGTGGTGGCCGGCGTGATGTTGACGGCAAATCCGGTGACTGGAAAACGTTCAGAAACCGTTATCGACGCGAGTCCTGGCCTTGGTGAAGCGGTCGTCTCGGGCGCAGTGAATCCGGATCATTTCGTCGTGAACACGGCGACCGGCGAGATCCTCGAGCGTCGGCTTGGCGACAAGCGGCTCGTAATCAAGTCAACGGCCGGTGGCGGGACCACGCATGTCACACGCGAGGCCGCTGACGACACCTGCTGCATCTCTGACGATCAGATTCGTGCGCTCGTGCAACTTGGAGCGCGCGTTGCCGCGCATTACGGATCGCCGCAGGACACGGAATGGGCGATCGACAACAACGGTGTGGCCTGGCTCACGCAGGCGCGCCCGGTCACCACGCTGTTCCCGTTGCCGGCAGCGCGCCCCACGGACGATCTGCGCGTCTACTTCTGCTTCAGTCTTGCCCAGGGACTGCATCGGCCGTTGACGCCCATGGGACTCTCGCTCATGTCTGTGATCGGAACGTCGGTCGCGCGCACGTACGGTTTGCCCGTGGCAGACCCATTGGTCGGGCCGTCGGGAGTCGCCCAGGCGGCAGGCCGCCTGTTCTTCGATATCACCACACTCATGCAGCATCCGGTAGGACGCGAGGTCTTTCCGAAGGTGCTCGACGTGGTGGAGGCCCGCTCGGCGGTCGTGCTGCGGAATCTTCGCAACGATCCGCGACTGCCGTCGTCTCGATCGCGGTGGCCGTTCCTGCGCCGGATGGCGCGCATCGCCATGCGCTTCAGGATTCCAATTGTCGTCGCGCGGGCGGTGCTCCGCCCAGCAGCAACCAGGCGGCGGCTCTCGGAAATGGAGCGCGATCTCGTGCGCCGGGCCACGCCGCCCGACAACCTGACTTCGGCGGAACGGCTCGAATTCGTCATCAAGATGCTCGGCGAAACGGTCATCCCAATAGTGCCCCGCGTGATGCCGGCCGCGGCTGCGGGGTTCGCGATGCTCGGTCTCGCGGGCAAGCTGCTCGGCGACGACGCCGACTCCGACGACCTGCAGGGCGTGCTGCGCGCTCTGTCGCACAATGTGACGACCGAGATGGATCTGGCGCTCTGGCAGGTGGCGACGGTCATTCGCCGGAACGTCGCCGAGGCGGACCTGGTGCGGACAACGCCAGCACAGGAATTGGCGGCGATGTACACCGCCGGCACGCTTCCACCGCGCGTCCAGCGCGAACTGTCGGCGTTCCTCGACAAATACGGTCACCGCGCAGTCGCGGAGATCGACATTGGCGTGCCGCGCTGGTCGGAGGATCCGGCCCACATTCTTGGTGTGCTCGCGAACTATCTTCGCCTGGACGATCCGAAGCGCGCGCCTGACGCGATGTTTGCCACGAGCGCCGCCGAAGCGGACGCGCTGGTCGCGACGCTCACGGCGCGTGCCCGGCAGCGCGGCCGGCTGCGTGGCCTGATCGTGGGATTTGCGCTCGACCGCGCCCGTCAGCTTGCCGGCCTGCGCGAGCTCCCGAAGTACTACTTCATCGTCGTCCTGGCAAGGCTTCGGCGCGAGCTGGCGCTCGTCGGCGCCGAACTGGCCTCCAGAGGTGTGATCGCCGCGCCGGATGACGTGTTCTTCCTGACCTTGCGTGAGGCCAGAGTTGCCGTCGGCGGTGACGACATGAAGGACCTGGTGCGACAGCGGCGCGAGGAGTACGCCCACGAGATGCGTCGCAGGCACGTGCCGCGCGTGCTGCTGTCGGACGGGACCGAGCCCGAAGCGCAACTCATGACCGCGCAAAAGGTGGACGGTGCCCTGACCGGCACACCGGCGTCGTCCGGCTCGGTCACCGGGCAGGCGCGCGTGATCATGGATCCCGTCGGCGCGCATCTCGAGCCGGGAGAGATCCTCGTTGCCCCGTCGACGGATCCCGGGTGGACACCGCTGTTTCTCACCGCGGGCGGCCTGGTGATGGAGATGGGAGGCGCCATCTCGCACGGCGCGGTTGTCGCCCGCGAATACGGGATCCCCGCCGTCGTTGGCGTCAATGGTGCAACGAGTCAGCTCGTGACGGGCCAGACGATTACCGTGGACGGCACGAACGGCGTGATCACGACCGCGGTCGCGCCAGCCGGCGCGGTGTCGCTGCATCATGCCGCAATCACGACCACATCGAGCGCGGCGTTGAGATAGTGCTCGTCCTTATGCATCGTCAGGAAGACGAGGGCGGCCGACAAGCGGCGTTCGCGGGCCTCGCGCGCGCCGGCAAAGCCGTCTTTGACCGGCATCGTGACGTCGAGCACCGCGCCGGTGACATCGCATGCCGACGAGCAGCCCACCGTTCCCATTACGACTCGTCGGCTGTGCTGTGGCGCCAGCAGCCCAGAACGTGTTGGCGATGATCAGGACAATGAGGTGTCTCACCGCGGCGTATAATCCCCCGCCATCCTAATGTTTTTCGAGCCAGGCTCTCGCCTGGACGCCTACGAGATCATCGGCCCGCTCGGCTCGGGCGGAATGGGCGAGGTGTGGCTTGCTCGCGACACGAGCCTGGGCCGCAAGGTCGCCCTCAAGCTCCTCCCGCACGACCTGACCCGCGATACGCTTCGGGTCGCGCGCTTCCAGCAGGAAGCGCGTGCGGCATCAGCGCTCAGCCACCCGAACGTCTGCCACATCTACGCGCTCGGCCAGGCGAGCGACGGGCAGCACTACATCGCCATGGAGCTGGTCGAGGGACAGACGCTCCGGACGCGACTCCACGCGGAACGCATCAGCATCAAGGACGCCCTCGACATCGCCACACAGATGGCGGCGGCCCTGAGTGCCGCGCATTCTGCGGGAATCCTGCATCGTGACGTGAAGCCCGAAAACGTCATGCTCCGGCCCGACGGCCTGGTCAAGGTGCTCGACTTTGGCCTCGCCAAGCTTGCTCTGACGGGGCCTGACAGGGCGGGCGGCCAATCGATCCAGACGATGTTGCGGACGGATGCCGGCACGGTGGTGGGGACGGTGGCCTACATGTCGCCCGAGCAGGCCCGCGGGCACGACGTAGATGCACGGACCGACATCTGGTCGCTGGGTGTGGTGCTCTACGAGATGGTGGCAGGGCGCAGCCCTTTCGCCGCGCAGAGCAGCAGTGACGTGCTGGTGGCGATCCTGGACCGCGACCCCGCGCCGTTGGCGCGGTTCGACCCGGACACGTCAGCCGAGCTGCAGCGGATCGTCACCAAGGCGCTCCGGAAGGAGCGCGGGCAGCGGTATCAGACCGTGCAGGACCTGCTGCTGGACCTGCAGGCACTGCGAGACGACATCCAGCTGTCCGCCCGGACCAGTGACGTCAAGAGCATTCCCAATGTCTCACCAGAGGCGCCCGCACCGCCGACGGCATCAGCAGGCACCGCGCAGCCGCCACGGGCCAGTTCGGCGACCGATTTCGTGACAGCGGCCGGACGCCACCCGCTCCTGGTGACAGGTGGGTTGCTGTTGCTCCTTGCCGTCGCGGCCAGCGCGTGGTGGATCGCAGGGAAGCCGCGTCGCGGCCCTCAATCGCCAACGCCAGAGCCCGTTCTGAGCCGTCTTACCGCCAACCCGACTGGATCCGCGCTGACCTCTGCCCGCATCTCGCCCGACGGCCGATATCTCGCCTACGCGGATCCGACCGGTATCAAGATCCGGCAGACGGAAGGCGGTGAAACGCACCACATCCCGGCGACCCGAGGGATGAACGTCTACGCATGGACCGCTGATTCCGCGAAGGTCCGAGCGAGTGAGTGCAATGCCACGGAGTGTGTGGGCTGGGACATTTCGCTGGTGGGAGGCACACGCTTTCGCTCCGGAACGAGCTGGCCGGCCAATCAGATCGTCTGGGCGATGCGGGATGGCTCACGTCTGTTGCGACTCACCGGGGCTGGGTTACAGCTTGACCTCCTGAATGGCGCACCGGCCCGCGAGCTGGGGCCCGCGGTGCGGGCTGCGAGCTTGACCGCCGATGGCCGCCGGGTCCTCTACACACGCGATGGATCGGCGCTGCAAAGCCTCTCCATCGAGACCGGCCGATCTGACACCGTATTCACTCCCGAAAACAACCAGAAGATTGCCGAAGCGATCGAGTTGTCGGACCATCGTGTGCTCCTGTTGTTAACGCGTCCCAATGACCGTGGCAATCAAGGCGCCGGTCCAGAGGTTCGGTTATGGGAGCTGCAGACCGACGCCGCCGGACGGGCGATCGGTTCTCCCCGCGCTCTTACCGAACAATACGAACCGATCAGCGATCTGAGTGCGTCAACCGACGGCACGAGGCTGGCATTTGTGCGAATCGACTATCAGACCGACGTGTATGTGGCCGACTTCGATGCCAGACGTGGTCTGACGTCATCGCCGAGGCGACTGACGCTGGACGATCGCGACGACGCGCCAACGGCGTGGACGCCTGACAACGGCGCCGTGCTGTTCGAGTCGGCTCGAAATGGTACCGCAGACATTTTCAAGCAAGGCCTCGACAGCGACGTCGCTGAACCGCTGGTCGGCGGTCCAGGAGACCAGGACCAACCGAGAGTGACCAGCGACGGGAAATGGGTGTTGTATCGGGACAGCGCGGGCGAGGGCCGTGTCCGGATCATGCGGGTCCCTGTAATCGGCGGTGCGTCAGAGGCGCTGACAACGATGCGCCGCGCGATCGTGCATTGCTCCGCTCACGGCCGATGTGTGGTGCTGGATTTCCAGGGCTCGCAGATTGTCATTTCCGAGATCGACCCGCTGCGCGGTAAAGGTCCGGAACTGGTACGGATACCCGACACCGCGGGGGCGTACCTGCTGCCGGACGGGGATGCGATTGGCACGATCGTGACCGGGCAAGCGGGACCGCGCAATCGGGTCCGCATCGTGTCGTTCACGGGCAAGGCGTCCATGGACATCATCGTTCGAGGTGCGAAAGAGCTGGGCAACCTGACCTGGTTACCGAGCGGGGAGGGATTTTTCGCGATCGACGGAAACAGTTTGCTTTTCGTCACGACCGACGGTGTCTCGCGAGTGTTGTGGTCGCCTGAAAGTCTGGAACCGTGGTGGGCGGAGCCCTCGCCCGACAGCAAGCATCTGGCGATTCACATGGGATCGGGTCAGGTCAACGCGTGGATGTTGAGCAACTTCTAGAATGCTACCCGGTCGGGGCAACCTGTGCAGCGATGTACTGGTGGACTGAGGTTCGCGCGAACGGCAGCACTTCGCGGCTCCGCGACGGATCCATAACATCGCCCTGTGCGCACTGAAGCATCAACCCGCAAAACGACTGTTGCATCGAGTCGGTCGCTGCACGTCGTTGTGCCTCGAGGTCGGCCTCTGACACCCGTTCGGTCGCCATGGGTCCTCCGCCCGCAACCTCGATCATTTGGATCACGTCCCGTTGGCTCAACGCGTCTGGACCACCGAACTCGATGACGGCGTTCCGAGCCAATGGCTGGTCAACCACAAAGGCGGCCGCGTGCGCGACGTCACGGTACGACACATAACTGACCGGTGCCGTGCCCTGGCCGAATAGCCGCACCTTGCGATTCGCGACGTCGAACCCAAGCGCGGGGGACAGCCACACTTCCATGAAGTACGACGCCTGCAGGATCGTGTAGTTCATCCCCGACTCGATCAGGGCGCGCTCAACCGCACGCTTCGCTCGCGTCAGCGGATATTGAATGCTCGGGTTGTTTCTGAACGAGACGAACACGAAGTGCGAGACGCCCGCCTCGCGAGGGCCGACATGCGTGGCCTGGATCACGCTTCAGGTCGCCATAGACGCGGACAAGCTCCACGCCTTGATTCTCGAGCGCCTGACGCTTGGCCGGATCGGAGGTTCGACGGACCAGCGCCCGTACGTGATGACCGGCCTCACGCAACCGGGCACAGACGTCTGAGCCGACTAATCCGGTGGCGCCGACGACGAGGGTGTTCATCTGGCCCTCCGAGGCGTCGAACTATAGCAGTTAACGTCGGAGGCCCTCACGCCGCGATGTACTCGTGACTGACAGCTGCGGGCACGCTGGCTGAGCCGGCCATCCGATCGGGGCCCCTGCTCAGGTCGACATGCGACGAACTCCATTCCCGACCTGTCCGCCTGACGCGCGTTGGGAAGCCCGGACCGTCACCGATCCGGGCTCCTTGCCTGCAGTAGAACCTGCGGGCGGCTTACCAGCGCGGTTCGCGCCGCTGCC
Organism: Vicinamibacteria bacterium; assembly: GCA_963800785.1. GTDB lineage: Bacteria > Acidobacteriota > Vicinamibacteria > Vicinamibacterales > JAENWD01 > JAENWD01. The sequence goes on from CAWDCH010000019.1 coordinate 149,149, forward strand.
GATTGCCACCAAATCCGCCGTCATTCGAGCGAGGGGCCATCGGTTTGGCCTCGTTCACCGTCAGGCTGCGGCCACCGATCTGGTGCCGATCGAGCTCGGCGATGGCGCGCTTGGCACCTTCGGCATCGCTCATCTCGACGAACGCGAACCCGCGCGGCTGACCGGTGCTTCGGTCGCGCATGATGCTCACCGTGCTGACCTGACCAGCGCCCGCGAACAGGGTCTGGAGATCAGATTCGCTCGTCTCGTAAGGAAGGTTGCCGACGTACAGTTTCGTATTCATGCGTGCTCCTGCATCTCTCGGATGCAATGATCTGATGGCAGGCTCGAGCGGAATGCTCGACGACTAAACGCAGGAGAACGAAAAACTTCGGATCCGATGCGGAAGGTCTGTGAGCGCAGCTGTCAGAAGATATCAACAGTATATCACGGATGCTGAGCGACTTCTAGAATGATGGGCCGCGAAGGCGGGAGGTGAGATGGCGTATCTGCTCGGCGTAGATGGCGGGACGGAGAGCATCCGGGCCATCGTCTTCGATCTCGAAGGGCGGCCGAAGGGCTCGCACGCCAGCCAATATCAGACGCAGTTCCCGAAGCCGGGCTGGGCCGAGCAGCATCCCGAAGACTGGTGGCGCTCGATGGGCGAGGCGACGCGCGGCGCGCTTGCGGCGGCCGGCATCGCATCCGATCAGGTCATCGCGATGGCCGTCGATACCACCTGCTGCTCCGTCGTCGCGCTGGACGCGGAGGGTACGCCGCTGCGGCCGGCCATGATCTGGATGGATGTGCGCTCCGCCGCTGAAGCGGCGGATGTGGCGGCGAGCGGCGATCCGGCCTTGCGCATCAACGGGAACGGCAGCGGTCCTGTCTCCGCCGAATGGATGATCCCGAAATCGCTCTGGATCAACCGCCACCAGCCGGAGCTCTTCGCCAAGGCGGCGCGCATCTGCGAATACCAGGACTACATCAACTGGCGCCTGACCGGGCGCTGGGTTGCCTCGCTCAACAACATGGCCGTGCGCTGGCACTACCAGGCCCGCGAAGGGGGAGTGCCACGCTCGCTGATCGAGACGCTCGGCCTTCCCGATCTCCAGGAGAAATGGCCGCCACGGATCGTGCGGCCGGGTGATGTGATCGATGTGCTGACGACGGATGCCGCCGCGCATCTCGGTCTTCAGCCTGGCATTCCTGTGGCCCAGGGCGGCGCCGATGCCTTCATCGGCATGATCGGGCTCGGCGTGACCGAGCCGGGCGAGATGGCCCTCATCACCGGATCCTCGCATCTGCATCTCGGAGTAGCGGCGCGACCGGTTCATGCGCCCGGCATGTGGGGGACTTACATGGACGCCGTCTATCCGGATAAGCCGATCATCGAGGGTGGGCAGACGTCGACCGGATCCGTCATCGCCTGGTTCAAGCGCCACTTTGCGTCAGAGACGCCGTTCGATGCGTTGAACGAGGAAGCGGCAACGATCGAGCCGGGCTGCGAAGGGTTGGTCGTCCTCGATCACTTCCAGGGCAACCGCACACCCTATACCGATGCCTTGTCCCGCGGCGCTATCACCGGTCTGACGTTGAAGCACACGCCGGCCCACGTCTATCGCGCGATCATCGAAGGCATCTGCCTCGGTACGAAGCTCATCGTCGAGAATTTCGGCGCCGCGTTCCAGGCCAAGCGCATCGTGGTCGCGGGCGGCGCCACGCATTCGCCGCTCTGGCTGCAGATTCATGCCGATACGATCGCTGCGCCGCTGGAGCTGACGGAAGTGCCGGACGCCCCCGCGCTCGGCTGCGCGATCCTCGCCGCGCGTGGCGCCGAGCGATTTTCGACCATCGAGGAAGGCACGACGGCAATGGTTCGCACCGCGCGCACCATCGAGCCGAACGCGGTGAACGCGAGGCGGTATGACGCCTTCTATCCGCAGTATCGCGAGCTGTATCGCGCGCTGAAGAAGGTTCGTGAAACCGGGATCGCTACTGTTTCACGGGCATAAGGACGCCCACGGCCTTGCCGTCGGCCGCGATGACGACGGGCTGCATCGCTCCCGTCATGCGAAAGCGTACGGACCCGGACAGGATGCGGCGAAGATAGCTGACGTATGCCGCGTTCAGGGCGATACCATTCGGGGCGCTGTACGTCCGACCTGACAGCGCCGCGGTGAGATCGCCAAAGCCGTATTCATCCTTATGCGACGCGCTGACATACTGCTCCAACACCTTCGAGGGCAATTCCCGGCTGGGAAGCTTTGCCGGTTTGGCGACGGTCGCGTCGATTGCGAGTCCGCCATCGGTGACGAACGTGCGACCATCTGCGAACCGAAGCACGCCCTGCCAGACTGGATCACCCTGGCTTCCTGGAGCTGTCGGTTTCATCCGCGTTTGGGCGAACACGACTTGGGCGGTCATCAGGGTAACGATGGCTACGGCGGCGTTCCAGCGGTATCGCATGCCGCGAGTATAGCGGGCCGGGCTGACCGCCTATGCCAAGGTTACGGCGGTCCGCCGAAGCTTGATGCGAAGGTGGAAGCCCGACCCGACGTACAAACACAAAGTGAACGCCGATCAGCTCACCGCATGCAACTTCGCGAGACTGCCGGGCACGTAGTCACCGGGGACCGTGCGCGCGGCGATGTTGAGCCGGTTCCAGCCGTTGATCGATACGACCGCCAGGCTCAGGTGCGCCAGCTCGTCTTCCGAGAACTGCTCCCGCACGCGCTCGTACACCTCGTCGGGGACATGAGTCTCGGAGACGAGCGTGAGCGCTTCGGTCCACTCCAGCGCAGCGCGTTCGCGCGCCGAGTAGTACGGCGTCTCGCGCCACGCGTCGAGGCCGTAGAGCCGCTGTTCCGTCTCGCCGTTCGCGCGCGCATCCTTGCTGTGCATGTCCAGACAGTAGGAGCAACCGTTGATCTGCGACGCGCGCATGCGGACGAGGTCGAGCAGCTTGCTATCGAAGCCCGCCTGGCGAACCTGCTTTTCGAGGCCAAGCATGGCGTGAATGACGCCTGGGGTTATGTTCATGAGATTGATTCGAGCCTTCATGATGTCTTTCGCCTCCACCAATCAAGACGAACCAGGAATCGTCCCTGTGACACCCGAGGCCAGAGCCGCCGCTGTCACAGACTGCCTCCGTCATTCGTCTAGAGAATAGGAGAGTGCAAGGCCAATTGAGCCATGGCAGCAACTGACTGGGACGGGGCGACATTCGAGGCGCATCGACCGCTGTTGTTCTCGATTGCGTACCAGGATGCTCGGCAGCGTCAGCGAAGCCGAGGATGTCGTGCAGGATGCCTGGCTCCGGGCGCGTCAGGACGAGCACGCCGACGTCCGCTCCGCTCGCGCGTATCTGACGACCATCGTCACGCGGCTGTGCATCGACCATCTGCGCAGCGCCGAGCGGACGCGGACGGAGTATCCGGGCCCATGGCTGCCCGAACCATTGGCCGAACCGAATCAGGAATCCGCCGAGCTGGCGTCGTCCCTGACCACGGCATTTCTCGTGTTGCTCGAGCAGCTGGCGCCGAGCGAGCGCGCCGTCTTCCTGCTGCGCGAGGTGTTCGAGCTCGACTTCGACGAGATCGCGAGGAGCATCGGCAAGAGCGAGGCGAACACGCGGCAGATCCTCACGCGCGCACGCGCCCGGCTGCGCGATTCGCATAAGCGCTTCACCGCGTCGCGTCGTGAATCGGAGGAGATCGTCCGGCGCTTCCGAGACGCTTGCGTGACCGGCAACGTTGAGGTGCTGATGGGGGTGCTGCACGCCGATGCGACGCTCGTCGCCGACGGCGGAGGCAAGGTGTTCTCGGCCACGCGTCCCGCGCTCGGGTCGGATCGCATCACGAAGTTCTTGCTCGGCTATGCCGGCAAGGTGCACTGGTCGGAGTCGGACTTCCAGCTCGTCACGGTCAACGGCACGCCGGGTCTGCTCATGCGCCATCCCCTCGCCGGCACCGGCACGTACTCGTTCGACATCGTCGACGGACGCATTCGCGCGATCTACATCGTGCGCAACCCCGACAAGCTGCGCGGGTTCCTCGAGCACACGCATTGAGCGCGGCAGGCGAACGGCGGTCTTTGTCTCGGCGTCGCCGTCCGGCGTTCTCCGCTACTGCTTCGAAAGCCGAGCTGATCGTGAACGAGTGGTCGGAGCGCGCCCGCGAGCAACTGATCCAGACGCTCGCGGCGCACGCCCTGGGGGGAAATAGTGTGGTTCGACTCCAGTGCCTAGAGCAGTTTTCGTTTCCAAATGGAAGTAAGTCCTTCGTCCATGGGCCTTGGTCCTTAGTCCGTTCTTTGTCCTGTGTCCTTCGTCCTGATGTCGTTCCGGTGGACCATGGACGATGTGGACCATAGGACGGACCAAGGACGAAGAGCCGAGGACCAGGAACAGGCGCTGCACGGATCTGAAAAGCACTCTAGGATCGTCACCGCGCGCCGCCGCTGACCGAGGAATTACTCTTTCATCCCAGGAATGGAAGCCGAGTGATGGTGCAAATCAGAGCCCATGCGATCAAGGAGAAAAGCGGAAGGGCGGAGCCCTTCTCGTACGAGAGGGCGGTCGGCAGCCATGACGTCCTGGTGAGGATCACGCACTGTAGCATCGCGAGGGGCGACATCCAGTTCATGGACAATGAATGGGGCGACGCGCGGTTTCCACTGGTCCCTGGCCATGAGATCGTTGGAATCGTTGAAGCGCTTGGCTCCGAGGTCGCCGACCTGCAGAGGGGCGATCGTGTCGGTGTCGGTTACCAGCAGGAGGCGTGTTTCGGTTGTTCCTTCTGCGAGCAGGGCACAGAGCAATTCTGCCCTGGGCAGAAGGTCATCGCCGTCGACCGCTACGGCGGGTTGGCCGAACATATCGTCGTCGATGGTCGGTTCGCGTTCCGGCTCCCACCGCAGCTCGACTCGGCTAAATCGGCCCCCTTGCTCTCGTCCGGCTTGACGGTCTACGCGGGGATCCTTCGGGCACGCCTGCTCGGCGGCTCCCGGGTGGCAGTGCTCGGCGTCGGCGGGCTCGGTCACCTGGCCATACAGTTCCTTCACGCAATGGGGCACAGCGTTACGGCATTCTCTCATTCGCGCGACAAGCGGGAGTTGATTGAGCGGTTGGGAGCAGCATTTGCAGACGGCTCAGACTCGAAGTCCATGACGGGCAACCACGGAGCGTTTGATCTCGTCCTATCGACGTTGAATGTCGCGTTCGACCTGGACTCATACGTGAGAATGCTGAAACCACAAGGCCAGCTCTGCCTGGTGGCGTCGCCGCTGGAGCCGCTGTCGTTGAGCGGTGGGCTGTTGAACAATTCTGGGCGATCGGTCTATGGCAACTACATAGGTAGTCGTGCCAATACCATGCATATGCTCGAGTTTTCGTCGCAGCATGGCATCGGGGCCATAGTCGATGTCATGCCGTTCGCACGCGTGAACGAGGCCATCGAGAGGGTCAGGAGAAGAGATGTCCAGGTGGGATTGGTGTTGGAGAACGAGGGAGCTACTCCAGCGTTTCGTCGCGCGTGAGCGGTCCCATGGGGAAGAGAACGAGCGTCAGCCCCACAAGGGCCAGCACCCCATAGGCGACGAATACGGTGTGGTACGCGCCGGCAACGCCGAGAGTCGGGCGCAAGTAGGCGACAGTGAGACCGGACGCGTGCTGGAAGAATGCGCCGCCAAGACCAGCGCCCACGCTTGCCAGGCCCCACACCGTGGCCACCGCGCGCTGCGGGACGACATCCGCGGGGAAGGCGAGGGTATTTGCGGTGTAGGCGGCCCAGCCGAAGGCCGCCACCGAGAGCACGGCCAGCGCCGAGCGCGGCCCGCTGATGACGAGCGGACCCGACAGAAGGGCCGCCGCCATCGTCAGGGCGAAGACCGACACCGCCAGCTTGCGCGCGTTGGAGATGGCGAGACCGCCGCGAATCAACCACTGCGTGAAGAAGCCTCCCAGAATGTTGCCGAAGTCGGCGACGATGAACGGAAACATCGCGAAAAGGCCGATGCGCCAGAGATCCCAGCCGTAGGCGTCGGCGAGATAGCGGCCAATCCAGAAAGTAATGAAGTACCAGATCGAGTCCATGAAGAACTTCGAAGCCGTGAACCAGACGACGAAGCGGTGAGTCAGCAGACGTCGCACGGGTACGGGAGACATCTCAACCTGCTGCTGCGCCGTGCTCGGGGTTCGGTAGACGAGCCAGAAGGCGGCCAGCCAGAAATAGCCCATCGCACCGACGACGAGAAAGGCGGCCTGCCAGCCGAATCGCATCCCCAACCACGCGACGAGGGGCGGAGCGATCACCGAGCCCAGCGCCGAGCCGCTGTTGAAGATCCCCGATGCCGTCGAGCGCTCCTGCGGCGGAAACCACTCGGCCGTGAGCTTCACGGCCGCCGGCCAGTTGCCCGCCTCGCCGATGCCCAGGAGGAAGCGTAGCGCGCCGAACTGCAGCGGCGTGCGCGCCACCGCGTGCAGCATCGCCGCCGTCGTCCAGACGGCCATTGACAGCGCGTAGCCGATACGGGTTCCCAATCTGTCGATCGCGAAACCGCACAGCCCGTTCGAGACCGTGTAGGCGACGAAGAACGCGGTGCCCATCAGGCCGAAGGTGGTGTCGCTGAACAGTGTTCTGAGATCGGGATGCGCTGCGAGGTAGGTGAACGAGAGGCGGTGCACGTAGTTGAGGACGGTCGCGGAGAACGCGAACGCGATCATCAGCCAGCGCAGGCGAGAAGGCGTCGGAGCCCTCACGGGGCGGGCTGGATGCGAAACGCCCAGGCGATGCTGCCGGACCGGCGAGCGGGATCCGCAAGGGACGCCGGCAGTCGAATCGAGAGGCCACGTCCATCCTGCGTCCACTCGAGCGGCTCAGGCCTGCCGAGCAGCTCGATTGCGGAGCCTTCTCGGGCGCGGACCGTTTGCAACGTCAGGGCGGCGCCCGGCCACTCGTCGGTGATCGCGTACACGGAGCGGCCGTCTTTGCTTCGCGTGTAGCGGACATGGTCGCCCTCATGCCACAGATCGGCATCGCGCGGTCGGGTGGCATAGATCGCTTCTCCGTTGACCTTGAGCCAGGCGCCCGCTTCCCGCAGGTTCTCGACGGCAGTCGGATGGAACCGTCCTTGGGCGTCGGGGCCGATGCCGACCATGAAACCGCCGCCCTTGGCCACCGCGTCAACCAGGTTGCGAACGATCCAGCGGCCGCCCTTGTGCTGTGCCGGGTCGGGCTCGTAGGAGAAGGAACGGCCCAGAGGGTAGATCACGAACCAGGGCATGGCCGTGTTCTCCGGGTTGCCAGGGACGAACCCCTCCGGCGTGTAGTAATCGCCGTAGTTGCCGATGCCGCGCGCGCGGAGCATCACGTTGGGCTGCAGTTTGCGAGCGAGCTTGATCGTCTCGCGCAGCTGCGGCCACACGCGTGCGCCGAGCCACATGTCGAGACAGAGCATGTCGATCGGCCCGTAGCGGGTCAGCAGCTCCTCCAGCTGCTGGCGGTGCCGGGTCATCATGCGGGCCTGTTCCTCGTCCGTCGGATCGGGCGCCGAGAAGAAGAACTTCGTGCGCTGCCCGACGTCGGTGCGGCCATAGAGCTCCGGCTGCTTCGTGTTGCCCGGTGTGGTGATCGGCGAGAAGCCGTAGGGCCGGAAGTCGGCGTCGTACCAGTCCGGGTGAGAGAAGTAGAAATCGATTTTGATGTCGTGACGTCGAGCGGCGGCGACGAGCTCTGCGACCACGTCGCGATGGAACGGCGTCTCGACGATGCTGTAGGCGCGATCGCAGGGCTCGATCCTCGGACCTCCCGCAGCAGCCCAGTTCACGCACCGGGTGACGCGCGTCTTCGTGTCGAACATCGAGAAGCCGTCGTGATGCTTCGTGGTGAAGGCGAACATGCGCAGGCCGTTGTCGTGGAACAACTTCATCCACTCCTCGGCATCGAAGCCAGAGGGGTTCCACGTCTTGTAAGCCTCCTGATACTCCTGCTTCCCGTCGAAAGGCAGCTGCAGGAACGGCCACGACTCGCCGCCGGAGAAACGCTGCGAGTAGAGGCCCCAATGAATGCGGACGCCGTACCTGATGTCTTTGAACGCCTCCACTGCGGCGGGCGGCGCATGTTTGTAGTCTGCCTGCGGTACCGCCTCCACGTAGTCCTTGACTGGTCCGAAATGTGCGTCGGTCGTGGGCAGGCGGATGGCGTCGTCTGGCGTCTGCCCGACAGCGCCCAGCAGAACGAGCACCGGCAACAACGTCGCCGTGAGACGAACGCCCGCGGCGCGGCTCATGGTCCGGAGGTCTCGCGCGGCGCACTCTTCTGGCCCGGGTAGCCGCCGAACCGATCACTGAACGAGAAACCGCGGCGAGCGTCGACGCCGGTGCGGCTGCGATCCTGATAAGACCGGAGCTCCTCGAGACCGTATTCGCGTCCGAGATCGCGCGCGGAGATGCCGGGCCTTCGCGCCTTGAGCACGAACCACTCTTCGCGAGGCATGTCCGCGTCCAGCGTGACGTCGTCGGAGTGCTCCGCCAGCAGCCGCGCACGCTTGTCCAAATTGAAGTTGTAGTGGTAGATCGTCCGGTCCATGTCGACCGTGAACCGAGCGACGGTGACGCCGCCTGTGCCGCGCTCGTCCGACGCGATGGCGCCGGTGATGTCGTACAGAATCGAGTCTCCCGTGAGCGTGCTGGTCACGATGTAGTAGTGGTGGAGCAGCGCGAAGGCCTGGAGTTCCGTGAATCCCGAGTAGGCGCTCGGCCAGACGACGAGCTCGGCGCCCTTGTCGCGCAGGCGCTGGAAGACTTCCGGGAACTTGGCGTCGAAGCAGATCGCGAAGCCAATCCTGCCGAAGTCGGCGTCGTAGACGCCGACGTCCTCCTGCCCGGGAAGGGCAGGCGGCGTCATGTCGAACTCGTTCCAGTAGGGATAGATTTTGTCGTAGACCGATACGACCTTGCCCGTCCGATCGATCAGCACCGAGGAATTGATCCGGCGGCCCTGGTCGTCGCGGTAGATCGGGCACACGACGTAGCAGCGGTGTTTCCTCGCGAGTCCCGACAGCGTGGTGATCGTCGGGCCGGAGAGCGTTTCCACGATGTCGTTGCCGCGCCAGGCCTCGGGCAGGACGATAAGATCGACGCCCTTCGCGCCCTCGGCATCGACGATCCTGGCGATGGCCTCGAGACCTGCGCCCTTGAAAGAAAGGCTGACCACCCTCACGGGTTTCCCGACCCCGGGTTGGGCGGCAAGGGGCTGCGCGGCCGTCGCACCCGCGTGCGCCGTCAGCAGGAGCGCCGCGATGCCGACGCGTACGAAGAATCGGGAGTTCCTCATCTGCTCCTCCCTGCGGCGCATGTCGGCCGCATCGAGATCCAGAGGGTAACACTGTAGCCTTCGAGAGGGGAGTGCGAGAGCCATGGAACAGCGCGAGTGCGGGCGCTCGAGGCTGAAACTGTCGGTGCTCGGCCTCGGCTGCTGGTCTTTCGGCGGGGGAGAGTACTGGGGGCCGTGCCAGCAGTCGGACGTCGACACCGTTGTCCGCCGCGCGTTCCAGTTGGGCATCACCTACTTCGACACCGCCGAAGCGTACAACGACGGACGGAGCGAGACGTCACTCGGGCGGGCGCTCTGCGGATTGCCACGTGAGCAGGTCGTGATCGGCACGAAGGTCAGCCCCGCGCACGTGCAGCCGGACGTCGTGCCCGGCCGCTGCGAGGCGAGTCTCAGGCGGCTGGGCACGGACTATATCGACATCTACATGGTGCACTGGCCGATTTCGCTGCCCTCGATCCGTCACTTCGACGCGCGGATCGCGGTCTGCCCTGCCGTGGACGACGCCTTTGCGGCCCTGTCGCGGCTCCAGGAGCAGGGCAAGGTGCGTCACATCGGTGTCAGCAACTTCGCGCGTCCCAGGTTGGAGGAGGCTTTGGCGTACTGTCCCAACCTCGCCGTGAATGAGCTGCCGTACAACCTGCTTTCGCGTGCGATTGAGTGGGAGGCTCTGCCCGCATCACGTGAACTGGGGTTGGGCGTGATCGGCTACATGCCCCTGCTGCAAGGCGTGCTCACCGATCTCTACCCGACACTCGACGACATTCCGGTGTGGCAGCGGCGCACCCGACACTTCGATGCGAGAAAGACCGCAGCCGCGCGTCACGGGTTGTTCGGTGAAGAGCAGGCGACCGAGCGGACGCTCGCGGCCCTCCGGGCCGTTTGTCGAGACAACGGGCTGTCGCTGTCGCAGCTTGCGCTGAAGTGGGCTGTCGCGAATCGCGAGGTGACCTGCAGCCTCGTCGGCTCACGGTCTCCCAGCAGGCTGGAGGCGAACGTGCGTGCCGTCGAGCACCCGCTGTCGGCCGAGATCGTCACACGATTGAATGCGATCACCGATCCGCTGAAGGAGCGACTGGGCAGAAGCTTTGATTACTACGAGGGCCCAGACAACGATCGCACGCGCTGACCTGAGGCGAATGTTTGTCACGTCGCGCAATCGCTGCTAGGCTCCACGTCAGCCCCGCCGCGCCGCCTCGATGGTGGCGATGTCGATCTTCTTCATCGGCATCATCGCCTCGAAGGCACGCTTTGCTTCACCGCCACCAGCCGCGAGCGCCTCGGTTAGCGCGCGCGGAGTGATCTGCCAGGAGAGGCCCCAGCGGTCCTTGCACCAACCGCACTGACTTTCCTTGCCGCCATTGCCGACGATGGCGTTCCAGTAGCGGTCCGTCTCTTCTTGATTATCCGTCGCGATCTGGAAGGAAAAGGCCTCACTGTGCTTGAACTGCGGACCGCCGTTGACACCGAGACAGGGAATGCCCAGAACGGTGAACTCCACCGTCAGCACATCGCCCTCTTTGCCGCCCGGGAAGTCACCGGGCGCCTTCTGGACAGCCGTTACTTCACTGTTCGGAAAGGTGGCGGCGTAGAAGCGCGCCGCCTCATGCGCGTCCTTATCGAACCAGAGGCAGATCGTGTTCTTTGACTTCATGTTCGTGTGCTCCGGGGAGACCATTCATCCTAATCCGTGATCGGACGTGGAACGCGCAAGAACCCCGGCGATTGAGCTAGCGAGGTTGAAGTCTAGGCGGTTTGCTGAGCAGTTGTGTCGACGCGGAGCGAGCGCCGTGTGGAGACCGCCGTGCCAGCGACAGAGTACCGAGTCGGAGACGCATTTTCTGGCGTGCGGAACTCGGCGCTCGATCTGCGTCAACACAACTGCCGTCGCTCGCGCCTCTGTCAGGGCGCGCGTCACCTTCTCGGCGCGTGGTCCTAACGCAACGCATCCTGCCATCCGAACAAGAGCCGAATCTCGCCCTTGTCCTTCGCGGCGTCCGGACTCACGCGGATGAGGATGTGGGAATGATCGCGCGTCGCCGAGCTGTAACCGGCCGATGACCCAAGATCCTGCACGAGCGTCGCGGGCTGGCCGTACGAGAAGCCGCCGTTGGTCGAGACGGGATAGCCGACGATATGGCCCGAGAGTGTCGCAACCAGAATCTCGCGGCCATCACTGCTCCAGCTCAGGACCTGTCCGCCCTCGGTCGTCAGCGGCCAGGTCTGGCGACGGTCGGGGAAAGTGGTGACGTACACCTCGGGCCGGCCTGACTCCTGCGAGCCGTAGGCGACGTAGTCATCACGAGGCGAGAACGCCGCGATTTCGAGAACGCCGGGGCCGACAAAACGCGTCGCCGTCTGCGACACGAACGACCACGACCACAAGCTCGCCTTGTCGTTATCGTAGGTGAAGACCAGCAGGGACCGGCCGTCGTGCGACCACGCGACGGGGTGCTCGCCCGTGTTGGGCGTCTGGATCACGGGCTGGATCACGCCGGTGCTCATGTCCTTGACATACACGTCGTCCAGCTGGCCAGGAGCCTGGTAGGTGTAGACGAGTCGCTTCCCGTCAGCGGACCACACCGGGTTCGAGGTATACCCGCGCGTCGTCGTCAACGGCTCCATGCGGTCGCTCGAGAGGTCCATCACCCACAGGTCCTGCGTGCCGGCGCGCGGGTCGAGCATCGCCGCGGCCAGGGTTCTCCCCATCGGGTTGAGCGCCATGAAGTAGCTGTAAGGCCGCGCGGTGGCGGCGCGGCTGACGACGCCGTGGCGATCGACCAGACGCAGCTCCGCATAGAACAGGTTCGAATCGGGGAAGACGACGGACGGCGGTGGCCGTACCGCAAGCGTCCCGTCGGCTGACGCGGAAATGGCCGCGAGATAGAACTGGCCATCGGTCGCGACAGCGCCTCCGATCGCGATCGGCGGGCCGGTGACGCGCCCAACTGCGAGGTCGAACGGCGCCGCCGTGAGTGTTCCCTCGCGTGCGAAGACGACATAGCCGGGCGAGGCGTACACCGCGCTCGAGAGATCCGGCAGCAGCCGCTCGATCTTCGGGCTGTCCAGCGATCCCAGGTAGATGCCCTGCTCACTCGCTTCCGCGGTGCGGGTCCAGAGCTTCGCAGTAAAGAGGAACCGCCGGCCGTCGGGCAGAAAACTCGGCCAGCTGTGCAGCCAGTCCTGACTCTGGAGTTTCGTGAGGGGAATGACAGCGCCGCCCTCCGCAGGCACGCGGAACAACCCGGCCTGCCTGCCGAAGGCGATCGTCCCATCGGCGCCCCATGAGCCGCCGTAGCCGGTCCACGGACTGACGTTGTCTGCAATGAGCCGGACCGGTCCGCCCTCGGCCGACACACGCTTCAAGTTGGCGCCTGCGAAGAACCCGAGGTCGCGCGAGTCCGGCGACCAGAAGGGCAGGGTGCCATCCTCGGTGCCGGGCAGCGACCGCACTTCGCCGCTCGCCAGATCCCGCACCCACAGCAGCGGCATCCCGTCAGCGCGGCGTGCGCTGTACGCGATGCGCCGGCCGTCAGGTGAGATCGCCGGTGCGGTCACCTCGCTGCCGTCGGGAGGAATGACCGAGACGCTCAGCGGACGCGATTCGGACGGGCGCGCGCGCGGCCACACGCCGGACCACGCCAGTCCCGCGGCCAGCGATGCGCCGAGGACCGCCCCCAGCGCTGCCCAGGCGAGCGTCCCTGCGCGCGTCGCGCCGGCAGGACGCGCGCGATCGGACACCGATTCTGCAGCAGGCGCCTCGCTGGATCCGCGCGCGATCGTCTCATCGATCTCGAACCGGGCGTCACCGATGTCACGCAGCCGGCGCTTCGGATCCTTCTCGAGACAGCGCGACAGCAGCCGCCGGATCGAGGCAGGTGTGGTCGCCGGCAACATCGTCCAATCGGGTTCGCGCGTGACGATGGCCGCGATGATGTCGGTGACGGTGTCGCCGGCGAACGCGGCGCGGCCCGTGAGCATTTCGTAGAGCACGATGCCGAACGCCCAGATGTCCGCGCGCTTGTCGACGGTTTTGCCCTTGGCCTGCTCGGGCGCCATGTAGGCGGCGGTTCCGAGGATCACGCCGAGCGCTGTGGCGTGCGCGGTGAGCGTGGGCGAGTTGGCGGCATCGGAAGACGACGCGGCGGCAGGCTCCACGGCCTTCGCGAGACCGAAGTCGAGCACCTTCACGGCGCCGTCGTCGCGCACCTTGATGTTCGCCGGCTTCAGGTCGCGATGAATGATCCCCTGCTCGTGCGCGGCTTCGAGGGCCAGCGCGATCTGCCTCGCGATCGGCAAAGCTTCGTCGACAGGCACGGCTCCGCGCCGGATGCGCTGCGACAGATCGTCGCCTTCGACGAGCTCCATCACGAGGGCGGTCACGCCGCCGCTTTCTTCGAGACCGTAAATGCCGGCGATGTTCGGGTGATTCAGCGACGCGAGCACTTCGGCTTCGCGCTGAAACCGCGCGAGCCGATCGGTGTCGGCTGCGAGAGACGGCGGCAGGACCTTGATCGCAACCTGGCGCTTGAGTCGCGCGTCGGTCGCCCGGAATACCTGCCCCATCCCGCCTTCGCCAAGCGGTGCGGTGATGTCGTAGACGCCGAGACGCGTGCCGGGAGTCAGGGCCAAATGTCAGGTCAGTAAGGGATTGAGCGCTATTGACTCTCGGCCGGCGGAATCGGAAGCGGCGCGGGCCGTGGCCACCTTTGCGGGTCCGCCAGATTGTAGCTCGACCATCGAGCCGGACGATCAGCCCGGCCGATCCCGTCGAACGTGATGAACGGGCTGGCGCTGTTATACTCGCGGAGTCTCGACGAGCCTCGACGCGTTCGAGAGACGGGTTGCGGCCTGACTGGAAACCTGCCAGACACGATCGGTCCGTATCGCATCATCGGTACGCTTGGCGAAGGGGGCATGGGCGTCGTGTATGCCGGGCACGACGATCGCCTGGATCGGCCGGTCGCCATCAAGACGCTGCGGGCGACGGGCGTCGGGCCCGATGCCCGCGAACGTCTCCAGCGGGAGGCACGGGTCGCCGCCAGCGTCAATCACCCGAACATCTGCCAACTCTACGAGATCGGCGAGGACTCCAGCGGGATCTACATCGCCATGGAGCTCCTCGACGGCGAGGCGCTCTCCACGCGAATCGGGCGGAGTGCGCTGCCGGTGCCGGAGGCCCTCGAGATCGCGCGTGGCGTGCTCTCGGCGCTCGCAGCGATGCACCGTCGCGGCATCGTCCATCGCGACCTGAAGCCGTCGAACATCTTTCTCACCGAAAACGGCGTGAAACTGCTCGACTTCGGCCTCGCGCGCCCGGCCGTCGACCCTTCTGACCAGACGCTGCTCACCTCGCCGGGCGTCGTCATCGGCACACCGCACTACATGTCGCCCGAGCAGGCGTCGGGCGAGCCCGCCGATCCCCGCTCGGACATCTTTGCGGTCGGGGCAACGCTCTACGAGATGTTGTCGGGACGGCAGGCCTTCGCGGGACAGTTCCCGATCCAGGTGCTGCATGCCGTCATCTACGACCAACCGCCCGTCCTGGCCGGGTCGCCCGCGATCGTCGCCGCCGACCGCGTCATCAATCGCGCGCTCGCCAAACGACCGGGTGACCGCTATCAGACTGCCGAGCAGTTAGCCGACGACTTGCGCGCACTGCAGACGCCCTCGTCCGCCAGCGAGGTCGTGCAGGCGCGCCCCGTGACGCGGCTCATCGTCTTGCCCTTTCGCGTGCTGCGACCCGACCCGGATGTGGACTTTCTGGCCTTCAGTCTGGCCGACGCAATCACCACGTCGCTTTCGGCTTTGGGCTCGGTCGTGGTCCGCTCTAGCCTGGTCGCCGCCAAGTACGCGACCGAAGTTCCCGACCTGCAGAAGATCGCCCGCGAGGCAAACGTCGACGAGGTGTTGAGCGCCACACTGCTGCGTGCGGGCGATCGGGTGCGCGTCTCGTCGCAGCTCGCGGGGGCACCTGACGGCGGGATGATCTGGTCTCAGACCTTCGACGTCGGGTGGGGCGACATCTTCCAGCTGCAGGACTCGATCGTGCGAACGGTCGTCGATGCGCTCGCCATCCCGTTGAGCGCACGCGAGCGCCGGCAGCTCGGTCGCGACGTCCCGGCCAGTGACAAAGCTTACGAACACTATCTGCGTGCGCTCGAGCTGAGCAACGAGGCGGCGACCTGGCCCGAGGCGCGCGACCTGTACTTGCAGTGCGTGGAGCTCGATCCACGTTATGCGCCGGCCTGGGCACAGCTCGGCCGCATCTACCGGATGATGTCCAAGTATTCAGACGGCGAGCGCGACGCGAACATGGTCCGCGCCGAGGACGCCTTGAAGCGCGCGCTCGAGATCAGCCCGGACCTCCCGATCGCCCACAGTCACTATGCGCTGCTCGAAGTCGATCTCGGACGCGCCGTCGAGGCGATGACGCGCCTGCTCCGGCAAGCGCGAGAGCGGCCGGCCGACCCGAATCTTTTCACCGGCCTCTGCCACACCTGCCGGTATTGCGGGCTGCTCGATGCCTCGTCCGCCGCGCACGAACGCGCGCAGCGACTCGACCCGAAGATCGCCACGAGCATCGTGCACACCTGGTTCGCGAAGGGCGATCATCAACGCGTCGCCGACGCGGCTCGAAGCGCGCCCTTCATCGCGGCCACTTCCCTCATCGAGGTCGGTCGGCGGGAGGAGGCGATCGCGCTGCTGCGCGAGCTGGCGCAGAAGGTGGCGCCTGGGATGCGGGCGTTCCTCGAAGTGTCGCAGAGCTTCATCGAAGGCCGCACGCAGGAAAGCGTGCTACAGCTCAGGAAGGCGATCCCCAGGTTCAACGATCCCGAGGCGCAGTACTATGCCGGGCGGTTTTTCGCCCATCTCGGCGAGATTGACGACGCGATCTCGAATCTCGCGAAAGCGGTCGACGGCGGGTATTTCTGCTATCCCGCCTTTGTGGCCGACACCTGGCTCGAGAACCTGAGGGGTCGGCCGGCGTTCGAAGATATCGTGCGGAGGGCCGGCGAGCGCCATCACGCCGCGGTCAAGGTCTTTCTCGACGAGGACGGCGATCGCCTGCTGGGTGTGCGGACGTAACGCCGAGCTGCGGTAATTCCGCGACGTTATCCCTTTGAGTCATTTCCCTTTGGTATTCCCGCCTGTTTGGTGATAATCGCCGCACGTTAACTGAACCGCTCGGTCAACATCGCCGTGCTCTGGAGATTGCTCCTCGCGTTTGCCCTGATGGCCCTCTGCGTGGTCGTACATGCGACCGGCGTGACCGCCGCCTTGCGATCATCGCGGCTCCGGCCCGACACTCCGCGCCACTTCCTGCTATGGAGCTGGCTGTTCATCCGCCTCGCCGCGCTGATGATCGTCTGCCACATGGTCGAGATCACGGTGTGGGCGGTGGCCTACTGGTGGACGCGGGCGATGCCGGGCGTGCAGGAAGCGCTCTACTTCAGCGCCGTCACCTACACGACGACGGGCTATGGCGATCTCGTGTTGCCGGTCGAGTGGCGCCTGGTCGGGGGCGTCGAAGCCCTCACGGGCATCCTGATGTGCGGCTGGTCGACCGGCTTCTTCTTCGGCGTCGTCAGCCGCATGCCCGTAACGGTCCCCTCGCAGCCGTCGACGTGAGATGACGCGCCTGCTGCAGGATATCCGCCGCACGCCGCTCCTCTGGCTGCTCGCCTTCGTTCCCGTGGTGTTCGCCGCGGAACGCCTCCGTCCCGACGCGCATACGCTCCTTTTCGTGCTCTCGGTGCTGGCGGTCGTGCCGCTCGCCGCGCTGCTCAGCCGCGCCACCGAATCGGTCGCCGCGAAGACCGGCGACACGATCGGCGGCCTGCTGAACGCGACGCTGGGGAATCTTACCGAGCTCATCATCGCGCTCGCCGCTCTCGCTGCCGGACAGTACATGCTGGTGAAGGCGTCCATTGCCGGTGCGATCGTCACGAACACCCTGTTCATGCCGGGCGCCTCGTTCCTCCTCGGCGGGTTGAAGTATCACGTGCAGGAGTACAACCGGATCAGCGCGCGGCTGCAGGCCGCGCTCCTCTTCCTCGCCACCATCGGCCTGCTCGTGCCGTCGGCCGTCGGCGGCGCCGGCGCCGTGGGTGGGACGACGTTCACGCAGCAATTGAGTCTTGGCTTGTCGGTGCTGCTGATCGCCGCGTATGCGATGAGCCTGGTGTTCTCGCTCCGGACGCATCGCGAGCTGTTTGCAAGCGCCGAGCACCACGACGAGGAGGAGGAGCCCTGGCCGATCGGCGTCGCGGTCGTCACCCTGGCCATGGTCACCGTGATGGTGGCGCTGGTGAGCGAGATCTTCGTCGATTCGGCGCAGGAGGCCGCCGAGTCGCTGGGCATGACGCCCGCCTTCGTCGGCTTCGTCGTCGTCGCGCTCGTCGGCGGCGCCGCGGAGATGGCGTCCGCGTTCTCGGCCGCACGGAAAAATCGGTTGGACCTGAGCGTCGGCATCGCGCTCGGCAGCGCGTCGCAGATCGCCCTCTTCGTCGCGCCGTTGCTGGTGCTCCTCAGTTACGTCATCGGTCCGGCGCCGATGGACCTCACCTTCTGGCCCGGCGCGGTCGTCATGGTGCTGATTGCGACGCTGACGATGTCGCTGGTGACGAACAGCGGGCGGTCGGCCTGGTTCGTCGGGGCGCTCGTGCTGATGGTCTATCTCGTGTTCGCGATGACGCTGTATCTGCTCCCGCCTGCACCACACTAGCCGCCAGGCGACGGCTTGCGTGTCCAAGGCGCGAAATCGATACGAAGGAGATCCGTGATGAGACGACAGAACGTGTTCTCGCTCTTCGGCCCCCTGATCGTGGCCGGTCTGTTCGCCGTGCCGGCCGCGGCCCAGTCCCAGGAGCCACCGAAGATCAAGATTCCCGACGCCGGAAGGCCGCAGATCATGACGATGGAGGGGCGGTACGTCCGGGCGGCCTACAACAACGAGGCGTATGCGATCCTCGGCTACCGGCTCGCGAACCTGTCCGTCGGCGAAGACTGGATGCTGCTCGAGGTGGGGCTGGCGCTTCGCGAGAGAACACCCGACTACGTCCTCAAGCGCGACGCGGTGTCGCTCGACACGCCCGACGGGAAGACCTTGCCGCTCCCCACGGTTCCGGAATACCGGCAGGCGAACCTGCAGGCGCTGAAGGCGCGCGAGCGCGTCCAGCGCGACTCGATCAACTACTTTCCGCCGAACGCCTACCAGGCGTGTTCGATTCAGTTCTTCACCGATCTCGACCAGCGCCCGATGTCGTGGAACGAGGTCGAGATGACGAACCACCGCGCCTGCCTGGGCCGCTTCTACTTCAAGGTGCCGGGCGGCATCGCCTACGGTCAGCACTGGCTCAACGTGAAGTTCGAGAAGAGCGTGGTGCGCGTGCCGTTCCGCATCCTGACGAAGGAAGAGGACAAGATGCTCGAGAAGCACTACAAGAGCATCGAGAAGCAGGTGGAGGAAGCGTTCAAGAAGCCGAAATAGCGAGGGTCGCCTCGTCGCCATGAAACGACGCCGTTTCCTCACCAGCATCGCGGCCGTACCTGCGCTCGGTCCGCTCGTCTCGGAACAGGACCCGCGCCCGACCTCCGATCGTCATGGGTTGAAGCTCGGCACGGTCACTTACAACATTGCGAAGGACTGGGACGTCGAGACCATCATCAAGAATCTGACCGAGACTGGCTTCGAAGCCGTGGAGCTGCGGACGACGCACAGGCACGGCGTGGAGATTGCGCTGTCCGCCGAGGCGCGGGCGGAAGTGCGGAAGCGGTTCGAAGACTCGCCGGTGAAGATCGGCGGCCTTGGCACGACGTGCGAGTACCACTCGCCCGATGCCACGGTGCTGCGCCGCAACGTGGACGAGACGAAAGCATGGACGAAGCTCGCGCACGACATCGGCGCGCCGAGCGTGAAAGTGCGGCCCAACGGTCTCCCGAAGGACGTTCCGGAGGAGAAGACGCTCGAGCAGATCGGCCGGGCGCTGGCCGAGTGCGGCGCCGCCGCGCAAGATAACGGCGTGCGGCTGCAACTCGAAGTCCATGGCGAGGAGACTTCGCGGCTGCCGCGCATTCGCAAGATCCTGGATTACGGCGGGAACCACCCCGCGCTGCGCGTGTGCTGGAACTCGAACCAAACGGACTTGCTCGACGGCGGCTTCGAGGACAACTTCCGCCTGGTCCGTGAACAGATCGGGCAGGTCCACATGCGCGACCTGTTCCTCGAAGAGTACCCGTGGCGACAGCTGCTCACGTCACTGTCCGGGATGCAGTTTGGCGGCTACTGTTTCGCCGAGATTCCAGAGTCCGCGGATCCGGTGCGGATACTCAAGTATTTCAGAGGCCTGTTCCGCGCCTATCAGAGTCTGTAAGCGCGACCGAACACGTTCACCAGGAGAGCGCGCGCCGAGGCGACCAGTGGACACCCTATGGCACGCAGGCGGCGCTCCCGCTGTCCTGATACGGCTCGCCGGCGGCGACCACGAATTCCCAGGTGTAGTCGGCGCCGCCAAGCGCCAGCTTGAGCACGCCGTACGATCGGCTGTTGCGTGCCTCGCTGTTTGCCTTTTTTGTCCTGAATTCGTAAAGGCCGCCGCCGCCGGTACCCACGACGAATTCGCGGATGCCCTTCGGGTCGGCCTTGCCATCGGGATTCTGCGGCGCGAAGCGCTCGTAGTGGTGATCGTGGCCATTGATGACCACGTCGGCACCGAACTCATAGAGGACCTTCCACGCCTCCCGCATCCATAACGTGTCCTGAGGCTGCGTTCCGTGCGGTCCCGAGCTGAACACCGGGATGTGCCAGTACGCGAGCGTACAGGTGGCGCGGTGCTCTTCGAGATCGCGTCGAAGCCACTCGATCTGCGGCGAACGACGACCGGCGGAGATTGAGCTGTTCAACGACACGATATGCCACGAGCCCAGCGTATAGCTGTAGTAGCCGCGGCGGTCGCTGCCGGCGTTCTCGCCGAAGTAGTCGAAGTACGCTTTTGCCTTGGCGGTGAGGTAGTCGTGGTTGCCTGGAGCCGGGCGTGTGCGCGCTTTATGACGGCCCCAGCGCGGCTCGTAACAGTCGCGATACTGGTCGGAGGTTCCGGACGGGTACGCGTGATCGCCGACGGTGAACACCGTGCCCGGAATCCGATCGAGCAGGCTGGCGGTTGCCGCCGCGCCGGCGCCGTTGGCGACCTGGCAGTTCGCGATATCGCCGGCGCCGACGAGCACGGCCGGCTCGCCATTCGACGGAGCCTGAATTCGAACCGCCGCGTTCTCCGTGTGCCGGGACGAGGTCGACGCGCCGGAACCGCCGGAGCCGAATGTGAGAGCGAGGGCGACTATGGGGATGCAGGCCTTTGGCATGTGCCAGAGACAATACATCCTTGCGTGCGTTCTGACGCTGCTCCTCGTGGCGTGGCCGCCTACATCCGTATCCTTTCCGCCACATCGAACAGCAAAAAGGGAGCGAGCAGAATAGGCGGCGCCGGGAATTTACGCAAGCGCGCGGCAGTCAGCGCGAGAAGACGACGCCGTGCGGGATGCCTTTACCGCTCCAACCGTGCGGCCAGTCGCTGCGCTCGAAGTTCACACCGCTCTTCCCATCCGCGTCACGCAGCGCTTCGTCGATCGTCAGTGCGCCGGTGCCCTCGTCGAGCTTCAGCATGTAGAGGCGCGGCTCATTGCCGGTCACGACCAGCCGCTTCGTCTTCGCATCCCATCCGGTCCAGTGCGGCTCGAAGGTGTCGCTGATCTTCAACCGCGACACCTCGACCGGCTTCGCGCCATACGTGATGTCCAGCACGACGAGGCCGCGTGTGGCAGGCACGCTCTGAATCAGGTAGTGCCCGACGATGGTGGGGACGCCGCACCAGTTGCCGGGAAAGGTGTGGACCAGCTGCGAATGCGGCGCGTCCGAGTTCAGGCCCGTGATGCGCTCGATGCCGCAGCCGAGGGTCTGCACGTAGACCGATCCGTCCGGCCCCAGGCGAGGCTCCTCCGGGCTGATGTGGCCATAGCCGTTCCGCCCGATGTCGAAGTACGCCGTCTCGAGCAGCTTCAAATCCGAGAGTCGCCACACTTGATACGTCGCGCCGGCGAAGATGTCATCGAGATGCATCGAGGAGTTGGTCGAGACAACGCGATCGAGTTCCGGGAGCACGACGAGGCTGTAGGGTGTCAGGAGCGCATCGGCAAAGGCGGGATCCGCGCTGCTGGCGGAGCGGACCACCTGACCGCGATCGTCGATCTCGACGAGGCCGCCGCTCTTGCCGCCGGTCGCCGGCCCGTGGTGCGCGTGCTGAAACGCCGCGAGCACGTTGCCGTTGGGCAGCCGCAGGTAGGAGTGCGGATGCATGTAGCCGCCCATGTCTGTGAACGACGTCGCGACCTTCGGCTTGATCGGATCACGCAAATCGAAGATGAACGTGCGGCCCGCATAGTGATCGTTCGCAAACAGCATCCCGCCCGCTGGCATCCAGTACTCGGTGTGATGCGCGAGCATCGTCTGCTGATCAGTGGCGACAGACGTGATCAGCTTGCCGTACGAGGCGGACGCCGGGTCCGCGTCGAACACCGCGAGGAAGTCGTTGCCCTTCTTTGCCTCGTCGCCGGCCCACGCATACATGTAGTGGCCGGACGCGGCGGCGGCGGTTGCTTCGCGCTTCGGCTCGACGGCTGCGGTTGGTTCGCGCTTCGGCGCCTCGTCGGCGGTCGTTTCGGGTTTCGACGACACGGCGGCGGTCACGGGCGGCTGACTGGCGATCGACGGTGTGCGGCTGGCCTCGCAGGTCCCTTCGAGCGCTGTAATACTGATCACTTCAATCGATCGCGGCTCGGGCGCGCGCGTGACGGTCGGCGCCAGCGGATCGTCTGCACCCGTGCCGATGCTCACTCTCGTATTGCCGACCATCGCCGTCGCCGGCCCCGGCAGCTTCGAGAGCTGGCCGCGCACGCGCACCGGCTTGCGATTGTGCGATTTGATCTCGCTTTTGATCTGATCGGTCCCTGTCAGCTTGTAGACGGGGTCGACGATCAGCTCCACGTCGTCGATTCCGGCCGGCCTCGCCATCTTCAGCGAATGGCCATCGACGCAGCCATCGGCGTTGACGAAGGTGAGTTTCTTGGGCGTCTCGAGATTCTGTTCCGCCAGTGTGGGCCCCAGGCTCAGAACGGCGGCGACAATCAGGAAAGACGGAAGCATCAGGACGACCTCGTACCCGCCATCATATCGCTCTGCGGTGACGCGGCGCGGACGTCCCTGGCGTCAGCCCCCGGACTGCCAGCGGCGGACGGCGTCGAGCGGATAGAGCAGCATCAGGATGTTCAGCGTCAGGTTGTCGCGGATCATGAAGCCGACGAACAGCTCCAGGGCGACGGTCGACGTCACGGTCCACGCGACGGGCAGACGGCTGGCCAGCCAGAAGCCGGCGATCATCGCGGTGATGTCGGACAGCGAGTTGAGAATGCTGTCGCCGTAGTAGTCGAGCGCGATGGTCGCTTCGCGGTAGCGATTGATCACGAGATCAGTGTTCTCGATGACTTCCCAGGACGCCTCCAGCGTCGTCGCCAGCAGCAGGCGCGTCGCGAACGGGAGGCGGCGCGCGCACAGCCAGGTGAGCGCGTAGAAGCCGAAGCCGTGGATCACGTGCGAGGGCGTATACCAGTCGCTCAGGTGCTGCGAGTTCTCGGAGCTCTGGACGACGCCGTGCCATAGCTTGACGTAGCCGCAGGTGCAGATCGGGATGCGGCCCATCGCGAACAGCGTCATGGCGGCAGCGGCGACGACGAGCGCGGTTAGCAGGTACGCGGTACGCGAACGCATGCGCAGGTCGATTCTCGCACGGTCGCGTCGATCTGTTGGGATGGGGGCGACACGCGCACGAGACACTTCAGGTCACCCAGCGACCAGTCCCCTCAGTGGCCCAGCCACGCGAGTGCGTCGGGCATGGTGCGGAAAACGGCGACCTCTTTGTTGCTCCCCGATTTCATCTCTCGATACGCCTGATACATCCGGCCGAGGCCGAATGTCAGATCGTCGGCGGCGACGATCGCGAGCTTGGTGGGCTGGGACTTGCCATCCATTTTGGCCGAGAAACCAGCGAGGGCGTTGACGTTCGATGGGGACGACGCTTCCACCTGCTCCACGCCGCTCATGTCCACGAGTTCGTCATATCCAGCGAGGGTCTGGTCGCTCCAGACTTCCTTCTGGTATTCAAACAGGGTCGTCGGCGTGATCAGGCCGATCGCCCTGACGCGCACCAGGCGGCGCTCGTGATCCACGTTGTACTCGATGGGCATAAGGAGCGCCCATATCTTACGCGGCGTGGCGTGATACAGTCGCCCGAATGGGGGCTGACGCCCCGTCTCCACGACAGAGGGGTAGAAGCCCCACATTGAGGTCGGAATGGCCAGCGCGGACACCAACCGCGGCGCGGAGCCGCTGATCAAAGCTCGGAACTTAGACAAACGTTACAACCGCGGCGGCGAGGAAATTCATGTCCTCCGTGGTCTCAGCCTCGACGTCAAACGCGGCGAGTTCGTCGCGTTCATGGGGCCCAGCGGCTCGGGCAAGACGACGCTGCTCAATATCCTGGGCGGCCTCGACCAGCCCACCACCGGCGCGGTGCACGTGGACGGCGTCGACATCACCACGAAGTCGCGCAAGGCGCTGGCCGAGTGGCGCGCCCGCCATGTCGGCCTCGTCTTCCAGGCCTACAACCTGATCCCGGTGCTGACCGCGGCGCAGAACGTGGAGCTGCCGCTGCTGCTCACGCATCTTGACAAACCAAACCGTCGCAAGCGGATCGAAGCGGCGCTGCGCATCGTTGGTCTGAAGGACCGCATGAACCATTTTCCGCGCCAGTTGTCGGGTGGACAGGAGCAGCGCGCCGCGATCGCGCGCGCGATCGTCGCGGATCCCGAGATGCTGCTGTGCGACGAGCCGACCGGCGATCTCGATCGCACGGCGGCCGACAACGTCCTCGAGCTCCTGACACTTCTCGCCAAGGATCGCGGCACGACCATCCTGATGGTCACGCACGATCCCCGTGCTGCCGATCGCGCCGATCGTCAGCTGCATCTCGATAAGGGCGTGCTCGTCGATGCGCCCGCCGCCGCTCTTCCGGAGGTGCGCGCATGAAGTTCCTGCCGCTGCTCTTCGCCAACCTGCGCCGCAAGAAGATCCGCACGGCGCTGACGATAGGATCGTTCGCGGTGGCGCTGTTCCTGTTTGGATTGCTCGGCGCCATTCGATATGGCTTCCGCCAGGGCATCGACATCGCCGGCGCCGACCGCCTCGTGGTGATCGGCCGGACCTCGATGATCCAGCCGCTGCCGCTGCCGTACAAGGAGCGGCTGAAGGGCATACCCGGCGTGAAGCATGTCGCGCATGCGATTTGGTTTGGCGGCATCTACCAGGACCCGAAGAACTTTTTCGGCCAGTTCGCTATCGTGCCGGACGACTGGCTGGTGATGTATCCGGAGTTCAGAGTCAGCGACGCGGAGTGGAACGCGTTTAAGGCCGATCGCCAGGGCGTCGTCGTGGGTGCGAAGCTGGCAGACCGGTTCGGCTGGAAGATTGGCGACCGCGTTCCGCTCCAGGCGCCGAGCTTCATGGGCGGCGGCGCGTGGGAATTCAACGTCCGCGGGATCTATCACGGTACGCGGAAGAACGACGATGAGACGCAGTTCTGGCTGCGTTACGAATATCTGGTGGAGAAGGGGCCCGAGATCTGGAAGGGCATCGTCGGCTGGTACACCGTCCGGGTCACGAACCCCGATGCGGCACCGGCGGTCGCCAAACTGATCGACGAGGAGTTCGCCAACTCCTCGTCCGAGACGCGCACGCAAACCGAGTCGGCGTTCGCGGCGTCGATGGTCAAGCAGATGGGGAATATCGAGTTCCTGATTCTCGCGATTGGCTCCGTGGTGTTCTTCACGCTGTTGCTGGTGACCGGCAACACGATGGCAATCTCCGTGCGCGAGCGGACCAACGAGCTGGCGGTGCTGAAGGCGATCGGCTACACGGATAAGTTCGTGCTGACGATCGTCCTTGCCGAATCGCTGCTGATTGCCGCAATCGGCGGCGCGATTGGGTTGTGGCTCGCGAGCACGCTCGTGGAGCTCGATCTCACCGGCGGTCTGCTGCTGATGTACCTGCCCCCCATCGCGTTCGTGCTCGGGACGCTGATCGCCCTGGGAACGGGCATGCTGGCCGGACTGTTGCCGGCGCTCACCGCGATGCGGCTGAACGTCGTCAGCGCGCTGCGGAGAATCTGAGATGGCGATTCCGGTCGTCTACAACCTGCGCAGCGTCAAGGAGCGGTGGACATCATCCGTGGTCGCGGTGCTCGGCATCGCGGGGACGGTCGCCGTGTTCGTCTCGATGCTCGCCCTCGCCCGCGGCTTCCGAGTCGCGCTGACATCGTCCGGGCTGCCCGAGAACGTCAAAGTGCAGCAGGTCGGCGCGGATTCCGAGATGACGAGCTCGATGGAGATCGGCGCGGTCCGCGTGGTGGAGGACGCGCCGCTCGTCCTGCGCGGCGGATCGGAGCCGAAGGTCAGCGCCGAGGTCGTGGTCATCGCGGCGCTGCCAATGCGCGGCACCGACAGCGATGCCAACGTGCAGATGCGCGGCGTCTCGCCGCGCGTCCTCGCCGTCCGCGACAACGTCCGCATCATCCAGGGACGTTTCTTCACACCGGGACTCTACGAGCTCGTCGTCGGCAGCAACGCGGCGAAGGCGTACGAAGGGCTGGACTACGGGAAGACCGTGCAGATCGGTCCGGGGAAGTGGAAGATCGTCGGCGTCTTCAACGCCGGTGGCAGCGCTTTCGACTCGGAGATCTGGGCCGACGCCAACATCGTGAATGGCGCGTATCAGCGGCCGCCCGGCGTCTATCAGTCGGTGACGGCGAAGTTGCGCTCGGCCGACGATTTCGCCGCGTTCAAAACGGCGCTCGAGCGCGATCCGCGAGCGAAGCTGCAGGCGTCGCGCGAGCCGGAGTACTACGAATCGCAGTCGCAGCTGGTGACGACGCTAATCACCGTGCTCGGGACGATCGTCGCGATCGTGATGGGGCTGGGCGCGATCCTCGCAGCGCTCAACACGATGTACTCCGCCGTGTCCGAGCGCTCGCGCGAGATCGCGGTTTTGCGCGCGCTCGGCTTCCAGGGCGGCGCCATCGTGCTGTCGTTTCTGGCCGAATCGCTGATTATCGCGATCGTCGGCGGGATCATCGGCTGCATCGCGGTGCTGCCGGTGAACGGGATCACGACGGGCACGATCAACTGGCAGACGTTCTCGCACCTGTCGTTCGCATTCCGGATCACGCCCGACCTGCTGCTGTTGGGCGTGGTGTTCGCGATCTTCATGGGCGTCCTCGGCGGCTTGCCACCCGCGATCCGCGCCGCCCGCGCCAACGTATCGACGACGCTCCGGGCCCTGTGAAGTTAGCGCCAGTGCCGCGTCCTCGCGCCGACGCCTCAGGGCCTCAGGGGAGCTGACGCTCGAAACCGCGCCTCCGTCCGCTCGTGTTTCAGACTGCCGCCGAGAGCGCGACTCCTACCCGGCCTGGCGGTCGACAAGAACCGTGACGGCGGCCTACGGAGCTCGCGCTCGAAACACTCGCTCCCTCCGGCGCGGTTTCAGACTGACGCGTGTCGCGTCACTCCCATTCGGCCCTGAGGCGTCGACGCAAGGCCGCGGCGCCGACCCAATCGACCCGATCTGACCTGATACGACCCCGATCCGACCCGAGCGACCCGCTCCGACCCGTCAGGGGATCATGTCCTCGACGCGCGTCACGAGCTGAACGGCGAGTCCCCACGGATCGCGGTGCATGGCGAGCCTGTCGCCGTTGTCGGCCGTCGTGATGTCGCCCTCTGTGGTCGCTCCTGCGGCAAGCAGCTTTGCGCGCTCGGCGGCGATATCCTTCACCCGGAACGCGACGTGCAGCACCAGCGGATCGATCGTGCGATAGTCGGGCACGGGCGCCTTCGGGTTGTTGTAAAACTCCAGCATCACCGCATCGCCATCGTCTGACAAGAACTGGCCCCACGGGCGCTCCGGATACGCGCGCTTGAGGGTCATACCCAGCGTCTTCGCATACCAGCTCGCGACGGCGACGGGATCCTCCACCTGAAAGGCAACGTGCTCGATCTTCACTGGACCTCCTGTTGCGGCCAATTCTAAACTCGGTTGCGTTGAAGTCCCGACCTTGCGCCAGGGCAGCCGTGGTTGCTATAGCCATCGCCAACTCGGTCGCTCTCGCCGGCGCGACGAATGCCGTCCCGACGATCTCAATCGTGTCTCGCGAGTTCATCTACGAGCAGGCGCCATTCCCGTCGGCGCACGCCTCGACGATTGTCGAGACTCCCCAAGGTCTGGTAGCGGCATGGTTCGGCGGCACGGCCGAGAAGAATCCAGACGTTGGCATCTGGGTGGCGCGCCGTAGGTCGTCCGGCGGCTGGTCGATCCCTGTCGAGGTCGCAAACGGAGTCCAGCCCAATGGACGGCGTTTCCCGGCGTGGAATCCGGTCCTGTTTGCGATCCCAGCCGGACCGCTGGCGCTCTTCTACAAAGCCGGGCCGAGTCCGAGCGAGTGGTGGGGAATGGTCACGGCTTCGGATAACGATGCGAAGAGCTGGCAGAAGCCGCGGCGTCTGCCCGATGGCATTCTCGGGCCGATCCGCGCCAAACCGGTGCTGCTCGATTCAAGCGCGTTGCTCGCCGGATCGAGCACCGAGGATGCCGGGTGGCGCGTGCACATGGAAACGCTGACAGAGACGAAGGACGAGCGACGGGGGACGGGCGAACGACGAACTGCGAGCGAAGAGTGGCTCGCACGCGCGACGAGTGCTGACGCGTGGACCAGGACGCCGCCGCTGAACACGCCGAAGGAGTTCAGCGCGATTCAGCCGACGATTCTCGTGCACTCACTCAAGCGCCTGCAGATCCTCTGTCGCACGGAGCAGGGCGTGATCGCGGAGTCGTGGTCAGACGATGGCGGCGCGACGTGGAGCGCGCTGAAGGCGACCAGGCTGCCGAATCCGAGCGCCGGCATCGACGTGGTGACGCTGACGAGCGGGCTTTTCGTGCTGGCCTACAATCCGTCCGCCGAGAACCGCCACGTGATCGCGCTGTCGACGTCTCGCGACGGGAGTCGTGTGGTCGGCGCCGGTGACGATTGAAGAAGGGCCCGGCGAGTACTCGTATCCCGCGATTATCCAGAGCCGCGACGGGCTCGTGCACATGACATACACGTGGCGCCGCCAGCGAATCCGTCACGTCGTCGTTCGTGTTGGCTGACTCAGCCCCAGTCGTGTGTCATGCTGCGGTTTCGAGCGTCAGCGCCCCGAAGGCGCCGGGCCGCTACCGCAACTGCTGCATGGAGCCGAGGAGATGGCGGAGCTAAAGCGCCGCCCTACGTACAGGGCGCTATAAGAAATGCGCGCAGCTGGCGGAAGGCGGCGCCGCGGTGGCTGACGGCGCGCTTCACATCGTCACTGACCTCACCAAGCGTCCGACCTTCGGGCGGGAAGAAGAAGATCGGGTCGTAGCCGAAGCCATGCGTCCCGCGCGGTTCGGGCGCAATCGTCCCTTCGACCGTGCCGCGCGCTTCGAAGATGATCCGGTCGCCAGAGGCGACCGCGAGCGCGCAGACGAAGCGGGCACTGCTCTCGCGAGGGCCGTTCGCGTCGAGCATTTCGTAAAGCCGCACGAACTTTTCCGGATAGGGCGTCCCGGCTCCGGCGAAGCGCGCCGACTCGACGCCGGGCGCGCCGTCCAGCGCGTCGACGACGAGGCCCGAGTCCTCGGCGATCGCCGGCATGCCAACGGCCTTCGAGTAATACAGTGCCTTCAGCCGCGCGTTTTCCTCGAAGGTCTGGCCGGTCTCTTCGGGCGCGTCGATGCCGACATGCGCGTCGAGGCCGACGATCTCGTGGGGGACGCCGTCGAGCATCGCGCGGATTTCGCGGACCTTGTTGGGGTTAGTCGTAGCTAGCAGAAGGCGCATGACGAGGCGCGTAAGCTGAGTGGCGCATAGGCGATGTGGCGCGGGAGCGATCAGTGCCCGAGCTAAAGCTCGGGCCTACGTCCGTTGGATTACGAGTTCAGCATTGAGCCAACGATGCTGCGCTGGATGGCGACGAGCTCGCGGATGCCCTTTTCGGCGAGCGCGAGCAAGGCGTCGAGGCCGGCGCGATCGAAGGGGGTGGTTTCCGCGGTCCCCTGGACCTCGATGAAGCGGCCGCTGCCGGTCTGGACGACGTTCATGTCGACCTCGGCGCGGGAGTCCTCTTCGTAAGCGAGATCGAGCATCGGCGTGCCGGCGATGATCCCGACGCTGGTCGCGGCGACATAGTCGGACACCGGCATCGTCTTGATCGTGCCGTTCTGTTTCAGCCTGTCGAGCGCCAGTACCAGCGCGACGAAGGCGCCACTGATGGAGGTCGTGCGCGTGCCGCCGTCGGCCTGGAGCACGTCGCAATCCAGCCAGATCGTCCGCTCGCCGATTTCCTCGAGCTTCACGACCGATCGCAGCGATCGCCCGATCAGCCGCTGGATCTCCTGCGTGCGGCCGCCAACCTTGCCCGCCGTCGCCTCGCGCGTCGTCCGCGTCGACGTGGCGCGCGGCAACATCCCGTACTCCGCGGTCACCCAGCCCTTGCCGGTGCCACGGAGGAATTGCGGGATGCGATCCTCGACGCTGGCCGTGCACACGACCCGCGTGCGGCCGGCCTCGACGAGCACTGAGCCTTCAGCGTGCACCATCGAATGAGGAGACAGGGTGACGGGACGAAGTTCGTCTGGTCGGCGGTTGTCGGAACGCATGATGTCCTTAGCACCTGGCACTGTCGAGTCTGTTCAGTTCGCTGGCGGCGCCGAAGGCGGTGCGACGATCCAGTCGACGCCTTTTCTCAACGGTCGCCGCAGGTCGACGTGCCCAGCGAGTGTATCCACTTCCTGGCCGTCGATCAGAATCTGCACGGCGGTAATCGCCGGCAGATTGTCGGTCAGCGCGTTGACAATGGTATACACGGTGAGGATTTCGTCGATCGATCCGCCCGGATGATTGCGCGCAATCTCGGGCGACAGGTTGACATACGCGTCGCCCCGCTCGCTGATGAACAGCTCCTTCAGCGTCGTTCCCTCCGGGATCGCGGAGACGGCCGGAGCCGCCGGCGGCTCGAGCTGCGCTTCGATGATGCGGCGTGCCTGCGCCGCCGCTCCCTCGCCGAACAGCACTTCGCGCTCTTCGGCTTTCAGGCGCATACCGTCCTCTGACACGTAAAAGAGACGCGCCTTGATATGGGGCGAGGCGGGTGGCGCCGGTTCCGTCGCCGCCGGCGGAGCGCTGGCAGCTTCGTCCGCGGGGACGGGCGCGGGTCGCTGGCGCCACCGCTCGACGCCTACGAAAAGGAGCCAGGCCAGCGCCGCAGTCACGAGGATGCCGCCAATGATGATCAGGAGCCGCGCGCGCTGATTCATCGAGCGGCTCCCGGGACTGGCTGCGCCACGGTTGCCTGTGGCGCCTCGACGGGGGCGGCCGTAAAGAACCGCGACACGGCCTCGGTGAGCGCACTGGCGATGCGCGCCTGGAATTCTCCGCCGAGAAGCTGCGCCTCCTGCGCCGCGTTCGTCAGGTAGCCCATCTCGACGAGCACCGCCGGCATATTGGCGCCGACCAGGACGCGGAACGGCGCCTGCTGCACCGCCTGCGGGCTCATCGGCACAGTTGCCCGGAGCTGCTGCTCGACAACCGTCGCGAGCGCCGCGGACTGGTCGATGTGCCGCGCCTGTGCCATCTCCCACAGGATGACGTCGATCTCACGCGTGCCGCCGCCGAACACCGGCATCGCGACGCCCTCCGACCGCGCGACCTGGCGCGCTTCCTCATCTGCCTGATCGAGACTCAGGTAGAAGACCTGCGCGCCCGAGGCGCTTTTCCGCTGCGAGGCGTTGGCGTGAAGGCTGATGAAGAGATCGGCCTTGTTGTTGTTCGCCACCGATGCGCGCTCGTCGGGTCCGACGGCACCATCGCCGACGCGGGTGAGCAGGACGCGTGCGCCAAGCCGCGCCTCGAGCGACGACTTCAGCCGCCGCGCGACGCTGAGCGTGACGTTCTTTTCGAGTGTTCCCTTTGCGCCCCTGGCGCCGGTCTCGTCGCCACCGTGGCCGGGATCGATGACGATTGTCTTCACGCCCGGCGTGGGGAAGACCGTCTCCGGCAGCGGTGGCACAGGTGTCGGTTGCGCGCCGGTCGACGGCGGCGCGGTCTGATCGGGCGCGGCGAAGAAATCGAGCGTGATTCGCGTGCCGTTGGGATCGATTGGCAAGTCGGCCGCCCGCAGCGAGCCGAACTTCGGCCCCAGGTCGAGCACGACGCTCTTCGAGTCGTCGCCGGCGTGGATCGACTGCACGATCCCCTGCGACTGGAACGGCGCGACGGTCAGATCGACCAGGTCGGCGTCGAATCGGAGGACGACGCGCGTGCCTTCCTGCTGCACCTGATGCGGCGTCCGCGGCGTCACGTCGACGGTGACGCGGGCCTGGTCGCCGCCGATGTCATGGCGGACCGCGATCCGCGGTGCACGGAGGGTGCCCTGCAGCACGAGACGCGACGCCTTGCGCAGCTCGAGCGGCACATCGAAGACCAGCGACAGGGCGCGGCCGATGAACTCGACCGGGACGTGCCAGCGGTTATTGATCTTCACCGGCGGCGCCGGCATCGACACGAGCCGTCCGCTGATCGACGCGAGCGCCTGGTTCTGCGACAGGACGATGGTCTTGCCCTTGTAGCTGACGGTGATCGCGCGCGCCACGGTGTCTTCGCGGACGGTGAGACCGAACAGCGCGGCGAGATCATCGAGCGCAACGAGCTCGGTGTCGCCACTCAATACGGTCGGGATGGTTCGCGTGGAATTCGTCGCAACGAGACGGAGCGGCGTCGGGGGAGCGGACTGACCGGCCACCGAGATCGCCGCACATGTCACAACCGCTGCCAGCAGCAGCGCCCGGAAGAGCAGCCGTCCGCTTTCGCGCAATGCGCTTCGGCGAGACCCTGGGTGCGACAGCACCATGCGTCGCCGGAAGGGCATCACGATCATCTTAACCGGGTGTGGTGGCCCCGCTTACGGTTAGACACCGATCTCACGCCCGGGTCGGCAACCAGATCGGCTACGGCCGCACCCCGCCGCGGTCGATCCATTTGTCGACTTCCGGCAGCGTCACGGTCGCCAGGCGATCGAGGAGGGCGGCAGGCTCGGCGGCGACGACCACCGCAGCGAGATCGGTGGCACGGATGAAGCGTTCGGCGACGGCTCGATCCAGGAACGTGAGCAGCGGATCGTAGTAGCCGGCGGTGTTCAGGAAGCCGATCGGCTTGCGGTGGATGCCGAGCTGCGTCCAGGTCCACGCCTCGAACAACTCGTCCAGCGTGCCGGCGCCGCCGGGGAGCGCGACGAACCCGTCGGACAGCGCCGCCATCATCGCTTTGCGTTCGTGCATCGTGGGGACGACGCGTAGATCGTGTAGACCCTTGTGGCCGACCTCGCGCAGCTGCAAGCCTTCGGTGATCACGCCGATCACGTCACCGCCTGCAGCCATCGCGGCATCGGCAAGCACGCCCATCAGGCCAACGTGCCCGCCGCCGTAGACAAGGCGAATCCCGCGTTCGGCGAGGGTTTGTCCCATCGCGCGCGCGGCATCGGCATAGGCTGATTGCGCACCGGGACTGGATCCACAGAAGACACACAGCGAGCGCATGTTGACGCCAAGCGAGTGTATCGCGGCGGATCTTTCATTTGAACCAAAGCGGCGTCTTCGCAGTCCACGGGCTTTGTGGATACCGGCGATGGAGCAGGGTGAAGGCGGCCTTCGACACCGGGCCGGTCGCGTCGTCGGTGCAGCCGTAGCGCGTCGCGCGCACGACACGGTGCAGCGCTTCAGGCACGCGTGCGTCCTGCGGATGCGCACGCGCCCACTCGAGAACACGCCGCCCGAGTTCGTTCGGCGCTGTCTCGGCTCGCTTCAGCCGCTCGCGCTCCGCGTCGGCCTGGCGACGATCGTCCGCGGTCAGGAATGCAGGGTCGGACACGCCGACCGCATCGGCATAAAGAGCCTGTTGCGGCAGTTCCAGCCGATCGTACATCCCGCGACGCCAGTACCTGCGTTTCGTAGGGGACGACGCCCTCGCCGGAGAACGCACACCACCAGTTGTCGCGGAGATTGTCGATTGTGGCCAGCGTCCCCGGCTCGCGCGCGCGTCCCGCCGGCACGAACGGGCGGAGGCCAGGCAACTGGACGAGCAGGACGATACCCTCATCCTGCAGGGATGTTTCGGCAGCGGCGTTTCGAAGCGGCTGAAGACGTTTCGCCAGCGACGGCTCGAGTTGCGCCATGGTTGGCAGCAGATCGCGAATGGCGTCGGCGCGACCGAGGAGGACGGCTCGAGTGAAGGTGGCCATCGCCACCTCGCGCCGCAGTTGCGGCGGCAACCGGGAGCTGCGGGCCACGCGAGCCATCAGGGTCAACGGAAAGCGCTGATTGATGGCATCGATGACATCGCGATCGATCGTCGGCGACGTCGAATTCGTCCTGAATTCCTCATTGAACACATCGACCGGCGACCGCACCGCAGCGTCCAGGTACTCGTCGAACGTCTGTGCCGTCGCCAGCCGGGCAGCCTTGACGAGATTGTTCGCCGATGGCGGCAGGTGCGAGCGCTGCAGCGTATTCAGGACGGCGCGAGCTTCCGCCGCGCGTCCCGACAGCAGAAGCAAGCGCGCGCGATGAAATGCGATTGTCGGGTACGCAGGCGACGCCGGGGCGATTGCGGATGCAGCCTTCAGCAACTCATCACGCTGCCCGCCGTCCGGCTTGGCGTGCGACAGCGCGACGACGAGCCAGGCCTGCGAGCCGGAACTTCGCCAGCGATCGAGCGCGTGCGACACGGCCGTTTCGTCGCCCTTCTGGAACGTCAAGACCCAGTCGAGAAGCTCGCTCGAGCCGCGGGGGTCGCTGAAGCCAGTCGGACGGTCGGGATCGTCGAAGGTATAGCGGTTCAGCAGGTACTCGTAGGTGCCGAGATGAATCTGGAAGGACTCGGCATCGGCGGGCGAGCTGAGCGCCTCGGCAGCTGCGACCAGCGCGTCAGTTGGTCTCGTACGCGCCGCCACGAAATCGAGCAGCTGTCGGGCGGCTCCGTGACGCTCGCCGAGCGAACGATCGGCAAGAATTTCTTGAAGGATGCCTTCCGCTCGCCGCAACGACGCCTGCGCGTTCTCCACATCGTCAGTCGCCAGCGTCGCCTGTCTGATCACGGCGCGAGCGGCCAGATAGCGGCCCCACGTGCGCCACGGAGACGAAGCATCCTGCGCGATCGCGTTGAAGCCGGCTTCAGCCTCGCCGAACCGACCGCCGTAGAACTGCGCGGCGGCGATCTGATACGCACGATCGGCGCGCGCGGCTGGCGACGCATCGGGTCCGAGCGAGGCCGGAACGGCCGCCGGATCTTCGAACCTGCGGCCGCAGTTCGAGAAGACGATGTCTTGCGCCTGTACCCACGCGCTCAACTCGGCGTCCGGGACGCCGGATGCCGGCCGCCGCGACTCGAGCGTCCTGGCGGCCGTGAGAAACGCCGAATCGCCGCAATTCATGTAGTAGCTGTACGTCTTGCTGATCCAGCCGCCGCTCGTGACGTTGTCCTGCCAGCCGATCAGGATGGTCCGACGCACGCTGCGCCAGGCCTCCACGGCATCGGGCCCGCGCCCCGGCGAGTGCGTGAACGCACGCTGCTCCGCGGCAGCCAATGGGCGGTTTTCAAGGGTCCGCCACGCGACCAGCAGATACCGCCGCGCGTAACCGGGCTGCAGGATGCCGAGCTCACCGGTGAAGTAGCTCGCCTCGGCTGGAGCGCCCGCTGGAGTGAACATCGGGAAGCTGATGAACGGTCCGCACGCCGAGACTTCGGGATACCGCAACGGCGGAGCCCACGCCGTCAGCATGACCACAGCCAGCACGATCGAGTAACGGACGATGCGCACGTCGAGGCCTCAGTTGTTGAGGAGCCGTTGCGTGGTGAACCAGTCTTCTTCACGCCACGCCCGCGGGTTGAAGACGTACACGCGCGGAGCCGACGGCAAGTCGCTCCAGCGCTCGTCCATCGAGACGCCGACTGCGCCGTTGCAAGCCGCGACCGGCCAACGCCGATCCTCGCGCAAGCGCGTCGCGATCCGCCGCGCATCCGGGCCCATCCTGAAGAGCATCGGCACGATCTCGTCGACGCTGCCCGCATCGATCCACGGGTCGTCGTTGCACCACGAAGCGAGCGCGGTCACCGACAGCTTGATGCCGTGCGGCAGCCGCGAGCGGACATCGTGAAGGAGCTGCTGATACACCGGTCGCTGCGAGCGTGTCGCGTCGAAGTCGATCTGCACCATGGACATGCGCGGAAGGCGCGCGCTTTCGATGATTTCGGATGAGAGGCGAGCGAGCACACGGTCGTCGAACCTGCCGCGGCCTTCGATGCGAACGACAGCGACGAGCGCCGTCGATGAGGAAACGCGCAGCGGCTGGCGTCGCTTGAGCGATTCGACGACGCCGTCACGAACGATGAGCGTGCGGTCGAGGAAGGCGACGGTGATGCCCGAGCCGAAGCTTTGATTGCCCGAGCTAAAGCTCGGGCCTACGTCCGATGGCGAGCTAAAGCTCGGGCCTACGTACGAGGCGAGAAAGCGAAGATCCTCGGGCCGTTCCCACGCCCAGAGGATGACCGACTGCGTTGATAGTGTGACGAAGGCCGTGTCCTGCGCCGTCCCGAGGCTCAGAGCGACACACCCGGCCAGGAGGAGACGGCGAGACACGATCAAGAGGTTGGTGGAGCCGGGCGGAATTGCACCGCCGTCCGAAAGACCGTCCCCACAGGCATCTACGTGCGTAGCGTCGTCTGAAGTCTCGTCCCGGTCGTCAAGACGCCGCAAAACCAACCGGAACCAGCCCCAGGAAATCTCGCAGCCACCGTCCGGAGCACCCAGTGGCCACCAGCCCACTAAAATGGCATTCCGTTCCGGGCCGCGGGCTGCCCGAAGGGAACGTCACAGCCTAATTAGGCCGCGAAAGCAAGCTGCTCGTTGGCAGTTGTTGTTGTTTTCCATCTGATTTACGAGGGTGATGGTCCTCGGCACGCGACCTGTGTCTCAGTTCCTCCGTCGAATCTGATTCGGCCCCTTTTTGGTTAGATGCCGTCTGCGCGATTTTGACGCGATGCGGCCCCAAAGGGTCGCCTCGCGTGCGCCAGGTTCGGCAATCCATTATGGTAGCGCCGAGCCGTAACGCAGTCAAATTGCTGATTTGGCGCAAGTTGTGGCCTCAGTGTCATATTGACTTCGTCGGATCGCGACCTCGATAATGCCGGGAGACTGCCTAAAATTTCGCACCGGGACAGCCGATAAACAGCTGAGATGGATCCCTCGGACGACCGGTTCAGAGCGCTGAGTGCCAGCGTTGCGGATCACGTGCGCGTGACGCTCGAGCGCGAGCTTGCGTCGCTGGTCAGCGACCTCCGCGCGGCGTCGGACGCCGCCCGCGAGCGTGCGGTCCTGGATGCGCGCCGGGAGGCGCAGGATGCCACCGCGTCGTTCGTCTCTGCCGCGGTTGCCGCAGAGCGGATCGCGGGCGAGGATCGCTTGAAGTCGGAGCGGGCCGCCGCCGACGACCGCCTCAGGTCGGAGCGCACCGCGGGTGACGATCGGCTGAAGACTGCCGTCGAGGAGGCGCGCGCCGAGTGGCTGGTCCGCGAGCGCCACGCGAGCCTGGCGCGCTCGGAACGGTTGCTTGGTGCCGTTCGCGCGCTCGACAACGCGCCGTCGCTCACCGACGTGCTCGACAGTCTCGTCGCTGCGGCCCGCGACGAAGCCGGTCGCGCTGCACTGCTCGTGGTCAAGGGTTCGGGGCTTCGTTGCTGGTCGCACGCCGGGTTCCCCGACGACACGCTGCCGCCAGCCGAGATCAACGTCCCAGCAGACGCCGCGGGCCTCCTTGGTACCGCGATCCGCTCGAAGGATCGCGCATCATCCACCGAATTGCCGTTGGATTCGCCATCCGCGGCCTCCTCGCCTTTCACGCTGTCCTCCGAGGATCGCGTCGGCATCGCTGTGCCGCTCCTCGTCGATGGCGAGCCGGTTGGGGTGCTGTATGCGGATGACGATGGCGAGGCCGAGCGTGCGGTGCCGAGCGCGTGGCCCGAGTGCGTCGAGCTGCTGGTCCGCCATGCTGGACGCTGTCTCGAGTCGCTGACGGCGCGGCGCGCAGCGGCGCCCGGGTCTATCAAGCAGGTTGCGGTCGAGTCTACCCGAACGGACGACGAGGGCGCACAGCGCTTCGCGCGGTTGCTCGTGTCCGAGATCAAGCTCTATCACGCGCCGCTCGTCGACGAAGGCCGGCGCGCGCACGACCTGCGCCAGCGATTGCACGATCAGATCGCCCGCGCGCGCCAGCTCTACGACGAGAAGGTGTCGCCGACGATTCGCCGGCAGGCCGACTACTTCGAGCAGGAGCTTGTCCGAACATTGGCTGATGGCGATCCCGTGCGCCTGGGGCAGCGTTCATGAAGCGAGCCGCGCTGCTCATCGGAACGGCGTTCTGCCTGATGATGCCCGAGCTAAAGCTCGGGCCTACGTACGAGCTCGGGCCTGCGTACGATGGAGGACGGGAAGCGACGGACGTAGGCCCAAGCTTTAGCTTGGGCTTCGCGCATCCCGTCTTCGCGCAATCCGCGGCGCTCGCGAACGAGCTGCCGCCGACGCTGACCGCGACGGCGCATCCGCCGCTCCCGGGCGACTTCTCGGACGTCTGGCTGGTGCCGAACGATCGCCCGACGGCGGCGGCCCTGGCGCTTGGACGCGCGGCGACCCTGATCGAAGACGCCAAGTACTCCGAGGCGACCGCGGCGCTCGCAAAGGCGACGCTCGCCGACACGCCGCTCGAAGGATATCGCCAGTACTACGCGGGCCTGCTTGCGTTCCGCGCCGGGCGCCTCGACGACGCGCAGGCAACGTTTGCCGCGCTGATCGACCGATCGCCCCGCGGATATCTCGCGGAGGCGGCCCGCAGCCGCGCCGGTGAGGTCGCCGAGCAGCAGCGCCGGTTCGACGACGCGTCGAAGTACTACGAGCCGCTGACGGGAAAGGAATCGCTCGCCGCTGACCAGGGCTGGATCCGGCTGGCGCGGGCACGGCAGGGGGCCGGTGATCTGCGGGGCGCCGCCGAAGCCTACGCGCGTCTCTACTACGAGTTCCCGTTGAGCGATCTCGCCACGGTGGCCGCCGGCGAGATCGGCACGCTCAGCGCGTGGGAGCCGCTCGAGAAGGGATCGGCGCGCTACAAGATGGAGTTCGGTCGCGCCCAGCGGCTGTTCGGCGCAGGACGCTACGGGCAGGCGCGCGACGCGTTCGACATGCTGCGGCCCCTGGCCGAGGGTGACGAGCAGGAGATCGCGGAGCTGCGCGTCGCGGAGTGCGATTACTACCTGAAACGCTATGGCAGTGTGCGCGATTCGCTCGGGCGCTGGGTCGACAGCGCCCGCCGCCGCGCCGAGGCGCGGTTCTTCCATCTCGGTGCGACCCGTGAGCTGGGCGAGCATGCCGAGTATGTCCGGCTGGCGAACGCGCTCGTCGCCGAGTTTCCGAACGACTCGTGGGCGGAAGAAACGCTGAACAACCTCGCCACGCACTACATCCTGGTGGACGACGACAGCCAGGCGGACGCGACCTTCCGCGAGCTGGTGTCACGCTTTCCGGACAGCCGATACGCGCCGCGCGCGAACTGGAAAATTGGCTGGAATGCGTATCGAACGGGCCGATGGGCCGAAACGGCCGATGTGTTCGAGCAGGCTGCTGCCCGGTATGCGCGTTCGGACTATCGGCCGTCATGGGTCTACTGGGCGGCACGCTCGCGGGATCAACTCGGCGACGCCGCACGCGCGAATCGGCTCTACGGGATTCTCGTTGCCGACTATCTGAACTGGTACTACGGACGCCTTGCCAGCCGCACCCTGACGTCACGCAACGTCGCGCCGATGACGATGGCGGCAGCCGTCTCGCCAGGTCGATCGGCAAGCTCCGACGCAGTGGCTGCAGTGACGCCGCAGAAGCTGAGCGACGACACTGCGGAGATGGTGCGCCAGCTGATCTCCGCGCAGCTGTGGGAGCCGGCCCTCAACGAGCTGCTCTGGGCGCAGAAAAACGGCAGCGATGCGCCGGCGGTGCGGGCGACGCTCGGCTACGTCTATGCGCGGCAGGGCGACCTGCGGCGCGGAATCAACGCAATCAAGCGCGCGTACCCGCAGTACCTCGCGGCAAGCGAAGAGGAACTGCCGGCGGAAGTACTCCAGATCCTGTTCCCCGTCGCCTACTGGGATCTGATCCGCACGCATGCGCCATCACAAAACCTCGATCCCTTCCTGATTGCGGCGCTGATGGCGCAGGAGTCCTCGTTCGACGCCGACGTCGTCTCGCACGCCAACGCGATCGGGTTGATGCAGATCCTGCCTTCGACAGGCCGCAGCTACGCGCGCCGTCTGCGCATTCCGCGCTACTCCAAGGTGCGTCTCACCGACCCGGCGACAAACGTAAAGATCGGCACCGCCTACTTCGCCGATCTGATCGATCGCTTCGGTGGCGTCCCGTATGCGCTCGCCAGCTACAACGCCGGTCCCGGCGCCGTCGCACGCTGGAAGGCGGAACGACCGGGCATCGCGGCCGATGAGTTCATCGACGACATTCCATACCCGGAAACGCAGAACTACGTCAGGAAGATCCTGGGCACGGCAGAGGATTACCGCCGCGTCTACGGCGAGCTGGGCGTGAAGCCGCTGGGCGGCGCGCCGGGCGCTGGGAATTCCGTCATCACCGCCGCGGCGCCGACCAAGCAGGTAAAGCCGCAGCGCACGTCGTCGAAAAAGAAGAAGGCGAAGCCCTCCCGACGGCACCGATCGCAGTAGCGTTTAGAATGCAGTAGGGCCGGCACTCTAGCGCGGCCGGACACTGGCCCGACTGACGGGCCCTACTACTGCAGATCTCATGCTCCGTCCACGCGGTTCGAAGAAGGCGGCTCAATTCACCGAATCGGTCATCCGCGAGATGACGCGGCTGGCCCATCGCCACAACGCGGTCAACCTCTCTCAGGGATTCCCCGACTTTCCGGCGCCCGACGGGATCAAGGAAGCGGCGTGTGCGGCCATCCGCGACGACATCAACCAGTACGCGGTGACGTGGGGCGCGCGCGAGCTGCGCGAGGCGATTGCCGCCCAGTTCTCGCGGCGCTATGGCGTCCCGGTCAACGCCGACGAGCAGGTGACCGTGTGTTGCGGATCGACCGAGACGATGATGGCGACGCTCCTCGCCACAGTGGATGCGGGCGACGAGGTCATCGTCTTCGAGCCGTTCTACGAGAACTACGGCCCCGACGCGATTGTCTCGGGCGCGGTGCCACGCTACGTGACGTTGCACGAGCCTGACTGGCAGCTTCGATCCCGACGAATTGTCGGCAGCGTTCGGACCGAGGACGCGCGCGATCATCATCAACAGTCCGAACAATCCCACCGGCAAGGTCTTCACGCGAGCCGAGCTGACGACGATCGCGCGGCTCTGCCAGCAGTGGGACGTGCTCGCCATCACCGACGAGATCTACGAGCACATCGTCTACGACGGCCACGCGCACGTGCCGATGGCGGCGATTGACGGGATGGCGGATCGGACGATCACGATCAACGGCCTGTCGAAGACCTTCTCCGTGACCGGCTGGCGCGTCGGCTGGGCGATCTCGCCACCTTCGGTGACCGGCGCGATTCGCAAGCTGCACGACTTTCTGACCGTAGGCGCGCCGGCACCGCTGCAGCAGGCGGGCGCGGCCGCGCTCGCCTCGCCCGACAGCTACTACACCGCGCTCGCGGCCGACTATCGCCGGCGCCGCGACATGCTGGTCGAGATCCTCACGCGCCACCGGTT
Source organism: Vicinamibacteria bacterium (assembly GCA_963800785.1). Lineage (GTDB taxonomy): Bacteria > Acidobacteriota > Vicinamibacteria > Vicinamibacterales > JAENWD01 > JAENWD01. Next base: position 190,470 of record CAWDCH010000019.1, read on the forward strand.
CCGCTGCTTCATCCCCGACGGCGCCTACTACGTGATGACCGACATCAGCGCGTTCGGCTTTCCCGACGATGTGGAGTTTGCGAAGCATCTGGTGGAGCACGTCGGCGTCGCGGCGGTGCCGGGCAGCAGCTTCTATCGCGACGACGCGCGCGGTCGGACCAAACTGCGCTTCTGCTTCTCGAAGCGCGATGACACGATGATCGAGGCGGATCGGCGGCTGGCGAAACTAGGGTGATGCGCTCGGTCGCGGCGGCCTGTGCATTCGCGTTGGGCACGTGGGCCGCGTTCGGGTCGGTCGCGCTGTATGGGCCAGACACTTCGCCGCGCCTGGTGCTTCCGGGATCTCCGTGGATCCTCCTTGTCGCCGCTGGCGTTTCACTCGCGTACGTCCTGATTCGTCGTCCCGCCGCTCGAGAAGCGGCGCTGCTGTGGCTGCCGGCGGTCGCGCTATTGCCGTGGCTGCCGTTGCCGATCCCGCCGGCGGTGCTGTTGTGGACGGGCCCGCTGGCGCGCGCCTTGGTGCTCGTCGCAACCGTCGGCGTGGTCGTACTTGATGCCCGAGCTAAAGCTCGGGCCTACGTACATCTCAGAGTTCGGGCTTACGCACGCCTGTGGAGGCGGGGCGACAGTCCCGCGTTCGTCGCATTCGCGGTGGCCGCCGCACTCTACATCGGCGCCGCCTGGCGATTGTCGCCGGTGCTCCCGAGCGGCGACGAGCCGCACTACCTGGTGATCGCAGAAAGTCTGCTACGCGACGGCGACCTGCGGATCGAGAACAACCACGCGTCGCGTGGCTACCTCGCATACGTGGACGGGGAGCTGAAGCCGGATTACCTGCGTCGCGGCCGCGATCGCCAGATCTATTCGATTCATGCGCCGGGCCTTCCCGCGCTCATCCTACCGGCGTTCGCCCTTGCCGGCTACGCGGGCGTGGTCGTGTTTCTCGCGCTGCTGAGCGCCGCCGGCACAGCGTTGGCCTGGCGCGCGGCGTTCGAAGTGACCGGGGACGTGATGGCAGCCTGGGTCGGATGGGCGGCGGTCGCGCTCTCCGCACCATTCTTCTTTCAGGCGTTCACCGTCTTCCCCGATGCGCCAGCAGCGGTCATCGTGATGGGCGTCGTCTGCGCGCTGGTGCGCGAGAGCGGGCTGACGTCGCCACGGCACCTCGCGCTGGCCGGTGCCGCGCTCGCCATCCTGCCGTGGCTGCACACGCGATACTCGTTGATCGCGGCCATGGCTGCGGTCGTCATCCTGGGCACTTTGTGGAGGCGGGGCTTCAGCCCCGCCGATCGCGTTCGATCTGCCGCCGCGTTCCTCGCGATCCCGCTGATCAGCGCGATCGCCTGGCTGCTGATGTTCCAGCAGATCTACGGCACGTTCGATCCACGTGCGCCCTACGGCGGCGCGCCCGAGATGTGGCTGGCACGCATCCCGGTCGGACTGACCGGGCTGCTCATCGATCAGCAGTTCGGCCTGATGCCGAACGCACCAATCTATCTGGTCGGCCTCGTCACCATCGCCGCTCTGGCGAAACAGGATCGGCGGCTCGCTCTCGAGCTCGTCGCGATCGCCATGCCCTATGTGGTCGCAGTCGCCGCCTTCCACATGTGGTGGGCTGGCCTGAGCTCGCCGGCGCGGTTCCTGGTGCCGGTGCTGCTCCCGATGGCGATTCCGGTGGCGGTGTACTGGCAGCGGCACGCAACGGGCACGCCTCGCGCCGCGACGTTGGCGCTGCTGATCGCGAGCGTAGCGATTAGCGTCGTCCTGACCGGTGCCGGCGACGGCAGCCTGCTCTACAACACGCGCGACGGCTTTGCGCGATGGCTCGACTGGGTGGCGCCGGCGGTCAACCTGGGGTATGCGCTGCCCAGCCTGTTTCAGGAGAGCGTTGCCGCCGCGTGGGGGAAAGCCGCTGTGTGGCTCGTCGCGTTCGCGACAGGATGGTTTGCGCTTCGAGGGCTCGAGCGCCGCTCGAGCGCCTTGTCGTTCCTTGCGGTGGGCCTGGTCACTATCGCGACGATTTCGCTCGGCGCGACTGGCTGCTGGCTGACCTCAGGCCGTCACGGCATAGAGGCTGGATCGAGCGCTATCGCGACGCTCGCCGCCGCTTGCGGCCACGATCCGCTCGTTCTGCGAATCGCGCCGTTCAAGGTGTCCGCGTCGCGGATCGAGAATGCCGGTCTGACCGCCCGTGATGCCGGGCGCCGGCCAATCACCACCAGCGGCCCGCTGTGGACCGGTCGCGACATCCCGCCAGGCCAGTACCGCGTCTGGCTGGATTCGGGGCTCAACGTCACCGGTGCGCTGACGATCGCGCTGGGCAAGCCGGAGTCGACATTCCTGCAATGCACGTTCGCCGAACATCGTCCCGGCGCTACCGGCTGCGTGATCGATCTACCCGCAGGCGCAACCTGGCTGTGGATGACGCCGGACGCATCGATGCGGTCGTCGGTCGAATGGCTGCGCCTGCAGCCGATCTCGATGGGCGCGTCTGACACCTGCGATCTCAGAGCCGACCGCGCCGTGGTGACACCGCCAGGTGTGATGTTCGCGGAAAAGGGAAGCGTCTACGCCGAGTCGACAGGACTCTGGGTGATCGGCGGCAGGACCGCGAGGCTGATGCTCCAGCCACGCGGCCAGCGGACGCTATCAGTGCGGAACGGTCCAATGTCGAACGCCGTGCGGATCACGACCGGTTCGTCGCAGGAAGAGCGTCACCTCTCTCCTGGCGAGGCGACATCCATTCAACTTCATTCGCCACGCAGCGGAGCAGTCATTCCAGTGACCGTCTCGAGCACCGCCGGCTTCAGGCCCGCGGATTGGGAGGCTGGCAATCGCGACCTGCGTCATCTGGGTGTCTGGGTGGAGCTGAGGTGACGCGTGGACCGACTGCATCAGCGCCGTCGGGTGCATGCGATGTTAGACCGCATCGATGATACTGAGATTCCTGGCATAGATTTCCGCACCTTCATGATCACCGATACGCTCGCAGTACACCTTGGCTTTGAGAGTGAATTCGTGAGCCTGGTCCCGGTTGCCAGCTCTGTAATTCAATGTACCGAGAAGCCCGTAGGTCTTTGGGAGAAGGTGATCAACTCCAGATCCAGTCAGACCTGTCGCCTTCTCCAGCGCCCCTTCGAGTTTTCTAATTGCCGCGTCGTAGTCTCCACGGGCAGCGTCTGTTTCCGCAGCGAGAAACACCTCCTGCCACAAAATGATGATGTTCTCCTCCGGGGGACCTTGAAGGCTCGCCATCAGCGACCCTTCTCCCAGCTCGGCTGCCGCGGTAGCGACACCGATCATGCCTTCAGCCCACCACTTCGTTCGAGCGGGATCGGCGGCGACCGACGCCGGAAGCTTCGTCCAGGTCGGAAAGAGCTGGATCACTCGGTCGACATGGCTCGCCAGCAGAGCCTCGAGTTTCAGACCACTCGACCCAGCGGCAGCATTGAACAGAGCGTCTCGCAATTCGTCGTCGGTCAGCGGCTTGCGGGGGAGATTGAAGAATCCCATATCTTGGAGTTGCGCTTAGGTCGATTACCCCCGTGTCCAAGTGGACGGATCAGAGGAACGGCGAAATTCACCGCGCTTTGCAGGCGAAGTTTCCCGCGTCGTTCGTGCTGCCGACGCCGTTGTACTGGGCGACCTGTGGATAGGGACAGATTGGCCGTGTCATGTTCACACGGTTGTCGCTGACTCGCGACGCAATCAACTGATCAGGGGCGATTCCGGATTCCCGCCACCGCTCCAGCGCGGCCATCCAGTTCACCTGGTTGGGGCCCGGTCCATCCCCGCAATGCGCCATGCCGGGCACCATGAACAGTCGTAGCCACTCCTGCTGCGACCCCATCCTTGCCAACACACTGGAATAGTAGTTGACGCTGTTCTGCGGCGAGATCGCGCCGCCGGATCCGCCATCATTCCAGCCGTGATAGATGATTAGTTTTCCACCACGAGCCCGAAACGCCGAAAGATCTGGGTTCGTGGCGTCGATGAAGCCCGCTTTCTTGTCTATCAGGGCGCTATCGCGGTCGAGGTCGAACGTGCGCCAGTCCCACGCAGGGTCTTCGTGGGCCACATACCTGAACATGCCCACGTCAATCCCTCCAGGCTCCGATTTGGCGGCTGTCAGCATGGCCCAGCCCGTCTCCCCGCCGGGCACCAAGCCGGGATAGATCAATTCGCCGGTCTTCTTCTTGGCGGGAGCGTAACCCATCTTCACGGCCTCTACTTGTGGCGCCGTCAGGCAATCGTCAGCGTCGCCTCCGCGGCACAAGAGTGCTGCAGGATCGAAATGGCATTGATGAGGATCCGTCAGGAGCCCATCCGTCACTCGGTCGAGTGCGTCGCACGCGGCCAGCACGGCCCGATTTACGAGAGCGAGTTTGGCCTGAGGGACGACACTTGTCGGCGCTTGCAGGATTTTCGCTTCCACGGCGATCCGCCACGCGCACAGCTGCGTCTGATTGTTCGCCGGAGCCCCGGCGATAATGCCATCGAAGTCTTCCGGATAGCGCTGGGCCTCCATCAGGCCCTGCCGCCCGCCCGTGGAGCAACCCGTCCAGTACCAGAATCGTGGTGCGCGATCGTAGAACGCCGCGATGATTGTTTTCGATTTCACCGCCATCTCGTGCACGGCTCGATACGCGAAATCAATGACTTTTTCCCGGTGACCGATCGCGAAGGTCGCATTCCCACCGGTGTGTCCCGTGTCTGTCGATGCCGTCGCGTAACCTTCCTGCAGCGCTAAGGCCAGCGCGCCATAGCTGATGTTCCCGGCCCAGCCGCCGTTGCCGACGGCCTGGAACTTCCCGTTCCACCCCAGGGCCGGCAGCCAGACTTCAATCTTGATGTCGGAGTCCGACGACGGCGTGAGCGTGGCCGCCACACGGCAAAAGGCAGGCAGACGGCTAAATTGCTGCACCGTCGCAGGGCTCATTCCAGGCAGAGTGAAACCTCCGGCCGGCACCATCTGGGCCAAGGTAATCGAAGCGTCCGGGAGCGCCAGGGATGACAAGCTCTCGCATGACGCCGCGGCATTGAGGGCATGTCCGTACATCATTGTTGCAAGGAGGACCGCGCACGATCCGCCAGTGACCATCCTCATCGCACCCTCCTCCGAGGTTCTGACGCGACCACCACGGTGCGTATCGACTCACACAAAAGTTCGTGGTCTTTCGCCTGTTAGGCAGCTAATCAATACTCGGAGAACATTCGTTTGATCTCGCCGATGTCGCGCGTCTTCGAAAGCGCGTACCAACGCGGCTCGACCGGACCAGCACGGGACCCGCACCGGCCTGAGATGAAAGGAGACTCGTCAAGGCGTTCCTCTCCGAACGCGACAAGGCATAAGAAGCTCAGTCGATGGCGAACGGAGTCAAGCAGGCATGACGTTAGACTTTGAACTCCTTGTCTAAGACAAACACTTTGACAGTTTCTCGTTTCACGCCATCAGCGGCCATGGCGTCGGCCGTCGCTGAGGAGTTCAGGATCTTCATGAACGTGTCCAGGTTATCCGGCTCCAAGCACACCGCGACCATGTTGCCTTCGATTGTCGCCAAGTTAATGGGCTTAGTGACGGTTTGACTTCGAAAGAGGTCTCCGTGCGTCCGAAAACTCTTTTCCCACTTCACCGCGTCTTCGACTTGAGCTGTGACTACCACCCTAGCCATGTCGTGCCTCCTTGAGTGTCACCACAGTCAACCGTGACTGACGGTGAGACGGATCGGACGATTGGTCCTGAATGTGTGCCGTCGGGCTGCCAGTGTCAACCTGGCCCATACCTTCCCCGCGATGCAACTGCTCTTGGAGTAGACCGGCGAGCGTCTCCGCAGCCAACGTCATCACTCGAGGTTTGTTCTTTGAGCGTGACCGCCAGTCCGTCAATTGCGTCTTCACGAGCGCAATACCTGACGGTTACTAACGAGAAGTCGCCCAGTGGTGACCTATCCAAATGGCGCCGAGGGTGTTGAGTCCGATGCCGGCTATTTGTGAGATGGCTTCTAGTGAAAGCCTACATGTCCCGCCGGTCAGGCGCAGCGCCTGGTTCGGCCTGTACCGGACTCGATTGGACTCCCGACGCCAATTGCGTTTCCGTTGGCCTCTCGACTTCCATCACGTCGCCTGATGCTGGCAACTCACGCAGCGCCAGCCACGCGATCATTCCCTGGCCGAGATCGAGGAGGGCATGCAGCGCGATCGCCGGCCAAAGAGAGTCGAAGATCGCCACGACCAACGTAAAGAAGGCGCCGATCATTCCCGTGCGGAGCACGCCATTCCATCCCTGGTACACGTGCGCCATCGCGAAGAATGGAAGGGACAGGGCCGCGGCGCCCCACCAGCCGAGCCACGGGGAGAAGACCCAGAGAAAGTAGCCGCGATACAGAAACTCCTCGCAGAACCCCGCGGTCAGCGACACCCCACCGAACCAATACATTTCTGTCCGCGTGTGCGGCATGAAGGTGGTGAGTTTTCCGAACTGCTGCCGCATGCTCGCCCGTGCCTCGGAGCTGCGGGCGAGGGTCGCGACTGCATAGGCGTGGTAGGCCGCGAGCAGCAGGAACAAGGCGATGGATGTCCACAACCGCCAGCCGTCGGGTACTGAAAAGCCGAACGACGTCCAGGATCGGTCGTTCGCGACCCACAGCGCCACCCCGACAGCGACCAGCGTCCACAGGTAACCGATGTTCCCTGTCCACAGCCGCGTCCGAGCCCGAGCCGGATCGGTTCGTGGCTGGCGATGAAATGCCGGCCAAAAGACGAGGTAGTCCCACAGCGGAAAGGCGACCGCGAACAGCGACACGTAGAGCAGGTCGGGGAGGGTCGTCATTGATACTCCACTGGCACCCTGGACCCGAACATCCGGCACCACAGAGCTGCACCCTCTGCGGCCGAACGCTCCGGTTCAGCGGCGGCGCGAAGCGTCGGCCGCCGCAACCGATTGTTATCCCGCAATCGTAAGAGATAGGTCGATTGTTCAGCTTTGCCGACGCACCATTTCGTTGATCCAGATCGGGGCGAACGGAGAGGTGCAACCCTTGGAGACCGGATAGTCGCGATAGACTCCCAATTTCTCTCCGATAGCGATGGCGCGCTTGCGATGCTTGGAAAAGTGAATACCGATTCCTGCAAGACAGAAATTCATCGTCCATTGCACTTCCGGAGCAGCGTTCCCCATTTCGGACTCGATTCGGTCCAGAAGCGCTGGCAAATCGAGCCCGTCCGGGCTCCTAGCAATTCGCTCTGACGTTAGGCTCCATCCGGCGCGCGCGGCCCAGGGGTCATCATCTTCCATCCATGCTTGGCGGAGAGCCTCCTTGTCGGGATGGTTCTTGACAACATAAGAATTCAGCCAGTCTGCGACTTGAACAAAGTTGGCGGACCGCACCATCCGATCCGTCTCGTCGCTAGACAGGTTGTTGGGTTTGAGCAGGAGGATTGCCAGGAGCTGGGCATCGATGTTTCCGGTGTCCCAGAGCGCGATGGCCAACTGATGGCTGGTCTTGGTCTTCGCGGCAAGTTTCCGGATATCACCTAGCCGGACGCCGAACTGGTTGTCCCCAGCGCCCTTCTTTTTGTTTTGCGCACGGAGCTTCTCGTTGCCGAGTGATTTCAGCTGCGCGAGAGTATCTTTGAGAGTCATGGCCATGTCTGTAGCGCTCTTGATCGGAAATGCGGGATAACTGACAGTAGGCCGACCAGCATATCCCGGTCGGCTCTGCGAGGCCCGCAGCATAACGCGAAGCCGGCGGAGCGCCAGAATCTTCGGAGAGAGTATTGAACGGATTGGGCTTGCGGGCGGCCCGGACGGCAGCCCAACGGCGTTACACGAGAGCATTCGCGTAGAATGCCCACGGGAATGGCGCTGACGCCCGGGACCTGCATCGGCCCATAAGATAAGATCGCCGGCCAGATTGGCGTTGGCGGCATGGGCGAGGTCTATCAGGCGACCGATACGAACCTAAAGCGCTCCGTTGCTATCAAAGTGCTGCCTGACGCGCTCGCGTCCGATGCTGACCGTTTGGCCCGCTTCCAGCGCGAGGCCGAAGTTCTCGCGTCTCTGAATCATCCGAACATCGCCGCGATTTACGGCCTGGAACGTGCGGCCGGCGCGACAGCACTCGTGATGGAGCTCATCGAGGGGCCAACGCTTGCAGGCCACATCGCCCAGGGGCCGATTCCGGTTGACGAGGCGCTGCCGATCGCGAAGCAGATTGCCGAGGCGCTCGAAGCGGCACACGAGCAAGGGATTATCCATCGCGATCTCAAACCCGCGAATATCAAGGTCCGCGCCGACGGCACAGTGAAAGTGTTGGACTTCGGGTTGGCGCGACGCGAAGGAACTCTTTTACGTCGCGCGGGATGGCCGGCTGATGACGGTTCCGATCCAGCTGGCGTCGAATACACAGCCCGACATCGGCACACCCGTCGCGCTGTTCCCCCTCCCCATCGGCGGCGCCGTGCAGCAAGGCGATGTCCGCCACAAGTACATGGTCTCCATCGACAGCCGGCATATTCTTGTCGCCACAGTGAAGGAAGACCCGTCGGCGCCGATCACGGTGATCCTGAACTGGAAGGCGAGTCGCTGAGAACGGTTCGACACCAAGGCGCGAGCCCGCGGGCGGCCCAGGATCACTCCCCGAAAGTCGCCAAGGGGCTACCGAGCCACCGAGAGAGCCGGTCGTCGGTGCGGCGTCACCCATTACTAACCGCCTCCATCCGCTTCGCGATGCCTCAAGCAGTATCATTCGGCGTTCGTTGATCCGATGGCTGCACTAGGAGTCGGGTGCTGTGCGTCGCGGTCGGAAAATCCACCCCAGACGATGAGCCTGACCTGTGAGTGACCTCTTCGTAGACTCGTGGGGTTCTGGCGTGCCCGTGGTGCTGGTGCACGGTTCGCTGGCGATAGGCGCCGACGAATGGCAGGCACAACGACCGCTCGCCGAAGAAGGGTTTCGCCTGTTGGTGCCTGACCGGCGAGGTTATGGGCGAAGCCCGGCGGCCGAACGCGAGGACTTCCTGAGTGATGCCGACGACATCGTCGACCTCATGGGCGATGGTGCCCACCTCGTGGGTCATTCCTATGGCGGTCTCGGCGTTCTGTTCGCGGCTGCCCGCCGTCCGGATGCGACTCTATCTCTGACGCTGCTGGAGCCAGGCGCATTCGCGCTGGGCCAGCACCATCCAGCTGCGCGGACACTCGTGGCCGAGGTGCGCCGCCTCTGGGATCAGGATCTCCCAGACCAGGACTGGGTCGTCCGCTTTCTGAAGGCGGTGGGGAGCGATCCGGACGCTCTCCCGCCCGAACTGATCGCCGCTGCAGTTCCGCTCGTGCCCGTGCTCCGCCGCGGGCGGCCGATCTGGGAACCCGAACTACCGCTCGCGGAGCTAGCGCCGGCGCCGTTCCCGAAGCTCGTCGTCTCCGGAGGGCATAGCGCGGGATTCGACGCCATCTGCGACGACCTCGCTGAACGGATCGGCGCCTCCCGGATGGTGATTGAAGGTGCCGGCCATGAGATCCAGTTCAGCGGACGGCCCCTTAATGAAGCACTGCTGGCTCTGTGGGGCACCGCCTCGTCGGGTTCGGCACGCCTGTCGTCTTGAATCGTATGAACGCTAGTTATCAGGGATCGCTTACTCGCGTGTAGTCGCCAAGTGTTGGTCGAACACGCGGCATGGTCGTTCGTAACTAGATCGCCGTCACTGAGGACCGATCCGGACACGGGATAGGGGACCTCAGGCGTCCTCCAACAACGCGCACCGCCGACGCCGGGAGGCGGTAGGATGTGTGTGGCGTCTCCGCGGTTAACGTCAACGCTGGTGCTGCTGTGCGTTCCCGCTCTATTCTCGTTTTCGTATCCGTTACGTGTTGCATCGTTTTGCCGACACGAGGAACGGGTAGCGACCAGACCCAAGCGGCCAATCCAAGGACGTACTCGCCAACTGAGACGGCACAACTGCGACACGCAGTCACCATTGGGAATTGGGATGACGGCGGTGATGTTTCACGGTTCGCATACCTCCATACCTCCGAGATTTTTCCGAGTGCGGTGATCCATCGAAGCGGTCCGGTATCCGAGCTCGCGGTCGCGCTCGACCCAAGGGTAGGAACTGTACCGCGTAACACTGGAGAACGGTCGGGAAGAGTCGCTCGATGAGTATGTCGGTGGGGACCACGGCATCGACGGCTTCATCGTGCTTCACCATGGCCGCATCGTGTACCGAGGCCTATCCACGAATGCGGATGCTAGAAAAGCACTTGCTGGCGTCCGTGACGAAGGCGTTCATCGGAACCGCGATAGGCATCCTCGAAGATCGCGGGCAGATCGACATTCAACGCACCACCGGCGCGTACGTCCCGGCATTGAAAAATAGCCGTGGGGACGGGTCACGATTCGAGACGTGCTCGAGATGGCCTCAGGGATGGAAGGCGCCAACGAGTCGTACACCGATCCAACGAACAAGCATTACCAATACGAAGCAAGCCTGGGCTTGCTGCCGACGACGGCCGGGATGCCGGAGTCAGTTGTGCAAGGAGAGACATATCGCTATCTGGCCTCACTGAAACGAATCCGCCCACCAGGGGAATCGTGGGCCTACACCAGCGTCAACACCGCGATACTCGGATGGCTGCTCGAGGAAATCATCCACAAGACCGTTGCGGATGTGCTCAGCGAGGACATTTGGTCGAAGATCGGTGCGGAAGCCGATGCGCTGATTGTCGTGAACAAGAGAGGAGTTGCTGCCGCGCACGGTGGAATGATCGCCACATTGCGGGATCTGGCACGCTTCGGGCTGCTCTTTACTCCCAGTTGGCGTGCAACGAGTCGCACACAGATCATCTCGGACAATTTCCTGCGGCGTATCAGCCAGAATGGTCGGCGGGACCTGGTCAAGGACTGGGTTTTCGGCCCACGGCCCGCATGGCTCGATCACGTTGCCTATCAGTGGGATGCGATCACAACGTCGGGATATTTCTTCAAGGGCGGGTTCGGAGGACAAATTCTTTTCATTGCCCCTCAGAAGGATGTCGTCATCGCCCATTTCGGGACGAACAAGACACTCGACGATAGGGGGCCAATGTTGAGGCTGGGCGCGCTAGTCGACGATTTATTTTGATCGCACGGCCTACTGATCCCACACTCGACCGATCACGCACCGTGGTGCTCATGCCAGGTGGCATCCTGGAAGAGCACGGCCCCTATCTGCCGTCCTTCAGCGACGGGTATTTCAACGAGTCGGTCGCACAACGGCTTGCCGAGGCGATCGTCGCCAGGCCCGGCTGGAACGTCGTCATGTTCCCCACAATTCCGCTCGGAGTCGGTGGGGCCAACGAGATCGGCCGCAAGCATGTCTTTCCGGGCACATACGCCGTCCGATCGACCACGCTGCGTGCGGTGTTCATGGATCTGGCGACCGAACTCGGTGAGCAGCGTTTTCGGTGGATCTTCATCGTGCACGCGCACGGGGCGCCCAATCACAATCGGATGCTGGATCAGGCGGGCGACTACTTCCGCGACACATACGGCGGACACATGGTGCACCTGATGGGGCTGCTGCCAGCTGGCGACGGCAACGATGGCGGCCTTAGTGAAAAAGAGAGGAAGGAGGACGGGTTTTCGGTGCACGCGGGAGCATCCGAGACATCGAGCCTGCTGTTTCTGCGCCCGGATCTGGTAGGCCCCGTCGAGCGAGCGCAGCCGCAGTCCGGGTATGGCTGGGAGGATCTGACCCGCCTCGCTCAGGCGCCGGAGTGGCCGGGCTACTTTGGTTCTCCGCGGTTGGCAACGGCCGCAAGCGGCGCGCGATCCTTTGCCAGCGCGGTGAAAACGGCCATCGACTACGCGCTCAAGATTCTGGATGGATCAGACGAGCGACAATTCCCTCGCGTCGGTGATCTCGCCAGCAAGAGCGCGCCCAACATCGGCATCGACAAAGACGCTATCGCCCGCGAGGTGGAGATTGAGAAAAAGCAGCAGGCGTGGTTGCGGACGCACATCGTGCCGTAGGATGCCTGGCCCTGCGCCCGACGACGGGCGACGCCGCGTAACCGGAGCATGTTTCTTGGTGAGGAGGCGATCGAAAGGAACCGCTTGGTTGGAAGTGGTGAGCCGGCCCCAGTTTTGTTACAAGCTCTTAAGGATTCTTCAGGATGTACAGGTCGGACAGCACACGACGATAGCTGTACGCGTATGACGTGCCGTCGGGCGTGATTCTGAAGTCCGTGATCGACCGCACGCCCGCGGCGTCGTGTGGCGTCAGGCACTTCCAGAGCCGGCGTTGCCCCGTCGTCAAATCGATTCGATGCACGCAGGCGGGCAATTCGCCGCGGCGGAAAACCCAGATCGCGCGCCCATCCTTCGTCCATCCTCCCGGACGGTCGCCGGGCTCGGAGTTGGACAGCACACGCGGTTGCCCGCCTTGTATGGGATACAGCGTGATCCCCGTGCCTTCACTGACGGTCACAATGGACGAGCCGTCCGGGGCGACCGCGAGGGACCATGTCCCCTCCGGCGTGAGCGGTCGTGGCGGGCCGCCAGCGATCGCCTGCACGTAGGATCGGAGACCGCGACCGGCCTCGCGCCCGTTGAACAGGATTCTGTTGCCATCCGGGAACCACCAGGCGCCGCTGTACGCGGTGATTCCGTGCCTGGCAAGCGGCCGCGGCTGGCCCACACCGGTCGCGACCAGCACGAGCTGGTCCACGCCGGGCGCGGTGGTGAGCGCCCATTTCCCATCCGGCGAGAGCGAGTCCGCGTACCCGTCGCCCAGCCGGGTCGGCGGCGAGCCGTCGGTGCGGCGCAGATAGATGCGCGTTTTGTCGCCGAACAGAATCAATCTGCCGTCGGCCGCGAGATCGCCGAGCCCCGAATCTCCGAGCCAGGACAGTTCGACCTCGCTGGATCCACCCGGAGGCAACGCGAGAATGCCGCTGCGCTCGTCCTCGCGGGTGACAAGGATGCGACCGTCGGCGGCAACATCCTGCAACTCGAGCGAGCCGGGCACGCGTGCCATCACGCGCTCGCGGCCCGCCAGCGACACGGCGAGCAGCGCGCGCGCGCCGCCGTCGCTGGCCGTGAACCACACTTCGCTTCCATCGGGTGACCATGCCAGCCCGCGCGCGTCAGGATGCTCGGCCGTCAGCCTCGTTTTTCGCCCGTTCAATTCGACCACGGCTACCGACGCCGCCAGACCCATTTCCAGCGGGTCTTCGAGGAAGGCCACGGAACCTCCGAGCGGAGATACACGAGGTTGCCGGAGGTCGCCGGTCGCCAGGTACAGAGGTGTTCCGATGGGATACTCGAGCCGGCGTTCTGCGCCGCCGTCAACGGAGCGGACGACGGCGAGCGCCGATCCATCGGGAGACCAGTCGGCCTCCTCCACATCCTCGAGAACCTCACGTATCGTGCCTCCGCCCCAGGGGAGCGTCGCCAAGGTTCCGACGAACCGTTGGCCCGCGGCGTAGCGCGTGTTGGTCGCAATCGCCATGTCCCCGGATGAAGAGATGGCCAGGAGCCGCGCGGTCGGAAAGCCCAGCGTGCGCGCCTCGGGCGTGGACGGCAGCGCGATGTACACCTCGCTCGGGCGGCCCTCCCACGCCGCCGTGTAGACAATCGCTTGTTCATGGGGCGCGAATCTCGCCGCGGTGACCGTCCCCCTGTGAAAGGTCACTCGCTCGAAGGACGGCACTGCCGGCTTCGATCTCGTGCGCGTCACGATCACTCCGGCGATCGCAACCGCTACGACGCCGAGCGCTGTCAACGCCAGCCAGTAGGAGGTTTTGCGTGACGGCGGGCGTGGAGGCAACGATCCGCCCGACGAGAACTGCGCGAGCAGCCGCCGAAGATCGAAGGCGAGATCCCGCGCCGACTGGAAGCGATCCGCGGGGTGTTTTTCAAGACAGTGCCGAACGATCTCTTCGGCGTCCACGGGGATCGCACGGCTGCTCTCGGAAAGCGGCCGGGCCTCGTCCTTGAGCGTCGCACCCATGGCTTCGAACGCGGACGGTCCGCTAAAGGCGGGCTTGCCAGAAAGCATCTCGTAGAGGACTGCGCCGAAGGCGAAGATGTCGGCGCGGTGGTCCACTTCCTGGCCACGAATCTGCTCCGGAGACATGTACCCTGCTGTTCCGAGCACGATTCCAGGCTCGGTCAGACGCGTGTCTGTCGATCGATCGTCGGTCACCCATGCACCCGACCCGGCCAGCTTCGCCAGGCCGAAATCGAGAATCTTGACGCGCTGATCGTTTGTGACAAACAGGTTCGTGGGTTTGAGATCGCGGTGATAGATGCCTTTCTCGTGCGCGGCCGCAAGGCCGTCGGCGATCTGAATCGCGTACTCGGTGGCTTTTCGGGTACTCAGCGGGCCCTCACGGAGGTGCTCTCGAAGCGTGCGCCCTTCTAACAGCTCGGAGACCACATATGGCACGTCCTCGTGCTCGCCGACGTCGTAGATGGCAACGATGTTCGGGTGGTTCAGCGCCCCCGCGGCACGAGCTTCCTGCTGAAAGCGGCGAATCTGATCCTCCGCATGGCGTGCCGCGGAAAGGACTTTGATCGCGACCTCACGGGCGATGCGAGGGTCTCGCGCGCGGTAGACCTCGCCCATGCCGCCGGCACCGAGCGGGGCCACGATCTCGTACGGGCCCAGGCGGGTTCCGGGCGTCAGCGCCATGAGGCAGTGCTTTCCGGCCTTCGCAGGGACATCTGAAGCGCACCGGCGCCCGCAGAGGCCACCTTACTGCTGCACCGGCGCGTTCCTCGGAGCGAACTCGGGCGCGGGCGCCACCAGACTGAGCGCCACGATCGAGAAGTGCTCCGCGTGTTTTTCGCCGCCGGGCTCCTTCACAGGACCCTTCGATGGCTCGAGTACCATCGTCGCGCGATGATCGAGCGGACCGCTCATCTTCGTCGCATTTGTAAGCGTTGCCTCAAATTCGATCACGAAGGCCGGTCCAATCTGTCGCTCGCGGATGGTGTTTTCTTTCACCGTGTACGTCGACTTGCTCATGTCTACGGTGAAGAGGGTCTTCAGAAAGGATTCCAGGCTGGGTCGCCCGACGACAGCGCTTTGGGGGGAGGTGGCAAACGGATGCGTGAAACTCCCGTCCTCGGCGAAGAGGTCGGCCAGTTCAGCCGCGCTGTGCCGGCTCCAGGCTTGCGCGAAAGAATAGGCCACGTCACGGGTCCTGTGCTTGTGAGCGGCGCTGTCCGAGGGCGAGACGAGCAGAAGAACGAGCGCGAACGGCAGGATTCTCGACATGGGGCGCTCCTTCAGGGCCTTGGTTTGTAGGGGCCTTTGCGCGCCGCCGCGGCGCGGACGCTGCGCACACCTTCTGAGTGCGTCGTTCGCGACGCGGCCACGGGCATAGGGTTGCCGAAGCCGCCTGAATGTATCCCCCAGAGCTGAGGTGGTCAAGCGCGGTCGACGCGACCCTACCGCCGAATCTTGAAAATCGTGATGTCGCCGACTGTCGCCCGCACTTCGAGTTCCGGCGAGCGTTCGACTAGCTGCAGCTGACGCCTTCCCTTTCTCCGTTCGAAGTCCGCGCGGTGGAGCACGACAGTGGTGATGCCTTTCGCGCGCAGCCATGCGAACGAGGCCGCATCGGGAAACCCGTTCACGATCTGGGCCGTGACGCGGTAGTCGGGTGGGACGAAGCCGCTGTAGCCGTTTACCAGCGGCTTCCAGTGACGAGTGGCGTTCACCATATAGCGGGCATTTCGTGACACGCCGGGCCGTCCGTAGATCGGCAGCTCCAGGACGGCGACGTGCTCCGGGCTCTGGAGCACATCGTAGATCGTCGGCACGCCTTGGAAGGGGAAATACCACATCGGCGCGCGAAGCGCCTCGACGTTCACCAGTACGATCAACGTTCCCGCGACGACGGACCACCGGCGCTCGGTGATCCATCGTCCGCGGAGGGCAATCACGCCCGCGGCCGCAAGCAACCCCAAGCCAACCATCACAATCTGTCCGGCTCGCGCGTAGGCTCTGATGGCGCCGAGCACTGGGACATGCGCGTGAGCCCAGCCAAATCCGGGCATCCACGGCGCCACCGACAGGAACACCGCGCCGATGACGATGGCCGTCGCCATGCGCACGAATCGCTGTGCAGCGGAGCACTCGGTGCGCCCGGCCCGCCATCCCGTGGTTACGCCGACTATCGCCAGGACCAGCGCGACGATTCCTGGAAAGTTGGCCTCGGCGCTCCGGTGGAACGCGTGGCTCCACAACCCGTAGTGCACGCGGGCGCCCGTATAGAGATAGTCCGTCCAGGTCGAGGCGAACTGCTGCGATTCAGCGAACGATCGGGTCAGGCCGTATTCCTTCGAGAGCAGGTAATAGGGGTGCAACACGGGCGCAAGCATCAGCGCGGCGACGGCGGCGGCGACGAGCAGAAGCGCGGTGATCCGCCAGCGGCTGGGACCAATCCACTCGTTGATCCGAACGACAGCTGCGCACGTGAGCGCCCAGGCCGTGAAGATCAGCGCGTAGATCGATGCGAACGCCTGCAACGCCACCGCGGCGCCGAGCAGCACCGCGTGCTTCGGGCGGCCGTGTTCGAGCAGGCGATCGAACGCGAACAGCGCCAGCGGCAGGAACTCGAGATGCTGTGCCTGGATATGCGGCAGCCGTACGAGCGACTGCGCGTTGAACGCCGCAATCGAGCCGCCGACGACCGCCGCCGCGAGGCTTCCCGTCATCCGCAGTGCCAGAAGACCGACCGCCCATCCGGTCAACGTGAACCCCGCGAGTAGGACCAGGTTGTAGGCCAGCACTGGCGATCCGCCGAGGCCGATCACCGGAATCGCCAGCGCCCCCTGCACGATCAGCGGCTCCGAGTAGGCGAGTGTTCGCTTTTCCGGGTAGAAGATGCCTGCGTCGAAGAGGTGCAGCGGATCTGTCGGCAGCGTTCGCGCCACCCACGCGATAGCCCACGTGTTCAGCTGCGCGTCGGCGGTGTCGAGTCTGGAGTAGTAGGCCGGTCGCGTTGCGAGCGGCCACGTATGGATGACGGCCAGTGCCGCGAAGATGGCCAGCAGCGTCAGCCGCGGGCAGCGCTGGAAAACATCCGGGAGGAAAGGCTTGATCGGCGGATGGCTTTGCGGTTCGCTCGGCGATGCCACGCTTCGCCGATCAATATCACTTTGCGCACTAGTCGGACGCTGAAAAACGCGTCATCGCCCAGCCTCCAACGCCGACGGGGCCCTTCGTCTCTCTCTAGAACCGGGCGACGCCGGTGAAGTAGAGCCCCTTCATCGTGAGGTCGCCCGTATCGAGTTTGGCCAGGTAACTTGCGTCGAGCCAGCGGTAGCCACCCTGGACGCCGAAATTGTCGGTGAAGTTGAAGGTCCCGTAGATGTCGACGTCGATGAACTGTCCTTCATACTCGTCGATCTCCGGAACGTTCAGGCCGGTGACCTCGCCGGTGATCGAGAAGTTCTTCGCCGGATAGGCCCGGATCACGCCGCCAATCCCTGGGATTGGCCCTCGCGCCTCTGTGAACTCGGCGTCGATTGGGCTATTCAGCTGCAGCTGGGCGTGCGTCTGACGCACTTCGAGGATGAATCCTGCGTAAAAACGATCGGTGTAGACGAAGTCGTACTCGTAGCCCAGGCGCCAGGTGTCCCATTCGAACTGGCTCTGCACCGGCAAGCCGGCGTTGAACTCGATCCCGTTGAAGATGATGTCCCGGATCAGGATGGTGTCGCCCTCGAACTTGATCGGGATGTACTCGACGCGGAACTTGTGCTTCCTGCCAGGCCGCAGTACCAGTCGGAACTGACGGACGGCTTCGTCGGTGTAGCCGAGATCCGACTTGACGTCGATCTCCGTGCCGATGATTCCGAGCTGCTCGCTCGAGATGGTCGCCTCGAGATCGGAATTCCAGAAGCCGTATGAGACCTCGACGTGGTACTTCTCTCCGGTGGCAGGATCGCTCATCGTCGGACGACCGTATTGCGCCATGGCCGGGACTGCCGCCGCTAGCCAGAGAAGGATCGAGCTCGCCGCCACGCCGGCAGCGCGCCGCAAAACAAACGTATGCATAGTCCTCTTTTCGGCCCCGACAACTTCGAGCTACAGCGTTCGCGCCACTCATGCCGGTTCGCTGGGAAGGAACCGCGGGAAGGGAATACGAGCGGGCGCCTGACCAGTATCGGACGACCGCGTCCGGACCTGCTGGGGGCAGGACGAGGCTCAGAATAGCACACGTTATACTCGGACGATGTCCCTGTCAGGGGCGGGACAGGCTCCCTACCGGCGCCTCCTGCCGTACTTCTCTCGTCACGGCCGTACGCTCGCACTCGGCTTCGGCTGCATCCTCGCGACGACCTCCATTCAGTTGCTGTCGCCGTGGGTGTTGAAGTACGCGGTTGACGATCTGACCACCAGCGTCACGCGCGGCAAGTTGGGTCTGTACGCAGCGGTGTTGTTCGCCATCTCCGGCGCCGGCGGCGTGTTCCGTTTCCTGATGCGCCGCATCATCATCGGTGTCTCGCGCGAGATCGAGTACAACCTCAGGAACGCCTTTTTCGCGCACTTACAGCGGCTGCCGCCCGAGTACTTCCGGCGGCATCGGACCGGCGATCTGATGTCGCGCGCGACCAACGACCTGAATGCCGTCCGCATGATGGCGGGGCCGTCGATCATGTACGCGTCGCAGACGACGCTCGTCTTCGTTGTCGCAATCGTGCTGATGCTGTCGATCGACCCGCGGCTGACGCTGATCGGGCTGCTGCCGCTGCCTCTCGTTTCGATCTCGGTAAAGGTGTTCGGTGCTGCCATTCACCGGAGGTTCGAAAAGATTCAGGCGCAGCTCTCCGAGCTCAGTGCGGTCGCACAGGAGAACCTGTCCGGGGTTCGGGTCGTGCGCGCCTACGGCCAGGAAGAGGCGGAGCTCGGCCGCTTTCGCGTCGCCAACGAGGAATACATCCGGCGCAATCAAGGTCTGATTCGCCTCCAGGGCGCGTTCTACCCGAGCATGACGCTGTTCCTCGGCTTTGGAGCGCTGCTGGTGCTTTGGCAGGGCAGCCGTGACGTCATCCAGGGGCGAATCACGGTAGGCGAACTCGTCGCGTTCAACGCATATCTCGTGATGCTCTCGTGGCCGATGATCGCCTTCGGCTGGGTCACGAATATGCTGCAGCGCGGCATGGCATCGTGGAAGCGGATGCTCGAGATCCTGGACGAGTCGCCGAGTATCGCCGATCCCGCGCACCCGGCCGTGGTCGATCCGGCGTCCGTTCGCGGCCTGGTCGAAGTCCGAGGCCTCACGTTCGGCCACGGGCCGACGACGGTGCTCGGGGACATCAACCTCGTCGTGCAGCCTGGACAAACGGCCGCGATCGTCGGACCGACCGGGAGTGGTAAGTCGACCTTGTTGCAGCTCCTGCCGCGGCTGCTCGATCCTCCGCCGGGCACGGTCTTCATCGACGGCATCGACGTGCGAGAGATTTCGCTCGCGACATTGCGTCGGTTGGTCGCGGTCGCACCGCAGGAACCGTTCCTCTTCTCGGACACACTCGAGGGCAATATCGCCTTCGCCCCGGAAGTGGCGGCTTTGCCCGCGGACATGCGCAGGGAAGTGGTCGAGCGGTCGGCGGGCATCGCGCGGCTCGACAAAGACGTCGCCGACTTCTCGAAAGGCTTCGACACGCTCGTTGGCGAGCGAGGGATCACGCTGTCGGGCGGCCAGAAACAGCGGACGGCCCTTGCGCGTGCGCTCGCCACCGATCCACGCATCCTCGTCCTGGACGATGCGCTGTCGGCGGTGGATACCTACACGGAAGAAGAGATCCTGCAGCGGCTGAAGCAGGTCCGGCGAGGGCGCACGTGCCTCATCGTCGCGCACCGCGTCTCGACGGTTCGCGATTCGGACATCATCTTCGTCCTGGACGGCGGCCGCATCGTCGAACGCGGATCGCACGTCGAGCTCGTCGCGCACGGTGGGTTCTACGCGGAGCTGCATCGCAAGCAGTTGCTGGAAGAGGAGCTGGAAGCAATCGAAGAAGACGATGTTCGCGCATGAGGCCCAAGCTAAAGCTTGGGCCTACGTACATCTGGGCGTCGTCACCGGCGTACGTAGGCCCGAGCTTGAGCTCGGGAAAAGTCATTCGCGTACGTAGGCCCGAGCTTTAGCTCGGGAAAAGTCATTCGCGTACGTAGGCCCGAGCTTTAGCTCGGGCAAAGCCTGTAGCCCGGAGCCCGTAGCCAGAAAAATGTCCGTCCACGACGAAGACGTAGTCGGAAAAGCCTACGACAGCCGGCTGATGAAGCGGCTGCTGGGATATCTCCGTCCCTACAAGGTGCAGGTGGCGATCGCGCTGGTCTCGATCATCGCCAGCGCGGTGCTGCAGCTCGCCCCGCCGTATCTGACGCGGGTCGCGATCGACGAGTACATCGCGCACAACGATCTGAGCGGTCTGCCGACTATCGCGTGGCAGTTCCTGGCGGTGCTGCTGGCGTCGTTCGTCCTCGAGTACGTACAGACCTGGATGATGCAGCTGACCGGGCAGCGCATCATGTACGACCTGCGGATGGAGATCTACGGTCATCTGCAGCGGCTCGACCTGCGGTTCTACGACCGGAATCCCGTCGGCCGGCTGATGACGCGCGTTACCAGCGACGTCGACGTGCTGAACGATCTCTTCACCGCAGGTGTGGTGGCGATCTTCGGCGACGTGTTCACTCTCTTCGGCATCATGATCGTGATGTTGGGCATGGACTGGAAGCTCGCGCTGGCGAGCTTCGTGGTGCTGCCGCTCATCGTCCTTGTCACGCAATGGTTCCGACGCAACGTCCGCGAGTCCTACCGCGTCGTTCGCGCGCTGATCGCCAGAATCAATGCCTATCTGCAGGAAAACCTGACCGGCATGTCGACGGTGCAGCTGTTTCGACGCGAGCCGTTGAACTTCTCGCGGTTCGAGCAGATCAACCGCGAGCACCGCGACGCCAACATTCAGTCGATCTTCTTCTACGCCCTTTTCTATCCGGCGATCGAACTGGTTGGCGCGCTGGCGGCGTCGATCATCATCTGGTTCGGCGGGCTGCAGGTGATGGAAGGGACGCTCACGGTTGGCGTCCTCGTCGCGTTCCTGCAGTACTCGGCGCGCTTCTACCGGCCCATCAGCGACATGTCGGAGAAGTTCAACGTGCTGCAGTCGGCGATGGCGTCGTCGGAGCGTATCTTCACGTTGCTCGACACGCCGGTCTCGGTTGTCAGCCCGGCGCAGCCCGCAACAGCGGACACGCCGTTCAAGGGCCACATCGTCTTCGACCACGTCTGGTTCGCGTACAACAACGAGGACTGGGTGTTGAAAGACATCTCGTTCGAGGTGAAGCCGGGAGAGCGGGTGGCGCTCGTCGGCGCCACCGGGTCTGGAAAGACGACGATCATCAGCCTGCTCCAGCGCTTCTACGACGTCCAGCGCGGTCAGATCCGGATCGACGGCATTGACATTCGCGATCTCGAGCTGTCGCGCCTGCGCGGGCTGTTCGCGCTCGTCCTTCAGGACGTCCACCTGTTCTCAGGGACGATTGGCGGCAACATCCGGCTCGGCGCGGAGTCGATCGACGGTGCGGCGGTAAAGCGAGCGGCGACCGCGGTCCGGGCCGATCGTTTCATCCACGCGCTGCCGGGCGGCTTCGATGCCCCTGTTGCGGAACGCGGGGCGACGCTGTCGACGGGCGAGAAGCAGCTGTTGTCCTTCGCGCGAGCCCTCGCGTTCGACCGGCCGGTCCTGATCCTGGACGAGGCGACGTCAAGCGTCGACACCGAGACTGAGCACACCATCCAGCAGGCCCTGCACGTCCTGATGGAGGGGCGGACGACGATCGCCATCGCGCACCGGCTCTCGACGATTCAGGACATGGACGCCATTCTGGTGCTCCACAAGGGCGTGATCCGCGAGTCCGGCACTCACCAGGCCCTCCTCGCCCGCCGCGGAATCTACTACCGGCTGTATCAGCTGCAATTCGCAAAGGTGGCGTAGTGGGGCATAGGGACCGAAGACGCTCGGATGAACCGGGCGTTCTTCCCCATGCCCCCAAGTCCCCATATATCCTTATGCCCCATGGACCTGCACAAGTACGCGAAGCCATTCCGGATTGATGACGGCAAGAAGTTCCGCTTGAAGGACGTCGACCCGGCCGATACGCGCGGCATCAAGTCAAAGGCCCGCGCGCAGGAGCTGTTGCTGCAGGGGGTCGACCGGCTGCGCGAGCTGCAGGATCGCTTGTACGCGCAGGACCGCTGGTCGGTGCTCCTGATCTTTCAGGCGATGGACGCCGCGGGCAAGGACGGCACGATCAAGCACGTGATGTCCGGGATCAACCCGCAGGGCTGCCAGGTGTTCTCATTCAAGGCGCCGAGCAACGAGGAGCTCGATCACGACTATCTGTGGCGCGCGGTGCGGGCGCTCCCTGAGCGCGGGCGGATAGGCATCTTCAACCGTTCGTACTACGAGGAAGTGCTCGTGGTCAAAGTGCATGAGGAGCTGCTGAATGCGCAGAAGCTGCCATCATCGCTCATCACCAAGGACGTCTGGCGCGAACGTTACGAGGACATCGAGAATTTCGAGCGCTACCTGTCGCGCAACGGCGTCGTCATCCGCAAGTTCTTTCTGCATGTGTCGAAGGAAGAGCAGCGGCAGCGGTTCCTGAGCCGGCTGCGCGAGCCGGACAAGAACTGGAAGTTCTCGATGGCCGATGCCAAAGAGCGGAACTGCTGGGACGCGTATCAGGAAGCGTACGAGGACGCCATCCGCCACACTGCGTCGGAGCACGCGCCGTGGTACGTGGTGCCGGCGGATCACAAGTGGTTCACGCGAATGGTCGTCTCGGCGGCCATCGTCGAAGCCCTCGACGAGCTCGATCTGACCTATCCGGTCGTCGATGCCCACAAGCGTGAAGAGTTGAAACTGGTGCAGACGGAGCTGGAGAAGGAAAGTCCGGCAAAGGGGAAGAAGCCGCCGCAGTAGGGCCCCGACTTTAGTCGGGCCGATCGCGATGCTCCATGATGCCCGAGCTAAAGCTCGGGCCTACGTACCGATCGCGATGCTCCATGATGCCCGAGCTAAAGCTCGGGCCTACGTACGAGCTCGGGCCCACGTACGATGGTGTCGGACAAGAGCGTACGTAGGCCCAAGCTTTAGCTTGGGCATCATGGCGCCGGCGGCGTCGCAGGGGCCGGCGGTTGCGCGGACGGCGCTGGCTGCTGCTGCGCCGCTACGGCCTCGCGGCGACGGAACAGGCGATCGATCAGGCTTGGTGCGCTCTGCGCGGGGCTCCATCCAAGCCGCAGCACATTGAGGCGCACGCTGGAGCGACCGAAGCGCAGCGCCTCGTGGCAGCTCCACATGTAGAGATCGACGTGGCGTCCCTGCACGCGCGGGCCCGTGTCCATGACCGTGTAGACGCCGTCGTACCGTGATCCCGGCGCGTCTACTTCCAACACCGAACCGACGGGCAGGAGATCCGGATCGGCAGCCGCAATCCCGGAGCGCACGTTGACGCCGGACGCTGTTGTGCTGCCCTTGCAGTACGCGGTCGCCGAAAAGAGCAGGCGGGAGCCCGGCTTTGGCGGGGGCTGCGGGTCGCCCTCCTCCTGCTTCGCAGAGAAGCGGGAATCGAGCATGGTCTCCTCGTACAGCCACACGAGTCCCCCGACGACGAAGATCGTCGCGAGGGCTTTGCGCCAGCGGGAGTCTGCGAGTATCACAAGAAACGGTAAACAATACGCGGGGCTGAAGCCCCGCCACCACAAGTAGTGGCGGGTAACCGCCTCCGCCGGAGCTGGAGCCCACCAAGTGGAGCGGGCGTCCGCCATCCGCCGGGGCTAGGCCCGGGCTCCACCTGTGGACTGATATCGGCTACTAACCGAAATGCTCGTAGCCGGCGCCTACCGGTTGGCGCCGCCCGTCGCCGTGGATGATATCGACGCCGGGCGTCCGGGTCACGGTGCCGATATGGGTCAGCTTGAGGCCGGCCACAAGCCGCTCAACCGCCTTCAGACGCCCGAGACGTCGCGGGTGCACGGTGAAAAGCAGCTCGTAGTCGTCGCCGCCCGCCAGGGCCTCCTCAACCGTTTGCTCCGTGCTCCCCCAATGGCCGCGTGCGTCTTCGCGTACCGGGAGAGCCGTGGCGTCGATTTCGAATCCGACGCCGGACGCGCTCGCAAGCTGGTGGAGACCATCGGCAAGGCCATCGCTCAAGTCGATCGCCGCGGTCGCCGCCTGCCGTCGTCCCAGTTGCTGGCCAAGCCGCAACCGGGGCTCAGGCTGCAGGTAGCGTGCCACGAGTTCCGACGAGCGACCCGCCGCAACGGCCGGATCTGCACGAAGCTGCGCGAGACCGGCCCGAGCATCTCCGAGGGTTCCGCTGACAAAGACGTAATGGCCGGGACGCGCCCCGGCCCGCGTCAGCACGCGACGCCGCCCTACCGAACCGACTGCGGTGATGTCGATGGCGAGCGGCCCCGGCGTCGCTGTGATGTTGCCGCCGACGATGCGGCAACGCGTGCGCTCGGCGAGCGCGACGAGGCCATCGATGATCTGTTCGAAGTGCTGTAGGGTGAGCGTCTGCGGCAGCGCCATCGACACCGTAGCGAGCCTGGGCTCTGCGCCCATGGCGGCCAGATCGCTCAGATTCACCGCGAGCGCACGATGTCCGATCGCTGAAGGAGGCGTAAAGGCGCGATCGAAATGGACGCCATCGACAATGGCATCGGTGGTGATGACCTCGAGGGCGTTCCGCTGCGGCTCGTAGACAGCAGCATCGTCGCCGACGTCGACGATCAGCCAGTCGGGCGCGGGCGCCAGTCGGGCGCGGATGTGACGAATCAGCGCGTGCTCGCCCGCGGTCGCGATCGTGGCTTGCGGCGTCAGTTCCTCACTTGGCATAGTCGACGGCACGGGTCTCGCGAATCACGGTGACCTTGATCTGTCCCGGATACTCGAGCTCGCTTTCGATCCGCCGCGCGATGTCGCGCGACAGCCACACCGCTTCATCGTCGCTGATCTTCTCGCTCTCGACCATGATGCGGATTTCGCGCCCGGCCTGAAGGGCAAACGACTTCGACACGCCTTTGAAGGAGTCGGCGATCTGCTCGAGTTTCTCGAGGCGCTTGACGTAGGTTTCGAGGAGGTCGCGCCGCGCGCCGGGGCGGGCCGCCGAAATCGCATCGGCCGACTGCACGATCATCGCCTCGAGCGACGGCCAGTCGATGTCCATGTGGTGCGCGGCAACCGCCTGCAGCACCGGCTCCGACTCGCCGCGCTTGCGCAGAAAATCGAGCCCCAGCTCGAGGTGAGATCCCTGCAGATCGCGGTCGATAGCCTTGCCGATGTCGTGCAGAAAAGCGGCGCGAATCGCGACGTGAGCGCTCAGGCCCAGCTCGCGCGCCATCACGCCCGCGAGAAAGGCGACCTCCTTCGAGTGGTTGAGGATGTTCTGCCCGTAGCTGGTGCGGAACTGCAGTCGTCCCATCAGCGTGAGCACGTCGGGATGGAGGTCGTGCAGCCCGAGCTCGAACGCCGCCGCTTCGCCGTCCTTCCGGACCGCGTCGTCCATCTCGCTGCGCACCTTTTCGACCACTTCCTCGATGCGCGCCGGGTGGATGCGGCCATCCGCGATCAGCCGTTCGATGGTGCGTCGCGCAACCTCGCGGCGGATGGGATCGAACCCCGAGAGGATGATCGCACCGGGAGTGTCGTCGATGATCAGATCGACGCCGGTCGCCAGCTCCAACGCGCGGATGTTGCGCCCCTCGCGGCCGATGAGCCGACCCTTCATGTCGTCGCTCGGGAGATCGACGACGGTGACGGTCGTCTCGATGGCGTGTTCGGCAGCGCTGCGCTGAATCGCCTGCGTGACGATGGCGCGCGCACGGTCGGCAGCCTGCTCGCGCGCTTCGCTCTCGATCCGCTTGACCAGGCTCGCCGCGTCGCGGCGGGCGTCCGCTTCGATATGCTTGATCAGCATTTCGCGCGCTTCGTCAGAAGTGAGACCGGCAAGACGCTCGAGATCTCGCCGCTGCTGCGTGACGAGTTCCTCGTAGCGCGCAGCGCTCGTCGCGACCGCCTGCTCGCGTGTGGTCAGTGCCTGGTCGCGGCGCGCCAGCGATCGGTCGCGCTCCTCGAGCGACGCCTGCTGTTCGACGAGTCCCGACTCGCGCTTCACGAGCATCTGCTCGATGCCGGCGATCTGTTGCCGATGATCGCGCGCATACTGTTCAGCCTCGATGCGGAGCTCGTGCGCGCGCTCCTTGGCCTCGAGCATGGCTTCCTTGCGGCGCGCGTCGGTCTCGCGTTCAGCGTCACGGAGGATGCGAGATGCCTGTTCCTCGGCGCGACCGATCGTTTCGGCGGCGAGTCGCCTGCGGTTGGCGAGCCAATAGCCAAACAGCGCCGCGGCGGCGGCAAAGGCGATGGCGAAGTCGAGGGCGTACTTCAGGATTTGGCCCGACACGAGAGTCCTCTCTTCGCACGGGCCCCCTCTTCCGGAGGGCGCCTGACTGAGTGAGAGGGCCCCGACGTGCCGTGTGAGGAGGTCGTTGAACCTGCGAAAGCAGGTGGAACCGCTGTTTGAGAACCGCCCGTCAGGCTTCCTCGCGGCGGAGGCGTGCACACGGGGCGGTGTCGCGATTCGCTTGGACTAGCATTGGCTCAAGCGACTCTCCTGAGCCATCACGAGCACTTCAGGGCCTTGCTTATTCTATCGGATCGTTCGCGTCAGAGTTCAGGGCAAATCGGTGGCGGTCCCAAACCGCGACCGGCGCCCCTGTCAATTCCCAACTCCCAACTTCCAATTCCCAAGGTTCGCAACGCTGTGGCAGTTGGGAATTGAGAGTTGGAGGTTGGGCGTTGACACGTCGTGCCGAAGCGTCGCCTATCGCAAACGCGGTTCGCCGGCGAGGACCGCGTCGAGCAGACGTTCGAGCTCACCCGCCCGCGCCGCGATCGCCATGTTGCTGCCGTCGCGCTCGGCGCGGTGGCGGAACACCTCGTCGGCGAGATTCAACGCGGCGAGCACGGCGACGCGGAGCGAATCGGTCGTATTGTTCGCGTCGGAGGCCAGCCGCATCTTCTCGTCGACGTATGCGGCGAGCTCGGCGACATAGCTCGGTTCGAGCGTGCTCCTCACAGGGTAGCGCTGTCCCTGAATGACGACCGGAACGACGCGCTCGATGTCTTCGGCCACGTTCTACAGGGCCAGCCCTTCGAGCTGTTCGAGCATCGTCGCGACCCGGGCGCGAACCAGGTCGCGTTCTTCACGGAGGGCGACCATCTCGCCGCTTGCGGTTTCGGCTTCCGAGATCTGCACGTGCGCCATCTCCAGCTCGCGCGCGAGCCGGGCATTATCTTCGGCGAGCCGGGCGGCATCGCTTTTCAGCCGCTCGATCATGTTCACGAGCAGTTTGACCTTTTCCTCCAGCCGATCAATGGGCTCGAGCTCGACGGTCCGTCCGGTCTTTACCATCGGATACCTCGGATTTTCGAAATTCTATGAATGAATGCACGAGATGTACGTAGGCCCGAGCTTCAGCTCGGGCATCACCGCCTACGTACCGATTCCGGTTTGCCCAAGCTAAAGCTTGGGCCTACGCACACTATCGGATCTTTTGGGCCTACGCACACTGTCGGATCTTTTGGGCCTACGCGCACCATCGGATCTCTTGGGCCTACGCACACCATCGGATCTAACGCCGAACCGCGCCGTGCGCATGCGCGAGCGCCGCGACGATCTTCTCCATTGCGGCGTCGACGTCGGCGTCGGTCAACGTGCGATCCGGTGCCAGGAACGTCAGTCGATACGACAGACTGACGCGACCTTCCGGCACGCCCGTACCCACGTAGCGATCGAACTCCGCGAGCCGCGCCAGCGTCGCCGGCGCCACCGAACGAATCGTGCCACGAACATCGGCGGCGGGCAAGACGTCCGCGACAAGAATCGACAGGTCGCGGACGATGGCGGGGAATCGCGGCAGCGCATGTGTGACCGCGATGTCCAGCACCGTGACGAGATCGGTCACCGAGTCGAGGTCGAGCTCCGCAAGATAAACCTCGTCCTGGGTTGGAATATCGCGTGCCAAGGCCAGCGTTGGGCGGAGCTGGCCGATGACGCCGAGCAGCCGACGGCCTCCATCGGGTGCATCGACGACGATTTCCGCAGTCCGTCCGGGCGAGAGAAACGGTCGCGTCGAAGGACGGGCCGACGTGGTCAGCCCCATCGCAGCTGCAAGCTCCTCGACCACGCCTTTCAGGTCGAAGAAGTCAACCGGACGCGTGCGCTCGCTCCAGTGCTCCGGGTTGCCCGCGCCGAGCCAGCCAAGCGCCAGGGTCTGGCGTTCGCCGCTTGTCTTCGAGAAGCGCGTCCCGAGCTCGAACAGGCGGACGTCGCGTTGGCCGTGACGCCGGTTGTGGCTCAGCGAATCGACGATGCCGGGCAGGAGCGAGGGGCGGAGCACGGCGAACGTTTCCGAGAGCGGATTCGCGATCGCGACGCCTTCGCCGGGTTCTGCGAACTCTTCGGCCGAGGGCTCACCGATGAACGAGAACGTCACGCACTCATTGAACCCGGCGGCGGTGGCAAGGCGGCGGAGCGCCCGGTTCTGCTCCAGCCGCTCGTCGGGGCGCGCCGGAGCCTTGAGGACCGGCGGGAATGTAGTCGGTAGCCGGTCGTAGCCGTAATGGCGCGCAATCTCTTCGATCAGATCGATGTCGCGCGAGACGTCGACGCGCCATGTCGGTGCGGTCACGGTCCAGCTCGACGCGCTGTCTTCGGCGATCGTGAATCCGAGCCCACGCAAGATGCGCCGCATTTCGCTGACCTCGACCGGCGCGCCGAGGACGTGTGCCGCCCACGCCGGCTCGAACCGGACGACGGTCGGGGGACGTGTGGCCGGGCAGGCGTCGATCCATCCCGTACGAATCGGGGTGCCGGCGCCAATCTGCGTGATCAGCGCGCAGGCCCGAGCGAGCGCTTCCGACGCGGCCGCGAAATCGGCGCCACGCTCGAAACGATACGACGCTTCAGTCGAGAGGCCCAGGCGCTTCGAGGTCCGACGCACCGACGTGGGAAGGAACCACGCGCTTTCGATCGCGATTGTCTTCGTCGCCACAGACACTTCACTGTCGCCGCCACCCATCACACCCGCGAGCGCCTGGGCACGTGACCGATCGGCGATCACGAGCATCTCGGAGTCGAGCGTGCGCTTCTGGCCGTCGAGGGTGGTCAGCGTTTCGCCGGGTCTGGCCGTACGGATGCGCAGCTCCGGTCCCTCGAGGCGGGCAAGATCGAACGCGTGCAGCGGGTGGCCGAGCTCGAGCAGCACGTAGTTCGTGATGTCGACGATGTTGCTGATCGAGCGGACGCCGGAGGCGGTCAGACGGTCAGCGAGCCAGGTGGGTGAGGGGCCGATGGTGACGTCGGCCAGCGCCGCACAGTAGCGGGGGCAGCGGATCGGATCCTCGATGGTGATCGTCAGCGGTCCGGCTTTTGCGCGATCCGGTGCGCCAAGGTCCGCGGCGGCCGGATGGTGCAGGGTCGTCCCGTATTTCGTCGCGACTTCGCGCGCGATCCCGATGAGGCTGAGGCAGTCGGGTCTGTTTGCGGTGATCTCGAAGTCGATGACGGCATCGGGGACTGTCCCCAATGGCACGGATTCTGTGCCATTGGGGACAGTCCCCATCACGCTCGCTACCTCGAAGCCGGCCATGTGGAGATCCTGGGCCAGCGTCGCGCTGTCGACCGGAATGTCGACCAGCTCGCGGAGCCACGAGACGAGGACCTTCACAGCGGGAACTGCTCCAGGAAGCGCAGATCGTTCTCGTAGAACAGACGAATATCCTCGACGCCGTGCATCAGCAACGCCAGGCGCTCGATGCCGACGCCGAAGGCGAAGCCCGTGATCTTGACCGGGTCGTAGCCGACGGCCTCGAAGACTGCCGGGTGCACCATCCCGCTGCCGAGGACCTCGATGAACCCGGTGCGCTTGCACATCGCGCAGCCGCTGCCATCGCACTGCTGGCAGCCGATGAAGACGTCGGCGCTTGGCTCGGTGTAGGGGAAGAAGCTCGGACGGAACACCACCGGCGTGTCGGGCGTGAACAGCTCGCGCAGGAAGCCGATGAGCGTTCCTTTCAAGTCCGCCATCGTCACGCCCTCGCCGACCACCAGCCCTTCGACCTGCTGGAACATCGGCGTGTGCGTGAGATCGAGGTTGTCGCGGCGGTAGACGCGGCCGGGCGCGATGATCCGCACGGGCGGCTCGTGCGTCTCCATGTAGCGGATCTGCATCGACGACGTGTGCGTGCGCAGCAGCGTCGCAGGACGCGGGGCTGAAGCCCCGCGAACATGCCTCGCCCACGGTTCCTTCAAATACAGCGTGTCCTGCATGTCGCGGGCGGGATGCTCCGGCGGCATGTTGAGCGCTTCGAAGTTGTGCCAGTCGTCCTCGGTCTCGGGACCGTCGAGGATCTCGTAGCCCTGTCTGGCGAAGATCGATTCGATCCGCGTGCGGAGCGCGGTCAGGGGGTGCGTGCGGCCGATGACAGGACGACGCCCAGGCAGCGTGACGTCGACCGAGCCGGCCGGCGCCTTCGACGCCTCGAGCGCCGCGCGCTTCTCGTCGAGCGCGGTCTCGATCTCGCGCTTCAGCTCATTGGCCTCGCGCCCGAGAACGGGACGCTGGTCAGCCGGCGCTCCGGCGACTTCCTTCAGGAGCGCAGCGACAGCGCCGCCCTTGCGGCCGAGATAGCGATCGCGAAGCGATTTGACGCCGGCGTCTGTGGTGGCGGCTGCAAGCTCACTCGTAAACTGCGCTCGCAGCTGTTCGATGGGAGAGGGAGACACGATACAGTGCTAAATGCCGAGTGCTAAGTGCTAAGTGGAGTGGGAAGTGACAAGTTCAGAGTGAGGGGTCCTACCTCCGAACGGGAGCAAAGGTGACGATCGAGGCCAATCGCAGGACTAACCCCGCACTTCTCACTATTCACGGCCAACTCCACTTGGCACTTGGCACTTAGCACTTGGCACTGCTCAGTGGGCCGCGGCTGCGTCCTTAATCTGCGCGGCCAATTTGCCAAACCCCGCGGCGTCGCGCGCGGCGATCTCGGCGAGCGCTTTGCGATCGAGGGCGATGCCGGCGCGCTTCAGGCCGGCGATCAGATCGCGATAGGTCAGGCCATGCTCGCGCGCGGCGGCGTTGATGCGGACGATCCACAGACGACGGAAGTCGCGCTTCTTGTTGCGGCGGCCGACGAAGGCATACTTGAGCGCCGTGTCGCCCGACTCTTTCGCGGCGCGATACAGCTTGCTCTTGTTGCCGAACATTCCTTTCGTCCGTGCGAGCAGCTTCTTCCGCTTCGCCCGCCGAACTGTTCCACGTTTCACTCGAGGCATTTCGCTGGCTCCTGATATTGCGGATTGCGGATTGCGGATTGCGGATTGGGATTACGCGGATTCAGCTAATCCGCAATAAGTCCGCAATCCACATTCCGCAATCCGCAATTTCAGATTCTCACGTTCACTCGTACGGAAGCATCCTTTTCAGTCGATCCTGGTCCTGTTCGGCGACCTCGACGGTCCCGCGCAACGACCGCTTCCGCTTGGTCGTCTTGCTGGTCAGGATGTGCCGCTTGAATGCGGCGGCGCGACGGAACTTGCCGCCCGCGGTCTTCTTGAACCGCTTGGCGGCGCCACGATGCGTCTTCAGTTTCTGCTTCGCCATGACGTTCTAGCTCTCACTCTCCGGCGGTTCCGCGGCCGGTGCGCGCGTGCCGGCCGCGACGCCGGCAGGTTGGGGCGCCGATCGACGCGACGCGTCGGATGACCCCTTTGTACTTTTGCCCGATCGCTGCGCCAGAATCGTGTGCATCTGATTCCCTTCCTGGCGCGGCGCCGATTCCACGATCGCCGCCTCGCCCAGCTCGCCAATCAGGCGTTCCAGGATGCGGCGGCCGATTTCGGGATGGGCCATCTCACGGCCGCGGAAGAAGATCGTCGCCTTCACCTTGTCGCCGTCGGCGAGGAAGCGCTCGATGTGCTTCTTCTTGAACTGGTAATCGTGCTCGTCCACCTTCGGACGAAACTTGATTTCCTTGACCTCGATGATCCGCTGGTGCTTCTTCGCCTCGCGCGCGCGCTTCTGTTCCTGGTACTGATACTTCCCGTAATCCATGATCCGGCAGACCGGCGGCACGGCGGTGGGGGAGATCTCGACCAGGTCGAGGCCCTTCTGACGAGCGATCGTCAGGGCCTGGGGCGGCGGCATGATGCCAAGCTGCTGCCCCGCATCGTCGATCACGCGTACTTCGCGCACCCGGATGCGTTCGTTCACACGCACCCGATCGTCACGTCTTGGGCCTCTCGACCCGCGATCAAAAGCGATAACTGCCTCCCAGGTTAGCCAGGGGCCTACTTCCGGTCTCGGACTTCGGCGAGCGCGGCCGAAACGAATCCTTCGACGGGTTGGGCGCCCTGGTCCCCACCCGCACGCGTCCGCACGGCGACCGTCCCTTCAGCCGCCTCGCGGTCCCCTATCACCAGCATGTATGGGATCTTCTGAAGCTGCGCCTCGCGTATTTTAAACCCGATCTTCTCCTGCCGCTCGTCAAGCTCCGCCCGCAGCCCGGCCTCTTTGAGGCGCTTCAGCGTGGCTCGGGCGTAATCCAGGTGGCGATCGGCAATCGGCAACAGGCGGACCTGGACGGGCGCCAGCCACAGCGGGAACGCCCCGCCGAAATGCTCGATCAGGAGCGCAATGAAGCGCTCGAAGCTGCCGTAGATCGCCCGGTGAATGACAACGGGCCGATGCTCGGCGTTGTCCGCGCCGATGTACTTCAGGTCGAAGCGCTCCGGCATCTGGTAGTCGAGCTGAATCGTCGCGCACTGCCACTTCCGGCCGAGCGCGTCGGTGACGTCGAAGTCGATCTTCGGACCGTAGAAGGCGCCATCGCCCTCGTTGATCGTGTACGGCTCGCCGACGGCATCCAGCGCGCGCCGCAGCTCCTGCTCGGCGTGGTTCCACGTCTCGATCGCACCAAGGAACTCCGCGGGGCGCGTGGCGAGCTTCATCGTAAACGTCAGGCCGAAGTCGCGATAGACGCGCTGCACGAGACGCACCATCCGCTCGACCTCGTCGCCGATCTGCGACGCCATCACGAAGCAGTGGCCGTCGTCCTGGCTGAACTGCCTGACGCGCGTCAGACCCGAGAGCACACCTGACGCTTCGTTCCGATGCAGCGGCGTCTGCTCGTGATAGCGGATTGGCAGATCGCGATAGCTCCGCACCTCGCTCGCGTAGATGAGGAAGTGGCCGGGGCAGTTCATGGCCTTCAGCGCCATCTGCTCGTCCTCGCTCTCGACGAGGAACATGTTCTGCCGGTAGTGCTGCCAGTGACCGGACGTCTCCCACAGCGCCTTGTTGAAGACGATCGGTGCCTTCACTTCCTGATAGCCGGCGGGGATCAGCACCTCGCGCATGTAGTTGGCGAGGGTGTTGTAGAGGAGAGTCCCCTTCGCCAGCCAGAACGCCGAACCGGGCGCCCATGGGTGAAACATGAAGAGGCCCGTCTCGCGGCCCACCTTCCGGTGATCGCGCTTTTTCGCCTCTTCGATCTGCGTGAGGTGCGCCTTCAGCTCCTTTTCCGAGAAGAAGGCCGTGCCGTACACGCGCTGCATCGGCGTGTTCTTCGCGTCGCCCTTCCAGTAGGCGTTCGACGTCGTGAGGAGCTTGAACGCCTTCAGCTTGCCGGACGATGGCACATGCGGTCCGACGCAGAAGTCGATGAACGTCTCCTTGTCCTTGATCGTGTAGCAGGAGACACGCGTCTGACCTTCCGTCTTCTCGTCGATCAGCTGCACCTTCAGCGGCTCGCCGCGCCTGGCGAAGAACGCCCGCGCTTCGTCGCGCGGCCACATCTGCCGCTCGTACGGCAGGTCCGCCGCCGCCAGCTCCCGCATCTTCTTCTCGATCGCGTCGAGGTCCTCGGGGACGAACGGCCGGTTCACGACGAAGTCGTAGAAGAACCCTTCGTCTGTCGCCGGCCCGATCCCGCACTGCGTGCCCGGGAACAGCGCCGTCACCGCGGCGGCCATCAGGTGTGCCGTGCTGTGACGATACAGGTGCAGTGCTTCCGGGCTCTTCTCCGTGACGATGCGCACTTTTGCATCGGACGTCAGCGGGTGCGACAGATCGACGAGACGGTCGTCCACGGCGGCAGCGAGGGCAGCGTCGGCGAGCCGGGGAGAGATCGCGGTTGCGACGGCGGACACAGCCGTACCCGACGCGACGGTTTGCTGGGAACCGTCGGGCAGCGTGATTGTGACCTGGCTCATTTCGACTGTTGGCACCCTGCCGTCACTCGGGCCCGACATGACTTCCGCGACTGCCGGTCAGGCCAAACGGCAAATAGGTGGTAGGCACGGGCAGACTCGAACTGCCGACCTCCTGCGTGTCAGGCAGGCGCTCTAACCAACTGAGCTACGCGCCTCTAGGCGTCTTGGACGGGCACTGAGACGAACGATCAGTATAACAACGCCATGGAAGAGGCGTCAATCGCGGAGTGGCCTTATCTCGTGCTCGAGTGGGGCTTTAGCGCTTTCGCCCTCGACAGATCCGGGGGCGAAGGAGCGTGTCAAATTCAGGACGAACGGGGCGTTCGAGCACTAGGCGGCAGTGCTGGCCGGTGCCTCGATACGCTCGATCGCCTTTTCGAGGATCGGATCGCCCGTCGGCGGCGCCGCACCGAACTCGACCTCCGGCTCCGCGACGGCGACATCGGGCGTGAGCCCCTTCTCGTGAATCGCGGTGCCGTCCGGCGTCAGGTAGCGGACGGTCGAGATCCAGAGGCCGCTGCCGTCGGGCAGCTTCACCATTTCCTGCGTGGCGGCGCGGCCGAGCGTGTGCTCGCCGATCAGTTGCGCACGCTTGTGGCCGGCGAGCGACGCGGCAAAGACTTCTGCCGCCTGCGACGTGCCGTTGTCGACGAGCAGCACCACGGGAACGGTGATCGCGCCGTCGCCCGAGGCCGCCGTGATGTCACGTTTCGATTCGCCGCGCGACTCTCGGGTGGTGACAATCCCTTCGCTGATGAACAGGCGCGCCGGTGCGACGCCCAGTTCAGGCGCACCTTCCGCCGTCGCGCGCAGGTCGAGAATCACGTGCTTCGCGCCCTCTTTCGTCAACAGGGCGACCTGCTGCTTTAGATCCGCAGCCGTCCGATCGTTGAAGGCGGCAATGCGCACGAGGCCGATCCCGGGCTTCGCCATCTTGCCGGTCACCGCTGTCCCGCTCGCCTCATCGCGCGTGATCTCGAGGACGTGAGGCTCTGCGGCGTTGCCGCGAATCACGACGAGCTTCACCTTGGTGCCGGGATCGCCACGGAGCAGCGACATACCTTCGAACACCGACATCTCTCGGGTGGGCTTGTCGTCGATCGCGCGGATGAAGTCGCCCGTGCGAAGGCCGGCGTTGGCGGCGGGTGAGCCGTCGCGCGCCGAAATGATGCGAAGGTAGTACCTGTCGGGTCAGCTCGACGCCGATCGAGCCCTTGGGCGCGGTGCCCTTTGCGAGGTTCGTGACGTCTGCCGGGGTCAGCCACGCGCAATCGGGATCCAGCCCCTCAGCCAGCCCGCGCATGGCGCCGTTCATGATCTTGTCTGCCTCGACCTGCTCGACGTAGTTGTTCATCACGAGCGACACCACGTCGTCGAACACTCGCAGGTGCTGATAGCTGTCGGTTGCTGGTATCGTGCGGCTCAGCACGCCGCCGACCACGACCAGAAGAATGAGCGGGACCGACACCAACAGGACGAGCAGTCGAGCGCGAGAAGTCATGAAACGTCCTTCAGAAGCGAGACTTCAGCCATTGTAACGGGTCGACCGCCTTGCCGTCGACGCGGACCTCGAAGTAGACGACGGCCTGTCCCGTGGGCGAAACGCCCACTTCGCCCACTCGTCCCCCCTTTTCGACGCGTTCTCCTTTATTGACGGCAATGGTCGAGAGATAGCCGTAAAGCGTGTAGATCTGTGCACCGTGATCGACGATGACGAGGTTGCCAAAACCGGTGAAGGGCGCGGCGTAAGCGACGGTGCCCTCGTGAACCACCGCCACCGCGCGACGGAGCGGGGAGGCGATCTCGATGCCGTTGCGGTTGATGGCCGCGCCGAACTTGGTTGAGCCGCGGCCGAATTGCGAAATGACGCGGCCGGTCACCGGCCATTCGAGCGCGCCCTGAAATGGCCGGATAGGCAGAGCCCCCGCGCTCGATGGCAGCGCCGCGACGGCGACGGTCAGCTGTTGCTGGGCTGATTGCAGCTCGCCGGCCAGCTGAGCGTTCAGATCGCGGCGCGCGTCGATTTCATTGATCAGCGCACTGCGCGCCTGGACGGCGGCGGCCGCTTCAACGGTGGCACGGCGTGCGTCGGCCTCGAGCTTCGCCGCGCGCTCGCGGCGCGTCTGCAGGTCCGCCTTTGCCTTCCGCAGCGATTCGAGCGTCGACGTATGTGCCCGGACACGCTCGCGGTCCTGCGCGGCCAGCGACGCGACGGCGCGATACGCGCGTCCCATCTCCCGCACGTCGTCCACGCTGAAGAGCAGCCGTACGTAGCCGCCGCTTCCCAGTTTGTAGAGCTCGGCCAGGCGCATGGCGAGGCCGGGAATCTCGGACGCCTGCCGCTGCTCGAGCGCCTCGAGCTGCGCCCCGGTCGCATTCAGCTCCTCGTTGGCAGATGCGAGCGCCTTCTCGGCGTCGCGCTGCACCTGGAGCCGGATATCGCGATCGACCTCGAGGCGCCGGAGATCGACGAGCAGCGACTTCTCACGCGTGGCAAGCGCGTCGGCCTCCTCGCGGAGCGTACGAAGGCGATCAGCCGCCCGGCGCTGCGCGTCCTGACCGGCGGCGGCGCCATCCGACAAAGACGTGAGCGCCGCAAGAAGGACGACCGCACTGAGCCGCATGGGAGGAGTCTATCGTAGTGCCAAGTGCTAAGTGCCAAGTGCCAAGTGGAGTGGCAAGTGGGGAGGTGGGGACTCCGAGCGACGTCGCTGCCCATTCGCCTGGCGGTGGCACCAGCGACGATTCGACCGATTTCGCCACCACGTCTCACTTTCCACTCCACTTAGCACTTAGCACTTAGCACTTGGCACTTGGCACTGCTACCATTCGTCTTCGTGCGCCTATTGGGGATCGATTTCGGTCTGCGACGTATCGGGCTAGCGGTCAGCGACGCCACCGGCATGCTGGCGCGGCCGCTGCGCACGCTCGAACGGGAACATGGTCAATCCGATGCCGACGCGACCGACGCCGTGCTCCACGTGATCGCCGAGCTCGCGTCGGATGGCGATGCGGTCGACGGGATTGTGGTCGGACTGCCTCGCCGGTTGGACGGCTCGCCCAGCGATCAGACGGCCGCCGTAGAGCATTTCGCGGAACGTCTGCGAGCCACTACCGCACTCCCCGTGCAATTGCAGGACGAACGGCTCACCAGCCGCGAAGCCGAATCGCGGCTCGCCCTCAGAGAGCGAGACTGGCGGAAACGCAAGGAACGCCTCGATGCCGCCGCCGCGGCCATCATCCTGCAGGATTACCTGGACGCGCACGCGGCCGTCCCTGCCTGGCATCCTGACGACACCGAGTGATGCGTCGACTGATCTTCGTCGTGGTGGCCGTCGCTGCGCTCGCGGCGGCTGTGGCCGGCGTCTACTACGCCCGCGTTGACGAGAAGTACCAGGGCTACCCGGGCAACGAACGCTTCGTCGAGATCGCGCCCGGCACGGGATCGCGCGCCATCGGCAAGGCGCTGGTCGACGCTGGCGTGGTCCGCGACGAGTGGACGTTCCGACTCGCCGTGTTCCTGACCGGCACCCAGCGGGAGCTGAAGGCTGGCGAATACCGGTTCACGACGCCGGCGTCGGCGAAGGATGTCGCGCGGCAACTCGCGCGCGGCGACGTGTTCCTGCGGCCGATCACGTTCCCTGAGGGTCTCTCCCTGAAGGAGATGGCGAGCATCTACCAGTCGCGTGGCTTGGGGCAGGCGGCGGCATTTCTCGAGGCGGCCAAGGACACGAGCGCGGTCAAAGCGCTCGATCCGCAGGCGCGGGATCTCGAGGGCTATCTCTTCCCTGATACCTACAACGTCCCACGGAAGATGAGCGCGGATGCCCTCGTGCGGCAGATGGTTCACGCGTTCCTGCGGATTTACGGCGAGACGATTCAGAAGGACGTGGAAGCACGCGGCGGCACGCTGCGCGAGGTCGTGACGCTGGCGTCGATCGTCGAGAAGGAAGCTGCGAAGCGGGACGAGCGCCCGGTGGTCGCCGCCGTTTACCAGAACCGCCTGCGAATCGGTATGGGCCTGCAGTGCGATCCTACTGTCATCTATGCGCTCGAAAAAGCCGGCCGGTACTCCGGTAACCTCACCAAGGCCGACCTGAAGTTCGATTCGCCGTACAACACCTACAAGTACGCTGGCCTGCCACCCGGTCCCATTGCCTCTCCTGGACGCGCCTCGCTCGAGGCTGCGGCGCGACCCGCGTCCGTCGACTACCTGTACTTCGTCAGCCGCAACGACGGCACGCATGTCTTTGCGACCACGTTGGCGGAACACAACAGGAACGTGAAGGAGTGGCAGAAGGACTTCTTCAAGGAGAAAAAACCCGGTCTCTGAAGATTGCGGATTGCGGATTGCGGATTGTGGATTTGATTGTGGATTAGAGGGAATTGCGGATTGGCGCCTATCCGCAGAGCCGAACGTCCCGTTCCCCTCTCGTCCTGAAGACAAGCGCGCGGATCGCCTTCACGATTGTCTGTGGCTCGCGTAGAGGGATCGCATGTCCCGATTGCTCGGCCACGATCTGGCAGCCTTGCGCTGAGAGTGCAACCTGATCGCGTTGGAGCGCACGCCAGCGGTCGTCGGTTCCACGTCCCGCCGTGATCACGATCAGGGGAACGTTGAGCTTCCGCCGGGTCGTTCTCACCTCCTCGGCGCTCTCCGGCAGATGCACACCCTCGCTGGCCGCGGCCTGATAGATGGAAGCACGGAACGCCGTGGCTCGGGCAAACGGCCGCACCGATGGTGCGAGCGCCTCGAGGTCCGGGCCGAACGACATGCCGAGCATTCGAAACACGCCCAGCGAGGACAGGATCGGCACGAACGGCGCGATCGGAGGAAGGTCCATCCTCTGATCCTCGTGCGAAGCGTCAACGAGCACGAGCCCGGCGACGCGCTCCGGGTGATCGGATGTAAAGACCCTTACGGCCAGACCGCCGATGGAAGCGCCAACCAGAATCAGAGGTGCATCGACGTTCGCGCGCTCGAGGAGCGCCGCGAGCTCACCCGCAATGCGACGCATCGTTCGCGGCGACGGCCCCCGATCGCTGTAGCCCATCCCCGCGCGATCGTACGAACAGACTCGCGTGAATCGGGCGACCTCCGGTTGGACGAAGCCCCAATCGAACGATGCTCCGCCAAGGCCGCTTTCCAGCACGACCGCTGGCGATCCGTCGCCTGCGCACCACAGGTGAAGCCTGTGGCCTCCAACGTCGACGAGACGCCCCGGCGGCGGGGTGCCGGCCAGGTCACGGCGAGTCGCGATCCATTGATATGTGGCCCCACACGCTACGCCGACGGCGACAAGGACGAGAAGCGCAAGAAGCGCCCGGCGCATGGTGAGCCACGATAATTGCGGATTGCGGATTGCGGATTGTGGATTTGATTATGGATTAGCGGAAATTTGGCGCGTAATCCGCAATTTCAATCCGCGATCCGCAATCCGCAATCCGCAATTGAGGTCAGTTGCCCCAGCCCAGCTTCGCTCGCAACGTATCGAAGTACCCGCGTGACGTTGAGCCGACCAGCCGAACCGGTGACGTTGCGCGACGAATCCTCACGCTGTCGGTGGCTTCGAGGCGATGGCCGCTCTGGCCGTCGAAGGTCGAGAACACGTCCGAAGCCCGGCCGATATCGAGCGGTGACACTTCCACGGTCGCGCTACCCGGAATCACGATGGGGCGATTCGCCAGAGTGTGTGGAGCGATCGGGGTGATCAGGATCGCGTCGACTTCCGGATGCACGATCGGTCCGCTGGCCGCGAGGTTGTAGGCGGTGGACCCGGTCGGGCTCGCGATGATGATGCCGTCCGCCTTCACGCGGGTCACGAACCGGCCGTTCACGCTCACGCTCAACTCGATCACGCGCGACACTTCGCCGCGCGTAACAACGACGTCGTTCAGGACGACGTGCTCGGCGCGCGGTTGGCCGGCGTGGAGGGTGGTCGCGTGGAGCAGCCGCCGCTCGTGAATCTGCGAGTGCCCAGCGAGCACCGCCTCGAGCTCGGGATACAGCTCCTCGAGGGCGACCTCCGTCAGGAATCCGAGCCGGCCGAAATTCACGCCCAGAATAGGTGTCTGTAGACCGGCTTCGCCCACGCGCGCGGCCGTGCCGAGCATCGTGCCATCGCCTCCGAGCACCAGCAGAAGATCGACTTTCGCAATCAGTTGATCGCGCGACAGCGTCGGCTCGTTCGTGAGGCCGGCGAGCGCAGCGGTGTTGATTTCGAAGATCGTCTCGACGCCGCGGGCGTGCAGCCATGCCGCGACTGCCGCCAGGTGCGGCGCCGCGGCCGTCAGGCCATCCTTGGCGATGATGCCGACGCGGCGGACGCTCATGAAGTGCTCCGGAGGTGGAGCAGGAACTCCTGGTTCCCGGTCGCGCCGGTAATCGGGGAAGGCGTCATCGCTAGCGGGTTCAATCCTACTGCACGCGCTGCGGCCCTGACCTGGTCGACAACCCGAGCGTGGACCTCCGGGTCCAGCACCAGGCCGCCTTCGCCGACATCGTCACGTCCGGCTTCGAACTGAGGTTTCACCAGGGCGATGACGTCAGCCAGCGGAACCAGCGTGGCGGGGATCGCCGGCAGAATGTGCCGGAGAGAAATGAACGATACGTCGATGGTGACGACATCGACGCGTCCGGGGAGATCCGACGGCTCGAGGAACCGCGCATTGACATGCTCGAGGACGACCACGCGTGGATCCGTGCGAAGACGCCAATCGAGCTGTCCATGGCCGACGTCGAGCGCGATCACCTGGCGCGCACCGCGCTGAAGCAGCACGTCCGTAAAACCGCCGGTCGAGGCGCCAATATCGAGCGCCGCGCGGTCGCGGACGTCGATCGCGAACCTGTCGAGCGCATGCGCCAGCTTGACGCCGCCTCGGCTGACGTACGGATGATCTGCCGTGACGAGCACTATCTCCGCGTCGTCAGGGATACTCGTTCCGGCTTTGGTCACCGCGTGGCCGTTCACGCGTACCTGGCCCGCCATGATCAGCGCGCGCGCGCGTTCGCGCGATGCCGCAAGCTGCCGTTCGACGAGGAGGAGATCGAGGCGTTGGCGGGACATGAGGAAGTGCTAAGTGCCAAGTGCTAAGTGCTAAGTGGAGTGACGAGTGGGCGAGTGGAGAGTGGAGAGTGGAGAGTGGTTGCAGGGCTGGTCAGAGCGCCGAAGGTACCGACCAGCTGTAGCAACCAGCCAGCCAACACTCGCCGCTGTCCCACTGGCCACTCCACTTCGCACTTAGCACTTGGCACTTAGCACTATTTTGTTTCGCCCAGCCCTGGCGGCGCGGGTTTGAGATCGCCGCGCTCGTTCAGGATCTCGATGCGGCGCTCCGCCTGCTCGAGGCGCGAGTGGCAGAAGCGCGACAGCTCGACGCCGCGCTCGTAAAGTGCGAGCGACGATTCGAGCGTCAGGTCGCCGTCTTCGAGGCGCTTGACGATCGACTCGAGCTCTGACAGGGCGGCCTCGAAATCCTTGATCGTCTCAATCGGCTCGGAATCCTTCGTCGTCATGATGGCGTGTCCGGCTCGACGCGGGTCACCTTGCAGGCGATCTCGCCCTCGCCAAGCGTGACGCGAACGGCATCGCCGGCGGAGACCTCCGCGGCACGGCGGATGATTCTTACACGAGTGCCGTCCCAGCAGACCGCATAGCCGCGGCCCAGCACCGCGAGCGGGCTCAGCGAATGCAGCCGGCCGACACTCGCTGAAAAGCGCGCGCTCGTGCGCTGCTGCCGTCGCTGAATCCCCGAGAGCAGCTGCGCGTCGAGCGTGCCGAGCCGTCCACGCGATCGCGCCAGGCGTTCCCTCGGATCATGCCGGGCCAGCGCTCGGCCGACGATGGCGACGCGACGACCCTCTCGCGCGGTCCGCTCCGTCATCGCGCGCTGCAGTGCCTGCCCGAGCTCCATCACATGACGGCCACGCATCGCGACGCTCGCACTGACCGCGGCCAGGCCACGCCGGCTTTCCAACGCGTGCACCCGCGAACGTGCCCCCAGCAGACGGCGATCCAGCGCGGCTCCCACGCGCTCGAGATGGCGATCGATCCGCGCGACGAACTCGTCGCGCCGGGCGACGACAGTCTCAGCGGCGGCAGACGGCGTGGGGCACCGCAGGTCGGCGGCGAAGTCGGCAATGGTCACGTCGGTCTCGTGACCAACCCCCGAGATGATCGGCACGTCGCAGCGGGCGATGGCGCGCGCCACCATTTCCTCGTTGAACGCCCAGAGATCCTCGATCGAGCCGCCGCCCCGGACGAGGAGCACGACATCGACGCCCGGCACCCGGCACACCGCGCCGAGCGCACGTACAAGGTCGGGCGCAGCGCCCTCGCCCTGCACACGCGCGGGCCGAATCACGATGTGGGCGTTCGGGTATCGGCGCTTGAGCACAGAGAGCACGTCGCGCACGGCGGCACCATCAAGCGAGGTGACCAGCCCAATCTTTCGCGGCAGGAGAGGAAGTGGTCGCTTGCGCGCCTGATCGAAGAGTCCTTCGGAGGCCAGCTTCCGTTTCAGCTGCTCGAATGCGAGCTGAAGCGCTCCGAGCCCGCGCGGCTCCAGCGCCTCGCAGATGAATTGGTATTCGCCCTTGGTGTCGTAGACGCTCACCCGGCCGCGCGCGATCACGTGCTGGCCGTCCTGGACCTTGAACTTCAGGAACCGCGTCGCCGACCGGAACATCACGGCCCGGATCTGAGCGCCGGCATCCTTCAGCGTGAAGTACAAGTGTCCGGTGTTCCACGCGCGGCAGTTGGAGATCTCGCCCTCGACGCGCACATCGGCGAACCCCATCTCGAGCGTGGCGCGAATGTCGGCGGTGAGCTCGCTGACGGTAAGGACCGGCGGCGGTTGCGGCGCACGCGCCCCCTCTTCCGGCCGCGG
Source organism: Vicinamibacteria bacterium (assembly GCA_963800785.1). GTDB lineage: Bacteria > Acidobacteriota > Vicinamibacteria > Vicinamibacterales > JAENWD01 > JAENWD01. The sequence continues at coordinate 233,700 of CAWDCH010000019.1, forward strand.
TTCCGCATCGTCAAACGGCAGGTCGAAGAGCGAAGGCATCAGCGGCGTCCCGCGGCCGCTTCCTCGTCCGAGACCGCCGAGGATAACGACTCGAGATCGTCCATCGAGTAGCTCACCCGCTCGATACGAGTGGCGCGGCCCGTCTCCTCGTTGGCGGTGATCACGACGCCGTGCAATTTCGGATCGCCCGACGCCGCCTCGAATCGCGCCGGCAGCCCGGTCAGGAACCGCTGGAGCACGGCCTCCTTCTCGACGCCGATGACGCCGTCGTGCGGTCCGGTCATGCCGACGTCGGTCAGATAGGCGGTGCCGCCAGGCAATATGCGTTCGTCGGCAGTCTGCACGTGGGTGTGGGTGCCGACGACGGCCGTCACTTTGCCGTCGAGGAACCATCCCAGCGCCAGCTTCTCGGACGTGACCTCGGCATGGAAGTCGACAAAGATGATCCGCGTCCGCTCGGACATCGCGGCGACTTCGCGTTGGGCGGTGCGGAACGGATCGTCGAGATTGGCCATGTGCACGCGGCCCATCACGTTCAGGACGCCGATGCTGCGCCCGTTCCGCGCCCGCGCGACGAAGCTGCCGCGGCCGGGAGCGTCCGGATAGTTGGCTGGACGGAGCACGCGCGCTTCGACACCGAGATACTCGTAGATCTCCTTCTTGTCCCAGATGTGATTGCCGGAGGTGATGACGTCGACGCCTTGCGCGAGGAGCTGATCGCCGATCTCGCGCGTCAGTCCGTTGCCACCGGCAGCGTTCTCGCCGTTGGCGATGACGAAGTCGACATCGTGGTGCGCCACGATGGCGTCGAGCCCCTGGCGGACAAGGTCACGACCTGGACGACCGAAGATGTCGCCGATGAAAAGCAACTTCATGCGTTAGGCGTCAGCGAACCGCCGGTGACCGGGACCTCGATGGCGCGGCCGCGGCGATCGGCCAGCTTCGGCAGCGTAATCCGCAGTTCACCGCCGGCGAGAGTCGCGCGCACCTTCGAGCCATCGAACGCGCCCACCAGCCGCACGGCACGAGCGAACCGACCCGACCCACGCTCCACCAGGTGGTACCCGCCAGCGCCCGCCCCCGGCGAATCGGCCCACTTTTCTCCCGCGATGAGCACGACGTTGCCTTTGATGAGCACCTTGACGCTGTTGGAGGGCACGCCCGGCAGATCCATCAGGATCTGCAGCGTCTCGTCCGTTTCCAGCACGTCCAGAGGAGGGACGCAGTCGCCTGCGGCCGCTCCCCGGCCCGTTGACGTATGTCCCAGTTCCTGGAAGAGTCGGCGGACGTCCTCGGTCAGATCGCCTAGCTCTCCCGACAGCAGCACTCCCGGCCAGCCAACCATAAGGCTCTAAGGATCGCACAACAGGGCGAAACGAGTTACTCGGGTTTGATCGGGCTGGAACCGGGTTTCGGTGGGCTGGTCCGGTTGGCCGGGTTTCGCACGTCGGCCGGTCCCTGCGGCTACGCGAAGGCGCTCTAATGCCGAGCTCGGTTGGAAGGCGCGCGGTCCGGCTGGCTCTTCCCTGTTCGCCGGCAAAACCGGCTTGATCTGAGTGCATATAACTAATAAAAACTTATTGACATACACTCACTAAGCGGTTACGCTGAGCAGACTTCGGAAATTGGGGAGGGTCTTAAGAGATGCCACGGAAGGTAATTGGAATTGACCTGGGGACGACGAACTCGGTGGTGTCCGTCATGGAGGGCGGTCAGCCGGTGGTCATCGTCAACCAGGAGGGCGCTCGTACGACGCCGTCGGTTGTGGCGTTCAGCAAGGATGGCGAGCGACTCGTCGGTCAGGTTGCTAAGCGACAGGCCGTCACGAATCCCGAGCACACGATTTATTCGATCAAGCGATTCATGGGCCGCCGGGTCGACGAAGTGACGGCCGAAGCGTCTCGCGTCCCGTACCGCGTCGTGCGCGCCGACAAGGGTGACGCGTGGGTGGATGCGCGCGGCCGGAAGTACTCGCCGCCCGAAATCTCCGCGATGGTGCTGCAGAAGTTGAAGCAGGCGGCGGAGGACTATCTCGGTGAGACGGTGACCGACGCCGTGATCACGGTGCCGGCGTACTTCAACGACACCCAGCGGCAGGCGACGAAGGACGCCGGCAAGATCGCCGGTCTCAATGTTCTGCGCATCATCAACGAGCCGACGGCGGCCGCTCTGGCCTACGGGCTCGACAAGAAGACCAACGAGACCATCGCCGTCTACGACTTCGGCGGCGGCACGTTCGATATCTCGATCCTCGAGGTGGGCGACGGCGTCGTCGAGGTGAAGTCGACGAACGGTGACACGCACCTCGGCGGCGACGATCTCGATCAGCGGATCATCGAATGGCTCGTCAGCGAGTTCAAGAAAGCGGAAAGCATCGATCTCTCGAAGGATCGGATGGCCCTGCAGCGTCTGAAGGAGGCTGCGGAGAAGGCCAAGATCGAGCTCTCGACGATGGTCGAGACCGAGATCAACCTGCCGTTCCTCAGCGCCGATCAGACCGGGCCGAAGCACTTCGTGATCAAGCTCTCGCGCGCGAAGCTCGAACAGCTGGTCGAGGATCTGCTGCAGAAGACGATGGCGCCGGTGAAACAGGCGCTTGCGGACGCGGGCGTCGAACCCCGCCAGATCGACGAGGTCGTGCTGGTCGGCGGCTCCACGCGCATGCCGCGCGTGCAGCAGCTGGTGAAGGACTACTTCGGCAAGGAGCCGCACAAAGGCGTCAACCCTGACGAAGTAGTGGCGGTCGGCGCCGCGATTCAGGGCGGTGTGCTCACCGGCGACGTCAAGGACGTGCTGCTCCTCGACGTGACTCCGCTGTCGCTCGGCATCGAGACGCTGGGCGGCGTGATGACCGTGCTGATCCCGCGGAACACGACGATCCCGACGAAGAAGAGCGAGACCTTCTCGACGGCGACCGACAACCAGACCAACGTCGAAGTGCACGTGCTGCAGGGTGAACGGCAGCTCGCGCGCGACAACCGGACGCTTGGCAAGTTCCAGCTGGTCGGACTGCCGTCGGCGCCGCGCGGCGTGCCGCAGATCGAGGTCACTTTCGACATCGACGCCAACGGCATCGTCAACGTCTCGGCGCAGGACAAGGCGACTGGGAAGGAACAGAAGATCACCATCAGCGGGTCGTCCGGCCTGTCGAAGGAAGACGTCGACAAGCTGGTACGCGATGCAGAGGCGCACGCGGCCGAAGACAAGGCGCGTCGCGAAGTGATCGACGTCCGCAACCAGGCGGAATCGCTCGCGTGGTCGGTCGAGAAGACCTTGACCGAGAGCCGCGACAAGATTCCGGCGAGCGACGTCAACCGCGTCGAACAGGCGATTGCGGCGGTGCGCGAGGCGGTGAAGAGCGACGACGCGCAGGCGATCACGCGCGCGACGGACGAGCTGCAGCGCGCCAGCCACGCGATCGCGGAAGCGCTCTACAAGTCGCAGGGCAGCGGCGGCGCTGATGGCCGCCAGGCTGGACAGAGTGGCCCGGCCGACGCGAAGGACGCCGAGGTCGTGGACGCGGAGTTTGCGGAGACGAAGTAACTAAATGGGTCGGGATGAATTTCAGGAACTGCGTACCACCGAGAGGTCGCAAAAACTGAAATCTATCCCGACCCCAATTATTGGGAGACATAATCATGAACATCGTTCGATTCGATCCATTCCGTGATATGGCTGTTCTTCAGGATCGCGTGAACCGCGTGTTCGGCGATCTGAGCCGACGATTTGACGACGACGTGGCGGCGCGCGGCGCGTGGGTGCCGGCGGTCGACATCTTCGAGAACGACCAGCACGAGCTCGTACTCAAGGCAGAGCTGCCCGACCTGAAGCGTGAAGACATCGACATCCGCGTCGAGAACAGCACGCTAACGCTGAGCGGGCAGAAGAAAGCGGAAGAGGAAGTCAGCGAGGACCGCTATCACCGCATCGAGCGGACCTTCGGGCACTTCAGCCGCACCTTCTCGCTGCCGAACACGGTCGACACCGCGAAGATCGCCGCGGAATACAAGAACGGCGTTCTGACCGTGAAGCTGCCGAAGCGCGAAGACGCCCGTCCGAAGCAGATTCAGGTCCAAATCAACTAGGTTGACGGCCGCGCGTTGTTGACTGAAGATGGGGGGTCGTATCCGCTGCCATCCCGGCGGCGGGATGCCCTTTTTCGATTGGCGGACCTGAGATCCGCCCTGCATGTCGATTGGCGGACCTGAAGGTCCGCCCGTACATGTGGGGCGGGGCTTTCGGCCAGCCTGTTTACGGCGTAGGTAGGGCGGGACTTTGGCCCGCCTGTTTTTCAACTGCAAGACGGAGGTCAGCTATGAAGGTACGTCCTTTGCGCGATCGCGTGGTCCTGGAGCGGGTCGCCGAAGAAGAGCAGAAGATCGGCGGGATCATCATTCCCGACACCGCCAAGGAAAAGCCGCAGCAGGGCAAGGTCATCGCCGTCGGCAACGGCCGCGTCAACGACAAGGGCGAAGTGCTGCCCCTGGACGTGAAGGCCGGCGATACGGTGCTCTTCGGCAAGTACTCGGGCACCGAAATCAAGGTCGACGGCACGGAATATCTGATCGTGCGCGAGGACGAGATCCTCGGCGTCGTCGAGGGCGTCCGCGAGCTCGCGAGCGTCTAGCGTCGGCGGAGCTAACCAGCTTCGCCAAAGCTACGGTGGTCCGAACTACATCTGGATATGTGGAGGCGGGGCTTTAGCCCCGCGAAGACAGACGAGGGTACCCAACACACTATGGCAAAGCAGATCATCTACCACGAGCAGGCCCGCGCGGCGCTCCTCCGCGGCGTCAATCAGCTCGCGGACGCAGTCAAGGTCACGCTCGGCCCCAAGGGCCGCAACGTCGTGCTCGAGAAGAAATTCGGTTCTCCCACGATCACCAAGGACGGCGTCACGGTCGCCAAGGAGATCGAGCTGAAGGATCCGCTCGAGAATCTCGGCGCCAAGATGGTGCGCGAGGTCGCGAGCAAGACCTCGGACATCGCCGGCGATGGCACCACGACTGCCACAGTGCTCGCACAGGCGATCCTGAGGGAAGGCGCGAAGAACGTCGCCGCGGGTGCGAACCCGATGGGCGTCAAGCGCGGCGTCGAGAAGGCCGTCGAAGCCGTGGTCGCCGCGTTGAAGGACATGGCGCGGCCGGTGAGCGGTGACGCGATCGCGCAGGTTGGCACCATCTCCGCCAACAACGACCACACCATCGGCAAGATCATCGCGGAAGCGATGGAGAAGGTCGGCAAGGACGGCGTCATCACGGTCGAAGAAGCGAAGACCATGGAGACGTCGCTCGACGTCGTCGAGGGCATGCAGTTCGACCGCGGCTACCTCTCCCCCTACTTCGTGACGGACCCCGATCGTATGGAGGTCGTCCTCGAAGATCCGTTCATCCTGATTCACGAAAAGAAGATCTCCAGCCTCAAGGACCTGCTGCCGATGCTCGAGAAGACGGCGCAGGCGGGTCGTCCGCTGCTCGTCATCGCTGAAGATGTCGAGGGCGAAGCGCTGGCGACGCTCGTCGTGAACAAGCTGCGCGGATCGCTCCGCGTGGCGGCCGTGAAGGCGCCGGGCTTCGGCGATCGCCGGAAGGCGATGCTCGAGGACATCGCGACGCTGACCGGCGGTAAGGCCATCACCGAGGATCTCGGGCTCAAGCTCGAGAACGTGCGCCTCGAGGATCTGGGCCGCGCCAAAAAAATCACGATCGACAAGGACAACACGACGATCGTCGAAGGCGCTGGCTCCGCGGCGGCGATCGAGGGCCGCGTCAAGCAGCTGCGGGCCCAGGTCGAAGACACGACCTCCGATTACGACCGCGAGAAGCTGCAGGAGCGGCTCGCAAAGCTCGTGGGCGGCGTCGCCGTCATCAAGGTCGGTGCAGCGACTGAGACCGAGATGAAGGAGAAGAAGGCGCGCGTCGAGGACGCCATGCACGCGACGAAGGCGGCGGTCGAAGAGGGTATCGTCCCGGGTGGCGGCGTCGCGCTGCTGCGCGCGGCGAGCACGCTCGACAAGTTGGCCAAGGACAAGTCGCTCGATGACGACGAGCGGTTGGGCGTGGACATCATCCGCCGCACCGCCGACGCCCCGGTCCGCTGGATTGCCCAGAACGCCGGGCTCGAAGGCTCGATCGTCGCGGCGAAGATCCGCGACTCGAAGGACAAGGAATACGGCTTCAACGCCCAGACCGAGGCCTACGAGAACCTGATCAAGGCCGGCGTCATCGACCCGGTCAAAGTCGTGCGGACGGCGCTCCAGAACGCCTCGTCCATCTCGGCTCTGCTGCTGACCACCGAGGCCCTCGTCTCCGAATTGCCGGAGAAGGAGAAGGCCTCGGCGGCGCCAGCGGGACCGGGCATGGACGACTACTAACGGTCAAGGGTCAGGGGGCAGGGGCAGGTTAAGGAACCTGACCCCTGCCCGGCCCCTGATTACGTGCCCCTGGCCCCTAGACCTGCCCCAGCCCAGTTCCTGTGTTACGCTTGTGAGCTTATGGATGAAGTGAACGACGTCATCGAAACGGCGGACAACACCGAGGCCCGAGCCGCGGAAATCGTCGACCCGCCGTCGAGCCGTTTCCTGTTCGTCGACGTTGCCGCCTTGCGGGCCAAGCAGCTCCGCCGCGGCGCGCTGCCCCGGCTGGGCGCGAACGATGGCCACCAACCGGTGAAAGCAGAGCGGGTTGCCATGGAAGAGACGCGGCGCGGGCTGGTCAGCTACGACCTTCCGGAATTCAAGGCACCCGTCGCCCACTAGGGACTCGGCCGCACGCGGTAAGCCTGTGCAGGCATTGAGGGCGCACGTAGTGCGCCCTACCTGAAACTTTTCGTTCCGGGCGCACGTAACTGGCCAGTACGACCGTGCTGGCAATCCTTTCCCTGGTCTTCATGGCACTAATCGTGGCGGCCGTCGTGTCGGTCGCCGCCATGGTCGTGCGCGCCGCCTTCTGGGCGATCCTGCTCCCGTTCAAGCTTCTGTTCGCTGTGCTCTTCGTGCCGTTCTGGATCGCGAAGACGGTGCTGCGCCTGGCTTTCGGGGTGGTCTTGCTGCCTGTGCTCCTGTTTGGCGGGATTCTGCTGGCCGTCATCGCGGCCTTTGCTGCAGTCGTGGCCATCATCACGCCGCTCCTACCGTTCGCGATCGTCGCGTTCCTCCTCTGGGTCGTCCTGCGCAGCTTCGCCCGGCCGATCACCGCCTAGTCGGGAACATAGGGACACAGGGGGCCCTGACCCCTCATGTCCCCGTGCCCTCATCTGCCCTCGAAGGTCGCCGCTTCCACCAGTCGGTCGCGCGCTCGTAGGCGTCCGCCACCTTCAGCAACGTCGATTCATCGAAGGCTCGGCCGGTGAGCTGCAGGCCAAGCGGCAGACACTGCTTGGTGAAACCGCACGGGATGCTGATCGCCGGCAGACCGGACAGGTTCGCGCTCACCGTGAAGACGTCTGCCAGGTACATCTGAAGTGGATCGTCCGTCTTCTCGCCGAGCCGGAACGGCGGCGTCGGGCTCGTGGGCATCGCGACGACGTCGACGCCGGAGAACGCGCGCTCGTAGTCCTGACGAATCAGCGTGCGCACCTGCTGCGCCTTCAAGTAATACGCGTCGTAATATCCCGCGCTGAGCACGTACGTCCCGAGCATGATGCGGCGCTTCACTTCTGGACCGAACGCCTCGTCTCGAGTTCGGAAGTACATCGACTGCAGCGTTCGCGGCTCGGACGCGCGATAGCCGTATCGAACCCCGTCGTAGCGTGCCAGGTTCGAGCTCGCTTCGGCGGTCGCCACCAGGTAGTACACGGGAATCGCATGGCCCGCATGCGGCAGCTCGACATCGATGAGCGTGGCCCCGATGGTCGAGAGCACGCGAAGCGCCTCGTCGAACGCTGTCAGCACTTCCTGATCGACGCCGCCGCCGAGGAGCGATCGCGGAACGCCTACTCGCAAACCTGAAACATTTCCCGGGAGCGCGGCCGCGTAGTCGTGAACCGGCTGTGAGGCGGCCGTCGCATCGCGCGCGTCGGGTCCCGCCAGCACAGCCAGCATCGTTGCGGCGTCGGCGGCCGTTCGCGTGAAGGGACCAATCTGATCGAGCGACGATGCGAACGCGATCAGGCCATAGCGCGATACACGACCGTAGGTCGGCTTCAGCCCAACGACCCCGCAGAGGGCAGCGGGCTGACGGATGGACCCGCCGGTGTCGGAGCCGAGCGCCGCGGGCACGAGCCCGGCGGCGACGGCCACCGCGGAGCCACCGCTCGAGCCGCCCGGCGTGCGATCGCGGTCCCATGGGTTTCGAACCGGTCCGAACGCCGAGTTCTCGTTTGACGAGCCCATCGCGAACTCATCGCAGTTGGTCTTGCCGACCACGATCGCACCCGCCGCATGAAGGCGCTCGACCACGGTCGCGTCGTATGGCGGCACATAGTGCTCGAGCATGCGGGACGACGCCGTCGTGACCACGTCGCGCGTGCACAGGTTGTCCTTCAGCGCAATCGGGACGCCGTGCAAGCGGCCACGCTCGGCAGGCGGTACGCGGTCGAGCTCCGCTGCCCGCGCCAGCGCGCGATCCTTCGTTACGGTGTTGAACGCATGGAGCGCGGCATCCCGCGCGTCGATGGCCTCGAAGGAGGCAGCGCACGCTTCCACTGCCGAGATGTGTCCCGAGGCCACGGCGTCTCGTACGCCGCGGACCGTGGAAAGATCGGGCGCTGCCATCAGCCGATGACTCGGGGAACGCGGAAGAACCCGGCGTCGGGCGCTGCGTCGGGCGCCTGGCTCAGGACGACGTCACGATCCAGTCCCGGCCGGATCTCGTCGTCGCGCTCGATCGGCGCGCCGGCGAGGACGTGCGACGTCGGCGGTACACCGCTCGTGTCGATGGCCTGGATCTGCTGCGCGTACCGCAGAATGTCGCCGAGCTGGCGCGTAAACATCTCGATTTCGTCGTCCGTCAGCGCCAGATGTGCAAGCCTGGCGATCCGCTCGACTTCGGCGCGCGTCAGCTCTTCGGCCATTGCTCGTGATGCTAGCATAGGCCTCGCACTCCCCATGACCGGCGGTTCTTCTCCACTGCGCCGGCTCGCGTTTGCCGGGCGCTGGTACGCTGGCGATCCCAATCGGCTTGCCGAGGAAGTCGATACTCTGCTCGCGGTGGCGTCGCCTCCGACGATGACGGCGTGCGCGGTCGTGTCCCCGCATGCCGGCCTGCAATACTCAGGACCGGTTGCGGCCTGGAGCTATCGGGCGCTGAGCCAGCGAAAGTGCGAGGTTGTGGTGCTCATCGGTCCGTCGCACCGCGTGGCGTTTCCGGGCTGCGCGATGCTGGGGCGCGGAGCGGTTGAAACGCCGTGGCAGCCGTTGCCCATCGACACGGACTTCGCGAAAGCGCTCGCCGCAGAAACGCCCTACCTTCGTGAGACGGGCGAGCAGATCCACGCGGCGGAGCACTCGCTCGAGCTGCAGCTCCCGTTCCTGGCGCGAGTGCTGCCAGGTATCCCGGTTGTGCCGATCCTGATGGGGGCGCAGACGCGAAGCGTTGCCTTTGCCGTTGGCGACGCGATCGCGAACGCCGCGCGCGGCAGGGACATCGCGCTTGTCGCCAGCAGCGACCTGTCTCACTACCATGATGCGGTGACGGCCGGCGCCCTCGACGCGGAAGTGCTCGACGCCCTCGATCGGTGCGATCCGTCCCTTCTCATGGATCGCCTCGAGCGAAATCCACACCACGCCTGCGGCGGAGGTCCGATGGTGTCCGTTCTGCACGCGGCGGCTCGCCTCGGTGCGGCCAGGGGAGGCGTTCTCAAGTACGCCGACTCGGGCGACGTGACGGGCGACAAGTCTCAGGTGGTCGGCTACGTCGCGGCCGCCTACGCCGAGCCGGATCGACATGCTTCCTGACAGCGATCGGACGGCCATGATCGCCCTCGCCCGGGACGCGGTGACCTGCGCAGTCCTGGGTGGTCCGGCTCCGGATCCTCCGGCAATCGACGTCTTCAAGCGCGTGGCTGGCGCGTTCGTGACGCTCACGACGCACGGCGAGCTACGCGGCTGCATCGGTCAGGTGGAGCCGCGCGATCCAATTGGCGCGGTCATCGTGCACTGCGCTGCGGCGGCGGCCCTCGAGGATCCGCGGTTCCCTCCCGTCTCGCCAATCGAGCTGCCGTCGCTCTGCATCGAAGTCTCGGTGCTCACGCCGGCTGAGGAAGTCGTCGACGTCGAACGCATCGTCGTCGGCCGCCACGGGTTGATCGTTACTCACAATGGCTGTCGCGGACTGTTGCTTCCGCAGGTTGCGACGGAACATGGGTGGACGCGTGATCAGTTTCTGATGCACACGTGTCGGAAGGCGGGGTTGGCGAAGGATGCGTGGCAGCGCGGGGCGCGGATCTATTGCTTCGAGGCGGAGGTATTTGGGGAACGAGGCGAGTAATAACGCCCAGACGACATTCGCGTCTATTGCCCCAACCGTTCTGCGAGCACTTTTCCGTCAGCCGAAAGCACGATCGTCGTCACGAACGGCGGACGCATCTCGGGATCGCGACGGAACTGAAACGGCCCGCCGACGAAGCGGACGTCGATCAGTCGGACCTGGTGCGAGCCATCCCGTAGAACGGTCGACCGCCGCGCGGGCATGCGCGAGAACCTGAGGAATACCTGCGCGGTCGTCGTTCGCTCGGCCGCCGAGATCCACTGGTCACTCTCGTTCGCAACCCACAACCGATCGTCGTCGGCCAGGCCTGGGAACGAGAGCTGTCGCAACTCGTAGCCCTCGCGGTATTGCCGAATCAGTTGCCAGCGCAGCGGCGACAAGAACGTCGGCAGTGCCGCCGCCTGCAGACACTGTCCGGGCTGAACAGGCGCGGTTTCGAGGATCGTGGGGTGTCGTGTCAGCGTCGGCGCGGTCACGCAAGACTCTCGAGTGCCATCAGCTCGTGCCGTCGCGGCCCGGGCCAGCGCATGGTGATGCGCATACGCGCGTCCGCCGTAGAAGAGCACCGCGAGCGCCAGGACCGTGCGCGCGATGGCCACCCCGGTCGTAGGCCATCGTCGAGTCGCCGCGATCCCGCCGATGAGCAGTCCCCACAGATACACGTCAACGATCGGCAGCCAGTCGAACGCGAACCATGTCTCGCTGAACGGGCTGAGGATCCGCGTGCCGTAGGAGGTCGGCAGATCCATCAGTACGTGAAGCACGGTTCCTGCGAGCGCCACCCACATCAGCGACTTGAGCGATCCCCTTCGCTCCGGGTCCATCATGCCCGAGCCAATCCGCTGTCCGAGGGCGACGACGATCGCCGTCCCGATCGCGAGCAGCAGCATTCCGAGAATGCCGTGCGTCGGTCCCCGGTGGGCGTCGAGATAGGACACGGCGCCGCCGGTGATGGCGGTGACGATGTCGAGATCCGGCGCGTTTGACGCGATGATCATCGCCGGCAGGGCGCCCGACGTGCGCTTGCCCAGCCCGGCGCGCACGAGCGTGAGGCCGACGAGCGTGTGAGTAAGATTGTCCAAGCGTTTTGACTGCTCTACGGAATGACCTTCATCCGGGTTCGATCGGCGGGAACCTCGATACCCGAGAGCACGATGGCGTCCTTGCCCGGTCGGGCGATTCGCACATCGTAGGTATCGGCTGGCAGCACGAGCAGCAAGTACCCGAGTCCGGCGATGACACGCGCCGGAGTCGGCCGCGGCTCACCGGCCTTCGACACCGTGACGGCAACGCCAGCGGGATCCGGCGCCTGCCCATCGGGCCACTTCAGTTGCAACGCGCCGAACGAATTCGTGAAGTTGATCACCTCGAGGTGCCGGCCGCCCTCGTCGGGGTAGGGCATGATGACGAGCCGTTCGGCCCACCGAATCCCTACCACCTGACCGCTCTCCTGGCGTACGGCCTGCACGTCGTAGATGCCGGGCGGCAGATCCAGCCGCAGCTCGGTACCTTCGACGACCCGTCCATTTTCAGTCGAGCCTGAAGGCCGGACTCGCAGCCGCGTGTTCGTCGTCACTTCGCGCGCGCCTTCGAACACGCGGAACTCCGTACGAATCGGAGCCGCCGGCTGCGCGCTCTGCGACGCAGGCGCGGCGGTGTTGAGGAGGACCGCGATGAAAAATGCGGCGACGACCACGCGCGGATTATAGCAACCGCCCGGCGCCACCAAAGAGCTGTGCTATCGTACGACGACGGGGCATGGACGTGTTCCTCATTCCGGTCGGACCGGACCGGTACGAGTTGTATTGCGAAATCCCCGAAGAGGATCCGTCCGGCGAGACGCCCGAACACGATCGCGGCTTCTTTCGCGGACTCGTGCAGCGTTTCCGCGAGACGCTCGCGGCGATCGAGCGCGAACGTCACGAGGACACCGCATCCGAGCCGCCGCGCGGACTGATTCAGCGCGTCAAAGCGCGCGTCAAGCGCACCATCGCAGAGACGGTCGCGGAGCAGCGCCTGCTCTGGCACATGCGCCGTCTCTCACGCGCGACCGCAGTGCACCCTTCGGATCTCGAAGAGTCGCGGGTCATGCCCGTCGTCAACGGTAATATGAAGTCCGACTACGAGAAGCACCGATGGTGGCTCGTGATCAACACCCTGCTATTCCTGCTCTCGGGTCTGTTGACCCTCGTACCCGGCCCCAACGTGATTGCGTACTACTTCGCATTTCGTCTGGTCGGACACTTCCTCTCGATGCGTGGCGCGCGTCAGGCTCTCGACGGTATCGAATGGCGGACGCGCTCGAGCGCCGCGCTGGCGCGGCTTCGCTCGCTGATCAACGCCGACGGCAACGAGCGGCGAGCGGAGGTCGAAGCCATCGCTGCGGAGCTGCAGCTCGAACAGCTGCCACGCTTCTTCGATCGCGTGGCCTGTCCGACCGCGTGATATAGTCACGCGCCACGCTCTTGAAGCTTCGCGATCTGGCCGAACGGCTCCATTGCCACCTCGAAGGCGACGGCGAGCTCGACATCACTCGCGTGGCGGGCATCGAGGATGCCGGCCCGGGCGATCTGACCTTTCTGGCAAATCCGAAGTACGCGTCGCTCGTGACGCAGACGCGTGCCTCAGCAATCATTCTCGCTGACACTGCGCCGGCGGCGCCGTGCGCGATGCTGCGATCCGAGCATCCGTACCGATCGTTTGCGGATGCGCTGCGCGTGCTCGGTCGCGACGAGCTGCCGCCGCCGGGCATTCATCCCAGCGCGCTCGTCGCGCCAGACGCGTGCCTGGGTGACGATGTTGCGATTGGCCCGTTCGCGGTCGTTGGGGCCGGCGCCGAGATTGGCCATCGAGTCGTTCTCCACGCGCACGTCGTGATCGGCCCGGGTGCGCGCATCGGCGCCGACTCGATTCTCCATACCCGCGTCTCCGTCCGCGATCGGTGCGTCCTCGGCGCGCGGGTGATCGTGCAGGATGGCGCGGTCATCGGCAGCGACGGCTTCGGCTTCGTCACCGACGCCGACGGCCGCCATCACAAGATCCCTCAGCAGAGCATCGTCGTCGTCGAAGACGATGTCGAGATTGGCGCGAACACTACGATCGATCGGCCGGCGGTCGGTGAGACGCGGATCGGTCGTGGAGCGAAGATCGACAACCTGGTGATGATCGCGCACGGCGTACAGGTCGGCGAAGGCACGATTCTCGCCGCGCAGGTCGGCATCGCAGGCAGCTCGAAGCTGGGACGAGGCGTCATGCTGGCGGGGCAGGTGGGGGTTGCCGGGCACATCGAGATTGGCGATCGCGCACGCGCCACCGCGCAAACGGGTATTCCCAACTCGGTCGAGCCTGGAGCGTTCGTGTCGGGCTATCCTGCCATCGACAATCGCGACTGGTTGAAAGCCGTGGCGGTCTTCAAGACACTGCCGGAACTGAAGCGGCGGCTCAGCGATCTGGTGGGCCGGCTCGAGGCCCTCGAAAAGAAGATCGTGCCATAATCGCCAGAATGCCTGATCGCTGCCCGACTCACCGGGCGCGCCGTCGGTTGACGTGTGTGGCGACGTTGTGGACGGCCGTTGTCGTTCTGCTCGCGACCGCGCCCCTTCCCGCGGCGGTGCCGCCGCCAAAGCTCGACTACCGCATCACGACGCTGCAGAACGGGCTGACGGTCGTCCTGCTCGAAGACCATTCGACGCCCATCGCGCACGTGCAGATCTGGTATCACGTCGGCTCGAAGAACGAGCGTGCGGGACGTACCGGCTTTGCCCACCTCTTCGAGCACCTGATGTTCAAAGGCTCGAAGAACGTCGAGCCCGAGGCGCACACCTCTTACATCGCGAGCGTGGGCGGTCAGAGCAACGCCTACACGCAGGAAGACGCCACGGTCTACTGGGAAACGGCGCCGGCTCAGTATCTGCCCCTGATGCTGTGGCTCGAAGCCGATCGGATGGCAACCTTGCGCGTGGAGGAGGACACCTTTCAGCGCGAGCGCCTGGTCGTCAAGGAAGAGCGCCGGATGAAGGTGGAAAATCAGCCGTACGGCCGCTTGTCCGAGCTGGTGTACGACCAGGCCTTCACCGTTCATCCGTACAAGCACCCGATCATCGGCAGCATGGAGGATCTCGAAGCGGCCTCGATCGAGGACGTGCGCGCGTTCTTCCGCACCTACTACGTGCCGACCAACGCCACGTTGACGATCGTCGGCGATTTCGATCCCGATCAGGCGATGCGGATGGTGGAGCAGTACTTCGGGCGCATCCCGAGGCCGCAGGCGGACGTGCCGCGCGATATCCCGATCGAGCCGCCGATGACCAAGGAGAAGCGGGTCACGCTCGAGCAGCCCTGGCCGCTCCCCGCGGTCGTCGTGGCGCACCACATTACGTACGACGGCAACCCGGATTCCTATCCGCTCCACATGGCGTCGAAGATCCTGTCGGACGGCCAGAGCTCGCGAATCTACCGAAAGCTGGTGTATGAGACCGGGCTCGCGCTGACCGCGTTCGGCGGCGGCAACATCATCGAGCACCCGAATCTCTTCTTTGCGGTCGGGATCGTCCAACCGGGGCACACGCCGGAAGAAGTGGAGAAGGCGTTGATTGCGGAGCTCGATCGGATGGCGTCGGAGCAGGTGACCGCACACGAGCTGGAGCGGGCGAAGAATCAGTTCGCGCGCGACTACATTCTTGCCCGGGAGACGATCCAGGAGAAGGCGTCGCAGCTGGCGCACGCCGTCGTCATCCATAACGACATCCGCACCGCGGATGGCGAGTTCGACATCTTTCAGCACATCACGGCTGCGGACATCCAGCGCGTGGCCAAGAAGTATTTCACGCCGACGAACCGGCTTGTTCTCACCATCATGCCGAGGGCGGCGACGCAATGAAGGACGAAGGACGAAGGACGAGGGGCGCGGTGCTGGCGTGCGTGTTGAGCCTGCTGCCGGCCATCGCATCAGCGCAGGTCGCGTCCTGGCCGACCGAGCGCCCGCCAATGGCGTTGCCGGCGCGCGACGTCAAGTTCCCGCCGTACGAGATCCGGACGCTGGCGAACGGCCTTCAGGTCGTGGTCGTGCAGCACCACGAGCAACCTGTTGTCACCCTGCGCCTGCTGGTTCGGGCCGGCGCGTCGTCCGATCCCGAGAACAAACAGGGCACCGCCGTGCTGACCGCGGCGCTCCTCGACCAGGGCACGACGACGAAGTCGGCAGCGCAGATCGCCGACACCATCGATACGGTGGGAGGTGGGCTGGGAACAGGTGCAGGAACCGATCTCTCCTTCACGAACGTCCTGGTCATGAAGGACAGCCTCGGCCTCGGGTTCGAGCTGCTGAGCGATGTTGCGCGAAATCCTGCTTTCAGCCCCGAGGAGCTCGAGCGGCAGCGCCAGCAGGCGTTATCGGGACTGAAAGTGAGCTACGAGGATCCCGATTACATCGCGGGCCTCGTCTTCGACCGGCTCGTCTACGGCTTCCATTCATACGGCTTGCCGAACAACGGCACGCTGGAATCGCTCCAGTCGATCTCGGTCGACGATCTTCGCGCGTTTCATCAGGCCCACTACACTCCCAACAACTCGATCCTCGCAGTGGTCGGCGACGTGTCGCCGGAGGACGCCTTTGCCGGTGCGGAACGGGCGCTCGGGAACTGGGAGAAGCGTGAGGTCCGTGCGGAGTCGACGGCCAGCCCGCCTGATCCGACACGGCGAGTCGTCATCGTCAACAAGCCAGATGCCGTCCAGACAGAGCTTCGCGTCGGACAGTTGGCAATTCCGCGCAAGCATCCCGATTACCTGGCTTTCGACCTCGCGATGAAGATCCTCGGCGGCGAAGGCGCCAACCGGTTGTTTCGTGTGCTCCGCTCGGAACGAGGGCTGACCTACGGCGCGAGCGCGGAATATCAAGCGCTGCGGCAGTCCGGCGACTTCGTCGCCGACACCGACACGCGGTCGGAGACGACCGCCGAGGCCTTGCGGCTGGTCATCGACGAGATCACCAAGCTGCAGCGCGAGCGCGTGTCTTCGCGTGAGCTGGCCGACGCGCAGGCGTATCTCGAAGGCAGCTTCCCGCTCACGATCGAGACTCCCGATGCGATTGCCGCGCAGGTGTTGAACGCACTGTTCTACGGGCTGCCGCTGAGCGACATCGA
Source organism: Vicinamibacteria bacterium (assembly GCA_963800785.1). Classification (GTDB taxonomy): domain Bacteria; phylum Acidobacteriota; class Vicinamibacteria; order Vicinamibacterales; family JAENWD01; genus JAENWD01. The sequence goes on from CAWDCH010000019.1 coordinate 250,267, forward strand.
GAACTATCGCGAGATGGTGAACCAGATCACCCCCGACGACATTCAGCGCGTCGCGCGCCAGTACCTCAGGCCCGATCGACTCTCCGTCGTTCTCGTCGGCAATGCAGACGCATTCGTCAAGGACCTCGCCGGCGTCGGGTTCCCTCAATACGAGCTAGTGAATCTGCCCGAGCTCGATCTGACCTCGGCAACCCTGCATCGACGGCCGCGGACGGCGTCAGGGGCTCGAAGCGGGCCTTAGCCGCCCGCCTGCGTCCGGAGCGTTCGTCTCGCGCATGCCCACAATCATGGTGTCCTGCGGCGAGGCGTCAGGCGATCTCTACGCCGGCGCGCTCGTGACGGAGGTGCAGCGTCTTGCGCCCGGAACGCGGGTTTTCGGCCTCGGCGGGCCCCGGCTGGCCGAGTCGGGCGCGGAGCTCGTGGGCGACTATCGTGGTCTTGCGGTCACCGGTCTGACGGAAGCTCTCCGTGTCCTGCCCCGCTCGTTCAACATGCTTCGCCGGCTGCGAAGCCGGCTGGTGAACGATCGCCCCGATGCGTTGGTGGCGGTCGATTTTCCCGACTTCAATTACGGCATCGCAAAAAGCGCACGCAAGCTGGGAATTCCTGTCGTCTACTACATCAGCCCGCAGCTCTGGGCATGGCGCCCCGGGCGCATTCACACGATGAAGGCGATTGCGAGCAAGGTGCTAGTGATCTTTCCGTTCGAGCAGTCGATCTACGAACGCGCCGGGATCCCCGTCGAGTTCGTCGGCCACCCGCTGATCGATCTCATTGGCGTGACGAGCGACCGCACGCAGTTGCTATCGTCGCACGGGCTCGATCCCGAAGCGCCAACGGTTGCGATCTTGCCAGGCAGCCGGCCAAACGAAGTGCGCGCCATCCTTCCGATCCTGACTGCTGCCTCAGCACAGATTCGCGCCAGGATTCCCAACGTCCAGTTCGTCGTCGCCCGTGCGCCTCACCTGACGTCGACGCTGTTCGCGCCTTTGGGTGCCTCGAGCCGCGTCGCCATCATAGAAGGGCGTGCGGACGACGTGCTGAACGCAAGCGATGTGGTCGTGACCGCCTCGGGCACGGCGACAGTCCAGACGGCGCTTCACGAGCGACCGATGGTCATCGTCTATCGTCTGTCGCCGCTGACGTATCACCTCGGCCGACCATTCGTGAAGCTCGACACTTTCGGCATGGTCAATCTGGTTTCGGGACGGCGCATCGTACCTGAGCTGATGCAGGATGGCTTCACGCCCGAGCGCGTTGCCGAGGAAGTTCGATCGCTTCTGACCGACCGCGCGCGTGCCGACGCCATGCGCGCCGACTTACGCGAGATGCGATCGCGTCTCGGCGAGGCGGGGGCAAGCCGCCGTGCCGCGGCCGCAGTACTGGCAGTCGCACGCGCTGGAGACCTTGGAGGAGTTTCGTGAGGCAACGAGCAGCAGCAATGCTGATAGCTGGTGTATTCGCCGCTGGCACATTCCAGCGTCTGTCAGCGATGACCTACGTCTCAGTGGATTTTCAGACGCTTGTTGGAGAGGCGCACGCGATTGCGGTCGGACATGTTGTCGCGGTCGAGCCGCGCTGGCGTGAAGGACGGCGGGGCATCGAGACGGCGCTGACATTCGAGGTGGAGCAGTATCTGAAAGGTGATCTCGGCCGGACCGTAACCTTCGCCGTTCCAGGCGGACAGCTGGGTCGATACCGGAGCGTGATGCCGGGGGCGCCGGTCATCTCGGAAGGTGACGAGCTCGTTCTGTTCCTGACCGGAAGCGCGTCGAGCCACACTCATGTTCTGGGCCTGAGCCAGGGCGTGTTCCGCATCATGACCGACCGCGTGCGTGGCGTGCGACTGATCGTGCCGGAAATTCCCGCGAGCGCCCAGGCCGGCGCCACGCGAATCATCCGCGGTGATCCGGCACGACGGCCCATGTCGTTCGAGCAGTTCGCAGGCACGGTTCGAACCGTTCTTCAGCGGGCTGGTCGATGACGATGTCACAGTTGCTCGTTCGAGCGCTCCTCGCCGTGGGACTCGCCGGTGTGGCGATTATGCCCGCAAGCGCGTACCTCAAGCTGGGCACGATGATCAACGGCCGCACCGAGACGGCGCGGTGGGGGACGTTCCCCATCCGCTATTTCGTGAACGATGAAGGGGTCCCCGGCGTCAGCGCTGATGAATTCCGCACCGCCGTGTCACAAGGACTCTCGACATGGGAGGCCGTGTCGAGCGCGACGGTTCGGGTCGAGTTCGCCGGCTTCACGAGCGCGACGCCTCTTGATGACGACGGCATGAGCACGATGGGATTTCAGGCTCGGTCCGATCTCGATCGGACACTCGCAGCGACGGAGTTTCTCGTCGACACGACGACCGGAGAAATCCTCGAATCCGATGTGTTCTTCAACTCCTCGTTCGCCTGGTCGACCGCACCTGGTGGAACGCCCAACCGCTTCGATGTCCAATCGATCGCGACGCACGAGGGAGGACACTTTCTGGGGCTCGGCCACTCGGCGCTCGGAGAAACGGAGCTGTCATCCGGAAGCCGGCGTCTCCTTGCGGCCGGAGCCGTCATGTTTCCGATTGCGTTCTCGCCTGGCGACATCAGTGGACGAACCTTGCGTGCGGATGACATCGCCGGTGTGTCGGATATCTATCCCGGCACGACATTTCGCAGTGCAACCGGATCGTTGCAGGGCAGGGTCACAAAGAACGGTCAGGGCGTCTTCGGTGCGCACGTCATCGCCTTCAACGTGGCCACCGGCGACCTCGTCGCTGGCTTCACGCTTGATTCCGCGGGTTCCTTCGTCGTCGCTGGCCTGGCGCCAGGGACGTACGTTGTGCGGGTCGAGCCGCTCGACGATGGCGACGTCAATGGATTCTTCGATGACACGACACCAGTCGATACCGATTTTCGCGTCGCCTTCTACGAAACGCTCGTAACCATCAGCGCCGGTGCCGGCAGCACGATGATCAACATCGCGGTATCGCCGAAATGAGCCGCGTCGCAAGCTTGTGCGCGTCCATCGCGCTGCTCCTGGGATCGGCGTCTGTCGGCTTCGCGCAGGACGCTGCGCCGCGGCCGAAATCCTTTGAGGTCTCGGCAAGCGGGCTGATGATTGGCGGCGTCGATTTCGGGAATCAGAACGCGACGCTGACCGCCAACGACCCTGGCAATCCCGATTTCGTCCTGTTTGCGACGTCGAGCAAAATCAAGGCGGGTGCGGGACTTGATGCACGCATGACGTTCAATGTCACACGCACGTTCGCCATCGAGGGCGCGTTCGCCTGGACGCGTCAAACAGCTGAAACCGACATTACGTCCGACGTCGAGGGCGTTCCCCACACGACGCTGAAAGAGGACTTGTCCACCTACTTCATCGAAGGCGCTGCCGTCGTCCACCTCCGCGGGCTGCAGTTCGCTCACGGCCGCGGCATCCCGTTCGTGTTCGGAGGTGGCGGCTACCTGCGTCAGCTCGATGAAGACTCCATCCTCGTCGACACTGGAACCGTCTTCCATGCCGGCGGCGGGATCAAATACTTCATCGCTCAGCGCCCGCGCGGATTCGTGCGCGATGTCGGCATTCGCGCCGACGGCAGGATCTATTTGCGGTCTGGTGGGCTGGAGCTCGTCGAGGAGAAGGAGCGCCGCTCGACGTGGGGCTTGGCCGCCGGGTTGGTGGTCAGATTCTGAAGGCGGATCCAAAATCCGCCTTATCAGACTCAGGCTGCCGGCGGGCTAGAGCCCCGCCTTCACGTGGCCGGCGAGATAGTCCTCGAACTCCGAGAGGCCTTTGCCGAGGACCGTCGGGCGCTCCGTGTGGCCTTCGAGTACGTCGGCAGTCTTGTAGCCATTCCCGGTGATGCAGACGACAGTCGGATGGCCCGGGTCGAGCGTGCCGTCACGGGCCAGCCTGATGGCGCCAGCGAGCGTGGCGCCGCCGGCAGGCTCGGTAAAGATCCCTTCCGTCTCCGCCAGCAGCTGAATCCCCTGCAGAATCTCGTCGTCCGTCACCATCGTCGCGGACCCCTTCGTCTCGCGCAGCGCTTGCAGGACGTGGTAGCCATCCGCGGGGTTGCCAATCGCGATCGACTTCGCGATCGTGTTCGGCTTGACCGGCTCGGGGAATTCGGCGCCATCGTGGAACGCGCGGACCACGGGCGCTGACCCGGCGGCCTGAACGGCGTGCATGCGCGGAATAGCTCCTTCGACCCAGCCGAGCGTCTTCAGCTCGTCGAATGCACGGACGATGCGCGGCAGCAGCGTTCCGCCGGCGACCGGGCAGACGACGTTTGCCGGAAAGCGCCATCCGAGCTGCTCGACGATCTCGAAACCGTACGTCTTGGCGCCCTCCGCGTAATAAGTCCGCAGGTTGATGTTCGCGAAGCCCCAGCCGTGGCGGTCGGCAATCTGCGTGCACAGCCGGTTGATGTCGTCGTAGTTCCCTTTGATTGCGACGACGTGTGGCTTGTAGATCGCCGATCCGATCACTTTCGCCGCTTCGAGGTTGTCCGGGATGAAGACGTAGCAGGTGAGCCCCAGCCGCGCGGCGTGCGCCGAGACGCTGTTGGCGAGATTACCGGTGGACGCGCAGGCGAACACGTCGAACCCCAACTCGATCGCCCGGGTGGCAGCCACCGAAACCACGCGATCCTTGTAGGAGAACGTCGGGTGGTTCACCGAGTCGTCTTTGACATAGAGCTCAGTGAGCCCGAGACGCGCCGCCAGCCGATCGGCCCTCACGAGCGGCGTGAAGCCCGAATAGAAGCCGGTCTTCGGCGAAGTGACCGGCAACAGCTCTCGATACCGCCACAAGTTCTCCGGACGTTCGCCGATCTCTTCGCGGGTGACGGCGCGTCTGATGGCGTCGTAGTCGTAGGTGACCTCCAGCGGCCCGAGGCACTGATCGCAGACGAACAACGCCTCGGCAGGGAAGCCGGTCCCGCACATCCTGCAGCGCAAACCCGTGAAGTAGCTCATCATCGTTCGATTGCTCGGAGCGGCCCATTATGAGCCGCCAGGGATCGCACGCGGCACGCCAGGCCCAGCCGCGCGTAGATGTCAGTCAGTGCGTCCTCGACAGCCTTCGTTTCGCCAGTGCACAGCGCCGCCACGGTCGGGCCAGATCCGCTGAGGCAAACGCCCAGCAGATTCGGATGCTTCAGCGTAAGCGCTTCCGACAGACCTGGCACCAGCGGCGCGCGATAGGGCTGATGCCACCGATCCCCCAGCGCCTCGGCGATCGCGTCGAGGCGGCGCGTGTGCACAGCCTGCAGCAGCAACGCCACCCGCTGAAGATTGAACACGGCGTCGGCCCGCGATAACTCCGCCGGCAGCACCAATCGAGCCTCGGCGGTCTTGACCCGGACTTCCGGCGTCGCGATGACGAACCGGACTTCGTCCGGGAATGCCGACGACAGCCCGATGACGCGGCCGTCACTGCCGACGGCCGCCGCGGTCAGACCGCCGAGCAGGGCCGCCGCGACGTTGTCGGGGTGCCCTTCAAACGCGGTGGCTTCCGACAGTAGGTCCCGTCCTCGATCGCCCGTCAGCCGATCGTACAGCACCAGGCCTGCCACGATCGCAGCGCCGCTGCTGCCCAGCCCGCCCTGGACTGGAATGTCGCACTCCACCTCAAGGTCCAGTCCCGGCAGCTCGACGCCTTCCCGAGCCGCCATGCTCGTGAGGCTGCGGACGATATAGTCGTCGCCGGCATGAGCGGGCGTTACCGTGATCCGGCCGGGTGCGGAGACGTCGACGCGCCGCACCGTCACTCGAAGGTAAAGCTGGACGGCGACAGCAAGCGTATCGAACCCTGGCCCGAGGTTGGAGATCGAGCCTGGAACTTCGAGGCGCAACCCTTCGACACGAACGCGGGCGTCGTCAGCGGCCAATGCGCGCCCGGTTGGAGAGCCGGTCATCGACCAGCCCCGTCCGACATCAGCGGCAGATCGACCGGCGGGCAGACATGAAAATCGAGCGCGCCGATCTCCGCCATCGCGCGCGCGAGTGTCGCGGGCGCGCACGGCTCGATGGTCACAACAAACGGCAACGCGTCCTTGGTGCCGGCGGGGAGCTGGAGCACGGCGTCGATGTTGATGCCCTGCGCGGCCAGCGCCTGTGCGATGCTCGCAAGAATGCCGGGACTGTCGCGGACGATGAAGCGGAGGTAGTGCGCCGTGACGAACTCGGGATCGACGCGGACTGCGCCGTTCGCCGGCGCATCGGCTCGAGGTTCGCCGCGGTCGGACGCCAATGCCACGAGATCGGAGACGATCGCGACGGAGGTCGGGCCGCCGCCTGCACCCGACCCGGAGTAGACCGTGTCGCCGCCGTAGTGCCCGCGCGCCACGATGATGTTCTGGCTGCCGCCGACGCGGGCCAGGGGCGAGTTCTTCGGCACGACCGATGGCCTGACCGATGCCACGATGTGATGGGGCGAGGTCTCGTCAATGGCAGCCTGCGAAATCTGGCGGATGGTGCCGCCAAGCTCGCCGGCATAGCGGAAGTCGATCGCGTCGACGAGCGTGATCGGCCGGCACGAGATCGCCTCGGGCGCCACCGGCACGCGGAACGCAACGGCGCAGAGAATCGCCAGCTTCGCCCGTGCATCGTAACCTTGCACGTCGTCAGTGGGATCCGATTCCGCGTAGCCCAGCTCCTGCGCGCGCGCGAGCGCATCGCCGAATGCGGCGCCCTCGTGCTCCATGCTGGTCAGGATGAAGTTGCAGGTGCCATTGAGGATGCCGGTAATGCGATTCAGGCGATCGCCGGCGATGCCTTCGCGCAGCGCGCCGATCACTGGAATGCCGCCGGCGACCGCCGCTTCGAAGCGCAGCTGCTGCCGGTGCTCTCGAGCGAGGTGCGCCAGCGCCGCGCCTTCATGCGCGATGAGCTGTTTGTTCGCTGTCACCACTGATCGGCCGCTTTCGAGCGCCCGCCGCACCCAGTCACCGGCGGGATGGCGGCCGCCAATCAACTCGACGACGACAGTGGCGTCGGAAGCGAAGACCTCGTCGATGTTGTCGGTCCAGTGCACGCCGTTGGGCACCCAGTCCACCTTCTTGCGCGACACGTTGCGATTGAAGATGTGGGTCAGACGGACGCCGGGCGGTGGCTGCTCCGTCAGGATTCTGGTCACGGAGCGTCCCACCGTGCCAAAACCAAGCAATGCGACGCGTGTTTCGCCAGTGGCCATCGAGGAAACCGCTATCGTCCACTGGCGCGCGACCAGTCGTCAAGATTATGCTGGTTACGATTTCATAACATATCGAAATGGCATTTGACCGTCGTGGTCCGACCTCCTATACTTGGCGGCAATGTTGCTCACCCGGTCGGCCATCGTCATTACCAGCACCACCATGCGAAAGCATGGCGGCCGCGACGGTGGTGTATCCGGGCTCGACGCGCGATAGACGCAAGAGCAAAAGCGAGCAAAGACACCCGCCGACGCGGCACCAGCCGGTCGGCGGTTTTTTTTTGCGCTGGCGGTGTCATACGGAATGCGGGGTTGCCTGACCGAGGAGGGCCAACTTCAGTCGCCAACGGCCGCAGCGCCCCACCTTTCGTTGCTGACTGAGGGGTGCCACGGCCGTACGGCCCGATTTTCGTCGGGCTGCCGAAGACAGTTGTGGAGGCGGGTTTCAGCCCCGCCAGAAGGAGCACACGGGCAATGTCGCAACGAATTGACGTCGGCGTCCTCGGCGCCACCGGCATGGTGGGCCAGCAGTTCATCGCGCAGCTTGCCAACCATCCCTGGTTTCGACCGACCTGGCTGGGCGCGAGCGAGCGGTCGGCGGGGCAGTTGTACCGCGACGCCGCCCCCTGGCGGCTGCCCGCGTCAATGCCGAACGACATCGCGAGCCTGGTCGTTCAGGAGGCGCGGCCGGGCAAGGGTGCGCCCGAGCTCGTGTTCTCGGCGATGGACGCCTCGGTCGCCGGCGAGATCGAAGAAGCCTTCGCCAAGGCCGGGCACATCGTGGTGAGCAACTCGCGCAACCATCGCATGTCGCCGGACGTGCCGCTGCTGGTGCCCGAGATCAACAGCGATCACATCGCGCTCATCGAGGCTCAGCGTCGCGCCCGCGGCTGGTCGGGGGCACTGGTGACCAACCCGAACTGCTCGACCGTGTTTCTCGCGATGGCGCTCGCACCTCTTCGGCAGTACGGCCTCACGTCGGCGCTGGTGACGACGCTTCAAGCCTTGTCGGGGGCAGGGTACCCGGGTGTGGCGTCGCTCGACGCGGTCGGGAATGTCGTGCCGTTCATCTCGGGCGAAGAAGCCAAAATCGAGAGCGAACCCCGGAAGATCCTCGGAAGCTTCGAGAACGGCCAGGTCGTGCCGCATCCCGTCGTGCTGAGCGCTTCCACGACGCGCGTACCCGTCGTGAATGGGCATACGGAATCCGTATCGGTGGCGCTCGAGGCAAAGCCGTCGCTCGAGGACGTTCGTCATGCGCTCGTCAGCTTCTCCGGCACGCCGCAGCGCCATCAGCTTCCGTCTGCGCCGGCCAGCCCGATCGTCTATCTCACAGAAGAGAATCGTCCCCAGCCCCGGCTCGACGTGGATCGCGACGGCGGCATGACCGTCACTGTCGGCCGGCTGCGTACTTGTCCGATTCTTGGCTACAAATTCTTCGTGCTTGGTCACAACACGGTGCGCGGTGCGGCAGGCGCCGCGGTGTTGAACGCCGAACTGCTCGTGGCGGAGGGAGTCCTCGCTTCGCCGGCACTGCGAGGGTGAGCGCATGCGCGTCCTGAAATTTGGCGGTACGTCGGTCGCCGACGACACGGCCATCGCGCGAGTGGTCGCGATCGTGGCGGCTGAGGCCCAAGCGGCGGGATCGAACGCCGGCCCCGTGGTGGTGGTGTCAGCCCTCGGTGGCGTGACCGATCAACTGCTCGATGCGGCGACGATCGCCCGACGCGGGCATGGTGTCGACGCCGCAGCGCGCATCGCGGCGCTACGCGAGCGACACCACCATGTGCTCGACGCCTCTGCGGCCGGCGCGGCGGACCAGGTCAGGCCGTTCGTCGAGGAACAGTTCGCGCACCTGGCGGCGATGGTCGATGCACTGTCGGTGCTGCGCGAGGCAACGCCTCGCTCGATCGATGCCATTGCCGCGATGGGCGAGATTATCAGCTCACGCATCGTGACTGCGGCGCTCGTTCACGCGGGACTGCGTGCCGTGGTCGTCGATCCACGCGAGCTCATCCTCACGGACGATCACTTCACGTCTGCGGTCCCCCAGATGGAATCGACGGGTGCCCAGGTGCGCGATCGTCTGCGCCCGCTGCTCTCAGCGGGAAACGTTGTCGTCACCGGCGGCTTTGTCGGGGCGACGCGATCGGGAGGGACCACGACGCTGGGGCGAGGTGGATCCGACTACTCGGCGTCGATTCTCGGCGCGGCGCTCGAGGCTACCGAGATCCAGATCTGGACCGACGTCGACGGCATGCTCTCCGCCGATCCGAGGATCGTGGATACCGCTCCTCGTGCCCGCGCTTTCGTTTGCCGAGGCGGCGGAGCTCGCCTATTTCGGCGCCAAGGTCCTGCACCCCAAAACGATCCACCCGGCGGCGGCGCGAAATATTCCGGTGCGTATCCTCAACACATTCCGGCCGGCGGCTGGCGGCACGATCATCGCGAACACCGGTGCCCCGGATCCGCCGCCGGTGACGGCGCTCGCGTGCAAGAAGGGCATCACCGTCATCACGATCACGTCGACGGGGATGCTGATGGCGCACGGCTATATGCGCCGCATCTTCGAGGTGTTCGAGCGCTTCCGGACGTCGGTGGACGTCGTCTCGACCTCTGAGGTCAGCGTCTCGGTCACCATCGACGATGCCACCCATCTCGAAGCGATCGTCGCCGGCCTCTCCGCCTTTGCGGAAGTGAATATCGCGAACGATCTCGCCCTGGTAGCGGTCGTGGGGGAGGGGTACGGGACCGACCCCGGCGCGTTCACGCGGGTGGTCCGGGCACTGGAAGGAATTCCTTTGCGCCTCGTGTCGCAGGCAGACGCCCGCCGGAACGTCACGCTGGTCATCGACGAGGACGATTTGCCGCGCGCGATGGGCCAACTTCATGCAGAATTCTTCCGGTCAGCTCCCCGACACTCCGCAGCTGCCTCGGAAGTGGGCGCCTGAACATGGACCTTCGCCAGCTCGAGATCCTCAAGGCCGTCGCCGAGACGGGGTCGTTTACCGGCGCCGGCCGCCGGTTGCACGTGTCGCAGTCGGCGATCAGCCGGCAGATCCTGCTGCTCGAGGCGGAGCTGAACGAGCCGCTGTTCTGGCGAATCAAGCGCAAGGTGAAGATCACACCGGCGGGAGAAGCCCTGCTCCAGCTGTCGCTCCGAGTCTTCGACGACATCCGCGAGACCACCGATCGGCTGAGCGAGACACAACAGAAGCTGACCGGCACGATCCGGCTCGTTGGCGGCATGACCGTCTCGATCTACGTGTTTCCGACGCTCCTGAAGGAGTTCCAGGGGTTGCATCCCGACGTCGACGTGAAGGTGATGACCGGCCCGGCCGACCGCCTGGTGCGGCGTCTGCGCGCCGGGACAGTGGATCTCGGACTGCTGACGCTGCCGGTCAGCGAGCCCGACCTGGTGACTCGCCCGGTGATGCGGGAAGAGCTGCAGTTGGTCACCTACCCGGGGCATCCGATGGCGCAGAAGAAGCGCGTCGAGGCGCAGGATCTCAACAAGTTGCCGTTCATCCTGTACGAATCGGGATCGAACACGCGCCGCGTCATCGACGAGTTCTTCGTGCGCCAGCAGGTGCAGCCGAAGATCGTCATGGAGACGGAGAACGTCGAGATCATCAAGGCGATGGTCGCCAGCGGCATCGGATCGACGCTCATTTCGAACCAGGCGATCGAGCGCGAGGTGAAGTCGGGCGTTCTCGTCGCTCATCGCATCCAGGGGCAGCCGCTCGTCCGCGAGACCGGATGGGTCTACCTGAAGGCGAATCGCGTGCCGAGGAAGATCAGCGAGATGATCCGCGTGCTCGACGAGCTGCTGCCGAAGATGGGCCTGACGCAGACCGTTGCGACGTAGTCTCCTTCGTCGGCCCGCGAGTTCGTGAAGTACGACGCCATCGTTCTCGGCGCAGGGGCCGCGGGGCTGTTCTGCGCCGCCGTCGCCGGGCAGCGCGGGCGCAAAGTGGTCGTGCTCGAGCGCAACCGCGAGCCAGGCCGGAAGATCCTGATTTCGGGCGGCGGACGCTGCAACTTCACGAACCTCCACTGCGGACCGGAGTACTTTCTTTCGAGCAACCCCGCATTCGCCCGATCAGCGCTCGCCCGCTATCAGCCAGCCGATTTCATCGCGCTCGTCGAGCGTTACGGGATTGCCTATCACGAGAAGACGTTCGGGCAGCTGTTCTGCGACGGCTCGTCGCGGCAGATCCTTGATCTCCTGATCGAGGCGTGCGGCAGCGGCGGCGTCGTTCTGCTGACCGGATGCGACGTGTCGATGGTGCGTGAAGGGTTCGTTGCAGAGACGTCGCGAGGCACATTCGAGGCTCCGGCGCTTGTCGTCGCAACGGGCGGGCTGTCGATTCCCAAGATTGGCGCGACCGATCTCGGCTATCGGATCGCGCGCCAGTTCGGCGTCAACGTCATCGCGCCGCGTCCGGCGCTGGTGCCATTGCTCTTCGACGACGAGGATCGCCGCCGCTGGCGCGATCTGGCAGGAGTGGCCACCTCCTGCGCCGTCTCCGTTGTGGGGACAGTCCCCAACGGCACGAAACCCGTACCGTTGGGGACAGGCCCCACTGGCACGGGAGCAGTGCCAAAGGCGCCGATCTTTGAGGAACGGCTGTTATTTACGCATCGTGGTCTCAGTGGGCCGGCAATTTTGCAGGCATCGTCCTACTGGCGGCCACGTGCCCAGCTGACGATCGATCTGTTACCTCGAAGGCACCTTGGTGCCGAACTCGTCAGGCGACGGGCCGCCGGCGATACGGCCTCGACGAAGACAGCCTTGGCGGCGCATCTGCCGAACCGCCTCGCCGATCGCTGGTTCGACGTGATGACGCAGCCATCCATCATCGCAACAACCGGGAACGACACGATCCGGGCCCTCGAAGACGGGCTGCACGCCTGGTCGGTCACGCCGGCGGGTACCGAAGGGTACGAGAAGGCTGAAGTCACGGCCGGCGGGGTGGACACGCGTGCGCTGTCGTCAACGACGATGGAAGTGCGGGCCCTGCGCGGTCTCTACTTCATCGGCGAGGTGGTCGACGTCACCGGACATCTCGGCGGCTTCAACTTCCAGTGGGCGTGGGCATCCGGGAAGGCGGCGGGAGAGCGGCTCTAAAGGACGAAGGACGAAGGGACGAGGACGGGGGACACCGCACCCTACGTCATCAGCTTCGGGTGACACACGATTGGCCGCGGCTTCGACGAAAACACCTCCGGAAACTCCGGATGCTGCTGGTTGATCAGCACGTTCCACTCGAGTCCGGGAGCCGCCAGCGACGGGACCAGAAGCGCGAGCGAGCGATTCTCGTCGTACCACCGATCGCCGAACGCCTGGCTGACTGACTTGTCGTCGGTGTCCCAGCCGGGCACCGCCGACAACTCGATGCGCTCAAGGGCGTTCAGCGGTAGCTCGATCCGCGCGTAGACGAGCGTCGCCGGCAGTCGTTGTGCGTTCATTTGCGCCATCTTCTCGACCAGCGCCGTTGCATAGTGTTCGGCCGCATAGATGATCCGGCGGCCGCGCGAGTTCCAGCGCGCGTCATCGCTCGCCGCCGCACCGCTGCCGTCGAGCAATGGGTAGCGCAGGGAGCCGATGCGGAAGGCAATCAGCCGCTTAAAGGGGGAGGCCTTGCTCGACACTGTGGAGCAGCTGCTCGACGCGCCGCGCGCCAAGCTCCGTCGAGGCGACCTCGATTGGCGGCCGATCGTCGAGGAGCGGATGGGTCCGGTTCAAGAAAGCCCGCGACTCGTCCTCGTCGTTCCAGATCGATTCCGAGAGCGCCACAACGCGCGCCAATCGTTCGGTTCGAGCGCTTTCTTCAGGACTCAGCCGCACGCGCCGTTTGAACGTCGCGACCGGGACGACGCGATAGACCAGCGAGGATGCGGGCGCGCCATCGGGGAGCGCGCGGCTCGCCACGAGCTGCAATGAGCGCTTGGGCAGGCCGTCGCGCACCAGCTGTTCGAGCTCGCTCCAAGTGCGGACGGCTCGCTTGAGGACGGCCTTGCCGCCCAGAACATCGGCGACGCGTTCTACAGCAAGCATTGTGTCGACCCCATCGGTATCAGTATATCAGATGTATCGGCTCAGTTGATACCAACAATCCGGGGTGGAAGCCACTGCCACGCCTCAACCGTATTGCTGAAACGTTCGCGGTCACGGCACAATGATGGGTTGAATGGCTCCCCTGCCGGGCAGACGGCGCATCCTTTCAATCCTTGCGACAGTCGCGCCGCTCCTGGCGCTCGGCCTGCTTCAGTCGTGCGGCGGCGGGAATCCCACGGGCCCAAGCCCTTCCGGGCCGACGCCGACCGTGACCGCAGTCGCTCCCAATAGCGGGTCGACGCTGGGCGGCACAAAGGTGACGCTCACCGGCACGAATTTCAACGCCGGCGTGCTCATCACGTTTGGCGGTGTCGCAGCGACCGGCACGCAGGTCATGTCCTCGACGCAATTGACCACGACGACCGGCGAGCACGCTTCTGGCGCCGTCGACGTCGTCGTGACGCTCGGCACGCAGCGAGGCACTCTCCCGGGTGCCTTCACGTTTGTCGCGCCCTCGAAGTCGCCGAATGAATCGCCAACGATTACTTCGCTGAAGGCGCAAGGCAATCGGGCGGACGAGCCAGCACAATTTGCTGATCTTGGGGAGGAAATCGCGGTGACCGCCATCGTCACCGACGCGGAATCGTCGCCGGACGCCCTGACTTATGAGTGGAGCGCCGACATGGGCACGTTTAGCGGCACCGGCCGGGACGTGCGGTGGCGCGCGCCCACGAGCGGCTCTACGCCGGCGAAAGCGACGCTGACACTCGTCGTTGTCGAAAAGTACCAGACGACGAACGACATTGGGTTGCCCGTGACGGCCGAGAATCGCGTCACGAAAGCAGTCAGCGTCAGCGTGCACGATTCCGTTAAGGAAGTCGGCGACATGGCGACCGAGTTCCTGACGAACTTCTCGAAGTCTGACGTCTCCGTCAGCACGGTGATGAAGGATTTCACACCCAGTTGTTCGGGTACTGAGGAGGAGCGGAACGACGTCGAGGACAACCGGGCGGAGTACACAATCACCTCGTACACCATCGGATCCCCGACGGTGCGTATCGATTTCAATGGCCGCTGCCCCTATCGCGGCCAGTCAGGCGACGCATGCTCCGATTCGCGCGTCGAGTGGACGTCCAAAAAGAAGAACGACAACAGTACGGGTGTCGCGAAAGGCGTCGATCACATCGCCGCCGTCTACCGATCGAATCGCTGGTGGCTCTGCAGCAGCGACTTCGAAGGCGCCAACACCCTCGGCCCGCGGTTCATCAGATAAACCGTACGGGTGGCGGCAGGCCACACGCCCCCTGGGGCGATGGGGCCTGTCCCCCACATGGCACGGAAGCGGTGCCGTTGGGGACTGTCCCCACTACTTGGTCGGCGGGACGAGGACGTTGGCGACGATCAGGCCGCCGGCCAGCGCGAACGCGGTCAGGGCCGCGGTAAGCCCTGCCGACAAGCCGACTTCGACGTCCTGGCTCAGGAGCATCGTCAGACTCCGATACCCGATGCTGCCCGGCACGAGGAGCAACACGCCCGGGACGAGCGGCACGGACGCCGGCCCCAGCTTCAAGCGCTCATACAGATTGCTCGCCAGCCCCACCGTCAGCGCGCCGACCGACGCCCCGAGCACCTGACCCAGGCGATCGGCCCCGAGCGTGAAACCGAGGTAGCCCAGCCAGCTCGCCGCTGCGACCAGCGGGATGTCGCGCGGCCTCGCGCGGAGCAGCAGCGAAAACCCGAACGGCGCGACGAGGAGCGCGACGAACTGGGTCCAGGCGGGCAGATGACCTGCGGCGCCCGATCGGATCGGCGCGCCATACGCTGCTGCGACGATGGTCGTGCCCAGCGCGACCCCGAGTGCCATCGCGGCAAATACGATGAACGCCGACGCCAGGCGCGCAGTGCCCGACGACAGATGCCGGCTCGCGAGCTCCGTCATCGCCACCGTCGTCGTCAGACCTGGGAGCAAGGTGATGATTCCCGCCAGCGTCGTTGTCGGAATCGAAACGCGAAACCCCTGCGCCGCCACAATCGAGACGAGCACCGATCCGACGAACGCCGCAGTGAGCTCGAAGACATGCAACGTGATCGTGAGGCGCTTGAACGCCAGCGCCAGCAGACCGATGATCAGGCCGACGCCGGTGCTGAGGATGACGTCGTTCACACCGCCGCCGAGGAAGCGGGCGCCGGCCGCCGACACGACAGCGTAGCCGAGGACGCGCAGCCACCAAGGATACGTCGGACGCTTGGCAACGATCTGCTCGATGCGCTTCGACCCTTCCCGCGGCGTCAGGTCGCCGGCGGATACGCCCTTGGCGACCGCATCCAGCGCCGACAGACGCCCGAGGTTGAGCTCACCGGGTTGCACGCGAATCAAGTGCGTCCGCTGCGTATCAAGCGTGCCGAAAGCCGCGATGATCGCCGTCGGCGTCGTAAAGAACTGCCCGATCAGCCCCAGCCGCTCGCAAAATGTGCTTGAGCACATCTTCGAGGCTGTGCGCCGCATACCCCGAGGCGTGCAGCGCATGGGCAAGCCGCAGCACGAACAGCGACGCGTGTTGCTCCTCGGCAGGCATGCCGGGAGAGCATACCCCGAGCCCACCCTCGCGCCGGCTGGCCCGAGACGCGATATGATCAAAGACTCGCCGTCATTCTCGAGCCGCGACTGAGATGCCAAATACTTTCAATACGCTCTCGACACTCACACTGGGCGGACACACTCTCGAGTACTACAGCCTGCCGGCCCTCGAGGCGCAATTCCCGGACGTGGCGACGCTGCCGTACTCGCTGAAAATCCTGCTCGAAAACCTGCTGCGGCGAGAAGACAACGCCTTCGTGAAGGCCGACGACATCAGCGTGCTGGCCGCGTGGTCCGCCTCGCCCTGGCGGCAGAAGGAAATCTCCTTCATGCCCGCCCGCGTCCTCCTTCAGGACTTCACCGGCGTCCCCTGCGTTGTCGATCTCGCGGCAATGCGCGACGGCATGATCGCGCTCGGCGGCGATCCAGAAAAGGTTAATCCACTGCAGCCGGTGGAGCTCGTCATCGATCACTCGGTGCAGGTCGATCACTTCGGCTCGGCCAACGCCTTCGCGCTGAACGCCGACCTCGAGTACCAGCGCAATCGCGAGCGCTATGTGTTCCTGCGCTGGGGACAGACGGCCTTCCGCAACTTCCGCGTGGTGCCGCCAGAAACTGGAATTGTTCACCAGGTCAACATCGAGTACCTCGCCCGCGTTGTCTGTCGCGAGTCGAGAAACGGCAAGAGCCTGGCGTACCCGGACACGCTCTTCGGCACCGACTCTCACACGACCATGGTCAATGGTCTCGGCGTGGTGGGATGGGGTGTCGGCGGCATCGAGGCCGAGGCCGCGATGCTCGGTCAGCCCAGCTCGATGCTGATCCCGCCCGTCGTCGGCTACCGACTGACGGGACAACTGCCGGAAGGCGCCACGGCCACAGACCTCGTGCTGACGGTTACCGAGGCGCTGCGGAAGAAGGGTGTGGTCGGCACGTTTGTCGAGTTCTACGGTCCTGGCCTCGCGCACCTGACCATCGCCGACCGCGTGACACTTGGCAATATGTGCCCCGAGTACGGCGCGACCGTGGCGATCTTCCCGATCGACGACATGACGCTCGAGTACCTGCGGCTGACGGGCCGTGATGCGTCGCAAGTGGCTTTGGTCGAAACCTATGCGAAGGCCCAGGGCCTTTTTCGCGTCGACACGACGCCCGACGCCAAGTACGACCAGACACTCGAGCTCGATTTGTCTACCGTCGAGCCGAGCCTCGCCGGACCGCGACGCCCCCAGGACCGCGTGCCGCTCGCGAAGGCGAAAGCCTCGTTTGCGTCTGCGCTCACGGATCTGCAAAAAGGCGTCAAGAAGCTCGCCGGCGGAGGCGGCACAGCAGTCGCCACCGAAACGCAGCTCGAGCACGGCTCGGTCGTCATCGCGGCGATCACGAGCTGTACGAATACGTCGAACCCGACAGTGATGATCGGTGCTGGGCTGGTCGCAAAGAAAGCAGTCGAGCGCGGCTTGACGCGGAAGCCCTGGGTGAAAACCAGCCTTGCGCCAGGTTCGAAGGTCGTGACCGAATATCTCGCCAAGTCGGGTCTGCAGCCATATCTCGATCAATTGGGATTCAATCTCGTCGGCTATGGGTGCACCACCTGCATCGGTAACAGCGGCCCCCTTCCAGACGAAATCGCTGCCGACGTGCGCGAGCACGGCCTCGTTGTCGCATCGGTCCTGAGCGGAAATCGCAACTTCGAAGGTCGCATTCAACAGGACGTGCGCGCCAACTATCTGGCCTCACCGCCGCTCGTCGTGGCCTACGCCCTCGCAGGGTCGATGAACATCGACGTGACTAAGGATCCGTTGGGTGACGGCGCGGATGGAAAGCCGGTGTATTTGCGAGACATCTGGCCGACGGAGCGCGAAGTGCAACAGTCGGTGCTGGCCGCGGTCAGCTCCGAAATGTTCCGGGAGCAGGTACTCGAGCGTCTTTGAAGGCGACGATCGCTGGAAGACGCTGCCGGTGCCAACCGGCGACCGATTCGCGTGGGAAACCGATTCCACTTACATCCGGCGGCCGCCGTTTCTCGAGAACATCACGCGCGAGCCCAAGCCGCTGACGGGCATCACCAACGCGCGCGTTCTCGCGCTGCTCGGCGACAGTATCACCACCGATCACATCTCGCCGGCCGGATCGATAAAGGTCGACAGTCCGGCCGGCCGCTACCTGATCGAGCACGGTGTGCAGCCGAAGGACTTCAACTCTTACGGCGCCCGGCGCGGCAACCACGAGGTGATGATGCGCGGCACCTTCGCCAACGTACGTCTCCGTAACCAGCTCGCGCCTGGCACCGAGGGCGGCGTCACCACGTACTTGCCAGGCGGGGGTCAAGCCCGGCTTCCACAACGCGAAGAGATCATGCCGATCTACGACGCGGCGATGAAATACGAGGCTGCAGGCGTACCGCTCCTCGTCATCGCGGGCAAAGAGTACGGGTCGGGCTCCTCACGTGACTGGGCGGCGAAAGGCACGATGCTGCTCGGGGTCAAAGCGGTGATTGCCGAGAGCTACGAGCGCATTCATCGCAGCAATCTGGTGAACATGGGTGTGCTGCCTCTCCAGTTTGCCACCGGCGAGTCCGCGGCTTCGCTCAGCCTGACCGGCCGCGAAGTGTATGCGCTCGTCGAAGCAGGCGCGGCGCTGTCACCTCGCGGCACGGTGACCGTGAACGCCACAGACGAGAGGGGCCGCACGTCCTCATTTACGGCCACGGTACGCATCGACACTCCCGAGGAGCTCGTGGCGTATCGCCACGGCGGCATCCTGCCGTACGTGCTTCGCCAATTGGTGTTCCGCACCTGACTTCTGCCGACGTCAAGACGTACGCGCTGGAACTGGGGTTCGATCGGTGCGGCATCGCGCCGGTCGGGCCGTTCCCCGAGCTTGCGTTCTTCGACGAATGGCTGCGCCGCGGCTACGCGGGTACCATGACCTACCTGGGACGGTCGGCGCGAAAGCGTCGCGACCTCCGGGTGCTCGACCCGCACGCACGCTCGGTGGTCGTCACCGCCACGGTCTACAACACCGATCGTCCCTATTCGAACGAACAACGCGACCCACTCCGCGCCGTCGTCGCCCGGTATGCCTGGGGCGACGATTACCACGTCATCGTGCGACAGCGGCTCGATGCGCTGCTCGACTGGATGCGCCAGGCACACCCCGAGCCGTTCGAGTCGCGTATTTACGTCGACACCGGCCCTATCCAGGAACGCGTCTTCGCGCAGTACGCGGGGCTCGGGTGGATTGGCAAGAACTCCTGTCTGATCGACCCGGAGCTCGGCTCGTGGCTGTTTCTCGGCTGCCTGATCTCCAGCCTCCCGCTGGAGTTCGACACGCCGGGGCTCGATCAATGCGGGGAGTGCACGGCGTGTCTCAGCGCGTGCCCGACCGGCGCGATTGTGGCGCCGCGCGAGCTCGACGCCACGCGCTGCATCTCCTACCTCACGATCGAGCAGGGCCGCGAGATCCCCGAGCCGCTGCGTCCGGCGATTCGCAACATGGTCTATGGCTGTGACATTTGCCAGGACGTCTGCCCCTGGAATCGCCGGGCCCACGCCACGGACGCTCCCGAATGGGAGCCACGTCCCGATTTGGACTACAGCGAGCTCCTGGCTCTGTGGCGCAAGAGCGACAACGAATTGACGTCGCTTCTCGACGGTTCGCCGATGGAGCGAACGGGGATCGTGAAGCTGCGGCGAAACCTCGCGGTGGCTCTGGGCAACGCGATGGGAAGGTTGGCGGCGGACACGATTGACGGCGACGACGATCCCGCGCGTCCCACGATTCGAGCGCCGCTGGTGGCGTCGCACGTCATGTGGGCGCGCCAGCAATTACGACGGGACGAACCTGGAGCGCCGGCGACCGGTGGCACGGTATGATCGGAAACATGTCCGATGCGCCTACACTCGCGCCGTCGCTGCTGCTCTCGATGCCGCAGCTTGACGATCCGAATTTCGCGCGGTCCGTCGTTCTGCTCTGTCAGCACGACACCGACGGGGCGTTCGGTCTCGTCCTCAACCGTCCGGTCACGACCACAGCCAAGATCGTTCCGCAGGCCGAACCCGAGGCGGCGACCGAGCAGGAGATCGAGGTGTGGATCGGCGGTCCGGTCGAACCAGAGCGGAGCTGGATCCTGCTGAGCGATCCGGGGCTCGACGAGAACGCCGTCAAGGTCTGCGATGGCGTCTACCTCTCGACGTCGGCTCGCGTGCTGCAACACGTCATCGTCGATCCAGATCAATCGCGCGCCCGGCTGATCGCGGGCTATGCGGGCTGGGGACCGGGTCAGCTCGACGAGGAAGTGGCTGCGTCGGCCTGGCTCACGGGCGACATCGATCTCGACATCGTCTTCCACACGCCTCCCGGTGAGATGTGGGAGCGCGCGATCCGTCGTCTCGGCGCGGAGCCCGGAAGTTTGCAACTGGGCAGCGGCGTTCATTGATGGATCTCGCATTCTCGCTCGTGATGGCCGGTGCGGCCGCCACGATGCTTCTCGCCGGGGCCCAGGCGGCGCCCGATCGCGGCCAACTCGAAAAGATGGCGGCGCGTTTTGCGCCAACAGAAATCAGCGCCGACATCTCGAAGCTCCCGGACAGCGAGCGTCGAGCGTTGGCGAAGCTCGTGGCCGTGTCGCGCCTGATGGACGCGATCTTTCTCAGGCAGGTCTGGGCGGGCAATGAAGCGGTCCTGCTGAAGCTGCTGGAGGACGAAAGCGCGGAAGGGAAGGCGCGGCTTCGCTATTTTCTGATCAACAAGGGGCCGTGGTCGCGTCTCGATCACAATCGGCCATTTCTCGCAGGGGTTCCCGAGGCGAAACCGCCGGAAGCCAACTTCTATCCGGCACGCGCCGCGAAGGAGCAAGTGCAGAAGTGGTTAGCCACGTTGCCGCCGGAAGAGCGGAAGAAGGCCACCGGCTTCTTCACGACCATTCGTCGGGCCGCTCCAGGAGCGGCATCCCCATTCGTCATCGTGCCCTACAGTCTCGAATACGAGGGCGAGCTGGGACTGGCGGCAAGCCTCCTTCGAGAAGCGGCGGTGCTCACGACACAACCCACGTTGAAGAAGTACCTCGAGACGCGTGCCGATGCGTTTCTCACGGACGACTACTATGCCAGCGACGTCGCATGGATGGAGCTCGACGCCAGTATCGAGCCGACGATCGGCCCGTACGAGGTCTACGAGGACGAGTGGTTCAACGCCAAGGCCGGATTCGAGTCATTCATTGCCGTTCGCGACGACGCCGAGACGGCCAAGCTGGCAGCCTTTGGCGGCGAGCTGCAGGAGATCGAGGACCATCTGCCGATCGATCCCGCGCTGCGCAATCCGAAGCTAGGCGCGCTGGCTCCAATCCGCGTCGTCAACGTCGTGTTCACGGCGGGTGAGGGCAATCGTGGCGTGCAGACGGCAGCTTACAACCTCCCAAACGACGAGCGCGTGGTCAAGGAGAAGGGCACCAAGCGCGTCATGCTGAAGAACGTGCAGGAGGCGAAGTTCTCGGTCGTCCTGCAGCCCATCGCGAAGGTCGCGCTCGCACCCGCGGATCAGCGCAACGTATCCTTCGACGCGTTTTTCACTCACATCCTCATGCACGAGCTGATGCACGGGCTGGGGCCGCACAACATCACGGTCGGCGGCCGCACAACGACCGTGCGTCAGGAGCTGAAGGAGCTTTACAGCACGATCGAAGAAGCCAAGGCCGACATCTCCGGGTTGTGGGCGCTGCAGCATCTGGTCGATCGCGGGAAGCTGCCAGCCAGTATTGCGGAGACGATGTACATAACCTTTCTGGCTTCGACGTTCCGATCGATCCGCTTCGGCATCACGGAAGCCCACGGCCGCGGCATTGCGTTGCAGCTGAACTTCCTGATCGACCAGGGGGCGTTCGTCGTTGGGTCGGATGGCACGTTCTCAGTCAACCCCGCGAAGATGCGTGCGGGCGTCGAAACGTTGACGCGCCAAATCATGACGCTGCAAGCGAGCGGCGATTACAGGGCCGCGGCGTCCCTCGCAGCCACGGCAACGATCAGGCCGGAAGTGCAGCGCGTCCTCGACAAGCTCGCCGGCGTCCCGGTCGACATTGCCCCCCGATTCACGACCGCGATCGCGCTCGAACAGCAGAGCCGCTAAGGGCGTCCGCGGCGCTGAGACGCGAGCTGCGCAAGGCGGCAGCCCTGCGCTGGGTTGGTGGCTCAGCGCGGCGCTCGTCGTGCTCGCGATCGCTCTCGCGCTAGCGACGATTCCTGCGTCGTTCGTCGAACGCGTCTACGCCCGCGGGTGGTATCCTGCGCTCCAGCCCTTCCTTACGTCGTTCTCGAGTCTCATTCCAATCGCGGTGTTCGATCTGCTGCTCGTCGCCTTGGCCGCGTTGGCGGTTGCGCGGGCCTATCGCGTCGTTCGTGCAGGGCGTGGCGAACGCTTCCGCCAATTGGCCATTGCGCTCGTCGATCTCGTCGCCACCGCATCCATCCTCTATCTCCTGTTTCTCGGCTTGTGGGGCCTCAACTACCGCCGCGTGCCGCTCGACGCGCAGCTCGACTTCGCGAAAGGGCGCGTTACGGAGGCCGCCGTCGAAGCGCTGGCGGCGCGAAGCGTTCGCGAGATCAACCGCCTTTACGCGTCGGCCCACGGCGATCCTGCGGCGGCAAGTCTTCAGTCGATTCGTGTTCGACTGGCACCGGCGTTTGCACAGGCGCAGCGGGACTTCGGCATCGGAACGTTGGCAAGGCCGGCACGTCCAAAGACGCCGCTCATCTCGCCGTTTTTCCGTTGGGCCACTGTCGACGGGATGGTGAATCCGTTCGGCCTCGAGGTGTTGATCAATCCTGACGTGTTGCCGATCGAGCGCCCCTTCGTCGTCGCGCACGAGTGGGGCCACATCGCCGGGTGGGCGCGCGAAGGCGAGGCCGGCTACATCGGCTGGCTGACCTGCATGCGCGGCGACGATGCCGCTCGCTACAGCGCCTGGGTGTCGCTCTATCTCCATCTCAGAGGCGATGTGTCCCCGTCCGTGCGTGAGCGTCTCGACCGTGGGTTGGCAGCGGGACCGCTCCGCGACTTTTCCGACATCCGCGAGCGGCTCGAGCGTGGACGTCCGACCATTCAGCGCGTAAGTTGGCGCGCGTACGACACCTTCTTGAAGGCCAACCGTGTGGACCAAGGCATCCGGAGCTACGACGAGATCGTGTCGCTCGTCGTCGGTGTCGCGACCGATGCTGATGGAAAGCCGCGTCGCCGTGGCGAGTAGAACGCCTGCGATGGTGTTCGCCGTTTTACTGAAAGGATCAGTCACGGATTACACGGACGGCCACGGATAGATCGGGGCCAAGACCACTGATGCCGATCGCGGCTCGTGACCCCTGAGGCGCGGCACCGTGCCGCCCGGCAGGGATGGGACGGCCTGCGGGAGGGCCGATCACGGTAATGAGCAGCGGCTCTCCCTCGGGTCGTCCCCTTCGCTCCGCCGGCCGCATGCGGCCCGCCCTCATGGACACAAGCCGCAAGAGCCTCAGGCAAGGATTCGCGCCTTACGCAAGCAACTGCTGCGCCTTCAGGACTTCTGCCGAATGATGGAGTGCCGCGAGCTCATCGGGCGCGAGCGGCGGATTCAGGAGCTGCGCGATGCCGCAGCGATTCACAATGCACGGTAGGCTGAGACACACGTCGGCGCTGCCGTAGCTGCCGGCTAGACGGCTCGAAACCGTCAACACACTCGACTCGTCACGCAGGATGGCCTGAATGATCCGCACGATTCCTGCTGCCACTGCATAGTAGGTTGCGCCCTTGCGCTCGATGATTTCGTACGCCGCTCGGCGTCATCGAGGACGCGGCCGCGCGCAGCCTGAAAGTCCGCGAGTGGCATTCCGCCGATCGTCGCAATCGACCACGCCGCCACCTCGGTGTCGCCCTGCTCTCCGATGATGTGCGCGTGGACGCTGCGAGCGTCGACGCCGAAGTGCCGGCTGAGGAGCGATCGGAATCGTGCCGTGTCGAGGATCGTGCCGGAGCCGATCACGCGCTCGGGCGGCAGTCCTGACGTGGACAGCGTTGCCAGGTCAGTGTATCGACAGGGTTCGTGGTCATCAGGAGGATCGCGTCGGGAGTACGCGCCATAACCTGCGGCACGATCTCGCGAAGGATTGTGGCGTTCCTGCCGAGGAGCTCCAACCGCGTTTCGCCCGGCCGCTGGTTGGCGCCGGCTGTAAGCACGACGACTGCCGCGCCCTCGATGTCGTCGTATCCCCCCGCTCAGACGCGCGCCGGGTCCGCGAAGGGCATCGCGAGCATCAGGTCCACCGCTTCGCCCTCGGCGCGACGCGAGTCGAGGTCGAGCAACACGATCTCCGGAGCGATCCCGCTCAGGAGCAGCGCATACGCCGTTGTCGACCCGACGTGACCGGGGCCAATTAATCGCGACACGATGTGGGTGCCCCATACGCGGAAAAGTAGCAGGCAGGCGGTGAGCCTGTGGTCCGCGGTCCGGAGGGTGGACCTAGTGGCCTGTATCCGCTGAATCAGGTGTGTCTTTCGGGCGGGGCATCCGGGCTGCCTGCGTTGCTCCTCCCTCAAATACTGCCGGTATTCTCGGTCGTCGCGCCTTGCCAGCCGGGCGCCGCGCTCCGAAAGCCACTACCGATTCAGTGAATACAGGCCACTAGTGGCTTGTACTAACGAGTTGTAAATCATATGATGGCGCATGCCATCGACATCGCTTGTGCTGACGACCGACCAACGAGCCGACCTCGAAGCGCGCGTGCGATCGGGACGCGGTCGTGCGGATGCGGCGCGACGAGCGCGGGTCATTCTGCTGCTGGCCGAGGGCTGCAGCTACGCCGCGATCGCCACGATGACCGGATGCAGTTCGCGGACGATTGCCCTGTGGAAGCAGCGCTTCGCGACGGACGGTCTGGCGGGATTGGCAGCGCGCCATCGCGGCTCGAAGCCCACCGTGCTGACGCCGGCCCTGGAAGCACGCATCATGCCGTGGACGCGACGCCCGCCGCCGCATGGCGCCACACACTGGTCCACGCGGTCGCTCGGCCGCAAGTTGGGCGTGCAACACACGGTGATCGCGCGCGCCTGGCGCCACGCCGGCCTGCAGCCCCATCGACTCGAGCGGTATATGCGGTCGACCGACCCCGCATTCGAGACGAAGGCCGCGGAGGTGATCGGCTTGTACCTCGACCCGCCGCAGCACGCCGTGGTGTTCTGCATCGACGAGAAGACGGCGATTCAAGCGCTCGATCGGCTGGACCCGGTCCTGCCGTTGTCGCCAGGACGCGCGGAGCGGCACGGCTTCGAGTACTACCGACACGGGACGCTGTCGCTCTATGCGGCGCTGAACACACGAACGGGCGAAGTGGTGGGCCATACCGCGGCTCGTCACACGCGCGCGGAATTCGTCGGCTTCCTGCAGGCCGTCGTCGAGACACAGCCTCGACGCCGCGAGATCCACATCCTCGTGGACAATCTGTCGGCCCACAAAACGCCGCAGGTCCGGACCTTCTTGGTGGCGCATCCGTCCGTCCATCTCCACTACACGCCGACCTATTCGTCCTGGCTGAATCAAGTCGAACTCTGGTTCTCCAAGATCGAGCGCGATGTCACGCGAGGCATTTTCACCTCCGTCCCCGACCTGCGCCGCAAGCTGATGCGCTACATCAAGCATTACAACAAGACGGCGACGCCCATCCGATGGTCCTATGCCGACCCCATGCGGAGAATCGCATGACCGCTGTACAACTCGTTAAGTACGGTCCACTAGTCCCCGGTCGCCCGCCGTCGATCGCGGACGCAGGGAACTGAAGGATTTCACGAAGGTTCAGGCGCCGGGGACAATTTTCGCGCGTTGGCGAGCCACTAGCCGTCATCATTCGCGGCTATGGTGCTTCATAACGCAAAGTGAATGCGTCATCATGCCATTGTTGCAATCATGAGCACTCATGCTGTTATAATGGCCCCGCTCGCTGCTTCACCCGTGACATTCCAGTTACGCAGTTGTCGTCAAGTCGAGCGCGCGATGTGGATATCGTGGGGGCATGCGCACCCGTTACGGTCGTCGCACCGTAAATCGCGTGAGCCCGAGCGAGGAAGGCAGGCGGTCATGATCGGGGATGACAGGGATTTCAAGACGTCGGACGGTGCGGCGGCGGAGCTGGTGGTGGATCACGTCCGCGGCCAGATCGAGCGGGCCGAATTGAAGCCCGGCGATCGACTCCCGCCGGAGCGTGAGCTCGCCCTGCGGATCGGCGTCAGCCGCCCGAGCGTTCGCGCTGGCCTGCGGTCGCTCTCGGCGATGGGGGTGGTGCAGACCCGTCACGGCTCCGGGACGTATATCGCTGACGGCCCTCCGCAGCTGGACAGCCGTCCGCTGAGCCTGCTGGCTGCGCTCCACGGGTTCACCACCGAGCAGATGTACGAAGCGCGTCGCGTCCTGGAGGTGGGCGTCGCCGGCCTCGCCGCGGAGCGCGCCACGGGCGAGCAGATTGCGGCGATGGCAGAGGAAGTGACGGGCATGTTCGCGTCAGTCGAGGACCAGCAGACCTTTCTGATGCACGACATCCGGTTCCATCGCGCCGTGGCGATGGCGTCGGGCAACCCCATCCTGGCGACGCTCGTCGAGATGGTCTCGTCGCTCTACTTCGAGCATCGGCGGCGGACCATGCCGCGCGGTCGCGACCTGCGTGAGACGGCGGCGATTCACCGCAACATCTATCACGCGGTGCGCGCCCACGATGCGAATCGGGCTCGCCGCGAGATGAGCGTCCACCTGCCGCGCCCGCAGCGCTTGTCGCAGACCGATGCGCGCGCGGCGGTGACGGTCGTTGCGAACTTCGCACGGTAGTCGTCGCAGTCACGGCCCGACAGCGATCGGGTCACCGATCAACAAGGTCACGCATCAACGCGGATCGGATCGGTCGCGGATCACGCGGACAAGCGCGGAAAACAGACACTTTTTAGAAAGCCCGTGGTATCCGTGTGATTCCCCGACCAGGTCTTGTCTGTGTCGATCAGTGACCTGGATCCGTGTTCAATCGCGAAGGAACGGGGATCCCACGCAATCACCGCTCGGTGTCACGGATCAACAAGTCACGGATCAGCACGGATTAGATCAGTCACGGATCACGCGGACAGGCACGGAAGACAAACACTTTTGGAAGGTCCGTGGTATCCGTGTGATTCCGCGACCAGGTCTTGTCTGTGTCGATCAGTGACCTGGATCCGTGCCCGATCGCGAAAGAACGGGGATCCCACGCAATCACCGCTCGGCGTCACGGATTGACAAGTCACGGATCAGCACGGATCAGATCAGTCACGGATCACGCGGACAGGCGCGGAAGACAAACACTTTTTGGAAGGTCCGTGGTATCCGTGTGATTCCGCGACCAGGTCTTGTCTGTATCGATCAGTGACCTGGATCCGTGCCCGATCGCGAATGAACGGGGACCTCACGCAATCACCGCTCGACGTCACGGATCAACAAGTCACGGATCAACACGGATCAGATCAGTCACGGATCACGCGGACAGGCGCGGAAGACAAACACTTTTTAGAAGGTCCGTGGTATCAGTGTGATTCGGTGACCAGGTCTTTGTGTATCGATCGGTGACCTGGATCCGTGCCCGATCGCGGAGGAACGGCGATTCCACGCAATCACCGCTCGGCGTCACGGATCAACAAGTCACGGATTAGCACGGATCGGATCAGTCACGGATCACGCGGACAAGCGCAGAAAACAGACACTTTTTAGAGTCCGTGGTATCCGTGTGATTCCGCGACCAGGTCTTGTCTGTGTCGATCAGTGACCTGGATCCGTGCCCGATCGCGAAGGAACGGGGACCTCACGCAATCACCGCTCGGCGTCACGGATAAACCAGTCACGGATTAGCACGGATCGGATCAGTCACGGCTCACGCGGACAAGCGCGGAAGACCAACAGTTTTTAGGAAGTCCGTGTAATCCGTGTGATTCCGCGACGAGGTCTTGTCTGTGTCGATCCGTGACCTGGGTCTGTGACCGATCGCGGGGGAACGACGACCGCACGCACGCGGGCTCCGTGACCGGCATCCGTGGCGGTGGCGGCGGTCTAGTTCAGTGAGCAGGCACCGGGTCCGCGCGGATCACCACACGTCCCGCACGGACCGGCGGCTGACTGCGTAGCCGCACGTCCGTTCGAGCTGACGGCGAACGTTGAAAACGCGCGCTCGAGGCTCGTCCCGTGGCAGGTGGGGCACTCAGGTGTGGCCTGTCCGCGCACGATCACCTCGAAGCGGGCTCCGCACTCCCGGCAGTTGTACTCGTAGATTGGCACGAATTGAGTATACCTGGCACGCGCAGTCGATGCGATTTTTTGTCGACGCGCGGGGCAATGCGCCCGGCCCGGGCGCATTCCCCTGCGTATACTGGTGAGATGCCCTCATCCTCGAAGACCCGTCCAGGTATCGCCAACCCCCGCCTCCGCAACGTCGCGATCGTGGCGCATGTCGACCACGGCAAGACGACGCTCGTCGACGCGATGCTGCACCAGAGCGGGATCTTCCGTGCGAACGAGCGGGTGGTCGAGCGGGTCATGGACAGCAACGAGCTCGAGCGCGAACGCGGGATCACAATCCTCGCCAAGAACACCGCCGTTCACTACCAGGACCTGCTGATCAACATCGTCGATACGCCAGGACACGCCGATTTCGGCGGGGAAGTCGAGCGAACGTTGGCTATGGTCGATGGGATTGTGCTGCTGGTAGACGCATCGGAGGGGCCGTTGCCCCAGACCCGATTCGTGCTGCGCAAGGGGTTGGAGCGGGGGCTGTCTCCGGTCGTGGTCATCAACAAAATCGACCGTCCGGATGCGCGTAGCCGACAAGTGCTGGACGAGGTCTACGATCTCTTCATCGACCTCGATGCCACCGAGGATCAGATCGAGTTCCCGGTCCTGTACACGAGCGCGCGCGCCGGAACGTCCTCGAACGAACTCGATACGCCTGGCACTGATCTGCGGCCGCTCTTCGACGCCATCGTTGACCATGTCCCGCCGCCGCGCGGCAATGCTGACGCGCCCCTGCAGCTGCTGGTCACAAACCTCGACTCGAGCGACTACCTTGGACGCATCGCCATTGGCCGGATCTTCAACGGCCGCGTGAGCGTCGGGGATCAGGTCGCGGTGCTCAAGCTCGATGGGCGTCAGCAGGAGACCAAAGTCACGAAGCTCTTCGCGTTTGAAGGGTTGAAGCGTGTAGACATTGCGTCCGCGGCCGCGGGCGACATCGTCAGCCTGGCCGGCATCGAGGACATCACGATTGGTGAAACCGTGGCCGATGCCGAGAATCGCGTGGCGATTCCCCCGATCGCCGTGGACGAGCCGACGGTGTCGATGATCTTCGGTGTCAACACGTCGCCGAAGTCGGGGCGCGACGGCCAATTCGTCACGTCGCGCAATTTGCGCGATCGGCTGACGCGTGAGCTGCTCGGCAATGTATCGCTGCGAGTCGAGGACACCGAAACGCCCGAACAGCTGAAGGTGGTCGGCCGCGGCGAGTTGCAGCTCTCGATTCTAATCGAGATGATGCGCCGCGAAGGCTACGAGCTGCAGGTTTCGCGTCCCGAGATCGTGACGAAGGAGATCGACGGCGTACGCATGGAGCCGGTCGAGGACCTCGTCATCGATGTGCCCGAGGAGTTCCAGGGTATCGTGATCGCGCAGCTCGGCACGCGAAAGGGCGTGATGACCAAGATGGTCAATCATGGCAGCGGTCGCGTGCGCCTCGAGTTCCGGATCCCGGCCCGCGGCCTGATCGGCTTCCGGTCGCAATTCTTGACGGACACGAAGGGGACCGGGATCATGAACCACCTGTTTGCCGGATGGGATCCGTGGCACGGCCCGATTCCCGCGCGCGGGGCCGGCGCGCTCGTCGCGGATCGGCCGGGCGCCGCGACGGCGTTCGCCATTTCGAATCTGCAGGAGCGCGGCGAGATCTTCATCGAGCCGCAGACCGATGTCTACGAAGGCATGATCATCGGCGAGAACGCTCGTCCGAGCGACATGGACGTCAACGTCACAAAGGAAAAGAAGCAGACGAACATGCGCGCGTCCACCGCGGACGAGGCCATCAGGTTGATCCCGCCGCGCAAGCTGGGTCTGGAACAGGCGATCGAGTTCATCAACGACGACGAGCTCGTCGAAGTGACGCCGAAGACCATCCGGTTGCGAAAGAAGATTCTGGCGGCCAATCAACGCCCGCGACGCTCGGACTAGGATGAATCCGCAATCGACAAGCGGCAGGCCCAATCCGCAATCAATCCGCAATCCGCAATCCACAATCCGCAATTGATATGATTCGCTGATGTGGCGACAGCGAACAGGGTCCACCGTGTGCCCGGGCTGCGGCTCCCTCGTCGGCGTCAACGACGAGACCTGCTACAACTGCGGCCGTCGTAATCCCGCCCTCTGGGGATTCGCGCCGGCGCTCCGCCGCCTCGGGCAGGACCTGGGCTTCGCGCAGTTCGTGATCGTCGCGTCGGTGGGTCTTTATCTTGCTGGCCTGGCCGCCTCTGATGACCCGATGGGTGGCGGCGGGCTTTCGATCCTCTCACCCGACATCCGCGCCCTCTTCCTCTTCGGTGGCAGCGGCGCCGTGCCGGTCTTCGAGCTCGGTCGCTGGTGGACGATCTTCTCGGCCGGCTGGCTGCACGCTGGACTGCTGCACATCTTCTTCAACATGCTGTGGGTGCGCCAGCTGGCGCCGGCCGTGGCCGACCTCTTCGGCGCCGGCCGGATGATGATCATCTACACGGTTGGCGGCGCGACGGGCTTCCTCCTGAGCTCGCTCGCCGGGCACTACCTCGGCGACATTCCGCTGCTCGGCGCGGGCCAGTTCACCGTCGGTGCCTCGGCACCCATTTTCGGGCTCCTAGGCGCGCTGGTGCACTACGGTCGTCGCACCGGCAGCTCGATGATCCGCGCCGAGGCCATGCGGTACGCCGTGATCATGTTCGTGTTCGGATTTCTCATGCGCGGAGTGGACAACTACGCGCATGCCGGAGGGTTTCTTGGCGGATGGGTTGCGTCGCTCTGGCTCGACCCGATGACGCGCGAGCGCGTCGATCACCTGATCGCCGGCCTCGGCTGCATCCTGCTGACCGCGGTCGCCGTGACCTGGTCAATCGTCACCGGCCTCTCCCTGCTGGATGGGCGCTGATTCATGCCGTAACTAGGCGACCGTCATGCCTTGGAGTTATGCTTCAAGCATGGCCGACAATCCTCTCAAACTACGGCAGATCCACCACGTGGAGTTCTGGGTGGGGAATGCCAAGCAGGCGGCGTTCTTCTATCGAAAGGCCTTCGGTTTCTCAGAGTTCGCCTATTCTGGGCTCGAAACGGGCGAGCGCTCGATGACGTCGTACGCACTGAAACAGGGGCGCGCGCGCTTCGTGTTTGGCACGCCTTTGAACTCGACCCACCCCGCCTCGGAGCATCTCCGCGCCCACGGCGACGGCGTCAGGGACATTGCTTTCCAGGTGGACGATGCGGATCGTGCGTTCGAGGAGGCGGTGGCGCGAGGCGCGGAACCCGCGATCGAACCGCATGACATCGCGGATCAGCACGGTCGGGTCCGTCGTGCCGCGATTCATACCTACGGCGATACGTTGCACTCGTTCATCTCGCTCGACGACTACAACGGACCGTTCCTGCCGGGGTACGTCGCGCGGGATGTCGCGGGCGACGATGTCGGGATCCTCCGGGTCGACCATGTCGTCGGCAACGTCGAGCTCGGAAAGATGGACCACTGGGCGGATTGGTACTCCCGCGTCCTCGGCTTCAAACGGTTCATCAGCTTCGACGACAAGGACATCAACACCGAGTACTCGGCGCTCATGAGCATCGTGATGTCTGACGACAGCCACGCGATCAAATTCCCGATCAACGAGCCTGCGGCCGGCCGCCGCAAGAGTCAGATCGACGAGTACCTGCAGTTCTACGGCGGGCCCGGTGTCCAGCACATCGCTCTCCAGACGACCGACATCGAGCACACGGTGACATCACTTCGAGAGAACGGCGTCGAGTTCCTGAGCGTGCCGCCGAGCTATTACGACGCGCTCCCGGAACGCGTCGGCCGCATCGATGAAGGGCTCGACGTCGTCCGGAGACTCGGCATCCTCGTCGATCGCGACGATGAGGGCTATCTGTTGCAGCTGTTCACTCGCCCGGTGGAGGATCGTCCGACGCTCTTCTTCGAGTTGATCCAGCGGAAGGGCAGTAAGGGGTTCGGTAAGGGCAACTTCAAGGCGCTGTTCGAGGCGATCGAGCGGGAACAAGCGTTGAGAGGAAACCTCTAGCAGTGCCAAGTGGCAGTGGCCGAGTGCAAGAGTGAAGTGGATAGTGGCGAGTTGGCAGTGAGTGGCAACGCCTCAGACGTTGCCCACCACTCCGCATTCCCCACTTCCCACTCCACTTTGCACTTGGCACTTTGCACTTGGCACTGCAAGTATCAATCAACATGCCTATTTACCATCGTCTTGGCGAGGTGCCACACAAGCGGCACACGATTTTTCGTAAACCCGACGGAGGGCTGTACGCCGAGGAGTTGATTGGCAACAAGGGCTTCACCGGCCCGTCCTCGTTGCTGTATCACCTGCACCAGCCGACGCCGGTGCAGGCGGTGCGGGCGCTGCGCGATCTCGAGTGGCAGCGGGATCCGGAACGGCAGTTTCGCCACCGGCACTTCCGGACGCATCAGCTCTCCTCCGGCGGCAGTCTGACACTGGATCGGGTGCCGCTGCTCTACAACTCGGATGTCGCGATGCTCCTGACGCAGCCCGATCGCGAAGACGACTTTTTCTATCGCAATGCACAGGGCGACGAGATCGTCTACATCAGCGAAGGCCGCGGCGTCCTCGAGACGCCGCTCGGCGACATCCCGTTCGACAGCGGCCACTATCTGATCGTCCCGAGAGGCGTGCTGCATCGCTATCGGCTCGAAGCGGGGCCGAAGAAGTTTCTCGTCATCGAGAGCACCGGCTTCGTGCGGACGCCGAAGCGCTATCGCAACGATCACGGGCAGCTCACCGAGATGTCGCCGTACTCGGAGCGCGACATCCGGCGACCCCAGAACCTGCGGACGGTCGACGAGAAGGGGTCGTTCCGCCTGGTCGTCAAAAAGGAGAACCGGCTGTTCGAGATGACGCTGGTGCATCACCCCTTCGATCTCGTCGGCTGGGACGGCTTCTACTATCCGTGGGCGATCAGCATCCACGATTTCGAGCCGCGCGTCGGGCGCATCCACCTGCCGCCACCCGTGCATCAGACCTTCGAAGGCGACGGCTTCGTCGTGTGCTCGTTCTGCCCGCGCCCGTACGACTTCGATCCGCAGGCCGTTCCGGTGCCCTACAACCACTCGAACGTCATGTCCGACGAAGTCATCTACTACGCCAGTTCAGAGTTCATGAGCCGCAAGGGCATCGAGTATGGGTCCGTGACGCTGCACCCGGACGGGATTCCTCACGGGCCGCATCCGGGGCGCACCGAGGCGGCGATCGGCACCAAGGAGACCAACGAGCTCGCCGTCATGGTGGACACGTTCAAGCCGTTTCACGTCAGCCGGCAGGCGGTGGAGATCGAGGACGGGGAGTATTACCACTCGTGGCTCTCCTGATTGCGGATCGCGGATTGCGGATTGCGGATTTTGATTGCGGATTTACGGATTGCGGATTGGTATTGCGGATTGGTATTGCGGATTAGGCGTCTTAAGTGGTAATGCCACTCGGGCGGATTCGTGGAACGGTGCTATGTTCGTGGGCGTTCCCGATGCCCGCCGACGAGACGCTCGCGTCAATCCGTAATCCGCTAGCGGTCGCGAATCCGCAATCAATCCACCGTCGACCAGCAGCGCTCAATCCGCAATCAATCCACAATCGACCAGCAGCGCCCAATCCGCAATCAATCCGCAATCGACAAGCAGCGCTGAATCCACAATCAATCCGCAATCGACAAGAGACCAGCAATCCGCAATCAATCCGCAATCCGCAATCCGCAATCCGCAATTGAGAGATGCTCACCGAGACCCACGATCCGCACCTGCGCAGCTGGGTCGAATCGGCGAATCGCCCGGGTACCGACTTTCCGATTCAGAATCTGCCGCTGGGTGTATTCCGACGCGCGTTTACGCCCGAACTGCCGCGGGTCGGCATCGCCATCGGCGATGCGATTCTCGATCTGCTCCTGTGCCATCGCGCCGGGCTGCTCGACGGCGACGCGGCGCTCGGCGAGGCCTGCGTCGAGCCGTCGTTGAATCGGTTGCTCGCGCTGGGAAGCGACGCGTGGACGTCGCTGCGCCGTCGGGTGAGCGAGCTGCTGCGGGAAGATCGACGCCGGTCGTTTCAGAAGAACGTCGAGCCCTGTCTCGTGTCCATCGCCGAATCGGTCCTGGAGCTGCCGCTGGCGATCGGCGACTACTCGGACTTCTACGCGTCGATCTTTCACGCGACGAATGTTGGCAGCATGCTGCGGCCAGACGAGCCTCTCTTCGACAACTACAAGTACGTCCCGATCGGCTATCACGGACGCGCATCGTCGGTCGTGCCGAGTGGCACACAGGTCAGACGTCCCACCGGACAGTCGAAGCCCGAATCATTCGCGGAGCCGATCGTCGGCCCGTCGCGGCGGCTCGACTACGAGCTCGAAGTGGGGTTCGCCGTCGGTCCCGGTAATGCGCTCGGGACCACGATTTCGATAGACGAGGCGGAGCGGCACCTCTTTGGGGTGTGCCTCCTGAACGACTGGTCGGCGCGTGACCTGCAGGCCTGGGAATATCGGCCGCTGGGACCGTTTCTCGCGAAAAGCTTTGCCACGTCGATCAG
This sequence comes from Vicinamibacteria bacterium, assembly GCA_963800785.1. Classification (GTDB taxonomy): domain Bacteria; phylum Acidobacteriota; class Vicinamibacteria; order Vicinamibacterales; family JAENWD01; genus JAENWD01. The sequence continues at coordinate 284,940 of CAWDCH010000019.1, forward strand.
CCCATGGATCGTCACGCTCGACGCGCTGGAGCCGTTTCGCGTGGCCGCCTTCATGCGGCCACCCGGCGATCCCGAGCCGCTTCCGTATCTCGAAAGTCCGAGGGAGCGCGAGCGCGGCGCGATCGACATCAGGCTGGAAGTGTCGATTGCGACCGAGAAGATGCGGGCTGCGAAGATCGCGCCCTTCGTGCTCTCGCGAAACAGCCTGCGGCACCTGTATTGGACGCCGGCGCAGCTGCTGACACATCACGCGAGCAACGGCTGCAGTCTTCGCCCAGGGGATCTGATTGCGACCGGCACCGTGTCCGGTCCGACGCGCGAATCACGGGGAAGCCTCCTCGAGCTGGCTTGGCGCGGCACTCAACCGATCACGCTGCCAACCGGCGAGACACGCGCGTTTCTGGAGGACGGCGACGAAGTGATTTTCCGCGGCTGGTGCGAGCGCGACGGCTGGACCCGGATTGGACTGGGCGAGTGTCGCGGCACGGTGATGCCGGCGCTGTGAGATCTCGAGCACTGACCAATCTAGCCAGCACTTGTCACTGCCCACTCCCCACTCCACTTTGCACTTGGCACTTAGCACTTGGCACTTACTGAGTGCCTGCCGGTTCACCTAGGCGCTGCGGCATGTCCGCGACGACGTAGGCCATTCCGGTAAGCGCGGCGACACAGCGCGCGAAGTCGGCCGCATCGATCTTGTCGATGGTATCCGCAGCTGTGTGGTGGATGAGGAAGTACTTCGAGCCGTCTACCTCCAGTGACATCGCCGGTATTCGGCCAGCCACGACGCTGGGCCCGATGTCGGCGCCGCCTCCTGATGCGGCAATGCGAGTCGCCCCTGTCGCCCCCAGCAGGGACGCGATCGCCGTCACCTGCGCACGGGCGAGCTCGTTGCCGCTGAATCCGAACCCGACCGGCGCAAAAACGCCGGCATCGGACTCGATCATCAGCACGTGCTGTCCCAACGTCGCGCTGTAGCGATCGCGGTAGTCAATGGCCCCCCGAAGGCCGTTCTCTTCGTTTGTGAACAGGACAACGCGGATCGTGCGCCGTGGTCGCAAGTCCAGCAACTTGAGCAGCCGCGCCACTTCCCACGCCGCGATGGCGCCCCCGCCGTCGTCTGTTGCGCCCGTGCCAACGTCCCACGAATCGAAGTGTCCGCTGACGACCACGATCTCGTCGGGCCGCTCGCGGCCGCGAATTTCCGCAATGACATTGGCCGATTCGGCGTCCGGATGCAGGGTTGCGTCCATCGTCAGGCGCAGACGCACGCGCTGCCCGCGTGCAACCATACGAGAGAGCCGCGCCGCATCCTCGGCGGCAATCGCTGCGGCGGGAATGCGCGGAACACCGTCGCGATAGATCAGCATGCCAGTGTGCGGCGTGCGGAGCCCCTCAGGTCCCACCGAGCGAATCAGCGCCGCCACAGCGCCCGCTGCCGCAGCCTGTGAGGGTCCGTTCACGCGGTAGGCGACGGTGGGCCCGTAACCGCGGAACGGCACGTTGAAGAGCACGATCTTCCCTTGCGCTTCCGCGCTTCGACGCTCGAGCTCGACGAAACTGCCCACAACCAGCAGATCGGCCTCGATGCCTGTGGCTGGCGTGCCGATCGACATGCCGAGCCCGAGCATTGGCAGAGACTGCGGGTGCGGCTGAAGCACTTCGAGCGACTCGTCTCCGCGCACCCACCGCGGCACGATCACCGGATCTCTGCGAATGTTCTCGAGATTGTCGTCGCGCATTTCCTGGACGGCCCACTCGATGGCGGCCGCGAGACCCGACGACCCGCTCAGCCGGCTGCCGAACGTGTCGGTAAGGTAGGCGAGCCGTCGCCAGGCGAAGTCATCGGCCTGAGCCGTTCGCAGAATGCGGGCGACAGGTTCGCGATAGCTGTCGAGCCATTCGGCCGGCTGCGCGGAAGGGAAGGTGAGCGCGCTAAACAGGAAAAGGACGACAAGGGCCGCGCGGCCTGGACTCTGCATGCCCAAGCATACCTGCCGCGGCCCGCCGGTAGAATGGATCCATGACCCGCGGCCTGACGGTTGCGCTTCTGTTGCTGGCGACGCTTGCCGCGTGCGGAGGCGACGACTCGGGCGGCAACGGCTCGCCGAGTGGACCGCCATCAGGCACGCCCGGCGGCTTTCCGGTATCGACGTTTACCGCACGCGACGGCACGGCGTTCGGCGTGCAGGTCATCGCCACCGGTCTCCAGATTCCCTGGAGTCTCGCCTTCGCCCCTGATGGCCGCCTGTTCATCACCGAGCGGCCGGGCCGGGTTCGGATAATCGCCAATGGCCAGCTCCAGGCCGAGCCCGCACTCGAGCTGACCGACGTCTTTACCAACGGCGAGAGCGGTGTGCTCGGGCTCGCCTTGCACCCAGACTTCGCGACGAATCATCTCGTCTACCTCACTTACACGGCGAATGGTCCTGATGGTCCGATCGCCCGCCTCGTTCGCTTTCGCGAGGCCGGCAATCGGCTTGGCGAGCCGGTCGTGCTGCTGGACGACGTGCCCGCCGCGAATATCCACAACGGCTCACGCGTGAAGTTCGGCCCGGATCGCCTGCTCTACGTCACGTTTGGCGACGTCGCGGTGCCGTCGACCGCCCAGGATGTCGCCGCCGTGAACGGTAAGATTCTCCGGTTGAACGACGATGGCACCAGCGCAGCAGGGAATCGCTTCAACTCGCCGGTCTATTCGTTCGGCCATCGCAATCCTCAGGGGCTGGCATGGCATCCGATCACCCGCGACCTGTGGGAGACGGAGCATGGCGATGTCGGCAACGACGAGATCAACGTGATCGAGTCGGGAGCGAATTACGGCTGGCCGGTCATCGAAGGCGATGAAACGCGCTCGGACATGCGTGCGCCGATCGAGTTCTTCGCGCCATCCGTGGCGCCGTCTGGCGCCGACTTCTATACCGGTGCTGGAATCCCAGGGTTCCGCAATCAGCTGTTTGTCGCGACGCTCAGGGCCGCGGCGCTGGTGCGGGTGGCCATCGATGGATCGACGTCACGACACGTCGCGTACACGGAGCGGCTGTTGGAAGGGCGGTTCGGACGCCTTCGGGACGTCGTGATGGGACCCGACGGGTTCCTTTACATCAGCACGAGCAATCGGGATGGGCGAACGACTCCAGTCGCGGAAGACGATCGGTTGATTCGGGTTGTCCCGGTGTCGTAATTGAGGAGGGCGCACGCACTGCCGTGCGCCCCGGCATATGTCAGATCACGCCCCCTGGCCGTCCGGTCGAATGGTGACCGGTTGGATGAACGGCATCAGCGCGCGAAGGCGGGCGCCGACGTCCTCGACCAGCTGCGACTGCTCGGACGCTCGCGTCTGGTTGAACCAGGGACGGCCGTCTTCGTTCTCCTTGATCCACTGCTTCGCGAAAGTCCCATTCTGAATTTCGGCGAGCAGCTTCTTCATCTCCGCGCGCGCTTCGGCGCCGATGACGCGCGGGCCGGCGGTGTAGTCGCCGTACTCGGCGGTGTCACTGACTGAGTAGCGCATGTAGTTCAGGCCGCCGCGGTAGACGAGATCCACGATCAGCTTCAGCTCGTGCAGGCACTCGAAGTAGGCGACCTCCGGCTGATAGCCGGCATCGACCAGCGTCTTGAAGCCGGCCTTGATCAGCTCGCTGACGCCGCCGCACAGAACGGCCTGCTCGCCGAACAAATCGGTTTCGGTCTCTTCCTTGAAGGTCGTCACCAGGACGCCCGCGCGAGTTGTCCCGATGCCCTTGCCATACGAAAGCGCCAGCGGTAGCGCCTTGCCTGACGCGTCCTGCTCGATCGCGACGAGCGCCGGCGTGCCACCGCCTTCAACGAACAGCTCTCGCACGCGATGCCCCGGCGCTTTCGGCGCGATCATCGAGACGTCCACGTTCTTCGGCACGTCGATGGTCGCGTAGCGAATGTTGAAACCGTGCGCGAACATCAGCGTCTTGCCGGCGCCCAGATGGGGTGCAATCGACTCGCGATACAGCTTTGGCGCGGTCGTGTCGGGGACGAGAATCATGATCACGTCGGCCCACTTCGCCGCGTCAGCGACGTTCTTCACTTCGAGCCCGGCTGCCTGCGCCTTGGCTTTCGACCTGCTGCCGTCGGCAAGGCCAACGACGACGCTGACCCCGCTGTCCTTGAGGTTCAGTGCGTGGGCATGGCCCTGCGAGCCGTAGCCGATGATGGCAACGTTCTTCGATTGAATGAGCGAAAGATCAGCGTCTTTGTCGTAGTAGATGGTGGCCATGGATGTGTGTGCGAGGTGGATTACGGGCTCCGGACTACGGGGTCCGGCGCAGCCTTCAGAGATACAGACTACAGACTTCAGACCGAATAGGACACGCCGGATTCTTCGCTCGCGTCTTCGCCGGCGAACTGATCGGCCAGGCGTTCGACGGGTCGCGGACCGCGCGCCATGGCGACGCGACCGGTGCGGACCATTTCGAGCAGACCATAGGGCTTCAGCACGTCGGCGAGGCGCTCGATCTTGTCGCCGCTGCCGGTGATCTCCACGATCAGCGATTCCGCTGAGACATCCACGACGCGCGCGCGGAATACGTCGGCGAGCTGAATGATCTGCGCGCGCGTGTCCTGCGTGGCGGCGACTTTGATCATGGCCAGCTCGCGCTCGACAGACGGCTCCTCGGTGATGTCATCGACGCGCAGGACGTCCACCAGCTTGTAGATGTTGGCTTCGACCCGGCGTGCGTTGAGCGGATCCACGTCGCAGACGATCGTCATGCGCGAGACGCCAGGCGTCTCTGTATGGCCCACGGTCAATGAGTCGATGTTGAAGGCGCGCCGCCGGAAGAGCGAGGCGACGCGGTTCAGGACGCCAGGCTTGTCGACGACATAAACAACGAGGGTATGCAGCATTGCGATTCTCTCAGGCTCCCGGCTTCGGGTTACGGGCTCCGGAACGTCTATGCGTCAGCCGCGGTCTCAACGATCGGACTGGGCCGCCGAATCATGGCGGCCAGGTCGGCTCCGGCCGGGACCATCGGGTACACCGAGTCTTCCTGCTCCACCTGGAAATCGATCACCACCCCGCCCTTGTGGTTGCGTGCCGCCTTCACGGACGGAATCACTTCGCTGCGCCGCGTCACCGTGATGCCGGTCAGCCCGAACGCCTCGGCGAGCTTCGTGAAGTTCGGATTCGCCAGCGGCGTGGCGGCATAGCGCTTCTCGTAGAAGAACTCCTGCCACTGACGGACCATGCCCAGGTAGCCGTTGTTGATGATTGCGACGTTGATGTCGATGTTCTCCTGCATCACCGTGGCCAGCTCGCACATGGTCATCTGGAAGCCACCGTCGCCGACAACCACCCAGACCTCGGCGTCGGGCTTCGCGATCTTGGCGCCGATCGCCGCGGGCAATGCGAAGCCCATCGTGCCGAGTCCGCCTGAGGTGACGAGCGAGCGCGGCGTGTTGTGTTTGTAGTACTGCGCTTCCCACATCTGATGCTGGCCGACGTCGGTTACGACGATCGCGTTGCCGTCGGTCTCGCGCCACAGATCGTTGATGACATGCGCCGCGTAGAGATGGCCGTTGTCAGGGAGATTCTGGATGTCGCGAACAGCGGAGTCGCCCTTCAGCTCCTGGATGCGAGCGAGCCAATCGACATGCTGCGTCGACGGCACGTGTGGCAGCAGATCGACGAGCACTTCGCGCAAGTCGCCGACGAGGGCGACATCGACGCGGACGTTCTTGTTGATCTCTGCCGGATCGATCTCGATGTGGATCTTCTTTGCGTTCGGCGCGTACGTTTTCAGGTTGCCGGTGACGCGATCGTCGAAGCGCATGCCGAATGCGAGCAGGAGATCGGCCTCCTGAATGGCGGTGTTCACCCAGGCCTCGCCGTGCATGCCCATCATGCCGAGGTTCAGGGGATGGTTCGCCGCGACGCCGCCCAGTCCGAGCAGCGTCATCGCGATCGGCGTCTCCGTCTGCTCGGCGAACGCCACGACCTGTGCGGTGGCACCCGACTGAATGATGCCGCGGCCGGCGAGAATCAGCGGGCGCTTGGCCTCGCGAATCAACTCGATCGCACGCTTGAAGTCCGCGGGGGCGGGCCGGTGATCGGGGCGATAGCCGCCAAGCTTTGGCTCGGCGCGATCCCAGTCGGTACTCACACGTGGACTGCTGCGCGTCTTTCGTGATGTCGATCAGCACCGGTCCCGGACGGCCCGACGCGGCGACGTGAAACGCCTCTCGAATCGTCGGCGCCACATCGTCCGCGCGCGTCACGAGGTAGTTGTGCTTCGTGATCGGCAGCGTGACGCCGGTGATGTCCGTCTCCTGGAACGCATCGCTGCCAATCAGCTTGCTGCCGACCTGCCCAGTGATGCAGACGATGGGCGAGGAGTCGAGCATGGCGGTGGCGATGCCCGTGACCATGTTCGTCGCGCCCGGACCCGACGTGGCGATGGCGACGCCAACCTGCCCGGTCGCTCGGGCGAAGCCGTCGGCCATGTGGGTGGCGCCCTGTTCGTGGCGGACCAGCACGTGTCTGATCGGGTACTGTGTCATCGCGTCGTAGGCGGGCAAAATCGCGCCGCCCGGGTAGCCGAACACCGTGCTGATGCCCTGCCGCAACAGGCATTCCCAGATGATTTGCGCACCTGTCTTTTTCATATCGTTATCCAGTCACAGCCCCATGGGCGGCGGACGACACCAGCCGCGCATATTTGCTCATCACGCCGTTTGAGTACCGAGGCGGCGGCGGCGTCCAGGCCTTCAGCCGCCTCGCAATTTCGTCGTCTGACAACTCGACATCCAGACGGCGGTTCGGGATGTCGAACACGATCGTGTCGCCCTCCCGGAGTGCCGCGATCGGCCCGCCCGCGAGCGCCTCGGGCGCGACATGGCCGGCCATCAGACCGCGCGTGGCGCCCGAGAAGCGGCCGTCGGTCAGCAGCACGACTGATTCGCCCAGGCCCTGCCCGACGATTGCGGCCGTGACTGCCAGCATCTCGGGCATTCCCGGTCCACCCTTGGGGCCCTCGCCTCTGATGACCACCACGTCACCAGGCGTGATCTGGTTGCCCAGCACGGCATCGAGCGCTGGCTGCTCACCTTCGAAGACGCGCGCCGGACCCCGGTGCGTCTGAAGATTCGAGCCGGAGACCTTGACCACGGCACCCTCGGGCGCGAGGTTGCCTTTCAGGATCGCGAGCCCGCCCGTCGGCTTTATTGGCCGATCGAGCGGCCGCACGACTTCCTGTCCCGGCGCCTCCTGCGCGTCGGCCGCCTCTTCGCCGATGGTGCGGCCCGTGACCGTCTTCTGATCCGAGTTGAGCAGGCCCGCGTCGAGCAGGCGTCGCGCGACCAGACGGATGCCGCCCGCCCGGTGAAGATCGGTGGCGACGAAGCGGCCACTGGGCTTGAGATCGGCCAGTGTCGGCACGCGCCGGCTGAGCACGTCGAAGTCGTCCATTTCGAGTGGGATATTCAGCTCGCGCGCGATGGCAATCAGGTGGAGCACGGCGTTGGTCGAGCCGCCCGTGGTGAGCACGGCGGCGATCGCGTTGTCGATCGCCTCGCGGGTAACGATCTCTTGAGGAAGGAGGTTCTGCTTGAGCAGGTCCATCACAAGGCGGCCGGCGCGATGGCCGACCTCCGCTTTCACGGGATCCACCGCCGGGACCGATCCGCTGCCCATGGGCGCAATCCCGAGGAACTCGATCGCCGTTGCCATGGTGTTGGCCGTGAACTGACCGCCGCACGCACCTGCGCCCGGACAGGCGTGGTCTTCGAGATCCTTCAGCTCCGCGTCGGTCATCTTGCCGGCCGCGTGCGCGCCGATGCCCTCGTACACGTCCTGGATCGTGACGTCGTGATTCTGGAAGCGGCCGGGCGCGATTGATCCGCCGTACAACACCAGGCCGGGGATCCCGAGGCGCACGACCGCCATCGTCGTACCGGGAATCGTCTTATCGCAGCCGCACAGCGCGACCACCGCGTCGAAGCAGTTGCCGCGTGCGACGAGCTCGATGGAATCCGCGATCACCTCCCGGCTGATGAGCGAGGCGCGCATCCCGATGCTGCCCATCGTGATGCCGTCCGAGATGGAGACGGTGTTGAACTCCATCGGCGTGCCGCCGGCTTCGCGGATGCCCTGCTTGACGTGCTCGGCCAGGCCGCGCAGGTGGTAATTGCATGGGCCGATCTCAATCCATGTGTTGGCGACGCCCACAATCGGCTTCTTCAGCGCGTCGTCATCGAATCCAACAGCCTTGAGCATCGCGCGCGCGCCGGCCCGATGCGGGCCCTCGGTGATCGCGCTGCTGTTGCGCCGGTACAAGGGAACAGGTGTCGTCATGCGCCAGGCCTGGCGGCCGCCGTCTCGCGGCTCTTCCAGCTCGGGTAGGATCCGAGAGTGCGCATCGAGCGCGCAAACTCGGCCAGATGCACGAGCGCGCGCGCACAGCGCAGGTCATGGCGGCCAATCGGGATGTCCACGTAGAAGAGGTACTCCCACGGGCGGCCGCGGATCGGACGCGACTCGATCTTCGTCAGGTCGATGTCGCGCAGGGCAAATACGGATAGAGCCTTGAAGAGAGAACCGGGCTCGTTGGGCAAGGAGAAGACGACGGTCGTTTTGTCGACGTGGTCGCCGGTCTCGCCGGCACGGCTGATCAACAGAAAACGCGTGATGTTGTCGGAGTAGTCCTGAATCTCCGCGCGAAGGATCTCGAGGCCGAACACCTTGGCCGCTCGCTCCGACGCGATGGCGGCGGCATCGGCCAACCGCTGCTCCTTGACCAGCTTTGCGCTGCCTGCGGTGTCGTAGGTCGCTTCCACCGAGACGCCCGACATCCCGCGCAGGAACCGTTCGCACTGCGCCAACGCCTGCGGGTGCGACAGGATTCGCTTCACGTCCTTGAGCGCCGTACCCGGCAAGGCCATGAGGTTGTGGGTGATCGGCAGCGTGACCTCGGCGACAATCGGCAGGTCGTGCTCGAGGAGCAGGTCGTAGTTGCGATGGATGCTTCCGCCGATCGAGTTCTCAACCGGCAGGATGCCGTGCGTCGCCTTGCCCGACGCGACCGCGGCGAAGACGTCCTCGAACGACTCGCACGGCAGGAGGTCGGCGTGATCGCTGAAGCGAAGCGCGGCGGCTTCGCTGTAGGCTCCAGGTTCGCCCTGGAAGGCGATGCGCATGTCCCGACAGGCTACAACGCAGCCTTTTGATGTTGCAAATATCATAAATTGAATTAATGACTGGATTCGCCAGCCGGGCAGCCGTCGGCGGCTATAATTCGGGGGAATTTCAGGGGTTAGGGATCAGGGCAGCGGGCGGGGGTCAGGGATCAGGAGGACTCGTGAGACGGATGCTGTTGTTGGCGGCGGTGGCGGCGCTGGTGTTCACATCCGCGGCGGGCGCGCAGGCGCCGCCCAAGTCGGCCGAGGCGGGAAAAACAACCTGGTTCTTCTACACGGTGAAATGGGGTCACCAGGACGAGTTCCTGGATCTCTTTCAGAAGAATCACTATCCGGTATTGAAGGCGCTGCGCGATGCCGGTGTGTACAAGAGTGTTCGGACCTACGTCCCGACGAACCATGGCGACGGCCGCGCCGATTGGACGTTCGCGGTGGAATTGACGCAGCCGCCGAATCCCTCCGAGGTCGACGAGCCAGCGCTCGTTCGCAAGCTGTTTCCCGATCAGGCGACCTTCCAAAAGGAAGAGCAGCGTCGGTTCGAGATTCTCGCGGCCCATTGGGACGTGCCGCTGAACGTCATCGATTTCGATGCGAGGAAGCCCCAATAGTCGATGGCTTTGACCGATCTGGGCTGGCATGCCGGCCTCGACCCCGCGTTCGAAGCGTTTGCCGCCGCAGGGCTCGAGCCCGCGCGCGTCGCGGTCGCGTACGGCGCGACGTTTCGGGTCTATACCCGCGACGGCGAAGAGCTTGCCGACCTGGCGGGACGGCTGCGCCACGAGGCGACCGGCCGGCGCGACCTGCCGGCGGTGGGCGACTGGGTTGCGGTCAAGCGCACGACGATCGAGGGTGGCCGTGCAACCATCCACGGCGTGCTCCCGCGCAAGAGCCTGTTTTCACGGAAGGTCGCGGGTCAGGAGACGAGCGAGCAGGTGATGGCGGCGAACGTGGACACCGCCTTCCTGATCACGGGGCTCGATGGCGATTTCAACGTGCGGCGGATCGAGCGGTATCTCGTGATGACCTGGGAAAGCGGTGCCGCGCCAGTCATCGTGCTGAACAAGGCGGACGTTGCGGACGACCTGGACGCACGGCTCGACGAGGCGCGCGCGGTCGCCAGGAGTGTGCCCATTCACCCGATCAGCGCGCGCGATCAGACAGGTCTCGACGCGCTCGACCAGTATCTGCGGCCCGGGCAGACGATCGCCGTGCTCGGCTCGTCGGGCGTCGGCAAGTCCACTTTGATCAACCGGTTCTTGGGCGCTGATCGGCTGCGCACGCGCGAAGTCCGTGAAAGCGACGATCGCGGCAGGCACACCACGACCCATCGGGAGCTGGTACGACTGCCTGGCGGGGCGCTGCTGATCGATACGCCTGGCATGCGGGAGCTGCAGTTGTGGTCGGCCGAGACGGGTGTCGCCGAAACCTTCGAGGACATTACGGCCCTGGCCGCCGATTGTCACTTCGCCGACTGCGCTCATGAGACCGAACCTCGATGCGCCGTGAAGCAGGCGGTTGCCGACGGACGCCTCGACGCGGCCCGTCTCGAGAACTATCACAAGCTGCAAAGAGAACTGAACTGGCTCGCGGCACGGCAAGACGCTCTGGCGCAGCAGACCGAGAAGAAAAAGCTGCGCGCCATGTTCCGCGCGATTCGGAAGCAGGGGCAATCGAAGGGAAAGCCGTAACCGTGCATGCCGGAACACGGGCGACGATCGCCCGGCCCTCTCGCGTTCAGCTGATGGTCACGTGTCTCGTCGACAGCGTCGCGCCCGACGTTGGGTTTGCGGTTGTCCGGGTGCTCGAACGGGCGGGCGTTCAGGTCGAGGTGCCGGAAGACCAGACGTGCTGCGGCCAGCCGGCGTTCAATGCCGGCTGCTGGGACGATGCGCGAGCGATGGCGAGGCACACGGTGGACGTCTTCAGCCGGAGCGAGGCGCCTGTCGTCGTGCCCTCCGGATCATGCGGCGACATGGTGATCCATCAGGCTGCGCACCTCCTCGCCGACGACCCCGATTACGCCGACCGTGCAAAAACGCTCGCCGGCCGGACCTACGAGCTGACGGCATTCCTGGTCGATGTGCTCGGCATTGCCGACATTGGCGCCCGCTTCGACGGCCGCCTGACATATCACCCCGCCTGTCATGGGCTCCGCGGCCTGGGTCTGAGTGCCCAGCCCCGCGCGCTCGTCGAGGGTGTCCGCGGCGCTCAGATTTGCCAGTTGCCCGAGGCGGAGACGTGCTGTGGTTTTGGAGGGTTGTTCGCGCTGAAGATGGCGGACATTTCCAGCAGTCTGCTGTCGCGGAAGCTCGCGAACATCGAAGCCAGCGGCGCCGACACCGTGGTCGCGACAGATATCAGTTGCCTGCTGCACATTGGCGGCGGCCTGAAACGACAGGGCAGCCCCATCCAGGTGAAGCACCTCGCCGAAATACTGGCGAGGGAGGAGTAGGGGCGCACTGCGCGCGCCCATGACGAGACACATGGCAACCGTTCCGGCGAATTTCTACCAGCGTGTCGACCGCGCGCTCAAGGACCCTGCCATGCGCGCGGCGATGAAACGCGCGACGACACGGCTCGTGTCGGGTCGCGAGGCCGGCTTCGGCGGATTTCCGCAGGCCGACCAGGTTCGCGATCATGCGCGTGCGATCCGCGCGCACACAATCGCCCGCCTCGACCACTACCTCGCGCAATTCGATCACGCCGTGCGTGCCCGTGGAGGGCATGTGCACTGGGCGGTCGCGGCGAGCGATGCCGTCTCGATCGTCGCAGACATCGCCCGGCAGCATGGGGCGAAGACCGCGGTGAAATCGAAGTCGATGGTCAGCGAGGAGATCGAGTTGAATGCGGCGCTTGCCGCCGCCGGCATCGACGTCCTCGAAACCGATCTCGGCGAGTTCGTCGTCCAGATCGACGGGGACCACCCGTCGCATATCGTTGCGCCGATCATCCACAAGAGCCGGCACGATGTCGCCCGGCTGTTCCAAGAGAAGCTCGACGCGACCGACGCGGACGTCGCCGACGTCCCGCAGATGACCGCGTTCGCGAGGCGCCGCCTGCGTGCCGGCTTTCTCAAGGCCGACATCGGCATCTCGGGCGGCAATTTCGGTGTCGCCGCCACGGGCAGCCTGTGCATCTGCACGAACGAGGGCAACGGACGTCTGACGACGACAGTGCCGCGCGTGCACATCGCGCTGATGGGGATCGAGCGGATCGTGCCGACCCTCGCTGACCTCGGTGTCATGCTGCAGGTGCTCGGCCGGAGCGCCACCGGCCAGAAGCTGACGGTTTACTCCAACATCATTACGGGACCGCGCCGTCACCGCGATGCGGTTGCCGACGACGAGTCGGACGGGCCCGACCATCTGCACATCGTCCTGGTCGACAACGGACGGAGCCGCTTGTTGGGAACCGATCTGGCGGAGGTGTTGTACTGCATTCGTTGCGGTGCGTGCCTTAACGTGTGTCCGGTCTATCAGGAGGTGGGCGGGCACGCCTACGGCAGCGTCTATCCCGGGCCCGTCGGCGCCGTGCTGACACCGGGACTCCGTGGCCTGGCCAACTGGCACGACCTGCCGCACGCCAGCAGTCTTTGCGGTGCTTGCAGGGAGATCTGTCCCGTGCGTATCGACATCCCGCGCATGCTTCTGAAGCTTCGCGACGAGGCGACCAAGCTGGGGTACTCGCCGCGTTGGATCACGTCGGGCCTGTGGCTGTACCGTCAGGTTGCGACGCGGCCGCGCCTGTTTCGACGGGCGCAGCGCCTGGCCTCATTTGCGACGCGCCGGCTCGCGAAGGACGGGTGGATTCGACGGATGCCAGGTCACTTCGCGCGATGGACGCGCACGCGCGACTTTCCGGCGTTTGCCCAGTCGACCTTCATGACGCAGTGGGAGCAGCGCAGGCGATGAGCGACGATCGCTTCAGCATCATGGCCGCTGTCGCGCAACGGTTGCGCGCTGGCGTCATGCCTCCGTCGGGCCGGCTCGAGCACCCGGGCCCGACGCCCGCGTCGACGCCGTCGCTTTCGCGCAACGAGCTGATTGCCCATTTCACGTCCGAGGCCGAGGCTCTGACCGTCGTGGTTCATCGGGCACCAGATGATGCGTCGGCGGCGGCAACAGTGAGAGAGGAGATCAAGCGACGGGGGACGCGCGCGCTCGCCTGGGGCGACAAGTGGCTCAATTGCCCGGGGCTCCCCGAGTTGCTTCGATCGGCCGGCGTCATCCTGGAATCGTGCTGGCTGCCGCGTGACGCCGCCGAGCGCCGACAGCGTTTGGCCGAGCTCGACGATGTGCCGGTCGGATTGACTGGAGCGGTTGCGGGCCTGGCCGACACCGGAAGCCTTGCGCTGGTCAGCGGTCCCGGCCGCGGGCGGATTGCATCACTCCTTCCACCGCTCCACATCGCGATGCTCCGCGTGTCGCAATTGCACCCGACCTATGCGGCCTTTCTGAGTGCGCATCCCGCAATCGAGGACGTTGGCAGCAATCTTGTGCTCATCACCGGACCGAGTCGAACCGCTGATATCGAGATGACGTTGACGCGCGGCGTGCACGGTCCCGGGGAGGTGCACGTGGTATTGATCGACTGATGCGGATGACGACCCGATGGTCCACGCCCGACGTCGCTCTTCGAGCTCCATCGAGGTCTCGACGTAGCGCTGTGCGCGGATGCGGGCATTACGGTCCTGCGCTGATTGCCGCAGCGCTGCTGCTGACGATGGCGTGCAGCGAGAGCAAGCCCGCGCTTCCGGAACCTCAAAAACCTGCGCCCGAAAGCACCGCCCAATCGTCGCCGCCTGAACTTCCACCCTTGCCCGCGGATCCCGATAAGCTGGGCACTGTGCCGATGGAAGTGGAGACGGTTGCCGGAAGCTCCACCTTTACCACCAAGGGCAACGGCGATTGCACGTTTTCCGATGACGCCGCTATCTACGACGTGCCCGCCGTGATGTGGCACGCAACGCTGCGCGCGGAAGGCCAAAGCGTGTCGTACGTGAACGTCACGATCTGGCAGTTCAAGAACGAGAGGCCGAATCAGATCGCGGTTGGCGTGCAGCTCGGTCCCAGCTTCCGTCACATCTCCACGGTGAAAGGCTCAGCGCTGATTGGCGAGGGCACGGGCGGAGCCGAACGTTCGGGCGACGCGGCCACGATTACGGTGGACGGTAAAGACGAGAAAGGCACAACATTGGCGCTGCGTATTCGCTGCGCGAAGGTCACGAAGCCCGTGGAAGAAGGCGGGCGGTAGGAGCACGAGCGGCAGCCTCAGGTTCGACCCTACCGCGCAATCCATCCGAGCGCGGTCAACTCGCTCACAGGCTCCTCGAAGGAACACGATCCGACCGAACGCAGCAGCGCGCGGCGCGCGTGAGCGATCTCGCTGTAAGTGACCACGGCGTTCAGCCACGACCCCGCGCGCCCCCCGAACTTGAACGACTCCGGGCGGTAGTCGTCCAGGAGCGCCTCGGCGAGGTCCTCGTCTATGCGGCCGGCCGTCAGCAGCGCGGCGGCGAGCACGACGTTCACGAAGCCGTGCATGGTCGTCGAGGCGCTGTCGGTCGCGTAAGTGAGGCGGCGGTCGCCACGGATCGCGTGGTGCAGCCCTGCGGTCGCCTTCACCGGCACGCGCGCCGCAGTCGCGCGCACGAGAAATCGCGCCAGACGCGCCGGGGAAGGAAAAGCCTCCGATGAGACGCCTCCCGTTCTGATCTTGGCGGCGCAGCGATGGTGGGCAATCGCGCCGATCAGCTCTCCTCGGTCGGGATCGGATGGAATCTCGACGAACCGATCGATCGCAGACGGATATGCCTCGGCGATGGCTGCGACCTCTGATGCGGTCGTGGCCACGCCCTCCACCGCTGCGACGGCCAGGCACGCGTCGGTAGAGAGCTTCGCGATCGCAGCAGCACTCGTGGCAGTCGCGCCCGCATTGCCGACCAGCACGCTCACGGGCCAGCGCGCGTCACGCGCCGCACCCGCGTCGCGTGCCAGCGCCTCCAGCTCCGCGAGCTTGTCGGCCGGCACGATCAGCCGGCCGAGCATCCACGCGTGCGCGCTGCTTCGGTAGGCGGCGTAGTTCCGAACGACGGCATCCAGCGGCAGGCCCGCGGGTGGGTAGAGTCCGGCGTAGTCGATCAAATCTTCGAACGCCGCGCGCGCAGCAGGCATGCATCAAGCATAGATGATTGTCCGCGCACGATTTGATCCGCGGATTACGCCGATTGCGCGGATTGGCGACCGGCGCCGGTCGCGAAGCGCAGTCCGCAGTTGCTGGCGTCCGGAAGCCATCCGCGCAATCACCGTAATCCGCGGATCCTCAGGCGTCTGCGGCCTGCCTGCAGTTGACGCCCCAACAAGTTGCGGCGGAGGATGAGGCATGCGGGAGCTCGTCGTTCTAATATTGGTGGTTGGCCTGACTCCAGTGTCAGCACAGGTGCGGCCGAAACGCCCCGCGACTCCGACGCCATTTACCACGCCGCTGTCGCAGGACGACATGCGCAACAAACAAGCGGTGGTCGAGACCTCGCGCGGCACCATCGTGATCAACCTGCTGCCGCAGGCGGCGCCCAATCATGTCGGCTATTTCATGAAGCTGGCGAAGGAAGGCGCTTATGCCGGAACGACGTTTCATCGCGCGGTGAAGCTCGGGATCATCCAGGGCGGCGACCCGCTGACGAAGGATCCAGGAAAGCGCGCGCTCTATGGAACCGGCGGTCTCGGCGTGCTGAAGGCGGAATTGTCGCAGGAGCCGGTCACCGCCGGTGCCGTGGCGGCGGTGACGCAGCCAAGCAAGCCGGACAGCGCCGGTTCGCAGTTCTTCATCGCCGTCACTGACCAACCCGCCTTGAACGGTCAATTCACGGTCTTCGGCCGCGTCGCCGAAGGCCTCGAGATCGCACAGCAGATTTCCGAGGCCCCGGCGGACGACCAAGGCAAGCTGACCGATCGAATCGAAATCGTGTCGGTCACGATTCGAGATGCGCCGCCACCGGAGCCGATTCCGTTCTCGACCGAATCCGCAGCGGACCTCGCGCGGCAGAGCGCCGTCCTCGAGACGTCACGAGGCGCGATCACGCTCGAGTTCCTGCCCGACAAGGCGCCCGAGCACGTGCGGAACTTCCTGCGCCTCGCCGCCGCGGGCGTCTATGACGGCACGAGCTTCCATCGGGTCGTCAAAGGGTTTGTCGTCCAGACCGGAATGGTGTCGACACGGTCGGCTCCCCTGACGCAGAAGCAGAAGCCACTCGTGACCACGCTGCAGCCGGAGTTCAACGACACGCCTCATGTCGCTGGAACGGTCTCGATGGCCAGGCTCGACGATCCGGCGAGCGCCTCGACCTCCTTCTTCATCTGCACAGCTCCGGCGCCCTCGCTCGACAACAAGTACACAGCGTTCGCGCGCGTCGTTGAAGGGATGGACGTCGTGACCGCGATCGAACAGGAACCGCTGGACGGCGAGGCGCCTCGCACCCGGATCGAGTTGAAGACGGTCCGGATCGTCAAGTAGTGCTGGATCGCGACGGCGGCAGACAGCGTCCCATCAATCAGCTCACAATGTGAGGGAGCGGAGCGATTCGTTGGCCGACGAGAAGGACGACAGGAAAAAGGACGACAAGAAGAAAGTGCAGTGGTCGACCGCCTGGCGCGAGGCGCGTGCCCTCATCTGGGCGCGCCGCCGACGCCTGGCGCTCGGCCTGACGCTGATGATCGTCAACCGCCTCGCCGGCCTCGTGCTGCCCGCGACCTCCAAGCTGTTGATTGACAACGTCATCGGCCGTCATCGCGCCGACCTTCTATGGCCGATTGCCTGGGCGGCCGGGGCAGCGACTCTGGTTCAGGCAACCTCGGGCTTTGCTCTCGCGCAGGTCCTCGGGATCGCCGCGCAGCGGTCGATCACCGAGATGCGCCGGACAGTCGAAGAGCACGTCGCACGCCTCCCGATTGCCTACTTCGACTCGACGAAAACGGGCGTCCTGATCTCTCGCATCATGTCGGATGCCGAAGGCATCCGGAATCTCGTCGGCACCGGTCTCGTCCAGCTGGTCGGTGGCGTCGTTACGGCCGCCATCGCGCTGGGCGTGCTCTTCTGGCTCAACTGGAAGCTGACGACCGCCACGCTGCTGCTTCTCGGTGCCTTTGGGGTGGTGATGGCGCTCGCGTTTTCGCGCCTGCGGCCGATCTTCCGCGAACGGGGCAAGATCAACGCGGAGGTTACGGGCCGACTGGCGGAAACGCTCGGCGGTATCCGGATCGTCAAGGCCTACACGGCCGAAAAGCGCGAAGCGCTCGTCTTCACCAAGGGCGCCCACCGACTGTTCCGCAATGTCGCACGAACCATGCTCGGCGGCTCGGCGGTCGCAGCCGTCTCCACCCTCATCGTCGGCGCGATCGGCATGCTGATGATCGTGATCGGCGGCCGAGCCATTCTCGCAGGTGAGATGAGCCTCGGCGACCTTTTCATGTACATCTTCTTCACTGGCCTGGTAGCCGCTCCAGTGGTATCGATCGCCTCAATCGGCACGCAGATCACCGAGGCGTTCGCCGGCCTCGATCGCATCCGTGAGATCCGTGAGATGGCCACGGAGGACGACGAGGATCAATCGCGGGCGCCGATCGCGCTCGTCGACGGGGAAGTGGAGTTCGAGAACGTCACCTTCGCGTACGTCCCCGGTACGCCGGTGTTGAAGGGAGTGTCGTTTCGCGCTCCCGCCGGGACGACAACGGCGCTTGTCGGATCCAGCGGATCGGGAAAGAGCACGCTGATCAGCCTTGTCATGGCATTCAACCGCCCGCAGGCCGGCACGATCCGGGTCGATGGACACGATCTCGCCAGCCTTCGTCTGCGCGACTATCGAGCGGCGCTCGGCATCGTCCTCCAGGACAATTTCCTCTTCGACGGCACCGTGGCCGAGAACATCGCCTTCTCGAAGCCGGGGGCGACGCGTGAGGAGATCGAAGCCGTCGGCCGCCTGGCGCACTGCGAGGAGTTCGTGCGTGGATTCGAGAAGGGCTACGACACTATCGTGGGCGAGCGCGGCGTCAAGGTCTCGGGTGGCCAGCGCCAGCGAATCGCCATCGCCCGCGCGATTCTGGCGGACCCACGGATCCTGATTCTCGACGAGGCGACCTCGAGCCTCGACAGCGAAAGCGAGGCGCTCATCCAGGACGGCCTACGCCGGCTTCGTCAGGGACGCACGACGTTCGTCATCGCGCACCGCCTTTCGACGATCCGCAGCGCCGACCAGATTCTCGTCCTCGAGCATGGCGAGATCATCGAGCGCGGAACGCACGCCGAGCTGATGGCGCGTGACGGGCGGTATCGGCAGTTGCACGATCGCCAGTACAACTGGGAGCGCGATCGCTTCATCAACCCGGGCGAAGACTTCACCCCCGAGCCAGCGAAGGAACTGCCCCAGCCAGCCGGACCCGCCGCGCGCTCGTTGTAGCACGCCCGATCGGCGTCAGCCGGTACGTGGTCCCGAGTTTTAGCTCGGGCATTACTGAAATTGCCCAAGCTGAAGCTTGGGCCCACGTACATTCTTACATTACGGAAATTGCCCAAGCTAAAGCTTGGGCCTACGTACGTGTTGCGCTACGACGCGATACGGATCGCCTCGCGATCGGTGCTGCGGCGCACGCTCACTGGGCGTTCACGGCGCTCTGCCAGCCGCGCCAGGCTCATCGTCCGATCGCAGATCGCCCGTACCGCTTGCAGTCCCGCGAGCGCATGACGACGACGGATCTCTCGTGAGTTGTCCAGCTCGGCCAGCTGGGCCGCGATCCGGCCGGCGCTCATTGCCGCCGTGAGGCCGCGCGCAGCCACCTGGGCCCACTCGTCCTCGGACAACGCCGCGAAGTTCGCCGCGAAGCGACGCTCGAGGGCTCGCCGCACCGCCGGCCCCATGATCATGGGCGCCGCGCCTTGCTCCATGGCGTCAACGCTCTCGGTCAACCACGTTTCCTGCGCGATCGACAAGCGAACGGGCGCCTGCGACTCGGTTCCGTACTCGAGATCAACGCCGTGGCACACTCTCCCCATAGCCCCTCCTTGCCCGCGAGCGGGTCATGCGCTACCTAACGCGAGGCTGCACCACAGCGAACACGAAAGGCGAGCGTGGGCTGATGCTTCCGTACGTGGACCATGGGGCGAGCGTCGTAGTTGGACCCGAGCGTTAGCTCGGGCATTGGCGTGAGCGACGGCCCAGGCTAACGCTTGGGCGCAATTTCGAGTCCGATCACGAACTGGAATTCACTTGGGACAAGACCAGTTCCAATCGCTCGACCATTTCCGCAGCCGACCGAGGACGATGTGACGGATCGGGCGCGAGCAGCAACCGGAACAGATCGTCGACGAGCGGTGGCACTTCCGGACTCATCGTAACGAGGTCCGGAACCGTCGCCGAGACCACCGATCGCAACGCACCATCTACAGTCCGGCTGGCGAACGGATGGCGACCAGCAATGGATTCGTAGAGCGCGAGAGACAAGCTCCACAGATCGCTCGTCGGCCCCGCTGCTATACCGCTCAGGAGTTCTGGTGCCAGGTAGATCGGAGTGCCAGCCAACCTGGACGGATCCTCCACGTCATCGATCAGGCTCGCGAGGCCGAAGTCGAGGAGTTTGGGCGAACCGTCGGCCGTGAAGCCGATATTCGTCGGCTTGACGTCCCGATGGAGCAGGCCGTTCTCGTGGAGCACCTGCAGCCCGCGCGCCAGAACGCTACCAATCGCGAGCACGCCCGCTGGCGCGAGCGGCCCCTTTCTGATGCGCTCGGCGAGCGTGCCGCCTGCGAGGTACTCCATCACCAGGAGCGGCGCCCCCCGCCACGTTTCAACACCGAAGATCAGCGCGAGACGGCTGTCGGACACACGAGCCATCGCGCGCGCTTCGCCTTCAAGCTGACGGGCGGCGCCGGCAACGCGTCGGGGAAGCGCCTTGATGACCACGGTTCGCTGGAGCGCGACGTCGCTGGCGACGTATGCCGTCCCCATCGCACCGGCCCCGAGACGGCGCTCGACCCTGAACTTCCCCGCGACGAGTCGCGGGATTGCTGCGGTGCGGAGATGGCCCCCACACTCGCAAGTACGCGCGTCACCGGCGTTTACGGCGCCACAGGCGATGCATTCGGCTGCCGCCGACTCCTCGTCGTCAGTTCCGCCGGCCTCGTGCCGTCGCTCGAGGATCTGATCGAGAACGAGGGCAACCGGTCCGGCCACACCGCGGATCGCCACCAGATCGGCGCTGGTGAATCGGAGTCCTCCGTCCTTCACTCGAAGTGCCAGGATGCCGAGGAGATCGCCGGTACGACCCCTAAGAGGAGCAAGCACCGCGCACGACGTCTCTTCGAGCCACTCCTTGTCGGCCGTCGGAAGCATGGCGAACAATCCGCCCTTTCGATCTCGACCCAGATCGATCGCGTCCTCGTCATCTCCAAGAAGTGCGACAAGCGCCGAGGCGGTCGGTAGCGGGTGCCAACCGCGCTCCAGCGATTCGAACGCCGTCGACGCCGGATTGAGCGTGAGAATCGCCGGTCGCGACGAGCGCAGCATTTCCGTGAGGATTGGTTCAGCACGGGCGGAGAGTTCCCGAACGTCTGTGGCGTCTCGAATCTCACCCGTCACGAGCGCCACGGCCTTATCGGGTGTCGGTGCGTTCCGGCGGAACGCCCGGTCGATACCCGAGAGCAGGCGCTCGCGGGCCAGCATCAGAACCACACCTGTCAGCGCCGATGCGACGAGCAATCGTCCCGCAGGCAGCTCGAGCAGCTGGCGAATCGTGCGGTCACGATGCGTGAACGCGATCTGAAGGAGGAGCACCAACGGGGCGATCGTCAGGCCCAGAATCGCTGCCCTGGCCAGGGCGTACTGAAGCGTCCGCCTGATCACGAACGATACTTCGACGACGCGATCGACGATGACGGCGTAGGCCGTCGTAACCGGGATCGATGCGAGAAAGGGATACACCATTGCGGCAAGCATGTCAGGCGATAGGATGCTGGCGACGGAAGGCACGAAGATTTCGAGCACGATGTCCGTCAGGAGCGGCGCTGCCCCGACACCGATCCCGAGCAGGAACCACGCAACCCGCCGCCGCTCGGGCGTCGCCGCGCTGCGCGCGCGGAACGGTGCCACCACGAGAGCAGCGAGCGTGAGCACACTGATGACGGCCCAGTAGAAATTACCGGGGGAACGCCGGCGGCCGAATGGCTCGAACAGCCAGAAAAGGCCATTCTCGGTAGCAAGAGACTGGGCCAGATTCGCGGCAACCAGGACGCCGCCAATGAGGAGCGTCAGTGGCACCGCACTGGAAG
The DNA here is from genome assembly GCA_963800785.1 of Vicinamibacteria bacterium. Lineage (GTDB taxonomy): Bacteria > Acidobacteriota > Vicinamibacteria > Vicinamibacterales > JAENWD01 > JAENWD01. The sequence continues at coordinate 306,423 of CAWDCH010000019.1, forward strand.
CCAGCCGATCAATGCGGCTGAAACGCTCGACTCGGGGGAAGGCCTGGACGAATCGCCAGAGCAGGTAGGGCGCCAGTGCCTCGAGGTAGAGGCTCGCCCAGAGCGGTCGCGGCGAGCCCGCGAGGCGACCGATGAAGCGCTGCGCGAATGACGTCCCGGCAACGAGGTAGAAAGTGCCGAGGAGCACTGCGCGGCTGTCCCCACGGCCGCCGATCGCCAGTCCGAAGCCGGCCGCGGCGAAGACGCTTAGAAGGAGGAGCTGCCAGAGCGCTGGAATTTCCGAGCCGTCGGCGGGGCCGCTGACGAATCCGATCACGCCGACAGCAATCTGAATAGTCGCAATGGCCGCGACCAGGCTGACGAACACCGAGGTCGATGTCCCGGCGCTTGCCGCACTGGCCTTCGTGGCGTGTCGGACCGGCATCGCGAACCCGCGGATATCGCGCAGGTTCTCGAGGAGCGCCCGTTGCGGACGCGACTCGAGGCGAGAGGCCGCCCGGTCCCAGTCGACCGGGATCCCGTCGGCCACCGCTTCTGCGGCTTCGTGGACTACCGGATCGGGCTCACTCACAGCTCATCGTCTTGGCCAGACGGACCAGCGCACGGCGCACGGCCACACGCGTGGCATCCGGCGTTACGCGCCCGGAGACAATCGCGAGTTGCTCGTAGCTGTAGCCCAGGTCGATCCGACCTACGATGAGCAGCCGGTCCTCGAGGCGAATTTTGTCGAGCGCCGCAAGATAGCGGGCGCGCGCCTGTTGACGGATGGCGAGATCGAGGGGCGACGGGCTCAATGAACGCTGCTCCGGCGCCGAGTCGCCGTCTTCGAGCGCCACCCGCATGCCGCGGCGAACCTCGTCGGTGATCCTGTTCTGAATCGATCGCCGAAGGTAGCTCTGGAGTGCCCGATGCCCTCGCGGCTGGAAGCGATCGATGCGTCGAAAGGTCTGCAGCAGAACGTCCTGGACGATGTCTGCCGTGTCAGCGGCGTTGCGGACCCACTTTGGAAGCCTTCCATGCGCCCACCGCATGAGCGGCGGCAGCTGGCGAACGAACAGTGCCTCGACGGCCGACTCGCGACCCTCTCGCGCCCGCCGCCACAGGTACAGCGAGGACCAGGTCGGGTGAGACCCGAGCGGCTGAATCGATCCGACCTGAGTTGACGATTCGAGAGGCGCCACAGGCAGTCCACGGACGCGCGAGTGCGGATGTTACCGCGCTCAACTTGAATTAGTGTGCAGCAGACTGAAAATAGTGTGCAAGTTGGAAGTCAGTCCTCCGGAAGACTACCGGCGCGTCCGCCCGTCCGAGGTGAGCAACGGCGTGTAAAGGTCGGGTCGCCGGTCGCGGAAGAACCCCATGCCAGCGCGAAAGGCGCGTGCCACCTCGAGATCGAGCGTCGCAATCAGGACCGTCTCTTCTTTGCGTCCGCCCTCGGCAAGCTTCTCGCCGGTGAAGTCGCAGATGAAGCTGGCTCCATAGAACGTCTGTTCGACGCCCTCAATCACTTCCGTGCCAATCCGGTTCGCGGCTCCCAGGTAGCATGCATTGGCCACCGCATGCCCGATCATCACGCGCTGCCACATCGCGCTCGTGTCCATCGATCCGGCGGCCTCGGGCTCGGAGCCGATGGCCGTGGGGTAGAGGAGCACTTCCGCGCCCTGCAACGCCATGGCGCGCGCGCACTCCGGATACCACTGGTCCCAGCAAATACCCGCGCCCAGTATTCCGGCTTGCGTCTGGAACGCGCGAAAGCCGGTATCGCCAGGTGTGAAGTAGTACTTCTCCATATAGCCGGGGCCGTCGGGGATGTGCGACTTCCGATAGAGCCCGACGATCTCGCCGGATGCATCGATCATGACGAGGCTGTTGTAGTGCGCGTGCCCGGCGCGCTCGAAGAACGACAGCGGCAGGACCACCTTCAGCTCGCGCGCCAGCGTCTGGAATCGCGGGATGAACGGGTGATTGTCGATCGGGTGCGCACGCGCAAAGAAGCGCTCTCGCTGCACCTGCGCCCAGTAGTACCCCTCGAACAGCTCGGGCAGCAGGACGGCGTTGGCGCCTTTCGCTGCGGCGTCGCGGATGAAGGCCGTCGCTTTCTGGACGTTGTCCTCGAGCACGTCGCTCATCTGCATCTGGACGATCGCCAGCGTCGTCTTCATGCCACTCTCCATGGCCGCCCGATCGGCTGCTGCTGCGTGACGCAATGGAACGACCCACCGCCGGTAATCAACGCCCTGGACGATACAGGAACGACCTCGCGATTGGGGAAGAGCGGACGCAGAATTTCCAGTGCTTGCGAATCTTCCGCTGCGCCATACACGGGAACCACGACGCCGCCATTGACGATGTAGAAGTTGGCGTAAGTGAGGGGGAGCCGTTCGCCCTCGAATTCGGCTCGACCGGTCGGGATCGGCAACTCGACGATCCGAAAACGATCCCCGAGCGAGCGCAGCCGATCCAGGTTGGCCGCGAGGGTCGCGTGGTTCGGGTCGCTCGTGTCGTTGCAGATCGAGGTCACGATGATCCCATCGTCCACGAATCGGGTGATCGTGTCGATGTGACCGTCGGTGTGATCGCCCTCCAGACCTTCGTCGAGCCAGAGCACCTCGTCGGTCCCGAGATAGGTCGAGAGCATTCGCTCGAGATCACGTTCCGTTAACGTCGGATTTCGTGTCGGTGTGAGCAGACATTGCCTCGTCGTCAGAACGAGCCCGCGGTCGTTGACCTCGAGCGAGCCGCCCTCCATCACGATGCCTGGGCGAAACAGCGGCCCACTGTCGAGGATGCGGGAGATGTGCTCGGGGATCTGATTGTCGAGATCCGCGGGGTACTTGCCTCCCCATCCGTTGAATTCCCAATCCACGAGCACGAGGTCGTCGGCCCGTGCGACGAAGATCGGCCCGCTGTCGCGCAGCCAGACATCCTGGTGCGGCACGCGGTGCACGCGCACCGCTGACGCCGTCAGCCGCCCGCGGGCGTCCTGCTCGGACTCGTCATCGGCCACCAGGAGGTTCACGGGCTCGAAGCGGGCGATCGTATCGATCAGCGTCGTGAATTCACGACGCACCGGCTCGAGCATCCCTATCCACTGCTCGTCGTCGTGTGGCCACGCCATCCAGGTGGATGCGTGCGGTTGCCATTCGGCCGGCATGCGAAAGCCGAGTTGCGCGAGGGTCTTATTGGACGTCACGTTGGGAAATCGGGCGCGGAGCTACGCCGGGCTGGAGATCTTGTGTACGGCGATCACCGCGCCCAGCGTGTAGTCGAGTCTGATGCGATCGCCGGGCTCGAGCGTATGGCTGACCGCCTCGGGGCCTACGCGGGCGACGGATACGGGCCCGTCCGGATCGTCGGCGTCCGTGAAATACACATCCCAGGAAATCTGCCCGTGGACGCTGATCGGCTGCACGCGACGCAGCACGGCCTCGCGAGATCCTTTCAGCATTCTCGTATCTTACCTGACATCTTCGCGCAAAGGTCAGACCAGTCGGGTCCCCGGGGACCGCAATTCTTACTCTCGTCACAGGGGCACGCGCCAAAGTATCATCCCGGCAACCGATGGACCCGATGCGCCAGGGCGGCCCGCACCGCCAGACCTTCCGATGACCGTCACCATGCGACACGTCGCCGCCGCCCTGGGAGTGTCGGTGACGACAGTCTCGAAGGTCCTCAACAATCGCGGCGACATCGGGGAAGAAATGCGCGAGCGCGTGCTCGCGAAGGTCGAAGAGCTCGGCTACCGCCCGAATGCTGTAGCGCGCAGCCTCACGCTGCGCCGCACGCACACCCTCGGCGTCATCGTCGCGGACCTGATGCACTCGTTCTTCGTCGAGATCGTGGCCTCGATCGAAGAGTACATTCACCCGCTCGGGTACGGATTGCTGCTCTGCAATGTCGGCGAGGATCCGGCACGAGAGCGGCCGCAGCTGCAAATGCTGCTCGACCGCCAGGTCGACGGCGTGATCCTCGCATCAGTCGACGCGCAGCATGGCGACGCCTTGCTGTCGCGTGTGATCGCCGCCGGGAAGGGCCTCGTTCTGATCGATCGCGACGATCATCCGTCGCTGGCCTGCCATCGCGTCCTGACCGATGACCACCAGGTGGGGTTGCTGGCCACCGAGCACCTGATCGCGCTCGGTCACCGGCGGATTGCGCATCTTCAGGGGCCCGCCCTCGTGCACGCCGCGCGCCGTGAGCAGGGGTACCGGACGGCGATGGCCCGGCACGGGCTGCCGGTGGCACCGGAATGGGTGGTGCCGTGCGGGTTCAAGGAACAGGACGGCTACGACGCGATCATGCGGCTGGCGGACGCGGCGCCGGATGTCACGGCGGTGTTCGTCGCCAGCGATTCGACCGCGATCGGCGCCCTCGAGGCAGCGTTCGCGTGCGGATGGCGAGTCCCTGAAGACCTCTCGATCGTCGGCGCCGGCGGCATTGCCCACATCGACATGCTGCGAGTGCCGATGACCACGGTCAGCTGGTCGCGCCGCGAGATGGGAGTCAGCGCCGCGCGCCTGATGATCGAGCAGATCGAAGTGCGGGCAACCGGGCCATTCTCACGCGTGATCGTGCCCCCCACGCTCATCGCTCGCGATTCGTCGGGACCTCCTCGAACCGGCGGCCAGTTGCTGGCCGCCAGCGCCTCGACGACGTAATGCAGTAGCAGATCACTCGAACGGCAACGTCGGTTCCCCGTCAGCTCCCGCCGACGCATCCTTCTCTTCCGCCGTCAACAGGCCGTGAAGTCCCACTCCAAGGAGACGCACCGGGCGCTTACCTGCGTCGGTTCGATCCAGCAACGCGACCGCGCGTGCGGCAATCGCGTCTGGATTGCGAGTCGGCGGCGCCGTGTGGCTTCGCGTCACGGTCGTGAAATCGTTGTACCGCACCTTGATCGTGACGGTTCGGGCGAGCCGATCCGTCTTGGTCAGCCACTTCGCCACGCTGCGAGCCATCTCGTCCACTTCTGCATCGATCTCGTGGCGATCGGTCAGGTCGCGTGCGAACGTGTTCTCGGTGCTGGCCGACTTGGTCTCGCGGTTCGGCTCGACTGTCCGGTTGTCGATCCCTCTGGACAGCTGCTGCAGCCACGGTGCGAGGCTGCCGACGATTTCTCGCAGCACGTCTTCCGGGATGGTCCTGACGTCCGTCAGCTGCTCGATGCCGTGTGCGCGCAGTCGCTTGGCGGTGACAGGGCCGACGCCCCACAGGGCGTCGATCGGCAGGCCCTGAAGAAACCGCTCGACCCGCTCTGGCGCGATGACGGTCAGGCCATCCGGCTTCTTCCAGCCGGACGCGATCTTGGCGAGAAATTTGTTTGGCGCCACGCCCGCCGACGCAGTGAGCCCGGTCGTCTCGCGAATCGTCGCCTTCAATCGTTCGGCGACACGGCGGCCGAGCGGCTCGCCCCACGCGTTCTCAGTGACGTCCAGATAGGCCTCGTCAAGGGATAGCGGTTCGACGAGCGGGGTGGTCTGCCGGAAGATTTCGAAGACCTGTGACGAGACGGCCTTGTACTTCCGGAAGTCGGGCGGCACGATCAGCAGGTGAGGGCAGAGGCGTACGGCACGCGCCATCGGCATCGCCGATCGCACGCCAAAGCGCCGCGCCTCGTAGCTGGCCGCAGCGACGACCCCGCGGCTGGCGGCGGGCCCGCCGACGGCGACGGGCTTTCCGCGGAGCGACTCGTCGTCTCGCTGCTCGACGGAGGCGTAAAACGCATCCATGTCGACGTGCAGGATGCGGCGAAGCATGGGACCGCCAATTCAGTGCTGAGTGCTAAGTGCCAAGTGCCAAGTGGAGTGGGGAGTGGAAAGTGAGGAGTGGTTGCAGGGTCGGTCAGATCGTCGCAGGTGCGACGATCGTGAGGTACCAGCAACCATTTGTCACTTGCCACTCCCCACTCCACTTGGCACTTGGCACTTAGCACTTGGCACTCATTATCCGTACGCCTCGGTCTTGAATCGATCCTTCGGAACGCCGATCTCTTTCACTGCGGCCGACACCGATTCCATGAATCGCGGCGTCGGCTCCACACCCTTTTCACGCGCCGCTGCCCGGTCGTGCTGCGAAAGCGCCGGCCCGCAGGCGTAAATCATGACCACGTTCGGATCGGGAATGAGCTCGTGCAGAAGGTCCGCACTCACACGCCCGCGGCGCGTGCCCGCTGGAGCCCCCTCGGGCACATCTTGACGCGTCAGACAGTGGACAAGACGGACCTTGTCGCAGTGCTCAGCGCAGAAACTGTTCAGCGCGTCGCGGAAGATCACGTCGTCCCACGTCTTGTTGGAATAGACGAACGTGTGACGGAGTTGCGGAATGAACTTCACGGCGTGCTTGAGCATCGCCCAGTTCGGCACGCTGCCCGATCCCGCCACCACGTGGACGACGTGATCGGTCTTGTCGAGGATGTTGTCGGGGAACATGTACGGCCCCGTGAAGCCGCTGATGATCATCCGCGAGTTCAGCGGAATCGAGTGGACCAGCACCGGTGACAGGAGCGGCGGATATTTCGTGGCGCCCGCTTCGTACAGCTCCTCCTTGATCGTGATGGCGAGCGGCTCGTGCGGCGCGGACGCCATCGAGTAGGCGCGCGGCGGCTCCTTGTGGTGCTTCAGATCCTCGAGGAACCGCGTCATCCCGCCGATCACGTGGAACTGGTGGGGGTCTACGGTGCAGAACTGTCCGGCCTTGTATACGAAGGGCTCCGAGCCGGTCATCACCAGCGTCACGGTGTCCGCGGTCTCGACGATGATCTCGGTGATGGCGACGTCGTACTGACGGATTCGCCGGCCCGTCGGCTCGGTGCTCATGGAGCGAGTCTACTACGAGGCCCGCGGAGCGCAATCGAGGCGCGCGGTATACTGAAAGGCCGCTCGACACCATTCGACGAGACCCATGCAATTCATCTACACCATGAAAGGGCTGGGGAAGATCCACCCGCCCGACTCACAGGTTCTGCGCGACATCTGGCTCTCGTTTCTGCCCGGCGCCAAGATCGGCGTGCTCGGCGCCAACGGCGCTGGCAAGAGCTCGCTGCTCAAGATCATGGCAGGCGAGGACTCGCGCTTCATCGGCGAGGCGTTTCCCGCGGAGGGGATCAAGGTCGGGTTTCTCCATCAGGAGCCCCGACTTGATCCGAAGAAGACCGTCCTCGGCAACGTCGAGGAAGGCGTCCAGCCGATTCGCGACCTGCTCAATCGATACGACGAGCTGAACGCGAGGCTGTGCGAGGAGCTGTCGCCCGACGACATGGAAAAGGTCCTGGACGAGCAGGGGCGCGTCCAGGATCGGATTGACCAGACGAACGCGTGGGAGCTCGACTCGCAGCTGGAACAGGCGATGGACGCGCTGCGCCTGCCACCGGCCGACGCCGCGGTGGACAAGCTGTCGGGCGGGGAGCGCCGGCGTGTCGCGCTGTGTCGCCTGCTGCTCAGCGCGCCGGACCTGCTGCTGCTCGACGAGCCGACGAACCATCTGGACGCGGAGTCGGTGGCATGGCTCGAGCATCACCTCGCGACGTATCCGGGCACCGTCGTTGCCGTTACGCACGACCGCTACTTCCTCGATAACGTCGCCGGCTGGATCCTCGAGCTCGACCGCGGCCACGGAATCCCCTGGGAAGGCAACTATTCCTCGTGGCTGGATCAGAAGCAGAACCGGCTTGCCGTGGAAGAGAAGGCCGAGACCAAGCGCCAGCGGACCCTGCAGCGCGAGCTGGAATGGATCCGGATGTCGCCGCGGGCGCGGCAGGCCAAGGGCAAGGCGCGACTGAACTCGTACGAGGATCTGCTTAACCAGGACACGGCCCAGAAGATCGATTCGGTCGAGATCTACATTCCGCCAGGCCCGCGGCTCGGCGACGTTGTGGTAGAGGCGCGCGGTCTCCGCAAGGCGTACGGCGACGTGCTGCTGATGGACGACGTCACCTTCACGCTGCCGCGCGGCGGGATCGTCGGCGTGATCGGTGCAAACGGCGCCGGAAAGACGACGCTGTTCCGGATGATCACCGGCGAGGAGCAGCCGGACGCCGGCACGTTGCGGCTGGGCGAGACCGTACAGGTCGGCTACGTCGATCAGTCGCGCGACGCGCTGAAAGCCGAGCACTCCGTCTGGGAGGAGATCACCGGCGGGCGTGACGAAGTGGAGATGGGGAAGCGGTCCGTCCCGTCTCGCGCCTATTGCTCGTGGTTCAACTTCAAGGGCGCGGCGCAGCAGCGCAAGGTCGGGACATTATCGGGCGGCGAACGGAACCGGGTGCATCTGGCCACATTGCTCCAGAAGGGATCGAACCTGCTGCTGCTGGACGAGCCGACGAACGATCTCGACGTCGATACCCTCCGGGCGCTCGAAGACGCGCTCCTGAACTTCGCGGGCTGCGCAGTCGTGATCAGTCACGACCGCTGGTTCCTCGATCGCATCGCGACGCACATGCTCGCCTTCGAGGGCGACAGCCAGGTCGTGTGGTTCGAAGGGAACTATCAGGACTACGAGGCCGACCGTAAACGTCGTCTTGGCGCCGAGGCCGATCGCCCGCACCGGATCAAGTACCGGAAGCTCACGCGATGAACAGGTGGTTCGGGTTAGTCGGGTTGATCGGGTTCATCGGGTTCGTCGGGTTGATCGGGTTGGTGCCGGCGCTCGCACAGGCGCCGAGGACGCTTCGGCTCGACTTCTATCACACCGGCACCGCGACAACGGAAGTGCTCAGCCTCGATCGACTCGTGCTCGAGCCGGCGCCGTGGCCGGGGAATCCCCAACGACCGATCGACGACACGAACTTTGGCAAGTACTTCTTCGAAGTGATCGACCGTGCCTCGAATCGCGTGCTGTACTCGCGCGGGTTCTCGTCGATTTTCGGCGAATGGGAGACGACCGGCGAAGCCAAAGGCGTCGCGCGCACGTTTCAGGAGTCGCTCCGCTTGCCGATGCCCGCGGCGCCGGTGCAGATCGTCGTCAAGAAGCGCGACGCGGTGAATGCGTTCAAGGAAGTGTGGTCGACGCTCGTCGATCCGGCGGATCAGACGATCGAACGCGCACCGCCAGCGTCGCCAGGCCCGGTCGTCGAGCTGATGAAGAACGGCGATCCGGCGGCCAAGGTCGATCTTCTGATCCTTGGCGATGGCTATGCCGAGTCCGAGCGCCAGAAGTTCGGGCAGGACGCGCGGCGGCTGGTCGATCTGCTATTTGCGACCTCGCCGTTCAAGGAGCGCCGCCAGGACTTCAACGTCTGGGGCCTTTGCCCTCCCGCTACTGAATCCGGTGTCTCGCGTCCATCTACGGGCAAGCATCGGCGGTCACCCGTCGGCGCCCGCTATGACGCATTCGGATCGGAGCGGTACGTCCTGACATTCGAGAACCGCACCTTTCGCGACATCGCGTCGTTTGCGCCCTACGACGTCATCGAGATCATCGTCAACGATCGGACCTACGGGGGCGGCGGCATCTTCAACCTGTATGCGACAGTTGCTGTCGACAACCAGTGGGCGCCGTACGTGTTTGTGCACGAGTTCGGGCACCACTTCGCCGGTCTCGCGGACGAATACTACACGTCGGACGTGGCCTACCTGCCCAGCGAGCAGCGTCTGGAGCCGTGGGAGGCTAATGCGACCGCGCTCCAGGATCCAGCGAACTTGAAGTGGAAGGATCTGGTCAGCGCTGGCACGCCGCTGCCAACGTCCTGGCCCAAGGAAGCCTACGAGGAACAGTCACGCGAGTTCCAGAAGCGCCGCCGCGCCATCCGGGCCGCGAACAAGCCCGAGGCAGAAATGGAAGCGTTGTTCGCGGAGCAGCAGAAGAAGGATACGGCGCTTCTCGCATCAGGTCCGCACGCGCACGACGTCGGCGCGTTCGAGGGTGCGCTGTACGAAGCGCGCGGCTACTACCGGCCACAGGCCGACTGCATCATGTTTACTCGAGACAGCGTACCGTTCTGCCGTGTGTGCCAGCGCGCCATTTCTCGTGTGATCGATCTCTATTCGCGCTAATCGCTTGGAGGGATCCACAGATTTCACAGATTTCACAGATTCTTCCGGGTTGATCGAGGCAGTCGCCACATCACTCGCACCACTAGTCACTGCCGGCGCGATCGGAAGCGACCTCGCCGCAGCGAAGCTGCGGTGCCAGCCGGCCGCGTTCGCGGCCGCCCAGGTCGCCTCTGTGTGATGTGTGTAATCTGTGGATGGATCTAAAGACATGCGCCCGGCACTTTGCGCGTGAGTCTCTAAGGGAGTGTGTCAGTGGCCAAACGCTATTGGCTGATGAAATGCGAACCGGCGGCCTACACCATCGACGATCTCGCGCGCGACGGCGTGACGAGCTGGGAGGGTGTGCGCAACTTTCAAGCCCGCAACTTCCTGCGCGACCAGATGCAGGTGGGGGATGGTGTGCTGTTCTACGCGTCCAACGCCGATCCGTCGGGAGTGACGGGCCTGGCCGAAATCGCTCGCGCCGGCTATCCCGATCAGTTCGCCTGGACCAAGGGGCACAAGTACTACGACGAGGGAAGCTCTAAGGAGAATCCGACCTGGTACATGGTCGACATTCGCTTCGTCGAGCGTTTCCCGGGCACCGTCTCGCTCGAAACCTTGAAGCACACCAAGGGACTGGAAAACATGATGGTCACCCGGAAAGGAGCCCGACTCTCGGTGCAACCCGTCACGAAGGCCGAGTTCGACATCGTCACGACGCTTGGCCGCAAGGCGGCTCGCACCTGATGTTTCCGGATCTCCGCGCGTTTCTCGACCGCCTGCGCAAGGACGACGACCTCGTCACCGTTGACGCACCGGTCGACGCCAACCAGGAAATCGCGGAGATCCATCGTCGCGTCATCGCGGCCGGCGGTCCGGCGCTCTTGTTCACCAACGTCAAGGAGCGAGATTTTCCCGTCGTCACCAATCTCTTCGGAACGGCACGCCGTGCCGAGCTCGCTTTCGGCACGCGGCCACACGCGTTGATCAAGCGCCTGGTCGGCCTGGCCGAGACACTCCTTCCGCCGACGCCTGCCAAACTCTGGGCGGCCCGCGACGTCGCGCGAGAAGCGATGCGGATCGGCACGAGGCGCGGTGCTTCGGGCCCGGTTACCGACATCATCGGTCCGCCTGCGCTCGATCGACTGCCGGTGCTGACCTGTTGGCCCGAGGATGGCGGCCCGTTCATCACGCTGCCGCTCGTCTATACGGAGCAGCCCGCCGGCAAAGGGCACAACCTGGGGATGTACCGTCTGCAGATTCACGATCCGCAGGCGACCGGCATGCATTGGCAGATAGGGAAGGGTGGCGGCTTTCACTACCATGTCGCGGAGGAACGGCAGCAGGCGCTGCCCGTCACGGTCTTTCTCGGCGGGCCGCCGGCGCTGATTCTGGCGGCGATTGCGCCGCTGCCCGAGAACGTGCCAGAGCTCATGCTCGCGTCGTTGATCGCCGGCGCGCGGTTGCCCCTCACAGCACCCGTCGGGTCCCATCCGCATCCGCTCGTTGCCACCGCCGAGTTCGCCCTGCTGGGCGAAGTCCCGCCTGGCGAGCGGCGCCCGGAAGGCCCGTTCGGCGACCACTACGGCTACTATTCGTTGCGACATGACTACCCGGTGTTTCGCGTTCGCCAGGTGGCGCGTCGCAAAGATGCCATCTTCCCGGCGACTGTTGTCGGCAAGCCGCGTCAGGAGGACTTCTTCGTCGGCGATCTCCTGCAGGACCTGCTGTCGCCGCTCTTCCCGCTGGTGATGCCGGGCGTCAACGCGTTGTGGTCGTACGGCGAGACCGGTTATCACTCGCTGGCAGGCGCTGTCGTGCGCAACCGGTATGGACGCGAGGCGATGGCCAGCGCATTCCGAATTCTCGGCGAAGGGCAGCTGTCGCTGACGAAGTTTCTCATCGCGACCGATCAGCCGGTGGACCTCAAGGATTTCCGCGAGACGCTCGAGCACCTCCTGGCGCGCACGCGGTTCGAAACCGATCTCTACGTGTTCTCGAATCTTTCGATGGACACGCTCGACTACACCGGACCGGAGGTCAACAAGGGATCGAAAGGGGTGTGGCTGGGATTGGGTGATCCCGTTCGCGACCTCCCGCGAACGTTCCAGCCAACGATCGCTCCGCCACCCGAGGTCTCCGATGTCCGCGTCTTCTGCGGGGGCTGTCTCGTGGTCGGCGCGCCCCGTTACAGCGATGACACGGAAGCCGCCGCGCGATTCGCGTCGCATCCGGCATTTGCCGGATGGCCGCTGCTGGTCGTGACCGACGAGCCCGCCCGCGCCGCCCGCAGCGTCACGAATTTTCTCTGGACGACGTTCACGCGATTCGAGCCCGCGCGCGACATCTACGCGGCGTCGACGCGCGTCGTGCGGCATCACCTCGCATACACCGCGCCCGTGGTCATCGATGCGCGTCTCAAACCCGGATTCCCCGACGAGCTGTTCTGCGCACCCGCGGTCGCGGACACGGTGACGCGGCGGTGGCGCGAATACTTCCCGGCAGGCGTTGCGATGGGCGACTCCGACCGCGGACATCTTGACTAGCGTCGACGTCGCCGATCGAGGTCACGGAGATCCACAGATCAGACCGTCATGGACGACGCGGATGAGGGCCGATTCAATCTGTCACGGACGGACGCGGATTTACACGGACCGCTGAGGGATCAAGCAAAGGCGACGTCGCCGATCGAGGTCACGGACAGCCACAGATCGAATCCGACACGGACGAGGGCGGCATCAATCTGTCACGGACAGACGCGGATTTACACGGACCGCTGAGGGATCAAGCAAAGGCGACGTCGCTGATTGAGGTCACGGACAGCCACAGATCGGACCGGTCACGGACGACGCGGATGGAGGCGGCTTCAATCTGTCACGGACAGACGCGGATTCACACGGATCGCTCAGGGATTAAGCAAAAGGCGACGTCGCTGATTGAGGTCACGGACATCCACAGATCGAACTCCGACGCGGACGAGGGCGGCATCAATCTGTCACGGACAGACGCGGATTTACACGGACCGCTGAGGGATCAAGCAAAAGGCGACGTCGCCGATCGAGGTCACGGACAGCCACAGATCGGACCGGTCGCGGACGGAGGCGGATTCAATCTGTCACGGAACAGACGTCACGGACAGACGCGGATTCACACGGATCGCGGATCCACACCGATTGCTAAGAGAACAACAAAAAACAATATCTGGATCCGTGTACGTCCGTGTCTATCCGTGACAATGCTTGATCCGCGTCCGTGACGAGCTTGATCCGTGCCGTCCGTGACCGGGCGGTCCGCGGCTTCGCTCCGTGTCAGTTGAGCGCGTTGGGCGTCGCGAGCGTGAACGGTGCGATCACGGCGTCGAAGCCGTCGCCGTTCGCTCTCACCATCTGATAGGAGCCCTGCATGGTCCCGACGGACGTCCTCAGCGGGCAGAAGCTCGTGTACTCGAAGGATGTGCCAGGACTGAGCACAGGCTGTTCGCCGACGACGCCGGGGCCCTGGACATGCTCGACGTGGCCATCCGCGTCGGTGATGACCCAGCGGCGCGAGATGAGCTGCGCAGTCTCGACGCCTTCGTTCGAGATCTTGATCCTGTACGCGAACAGGTACTGGTCGTCTCTGGGCGAGCTCTGTTCTGGCAGGTACCGGGTCTCTACTTGAACCCTGATGCCATTCGTCGTCGTATCACTCATCTGAGAGGGGCAAAGCGCTACTGCGCTATTCTACTCGGTCAGGAGAACGAGAGTGGATTCACTGGATGTCGAGGGCCTCGTTGGGTCGGTGCTGCGTGGCGTCCTCGGCGGCAAAGGCAAGCGTAGCAGCGGCGCGCTCCACTATCTTACGCATGGCCGCTCGTCGCTGCTGAACGCGAGCACGCTGCTGACGGTGGCCGGCGTCGCGTGGGGGTTGTGGGAGACCGCACAGCGGTCGTCTGCGGCGTCGGCGACGCCTTCCGGCGGGTCGTCGTTCGGCGGAGCGACGCCCGCGCCGCCGGCAACGCCAGCCGCGTCGGCGACGGTTGTGCCGCCGCCGCTGCCAGCGGGCGTCGCGCCGGCCGTTCCGCCGCCGTTGCCACAGGCTGCTACGGCAGCGCCCGCACCCACGCTGGCGGTGCCGCCGGAGGTCGTTCGGGTGCTGCGCCTGACCCTGTCAGCGGCCCGTGCGGACGGCACGCTGGCGGCGCACGAACGCGAGGCGATCCTCGCGCAGGCCCGCGCGGTGGGCGCCGAGTCTCTGGTGGCCCCCGAGCTGGACACGCCGCGCCCGCTCGCCGAGATCGTGGCAGGCGCCACGGATCCGCGCGCGCGGCAGGATTTGTACACCCTGGCGTTCACGATCGTGCGCGCCGACGAACAGGTCAGCGACGTCGAGCGCGTGTACCTGCGAGAGCTCGCGCAACATCTGCAGCTCGAGCCCGACATTGTCGCGGAGCTCGAGCGTGAGGCCGCGCGCCGTATCGGCGCCGAAGCCGAAGGAGCACAGCACTGATGTCATCTGCACAATGGTACATGGCGATCGGCGGTCATCAGATTGGGCCGGTGGCCGAGCAGGAAGTGGTCGCGAGCATCCAGAACGGCACGGCAGACGGGAACACGCTGGTGTTCACTGCCGGCATGACGAACTGGACGCCGATCTCGGCAGTCCCCCAGTTCGCGTCCTACTTGAAGCCCGACGGCGTCGCGCCGCCACCGGTGCCCGGCCGCGGCCGCCAGGCGCACGAGATCGACTTCCGGATTTTCGGCGAGGACCTCCAGTTCGTCGAAGTCGAGCTCGATCCCGGCGAGAGCGCCGTCGCTGAAGCCGGCGCGATGATGTACATGACCGAAGGCATCCAGATGGAGACGATCTTCGGCGACGGGTCGCAGCAGTCGAAGTCGGCCGGCCTGATGGGCGCGCTGCTGGGCGCCGGCAAACGCCTGTTGACGGGTGAAAGTCTCTTCATGACCGTCTTCACCAACAGCGGCGGCGGCAAGCACCGCGTGGCGTTCGCGGCCCCATACGCAGGCCGTATTTTGACGCTCGACCTTGCAGGTCTCGGTGGGCACCTGATCTGTCAGAAAGATTCTTTCCTGTGCGCGGCGAAGGGCGTATCGATTGGCATCGCGTTTCAGCGGAAGATCGGCGTCGGGCTGTTCGGCGGCGAGGGCTTCATCATGCAGAAGCTCGAGGGTGACGGTCTCTGCTTCGCGCACGCCGGCGGCATGGTGCATCCGCTCGAGTTGAAGCCGGGCGAAACGTTGCGCGTCGATACCGGCTGTCTCGTTGCGCTCCAGCCGTCGGTCAACTACGAGATCGAGTTCGTCGGCAAAGTGAAGACCGCGTTCTTCGGCGGGGAAGGCCTCTTCTTCGCGACGCTACGCGGACCGGGCAAGGTGTGGCTGCAGTCGCTGCCGCTCAGCCGGCTGGCGGATCGCATCTACAAGGCCGCGCCGCAGACCGGGAAGCGGAAAGACGAGGGATCAATTCTGGGAGGACTGGGCAACATCCTGGATGGCGACTGATCGGCTATTGCGGATTGCGGATTGCGGATTGCGGATTTGATTGTGGATTGGACTTGATTGAGGATTGGGATTGCGGATTGGCTAATCCGCAATCGAATCCGCAATCCGCAATCCGCGATCCGCAATAGCGCCGAGCTCCCGTCGAGCGCTTCGCGCACGAGTCCTTCTTGTGCGCGCTCCAGCGAGGTCACGAACGGCGGAACAGGGCCTGTTTCGGCGATACCCGCAATGCGGACCGCGGCGTGTAGGACGCGCGCCGGTCCCCACTCGTCTCGAAGATCCTCTAGCGGCATGAACGGCGCGCGATATGCCTCCGCGGACGCCCAATTTCCGGACTGACACGCCTCGAAGAGCGCCTGACTCAGCGCGGGCGCGACGCAGCCCGATCCTGTTGTGAATCCTGGCAGGCCGAATTGCCGCAGATGCTGGATGGCCGGACGCTCGCCCATCCCGCTTACGACTCTCGCGCGGTCCACGCGGGCGAGTAGCCCATCGAGATACGCGTCCTGAGTCGGATCCTGGCGCACCACTGCGTACTTGATCGCGACGACGAGGCCGTCATCCACGAGGCGCCCGATCGCTTCGAGGCCGGCATGACGATCGCGGCCGAATCCGTCTTCTTCTTTGAGATACAGGATAAGCGGCATCCCTGCGGCCGCGACGAGCTCCCGGACGCCGCGCTCCAGGCCATTGGCATCGCGCGGGTCGTTGCAGGGCAGGAGCATCGCCGTAGGAAATCGCTGCGCGCGAACCATCGGCACCTGGTCCATGGCGCGCCCGAACGACGGGCCGATGCTTGGAATCGCCCAGACGCGATCTGGCAGGCCGGCCATCCAGGCCAGCAGCGCCGCGTAGTCGGCAAGCGTGATGTGGTAGAGGAACGCGTTGCCGCCCCAGAGCAGGCGCGTGATTCCGCCCTCGGTGATGTGCCGCACGAGCCGCTCGTTCTGGGCAGCGTCCAACGCGCGCTGTGAATCGTGTGTCCGGGCGAGCGGCGGCACGGCAAACACGCCGCGCAGATCGTCGAGGCCGATTGGTGCCTTGCGCATGGCCGCGATTCTACCGCAGGCGGCGGGTCCGCCCGCGCGTGTACAATTCGGCCTCAACTATGGAATGGCTGTCCTCACCTGAAGCATGGATCGCACTCGTCACGTTGACGCTGCTCGAGATCGTGCTCGGCATCGACAACGTGATTTTCATCGCTATCGTGGCGGGCAAACTGCCGGCGGTCGATCGCGAACGCGCCCGGAAGCTCGGGCTCACGCTCGCGATGCTGATGCGCATCGCGCTCCTCGCGTCGATCGCCTGGATTGCTCGCCTCACCACCCCGCTCGTGAGCCTGTTCGGATTCGACATCTCGGGCCGCGACCTGATCCTCATCATCGGTGGCCTTTTCCTGATTGGAAAGGCCACTTACGAGATTCACGACAAGCTGGAAGGCGCGGAAGGACACGCGTCTGCACGGGTGCCGCCGTCCTTCCGCGGCGTCATCGTGCAAATCCTGCTGCTCGACATCGTCTTCTCGCTGGATTCGGTCATCACCGCGATCGGCATGGCCGAAGACCTGGCGGTAATGGTGCTCGCCGTCGTCATTGCGGTCGGCGTGATGCTGGTGTTCTCAGGAAAGATTGGCGAGTTCGTGGAGCGCCATCCGACCTTGAAGGTCCTGGCGCTGAGCTTCCTGCTGCTCATAGGCACGTCGCTCGTTGCCGACGGCTTCCACCAGCACATCTCGAAGGGCTACATCTACTTCGCGATGGGCTTTTCGATGTTCGTCGAAGCGGTTAACCTGCGGATTCGTTCAAAGGCTGTGCCGGTCGAGTTGCGGCATCGGTACCAGGAGGCGCACAAGAACTGAGATATTGCGGATTGCGGATTGCGGATTGCGGATTCGGATTGACCAATCCTCAATCAAATCCGCAATCCGCAATCCGCAATCCGCAATTCAGAGGTTGCCCTTCTTTATTTCGTCGCCCAGGTAATCCGTCGCGCGCATCGCGAGCGACAAGATCGTCAGCGTCGGGTTCTTCTCGGACGCGCTCGTGAAGGAGGACCCATCGACGACGAAGACGTTTTTCACTTCGTGCATCTGGTTCCACTTGTTGAGTGCCGAGCGCTTCGGATCGGCGCCCATCCGGCAGCAACCGTGCTCGTGGATGGCGGATCCGTTGTTGTCCAATTCGCCGCGCTTGAAGTGGACCCACTCGATGCCGGCAGCCTTGCCCACGTCTTCGAGGACGTCGAAGATGTAGTCGGCCATCTTCCGCTCGTTGTCGCCGATCTGATAGTCGATCTTCAACATCGGCAGGCCGTAGCGATCGGGCTTCGATTCGTCGACCGTGATCCGATTGTGCGCGTACGGCAGCGTTTCACCAAAGGGGTGGAGCTCGACCCAGGCCGGGTACTTGCGCTTGACGTCTGTCTTAAACTCGCCGCCAAACCCATCGAGCGAGTTCGCGATGCGCGGCAGGTTGGCGGGCTGGCAGCCGCTGTTCCAGAACTGCATCTGGAACCCGCGCAGGAATCCGAGGTTGCCGCGCCGATTCGTGAAGCGCGGCATGTAGATGTGCTCGCCGCCGATCCCGAGGTCGTCCTGCAGCGCGTTGCCGTAAAGCGTGGGCAGGAAGCCGGCAACATGCACGCGCAGCTGCTCACAGAGGTAGCGGCCGATAACATCCGACCCGTTGCCGATGCCGTTCGGATGCTTGTCGGATTTCGAGTTGAGCAGGATGCGAGTGCTGTCGACGGCGGAGGCGCCCATGACGACGACCTTCGCCAGTGCGGTCTGTTCTTTGCCGGTGGTGCGGTCGAAGTACTGGACGCCCTTTGCCAACCCGTTCTCGTCGACCAGGATGCGCCCGACCACCGCGTTCGATCGGATCTCGAGCTTCCCGGTTTTCAATGCCGCCGGCAGCAGGTGGTCGGCCGAGCAGAAGAACGATCCCGTATCGCAGCCGGAACCGCAGTTGCCGCAGTAGTGACAGGCAGGGAATCCGTTCAGCGGCAGCGTGCGGTTGGCGCGGCGGCCGTGGACGATCGGGATGTCGCGGGATTCGAACGCCTTCTTGAGGAGCCGCTCGCCGCAGCGCAGCGCCGGCGGCGGCATCAGGAATTTGCTGCCAGGCAAAGATTCGGAGTCGTCGTCGCCGCCGCACACGCCAATGAGCTGCTCGACTTTGTCGTAGTAGGGCGCGACGTCCTTGTATTCAATCGGCCATGGGATTTCCCAGCCATCGGTTGCCGGGCCCTTGAAGTCGAGATCCGCATAGCGCAGGCTGACGCGGCCCCACACGTTCGTCTTGCCGCCGTGGCCCCAGACGCGGATCAGCTCGAACGGCTTGTCCTCGGGCGTCAGGTACGGTTGCTCTTTGGTGTCTAGGAAGAACTGTGGCGGATGCTCGCCGCGGGCACGACGTTCGCGCGCTTCCCACGGCCGGACATGCGTCCAGAACTTGCTGCGATCGAACTTCGTGCCCGCGTCGAGCATCAGCACGTTGATGCCCTGGCGGGTCAGATTCCACGCCGCCATGCCGCCTGATGCGCCGCTGCCGACAACGATGACGGGATAGGCCTTGGGGGCGCGCTTGACCTGCATCGGCCTATTGTATCCGTCGTGCTCGCGGCCCTGAAGGGCCGCCTCCACGTACAACGTGCAAGCGTGGCGGCGGGGCTTTTAGCCCCGCGTGTGTTGCCTTCGCCCGCCCGTCGACTTCCCGCGTGCGATAAGATCCCGGCGGCATGTTCAACGAAACCGTGCACCTCGATGGCCACATCATCGACTCCGGCACGCTGTCGAAGGTGCTCGATCTCATCCTGCTGCACGGCGGCGATTACGAGATCACCACGTTCAACATTGGCACGACGCGCGAAGCGGCCAGCCACGCCGAGATCGTGGTCCGCGCGGAATCTCACGACGACTTGCACCGGATCCTGCAGGAAGTGGGTCAGCACGGTGCCGCGCCGATTGCCCACGATGCGGAATGGGTCCCTGCACCGTCCGATGGCGTGTTCCCCGAGGATTTCTACTCGACCACGAACCTCGAAAGCCATGTCCGCCACGCCGGCCGATGGCTGCGGGTCGAGCAGATCGAGATGGACTGCGGCGTCGTCCTTCGCGAAGAGGCCGACGGCTCTCATGCCGTCACCGTGCCGCTCCATCGGGTAACGAAAGGCGATCTTGTCCTGGTTCATGAAGCGGGCGTCAAGGTGGTTCCCGCGCCCCGCAAGGATCCAGTGTCGGTCTTCGGTTTCATGTCGAGCGAAGTCTCGGCCGAGCGGCCGAAGGAACTGACTGTCGCCGCGGTAGCCGAAGGGATGATCGAGACGCGTCGCCGGGGACAACGCACATTGTTCGTTGGCGGGCCGGCAATCATCCATACCGGCGCCGGCCGTTACCTCGAAGCGCTCATTGCGGGCCGGTGGATCGACGTGCTCTTTGCCGGGAACGCCCTGGCGACACACGACATCGAGTCAGCGCTCCTCGGTACGTCGCTCGGGATACGGCTGGCCACTGGAGTGCCGACCGCCACCGGCCACAATCATCATCTGCGCGCGATCAACGCGATTCGCGCGGCAGGTGGGATTCGGGCGGCCGTCGAGCGCGGCGTCCTGACCAGCGGCGTCATGCACGCCTGCATCATCAACGGCGTCGACTATGTGCTTGCCGGCAGCATTCGCGACGATGGGCCGCTGCCAGATGTGATCACGGACAGCGTGCGTGCGCAGGACGAGATGCGCGCGCGCATCGCCGGCGTCGGTCTGGCAATCATGGTGGCGACGACGCTCCACTCGGTGGCGACGGGAAACCTGCTGCCTGCCTCCGTGCGCATCATTTGCGTCGACAACAATACAGACGCGGTGACGAAGCTGATGGATCGGGGCACGCGCCAGGCGTTTGGCCTGGTCACCGATTGTCAGTTTTTTCTGAAGGAGCTCGCGGCGCGGCTCGAAGGCCGCTCGGCGGGTCGGATCGGGTCGGATCGGGTCTGATCGGGTCGGATCGGGTCGGATCGGGTCGAGTAGGGGCGCATGGATGCGCCCAGCGAGGGTGCATCCGAATCGTTTTTGGGGAGGACAGGTGCCGAAACTTACCGTCGAAGGATTCGCTCCGGTTGATGTTCCGTCAGGCAAACGGCTGGTTCGTGCGATCGAAGTGGACGCCGGCGTGGACGTGCTGCACGCGTGCGGCGGCAACGCGCGCTGCACCACCTGCCGTGTCGAGTTCATCGACGGTGAGCCGACCCGCATGACGCAAGCCGAGCGGCTGAGGCTGGCGGAGAAGGGTCTGACTGGCGTGCGCTTGTCGTGTCAGATTCTCTGCGATCACGACATGACGGTACGCGCGATCAGCCGCTTCACCGGAAGCGGCCGCCCCGACCCGGGTCCAACGCCGGCCGAAGAGATCACGCCGCCGCCGGTGTGGGAACCGGCCTAGGCGCGGAAGGGCGCACGCAGTGCGCCCCTACTCCAACGCTGTAGCCCGGAGCCCGGAGCCCGGAGCCCGTTACGACTTCGCCGCCAGCCCGCGAATGAAGCCGAGATTGCGCCGCATGTCGCTCTTCAGCTCCTTCGGCGCATCCGTCTCGAGCTCCGCCCACTTGTCGAAGCCAATTGCGGTCATCGCCTCGATCACCGCCGGGAAGTTGATCTTGCCCTCCCCGAGGTAGTGCGGGTTGTCCTTGAGGTGCATCTCGCAAATCCGGTCGTTCCCGAGCCACCGGATTTCTTCGACGACATTGAAGCCGTTCTGCGTGGAGTTGCCGACGTCGTAGTAGGTGAGGACCGCCGGCGACTTCGAGCGCTCCATGATGCGGACGTTGTCCTTCGCCGAAATCGTGTCCTCGAGGCCGAGGATGATGCCGGCCTTTTCTGCCTCCGGGCCCAGTTCCTTCAACGCGTCGCCGACGAAGTCCATTTCGGCCGGGGTCTTCAGTGCACCGGGTCCGAAGAAGGGCAAGAGGATGACTTTGACGCCGACTCGCTTAGCCATGGGAATGGCGTCCGCGACACGGCGTGGCCCGAGAGGATCGGACTTCAGGTAGTTGCGGTGCAGGATGTTCAGGCAGACCGACGCCAGCGGACATTGCAGCCGTTTCGACTCGGCGACGAACTGATCAAGCACATCGTCGCCCACCCAGTCCTTCCCATTGCGGTTGCTGAGACTGATCTGCACACCGTCGAACCCGAGCTCCTTGGCGAGCGCTACGGCGCGTGGATCGCCTTCGAGATCGAGGTTCCAGTCGGTGACGCCTACTTTGAATTTCGCGTTGGCGCGTCGCGCCCAGGCCAGCGAGCGGCTCCCCAGCGTCGCCGCGACACCGGCGGCTGTCGCCGTCAGGAATTCACGTCGTGTCGGCATTCGAATCTCCTCCGGGAGTTACATCGTCAAAACGATCTTGCCGGTTGCAGCATCTTCCATGACCGCGCGGTGGGCCTCGGGCGCCGACGCGAGCGGCAGCTCACGGGCGATTGCTGGCTTCAGCACGCCGGTCGCGAGCGCGGCGCCGATCGCCGCGTGCGTCTGCCGGGTCTCTTCCGGCGATGCCGCCCACAACTGCATGCCGAGAATCGCCGACTCCCTGGCCATCGTCTGCCGCGCGTCGATTTCCACGCGTCCGCGGTTGCCAACGACGATGACGCGGCCTTTGGCGGCTAGCACGCCCAGATCCTTGTCCAGATTCACGTTGGCCAGCATCTCGAGAATGATGTCGACACCCTTGCCGCCGGTGAGCTCCGGAATCCTCGCGAGGTAGCCTTCCTCGCGATGGTTGAGGACGGCATCGGCCCCGGCTCGTTTGGCGGCGTCGAGACCCTCGGCCGTGCCCGCCGTGCCGATCACGCGCAGGCCGTATCCGCGCGCGAGCTGCGTTGCCGCGATGCCGACGCCGCCGCTTGCGCCGTGCACCAGCACGGCCTCGCCGGCGCGCGCCTGTGCGCGAATCATCAGGGCTCGATACGCCGTCGCTGCCGGGACGCCAAGCGTCGCCCCCTGGCTGAACGAAGTGGCATCCGGCAATGGGTGCACCTTCGAAGCGTCGGTCGCGATCCGTTCCGCGTAGGTACCCGAGCGAACGACGCCGGCGGCGACATACACCCGATTACCTGGCGCGAGAGTTGCCACACCCTCGCCAATCGACTCGATGAGTCCGGCGCCGTCCGATCCTGGCGTGTACGGAAGTTCAGGCAGCCGCGCGTACTTGCCGCTTCGAATGTAGGTCTCGTACGGATTCACTCCGGCAGCATGTAACCGCACGACGACCTGTCCGAGCGCGGGCTGGGGATCAGGAACTTCGGCCAGGCGCAGTTCTTCCGGTCCGCCGAACTGCTTGACGACGATGGCTTGCATCCGGGGAGTATATCGCTCGCTCTGGCGATGGGTCGAAAGGTCACTGGGTCGCAAGGTCTCAGGGTCCCAGGGTCGCAAGGTCTCAGGGTCCCAGGCCAGGGTCTTGTGACCCGTGACCTTTCGACCCTGTGACCCTGCGACCCTGCGACCTTGCGACCCTGCGACCCTGCGACCTTGGACTCGACCCTATTCGTAGTGCAACGCCTTGACCGGATCGAGGCGAGACGCGCGGATGGCGGGGTAGACCCCGAAGGTGAGGCCGACGCTGACCGAGACGAGGAACGACAGGAGGATCGACGTTGCTGTCACGATCGTGGACCAGCCCGCCAGAACCGCAATCAGCCGCGACATGCCGACGCCGACGAGCAGGCCAATCGCGCCGCCGACGAACGCGATCATGACGGTTTCGATCAGGAACTGCCGAACGATGTCGGTCTGCCTCGCGCCGACAGCACGCCGGACCCCGATCTCGCGCGTGCGCTCGAGGACGCTCGCCAGCATGATGTTCATGATGCCGATGCCGCCGACGAGGAGCGAAATGGAGGCCAGCGCCACCATGACGAAACCGAAGATGCGCTGCGTGCGCTTCTGCTCGGCGAGGAGCGCGGCCGGGACGACCAGCGAATAGTCGTCGGTGCCTCGATGCGACGCCGTCAGGATGCCACGCACGACATCGGCGGTTCGCACGATCTCGTTGGCATCCGACATCTGCAGGTAGATGCCGTCGATTTCGTCCTTGAAGCGGCTGTAGCTGTCCTCGAGCCGCAGGATGGCGGCGCCGACGGGGATGTAAATCAAGTTGTTGCGATCCTGCGCCGGCACACCCGCGACGTCGGTCTGCGAGCTGACCTGTGGACCGATCACCCCGATCACACGGAACCAGACTTCGTTGACCTTCACGTACTGCCCGATCGGTTCTTTGACGCCGAACAGGTTCGTCCTCGCGCCTTCGCCGATGACGGCCACGGCCGCGGACGAGGCGGCGTCGGCGTCGCTGATCCATCGACCCTGCACGACTGAAAGGCCGGCGATGTCGCGGTAGGTCGGCTCCACACCGAAGACCTGCGGCGCTTCACGTTGCGGTCTGGGAATCAGCTTCTGCGGAACGTAGCGCTTGCGTGCAGTGGACGCGTTGATGCCGGGCACGTTCGCGCGGATGACGCGCAGGTCGCGCTCGGTGAGCCCCGGCGACATCTTTCGCGTCTTCTGGAACACCTGCCAATCGGTGGATTCGCGCGCCTCGACGATCAGGTTCCGCACGCCCAACTGCTCGATGAATGCCAGAACCTGCTGTTGGGCGCCGGCGCCGATCGACATCATCGACACCACCGCCGCGACGCCGAAGATCATGCCGAGCATGGTCAACAGCGAGCGCAGCTTGTGGGCCATCAGCGTCTCGAGCCCACGCTTGCAGTCGGACAGAATCTGAAGGCCGATGCCCTCTGACAGCAGCCGACCGACGAGGCTCATCGCGCGGCTCCTGGCAGCGCGGTGGCCGACGTGCTGCCCGGGCTGCCAGCCGTCGCGGTCTCGGGGTTGATGAGCGCCACGTCGACGTCGCTGGGGAAGTCGCGCAGGACGACGCGCGTCTCCGTTATGCTGTGGACCTGCACCGGGCGAGGCGTAAAGTTTTTGCCATCGCGGATGTAGACGACGGGCTTCCCATCCTTTTCGAACAGCACCTGGCGCGGCAGGTGAATCACGTTCTTCAGCGTCGGTCCCTGTACCGCGACGCGCGCGGTCATGCCAGGCCGGAGGGCGGCCGACGGACTCGTCAGTGCGAATGCGGCATTGAATTGACGGGACGTTTCCGGCTCCCAGAAGGCCTTCTGCGCCGGGCTCCCCACGCCCTTCGACGCGCCGTTCATCGGCGATCCCGGCAGCGCCTCGACCTTCACATTCGCCGATGCGCCTGCGGTGATCGACGAGCGCTCCGTCTCGGAGATCTTGGTCTTGATCTCCATCTCGGTGAGGTCGACGATCTCCGCCACACTGCGGCCCGGCTGCACGGTGTCGCCGACGCGGTAGTCGGGCAGCGTCATGCCCATGAAGCCGAAGTTGCCGCCCGCGTCCTGGTTCTCTTTGATCACGACCAGTCCGGTCAAGGGAGCGCGGACAGTCATGCTCTCGATGCTCTTGCGCGCGAAGTCGGCGGCGATCTGCGACTTCGCCCGCTTTTCCTGAGTAGCAGTGAGCGCCGCTTTGTTACCTGCCAGGTGCGTCTTGATATCGACCTCGAGTTGTGCCAGGGCGCGGGTCTTCTCGTCGAGCTCCAGTGTGTTCTTCTTGGCTTCGATCGCGCCGACGAACTCGTTGCCGCTGACTTTGATCTCGGCGCGCCGGAGATCGTGGCGCGCGTGCAAGAGGTTCAACTGATCCTGCGCCGCCTGCACCTTGGCGTCGGCCTGCATCTTGACCAGCTCCTGATCGGCTTCCGCGAGCTCGGACTCGGCCTGTTGCAGGTTGAACTGCTCCGCCGCGCGATCGAACTCGATGACGACGTCGCCTTCCTTGACCAGGGTGCCGCTCGTCGCGAGCTTGATGATCTGCAGGAGCGTGGCCGCGGTAGGCGCGGCGAGCATCATCGATCGCCGCGGACCGAGCTCGCCGATCGTATAAACGCGCACGTCCACGTCGCCGCGCGTTGGTCGCGTCGTCGGAATCTCGTTCAGTTTCGGCGACAGGTCGGGCACGCCGAAAACGGCAGCGCCACCGACCAGCGCCATTACGAGCACCGCGCCGACGACACGCCACAGTCTCATCGTCGGGCCACCTCGAGCGTCGGATCCTTCAGTGCAACGCGCTCGCCTGCCGTGACACCGCTTCTGATGACCGCGCGATCGCCGTTGCGCCGATCGATCTGAATCGACCGTCTCTCGGGCGCGCCGTGTCCCATCACGTAGACAACGTCTTCGCCAGCAAAGGAGAACACGGCTTGCGAGGGAACGATGACCACGTCCTTCAAAGTATCGACGGCCACGCGAATCGTGGCGGTCATGCCGGGCCGCACGCGGTCGTCGCGATCGTCGAACGCCACGTTCACGTCGAAGTTGCGAGGCGGAGGCCACGAACTGAAGTCGGCCTTGGCCAGGGCGCTGATCGACGCGATGTGGCCTTTGAGCTCCTTGTCCGGCAGGGCCTCGAGCCGCACCGTCACCGTTTGATTCAGCTGCAGCCTGCCGCGCTCGATCTCATCGACCTTGGCCAGGCCGAACAGCGACGACGCGTCTGGCAGCTCGACGATCCCGGCTCCAGGCCAGACGCGATCGCCTTCCTTGAAGTCCTGCGGATTCATCCAGTTGCCCGAACGGAAGTTGCGCAGGATCGTGACGATGCCGTCGCTCGGCGCAGTGACGCGCAGCGCGTTCAACTGGCGGCGGGCCTTGTTGAGATCGAAATCGGCCTTCGACCGCTTGCCGGTGACGCCGGCCACCTTGGCACGGCCGCCTGTCTGGTCGCTCGAAAACTTGGCCGACGCCTCGAGCAGTTTCTGCTCGGCATCGTTCACCTTCAGCCCGCGCTGCTCGCCTTCGACGCGTGACAGGATTTCCCGGGCCGAGTAATCGAGTTTGGCGCGATCGACGTCGTAACGCGCCTTCGTCTCGGCCGTCTGGCTCTCTTCTTCCTTCCCGCGCGACTCCGAGCGGGTCTGCTCGATCTGCGCCTCGAAGCCCCGCACTTCGCTCTGCTTCTCCTCGACCGTGCGCGTGACCGTCGTACCGTCGAACTCGATCAGCGTGTCGCCCTGTTTCACGACCGTGCCGCTCGGAACGAGCTTCACGATCCGCAACTCGCCGGCATCCGGTGGCGCGACGATCGTGACGCTGCGTCCGGCTTTGATCTCGCCGCGCACCTGCACCGCGTCGACGAAGGTGCCACGCTCGGCGACCGCGGTCGGCACGTCGGGCGCCGCGCCGCGTCCGGCAAACGAGAACACCGCCACCACGATGAGCAGCGCGCCTCCGCCCACCCAGGCCGCGCGCCGCGTCATTGCACCACTACCTGTCCGGCCTCGAGGCCGGACGTGACCACCACCTCGACTTCGTCGGACGGGCCCAACGCCACCTGGCGCGTGCTCACACCGCCGCCATCGCGGACGCGGACAGA
Source organism: Vicinamibacteria bacterium (assembly GCA_963800785.1). Taxonomy (GTDB): domain Bacteria; phylum Acidobacteriota; class Vicinamibacteria; order Vicinamibacterales; family JAENWD01; genus JAENWD01. Next base: position 333,347 of record CAWDCH010000019.1, read on the forward strand.
GGCGCGGTCGGCGTCCATCTGCACCGCTTCGCGTGGCAAGACAAGCGCGTTCTTGATTCGCTCGACTTCCACGTCGATAGCCGCGGTGAGATCCGGCAAGAGCCGCGGGTTCGTGCCGTCCACGGTGATCACTGCGGCAAAAGCGCGGACTCGCGGCGAGAACGATCCGGAAACGCCGATGGGCGCAATCTGCGTGATCCGGCCGGACATCGCCAGATCGGGATATGCATCGAGGCGGACGGTCACGGGAAGTCCGACGCGCACCACCGGCAGATCCGCCTGGTTGATGCGCGCCCGGACCTGCATCGACGATTGGTTGACCACCTGCAGCACCGGTGCGCCCGGCGACATCTCGTCGCCTTCCTGGATGTCGGCCGGCCCGTTGCCCTTCCAGGTCATCTTGGGGACGACGAGACCGTCGATTGGCGACTGGACGGTAAGCGCCCGGGCATTGTCGATGGCGTGGTCCATCGCTGCCTTGGCGCGGTCCCGCTTGATCTCGAGGATCCGATGCTCTGCAGTCGCCGCCGCGCGCTTCAACGAATAGTTCTCGCGAAGGGCTTTGAGCTTGACCCGCGACTCGGCAAGATCCTGATTGTTGATCTCGGCCTGGACGCGCGACAGCATCTCGTTCTTCAGGACTTCGAGCTCGTAGTTCTTCACGGCGTTTTCGGCCTGCGCGATCTCGCTTTCGTCTTTCACGCGCGCCGCGTCCAGCTCCGCGTCCTTCTGCAGGATCTGATTGACGAGGTCCTCGTACTCGGCTTTTTTGTCGAGTGCAATCTTCTCCTGCGCCTGCCGGTCGAACTCCACGAGCACGTCGCCGGTCTTCACGCGCGCGCCTGGCGCGGCAATCTTGACGATGACGAGGCTGCCGTTGCCGCCGCCTTGTCCCGCCTGCCCGGCGAGGAGAGGGGCAGTCGCGACGTGAAACTGAATGGCTTCGGACAGCCCGGTGAGGCGGATGCGGCGGACGAAGTCGCGGCGGGCAAGGGGTTTGGATTCGTGGGCCGACGTGGACGCACCCTGCGCCGAGACGCCCGGCGATCCCGAGCGCCAGAAGGACACGCCCAGCGTCAGGGCGATGAGCAGAGCGGCGGCGATCAGCATCACGCCCAGGCGGCCCGAGGCCGGCCTGCCGGCCCCGACAGGCTGGGCCGACATCATGGTCGCGGCTCCCTTGGCATGCGGCGTCGTAGTAGACGGATTTGACACCGGTTTGGTTTGTTTTGTGCCCAGGGGTTCAGACATTTCCGGTGTTCGCGTTAAGGACGTTCAGCGTCACCGATCTGTTACCCTTCGACTGGCAAACCTGTTCCTCTTGAAGGACCAGGGTGTTCGCTCAGGGCGGGCAATTCAAGTGACCGACCCCGATTGTGCCGTGATGAAACCTGGGCCGACCCGATTAGACCCGATCCCACATTGATGCCTCGACCTCTGGACCCTGCGACCGTCACCGTTCCCACCGTGGACGAAATGCTCCGGCTGATCCTGACGAGCCGGGTGTATGACGTCTGCCGCGAGACGCCACTGGAGCCGGCGCCGCGGCTCTCGGCCCGGCTTGGCGCCACGGTCCTCTTCAAGCGCGAGGATCTTCAGCCCGTTTTCAGCTTCAAACTGCGTGGCGCCTACAATCGGATCGCCCACCTCAGCCAGACGGAACGCGCGCGGGGAATCATCGCCGTCAGTGCCGGCAATCACGCACAGGGCGTCGCCTTTTCCGCGCGCCGGCTCGGCATCCCGGCGACCATCGTCATGCCTCAGACGACGCCGGAGATCAAGGTCGAGGCGGTGCGCAGCCTTGGCGCCGAGGTCGTCCTCGCCGGCGACAGTTATGAGGACGCCCGCCATCGCTGCGAAATCCTGCAGCAGGAAACGGGGACGACGCTGATTCATCCCTTCGATGACCCGCTGGTCATCGCCGGCCAGGGGACGATCGGGGACGAAGTGCTCCGACAGAGCCAACGCGACCTCTCGGCGGTGTTCGTCGCTGTCGGCGGCGGTGGTCTCATCACGGGGATCGGGAGCTACATTCGATCGCTGATGCCGGAAGTGCGCATCATCGGCGTCGAGCCCTTCGAGGCCGACGCAATGTACCGGTCGCTGGAGGCCGGCCGCCGCGTGGCGCTCGATCGCGTCGGCATTTTCGCGGACGGCGTGGCCGTCCGTGAGGTCGGACGCATCACGTTCGCCCTGGCCCAGCAGACAGTCGACGAAGTCGTCCGCGTGACGAACGACGAAATCTGTGCCGCGATCAAGGATGTCTTCGACGACACCCGCAGCATCATGGAGCCGGCGGGTGCGCTCGCCGTCGCCGGTGTCAAGACCTGGCTCGCGCGAGAAGGCGGCGGCCGCGTCGCCGCGATCCTCAGCGGCGCGAACATGAACTTCGACCGCCTCCGCTTCGTCGCCGAGCGAGCCGAGTTGGGCGAGGCACGCGAGGCGATCTTTGCGGTCACCATTCCCGAGCGTCCGGGCGCCTTTCGCGAGTTCTGCGCAACGCTCGGGCCGCGGGTCGTCACTGAGTTCAATTACCGGCTGGGCAGCCGCGACGCGGCGCACATCTTCGTTGGTGTCGCCACGGCGTCGAAAGACGATGCTCGTCGGCTGGGGCAGGAGCTGAACGACGCAGGCTACGCCACCGTCGACCTCTCGGACAACGAGATGGCCAAGCTGCACGTCCGGCACATGGTCGGCGGCCGCGCCAGCGACGCGCGGCACGAAAAGGCCTGCCGCTTCGAATTCCCCGAACGCCCCGGCGCGCTGATGCAGTTTCTCGACGCGCTCGGCGGCCGCTGGAACATCAGCCTGTTTCACTACCGCAATCACGGCGCCGATTTCGGGCGCGTCCTCGCAGCGTTCGAGGTGCCAGACGAGGAAGTCTCGGCGTTCAAGGCATTCCTCGACGGCCTGGGGTATCCGTATCTGGCGGAGTTCGGCAACGACGCGTATCGCTTATTTCTCCAGTAACGGTCCGGGTCGGGTCGCGCGGGCCCGCCATGCCCGACGCTGTTGAGGCCCGAACGGGGTCGCAGGGTGGCGAGTGTCATCGATAGGGCGCGGAAGACGCTGAGTTCGCGCGGCGTCACGTTCGATGCCGACGTTCACTCGATCAGCGTGCCTGCGATCGACCGAAGCGGCTTCGACGTCAGACTGCGTGTTGTCGAATCGCGGGAATTCATCGTGACGTACGAGGGGTGGTTCGAGACCTTCAGGCGCGCCGAAGACGCGTACGACTGCTTCGAGTACGGCCTGTCCGATAGTTGCCGGCTTCGTGTGACCTACCGCGGCACGCTGCCCGTCGCGTGGCAGATCGAGAAGCGCGACTACGGCGTCTGGATGCCGGGGCGCATCGTGCGAAGGCGGCTGGTGCCGTTCTGGCGGCCGGCGCGCGTGGAGCGACGGCAGAATCGGGTCTTCCTGACTGGCTGAAGAAACTCGGCCTTACCTCACCAGAAGCTTCGCCGTTCCCCTCCAAAGATCATCGTTGCCGCTGGATGCGCCTTCGCTCGTAGCCGAGGCAATAAAATATAAACTCAGATAGGTGAAACATTTAGCGGTAATAGAGCCGCTATTGACAGATCGAATACACGAATGTAGATTTATGAATGTGCGAGAGGCTTCCGCGATCTTCCGGCTCCTCGGTGACGAGGTTCGGCTCCGGCTTCTGCGCCTGCTGGCGTCGGAGCGACTGAACGTCACGGAGCTGACGGGAATCCTGGGAATCGCTCAGTCAGGCGTCTCCCGTCACCTCGGATTGCTACGGGATAGCGGTCTCGTGGAAGAGCGCCGGGAAGGCGGGTTCACCTACTACCAGGTGCCAGCGGTTGAGACGAGAAACGGCACCGCGCCGCTCTGGCAGATGCTCGACGCGCATTTCGCCGCCTCGGCCGACGAGCCGATCGCGCGCGCCGATCAGGCGAGGCTGAAAGAGGTGCTGCGACTCCGCAAGGAGAGTTTCGCGAATCACGGCGACGGCCACCAGCTCGTGCCGGGGAGGAGCTGGGCCGCGTGGGCGCGCGCGCTCGGACACCTCCTGCCGGCATGGGATGTCGCGGACCTCGGCTGCGGGGACGGCTATCTGACGGTAGAAGCTGCCGGGTGGGCGCGCCGCGTCATCGCGATCGATCGATCGGCGGACGTGCTCGCGCGTGCGAAGGCGCTGGCCCGCCGGCGCGGCGTGTCCAACATCGTCTGGGAGCAGGGCGACCTCGAACGGGTGCCGCTTGCAGACGGTGCGGTGGACGTCACGCTGTTGTCTCAGGCCCTTCATCACGCGGTCGATCCGGCCATGGCACTGGCGGAATCGGTGCGGATCACGCGGACCGGCGGTCGCGTGCTGGTACTGGACCTGCGGCGCCATGACGAATCGTGGGTACGCGATCGCCTCGGGGATCGCTGGCTGGGGTTCGACGATGGGCAGCTGGCAAAGCTGCTGCAGGCTGCTGGATTGATGGACGTGCACGTGGACGTTGGCGCGCGCCTGACCGGTGACCCGTTCACCGTGCTGGTCGCGAGTGGCACGGTAGCGGAGGGCTGAATGGCGGATCGAGACCGAACGGCGGCACTTGTGGCGGCGGCAGAAAAGCGCATTCTCGTGCTCGACGGCGCCATGGGCACAATGATCCAGCGTGCCCGCCTGACCGAGGCCGACTTTCGCGGCGAGCGGTTCGCGAATCATCCGCTCGAGCTCAAAGGCAACAGCGACGTTCTGGTCCTGACGCGCCCTGATGTCATCCTGGACATCCATCGCCAGTATCTCGAGGTGGGCTGCGACCTCATCGAGACCAACACATTCAGCAGCCAGGCGATCTCTCAGGCCGATTACAATCTGCAGGCGCTCAGTTACGAGCTGAATCTCGAAGGCGCACGGCTCGCACGGACAGCCGCCGACGAATACACCGCGAAGACCCCTCAGCAGCGGCGATTTGTCGCCGGCTCGATCGGCCCGACCAACCGAACCCTTTCGTTATCCCCTGACGTGAACGACCCGGCGGCACGCGCGGTCACGTTCGACCAGGTGCGCGACGCCTATCGCGACCAGATTCGCGGCCTCGTCGATGGCGGCGCCGACACCCTGCTGTTCGAGACCATCACCGACACGTTGAACACCAAGGCCGCGCTGGTCGCGTGCGAAGAGGTGTTCGACGAGAAAGGCTTCCGGCTGCCGGTGATGATCTCCGTCACCGTCACCGATCGCAGCGGCCGCACGCTGTCGGGGCAGACGGTTGAAGCATTCTGGATCTCGATTGCTCACGCGAAGCCGTTCAGCGTCGGCATCAACTGTGCGCTCGGCGCTCGCGACATGGCCCCGTATATCGAGGAATTGTCGGGAATCGCCAACACGCGAATCAGCTGCTACCCGAACGCCGGATTGCCGAACGCGTTCGGGGCCTACGATGAGCAGCCCGCCGAAACGTCCTCTATCCTCCGAGAGTTCGCCGAACGCGGCTGGCTCAACATCGTCGGCGGCTGTTGCGGGACGACTCCGGACCACATCAAGGCCATTCGCGAGGCGGTCGAAGGGTTGCCCCCGCGCGTAGCCCGAGCTGAAGCTCGGGCCTACGACCGCACGAATTCAGACGCGGGCCCGGGCACGACTGGAGACGTAGGCCTGGGCACGACTGGAGACGTAGGCCCGGGCACGACTGGCGACGTAGGCCCGAGCGCGACTGGAGACGTAGGCCTGAGCACGACTGGAGACGTAGGCCCGAGCTTCAGCTCGGGCAACCACTTCACACAATTCTCCGGCCTCGAACCGCTGACAATCCGCCCCGACAGCAACTTTCAGATGATCGGCGAGCGCACGAACGTGACCGGGTCGGCGAGGTTCGCGCGGCTGATTCGCGCGGCCGACTACGGGAAAGCGGTTGAAGTCGCAATCGACCAGGTCCGCGGCGGCGCAAACATCCTCGACGTCAACATGGACGAGGGCATGCTCGACTCCGAGCACGCGATGACGACGTTCCTGAATTACCTGGCGACGGAGCCGGAGGTCGCGCGGATCCCGTTCATGGTCGACAGCTCCAAGTGGTCGGTCATCGAGGCCGGCCTGAAGTGTGTGCAGGGCAAGGCGGTCGTCAACTCCATAAGCCTGAAGGAAGGCGAGGCGGACTTCCTGGCAAAAGCCCGCGCGATCAAGCGATATGGTGCGGGCGTGGTCGTCATGGCGTTCGACGAGAAAGGCCAGGCCGAAACCGTCGCGCGCAAGGTCGAGATCTGTCAGCGCGCCTACGCGCTCCTGACCGAACGCGTCGGAATCGCACCGACAGACATCATCTTCGACCCCAACATTCTCGCTATCGCCACCGGCATCGAGGAGCACAACGAGTTCGCGAAGAACTTCATCGAGGCCGCCCGAACCATCAAGGCGACGTGCCCGGGCGTGAAGATCAGCGGCGGCGTCAGCAATCTGTCGTTCTCGTTCCGTGGCAACGATGTCGTCCGCGAGGCCATTCATTCGGCATTCCTCTACCACGCCATCAAGGCCGGCATGGACATGGGGATCGTGAATGCCGGGCAGCTGGTCGTGTACGAAGACATCCCGCCGGCGCTGCTCGAGCGTGTCGAGGACGTGATTTTCAACCGTCGCAGTGACGCCACCGAGCGGCTCGTCGAGTTCGCCGGGCAGGTGAAGGGCAGCGGGACGCGCCGCGAAGTGGATTTGTCGTGGCGAGAGGCATCGGTCGAGGCGCGTCTCGCGTTCGCGCTCGTGCACGGCGTCATCGACTTCATCGAGCAGGACACTGAGGAAGCACGACAGAAGTACCCGCGACCGCTCGAGATCATCGAAGGCCCGCTGATGGACGGGATGAAGACCGTTGGCAACCTCTTCGGCGCCGGCAAGATGTTCCTGCCGCAGGTCGTCAAGTCCGCACGGGCCATGAAGAAGGCCGTCGCCTACCTCGAGCCTTTCATGGAAGCCGATAAGGCCGCCGGCGGCACCGGCTCCCAAGGCAAGATCCTGCTCGCGACGGTGAAAGGCGACGTCCACGACATCGGCAAGAACATCGTCGGCGTAGTGCTCGGCTGCAATAACTACGAGGTCATCGATCTCGGCGTCATGGTGCACCAGGATGTCATTCTTCGGACCGCTGCAGAAGAGCATGTCGATCTGGTTGGACTGAGCGGCTTGATCACGCCGTCGCTGGACGAGATGGTGTCGGTTGCGCGCGAGATGGAGCGGCGGCACCTGCGCCTGCCGCTACTGATCGGAGGCGCGACCACGAGCCGGCAGCACACGGCGGTGAAGATCGCGCCGGAATACAGTGGCGGCGTCGTTCACGTCCTCGACGCCTCGCGGGCCGTCGACGTGGTCTCGAGCCTCCTGTCGTCGACGCAGCGGGCGAAATTCCTCGAGCACACCCGTCGCGATCAGGTGACCCTGAGAGAGCAGTACGCGAACCGTCAGCAGAAGCCGCTGCTCTCGTTTGAGGCCGCAAAGGCGAACCGGCTGCGCCTCGACTGGGCCGCCAACGATGTGCCCGAGCCGTCATTCCTGGGGCGTCGCGAAGTAGAGGTGCCGCTGGCGGACCTCATCCCCTTCATCGACTGGACGTTCTTCTTCCATGCCTGGGAGCTGAAGGGCCGTGTGCCTGGCATCTTCGAACATCCCGAGTACGGGGCGGCCGCTCGCGATCTGTACGACAGCGCCCAAGGGCTTCTGAAGCGGATTGTCGCGGAGCGCTTGCTGACAGCTCGCGGGGTGTACGGCTTCTGGCCCGCCGCTGCTGACGGCGAAGACATCGTCCTGTTCACCGATGAATCGCGCGCGCAGGAGCTGATTCGCTTCAACATGCTGCGTCAGCAGGAACCGATCGCCGACAACCGGCCGAACCGATCGCTGGCGGATTTCGTGGCCCCTCGGGACGGCAGCCGCCGTGATTACCTGGGAGCCTTCGCAGTCACGGCCGGGCTCGGCGCCGATGCGCTGGTCGGGCGTTTCGAGGCGGATCACGACGACTATCAGGCGATCATGGTGAAGGCGTTGGCCGATCGCCTCGCCGAGGCGTTCGCGGAGTACCTGCACGCCCGGGCCCGGCGCGACTGGAACTATGGGCGCGACGAGCACTTCACGAGCGATGATCTCGTCGCGGAGAAGTATCGCGGCATTCGCCCGGCCTTCGGATACCCGGCGTGCCCGGATCACTCGGAAAAGACCAAATTGTTCGCGCTACTCGGCGCTCGCGACGCGGGCATCGATCTCACGGAGCACTTCGCGATGACGCCGCCCGCGAGCGTCAGCGGACTGTATTTCTCGAATGCCGCCGCGCGCTACTTCATGGTCGGACGCCTGGGCGCCGATCAAGTGACGGACTACGCGCGCCGCAAGGGCATGAGTGTGGAGGAAGCCGAACGCTGGCTCACGCCTAATCTTTCCTACGATTCGAGCCCGGTGGGTAAGTGCTGATCCGTCAGAGAGGCTCCACCGTGACGGGCCGCAACAAGTCCGCGCAGCGCTGGCAGCCCGCCACGATTTCCGCCCGGCGTTCATCCGTGACGATGGGCGTCTGGCAGGCGTTCGAGGTCGCCTGGCGATTGGCGATGGTCACCGCCAGCTCGCCATCCTGATTTCTGCAGGAGGGATCGGCGCCGTGCGCCAGCAGCCGCTGGACGACCGTGGAATGGCCCCAGAGGGCGGCAAGGTGTAGAGGCGTACCGTAGCCCACGAGCAGGTTCACGTGGGTCGGATGTGCGGCCGCCAACGTCTCGATGTCATCGTCGAACCCGAACGCGGCCGCCATGTGCAGGCTGACCTTCGTGCCCCGATTGCGGAGGTGCCGCACCAGTTCCATGTGACCCTTCTCGTTGGCCCATCCGATCGGCGCCGCGCCATATTCCGTGTCGAGGTCTTCCATGTCGGCGCCGCGATCGATCAGCAGGTCGACTGCGTTCTGGTGACCATGGATGGCGGCGTAGTGCAGGGGGCTCGCGCCGCCTTGCTGCTGTCGGGCGAGCGAAGGCTCGGCATCGAGGAGACCCCGGGCCGTCTGCACATCGCCATTCGATACGGCCGTTACGAGGGCCGCCAGCGCCTCCGACATTAGTCCTCCGATCGCACATCCTACCGCCACGATCCCGGCTGTGAAAAGTCAGCCCGGCCGTCCCGCCGGCGACTCGGTTCGGCCCCGGCAATGGAGGTCCCGTCATCTCGCAGCCGCGCGACGCATCCCATCGGGCTATGTTAGGTAGCGCGGACCTTCAGCTCCGCCTTGCGGTCGGCGACAACTTCTGGCGACTACGAAAATAATCCGCCCACGGATCGTGCCCCTCGTCGAGTTGCTTCAGTCGTCTCCCGATCGTCTTCACGGTCCACCGGCCGGGATCCAGTTTGGCTGTCAGCTCGTCCCAGGAGAGCGGGACCGAGATGGGGGCGTGGGGGCGTGCCCGAACGGAATACGCGGCCACGGCGGTATTGCTGCGATTGTTCCGGAGATAGTCGATCAGGATCTGCGACTCGCGGCCGGCCTTGGCGAAACGCGTGGTGAACTGCGTGGGATTCTGCCCGGCCATCGAGAAGGCCAGCGATCTGGCAAACTCCAGGCACGTCGTCCAGTCGACGGCAGGAACGATCGGCGCGACCACGTGCAGCCCCTTGCCACCAGTGGTCTTGAGCCAGCTGTTGAGGCCTGCGGACTCGAACGCCGATCGCACCAGAAGCGCGGCGTCGACCATCTTCCGCCACGGGACACGGGGGCCCGGATCGAGATCGAGGACAATCCGATTCGGCTGTTCGAGACGATCGGCGGTCGCGTTCCACGTGTGAAATTCGACGATGTTGCGCTGAGCCAGTGCGATCAGTGCGGCGTCGTCGTCGACGATCATGTAGTCGCCGACTTTGGTCTTCTCCTGAATCTTCACCACGCGCACGTGGGCAGGCGAGCGCTCGCCCGAGTGGCGAAGGTAACGGCAGTGATCGGCGTCGGGAGCGCACTGCTTGAGAGTGAGAGGCCGCCCTTTGAGATGGGGCAGCATCCAGCGCGCCACGCTGTCGTAGTACCGGATCAGATCGAGCTTGGCAAGACCAGCGTCAGGGAAGATGATTCGCGTCGGATGCGTGACGCGAATGCCGGCAACGACCGGCTCGCCAGATTCGGACCGTCGCGGCGCGCGTTTGCCGCTAGAACTCGTGGCCCGCGGCACGTAGCGCTCCGCGCAGCGTCGTCATCGCGTCGAGCGCCGCCGAACCCCAGGCGCTGCCCGCGTCGTGGATGGTCTTGTTGATCGTGAATGCCGCAAAACGGACCGCTTCCTGATGGGAAGCCGCAACCGCCGTTTGCAAACGCCCCAGGTGGTACAGAGCCTTGTCCTTGCCTGGACCTGAAGGAACCGGCTGCAGCGCGCGCTCGAGCGCATCGATGGCGTCGTTGACCGATTGATTCTGAGGCTCCGCAACGGACATAGCCATGAGTCTAGCACTGCTTGGGCACACCATCCGCCGCCTGGCCGGCACGCCGACGCTGACGGTCGCTGCCGTGCTGACGCTCGGTGTGAGCATCGGCGCGGCCACCGCGATCTACTCGGCCGTGCAGGCCGTCCTACTCGGCCCGCTGCCATTCCGGGATCTCGACGCGCTGGTCGTGCTCTGGCAAACCGATCTCAAGAAGGGCGCGCCACACATCGAACTCTCGACACGCGAGTACGACGCATGGCGTAGACGTGTGACGTCGTTCGAGGACCTGGCGGCCGTGACCGCGGCAAACCTTCGCGTCAACGTCACCGGCAAAGGCGACCCGGTGCAGGTCGAAGCGGCGCTCGTCACACCCAACTTCCTGAAGGTGCTCGGCGTGCGTCCAATTCGCGGCCGCGATTTCGATCGCCGTGAGGAGACCGACTTCGTCGGCGGCAGTGTGCTGATTGGCGAAGGATTCTGGACGCGGCAGTACGGCGGCGATCTCTCGATTGTCGGCCGCGCGATCACCGCTGGCGGCACCACAAGCACAGTCGTTGGCATCTTGCCGAACGGCGTGCTGCCGCGCGGCGTGGACTTGTGGTTCAGTGCGGCGGGCCTGGGGAAGGACGCGCCGGATCTTGGCGTGTTGAAGCTGATAGGACGGCTGAAGCCGGGCTCGTCGCTCGAACAGGCGCAAGCGGAAGTGAATACGGTTGCGCCGTCGCTGAGCAAGGTTCGCCCGGGCGGCGAGGAGTTTGGCGCGCGCCTCGAGCCGTTCATCGATCAGATTTACGGACAGGTGCGTCCGGCGATGCATCTGCTGATGGCCGCAGTGCTGAGCCTGCTGCTGATCGCATGCGCCAACGTCGCGAATCTGCTTCTCGCACGCGGCGTGGATCGGGAACGCGAGCTTGCGGTGAGGGCTGCGCTCGGTGCCGGCCGGGGCCGCCTCGCCGGGATGCTGTTCGGCGAGAGCGTGGTCCTCGGGCTGGCCGGCGGACTGCTCGGCGTGTTCGTCGCTTTGTGGGCGGTCTCTGCCGTCCGCCGGCTGATTCCAGGCGACGTCCCCGGCATCGAGCGTCTCGCCATCGACTGGCAGACGCTGGCATTTGCTACCGGGCTGTCGCTCGTTGCCGCGATGGTGTTCGGAACTGTCCCCGCTCTCCGTGCGTCGCAAATCGAGGTCGGCGACGCCGTGCGCGACACGACCGGCCGTGCCTCGAGCGGGCGCCGGGTGGGCCGCATGCGGGGCCTGCTCGTGTCGGGGCAGTTGGCACTCTCGCTGGGACTGGTGGCGGCGGCCGCACTCAGCGCGCAGTCGTTTCGTGCGTTGGCGCAGTTGGCGCCAGGCTTCGATCCGCGCGGTGTGGTGACCGCGAAAATCCAGTTGAGTGACAAGCTCGCCGATCACCGCGCCCGGGCGGCGTTCTATCGCCCGCTGCTGGAGCGGCTGCAGGCGCTGCCCGGTGTTGAGCGCGCAGCGCTCGTGCTCCTGCGGCCGCTCGCCGATCCGGTCGGCTGGGACTACCCCTACACGCTGGAAGGGCAGACGCCGGAAGCGCAGGTCAGGAACCCCAATGCGAACTTCGAATCGATCAGCCCGGGGTACTTCGCCACCGTCGGCATCCCGTTGATCGAAGGGCGTAACTTCACTGAGGCAGACGGCCCTGACGCCGGCGCGATCGCCATCGTCTCGCGGTCGATGGCACGTCGGGCCTGGCCCGGGCAAAGCGCCATCGGCAAGCGCGTCAAGCCGGGCCCACCCGATCAGAAAGCGCCGTGGAAGACGGTGGTCGGTGTCGCGGGCGATGTGCGCTATCGCGAATGGACTGCCGTGCGGGACGACATCTACGTGCCGTACAGCCAGTGGAATTTCGGACGGATGGATCTGGTCGTGAAGGCCTCAGGCGATCCGGTGTCGATTGTCCCGGCGCTCCGAGCGGCTGTACGCGCCGCCGATCCCGAGCTGCCGCTCGCGAGCGTGACGACACTTGAACGGGCCGTGGAGGAGGCGACGGCAGGGCCACGCTTCACGGCGGTGCTGCTCGGCGTGCTCGCCATCATCGCGCTCATCGTCGCCGCCGTGGGGACCTTCAGCGTGCTGGCCTGGTCGATCGAACGCAGGACGCGCGAAATTGGCGTTCGTGTCGCCCTGGGCGCTCAGCGTGCCGACGTTCTGCGGCTCGTAGTCGCACAGGCCGCGCGTCTCACGCTGACGGGCGTGGTAGTGGGGCTCGCGATTGCCATCGCAGCCGGGCGGGGTCTCGCCGGTCTTCTGCACGCGATCTCTCCCTATGATCCGGGCACGCTAGCGTTCGCCGTTGCGCTCCTCGCCGCGGTCGGCCTCGGCGGCGGATTGCTCGCATCGCGACGTGCGCTCGCCGTCGAACCGTCGCGCGCGCTCAAAGAGCCATAGTCAACGGCGGGGCTAAAGCCCCGCCTCCACAGGTTGAATGTCGCTCTGTTGTGGAAGCGGGGCTTCAGCCCCGCCGTCGTCACAATCCGTTCCACACCGACCGGTGTCCAATCAGTTCGAAGCAGCGCTGCTGACATCGCTTCTCCGAGGAGGAGGACGCATGCCAGCCGACTTGTTCCGTCCGAATATCGTCGCGACGTCGTCTCGACGCCGCGCCTCGTTGCTGCCCGTCTCGATCGCATTTCACGCCGTCGCAATCGCCGCGTTTCTCGCCGTGCCGCTCCTGGCCGATCCTGATTTGCCGCTGCCAAATCGTCCGATCGTCAAACCGTATATCGAGGTCGTCACCCCGGCCTTGCCGCCGCGCTTCGAAGCGCCGCTTGCGACGCGGTCAAAATCCGTTTCTACTCCGGCTCCGAATGCGGCCCCCCTGGTCGCACCTCCTGAGGTGACGCCAGAGCACGATTTCGCTGCTCTCCAGAGCACGGCGGCAGGCGTCGAGTTCGGGGCGTCAACCGGCATCGATGCCGACGGACTGATCGAGGGCACGGGCGATCCTGTCCCGGTCATCCCACCGACGCCACCCCCGGCACGGGTTCGCGTCGGCGGCAGGATTCAGGCGCTGCGCAAGATCAAGAACGTGTCGCCCGTCTACCCATCGATGGCGCAGACCTCACGCGTGCAGGGCACGGTTATCCTCGAAGCGCTGATCGGGTTGGACGGACGGGTGGAACAGGTCCGAGTGCTGAGACCGGTGCTGCTGTTGACCGACGCCGCGGTGACCGCCGTGCGCCAATGGGAGTTCACGCCGACCACGCTGAACGGTCAGCCCGTGCAGGTCGTCATGACGGTCACTGTCGACTTCAGGCTGCAGTAGGCTGCGGCGATCAACCTCGTCGACCCGGCAACCGGTCAGTGCTGGCTGTCTTCGAGGTACGTGTAGCCGTGCAGGCCGTCTTCGTAGAAGCGCAGGAGGCGGCCTGACTGCTCGAAATCGAGGCGGCCTTCGCGAACGGCGGTCTCGGCGTCCGAGCGCATGCGGTGGAGCAGCGTCTCCGTATTGAACTCGACGTAGTCGAGCACCTCGCGAACGGTGTCGCCCTTGATCAGCGCCTCGAGCACCACGTTGCCTTCGTGATCCAGGCGGACGTGGACGGCGTGTGTATCGCCGAACAGATTGTGGAGGTCGCCGAGGATCTCCTGGTAGGCGCCGACGAGGAATACGCCAAGCGTGTACGGATTTTCGTTGAACGGGTGCAGCGGCAGCGTGCGCTTGACGTCGCGTCGATCGATGAACTGATCGATCTTGCCGTCAGAGTCGCAGGTGATGTCTCCGAGCACCGCGTGCTCCGTGGGACGCTCGTTCAGCCGGTGGATTGGCACCACCGGGAACAGCTGCTTGATCGCCCAGCTGTCGGGAATCGATTGGAACAGAGAGAAGTTACAGAAATACGTCGACGACAGCTGCTCGTCGAGGTTCTGCAGATCCTCGGGGACTTCGTCGAGCTGCTGGACGATCTTCTGGAGCTTGGCGCAGATGGCCCAGAAAAGCGACTCGGCCTGGCTTCGCTGATCGAGCGGGAGGTAGCCGCCGCTGAACAGGTTCAACGCCATGTCGAGGGCCTGCTGCGCGTCGTGATAGCTCTCGAGCGCGTTCCTCGTCGTCAGGTTGTTGAACGTGTCCATGAGGTCGATCAGCGGCTGCTCGACCTCTTCGCTGTTCGGGTGGACGGTTCCGCCATTGCCAAACCCCGAGACGCCCAGCACGTTGAAGACCAGAACCGAGTGGTACGCCACCACGGCTCGGCCGCTCTCCGACACGATCGTCGGGTGCGGCACGCCGGCATCGTCGCACGCGCTCTGAATGTGGTAGACGACGTCGTTGGCGTATTCCTCCAGCGTGTAGTTGATGCTCGACTCGAAGTTGGTCTGTGAACCGTCGTAATCGACGCCGAGGCCGCCGCCCACGTCGAGGTACTGCAGGCCGGCGCCTGCCTTGTGCAGCTCCGCGTAGACCCGGGCCGCTTCGTTCAGGGCGTGCTTCACCACCCGGATGTTCGGGATCTGGCTCCCCAGGTGGAAGTGCAGCAGCTTGAAGCAGTCCGCCATGCCGTGCCGCTTCAGTTCATCGAGGCCGTGGAGAATCTCGCCGACTGTCAGGCCGAACTTCGACCGATAGCCGCCCGAGCTCTGCCAGCGCCCACCGCCGCGCGCCGCCAGCTTCACGCGCATCCCAATCTGTGGACGCACGCCAATCTTCCGCGAGTACTCGAGGATCAGCCCCAGCTCCGTGTACTTCTCGACGACGGGAATGATGTTGCGCCCCATCTTCTGTGCGAGCATCACCGTCTCGATGTACTCGGCGTCCTTGAAGCCGTTGCACATGATCGGCGTGTCGTTCGAGGCCATCGCGACGACGGCAAGGAGCTCCGGCTTGCTGCCGGCCTCGAGACCGAACTGATAGGGCGCGCCGAAGTTGAGGACCTCTTCCACCACCTGCCGCTGCTGATTGACCTTGATCGGGTAGACGCAGCAGTACCGGCCGTTGTACTGGTGCTGTGTGATCGCTGCCTGAAACGCCTCGTGGATGTCAGCGAGCCGGTGTTTCAGGATGTCGCTGAAGCGGATGAGGAGGGGAAGCGTGATGCCGCGAGCCTGGAGGTCGTCAACGAGCTGCTTCAGATCGATGGCACGTGAAGGATCCTTGGTGGGATGGACCTGGATGTGGCCGGCGCCGTTGATCGAGAAGTAACCCTTCCCCCAGCGGGGTACTTCATACAGCTCGTTGGCGTCGGTAATGCTCCAGATGTCACCCGCGCTTATCGCCTGCCTGAGGCGACTGCTCGTTGTGCTCATGCCAGCATGATAAACGCTTTCGTCCGCGATCCGATCGGAAAACGGTCCGAACGAAGCGCCCGAGTGCGTGCGGCGTTCAGCAACCCGATCGACCCGATCAGACCCGATCGACCGCCCCCGTCAGTAACTGACGACCTTGCGGATCGCGTCTGCAAGTCGTCCCTTCGGCGAGTAGATCTCCTCGAGCGCCTTGCTGAAGGGCACTGGCATATCCAATCCCCCGATGCGCGTGACCGGCGCGTCGAGCCACGCGAATGCCTCTTCGGCGATCGCAGCGGCGATCTCACCGCCGAAGCCGCCGGTCGTCGGCGCCTCGTGCAGCACGATCGCCCGGCTCGTCTTCCTCACCGAGTCGAACACTCGCTGACGGTCCCACGGCAGCAGCGTCCGCAGATCGACAACTTCGATCGAGACGCCGTTCGCCGCCATCGCCGTTGCGGTATCCAGCGCCCAGGCGACGCCAACACCCCAGGTGACGATTGTGACGTCTTGTCCCTCGCGCGCCAGCCTGGCTGGGCCGATCGGCACAGTGAAGTAACCGTCAGCCACCGGGCCCTTCGCCGACCGGTAGAGGAACTTGTGCTCCAGATAGAGCACCGGGTTCCCGTCCTCGAACGCGGCCAGCAGCAGCCCCTTGGCGTCGGAAGGGGTTGCTGGCGTGACCACTTTGAGACCGGCCACGTGCGAGAACCAGGCTTCCGGGTTCTGAGAGTGATAGGGGCCGGCGCCCGTGCCGCCGCCAACCGGCACCCGGATCACGACCGGCACGCCCGCGCCCCAGCGGTAATGTGTCTTCGCCAGATTGTTGACGACCTGGTTGAAGCCGCAGGTAATGAAATCGCCGAACTGCATCTCCACCATCGGCCGAAAGCCTTCGAGCCCCAGGCCCATCGCCGCGCCGAGCGCACCTGATTCGATGATCGGCGTGTTGCGCACACGGGCCCGTCCGAACTCTTCCACGAAGCCCGCCGTGACTTTGAAGGCGCCGCCATACTCAGCGATGTCCTGCCCAAGCAGCAGGACGTTCGGATCCCGACGCATGGCCTCGCGGAGGGCGTCCGAAATCGCGTCGATGTAGCGCTTCTCGGATGTCGTACGCTCCGTTGCTTGTGAAGGCGGTGCTTCAGCCCCGCGGTGCTCGCCGCGAACGTCGCGGGGCTGAAGCCCCGCCGCCACGGGCGATGGTGCGTACACGTCCGCCAACTCGCGTTCTGCAGTCGAGTCCGGCTCCGGCGATTCGAACGCTTCGTCGGCGAGTCGGTCGATGTGCGCCTTGAAGGCGGCTCGGGTCTCGTCACGATCGTGGGCAGTGAGCGTCCCGTCTGCGAGGAGCCGCGACTCGAAGAGGGCAATCGGATCCTTCTTCGCCCACTCGTCGAACAGATGCTTCGGCACGTACGCCGTGCCGGACGCTTCCTCGTGGCCCCGCATCCGGAATGTCTCTAACTCGAGGAGCGTCGGGCCGTCGCCATGCCGCGCTCGCTCGGCCGCACGACTGACCGCGTCCACCACCGCCAGCACATCGTTGCCATCGACGGTCTCGCCGGCCATGCCGTAGCCGGCGGCCCGATCCGACAGCCGCGCGCACGCGTACTGCTCCGCGACGGGCGTCGAGAGGCCCCACTGGTTGTTTTCGACCACGAAGATGACGGCCAGCTTCCAGACGGCGGCCAGGTTGAGCGCCTCGTGGAAGTCGCCCTCGCTCGTCGCGCCTTCGCCAGTGAACGTCGCCGCCACTCTCGATTCGCCGCGCAGCTGATATGCCAGGGCCAGCCCGTCCGCCACCGGCAGCATCGCCCCGAGGTGGCTGATCATGCCGACGATGTGATGAGAGAGGACGCCGAAGTGAAAAGTACGGTCGCGGCCACGCGTGAACCCGCCGTCGCGTCCGAGCAACTGGCGGAACAGCGTCAGGAGATCGAGGCCGCGGGCAGTGAACACGCCCAGATTCCGGTGCATCGGCAGAATCGCGTCGTCAGACCGCAATGCGGCAACGACGCCGACCGCGATCGCCTCCTGTCCGATGCCGGAGAACCATTTGGAGAGCCGTCCCTGACGCAGCAGGATCAGCATCTTCTCCTCGACCAGCCGGGGGAAGAGAAGCGCCCGGTACAACGCCAGTTTCCGTTCCGCTTCAAGGGGAACGTCCGGCGTGGCGGCGATGGACCAGGACGGAAGATCGGCGGCGGGCGCAGGCATGTTGGTGATTATCTGCCGGGGATGGGCTGCGGACGACGGACTTCGGGCTACGGGCGACGGGCGTTGTTTCATGCCGCTGGCGAATGACGGTAATCGTTCTGGGGCATACGGTTGCGCGCTGGTGCTGGTCGACTACAATCCTGTAGTAAGCCATGCCGCCGACCGACGAAATTGTGGGAACCGTGCGCCGATCGACGCGATCTGCGACGCTCGCCGCCAACGATCCGCGTGGCGCGACGAAGGAGATCCGTCGTCTCTCGTCGCTGATCGACATCAGCCAGGCGGTTGCCGCGACGCTCAACCTCAACATCGCGCTGCCGCAGGCGCTCGAAATCCTCGAGCGGCATCACCGCGTCGTCCGCAGCGCCATCACGTTGCTCGACGAGGAAACCGGCGAGCTCTACATCAAGTCGTCGTCTGGGTTGACCGTCGACGGCCAGCGAGCCCGGTACCGCCTGGGCGAAGGCATTACCGGCCGGGTGGTGGAGAGCGGCAAGCCGATTGTCGTGCCCGAGACCAGCCGCGAGCCGCTCCTCCTGAATCGGGCGGCGCGGCGTCAGGACCGCCAGGAGCTGACGTTCATCTGCGTGCCGCTGGTCATCAACCGCAAGACGATGGGCGCACTCAGCGTCGACCTGCTGTTCAGGCGCGATCGCGACTACGATCGGTCGCTGAAGTTCTACAAGCTCGTCGCGGCGATGATCGCCCAGGCCATCAAGGTCAGTCGGATGGCGGAGGCGGAGCGCCGGCGCCTGGTCGAGGAGAACACCCACCTCAAAGATGAACTGCGGGATCGCTACGCGTTTCAGCACCTGATTGGGACGAGCGCGCCGATCCGTCAGGTCTACGACCAGGTGGCGCAGGTGGCGCGGACCAATACGACCGTCCTCGTCCGGGGCGAGTCCGGGACCGGCAAGGAGATGATCGCGCACGCGATCCACTACAACTCCGCGCGCGCACGAAAGCCGTTCATCAAGGTGAGCTGTGCCGCGCTGCCCGAGTCGCTGATCGAATCCGAGCTGTTCGGATACGAACGCGGCGCGTTCACCGGAGCGCAAGGCCAGAAGAAGGGCCGGTTCGAGCTTGCCGACGGCGGGACGTTGTTCCTGGACGAAATCGGGGATTTGAGCCTCGCCACGCAGGTCAAGCTGCTGCGAGTGCTGCAGGAGCGGGAGTTCGAGCGCCTTGGCGGCACCCAAAGCATTCGCGTGAACGTCCGCATGGTCACGGCCACGCATCGGCCGCTCGAGAAGCTGATCGCCGAGGGCACCTTCCGCGAGGATCTCTTCTATCGGCTGAACGTGTTCACGATTTACGCACCGCCGCTTCGCGAGCGGAAGCCAGACATTATGCTCCTGGCCGATCACTTCCTGGGCAAGTACTCGAACGAGCACGGAAAGTCGATCAAGCGGATCTCGACGCCCGCGATCGACATGCTTACGAGCTACCACTGGCCGGGCAACGTCCGCGAGCTCGAGAATACCATCGAGCGGGCGGTGCTCGTGTGCGATAGCGCCGTCATTCACGCGCACCATCTGCCGCCGACGTTGCAGACCGCCGAAGCGTCCGACACCGTGTCTCGGGTCGCGCTCGTGGAAGCCGTGCAGGCGTTCGAAAAAGATCTCATCCTCGACGCGCTGAAATCGACGCGCGGCAACTGCGCGCGCGCGTCGAAGCTCCTGTTCACCACCGAACGGATCCTGAACTACAAGGTCCGGAAGTACGAGATCGACCCGGCGCGATTCAAATAGGCACATCGGCGCAGCCCAACAACTTTGTAGCCTCCTGGGCACACTTCCTACATCCTTGTGACGCAGCCGACGCGCGATTGCGATCGCGCCGGCACGATTTCCCGCGCGTTTTTCAAGCGGTCAGTCCACTTCGCGGTCCTGCTCCGGTTGGTACGCGGCGTGCAGAACGAACGCGCGATCGATATGCCCACGCGGGCCGAGTCCGGCCGCTTCCGATCGTTTTCTAACCGGAGGACTTACACGATGCGAGCAGGAACGGGACTGAGTGGCCTGGCACGAGGGATAGCACGCGCGATTGTGGTGATGCTCTGTGCGGGCGTCACGCCCGCGCAGGCCGCCGATCCTCCCGCAGATGCGAAGGCGGCACCTGACGCCGTCACGAGCGCGCCGCCGGCGAGTCTGGAGACGTCAGCGGCCACCGGTGCCGAAGCGGCGGCTCAGGCGCTCCGCCGACAGATCCGACAGATCCGAATCCCGGGGCCCTGGCGCTCGCTGGAAGCTTCGACGGCGTCAGCACCTATATGTTTCGTGGCATCCGACAGAATGCCACTGGCATTGCGCTCTGGCCGGTCGTCGACCTCGGTATCGCCATCTATTCGGGAGACGGTTCGCTGAAGAGCGTCGGCGCAAATGTCGGAACGTGGAACAGCCTTCACACCGGCGATACCGGCCAGGATGGTCCGACCGGAAAGCTGGGGTACGAGTCCGATTTCTATTCGACGCTCGGACTTGGATTCGGCCACGGCGTCAGCGTTGCCACCACGTACACGGCCTATACCAGCCCGAACAACGCGTTCACCACGGTCAAGGAGATTGCGTTCAAGGTGGGGCTGGATGACAGCGCCGCCTTGGGCAAGGCATCGCTCAAACCGTATGGGCTCGTGGCGTTCGAGTTCGATACGGATCCGGGACGCGGCCAGGCCGACGGCGGCGCGAAGGCCGGGCGGTACCTCGAGCTCGGCGTGTCCCCAGGCTACGCCTGGCCGAAGGCGTCAGTGACCGTACCGGTGAAAGTCGGACTCAGCCTGGCCGACTACTACGAATTGAACACGGGTACGGCTGCGGCGCCGTCTTTCGACGACAACACGTTCGGCTACTTCAGCGTCGCCGGACTGGTGACGGTGCCGCTCGGCGGCACCACGCGCTTCGGCTCCTGGAATCTCCACGGCGGCGTCGAGGTTCAGGCGCTGGGCGATACCACGAAGGCCTTCAATGGCGGCGACAGCTCTCGAGTCATTGGTTCGATTGGCGTGGGTTTCAGTTACTGAGGTGAGTCAGCCCGAGCTGGAGCTCGGGGCCTACGTACGAAAGGGCGACTCGCGCTTGGTCACGTTCGCGGCGATGCTCGCGTTCGTCGCGTTCTGCGACCGGGTATAGGTGACGTCATGACTCTCCTGGCGTTGTTACTCAGCATTGCCGCGTTCGTGTACCTCGTGTACGCGATGATGCGGCCGGAACGTTTCTGAGGCTCCGATGAGCACAGAATATATCGCTGAGCCCTGAAGTTGTGGAGGCGGGGCTTCAGCCCCGCCGGCACATCTGACCTCGCTATAATCGTTCGGTGCCCTACCGCGCGGTCTTCCGCTGCATTGCCGGCTGCCCTGGCGAGCACGCGCTGGCCCAGCCCATTTACAACTGCCCGACGTGCGGCGACCTGCTCGAGGTGTCCCATGACATCGCCGCGCTGGCGGATCGCAGCGCGGCGGCGTGGATGCGCCTGTTCGACGAGCGCTACAAGCGGACCACGTGGCCGTACGGGTCGTCGGTGTGGGGCAAGAAGGAATGGGTCTGCCCCGAGATTCGCGACGAGAACGTCGTCTCGATGGACGAAGGCGGCACGAATCTGTTCTGGGCGGAGCGCTTCGGGCGCTCACTCGGCCTTGACGAGCTCTGGGTGAAGCAGTGCGGCAACTCGCACACCGGATCCTTCAAGGACCTCGGGATGACCGTTCTCGTCTCGATGGTGAAGCAGATGATGGCGGACGGCAGTCCCGTCCAGGCCGTCGCCTGTGCATCGACCGGTGACACGTCGGCCTCGCTGGCGGCGTACGCCGCCGCAGCAGGCATTCCGGCGATTGTGATGCTGCCGAAAGGGAAGGTCACCACCGCGCAGCTGGTGCAGCCGCTGGCCAACGGCGCGACAGTGCTGTCGCTCGAGACCGATTTCGATGGCTGCATGGCGATCGTCAAGCGCCTGGCCGCCGAGCGGCGCGTTTACCTCGCCAACTCGATGAACAGCCTTCGCCTCGAAGGCCAGAAGACGGTAGCGATTGAAATCGTCCAGCAGTTCGACTGGCAGGTGCCCGACGTCGTCATCATTCCGAGCGGGAATCTTGGCAACGTGAGCGCGCTGGGAGCCGGATTCGACATGCTCGATGCCATCGGCATCATCCGCAAACGGCCGCGCATCGTCGTGGCGCAGGCCGAGGCCGCCAACCCGCTCTATCTGGCCTATCAACGCAACTGGGACTTCGTGCCCGTGACGGCGCGGCCGACGCTCGCGTCGGCCATTCAGATTGGTAATCCGGTCTCGGTGCGGAAGGCGGTCCGCACGCTGCAGAAGTACGACGGGATCGTTGAGCAAGCCAGCGAGCAGGAGCTGGCCGACGCCGCGGCGGAAGCGGACCGCACGGGCATGTTCAACTGCCCGCACACCGGGGTCGCCCTTGCCGTGCTGAAGAAACTGGTCGCCCGCGGCGACATCCGCGGCAGCGAGCGCGTCGTCGTAATCTCCACGGCCAACGGGCTGAAGTTCGCAGACTTCAAGATCGGCTATCACGAGGAGCGCCTGCCGGGCATCACCTCGCATCACGCCAATCATCCAATCGAGCTGCCGAACGATTACGGAGCCGTCATTCGCGCGCTGGAGCACAGCGCGGACATGAAGACTGTCTAACCTGCAGTGGGGCCGGACTGCAGTGGGGCCGGACTTTAGTCCGGCCATCAGTAGGGCCGGACTGAAGTCCGGCCCCACTGCGGTCGGCTAGTGTGTCACAACCTTCCGCTTGCGGTTGCTGAACTCCGGCGCTTCCTTCATGCAGGTGCCGAGGATGCCGAGCGACTTGGTGAACGCCGCCATTCCGACGCGCTGAAGCTCTGCACCCTCGTTCCCGACTGTCGCAAAGCCGTCGTTGTCCGGCGTGAGCTGCTCCCAGTTGCGGAACAGCCGTCCCCAGTCCGAGTGAAGCACGTTGTGCATCATCCGGCGCGCCTTCAGCGGATACCACAGGCTGTCGTGGTAGACGACGCTCGCCATGTAGGCCCATGGCGCGAGCACGGTCTTCAGCGACCATTCGATTGGCGCCTTCAGAGGTCCCCAGTAGATCTTGTGCTGCATGCGCGACGCGAACGTCATTTTCCTGAAGGGACCGTCGAAGTGCCAGTTCTCCGCGGCCGCTGACGCGTCACCGACGATCTCGATCTCGCGCGGATCGCCGCATCCCAGGCCGAGGTCGTGCGCCAGGCGGATGAACTTGATCGACATCGGATCGAGGCCCATCAGCTTTGCCGCGACAGCGTCGATCGCGACCTGATCCGCGCTGGCGAGGATCACGTTCTTGACGTGCGGGACCATGCAGCGCGGGCCTGGTCCGTCGCCCGCAAACGTGCCGTCCATCACCGCGAACACGCCGCGATGGATCTTCTTCTGGATCATCAGCAGATCGACGAGCGTTTCGTGAATGACGGGGTGCGTCCAGTGCCGGTGCTCGTTGAGGAGTCCGCCGAAGGCGTTCTTCATCGCGCCGGTCGTCGTCGTGAAGACGTGCGTCTTCACGGTCGGCAGATGCACGATGTTCTCGCCGATGAAGCGGCGCGGAATCATGAACCCTTTCGGGTAGACCTCGTTCAGGCACAAGAACTTCTTGGTGAGGTCTCCGACCGCGTCGCGAATCGAGATCCACTCCTCGTCTTCATAGAGGTGAACGTTCCGCAGACCGTGCGCCTGGACGACGTTCAGCTGCTTGTTTTCGCGCTCGCCGAGATGCGCATCGATGACCACCGTGCGGTTGTGGCAGGCGTGCAGCAAATCCGGCTGATAGCCGTCCTGCTTCATAGCCCTGATGACGCCTTCGAGCTGCCAGGGTGTCGTCGAACTGCCAGGAAAGAAGAAGTGCCAGGAGATGTTGACCTTCAACGCCGTATCGGCATCCTTGGCGACCACGTCCTGGTAGCCCACCAGGTTCATCAGGGTGTGGTAATCGTGCAGAACCGTGCGCGGCGTCGTGCGAAGCAGAGCAACTCTCGACTTGGCCATCCCTTTATTCTACTATGCTTTAGCTGGTCCGACGAAGTCGGGCCCCTCGTGCTACTTGCTGGTCCCGACGTAACGAGGGTCGCTGATCGCGAGCTCTACGCTATTCCTGCCCGCCGTCGCCCGCCTTGCGGGCGCTCCGGCCGACTCGCTGAAAGGCCCAGCCAGCCAGACCCATGGCGGCCAGACCCAGCAGTCCGCGCGTCACGACTCTCGCGCGTTGCAGCCGGCTTGCCCTCGACAATCCGACGCCAGGCCTCCAGATTCTCGGCGCTCGGCGCCGATCGGGCAGGTCGCGGACTCGAAGGTGCCTCGGATTCCGTGCCGCCTTCGGCGGGCGGCGCAGGTTTTATCCAACGGGTGAGAAAGGCGAATGCCTCGGAGCCACAGCTCGGGCATTCCTGATCCGAATGGATCTCCTCGCAATCCAGGCAGAGGCGCGCATCGTCTAACCGCATAAGGATCCCGGAGAATTATTGTAGTGCAGCCTGACTCATCGGCCGGAGGACGACCGGGCGTGCGGCCCTCGAGGATGTCGTGCCTCGCCGTCCTCGCCGTTTGCCTGTTTATCGGCGTATCGGCGGCCGGACCTGCCCAGACTTCTGACAGCCGACCGCTGCCCGACGCCGCAACGTTCGTCGCCGAGGTCAAGGCACGGCTCCGCACCGATCGCGCGCTTCAGGCGCAGTACACCTTCCTCGAACGGCGTGAAGAAATCGAGGTGAGCAAGCTTGGAAAAGTGAGGAAGGGCTCGGTCAAGGAATACGAAGTGTACCCCTCGGTGATCCCCGGGAATACCTACAAACGCCTGATCAAGATCGATGGGAAGCCGATCGATCCAGCGCAGCTCGCGAAGAACGATGAGAAGCATCGGAAGGACGTGCTCGTGCAGATGAACGAGTCGCCCGAGGCGCGACGCAAGCGGGAGCGGGAGAATGCGAAGCTCCAGGCGGAAGAGCGACAGGTCATCGACGAGATTTTCCGGATGTACGACATTCACGCCGTTGGTCGCGAAGTGCTGAACGGCTATCCGACCATCGTGGCGACGCTGGATCCGCGGCGGACGTACGAGCCGAAGACCGACGACGGCAAGGTGATGAAGAAGTTTCGCGTCCGCGCGTGGGTCCACGAGACCGACTACCAGGTGGTGAAGATCGACGCCGAAGCAATCGACGACCTGACGTTCGGCTGGGGCATCGTCGGGCGCCTGCACAAGGGGGCGCGCGCGACCTTCGAGCGGATCAAAGTGAACGACGAAGTCTGGCTGCCGGCGCGCGTGCGTGTGATGGGGACCGGCCGCGCCGTCATGTTCCGCAGGTTTGCGATTGATTCAGTGACCGAGTGGTTCGACTACAAGAAGTTTGGCGTGAAGACAGAAGAAGAATATTCGCAGCGGCGTTGACGCCCGAACTAAAGCTCGGTCCCCCGTTGTCCCTTCGTCAGCGCCTCGACGATCTTGTCCACGTCGTAGACGCATCCTCCCCAGGTTCCTCCGCTGACGTTCTGCAGCGCCGCCCACAGTCGCGTCGCTGGCGGTAGGTGCGCATCAGGTTTCAGATCTTCGCGCGGTGCACGTCGTGCGAGCTCCGCATCGGCCGGGACATCGTTGCCGCCGGCGGCGGACTCCACCAGATCGATGCGCCCTTCCAGGCGGTTCCGATCGATGACGACGCGCAAGCGATCGCCATCCCGCAATTTTCCGATGGGCCCACCGGCAAGCGCTTCGGGACCGATGTGTCCAATGCAGGCGCCCGTCGACACGCCGGAGAATCGAGCATCGGTGAGGAGCGCGACGCGGGTGCCGCCCTCGAGGTACTTCAACGCCGACGTCAGCTGATACACCTCCTCCATCCCCGCTCCAAGCGGGCCGCGGCCGGCCAGCACTACCACGTCGCCTGGCCGGATCCGATCGTCTCCGCGGCTCTTGATCGCAGCAATTGCGGCGCGCTCGGTCGTGAAGACGCGCGCCGGCCCGGTCAGCCGATACACGCCGTCGGGATCGACGGCGCGTGGATCGATGGCGGTGCTCTTGACGATGGCCCCTTCGGGCGCGAGGTTGCCGCGAATGTAGCTGATGGTGCTCTTCAAACCTCGCGCCGCCGCCCGCTCGGGCGAGAGGATCACGTCATCCGGATCGACGCTGTCGGCGTCGCGCAGTCGCTGCCGCAGGGCGGCCCGGCGATCCGATACCTCCCACCAGTTCAGGACCTCGTCCAGCGACGCACCGCTGACGGTGCGAGTCGACGTGTCGAGCAGTCGCGCCCGGCGCAGATGCAACATCACCTCAGGGACCCCGCCGGCGAGAAACACGCGGACCGTTGGATGCGGTCCGTTCGGCAAGACGTCCACCAGGCGAGGCACCTGACGGTTGACCGCAATCCAGTCGTCGATGGTGGGCCGACGACGGCCGGCGGCGTGCGCGATCGCTGGAATGTGGAGCAGCAGATTGGTGGAGCCGCCGAAGGCTGCGTGCACCACCATCGCGTTTCGAATCGCGGCGTCGCTGAGGATGTCGGACGTCGTGACGCGTGCAGCGACCATCTGGGACGCGGCTCGCGCCGACCGAGCGGCCACGTCGGTCCAGATCGGCTGACCGGACGGCGCGAGCGCGGCGTGAGGCACCGTGAGACCAAGCGCTTCAGCAACGACTTGCGACGTGGCGGCAGTGCCCAGGAACTGGCACCCGCCCCCCGGTGACGCGCACGCGCGACAGCCAAGGTCCGCGGCTTCTTCGAGCGACAACTGACCGTACGCGTAACGGGCGCCGATCGTCTGGGCAGCACCGGCATCGACGCCGTTCGTCGGCGGCAGCGTCACGCCGCCAGGCACGATCACGGTCGGAAGATCGTGGCACGCCGCAAGCGCCATCAACATGGCCGGGAGACCCTTGTCGCAGGTGGCGACGCCGATGACGGCCTGACCCGTGGGCAGCGATCGCACCAGGCGGCCGAGCACGAGCGCAGCGTCGTTCCGGTAGGGAAGGCTGTCCATCATGCCGGTCGTGCCCTGCGTCCGGCCATCACAGGGATCCGTCACGAACCCGGCGAACGGGATGAACCTGGCGCGGCGCAAGCCTTCGGCGGCCGCGCGGACCAGCAGCCCCACCTCCCAATGACCGGTGTGATACCCGAGCGCGAGCGGCGTGCCATCCGGTTCCCGCACACCGCCCTGGGTGCTGAGAATCAGTGCCTCGGGACGGCGAAGTTCTGCCGGGGCCCAGCCCATTCCGACGTCCTGCGTCCAGCCAAAGATGTCGCCGCTCGGTCGCGCAAGGAGGTCGGCAGGCTCCAGCGGCAATTGACCGGCGGGTCCTGGCTGCGCGCTGGTCACGGTGAACAGCGTGGAATCGCCGGAATCAAAAGCGACATTAATTGCCGGATCGGACAAGAATTGGCTCCTCGGAGCTGAGAGTACAACGGGAACGGCGCGCGTAGGCGCGGGGCGAAAGCCCCGCCTCCACATCCTTATATCCCTATGCCCCTATGTCCCTATGCCCCCATGCGCCCCTGCTCCTTCCCCCAGAACGTGAGTCCGCTTACACTTCTGTACGAATTCTGGCGGCAAACAGAGTTCTGGAGTGATCGGGCCAGAGTTCCTCCCTCGGCCAGACTGGCTGACACTGCGAGCAACCGTGTGGAACCGTGAGAGATTGAACGGGACAGGTGACCCCGTCCCGAACCGGGCATCGGCCTTGCTGAGCTTTCCTCCGCCTGCCCCCGGGCAGATGTTTGTCCGCCTTCGCGCGAAGCGCAACGGCGAGACCGCGACGAAGCTCCAGGAGCGTCGTCGGGCCGGATCTCCCCTCCGGCTGATTCGGGGTGCAGTTTCGGAGGCCGATGTGAGAAGTGATGCGGTGCCGATCGCCGAAACGACGGAGGCGGCGTCGACGAAGCCCAATCCGCTGGTGCACGCCAGCCCGCAGATGCGCGAGATCCTCGCGCTCGCTGGGCGCGTCGCCACAGGTGATGCGAAGGTCCTCATCACCGGCGAAAGCGGTGTGGGCAAGGACTTGATTGCTCGCGAGATTCACAGCCGATCGACGCGCGCGGGCCGGCCGTTCATCGCGGTCAACTGCGCCGGTCTGACGGAGACGCTGCTCGAATCGGAGCTCTTCGGACATGTGAAGGGCAGTTTCACGGGCGCGTACCGCGATAAGCCCGGCAAGCTCCAGCTCGCCCACAAGGGCACGCTCTTTCTGGACGAAGTCGGCGAGATGAGCCTGCGGATGCAGGCGCTCCTGCTGCGATTCCTCGAAAACGGTGAGATCCAGGCCGTCGGCGCCGATCATGCCCGTTCAACGGTCGACGTCCGCGTCGTCGCGGCGACAAACCGCAACCTGGCCGACATGGTGGCGAATGGCCAGTTTCGCGAAGACTTGTTGTACCGGCTGCGCGTGATTCACATTCATGTGCCGCCGCTGCGCGAACGCAAAGAGGACGTGCGCGTGCTGGTCGAGTACCTGGCGGCCAAAGCGGCGCGGCCCGTCAGCTTCTCGGACGAAGCGCTGCGGACGCTCGAGCGCTATCGCTGGCCCGGCAACGTCCGCGAGCTGCAGAATGTCGTGGAGCAGGCGCTCTGGATGGCGAACGGGAGCGTCGTCGAAGTGGCGCACCTGCCTCCGGCCGTGCAGGCGTCCGCCGACCATGTGCTGCCGATCAAAGAGCGACGCAAGCAGGTATCCGACGAGCTGTATGCGGCGCTCGTCTCGGGCGGCTACTCTTTCTGGGAGCACATTCATCCGCTGTTCCTGCAGCGCGACGTGACGCGGCACGACATGCGCGAGCTGGTGCGGCGCGGCTTGTCGACGACACGCGGCAACTATCGTTCACTCCTCCGACTGTTCGGAATGCCGCCGTCCGACTACAAGCGGTTTCTGAATTTCCTCGCAGCCCACGACTGCAACGTCGATTTCCGCGCTTACCGGAACGGCACGGCGCCCACGGGGCCGATGCGCGCGCCGCGACTGCTGCCGCCGCTGACAGACCACAGGGGCGCGGCTCCAGTCGATGGGACGGATCGGCCTGCCGATCCGGATGCTCCTCGTCGATCGTTTTGAGGTAAAGCATGATTTCTCTCACCGACCTGCGTGCCCGGAACGTTCAGCCCGTCTGGCAGGAGGCGGTTGCGGTCATCCAGGAGTTGATCGAGACGGTTTCGGCGACCTCGTCGCCGCTGCCTGATCTCGAGCACATCGCGCTGATTCCGAACGGCGACGTCGTCGCGTTACCGGGCAGCTCGGCGCCGACGAATCCGGTGCGCCACGCGGCGACGATGCTCAACTTTCTCGTCGACGGCGTGGCCACGCCACCGGAGCTCGGGCAGTTCCTGCAGCGCAACGTGGCGAACCCGCCGCAAATCGACTCCTTGGCGGAGTTCGCGCGACAGCTCGCGTTCTTCGAGCGCCCGGGCCGCCGGACTGACGTCGAACGGCTCGTGGGACGGGCGGCCGCGGCGGAGCAGATCACGCGCGCGGACGAAGAACTGAAGCGCCTGATAGAGAAGGCGAACGAAGCCGACCAGAGCCCCGAGAAAGAGACCCCCGGCGAGCAGCGCGCCGCGCGCAAGCTGCCGGCGCTGATCGTCGCCGCGGCGCTGCTCGTTGGTGCGCTGGCGCTGGCCGCGTTCTGGTGGCGAGGCCGGCCGGCTCCGCCCCCGCAGCAGACAGCAGCGGATCCGGCGGCGACCGGCGCGACGGCCGACGCGCAACACGCAGCCGGGACGAACGAAACCCGGGAAGGGAAGGCTGGCCAATCACAGAAGCCGGAGCCAACCTTGCTCGAACGGACGACCGCCGCTGTGCGTTCGGCGGTGGCCGCCATCGTCGGATCGGGATCGGCGCCGGCGGCAGCGAACTCCGACGCTCCGCCGCCGGCGACGCCGGAAAAGGCACGGCCGCGCGCGCATCGGCCATCGCAGACGCCGAAGATTGCCGCGGCCCCGCTGGAGCCTGACAACGCAGGCGACACCAAGCCCGCCACGTCGGTGGAATTGCTACCGATGACGGAAGACGTGACCGCCGTCGCCGAGGCCGACGCCAACGTGTACACGTCGACCGACGCCAAAGTGATTCCGCCCGTGATGGTTCGTCCGGTTCTGCCGAAGGACCCTCCGCCGGGGGTGCCGCTCCATCAGATCGGCACCATCGAAGTCTGGGTCGACGAGAACGGCGATGTCGAGCAGGTCAGGCTGGTCTCGCCGGCGAACCGGTACCAGGAGCGGATGCTCGTCTCGGCGGCGAAAATGTGGAAGTTCCGTCCTGCGTTCAAGAACGGGCATCCGGTGCGCTATCGCACGAGGGTCCGGCTGACGGTGTGATTGACTGGCGGACCTGACCAGCCTCCGCCAAGGCTACCGGCGGTCCGCCGAAGCTTCGAGCGAAGGCGGAAGGTCCGCCCTACACGTGGAAGTTCATCGTTCGGATACCGCCTCCGCTCTGCGTACGACGCTCCATTCGTCGCGCAACGCCGATGGCGGCTGGCCGTACTACGCGGGTAAGACCTCGCGCCTCGAGCCGACCTGTGCGGCGCTCCTGGCACTCGGTGCTACTCCGCCCGACGTGCTCGCCGTGCTGGAGCGCTGGCCACGCCGAGACGGTCTGTTCACCGATGCCGCGGGTGAGATCAACGTCGCCTTCAACGGTCTCGCCGCCATCGCGCTTGCAGCGGCTCGCGATCGTTCAGTTGCACGCGAGCTCGCCGGCGCCCTGATTCGCACCAAGGGGGTCGTCATTCCGCCGTCGACGATCAACCGCCAGAACAACGCCCTCCAGGGTTGGGCATGGACGACCGACACGTTCAGCTGGGTCGAGTCGACCGCGATTTGCCTCCTTGGCCTCAAGCGGCTCGTACCTCCGCCACGAGCCGCAGAAGTCTCCTCGAGGATAGCGGAAGCAGAGGCGCTCCTCTTCGATCGCGTGTGTCGCGAGGGCGGCTGGAATCACGGCAACGCAAACATGCTGGGAAAGGATCTGCCCGCGTACGTGCCCACCACGGCGCTGGCACTGCTTGCGCTCCACGATCGGCCAACCGAGCCAAACGTGGTGCGGGGTTTCGCGTACCTGAAAGCCAATCGGCTTGCAGAGCCGGGCGCGCTGGCGCTCGCCTTGGCGAGGATCGCCCTGGGCGTGTTCGGTGTTGATGCGCAGGACGTGGAGGCCGCGCTCGCGCGCGAGTGGGATCGGTCGGCGTTCATCGGCAATCTGCACGCGACTGCGATAGCGCTCCACGCCCTGACCGGCGCCACGAGCGGCTTCGAGGCATTCCGTGTCTGAACAGCACGGCCATCTGTGGAGGCGGGGCTTCAGCGGCTTTAGCCCCGCGTGTGACTCGTGGAGGCGGGGCTTCAGCCCCGCGGGCATCACGCGCCGCGATCTGCTGAAAGCCCTTCCCGGCGCAGCGCTGCTCGGCGCCGCTGCATGCCGGCAGTCGTCCCCCCCGCCCTACGACGCCGCGCGATTCACGCATGCGGCGACATCCGACGTCGCTGTCCTCCCGGCGAATCGTTACGAG
The DNA here is from genome assembly GCA_963800785.1 of Vicinamibacteria bacterium. GTDB lineage: Bacteria > Acidobacteriota > Vicinamibacteria > Vicinamibacterales > JAENWD01 > JAENWD01. Next base: position 364,722 of record CAWDCH010000019.1, read on the forward strand.
CTCGATTTCTCCGACGTCATCGGGCGCGGCCTGCAATTGCTGAACGTCGACGTCCGCAACAAACGCGTGCTCCTCAAGCCGAACCTCGTCGAGTTCGAGCGCGATCGTGCGATCAACACCCACCCGGCCGTGATTGCCGGCGCCGCCCAGGCGCTTCTTCGCGCCGGAGCGCGGCAGGTCGTGGTGGCCGAGGGGCCTGGCCATCGCCGCGATATCGACTATCTCGTTACCGGCACGGGTCTGCTCGAGCACGTCCGGAACCTGCGTGTGCCGTTCGTCGATCTCAATCATGACGACGTGCGTCGCGTGAGCCTGGCAAGCCGCTTCATGGCGCTGCCGGAACTGGCATTGCCGGTCGCACTCCTCGAGGCCGATCTCGTCGTCTCGATGCCGAAGCTGAAGACGCACCACTGGATGGGGATGACGTGCAGCCTGAAAAACCTGTTCGGTGTCGTGCCGGGCGCGGTCTATGGGTGGCCTAAGAACATCCTGCATTTCCATGGGATCGAGAACGCGATTCTCGATCTCGCCGCGACCGTGCGACCTGGCCTGTCGATCGTGGATGCCGTCGTCGGGATGGAAGGCGATGGGCCGATCATGGGGACCGCGAAGCCGGTTGGCTGCCTGGTTCTCGGCCGCGATCCCGTCGCTGTCGACGCGACGTGCGCGCGGATCATGGGATTGCGTCCCGAGACGCTTCCATATCTGGAGCGCGCCAGTGCGTTTCTGGGAAATCTCGCCGAGGAGCGCGTTCTCCAGCGCGGCGAACCGCTGACGCGATTTGCCACCTCCTTCGACGTGCTGCCAAGTTTTCGTCTTTCAATGAAGGGTACGAGCGGCTGAAAATAGCCGGGCTGGCACCAGAATAGTTGACGGCTATCCGACAGCCATTGCCGGAGATCCGTCGCATCCAGCTCTTCTTTGTGCAACCAATTCTAATGGTTGCAGCTCATCCAACCGATAAATTGACCTTCATGGGCACCTTCCTAACCCCTGCCCTGAAGTCTCCACAGAGTGGTTTTTTTCTGGTGAATGACCGCACGGGCCTTCCTATCGTCACCGAGCTGGAGATTGCCGTGGATTCGGCGTCCCGGCGAAAGGGGTTATTGGGACGGGACGGACTTGCCGAAAGTACCCGGAATCGTGATCGCGCCGACAAATGCTGTGCACACGTTCTTCATGCGTTTTCCTATAGATATCGTGTTCGTGACGCGCACCGGCCGGGTGCTGAAGGTACGGAGCGCCGTGCCCGCTCGCCGCATCGCGATCGCCCTTCGGGCCTTCGCCGTCGTGGAGTTAGCGGCAGGCTGCGCGGCGCGCGTAGGTCTTCGGCCCGGCGACATAGTATCCGTCCAGGCGGCCTGAAGCCTGCGGGCGTGACGACGTTTGTCTACCTGACGACGACAATTGGATTCCTGAGGAGTCATTTTTTCGACGTCAGACCCTCAAAGAATTCATGGGCAAGAATGCCAAAAATGTGCCTAAAATTACTGTTCCGGTTGGAAACTCGGCAGTAAAAGCCAACTCGGCACGCAGGTTGCGACCTTAGAGGGCGTTTCGCGCCACGGCGCCTGCTGCATGTTGCGGCAGGGCCTCTCTGAATGGTCCCTCGGACGGAGTTTGGGACGCGGCGCTCCGAGGAGACGAATGTCGGGTCGGCGGAGGCATCCCCGGTTTGCTCCCGCGCAGGCGTGGGAGGGCGCAGTTCGCATCCTCCGCGACGTGACTGTGCACGCGGAGCCCGACGGACGATTGCTAGCACTGGGTCACGTGGCCGGTGTGGCGGGTGAGACGCTCGATCTGGAACTTGCGGGGGCAGGAGAGTCGGTTTCGTTGCGCGTGCAGGTGGTCGGCAGTCGCCCGGTGATTTTTGACGGCAGCGTGCGGCACTGGATCCGGTTGGAGATACTCGAGGCCGTGCAGTGATCAAGCGCCTGGCGCAGGTCCTCACCGCCGGCGATCTCTCCGGCGTACTCACACGCGAAGTGCGAGTGCGACTCGTGAACATCAGTGGCTCCGGGTGCCTCGTGGAAACAACAGCGCAGGTCGAGGCAGGCACGACCGGGGTGTTGAAGGTGAACGTCGACGGCGAAGGATACTCGGACGATATTCGGGTCGCGCGCGTGCAGCGGGTTCACGGTTCGAGCGCGACATGGCACGTCGGGGCAGAGTTCTTGTGGACCACCTATCCGGGCAGCCGGTCACTGCGCCGGATGGCGAGTCGCCTGCAGCGCGACGCGGCGCAGCATGCGGTGTCGATCGAGTTCGGATCACGCCGCCTCATGTAAAGGTTGAAGGCGGAGGGCGGGCAAATGTGAGTCTGTTCGTCTGGCGGAGCCTCCGTGAGGACGCTGGGCAGGACCTCGTGGAGTACGCGTTCCTGATCGCGTTCATCGCCATGCTGTGCATCCTCGCGATTCAGCAGCTGGGAACCGTGGTCAATGACACTTATGGCACCGTGTCGACGTCGCTCGTCGGCGCGGTGAGTTAAACGCAATTCGGCATTCCCTCGAACAGGGGAAGCCAAAATGCCAGCCGCTGTGCGCGCGGCCGGTTGGCAGGGGGGCGAGCAGCCGTGCGCGAAGCCCTGCGGAAGATGGGCTTCCGCGGAAGCAAACGGGCAACAAAAAAGGTCAAGGGAGAGCGTCAGGACATGAAGAACTTCATCAATCGGTTCGTGCGTGAGGACGAGGGCCAGGACCTGGTGGAATACGCGCTGCTCATCGCGTTCATCGCGCTGGCGTGCATCATCGGCCTGCAGCAGCTCGGCACGGCCATCAACAACACCTACAACAGCATCTCGAGCAGCCTCTCGGGCGCCGTCAGCTAGGTTGCTGGATTCCTGGGGGCCGGTCGGCGCACCGTGCTGGCCGGCTTCCCTACTCCGGAGAATGCGGCGAACGGCCGGGACGACGGCGTTTCGGACGGTGGATCGATTTCTGCGTGATGATGACGCGCAGGAGCTGATGGAGTACGCGCTTCTCGGGATGTTCATGGGCGTCGTAGGTGTGGTCGTCTGGAACAACATCGTGACGCTGCTTGGCGTACGCTACACCGAGTACAACACAAACGTTCAGGAACTCTGGGTTCCGCCGGATCCGCCATCGGCTCCGTGACATGTCAGGCTTCACCGTCGCTCGATGCCGCCGTCGTCGTGATCGGCGCCGCGGCGTGCGTTACGGATTTCCGGTCGCGTCGGATTCCAAACGTGCTCACGTTTGGAGCCTTTGCCGCGGCCGTCGTGTTTGGGGCCGTCGACGGTGGGTGGTCCCGGCGTGGGGTGGAGCCTTGCGGGTTGGGCGATCGGCTGCGCCGTTGCTTCATGCCGTGGTTTCTGCTGGGAGGAATGGGCGCAGGGGACGTCAAGCTGCTGGCGGCTCTCGGTGCTTGGGCAGGACCGACGCTGGCGGTCTGGATGGCGCTTTATGCCGGCATCGCTGGTGGTGTATTCGCCGTCGTCGTCTCACTCGCCCGCGGCTATCTCGGTGAGATGTTTCGGAACGTGTGGAGCTGATGATGTTCTGGCGAATAGCGGGCGTCCAGCCGCATCCGGAGATGACGCTGCGCACCGGCAGGGGCCCGCGGCTCCCTACGCGTTTCCCATCACCATCGGCGCCCTGGCGGTCTTATGGCTCAGATAGTCAGATCGAAGGCCGCTCGGGGGAGCAGGGCGCGGCGCTGCTCGAACTGGCGCTCGTCCTGCCACTGCTGCTCGTGGTCATCGCCGGCATCGTTGACTTCGGGTTTGCCTTCCAGCGCTACGAGGTCTCGCCAACGCGGCTCGTGAAGGAGCGCGCATCGGCAGCGATGTCGGGCTACGATGCCGCTGCCGTCCAGGCAGCGGGTGCGCCAATACGTCAAGAGAGGCGCTGAACATCACCGACACTGACGCTCGACGCGTTGGTGCCTGTGCGGATAGCATCTCCGTCACATACCCCAGATGGTCACCATCAACCGGTCGAGCAGCGGCACGGTCGTCGCTCGCGGCGGCGCGAGTCGACGTCTTCTACCATCATCAGTTCATGCTGCATGCGGCCCGATCTTTGGCTTGATCAACAAGTCGTGGGGTCAGAGCATCACCCTGAAGGCCACGTCGGTCATGTCCGTCAAGGCTCATGGCGCCAGTCTCCAAGCCCAGCTCCCACGCTCGAGATTGCAGTCGTCGCCTATGGCTCCGATAACTCCTCAGAAGCGGGGCGGCGAGAACGCGGAGCGGCCCTGGTAGAGTTCGCGTTGGCGGTGCCGCTTATTGCTGGTAGTCATCGCGGGCGTCGTGGATTTCGGCTTTGTGTTTCAGCGCTACGAGGTGATCACGAACGCGGCCCGCGAGGGGGCGCGGATGGCCACCTTCCCGGATATACCATCCGGAGGTGGACGCGAATGTCCGATCGTACGTGCAGCAGGGCCTGTCAGCATGAGTCCCAGCTCTGAATGTGGTCGATGCCGTCCGGATCGGTGAACGTCTAAGGGCGTCGACCGTCACCGTCCCGGTCGGTGGCGGCGCCAAGTCGGTCCACACCGCCCAAGTGGACGTGAACTACCAGCACAACTGGCTGCTGCTCGGGCCAATCTTGTCGCTGATCGGTGGCAATTGGGGCGCGAGCATCACGCTGACGGCGACGCTCGCAGATGCGACATGGAATAAGTAGGAACGGAGCCGAATGAATCGCAACACGCGTACGGTTATCGTGCTCGCGGTCGCCATCCTGATGGCGGGACTTGCGGGTTTTGGGGTCTGGTTGACCGTGCGCAGCCTGCCTGTCCGCGAGGTCGAGATCGCGCGCGCTCAAGCCGTCGTTGCGGCTCGGCCACTGTCCGTCGGAACGCATGGTCACGAAAGACGACGTAAAGGTCGTGCCCTGGCCGGCGGCGAACCAGGTGCCCGGCTCTTTCACCGAGATCGACAAGGTCGTCAATCGCGGCATCATCGCTACGGTCGCCGAGAACGAGCCGCTGACCGAGGGGAAGCTGGCGGCCGTCGGGTCTGGTGCCGGGTTGCCACCGACGATTCCCGAAGGCATGCGCGCGATTTCGGTGCGTGTCAACGAGGTGGTCGGCGTGGCGGGCTTCGTCATTCCGGGCACGCGCGTGGACGTCATGGTGACCGTGCGGCGGCCCGAAGGCACCTCTCAGACGCGAGTCGTGTTGAGCAACGTCACGGTGTTGACGGCCGGTACGCGGTTCGATCAGGAGACAGGCATCGGCGGAAGGGAAGCCGATCCCGACGAGCGTCGTCACGCTGCTGCTGACGCCAGCCGACGCCGAGAAGATGACACTCGCGGCTGAAGAAGGCCGCATCATGCTGGCGCTGCGCAATCCGCTCGACACGGCGCCCACTCAGACGGAAGGCGCGAAGATCGCCGCGCTGCTGGGCGACGCCAGCCCGCCGCCGGTGAAAAAGGTGGTCGAGGGCCGGCCGATCGTGCAAGCGCCGCGCACGCCGACTGCGCCGCCGGCACCGAAGATCTACACCGTCGAGACCATTCGCGCCGCCAAGCGCGCCGAGGAGGAAGTACGTTGAAGTCCCGGATGTTCCGACTGCTCGGGCTGAGCGTAGTGGCGCTCATGCTCGCCGGTGCCGCGCCGTTCGCGCAGCAGCCGGCATCAGCGCCACCATCGGGTGCGCAGGAGCCATCTGTGTCGCCCGCCGCCGACTATCCCAAGGTGGTGCTCACGGCCGGGCGCTCGAAAGTGCTTCCGACGGACTTCGACATCACGCGCCTGGCGATCACCAATCCCGCGGTGGCCGACGCCGTGGTTGTCTCGCCGCGCGAGGTGCTCATCGACGGCAAGGCGCCGGGAACCGTCAGCCTGATTCTCTGGGGCGGTGGCACCCGCGTGCAGTACGACGTGGTCGTCGACACCGGCGTGCTGGTGCTCGAGCAGCAGCTGAAGACGCTGTTCCCCGGTGAAGACATTCGCGTGTCGGTGAACGACGAGGCCCTGATCCTCTCGGGCAGCGTGTCGAGCAATGCGATCATGTTGCGCGCCGCCGAGATCGCCGGCGCCAGCTCGGGCAAGCTCAAGGTCATCAACATGCTGCAGCTGCCGGGCGGCAACGAGAGCCAGCAGGTGATGCTGCAGGTGCGGTTCGCGGAAGTGAACCGATCGGCGCTGAAGGAGCTGGGCCTCAACCTCGTCGCCAACCGCGTCGACTGGGCGGGCCGCATCACGACTGGCCAGTTTCCGGCGCCGGTCGTCGACGACGACGACACGACGTTCAGCGACTTCCTGAACATCTTCTTCTTCTCGAAGCGCGAAGGGATCGGTGGCGTGCATGCAGGCGCTCAGAACCAAGGGGCACTTCCAGAGCCTCGCCGAGCCGAACCTGATTGCCTACAACGGCCAGGAAGCCAGCTTCCTGGCGGGCGGCGAGTTCCCGGTGCCGTTCGTCTCGGGCGCCGCAGGCACAGTCTCGGTGGTGTTCAAGGAGTTCGGCATCCGACTGAACTTCAGGCCGACGATTGCCGGTGACGTCATCCGGCTGCACGTGAGGCCCGAGGTGAGCTCGCTGGACTTCAACAACGGCGTGACGATTTCGGGGTTCCGTATTCCGGCGCTCACGACACGCCGGGCCGAGACCGATGTCGAGCTTCGTGACGGGCAGTCCTTCGCGATCGCCGGCCTGCTGAACAACGTCTCGCAGATCGAACGGCCAGGAGATTCCGATTCTGAGCGCATTGCCGATCATCGGCACCTTGTTCAAGTCGAAGGCGGAGCGCGCCGAGCGGACCGAGCTGATGGTGCTGATCACGCCGCGGCTCGTGCGAGCACTCGATCCCGACGAAGTGCCGCCACTGCCGACGACACCCGGCGGATTTCTTGCCGGCGCCGACGCCGGAGGCGGCACCACCGGCAACGCCGCCCGCGGCAAGCGCCGCTCCACTTGACGCGCCGCAGGCGGCCCGTGCGCGAAGGGGCAACTAGGCAAGCAGAGGCCCGGCGCGGTAGCGAGAGACTGAGGAGCGCGGCTATGACCAACGCCTGTTACGCACGACTCCGCAACGAACGCGGCGCCGTCCTGGTGCACGTCACCGTCGCGATCATCGGCATCCTGGCGTTCAGCGCGCTCGTCGTCGACTACGGCGTGATGTGGGCGAGCCGCCGGCAGGCACAGAATGCCGCGGATGCGGCCGCGCTGGCCGGGGCGATCTCGATGGCGTTCGACGACCCCGGTGATTTCGACGTGCCCGCGCGGCGTCGAAGGGCATCGGCGAGAGCAATACGGTCTTCGGCCGCAGCCCTAACATCACCGAGGGAACGGGGGACGGGTGCGACCCGACGCAGGACATCAGCTTCCCGTATCGATGGCTGCGACACGCGCTGCCCGATGACGTTCCCGAGACGACCAGTGCCCCGAAGTGGGAGCTGCGTCCGTGTAAACGTCTATCGCAACGTGCCAAGACGCTTTGCCTACGTTTTTTGCCGCCTGTTTGGCATGTTGTCGCAGGGCGTGAAGGCGACAGCCACTGCGGAGGCCGGCAGGCAACGCGCGCCGACTGCATGATCCCGTTCGCCATCATCGACCGGTGGGCGGACAACTACGATCCGGAGCTCCTGACACGACGTACTTCCCGAATGACTCGGCGAGCGGCACCACGGGATGGACGCCCAATGACATCTTTCAGCCCGCCAGCGGCGATGTATACGTGGCGCCGTATGACGGGAACACCACATACGGGATGGCAGTCGCAGAACGACTACGGGCGGCAATTCGATGCTGAAGGGCTGGCTAGGGTTCCTATTCTTCTGGCTGGGCCGGGCAGGTCGACCTGCCGGAAGCGGCGGATCCAAGGATTACAAATGGAACATCAAGCACTGCAACTCAGCCCCGTCGGCATCGCCAAGGAGACATCTGCCTGCCCGCTCACGACGAGGCGAACGGCTGCATGAGCGTCAAGACCGGTGTGGCGCAGGCCCCACGAGCACGGCATCGACACGTGGTCGACGTACGACCCGCCAGCTCATTGGGATGACGCCACAGGGCCCCGAGGGACAGCTGGGGGCCGTCGTCGGCGGCGGTGGGATGCTCACCACGAATCCGTCCGCTGGTCATAATCGATATCGCAGACTACATGGCGCAGGGTCGTTCCGGCACGATGCGTTGGGCAAGGTGGCCAATATCATCGGGTTCTTCCTCGAAGGCATGTGCAACGCCGTCACTCTCGATCCTGGGATGCCTAATTGTGAAGATCCGAACAAAGGATGTCGTCGGCCGGATTGTCACGCTTCCCGGCGAGTACGCCAAGGGCAGCGGCGCGGTCGAGTGGAGGCGTCGTTCGTGAAGGTATCGACTGATTCGTTAAGGAACTCGAACGTGTCTCTGACCATCACCATCGTCGGCACTGCGGATCGGCAACTCGAAGAAATCCTCCGCGCTCCCACGACCCGCATCAAGACGATGCCGGTCGCCGAGCTGCTCGCGCTCGCGCAGCCGTCGGCGACGCAGCCGGACGTTGTGATTCTCGATCTGCGCGAGTCGCACGCGCTGCCACCGACCCTTGCCACGCTGAAGCGTCAGCACCCGGGCACCGGTGTCATCATCGTGGCGGCGCGGATGGATCCGGCGCCTGATGCTCGAGGCGATGCGTGCGCGTGTCACGGAGTGGGTGGCCGACCCGATCAGCGCAGTGGAACTCAACGCCGCCGTGGAGCGCGTGAGCTCGGCGCGGCCGTCGAGCATCCAGGGTCAGATCTTCGCGTTCATTGGCGCCAAGGGCGGCGTCGGCACGACGACGATTGCCGTCAACGTGGCGACGGCATTGGCCCAGGAGGTCGAGGACGAGCGGACACTCCTCATGGACTTCCACTTGTCGTATGGCGACGCGGCGGTCTTCATGGGCGCCGACCCGCGGTTCTCGGTCGCCGACGCAATGGAGAACACCCACCGTCTCGACGAGGCCTTTTTCGAGAGCCTCGTCGTGCAGAGCAAAACGACCAGGGCGCACCTGTTGGCGTCGGCCGAGCGCGCTGTCGGCACGGTCGACCTTCGGCGCATTTCCACACTGTTGCAATTCGCGGCGACACACTACCGCTACACGCTTCTCGATGTGCCGCGTTCCGAGGCGGCGGTGCTCGATTCGCTGGAGGGTGTTGCGACCATTCTCATCGTCGCCAACCAGGAGCTCGCGACGGTGCGCAAGGCGGGCCGCATTGCGGCGACGCTGCGGCAGCGCTACGGTAAAGAACGCGTCAAGGTCGTGATCAGCCGCTACGACAAACAGGCGGAAATCGGCATCGAGGACGTCTCAGAGGGTAGTCGGGTCGCCGGTCAAGTACAGGTGCCGAGCGACTATCGTGTCGCCTTGACCAGCCTGAACAAGGGCCGGCCGATCATGCTCGACAAGGACAACAAGCTGACGCCGGCGTTCCAGAACCTCGCGTTCGAACTGGCAGGCATGCGCGTCAAGCCGGCCGTCGAGCCGAAGAGCGGCGGGCTGTTCGGGCGGCTTCGAAAGAAAACCGGCGACCGCCTCGGCGGCCCCGGATTGCGGTGGGGAGTTTCTTCAGCATGGCGCATCAAGCGATTTCCGCAGCGGCGGGTGACACGAGAAGCCCGCACTATCAGGAGCTGAAGGCGAAGGTTCATCAGGAACTGTTGAACCGCCTGAATCTCGAACGTCTCACCCGCGTCAGCCGGCGCGAGGCCGAGCCCGAGATCCGCGAGCTGATCAACCACATGATCGAGGCCGAGGCGCAGACGACGCCGCTCAGCCTGTTCGAGCGCGAGAACCTGATCGTCGACGTCCTCGACGAGCTGTTCGGCCTCGGGCCGCTCGAAACGCTGCTCAAGGATCGCGACATCTCGGACATCCTGGTCAACCGGCACGACCAGGTGTACATCGAGCGGAACGGCGTCCTCGAGGAAACCGGCATCGTGTTCAAGGACGACCGGCACCTGATGCAGATCATCGAGCGCATCGTCAGCTCGGTCGGTCGACGAATCGACACTAAGTCGGAGGCCGCTCGTCGACGGGCGCCTGATCGACGGCAGCCGAGTCAACGCGATCATCCCACCACTCGCGGTGAAAGGCCCCTGCCTGACGATTCGGCGGTTTCCAACGAAACGTCTGGAAGACCCGAAGACCTGGTCCGACTGGGATTCGCTGACGCCGGCGATGCGCGACTTCCTCCAGGCCGCATCCTCGCGGCGGAACATCATCGTGGCGGGCGGCACCGGAACCGGCAAGACCACGCTGCTCAACTTCCTGTCGAGCTTCGTATCCGATAGCGAACGCATCGTCACCATTGAGGATGCCGCCGAGCTGGGGCTTCGGAAGCGGCACGTCTCCGCTCGAGACGCGACCGGCGAAGTCCCGGAAGGACCGGCGCCGTCACCGCGCGGACCTCGTCGTGGATGCGCTGCGTATGCGGCCCGACCGCATCGTGGTCAGTGAAGGCCGCGGAGCAGAAGCGCTCGACATGCCGAGGCGATGAACACCGGCCACGACGGGGCCATGACGACAGTTCGCGCCAACAGCCCCGCGACGCCCTCTATCGTCTGGATACGATGGTCGCCATGGCGAACCTGAACATCCCGGATCGCGCCATCCGTCAGCAGGTGGCCTCGGCCGTGGATATCCTCGTTCAGGTCTCGCGTCAGGCCGACGGCACGCGTAAGATCACGGCCATCTCCGAGATCACCGGCATGGAAGGCGAGGTCATCACGATGCAGGACATCTTCCTGTTCGAGAAGATCGGCGTCAGCGTCGGCGGGAAGGTCACGGGGCGGTTCCGCGCCACCGGCATCCGCCCGAAGTGCAACGATCGGCTCGCCGCCTCCGGCAACCCGCTGCCGATGGAGATGTTCGAGCACGTTCAGATGGTGGCGTAAGAGGCACGTTTCGATGTTGTTGCCGGCTCCGGTTCTCGTCACATTCGTGTTGGTGCTCGGCATCATCGGCGCGAGCTATTACGTGCTCATCCTCAGGCCCGAGGAGGAAGAGCAGTCGTCTCTGCGCAAACGGCTGAAGGGCACGGTCCCCGCCGCGCTGAAGGCTGGAGCGACACTTCAGCGTCAGGATTCACCGTTCAGCACGATCCCCATTGTCGACACGCTGCTGAAGGGCGTGTCGGCACTGAGCGGGCCGCTGCAGCGCCTGATCGATCGCTCAGGACTGAATCTCACGGTTGGCGCCGTTCTGCTGATGTGCCTGTGTAGCGGCGTCGCCGGCTATCTGATCGTCGAGACATTGAGTCGCTTGACGCTGGCCGCTCTCGTGATCGGACTGTTCTGCGTGTACATCCCGCTCTGGTTCGTCGGGTTCATGGCGAAGCGCCGCGTCGTGAAGTTCGAGGAACAGTTCCCCGAGGCCATCGACCTGCTCGCGCGTTCGCTCCGCGCCGGCCACGCCTTTACGACGGGTCTGTCGCTGGTGGCCGAGGAGATGCCGGAACCGGTGGGCACCGAGTTCCGGCTCGCCTTCGACCGGCAGAACTTCGGCATGCCCATGGCGGAAGCGCTCAAGTCGCTCGGCGATCGCGTGCCGCTGCTCGACGCGCGATTCTTCGTGACAGCCGTGCTGACGCAGCGCGAAGCGGGCGGCAACCTTGCCGAAGTGCTGGACAACCTCGCGACGGTCATTCGCGACCGGTTCAAGGTAAAGCGTCAGGTTCGGGTGATCACGGCGCACGCCCGCATCACCGGCTGGGTCCTGGCGCTGCTTCCCCCCTCGCTTGGCGTCGCGCTTACAGTTCTCTCGCCGGAGCACATGAGCCTGCTGTGGACGGATCCGACCGGCATCAGGATGACCGTCGGCGCCATCGTGCTGCAGGTCGTCGGCACGCTGATCATCCGCAAGCTCGTGGAAGTGGAGTACTCAGACCCGTGCCAGATCAGCTCGTTCTCGGTCTCGCGGTCCTCTTCGTCGGGGTGGCCGTCCTCTCCGGCCTCGTGGCGTCGGTGCTGCTCTCGCGCGCGTCGACCGAACGCCGCCGATTGCGCGAGATGGCTGCCGCGGCCGGCAACAGCATCCTGAGCGTCGGCACTCTGGCACTGACCGAGCGGCCTGACGCCGATGGCGAAGCGCGTCTCGTCGCTGGTGCCGAAGTCGCCGAAGGAGATGAACCGTCTCCAGAAGCGGATGGTTCGCGCCGGGATTCGCAAACCAGCCGCCGCCGTCTACTTCGCCGCCGCCGAGGTCATCCTGCCAATCGTGGCTGGCGCTGTCCACCATCGGCATCATGGGCATCACCCGCGGCGGCCTGTTCGCTTTTCTCGCCGCAGGCGTCGGCTACGCCCTTCCAGGGGTGTGGCTGGGGTGGATGACCGGGAAACGGCAGAAGCAGATTCAGAACGGCCTGCCCGATGCGCTGGACCTCTTGATCGTGTGCGTCGAGGCCGGGTCGGGTCTCGATGCGGCGATCGTGAAGGCGTCCGAAGAGCTGAATCTCTCGTACCCCGCGCTCGCCGAGGAGCTGCGCCTCATCAACACCGAGACGCGTGCCGGCAAGCCGCGCCTCGAGGCCTTCAAGAACTTCGCCTCGCGCACCGGCGTCGAAGACGTGCGTGCGCTGGTCGCCATGATGATTCAGACGGACCGTTTCGGAACCAGCATCGCGCAGGCGCTGCGGACGCATGCCGAGGTGTCGCGAACGAAGCGACGGCAGCGAGCGGAGGAGCGGGCCGCCAAACTCGGCGTCAAGCTCGTGTTCCCGTTGGTCTTCTGCCTGTTCCCTGCCTTATACGTCGTCGTGCTTGGCCCGGCCGTCATCAAGATCATGCACTCGCTGATGTGAGCCGACTCGGTTGAACAACAAGGGAGAACGCGAACATGTCGCTGAACACGATCCTGATTCTGATTGCCTGTGCGTGTCTGGTTCTTTATCTGTTGAAGCGCCGCGCCCGCCTGAAGAGCGAGGACTGATTCTGCGCACGCTGGTACTGCGCGGCGCCGGGCTCGTCGTCGCCTGCGCGATGGTCTCGAGTCTGAGCGCAGGGTGTGCGTCTCGCGCGTCGTCGAGCCCGTTCATCATCCGTAAGGGGCGCGGCCCGATCGAGATCAACGCGCCGGGCCTGAAGCCGCTGAGCCGTGACGAGATTGCGCGTGCCGAACGCCAGGCCAGCGCGGCTCGCGCGCAGCGGAGGCCGCCGGTCGTGCCATCGATCGAGCAGAAGGACCCTGGGTTGCGTCGAGCCCTGGCGGCGCTGCGGAACGAGCCCTCGACGTCGGCGCACCTCGATGCGGCTGTCGCTTATCAGCAGCTCGGCGTCCTGGACGCCGCGTTCGATCACGTGTCGCGGGCGATTGCGCTCGAGCCGCGAAACGCGAGCGCCTTGGACGCACGCGCCCGGCTGTGGCGTGAGTGGGGAATGATCGCGCCGGCGCTGGTGGACGTGCACCGTGCCCGCTATTTCGCGCCTCGGCGCGCCGATGTGCTGAACACGCTCGGCACCATTCTCGAGCGTGCCGGACAATGCGGCAACGCGGCCGCTGCATACCGCGAGGCGATAGGCCTCGACGAACACGCCGACTGGGCCCGCCAGAACCTGACGAGGGTCGAGGCGCTGAGATCCGACTGCCGTCCAGGACGCTGATCGCGCCGGACGTCGCACTCATTGAGAGGACACTGCCATCATGCTGGCGAGCAAGCCCAACATCCAGTCGCATCCTGCCGCACCCGACGGCGCCCGCGACGCTGGAAGAGGCTGGCCTCTCGCTCGACCTCATCGTGCAGTTGACTCTCAAGACGCTGCACTTCGTCGGCGAGTTGAGCGGCGTCGAGCTCGCACGGCGGATGGGCCTCCGCTTCAGCGTCATCGAGCCCGCCCTCACGCTCATCAAGACGCAGCATCAGGTCGAGATCTCCGGCGGTGCGATGATCGGCGGGCCGTCCTACCGATATCGCATCACGGATGCGGGCCGCACCAGAGCGCAGCTGTTTCTCGAGACGAATCACTACGTCGGCGCGGCGCCCGTGCCGCTGGCGCAATATCGGCGCTACATGCTCGAGTTCAAGAAAAAGGCGCCCAGCACCGCCACGCGCGAGCGGGTGCGGCAGGCGTTTTCGCATCTGGTCATCAGCGATCGGGTGATGGATCAGCTCGGTCCGGCCATTAACGCCGGTCACTCGATGTTCGTCTACGGACCTCCTGGAAACGGTAAGACCGTCATCTCACAGGCGATTCAGAAGCTCCTCGACGGCGATATCCATATCCCGCACGCGCTCGAGGTCGAGGGGGCGATCATCCGTCTGTTCGATCCGGTGAACCACGAGGAGATCTCCGCGCCGAGCGAGGGCTGGGGACTCGACAAGGGCAACGACGTCGACAGCCGCTGGGTGCGGTGCCGCCGGCCCATGGTCATGGTCGGAGGTGAGTTGACGCTCGAGTCGCTCGAGCTCAGTTACAACCCTACCGCGGGCTTCTATAAGGCGCCGGTGCAGGCCGTTTCGCCAACGGCGGCGTGCTCGTCATCGACGACTTCGGCCGCCAGCGCGTGGCACCCCGCGATTTGCTGAACCGGTGGATCGTGCCCCTCGAGAGCCGCGTCGACTACCTGACCCTGAACTCGGGGCAGAAGTTCGAGCTGCCGTTCATGACCCTGGTCTCGTTTGCCACCAACATCCGGCCTCAGGAACTCGTCGACGAGGCCTTCCTGCGCCGTATTCACTACAAGGTGCTTTGCGAGAGCCCGACGCACGACGACTACCTCGTGATCTTCCGGAACTACTGCGTGACGAAGAACGTGCCGTTCGACCGCAACCTCGTGGAAGATCTGCTCGCGAACTACTACAAGCCGCGCAACATCCCGCTTCGCGGGTGCCATCCACGCGATCTGATCGAACAGTCTTTTGTCGCTTGCCGAATACCTCGGCCAGCCGCAAGAGCTCACTGGCGAGCTGGTCAAAGCCGCGTGCGACAGCTACTTCGTGGACGAGTCGACCGAGGAGATGTCCACGCTGCAGCCGCATGCATGAAGAACCGGGTACGTGGCCTGTTCGGCGTGACGGCAGGCATCGCCGCCGTTGTTGCTCTTCATTCGCCTTCGTAGTTAGGGCGGAGCTTTACGCCTTCGTACGGAGGGCGGAGCTTTACGCCTTCGTACGTCGGGCGGAGCTTTAGCTCCGCCTTCGCAGTCAGCGCCTTCGCGGAATCCTCGACGCTCGCAATTCGCATCACGTCGCCGCTTGGCCGCACTGGCGCGACGGGTGCGATCCGGATCGTCGCGCAGGTCAACGGAGCTTCCGACGCTCCCGTCGCGTCCGTGCGCTTCTTCGTCGACAACGTGCTGCTCGGCGAGGCGAAGAAGGGACCACCCTGGGGCATCGACTGGACCGACGACAATCCCTTCGAGCCTCGCGAGATCCGCGCCGAAGTTGTCGATTCGAACGGGCACACCGCGAAGGACAGTGTGCTCCTGAAGCCGCTCGAGGTGCTGGAGCACGCGCAAGTCTCGAGCGTCTACGTCGAAACGTCGGTGCAGGACAAGGCCGGCCGCTTCGTTACGGGAATGGGGCCGTCGGCCTTCCAGCTGTTCGAGGACGACGTGCCGCAGACATTGGATGTGGTGCGTCCCGAGCAGCTGCCGGCAACGTTCACGATCCTCATCGACACCAGCCAGAGCATGTCGCGCCGCATCGATTTCGTGCGGTTTCCTGCCGCGCGTCTGGCCAGCTACCTTGGCAAGAGGATCGCATCATCGTCGCACCGTTCGCCAAGAAGCTTCAGACGATCACCGGCCCGACGGACGATCGCGCGACAGTGTCCGACGCCATCGCCGCGATTCGTCCGGGCGGGGGGACGGCAATCCTCGACTCGGTCGAGCAGGCGGCGAAGCTTCTGTCGAGCGTCGAAGGAAGGCACGCCATCATCCTGCTGACCAACGGCTCGACGAGCACAGCACGGCGAAGCTGGCTGACGCCATCGCCATGGTCCAGCAGACTGGAGCGTCGATGTACATCGTCGGCATCGGCGGCGTGCGCCGGCATTTCGCTCAAGGGCGAGCGATTTCTCAGGCAGCTCGCCTCTGAGACGGGGGGGCGCGCCTTCTTCCCGTCCAGCGAGATCGAGCTCCGGCCGATTCACGAGCGGGTCGCCTCGGAAGTGACGCTGCGATACGTCCTGACCTACGTGCCGAACAACCAGACGGTGGACGGGTAGTGGCGGGGGTACGGTGAAGACCGTCAATCCGTCGCTCAAGGTCCGCGCCCGCGCCGGATACTTCGCTCCGAAGCCGCCGCCGATTCGGCCATCTGAATCGAGTTCACGCTGACGGACACGAGCGAGAGCTCGGTTGACATGTCGATGGACGACCTGGAGGTCGTGGAAGACGGAGTCCCGCAGTCACTCGAAGCGTTTCAGGAAGCCACGACGCCAGTATCGATTGTGTTCACCGTCAATCAGAGCGGCAGCATGAAGAAGGCGGCTGAGCCGATGAAGGCCGCGGCGAAAAGCTTCATCGAACAGGTGCGCGCCGAGGACAGCCTTGCGCTGGTCCTCTTTTCCGATCACCCTGCATTTTCGCGCACGATCTGACGACGCGCCGCGACTGGAGCCTGGAAGCCATCGACGGCTACATGCCCAAGGGCGGCACGGCGTTGTACGATGCCGTCTACGACTCGTTGTCGCGCCTGGAAGAGATGCAGAAGGCCGCCGCGTCGTGGTCGTGATGACCGATGGCCGCGATGAGAACAATGCGGGCACCGGCCCTGGCAGCGTGCACACGCTCGACGAGGTCCGCGAGCGGTTGCTAAAAGCGCTGGATGCCGTCGTGTTTCCCGTCGGCCTCGGGCCGCAGATCGACCGCCCCGTGCTCGAGCAGCTGGCGCGCGACTCCGGCGGCGAAGCGTCCCAATTCCCTGACGACGTGTCGATACTGGGGCGCGATTTCGACCGAATTCTCGAAACGCTGCGGCGCCGATACCGCATCAGCTATACGTCGACGAACACGGTCCGGAATGGGGCCTGGCGTCAGGTGGAGATCCGCAGCCGACGTCGCGGCGTCGAGATCGCCAGCCGCGGCGGCTATTACGGCCCCGCGAAATGAAAACGGGTCAATTGGCGCTGCGCTCGCAGCTGCGATTCATTTCTTCCAGCGCTCTCGTTCGTGACCTGACGTTCCCGTTCGGTGCCGCGCTTCTGGTGCTTGCAGTCGTCCGAATCGGCCTGTCCGTCAAGGACGCCTGCGACACGCTGGCGTGCGACGACTTCGGACGGTTCTGGTACGGCGTGTCCGCCTGGGCGTATGAGGGGGCGTCGCTCTACGCCACGACGCCGGCCTCTCATGGCGACGACGGTCTCCTCTACACCAATCTGAATCTGCCCTCGACTCACCCGCTGTTCCTGCCGTTCGTGCTCCTGCCGAGAAATCTGGCGGCTGCGGCGTGGTTGGTCACCGGCGCGCTTGCGGTGTTGGCGAGTCTGAAGGTGATTGCGCAGGAGACTGGGTGGCGGCCCGGCTGGCAGTGGCTGCTCGTGTTCTTGTGGTGGATGCCCACACACGTGCAACTCGTCACCGGTCAGCTCGCCTGGGTGCTGTTGTTGCCGGTCACGCTGGCGTCAGGGCCGCGAGCAGGCGGAATCGCTGGTTTGCCAGCGGCGCCTGGATAGGGCTGGCAGTCGCCATCAAGCCGTTCCTCGCGCCGCTTATCCTCTGGCTCGCCTGGCGGCGGCACTGGGGCGCGGCCCTCGTTGCTGTTGCGTCGGCAATGCTCTTCGTGGCGAGCGGGCTGCTGGTATTTGGTGCCGATCAATTTCGTGACTGGCTGGCCAGTGTCTCCGTGGTGGACTGGTACGCGCGAAGCCTGAACGCGTCATTGTGGGGTCTGGTCTATCGCAACTTCGCGCCGAACTCGCAATTCGTTCCGCTGGTCGATTGGCATGGGGCGGCGGCCGCAATCACCTACGCGGCTTGTGCGGTGGTGATTGGCATCGCATGGTGGCTGTGTCGCAGGCACGCCGAGATGAGCAAACAGTGGTCGATCGTGATGACCGCGATTCTGCTCATCTGCCCGCTCGGGTGGGTGTCCCTCCGGCGTTCTGCTGCTTCCCGGCTGGAGGGGGCGTTGGCCCGGGGTGGCCGCGACGGCCTGCTGGTTGATTCCGACGCCCTGGCTCCTTCGAGGTCAGCCGTCTGGTCTCGCGACACTGTTGTGGGGATCGGCTGCCACCTGGGGGCTTCTGCTGGCAGCGCTTCACGTCGTGCGTGACGCCCCAGAACGGCCGGCGTGATCTCCGACGATCAGCTGCGGCGCGTGCTCCCGGCGCAGGCGGTCGCGCTCTGCGGCGATCTGATCCGCGCCCTCGCCTGGGGTCTCGTCCTGGTGATCTGGGTGGCGTTCGCGCAGGTCTACCTGCGGATGATCCGCCTGACCTTGACCGACCCGGCACACAGCGACTTCACCATCTTTTACTACACCGCCCGCATGGTCGCCGACGGTCTGCCGATGTACGGCGAGTCGCCGACGCGCTACGGCGTCACCTGGGCGGCCGAACGTCTCGGCAATCTGAATCCACCGCACTTCCAGCTGTTGTTCCTGCCGCTGGCGTGCTTCAGCTACGGTCAGGCACTGATCCTGTTCGTCGGCGTGTCGGCCGTATGCCTGGCGTGCTCACTGTGGCTGGTCAAGCGCGAGCTCGACGTCCCCTGGTCGTGGCGCCGTTTCTGGTTGTGGGGGGCGTTCACGTTGTCCTGTGCAGCATTCACGACGGTGGCCGTGACCTCCGAGCTCGCCTTCGTGCTGATGATCCCGTTCACGCTGGCCTGGTCCGCGTGGCGCCGCGGCCACTGGGTGGCAGCCGGCGCATGGCTCGGTGCGTGCGCAAGCGTCAAGCTGTTCCTGCTGCTGTTTGTACCGGTGCTCGTCTTTGAGCGTCGCTCGGCGGGCCGTCATCGCACTCGCTGCCTCCGCCCTGACCCTGTGCGCTCTGGGCTCGCTCATACTTCGGGACCGAGGCCTATTGGCACTGGATGACGACGCTCGGGCGTGTATTCAAGCTGGTGGAGGTAGCTGTCTATCAACGGATTCTGGCATGGCTTCGTCAGCCGCGTATCCGGAGGGTGGGGGAGCGGTCGCCCGGTCGTCCACGCCGAATCGCTGGTACACCCCGCTGGCACTCATCGGCGGGGTCCTGATTGCCCTCGGCACAATCGGTGTTGCGGGCTCCCGCGATCTCAACGCGCGTGATCCGGATCGCTCGATGCTCGTCGCGCTGATCGGCGCGATTCTCGCCTCACCGCTCGGGTGGGTGTACATCTGCCGCTCGCGTACGGCCCGCTCGTCGGATGGCTCGGCGCGACGCGAGGATGGGATCGTGTCCGCCGGCTCCGCTGGCAAGAAGGGGCCCTTCTGGCGAGCGGCATCGCGTTGCTCTATGTTCCGCAGGAAGTCGCGGCCTCTGGTCAACCGAGCGCGCTGGCGACGATCACGCTTGCATCCGTGTATTTCTGGGGCCTCCTGATGTTGTGGGTGTTTTGGACCACGGCGCGCCCGTGATCTCGCTGACGAGAACCACGTCGCCATGGTATCGCTGGGCACCTCTGGCAGCAGCGGGTGTACTGTATCTTCTGCTCGTCGGCGTGCTGGCGCTCCTCGCAGTCCGAAGGACAGGCGGGCTCTTCATCTACGCGCTCGATGACCCGTACATTCACCTGACGGTCGCGCGTACCCTGGCAGATCACGGGGTCTGGGGGATCTCGGCGGAAGCATTTGCGTCCGTCTCCTCCTCGCCACTGTGGACGGTGCTCCTGGCAACCGTTCGCCTGCTGGGCGGCGAGGCGATCGGGTGGCCTCTTGTCATCAACGCAGTCGCGGGCCTGATCGTTCTCACGATCGTCGACCGCGTCACCGTCGACTCGGTCGAGCCTCCGGCGCGCTTTCTGCTGCTGATTGCGATCACGCTGGCCGGACCACTGCCGACCCTCGCGCTCGTCGGGATGGAGCACACACTGCAGACGGCATTCACCGTGCTGCTTGTCTGGCGTGCTGCCCGGCATCTCTCGGGGCAGGACGACGGGCTGATCGCCACCTGCATCGTCGCGGCCTGTCTGACCGGCCTGCGATACGAAGGTCTCTTCCCGGTTTTTGCCGTCGTGTGCTGGATGGCGTGGCGGGGGCGGTGGGGCGCGGCGCTCTCGATTGGTGCAGCCGCCGCCATCCCCGTGGTCGCCCTGGGGACGTATTCAGTGGCGCACGGAGCGCTCATTCTGCCCAATTCACTGCTCATGAAATCGGGACCGAGCCGGTTCGGGACCGTCTCGGACGGAATCGCCGCGGTGATGGCCGATTGGTTCGCCGTAATCAACATCTACCAGCGGCCCGAGCAGCTGGTTCTGGCAATCGCCGTCCTGCTGTTGCTGGTGGAGGCACACGTCACTGCCCGTTCCATCACACCTGTGAACCGCGCGTTTGGCGCGCTCTTCCTCGCAACAGTGTTCCTGCACGCGAGCCTTGTGAAGCTGGAATGGTTCTATCGCTACGACGCCTATCTGATGGTCCTCGGCCTGACCGCGGTATGGCTGGTTGCGCCCGGAAGACAATGGATGGCAGAGCGCATAGGCACGCGCCATCGGATGCCTGTCTATACGCTCATCGCGCTCCTGGCCCTCCCGCTGGCGATGAGGGCGCTCGGAGCGGCAGCCAAGACACCCGCGGCGAGCGCGAACGTGTACGAGCAGCAGTATCAGCTCGGATTGTTCTTCCGCCGTTTCTATCCGGACGCGACGATCGGCATCAACGACATCGGCGCCGTGAGCTGGCTCGGACCGTCTCGCATTTTCGACATCGCCGGCTTGGCCTCACAGGACGTCACCGAGACCTGGCGAAAGGGCGAAATGACCGCCGCCACGCTCGAGCGTCTCGCGCGCAGTCACGACGTGAAGGCAGTGGCGATGTACGTGACGGTGTTCCACCGCATCGTTCCCGGGAGCTGGCATCCGGTCGGAGAGTGGCGCATCCGCGACAGGGTGTCGGTGTCAGAGGATACGGTGGTGTTCCTTGCGAGGTCGGCGGAAGATGCGGCGAAGCTTCAGGGGGCGCTCGAGGCGTTTTCGTCTGCGCTTCCTGAGGGCGTCGAGTTCCGGCTGCTCCGTAGCGGGCTCAGCCCTGCAGCCCCTGGTAGACCTTGAGGCACGCCTGAAAACCCGTCTGGAGGATCCCGTCGACGACCTTTAGAAAATCGCTCGGGTTGCCTGCCAGGATGACGAGCAGGCCGAGGGCAATAAGGATGATCGTTATCGTCATCCGGGTTTCGGTCGAGGCTCCCGAAGTTTGCATGGCTGTCACGGCACTCGCAGACCTTGCACGTCTGCCGAAGAAGTCCCCCAGTCGAGTGTAGGCGAGAGCTGTCGCTGGGGGGTGAACGAAAGGTGACTTTTGTCTGACGGAAGGGGCACGACGTATCGGCCATGATACAAGCAACGGCGCCGCGCGATCGTCGTCCCGATACCGGCACGCTGCGCGCGCACGCCTTGGTGCTCATGGTCGTGCTCTGGGGCGGCGCGATATGGCTGCTCGCAACCCCCGGCGCCTCGGATCGATTCGGACAGCTGAAGGCGCCAGATTTCTCGCAGTTCTTCATGGCCGGCAAGCTTGCGCTCACCGGCCGGATCCAGTCGCTGTATGACTGGCCGGCGTTTGCGCTTGCGCTCCGGAACGAGGTCCCTGGCATCGGCGACCTGCTGTATTTATCCGTGTATCCCCCGCAGGTCGCGGTGCTGTTCGCGCCGCTCGCCGCTCTGGGTTATGCGCCGGCGCTGATCGCGTGGACGGTGTGTTCCACGCTTCTTTATGGGGCCGTGGTGTACGCGCTGACGTCGCCATTCGATCGAATGTGGCGGCTCACCTGCGCTCTCCTCGCGCTAGGTAATCCTGCGTTCCAGCAGACGATCCTGCACGGGCAGATCAGCACCCTCGCGCTCGCCGCTGTACTCGTAGCATGGCGGGCCTGGCACTCGGGACACCTCGTCCTTGCCGGCGTCGCCCTCGGCAGTCTCGTGTTCAAGCCCCAACTCCTCTCGATCGCGCTTGCCGCGATCGTGCTGCGTCCGAGCCTTCGGCTGGCTTGGGGCATCGTCGCTGGGGCTGTTGGGCAGTGTGCGCTGACGGCGTGCGTGACCGGCGTGGCAGTACCTCGGTGACTTCGCTCGTGCCGCCGCTCGCATCCTGGCGCGTCCTGAGGCATTCGAGCCGAAGCCTTGGCAGCTTCACAGTTTGAAAGGGGCCATCGCGCTTGTGGTCGATCGCCCGCTGTACGCCTCGATTCTCTGGGGACTCTGCGTGGCACTGACGCTGTTTCTCGCATCGCGCGCCATCCGCGCGACACGCGATCGCCGAATCGCGTTTTCCGCAGTGATTGTGGCCGGCCTGCTGATCGATCCCCACCTGTACGGCTACGACCTGGTGATCCTGACCGTGCCGCTGGCCTTGATCGCGGACGTGTACAGAACGGAGCGAGGGGGCGCCGCCCCCCTGGCATATGCGTTGTTCTGGGCGCCGCTCGTCGGCCCGTTCGCGGCGCTCACCCACGTGCAGCTCACGAGCCCGTTGGCCCTGGCCTGGTTGTGGCGCCTCGGTCAGGACGCGCCAACGACGCGGATGGATGAATCAGTACGACCCATCGCCGGTCGATGAACGTCTGGCGCCACCCATCGCGCTGCAGAGCTACAGCCGTCGGTGTGCCGGGCGCGAGGGCCGCACACTGAAAACGGAACCGATCGAAGAGCGCTTTGTAGTCGCCTGTGGCCTCGACGCGGGTCGCCGCCTGCACCAGCGTGATCGGAAATGGATCCTGCCGGCTGTCCAGGAAGACCCGTTGGGACGGAACGAACCAGATAATCGGGCCGCCTCCCTCATACGAGTTGTAGAGGGGCGCGGGGCAGGACGCTATCGCGGTCGCGGCTTGCCGCGACATCGGTTGCCATCCCAGGCTAGTCCAAGGCAGTCGCCAGGCCATCACGACCAGTCCCGCCGCGGCGCAACTCACGAAGGCCAGTATCGTCGTCGCGCTCCTGGAGGGCTGTGGCGCTTGTTTCGGTGTCGGCCGTTCGCCGACGGATAACAGGCGCGTCATCGCCGGCAGCATCAGAATCATGAACGCAGGGATGTTGCGAATCGAGCGCGCCCCGAGCGGGATGGCGGCAAGGGCGCTCAGCACGATGACGCGATCGGCGGGTGCCGCAAGACGTCGCCATCGGGACGCGGCCAGCCAGACCAGCGCGCCTGCCGCGAGCCAGAAGATGAGATGGCCGCTCGAAAGACCGGGCGGCATCCATTCGTGAATCTGGTTGGCTCGCGAGCGCGCCATCGAGGCGAACATCTCGGTCCAATTCGTCGTTCCAAGCGGTGTGATCAGCGTCGCGGCCGCACAGGCGGTGGTACCCAGCACGCGCCCGAGGAGCCGGTCGCGGTCACTGATCAGCGCCGCAACACACGCAGCAATGGCGATCACGAGACCCATCGCAAAGCCGGCGTGCAGGTTTGCCCAGAGGACCATCAGCACCGCCAGTACGGCCCACCTGTCCTCCGCTGCGAGCTTTGCGGCGATTGTGAGCAGCACGATGCTGAACACTTGCGGCCGCACCGACCAAATCGCGGTGGCTGACGACAGCGCGATGCCGAGCACGATGAGCCGCGTCGCCACGTCGCCGTGCGTCATGCGCCACTGCACCGCCCACGCGGCGACCGCGAGCACGGCGCAGAAGGCGGTCAGCGCCGGCAAGCCGCCGACGGTGAAGACGCCATAGAAAATGATCTGCGCCAGCCACGAGTGATTCCAGAAGAAGGAATTCGCCGCGGTGAACGAGAAGCGATCCGTGAAGAGCAGCGCGCGGCTCTGCACCATCTCCTGGCCGCTGCGAAGATGCCACCAGGTGTCGTTGTGCACCGGCATGAGGCAGGCAAGCGCTGTCAGGCCGAGAAACGCTGCGCCGACGAGACACTCTTCGACCGAAAGGGCCCGCGGACGCGACGCCATTGCGGAGTAATCGTAGCAGTGGCAGCCCTCAGTCTGCTCCCGGGGAGACAGGCGCGGCGAGCGCCGCGCTTTCCGGGGGCAGAGGCCGGCACGCCTGTCGGCACCTGGATTGCTGCATCGATACGCGTGCCGGCGCTCGAAGTATTTAGTCTTGGCGGCGTGCTATCGAAGGTCTGGCGGCCGGCCTACTCGCTTCTCCCGTGGGCATTCACGAGCGCCATGCTGACCGTCACGGCGATGTGGGATTTCTGGTCGCGAGGCGGGGCGATCGATTACGTCGTTCTCGGCCTGGCGGCCTACGAGCTCATGATGGGCCTGCTCGAAGAGCCGGCGGCAGCTCGGGTGCGGCTTCCGAATGCGCCGATTGAGCCGTGCGCGCTGCCGACCAAAGTAGAAGCCAGGCGATCGCGACCGTCGACAATTGAATGTGCGTCAGCGCGGCCACGGCCGGACTGACGAGACTCGAGAAATACACCAGCAGCAGGCCGATCCATTCGGGGGTTCCCACTCGCGCTCCGCGGTCGCACGCCCAATCCGCGATCAGCACCAACGGCACCGCCAGCAGCAGGAGATCGTACGTGAGCAGGTGAGGCGAGACGAGGATGGTCGCGAGCGTGAGCGTCGACCATCGAAGCCGCCAGTCGTTCGACCGGCGCCACACCAGGACGCTGACGACGATCGTGCCGAGTGAGGCAGCTGCCGTGAGCGGGCCCACGAGGGTCGGTGGCACCAGACCCTGGATGAAGCCCCGCCAAGAGTGCAGCTCGTGCGGGTAGATTTGGATCACGCTCGGATCGGTCGCGAGCGACACCAGTGTGGCGATGTAGCGCCTCATCGTGTCGAATCCCGCGGCCAGGACGTTGACGGCGGTTTCGGCGAGGACGCCCAGGCCGAGACCCGCCAATGCCCACCAGCTGCCCGTCAGCGAGAGAATCATCGCGGGCGCAACGAGCAGGTTTGGCTTGTAGGCGACAAGGCCTAGAGCCGCACCCGCCGCAAGGGGATGGCCTCTGGACCACAAGGCGGCAGCGGCCGAAAAACCAAGCAGCGTAAAGGCACTGAGTTGCCCGTAGCGCAACGTGTCGAACAGCGCGGGAAACGCCGCCGCACAGAGTCCCACGGTGATCGGATCGGCGCTCAAACGGCGGCAGCACCGAAGCAACAGGCTAACGGCGAGGGTGAAGGCGATGATGGTGCAGGCGGAGAAGAGGTACGCGGACGGCAGGAAGGGGAGATGGGTCAGCGGAGTCAGTGCGAGACCCACCGCAGGGCTGTAGTTCGGTCGCAGGCCGGACATGCGCAGCCGCGGGTCGATCACCACTTGCGCCATTCGTACATGGGCGTCCCCGTCGAAGAACTCACTCCAGCGCTGCTGCCGTGCGAGCACGCCGGTGACATACAGGCGCAGATAGTCGGAGGCTTTCAGTCGGCCGCTTCGATCAAGCAGGCCAGGCACGGCCAGGTCGTATGCGTGGTTAGCAACTGCCACGAGGAGCAGTGTGACGGCCCACATGCGTAGGCGGGTCGCCGTATCGATTGATCGCGAGACGGCTGTCACTACCCCTCCGTGGCGTCCTCCGTACGAGAGCGTCATCCGGCCCGCCTTATACTGCCGTGATCGTTGAGAATTGTTCAAGCCGGGATTCGTGATGGCAGTCCTTTTCGGCAGTACCTTGTTCGTGAGCGCTCTGCTCCTGTTCGTGGTTCAACCGCTGGTGGGGCGGCTCGTGTTGCCGCTGCTTGGCGGCTCGGCGGCGGTGTGGACGACCTGCCTCGTGTTCTTTCAGGCAGTGCTGCTCGTCGGCTATGCCTGGTCTCACGCGATGACCCGGATTCCGGCTCGGGCTCAGTCATGGGTACACCTCGCGGTTTTGCTGATCGCCGTTGTCACACTGCCTCTTCACCTCGTAGACGAGTTGATTCCATCGGCCACATCGAGTCCCCAGTCGCGGCTGCTTGCGCTCCTGTCCGCGTCCGTCGGGCTTGTATTCTTCGCGCTGGCGACCAACGCACCCACGCTTCAGCGGTGGTTTGCCGCGACCGGCGATCCTCGCCGAAACGACCCCTACTTCCTCTACAGCGCGAGCAACGCCGGCAGTCTGGTTGGCCTGCTGCTGTACCCGATTTTGCTCGAACCGTACTTCACCGTTACGCAGCATCGCTGGGCATGGAGTGTGGGCTACGTGGGCCTGGTGAGCATGGTTGCGGCGTGTGCATTTGTTCGGTGGTCGACGCGCCCGGTAGCGACAGCGCCTGATGCTGTCTCCACGCCACCGCCGACATGGCCGACGGTCGCACGATGGGTCTGGCTGGCGCTGGTGCCGTCCAGTCTGACGATTGGCTGCACCGCTTATCTGTCGACGGAGCTGGCGCCGGTCCCCCTGCTCTGGGTGGTGCCGCTGGCGATTTACCTGGTGACTTTCATCATCAGCTTCACGGGGCATGTGATCCGCCCGACGAGCGACATCGTGGGCGCCTGCGCGCTGATGGGCCTCTTGCTGGCAACCATGCACATCGCGGGGACCGCGACAAATGCGACGGGCGTCGGTCTCCATCTCGGGGCACTCTTCCTCATCTGTGCGCTGTGTCACGGCCGGCTCGCTGACAGCAGACCTGCGGCCGATCACCTCACGGGCTTTTATCTGTGGACCTCGGTCGGCGGGGTCGCCGGCGGCCTGTTCAACGCGCTGCTTGCACCGGCGCTTTTCAACACGTCAGTCGAATATCCGTTAATGCTTCTCGCGTCGCCCGTGGCCTTTGTCATCGGTGCCCGGAAAGACACCCGACGCTGGTGGCCGGATACCACCCTGGCGGTCCTGCCATTCGTCGCTGCGGTGGGATGGCTGGCGATGACGGCCGTACCGCATCCGTCGGTCGCGCTGCTGCTTCCTCTGGGGGCGATCGCGGTTGTCCTGTTCCGGCAGCGGGGCGTGCGGTTGATTGCCTGCGGCGTCCTGAGTCTGATGTTCCTGCAGCTGGCCAACACCGCGCGCCTGGAAGATGTCCTGGTGCGTCGCAGCTTTTACTCGGTCCTTCGGGTTGTCGAGAACTATGAGCCCGGCTACCGTGGGCTCATTCACGGCGCCACCGTTCATGGGATGCAGAGCTACGACCCGATGCGCGCACGCCGCGCCGTCACCTACTTCGCGGCGGACGGACCCATCGGGCAGGCGTTCTCATCGTTTGCGCCGCGCCTCCGCGACGCGCGAATCGGCGTAGTTGGCCTCGGCGTCGGCGAGCTTGCTGTTTACGCACGGCCGGGGCAACACTGGACGTTCTTCGAGATCGACGCGCTGGTCGAGCGGGTGGCGGCTCAACAGTTCACGTACCTTCGTGATGCGGCGGTCAGGCCGGAGATCGTCATCGGGGATGGCCGCCGATCCCTCGCGTCCGTCGCGCAGGGATCGCTCGACATGCTGGTCCTCGACGCGTTCAGCTCGGACGCAATTCCCGTGCACCTGTTGACCCGGCAGGCGATCGATCTCTATCGCAGCCGCCTTCGGCCGGACGGCATTCTCGCCGTTCACATCTCGAACCGGTTCGTCGATCTGGCGCCGCTTTTGGCGGGCACCGCCCGCGCAAGTGGATTGTGCGGTCGCGAGCAGTTTGACACGGCCGCAGCGACCAGCACCGACACGACGAAGCGGCGGGCCTCGCACTGGGTAGTCCTTGCCGCGTCCTGCAACACGCTCGAGCCGCTCGATCGCAATGGGCGGTGGAATCGCCTAAATGGGGACGACGGCTCTCCTGTGTGGACCGACGATCGCGCCGATCTCCTGACAGTCGTGCGCTGGTCACATTTCTTTGCCATGTCGACGCGGTGATTTCGCGTCTTGCAGCTCGGCCAATCGAATAACCCTAATGCTCTGTCAGTGGGAACACACGCTCGCTCGATCAACATCACGCGGCTGGGCGCCCCCGCTGCTGAACAAATCGGCACCTAACCAACGTGTAGACTGCGTCAATCCCGTCCGTCCATGACAGCTTCTTGCCCTCATCCTTGCGTCGCGGATTGTAAGAAATAGGGACTTCGAGGATCTCGTAGCCCGCTTGCAACACCCGAGCGGTCACTTCAGGCTCGATATCGAAGTGCACGCAGCGCAGCCTCACGGCTTGCAGGACCTCGCGCCGGAACGCCTTGTATGCGGTTTCCATGTCGGTCAGCTCGCTGCCGTATAGAAGGTTAGTCAGCGTTGTGAGGCCGCGGTTGGCCAGTCGCGTGTGTAGGGGAATGCCAGGAGAGCGGCGCGCGAACCTCGACCCGTACACCACGTCCGCCCGTCCTTCGAGAATTGGCGCGATCAGCCGTCCGCATTCGTCGGGATCGAGCTCGAGATCTGCATCCTGAATCAGGATGATGTCGCCGGTCGCGTACTTGAAGCCGAAGCGAACGGCTGCGCCCTTCCCGAGATTGATGATCGAAAAGTGAGCCAGACGGTGCTTCGCTCCGCCCTCCATACGCGTCGCAATCAGCTGTGCGCTGCCGTCGGTGGAACCGTCGTCGACGACGATAACCTCCTTTTCGAGATTGCCAACGTCGATGGCATCGACCTTATCGAGCACCTGCTCGATGGTCTGTGCTTCGTTGTATACCGGAACGACGATCGACAGACGTGCCATTTCGGGCGGTTGCATTTACGCGGCGCTGTAGGCAAGGAGCACGCGCTGCCCGTCGCCAAGCTCCTCCCGCGCAACGATCCGTGAGCGCTCCCGCAGCAGCGCCTCGAAATTCGGCAGCGTATAGTCGTCGTAGACGTCGGGCCGCAGCGCGAGGAGCCGTCGGACCATGCTGTCCTCCCGACCGACCCATTCGATGACTCCCGACGGCGCCAGGCGGGTCAGCAAGTCGACGATCTCGCGAAGCGGTATCCCGCCCGTAATGCGAAGGTGATGAATCAGGGCCAGTGCCAGGGCGAACTCGCCACGCACCCGGTCCAGGAGGCTCTTTCGCTCGATCAGACGCCAGCCAATCGCTGGCGTTGGCTTCGTGAGATCGGCGACCAGTGGAAAGAGCTCCGTGTCGCCGGCCGACGTTCGGTACAGCGCATCGATGCTGCTTGCGCTGACGTCGATAGCCACGACGCGCCGGCGTTCCTTCCGGGCCAGGCGTGCATATTGGCCGGTGTTGGTCCCGAGATCGAGGACCGTCCCGTTGCCTGCTGCCGCGATCGCTCTGGCGACGAAGCCTTCCTTGGCGCGCACCAGCGGTTCGTCGTAGGTGTTCGTCTTCGTATAACTCGTCCAGTTATCGCTCGCGGGGGCGGACAGGCCTTCGATCAGCCTCTTCAGCTTCCGCGCCTGTGAGCGGATCGCTGCGAGCGGGTACTTCATCCCCGCGCCTGCCTTACTCACATCCTCCGCGCGGCCGGCAAAGCGCCGCTCGAGCTGTGCCTGCAGCATCACGTTCACGAACACCCCGCGTCTCAACCGATCCCGCAGGCTGAGGAGGGGTGCGACCTCGGATACCGGTACCTCGCCAAGGCCGGCGAGCAGTTGTGGACGCGGATCGATCCCCTTGTGCGCCATCAGCATCAGCGGGAACAGGAACGCGCGACAGAACTGGGCGTAGCCGGCCCAGAGGCTGCCTTCCCGGCGTGGTTCCAATGAGTGGACGTCGACCAGCCGTGGTACGTGCCGTCGAACAGCACGTTGAACGCGGTCGCATCTTTCAGCACGAAGCCTTTCTCGAGACAGAGGTCCAGCGCGCGTAGCGTCGCGATAGCCGCCGCCTGCAGCATCGAGAAGCTCCACTCGTAGCTGTAGGTCACCAGCGGCAGCTCGCGCTGACGGACGATACGCTCGCCGACCTGCTCCGGATCGAGCCCTTCGTTGCGGCTCGAGATCAACTCGGATTCGACGAACAGTCCCTCACGCTCGAGGCGCTCGAGAAGGCCGGTCGCCCGCGCCTTCTCGAAGACCTGAACCGCCTCGGGAGAGCAGGTACGATAGATGGCGCCAGCGTGGCGGAAAAGGCGTCCGGACGGATCGCGGAAAGAGGCTGGATCAAACCCGATCATGCGGCGGATCGGCGGGGTGTTCCACGGTCTCGTTCGCGGCGTCGGAGACTCCAAACAGCCGCTTGATGCGACCCCAGAACAATCGTCCGAGGACAGCGACCCCTGCGGTCCCAGCCAGCAGCAGTTGCACGAGCATTCCGCCCGCAGATGGATCGATGTAGGCTTCTGCCGGCGTCGCCAACGTCAGCAGCCAGCACACTGTCAGCACGGCCCCACTCGAGATCACCGTCCGTTCGAGCCGTGGTTGCGGTTTCAGATCGTGCATCTTCAATCTCGCATCATAGAGGGGATGTGACGTTCTTGCAACCGCAGTGCACAAACCGCGCTCGACGTCCGCTGCGCATCGGCAATACTCGCTCGAGCGGCCAAACTGCACTTTGAGAAGCAGTGCAGGATCGCGGGTTGAAGGAATGTTCGGATGACTTGAATTGGCGTTTCATGGGACGCCCAGATGAGTCGCACCGGTTAGACTGAGCCGTGGCGCCCAGTCAGGGCGCAAATCGCCGCGGTGTGTAACCGAGACACGGAACACGCCTGAATAAGATTCGGGATAGGTGGAAGTTGGCCGATTCGCGCCTGGCGTTACCCCAAATCCCGCGCTGGTCACCCCTCGCGCTCGTCATCGTCGTTGCCGCGTCAATACACCTGTGGCTGGCCGTCGGTGCCCTGCGCTATGGCGACTTCGCGATGGTTCACGCCACTACGCGGGCGCTGTTGGAGCATCGGCCGGCCTACACGCCGCACGCGCTCGTCGACGGGCTGTGGTGGAACATGAACCCGCCGCAGTTCCACCTGCTGACCATCCCGCTCGCGGCGCTGCCCGTCGACGAGGCGGCGCAGGCCTTCCGATTCGTCAATCTGTTGGCATTGGTGCTCGCGGTTGGCCTGCTGTTCGATCGGCACGAACTCGGCTCGCGCAAAGGCGGGTGGCTTGTGGCGGCCGCACTGAGCTCGCCTGCGCTGGTGATGGCGCTCGGCGCCGGTCAGGTCGCTGGATGCCTGGCGCTCCTGCTGACCGTCTCATGGCGCGCAGCGGCGGCATCGCGGTGGCTGGCTGCCGGCGCCGCCATCGGAGCACTATGCGCGTTCAAGCCGATCTTCTGGCCCCTGACCGCCTGGCTGCTGCTCACACGTCGATGGGTCGCCGCTACCGCGGCGCTTGTGATGGCTGGCGCATTGATCCTGCTGTCGATCATGCTCTGGGGCGGGGGGGCGCAGTGGGATTGGTTGCACGCGATTGGCGCCGTCACCTGGTTCGATTCGCGCTTCAATGCGTCGTGGGCCGGGTTGGGACAGCGGCTCGCCGGACCGACGCATGGGCTGTCGTATCGCGCGACGGCGTTGATCAGTGCAACGCTTGCTCTCGCCGTCGCGGTACGCGCCTCCAGATATCCGCCGCTCGCCGCGTTCGCACAGTGCGTTGTCGGCTCCACCTTTGCGGCACCGCTCGGCTGGATCTACTACCTGTGTGTTGCAGGGCCGCTCGTGATGCGACGCGCGTACGACGGGAGCCGCTGGCCGATGCTGGCATGGCTGCTGTGGCTGCCGATGCCGCTGCTTCCGGATGTCGACGCGCCGTTCCCGGTACGCGTCACCCTCAGCTCGGCGTATGCCTGGGGCATGTTAGGCCTTGCTACGGCCACGTTCCTGACGCCTGGTGAACGAACGGCCGCTGCAGAGGAGCGGCCTTCACCATCGAAAGAGCGCCTGGCATGAGTGACCGGGCGGCCCTGGTCGCTGCCGGTATCCTCCACGTCGTTCTCGTCGTCTCGGTCGCCGTTCAGCCGCTCGATGGACAAGTGCCTGCTTCGAGTTGGCGGTTTCCGACCGCGCCGCTGCACTTCGATGCGGTGACCTGGCCGGGACCCGGAGCCGACTTCTTTGCCCTGTATCACGCTGGCGTTCAGGTCAGGCGCGGAGAGTCTCCGTACGACATGACGGAGCACCCACGGGTGACCCCGTACTACTTCCGCTACATCTACTCGCCGCTGCTCGCGGAGACAGTTGGCCGCGTGCTTTCGTTGTTGGCTCCGCGGGCGGCGTATCTGGCGTGGCTCCTCGTGGTGGAGACGCTGCTCGTGGCCTGCTTGTGGCTCTTCAGGGCGATGACGCCGGCGGCGAACGTGAGGACCTGGGGGACGGCGCTGCTCCTCGTGAGCCAACCGTACATCGTGGAGCTTCACATGGGGCAGTTCACCTTCGCGGCGACCGCGCTGGTCATTCTCGCGGCTGTTCTGGCACAGCACGCCACCGCGATGTCGTCGCGAATCGCGGCGGCGCTCTTCGTCAGCCTTGCCGGGCTGATCAAATCCTTCCCGTTCGTCAGCCTCCCGGCGTTTCTCCGGGCCCGTGGCGGGCGCACCGCTGCATTCGCTGCCGCACTCAGCGGTCTTGCGATTGTCGTATGGTCGACGGTCATCCGTCGCGACTCGTCGAACTTCGCCGCGGTGACGTTTCGCGACGATATCGGCGGGCCGCACCCCGGTTCGTACAGTCTGGCGCAGGCGGTCTATCTGTTATTCGAAGTGTTTGCCGGACGCTGGCTTCCGGTGCTCTGGCCAGCACTGCCGATCGCGGTGGTTGCGGCCGTGCTGCTTCCAACTATCTGGCGAGTCGTCCGCAGCCCACGCAACGACGTGCTGCTGGGCTCCGTCGGTACTGTTGCTGGCGTTCTTCCTGGCGTTCCTGCACGTATGGGAGCATCACTACAGCGCCGTGCTGCTGGCCGGGGTCTTTCTGCTGGGCGCGCTGGCCGCGAGCGGCTCGCTTCGTGAAGATCGGGCATGGTGGTGCCTTGCCGCGCTGACGGTCATCGCTGCGCCAACCCCGTTTCTGTTCGCCGGCAGCGATGCCGCGCGGTGGAGCCGGGGGGCGTGGCTGGCGATGTCGTTGAGCAAGAGCGTGCCGACGCTCGTGCTCTTCATCACCGGATGGATCGCAATTGCGGAGGCGCCGGGCCCACAATCCCTGGAGCGTGGGCAGGCCGCTGGTAAACGCGATGGCGATCGTTACGCGATCGAAACACCAGCGTCCACCGCTGGAGCGGGCCGGCCAGGAGCGCGTCGATGGTGGCCCGGGCAAAGGCCCCCTCGCCATCCGGCGCCAGCGGATCGACGACGAGATGGGTAACACCCAGACGATCCAGCTCCGACGAGAGCCATGCGGGGTCAGGGATGACCATCGGGATGCGGTACATCGGGAAGTAATATTGCGGGCGATAGGGCCAGGGCCTCACACCTTTTCGACCGGCGAACAAAAAATATAATGGGTCGCTGCACGCGCCCAGGACGGCGTCTGGTGGCGTGTGCGTGGCAAGCCAGTCGGCTGTATCGCGATAGCCCTCCCATTCGACCGTCAGCGAGCGGCCCAGCTCGAGATGCAGCGCGCGCCCCGTGACCTGCCGGAAATGGTAAAACCATGCCGCGTCGACTGCGATGAACGGGAGCAGGGCGAGATAGGCGAGATGCCGCTTTGACGTGTGCCTGAGCAGACTGATCGCGCCCAGCGCCATCCCGAGATAGACGACAGGAACGAACGGCATGAGGTAGCGGGCGAGCGGGGGATGGCCAATCGCGCTCACGAAATAGATCGTCAAGATCCGAAGGGGCAAGGCGAGCGAGCGCCAGCAGCCGGTCAACATCGCGGCCGCGCCAAGCAGAACCGCCGCCAGCGCGATGAAGATCCACAGCGGCCAGCCGAACACGGCCGGCGTGTTCGACAGGAGGAACAGCGCGTTGGTCGAGAGCATTCGGGCGGCCAGCATCGGCGCCGTAAACACAGACTGCCAAATCGACGCTTCGTACTCGACGTAGAAGGTGAGCAGCTCGCTCTGCCCTGACTGGGCCCACGCCCGCCACAGGAGCCAGGCGGCCGGAAGGGCGAGTGCCGGTAGCGCCACCGAAGCGGCTCGTCTGGCACCGCGACGTACGAAGACGTGCCAAATCAGGCCGAGCGACGCGGCGACGCCGATCCATCTGGTAAGACAAGCCAGGCCAGCGAACACTCCGGCGAGGACGTCATCACGGGTGGAGGGTGTTCGCCCGTCGTCCGCCTGGACGATGAACAGGCCAAGAAGCAACACGACAAACAGCGGGTCGCTGAGCACTACATCGGCGAAATACATTGTCCCTGGCGAGAGGCAGACGACGATCGACAGGAGAATGCGCTGCCGTCCGCCCGTCTCGCCGACTCGCCCGGCCCAGGCGTAGGTGAGGACGCCGATGAGCCCGATCAGAACGCCGTTGATCGCCTTGAACAGCACGATGTCGGCGGGGAAGTCAGGCGCAAGCTTCCAGACAGCAGCCAGGAGCAATGGATAGAGCGGTGGATACTTGGTCGCGAACGGCGCCGGCGGCAAGTGGATGAGCCGGTATGAGCCGTCGAACGCGATCGACCGTGCGCTGGCCAGATAAATGGCGTCGTCATGATAGACGCCGACGATGTCGGGATTCGCGGACGAAATGGCGACTGCGGCGGTCGCGATGAACAGGGTTGTCACGACCGCGGGCGCCACCCAGCGTCGCCGTCCGGCCGTCATGGGAGAGGCGAAGCCGCGGGTGCCGTCGACGTAGGCGGGGAGAACAGGCGGCGGAGGACGTTCATCTCAACTCCCAGCGCTGAATGGTGGTCTTGGGGAACCGGTAGACTGCTGCGATACGGAATGGCGCGAAGTCGACGATCTGAGTCGCTTCTCGTGGGACCAGCAGGAACGAATGGACGTTCGTTTTTGCCAGCAGCTGCGCAGCTGCGCCCCTCTGATCTCATTGTCCGCGCGCAATACCTGCTTCGAATGGTAGACGGGTTCCGCGACACTCAACGTGAACGCGCTGTCCAGCACAACGACCTGCTCGGAGCTTCGCGAAGCTGGCGAACGGCGAGCCGCTCGGCGCGGTTGAAGGTCACATACGGCCATGCGCCGCACGCCACTTGTACCGCGATCGACGCGACCAACAGCAGCGCGCCTAGCGACCACGCGGCAATCGCCGGAGGCCCAATCAGCGAAAGCCGGTAGCTCGAGATCCCTCCACAGGCTGCCATGGCGAGCATCGGCACGATTGGCACACCAGGCGAGGGCCGAACGACGCGCCGCCGCTCAAGCTGACGGCGGCGATCAGCCCCAGCCCATACGCGGCGCAGAACGAGGGCGTCCGTGCGCGCAGGCGAGGAGCGTTGATCGGGGCTACCGGAGCAAAGCAAGATCAGCGCGGGGGAAAGGCGCAGCAATCCGGACGGGAACTCCGATTGCGTGCCGGCCGACAGCAATCCTGCGGTACCTGCAGTGCTGCAGGAGCGCGAGCACGATGGCTGAAAGGACTACGATCTGCCGCCGTCGATTGAGAGCCGCCAGCAGCACAACAAGGACCATCAGCATCGAGTCCGCGATACCCTGACGCCCCAACAGCCACAGGTGCACGACGGTCTCATAGCGTTCGGTTACCGACAGCGATGGGCGGCGGGGAGGAAGGCCAGTTTGACAATCGCGCGGCGATCGATTCGGCGGCATAGGCCAGGTGTGCGGCGGCGGCCATTCGAAGACACTGACGTCCGGATAGCCAGCGCGCCTGCCGGAGGACCGCCATGATGACCAATGCAGCGCACGCCGGATGCTGCGCCGCCCACGCCGGACGATCCAGAGGAAGCCAAAACCAGGGGCAGCAGCTCTTCGCGCAGGAGCGCGCCGATACCCAGCAAGAGGCCTGCGGCCACGATCCGCGCGGCGAGAAGGCCGGTGAGCACCACCCAGGCTACCGTCGACAGCGCGACAGCGGCGCGTGACCCCAGGCAACGACGCCATAGAACGAGAGACAGGTGCCAGCGCCGAGCAACAGCGGAGCCCACCAGCGGGGGGCGTTCGATCGCACGGCCGTCACGGCGCCACGGTCACACCGCCGCCGACGGCCGAGGCCAGGACGATGCCGCGGTCGCCAAGCGCCAGCGCGCCGGCGTTGAACAGCGCGATCGCGCTGGAGAAGATGCCTTCCCAGCGGCCGTCTACCTCGAAGACGAACGGTGTGACGAACGGAAAGAATTCGCCGTGCGGGTCAAGATAGGCGGATGGATATGGGAGCGTGAGCGAGTGCTGATCGATGAGCGCGCGCGCCTGCAGCAGCTTCACCGCAGCGTCGACGGAGAAGAGAGTATCGGGGTCGAGGAGGACGATGCCCACGAATGCATAAAGCGCGCTCGCGCCAAGTGTCACAGCTACGACTGTCCAGATCGTCCCGCGGTGGCCCATTTTGGTCTGCTGTCCTCGTGCCGGCCCTTCATATCTGATCTGGGCTAACGCTACCCTTATTAGGCCTCCGGATCGGAGCGATTGGCCAACTTGACTACGTCTGCTGTGGTGCCCGGCCACTACCAGGATTCGCGCGTAGCCTTCCGTGCGCACGGTGGGAAATGCAAGTCCACTGTCGATCGACGCCACGTTAATGCCCGTACGACGTCAGGCAAGCGGTAACGCTATTGCCAGATGCGACCTGGAGGAATGTCGTTCGGATTGGCCATTGCCAGGGGCACCAGCCTCACGGAGCACCCGGGATTCCAGGTAAGGACGTAACCGGTACGCCCGGGCGACGTGCGCAGGAAGCGTCGATCCGTTTCCAGATCCAGGTGATTCACCCAGAGAATGTCGTTATGCAAATCTGGATCGTTGACGGGCCTGAAGTTGACGAAGTGGCGCGGCACTCCTTTACACTCCGGCGTGAAAGGCCATGACGTGAAGATTACAACGTTGTGGAGACCGGCGGCGGCTGGGGCCTCCAGCGCTCGGTTAACGTGCGAGGCAATCTGGCGCACGGCCTCGAGCCGTACGGGTACGAAACCCGACCAGGCCGTCAGCATGAGGGATCCGAGGAGCGCGGGAGAGAACGCCAATCTCTGAGAAGGCGACCATCCGAGACCCGCGTATTCCCCACGGGCGAGCCTCGCCTGCAGATTCTGTGCGCCCGCTATCGTCAAGGTTAGCACTGGTAACGAGAGCTCGAAGGCATGCATTGGATCAAACGTATCGAAGCCCCAGTCACGCTGAAACAGCGTCGCAACAAGGTACAAGCTCATCATCAGCCAGAGCAGGCGAGTGCGACGCCTAAATCCCGCGAGAGCGATAGCGAAGAAGCCAACGAACACCGGCCAGCCAAACAGATCGGCATTAAACGGATAACCCCCTTACAGGTGCGAGTGATTGCTGCTCCGACTTCTAGAAATCGAACCCTGGCACTGCCGTCCATCATCGAGAGAAAACGTCGTGAACCGGAAGCCGTTGTCAATGATGTCCTGCATGTAGCGTGAGTATCCAACGCGCCAGGGAGAGCCGTTCTGGGCCCACAGGATCGCAATGAAAATGCTCGCCAGCACTGAGGTGGGCAACAGGAACGAGGCGACAACGCGAACACGAGTTCGCGCTGACAGGTCACGCAGCTGCATCGCCCAGCCGACGAGCAGCGGTAGGCCAAGTGCGACAGCCGTATGCGGACGAATGCAGAATGCAAATGCGAGCGAAACAGCAAAACCGAGCATGATAGCGAAGGGCCTGACTGTGACCGCGATACGCAGGTACAGGTACAGATACAGAGACCACGCGAGGGCCATGAAGCAGGAGGTATGTGACGGCTCCGTTGCGGCTCCGATCTGAAGAAAAGGGGACGACAGAAAGAGCAGGATGCCGGCTCTTGCCCAGAGGCGACTCACGAAATGCTGTAGAACTCCGTATAATGCAGGCACGGTGAGCGCTGATAGCAGCGGATTCATCAGTTCCGGCGCACTCACCGTGACCCCGATGGCCAGAATAGCAGGCCAACCCAGGAAATAGGCGGGATACAAGCGACCGTCGTTGATCATGAAGTTCTGATCGAAGAACAGCTTCATTGCCGGTGACGCCACCCACAGTCGACCGCTCGCAAGGAGTTCCGCGCCGAAGCGGTACGCCCCTTCGTCGTCTGCAAGCGGAGCTCCCTGAGCAGGAAACGCGAAAGCACAACGGGATCATGAAAGCGCAGACACACGTCAGCGCTCGGAAACGTCGTTCAGAAACCGCAGCCAGTCGCGTCGTCAGTCGTTCGGTACGAACATGCGACCCCTGCGAAACTGCGAGCGCGAGCAGTGCTGCCGAAACGCCCCCAAAAGCCAACCAAAGCTGTACGAGGGACCGATAGCGCGACGCCAGGTTATTGAGTGATCCCAGATCGAGCGAGAACGACTGAAGGAATACGAATCCTACGAGATAGAATGCGATGAGCGCGAGTGCAGCCATCAGGATTCGTGCGCCCGAACTGAAGGCCAATTCGGTCAGTAACATTCTTGGCATGCAATGCTCATCCTGATGCGCTCAAATACACAGATAGTGGCCCACAAGTGGGCCGGTCACTCACAAAATAATCGATGATTGCTTGGCGAGTCTTGGGGTTAGCGTCGGCCCAGGTGAATCTGCCTCGGAAGGTTGGCCATGGAAAACCCCTCTGAAGGAGGCCAAAGATGACGATTCAGAGACCACCTCCACCGGGTCAACTTTTCGTTTTAACACTGCAGAAGTCTGCTTTTGGCAGTCAACTGCCGGACTGACCACGCGAGCGCGCGTTCGACCGTACGAGAGCTACTTCGGCTGCTCCGATTGGAGGCCAAAGGGCCAATCCAAGCAACAGGGCTCCAACAGCGGCGAGCGAGGCCAACGTGGGAACAGCCCAAGCAATCGAGACGGGGCGCTCCACCAGCGGCAGATAGGTCTGGCTGATCCACCATGGTCGAAAGGAGTTGAGGATCTGATACTTCCTGACCGCTTCCGGACCACTCTCAGTGCGGTCAATGATCGGAAAGGCAAACGTCGAAGGCGACACGGGCGAAAACATCTCGCCATTTTCATGTCTGGCCCGCCAGACTTCGACGATCTCTCGAGGGCGATTCAGCAGGTGCGCGTTACGGACATCGAAGTAGAGAACCGGGGCCACGGCTCCGAAGGCCGAAGGCAGCCGACGCTCAATGTCCAAGCGGTGGGGATCCACGGAGAGTGCCAGCAGTTGAATCACAAGTCCGCCAAACAGGATAGAAGCACTCGTCATCGGCCGCCAGCGGGAGGCTCCGGCCGGGGCGAACAGCCATAGCAGAGCACAGACCGGCGTGAGGTACCGAGGTCCCCACGCGGGATCCCCTTTGAAGAAGCTCATTGACGCGATGAACGTGACGAACAGCGCAATACTGATCGACAGTGTCCATCGAAGGCGAGCCGCAGTATCCTTGAGACCAACGAGTCCTAGCACTGTCGTGGGAGCGTAGAAGGGTAGGCCGGCTGCGGGGCTGAACGTTAGGCAGAGCAAGCCCACCGCGATGTTGCCGGGCCAGGGTGAAATGTATTGGCGCAACAGGGATGCGTGAAGCTCTTTTGTCCCTGGCGGGAATTTATACGCATCATAAGCGAGGTATAGACTTACGCCGGCAACGAGCCCCAGGGCGACCGTTCCAGCGCGGGCGAGCCTGGAGGATCGGGCGAGTGAGAAATCATCCAGCGCAGCCGCAATTGGAACGGCGAACAACGCAAGTGGCGGCTTACAGTTAACCGCAAATGCAACAAACGCCCCCGCCAAAACCGGGCCCGACCAGGTCGGCAAGCGTCGGCCCATGAGCGCGACGACGAGCCCACCAGTCACGGCGACCGCTCCCAGGATGTCATCGAATGTGCTAGTGGAGTAGAACCAGGAAGGCGTGCAGAACACGCCCGTCAGCGACCAGAAGACGGCCCTTCTTGGGCCAAGCCCAGTTGAGAGGAACCACGACAGGTAACACACGCCTAGGGCCGCACCGGCGCCCGCACCAATAAGACTGAAGAAGAAATGCCTGTGCGTTTCCGAGACCCGCCCTGTGAGATCGGCCAGCCAGATCGCTGGAATCCCAAGAGCCGAGTGGGGCAGCCGATAGCTGGTATATAGCTGTCCGTTGCGGCCCGGGAACACGCCGAACCACACGGACCGGTCTCGAATCACTGAATCGTGGTGGTCAACCAGACTTCGTGCAACCTCGTATCGGGTTTGTCCATCGACGATGTCGATGCGCCCGGGGCCTGAAAGCGCAAGAAGGCCGACCAACGTCAGGAATACGCCTGCGGCCAGCGAACCGAACTGCAGTATTCTTAGCCGGCACATGCGGCCTCCCTGGCTGTCAGTCATCACGCCTGCCTATAACGGGTCCCGATACATTGCTCGCGCCCTCAAAAGTATCGCTGAGCAAGGAGATCCCGATATCGAAGTAATCGTCGTCGATGACGGTTCGACGGACGACACGGTCCGGATCGCATCAGCATTCGCCTCCACCTTGCAACTCCGAGTCATCCATCGCGAGCACTGTGGAAACTGGGTGACGAATACGAATATCGGTCTCTCGGCTGCCGTGGCGCCATTCGCCGCGATGCTTCATCAGGACGACTACTGGCTGTCGAATCGAGTCCGCACTATACAGAGCGTCATCGCGCGCACGCCCGGCGTGGACCTCATCCTCACCGCCTGTCGCTTCGTGGATGCTGACGGGCAATCTCTTGGCGCCTGGACCTGCCCGTTGCGTCCTGGTATCCAGCTTCAGGCTCAACTCTTGTCACAACTAATCGTGCAGAACTTCATCGCGCTGCCAGCCCCGGTGT
This sequence comes from Vicinamibacteria bacterium, assembly GCA_963800785.1. Lineage (GTDB taxonomy): Bacteria > Acidobacteriota > Vicinamibacteria > Vicinamibacterales > JAENWD01 > JAENWD01. The sequence continues at coordinate 405,271 of CAWDCH010000019.1, forward strand.
TCAGGCTCTCTACGGCTCGTGCCATCGGTTTCCTCGATGCCACCCTGTGGTACACAGCGGATTGGGACCTTTGGCTGAAGATGGCCCATAGCGGCTCGGTAATCTATGTACCCACGGCCACAGCGTCATTCCGCGTTCACAGCGCGTCTCTTACGATGTCGAGTCTTTTGCGGGGCGATCAAATGCTGCGGCAGCAAGAAGCGGTGCTGTCACGTCACTTGCCGCTCATCGCTCAATCCAGTCGCCATAGGAACTCCACTGCGAAAGTGGCCCGGTTCTCGGTACGTCTGAACCACACGTTGGGAATGGTCCTCGCGGGCTCCAAGCCAGGATGGCTCTCACTCGGGCGACAGTTCGTGATATTGGGACCGAGTGGCTGGCGAAAGTACGTACGCGATTCCAGAATCGTGGAAAGATGTCTGTCGCGTTTTAAAGCGACGCTTCGGGCATCTTGGTCTAAACACAGCCAAAAGTAGTACCCAAAACGCCTGGTCGCAGGCTCATGGCATTGCCGACGATTCATCGTGCACAGAGATTGCAAATTACCGTCGCAATCATTGAAGACCGCAACCATCCGAGGTCCGTACTGCTTGAGGTGGAACTTGCATGCCTGCAGCACGCTCTGACAGATGTTAGCGTCCACGTGATTCCGGATTGTCGGCCCGTGGTTCCGCCGTCTTAAATTCGCCAGCGCGTGACGGGAACCAAGATGAGAGTCACTGCTGCCGCCGTTCGCAACCTCACACTTCCGATCTAGACTTAGCAGATGAGCCTCGGGGATATTGCCCGACACGTTCTGGGTCCGCGCCTTTTTCGAGCCGCCGGCCGCGTGTATCGAGGATGTTTTGTCAACCTTGAGCATGTCGTCGATGCCATCCCGCCCCTGCCGTTAGAGGCTCAGATTCTGGAGATTGGAGCCGGGCACGGGGAGCTGACGAATGTGCTCCTGGCGCGATACCCCACAGTAACCGTCACGATGCAGGAGTTGGCGCCCAGGACCGGGTTTTGTCTAAGACCCAAGTTTCTGGGCCGCGTGAGACTGCTTCCAGCCACGCCTCTGGATGCTCCCGTCATTCGGGACCAACGATATGACGCCATCTTGATCACCGACGTACTGCATCACGTGCCGCTGGATGAGCGAGAAACGTTCCTGCGGGCAGTCGCTGGCCTCGTCGAGGGCCGGCAGGTAACACTTGTCTTCAAAGACCTCCAGCCGATCGGCTTACGTGCGTGGCTTTCCGCCGCGGCCGACCGATACATCACCGGGGATCGCGACGTCAGCCTGGTGCCACAAGCTGAATATGAAGCAATGGTTCAAAGGGCCCTACCGAACGCACACTTTGAGCGCACATCGCTCTATGAGTGCGATCCTCCCAATTACGCGTTCACCGTTCGTACGTAGCAGCAAGTGGCTTCCGGGGGGAGGACATCGCCGAATGCCTGTGGCGACGGCTCCGGTCTAGAAATCTTCGCGAACTCGTGTCGCGCTGCCATCGGTATCGACATCAGCGACACCGCGCTGAGGATTGCCTCCAGAAGTGCGCCGCAATCCCACACGTCCGACTCCTACGAGCCGATGCCACAGCGTGGCCACTTCAGCGCATACCGCCGATGTCATCGTGTCGTTTGAAACATTGGAGCAGCTGGCGCTCGATCTACAGTTCATGCGCGAAGTCCATCGAGCCCTTCGGCCAGATGGTCGCTTCCGCTATTCGACGCCAAATCGCCTGGTATCTCACCCCGGTGCGTCAGCATCCGTTCGACCAATGAGCCGATTCCACGTGCGTGAATACCCCTACACTGAGTTCGAGCACATGCTCCGGCAATGGTTCGGGCGCGTGACACTCTTCTGCCAAAATCCCCAGCGGGCGTGGAGGACGAGATTATTCGCCGGGCTTTCACGCATATTCCCGCCGCTGCTCGTGGCGCGAGTCAACCCAGCGACAAAATTGCGTCGGACTGTTGCATTTCGATCGCCCGCATGCAATCCCGCAACCCTTGGCGGGTCGGCATGGCTTTGACTATGAGTACATCCTAGCGATTTGTGAGGCGCCGACGACGAAACCACAGTTTTACAATATTCCGCTGATTGCCGCACAACGTTACCAAACTGTTCGTTTCTGCCAGCCCTCAGTTTGCCGGCATGACGAGAAGACATAGAAGATGCCGCTTTGGTCGAGGGACTTCAGGCCAAATCCGTTGTCCGGCAATCGCGACCAAGCCGGCAGTTGTGATTCCAATCGCGACCTCAGCGACGCGGAATGCGCATGAGGCTGATCAGGAACGACGCAAAAATTGTTTGCAAGCCGAGCACGAGGGGAGCCATTCCGAGGACGACCTCACGCACGGCCATCAACTCGCCGTAGCCTGAGGCAATCCAGTCAAGCACGATCCGCAGCTCGACGACCGCACCAAGCAATAGCAATAGTGTCCCAGAAATAAGCCCTCTCTCGAGTGAGAACCAGCGATTGATGACGTGCAGCCATTGCCCTGATCTTGCGAAGCCAGCCGACATGGAGTAGTTCTTGGCGAGGACGTCAAAGAGCACGAGGTTATAGCCCACGATGATGGCGGCGACGCCGAAGAGCAACGGGTGGTAGTCCCACGTATGGCCGAACAGCTCGCGCGGTCCGGACCGAAGCAATCCGACAAGGGAAACGCCCACTATCACCAGCAACGTTCCCGGCAGCAGGAACAGGTACGAGGGCGAGAACAGCAGCATGAAGCGGACATGTCGCCAGGCATCACGCAGGCCTTGGAGTTTCGACTCACCGATGCGCGGGTGATACGTGATCGGAATCTCGGTCAGTCGCAGCCGTTCTCGTAGGGCGCTAACAATCATCTCCGACGCGAACTCCATGCCGACTGCGCTCAGATGCATCCGCTGCCAGGCCTCGCGAGTGAAGGATCGCATCCCGCAGTGAGCATCCGACACGCGAGTGCGAAACAGCAATCGCAGCATGCCCGAGAGTATCGGATTGCCAATCCACCGATGTGACCAGGACATAGCGCCGGGGCGAATGTTGCCTCGAAGCCGGTCCCCGATCACGAGATCGGCCGTGCCGTTCCGCAGGGGCTCAAGAAAGCGAGGAATGTCCAGAAAGTCATAGGTGTCATCACCATCGCCCATGACGAAGTATTGGCCGCGTGCCGCGTGAAACCCGGCGAGGTAGGCGGAGCCATACCCCCGGCGACGCTCGTGAACGACTAGAGCCCCGTCAGAAGCGGCGACTTCTGCTGAACCGTCCGTCGACCCGTTGTCGACGACGATCACTTCTCCGGAAACGCCGAGGCATTCGAACGCAGCCATGGCTTTTCGAACACACGTGCCAATACCATCCACCTCGTTCAGGCACGGAATGACCACTGAAACGAGGGGAGGGGTGAGCTGAACCACTATGCCGCTCCGTGGAGGACGCTGTACCGATTTCTTGGGTTATCGGCTTTCCTGCCAAAACCTTCATTCAGTGACGAGGCGATCAGGCAAGCGCAGACCTTTCCGGACATGGTCAGGCAGAGAGTGTCTTGAGGCTGGTGGAATTTGGGAATCGCCTGACCATGCGGCGCAGTTCGATTAAACAGCTGCATCCGCTGAGCGGGGCGGGTGCCGGAGGATGACGGACGGAGGACGATAGCAAGAAAGTTGCAGTTCGCCAAGCGGAGGTCTTTGAATCCGACGCGATTGAGACGCGGTTGCGGGCACGTATCCGGGTGATCGAGGCAGATCGTCGAGGAACAACTCGACGCGGCGTGGAGCGCGCCGACGTCGGAAGCGGTAGCTTGGGCCGCAAAGGTTATGCGCATGGCCCGGTGGCACCGCTGCTGCGGGGCCGACCTTCGTCGAAGATTGCGCTCTTCCGGCCAAGTCGCGGCGCCGCCGCCCTCGATGTCGTCGCGCGGGCGGCCGACGAGCGCGGGAGGACCCTCCCGCCGCCTGAAGGCGACGTAGGCAGTCGCTGAATGTCACGCGCTCAGCGTTTTCCAGTTGAGAGACACGAACCCGAATCACGCCGTGCTAAAAGGGATAGCGTTCAGCAATCGCGTTACCAGTCAACGGCGGCGGTTAGTCCTTCCCAAAACGGTGACAGGAAATAAGGAGTTAGGGTGAGGCTACGTTGCGACTCCACACTTGGCTGAAAGCCCGGCCGTTAATGCAGTTATCGCGCCAATTACAAATTCCTAGGGAATGTCGATGAAGCTTCGGCACGTTCGCTTCTATGCTGCTGCGCCGCTATTTGCCGCGCTCCCTGCTGTCCACGCGGCGATGCTCTATAGCGCCGCTGTGCCAATCGCTGGTGTGCAGCTGTTGCGTGATTGCGCGATCCTGAGCGGGATCGCCGTGTTGCTGGCGATTGCGTTGATGCTGCTGCCAGGCGACGATCGCAGCAAGGGGACGGCGCTGTCGATTGGTGTGCTGCTCGCGGGCGGCTTACCCGAGCGTCGCCGGCGCCATCGATGTGAGCCCATGCTCGTGGCACGACGCGGCGCTTGGTGGGGTGTTTGTGCTCCTCGTGACCGGCACGCTTTACGCGCTCGCTCGGCCGCCTCGCCAGCGTCCTCGCGTCGTTGCACGGTCTGCTCACTGTGCTCGTCGCCTTCGTCGTGGCGTATTTCGCCTACTCGGCCGTCAAGCGCCTGGCGCGCCCAGACGCTGCCCGCGCGGCCTCGCACACCCGGGCGGCCAGCCGCTCGCGCTTCCTGACGGGTCCGCGGCCTCCGGACATCATCCACATCGTGTTCGACGGTTTGGCACGGCTCGACGTGATTGCAGGACGTCTATGGGCTGGATGCGGGACAGAATCCGCAGCGCGCTGGCCAGCGCGCGGCATGACGCGTCATCGGAAGGCGCGGTCGCCAACTACTCGCAGACGTTCCCCGCGCTCGCAGCGGTCCTCTCGATGGACTACCTCGATCAGCGCCGCGATCGCCGCCGGCGGAGGGAACGACCGCAGAATCACCGAAGCCATCATTCACCAGAGCACGGTGATCCGCGCTCTGAAAGAGCGCGGATACGCGTTCACGTTGCTGTCGAGCGGCTACGAAGCGCTCGTCGATCATCCGGAGGCGGACGATGGGATTCGGGGACCGACGCTCTTCGACGAGTTCGAAGCCTATCTGGTGCCGCGGACTATGCTGCGCGCGCTGCCGATGGCGCGGCTGACCTACGAGCCGCAGCGCCGCCGGACCGAGGCGATCCTGCGGAGCCTGGAGACGTTTCAGCCTGGCGCCCGCCCTCGACTCGTGCTCGCGCACCTTCTGCTTCCTCACCCGCCGTTCCGATACACCGCGGATGGCCGGCACGTGCCCCCGCCCGGCATATTCACGATCATGGACGCCAACATGTTTCCGGACACGGCCGGACGAGTACCGGAAAGGGTATGCCGCGCAGGCACGTTGGGTCTTCGACGAGCTGGATCGGCTGCCTGACGCGCTGGCAGCAATTGCAGCCGCGGCCTATCGTGATCGTCCACGGCGACCATGGCCCAGGGCTCGGGTACGACGTCGTCGCGCCGGAGCGCAGCAACGTTCAGGGACGGATGCGAATCTTCCTCGGCATCCAGTCGCCGGTCACGATCGGCCCCATCGGGTCCCCCGTGAACATCTATCGCCAGGTGCTCCACTCGGCCTTCGGGGTTGCCCTGCCGCCGATTGCCGACCGGAGCTACGTGTCGGCGTGGACGACGCCGTTCGACTTCATCCCGGTCGACGCGCGATAGCCGCTGCCGCCGCTCAGCCTTCGACCAGCAGGTGCCCTGGATCCTCGATGAATTCCTTCACCTTCACGAGGAACTGCACCGCCTCCAGGCCGTCGACGATGCGGTGATCGTAGCTGAGGGCGACGTACATCATCGGCCGGATCACGACCTGGCCGTTCTGCGCGACGGGGCGTTCTTCGATCTTGTGCAGGCCGAGGATGCCCACTTGCGGCGGGTTGAGGATGGGCGTGCTCAGGAGTGATCCAAACACGCCGCCGTTCGTGATCGTGAACGTCCCGCCCTTGATCTCCTCGAGTGACAGCGTGCCCTCTTCGGCGCGCCTCGCGAAGTCCTTGATCGTCGCTTCAATCTGCCAGAACGACAGACGGTCGGCGTCTCGAAGGACCGGCACCACGAGACCGCTACTGGCGCCGACCGCGATGCCGATATCGTAGTAGTGCTTCAGCACCATCTCGTCACCCTGGATCTCGGCGTTGATCCGGGGGAACGCGCGCAAGGCGGCGACCGCGGCCTTCACGAAGAAGGACGACAGACCGAGGTTGACGCCGTGCGCTTTCTGAAACGCTTCCTTCCGCCGCGCACGCAGCGCCTGCACCGCCGACATGTCGATCTCGTTGAACGTCGTCAGCATCGCCGCCGTGTGCTGCGCTTCGACGAGCCGCTTGGCAATCGTTGCGCGCCGCTTCGACATGCGGACGCGCTCTTCGACACGCTCTCCGGGCGGGACGGAAGGGCGTCCGACAGGTACGGCGGGTGCGACAGGTGCGGTGGGTGCGGAAGGTGCGACGGGCCTGCCCACCGTAGCGCCGCCAGGCGCGGAGGTGGGTGCGACAGGTGCTGAAGGTGCCGGCTTGGCGCTGCCGCTCACGTGCTTCTGGACGTCTTCCTTGGTGATACGGCCACCGTCGCCCGAGCCGGGCACCGACGAGAGATCCACCCCGTGCTCGGCGGCGACTCTACGCGCGGTCGCGGTCGCGCGAATGTCCGCGGGTGGGGCAGGGGGCGCGGCAGTTGCGGTGCCCGAGCTAAAGCTCGGGCCTACGACTGACGGAGCGCTCGGGCTTACGACTGACGGGGCGCTCGGGCCTACGACTGACGGGGCGCTCGGGCCTACGACTGACGGGGCGCTCGGGCCTACGTCTGACTTGCCCGAGCTGAAGCTCGGGCCTACGTCTGACGCCGGGGGCTGCGGGCCGGCCGCCGCCTGGTCGATCACTCCAAGCACTTCGCCAACCTTCACGTCGTCGCCGTCCTTGTGGACGATGCGCGACAGCACGCCGGCGGCGTCGGCGTTGACCTCGAGGTCGATCTTGTCGGTCTCGAGCTCGACGAGCGGCTCGCCGGTCGCCACCGGCTCTCCCTCGCGCTTCAGCCAGCGCGCCACACGCGCCTCGATGACCGATTCCCCTAACTGCGGAACGACGATGTCCATAGTCTGTGGTTTGGCCCGACTGAAATCGGGCCCTACTGCGGCACTGCGGGACCGCGGCACTGCTGGACCGCTACACCTTTTTAGACAGTACCATGTGCGTTTGCTTGCGCGCCGGCGCCGGCGCGAAGGCCTCGGCCACGAGCGTCTTCTGGTTCACCGCGTGCCACGATGCCGTGCCTTCCGATGGGCTTGCGCTGCGTGCCCGGCCCACGTAGAAACAGCGGCCATCGGCCCTCGGCGAGCTCCTCGATCAGGGGACGCACGAATCCCCACGCGCCCATGTTCTCAGGCTCTTCCTGTACCCAGACGATTTCTTCCAGGCCAGGAAAGCCTTCGAGAATCGGCTTCAGATCCGACCATGGAAATGGATACAGCTGCTCGACGCGGCAGATCGCGATCTCGGGATGCGCAGCGCGCTGCTCGCTGATGACGAGATCGACGTATACCTTGCCAGAGCAGAGCAGCACCCGGCGGATCTCGCGCGCCCGGCCTGCGGCATCGTCATCGGGGATCACCGGCTGCCATCGGCCTTCCGCGAGATCGCGCGGACGGCTCGCCACCATTGGGTGTCGGAGCAGGCTCTTCGGCGTGAGCACGATCAGCGGCAGCGGATCGGTCAACAGCAGCACTGCCTGGCGCCGCAGCAGGTGGAAGTACTGCGCGGCCGTGGTCGGATAGACGACGCGCAGGTTGATGTCGGCGGCCGCTTCGAGGAAGCGCTCGATCCGCGCGCTCGAGTGATCCGGGCCCTGGCCTTCGTATCCGTGCGGCAGCAGCAGCACCAGCGACGGCATCAGGCCCCATTTCGCCCGGCCCGAGGTGATGAACTCGTCGATGATGACCTGGGCGCCGTTGATGAAGTCGCCGTATTGCGCTTCCCACAACACCAGCCGCGCCGGCGCCTGCATGTTGTAGCCGAACTCGAACCCGATCGTCGCGCATTCGGTGAGGGGGCTGTTGTAGATCTCGACGGCGGCTTTCGCCTGCGAGAGCCGCTGCAGCGGCACGTCGCGTTCCCCGGTCACCGCGTCGTGAAACACGGCGTGGCGCTGGCTGAACGTCCCGCGCTCGACGTCCTCGCCGGTGAACCGAATCGAGATGCCGTCCTCGAGGATCGAGGCGAATGCCAGGTCCTCGGCGGCCGCCCAGTCGATCGTGCGCTCCTCTGCAGTGTCCAGCACCGCCCGCCGCTTCTCTCGGGCGCGTTCCAGTTTCCTGTGAATCGTGAACCCCTGAGGGATCCGCGTGAGGTCGGCGTTCAGCGCCTTCAGGCGCTCGAGCGGCACAGCCGTCTTCGCCTGCCGTGCCACGCCGCGCGGCGGTGGTTCGGGGTAGTGTTCCTGCGGCTGCGCGTTCTTCTGGACGGTCTCGTAGGCCTGCTCCAGCGCCGTCATGTATTTTTTCACCAGCGCTGCGGCGAGCCCTGGCTCGATCGTGCCGCGTGCCTCGAGCGTGCGCGCCCAGATTTCACGCACAGTCGGGTGCGACGCGATGATCTTGTACATGGCCGGCTGCGTGAACGACGGCTCGTCGCCTTCGTTATGGCCATGGCGCCGGTAACCTACGAGATCGATCAGCGTGTCGCGCTTGAACCGCGCCCGATACGCCGCGGTCATTCGCGCCACCTCGATCGCCGCCTCCGGGTCGTCCGCATTGACGTGGAAGATCGGAATCTTGAACCCACGCGCAAGGCCGCTGGCGTACGAGGTCGAATATGATTGGCGCGGCGTGGCGGTGAAGCCGATTTGATTGTTGGCGATCAGATGGACCGTGCCGCCCACATCGTAGGTCCGCAGCCGCGACAGATTCAGCGTCTCGGCCACAATACCCTGTCCGGGGAACGCCGCATCGCCGTGAATGAGGATCGGCAACGTGGATGCCTTGTCGACCGCAGGGGCGCCGGGCGCCGACGTGTCCGTGCACGCGGCGCGCGCCATCCCCACGACGACGGGGTTCACGAACTCGAGATGACTCGGGTTCGGCGGCATCGAGATGACGACTTCGGGCGCCGACTCCTCGCGGACGCGGGCACGCGCCCCGGCGTGGTACTTCACATCGCCGGTCCACCCGAGATCGTCCCGGAACGGCTGCTCGCCGAGGGCTTCCTTGAACTCCGCGAGCATCTGCGCGTAGCTCTTCTGCATGACATGCGCGAGGACATTGAGGCGCCCGCGATGGGCCATGCCGATCAGCACGTGACGCACTCCTGCCATCGCCGAGTCGGCGATGAGCTCGTCGACGATGGGCACCATGACGTCGAGTCCCTCGATCGAGAAACGGGTCTTGCCGACGAAGGTGCGCTGCAGGAACTTCTCGAAGGTTTCGACCTCGGTGATGCGATCGAGCAGATCGACCGCTTCCACCGGCTGATGCGGCGCGCGGAACATGCCGGCCTCGATGGCGTGGCGCAGCCACTCGCGTTCTTCAGGCACGAAGATGTGGGAAAGGTCGTAGCCGACGCTGGAGCAGTAGACGTTGCGCAGCCGCTCGATGGCCTCCCCGGCATTCGCGGCGCCCTCCGCAAGCGGCCCGCCGGCGAGGTTTGCCGGCAGCATCCGGAGGTCGGCTTCGGTCAGGCCGTGGGCCTCGGGATGGAGCGACGGATCGCCAATCGGGTCGGACCCCAGCGGGTCGATCCGCGCCGCCAGATGGCCGTACCGGCGGATCGATTCGGCCAGGTTGACGGCGCCGACGATAGCGCGCAGGTCGGCGGGGGACAGTCCCCCTTCGCGACCCGCGAGGACCGGCGCGGCTACTGGCGGTCCGGACTGCTCGAACGCCTTGCGGGTGGCGGCGTCAACGGAAGCGGGATCGGCAAGGAAACGCTCATAGAGCTCCAGCGCATAGCCTTCGTTGATCCCTCCCAGCTCCTGCCACTCGGACATAACCTTCCTATTCTAAACGACATCCAGCCACCGCTCTCTTGCACGTCCCGAGAGCCTGTGGCGCCTGCAATACCGAGGGTGCTGACCCTGAGACTTTTCGACGTGAGACCTCTCGGCCTTGAGGGCTGTCAATGAAGCTGCGCTCAGAGGTCGCTGCCCTCGTCATTCGCCTCACGTTCGCGCTCAGTCCGATCGTCGGCATGGTGCTGGCGACACAGTCGATGCTGTTGCCGCCGTTCCTAAGCATCGTCCGCATGTTCCTGATCCTCGGCGTGGTCGTCGTGGCTGTATACACGGCCCTGCGCCAGGGGCTCACGCGCACAGCCGCCACGAACGTTCTGGGCCTGGCCTTGCTGCTCGTCAGTCTCTATCCTCTCGCGAACTCGCTTGCGGGACCCCTTCTGGCTGTCACGGAGTTCCAGGTGGCGTCGATGTATCTCGCGCTGTGCGGCCTGTCGGTGTTCGTACCTCTGCGACTCGCCAATCGTCAGCAGCAGGACCTGTTCCAGCTCCTGGGCGTGATCGCCGCGGTCTTCCTTGGGTTCTCAACGGCGTTTCTCGGGTGGGCATACTGGATTCGACAGCCGTACAGCGCCGCAACTGGACAGGTCGTAGAGCGGCTGGGTGCGCCACTCGTCCTGCCGGCTTCGGTCAGCAGGGGAAAACCGGACGTGTTTTCACCTGATCCTCGACGGCATGGGCCGCCCCGATGTCCTCGAGCGGCGCTACGGGATGAGGCTGGACGCGACACTCCAGCGGTTTCGGGAGCTGGGATTTCAGATCGAGCCGGGAACCGGGTACGCCAACTACATACAGACACATCTGTCGATCTCGTCGATGCTGAACATGACGTACCTCGACGAGTTGAGCGGGCCTCAGCGCTCGACCAACAATCGCGAGCCGCTGCGACGTCTGATCGCGCAGGCGAAAGTGCCCCGGGCGTTCAGACAGCTTGGGTACTCCATAGAGTTCATCGGCGGGGGGGCGTTGCCAGAAGCCGCGTTCGAAGGCGTCGACTTCTGCGACTGTCCGCAACTCTGGTTCTTTGAACCGGAACTGGGCGCCGTGACACTGACGCCTTTCAAGCTTTTGTTGGGACTGGGCTTCGGACACCACGCGTATTTCAACGGGGCCCTGGGTGTGTTCCAGGCGTTTGAACGCCGCCGCACCGGCACGGCGCCGCGCTACATCTACGCGCACGTCACGCTGCCGCACCCGCCGTTCGTCGCGGACGAGCGCGGCACGTTTCACAATCCGGGGCGTGCACTGAGCGGAGCGGACGGGTCGTTCTATCCAGGCACTAGCGACGAGTACGTCGGGTCGTACCGCAAGCAGGCCACCTTCGTCCTCTCGCGCACGCTCGAGCTGTCACGCGCGTGCTGAACGACGCGCGTCACGACGGTCGGGAGGTGATTGTGATCGTCAACGGCGACCACGGTCCGCGGCTGGGCCTCGATGCCGCTCGCCCGACCGCCGAGTCCGGGCGATTCACGCTGCCGACATGGTTGGCGATTCGGTGGCCGCCGGACATGCACGCTGTCGATTCGCCACAATCCCTGGTCAACGTGTACCGCGAGCTGTTCAGTCAGGTGTTTGGTATGGCGTTGCCGCCCCTTCCAAATCGGGCGTACGTATCCGGCTTTTCCACACCTTACGAATTCGTCGAGTCACTGCCGGCGTCGGAATAGGCATTTCCAGCCAACTGTACGGCTCACAGCGACGCCTTGGCCTGATTCTTCGTCTTCTCCCCCTTTGGCGGCAGGGTCTTCAGGAACGCGAAGATCTTCTTCAGGTCGTCATCGGACATCGTCCCGTAAATGCGAGGCATCTCTTCAGCGATGGCGGTCCCGTTCGGCCGCTTGTACTCGCGGATGGCCCGGATGAAGTCGGTTTCGCTCCAGTTGCCGATGCCCACGGGCGTGAGGTTGGACGCGCCCGGGGGTGGGCCGGCGCCCCCTGTGAAGTCGGGCAGATGACACCCCCGACAGCCGGCGGTCGAGATGAGGTAGTCGCCGGCGGACACCGGGTTTGCCGTGTCCACCGGCCGCGCGAACTCGACGCTGTCGTGATCGATCATTTCCGCCACGAAGAGCGGGAACTTGCCGAGGATGCCCAGCGTGCGCGCCATCGGGCCGATCGATGGCTCCGGATGCTCGCGGTCGACGGGCGGGACCGAACGGATGTAGGCGATGATCGAGGCGAGGTCGGCCTCGGTGAACTTGTAGTCGGCCGACGGCATGAACAGCACGGAGTGGCGATCGCGCCTGACGCCATGGACCATGGCGCGCACGAAGTCTTCGTCCTTGTACCTCTTTCCGATCCCGCCGCGGCCGCGGGTCAGGTTGGTCGCAGACAGTTGACCGAACGGAAAGCTGTCGGACACCACCTTGCCGCCGAGATCCGTGTCATGACACTCGATACACAGCGACACTCGTTCCACGAGGTGTTTGCCGCGCGCAATCGACAAGTCGTCGGTCGGAATAGTGACCTTGGGAGCCTTGACGTCGTAGGTCTTGGCCATGAGGGCGGCCGAGCGCCAGTACACGTAGCCGACGCACGTCACAACAATTACGACCAGCAACAGAAGAAGACGCAGGACCCATTTCAATACGGTTCTCATAAGCGCTCGAATGTCCCTTTCTCGCGGTTCTTGCGCACCTTGTCCCACGGGAAGTGCGTGCCGTTCATGGCGACGTAAACGCCGGCCGGCAGCACCTGCGCGAAGGAGAGGGCGCTTCCCAGGTTGAACAGCCCGTCGGAGCTGCCGAAGGCATAAGGGACCATCGCACCTGTAAGGACGATGGTCTTGCCGGAGACGTTCCGGGCGAGCACCGCGGCGGTCTCGACGATCGTGTCGGTGCCGTGCGTGATAACGATTGCTTGCTCGGGACACTCCTGGCACCGCTGTGCCACGACGCGCCGATCGTCGTCCGTCATCTGCAGGCTGTCGATCAGCATCACGGTTTCCACCGTGACCGGCAGGCTGGATCGGCCAAGCCGCAGCATTTCTTCGACGTGCGATTCTTTGAAGGAGAGCGTGCCATTGATCTCGTCGTAGGTCTTGTCGAAGGTGCCCCCGGTCACGAGGAGACGAATCATCAGCAGGGGATTGTAAAGTACCCGCCCCCGGCAGGGCTGAAGCCCCGCCTCCACAGGGAACCACGTGAGAGGAACGCCGTTGTATAGAATCGTTCGATGTCAGTTCGCATGTCGGCGGTCCAATCGCCGATCATCCCGATTGTCGGCGAGTGGATCCGTCAGACGCCCGGCACGATCTCCCTCGGTCAGGGCATGGTCGCGTACGGCCCTCCACCGGAGGCGATCGCGTCGATTGCCCCGTTTCTCTCCGATCCGGACGCGCACCGCTACGGGCCGGTCGAAGGCGTGCCGGAACTGGTCGAGACTTTGCGGCAGAAGCTGAACGCGGAGAACCGTCTCGACCTGGATCGCACTCGAATCTTCGTGACCGCCGGCGGCAATCTCGCCTTCATGAATGCGGTGCTGGCGATTGCCGATCCAGGCGACGAAATCATCCTCCAGACACCCTTCTACTTCAATCACGAGATGGCGATCGTCATGGCCAGCTGCACGCCGGTGACGGTCGCGACCGACAAGCACTATCAGCTCCGCGTCGACGCGATCCGCGCCGCCATCACGCCGCGTACGCGCGCCATCGTCACCATCTCGCCGAACAATCCGAGCGGCGCCGTGTACGAGGAACGCGGCCTGCGCGCCGTGAATGCGCTCTGCGCCGAACGCGGGCTCTATCACATCACCGACGAGGTCTACGAGTACTTCACTTACGATCCGGCGATCCACGTGTCGGCTGGCGCGGCGCCGGGCGCATCGGCTCACACGATCTCGATCTACTCGCTCTCGAAAGCGTATGGGTTCGCCAGCTGGCGCATCGGGTACATGGTCGTCCCGGAAGCGCTCGCCCTGGCCGTCAACAAGATCCAGGACACGCTGCTGATCTGCGCGCCGCACGTCTCGCAGGCGGCGGCCATCGGAGCCTTGCGCGCTGGCCGCGCCTACTGCGATCGTCACGTCGCCACGCTCGCGGGCGTGCGCGCGCGGGTGCTCGAACGGCTGTCGTCGATCGCCGATCTCTGTGAAGTCCCGACCGCGGCCGGCGCGATCTACTGCCTGTTGCGCGTCCACACGACGATGGACGCCATGACGCTGGCGGAGCGCCTGATTCGCGAGCACCGGGTGGCCACCGTGCCAGGCACGACGTTTGGGCTGACGGACGGTTGCTACCTGCGCGTTTCGTACGGCGCGCTCGAGGCGGACACCGTCGACGAAGGCGTCGGACGGCTTGTTGAAGGGCTCAAGGCGATTGCGACAGGGCGGGGCTGAAGCCCCGCCTCCACGGATGAAAAATGTCGACACGGCTCCGACAGTTGTGGAGGCGGGGCTTAGCCCCGCCGGCGATCGGAGTCAGCAGCGAGACCGTAGGGGGCTTAGCGATGCGATTGGGAATGCGGACGTCTGTGGCTATTGGCCTCGTGCTCGTTGGTTACGCCCTCGGGCGCGCGCAGACGACGATCTTGAAGTCAGGCGTTGTGCCCGCCGCGCAGGCAGCCGTGGCCGATTCTGGCGCGTGGGGTGAGTTCAGACAGAGCTTCAACGGCCCCTCGCAGGCGAGCGCGGACGTGCTCGCGGGGTTCGCCGACATCAAGGCGAGCACCGAGAACCATCCGCCGCATACGCATGTCGACGAGGAGTTCCTGTATCTCGCCGAAGGCACCGGCACCTGGACGCTCGGCGACAAGGAGATTCCGGCAAAGGCTGGCGATACCCTCTACGCCGAGCCGAACGTCCTCCACGGGTTCAAGAACACCTCCGACAATCCGGCCAGGTTCTTCGTCGTGAAGTGGCGGTCGAAGTAACCGCAGTTGTGGAGGCGGGGCTTTAGCCCCGCCGGCAGCGGCGACACGTGGAGGCGGGCTGAAGCCCCGCCTCCACGCGTGTCATGGTCGTGCCTTACTTGATGAAGAGCATCTCCCTGTAAGTGGGGAGGGGCCACAGCTCGTGCGGGATCGTGACCTCCAGAGCATCGCCGGCATCGCGCAGGTTGCTCATGATCGGGATGACCTTGTCGCGGAAGTACTTCGCGTGCTTCTCCGCGCTCCCGTTCGTGTGCTCGAGCGCCTTCGCCAGCGCGTCGGCCTGCGACTTCAGCCTGTCAATCAGCTTCGCCATCGTCGCCGCCAGCGCCTTGCCCTGCTTCGAGACCGCGCCGGCCGCCTTCGACGCGGCCACGGCTTCGCCGACCTGCTTTTGGTACTGTAGCGCCGCCGGCAGGATGTAGCGGTTCGCCATCAGCACCATCAGCTGCGCTTCGACGTTGACCGTCTTGTTGTACGCCTCGTAATTGATCTCTTCACGCGCGTGGAGCTCACGTGCATTCAGGACCTTCTGCTTTTCGAACGCCTTGATCACGGCCGGCGTGACGAGCTCCGGCAGCGCGTCCACGGTGTTCCGCAGGTTGAGCAGTCCGCGCTTCTTCGCGTCCTTCTGCCACTCGTCGGCGTAGTTGTTCCCGTTGAAGATGATCTTCTTGTGCTGCTTGATCACCTTCGGCAGCAGCGCCCACGCTGCTACTTCCGGTTTCTTGCCGCCCGCCACGGCCTTCTCGAGCTCTGTGGCAATGGTGTCGAGCGCGTCGGTGACCGCGACGTTCAGGCAGATGTTCGGCATCGCGATGCTCTGACCCGACGAGACGGCGCGGAACTCGAACTTGTTGCCGGTGAACGCGAACGGACTGGTGCGGTTGCGGTCGCCCGCATCGCGCGGCAGCTTCGGCAGGACGCTGACGCCGGTGTCGAGCTCTCCGCCCTTCTTGGCCGCCATGATCTTTCCGCGCTCGATCTGATCGAACAGATCGGTGAGGACTTCGCCGAGGAAGATCGAGATGATCGCGGGCGGGGCCTCGTTCGCGCCGAGCCGGTGATCGTTGCCGGCGCTGGCGATCGACGCGCGCAGCAGGCCCTGCCAGGTGTCGACGGCCTTCAGCACCGCGGCGCAGAAGACCAGGAACTGGAGATTGTCATGCGGCGTCTCCCCGGGGTTCAGCAGGTTGTTCCCGAGGTTGTCGCTCATGCTCCAGTTCAGGTGCTTGCCCGATCCGTTGACGCCGGCGAACGGCTTCTCGTGGAGCAGACAGGCGAGACCGTACTTCGGCGCGATCCGCTTCAGCGTCTCCATGATCATCATCTGGTGATCGGTGGCGACGTTGGCGTTCTCGAATACCGGCGCGATCTCGGTACTGGCTCGGGGCGACCTCGTTGTGCCGCGTCTTCACCGGCACGCCGCACTTGTAGAGCTCGAGCTCGACGTCCATCATGCACGCCAGCACGCGTTCCGGAATCGCGCCGAAGTACTGGTCCTCCATCTCCTGGCCCTTCGGCGGCTTCGCGCCGAAGAGCGTGCGGCCTGCGTTGATCAGATCGGGCCGGTTGAAGAAGAAGTGGCGATCGATGAGGAAGTACTCCTGCTCGGGACCGCAGGTGGTGATGACGCGCTTGGCGGTCGATCCGAACAGCTTGAGGATGCGCAGCGCCTGGACCGAGAGTGCTTCCTGCGAGCGGAGTAGCGGCGTCTTCTTGTCGAGCGCGTCGCCCGTCCAGCTCACGAAGGCGGTCGGGATTACCAGCGTCGTGCCGTTGGGATTCACCAGCAGCCACGGCGGGCTGGTCGGATCCCACGCCGTGTAGCCGCGCGCCTCGAAGGTGCTGCGCATGCCGCCCGACGGGAAGCTCGAGGCATCCGGCTCGCCCTTGACCAGTTCCTTGCCGCGGAACTCCGCGACGGCCTTGCCGCCGCCGTTCGGGCTGAGGAAGCTGTCGTGCTTTTCAGCGGTGATGCCAGTGAGCGGCTGGAACCAGTGGGTGTAGTGCGTGGCGCCGTGCTCGAGCGCCCAGTCCTTCAGCGCTGCGGCGACCTGGTCGGCGACGGTACCGTCGAGCGGTTCGCCGTTGACGGCAGTCCTCTGCAGGTCCGCGTACGCCTGCTTCGACAGCCGTGCTTTCTGAACGTCGTCGTTGAACGTCAGCGATCCGAAAACATCGGTGAGTTTCGGCAGCTGTCCGCCAACCCGTCCCACAGTCTCGCCCCAGTCGATGATGCCCTTGATGGCGTCGCGCAGCGGTGCAGATCCCATCGGTAGTCCTTTCTCGGAATGAAGGAAGAAGCCGTCGAGGTGGCCCGGAAAGCGAATTATGCACGTCGGAAGCAGCAGTACGCAAGAAGTTTGCGCGAAAGTGCCAATTTTGGCACTTGAATCGTGCCAAGTGACGTCGATTTCATGCATGTTGTGCAGAAATTCGATATCACTCAGCGTCTCGGGGCGGCAGGAAATCGCGTGGTTGTAGAATGCCGGGTCCCATGTCGCACCCCACGTCTTCACAGGCGACCTTGACCCTCGCAGCGCTCGGCGTTGTCTTTGGAGACATCGGCACGAGTCCCCTCTACGCCCTGCGCGAGTGTTTTCACGGCGATCACGGCATTCCGCCCACGCCCGAAAACGTGATGGGCGTGCTGTCGCTGATTTTCTGGGCGCTGATCCTCGTCATTTCAGTCAAGTACATCAGCTTCGTGATGCGGATGGACAACCATGGCGAGGGCGGCGTGTTGGCGCTCATCGCGCTCATTCCCGCCACCTATCGAGGACCGCAAAGCCGCGGCGCGCTGCTGGCGCTCGGTCTGGTGGGTGCGGCCCTGCTATATGGCGACGGCATGATCACGCCCGCCATCACGGTCCTGAGCGCGATCGAGGGCCTGCAGACGGCGACGCCAGTGCTGACGCCCTACGTCGTCCCGATCTCCGTGGTCGTGCTCGTGGGGCTATTCCTCCTGCAGTCGGCAGGCACTGCGCGCGTGGGTGCCATGTTCGGCCCGGTAATGCTTTTGTGGTTCGTCTCAATCGGCATTTCTGGGCGCGCGCTGGATCGTCGGCAATCCAGCGGTGCTCGAGGCCGTGAACCCGGCGCACGCGTGGACGTTCTTCGCCGAGAACCGCTATCACGCCTTCGTCGTGCTCGGCGCCGTGTTCCTCGTCGTGACCGGCGGCGAGGCGTTGTACGCGGACATCGGTCACTTCGGCGCCGCGCCCATCCGGCTCGCATGGTGCCTGGTGTTGCCGAGCCTGCTGCTGAATTACTTCGGGCAGGGCGCGCTCCTTATCTCGAACCCCGCAGCCGCCGAAGCGCCGTTCTACCAAATCGCACCGACGGCGCTCGTCCTGCCGCTGGTAGTCCTCGCGACCGCGGCGGCAGTGATTGCCTCGCAGGCACTGATTTCGGCGGTGTTCTCCCTGACTCGACAGGCCGTGCAGCTCGGGTACAGCCCACGCGTCGAGATCCGGCACACGTCGATGACGACGATTGGGCAGATTTACGTGCCGATGGTCAACTGGCTCCTTGCGTGCGCGACGATCACTTTGGTGCTGTCGTTCCGATCGTCGACGGCGTTGGCCGCCGCCTATGGGATTGCCGTCTGTGCCACGATGGCCATTACCACAGTGCTGGCTTACGTCATTGCCCGTCAGGTGTGGCACTGGAACCGATGGATGGCGGGAGCTGTCACTGCGGTGTTCGCGATCATCGACGGGCGCGTTTCTGGCATCCAACGCGCTCAAGATCCTGCACGGCGGCTGGGTGCCGATAGTCATCGCCACAGCGATCTTCGTCTTTCTGTCCACCTGGAAGACTGGCCGCCAAATCCTTGGCGAGCGGCTGCGCCAGAGAGCCTATCCGTTCGATCAGTTCCAAAAGGATCTGCTGCGGGTTCGGCCATATCGTGTGCCCGGCACGGCGATCTTCATGACCGGCAGCGGCGCCGGCGTGCCGCCGACACTCATTCACAACCTGCGGCACAACAAGGTCCTGCATGCCAGCGTCGTCCTGCTCACGGTCGTCACGCGCGACATCCCTGTGGTGGCGGACGCCGATCGCGTGATCGTCGAGCCGCTTGGCTCTGGCTTCTTCAAGGTGACGCTGCAGTACGGATTCAGCGAAGAACCGAGCGTCCCCGAAGCGATCAGCGACGCCCGCGGTCGCGGTCTGCCGATCGACAAGGACGACATCACTTATTTCCTCGGACGCGAGACCCTGCTCTCGACCGATCATCCGGGCATGGCGCGCTGGCGCGAACACCTGTTCGCGATCATGTCGCGCAACGCGATGCGGGCGACGGCGTTCTTCCGGATTCCGCCGGAGCGGGTGGTCGAGCTCGGCATGCAAGTAGAACTGTGATGCGAAACTCACGCAGTTAGTGGAGGCGGGGCTTTAGCCCCGCCGATCGGCGGCCCTGAAGGGCCGCCTCCACAGGTGAAGTTGTCCGTACACGTATCGTCGGTCGTGTTGAATACGTCCCCGGGAGGTTGCTGAATGAGCAAACCGATCGTCGGGCTGATTCTCGGTGGGATTCTGGGCGCGCTCGATGGCCTCAGCGCGCTGCTGTCGGCGCCGGAAGTGAAGCCGATGATCGCCGGCATCGTGATCGGCTCGACGATCAAGGGGCTGATCGCCGGCGTCCTGATCGGTCTATTCGCGAAGAAGAGAGAGTCGATGCCAGCCGGCCTCGCCGTGGGATTCGGCATCGGCCTGGCGCTCGCGTTCTTCATCGCCGTGATTCCGGAACCGGACGGCAGCCACTACTGGTGGGAGATCATGCTGCCGGGCAGCCTGGTCGGTTTGATCGTCGGCTACGCGACGCAACGGTATGGGCGGCCGGCAGAATCGGGACACTGATGTGCGGCCCTGAAGGGCCGCCACGCCGTCCTCTACAAACCCGAGACGAGCAACAGCAGTATCCGCATCAGCAGATAGGCAAGCACCAGAAGAATCGCCACCCGGTACGTCCGTCCAAATCGCGCCAGGCGATCAAGGGCGCTTTCCCGGTGCGCTTCGACCGGTAGCCCGTCGAGATAACGCGCCAGCTCATTGCCGAACGCTTCTGCCGTCGGATAGCGCATCTCAGGCGCACGCCGCATGGCGCGATCACGAATCGCGGCAACCGGCCGTGGCACCTCGCGCGGACCGCCGTTCGCCGGATCCAGCAGCCAGCCAAGCAGTGCCCCCAGCGCATACACATCCGCGCGCGCGTCCACGCTCGCCGCGTCCCCGCGCTCTTGCTCTGGCGCCATGAACCCGGGCGTACCGACGACGACGCCGGCGCCAGTCGCAGCCGGATCAACCTCTCCGCCCTGGGTAACCCGGGCAACCTGCGGAGTGCCGGCGTCCTCCCAGTTGCTCGGGTTGCCCGGGTTTCCCGGGTTACTCGGGTTGGTGACTTTTGCTGTTCCCCAATCCATGACGAGCACCTGTCCAAAAGCGCCAATCATGATGTTCGACGGCGTGAGATCACGGTGCACGATCCCGTGTGCGTGCGCGAAGGCGACGGCATCGGTGACGCGGGTGAGCAGCCGCAGACGCTCGGGCAGCGACGACAGCCGCGGCGCCAGTTCATCGAGTCGACTGCCGCGGACGAGCGTCATTACGTAGAACGCCCGGCCGTCCGGCAGGAGTCCGGCGTCGTGAACGGGAACAATGCCCGGGTGCTCCAACTGTGCGAGTACGCGCGCTTCGGTGCGCAGCCGCTCGATGCTCAACTGGACGAGGGGACCGCTCAGGACCTTCAGCGCGACCTCGCGATCGAGCTCGCGATCGCGCACTCGATACACGCATCCCATGCCGCCGTGACCGAGCGGCGCGACGAGATCGTAGCGCGTGCCGCTTAGGTCCGGCAGGTCGGCGACATCGCGGAGATGACCGAGCGTTCGATCCGACAGCATGCGGTTGCGTTTGTGGAGGCGGCGCTTCAGCGCCGCGCTCTCAAGCCAGAGGCGGTGCCTTAGCCCCGTCCTTCGCCAAGAATCGCTCGTGCCTCGCTCTCGAACTCCTCGTCGCTGGCGCAGGCGTCCCGTAGCAGCCGCAGCACATGGCCGCGAAACGCGCGGCGCACGACGGCCAGGCGATTTGTCACGTCGTTGACGGTCCACCCGCGGGCGTCGGCCAGCGCTTTGTATGACGGCCGATCGGCCGCGTCGAGATCGGCAAGATCGCACGCCGCGAACAGCGCGAAGTGGGCTTCCCGCCCACTCTCTCGATACTCCCGCTCGACGGCCTCGACTGCGCGGCCGAACAGGGCGCGCACGAATTCCTGCTGGAACCAGGCATCGAGATCCGAGATCGGCGGCGATCTCGATCTCGCGGACCTCCCCCTCCGCTGACATGAAATCGATCGACATCATCGTCGCGCCGCCGCCGCGCTTCAATCGCTGCGACGCCTTCATCTCGTTGGCCGCAAGGCGATCGAGTCCGAGGCGCAGCCAGGTCCGAAAGCGCGCCTTCGCCGGATCATAGTGGTCGAGGAAACGCTGTTCGAAGGCGCGCGCGAAGAACTCCTGGGTGAGATCTTCAGCCTGTTCTGCCGAAAGGCGCCATCGCGCCCGCAGGTATTTGTAGACCGGCCGCCAGTACGCCGACACCAGCGCATCCCACGCCAATCGCCGATCGCTCTCATCTTCAGCGCGCAGGCGCAGAATCGCCGAATAGCGCGTTTGCGGAAACACTGGCGCATTGTAGCGTCCCAGCTCCACATCTGCCGTCAAGGCGGGGCTCAGCACGGCGACGCGTGTGTGGCGGCGGGGCTTTAGCCCCGCGCACTCCGCGAACTCGATTAGCCCGCGAAGGCGATTGGCAGGCACTTACGTTGCACCGCCCTCGGCATGATTCACGATCGCCCTCCTCGCCTCACGCGGGACGCGTATCGCGGGATACGTCGCTTTCACGTCAGGATTTCCACGTGGAATCGAGCGCGCTACTTCGAGAACGCCGCTACGACTGAGTGGGTGCTGACGCAGTTGCTGCAACGGCTGAACGTATTTGGGTTTGCGTTATCTGCGTACTGTTTCATGCCGGACCACGTTCACTTGCTTTTGGAGTCGCAAGGACCAGAGGCGTCCCTCATGGGCTTGATGGGTCACTGGAAGCAAGCAACGGGATTCCATTTCAAGCTGGCGTGCGGCCGTCGGCTCTGGCAAACGAGCTTCTACGATCGCGTCTTGAGGGACGATGAGTCGAGAGCGTTCGTCGCCGCCTACATTCTGAATAACCCGGTCCGTGCGGGTCTTACGCGTACGGTGGGTGAATATGCGTTTGCCTGGTGCGTGTGGGGAAAGGAGGTCGGAGGCGCGCGGGGCTGAAGCGAGTGTACACAGGTGTAGGAGAGTTGTTCAGACGTCGAGTTCGTCGGCCTCCTCAGCCCTTTCCATGATGAATCTGAACCTGGCCGACGCGTCCTTGCCCATCAGCTCGTTGATGACACGATCGGTCACGATCTGATCGCCGATCTCGACGCGGAGCAGCCGGCGCGACTTCGGGTTCAGCGTCGTCTCCCACAGCACCTTCGGCATCATCTCGCCCAGGCCCTTGAAGCGCGTGATCTCCGGCGTCGCGCGGCCGTTCGGACCGCGGCCGGCGCTCTTCAGCACGTGCGCCTTCTGCGCGTCGTCCAGCGCCCAGTGCGTCTCCTTGCCGATGTCGATGCGGTAGAGCGGCGGCTGGGCGAGGAAGACGCGGCCGGTCTTGATCAGCTCCGGCATGTGCCGGTAGATGAATGTCAGGAGGAGCGTCGCGATGTGGTTGCCGTCGGAATCGGCGTCGGCCAGGATGATGACGCGCCCGTAGCGCAGTCGCGACAGGTCGAAGTTCTTGCCCAGCCCGCAGCCGAGCGCGGTGACGAGATCCGAGAGCTCCTTGTTCTCGAGGACCTTGGCCAGCGACGCGCTCTCGGTGTTCAACACCTTGCCGCGCAGAGGCAGGATCGCCTGGCGCGTGCGATCGCGTCCCTGCTTCGCGGATCCGCCAGCGGAGTCGCCTTCGACGATGAACAGTTCCGAGTCGTCGCGACCAGCGCTGCTGCAGTCGCTCAACTTGCCCGGCAGCGCCATCCGCGCGCGTCGCCGATTTGCGCGTGACTTCCTGCTGTGCCGCGCGGCTGGCCTCGCGTGCGCGGGCCGCGAGAATAATGCGTGCGACGATCGACTCGGCGACGCTGATGTTGTGATTCAGCCAGTGCTCGAGCGCCGGACGTATCGCGCCGTCGACCGCTGACACCAGCTCAGGATTATTCAGCCGATCCTTGGTCTGCCCCTGGAACTGCGGCTCGGCGATGAAGAGGCTGAGCACGCCCGTAAGCCCTTCGCGGATGTCGTCTGCCGTCAGCGTGACGCCCTTCGGCGTCAGGTTGTGGGTGTCGATGAAGTTCCGGACCGCCTTGCCGATGCCGGCGCGCAGGCCGTTCTCGTGCGTGCCGCCGGAGCCGGTCGGGATGCCGTTGACGTAGCTTCGCAGGTGCTCGTCGGTTGCTTCGGTCCACTGGAGCACGCAATCGAGGCGCAATCCGTTCTCGCGATTGACGCTGAACGGCTGCTCGTGCACGGGCTTCGCACCACGGTCGGTAATGATCTTCCGAAGGTAGTCGACGATGCCTTCGTCGTGCTCGTAGACCACCTTGTCCTTCGCGACCTGATCGTCGAAGGACACTTTGACGCCTTTGTGCAGGTAGCTGACGACCTCGAGCCGCTCGCGGAGAGTGGCCGCGTCGAACTCGATCTTCGGGAAGATCGTCGGATCGGGATGGAAGTACACCGTCGTCCCGGTGCCACGAGCCTGCCCGACTTTCTTGAGCGGTCCAACCGGCTTGCCCTGGCGGAACCGCATCTCCCACTGCGACCCGTCGCGCTTGACCGTAGCGATCAGTTCCTTGGACAGCGCGTTGACGACCGACGCGCCGACGCCGTGAAGGCCACCGGCCGTCTTGTAGTTCGTCCCTTCGAACTTGGCACCGGCATGAAGGACGGTGAAGATCACCTCGAGCGCGCTCTGGTGCGTCTTCGGGTGCTTGTCGACCGGGATGCCGCGGCCATCGTCCACGATGGTGACCGACGATCCGTCCTCGTGCAGTGTGACCGCAATCGTGGACGCGAAGCCGTTCATGGCTTCGTCGACGGCGTTGTCGAGGATTTCCCAGACCAGATGATGCAGGCCGGCGCTGCCCACGCCGCCGATGTACATGCCCGGCCGCTTGCGAACCGGCTCGAGGCCTTCGAGGACCGTGATGTCTTTGGCTGAATACGATGACGACATTCCGGGCGGAATAGTACTACGGGTTGGTCGGGTTGATTGGGTTTACTGTGTTGCCGAACCCGGCCCACCTGACCAACCTGACCAACCCGATCAACCCGAGTAACCCGATCAAGGTTTCTTGTAGATGACGTAGAAACTGTTCTTCGGAAAATCGAAGGACTGATCGCGGACGAACCCCGCGCCCGTCATCCAGCGCTCGAGATCCTCCGGCGCGTAGCGCATGGCATCATGCCCGCCAGGCCACTCGTTGGTGAAATCAATCACCGCCACGCGGCCCCCGGGCTTCAAATAGCGATGCAGCGTCCGCGCGTAGGTGGGCTTGTCTGGCAGGTGATGAAACGTGTCGCAGATGAAAAACAGGTCGACCGGCTGCGGCAGCTTCGGATCGTCCGGCGCGGCGAGGATGGTCGTCAGGTTCTTGATCTCCGACCGTTTGGCAGAGTCCTCGACGATCTTCAACAGCGCCGGATCGATGTCAACGGCATAGGCGACGCCGTCGGGCGCGACCGCGCGCGCCAGCGAACGGGTGAACAGCCCCGAGCCCGACCCGAGGTCGACGACGTGCTGACCGGACTTCAGCGCAAGCGCGTCGACAACGCGCGACACCTCCATCCGCTCGACACGCTCGCGATTCTCGAGAAATCGTGCGTACTCCTGCGGATCGCGTTGTTGCGCCGCGATGGCAGTGGTTGCGAGCAAGACGCCGAGAATGCCAATCCGCAATCCGCAATCCGCAATCCGCAATCCGCAATTTCAAGATTCGCGCTTCCGCGCGCGCTTCCGACCCCGCGTCGCCTTTGCGGTCTTCGTCGCCGTCTTCCTCGTCGGCGTCGCGGTCCGAGGCGTCGACGCCTTTCGCGTCCGCTTGCGCGGGATTTCGTAGGGCTGCGCCACGTTGCCGGGCCCGACACTCAAATCCTCTTCGCCTGCGCCGCGTCGCGTTTCGACCGCGGTGGCATCGATGATCGGCGTTGTGTCGGCGTCGGTGACCCGCGTGAAGCGGGTCTCCGAGACGACGGTTTCCGCTTCTGTCCCACCGATGCCTGTCGGCGAAGTCACTTCGCTCGTCATGTCGGGGTCGTGCTCGACGTCCGCAGGACGCGCGGCTGGCTTGGCAAAGTTCTGGCCGGGGAACACCCGGAGTACGCCCTGCCGATCGCGATCGAGGCGGAGCAGTCCCTCACGCTGGCATGCGCGCAGGAAGTCGACGATGCCCGGGAATCCCAGTTTCCGCTCATCGAACGTCTCGTCCGCATTCCGGAAGAACTGACGCATCTGGCGGATGTACATCGGCCACCGTGGCGTCTGTTTTGCCTTGGCAAAGAGGTCCGACGCCACACGAGCCGCATCCGCCGTCTGCTGCGGCGATGGCGCAGCGGCCTGCGGCGGTACGCCCTCGGCCGCGACCACGTCCTCCTTCACGGCGTCGACGATCTCGGGTGCATCCGCCGCCGGTCCCGTGGGCTGCCCCTCGGCGATCGTTGACGCCGGCTCGGACTGTGGCGGCTGATCCGAGACCAGCACGGAGAGGTTGTTGTCGATGAGTTCGACAAGCACGCTGCGGCCAGCCTGCCGCAGCGTCACCAGACCGCGCTGGGCGACCTTCTCGATGAAGTCACGGAACGTGTTGGCGCCGTAATCACGCTCGGAGAAGGTGGAGTCGAGCTGAAGCAGCGTGCTCTTCAGCAGCCCGAGCTGCGGGGTCACCTCGCGGTCGGAGAGCACCTTCAGCGCTCGCTTCACGAGCGGCAGCGCCTTGTCGAGGTCTGCCGCGGCGCCAGGACCGCCGGCGCGCGCGCGGCCGCCGCCGGCGCCCCGTCGCGTGCCGGCGAGGTTCTCGTACGCGATGAACTCGTGGCAGTTCTTCTGCATCACGAGGCTCGTGAACTGGCGGCCGCCGACGACGAACACCTTCTTGTCGGTACTGCTTCAGTTTCTCGACCAGCGTGATGAAATCCGAGTCGCCGCCGACGATGACGAAGGCGTTGATGTGGTCGTGGGTGAACGCCATCTCGAGGGCGTCGAGGGCGAGGTTGATATCGGCGCCATTCTTGTCGCCGCCAGGCGTGAGGTTGCGCTGCACCATGCGAATCGCGTGCTGCGACAGCTGCCGGCTGTAATCGCCCGCGCGCTTCCAGTCGCTGTAGGCGACCTTGGTCACGACCTCGCCTCGCTCCTTGACGGCTTCGAGCACCACGCCGATGTCAAAAGGTGCACTGAGGGTGGACTTCACGCCGATCTCGATGTTGTCGAAATCGATGAAGACCGCGATCTTCAATCGTGGTTCTGTCAAAGAAGTTGTCCTACGGTAAGGGGTCACGCACGTTGAAGTCGGCCCGGTGAGGAATGCTCGGATGAGGGCTGCGGAACGAAAGCGAGCAGGAGGCGTCCGTCGAACCGCAGCGCCGCGGGCATCGTCCGCCCGGACGCGATAGCGTGCTATACACGGGGCGTTCAGCCCCGCCGCCACAAGCACCGGGCGTTAGCCGGGCACCAGGGCAACTGGACAAGGATAGCACGGGCACGGGGGACGGCAGGTGCGGAGGGGTGCGGCAAGGTGCGGCAAGGTGCGGCAAGGTGCGGAAGGGTGCGGCTAGGTGCCGTAGGTGCGTGGTGCGATGGTCAGGTGGGTCCTACGGTTCCGGCAGTTCAGGTACAGCCGGAACGACGCGCTCGAACCGTCCTCGCTGCAGCAGCTCGCGACCCTTGCCGCCGCGACCCGTGACCTCGTACTTCGCCGTGCTGATCGTCTGTTCGGCGCCGCGGCTGGTTTCAACCGTCAGCAGATCGCGATCGCCGGTGGACGCGACGAAACCCAGGACGGCGTCGTCTCCGGGCTGCAGTTTGATCAGGATCACGCCGCGCCCCGGGCCTGAAAGGAAATTGATCTCCTCGACCGGGCAGAGCATAGCGCGTGCGGCGCGCGTGGCCGCAATCATCACCTCGCGGCCGGTGATCGCCGAGACCCCGATGACCTCGCCGCCGTCGGCCGGCCGCGCATAGCGGCGTCCCGCACGGGTGCTTGGCTCCACGAGGCCATCGAGCCCGAATCGGAGGCTGTAGCCATCGCTCGTGACGGCGACAGCATGAACCGGTGGCACCGCCCCTTCCTTGGCCGGCGTGATGTTGCCGATTGTGCGCGGATCGAGGCTCAGTGCGCCGACGACGCGCTCGCCATCCCTCAGCTTGAACAGCTTCTGGATCGGCTCGCCGTAACCCGTGGACGCGGGGACGTCGACGATGCGGCAGGTGTAGGCGATGCCGGCGTTCGTGAAAAACACCGCTGACGCGCGCGTGCTGCCCGGCAGGACCGCCACCACCGAATCGCCCTCGCGCAACCTCGTCGTCGCGAGATCCTTCACCTCTTTCTGCCGCTTGACCCATCCGTCGCGCGAGACGATGACGACGTTGTCCTCTTCGACGATGAAGTCGTCGGCGGAGTACTCGACGTCGCCTTCGTCGGAGGCGAGCTCCGTACGGCGCGGATCCTTCTTCGGATCCGCGTACGCCTTCTGCACTTCCTCGATCTCCTGCCGGACCACCTTCCAGCGGTCTTCTTCGCTCTTGAGGAGGCCGGAGATCTGGCGCGCGCGCTTCCGCTTCTCGGCCAGCTCGTTGGTGATGACCAGGATTTCGAGCCGCGCCAGCCGGTAGATCTTCAGCTCGAGGATCGCGTCGGTCTGCTCGGCATCGAGCTCGAACCGCTTCATGATCCGCTCGGCGGCATCGGCCTTGCCGTCCGACTTGCGGATGATGCGCAGGATCTCGTCGAGCGCGTCGAAGACCTTCTCGAATCCCTCGAGGATGTGAATCCGGTTCTTCAGCGCCTGCAGCTCGTGCTCGAGGCGCGCGGTGACGACATCGAGGCGGAACTTCAGGAAATACCAGAGCACCTGGTGCAGATCGAGGCGCTCCGGCCGGCCGACTTCCGCGTTCTCGGTCGGCACCAGGCACGTGAGGTTCACCGGGACCGTCGTCTGGAGCGGCGTGTGCTTCCACAGGTACGCCATCACCAGCTTCGGATCGACGTCGCGCTTCAGCGTCAACTCGATCCGCACGTCGTCGGTGGACACGTCCTTGACGTCGACGAGCGGCGGCAGCTTGCGCGAGAGGACGACCTCGGCGATCCGTTCCACCAACGTGGACTTGTTCACCATGTACGGCACGCTGGTGATGTAGATCGTCTGGCTGCCGCGCGTCGTCTCGCCCATGCGCCACGTGCCGCGCACGCGGATCCCGCCGGAACCGGTCTTGTAGATCTCCTTGATCTCGTCCGGCGAGTTCAGGATCTGCCCGCCGGTGGGGAAGTCGGGGCCCTTCACCCATCGACACAGCTGCGCCGTCGTCAGATCGGGGTTGTCGAGCAGCTTCAGCAGCGCCGTGCAGATCTCGCCGAGGTGATGCGGCGGGATGCTGGTCGCCATGCCGACGGCGATGCCGGTGGCGCCGTTGACCAGCAGATTGGGAATCCGCGCCGGCAGCACGACCGGCTCCGTGCGCGTGCCGTCGTAGTTCGGACGGAAGGCGACGGTGTCCTGATCGATCTCGCCGAGGAGCTCGTCACTCAGGCGCGCCAGCCGGCATTCCGTGTAGCGCATCGCCGCGGCGCTGTCGCCGTCGAGCGATCCGAAGTTGCCGGAGCCGTCGATGAGCGGCGATCGCAGTGAAAACGGCTGCGCCATCCGCACGAGCGTCTCGTAGATCGCCGCGTCGCCGTGCGGATGGAAGCTGCCCATCACGTCGCCGACCACCTTCGCGCACTTGCGGTGCTTGGCGTCGGCCGTGAGGTTCTGCTGCCACATCGTGAAGAGGATGCGGCGCTGGACCGGCTTCAGCCCGTCGCGCACGTCCGGCAGCGCGCGCGACGTGATGACAGAGAGCGCGTAATTCAGATATCGCGCCTGCGCCGCCTCGTGCAGCGCGACGCTGGTGCCATCGCCGCCTGAACCCGACCCGCCGGCCGGCGGCCCCGCCGCGTTTCCGTTGCCGCCGTCGTCCGCCGGCAGATCCCAGAGAGAAAGCTCGCGTGAATCCGTATCCCGTTTTGCCATCGACGTCGGACACGTTAACAAGAAATCGCGCGCTCGCGAAGTCTTGAAAATTGCGCGGGCTGCGGTATCGCCGTAGCGAACCGGTCGGCACGCCGGCCACTCGCGGCTCTCGGTGAATCGTCTGGAGAAAAGAGCGGGTTGGGCGGTTCGCCACGGCGACACCGCAGTGCCATGCGTGCGCCCCGTGAGTCGCCGCAGAGACCTCAGCTCGCTAGCGTTGTCGGCTCGGAGCCTCAAGGGGCTGACGCTCGAAACCGCGCCTCCGTCCGCTCGCGTTTCAGACTAAACGCCGAGAGCGCGACTCCTACCCGGCCTGGCGGTGGACAAGAGCTCTGACGGAGGCCTACGGAGCTCGCGCTCGAAACACTCGCTCCCTCCGGCGCGCTTTCACATTGACGCGTATCGCGTCACTCCCATTCGGCCCCGAGCCGACAACGCCAGCGCGATTCGACCCTGCCAGGGCCGAACGCGGACGTATCGAGGTGCGGTGTCGGCGTCGTGAACCGTTGGTCGGCGCTGCCGAGATTAGCGCTAGAGCGCTGAGGCTCCGACGGGAACCTGGAGCGTGATATTACCGTAACGGTAATACAATGCCGCCCATGGGGCCGTTGACGCCCGCTGTGTTCCATATCCTGCTGGCGCTCGCGGATGGGCCGCTGCACGGCTACGCGATCATGCAGGCGGTCGGGCAGTCGGCCGGGCCTTCCTTCCCGGCCGGACCAGGCACGATCTACGGCTCGCTGCAACGCATGGAAGAGGACGGGCTCGTGCGCGAGATGCCGTCGCGTAGCGACGATCGCCGGCGTCTGTTTGCGCTGCAGCCGGACGGCAGGCGCGCGCTCGAGACGGAATCGCGGCGGATTCTTCGTCTGGCACAACTCGTTCGAGCCAAGCGGCTGGTCAGCGGGGAAGCATGAACGGCACGCCCGCCATCGCGCGTCGTGCCGGATTTATCGGGTCCTGCTCCACGCCTACCCGCCAGCATTCCGGCGCCGGTTCGGCGCCGACATGGCCAGCGACTTCGCGGCCATTCTCGAGGCGCGCGGCGCGCGGTACGCGTGGCGTCTCGCCGCCTGCGATCTGATGCGATCGGTCGTCCGGTCACATCTCGACGCCCACCGCCGTGCCCGGCAGTCCCTGTTCACTCACAAGAAAGAAGGGCCGATGAGCTCGCTTGCGTTCGACCTGCGCCACGCCGTCCGGATGCTCGCCAAGGCGCCGGCCTTCACGATCGTGACCATCCTGACGCTGGGTCTCGGCATTGGCGCAAACACCGCGACCTTCAGCCTCGTCAACGCGGCTTTGCTCAGGCCGCTTGGCTACCACGATCCCGATCGATTGGCCCTGGTGTACGAGGGCATCCCGCAAGCCGGCCTGCCGAAGCTGCCGGCGTCGCCGCCGGACCTCGTCGACTTCAAGCGCTATCAGACGTCATTCAGCGGCGTAGCCGCGTTTCGCTCTACCAGCATCGAGCTGTCCGGTGGCCACGAGCCGCAGCGCATCGACATCGCGCGCGTGAGCGCCGAGCTCTTTCCAGTGCTCGGCGTCAGTGCCGCGATCGGCCGGACGTTCACGGCGTCGGAGGACGCTCCGGGCCACGATGTCGTTGTCCTCAGCTACGGCCTCTGGCAGCGTCTGTTCGGCGGCCGGCCCGACATCGTCGGCGAGACGGTACGCCTCGATCGCCGTCCGTTCGAAGTCATTGGCGTCATGCCAGAGTCGTTCGAGTTTCCCAAGCGCGGACCGCTTTTCAACGGCACGCCCGCTCAGGCCTGGATTCCCATCGCGTTCAGCGATGTGGAGAAGGGGGAGGCGACCCGGGGAATGATGTTCAACAACAGCGTAGTGGCGCGACTGAAGCCGGGCATTTCGCTGGAGCAGGCACAAAGCGAGCTGGGCCTCCTGGCGCGGCGCATTCGCGAGAACTATCCGCCGATGCTCAAGGATGGCCTGCAGCTCGCGATGTCCGCGGCGTCGATGCGCGACGAGGTCGCCGGGCAGATTCGCACGCCGCTTCTGCTACTCTTTGCGGCCGTTGCCCTGGTCCTGCTCGTCGTCTGCGCCAATGTCGCGAACCTGATTCTGAGCCGGGCGGCGAGCCGTCAGCGAGAGCTCGGGGTTCGCCTCGCGCTGGGCGCGCCACGCGCCAGGTTGCTGCAGTTGCTGTTGTGCGAGAGCGCTCTGCTGTCGGTGGCCGGCGGTGTGCTTGGCGTCGGGATCGCCATCGTGGTCCTGCGGACATTGCCGTCCGTCATTGCGACGAGCCTGCCAGGTCTGGACACGGTGACGCTGGACTATCGCGTGTTGACGTTCACGGTATCGGTGGCCGTGCTCACCGCGCTCGCATTCGGCCTCGTGCCGCTGCTCACCTCGGACAATCGCGTGTCGTCCGCGCTTCACGAAGGCGGCCCGCGCACTGCCGGCAGCGCACGCAGCCAGCGCGTTCAGCAGGTGCTCGTCACCGCCACCGTGACGATGGCGGTTGTCTTGCTGGTCGGCGCGGGCCTGCTGTTGCGCAGCTTCACCCAGCTCGTGGCGACGGAGACCGGTTTTCTCGCCAATCAGGTCCTGGCGATCTCGATCGACCTGCCGCGCGAAGCCTATCCTCGCGGTGGCACGGTCCTCTCGTTCGCGCAGAACATGGTGGGGCGCGCGAAGGCATTGCCTGGCGTGCGGGCGGCGTCAATCTCCACGGACGTGCCGCTCGAGTCGAATGAGTCGCGCGCGATGACAGCCGAGGCGACAACGTCCACTGGCTCGCCGGCGGTCATCGTGACGTGGACCTTCGGCGACTACTTCCGCGCGCTGGGCGTTCCGCTGAAGGCGGGCAGATCGTTCACCTCCGACGAGGACGCGCAGCTCCGCCAGGTCGCCGTCGTCAGCGAATCGCTGGCCCGCCATTACTGGCCGGGGCAGGACGCGATCGGCAAACGGATCAAATGGGGCGGCATCGCATCGGCCGCGCCCTGGATGACGATCATCGGCGTGGCCGGCGACGTAAAGGATGGCGCGATTCGCGACGATCCGAGGATGCACGTCTACGTGCCGTTAGCGCTGCTGGTGCCGGAGATCGATGGGCTGCCAGCGGGATCGCCGTTCGGCCGCGAGCTGCGCATCGCCCTGCTGTCAGGATCCGATGCGTCGACGCTGATATCTGCAGGCCGGAGGGCCGTGAGCGCCGTCGATCCCGCGCTTCCCGTCACGCGCATCGCGACGATGCGGCGAAGCCTCGACGATGCGCTGGCGCCGCAGCGGTTCAGCACGCTCGTGCTGTCGGCGTTTGCGGCGGGCGCGTTACTGCTCGCCGCGATCGGGCTGTACGGCATCCTCGCCTTTGCAGTGTCGCAGCGGACCCGAGAGATCGGCGTCCGCATCGCCCTCGGCGCGCGAGTTGGCGATGTGCTCGCGCTGGTGGTTCGTCAAGGTATGCGTCTCGTCGCGGTCGGACTGGTCCTCGGGCTGGTCGCGGCGTTGGCGCTGACCCGCGTGATGAGCACGCTGCTTTACCGGACCGACCGATTCGATCCGGTCACGTTCATCGCGTGCCCGATCGTCCTCGCGCTGGTGGCGCTGCTGGCGTGTTACCTGCCCGCGCGCCGCGCCGCGCGCATCGAGCCGCTGACGGCGTTGCGAACCGAGTGATTCCGCCCGTCACGGAGAGGCGCCGATCACCGACTGATCACGGACGCACGCGGATCTCAGAATGGTCGCGGACGGACGCGGACTGACACGGATCTCAAACAGGAACTCGAGATCCAGACAACGAGAAATCCGTGACGTCCCCCGTCACGGAAGGCGCCGATCACCGGCGGATCACGGACGCGCGCGGATCTCAGAATGGTCGCGGACGGACGCGGCCTGACACGGATCTCAAACAGGAACTCGAGATCCAGACAACGAGAAATCCATGACGTCCCCCGTCACGGAAGGCGCCGATCACCGGCGGATCACGGACGCGCGCGGATCTCAGAATGGTCGCGGACGGACGCGGCCTGACACGGATCTCAAAGGAACTCGAGATCCAGACAACGAGAAATCCGTGACGTCCCCCGTCACGGAAGGCGCCGATCACCGGCGGATCACGGACGCGCGCGGATCTCAGAATGGTCGCGGACGGACGCGGCCTGACACGGATCTCAAACAGGAACTCGAGATCCAGACAACGAGAAATCCGTGACGTCCCCGTCACGGAAGGTGCCGATCACCGGCTGATCACGGACGCGCGCGGATCTCAGAATGGTCGCGGACGGACGCGGCCTGACACGGATCTCAAACAGGAACTCGAGATCCAAACAACGAGAAATCCGTGACGTCCCCCGTCACGGAAGGCGCCGATCACCGGCGGATCACGGACGCGCGCGGATCTCAGAATGGTCGCGGACGGACGCGGCCTGACACGGATCTCAAACAGGAACTCGAGATCCAGACAACGAGAAATCCGTGACATCCCCCGTCACGGAAGGTGCCGATCACCGGCGGATCACGGACGCGCGCGGATCTCAGAATGGTCGCGGACGGACGCGGCCTGACACGGATCTCAAACAGGAACTCGAGATCCAACAACGAGAAATCCGTGTTAGTCCGTGTTAGTCCGTGACGAGAATGAAGCCGTGGCCGTCCGTGACACCGCTCAGGCGTCCGCGTTCGTCCGTGACCCGGCGAGCGCTTCGAGCGCCGCGCCGGTCAGGCGACAGATGCGCCAATCGGAGAGCATCTGCGCGCCGAGCCGGCTGTAGAAGCCGATGGCAGGGGCGTTCCAGTCGAGTACCGCCCAGTCCAAGCGCCCCCAGCCGCGCTCGACCGCGAGGCGCGCGAGATGACTCAGCAGTTGTCGGCCGATACCCTTCCCGCGCATGTCTTCGAAGACATACAGATCCTCCAGATAAATGCCGGGGCGACCGACGAACGTTGAGAATGTCGAGAAGAACAGCGCGAAGCCGACGGCCTTTCCGTCCAGTTCCGCGAACACGACCTCTGCGTAGGGATGTGCGCCAAACAGGTACTCGCGGACCGACTCCTCCGTCGCCACGACGTGATGCTCGAGCTTCTCGTACCGCGCGAGGAGCCGGATGAAATGCAGGATCAGTGGCACATCGGCGACCGTGGCACTCCTGAGGACCGCGGGTTGGGTGGAGGCGCTCATGGTCCAAGGATACGCGCTAGACTATTTGTTCGCGCGTATCGCGAGGGACATTGTCGAGTTCTGGACGGCTCGAGTGCTCTCGACCGTGTGTCAGCGAAGGAGGTCTGTTGTGTCCTATTTCAAGCGGCTCGTCCTTTTCAGCGCGCTCGGGCTCGTGCTCGCCGTGCCTGCGTCCTCGCGTCCCGCGGTCGATCTGAAGCCGGGCGATGCGGCGCCTGACTTCAGCCTGCAGGGCACCGACGGAAAGACCTACAAGCTTTCCGATCTCGCCGGCAAGACCGTGGTGCTTGCCTGGTTCCCGAAGGCGTTTACCGGTGGCTGCACCAAGGAGTGCAAGTCGCTGAAGGAAAGCGGCGAGGCGATTCGTGCCTTCGACGTGAAGTATTTCGCCGCGAGCGTCGACCAGCCCGAGGAAAACAAGAAATTTGCCGAATCGCTCGAGCTCGACTATCCGATCCTGAGCGATCCGACGAAGCAGACCGCAACGGCGTATGGCGTCCTGAACCAGAATCAAGTCGCAGACCGCTGGACGTTTTACATCGGGCCGGACGGCAAGATCGCGGCGATCGACAAGGACGTCAAGATGAGAACCGAAACCGCCGGCGCAGACGTTGCGGCGAAGCTCGCGGAGCTGAAGGTCGCGAAGCGCAGCTCGAACTGACTTCCGTATCTGGGGTCGGGATGAATTTCAAAAGTGAAATTCATCCCGACCCCAATTAGTCGACCAGCGTCATCTGCGGGCAGGACCCTGAAGGCGCCGGCCATGACGACGCGTTGACGGCCTGGAGGATGACGCTGGCAATGAACGCATAGCCCGAATCATCCGGATGGAAACCGTCCGACGAGTAGTTCCCCGCTTGGTACGAGCGCGCGTCACAGAGAAAATCCAAGACGATTGCGCCATTCTGGGTCTGCGCATTGGCGCCGGCCGTCGCGAAGCCCACCGAGAGACGCTGGATCCATCGGCGGTCGCGCAACGACCGGCCCGCCATGTACGGCAACCCTGACAGATTTGGCAGATTGAGCACGATGATGCGCGCGTTCGGCGCACGCTGACGAACCGTGCGAACGAGAGAGGTGTAATCCGCAGCGAAGTCCTGGATATATCGATCGATGAACGCGTTGGGATCGGTCGATCCGGCGGCGCCGCGATCGATCGCCGTGCCCACGGTATTGGAGTCGTTGGCGCCCGTGAAGATCGTCACGAGCGTCGCGTCCGTCGGGACGAACGGCGCTTCCTGCTCGAGGAGGTTGGCCGCGATGCCCAGACCGACCTGATTGCCGACGTCCTGAATCGACGGACCCAGGACCGCACCCGGAATTCCAAAATTCCGGAGCGTTGTGACGTGACCGTCCGCCTCGAGCTGACGCGCGACGAGCGGCACGTAACCCGTTCCGTTGGGACAATCGGTGAACGGCAGACACGGCACCGACCCGCCAACCCCCATCGCATCGCTCGCGCCGAGCGCCGCATAGACCACGGGCGCATTGGGGGGCGGCGGGCTTGGCGGCGTCCCCGGCGTCGAGCCACCATCGTCGTCATGCTTCGAGCAGCCGGCAAGGCTGACTAGAAGTCCGATTGAGACGGCGGAGCGAAGCAGCCGAGCGCGGAGTGGGGTCGAGAGTCTTGCCATTGGACGCGTCACGAAGGCGACTCGCCTGCAAACGTCGCGCCGCGATGTTGGGGTGAGCATTCGCGGCGTCAAGGGTCGTGTGGGCCGAGTCGAGGGGTAGCCGCGAGGGTTGCGTGTCTTGTAGACTTGTCGATCCCGACACCCTCCAGGCCAAACCTCCAAAACGGCAGAGGCGATGGGTATTCTCGATCGTTTCAAGACGCAGCCAAAGTGGAAGTCGACTGATCCGACGGAACGGGCAGCCGGCGTTCAGGACATCCCCGAAGACGAACAGGACCTGCTCGCGTCGATCGCGCGCACCGACCACGATCCACGTGTGCGTCGGGCGGCGGTGAGCAAGCTCGGAACGGTGGCGGTGCTCGCGGACACCGTGCGTGGCGACGCCGATGAAAGCGTCCGCGACGAGGCCGCAGGCGTACTGCTCGACATCGCGCTCGGCGCCTACGAGGCGGAGGAACCGGCGAGCCGCGCCGCCGTCGAGGCCCTTGGCCACCTGCCGGCGGCATCGGCGCAGAAGCATCTGGTGCTCGTGGCAAAGACCGCGAAGCGCGAAAGCATCAGCCGCGCCGCGCTGGCCGGGCTCCACGCGGACCAGAAAGCGCTCGGGTCCGTGGCCCGGCGTGCGGAACTGCCTGCGATCAGACTGGAAGCGCTCGCCGCGCTCACGGATCCCGCCGAACTGCAGTCGACGGCGTTGCGCAGCAGTTTCCGCGATGTGTCCGTGGGAGCGCTCGAGCGCCTGTCGAGCGATCGCGCGACGTTGAAGACGGTCTCGACACGTGGCGCGAACCCCGCGGCGGCCCGGCGTGCCCGGTCGCTGCTGCGCGCATTGGAAGAAGCCGATGCGGCCGAAGCCGCGCGCGAAAAGGCGCGCGTCGTCGCGCTCGAGGCGCGGCGCCGCGGCTGCCTCGACATGATTCGTGAAGTGGAACAGCTCGCATCCCACGCGGCGGCACCCGACGCCGCAGATCGACTCTCACGGTTGATCACGCGATGGGGCGCGGAGGCAGCAGAAGTCGACGCCGCTGTCGGGCAGCGTTTCGAGGCAGCCGTGGCAAGCACACAAGAAGCGCTGGAGCGGGCTGGAGCCGAACGCGCCGCCGAGGCGCAAAGGCAGGAAACCGTGGAGCAGGCGTTGGCCGAGCGCAGGGCGCTCGTCGAGCGACTGGAATCGTTGGGCGTCGACGCTGCAGACGAACAGGCGGCGATCGCATCCGCGTGGCAGGCATTGCCGGCGACGGATCATCCGGGCGTTCGGGATCTGACCGCGCGATACGACGCTGCGGTGCGCCGGTTGGAGCGCCAGAGAGGCGATCAGGCCGCGCTCGCCGAGCGCGTGAAGCGTCTGTCCGATCTGGCCACGGCGCTCGAAGCGGTGATCGCCGACGAGCGCTATCCTGGCGCGCGGGAACTGCGTCAGCGATCGCGCCGCCTGCAGCAGGATTGGACCGCTGCGGTCGCAGGGCTCGATCAGGAACCTTCCGCCATCGAGGCGCTGGCCCGCGGCCGCGCGGCGGAAGCGGCGCTCTCGGAACGTGAACGGGGATGGCGCGATCAACGGGCCGCCGAATCGGACGAGCATCGCCGCCGTGCCCAGCAGGCGATTCAGCGGATGGCCGATCTGCAGAAGGCCGAGGCGCCGACGCTGAAGTCGCTGGAGCGGGCGATCACCGAAGCGATCTCCGCCGAAACCGCCCTCGAAGCGCTTCAGGCGGACGCCGCTCGTGACGAGCTGCTCGCGCGACTGCAGGCGGCGCGCACCGAGCTGCAGCCCAAGGCGCAGGCGCTCCGCGAAGCCGACGATTGGCAACGCTGGGCGAACGCGACCGTGCAGGAGCGGTTGATCGGCGAGATGGAAGCGCTGACCAACGAAGCGGATGCGGCGGCGGCGTTCAGGCGCATGCGCGAGCTCACCGTCGAGTGGAAGGCCGTCGCGGCCGCGCCGCGCGATCGCGCCGAAGCGTTGTGGAACCGGTTCCGGACGGCCGCCGACGTCATTCGCACGCGGTTCGAGCCAATCCGCGCACAGCAGTCGGCGGAGCAGGCCGATCACCTGACGCGCAAGGTCGCGCTGTGCGAGAAGGCGGAGGTACTGGCGAACTCGACCGACTGGATTCACACGGCCGATGCGCTCAAGGCGCTCCAGGCCGAGTGGAAGACGATCGGTCCGGCGCCGCGCCGGGAAGAGCAGGCGGTCTGGGAGCGGTTCCGGTCCGCGTGCAACAGCTTCTTCACTCGACGCCAGGAAGATCTGAAGCAGCGCAAGGATCAATGGGCGGAGAACCTGACGAAGAAAGAGGCGCTCATCACGCGCGCCGAAGCGCTCGCCGAGGCCCAGGATGCCGAAGCCGCGTTCGCGGAGTTGAAGACGCTGCAGGTGGATTGGCGGACGGTTGGCCCGGTCAAGAAGTCGAAGTCCGAGCAGGTCTGGCAGCGTTTCCGCGCCGCGGCGGACAAGGTGTTCGACCGCTATCGCAACCGTGATGCGCAGGCGCTCGCGGATCGGGTCGGACGGCGTGAGGCCATCGTCACGGATCTCGAAGCGCTGGCCGCCGATGGGGAAGGGCTGAAGGCTCGCGATGGGCTCCTCGAGAAAGTGCGAAGCCTTCGCACCGGCTGGCAGCAGGCCGGCTCGGTGCCGCGGGATACCGCGCGGCTGTTGACCGATCGGTACGAGCGCGCGGTCGGGGCGATCGCTGCGAATTCCCCCGAGACGTTCCGGCACACCGAGCTCGACATTCAGGCGAACCGCAAACAGCTCGAGGCGCTGTGCGAGCGCGTCGAGCGGCTGGCCGGCAAGGAAACGCCTGCGGCCACCGGAGAGTCGCCGGCGGAGCTGCTCGCGCATCAGCTGCGCGAAGCGTTGGCCGCGAACACCATCGGCGGCCGCGTCGATGACGAGACGCGGTGGAAGACGAGTGAGTACGAGGTGCGCGCCGCGCAGGATGCGTGGCGACAAATCGGCTTCGTGCCCGATGCCGACGCCGCGCCGCTGGCGGTACGATTCCAGCGCGCGTGCCAGCGGTTTTACGGACAGCGGCGTCCGAGTAGCTCGGGTCCCGGATACCCGGGCGCGCGGGGTCCGCGTCCGGGTCCGCCGCGCCAGCGCGGCCCACGACCGCCCAGGCGCGAGCCACAGCCACACTGAGACGGCGGCACTAAAGTGCCGCCTCCACTTGTGTCGCCGACAAAACGATTGTGGAGGCGGAGCTTTAGGTGGAGGTGGGACGTTTGTGGAGGCGGGGCTTTAGGTGGAGGCGAGACGATTGTGGAGGCGGGGCTTTAGCCCCGCCGATCACTTTCTGAACGTGTAGCCAATCCCGATCTTCAAATCCGGCGAGTCCGCGAGCCCACCTTTCACTTCGAAGAAGAAGCGGTCGTTGAACTCGATGCCTCCCAGCAGGTTGAACCCGGCCTCGGCATCGGAGTTGTTGTCGGTGTCGTACCAGTTAATCGCCGGGCCACCGCCAAAGTAGAACGACGTGCCTCGGCGATTCTTCACCGGAATCTTGTAGATGGCTTCGATATTGGCGGCGACAGTGGTGACATCGTCTCCCACGCCGATTTCGAGGTTGGGTCTGAAGTACAGCTGATCGACCAGCTCACCAGTCTCATAATGGCCGCCGAAATAAAACTGATCCGGATCGACGCTCACGCCGGCGCGCACGCCAGGTCCCTGCGCTCGTGCTGCCTGCGTCGACACGATCCACATCATGACGGACAGGGCGATAACAAAGGTCTGTCTACCGAACAGTCTACACATCAGGCACACGCCCCCCGGAAAGGACACGCAAATAACAGACGAAGGCTGGGGAGAAAAGTTTGTGGCGCTGCTGTGGAGGCGGGGCTTCAGCCCCGCGAACCGCACGGACGAGCGTGAGATCCGCGGCCCTGAAGGGCCGCCTCCACAGGAGCAACGAGCAACGTTAGTAGCGGTAATGCTCCGGCTTGTACGGCCCGTCGACCGGAACACCGATGTAATCGGCCTGCTCCTTTGAGAGCGTCGTGAGCTGCACGCCAAGGTGTTCGAGGTGGAGGCGCGCCACTCTCTCGTCGAGGTGCTTCGGCAGCATGTAGACGAGCTTTTCGTACTTACCCGTCTGCTGGTGCAGCTCAAGCTGCGCAATCACCTGGTTGGTGAACGACGCGGACATCACGAAGCTCGGATGACCGGTGGCGCATCCGAGGTTCAGCAGCCGGCCTTCGGCGAGCACCATCACGGAGTGTCCATCCGGGAAGCGCCACTCGTCGTACTGCGGCTTGATGTTGATCCGCTCGATGCCCTTCACCTTCTTCAGGCCGGCCATATCGATCTCGTTGTCGAAGTGGCCGATGTTGCCGACGATAGCCTTGTCCTTCATCTTCGCCATGTGGTCGACGGTGATGATGTTCTTGTTGCCCGTCGCCGAGATGAAGATGTCGGCCTTCGAGACGACGTTCTCGAGCGTGTTGACCTCGTAGCCCTCCATCGCCGCCTGCAGTGCGCAGATCGGATCGATCTCGGCGATGACGACGCGGCAGCCCTGGCCGCGCAGTGCCTGGGCGCAGCCCTTGCCGACTTCGCCGTAGCCCATGACCACGGCCACCTTGCCGCCAAGCATTACGTCGGTGGCACGCGCGAGCCCGTCGGGCAGCGAGTGGCGGCACCCGTAGATGTTGTCGAACTTGCTCTTCGTCACCGAGTCGTTGACGTTGATGGCGGGGAAGAGCAGTGTGCCGTTCTTCGCCATCTCGTAGAGTCGGTGCACGCCGGTCGTCGTCTCTTCGCTGACGCCGCGGATGCCGCGGGCGATCGACGTCCACACGCCCGGCCGCGCCTTCAGCTCCTGGCGCAGCGTGTCGAGGATGACGCCCCACTCCTCGGGCTCGCGGTCAGGGTTGAACGCCGGCACCGCTCCGGCCTGCTCGAACTCCAGCGCCTTGTGCACGAACAGCGTCGCGTCGCCGCCATCGTCGACGATCAGCGTCGGGCCGCTGCCGTCGGGCCACGACAGCGCTTCCTTCGTGCACCACCAGGTACTCCTCGAGCGTCTCGCCTTTCCAGGCGAACACCGGCGTGCCCTGAGGATTGCCGATCGTGCCCTTCGTCTCGGGGCGACCGACGACCACCGCCGCGGCAGCGTGATCCTGCGTCGAGAAGATGTTGCACGACACCCAGCGGACGTCGGCGCCGAGCTCCGCGAGCGTCTCGATGAGCACCGCGGTCTGGATGGTCATGTGCAGGCTGCCCATGATCCGGGCGCCCTTCAGCGGAGCCTTGCCGGCGTACTCGCGGCGCAGCGCCATGAGACCGGGCATCTCCTGCTCGGCGAGTCTGATTTCCTTGCGTCCGAACTCGGCGAGGGACAGGTCCTTCACCTTGAATGGTTCGCGGCCGGCCGCACGAGCGGCGTCGAACGAGTGCTGCACTTTTTCAGCTGTTGGGCTCATCGAGTGTTTCTCCTCACTTTTAGACCATCGGGGCGCAATGCCATGCGCCCCTACTTCCGAACTGCGGTGGCAACGAACAATCCCGGACCTTTGGCCTCCGGGGCCGCGGGCATCGCGTGGATGCGGGCGCCGCCGAAGCCTGCTTCCTCGAGCCACGCATTGACTTGCGTCTCGCTGAATCCGAGCCAGACGTGTCCCAGCTGCTGACGGAACTGCTCGCGGTCGTGCGGCAGGAGATCGGTCAGCAGCAGTCGCCCCCCGGCCTTGACGACGCGCGCCACCTCGCGCAGAACGGCAGGCGGCGTGGGCAGATACGGCAGCACCAACGTCAGCGTTGCCGCGTCGAGCGTGGCATCCGCGATCGGCAATTGCTCGAGATCGCCGCGCCGGAGCTCGACGTTGCCGAACGGCGTCAGGCGGCGCTTGGCCGAGGACAGCATGGCCGCCGAGTTGTCGACCGCAATCACGCGCCCGACGAAGGGTGCGATCGCCGCCGACATCGAGCCTGTCCCGCAGCCCAGATCGCCGACGACCCAGGCAGGATCGAGCAGTCCGAGCGCCGCGCGCAAGTGCATGTCGCGGCCGAAAAGCTCCTCGCGCATGCGGTCCCATTGCCCGGCCGCCGACGAGAAGAACTCCTGCGACTGCGAGCGCCGCGCCGCCAGCACGCTCTGGAGCCGACGGTGATCCTGCTCTACGGCCCGGCTTTGGGCGAGCTGCTCGCGCACCAGCAACCACAGCCGGCGAGCCGTGCCCTGGCGCGTGTCCGGCGCCATCGCGTACCACCGGCTCGTCCCCTCGGCACGAGACGTGAGCCAGCCGCTGTCGACCAGCGCCTTCAGATGCCGACTGACCGTCGACTGTGGGAGCTGCAGCACACTGCAGAGCTCGGACACGGTGAGCTCGTGCGATTCGACCAGCAACAACAGCCGATCGCGGGTCAGGTCCGCCAGCGCGGAAAGATCGTCGAGAATGGCGGGAGCGGACATGTATCCTTAAATCCGGATTTAAGGATACATGGTACAGACAGAACGTGTCAAGGCTATTGCGGATTGCGGATCGCGGATTGCGGATTTGATTGCGGATTGGGGGGAATTGCGGATTGGATTGCGGATTGGGGGATTGCGGATTGGGGGATTGCGGATTCAGGCCGTTCAGCGAGAGCTTCCGCGCGCCGTACGGATGGACTGGACTGTCATGGCCAGGAGCTCGTTGGCCTCGGCTGAAAGGCGCTCGGCTTCATCGGCCGGGACCGGCTCGCCGGAGGCGAGCAGCAGGTCCAACCACAGGAGCGATTCGTCGAGCTCCTCTTCCACGATCCCCATCTTGGCGATGAAGTCCGCGTTCGACCGCGCCCGGCATGACGCACGGTAGTTGCTCGCCTGTGAGGTCCCACAGCGCAGCAACTGGCCGCCCATGTGCCTGCTGACGTCAGTGCGCGGCAGCCGGAGGATGAACCGGATAACGTCTAATGCAAACCGACGCGTGC
Organism: Vicinamibacteria bacterium; assembly: GCA_963800785.1. GTDB lineage: Bacteria > Acidobacteriota > Vicinamibacteria > Vicinamibacterales > JAENWD01 > JAENWD01. The sequence goes on from CAWDCH010000019.1 coordinate 448,208, forward strand.
GCGCCTTGAATTCGGCTGGGGTCATGCGCGACGGTAGTGCAACAACCGGTCCCCAGGGAATGCCGAGGAAATTCGGAGTCGATTTCCAGGATGTTGCGAAATCTGCCGAGCCCCCGAATCCGCAATGACGTTATTCGCGCCAATCCGCAATCAAATCCACAATCCGCAATCCGCAATCCGCAATCCGCAATAACATTTCTCTCGATGCCCGTCCATCTCTCCCAGCCTCGCTCCACCATCCAGGCCCGCCTGCCTGACGGGCGCATTTTCGAAGCGCCGCCGGGAACGGCCGTCGGCGAGGTGCTCGAAGCGGCCGCGCACGATGGGCATCGCGGCTGGGCGGTGGCGGCGTTCATTGGCGGGCGATTGCGCGAGCTGCAGACCCCGCTGACAGCGGATACCGACGTCGCGCCGGTGACGTTGGCGGACGGCGACGGCACCCGTATCTACCGGCGGTCGCTGGCGTTGCTGCTGATCACGGCGACATCGGAACTGTTTCCTGACGCCAGCGTGTTCATCGAGCACTCGGCACCGACGCTGGGTGCGTATTACTGCCGCGTGCGGGGGAGGGAGGCGTTCACGACCGAGGAGCTCGCCGCAATCGATGGCCGGATGCGCGAGATCGTCGCCGCCGACGATCCGATCCGCAAGACGACCGTCACTCGCGCCGAGGCGATCGCGATCTTCGAGCGCCGCCAGGAGAGCGACAAGGCCAGGCTCCTGGCGCATCGCGATCGCGAGACGGTCACGCTGTACCAGCTGCGTTCGCGCGTCGACTACTTCCAGGGCTTCATGCTGCCGGCGACTGGACGGCTGCGCCGATTTGCGTTGCACCCGCTGGCGCCAGGCTTCCTCCTGCAGTATCCGCATCAGGCGAGCCCGACCGAGCTCACGCCGTTCGAGCCATACCCGCGCCTCTTCGCCGCGTTCTCGGAGGCCGGGGAGTGGCTGGACCGGCTCGGCATCCGCAGCACCGGGGCCTTGAACGATGCGATCGCCGAGGGGCGTCTGCCGGAAGTCTCGCTGGTCGCGGAAGCCCTGCACGAAGCGCGGATCGCGCGGATTGCTGCCGACATCGCCCGCCGCGAGTCGGTTCGCGTCGTCATGATCGCGGGCCCGTCATCGTCGGGCAAAACGACGTTTGCCAAGCGGCTCGCGGTGCAGCTGCTGGTCAACGGCCACCGGCCGTTTGCGGTGACGCTCGACGATTACTTCCTCGATCGCGAGTCGACGCCTCGAGACGAGAGCGGGGATCTCGATTTCGAGTCGCTGGCCGCACTCGACGTGCCGCTCATCAACGAGCATCTCCTGGGGTTGATGTCAGGCAGGACTGTCGAACTGCCGCGCTATTCGTTCCGCACCGGCACGCGCGGCAGCGGTCCTACCGTGGCGCTCGGGCCGCAGGACGTGGTGATCATCGAAGGCATCCACGGGTTGAACCCGCGTCTCGTCCCGAATCTGCCGGCCGATGCCGTGTACCGCATCTATGTGTCGGCGATCACGCAACTGAACCTGGATCGCCACAATCGGGTCAGCATCTCCGACACGCGGCTGGCGCGCCGCATCGTGCGCGACGCATCTGCGCGCGGCTATTCGGCGGCCGAGACCTTGCAGCGGTGGGATTCGGTCCAGCGCGGCGAGCGGCTGCACATCTTCCCGTTCACCGAGAACAGCGACGCCATCTTCAATTCGTCACTGGCGCACGAGTTGTCAGTGTTGCGGCCGCTGGCCGAGCCGCTGCTGCTGCAGGTGCGGCACGACACGCCGCAGTATCGCGAGGCAAGTCGGCTGCTGTCGTTCCTTCAGTGGTTCCGTCCCGCTCCCTCCGACATCGTCCCCGACAACTCGATCCTGCGCGAGTTCATCGGCGGGTCGATTCTCGAGAATTTCCAATGGCGTCAGGCATAGGAGGCAGGGACTCTTTGATAGGTGCGGTGGGGTGCGGTGGGGTGCGGTGGGGTGCGGCGGGGTGCGGCGCGGTGCGGCGGGGTGCGGCGGTGCGTCTACCTTTCACCGCTGCGTCTCAGCACCTTCGGAACACCTCCACTCTCTGAGCACTCAGCACCATCGCACCTTGGCCGCACCTTCGCCGCACTTTGCCGCACTCCTTTACGATCCCTTAATCTTGAGATTTCTGAAACAAACCGCTTCGCCGTGGTCCTGCAGCAGGATGTGTCCTCGTAGTCGCGTGCCGAAGCCGGCCATGCCCTTGAACTTGCTGTCTTCGACCGCTTTCAGGATCGCCGGGCTGCCGAGCTCGTAGTCCAGCACCATCACGTCGTTCAGCCAGTGCTCGACGTGATTGCCAGAAACCACGACACGCGAGCGGTTCCACTCGCCAATCGGCTTGGCCGGGTGTGAGGTCGCCGCCTTCACATCGTAAAAAGAGGCGGTCTGCCGCTCTCCGCCGGGAACCTTCGCGTCCTCGTGCCGCGCATCGTCGATGATCTGGTATTCGTGCCCGATGGCTGCGTCACGGGTCTCGGTGACGAAATATTTCAGGCCGCTGTTGCTGCCCGGTCCGACCTTCCACTCGAAACGCAGATCGAACGCCTCAAAAGTGTCGTTCGAGATGATGTCGCGCTGCCCGAGCGTATCCGAGCCGTCGTCGCGCGGCACGCAGAGGGTGCCGTCGTTTACCGCCCACCGTGTGCCGGCGGCATCTTGCTTCTTGTAGCCGCGCCAACCGGTGAGGGTGTTGCCATCGAACAGGAGGCGCCAGCCCTCAGCGCGCTCGGCGGCGGTGAGCGTATTCGGAGTATCGGCCAGTGCAGTGTGACCGAGAAACGCGACGACCAGAGCGATTGCGAAACAGCAGGAATGCTTCATCGAATGTCGCGGGGCTAAAGCCCCGCCTCCACGAAAGCTGTAGGGCCCGACTATCGTCGGGCCTGAAATGACGATTGCCGTGTGTCGAGCGTGCGCCGAAACCACGCGCGATCTCGCGGCGGAAGTGAAGCGCGGCGGCATGCCATCGCGCGACGATCTGGCGCGCACGATCACGGCGGCCGAGGACGCGCTCAACGACCTCGCGCGGGTCCGCGACGAAGTCGAGCGCTTGAAGCGCGCATTCTCGCGCTGACCCGATCTGACCTGATCTGACCCGACTCGACCCCTCCGAGCCGATCGACCCGATCCGACCCGCGGTCATTTTGCCGCCGCGGTCGGCTTCGGGGCCGCCGGCGACGGAGTGGGCTTCGCGTCCGGCGACGCCGGAGGCGTGTCGGGCTTCGGCATCGCTTCCTTCGTAAATCGCGGCAAGGCTTCATCCCGCATCGCCAGCGCGTACACCGTGGTCGCGACCACGACCGCCGACTTCTTCACATCCTCTTCGACGATGCGCTCGTAGGTGTCGAGGTTGGTGTGCCAGGTGGCACTCTGGTACTCGATGGGATCGAGCGTCGTGCCGATGCCCGGAAGACCTGCGGCATTGAACGACGTGCTGTCGGTACCGCCGGTGCGGCGACTGCTCGTCGTGGTGGCGCCGGCGACCCCGAGATCGGTCAGCGGCGCAACCGCTTCACGAATCACGGCTGCGGCTTCTGGCGGACCAAACACGGTCAGGCCGCGCACGCGCCCCGTGCCGCTGTCGATGTTCACGTATCCGGCGAATTTCTGGAACTCTGGCTTCGGCGATTCGAAGGTGCCGAAGTGCGCCGCGACATAGGCCTTCGAGCCCAGCAGTCCCTGCTCCTCGCCGCTCCACAGCGCAACGCGGATCGTCCGCCGCGGCGTGATGCCGACCGCTTTCAGGATTCGCACCGCTTCGAGGACGATCGCGCACCCGATGGCGTTGTCGGTCGCGCCGGTGGCCGCGTGCCAGGAATCGAGATGCGCGCCGAGCATCACGACCTCTTCGGCCTTGTCGGTCCCGGAGATCTCGCCGATCGTGTTGAACGCCGTGGCACCTTCCGGGAACGACCGATTGACAATCTCGACCTCGAGCTCCACCGTCCGACCGTCGGCGGCGAGGCGCGAGATCCGACCGAAGTCCTCGTTGCGCAGGACGATCGTCGGGACCGCCTTGGCCACGTCGAACGTGCGGTTGTTGAACGCGCGGATCTGGCCCAGTCCCCGCCTGGCATCGTTCAATCGCAGCGCCGCTCCGTGCGCGACGAGGAATCGGTCGATTTGCTCGTTGATCTGGTTGTTGGTCAGCCGGCCCGCTTCTGGCGTCGGTGATCGCTGATTCGCGAACGGCGACGGCGTGGGATTCACCGCATCGAACCGGTCGCGCGCTTCATCGTCGTCGAGACGCTTTGCCGCCGGATTGAAGTTGACGCCGACCTTCTGCGGCAGGCCAACGAGCACCGCGCGCCCTTTGACCTTGTCGCCGACACCATCCAGATAAGCGGTAAGCGATTCGGCGGTCGGCCGGGACGGCGGATCGAGCTGGAAGGCCGAGGCCCGCACGACGCCGTTCGTCGAGGGCGTCCACGCCAGCACTTCGCCGACGAGCGCGTCCTTGACTGGCGCGACGAGATGCGCGGTGAATCGTTCGTTCAGCCAGCCCGGGTGGCCGAAGTCCCACGGTTCGAGCTTCGTGTTCGACAGGCCCCAGGAGGACATCTGCGCAACGGCCCACTCGCCGGCCTGCTTGAGATTCGGCGAGCCGGTGAGGCGGGGGCCATACACGTCGGTCAGCACGTGGAGGGTCGAGAGAATTTGTGAGCGCTCGAGCGCCTCGCGACGGATCTTCCAGATGACGTCCGATCCTGCGTTGTCGTTGCCTTGGCTGCCGGCGGGGTGGCTTACCGTCAGGAGTCCGACGACGAGGAGCGGGACGAATCGCGTGCGCATGGCGGGATCGTAGCCCAAGACAGCCGCGTGTCAGAATGAAAGGATGGATGCGGGGGACGGCGCCGATTTCGCCCCAATCATCGACAAGCTCGGGCTGAACGAGGCCCGCCGGCACATCTTCCTCTGTTGCGATCAGGCGAAGCCGAAATGCTGCGATCGGGAGCGGTCGATCGTCGCCTGGGACTACTTGAAGCGGCGGCTGATCGAGCTGGGGCTGGCCGATCACGGTGTCCTCAGGACGAAGGCCAATTGCTTCCGCGTCTGCCAGAACGGTCCCGTCGCCGTCGTCTATCCCGAAGGCGCCTGGTACCACGACTGCGATCCGCCGGTGCTCGAGCGCATCATCCAGGAGCACCTCATTGGCGGTCGCATCGTCCAGGAATACCTGATAACAGAAGCGCCGCTGCGTACGTAGGCCCAAGCTTTAGCTTGGGCATTCCCGATCACGCTTAAGCCCGAGCTGAAGCTCGGGCCTACGTACGCGATCATTACTGCGTAGGGCCGCTCTTCGGTGCGGGCGATCAATGGCCCAACTAAAGTCGGGCTCTACTGCGGAAACGGCAGGTTCCGCAACCACGCCAGCAGGCGATCGATCCACGTAGACAGCACGGGATCCGCCGGTGCGAGGCCGACACCGTGTTCGCCGTTGCGATAGATGTGCAGCTCCGCCGGCACGCCAGCCTTTCGCAGCGCGAGATAGAACAGCACGCTGTTTTCGGCCGGCACTCCGTCGTCCGCATCGGTGTGGAAGAGGAACGTCGGCGGTGTCTTCGGCGTGACGTGCTTCTCCGTCGACAGTGCGTCCAGCAACTCCTGCGACGGATGCTCGCCCAGCAGGTTTTCCTGCGATCCCTTGTTCGTGGATGCCTGTCCCATCGTAATGACCGGATACGCGAGGACGGCAAAATCGGGACGCGAGCTCACGGCTTCGAGGCCGTCCGCGGCCTGGCCTTCGGGCGTATCGAACAGCGTCGCGGCGGATGATGCGAGATGGCCGCCGGCAGAGAAGCCCAAGACGCCGATCCGATCCGGGCGTATGCGGAATTCTGCCGCGCGCGATCGCACCACGCGAATCGCGCGCAGCGCGTCCTGCAACATGATCGGATGGTGATACTTCGGTCCCAGCCGGTACTTGACGACAAACGCCGCGATTCCCCGTGACGTCAGCCACCGCGCCACCTGATGGCCTTCGTGGTCCATCGCCAGGTGTCGATAGCTACCGCCCGGATAGACGACGATCCCCATGCCAGTGTCCTGCGGCTTGGCGGGCAGGTAAGTGATCAGCGTCGGCTTGTCCTCGTCCGCTGAGCCAAGCGCGCCGGACGCGCCCTTCGGCCACAGCAATTCTGTGGTTGGATTGTTCACCGGCACGAAATAGTCCTGAGCCAATACGGAATCAGTCGCCAACACTGCTGCGACAAGTAGCAGGGCATGCCGCATCAAAATCCTCAATCCGCAATTCCTTCCAATCCACAATCAAATCCGCAATCCACAATCCCCAATCCGCAATCCGCAGTTCTCACCCAGTGTTTCTCATTCCCGCCGCCACACCATTCACCGTCACGAGAAACGCATTGCGCAGCCGCTCGTCGCTGCCGACCTGCCGGAGGCGGTGGAGCAGTTCGACCTGCACGAGGTTGATTGGATCCACATAGGGGTTGCGCACGTCGATCGATCGGCGGAGCACGGGATTGTCGTCGAGCAGCTCTCGCCGGCCGGCGACGGCCAGCACCGCCGCCGACGTTCTGGGAAGTCGATCGCGAAGATCCTGGCCAAGGGCGTGCAGATCGGCCGGTACGAGCACCGCCTCGTAGTGCGCCGCGATGCCGCCATCCGCCTTGGCCAGCACCATCTCGATCAGATCGAGCGTCGAGCGGAAGAACGGCCATCCGCGGTACATCGCGCGGAGCTCGTCGGCGCCTCCGTTGTCGAGCGCATGCGTGAGCGCGTCGCCGACGCCGAGCCAGGATGGGAGCATCAGCCGCGTCTGCGTCCAGGCAAAGACCCACGGGATGGCGCGCAGCGTTTCGACACCGCCGCCTTGTTGCCGCCGCGCGGGACGACTGGCAATCGTCAGGTCTTCGAGCTCCATCTCCGGCGTGGCCGTGCGGAAATAGTCGATGAAGCGCGGCGTGTCGTACACCACGGCGCGATACGCGTCTTTCGCGTTGACCGCCAGCGTGTCCATGCGCCCGCGCCAGGCCGGTTCCGGCGGCGCCGGTGGCGCCAACGTCGCGTCGAGCGTCGCGGTGGTGTAGAGCTCCAGGGTGCGCAGCGCGAGACCAGGTAATCCGAACTTTGCCTGGATCATCTCGCCCTGCTCGGTCACGCGAAGTCGGCCGTCGACCGACCCGGGGGGTTGCGATTGAATCGCCAGATAGGTCGGCCCGCCGCCGCGGCCGACGCTCCCGCCGCGGCCGTGAAACAGCGTGAGCTCGACGCCGGCGGCTCGACAGGCGGCGACGACGGCTTCCTGGGCCTTGTAGAGGTGCCAACTCGCTGCCAGCCGCCCGCCGTCCTTGGCAGAATCCGAGTAGCCGACCATCACCTCCTGCCGGCCGCCGCAGCGCTGACGGTACCAGGGGATGCTCAGGAGGTCCGACACGATCGTGCCGGCGTCCTCGAGCGAGCGCATCATTTCGAACAACGGGACGACACGCTGCGGCGACGCGGTCCGCGCTTCCTTTTGCAGCAACTCGACCGCCAGCACGTCCGACGGCCGCATGGTCATCGAGATGATGTAGGCGCCGACCGACTCGGACGGCACGAGCGCCGCAATCCTGAAGGTCTCGAACACCTCGCGGACTTCCGGCGTGGCATTGAGATCGGGAGGCACCAGCGGTCGGCGGCTTTCGAGCTCCTGGAGCAGGAATCGCTGGCGCGCCTCTTCGTCCCACTCAGCGTAATTGCCGAGGCCGAGGTGGCTGGTGATAGCGGTGAGCGCTTCGGTGTGGCGCGACGCATCCTGCCGCAGGTCGAGGCGGACCAGCGTGACGCCGAAGGCGGCGAGGCGACGCTGAAGATCGAGGAGGCGGCCGCGCGCGAGCAGCCCGTTTCCGGTCTGCTCGAGCGATCGTCGGCAGAGCGCGAGCGGAGCGGCCAGGTCCGCCGAGCTGATGTAGGGGAACGGATCGAGCACGTCGCCGCGTTCGAGCCGATCCTCGATCGCGCGCAGCGTCGCGGAGAGTCGCTCCCGTGGTCCGCGTAGCAGCGCTCGATAGGGCTCGGCGGCGCCCTTGGTGAGCTCCATGAGCTCGGGACTCCCGTCGCTCATCGACAGCTCGAGCCGCAGCGCATCCACTTCGCGCAGGTAGAGACTTGCTGCCTGCCAGCGCGCGAGGAGCACGACCGTTGCCGTCACCTCGGCGGTCACGGCCGGATTGCCGTCGCGATCGCCGCCAATCCACGATCCGAAACAGAGAGGCGATCGATCGGGTGGCAGTCCGCGGCCCGTGTGCTTCACGAGCGCCGCGTTCAGCGATCGCAGGAACTTGGGCACCGCTTCCCAGAGCGCCTGCTCGAACACCGCCAGCCCCGATCGCGCTTCGTCGACGGGGGAGGGACGGCGCGGACGGACTTCGCTGGTCTCCCATGCGGCGGCGATCTCGATGCGAAGGGCCTCGACGACCTCATCGCGCTCGGGTGGCGTGAGATCCACCCGATCGCGCGCGGCGAGCAGATCGGCGATGCGCCCGAACTTCTGCATCAGCGTGCGCCGCGTAACCTCAGTCGGATGCGCGGTGAACACGAGCTCGACGCGAAGCCGTGCGACCGCATCGTAAAGGCGATCGGGCGAGATCCCGGCTTTGATCAGTCGGCCGAACGTCTCGTCGCACGACCCGATCTGCGGAGGCGCCGCGGGATCGTTCTGGTAGGCACGGCGGCGCCGTATTCGATGGTGCTGCTCGGCAATGTTCGCCAGGCTCAGGAAGTGTGAAAACGCGCGTGCGACCGGAAGCGCCTCGTCCACGGCCATCTGCTCGAGGATCTTCGTGAGCCTGGCGAAGTCGGCATCGCTGCCGCCGCGCGCCTTCTTCGACAGCGCACGGACACGCTCGACCGTGTCGTAGGTCGCTTGTCCCTCCTGACGTCGCAGCGTCTCGCCCAGCAGCTCTCCCAGCAGACGCACGTCGTCACGCAGGGCCTTCGGCAGCTCGTGTCGCACGTCGTCAGTTTACATTGCGGGGTGCGGAGGGGTGCGGAAGGGTGCGGCAAAGTGCGGAAGGTGCGGAGGTGGTGCGGAAGGTGCGGAGTGGTGCGGAGGGAGGGTGCGGAAGGGTGCGAGCGATGCGGTGCGGCGAAGGTGCGTTTGGCTGCCTGAGGTGAATTAGTTAGGAGTAATCAGACAGTCGGTCGATGAGGGACCATGACGACTGAGCAAAAGATCATCAGACCAAAGTCGGCTGCTGGAGCTGGCGAAGCAGCTTGGGAACGTGAGCCAAGCCTGCAAGGCGATGGGTTACAGCCGGGACAGCTTTTACCGCTTCAAGGAGCTGTACGAGACCGGCGGCGAAGAAGCACTCCGCGAGCTTAGCCGCCGCAGGCCGGATCTCCGCAATCGCATCGCTGCGGACCTGGAGGACGCGATCGTCGCGATGGCCATCGACCAACCGGCCTGGGGCCAGCATCGCGTCGCCAACGAACTCGCCAAGCAAGGGCGGACGATTTCCTCGGCCGGCGTCCGCGGCGTCTGGGTGCGCCACGAGCTGGCGACGATGAAGCAGCGGCTCAAAGCGCTGGAGGCGAAGGTCGCTCAGGATGGCCGGATTCTGACCGAGGCCCAGCTCGCCGTGCTGGAGCGCGTGCAGCGCGACAAAGAAGCCCACGGGAATTCGAGAGCGAATGTCTCGGCTACTGTGGCGCGCAGGACACCGTTTACGTCGGCACGCTCAAGGGGGTCGGGCGGATCTACCAACAGACCTTTATCGATATGTACACCACAGTCGGCTTCGCGAAGCGCTATACGGAGAAGACCCCGGGGCACGGAATACTGCGGCCAGCCCGATCGTTATCCGTACGAGCTCTACCTGGCGCTGGAAGATATCGACCACTCGCGAACGAAGACGAAAAGCCCGCAGACGAATGGGATCTGTGAGCGCTTCAACAAGACGCTGCTCAACGAGTTGTACCGCGTGGTCTTTCGCACGCACGTCTACCGCACGCTCGAGGCGATGCAAGCGGACCTCGACGTGTTTCTCGAGGATACACACCTACGCCCTAATCAGGGACGCTGGCGCTACGGAAAGACCCCAAGGCAAACGTTTGTCGACAGTGTGCCGTTGGCGAAGGAGAAGCAGATTGCCTAGCGCGCGAGCACGCCGGCCTCATCAGCCAAGGTCGGCGCGCACAGCGCGCGGGTCTAACCGTGCCTGTCAGATCGCATGCTAACTGTCACACCTGAGCGCACCTGTCGCACCAAGCCGCACCGCGCACCCCACGCACCACGGCGCACCCTTCCGCACCCTTCCGCACCCCTCCGCACCCTTCCGCACCCTTCCGCACCCCTCCGCACCCTTCCGCACCCTCCGCACCCCTCCACTCCGCACCCTTCAGAATCACTCCGAGCTGTACCTGTGTCGCCCCCGTGTAGAATGTGCGGCGGTCTTCGGGCGGAGTGCCCATTCCCAAGGAGTGTTCGATGCGCGGTCCCCTTGCTGGAGTGCTGGCCGCAGCGCTTTTGCTGAGCGTCCAGGCGCGTGCCCAGTCGCCGAGCCCATCGCAGAGCGGACAGCAGCCCTCCGAGCAGCAGCAGTCAGGAACACAGGGTCAGGCGCAGTCAGACGAGCAGCAGGTTTACGAAGACCAGGTCGTGGTCACCGCGTCGCGCCGCGAGCAGACGCTGGTGAACGCGCCGGCGACGGTCAGCCTGATCACGAACGAAACGCTGGTGAACTCGGGGTCGACGAGCTTCGCCGACGTGTTCCGGGCCGTGCCCGGCGTGAACGTCACGCAGACCTCAGCGCGCGACATCAACTTCACCAGCCGCGGGGCGACCTCGACGCTTTCGACGTCGCAGCTCGCCCTCGTTGACGGACGCAGTATCTATCTCGACTTCTTCGGGTTCATCGCGTGGGACTTCCTGCCGGTGAACCCGGCCGAGATCAAGCAGATCGAAGTGATCCGCGGGCCGGCCTCTGCGATCTGGGGCGCGAACGCGATGAACGGCGTCGTCAACGTCATCACCAAGTCGCCGCGGGAACTGCAAGGTTCGAGTGTGACGATTGGTGCCGGCGGCTTCGGGCGGAAGACAGACAATGCCGACGATGGCGCAGGCGCGCTCTTCTACGTCAGCGGGTCGCACGCGCAGGTCATCAACGATCGCTGGGCTTACAAGTTCTCTGCCGGCGTCTCCACGCAGGACCCGCTCGTGCGTCCGACCGGCGCCATTCCCAACGGTACGGGTACACAGTATCCGACGTTCGCGAACCAGGGCACGACGCAGCCGAAGGTCGATTTCCGTGCCGACTACGACTTCGAGGATGGCGCGCAGAAGCTGATCTTCCAGGGTGGCATCGCCGGCACCGACGGCATCCTCCACAGCGGCATCGGCCCCTTCGACATCGACAAGGGGACGATCCTCGGCTACGTGAAGGCGAACTACAGCAAGAAGGCAATGAAGGTGAACTTCTTCACCAACATCCTCAACGGCGATGCGACGAACCTCCTCGCCGTCGGCGTGACAGGACAGCCGCTGGCGTTCGGCTTCGAGAGCCAGACCTACGACTTCGAGTTCGGCGACGTCCGAACCTTTGGCGGACGCCACGTGCTCAGCTATGGTGGCAACTACCGCCACAGCAATTTCGACTTGTCGATTGCTCCCGCTGCCAGCTCCCGCAACGAGGGCGGCGGCTACGTGCAGGACGAAATCTTTCTGGGCAAGTACGTCCGCTGGCTGGTGGGGGCGCGCGTCGACAAGTTCGATGTGATCGACAACGCGCAGTTCTCGCCGCGGACGACGCTGATGTTGAAGCCGACAGCGGACCAGACCGTTCGGATTTCCTACAACCGCGCCTATCGCGCGCCGTCGGTGATCAACAACTATCTCGACACCACGATCATCAATCAGCTGCCGCTCTCCCAGATCAACCCGGCGCTGCCCGGCGTATACAACTTCCCAGTCCGCGCAGTCGGCAGCAATGTCGGGTTGCCTCCGGTCGTACCGCCACAGGATCTGACCGAGACGTCCATGTCGGCGTTCGAGCTGGGATATACGGGCGTCGTGCACAAGCGTGCGACGGTTTCGGCTGCCTTCTACATCAACGAAACCAAGGATGACGTGTTCTTCACGCAGGTCGCCTCGTACCGCGCGACGAATCCGCCTCCCGGCTGGCCGCTGCCGCTCCCCGTGCTCGAGATCCTCAATTGCCCGGCGAATCCGCCGGCGGGACGACCATGCCCCTTCGGCCCGGGTAACGGGCTGCCGCTCGCATTCAGCTACCGCAATTTCGGGAAGGTCAATCAGAAGGGACTCGAGCTCGGCATCGACGGCGCACTCACGCGTGAGTGGTCGGCGTTTGCAAACTATTCCTTCCAGCCCGAGCCCACACCGACAGGCTTTCCCTCCTCCGAGCTCAACATTCCGCCGGCGCACCTGTTCAACATCGGCGTGAATTACGACGGTCCGCATTATCTGGGCAACCTCCAGGTGAGTTATCAAGGCGAGGCTTTCTGGCAGGACGTGCTGGACAGCCGCTACAGCGGCACGACTGATGCCTTCACGCTCGTGAACGGCAGCATTGGCCGCAAGTGGGGATCGGAGGGCCGCATCGTTACAATGCTGAAAGTCACGAATCTGCTGAATCAGGAGATTCAGCAGCACATCTTTGGCGACATTTCGAAGCTGCAGATGGTTGGAGAACTGAGGGTGCATTTCTAATGTCGGAGATATCGTCGTCGCCGCAGCCCGCGCAACTCTGGAAGCAGATGTCCGAAGACCAGAAGCTGCGTGCCGCAGAGGCCTTCTGGCGCGAGCCTGATGGGATCGAGCAGCAGGTGGAAGCCATGACGCTGCTCGCACAGAAACTGAAGGCGCGCCCCCGCTACATCCAGGGCCTGCCCATCGAGAAACGCGCCAAACACCTGGCGCACTTTCCCGGCATGCCGGACTTGCTCGCCGCGCGCATGCTGGTGAGCTATCACCTGGCGCACCAGCGTCCGATGATGTCGGCGTTTTTGGATGCCGTCGGGATCGCGCACGACAACGGGTTGATCACCGAGGATCCGAAGGGGCCCGTCACGCCCGAACAAGTCAGTGCCGGCCGCGCAGCGCTGGAGGGCGCCTATCCTGCCGAGGACATTCAGCTGTACTTCGCGACGCTGCTTGCGCAAGATCCGGAGACGTGGGCGGCGCTTCGCGAGCCGACATAGGTCGCAGGGTCGAAGGGTCGCAGGGTCGAAGGGTCGCAGGGTCGAAGGGTCGCAGCGTCACAGGGTCCCAAGGTCGCAGGGTCCCGGGGTCGCAGGGTCTCAGGGTCGCAGGGTCGCAGGGTCTAAGGGTCGGTGCGCAAGAAGACAGCCAGGGACGCGATACCCGCGGCCAGGCGGCGCGTAGTGGTGCGACGCTCGCCCGCCAGCTGGGAATCCACGTACCCCAGATCCTCGGCGACGTAGTAAAGACTGCGTACTTCACCGCACGAACCCTTCGCTAAATCCAGAAACCTCGCAAAGTCAGCGTCCGTGGACCGCTCGAAACCTTCGGCAACGTTGTTCATGATTGACACGCCAGCCCGCTGGATCTGGGCACGAAATCCAAAGTCTCTTGACGCTGGACCAATCGAGCAGTCCCCGTAAATCTGCCGCACAAGGAGCCGCGCCTGCTGCCAAATCCACAACTCTTCAAACCGCGTTGCCTTTTCCATGGCGCTGCGGTTGTGCAACTAGCGCACCGAGCCGAAGCCCAGATTGATCGACCCTTCGACCCTTCGACCCTGAGACCCTTCGACCTGTGACCCTTCGACCCTGAGACCCTGTGACCTTGCGACCCTTAGACCCTGCTGACCTTAGCCCTTCCGTGAGCGCTGGAGCGTGAGCGACAGCGCGACGTAATAGACCGGATAGCCGAGCGAAATCAGGGTCAACCATTTTGGCGGGTCTGGCAGCAGCCAGATGATCGCCACCAGCATTGCGCCCCATACCACGCCTGACGCCACGGTCAGGCGTCTCAATCGCACCGTCCGCGAAGGGTAGACGTAGCCGATCGGCACGAAGACGGCTGCGGCCAGCAGCAGGAGGATCGCCGCATTGACGGCCGTCGGCAGCCGCAGCGCCACCATATAGACGGCGACGATGTTCCAGTACAGACGGGAACCCCGTGAAGAAGTGATCGGCCGTCTTGGCATCCTGGCGGCTGAAGCCGAACGCACTCGAGATGAGCACCGCCGTCACAACCAGCCACGCGATGGTGCCGGCAGGAAGCAGACCCGCATGGTGGATCGCGAACGCCGGCACGAACACGAACGTCAGGTAGTCGACGATGTCGTCGAGGCGAGCGCCATCGAGGAGTGACGCACGCTCCTTGACGCGCGCGAGGCGCGCCAGGACGCCGTCGACAGCATCGATGACCGTCGTCGCGGTCAGCCAGAGAAACGCCGCCCGAAAATTGCCGTGGACGATTGCGACGAGCGCCAGATACGCCAGGAAGGCGCCGCTCGCTGTCAGCGCATGGACCAGCCAGGGGAGGACGGCGGTGCCCGTCACTGCTCCCACAAGTAGTCGATAGGCGCGCCGGCGCCGGGGACGGCCGTCCGAAAATCCTTGCCGAGTGCTTTCGCCAGCGTCGCGGCGATCTGGTTGGTGTACGCCGGTGGCGAGAGCCGCCATTCGCCGCGCTTTGGCCAGTCCGGGCCAATCGCCGCCAGCCAGGTCTCCTCGGCACGCGCTACGCTGTCACCGTGTGACGACCAGTCATCGGTCGTATGGCCGCGTCCATGGTCGACGGTCATCATCAGGACTGTGTTGTCCTTGTACTCGGGATCGCTCTGCAGCCACGTCCAGAGCGCCTCCAGCTGCGCGTCCGTGCGCGCCAGCGAATCGAGCACGCGGTCGTAGCGTTTCTCGTGCGCCCAGTCATCGGTCTCGTCCAACGCAATGTACAGGGCGACAGGGCGAGCCGTCTTCAGATAGTGCAGCGCCAGGCCGAACGTGAACGCATCGTGACGGGCGCTGTCCCACGGCGTCTTTGCCGTGAACTGCGCCTCGCTCAAGGTCCGGGCGACAGGATCCGTCGTCTCGAACGCCTCGTAGCCGGCGTTGATTGTCACCGCGCCTTCTTCGTGCTCCGCGATCCAGTTGAACGTCTCCCACGATCCGAACACGCCCACCTTCTCGCGCGGCACGCCGAACGACTGCCGCAGAAACTCGAGGACGGTCAAATACGGGTATCGCTTGTTGTCGTTGCTGTCGATGTCGTCGTCGTGCGCGGCGCCCGTCAGAATCTCGGCGTAACCGGGATACGAGAATTTGTGGCGATTCGAGACGCTGAACCGGCTGTCGAGGGCACGATTGCCGGCGATCGAGCCGTGTGCAGACATCAGCGTGCCCCAGAAGAACGGCATCACCTTGGCCCGTCGTTCCTCGGCGGTTGGCGCCCAGTATTGTTTGTAGACGGGCAGGTCCTCGACCGCCCCGTCAGTGGTGGTCGACGCGAGCACTGCTCGATCGAGACCACCGAAGATCTCTTCGGTCCTCACGCCGTCGAGCGTGATCAGGATGGCATGCCGAGGCGATTGGGCGTGAACAGAGGGGACTGGCGCTGACGGGAGCAGGAGTGCGCCCAGCAGCGCCAGGACAGCAACGACGAGTCGGCGCATACGCGCCGCAGTCTATCGCGATCGGTCAGTTTCCGGTGCGCACCTGGACCGGGCCGTTCACGGTGGAAACGCGAACCACCGCAGGGCCCTCGCCAAGTTCGAACGAGCGGGAATTGGTGTCCCAATCCTTGCGGGCCCGGCCGCACTCTGCGCCGTCGCACGACCATGGCGAGTGATTCGACGATTCGACGCGGACACCCGACGTGAATCCGGCCGGCACCTTCACTTGGGCCGGTCCATTCTGCGCGCGCGCTGTCAGAGATCCCTCGGTCCATCGGGTCCCCTCAAGGTCGACGCCAATCGGCCCGTTCTGTGTCTCGAGGTCGATGGTGCCGTGATTGCCCTTGTAGTGGATCGGGCCGTTCTGGGCGAACGCATCCACTTGCCCGCTGACATTCTTGAGGCTGACCGGCCCATTCTGCGTACGCAGCTTGCTCCGCCCGCTGAACTCGCGGACCGAGATCGGCCCGTTATGGGCGCTGAGGTCCAGCGCGCCCCCGTCCGGCGCCTCGACGATGTAGAAGACCACGGTGTCGTCAGATGCGACGCCGGTCGTCGAGACGGTTCCTGCGTTGACGGTCGTGCGCATCGCGTCGAGCTGCGCGCGGGCGTCCGCTGCTGGCGCCACCGCCTTGCAAATGGTGACCGCGAAGTCGTTGCGAGTGGATCCCGCGACGTATACGCCGCCGTTTTGAGGCGGCCGCACGGTCAGGACGCTGCCGGAACCCGCCGGCACGCTCACCGTTTCCTCGGCGGTCACCGCCGGCTCGTCGTCGAATTCGATCCGGAGGTCGGCGCAGGCGCGGACGTCGTCGGACACCGATCGCATGTTGACGTTGCGGTGGGCCGAAGCCTCGAAGCCGAGCGACCCGACGACGATCGTCGAGAGCATCAGGATGGTGAGCCGGGGTGGACGCATGATTCCCTCCGGGGAACTTAGACGGAGGGAACCCGCGTCGCGTTTGCAGGCGATCGAATTACTGACGGACGAGCTCCGCCGCGCGGTCGCTCGTTCCTAGGGAACCGACCGCTGGAACCAGGTCCAGGGCCGGCTGGCCGGATTCGTCGGGTTCCTGGCCGAGGTCCTCCATTTCGGGCAGCGCCGCGTCGTCCGACAAGGCAAACCGGGTGTCCGTTCCGCGATGGCTCAGCTCGTCCCGGACCACGTAGCCGACCCTGCGCGCGGCGAACGTGTCGAATTGGTCAATGCCCGTCCTCTGGCCGAGTCGCTGGTACAGCGCGCGGAGCTCCGCGGCGGAACCGATGCCGCCGGCGTCTGCGACTTCCGCGGCGTGCTGCAGCTCGTGTCCGAGAAGCGCGATCAGGGTGCGCCCGTTGAAGACGCGATTCAGATGGATCATCAGGAACGAGTCGGTCTGGCTGCGGGCGAGGAACCGCAGGGTACCGCCCCGATGGAGCGGCATGTCGGGCCTGAGCTGGACGTAGACGATCACATTGGAGTGCTCGAGACGCTCGACGAGCCGCCGGAACGTTGGCGATTGCGCGAGACCGTCGGCGATGAGACGGGCGCCTTCCTTCTGCATCGGCCGGATGCGCGCCAAGGTCTGATCCTGTCGAGTGCCGCGCGCGTCGAGCGGTGCGATCGCCAGCACGCTGGCAAGAATCGAGATCGCGAATCGCATGTGCCCACCTCCGTGCCGACGGCCCGACGAGTGCGTCGAAGCTTCGGGCAGTTAGACGGAGGCTTTTGCGCGCGACCGGGTCGCGCGAGGCACCAGAACTGGGGAAGGATCAGGAGAGCGTTCGGGCTCGTCCCATCGAGTTGCGCTCTGTCACTCGGGCGGGGTGTTCGCCACGTGCAACCGCTTGGCGGTCACGGATCTTCGTCACACCGACAGTCACATGGAAATCGCCAAAATGTTGGAAGTCAGGGAACCTGCGAACGGAAACCGTTTGGCAGGGGGTGGCGCACCGAAACCGTAGCCTGTAGTCCGCTTCTACGTCGTGATCGCCGCGAGGACGCCGCGCATGTACGCGATCGACTCGATCATCCCTGGCAGCGGATCGGTCTCCTTGATTTGGTACTCGAGCCCCACCTGACCCTGATAACCGATGTCGACCAGCGTCCGGAGCAGCGCCGGAAAGTCGATGACGCCGCGCCCGACTTCCACCTGGCTGTCCTTGTCGGTCTTCACGGCGAGATCCTTGACGTGCATGTCGTAAAGGCGATCGCGGAACTGGCGGCATGCCTGCACGGGATCTGTCCCCGTGCGGGTCGTGTGGCCGATGTCGATGCAGAGGCCCAGGTGCTTGTCGCGTGACTTGATGGCCTCGTAGGCATCTTGCGGGCGCGGCCAGTGCTCGTCTTCGGGACCGTGGTTGTGAATGGCCGCCTTGATGTCGAATTCCCTGGCCATCTGCTCGACGGTGTCGAGCGCGGCCGGCTCGGGTGAGATGAAGATCAGGGGGAAGCCGGCGTTCTTCGCGTACTCGAAATCCTTGCGGATTTGTGCCGGATCGTTCGGCAGCGTGATGGTGCCGCCGCCCATGATCGTGATCCCTGCGGCCTCGATCTTGGCGCGCAGCGCACGGGTCGTCTCCGGCGGGTCGGTGCGCGGCAGATGCACGTCCTTGAACGTCATGTGCGTGATGCCGAGCGCCTTCGCCATGTCGAGTGTCTGATCGAGCGTGAACTTCCGGCACGAATAGGACGCAACGCCGAGCTTCAACGAAGACCGCTTCTCGGCCGCGGGCGGCTCAGCAGGCGATGCGCTCCTCACGTGGCTCAAGGCTCCGACCGAGAGTGCCGTACCGACGAACGCGCGGCGGGAAACGGTGGCGGTCATGGCAATCCTCCGAAGCGGTGCATGGGCTGCCCGGAATGCTACCCTACTCTCTGCATGGCTCGAATCTTCGTCCTTCTCCTCGCGGCCACGGTGATCGGCGGCCCGTCGGTCGGGTGGCTTGGCGCGCAGGGGCCTGACGATCTCGTCGTCTCGATTCCGGGCGACAAGGAATTCCACCTGCCCGGATGTCCCCTCGTCGCCAAAGCGGGATCGGCGGTGCGAGTGATGAAGCGGTCGGAAGCGGTACGGCGCAAGCTGACGGCGCACGCTGGATGCCGCGCCGCAGAAAGCCCAGCCGCGGCAGTCAATCCGAATACCGTCAAGGTCTACACGCAGCCCGGCGACAACAAATACCACGCCGCTACCTGCTCAAAGCTTGGCGCGCAGAAGACCGCCGTCACGCTGGACGAAGCCGGGCGCAAGTGGTGGCCGTGCCCTGTCTGCAAGCCGCCGGTCAGACAGAGAACCGTTCGCTGAGCGTATGCTCTCACGATGAATCGGCGAGCATTCCTCGAAGCCGCCGGCGCCGTGCCAGCACTACTCGTCAACCAGGCCCCGTCGTCACTCGCGTCGAGCGCGGATCGCCAGGAATGGATTCAGCTTCTCGAGCGCGTGGCATTGCCCGTGCTCGTCAACCTGGCCGATGGACGACTTCGTGAAAGGATGCCGATCGAGCAGGCGGCGGGAAGCGATCGGTCCAAGGTGACGCATCTCGAGGCGGTCGGCCGGCTGCTGAACGGCATCGCGCCGTGGCTCGACGCTGACGGCCTGACGGGCGACGAGGCGCGGCTGCAAAGCAAGTTTCGAACGCTCGTGCAGCGCGGTCTCGATGTGGGGCTCGATCCCGCATCTCCCGACGCACTGAATTTCTCGAACGACTCGCAGCCACTGGTGGACGCCGCCTTCCTGGGCCAGGCGATTCTGCGAGCGCCGCGCACGCTGCGCGAGAATCTCGACGCAACCGCTCGCGCGCGTCTTGTGGACGCGCTTATCGCGACCCGCCAGATAAGTCCTGGCTTCAACAACTGGCTGCTGTTCTCGGCCATGGTGGAGGCCGCGCTCAAGACGTTGAAAGCGCAGTGGGATCGCATGCGCGTCGATTACGCCATCCGGCAGCACGACCAGTGGTACAAGGGCGACGGGACCTATGGCGATGGTCCGGCCTTCCACTGGGACTACTACAACAGCTTCGTCATCCACCCGATGTTGCTCGACGTCCTCGACGCATGCAGCGACGCGGTGACCGCGTGGCGCGAACTGGCCCCCCGGATGCGGGAGCGGGCGCGACGGTACGGCGCGATTCTCGAACGGCTGGTGGCGCCGGACGGCAGTTTTCCGGCGATCGGGCGCTCCATCGCCTATCGCTGCGGGGCGTTTCACCTGCTGGCGCAGCTCGCCTTACGACGTGACCTGCCGGAAGGCACGACGCCGTCACAAGTGCGAGCAGCACTCACCGCCGTGATCCGGCGTACGTTGACCGCGCCGGAGACCTTCGATGCGAACGGTTGGCTGACAATCGGATTGGCGGGCCATCAGCCCGCGATCGGCGAGCGTTACATCTCCACGGGCAGCCTGTACCTGTGCGCTGCCGCGTTCCTGCCGCTTGGGCTACCGCCGTCCGACCCGTTCTGGGCGGCGCCGGCAGAACCCTTCACCGCGCAACGCGCCTGGAGCGGACAGCCGTTTCCAATCGACCACGCGATTCAGGACTGACGCAGAAGGGGAAAAGTAAGAAACTGGGAGGTCGAGAACTCGAGAATGTCGGGTGAACCCCTCGATCCTCGAGTTCTCGATTTTCTATCGCGGTGGCAGCACTACGAGCAGGTGTTCGAGATGTCCTTGACGGACTTCACGTTCAGCTTCGGGCCACTGCTGGCCGCGGCAGACGACGCCGAGCTTGGGCTCGAACTCGGGCTACCTTGTCGCTCGATGCGGTGATTTCGACCTTGTGGTTCGCGTACTTGCTCAGGTCAACGTCACCTGAGGACACGACAGTCCAGGTCTTCGGAGCGGACGCCGAGCTCGACGCAGCACCAGCCGCGCTGATCTCGGTCAGAGTGAACGACTTCCCATCCGCGCTCGGAGTCAGGCAGCCGGTGACCGTCTGACCCATTGACGACGACTGGGCCGCCGACGGATCTGTTGACGGCGTCTGCGCGGGCGCCTGTGCGCTCACATACGGGGTCCCGGCGAGCAGCGCCGACACACCGAAAGCAAATAGAACGTGCTTCTTCATCTCGCGTTCCTCCAGAATCAGCCCGCATGAGCCGGGCCCGAATTACGGCGGCGACGGCCATTACGGCAGAGCCACACGCTAACACCGAACTAGTTCAAGGTGCGTACCAGCGAAGGTTCGGCGTACGTGCCGCCAGCGCTGGCGTTTTGCGCGGAAGAGTCAGACAAGGCTGGTCAAAGTTACGCTGAGGGTGAATGAACTGCCGACGGCCTTGTGCACTCGGGCTAAGATCGTCGAGATGTGCGTCCGACCACTCTTCGTTCTCGCCCTAGCAGCTGCGCCATTCGTGAGCGCTGCCTGCACCTCATCAACGAGCCAAACGCGATCCGAGGCAGACATGCAGCGCGCAGTCGAGCTTTCCCGATCAGTGACGAGCCTTCAAATTGTCGACACCAAAGTTGGCACCGGAGCCGAAGCGACGCCGGGCCGCAAGGTGCGCGTCCACTACACGGGCACGCTGATGGATGGCACCAAGTTCGACAGCTCGAAAGATCACGGTGAGCCGTTCGAGTTCACGCTCGGCACGGGCAACGTCATTGCCGGTTGGGACGAAGGCGTCAAAGGAATGAAAGTCGGCGGCGTACGTCAGCTGACCATTCCGGCGTCCATGGGCTACGGCTCGCGCGGCTTTCCTCCCGACATTCCGGGGAATGCGGCGTTGAAGTTTGAAATCGAGCTGCTCGGAGTCAATTGATGCGTCGCCTCTGGCGCGTCTCGCTCCTTCTGGCGCTCCCGCTCGTGCTGGGCGCTGCGCCCGCAACTGACATGAACGCGCTTGCCGAGCAGTACGTGAAGCTGGTGCTCGCCGTCGGGCAACATGACGACGCGTTCGTCGATGCGTATTACGGACCGCCTGAGTGGAAGACGGCGGCGACCGCGGCGGGGAAGCGGCCGCTCGAAGAGCTCGGTCGCGAGGCCGACGGTCTGGCCAACGAGCTTGCGGCGACGGCACAGCCAGACGACGAGATGCTGCGCTTGCGGCGCGACTATTTGCGCGCCCAGGTGCATGCTGTGTCGACGCGTATCCGGATGCTCCAGGGGGCCCGTCTGGATTTCGACGCCGAATCGCGCGAGCTCTATGATGCCGTGGCGCCGACCTACGACGAAGCGCACTTCGCGCAGGCGTTGCACAGGCTCGACACGCTGGTCCCTGGAGAGGTCGCCCTTGCGGACCGCGTCGAGACGTTGCGTCAGCGCGTCGCGATTCCACCGGACAAGCTCGATGCCGTGTTCAAGGCTGCCATTGCCGAGTGCCGCGCACGCACCGTCGCCCACGTCACGCTTCCGCCAGGGGAAGAATTCAGGCTCGAGTACGTTACCGGCAAACCGTGGAGCGGCTACAACTGGTATCAGGGGAAGTTCCATAGCCTGATTCAGATCAACACGGAGCTTCCGATCTTCATCGATCGCGCGGTAGACCTCGCGTGTCACGAAGGGTATCCGGGCCATCACGTTTACAACGTGCTGCTCGAGAAACACCTCGTCACCGATCGCGGATGGCGCGAGTTCACGGTATATCCGCTGTTCTCCCCCCAGTCGCTGATCGCCGAGGGCAGTGCGAACTTCGGCATCGACGTCGCGTTCCCTGGCGACGAGCGCATGCGTTTCGAACGCGACCGCCTGTATCCGCTGGCAGGTCTCGATCAGAGCCTGGCGCAGAAGTACCACGAGGTCCTTCTGGCGCTCGACGAGCTGAGTTACGCAGGAAACGAGGCGGCGCGCCGTTATCTGAACGGAAAGATGTCGAAGGACGACGCGGTGGCGTGGCTCGTGAAGTACACGCTCACCTCACGTCCGCGCGCCGAGCAGCGCGTGAGGTTCTTCGATACGTATCGCAGTTACGTGATCAACTACAACTACGGTAAGGACCTGGTCCGACGGTATGTTGAGGCCGCGGGCGGCACCGCCAGCCGTCCCGACGTGCGATGGAAAGTCTTCGGCGACCTCATCTCATCGCCACGCCTTCCGTCGGGTCTGACGGGGCGCACATCGGGTTGATCAGGTTGATCGGGTTGGTCAGGTTGATCGTTGCATCAGTTGTCGCGCTTGATGCTAACTCCCGACGGACACTTCGCAACCTGCTCCACGATCTCCGCTGTGGTTGCTGCCGAGACATCCACCCACGGACGCCGCCGCGGGTCGAACACGAGAGGTAGTCCAACCGCAACCTGACTAACCCGATCAACCTGATCAACCTGATCAACCCGATCAAACCGGTCCGAGGGATCGCTCGAACAGGTCGACGATGGCGCGCTGGCCGTTCTCTTGGAGCACCCTCGTCCCGGTGCCCGTGATGTGCGGGTGTGTGATCGTCGGCAGATCGTCCGACGTGCGTCGTGTCCAGTCGTAACCGCTCCACGTGAACCAGCTGTCGCGGGTCTGATCGAAAACCGACAGCGGCTTGTTGCACAGCTTCGCGAACTCGGCGCCCCAGCCCGTGCCGCCTCGGACCGTGTTGTCTTCCTCGATGTGGCCAACCACGTAGATCTCCTGGCCGTTGTTCACCTGATACCAGATCGTCTGCAGGATCTTGCGCAGCGTCGGACCCTCCGTGTAACGGCGGTTCATCAGCCGCGACACGTATTCGAGGCTCACGTCGCCGGCCAGCAGCTCCTCGTGGTTCAGCACCCGGAGTCCGCGGTGCCGGACCAGCGTGTGGCCTTCGAACGTGAAGTTCACTTCGTCGATGCCGTAGCGCTCGGCCTGCGCGCCGAACGCGCCTTCGGCGCCTGGTGCGCCCCCGCTGAACAGAATGCAATCTTCGCGTCGCATGGCTCCTCGTTGCGGCTAAAGCCCCCGCCTCACCGGCTCCGCGGGGCTGAAGCCCCGCCTCCATTGGCGGTGTGCGCGCAGTAGTCTAGCAGCCTGCCATGTCATCCCGGCGGCGGCCGCCGACAGGGCTGATCCAGAATAGGCCGGATGCGCAAACCCGTCGTGTTCATCACCGGCGCCGGCGGCGAAATCGGCCATGGGCTGATCGAACGGCTTGCGGCCGGCGGCCGCCCCATCGTGACCCTCGATCTGGCGCCGCTCGACACGTCGCTGGCCCGGCTGGTCCAGCGCGAGTTCCTCGGCTCGATCCTCGACACCGGCATTCTCGAGCGCATCCTCGCCGAGTTCGAAGTCGATCTGATTTTCCATCTCGCGGCGCAACTCTCCACCCGCGCGGAATTCACACCAGTGCGTGCGCATCAGGTCAACGTCGAAGGGACGCTCACGCTGCTGGAGTTCGCGCAGAAGGAAGCGGAATCGCACGGCCGCGTCGTCCGTTTCCTCTATCCGTCCTCAATCGCCGCTTATGGCTTGCCCGACCTCGCTATCAAGTCGGCCGCGGGCGCCGTGAAAGAGGACGAGTACAACCACCCGACGACGATGTACGGGGCGAACAAGCTGTACTGCGAGCTGCTGGGCCGGTATTACGCCAGGCACTACAAGCAACTGGCGGCGGAATCGTTGAGCGGGAAGGTCGATTTTCGTGCGGTCCGGTTTCCCGGCCTCATCTCGGCCGTCACGATGCCCTCGGGCGGCACGTCCGACTATGCGCCCGAGATGATCCACGCGGCCGCGCGGCGCGAGCCGTATGCCTGCTTCGTCCGTCCGGATACGCAGATTCCGTTCATGGCGATGCCGGATGGGGTAGAAGCGTTGATTCGGCTGGCCGACGCGCCGCGTGACCGATTGACGCGAACAGCCTACAATGTCGCGGCCTTCAATCCGACGGCCGATGAGATTCGGTCGGCGGTTCTCACGGCGTTCCCGGGCGCCCGCATCACGTACGAGACGGACGCCAAGCGACAGGGCATTGTCGATTCCTGGCCCGCGGCCGTCGACGATGCGCTGGCGCGGGAGGATTGGGGGTTTCAGCCCGTACTGGATTTCGAGCGGGCGTTGCGCGACTACCTGATTCCTACCATCCGGAGGCGCTACGAATGACCGTCGCGAACCTGCCAACCACGATGACCGTCATCCAGGCCCGCCAGCCGGGCGCTCCAGAAGTGCTCGAGCCGGCCACCCGCTCCGTGCCGATGCTCGCTGCCGGCGAAGTGCTCGTGAAGGTGGCAGCCGCGGGCGTGAATCGGCCCGACTTGATGCAACGGCAGGGGAAGTATCCGCCGCCTCAGGGCGCCTCTGACATTCTCGGGCTCGAGCTCTCCGGCGTGGTCGTAGCCGTCGGCGCCAACGTGTCGCGCTGGCGTCCCGGCGATCGCGTGACGGCCCTCGTGGCGGGTGGCGGCTACGCGGAGTTCGCCGCGGTGCCCGAGCCGCAATGTCTGCCCGTGCCGCGTGGATTGTCCATGGAGGAGGCGGCGGCGCTTCCGGAAACGTTCTTCACGGTGTGGACCAATGTGTTCGATCGTGGCCGGCTGGTGGCGGGCGAGTCGCTCCTCGTTCACGGCGGCGCCAGCGGCATCGGAACCGCGGCCATTCAGCTCGCGCGGGCGCGTGGCGCACGCGTGTTTGCCACCGCCGGCTCGCGCGAGAAGTGTCAGGCGTGCGAGCGGCTCGGCGCCGAGCGTTCGATCAACTATCGCGACGAAGACTTTGTCGCGACCCTCCAGGAGGCCACCCATGGTCGCGGCGTCGATGTCGTCCTCGACATGGTCGGCGGTGACTATGTGTCGCGAAATCTCGAAGTGCTGGCCATGGATGGACGCCTGCTCCAGATTGCGTTCCTTCATGGCCCGCACGCGGACGTGAACCTGAGCCCGCTGATGCGGAAGCGCATCACCTTCACCGGATCGACACTGCGACCGCGCACAGTCGAGGAGAAGGGCGCGATCGCGCGCGCGCTGGAGCGCGAGGTGTGGCCGCTCATCGAGTCTGGCGAAGTCCGTCCGGTCCTGCACGCGGTCTTTCCGCTGGCGGAAGCCGCGATCGCTCACGCCGAGCTCGAGGCTGGACAGCACGTCGGCAAAATCGTCCTGCACACCTAACCTGGTCGAACGTCGCGCTCAGAGCTCGTCGTTCGTTGCGCAGAGCTCGTTGTTGTAGTGAGTGTCCACGCGAACCAGGCGCCGTACCACACGAACAGCAATGCCGTGGCGGGTTCTCGCACGCCTGGAGGCAACGGGTGTGGCCAGAGCGGCGTGAGCGCCGTGATCATCGTGGCCGCGAAGGCGAGGCCGACGGCCCACCGCGCCAGCGTGAGTGCGCTGGGAAGGTCGCGCCAGACCGCCATTCCGACCCCTGCGCCGAAGCCCGTGATGAGGAGCCGCACCACGAGCCAGACGACGGCGGCGATTCCACGGTCAGCGATCGTCGTGACCAGACTGGACGCGACGAACGCGAGCCCGGCTGGCTCTGCGACAACCAGCAGGAATGCCAGAACCGTACGTTTAGTCCTCGACGAGCGGAGCGAGTTCAGGACCACGAGCTTCAGGCAGCGGCGGGGTGTGCGTGTCCGGGTGGTGGCCGAAACGGCGCTCGCTCAACAGGAACGCGGGAACCGCCAGCGCGGATAACGCGGCCGCCAGGCCGAACGCCGTCTTGAATCCGGAGCGACCGATCAACCACCCGCTCAACGTCGAACCGGCGCCGATGCCGGTATCGAAGGCCGCCAGGATAGCCCCGAATGCCGCGCCGCGGCGCTCGTGGCCAACGCCCTGCATCACGTAGGCGGCAAACGCTGGATATGCGGTGCCGAAGCCGAGCGCAAACGTGGCCGCCGAGAATTGCAATCCAAATCGCGTATCGGAGAACGTCAGAGAAATCATGCCGAGTGTCATCACCACGAGGCTCGGCAGAAAAATGCGGCGATACCCGATTCGATCGCCGAATCGCCCGAGAAACGGCCGCGTGAGGAGCGTGGTGACCGCGAAGGTCGTGAGGTAGATCGACTTCGGGTGCAGACCGCGCGCGTCCGCGAACACCGCGCTGAAGCTGCTGACAGTCCCATAGCTGTACGAGTAGAGGAAGAGCGGAGCCGACAGTGCCAATACACGCCACTCGATGAAGCCCGATCGGTGGACGTGCTCCACATGCGCAGACGCACGATCGTCCACCATGCACCACGCGATGACTGCCATCGTCAGGTTCAGGCTCGTCGTGACGATGCACAGGTAGACCCAGCCGTGGGAATACAGCCAGAAGCCGACGGACGGGGCGATGGCCGCCGCGAGCACGCTGGACAGTCCCCAGTAAGCGATGCCTTCGCCGCGTCGCGCCGGCGGCAGCACTCCGGTGAGATAAGCGGCCGACGCCGAGAGCAGCGCCGACCAGACGATGCCGTGCAGGAAGACCAGCGCCAGCAGAACCGGATAGCTGTGAATGACGCTGTAGATCGCCGTGAATCCCGCCAGGCAGACGCTGGCGGCCATCAGCGTGCGCCGCCGTCCGTTTCTGTCGGCGAACGCGCCTGTGAACGGCGCCGACCACGCGGACGCGAACGTCAGGAAGCCGAGGAATAGCCCGGACGCCAGCGAACCGCCGCCCAGATCGCGAACGTGAAAAGGCGCCGTCGGGATCAGCTGGAAGAGCGACAGGAACACCGTGAAGGTGAACGCGCACATCCAGAAGAACCGCGGGGTAAAAAGGCGGTCGGCCATCATGGCGTCTCGGGGCGGGGCGTGAGCGACGTCGCCAGCGGGCGTTCGAGTCTCGCGCTCAATTCGACGAGCCGCTTCTTCCACACGCCGACGAGGAACACGCCAACCAGCGTCAGGCTGATCGACAGACCGACCCACAGGCCGATGACTCCCCAACCCAGGCTGAAGGCCATGAACGCCGCAACCGGCAGACCGATCAGCCAATGGCCGACGATGTTTGCCAGCATCGGCGTGCGCGTATCACCGAGCCCGCGCAGAACGCCCGTTGCCACGCCCTGGATCCCGTCGAAGAGCTGGAAGGCCGCGGCAACGCGCAGGAGCCCGATGCTCGTGGCGATGACGGCGGCGTCACGCGTAAAGAGCGCGGCCAGACCGTGCGGCGCGGCAAGGAACACAACCGCGGCAACGGTCATGAACGTGGCGCCAATCGCAATTGCGGCCCAGCCCGCCGCCGCCGCCCCCGGCGAGTCGCGGCGCCCAACGGCATGGCCCACACGTACCGCGCCGGCCGAGGCGAGTCCCAGCGGCACCATGAACGTGACGCTGGCGATGTTCAGCGCGACCTGGTGAGCGGCCAGCGACACTGGATCGATGCGTCCGGCGAGCGCGGCCACGCCGCCGAAGACGCCCACCTCTGCGGTGATTTGCGTCGCCGCCGGTGCGCCAAGGCGCAACAGTCGCCACACTCGGTCCCATTCGACATGCACGAACGAAATGTCCGACAGGCCGATGCGATTGACCCGTTCGTGGCGAATGATGACCGCGAGCAGGCATGTGGCCATGAAGATGCGCGCCACGACGGTGGCCCAGGCCGAGCCTCTCACGCCCAGAGCCGGGAAACCAAGATGCCCGAAGATCAGGAGCCAGTTGAAGAGCGCGTTGACGCCATTTGCCGCCAACAGCGTGATCATCACCGGCCGGACAATGCCCAACGCCTGCAGGTATCGCCTGAATGAGGCGTAGAGCAGCAGCGGCAGCGAGCCCCAGGCCAGCGCGGACAGATAGGGTGCGGTCAGCTGTTGCACCATCGGGTGCCAGTGGAAGAGCGGCATCGCCGCCACCATGCCGAACGCGATCAGCATCACGGGCAGAGCGGCAAGGCAGGCGAGGTGGACGCCGGCCCTGAGCCAGCGATGGCACTCGTGGAGGTTGCCCGCGCCGTAGGCGTGCGACACGAACGTGTCGAGTCCCAGGAGCAGGCCCATGCCGAACACTGCGACCGTGAAGTACACGATGCTCCCGAGGCCGACCGCCCCGATCGCCTGCGGCGCGAGCCAGCCGACCATGATCGTGTCCACGACGCCCATGAACATCCAGCCGAGCTCGGCCATGATGACGGGCCAGGCGAGGCGAATCGTCGGCGCCAAGGCGCGCCGGACCTCACGGTGAGGAATTGCCGCCGACATGATCCCTCTAGGCTAACACCGTCGGACATTTTGAATCGCGGCGTCCGGAAATCCGGCCGATTGAATAATCCGCGGCGATTCATCCCAGGACCCATCGCGCACGGCCTCCTCGCCCTGCCGTGATCGGTCACGCGTGGCCTGTCGTTCATCCACCGGGACGGCTCTGTTGGTACCAGCCACGCGACCCACTAGATGACGCGGGCACACCCTCTGCACTCCTTCAACGCCGATGTGAAGGTCCTCGTGTGACGGACCGCATCGCTGAAAGGACCAAGAGGGATGACGAGACTTAGAGGCTGCTGGCTCCTGTCGCTCGTCGCGCTGCTTGTTGCCGGCGTAGCGGCGATGGCGAGCGCGCAGGGTCTGCAGAACGGGATCATCACCGGCGCTGTGCGGTCGAACGACGGGCTTTCGTTGCCGGGCGTGACCGTGACGGTCAGCTCCCCCTCATTGCAGGGCACTCGGTCGGCAACGACCGACATCAACGGCAACTACGTGATTCGGGGGCTGCCGCCTGGCGACTACTCGATCGCCTTCGAGCTGCAGGGCATGTCACCGAGGAGCGAGAAGACCGTCGTCGAGCTCGGTCGCACCACGTCGGTCGATGCCGAGATGACCCTGGCCGCCGTGACCGAGTCGATCGACGTCGTCGCGGAATCGTCGCCCGTTGTGTCCAACACGGTCGTCGGCGCGAACTACAAAGCGGCGGAGATCAACGCACTGCCGAACGGCCGTACTCCGCAGCTCGTTGCCGAGCTGGCGCCGGGGCTCACCGACAATACGCCGAACACGGAGCAGGTCACCATTTCCGGCGGCTTCGCATTCGACAACGTGTTCCTCGTGGACGGCGTCGACGTCAACGACAACATTTTCGGTTCGCCGAACAACCTCTATGTCGAAGACGCGGTCGAGGAAACCCAGATCCTCACCTCCGGCATCTCGGCAGAGTACGGCCGCTTCAGCGGCGGCGTCGTCAACGTCGTGACAAAGCACGGCGGGAATCGATTTTCCGGCAGCTTCCGTGACAACCTGAGCAACCCGTCATGGAGCGACGAGACTCCGTTCGAAACCGCCGATCGGCGCGACGATCTTCAGCAGACATTCGAGGCCACGCTCGGGGGACCGATCATGAAGGACCGGCTCTGGTTCTTCGGGGCGTTCCGCGATCAGAGCACCGAAACGCCGTTTACGCTCGCCGAGACGGGCATCCCCGGCAGCGCCGGCGTCGAGGACCGTCGTTACGACGTCAAGCTGACTGGCACGGTCGCGAACAACCACACGATCTCAGGGAGCTATCTGGACAACCGCACCGACCAGACGAACGTCCGCGGCATCTCGGCCGCAGCGATCGATCCGCACGTGCTCTACGACCGCCAGCTGCCGCAAAAGCTCGGCGTGATCAACTGGAGCGGCGTTTTGAGCCCCAAGATGTTCGCGACGGCGCAATGGTCGCGGAAGAAGTTCGGCTTCCGGAACTCCGGCGGCAAGAGCACGCTGCTGCGCGATTCACCGTTCCGGACCCCCGGCGGCAACGGTATTCCGCAGTCACTGCTCTACAGCTCGCCGTACTTCGATGGCAACGATCCGGAGGACCGCGACAACCAGCAGCTCACGGGCAGCGTCTCCTATTACCTCTCGACGAAATCCCTTGGCAGCCACGACATCAAGGGCGGCATCGAGTGGTTCCGCAGCAGCTATTCAGGCGGCAATTCACAGTCGCCGACAAGCTACGTCTACTGGTCGAACTACCTGACCGATGTGGAGGGCAAACCGGTGATGGACGCAGCCGGCCGCTTCATCCCCGATTTCGTGCCCGGCGTCTCGTGGCTGTTCAACTGGCAGGCGGCGCGCGGCGCGCGCATGGATACCGATACGAACTCGATCTACTTTCACGATCGATGGGCGTACAACCGGCACCTGACGCTGGACCTCGGCACCCGCTACGAGCGCGTCCGCACCGACGCAACGGGCGGCATCGTCGGCGTCGATACGAACACCTGGGTGCCTCGCCTGGCC
The DNA here is from genome assembly GCA_963800785.1 of Vicinamibacteria bacterium. Taxonomy (GTDB): domain Bacteria; phylum Acidobacteriota; class Vicinamibacteria; order Vicinamibacterales; family JAENWD01; genus JAENWD01. The sequence goes on from CAWDCH010000019.1 coordinate 478,826, forward strand.
GCCTCGTACGATCTTCGCGGCGATGGGCGGTTCGTGGCGCAGGCCACCTACGCGCACTACGCCGGGAAGTACAGCGAGTCGCAGTTCACCTCGAATACTGACGTCGGGAACCCCAGCCTGGTGTGGTACGGGTACACAGGTCCGGCCGGGCAGGGCCTCGATTTCGCGCCAGGGTTCGATCCTGCGAACTACGGCGACATCCTCTTTGGCAGCTTTGCTACGGCCAACGTGTTCTTCGAAGACGGCCTGTCGTCTGCCGTGAACAAGGAGTTCACGATCTCGTTCGGCAGCGAGATCGGGAAGCGCGGCTACGGCAAGGCGACGTTCGTACGACGCCGAACGTCGGACATTCTCGACGACTTCATCGATACGACGACTGGCGCCACCGAGGTAATCCGCGACGGCGTCAACTTCGGGATGTTCGACAATATCGTCTATCGCAACGCGCCGGACGATCTCTTCCGCGAGTATCGCGCCCTCGTCTTCCAGGGCCGCTACCGGCTGTCGGAGCGGTGGCTCGTCGAGGGCCACTGGACGGTGCAGTTGAAGAACGACGGGAATACTGAGGGCGAGCTGAGCAATCAGCCTGGCGTGCCGTCGGTCTATGGCGACTATCCTGAAGTCTTCAACGCGACGCGCCACTTCCCGACCGGACGGGTCAACGACTTCCAGCGATCGAAGGTTCGCCTCTGGACGATCTACACGCTGGGCCTTGGCAAGTTCGGCGATGTCGATCTCACCGGCCTCTGGCGGTACAACACGGGCCTGACCTACAGCCTGGTGGCGACCGGCGAGCCACTCAGTGACCTGCAGAACGAGATTGCCGCCGCGGCGGGTTATCAGAACGCACCCGACGGCGGCGAGCAGGATATCTTCTTCGGCAAGCTGGGAAGCGGCACGTTCGCCGGCTACGGCGTCGGCGACTTCGGCGTCAATTACTCGATTCCGGTGTGGCGAACGGTGAAGCCGTATTTCAAGTTCGAAGTGCTGAACGCGCTCAACAACCAGGAGAAGATTGCTTTCGACACCACCGTGCTCGCTGACTGGGATGGCCCGGTCGACGACCTCGGGATTCCGCTGAACTACATCAAGGGGCCGCGCTTCGGCGAGGCGACTGCGGAAACCGATTATCCGACCTGGCGGTCGGGACTGACCGGCGGCCGCACGTTCCTTGCGGCCTTCGGCTTCCGGTTCTGAGGCGAGACACCGGGCGCCGGCGCACCCCGGCGCCCGTTTCGGGCCCGCTTGCGGACGGTCGCAGGCGGGCCCGTGCGTTATTCGAACACGAAGAACACCGCAAAGGCGGCCACGACGATGTACATCACCGGGTGGATCGTCGCGGCACGCCCTCTGAGCACCGCCAGCGCCACATAGCAGATCGCGCCGTATCCGATGCCGTGCGAGATCGAATACGTCAGCGGCACGAGGAGCATCGTCACGAACGCGGGCAGCGCAGTGTCGCTGTTGGTGAAGTCGATGCGCGTCAGCGACGTCGCCATCAGGAAGCCGACCATGATCAGCGCCGGTGCGGTGGCGGATGCGGGCACGATGCCGGCAATCGGGGCGAGGAGAATCGTCGCGCCGAATAACAAACCGACCGTCACGGAATGAAGTCCGGTACGGGCACCGTCGGCAACACCGGCGGCCGACTCGATGTACGACGTAACCGAGCTGGCCCCCAACCATCCACCGATGCTGGCGCTGATTGCGTCGACGCTTAGCAGCGCTTTCAGTCCAGGAATCCGGCCCTTCGCGTCCACCAGCCCTGATTCCTCGGCAATCGCGGTCGCCGTGCCCATCGTGTCGAAGAAGTCCACCATCATGAGCGCCAGGATCAGCGGAATCGCCGATAGTCGCAGCGCCGACATGACGTCGGCGGCGCCGGCCGTTTCGAAGCGGGGAAGGCGCCACCAGGGCCCCTCCGGAAGATGGGCCTGACCGGTGACGAGCGCGACCGCGGTCATGGCGAAGATGCCAATCAGCAGCGCTCCTGGTTGGCGTCGCGCAACCAGCAGGCCCATCACCAGCAATCCGCCCACGGCGAGGAGCGTGTCGGGTGCCGTCAGGGCGCCGACCCCGACCGGCGGCAGCACGGCTCGCGGATTCTGGGACAAGGCGGCAATCGTGCCGGGCGGCACGATCACGATCCGCGCGCTGACAGCGCCGACGAAGGCGATGAAGAGGCCGATGCCAGCGCCGATTGCACGACGAAGATCCGTCGGAATCGCAGCCATGACCGTCTCGCGCGCACCGACGAGCACCAGGATCAGGATCGCGAGGCCCTCGACGACTACCAGACCCATGGCGGCTTGCCACGATCCCGTGGCCGGCGCGAGGTGAAAGGCAACGATCGCGTTCAGGCCCATGCCTGGTGCGAGCGCGATTGGCACGTTCGCCACGAGACCCATCAGGATCGAACAGATGGCCGCTGCCGCCGCGGTCGCGGCGACTGCCGCTTCCAATGGCACACCGGCAGCGCGCAGGATGGCCGGATTGGCGAAGAGTATGTACGCCATCGTGAGGAACGTCGAGACACCGCCACGTATTTCGCGGGCGACGGTGGTGTTTCTGGCATGGAGATCAAAGAAGGACTCGACGGCGGTGAAAGACATCGGCGCCGAGAATACTGCAGGACGAGCGGCTCCTATACTTGAAAGCGATGTCGTATCGGTATCGTTCCGAAGTGCTCGAGGCGCTCGCGCGTCATGGGATCGTGCCGCGCGAGACGACGCCGCCGCTCTTCATTCGCGATCAGCTGAACGACTTGTATCGTTTCGAGATCCGTCGGCTGAAGGCGCGTCTGCTGCGAGGTGAGTTTCCAAAGACGGACTACATTGGCCGTGTCCTCGACCTGCGAGGCAAGTACATGCTGCTGTCGATCCCGGTGGAGGAATGGATGGTTGACTGACTGCAGACGACAGTTGTCCCGTCTCGCTGAAGTCGGGCCCTACTGTAGACCTGCTTCGCGCGGAATGACGACGAGCGTCCGCTTTTCGTCGCCGCGCACCACGACCAGCTGTTGCGGCTGGCCGATCGCTTCGTCGGTCAGCAGGCGCTGCAGATCGTCGATTCCCGCGACCGCCGCTCCACCAAACGACAGAATCACGTCTCTGACCAATGCGCCCGCCTGCTGGGCGGCGCCACCGTTGAGCACCTGGCTGACGCCGACGCCACGCTCCTGCGTCAATCCCAAGGCTCTGACCAGTCGCCGTGGGATCTCGACGTCCTGACCGGCGATGCCGATCACGCTGCGGCGGACGCGGCCGTCGCGAAGGAGCTGCGAGACGATATGGCGCGCCGTGTTGATCGGGATCGCGAAGCTGATGCCCTGCACGCCGAGAATCGCCGCGGTGTTGACGCCGACGACCTCGCCCCGGCTCGTGACGAGCGGTCCGCCCGAGTTCCCGGGATTGAGCGCGGCATCGGTCTGCACCAGATTGTCGATGAGACGCCCCGACCGTCCGCGCAGCGATCGACCAAGCGCGCTGACGACGCCGGCGGTCACCGTGTGCTGGAAGCCGTACGGGCTGCCGATCGCAATGACGACCTGGCCAGGACGGAGCGATCGCGAATCGCCCAGCGTGCGCCACGGCAGATCGTGACCGCCGACGCGAACCACCGCGATGTCGGTATCGGGATCTTCGCCGATCGCGCGCCCCTCGAAGTGCCGGCCGTCGGCCAGATGCACGTCGATTCTGTCTGCGTGTTCGACAACGTGGGCGTTCGTGAGGATGAGCCCATCGGGCGTGAAGAGGAGACCGGATCCGGATCCCATCCCGCGTCGCCCGCGGCGCGACGTGGTCACGTCCAGCTTGACGACTGCCGGACCCACGAGATCCACGGCGCCAATCACTGCTCGCGAGTAGGCATCGAGCAGTTCGTCGTCTGTCAAAACCTCAATCGCTGCCATGAATTGCCTCAATGTTGCGGTCAGAGGTCAATGAGGCCGCGGCGCAAGGCGCGGCGGACCGCACCGGTTCGCGTCCTGGCGCCCAACTTGCCGAAGATCGATGCCAGGTGAAATTTGACCGTGTGCTCGCTGATGGCCAGCCGAGCCGCAATCGCACGGTTCGACAGACCCTGCGCCAGCGAGTCGAGGACATCGATCTCGCGTGCCGTGAGCGGCTCGGGCTCGACGAGCCCGTCCGCCGCGTCGCTGTCGATTTCAGGCAGCGATACCCTGCGCCGGTTGCCAAAGCCGCCGGCATCGGGCATGTCCGGCGGGTGAACCGACAAGCCCACGCCGACCGCACCGATCGCCGCGCCAATAGTCGTCACGTCGGCATCCGCGTGAACGATCCCCACCGCACGCGCGCCGTCCTGGGCGAATCGCTCCACCAGGGCAGCGTCGGCGCCCACGATCACAGCGCCCGGAAGCTCCTCGAGATTCGCCTCGACCGCGACTGGCGTGCCGGCGGCGATGACGACGACGTCCACCGCGTCGATTGGCAGGCGCACCGAGAGGTGGTTCCGTTCGCCGACGACCGTGAAACCGCCCGCCTGCACCAGCGACGCCAGCCTTGCCGCCGACGACAACGTGGGCGCCGCGACGAGCACGCGAGCGGGGGAGTCCACATTCATTAGACGCCCGGCCGATACACGACGCTTCGTCGGGCGCGACTAGTCCGCCAGCCGCTCCGCGACGACGACCGTCACGTTTTGCGGTGTCCCCCCGCGGACGACTGCGAGTGGCACCTGGCGTCCGACCCGATCGGCAGTCAGCAGACCGAGCAGGGTCTCCGGATTATCGAGATCGTGTCCATCGAATGCGACGAGGACGTCGCCCACCAGAAGACCTGCCGCATCAGCGGGCGAGTTAGGTGCTACGCCGAGCACCAGCAGGCCCTCTCCGCGGGAGGCTCCGACCCTCTGTCGTTCCGGCAGCCGCACCGGTTGGCTGGTGACGCCGAGATAGCCACGTTTGATGCCGCCATGCTGTTCGAGCACATCCACACTATTCCGCAGCGTGCTGGCCGGTACACCGAGACCCTGGCCCCGGAAGATGCCCGCGGTCGCAATGCCGGCAAGCCCGCCGTCAGGCAACACGATCGCGCTGCCCGAAAAGCCGGCGTAGGGTCCGACATCGAGGCCCAGGAGGCGATCGAAGGGCACGCCGCCCCAGGAACGCACCGGACCCGCAATATCGGTCAGGATGCTGAGGCGTGCCTGAAGGCGGCCGGCCCAGGTGCGGCCGACCACGAGGGCCAGCGAGCCCGTAGGCGTCTCGGCCGCCGCGAAGGCGATCGCCGAATCGCCCAGGCCAGCGACGCGCAGGAGCACGACGTCGAGACGCGGATCGCGCCCCGCGACTTCCGCGCGCAGCTTTTTCCCGTCCGCCGCGCGAACGGTCAAGTGCTCGTCTTCCCATTCAACCGAATGGTTGGTCGTGACGACACGATCGGGTCCGACGATGATGCCGCTTGCAGGACGCCGCGGCCGACCATGCACTTGCACGATGCGGTCGGCGACGGCCGCAACGGATGCCGCCGTCGCCGCAGAGAGCTCCGAAAAAAGAGTTGACGTTGCCATGCCTTCACTATCGCCTCACGATACGCCGCGCGGATCACCCGTTCGGGCAGGTGCGTCTGCCTTCGCACCGTTGACGGGCCGAGAGGCTTCGGCGAGACTCGTGCCGATGCGACTCGCAGCGCAGCTCGTGCTGCTGGCAGTGATGGTTCAGGGGCTTTCAGGAGGGGACACGAACGATCCGGCACTCCGCACCCGGGCCGAGCTCTCCGGATTCGCCGAGACCAGCCGCGCCGAAGACGTCACCCGCGTGCTCAGCGCCCTCGAGCGCGCCAGCCCTTCCGTCTACGTCACCGAGTTCGGCCGATCCCAGGAGGCGCGTCCGCTCCCACTCGCTGTCATCAGTAATCCGGCGGTCAGGGATCCCGCGACGGCCAGGCGTGCGGGGAAGCCGCGCGTGCTGGTGCTGGCGAACATCCATGCCGGAGAAGTCGAAGGTAAAGAAGCCGCCCTCATCCTCGCGCGCCGGTTGGCGCTCGGCGACCTGCGCCCGCTTTCGTCACGTCTCGTGGTGCTGTTCGCCCCGCTTTACAACGTCGATGGCAACGAACGTATCAGCCTCGATCACCGTCCCGAGCAGTTCGGACCTCTGGGCGGTGTCGGGACGCGGGAGAACGCGGCAGGCGTCGATCTCAATCGCGATTTCACGAAGCTCGAGACGCCGGAGTCCCGCGCGCTCGTGCGCCTCCTCAATGAATGGGATCCGCACGTCGTCATTGATCTGCACACGACAAACGGTTCGTACCACGCGTATCACCTGACGTACTCGCCGACGCTGGCCGTCGGTGCCGATCCGCGCCTGGTCGAATTCACGCGTGGCCTCCTTGCCACCGCGACTCGGTCGCTCGAGAGGGAGGGCTGGCGCACGCATGCCTATGGCAACTTCGCGGCGGAAGGCCAGCTGGAGCGGATGCAGGAGCGTCCCGGTGCCGGAGCGCCGGCGTGGCGAACCTTCGACTGCCGGCCGCGTTTCGTGACGAACGGCGTCGGGCTGCGCAATCGCATTGCGGTTCTGTCCGAGGCCTACAGCTATCTTGCGTTCCATCGTCGGACTGAAGTCACCGAAGCCTTCGTCGAGACGATTCTGGCCCAGGTCGCACGGCGAGGATCAGAAGTGAAGGCCCTGATTGAAGATCTCGATCGCGACACGGTGACTGCCGGCAGCCGCGGCACGCTCGGGCCGCTGGGGACGTCCGGTAAGCTGGCCCCTTTTGCGATAGGCGCCTCGCCGATTCTGGTGGGCGATGTCGAATCGAGGGTCAATCCGCGCAGCGGGCGGACCATGACGGTCATGAAGGAAACCGCCGTGCGGCAACAGTTGATGCAGGAATACGGCTACTTCCTCCCGGTCGATGCGATCCTGGCGCCCCGCGCCTACGTCGTGGTCGCAGACGGGACGAGTGCCGTCGAGCGAGTCCGCACGCTGCTGACCCTGCATGGCATTCGCACCGAGCGCGTGACCAGCCCCCGCGCGGTGGCGGCCGAGGCCGTCGTTCCCGGCGGCATTGCGCGAAGCGATCGGGCAATGCAGGGACACGAAGAGAAGCGGCTCGTGAACGTCCGGCGCGAGCGCCGGACGCTATCGCTTCCGCCCGGTTCGCTGATCGTGCCGATGGATCAGCCTCTGGCGCGGCTGGCCTTCCACCTCCTCGAACCAACATCTGACGATGGGGTCGTGAACTGGAATCTCCTCGACGACTGGGTGGTCGAGGGGAAGGATGTTCCCATCTTTCGAGTGCTCCCATAAAGCGGGTCAGAACGGGTCGGATCAGATCGGATCAGGTCGGATCAGGTCGCTCAGGTCGAGCGGCAGATTGGGTCTAGCGAGAGATGGTGAAGATCAGGATGTGCTGACGTGGCAGACTCTCGTTGGCGGATTCGAGCTGGTAGCCTTCGGCTTCGAGCTCGGCCTTCGCCTCAGCCACGGTCATCTTGTGTTCCTCGCGGATGGGAATCGAGGGGTCTTCCTTGCGATACTCGAGCAGCACCAGTCTGCCTGAGGGCGTCAAAGTGCGTTTCAGTTGTTGAAGCGTGCGTTGGGGCGCCGCGAGCTCGTGATAGACGTCCACCATCAGAATCAAATCGATGCTGCCTTCCGGCAGCCGTGGATCGTCTGTGGTAGAAAGGACCGGAATGACATTCTGGAGATTTGCTGATTTCACGCGGGCCGTCAGCTTCTCGATCATTTCCGGCTGCACGTCCGTTGCGTAAACGCGACCCGCAGGTCCAACCACGGCGGCGAGCTTCACCGTCATGTAGCCCGATCCGGCACCGACATCGGCAACCGTTGCACCGGGTCCGATACCTAGCGCCGCGATCGCCTTGTCTGGATCTTCTTCGGACACCCGCTCGGGCCGATCGAGCCACTCCGAACCGAGATGGCTCATGACCGTCGCGATGCGCCGACCCGTGACCGGATGCACGCCCGCCGATTGGGCGAGCGCAACGCACGTCAGGGCAGTTATCCAGATGGTTCTGATCAGCAAGGTGTGACCCGATGCGGCCCGATGAGACCCGATCCGACCCGATCAGACCCGATCCGACCCGTCGACAGGCGTGAGGGGTAATGACGGCTGCGCCGGACCGCGGTCCGTGTCGAGCAGCTCCCGCACCTTTTGTACCAGCTGCGACGGCGTGAACGGCTTCTGTAGAAGCGTCATCGACGGTCCGAACGTGTTCTGCCGCAGCAGCGAAACGTCGGAATAGCCAGAGATGAACAGCACTTTCAAATCCGATCGCGTCGCAAGAAGTTCTTCCACGAGCTGCTGACCGCCCATCTGCGGCATGACGACGTCGGTGACGAGCACGTCGAACGGATGCACGGCCTGCTCCGCAATCTGCAAGGCCTCGGCGCCGGACGGCGCCGTCAGCACCTGGTAGCCGTGGCGGCGGAGGGCGTCGGCGGCGAGATCCCGCACGACGTTCTCGTCTTCGACGAGCAGGACAATTTCGTTCCCGTGCACTTCTGAAACCGGCCGATAGGCCGGCGTCTCCACGGTTTCGATGGGCGCCTCCGCACGCGGCAGGTAAATCTTGAACGTCGTCCCGATGCGTTTCTCCGAATAGACCCAGATGCTGCCGCGGTTCTGCTTGACGATGCCGTAGCAGGTGGCGAGACCGAGCCCGGTGCCTTTGCCCACTTCTTTGGTCGTGAAGAACGGCTCGAAGATGTGCGCGAGCACTTCCTGATCCATCCCCGTCCCGGTATCCGTAACCGAGAGCAGCACGTGGGGGCCGGGCTGCACCGTTGCATGGTGCCGCGCGAAGTCTGCATCGAGGAATACGTTGCTGGTCTCGATGAGCAGACGGCCGCCGCCGGGCATCGCGTCTCGCGCGTTCACGGCAAGGTTCACGAGCACCTGTTCGAACTGACCGGGGTCGATCCTGACGCGCCAGAGACTCGGATCGGGCACGGTGATGAGTTCGACGTCCTCGCCCAGCAGGCGGCGCAGCATCTTGTCGATGTTCAGGACCAACGAGTTGAGATCGACGATCTTGGGCTCGATGATCTGCCGGCGCGCGAACGCCAGCAGCTGACGCGTGAGATCCGCCGCACGCTGCGCGGCGCGGGTAATCTCGGCGATGTTGCTCTGCGCCGGGTCGCCTTCTGCGACGTCAGTGCGCGCCATCTCGGCGTGTCCGAGAATCGCGGTTAACAGGTTGTTGAAGTCGTGCGCGATGCCACCGGCCAGCCGGCCGATCCCTTCCATGCGTTGAGACAACAGCAACTGGGTCTCGAGCCGGCGCAACTCCGAGATGTCCTGCCCGATGATCAGGATGCCGGCGTTGCGCGTGCCGTCCAGCAGCCGGGTCGCATTCCACAGAAACGATCGCCGCGTGCCGTCCGCGGCGGGCAGCACCGACTCGCGCTCGCGCACGGGCTCGCCGCCGCGGATACGCGCGAAGTCGCGTAGCACCTGCGACCGCTGATCCTCGGGCACGCACAGCGAGAGGAAATCGCGGCCGACCGCGTCTTCGCGGCTCAGCCCGAAGAATGATTCGGCTGCCCGGTTGAACTCGATGATGCGCCCGTCGGGACCGACGACCGCGATGACGCTGCCCGCGAGCTCGACGAGCGAGCGGTAGCGATCCTCGCTGGCTCGCAGCGCCTCCTCGGCGCGCATGCGGGGAGTGATGTCGATGGCGATGCCGCCGACGAGCGGCAGTGACGCAGGACTCTCCTCGACGAGGAATTTCAGCGAGGTCCACCAGTGCGTCAGGCCGTCCGCGCCCGGCCCGGATTCAGTGATTTCGATAGGGCCGCGGCGGGCGAGTGTCTGTTTGTCGCTCTCGCGAAAATGCGTCGCCGTTTCCTTGGGCCACAAGTCGGCGTCCGTCTTGCCGAACAGCTCGCTTGCTTCGTTGCCGAACTGCCGTGCCCACGCGTCGTTGCCGAAGACATACCGGCCGTCGGCGGTCTTCATGAACGCAATCGCCGGCGAGAACTGCATGAAGGCGCGGAATCGCGCTTCCGTTGCCCGATGCCGGGTCTGCGCGCTGGAGCGCTCCTGCACGACTGCCGCCAGCGTGAGCGCCGTGACGCTGATGACGTTCATGAAGCCGGCGACGAGCACCGCCTCGCCGCGGTTCAACGCGTTCGCAAAGGGTCCAAGACCCGCAGCGCTCCCGGCCAGGGCAAACGTGCCGAGCAAGGCGGTGACCGCGGTGACGCCAGCCTGGCCGAAGCGGAACGCGCTCCAGACCATCAGCGGGAAGCTGAGGTACGCAATGGGCAGGACCACGCTCGTCGGCCAGCGTTGGCCGAAAACGAGGATGCCGACGCCAAAGGCAGCGGTCAGGAGGAAGCCGAATTCCAGGCGTCGCCACCTTCCGCCGAAGGACACGCCCGTGCCACCCCAGACCAGCAGGGCCGGTGTCAGCGCCATCATCCCGAGGACGTCGCCGGCAAAGAACGTCGCCCACGCCAGGCCGTATTGTTGCGCGTCGATATGCTGGAGAAACGTGAGGTTCCAGGCGCCGATCGTCGCCGTCGCGGCCCCGGCCGCGACCGCCGCGACGCAGAGGCGCAACACATCGCGCACGGTGCCGAGCCCGAAGTCGAACTTGCCGCCGCGTGCGATGATCGCTGTCGCCAGAAGCGCCTCGCCCGTAGCGTAGGCGGGGCCGACAATGAGCGAGAGGATCGGCCTGTTGTCGAGGCTCGCCAATGCCAGCGAGCCGAGGACGATGCCCGGCCAGCGGTTTCGTCCAAGGATCAGGAGACCGGCCAGAGACACGCCGGATGGCAGCCACACCCAGCTGGCGCCGGGGGCGTTGAACGGAAACGCGAGCCGGAGCCGCGCGGCGACGACGTACAGCACCGCGATGATGACGATGTCGGCGAGCCAGCGGACCTTTCGGTCGTTGGAGGATTCGGATACCACGAGGTTGGCCCCAATGATAGCCGCGGACCCGTAGGAGTCGGCTGGTTCTTGCACGATTTACTGCTGTGCTTGGCCGCAGCTTCCTGGAGTTGAGGATGACCCTGCGCGATCGCGTTGTCGTAATCACCGGCGGGCGCCGGATTGGGCAGGTCGTCGCGCGCGAGCTCGCGACGCTTGGCGCAGACCTCGTTCTGAGCTACAGGGGGTCGAAGGCGTCGGCCGAAGAGACGGCGGAGGAGGTTCGGCGTCGCGGCCGAACGGCCACGGTCGTGCAAGCCGACGTGACCAGGGCGTCGGATTGCGCAGCCCTGATGCAGGCGGCCGATTCGGCGCTCGGTCGTCTCGACGTCCTGGTCAACATGGCGTCCGTGTATGCATCGACCCCGTTAGAGCATCTGACCGAAGCGGAATGGGACCGCGATCTCGCCGCCAATCTCAAATCCGCCTTTCTTTGCAGCCAGGCCGCCGTGCCGCGGATGCGAAAGGCCGGCGGCGGCCGCATCGTGAACTTCGCCGACTGGCTTGCGGCCAGTGGCCGTCCAGGCTATCCGGGGTTCGCGGCCTACTACGTGGCGAAAGCCGGCATCATCGCACTGACGGAAGCCCTCGCCCTGGAGCTTGCGGCCGACCAGATCCTGGTGAACGCCATCGCGCCGGGCCCGATTGTGGCGCCGCCGGACCTGGGCGAAGAGGAGCTGAAGGAAGTCGCCGACGCGACCCCCCTCGGTCGATGGGGCGGTGAGCTGGAAATCGCCAAAGCGGTGGTCGCCCTGATCGAGACGGATTTCATCACCGGAGAAACCATCCGCGTGGACGGCGGCCGGCACCTGCGATAGCCGATTTACAGTAGCGCCGCCCTTCAGTGCGCTCAAGCGGCCCGACCGAAGCCGACTCGCCCGGGGCCCGTAGCCCGAAGCCCGTAGCCCGTGTTAGCGTCTATGCCATGACCAGCCGCGACGTGGCCGCCAGCGTGCCGGACGAGGCGTCGCTCGTCGCGGCGCTGAAGGCGCGCGATCCCGACGCGTTCGAAACGCTGGTGCGGCTCTATGCGCCCCGGCTGCTGGCGGTCAGCCGGCGGATGCTCGACAACGAAGAGGACGCGCGCGACGCCGTGCAGGACGCCCTGGTCTCGGCCTTCCGCTCCATCGATCGCTTTCAGGGGCAATCGAAAATCTCGACCTGGCTGCACCGGATCGTCGTCAACATGGCCCTGATGCGGCTGCGCACGCGCCGGCGGAAGCCCGAGGAATCGCTCGAGCCGCTCCTGCCGGTCTTCACGGACGATGGACACCATGCGCAGCAGTTCATGGCGTGGGACGAGCCGGTCGATCGGCTGGCGGAGCGGGAGGAGACGCGCCGCGTTGTGCGTGACGCCATTCTCGACCTTCCCGAGCCATATCGCGAGGTGATCGTGCTGCGGGACATTCAGGAGCTCGATACCGCGGAGACCGCGCGCGAGCTCGGCATTACACCGAACGCGGCGAAAATTCGCCTCCACCGCGCGCGTCAGGCGCTTCGCACGAAGCTGGACGAGCATCTGCGCCGAGGAGTGCAATGACATCACACGCTCACATGACGTGCCGCGAGTTCAACGACTTCGTCATGGACTACGTCTCGTGCGAGTTGTCGCAAGACGTGCGCGTCGAGTTCGAGCAGCATCTGCAGGCCTGCCCGAACTGCGTCCGCTATATCGAGACGTACAAAATTACGGTCGCGCTGGGCCGCATCGCGTTCGACAAACTGGAGCTCGAACCACCTGCCGAAGTCCCCGAGGAATTGATCCAGGCGATCCTCACGGCGCAGCGCAAGAGTTGAATCTCTCTCGCACGATGCCAAAACTCGGTCCGATCGCGCTGCCGCTGGCGGCAGTGCTCGCTGTCACTTCGCTTCGCGCCGCGCCACCGCCCTCTCCCGTAACGTTTACCGACGTCACGGCCGCGTCCGGCATCACGTTCGTCCACAACAACGGGCGCGCGGGACAGAAGTACCTCCCCGAAACCATGGGCACGGGAGGCGCGATCGTCGATCTGAACAACGACGGCCGTCCCGACATCGTCCTCGTCAACGGCCGCGACTGGAAGCCGGGTGGCCGCAAGACGCTGCCTGCTCTGTACCGGAACAATGGCAACGGCACGTTCACTGACGCCGTGTCGGGTAGCGGGTTCGACGTGTCGCTGTACGGCATGGGGGTCGCAGCCGGCGACTACGACAACGACGGCCGCGTCGATTTGTATATCACGGCCATCGAAGGCGATCGCTTGTTCCACAACGAAGGCAACTTCAAGTTCCGTGACGTCACGAAGACGTCCGGCATCCAGAACGCCAACTTCGGCACCAGCGCCGCGTGGCTCGACTACGACCGCGACGGGCGACTGGACGTGTTTGTGGCGAACTACGTGCAGTGGTCAGCCGACAAGGACGTCTACTGCTCGCTCGACGGCAAGGCCAAGACCTACTGCACGCCCGAGTCGTACAAGGGGGTCGCGTCGAAGCTGTTCAGGAATGCTGGCGCCGGCCGCTTCGAGGATGTGAGCCGCAAGGCCGGCATCGCCGATCCCAGCAGCAAGTCGTTGGGGATTGCCGTGCTCGATTTCGATTCGGACGGCTGGCCCGACCTGTTCGTCGCCAACGATACGCAGCCGAACAAGCTGTATCGAAACAATCACGACGGCACGTTCGCGGAAGTCGGTGTGGCGGCCGGCGTCGCCTTCTCGGAGGACGGCGTTGCTCGCGGCGCAATGGGGGTGGACGCCATCGACTACGATCGCTCGGGCCGTCCGCACCTGCTCGTCGGCAACTTCTCGAACCAGATGCTCGCGCTGTATCGCAACGAGGGGAACGGCCTGTTCATCGACGTTGCGCCCGCGTCCGCTATCGGACGCGTCAGCCTGCTCTCGCTGGCGTTTGCCGTTTTCTTCTTCGATTACGACCTCGACGGGCTCCCGGACATCTTCGCGGCCAACGGCCACATCGAAGAGGCGTTCGGACGGGTGCAGCCGAAGGTCCAGTTCAAGCAGATCCCGCACATGTTCCGGAATCTCGGCGGCGGCCGCTTCGAGAGCGTCGGTCCATCGCTGGGACCCGCGTTCAACGTCGCCCAGGTCGCGCGTGGTGCCGCGTACGGCGACTACGATCGGGACGGCGATCTCGATGTCCTGATGGTGAACAACGACGGGCCGGCGCGGCTGTTGCGAAACGACGGTGGCAATAAGAACCACTGGCTCACGATCAGGACGCAGGGCGTGAAAACCAATAAGGACGGCATCGGCGCCGTCGTCCGCGTTGAAACTGGGGACGGGGTCAGCGTCCAGACGGTCCACAGCGGTTCGAGCTACTGCTCGCAGAGCGATCTGGCACTGACTTTTGGTCTTGGGAAGAGCACGGTCGTTAAGTCGATACAGGTCGATTGGCCGAGCGGGACGAAGGATCGAATCGTGAACGTCAAAGGCGATCGATTTGTCACTATTCAAGAGGGCACGAACATCGCACGGTAGCCCCCGCGTCGGTTCATAGACCCCGCGTCGTTCGCTCGTCTATTTGATCCACAGATTACAAAGACTGCACAGATTCATTCTTGGCAACGTCGACGGTTGGCTCGACCCCCGGCTCTCTCGTTGAGAGTATTGGGATCTGGAAAACCGGCGGCGCGGCGTAGCCTCGCCTGTGCGAGGAGATCGGCGACGCGACCGCGACTCATTTCCGTCGCCGATCTCCTTGCATAGCCGGCCGCGTTGCGGCCGGCGCCGGTTCGCGCATGTTGCGATCATTCAGCGTGCCGCTGTTGCAGTACCTGCGCACTCAGCGGATCAGCTCATAGGGAAGCAGCGACATCGCAGACGGCACGGCTCATGCCTCCTGTGTTGACGTGCAGGTGCCGGGAGACCCGCAGACTTACGAGATTATCGGCGCCGCGATGGAAGTCCACCGGTTGCTTGGGTGTGGATTTCTCGAAGCTGTATATCGAGCGGCCATGCTGGAGGAACTGCAGCTGCGGCAAGTGCCCTGCAGGCAGGAAGTGCTTTTCAAGATTCCATATAAGGGCCGCATCCTGCCGCTCCGCTACCGCGCGGACATCGTGTGTTTCGACTTGGTGATCGTCGAGATCAAGGCATGTTCCGGGCTGGGGACGGTCGATCAGGCACAGGCAATCAATTACCTGAAGGTGTCAAAGCTGAGACGAGCGCTTCTTCTCAACTTCGGTATTCGCTCGCTCCAGTATCGAAGAGTCGTCTTGTGAGACGAAGCCGTCATTAAGCACACAGCTAATGGACGAACGCCTAACGGACGAACCCCTAAAGCTCGCCATTGCTAATTGCCCGGCTCCTGCACTTGAAGCGTAAACGGCGGTTCGACCTTGACTGGTCTCCCATCCTGGAACGCCGGCGCAATCGTCAGCTCCCACGGGCCCGCGTGGCGGAGTGGCTCCGGTACGACAACCGGCACAGTGAGAACGGTGCGATCTTCCGGGTAGAACGTCCGCGGCAGCGCCATGCGCTGTTCGGCAGACGGGCCGCGCCCGCGCTGCTGACGCCACTGCAAGACGATGTCGACGCGGTCTCGCAGGTTGGTACCTTCCTTCGGGCCCAACCAGACGCCTTCACCACGGTTCGTGATCTCGACATCGATGGTCGATCCGGTCGGGGCCGGTTTCGTCACGGGTTCGACGGCCTCGACGGTCGCCATCGTCTTCGCGGCTTCCGGCGGCGGCACCGGCCAGGGATCGTCGAGCAGGTTCACGGCCTCGACCGCGACGCCGAGCAAGCGGCTGCCGGACGGTTTCTCCTGGACGACCGGGCTCTTCAGCGTGATGCGGACTTCGGAGCCACGCTGCGCCGCCTCGCGGCACGGCCCGAGCGCGAACGTGCGGAACCAGGGCGCGTCGTCAATCGGTCCGCTATGGACGGTGCAGCCATTCACCGCGATCGTCAGCGGCGTGCCGGCCCGCGCCCTGGCAATGCCGATCCGGAGCGATTGGGGCGACGCCTTCGGATCGCGCGGCGAGACAACAGCTGCCTCACCCTTCGTCCACTGGTAGGTGTAGGGACCACCTTCTCGTCCGTGAAAGCCGGTCTGCACGACCGACCAGTAATCGCGCGCGCCCCGTGAAACCAGATTCAGCATTTCGGGACGCTTGCTCGAGGCGTACGCACGCTCGAGCCTGACCGCCGCTGTCTCTTCCCGCAGCACGAACACTTCCACCTCGTTTGAACCCGGTCGAAAATGGCGCGGCGGCACATACGCCGTCCAGAGTCCGCCTCGGCCACCGCTCTCTGGCCGATATGTCCTGGTCGTCGCGCGGATCGTGCCGTTGACAGCGACGGCGAGTATCGCTGGCGTCTGGCGGCCCCTCCCATCCACGACGCGGCCGGAGAGAAGCCCCGCCACGTGTGGCCCCGCCGGATCGAACCGGAGGTACTGGCTCGGCCTGTCCACGAAGACGCGAAGCGGCCCGTCGTCCGATCGATCGTGTGTGTTCACCTGGCGTCCGAGAAGCTCGGCGTGATCGGCGATCGCCGGCATCAGGTCGCTGTTGTCCGAAGCAAAGAGTTGGAACTTGCGCTGCACCGCACGCTGTCTGATCGCGGCGAATTGTTCGGCATCGACCGTCGTCTCTCGCGTGGCATTCAGGTAGCGGATGAACTTCGTAGAGGGTGGAGGAATGGCCCCTAGGGCTGATTGCCCTTCGGGATGCCACGGCAGCGTCACCCTCAACACCTCGGCAATCGTCGGCACGACGTCGATGCTCTGCACGTTGCGATCGCTCACGACCGGGTCGTGCTGATCGGGACGCTTGATGAAAAGCGGCACCGCCATGATGTCGGCAAGGGTGTCGTCATCGACACCCTTGAACGGCTTGCCCGGCCGGAAGCTCACGCCGTGATCGCCGGTCACGATGACAAGCGCTTTGTCGTACAGACCCTCGGCCTTGAGCCTTTCGACGATACGGCCGACGATCGTGTCGACATACTGCAGCTGCAGTAGATGCTGCCCGTAAGCCTGCACGACAGGCCACTGTTCGAGGCCCCACCGGCCGCTGCCGCGGAGGCCATATAGATGCGGATCGTCGGTAAACTGTTGTCCCGATCGCAGATACATGTACGGCTCGTGCGGCAGCAGCGCGTGAAGGAAATACAGCGTTGGTTGCGGGTCCGATCGGCTGATGCCGTCGACGAAACGGCGCGGCGCTTCACGACGATCGGCATCCCGCGCGCGGATCCATCGCATTTGCCAGTGCTGCCCCCGGATGAAGTTCTTCCAGTCCTGCGTCAGCGGCGGCAGGAGTGCCCGGAGATCGGACGGCAGCGTCGTGTGGAGGTACACCACTGAGGCATCGAGCACGTGAATGGCGAGCCGTTCTCCTATCGGCGTCGTCTCGCCCACGCAAAGGCGCTCCGGACACAGGTGCGTGATCGGCTCGATCACCTCGTGACGATACGTGCTGCCCAGTGCGGTGAACAAATTGGTCGGATAGTCGTGCACGGTCGGCAAACGCGATCGCTGCGGCGCCAGCCCGCTCGCCAGCGCCGGCATCGCCCAGCCAGTGAGCTCCGCGACCGTCGTCGCATTGCGAAACCAGGTCGCATCGTCGGCAAGCGCTGCAAAGTTCGGATAGCGCGGATCGATTCCTCCGGATTCTGAAAGAAGCGACGTCAGCGGCAGCTGATCGAACACCACCATCACGATAGGTGGGGCACCTGCCGGAACTGTTGCAGCCTTTTGTTCTGCGGCAGAGGGCCAGACGAAGGGTCGCATCAATGGATGCAGGACGAACCAGGCAGGGAAGACGAGAACGCTCGGACCGAGGTACGTGACAAACGTGCGCACCGGCGCCACGCTGGCGTAGAGCCAGGTCCCGACGATGCCCGTCGCGGCGGCGAACGCAAAGTGCGGCACCGCCGGCATCTGAATCGCGTGCGCGAAAACCTGCGAGACGAAAGCCGTCAAGAGGATGGCGACGAGTGCGTTGTGCAGCACGTCTCCCGCGCGTGCGGAGAGCCGCGACACAGCCGCACACACGAGGCAGAGAATGCCGGGGAGAACGAACGTCAGCAGGGCGATGAAAACGAGCAGGTCAATCGGCGTCGTTCGGTGCGCGACGAAGAATTCGCGACTCGCTCGCAGGACCGAGTAGAGCGGTTGGGCAACGGCGAAGGACCACAGCACCAGCAGGTGGAGGGCCCGGACGACCGAGTAACGCGTTGAGCGCAGTGGCAGCTCCATCAACGCGATTGGCGGCCCGGCAACAGAATCAAACTGAAGAAAAACAAACCGAGCAGGACGAACGCGACGTAGCCGGTGGCGGCGCCGTCCGGCACGAAGCCCAGGGCCCCGAGCGACACGCCTTCCAGCATCGTCACGAGGACCCGATGCAGCAATCCGCCGTCGCCGTCGTAGGCGGCGGCGAGGACGATGAACTTCAGCACGAACGCGCCGCCGAAGACGACGGCAAGGCTGCGGAGGAGCTGACGGCGATCGGGGTTGACCGCCAGTGTGTTCCAGAGAAGCAGCAGGAAGAACGACGTGAAGACAAAGCCGAGGAGACCGGTCGGCGGCGTCAGCATCATGAACATCTGCGCCGTGGCGAGGAGCAGCGTTACGAGCACGATCGCCCCGGACGTGTTCTCGATCGCCGAGCGCCGCTCCCCGATCAGACGGTCGGGTGCCAGGGCGCCGGATCGCACGAGCGTGCCGATCAGGAGGACGCCGAGCACCAGCGCCATCAACGAGGGCGGCACCAGCGAGAGCTTCCCCGCGGCGTCCACGCGCAGGCCGCCGGCTCCGGCAACCGTCAACAGGAGGATCGGCAGCGTCAGTGCCTCGCGGCCGACCGGGAGGTCGCGCGGCGTTCGCGAGTGGAGGCGGGGCTTCAGCCCCGCCGATCGCGAGAGCTGCTCCGGCGGACGCGGGAGGGCACCGTCGGTCACGGCCGCTCCCGGAACAGCTTCGCGGGGTTCAGATCCGAGACGTCGCGCGTGAGCCCGCGGTCGAACTCGGCCGCCAGCTCCTCGGCCGTGTGCAGCTTGAGATCCGGATCGTCCACCGCGATCGTGCCATTCGGTGCCACCTGACGCGCACGCTCGAGGGCCGCCCTTCCCTCCGTGAACAGCGTGTCATCGCTGTAGACGCGCCCCCACCCCTGACGAAGGTAGCTGTAAGCGACGTAGAACTGTACCTGTCGCATCCTGTTTTCCGGGATCCGCCTGGGCAAAGGCGTCGCGCGCCTCGGCAAACTGCTTGCCGCGGAAGAACCGAAGGCCCTGGTCGAAACGCTGACGGTCGATCTGATACGCACGAACGACCGAGGTCAGGCTGGCCGACATCTCGGGCAGGCTTGCTGGGCGCTGCACGTAGACGCGGAGCATCGCGGCCGCATAGAGGAGCGTGGCGGTGAGACCGATGATGCGGAGCGTGGTCGCCGACACGCCGCCTACGGTAGCAGAAGTGCCAATGCTGCGGACGTACGTAGGCCCAAGCTTTAGCTTGGGCACGAAGGCAGGATGCCCGAGCTAAAGCTCGGGCCTACGTGACGAGCTAAAGTTCGGGCCTACGTACGAAAAGAAGGCGGCGGCCCTTACGAGCCACCGCCTGAGGGTTCTCCGATCGTCTGTCGCTAGAACTCGTAGCGAAGCGAGAACTGCATGCAACGGCCCGCGTTGCCGTCGCAGCTCGCATAGGTACCGTTGTAGGTCCCGAATGTCGACGTGCGGTCCGGATACACCGTCACGTTGGCCACGTCGAAACGCGGCGTGTTGGTCACGTTGAAAGTATCCCACCGGAACCAAAAGCGGTGGTCCTGGCCCCACGGCATCTGCCAGGACTTGGCGAGGCTGACGTCGAGACTGAAGTATCCGTCACCCCGCAGCAGGTTCCGAATGCCCCCTTCTCCGGGATAGTCGTAGCGGAAGTACCCGAGCGCCTCTTCCGGCGAGACGGTGAACGGGCTCGGTTTGCCGTTGAGCACGTTCTTCGTCGTGCCTGTCGGTGGTAGCCGGGCCGGGTCCCTAAGTGACGCGTTGCCTTGCAGGTTCCAGTTGGTCGCCCAAGCGGAACGAGCGTTGATGACGTTGAAGGGCAACCCGCTGGTCAAACGTGTCAAGCCCGCCATGCTCCAGCCGCCGACCACGGCATCCAGCCACGGCGACATGTCGGTACCCCACTTCTTTCCACGCCCCCAGGGGAACTCCGCCACCCAGTTGAAGTTGATCTGGTGCCGGATGTCGTAGTCGGAGTACGAGAACTGCTGGTCCGGATCGAATGAGTTGATCAGGAACCCCGTGTAGCCGCCGAGCCCGAAATCGACCGGGCCCGAAAAGTTGCTGTTCCGTTCGATCAACGACCCGTGGTCTTTCGAGTACCCGTAGGTGTAGTTGAAGTCGAACTGGTAGCCCTGGGTATAGCGCTTTCGCAGGGTCAACTGCAGCGCGTTGTACTTGGAGCGTCCGATCGTGCTGAGCGCGGCCGCTGACGCGAACTGGTTGTTCAAGTACGAGTAGGGTCCGAACCGCGTGCACGCGGGGTAGCAGAACAGATCGTACTCGAACATCGCCGACTGGTGATCGGGGTACCAGGCGGCGAATTCGTACGCCATGACTTGGGTAGCCGTCAACCCCGCAAAGGTCGGGTCCCCCCACACCTGAGCGGCGTTGGCCGCGTCGGGAAAGAGGTTCTCGTAATAAGCGATCGGCGTGACTGCAGTGTAGTCGAACCCGTTGGCCTCGAGCTGCTTGATGAGCGCGGTCGACGCCGTGAAATAGTCGGTGCCCGACTCCGGGTCGACGAGATTCAGCGGCATGTACATGTCGCGCTGCGTCAGCAGGTTGCGCCCTCGTCTGCCGACGTACGCGGCCTCGATCGTGAACGTCTTCGTCAGCTCGAAGGTGGCCACCGCGTTGAACGAGTGCGCGTACGGCGTGACGAGCGTGTCGTCGATCGTCTCGTAGATACTCGAGCTGGGCGGGGGAGTCTGCGGAAACCCTCCCGGCGGCGCGGCTGGAACCGACGGTGGCAGAACGTCGATGGCCTGGAATCTCACCGATGGGTCGTCCTCGTTGGTGCCGCCAAAATCACTGTCGATGGCGGTCGAAAGGCCAAAAGACCCTAGGTTGTCGAAGTTCTGGGCGAGGGCCAGGCCGATGCGGTCGTACACTATGGAGTAGCCGCCACGCAGCACCAACCTGTTCGTGGGCGTCCAGGCCGCCGAGATTCTGGGGGCGAAGTTGTTCTTGTCCCAGTCGTAGAAGCCCTTTCGGTCGTTCTCCGGGCCAGCGAGCAGGAACTGGATGTCCGGCAGGGTGTTCTCCGGGATCCCTCTCAGCATCATCTCCTGACGCTGTGCGAAACGCTCCCCGAGACTCACACTCGGTGCCACCTGTAATCCGTTCGTTTCCCAGGGTGGCGACGCGAGGCCGTAGCGCAAGCCGCCGTTGATGGTCAGCTTGTCGCCGATGCGCCAGCTGTCTTGCGCGTAGAACTCGTACTCGTTCATCCCGTATCGGCGCTGGGCCGGGTCTCCCGCCGGCAGATTGTTGCCCTCGCGGTCGTAGTTGAACTGGCCGGTGCCCTGGGACACCACGCCGAGCATGACAATCCAGGCATCCGCCCAGTTCCAGCCGTCGGCAACAGCGGGAATCGCCGAACACCCGGGCAGGTCGCAGGTCGTCTGACCGGGCTGGTACTTCGAGCCGACGCCGTTGACCCAGGAGGGGTTCACCTGCGCATAACTGTAACTGTTGGCATCGGTGTAGCTGGGAATTCGGCTGAACCGCAGGTTGGTGCCGAACTTGAGGGTGTGGCTTCCTCTCACCCACGTCGTGTCGTTCACGAAATTGTGGGTGGGCGTCCGCCGGCCGTTGCTCGAGAAGCCCTCGTTCAGGTCGTCGATGAACCGGAAGTAGACGAGCGGGCTAGTCTGCGTGCCGATCCGGTCGTTCACCATCTTCGTGTACCCGTATCGGAACGTGTTGATCAGCGTCGGGCTCAACACCGAGTCCCACCCGAGTGCCGTTCCCCAGCTCTTGGTTTCGGTCGTCCTATTCGGCGGCAGATCGCGGTCGGGATACTGAGGAACGTCCTGCTCCGTATCGCGCTGCACGTTGAACCGCCCGAAGAAACTGTGGTTGCCGGCAGGACGGAAGTCGAAGCGCCCGATCGTGGTGTTGAAGGTATCGCTGAACGGCGCCGTGAACTTGTAGGCCATGATGTTGTAGCCGTCGAGTCCGGCGTCGTTCGGCCCGGGGAGCTGGTTGAAATAATCCGACGCCAGCACGCTGGGGCCAATGCCGAGGGGGTCGAGGCCGGCGAGCTGCGTGGGTGTCGCGCCGTAGTAGCCCGGATCGATGGTATGGCTGTTCGCGAAGCCCTGCACCGTTCCTCCAGGGCACTGCGACGGATCGGCGCACTGGTACACCATCACCCCGTCCCGCATTGACAACGACGGAACACCTCGCTCCGCCAACGCCTCGGAGTCCTCTTTCAGGCGCTCGTAGTTGCCGAAGAAGAACAATTTGTTCTTGATCAGCGCGCCCCCGAAGGATCCCCCGTAGATGTTCTTGTCCAGCAGCGGTACGTCGTTGCCCGCGAGCTTGTTGAAGTACTCGTTGCTCGAGGTGCTGGTGCGGCGCATCACGTCGTAGCCCGATCCGTGGAACTCGTTGGCGCCGCTCTTCGTCACGAGCGACACCTGTGCAGACGAGGAACGACCCGACTCGGCGTTGTAGTTGCTGGTCGTGACACGGAACTCCTGCAGCGAATCGACCGTGGAGCGGAGAGCGCCGGTATAGGCCGTGTTGAACACCGGGTCATTGTTGTCGACGCCGTCGAGCGTCACGTTCGACTGGTCGGCCCGCGCGCCGCTCACCGCGCCGCTGCGGTTGTCCTGATCGCCCAGCGTGTTGGTTGGCACAAAGACGGCGCCGGCCTGAAGGCTCAGCAAACCGACCACACTGCGTGCCTCCAGCGGCAACGCTCCCAGTTGTTTGCCCGAGATGACGTTGCCGAGGCTCGCGTCCGTCGTGTTCATCGTTACGGATTCGGCCGTGACCTGCACCGCTTCGGCCAGGCCGCCGATGGCCATCTTCACGTCCTGACGACCAACGCTATCGACCTGCAGCGGCACTCGCTCGTAGAGAACGGGGCGGAAATTCTGCAACTCGACCTTGAGTGCATAGCTGCCGGGTGGCACGGCGAGCAGCTGATAGGTGCCGTCACCGCCAGTGGTCGTCGTGCGCACAAAGCCATTCGCGGCGTTAGTGAGCGTCACGGTGACGCCGGGCAGCACTGCGCCCTGTTCGTCGGTGACGGTACCGGTGAGTCCCGCCGTGCCGGCCTGTGCGTATGCATTACCGGTTGAAAGTAAAAGAGAGAGCGCGAGCCAAGCGAAGATACGCGTTCGAACCGCGGGAACCCTCACACTGACCTCCTCCTGATCACGTACAAAGTCAAAAAGACCCGAGGTAGCGCTGGGGGATGAGGCGCCACTTTCCGGGGTCTAGCGGCAGGTGGGCACTGTGATACGGCGAAAAAGGCGGGAAGTCAACGGGTTTGTGACGGTGGTTATCCCACTGCAAGGGCAGCCGATACCGTCCCCCAAGCACTTCAAACCCTTGGATCGCGGACCGGTCCCAATCTACGGATTTTTGTGTTCGACGAAACCATCCCCGGGACGGCTCCAGTCTTCAGATGCCGGACTCCGGGGGCCGGCGACCACCGTCGCGGGAAGCGGGCAACTGGTGAGCGGTCGTGGGGACAGGCCCGACGCCCGCTATCGATTGGGGCCTGTCCCCATGCTTACCGCGGGTCGAGATCGATGCTCCATAACTTCACATCGGCCAGATTCCACAGGGCGGCGGTCAGGCGCCGCGTCCGCGGGTCGATGTCGAGAGTTCCAAAAAATTGAAATCCGGCGCTCGGCGGGCGATTCGGTTTCAAATCGGACGGGATCGCGTTGAAGACGACCGTGCATCCGAACGTGGGATCGACGGGGTTCGGACCGAATGTGCCGGCATGGAGCGGCCCGGCGACGAATTCCCAGAACGGCGTGAAGTCGGTGAAGACCGCGCGCCGCGGATCGAACTCGTGCGCCGCCGCGTAGTGCACATCCGCCGTGATCCAGATCACGTTTTCGATGCGGTGGTGCTTGATGAAGGACAGCAGACGCGCAAGCTCGAGCTCCCGGCCGCGGGGTGGACCGTCCCCATTGGCCCAGGACTCGTAAAGCGGTTGCCCGTTCCGCTCGCCGTCGCCCACGATCAGACCCAAAGGCTGATCGCTGGCGACAATCTTCCACGTTGCCTGCGATCGTGCCAGCTGCGTCTGCAGCCATTCGAGCTGGCTGACGCCGAGCATCGCGGTCTCAGTCGACATCCGGTCCTGCTGGTTCGTCGAGTTCGCGCCCCGATAGCTTCGCTGGTCGAGCACGAAGATCTCGGCGAGAGGACCGTAGCTGTACGCTCGATGGATCCGTTCGGCGTCCTCGATGTTCTGACGTATCGGCAGATAGTCGAACAGCGCTCGTCGCGCATTGGCCGCGAGGCGCGCGATGCTCTTTTCCGCGTAAGCAGGATTGGCGTCGAGAGTCGTCGCCGGCGTCCAGTTGTTGAGCACGTCGTGATCGTCCCATTGCGCGAGGTTGGGCGTCACGGCATTGAACGCCTGCGCGTGTCGGTCGGACAGATAGTACGCGTAATTGCCGCGGAACTCGTCGAGCGTTTCGGCGACTTTCCGCTTGGCCAGCGTCGTCATGTTCCGCCATGTCGTGCCATCCTCCATCGACACGGATTCGACGATCGGATTGTCCGCATAAATCAGGTCGCCTGAATTGACGAACAGATCGGGCGAATGGCGCGCCATCGTCTCGTAGAGCCGCAAGCCGCCGAACTGTTCGTTGATGCCCCAGCCCTGACCGACGGTGTCGCCGGACCAGCAGATTCTGACCGGGCGCGGTCGAGTCGGTGCCGTCCTCAACCGGCCGGACACTGGCGCGCTCCTGAGACCGGGACGCCCGAGATCCTCGAACCAGACGCGATAGAACACCGGTTCGCCCGGGGCCAGGCCGCCGAGATCGATGCGCGCCGTGAAGCCGCTGGGCTCGAGTGCGGCCGGCCCCGCGATCACACGGGAGGACGCCATCGATTCGCGATTGCTGACCTCGACGAACATCCGCGCGGCGCCATCGGTGCGACTCCAAATCATCGCGCGCGTCGACGTCACGTCGCCGCTTTGAACGCCGCTCGGCATCGTCGGCGCATCGGCATCGCGGAGTACGCGCGACATGACGGCCGGGGCACGGCCGCCGGCGGCGAGTACGTCGAGGCGCGCGAGGGAGGATGCGGACAGCGTCGACGCGAGTCGGAGAAATGCGCGGCGATTCACCGGAGGATGGGTAGATTTGTCGTCCAAGCTAAAGCTTGGACCTACCACAGTCTGACGTACTAGGCCGATTTACGTAGGCCCGAGCTTTAGCTCGGGCATTGTCACGCCAAGTGGGCCGAGCCGTACGTAGGCCCGAGCTTTAGCTCGGGCATTCGTCACGCCAAGAATAGACTCGCAACCTGGTGCGCGGCGATCGATCGCGGCAGCTCGATCAACCCGACAGCAGCCGCCGCGCGGCCGATCACTTCCTCCGGCGGAACGCCGGCATCGCGTAGCTCACAGATGCCCGTGTCCCGATTCGACTTGCTCAACTTCTGACCGTCCGCGGCGAGCACGAGCGGATGATGGAGGTAAACCGGTGGCTGGTCCCTGCCGAGCAGCCGCGCCAGCCGAATCTGACGGCCAGTCGAGGCGAGAAGATCCTCGCCGCGGATCACCAGCGACATCTGCTCGACCAGATCGTCGACAGTCACGGCGAACTGATACGTCCAATTGCCCGCGCGATCGCGAACGAGCAGATCGCCACACTGATCGGAAGGCGATTGCCGAATCATGCCGAGCTGCGCATCCTCGAAGGCGTCCTCTCCAGCATCGAGGCGCACGCGCACGCCACGATCAGGTCCGGGGCCCAGCCCTCGATCGCGGCAGTAACCGTCGTAGCGCAGCTCCGATCCAGCCTCCGCCGCGCCGCGCGCGATCCGCTGGCGCGAGCAGTCGCACCAATAGACGCGGCCAGTCTCCTGCAATCGTTCCAGCGCCGAGGAGTACCGATCGAAGTGATCGCTTTGGCGGACGATGGTGTCGGGAACAAACCCAAGCCAGTCGAGGTCGTCCAGGATGCCGCGATCGTACTCGGACCGGGATCGCTCGCGATCGTGATCTTCGATGCGAAGGATCACGGTTCCGCCCAGCGAACCGGCGATGCCCCAGACGTAAATGGCATTGACGATGTGGCCGAGATGGAGGCGGCCGGTAGGAGAAGGGGCGAACCGGGCGACAGGGGCTCCGTCAAGACGATCGCGGAGTCGGGCGAGCATGAACCGGTCGATCAGGAACGAGCGACGGGCTCGTCGATCACCCGGTATTCGGCGGCGATGGGGAACCGCCGACCGACACCGAACGCTTTGGACGTGATCTTGAGGCCGGGCGCCGCCTGCCGCCGCTTGTACTCGTTCAGCGTGATCCTGCGGACGATGTCCTCCACCACGTCGCGATCGAGTCCGGATCGCGTGATTGTCGCGACGTCCTGATCGCGCTCGATGTAGGCCTCGATGACACGATCGATCACGTCGTACGGCGGCAGTGTGTCCTGATCCGTCTGATCGGGCCTGAGCTCGGCACTCGGTGCTTTCGTCAGACTCGAGTGCGGGATGACCTCGCGCTCGCGGTTCACATAGCGGGCCAGATCGTAGACGAGCGTCTTCGGGACGTCGCTGATGACGGCGAGGCCGCCGCACATGTCGCCGTAGAGCGTGCAGTAGCCGACCGCAAGCTCCGATTTGTTGCCCGTCGAGAGCAGCATCGATCCGAGCGTGTTCGAGAAGGCCATCAGCACGGCGCCCCGGGCGCGTGCCTGCAAGTTCTGCTCGGCGACATCGCAGGCGGGCAACGCGGTCTTCAGCACATCAAGGTAGCTCTGGAAGATGTCGTCGATCGGAAGCAGCTGGAATTTGATGCCGAGATTCCTTGCCAGCTGCTCGGCGTCGCGCAGCGCGTGATCCGACGAGTAGCGCGTCGGCATGGCTACCCCGGTGACGTGCGACGGGCCGAGCGCATCCGCCGCCAGGGCTGCGGTCACAGCCGAATCGATCCCTCCGGAGAGTCCGAGGACCACGTCGCGGAATCCGCACTTCGCCGTGTAGTCGCGGAGGCCAAGCCGTAACGCCTTCCACGCTTCCTCTTCGCGCGACGCGCTCACCTCGCGCAGCTCGGACTGTTGATGGTTGTGGAGGCGGGGCTTTTGAAGGTTGTGGAGGCGGGGCTTTTGATGGTTGTGGAGGCGGGGCTTCAGCCCCGCCGATCGCGCCGCTGCGTTCGTCTCGAGATCGATGAGAACAAAGTCTTCGTCGAAGTCACGCGCTCGCACGAGGAGCGTCCCGTCCGCGTCGAACCCGGTCGAGTGACCGTCGAAGATGAGCTCGTCGTTGCCGCCGACCTGATTCACGTAGAGGAACGGACGCTGATGCCTGATCGCGTGCTGTCGGATCATTTCCCGCCGCAGTCCCGCCTTGCCCATCGTGAAGGGACTCGACGAGATGTTGACGAAGACTTCCGTCCCCGCTGCCGCCAGTTCGGCGATCGGGTCGCGCGCGTACAGCCGCTGCGGCCAGAACGTCACGTCGTTCCAGATTTCTTCGCACACCGTCACGCCGAGGCGCACGCCCTTGAAGACGATCGGCTCGGCCGACACGCCAGACTCGAAATAGCGATGCTCATCGAAGACGTCGTAGGTTGGAAGCAGGGTCTTCCGGTGCCGCGCGACGATGCGCCCTTCGTGACAGAGCGTGGCGGTGTTGAAGAGCGGCTTGCCGTCACCAGTCGGGTTGGGCTCGATCGTGCCGACCAGGATGCCCAGTTGGGCATCCGACAACCGCGCGATCCGATCGCGCAGGGCAAGACTGGCGTCGACGAAGCTCGTGTGATTGAGCAGGTCACGTGGCGGATAACCCGTCGTTGCCAGCTCCGACAGCACGAGGAGATCGGCACCAGCCTCACGTGCCTTCGCCGTGGCCGCCGCGACGCGCGCAAAAATGGCGTCGAACGCGCCGACGGTGAAATTCAACTGGGCGAGGGCGAACCGCATGACCTCTCGATAGTTTACCGCGGGCTCGACGGTGGCCGCAGCGTGTGCAGGCCGATCGCGGCTGCCACGGCGACGTTGAGCGAGTCGGCGTGGGGCGCGATCGGGATGCGTAACCGCACGTCGGCGAGAGCCTGTGTCTCGGCCGACAATCCCGCGCCCTCGGCGCCGAGCAGGAGCGCAATCCGTCCCACGAGATGGCCCGACGCCGCGATCGCGTCGATGGCGACGGCATCGGATGACGGGGACATCGCCAGCACCGAAAGACCGGCCACCCGGATTGTGTTCAGCA
>CAWDCH010000020.1:0-518723 GCA_963800785.1 Vicinamibacteria bacterium
TTGCGCCTCGTCGTTAGACAAGGCCTCACACTCGCCGCGATTGGGAGCGCGATCGGGTCCGCGCTTGCGTTTGCCGCGAGTAGCAGCCTGTCGGCGCTGCTCTTCGAGGTCACGCCGATCGACGCCGGAACGTTTGTGAGTGTGATTTGGTCTGGATGCCGAAAACTGAAGTAAGGGCCAAGGCCGAAGGTCATCGTTCGGTCTCCCGGAGCAGTTCCACCAGATAGTGCTTCCAGACGGCTGCCTGCGTGTGGGTGCCGTGGCCGGTGGTCCGGTCGCTGAGCGGCAGGACGATGGCGCGTCCCTTGGGCACTCGCTTGATCTCGCGCTCCAGGATCTGCAGTTCCGGCGGATTGATGATGTCGTCGGCGGAATTGATCGCGAGCAGCGGCGCCGTGATCTTCTCGAGGCCAGGCCCCGGGTCGTAGTCGCGCGAGGCCTCGAAGGCATAGAGGATGTCGTTCGCGTCGGCGGTCTTCAGGCGGCCCTCGACGTATTCATCGAGCACCCGGTCGGCTTCCGCGAGCGTCGGCGCCGACCGATGGCGGATCACCGGGTTGCTGCCGACGAGCCAAAGCATCTGCTGCGCCGTCCGCAGGCTCTGTGGCTGTGAGGTGTAGTTCCCTCCCTTCCACTCGGGGTCGTTGCGGATCGCATCGATCACGACGCGCCGCCACGCCCGGTTACGCGAGCTGATCTGGGTGGGCACACTCGCGAGCGGCAACAGCGCGTCCATGAACGCCGGATAGCGAGAGGCCCACATCCAGGTGTGCATCCCGCCCATGGACGTGCCCATCACCAGGCGCAGGTGGTTCACGCCCAGCCCCTCGGTTACGAGCCGGTGCTCCGCTTCGACCATGTCGACGTAGCCGTAACGGGGGAATTTGGCGCGCAGGCCGTTACTCGGTTTGCTCGAGCCGCCGTGGCCGATGTCGTCGGGCAGGATGATGAAGTGCTTCGAGGCGTCGAGCGGCTGCCCCGGTCCGAACAACTCGCCCGCGAAGCCGGCGCCCGTGAACTGCCCACCGGTGCCGCCGGTGCCGTGCATGATCGACACCGCGTTGCGAACCACCCCCTGCGCGTCCTTCCGCGGCGTTCCGTAGGTGCGATAGTGCATTCGCAGCTCGGGAAGACTCTCCCCCGACGTGAAGCGGAAGTCCTTCAGTATGAAGTCCCCTTCAACCGGCGTCTGCCGCGCGGCCTGCGCCGGCTGAAGGAGCGTAAGACAGAGTGCAAACCACAGCGTGACCATGCAGCAGATTCTAGTCTTGTCCCCTACACGCTCTCTCGCACGCCGCTGCGCCGGCGTGCTCCGGTCGCGTGGCTCGCTCGCGTGAGACGTCGCGAGGCTCGTCCGGGTTTGTGAGATCTAGTCTCCCAAGGACACACTATTCATGACATCGGACAGGTCGCGACGCGGCTTCTTCGTCCGAAGGCCAAGAGCCTCGACGAGCGCCATGCCTCGGAGCATTTCGCACAGCACACCCGATGCCAAGGCGCGAAATGCAGATGTGATTGCCATCGAACGCGCACACTCTCGGTGACCTGCGTCTACTGCGGAATCGTGTTGCATCGAGACACGAAGCGCGCCGCCACTCGTGCCGCCGAGGGCGTGTACGCAGACTGCGCGAGAACCTGGAGTAATCGCCACCCGCGTAGAAGGTGACGACTTGCTCTCGGCCATGTTGACCCCAGGATTCCCCACACGGACAGTTTCGGGGACAATCTGAATCCACCGCGTCGCATCGAGCGCTGACGAAGTGTGAGCGCCGCAGTGAGTGAGTCCTCGTTGCCCGGCAACGTCGCACTTCCGTCGCACTTCAGCACTCCGCCTTGCTCGCCCGGCAATGGCACAAAGAGAGATAGCGCGAATGTGAAGGAGAGGCCGTCTTTTCGGGTCGAATGTCGTTGGTGCGGAAGAGAGGACTCGAACCTCCACCCGGTTGCCCGGACTAGCTCCTGAGGCTAGCGCGTCTGCCAATTCCGCCACTTCCGCGTGGTGAGGACGATCTGCTGGGCAGGGCTTTTGAGTCTAGCAGAGACGTCAAACCCTCGTCGAGCCCTGGGTTCGGCCTGCGTTACTAGCGTGCGGGCCGCCGGTCAGGCACGAAGACGTCCTCGATCCGAAGCGCGAAGACTCTGGCGATCGCGAACGCGAGCGGCAGGCTCGGATCGTACTTGCCGTGCTCGATCGAGATGACCGTCTGACGCGACACGCCCAGCTCGATCGCCAGATGCTGTTGAGACCAGCCTCGTGCCTCGCGCAGCTCCCGCACCCGGTTCTTCACTGATATCGTTTGCCGAAGAACCAGCCGCCAAAGCCGTAGAAAAGCACCAGCGCCGACGCGATCCCGAACGCCAGCAGCGGCCTGACGAGGGCCAGGGTTTCAAGGAAGCCCCACGTCAGCGTCACCAGCCAGACCAGAATCGCCGCGAACGCGATGGCCTCGAATTGGATTCGCTGGTACAGCTCGTCCTGAAGCCGGATCATCTGGATGATGCCCGCGAGCATGAGGCCGGCGGGAGCCAGCGTGACGAGCGCGATCACATAGGCGCCCTGGCCTTCGACGTTGAACGTCTTGAGCCACCAGGCCGACGCCAGCGCGCAAATAATCCAGGAACACGCGCCGATCAAGAACAACCGCAAACCGTGAACGCCAGCAGGCATGGACAGGCCACTCCTGAATGTAAAGCAAGCTTTACTCTGACGCCAGTGGCGTCGAATGCCAAGCGAACTTTACTATGGAGCTTTTCTGGACGTCACTCGTGGCGCAGCGCCGTCATCGGCTCGACGTGACTGGCCCGCCATGCCGGGAACAGCGCGGCGGCCAGCGCGGTCAGGATCAGTGCTGTACAGGCAAGTGCCAGCGTGGAGCTGTCGGTCGGCGCGACCCCGTACAGGAACGCCCGGGCGCCGTAGCCGCCCAGAACCGCCAGCGGCACGCCCAGCGCAACGCCGACGATGACCAGCTCCAGCGCTTCGCGTACGATCATCCGGATTACGGTGCGCTGGCTCGCGCCGAGCGCCATGCGCAAGCCCAGCTCGCGGGTGCGGCGTGCGACCGAGTGGGCGAGCATCCCATAAAGGCCGACGGCGGCAAGGAAGAGCGCCAGCACGCTGGCGCTCGACGCCAGCCGCAGTAACAGCTGCTCACGCGCAACGGTTTGGTTGACCTGATCGCGCAGTGTGAGAGTGCGCCGGACCATCAGCGTTCGCTCCGACGACGTCACGATCGAGGTCGCCGCGCGCGTCACCGACGCTTCCTCGCCGGCGCGCGTGCGCAGGGTAATCGCCCGGATCTCCAGCGGCCACTGCGCCAGCGGCGCCCAGATCATCGGTTCGGCCTTCACCTCCCGCACGTCGTTGTACTTGGAATCGCGCACGACGCCCACAATCGTGAACGGCGGCTGTTGATCACGCGGGTACTCGAGCGTGACCGCTCGTCCGAGCGGCTCGATGCCGGGGAAGCGCTGGCGGACGAACGTCTCGTTGACAATCACGACCCGCGGCGTGCCATCGCGATCGGCATCGGTGAACGAACGGCCGCGAACGATCCGCATGCCGACGCTCTCGAAGTATCCGGCCGTCACGTAGTCCGTCCGCGCGTCGTGCCGGTCGGTCGGGGCGTCCGTTCGTACGACCGGGAGCCAGAGGTCGCTGCCGCCGAACAGGCCGAGCCACGACATGCCAACAGCGCTCACGCCTGGAATCGCCGCGAGGCGCTCGCTCAGCCCACGGTAGAGCGCCGCCAGGCGCCGCTTCTCGACATCGGGACCTTGGGGCGGCGCCGACAACTGCTCGCGTTGGACTTCGAGGAGGACGACATGATTCGGTGCGAACCCGGGATCGACGGCGTTCAGTCCGGCTACCGTCCGAAGAAAGAGTCCGGCGAGCGCGACGAGCAGCAATGACAGCGCAAGCTGCGCGACGATCAGGTGACGGGACAGTCGCTGGCCGCCACCCGCGGTAGTGCGGCCAGCGCCGACCATCGACGGGTGCAGGTCGACGCGACTCAGGCGCCAGGCCGGGACGACGCTCACCACGAGCGTCACGACGCTCACGATTCCCGCGACCGCCAGGATCGCGATCGGTCGCGCCGTGGTCTCGAGGCTGACGGCGAAGTCCTGCGTCGTGATCGCTCTCGCCAGCAGCGGCGTCACCAGCCACGCCAGCGTCATGCCGACGACCGCGCCGGCGATCGAGAGGACGATGCCTTCGGTGGTCAACTGCTGGAACAGCCGGCCGCGCCCGGCGCCGAGCGCCGCCCGCGTCGCCAACTCCGTGGTCCGCGCCGCGCCGCGCGCCAGCAGGAGGTTGCCCACGTTCATCGCCGCGATCAGCAGGAACGCAGCCACCACACCGAAGATAATCGTCAGCGACTCGTCGAACATGTCCCGCAGCCGGCCCAATCCTTGCGCCCCCGGCAGGAGTCGGATGCTGAACTCGTCGGGCGTGGCGTGTGGCCGCCCCTCGCGGAAGGCGCTCTCCGGCTCGGTCGCCTCGATCGCGCGATACAACGCGGTCAGCTGCGACTCGGCCTCCTGTCGCGACGCCGTCGCCGGCAGGCGCCCAATCACGCCGGAGAAGAACGCCATGGTGTGGTTGTCCAGCATGTCCACATGAAATGGCCGCAGCGGCAGCCAGAGGTCGATCACGTACCCGCCCTCGTGACCGTGGAACGGCTCCGGCATCACGCCGACAACCGCGCAGGCGATGCCGCGAGCCAGCACGACCTGTCCGAGCACGGACGACGACGCGTGAAACGCGCGCGTCCACAGCCGATGGCTGATGACGGTCGCGCAACCCGCGCCCGGCGTGTCGTCGGCATCTGTCAAGCTGCGGCCGATCGCGGGCCGCAGCGCAAGCACCGAAAAATAGCTTCCTGAGACGAAGCTGCCCTGGAGATACGAGGGCGGCTCCGGCGGGTGGAGACTGACCGGCAGGAACGCCGCATCCGACACTGCGGCGATGTCGGTCAGCGCCCGCTGGCGACTGCGCAGCGCGTCGTAGACCGGGTTGAACAGCACGAAGCGCTCGTTCTTGAGCAGCGCCCGCACGATCACGAGACGGTATGGCTCGCTGACGGCGAGCGGTCGCATGACGACCGCATCGAGCACAGTGAAGACGGCCGTCGTGGCGCCGATGCCGAGCGCGAGCGAGAGCAGCGCAACCGCCGTGAACGCCGGACTCGCGCGCAACACGCGCACCGCGTAGCGGAGATCCTGAATCGTATGATCGATGAGGTTCAGGCCGCGCGCGTCGCGACACGCCTCGCGAATCCCATCGTCGCCGCCAAACATCTGCCGCGCGCGGCGCCGGGCTTCGTCTTCTTCGAGACCGCTCGCCATGAGCTTCTCGATCTGGCGCTCCACATGAAACCTGAGCTCGTCGTCCAACTCCTGCTCGACCGCCCCGCGCCTGAAAAGGCCGCGCACGCGAGTGCGAAGATCGTCCAGCATGCCCGTGAACCCTGATCCTTGGACCCGTCGACTCTTCGACCCTTGACCTCTACCCCATATCGAGCACCTGCGCGACCGCGCCGACGAGCCGTCGCCACGTGCGGGTCTCGACCTCCAGCTGTTTCCGGCCGGCGGCCGTCAGCTGGTAATACTTCGCGCGGCGGTTGTTCTCGGACGCGCCCCAGCGCGCCTTGATCCAGCCGCGCCGCTCGAGCCGGTGCAGCGCCGGGTAGAGGGACCCCTGCTGCACCTGCAGCACAGCCGACGAAATCTGCTGCAGCCGCTCGGTGATGGCCCACCCGTGCTGCGGTCCGAGCGCCAGTGTTCGCAGAATCAACAGGTCGAGTGTGCCCTGCGGCAGCTCGACTTTCTCATCGCTCATCAGTTCCCCTGTCACTTCTACAGGAGAGTAGTTCTTTTTCCTGTCGAAGCGCAAGGGGAGCAGCTCAGGCCCCGAACGGCGGCAGCCGTTCCGCTGCGTCAGCGTCGCGGCTGGGCTATGATCGACCGAGCACCACGGCGATCTCCTCGCCGTCGTCCCCTCTCGCTTTCCACCATGCGGCGACGGCATATCCATACGGGCCTCCTCCTCTGCCTTCTGTTCCTTCCGCCGTCAGCCGCGACCATCGCCAGGGCGGCCCCGGTCGATCCGACGCCGGCCGATGACGCTAAGGCCGCCAATCCTTCCGGGCGGGCGCGCCCGCCTCGGATCTTCAACGCCGTGCGCCTCCAGGGACCCGCGCCGAAGATCGACGGACGGTTCGACGACGCCGCGTGGAACGAAGGCGGGTGGAGCGGCGACTACATCCAGCAGTTGCCCGTCGAGGGCGCGGCCCCGTCGGTCAAGACGGAGCTCAAGATCCTGTACGACGATCGCAACGTGTACATCGCCATCCGGGCGTACGACGATCCCGCGCTCATCCACCGCTACCCGTCGCGGCGTGACGACCTGGCCGGCGACATCACCGGCGTCTGCTTCGACAGTTACTTCGACAAGCGATCGGGGTTCGAATTCGACCTGACCGCGGCCGGCACCAAGATTGACCTGGTGCTTACCAACGAAGGCTGGGACATGAGCTGGGACGCCGTGTGGCACGGCAAGGTCGGCCTCGAGGCGGACGCCTGGACCGCGGAGTTCCAGATCCCGCTCAGTCAACTGCGCTACGGCACGCAGGAAGAGCAGGTCTGGGGGCTCCACGCGTGGCGCTGGGTGGACCGCAACCAGGAAGAAGATCAGTGGAACCTCATCCCGCGCAACAGCACCGGCCGCATGCAGAACATCGGCGAGCTGCACGGGATCAGCAGGCTCCCGCGCTATCGCCACATCGAGTTGCTGCCTCACACCGTCGGGAGGGTCGAGGGACAACCGGTCGAGGAGGGTAACCCCTACCGCGACGGCGCGCGCGGCCATGGCACCGCCGGCCTCGACGCGAAGGTCGGGCTCACAACCGACTTCACGCTCGACGCGACGGTCAACCCCGACTTCGGACAGGTGGAAGCGGATCCATCCGTCGTCAACCTCACTGCGTACGAGACGTTCTTCGAGGAGAAGCGGCCGTTCTTCATGGAGGGCAAGAACATCCTGACGCTCAACCTCGATAGCGTGCAGGCGACCGGCGACGTGCCGGTCGATGCCGGCACGAACGAGATGATGTTCTACTCGCGGCGCATCGGCCAGGCGCCGCACTACGTGCCGGACGCCGCCGCCGGCGAGTCGGTCGACATGCCCGACAGCACCTCCATCATCACGGCGGCCAAGGTCACCGGGAAGACGCCGGATGGCTTGTCGGTCGGGATCCTGCAAAGCGTCACGAGTGCCGAGCACGCGCACGTCTCCCTCGATGGCATCGAACGGGAGCGGCCGGTCGAGCCGACGACGAACTACTTTGCGGCCCGGCTGCAGAAGGACTGGGCGAAGGGCAACACGGTGCTCGGCGGCATGCTCACGAACACGCACCGCTGGATCGGCGACCCCGCTCTCGAGTTCCTCCCGGGCGACGCGCTCACCGGCGCCGTGGACTTCGTCCAGTACTTCGCGAACCGGTCGTACGTCCTCGAAGCGAAGGGCGCCTTCAGCCGGATCGCCGGCGACACGGCCGCCATCACCGAGCTGCAGCGGAACCCGGTGCACTACTACCAGCGGCCCGACGCGGATCACCTGGGAGTGGATGGAGCGGCGACCTCTCTTTCCGGGCACGCCGGGACGTTCCGGTTCGCCCGGTACGGCAGCAGCAAGTGGCGGTGGGCGAATGCGACCCGCTGGGTCTCGCCGGGCTTCGACCTGAACGACATCGGGTTCCTCCGACAGGCCGATTTCATCCTGAACCAGGCGTCAGGCGGTTACCAGCAAACCGATCCGACCGGGCCGTTCCGGACATGGGGAGTCACCGTCGAGCGCCAGGACGGGTTCGACTATTCCGGCACGCGTACGGACGCCGTGACCGGCGTCCAGGCGAGCGGGACGTTCGACAACAAGTGGACCGTCTCCGCCTCGGTCGATGCCATCGAGGAACCGAACGACACGCGTCTGCTGCGCGGCGGTCCGTCGATGCTCACGAGCGGGTTCTGGGTACCCTCTTCTCCGTCTCGACGGATCCGTCGCGGCGGGTCGTCCTCGGCGGGCAGCTGCGCCGCCACTTTGGCGCGGAGGCCGGCACGCACGAGTCCGAAGTGTCCGGATCGCTCAGGTGGCGAGTTTCGCAGCGCCTCGTGCTGCAGCCCGTCGTCGGGTACGCCAAGAACCTCGACGACCTGCAGTACGTCGCGACGACCGAGACCTCCGGCGGCCCGCGCTACCTGCTCGGCCGGATCGACCAGGACACGCTCGCGGTCACGTTCCGCGCGGACCTGCAGATCACGCCCGATCTCTCCATCCAGGTACCTATGGCAGCCCGTTCGTGTCGAACGGCCGGTACACCACCTTCAAGCGCGTGACGGCGCCGCACGCGGATGACTACGCCAATCGTTTCCACGTGCTGACGAACGACGAGCTCGCCTACGACGGCACCTCGAACCAGTACACTGTCTCCGAGGCAGGCGCGACGTACACGTTCGCGAACCCCGACTTCAGCTTCCGCGAGTTCAGGTCTAACCTGGTGACGCGCTGGGAATTCAAGCCGGGCTCGACGATGTACGTGGTGTGGGCGCAGGGGCGCACGGCGGGGATGGACCGGTGGGACGCGTCGCTCGGCCGCACGTTCAACCAGCTGTGGAACACGCCCGCGTCGAACGTGCTGCTCCTCAAGGTCAGCTACTGGCTGTCGATGTAGCGACGAGATCGCTCCTTTTCCTGTCGAAACGCAAGGAGAGCAGCTCAGGCCCTGCGCGGCCGTCTATACTTCTCGTAGTTCTCGAGTTCTCGAATTCTCGATTTCTTCTGGTGGTGCGCCGTGGCCAAGCGTGGTGTCCGGGTCGTGTTCGGTTTGATTTTCCTCGCCGTCCTCGTCTCGGTTGGCGGGCTGCTCGTGATGTATTTCGCGATCGGACGCGAGCCGGCGATTTCCCGCAATTCGACGCTGATTCTGCGCCTCGACGACGACCTGCACGAGGTGCCGACGGACGGCATCGCGCAGCTGCTGGAGGGGAATCAGCCGTCGGGATTGCGTGCGGTGCTCGAGAGCCTTCGCAAGGCGAAGGCGGACTCGCGGGTGAAGGCCGTCATCGTGATGCCGAGCGGCCTCAAGGCTCCCTTCTGGGCGAAGGTGCAGGAGGTTCACGACGCGGTGCTCGACTTCCGGAAGTCGGGCAAGCTCGCCGTCGCCTACCTCGAATATGCCGGCGAGCGGGAATACTTCATTGCGTCCGCGTGCGATCGCATCATCTTGATGCCGAGCGCCTCGCTCGACCTGAACGGGCTCGCGACCTACGAAGTGTTCCTGCGCGGCACCCTGGACAAGCTGGGACTGTACCCGGATTTCGTTCACATCGGTGCTTACAAGACCGCGTACAACGCCCTCACCGAGAAGGGTTTTACGCCAGCACACCGCGAAGCCACCGAATCGATGACGCGCGACCTCTACGATCAGTTGGTGCGCGGGATCGGTGAGGGCCGGAAGAAGACGGAAGCGGAGGTGCGGACACTCATCGATCAAGGGCCATTCCTTCCGGATGAGGCGCTGCGCGTCGGTCTCGTCGACGAGCTCGCGTACGCCGATCAGATCGACGATCGCGTGAAGATTCCGGGCGGGCGCATTTCGCGCCTCGAGGCGGACGAGTACTCGCGCATCTCTTCGGCGTCGCTGGGCATCAACAAGGGCCCGCGAATCGCGGTGATCTACGCCTCCGGCGTCATTATGTCCGGGAAGGGCGGCTACGATCCGCTGATGGGCGGCGTGCTCGGCTCCGACACCTTGATCGAGCACATCCGCGCAGCCCGCAAAGATCCCGCGGTGCGCGCGATCGTGCTCCGAGTCGACAGCCCCGGGGGATCAGCGGTCGCGTCGGACGCGATCTGGCGCGAGCTCGTCATCACCCGCGACGAGAAGCGGGATCGCCCGCTCGTCGTCTCGATGTCCGATCTCGCGGCCTCTGGCGGGTATTGGATCTCGCTGGCCGCGCCCTACATCGTCGCCCAGCCGGCCACTCTCACCGGATCGATTGGGGTCGTGACGGGGAAGCTCGTGACGGGCGGCGCCTACGGAAAGCTCGGCGCGAACATCGAGTCGGTCAGCCACGGCAAGTTCGCAGAGTTGGCGTCGCCGGCGCGTCCGTTTTCAGACGAGGAGCGCAACAAGATCCTCAGCCTGATGACGGAGACTTACGACCAGTTCGTCGAGAAAGCGGCCGAGGCGCGACACATGAAGCCCGAGCAGATCGACGCGATCGCGCAGGGACGGGTGTGGACCGGCCGGCAGGCCAAGACGAACGGCCTGGTGGACGAACTGGGTGGGCTGGATCGGGCCATCGCGGCCGCGAAGCGT
Organism: Vicinamibacteria bacterium; assembly: GCA_963800785.1. Taxonomy (GTDB): domain Bacteria; phylum Acidobacteriota; class Vicinamibacteria; order Vicinamibacterales; family JAENWD01; genus JAENWD01. The sequence goes on from CAWDCH010000020.1 coordinate 10,380, forward strand.
CGCGCAAAGATCCCGGCGGCGAGCGACGTCGAGATCGTCGTCTATCCACCGCGCAAGACAATTTTCGACGTGCTCTCGAAGGGGCTGCGCGCCGAGCGGTCGAGCGCGATCGCGGAGCTCGCCCCTGCCGAAGAGCGGCGCGCGTTCGGCCTGGTCACTTCGCCGCTCCGGCTGTTCAAGCCGAACGAAACGCTTGCGATCATGCCGGCGATCTTCTTGCGCTGATCCGGCGGGGCTGAAGCCCCGCCTCCACAGGTGAAGAGGCCCCGCCTCCACAGGTGAAGAGGCCCCGCCTCCACAGGTGAAGGAGCGAAATCGTTTGTGGCGGCGGGGCTTCAGCCCCGCCGATCTCGATGCCGGCTCACTTCTGCCGGTACTTCTCGAACCAGCCGAGGATGTGCTGAAGCCGCTCCACGCGGTGCCACGGTTGACCAGAACGTGAGAGCTCGTGGCTCTCGCCGGGAAACACCACCATCTCGGTTGGCACCTTCTTGTACTTCAGCGCGCGATACATCTGCTCGCCGCCCGCACCAGGAGGCGTCCGCAGATCTTCCTCGCCCTCGATGAACTTCATCGGCGTCTTCACACGATCGACGAACGTGATCGGCGAGCGACTCGCGTACTCCTTTGGTGCTTCCCACGGCGGTGCGGTGAACCAGCGCGGCTGGAAGAGCGTAAAGTCTGCGGTGTACCAGAACGACGACCAGTCTGCGATCGAGCGCTGCGAGACGGCTGCTGCGTAACGATCCGTCTGCGTCACAATCCAGTTCGTCAGGATCCCTCCGCCGCTACCGCCGGTGACGAACAGGCGCTTCGGATCGGCCCATCCGCGCCTGATTACCTCGTCCACGGCGACGTTCAAATCCTTGGCATCGTCTCCCGGAAATCGGTGCTGGATGATGTTGCCGAACTCCTGCCCGTACGAGGTGCTGCCGCGCGGGTTCGGGTAGAGCACGAGATAACCTCGCGCGGCCATCCACTGGAATTCGTGATCGAAGGTGTAGCCGTACGCCGCGTGTGGGCCGCCGTGGATATTGAGGATCATCGGGTACCTTTTCGAGGCGTCGAAGTCGGGCGGCTTCTGAATCCACGTCTGAATCTTCCGCCCGTCGAAGCTGTTGAACCACAGCTCTTCGGGCGCGGTGAGCGTCAACTCCGAGAAGAGCCTCTCGTTCACCCGTGTCAGGGGCGCCCGAGCGCCAGTGGCGAGATCGAGCGCCTCGAGATCGCCAATGTTGATCGGTGTCGACACAAGCAGCACCGCCGATGCGCCGCCACGCGAGCTGGTGAATGCTACGATCTCCTGCCGATCTCGCGTGACCGGCGTGACGGCGCCCGTCTCGGCATCGACGCGCTGGAGATTCTGGACGCCTTTTTCTGTGGTCGCGATCAGTACGGCGCCACCATCCGACGTCCAGACCGGGTCAGACGGCAGCGATCCGCGCGGTGCGCGCTGGTCACCCGCCAGGCCACCGTCGACGTCGAAGTCATACCGGCTGGTCAGGTTGCGCGGCTCGCTCCCGGGCGTCACCGCCGTGACGAAAAGGTCGGGTTGGTTGTACGAGCGGACCGGTTGACTGTTCAGCGTGCCTCGGAAGGCGACGCGCGTCCCGTCAGGACTGAAGACTGGCCGGCCGATCGTGCCCTCGATACTGGCGATCCTGGTGAGCGACCCGCCGGCGGCCTCCACTCGGTAGAGATCCGTATCCGGTGACTCGAAGGCCGGGTCGTCTACCTGCGATGAAGTGAGAAGCAGGCCGCCGCCATCAGGCATCCACGTCACGTTGTCGACATCGAAGGTGCCGTTTGTCAGCCGTGCCGCGCGCTGAATGCCAGCCTGCGCCGGCACCACCCAGAGCGCAGCATGTCGCGTCGGATCGGCGAAGCCCGTGCCGTTCGCTCGGTAGGCCGAGCGAGTGACCACCCGCACGTCACTCTTGCGCGATGGCTCGGCGCGAGACTGCAAGTCGCCGGGGATGAGGGTGCTGGTGAACGCGATCTTCGTTCCGTCGGGCGACCAGACCGGCGACAGGACGGGCCGCGGCACGTCGGTCAAACGCTGTGCCTCGCCGCCGCTCATGGGCAGAAGGTGCAGCTGCGATGGCTGAGGCTTGCCGTCCTTCTCGACCGAGCGAAGAAACGCGAGCGTTGTGCTGTCGGGAGACCAGCGGGGCGCGAGATCGCGGGGGCCGCTGGTCAGCGGCCGTGCCGCCGCGGCGCCACTCGTCTCGACGAGCCATAGCGCCGTGTCGTAGCCGTCGCGTTTGTCGTTGACGGTGACGCGGACGAATGCTACGGCCTTACCGTCGGGAGAAATTTGAGGATCGGCGATCCAGACAAACCGGAAGAGATCGGTCTCGCTGATGGCCCGTTTCGAAGTCTGCGCGTGCGGCACTGCGCCCGCAAGAAGCGCCGCACTCATCAACCCGAGTAACCCGCACAACCTGGACAACCCGAGCAACCCGACCAACCTGGGGAACCTAGGCAACCTGGGGAACCTGGGCAACCCTGGTCTTTATCCAGCGACAGTGCGGAGTGCTTCTTCGTTGATCTCGATCTTCATCCGCTCGCGAGCCTTCAGCATGTAGGCGCTATAGAACTTCGTGCGCCTGTCGGAGAGGATCTCTTTCTTCAGCCCATCGCGCGCCTTGGCGAGCTCCTCCGGCGTCGTGGCCTGGCGCTCGACGACGCGAGCGATGACGGTACCGCCATCCGTCGCGATTGGCTTCGTGACGCCACCCACCGGCTGATGGAAGATCGCATCGTCAACGGCAGGACTGATGCCCACATCCGGCCACGCGGTGCCGCGAGTGACGATCTCCGTGGACTTCACGTCGAGACCGGCGCTCTTCGCGGCGGCGGCGAAATTGGACGCGAGCCCTCCCGCCAGCGATTCAGCCCGCGTTCGGGCCAGCTCGCGGGCCTTTTGCATGACCACGTCGTCGCGGACCTTGTCCTTCACGTCTGCCAGCTTCGGAATCGCCGACTCCTGCCGTCCTGTTGGCGTGAAGAAGACGATGCCGCGCGCCGTGCGCACCGGCCCGGACACCGACCCTTCTTTCATCGTGAAGGCGGCGTCGGTGATCTGCGGTGCCGGGCCGAACCCGGCGATGGGCTCGTCGCGCGTGAAGAAGCCGGACTCCTGGACCGCCAGAGCGCGTGACTTGGCGACCCTGTCCAGGTCGGCCGGCGACGTGATCTCCTTTGCCACCGTATCGCCAATCGTTTGAACCTCGGTCTGCGCGCGCTCCGACGCCAGCTGTTCGGTGATTTGCGCTCGCGTCTCCTCGAGCGAACGCTTCACCTCGGGCTTTCGATCGGTCACCTTGATGATGTGAAGCCCGAACGGCGACTTGACGATGTCGCTGATCTGACCGGGCTGCAGGCTGAAGGCCGCGTCCTCGAACTCCTTGGCCATGCGGCCGCGTCCGAAGTAGTCCAGATCGCCGCCCTGCGCCGCCGATCCCTGATCCTCGGAGTTCTGCTTCGCGAGAGCCGCAAAATCGGCGCCCGACTTCGCCTGTTTCAGCAAGGTCTCCGCCTTTGCCTTCACGGCGGCTTCGTCCTTGCCTTCGGTCTTCAACAGAATGTGGCTCGCGCGCACCTGTTCGGGCGTCGTGAATTGCGCCTCGTTGGCACGGTAATACCGCTCGACCTCCGACGGGGGCACGATCGTCTTGGCGCGGATCTGCTCAGCGTCGATCAGCAGATACTTGATCTTCCGCTTCTCGCCGACGCGATACGTCTCCTTGTGGCTCTCGAACCAGTCCGACACGTCCTTGTCGGTCACGGTGACGTCGTTGCGCAGCTTGTCCGCAGACACGACGACGAGCTCGGCCTTCACCTTCTCATTGCGCCGCTTGTACTCGTCCTCGACCTCGGTGTCACGCACGTTCACCCATTCAGTGAGCGCCGCGCGGAGCTTTTCGACCAGCAACGACTGCCGCAAACCCTCTTCGAACTCGGCCTTCGCCACGGGCGGGCGCTGGACGGCGAGCACTCGTGTGTACATCGCTTCGCTGAAGGCCCCCTTCTCCTGGAACGCGGGGACGTCGTAGATGCGTTGTGCAACCTCCGCGTCCGAGACCGTCAAGCCGAGCCGCTGTGCCTCTACGACCGCGGCGCGCTGGTCGATCAGCTGCCGCAGGATCTGCTGGTCGAGGCCGAGCTGCTTCACCATCCGCTCGTCGAACGCCGCGCCGTATGCGCTCCTGAACTGCTGGATCTGCTGCTGATAGACCCGCCGGAACGTCATCGCCGAAATCGTCTCGTCGTCCACGGTCGCAAGCGTCTGCGGCGACCCGGTGCCGTTCGTCCGGTCGCTCAGGAAATCCGGCACATAGAACGCAACAAAGGAGATAACGACGAGCAGCAGGACCCACTTCAGCCAGTGGCGGTGGCGCCGCATCGAATCGAGCATTGTCATGGAATCTTCGAGTCCTTCCGGCAGGCTCGTAAGAGCGCCGCCAAACTCCAAATTGTCCCTTCAGGCCGCCGGGCCTGTCAACGGCCGCTCTTCGACCGATAACTTGTAGAGTAACTGGCGGTTCCGACGATTGCGCGGGCGGGCAGCGGACGTGCCCGGTCCCCGGATGGAATCGTGCCAGCGTGATATATTCCCGTCCGAGAGAAGCACTTAGCGTCAGTGTGTATGGCGCCCGTACAGGGAGCTGGACGTCCATGACTCCTCCGGCCGCAAGCCGCGTCCGCGAGGCGCGTGCGACTCCGCGCGCCGACGCCGAGCCGGGCCCGGATCCGGCAGATCTTGCCGCCCGGTTGCACGACTGGCAGCGCATGATTCGCCGCCGGCTGGCGACGCGCAGCGCTCTTGCCCACGTGCTTCTCGGCACCCATGCCACGCTCGATCCTCAGCGCGTCGCGGATTTCCTGGTGTCGTGGGCGCCGGGCTGGTGGCCGCTGTCGATTTGGGCGGTTGTGACTTCAGACGTGGAAGGGCAAGTCTCGGTCCTGTCCGAGCATGGTGTCACGGACGACCTCGCCTCCTCGGTGCAGGCCGTGGGCGGGTGGGTGATGCACAGCGGTCAGGCGTTCGCCAGCGGGGATCTCCGTCGCGATCATCGGCTGCCCGGACCGTTGGCGGCTGTCGCGGCGCTGGGATTCGTGCTCGCAGGCCGCGACCAGCCGGCTGGCGCCCTCGTCGGGCTCGAGCGCCAGCCGAGTCCGCACGATCTGGTGTTTGTACCGCGGGTCCGCTCGTCGTGGACCGAGCTTCTGGCGCCGGCTGGCCTCGCCCTCGATAACGCCTTGCGCATCGAGAAGGCGGAGGCGCTGTCGGTTACCGACGATTTGACGCGTCTCTACAACTCGCGCTTCATGAACCTGTCGCTCCGTCGCGAGACGAAGCGTGCGGGTCGCACGGGCACGGCGATGTCGCTTCTTTTCATCGATCTCGACGGCTTCAAGGCCGTGAACGATACCTACGGCCACCTGTCGGGCAGCCGCGCGCTCGTGGAGGCCGCTGCCGTCATCCGCGGGTGCGCCCGCGAGACCGACGTCGTCGCGCGCTTTGGCGGCGACGAGTTCGCGGTGATCCTGCCCGACACCGGCCGCGACGGCGCGATCATGGTGGCCGAGCGTATCCGTGACCGGATCGCGGCACACAGCTTCCTGACCGCTGACCAGCTCAATGTGCACTTGACCGCATCGGTCGGCATCGCGACGCTGCCCGATGTCGCGTCGTCGGCTGACGAGCTCGTACAGGCCGCCGACCGGGCGATGTACAAAGTCAAGGTTTCGGGCAAGAACGGCATTCATCTCGCGGCCGACTAGGGTCGCTTAGAGGAGCTTCGAGCTTGGCCTTACGGTCCCTCTTCTCCCTGTTTTCGAGCGATCTCGCGATCGACCTTGGCACGGCCAACACGTGCGTCTACGTGCGCGGCAAGGGCATCGTCGTGAACGAGCCGTCCATCATCGCCATCAACAAGGTGAACGGGCGCGTCGAGGCGGTCGGCAAGGAAGCCAAGGAAATGCTCGGGCGCACCCCCGGCAACATCGTGGCCATCAAGCCGATGAAAGATGGTGTCATCGCGGATTTCGAATACACCGAGAAGATGCTCGCGTATTTCATCCGCAAGGCGCACAACAACCGCAACGTCTGGGTCCGCCCTCGCATCGTCATCGGTGTGCCGTCCGAGATCACGCAGGTCGAGAAGCGGGCAGTGAAGGACAGCGCGTATCGCGCGAAGGCGAGCGAAGTGCACCTCGTCGAGGAGGCGATGGCCGCCGCCATCGGCGCCGGCATGCCGATCACCGAACCGTCGGGCAACATGATCGTCGACATCGGCGGCGGCACGACGGATATCGCCGTCATCTCGCTCGCGGGCATCGTCTATAGCAAGGCGGTGCGGGTCGCCGGCAACGAGATGGATGAAGCGATCATCCAGTACATCCGGAAGACCTACAACCTGCTCATCGGGGAGCGGACCGCCGAGGCGATCAAGTTGGAGATCGGCTCGGCCTATCCCCTCGACGAGCCGATGACGATGGAGATCAAGGGGCGGCATCTGATCGAGGGCGTGCCGAAGACGATCACGATTACCGACGAGGAGATTCGCGAGTCGATCGCCGAAACCGTCCACGTGATCATCGATGCCGTGCGTGTCGCGCTCGAGCGGACGCCTCCCGAGCTCTCGGCCGACATCGTCGATCGCGGGATCGTGCTGACGGGCGGCGGGGCGCTGCTCAAGAATCTGGACAAGCGGCTGCGTGAGGAAACCGGGCTGCCGCTGGCCATGGCGGAGGATCCGCTGTCATCGGTCGTACTCGGCGCCGGCAAGATGCTGTCGGACTTCAATCTGCTGCGAAAGATCTCGATTGATTGATGCTCCTGTAGAGATGGGGCTCGAGCCCGCTGTCGTGGAGGCGGGGCTTTAGCCCCGCGTTGTCATGGCTCTCCTCGAGGTGAAGCCCCGCGGCAGCACGTTCCTGTTCTTCGCGGTCGTGGTCGCACACATCGTGCTGATCTCCGCACAGGTCACGTCGAAATCCGGCGTGCCCGTGCTCCAGGCGGTCACGTTCGGCGTCGTCGCGCAGGTACAACGCGCCGGCGCGGCGGTCATCACCGGCGTCTCGTCACTCTGGGGCGGCTACGTCGATCTGCGCGGCAGCCGCGGCGAGAACGAACAGCTCAAGCGGGATCTGGCGGCGACGAAATTGCTACTGCAGCAGGAGCGCGCGTTGGCGCAGCGCACCGACTCGTTGTCACGCCTGCTCGATCTCAAGACCCGCACGCGCCTCACAACGCTCGCAGCCGAGGTCATTGCCGGGCCCGCAACGCCGGAGTTTCGAACGATCACGATCAGCAAAGGGACCTCATCGGGGATCAGGCCCGACATGGGGGTCCTCGCGCCGAACGGCGTCGTGGGACGGATCATCGTGCCCAGCGCAAATGCCTCCAAGGTGCAGTTGCTGACCGATCGGAACGCCGCGGCGGGGGCGCTGGTCGAGCGATCGCGTTCTCAGGGGGTCGTCCTGGGCGAGGGCGATCCGACCATGCGGCTGGATTTTGTCAACAGTACCGCGGACATCCGGGTGGGCGACACGATTGTGACCTCGGGCGTCGACGGCATCTATCCAAAGGGCTTTTTGATTGGCAAGGTTGAAAAGGTCGATCGCAGCGGCTCCGCCTACAAAAACATCCAGGTGCAGCCCGCGGTCGACTTCTCGACGTTGGAAGACCTACTGGTCGTGCTGACGCCGACGATGCCCGAATCACCGCCGCCGCAGGAGCCGCGACGCCCGGCGACACCGCCACCATCGGGGGCCACGCCATGAGGACGCTGCGGATCGCGGGCGTCGTCATCGCCGCCGTGTGGTTGCAGATGGCGCTTCGCAACTTGCTGGTCCTGGGCACCGCGCCGCTCGACCTCGTCCTTGTGGCCGTCGTCTACATCGCGCTGACGGCCGGCCCGACCACTGGCCTCCTGGCCGGGGCCTGTGCGGGTCTGGCGCAGGACGCGCTCGGCAGTGGCATCATTGGGATCGGCGGACTGGCAAAGACGGTCGTCGGCTACATCGTCGGACAGGCCGGCACGCAGTTCATCGTCAGCGGTCCCCTTCCGCGGTTCGTGACGTTCGTCGCCAGCACGATCATCCATGCGGTGATCTTCATGGGCCTGTACGAGCTCCTCGGACTGGCGCACTTCGGCTTTCCGTGGGGCGGCGTGCTGGGGCAGGGCGTGGCCAACGCCGTGGTCGGCATCGTGGTGCTCCAGGTGATCGAGCTCCTGCCGGGCGCCATCGAGCGGCGGCAGGAGAAGGCGGGCGGCGAGTTCCGCACCAGCCGGCGCCTCGACTAACGCGGTCAGGGGGCAGGGATCAGGGATCGTGGCAGTCATCAGGCAGGAAGAACGTAAAGTTCCCGCAGCGCGCATCGGCGTCGTCCAGCTCGCCGCGATGGTCGGCTTCGTCCTGCTTGCCGGCGCCTTCTGGTTCTTCCAGATCATCCAGCACGAGCGATTTCGCGAGATGGCCGAAAACAACCATCAGCGCGAGCTCGTGCTCCGGGCGCCGAGAGGCGTTCTCTACGATCGCAACGGGAAGGTCATCGTCGAGAACCGCCCTTCCTACAGTGTGTCGATCGTTCGCCTGCACGCCGCGAATCTCGATCGGACGATCCGCGTCCTCTCCGCAGTCGCCGGCCTCGAGGAGACACGGGTCCGCGAGATCGTCGATCGCCACAAGAGCGAACCTTCGTATCGCCCGATTCTCGTCATCCCGGACGCGACGCTGGCACAGGTTGCCGCGATCATGGCGCGCCGTCTCGACTTCGAGCTGCCCGACGTCGTGGTCGAGCGCGTACCGACGCGGCGCTATCCGACCGACGCGCTGGCGGCGCACCTGCTCGGATACGTGGGCGAGGCGACGGATGTACAAGTGGCGGCGGATTCCTCGCTCAAGCCGGGCGACATTGTCGGTCAGGCCGGACTCGAGCGCACGCACAACAAGGCTCTGATGGGGACCGACGGTTCTCGGACCGTCATCGTCAATAGTCTTGGCCGCGAGATTCGTACTCTCGACGACGAGGTGGATCCCATCGAAGGCCGTCGGCTTCAGCTGACCATCGACTATGACGTGCAGAAGGCTGCCGAAGAGGGCTTCCGCGCCCTCGGATTCCATGGCGCCGCTGTGGCCCTCGATCCACGCACTGGTGAGGTGCTGTCTCTCGTCAGCCTTCCGTCCTACGACCCGAACTCGTTCGCATCAGGGATCGATCGCGTCACGTGGGCGTCTCTCAACACCGACAAGCTGCGACCGCTTCAAGACCGCGCGATTCAGGGCCGCTACTCGCCGGGATCGACCTTCAAGATTGTCATCGCCACGGCGGCGCTCGAAGAAGGACTCGTCACGCCCGATTTCAAGGTGCACTGTCCGGGTGGCGCGACGTTCTACGGCCGCTACTTCAAGTGTCACTTGAAGGGCGGCCATGGCACTGTCGACATGCGGCACGCGATCGAGAAGTCGTGCAACGTGTACTTCTACACGTTGGGCAACATGCTCGGCGTCGATCGCATCGCGAAATGGGCCAACCGGCTCGGGCTCGGCATCAAGTCGGGGATCGATCTGCCAAACGAGATCGAAGGCATCATCCCGTCAACCGCCTGGAAGCGGCAGCACTACAAGGAGAAGTGGTACGCCGGCGAAACGATTTCCGTTGCCATCGGCCAGGGTCAGGTATCGGTCACGCCGATCTCGCTTGCGATGATGATGTCTGTGGTTGCGAACGGCGGGACGCGGTTCGTGCCGCATCTTATCCGCGCCTATGACGACGGAAGGGGTTGGAAGCAGGTGGAGCCGCCGCCACCAGCCGGTCAGTTCAACTTCAAAGCGGCGACGGCGTCGGCGCTTCACGATGGCTTGTGGCTCGTCGTGAACGGCAACGGCACGGGTGGTCGCGGCAGGATTCCCGGCCTCGACGTGTCCGGCAAGACTGGCACCGCACAGGTGATTTCGATTCAGGGCAGGAAAGCCGCGGCGGCGCGTGGCAGCGATGTCGATCTGCGCGATCACGGCTGGTTCGTGTTCTTCGCGCCGCGCGACAATCCGGAGATTGCCGGCGTCATCTTCGCCGAGCACGCCGAGCACGGCTATCTCGGCGCCCCGATTGCGAAGCACATGATCGCGACGTACTTCGCCAGAAAGCGTGGCGAACCGCTGCCCGTGTTCTCGGCGCCCGGGGTCCCGCAGCCGCCTCCGCAGGAGGAAGTGCCGCTCGAACCCGATGCTCCCCAGCCGATCGCCGACGCGACCGGCACTCCGGTTGGAGGCCGCTAGTGCCGTTCATCGAGCGCCGGCTCTTCTTCCACTTCGACTGGCTGCTGCTGGTCACGCTGCTCGTGATCTGCGCGATGGGCATCACGATGATTTACAGCGCGACGCAGGTGACGACGCCGCGCCTGTTCATGTCGCAGATCTATGCGCTCGGTCTGGGGTTGATCGCGCTACTGGTCGCCGTCTCGATCGACTACCGCACCCTGGCCGACAAGTCGCATTGGATCTACATCCTCACGATCGCGCTGCTGCTCTACGTGATCTTCTTCGGCGCTGTCCGAGGTGGCGCACGCCGGTGGATTCCGCTGGGCGTCTTCAACCTTCAGCCCTCGGAGTTCGCGAAGATTGCGGTCGCCCTCGTGCTGGCGAAGTTCTTCGGCGACAGCCGGCGGGCATCTCCGACCGGCAGTGACCTGCTGACGGGCGCTGCCCTGTGCGCCGTTCCGCTCCTGCTCATCGCCAAGCAGCCCGACCTCGGCACCGCGGTAACGCTCCTCCCCGTCTACCTGGGAATTGCCTATCTGGCGGGGCTTCCAATGCGCATTCTCGGCATTCTGGCGCTGGCCGGTCTTCTCGTCGCGCCGGTCGCGTGGAAGTTCGCGCTGAAGGACTATCAGAAATCGCGCATTCTGACGTTCATCGACCCTTCAAAGGATCAGAAGGGCGCCGGCTATCAGCAGATTCAGGCCCGTATCACCGTCGGCTCCGGCGGGATGTGGGGCAAGGGGTTCATGAAGGGCACGCAGGGGCAGCTCCGCTTCCTGCCCGTCGCCCACAACGATTTCATCTTCTCGGCGTGGGCCGAGGAACAGGGGTTCAAGGGCGTCATCATGGCGCTCGCGCTGTATCTGCTCGTCATCACGCGGGCGCTGCAGGCGGCGCGTCTGTCGAAGGATCGGCTGGGGGCCTATCTGGTCCTCGGCGTCCTGGCGAGCTTCGTTTTCCAGGTGTTCTACAACATCACGATGTCCGCAGGGCTGGCGCCCGTGAAGGGCCTGACGCTGCCGCTCATGAGTTACGGCGGCTCGTCGCTCATCGCGACGCTGGCCGGCTTCGGGTTGATCCTGAACGTCCGCATGCGGCGCTTCGAGAATTGAGAGATGGGTAGTCATGACCAAGGAGATGATCATCTCCTCGAACGATCACGAGACCAGGGTCGCCATCCTTGAAGACGATCTGGTCGCCGAGCTCTTCGTCGAACGGGAACGGCAGCGCGGAGTAGTCGGCAATATCTACAAGGGCCGGGTCTCGAAGGTCCTGCCCGGCATGCAATCGGCGTTCGTCGACATCGGCCTCGAGCGCGACGGGTTCTTGTACGTTTCAGACGTCGCCCAGACCGTCGACGAGCTCGATCGCCTCGAGGCGGCCGAGGAGGGTGAAGCGGAGCCTGCCGAGCGTCCAAAGGAAGTCGTCGCCGAGCTCGCTGATGTGGAGGCGGGGCCCCAGGTTCGCGCCACGAAAGCGGAGGACAAGGCGGCCGAGACCACACGCGCCGAGAGCGGCCGCGGCCGCGGCCGGCGCGGACAGAAAGGGGATGAGCCCGCCGCCGACGAGCCGCGCATCGAGACGCTGCTTCGCGAGGGGCAGGACGTCCTCGTCCAGGTGGTGAAGGAACCGCTCGGGACGAAGGGGGCGCGGCTCACTTGTCACGCGTCGCTCGCCGGCCGCTTCCTGGTCTTCATGCCGACGGTCGACCACGTCGGCGTGTCACGCAAAATCGAGTCGCGCGAGGAGCGCGGCCGCCTGCGCGCCATCGTGCGCGACTTCCGCGAGGCCGAAGGGTTCACTGGCGGCATCATCATCCGCACGGCCGCCTCGGGGCGACCCAAGGAAGACATCGTCAGCGACCTGCAGTTCTTCAATCGGATCTGGAGGGAGACGCGCCAGAGGCTGGATTCGCTGCGGCCGCCGGCGGTCGTCTATCGGGAGCAGAGCCTCGTCGCGAAGCTGCTGCGCGACCTCCTGACCGACGACTACACGGCCATCCGCATCGACAGCTATCAGGAATACCAGCGGGTCCTCGAGCTGGTCGAGCGCATGATGCCGCCGCTCGCCACCAAGGTGAAGCATTACAACAAGAACTTCCCGATTTTCGAGGAATACGGCGTCCAGGCCGAGCTCGACAAGGCACTGCGCAGCAAGGTGTGGCTGAAGTCGGGCGGATCAATCGTCATCAACCAGACCGAAGCGCTCGTCGCCGTCGACGTCAACACGGGGCGTTACGTCGGTAAGCGCTCGGCTGGCCGCCTGGAAGACACGATCGTCAAGACGAACCTCGAAGCGGCGCGCGAGATCGTGCGCCAGATCCGGCTTCGCGACCTCGGCGGGATCATCGTCCTCGACTTCATCGACATGGAGGAGAAGAAGAACCGCCAGAAAGTGTTCCAGGCGGTCGAGCAGGAGCTGCGTCGCGATCGTGCGCCATCGAAGGCGCTGCAGGTCTCTGACTTCGGGCTGATCGTCGTCACCCGCAAGCGGGTGAAGCAGAGCCTCGAGCGCGTGCTGACGGAGCCCTGCCCCTATTGCTCCGGCAGCGGAGTCATCAAGTCGACCTCGACGATCTGCTACGAGATCCTCTCAGAGGTGAAGAAGTTGAACATGGATCTCAACGGCCACGGCGTCGTCCTGCGCGTGAACCCCGATATCGCGCGGGCGTTGAAGGAAGAGGAAGCGGGCGTGTTGCGGGACCTGCAGCAAACGCTCGGCCGGCCGATCACGCTCCGGCCGGATGCGCACCTTCACCACGAACAGTTCGACCTTATGGCGATCGGATAGGGACCCGAGGGACCCGGGCGACCCGGTAGACTGGCAGTCACTCGGGCCGCTCAGGTCGCCCGGGTCGCTCAGGTCCCCGGGTCGGCTCAGGTCGGGCAGGTCGCGCGTCTACGCGACCGGGAAGTGGATTAGGTAGTTGTTGCCCTGCTTGTTGATCCACACCCGCACGTAGTCATTGCCCTTCAGCGTGTCGACGCGAGAGCCGCCCTTGGCCGGCTTCGGACCCTCGGCGACCTGTGCGATGTCCGCGTCCGGGACGACGCTGACGACCTCGCGGCCTTTGACCTGTCCCTTCTGCACGAACTCGACCCACCGTTCGGCTCCTGCGCTCTGGCCGGTGGCCGGCTTTGCCTCGTCAGTCGTCAGGCGCACGACGTAGGTTCCCGCCGCGAGCGGCTTGCCGTCTGCCATCACGCCCTTCTTCAGCGTGACTGATCCAAGCGAGGTCGTTGTCGACTGCGCCGTGACGGCGGCAGAACTCGTCAGGCCAAGCACGGCCGCGAGGACCCCTATCAGGAACGCTCGCTTCATCGTTGCCTCCCTAAAGCTTCCGCGCGCCGGTTTTCCCCATGAAATGCGCGTGCTTGCCCCAATTATAGTGGAACTTCCGGTCGGCGCCGGCACCGCCGAGCTGAAGCTCAATCTCAGAGACGCCATGCCACCGGAGCGCGTTGCCACTACTGTTGCTTCTTGGGTGGGGGTTTGGCTCCCTCAGCGCGGGAGAGGGACACATCTCCACTGAAGGTCTTGACCAGCAAGAGAGCGCTGCCGTCCCCAAAAGTGCCGCGAATGTCCTGGCTGTGAGGGACGCCCTCCGGCAGGCCGGGATCGGGCCGCGTCACCATCTTGAGCGGCAGTTCAGTGTGGAGTTCGCCGCTGAATGTCGTCGCCGACAGCTCGAAGCCCTGGTTGCCGGCGAGATACAGGCTGATGTCGCCGGAATGGCTGTTGAACTCGTATCGGCCGCCTTTGGCCACGCCGCCCGAGAACGTGACGTCTCCGTTCACGGTGCGCAGTTGCGCGCGCTCGCACCACGCGCCTGCCAGGGTGAGATCGCCGCTCACCGTGACCATGTCGACGCCGCGGGCCTTCAGTGACTTGATGATCAGATCGCCGCTGACCGTACTGGCCGACAGGACATCCGCGGCGCCCGCATCGGTGACGACCACGTTGCCCGAGAACGACTTCAGCCGCACGAGCCGCGGGGTCCCCATGGCCTCGATGTTTCCGTTCGTGGTGTCGAGCTGCAGGTCGCCGCGAACCTTCACGACCTTGATATCGCCGGATAGCGAGTGCGCCGTGACGCTCGTGTCGAAGGGCACCTCCACCGTGTAGTCGACCTCCGCCTTGCTCTTATGGCGCCCGAAGAGCGTGCGCACTTCGACGCGGCCCGGCGTCTTGCTCGCGTCAATGACGATCCCCTTCGCGTCGTCGCCCCAGACCTGCCGTTCGGCTTTGACGCGAATCTCTTCGCCGGCGACGCCAGTAATCACGATGCTGCCCGAAAGGTTGGAGATGTCCAATGCGCCTTTCGGTCCAACGTTGAACGTGCGCTCCACCATGTCGCTCGAGGGATCGTTCTGCGCGAGGGCAGTCGACGGCGCGAGCACGGCGAGCGTGAGGGCGAAAAACAGCAGTCGGTCAGTCATAGGAGTCAGATGGCTCGCGAAATCAAGATTTCAGGCCGGCCGCAAGCCGCGCCGCCTCATCCTGGTTGCCCTTGCGCATCTCGTTGATGAGCGCAAGCGTGTCCTGCAGGAGGTTGATCTTCGAGCGGAAGGCTTCGAAGAGGCTTTCCTGCGCCCGTTCGTTCGTGGGTTGCGCCTGCAGCGCCGCCCGGCTCTCACCGATGGCCTGATCGATGACGACCAGGTTCTTCTTCAGATCGGTCGCCACCCGCGGGTCGAGCACCTGCTGATCCTTCGCCAGCGCCTCGAGCTTCTGGATCGCATTCTCGTAGTGCGCTTCCGCCTGACGCATTTCCGCCTCGATCGAGCCGAGGTCGGGGACCTGCGACGCCGGCGCCGGCGCCGTGGCTTGTTGACTCGCCGGCGGCGTCTCCTGTGGCAGCTTGTGCATCACTAGCGTGATCAGCACGGCCGCCAGCAGAACCGCTGCAATTGCAAGCGGGACGACGATGCGTTCGCGCCACAGGAAGCGCGATTCGCTCTGCTGGGCCGTCGTGGCAACGACGGGTGCCAGGCGCTCCCAGACGCGATCCGGCGGCGTCATCTCCGGCAGACTCCGCGCTGCGCGGCGCATGATCAGCAGCTCCTCGACGAGCGCCGTGCACGACGGACAGCTCGAGAGGTGGTGCTCCAGTTCCTGGCGGCGCGTGCCGGTCAGGGTGCCGTCCACCAGCTCCTGGATGGCGTCGTTGAAATCCGCGCAGGTCATGATGTTTCCACGCGAGCCGCGAGCAGCTCGCGAATCTTCAGCCGCGCCTTGTGCACCTGCGACTTCGAGGTGCCTTCCGCGATGCCTAGCTGCGCGGCCACTTCCGCGTGATCGAATCCTTCGACATCATGCAGCACGAACGCGGCACGATAGCCGGCAGGCAGCTGCAGGATGGCACGTTCGAGGTCGAGCCGATCGACCCGGAAGGGCGCCGCACCGGCCCGGATCGGCAGCACGTCATCGATCGTCTCGGTGGTCCGCTGCTGCTGGCGATGCTGCCGGCTGCGCAGGAAATCGAGGCAGCAATTCGTCGCCAGCCGGTAGATCCAGGTCCCGAGCGACGACTCGCCCTTGAAGCTTCCCAGCTTCCGATGCACCAGCAGGAAGACCTCTTGCAAAAGGTCCTCGCCGTCGCTGGTCGATCCCGTCATCCGGCACACCAGACCGTAGATTCTGGAGGCGTGCCGGCGGTACAGCTCCTCGAACGCCCCGGGCTCGCCGCGCCGGCAGCGCTCGACGAGCGCCGTCTCGGTGTGTCGGTCCGTATCTGTGGGGTTAGACGGTGGCATGGGGCGCTGGCGTTGCCTCGGGCTCGCCTGAGTCGGCTCTTCGAGCGTCGTCGAGGCCGCGACGGCACTCTTCTAATCTACGAACGCCCGTGAGGGAGGTTCAGCGCGACTTCGCACTCCGAGCATCGTCGCGGCGGGCGCCTGTGCGCTCGCCGGGCTGCGGCCAGCGAACAGCCGCAAAACGGCGCACCCGGCCGCCGATCACGGTCAGGCCTTCGCGTCTCAGAAGCTCGTGTTTCAGCGCCTCGTTGCCGCCGTAGCCGCCGGCGCGGCCCCCGGCGGCGATGACGCGATGATACGGCACCCCCGGCTGTCCACCCTCGCGCATGATGTTCCCGACGGCGCGTGCCGCCCCCGGACGGCCCGCCAGCCGTGCGAGATCGCCATAGGTGGCGACGCGGCCGGGCGGAATGCTGCGTGCCACCATCAGCACGCGGCGGGTGAATTCGCTGGGAGACGTCTTCTGCGGTCGACGCGTTTTCAAAACAGGATCCGCACGCCGCCGCCGACCTGCAGGCCACCGGTCTTGATCGAGACGAACTGATCGGGCCCGGTCTGGACATCGTCAGTGGCGCGCGAGAAGCGCGCGCCGCCGCCAACCGCAACCTGCGAAGCCAGCTTGTAGTAGACCTCGCCCGATCCGAAGCCGCCGATCGCGGTGCCGTCCCGCTGCTCGGTGTTCGCTCGCGAGAACTGGACCGAATCGAACGGGTAGGTTTCGGTGACCCCGATCGAGCTGACGACGTCCTGCTTGTACCACACGATCGAGGGACCGCCGCTCAGCGTCAGGAGCAGCTTTCGCGAAAGCGATTTCATGTAGAGCGCGCCCACGTGGACCGCCGTTTCGGATCGGGTGAGGTTCTGGGCCGTGCCGTCGAGCGGGCGCAAGTGATTGAAGAAGAACGGATGCGGCAACTGTGCGGAGATGCTGGCATCGCCGCTCTGATCGTACTGCGACACGGCCACCGCCACACCGAGATGCCGCCAGAGCTTCACGCCGCCGGACACGTCGAAGGCCAGACCTGCGGGCACATCGTAGGCCGTATCGAAGCTCGTTGGCTCGCGATACAGATCGAAATCCACGCTCGCATCGAAGTTGTTCGACGTGACGAGGCCGCCTACGGAGACCCCGATGAACCCTCGTTCGCCAGGCGGCCGGCGGCTGCGAACCGGCTGTCGGCCTTGTGCTTCGGCGCACGTCACGATCGTCACGAGCGCGATCAACGTGAACAGCGTGATTCGCCGCAGCATCAGTTGACGCCCACCGCCGTCCACGCGCGCTCGAGCTGCGTGTACTCGTTGCTCGACGAGCCATACAATTCCGCGGCCGCCTGAAGTGTCGCGACCCGCGCGTCGTGGAACTGCGCCGTGGGTCCCAGAAAGAACGCGAAGGCGCGGTAGAAGACGTTTTCCATCCGCTCGATGTTCGCGACACCGATGCCATTCACCACGATTCCCGATACGCGATTGGTCCCGCCGGCGACAGCGAGATAGAAGGCGTGACTTGGAATCGTCGAGTTGTAATGAACGCCGCCAGAATCGATGTCGGTGCCAATGAAGCGACGTTGCGAGTAATGATCCGGTTGGCCGCCGCTAACCGGATCGCTCATAGATCGAATGAACGGCGGCGGCGTGAGAGTGATGTCTTCGCCGATCAGCCAGTCCGCCAGTCGCGGACCTCTGCCGGCCGGCTGGAAGAAGAATTCGGCGGAGGTTCCCATGATGTCCGAGAACGCCTCGTTCAGCGCGCCGGGCTCGTCGACATAATCGAGATTCGAGGTGAACTCCGTCACTCCATGCGTGTATTCGTGCGCGACGATATCCAGCGCCCCTGCGAAGAAGTCGAAGTCGACGCCATCGCCGTCGCCAAAGAGCAGGTAGCCGCCGCCCAGATAGATCGCGTTGTTGATGAACGAGCCCCGCATGTCCGGGTCGACGCTGCCGGCTTGCTCGCGGGCGATCGGGTGAACGACTGTGTACACGCCGAGGTTGCGATCGTCCATGCCATTCCGGCCGAACCGCTTGAAGTAATAGTCGTACGTCCAGCCCTGATAGACGTGCGCGTCGACGATGGCGCCGTCGGTCCAGGTGTTGTCGCTGTCGAACGCACGGTCGGCGTCGAACAGCAGTCCGTTGAGAAGGAAGGCATTCAAGCGATCCAGCGATCCGTCGAAGTCATAGGTGTTCACGAAGGCCGGTCGCGAGTGATCCGTGGCGACGAACCCCTGAAAGCTGGCGGTTGCCGACACCTTCTTGTCGTCTCCACCCACCCCCTTGCCCACGCCGATGTTGGGAACCTGGTCGCGAAGGCGCGTCCGGTTGCGTTCGATTGCGCCGGTCGCGGCGTTCACGAAGACGTCACGCACATCCACGCCTGACCGTACGACGAGCTTCCACGTGAGGACCGCGTCGCCGTGATCCGTGGGAAGGACGCCGAGCACCGCCTCGCTGCTCACCGCGTCGGCACGCCCGACCGCGGCCACCGCGCGCGCTGCCGCCACGCTCACCTCCAAGGTGGGCTCCGGAGAGACGGCGATGCCCGGATAGATGCGTCCAAAAATCGTGAGAACGCGATTGCCCTCGAGCTGCCGCGAGACGACGCCGCTGAACACCGGGAGCCCGCGATACCTCTGCAGCAGCCGCTCGTGCGTCCGACCTGGTATCAACGGGTCTGGTGAGACCTGCGTCACCATCAGCTCACCGCCGCGCCTCATGGCTTCGACTTGCGCATCGGCAGCGCGAATCGAGTCCGATTGCGTGGCCGCGAACAGCACTTCCTCGGAACCGCGAGATTGCGCTCGCGTGCCCGGCATGATCGTCGCCGCTACCGCGGCCGCGAGCGCAAGGGTGAGCCCCGCACGTGAGAGAGAATGTGGACGAGTCATGAGTCGGAGTCAGTGAGAGGGCGAGGCGGCGAGGGCTTCTTCGAGCACGCGGCCAGTCGCGGTCGGCAGCGAAACGCCACAGAGACGAGCGAGCGTGGGTGCGAGGTCCGCGGGCGTGGCCGGCTGTTCGTAGCGTCCCGGCTTGATGCCGGCACCGAATAGCAGCATCGGCACGCGCTGATCGTAGGGATACGAGCTGCCGTGCGTCGTCGCGTTGCCCGGAATGACGGCCTTGTCGTCGGCCACGAAAATCCAGTTTGGTTTCAACGTGATCAGCAGATCGCCGCTCCGCTCTGGGAAATAGCTCTTTGCCGCGGCGACCCCGACTTGGTCGAGCGACGAGGCGTCGGCCCCCCGGAGCGTTCTGCCGTCGTACACCTTGTGCACGCCAGGCTGCGCTTCGATGGTGCGGATGATTTCGGCGAGTAGATCCGGGTCAGCGGTAATCCGCTCGTAGACGCCCGCACGAAAGTAAAACTCGTTATACACCTGGATGGCGACCCACCGGCCGTTCCCGAACTTCTTGCTCACCAGGGCGTCGACGAGCGCCATGATCTCGCCCATCTTCACGCGTCCGGCATCCTGGCCTTCGGCCTTCACCTGCTCGGGAATCGTCGCGACGCCATGGTCCGCGGAGAGGGCCAGCACGTATCGGCCCTTGCCCACTTTTTTGTCGAGCTGTGTCATCAAGACACCGATCGTGTCATCCAGGCGGCGTAGGACGTCCTGCACCTCGTGGCTGCGGGGGCCGAAGTCGTGTCCGACGATGTCGAGCGTCGAGAAGCTCACGGCGAGATAGTCCGTCGCTGTTCCCTTGCCTAGCTTGAGGCCGTCCACGACCGCGGCTGCCATGCGTCCGACGTAGGCGTCTGCGAACGGACTCTCTTCCCACGCCTCGTAAAAGAACGTGGTCGGCTTGCCCGACTTCGGCTGGAGGAGGTGGGGGAATTCGGCAGTCCACTCGACAGAAGGTTTCTCACCAATCCCATTGTCGTCGTACTTGTAGTCGCTCTTCTTGCCCTCGCGGTTCCACGCGGCGCCGAAGTCGCGCTCGATACGATTGGCCGTCAGAAACATCATCGTGGTCTTGTCTGGCTCGGTGGCATATGGAGTGGAGCTGCTCCAGCCGTTCCCTTGTCTCCAGATAACGGGATTTCCCTTCATTCCGGACAACATGGCCGACGAGGCACGTTTCAACGACAACGCGACGACCTGTCCCGCCACTGGCTTCGCGTCCGCGAGCACGCTGGCGAAGGTCGGAACGGCCAGAAGGCGGCCGTTGCCGCCGCTTTCGGCGGGGCGGCTGCCACCGTAAGGCACTTCCTTCGAGGTCGGATCCGTGGTGCAGGAGATCAGCTGCTGGGACGCGCGATCCCACCATTGATTGCTGATGATCCCGTGCGTCGACGGGAATGTGCCGGTTGCAATCGTTGCGTGGCCAGGGCACGTCAGTGTTGTCAGGTAAGGGTAGGCGGCGTTCGTAAACCATGCGCCCTCGTCGAGCAGGCGGCGAATGCCCCCGGTCCAGGGGGCACCGTAGTCGTCGATGTAGTCGCGGCGCATCTGATCGACGACCAGCACCACGACGAGCCCGGGTGGGCCGTCGGCCGCGATGGGGCGAGGCTGCGCCGTGAGGAGCAGCAAGAAAACCGAAGCGACAAGTGGCAATTTCATTGCGGCGATGAGGGTACAGGCGCCGATACACGGCGCGTCCGTCGACGACGGTCCGGACGACTGTCGGGCGCAGGATGTCGGCCGGAGGCGCCCTCATGATATCGCGGGAGAGGACGACGAGATCGGCGAGCTTCCCGGTTTCGATCGAGCCCAGATCCCACTCAGCATGAAGCGGCGTACGCGTCCAGGTTGGATGCGCGGCATCGGCGGTGTGGATCGGACCCTTGTGAATGATCAACGTCGCGGGCGTTTCCTACGCATTCAACGACCAACCTGACCAACCCGATGAACCCGACCAACCCGATGAACCTGGGTGTCCTGAGTGTTTGCACGGATCTCCTAGAACATCTGCGTGGGTGGCGGCGTCTGCGCCCCGCGCGCCGCGGCATAGTACAACGCGTTGAAAATCAGCTTGAACGTTCCCCACGTTTGCGCACGGTGCTGAGGCCGGAAGCCAAGGACGATGATGCGGCCGCGCCCCATCGGCACTTCCGCAGCGGCAAGCGTGCCAGCGAGCCGATTAGCGCCCGCCAGATAGCCACTGCGACGAAGATCGTCGGTCGCGTAGCGCGCAATCGGGATGATGCCATCAGCGCCCCGCGACGCCATGTAGCCGGAATTCATGACGAACATCGCGTCAGCGGCAGAAGCCATTCCGAACGTGACGGGATGGTCAGGCGTAAGGGTTATGCGCAGCAACGCTCCTGGGCAATAGGTACCGTCCAGATCGTCGCCACGCGTCGCGATCGTCAGCGGTGCATCGAGCCGGTCGATTGCCAGTTCCGCCGCATTGCCGAAAGTCACGAGCGTGCCGCCTGCGTCCACGAACGCACGAAGCGCCTGAATGCCGGCGTCCTCGAGGCCGCCACGATATTCGGGCCGGACGCGTGGTCCCTGCATACCGTGGAGCAGCAGCGCCGTCGGAATCTCGGGCACCACGATCGCATCGAACCGACGCGCGAGGTCCATGCCGCGGATCTCCGGGGGGCGGAGCCGCGTGTACGGAAAGTTGTGCTGCTCGAACACCCATCGCGTCCATCCGGCATCGCTGTGTCCGCCCCAGGGCTCGATGATCGTGGCGCGTGGCAGGCGCATCGGGATGAGCGTGGAATCAGGCCAGCCGTCCGTCAGTGTCACCGTCACCGGAAGATTCTGAACGGCGGATTTCAGGGCGTCCTGCGCCACGTCCCTTGCGAAGACGGTACCCGCCGGCCACTGGCGCCCATCGATCGTCACCGGCGTTGGCGTCCAGGCAAGGCGCACGCCCGCGACGAGCAGGCGATTGATCAGGGTCACATCGGCATTCGCGGACCGTCCGACCACGGCCGTCGACCCCTCGCCAACAACGCGAGCGGGATCGCCGACGATTGCGCTTCGCGTTGCGCGAGGCGCCGCGAACGGACGATCGATTTGCTGGACGTCGACGCCCATCAGCATGCCGAGCGTCCAGGCCGTCACGTCGTACGGCCGCTCTGCGGGCGCGCCAACGGCCGGCCGCACGTCAGGATAGGTCTGCGGCTCGAGCAGATCCTTGATCCAGCGGCCGAATGGCTGCGCCAGCGGAACGACGACGGTGCCGGCGCCGTACTGCCTGCCGTCCGCGACGAATGGCTCGGCGGCCGTGATGACCTCTGCGCCACCTCCTTCGAGCAGCCGCACGAGCTCCGTCGCCGCGCCACGATCGGTCTGTTGGGGAGGCACCACGAATGCGAACGGATTTCCCGTGCTGAAGCGTTCGACCGTGCGCTGGTGCATCCGGTAGAAATTCCGCGACAGCATCTCATGGTTGCTGGCGGCACCTTCGAGAAGTCCCAACGCGGCGAGGAGGTGGTACTCGACCACGTCGCGTGGCGTCCAGGTTCCACCGAGCCACGGTTCCGGGTAGTTCATCCGGGTACTGGGTGTCGCTCGGCGGCTGAATCAACACCGCTCCCGGATCGGCCTCGCGCCGTCTGGCCGTCGTCGCGAGACTGCCCGGCGCCGGGTCGGCGAACTCCTGATCGACGGGGCCAGCCAGCCGCGCGCCGGCGACCTCCGAGAGCAGGCCGACGATGTTGTGCCACCAGGGTGCCGTGCTGTTAGCGCCCTGCCAGAAGCCCGTGTAGGTCTCGCCCCACAGCACGCCGGTTCGTCCCGACGCCTGCACATGCGCCGCCATCGTCTGTCCGAGGACGTTGATTTCACTCCAGAGGAGCGGGTCGATGTTGGGGTTCGACGGGCTCCGATACGGCGGCAGGAAGATGCGGGCGCGCGCCGGCCCCATCTGGTGCAGATCCAGATACACCTCCGGGAGCCAGTCGTGATACATGATGCGCGACAGGTGTGCCGTCTCCACCTGCGTCAGCATGTACGCGTCCCGATTGTTGTCGTGGCCGGCAAACGGGTGATAGAGCTCGGGCGTCGGTGAATCTTCGTAAGGCGTCCCGCGATTGCCGCGATACCACTCGACGAGCTGTTGCAGCCCGTCGGGGTTTTCGCATGGAACCAGCAGCACGATCACATGCCGCAGGATCCGTTCGATGGATGGACTCCTGTCCAGCGCCAGCGTCGAGGCCAGCTCGTTCATCGCCTGGGTGCTGCCGATCTCGGACGAGTGGACCCCGGCCCCAATCAGCACGACGACCTTGCCGTCCCTGGCGATGTCGAGCGCGTCGGCCTCGGACGTCGCGCGCGGATCGGCCAGTCGTCGATGCCGTGACCGCGCCAGCGAGAGTGAGGCGATCGTGTCCGGGCTCGAGATCGTCGCAAGCAGGTACGGCCGTCTGCCGGTGGTCTGACCGATGGTTTCCACGCTCATGCGCTCGCTGACGCGATCGAGTTCCGTGAAGTAGCGGACCATCCCGTCCCAGTCGACGAGGTGGTCGTCGGCGCCCATACGGAAGCCGAAGAAGGCCTCAGGCGTCGGGCCGGCAGGGGCGTTGCCGCCGAGGCTGGCGGCCGAGGAGAGCACGAGCGCGCAGAGAAAGGTCGCGGCGAGATGGTGGCGGGCGGTCACGTGCAGTCTAGAGTAGCGTGAGCGGATCGATTCCGTACTCCGCCGCGTCCAGTGGCGCGACGATCGATTCCGGCCATACACCCCCCGGGGCGCTTTCCCAGAGGTTGACCTCGTACGGTTTCACCGCTGAGAGCCGGGCAGTCGTGGCTGCGCCGGTCGCGGCCTGTCCGACGCGTCCAATCACCCGCACGCGCGGCCGGTGCGGGTCGCCCGCATTCGCGCGGAGCACCACCGCAACATCGTCGGTGTTGAGCTTGACCAGCGTGGCTGGCGGGTAAATTCCGAGCAGCTGAACGAACCTGCGGACGAGATGCTGATCGAACTGCTTGCCGTCGTTGCGGTCGAGCACCGCTTTGATCCGTTCGGTGGGGAAGGCCTGCTGATAGCGGCGCTGCGATCGCATGGCGTCGTACACGTCGGCGATCGAGCAGAGCACCGTGGCAAGGTTCAGCCGCGGACGGTTGACACCGGCCGGGTAGCCGGTCCCGTCCTGCCGCAAGTGGTGCTCGAACGCGACGACCGGCGCAATCGGCGGCACCTCCGGGGTCTTCCTGAGGATCTCGGCGCCGTCGAGCACATGCCGCTTCATGATCGTGAACTCGGCGTCCGTGAGCTTGTCGGGCTTGTTGAGGATGGCATTCGGCGTGCGGACCTTGCCGATGTCGTGCATCAAGCCCGCCAGTCCGAACTCGCGCAGCAGCGGCCCGTCGATCCCGAGCGTGCGCGCCTGCGCCATGGTCAGGATCGACACGTTCACCATGTGAGTAAACGTGTAGTTGTCGTAGTTCTTCAGCGCGGTCAGTGCAATCAGTGCCGTGCGGTTCTGCGCGACGGCTTGCGCCAGGTTGTCGACCGTGTTCCGGGCGGCGCCGGGATCCGGTCGCCCTTCCTGCATGCTCTGCTCCCAGAGCCGCTCCGCCAGGGTGGCGGCTTCTTTGTACGTCGCCCGGATGGCCTCGGTATCCGCAAGAGCTGTCTCGACGCGCTGTGCCACCTGGATCCGACCGATCTGGATATGGGGGAACGACGGCAGCGTGTTCGGCGCGTTCTTGTCGGCCTCCAGGCGACGATCGAGTGTTGCGAGCGCCGAGATGAGACCCGCGATCTCTTCGCGCGACACGTCGCGGTCGATCTCGATGCGCTCGACGCCGGCATGTCGCAGACGTCGGAGCAGGTCACTCATCGTGCCGCTCGCCTTTGGCACCGGCACGTCGCCGACCACGAATTCTCCGCCGACCACCCCGAGCGTGAGCGCGCGCTGCTGGCCGAGGACGAGCGTCAGGGACTCGGCGAATGCCTCAGTGTTTCGCGCGACCAGCGGATGAGCAGCCGTGTACAGCTGGGCGCCCTTCAACGCCGCCGCAAAGCGTCGAAGCAGCTCGTCGGCGAGCTGTACCCGCCGGTTGTGGTCGATCACGCCCGCCCCCTTCCGCGCGCGAGCTGTTGCTTTGCCGCCCACCGAACGCCGCGCGCGCCGCTGCTGGACGCCTCCTGCAGGACTGCAGCGGCTTCTGCGGTCCCAATCTGGCCGAGCGCGCCTGCAGCGGCGCTGCGGATGGCCGCCGTACGCAGCGGCGCCCACCATTCGCCGTCGTGCAACGCGTGCTTCAGCGCATCGATTGCATCGTTCCCGCCGATCGCGCCGAGTGCCGAAACCGCACCGTCGTAGACCGTGCGCAGGCGGCGGCGATACTCGCGGCTGCGCAAGATGTGCGCAAACAGCGGCACCGCACGCTCGTCGCGGATCGACACGAGCGATCCCGTGATCGCATCGCGCGAGGGCGCGCTGCCGCTCACCAGCGCGCGTTCCAGGATGGCGAAGGATTCGTTGGTGCCGATGTTGACGATCGCCCGAATCGCTTCGCGCTGCACGTTGGGATCGCGATCTTCGAGCAGCGGCACCAGTTCTCCGAGCGCATCGTTGCCGCCGAATTCGCGGAGCAGGTGGATCGCCGTGCGACGGACCGCCGGGTTGGGCGAGTTCTTCAGCTGCTCGACCGCATCGCGGCCGCGGCTGCCGAAGCTGACCAGGATGTCGGTCAAGCGCCGGAACGCCCGGCCACGCTCTTCGCCCGCGAGCGCTTCGGCCAGCGACTTGATCACAGGCGCACCCAACGCATGGCACAGGGCTTTGGCATGGACCGCCAGCGCGTCATCGACGGTTCGCAGATGTCCGACGAGTGATGGCATCAGGTGGCCTGTTGCGAGTCGGGTGATTGCGGCCGCCGCGAGGTCGTGACGCTCGGGTTTGCTGTCTGGCCCAGCGTTTTCGGCGATGGCTGTCACCAGCGGCACGGCGGCTTCGAGATCGCCAAGAAGCACGAGATCGTTCACGTGCGTCGTCACGGGATCGAGTATGTCGGCCCAGCGGGCAGGGTCGTCTTCGACGCGCAGCAGGTCGAGGAGCAGCTGCAGGTCAAGATGGCGGACCTCGGCATCGGTGACGGTCGAAAGCCATCCCGCCATTCGCTCCGGAGGATCGTCGCTCACCCGCTCGACGTCCATCGCCTGGGTTTTCGCCGTTGTCAGTTCCCGCGCGTATTCGGCGGATACGAACGTCTCGTCGCGGTACGAGAGCAGCAGCTCGGAGGCGCGTTTCCAGAGATCCTCGAACGACGTCTCACGACCCATCGGCGTCTTGAGCACTTCGGACTCGGCAAGGCCCACGAGCAGATCGCGTCGATCGCCGTCGGGCACGAGCGCCTGGAAGGCCTGCGCGAGCCGCGCCGTCGCTCCGCGCTCGGTGACGACCGATGTGGCGACGAATCCCGCGATGGTGGCGTCGCTCATACGATCGACCATGGCGCCGACGACGTCCATCTGGTCGCCCGGGTGGGACTGATAACGCTCGGTCATCAGCAGCTCCAGCATCACTTCCGGGGAGAGCTGGCCTGCCGCGGCCGCGGCGTTGGTCAGGATCTGCTCGAGGCGCTCGGGTCCGGCATCAGCCGACGCGCGCGCCAGCAGGCGCAACAAACGGACGAGCGCCTGGGCCTGCCCCCGCCCGCCCGCGGAGGCGGTGGCCTCTTCGTCGATCCGCCGCACCAGGTCGCGCAGTCGCGCGGCATCCGAGGCGATGTCGAGCAGCGCCTTGAGCATCGCCTCGTCGAGCTCCACCGCATCGCCGGCAAGGCAGTGTTCGATAATGGCGTCCCATTCGGCGTGGGCGCCGGTGGCGCGCTCCCGGAGCACCTGCGCGTAGTCGATTTCACGGATTTCGACGTGCTGGCCGCCAGCGCCCGCCCAGAGGCGCGCGATGCCGCCTTCGACGAGCAGGTCCTCGGCAGAGCGGCCAAGCAGCAGGAGAAACGAACGCCACGCGGCGGGATCTGCGCCGTTCAGAATCCGCAGCTCGCCGACCAGGTGCGAATGCAGCAGTGCCGCGAGCTCGCCCAGGGCCGGATCGGGCCGTGCTGGCGCGCGGCCGTCGATGGTGAGCCGATCCGGCGTTGCGGCAATGGTCAGGGGACCGGCTGCAGTCGCGCGAGCGGCGGTGTCGACGAGGCGCGACAGCGCGGCGACGATGGCGGGATGGCCGTCGGGATAGAGCGTCACCGTGCGGGTGGCCGCCTTGCACGCGCGCGCGAAGTCGATCAGCCGCTGCGCGACGTCAGGCGCAAGTGGTGCTGGGGGCGGACCATTCGACATCGAGCGATCGCCAGCGAGCGGTGGCGGCGTATTTTACCCGACGCGCGGGCACGCCACCTGAACCTGAAGTTATACTTGCCCCCTTTATGCGCATCGTCGATCTGATCATCCGCAAGCGCGATGGCGGCAGGCTGTCGCGCGACGAGATCGACGCCGTGATCTCTGGTGTGACCACCGGAGAAATCCCAGACTACCAGACCTCGGCGCTGCTCATGGCGATGTTCCTGCGGGGGCTGGACGCCGAGGAAACAGGCTGGCTGACCGACGCGATGGTGCGATCGGGTGGGCGCGTCGATCTGTCGGAACTGCAGGGCGTCAAGGTCGGCAAGCATAGTACCGGCGGCGTCGGCGACAAGGCCTCGCTCGTCGTGGTCCCGGTCGTGGCCGCGTGCGGCGCGCTCGTGCCCAAGAGCTCGGGACGAGCGTTGGGGCACTCGGGCGGCACGCTCGACAAGCTCGAGGCGATCCCGGGCTTCAGACTGGGACTGAGCGCCGACGAGCTCGTGGCGCAGGTCCGCGCCATCGGCTGCGCGTTCGTGGGACAGTCGCCGACCCTGGCTCCCGCGGACAAGAAGATCTATGCGCTGCGCGACGTGACAGGTACCGTCGAGAGCCTGCCGCTGATTGCGTCCTCAATCATGAGCAAGAAGATCGCTGAGGGGACCGATGCCCTCGTCCTCGACGTCAAGGTGGGCAGCGGTGCGTTCATGAAGACGCTGGACGACGCGCGGCGTCTGGCGCAGGCGATGGTCGACATCGGCTCCCGCGCCGGGCTGCGGACGCGCGCGCTGCTGACGACGATGGAGGCCCCGCTGGGCATGGCGGTGGGCAATTCGCTCGAGTTGCGCGAGGCGCTCCAGACGCTGAAGGGGCAGGGACCGCCGGACCTGACGGAACTCTGTCGCACGTTGTCGGCCCATATGCTGGCCGTCGGCAATCTGGCACCGAGCCTCGACGCCGCGGCGGAGCGCGTCGATGACGTCATCCAATCAGGCGCTGCCTTCGAGCGCTTCCGGGCGCTCGTGGCCCATCAGGGTGGCGATGTCCGCGTCATCGACGACTGGGATCGTCTGCCGCAGGCCTCGCGCATCGAGACGGTGCGCGCGGCGTCGGCTGGATATGTGGAGGCGATTCATGCCGAGCGCATCGGCCGTGCCTCTATGCTGCTCGGCGCCGGGCGTACGGACATTGACACGCCGATCGACTACGGCGCCGGCGTTGTCTTGCGCGTGAAGCCAGGGGACCGGGTGAGCGCCGGCGCACCGCTTGCCGACGTCCACATTGGAGTGAATGCCCATTTAGACGAGGCGCATGCGCTATTGAATGACGCCTTCTTCGTCAGCGATCGCCCGTCGGCGCCGCCCCGGATCGTCCTGGACGTGGTGGCGTGAGCGTCCACTCCTTTCTCCCATAGAACCGATGCCCAACGACCGCTCGCTTCGCGTCGCGTGTGCCGGCATCGCACTCGTCCTCGCCGTTGCGAGCCTACGCGCTTCAAGGAGCCGTGGACCCCCGGGTTCAGGCCTTCGCCGGCATCGTCTGCTTCATCCTGATCGTGGCGGCGTTCTCGTCGAACCTGCGTGCGGTGAACGTCCGCACGCTCGTGTGGGGGATCTCGCTGCAGTTCCTGCTGGCGCTGTTCATCCTCAAGTTCGAAATCTTCGGCGTTCGACCGGGCTACGAGTTCTTCAGCGCGATCGCGCGGATGGTGCGGCGGTTCCTGGAGTTCACGGCGGCAGGATCGACGTTCGTGTTCGGCGATCTGGCGAAACAAGACGTGCTCGGCAAGGTGCTGCCGAACGGGTTTGTGTTTGCCTTCACGGCGCTGCCGACCATCATCTTCATCTCGTCGTTCTTCACGGTCCTCTACTACTACGGCATCCTGCAGCGGATCGTGGCACTGATGGCGCGCGCCATGATGTATCTCATGCGCACGAGCGGCGCCGAAACCTTGTCCGTCGCCGCGAATGTGTTCATGGGGCAGACCGAGGCCCCGCTGATCGTCAAGCCGTACGTGCCGCGGATGACACGCTCGGAGCTGCTGACCATGATGGTCGGTGGCATGGCGCACATCTCGGGCGGCGTGATGGCGGTGTACATCGGCCTCGGGGCCGACCCGGTCGCGATTCTGACGACGAGCGTCATGGCCGCGCCGTGCTCGCTGTATCTCTCGAAGCTGCTGATGCCGGAGCTGGATCAACCGGAGACGCGCGGCCGAGTCAAGACCGCGATCGAGCGGCAGCACGTCAACGTGATCGATGCAGCGGCCGCCGGGGCATCTGACGGCATGCGCCTCGCGATGAACGTGGCGGCGATGCTGATCGCGTTCCTCGCCTTCATCGCGCTCTTCGATTATCTGTTGGGCCTGCTGCCGATGGAGCCGAAGCTGACGCTGGCCCGTCTGTTCTCCGTCATCTTCTCGCCGGCGGCCGTGCTCATGGGGGTGCAGCGGAGCGACGTGGCGCCGCTCGCCGATCTTCTGGGAACGAAGCTGGTGCTGAACGAGTTCGTCGCCTTCGTCAAGCTGACATCGGAGTATCGTGATGTGCTGACGCCGCGCTCGTACGTGCTGGCCACGTACGCGCTGACGGGATTCGCGAATTTCGCGTCGATTGGGATCCAGCTGGGCGGCATCGGCGGCATGGCGCCGACACGTCGCGGCGACCTTGCGGCGCTGGGAGCGCGCGCTCTGTTTGCCGGATTCCTGGCGACGCTCATCAACGCGTCGATGGCGTCATTGTTTCTGGCGCCGTGAGAAGGGGCGCGTGGGGAGCAGTAGGGCCCGACTCTCGTCGGGCCATCGTGCAATGACTTATTTCGATCAGGTCGCCGAAGCCGCGGACGTCGTTCGCTCTCGCATCGCCGCGCTGCCCGAGATCGCCATCGTCCTGGGCTCGGGTCTCGGCGCTTTCGCCGATCGCCTTCAGAAGGCTTCCGTTCTCGAGTACACCGCCATTCCACACTGGCCAGCGGCGAATGTGATCGGACACGCGGGGCGGCTTGTCGTCGGCGAGGTCGGTGGCCGGCACGTCGCGGTCCTCTCCGGTCGCGTGCACTTCTATGAAGGGCACCCGCTGACAACGGTGACGTTTGCGACGCGCGTGCTGGGCCGGCTGGGAGTCCACAGGCTCATCCTCACGAACGCCGCGGGCGGCATCAACACCTCGTTCTCACCGGGTACGCTGATGGTGATCGACGATCACATCAATCTCATGGGCAGCAACCCGCTTGTCGGACCGAACGAGGATCGATTCGGCCTGCGATTCCCGGACATGACCGAGATCTATTCGTCGCGGCTTCGTGCAATCGCCGATCAGGCCTCCGAAGCAGCGGGCGTGCCGGTTCGTCATGGCGTTTATGTCGCACTGCATGGTCCCAGCTATGAGACGCCGGCCGAGATTCGCTTTCTCAGGGTGATTGGCGCCGATGCCGTCGGCATGTCCACGGCGCCCGAGGCGATCGTCGCTCGTCATATGGGCATGGAGGTGCTCGGCATCTCGTGCATCACCAACCCGGCCGCCGGCGTGCTGCCGACACCGCTGCACCACGACGAGGTGATGGAAGTGGCGCGCCGTGTCGGCGGTCCGGTTCATTCGACTGCTGGAGGAAATCGTTGCCCGCCTCTGATCGCCTGGTGACTGCCGCCCGCAAGGCAAGACGTCGCGCAGTCGCGCCATATTCGAAGTTCAAGGTGGGGGCGGCACTCGAGACCGAGGACGGCACTGTCATCGAGGGCTGCAACGTCGAGAACGCCAGCTACGGGCTCACGATGTGCGCAGAGCGCGTGGCGATGTTCTCCGCGCTGGCGCAAGGCCATCGGAAGTTCCGGCGCATTGTAGTCGTCGCGGATACCGACGCGCCGACGCCGCCCTGCGGGCCCTGCCGGCAGATCCTCTGGGAATTCGGTGGCGACCTCGAGGTCACGCTGGCCAACCTTCGTCGTGTGACCGGCACGCATCGGATGGCGCATCTGCTGCCGTTGCCATTCGACGATCGTCTGTTGCGATGAGGGCCCGCGCTCGCTTGGTCTGGATGGCCTGCCTGCTGATCGCGTGGGCAGGCGGACGTCCCGCCCTGTCGGGCGCACAGCAGCGGCCTGACGAATCGATACCGAAGCAAGAGCCGGCGGGTTTCACCGTCTCCGGCCGCGTCGTCGACGCCGCGCGCAGGCCTGCCGAACAGGTCACGTTGTCTGTCGGCGCAGAGCGAGACGGCGGGTTCGTCAGCGAATCCTCCGAAGTGCGGTCCGATGGCACGTTCGAAACGCGCGGACTGGAGCCCGGTCTTTACGTGCTCGAGGCGTCCGCACCGCCGGCCCCCGGACTGCCGTCCGGGGCGGGGGGCTTCGCGACCGTCGTCGTTCGGAGCGCCGACGTGCAAGACGTCACGATTACGCTGCACCCGTCGACGACCTATCAAGGGGTGGTGAAGTTCGAGTCAGAACGTGATGTCGCGGCGCCGTATCCCGCCGTTGTCGTCCACGCATTCCTCGCGGTCGAGCGAATGCGCATCAACCACTCGGTGTCCGCCCCTGTGGCCGATGACGGCACATTCACCCTTCCACCGGTTCACGGCCCTCGCGTAATTCGTGTCGGATATTCGAGTGAGACCCGGTCCGGGTGGTGGCCGACGGCCGTGCGCCTCGACGGCGTGGACGTCACCAATGTCCCGATCGACTTTGCCACGCGCCCGTCAGCGCGGCTGGAAGTCGTCTTCAGCGATCGACCGACGGCCGTCGTCGGCATCGTGCACGACGAGGCGGGACTCCCAGTGGAGGCTGCGCGGGTCGTGCTGTTTTCGAAGGACCCGGCAATGTGGGCGGCGTGGTCGACCGCCGTTCAGACCGGCATCAGCGACGAGAATGGGCGGTTCTGGTTCGTCGACGCGATGCCCCCCGGTGACTACCGCGCGATTGCCCTCCGAGACAATCCACCCGACTCGATCGCCGAAGCGGTTGACGAATTGTCGCGGCTCGAGAAGTTCGCAATGCCCATCGTCGTCAGCGAGAGCAAGGTCGCACGGATCGAGGTCATTATCAGTCGCGCGAGGTGATTCGTGAGGGACTACAGGCTCCGGGCTCCCGGCTGCGGGCTACGTAGGTCCACGCTTCAGCTTCGGCATTACAGCAGATAGAATTGTTCGAATGCTTCCAACAATTGAATGGCGCGATGGCGCGGTGGTGATGATCGATCAGCGCAAGCTGCCGTCGGAAGAAGTGTACGTTGAATGCCGAACGGCACCTGAAGTCGCGAAGGCCATCAAGACGATGGTGATTCGCGGCGCACCGGCGATCGGGGTCGCCGCCGCCATGGGCCTCGCGCTTGGCGTCGACACGAGCAAGGCCACCGGTACGCAGAAACTGGCCACCGAGTTCTACCGACTCTGCGAGCTGATGGCGGCGACGCGGCCAACCGCTGTCAACCTGTTCTGGGCCATCGACCGGATGAAGGCGTCGTTCGCGGCGGCTGTGACCGCGGGCGAGTCCGTGAATCAGATCAAGGCCCGGCTGATCGCTGAAGCGCGTGCCATTCACGACGAGGATGTCGCCAGCTGTCGCGCGATCGGCGAGCACGGTGCGGACGTGGTCGCGGATGGCAGCCACGTGCTGACGCACTGTAACGCCGGCGCTCTGGCAACGGCGGGTTATGGCACCGCGCTCGGCGTGATCCGTGGTGCGGTCGAGCGTGGCAAGAAGGTGGCCGTCTTCGCCGACGAGACGCGACCGTTTCTGCAGGGCGCCCGCCTCACGGCGTGGGAGCTGGTGAAGGACGGGATCGACACGACAGTGATCACCGAAAGCATGGCGGCGCCGCTGATGCGCGACGGCCGCATCGACCTGGTCGTGGTTGGCGCGGATCGCATCGCAGCAAACGGCGATACGGCGAACAAGGTCGGCACGTACACGGTGGCGCTCGTGGCGCGCGAGCACAAGGTGCCGTTCTACGTGGCGGCGCCCGTCTCCACGATCGATCTCGATACGGCGGAGGGCCGCCAGATTCCCATCGAGGAGCGGCCCGCGCGCGAAGTGACGCACGTCAAAGCCGTTCGTCTTGCGCCGGAAGGCGCCAAAGTCTTCAATCCCGCTTTCGACGTCACGCCACACGCGCTTATCACCGGCATCATCACCGAGCGCGGTATCGCCCGGCCGCCTTACACCGAGTCGCTGGCGGCGCTCGTCGGTCGCCCCACCGCGGTCACGAGTTGATGCTGATCCTCGGCATCGAGACGTCCTGCGACGAGACCGCGGCCGCAGTGGTCGAGGAAGGTGCTCCGCCTGAACGGCGGTGGACGCTGCGCTCGAACGTCGTCGCGTCGCAGGCCGACATTCACCGCGAGTGGGGTGGCGTCGTACCGGAGATCGCCTCCCGCCAACACGTTCGCGACATCTGCGGCGTCGTCGAACGGTCGCTCGACGAAGCGAGCACATCGCTGTCTCAGCTCGCTGCCATCGCCGTGACGCAGGGCCCTGGCCTTGTCGGCTCGCTGCTCGTCGGCGTTGCGTTCGCGAAGTCACTCGCGGAAGCGAGACGTCTTCCACTGGTGGCTGTTCATCATCTCGCCGGCCACATCGAGTCGCTCTTTCTGGAGCACGGTCCACTGCCGCTGCCCTCGGCGATCCTCGTGGTCTCGGGCGGCCACACGAGCCTGTATCTCGTGACCGCTCCCGGCCAATACACGCTCCTCGGCCGAACCAGGGATGATGCCGCCGGAGAGGCGTACGACAAGGTCGCCAAGCTTCTCGACCTCGGGTACCCGGGAGGTCCGGTGATCGATCGACGCGCCAAGAACGGCAACGATCATGCTGTCGACCTGCCGATGACGCGGATCACCCATGCCGATCGGAACGCACCGCAGCGACCCGGCAAGCTGGACTTCAGCTACAGCGGCGTGAAAACCGCGGTGCTGCGCGAAGTCACGGCAAGACGCGCGGCCGGCCGCTGGCCGCTGCCGGATCGCGAGGTCGACGATCTGTGCGCGAGCTTTCAACGGGTGGTCGTCGAGTCCCTCCTCGATCGGTTGTTCGATGCCGCTCGTGCTCACGGCGCCGCGAGCGTCGGCATCGCGGGCGGCGTCTCCGCGAACAGCCGATTGCGCCACGACGCGATGGCTCGCGGCGAGACCACCGGAATCCCCGTGTTCATTCCTCGTCTCTCGCTCTCGACTGACAACGCGGCCATGATTGCCGCGGCGGGGCTTCGGCGGCTTCACGCTGGCGAGCTCGCCGGCCGCGAACTCAACGCAGACGCCAGCCTTCCGCTCTGACCGCCATGGCGCTTCGCACGCGCCTCATCGTCGCCGTCTCTCTCGTGGTCGCCCTCGTACTGGGTGTCGAATCGATCGTCGAAATCCGACTGTTCGAGGAAACGACCGAACGTGAGCTGCGCGAGACGGGGCTGGTGACGGCCCAATCGGTCGCCGACGATCTCGAGCTTCGCCCGACGCCCCTGCGGGCGGAGGACCTCGTGACCGACCTCCACGAGTTCGCACAATCGGCGCCGACCATCCGCGCGATCTCGGTCATCCAGCTTCAGGACCGCAAACCGGTCGTCGTCGCGAGCACCACGTCAACCGAGTCGCCAGCGGCCTTGACGCTGGCGCGCGACCTGCTGACCGGGGGCGACCAGGCGCCGCGCGACGACGGCGAGATGAGCCGGGTGGCGATGCGTTCGTCGCCGGCCGGGAGCGGGCCGTACGCCGTCGTCGTGACCATGTCGCTTGCGCCGATCGAGCAGCTGCGGACACGTGGCCGGCTCGTCTCGTTCTGGCTCGTCCCCCTCTCGGTCCTCGTGCTGATCGCCGTTCTCGATCAGATTCTGCGCCGCGTGATTTACGCGCCGGTGAAGGCGCTGCGCGAGACGATGACGCGCGCTGGCGCCGGAGATCTCGCGGCGCGCGCCGCCGTGTTTCGATCGGACGAGATGGGTGAGCTCGCTCGCGGCTTCAACGAGATGCTCGATCGGCTGAGCGGGTTCAACCAGGCGCTCGAGGAGCGTGTTGTAGCAGTGACGACCGCGCTCGATCGCAGCCACGAGGAGCGCATCGACAGCTATCGGCAGATGCTCGTGCTGCGAGACGCCCTTGCGGACGCCGACCGTCTTGCCACGATCGGGCAGACCGCCGCGAGCGTGGCGCACCAGGTCGGCACGCCGCTCAACCTGATTTCCGGGCATGTGCAGCTGCTGCTGGAGCAGCGCGATCTCGATCCGGACCTGGCGCGGCGGTTGCATCTCGTCCTGGAACAGATAGGCCGGGTCAGCGACGCGATTCGCAGCCTGCTCGAACACACGCGGCGTCCGGGCGAGGCGGGACTCATCGACATTGGTACGCTGCTCGATTCGATTGCGAACCTCGTGCGCCCGCGCTTGGCGGCGGCGCACATCAGGTTACAGTCCGAAGTGGCGCCGGCCCTGCCCAGAATTCTCGGTCACCGCGATGAGCTTGAGATGGCGCTCCTCAATCTGGTGTCGAACGCGCTCGACGCGATGCCAGGAGGTGGGGTGCTGCGCGTCACCGCGTCGGCGATCGCGGGTCAGGTCACGATCGTATTGTCGGATTCCGGCGCGGGTATTACGCCGGAGCTCCTGCCGCGGATTTTCGATCCGTGGGTGACGACCAAGCCTGAAGGACGTGGCACGGGACTTGGTCTCAGCATCACTAGAGACGTGATCGCCCGGCTGGGAGGCACAGTGGATGTGGCGTCCGAGCCCGGGCACGGTACCAGCTTTACGATTTCGATGCCGGCTGATGCCGGACGGACTGCAGACCATGCCGACGCTGCTGATCGTTGACGACGACGCCGAGACCGTACGGCTGATGGAGGAGCTGCTGGCCGGGTCCGGACGGCAGATTCTGTCGGCCCGCGCGCCCGGGCCGGCCCTCGACCTGCTTCGCGAGCGGGACGTCGACGTCCTGGTCTCGGACATCAATTTGAACGCCGGGCGCTCGGGCATCGACCTGCTGCGGGCGGTCCGCGCGGGCGGCAAGGCGACGCGCGTCGTGCTGATCAGCGGCTTTGGCACGCTGGAAACGGCGGTCGACGCCGTGCGCAACGGCGCCTTCGACTACATCAGCAAGCCCTTCAACATCGCCGAGGTCAAGGCAGTCGTGGAGCGCGCCCTCAGCGCGTCCGCCGCTCCACCGGCGCCAGCGCCGGCCGTTGACGTGCCGGCGGGGCTCATCGGCCGGTCGGCGCCGATGCTGCTTGTCTACAAGCAGGTGGCGCAGGCAGCCGACGCGCACGTGCCGGTGCTGATCATCGGCGAAAGCGGCACGGGCAAGGAGCTCGTTGCGCGGGCGATCCATCGCCACAGCCGTCGGGCGGCACGGTCCTTCGTCCCGGTGAACTGCGGCGCGCTCACCGAGACACTGCTCGAATCGGAGCTGTTCGGGCACACGCGCGGCTCCTTCACGGGCGCGACCAGCGATGCCCGCGGGCTGTTCGAGCAGGCGCAGGGCGGCACCATCTTTCTCGACGAAATCGGCGACACGTCACCCGCCTTCCAGGTGAAGCTCCTGCGTGTTCTGCAGGAATTCGAAGTGCGGCCGGTCGGCGGATCGCGTGCCGTGCGCATCGACGTCCGCGTACTCGGCGCGACGAACGTCGATCTCGAGGACGCGGTGGCGGCGGGTCGATTCCGCCAGGACCTCTTCTATCGCCTCGGCGTGCTGATCATTCGTGTCCCGGCTCTCCGTGACCGCCGGGAGGATATCCCGCTCCTCGTCGATCGATTCCTGCAGGCCGCGTGCGGCCGCGCCGGTCGGACCGTCACGTTCACGCCGTCCGCTCTCGATCGGTTGATGGCACATGACTGGCCCGGCAACGTGCGCGAGCTGGAGAACACGGTCGAGCGGCTGGTCGTCACCGCCCGAGCGCACGAGATTACCGCCGACGATGTCCCCGTGCTGGGGCGGCGCGACGGGAAGGAGCGAAGCGGTCTGGAGGGCCGCATGTTCGATGGCCTGCCGACGCTCGACGAGCTCGAGCGGCGCTACCTGCTGCACGTGCTCGAGGCCGTAGGCGGCAACCGCACGCGCGCCGCCGAAGCGCTGGGCGTGGATCGACGCACGCTGTATCGCATGGCCGATCGATTCGGCGTCTCGCTGCCGGAGGCGTCGGGAATCGAAAGGGAGTAGGCACGACGAACGGGTGAAGGCCGCCGGAGAGGTTGGGCTCGCAACCGCGGATGACGCGGATTGCGCGGATACAGAAGCGCCCGAGACCGGCCGCGACGCGGCCGGTCGTAAGGCGCGCGAGAGGCGAGGATGAGAGTCTCACGCGTCTTCTCTGAACGACTCTCATCTTCGCCTCTCGCGCGCCTTACGCCACGGCTGCGCCGTGGCTCAGGCGCTCGTGTCTAAGTGACGGCCAAAATGTCTTGAGGTGTTTTGGACGACGCCATCCGCGTAATCCGCGTCATCCGCGGATGATGCGCTGAGAGGTGTCCCGTGGTGGGATCGAGGGTGTGATCGAAGGCGGAGACGCCGCCGGCACGGCGTCCCCGCCCTGAGGCTGCGTCTACTTCGGTTTTGCCGACGAGGACGCCGCCTTGTGCTCGGCGTGATGCGCGCCGCCAACCATGACGGACGTCACCATCTTCGTGCCGTTCGACTCGGTGTAGTGCACCTTGGCGGGCTGACCACTCAACGACGACAGGTCCGCAACCGTCGCGGTCTTCGAGCCGTGATGAATGCTCGTCTGGTCGCCGAGGTTGAACGTCTCATCGCCCTTGGCGGTCGTCAGCGTGATGGTCTTCGCCGACGCGTCCACGCTCTTGATCGTGCCGCTCACGGTCGCGGCGGTCGACTTCGCGACGCGTGCCGCCGCAACCGGCGCCGCCATGACGCCCACTGCCCCGAGACTCAGACTGACGGCCAGCGCCGCCGCATGCCAACTGACTTTCATAGTGAGGCTCCTCCTTGCCGCGAGGAGTCACCTCAAGACGTGTGCCAGCCGCGGCCTGTCCTCGCTTCCGGCGATTGCGGCCGAATTTCTGCCGAAAACCCGCAGCAACGGGCCGAGAGACGCGGCATTTCCGCCCCAGCGTGGCGCATCTGCCACGCGGATATGATCGGGTGCCGATGACCGTCTATACCGACTACCTGTGGTTCAACACCAAGAAGCGTCGCGAGATCGTCCGGATCACCGACGAAGTCGCATCGATCGTTAAGAAGAGCACTGTGCAGGACGGTATGGTCCTCGTCTCCGCGATGCACATTACTGCGGGCGTCTACGTCAACGACTGGGAGAGCGGCCTCATCGACGACATCCAGGAATGGGTCGAGCAGCTGGCGCCGGCCCGCCCCGACTACCGGCATCATCAGACCGGCGAGGATAATGCCGATGCGCATCTGAAGCGCACGCTGCTCGGGCATCAGGTGGTTGTGCCGATTACCAGCGGCGCTCTCGATCTCGGGCCGTGGGAACAGGTCTTCTACGCGGAGTTCGATGGGCAACGGCGGAAGCGGGTCATCGTCAAGGTGATGGGGCAGTGAAGAGCGGCCCCGATCCGTTCGATCTCGTGCGCGAGTGGTTCGTCGCCTACAACCGGGGCGAGCTCGACGCCATCGATGTGTTCTACGAAGCGACGGCGTCCCTCGAACAGGACAACAGCCTCGTGCAGGGACGGGACGGCATTCGCAGCGTCCTGGCCAGTCACTTCGCGCGGTGGGATCCCGGTTTCGATGGCGGCATCCGCCGCAGAGTGCGGATGATCGGGCGAATCGAGAGCGGATCGATACACGCGGAATGGACCGAGCGCGAAGTCCATGGCAACACGGTTCGCGAGCGGCGCGGCTACACCGACTTCGTCGTCGAGGGCGGTCATATCCATACCCAGCGCGAAGTCGCTCACGACTTTCCCGTCGATGAAGATCTGCCGGCGCCGCCTGAAACAGAGCCGCCGCCCCGACGCTACCCGCAGCGTCCGGTCGTTGGCGTCGGCGCCGTCATCGTCCACGAGGGCAGCGTTGTTTTGATCAAGCGCAAGTTCGAGCCTCTTGCGGGGCAGTGGAGTCTTCCTGGCGGCACCCTCGAGCTCGGGGAATCGCTCGAGGCCGGGGTGGCGCGCGAGATGCGGGAGGAAACCGGCCTCGAAATCGAAGTGGGCCCGGTGGTCGAAGTGTTCGATCGGATTCTGCTCGACCTCGATGGCCGGGTCCGTTACCACTTCGTGCTGATCGACTATCTGTGTCGCCCGATCGGTGGGCGGCTCGTCGCCGGATCGGATGTGGCCGATGCCGTGCTCGCGGATCCGACGACGCTCAGCACCTACCGGATGACACCGAAGGCCGTGTCGGTGATCGAACGCGCGCTCGCGATGGTGCCCGAGGCGTTCTCGACGAGTGGCGTGACCAATCTCTGACGTGCCCCGTGAAACCTGCTAAAGTGGCGCCGCTGCGCGGCCCGGCATGCGCAACGGCCATCCTCCAGAACGCCCCGAGTTCCTCGATGATCCAGGCGCCCGTGTCCGCACACGAGAGGCGCAGATCGAGCGTCTGAAGGTCAAACTTGAACGCACGTATCGCAGCTGGCTGACGTGTCGGTCACCCGAGCTGAAGGAGATGCTGGAGTCGAAGGTGATCGAGTACGAGGACCGGATCGATCAACTCGATCGTCTGAATCGCGCCGCCAGAGGCGATGCGTAAGGTGCGGCAGGTGCGATGTGCGTCGGGTGCGTCGTGCAATGGTGCGTCTGGTGCACCGAGTGCGTCAGGCCGCACCCCGGCACCTGCCGCACCCGACGCACCATGTCGCACCTTACGCACCGACTCCAGAACGTCCCCTCCACATCAAGTACACGGGTAGGCCCAAAAGCACGATCACCAGTCCTGGCCACGTCGTCGCCGGACGATAGACGAACAGCACGAGAAGGATGGTGAGCGCGCCGGCGATGTAGAGAACCGGGACGACCGGGTAGCCGAACGCGCGATAGGGACGCTCGGCATTCGGGCGGGTCTGGCGCAATCGGAACACGCCCGCGATCGTCAGGATGTAAAAGATCAGCGCGGCGGAAATGACGTAGTCCAGCAGGTTGCCGTAGAGATTGCCATAGCGGCCGGTGGCCGGATCGAACGTGCGCGGCAACACGAGAAAGGCCGACCAGATGCCCTGAATCACCAGACCCGCCGCTGGCACCTTGGCCGCGTTCAGCCGGCTGATCGCGCGGAAGAACAGGCCGTCTCGTGCCATCGCGTAATACGCCCGCGCACCCGCCAGAATCAATCCGTTGTTGCACCCGAACGTCGAGATGAGAATCCCCGACGCCATCAGCGTGGCGCCGAGACCCGGGAAGATTGCGTCGAGCGTGGCCGTCGCGACGCGGTCGGACGGCGCATGCTGGATGGAGGCCAGCGGCAGCGTCACGAGGTACGCCACGTTGGCGAGCAGGTAGAGCGCCGTCACGATCCCGGTGCCAAAGGCGAGTGCCAGCGGAAGATTCCGTCTCGGATCCTTCACTTCGCCGGCGGTGAACGTGATGTTGTTCCACGCGTCCGACGAGAAGAGCGATCCGGTCTGAGCCACGCAGAGGGCCACGAACAGCCCGAACGTCGTCGCTGCCGAAAGTCCCGCGACAATGTCCACCTGACCGCGGACGCCCCAGAAGTTCCCGAAGTTGTCGCTCACGGCCGCCGCATTCCAGCCAAGAAGGAGTCCGACCACGACCAGCGCGATGAGGGCGCCTGTCTTCGCCACCGTGAAGACGTTCTGGACGATGCGGCCGTAGTCGATGCCGCGCGTGTTGGTCCAGGTGAGAAGTGCGATCAGGAGCACCGCGACGAGCTGCGCCGTCGACAACGACAGGGCGTAACCGGTGGAGAGGTGAATTGGCGGGATGAGATAGTGGTCCTCCGCGATCGTCGGCCAGAGCACGCCGAGAAACCGTCCGAAGGCGACGCTGACAGCGGCGATGGTGCCGGTCTGGATGACGAGGAAAAGCGTCCAGCCGTACAGGAATCCCCAGAGCGGCGAAAACGCCTCGCGCAGGTAGACGTATTGACCGCCGGCTCGCGGCATCATGGCCGCAAGCTCGCCATACGAGAGGGCAGCGGTGAGCGTGAGGGCGCCGGTGATGATCCACGCCATCAGCAGCCATCCGGGGCTGCCCACCTGCCGTGCGATATCGGCGGAAACGATGAAGATGCCCGAGCCAATCATCGAGCCGACGACGACCATCGTCGAATCGAACAGCCCCAGGCCGCGCTTGAACTCGGTATCGAGCGCGGTGGCGGCAGGTGACGCGGCGGCTGGTGTGGTCATCCGGTTCCTTTTCGACTACGATGCTGAAGCTCTGGCACTATAGCCGCCGCTTCGTCGCGCCCGCAAGCGTCGGCGTCACGGAGGTCGCGCGATCTGGTCACGGACGGACACCGATCGATCTCGCCACGGACGCACACGGACCGATCCGTCACGGATGCACACGGACGGAACACGGATGAGAAAACCTTGAATGTTTTGATCCGTGTTATTCCGTGGTTGTCCGCGACTCTCCTCTCCGTGGTTGTCCGTGACCCTCTTGTCCTTCGCCACGGACGCACACGGACCGATCCGTCACGGATGCACACGGACGGACACGGACGAGAAAACCTTGAATGTTTTGATCCGTGTTATTCCGTGGTTGTCCGCGACTCTCCTCTCCGTGGTTGTCCGTGACCCTCTTGTCCTTCGCCACGGACGCACACGGACCGATCCGTCACGGATGCACGCGGACGGACACGGACGAGAAAACCTTGAATGTTTTGATCCGTGTTAGTCCGTGGTTGTCCGCGACTCTCCGTCCGTGGTTGTCCGTGACCCTCTTGTCCTTCGCCACGGACGCACACGGACCGATCCGTCACGGATGCACGCGGACGGACACGGAATGTTTGATCCGTGTTAGTCCGTGGTTGTCCGTGACTCTCCTGTCTGTGCTTGTCCGTGACCTCGGTTCGCGCCTATCCGTGACGACGACCCCATGACGCTGGACCTCATTCAGTCCGTGGCGTTCGCGGGCCTGGTCCTCTTCGGCGGCTATGGCATCAAACGTCTTGTCCCACCGCTCGCCCGCTACAACGTGCCGGCGCCGGTCGTCGGGGGCCTGCTTGCCGCGATCGTCATCAGCGTGGCGCGCGAGATGGGCACCACGCTGGTCACGCTCGACACCACGCTGCAGACACCGCTGATGATTGCCTTCTTCGCGTCGGTCGGGTTCGGTGCGAGCATCCCGCTCCTCAGGGTCGGCGGTCCGCTGGTGCTCGTGTTCTTCCTCATCTCGTCGCTTGCGGCCGTCGCGCAGAACGTCGTCGGTATCCTGTGCGCCACACTGCTCGGCCAGCATCCGCTGATGGGTGTGCTTGCCGGCTCGGTGACGCTGACCGGCGGTCCCGCGACCGGGCTGGCGTTTGCTCCCCTGTTTGAAGCTGCCGGGGTCCCTGCCGCAGGAACGCTGGCGGTCGCGTCGGCGATGGTTGGCATCGTGTCCGGCGGCATCATCGGCGGCCCCCTCGGGACATGGCTGCTTCGGCGCTACGGGATTCGAACCCCGCGAGGTGCCGCGCACGAGGCTCATCACGAAACCGCCACCAGTATTGTCGAGGGTCAGATGATTGAGCCGGCAGCGGCGGCGCCGGCGGGTGAAGATCGCGAATCGTACGCGCTATTGAAGACGCTGGTGGTGATGCTGGTGGCGATGTGGATCGGCGGCGGCGTCAGCACCTGGCTGAACGCGTGGCTCGCCCGCATCGACATGGCGCTGCCGGCCTACATCGGCGCCATGCTGGTGGCCGCGGCGTTGCGGAACGCCGACGAGGTGCTGAAGATCGTCGGCATCTCGCAACGGCTGGTCGACGATCTGGGCAACGTGGCACTGTCGCTGTTTCTCGTGCTGGCATTGACCACGTTGAAGCTTTGGGAGATCGTGCATATCGCCGTGCCGCTCGCGATTATCGTGATGGTCCAGGTAATGCTGGTGGCGGCGTTGTGCGTGTGGCCTGTGTTCAGGCTGATGGGCCGCGATTACGACGGCGCGGTGATCTCGAGCGGGTTCTGCGGGTTCATGCTGGGGACGACCGCGAACGCGATGGCCAACATGGAAGCGCTGGTCGAGCGGTATGGGCCGGCGCCTCGGGCCTTTCTGGTCGTGCCCATGGTCGGTGCGTTCTTTATCGATTTCACGAACGCGCTGATCATCACGGCGTTCGTGAACGTGCTTCGGTGAACGCGGGCTGAAGCCCCGCCGCCACGTTCGCCAATGCGTCTGCTGTGGAGGCGGGGCTTTAGCCGCGCGTGAGAATGATGCCAACGCGTGACGAAGCCTGGGCGCTGGTGACCGAATGGACGGCGAGCGAGAGCTTGCGGAAGCACATGCTCGCCGTCGAAGCAGCCGTGCGAGGCTACGCCCGGCTCTACGGCGAGAACGAGGACGATTGGGGGCTCGTCGCGTTGCTTCACGACTTCGACTACGAGCGCTACCCCGACGCGGGAAACCACCCGTTCCGGGGCGTCGAAGTCCTGAAGGGTCTCGGCTATCCTGACTGGGTGACTCGTGCGATCCTGTCGCATGCGGACTACAGCGGCGTGCCGCGCGAGAGCCGGCTCGAGCGCGTCCTCTACGCGTGCGACGAGATGTCGGGCTTTATCACTGCGGCGGCGCTCGTGCGGCCGACGAAGAGCGTCCTCGACCTCGAGCCGTCCTCGGTGTTGAAGCGGATGAAGGACAAGGCCTTCGCCCGCGCCGTGAACCGCGACGATCTGCGGCGGGGCGCCGAAGAATTGGGACTGCCGCTCGACGAGCACGTGGCCAACGTGATTCGATTCCTGCGAGAGCGTGCGGAACCGCTGGGACTGAAGGGTTCGCTCTGATGCGGGACGCGGCAGAACCTCGTCAGTCGTCCCGCCGTATCACAGAACAGGGATGACCGATATCGCCGCAGCCGCTGCGCCGGGCGAGGTTTCCGCCGGCACGACGGCGCCGCCGGTCGTGTCCCTCGACGCGGTCAGCGTCAGATACGGGCGCAACTGGGCGCTGCGCGACGTCTCCGCCACGTTCCAGCCGGGCGCCGTCGGCCTCCTCGGCCCGAACGGCGCCGGCAAGAGCACGATGATCAAAAGCTTGCTCGGGTTCATCAAGCCCGATCAGGGGACGATGCGCGTGCTCGGCCTCGACGTGGCGACCTCACCCCTCGACATTCGCGCCCGGATTGGCTACTTGCCGGAGAACGATTCGCACATTCCGGGCATGACGGCCGTGGCGTTCGTCGGCTACTGCGGCGAGCTCGCCGGCCTGCGCCCGGTCGACGCGATCCAGCGCGCGCATGAGGTCCTCTACTACGTCGGCCTGGGCGAAGCGCGCTATCGCAACGTCGAGACGTATTCCACCGGCATGAAGCA
This sequence comes from Vicinamibacteria bacterium, assembly GCA_963800785.1. GTDB lineage: Bacteria > Acidobacteriota > Vicinamibacteria > Vicinamibacterales > JAENWD01 > JAENWD01. The sequence goes on from CAWDCH010000020.1 coordinate 54,978, forward strand.
ACGGATCAAGCTGGCGCAAGCGCTCGTCCACGATCCGGACCTGCTGTTTCTCGACGAGCCGACCAACGGCATGGATCCCAAGGGCCGCGACGAGATGCTGGAGCTGATTCGCGATCTCGGACACAACAAGAACGTCAACCTGATTCTCTGTTCGCACTTATTGCCAGACGTCGAGTACTGCTGCGACAACGTCGTCATCATGGACAAGGGGCGCGTCGCTGCTGCCGGACCGATTGACGTCCTCAAGGGACCGCGCGGGCGGGTCTTCGAGGTGCGCGCGAAGGAAGGAAACGACCGGCTTGCCGCCGTGTATCGCGAGGCCGGTTTCGAGTGCCATGAGACCGACGAGGACGTGATGCGAGTCTTCGTGCCTGAAGGCCGCGACGCGATCGATCTGTTCGTGCTCGCCTCGCGTGCAGGTTTGCAGCTGCGCCACCTGCGTCCCAGCGTGCCGACGCTCGAGGACGTGTTCGCGCGTGCGGTCGGCGAGGAATAGCGACGTGCCCATTCACGACCAAGGATATCGACGTTATGCCGGCGGGCGCGACGCCAGGGGGCAGGCCTGGCTGGTCATCGCGCGCGCCGGGATCAAGAACATGATCTCGAAGCGTTTGTTCCTGGGGCTGCTGCTCGTGGCCTACGGTCCGTTTTTCGTCAGGGCGGTCCAACTGTACATTTCGACCAATTTTTCGCAGGTCGCGTTTCTCGCCCCCACCGCACAGACGTTTCGCGAATATCTCGAGCAGCAAAGCATCTTCGTCTTCTTCATCACCATTTTCGTGGGCGCCGGCCTCATCGCGAACGATCGTCGTGCCAACGCGTTGCAAATCTACCTCTCGAAACCGCTGACGCGGCTGGAATACGTCGCCGGGAAGGCGACCACGCTGGCGGTCTTTCTGCTGGCGACCACTTGGTTGCCGGCGCTTTTGCTTCTGTTCCTGCAGATCATGTTCGCTGGCAGCTTTGCCTTCGTGCAGAAGAACGCCTTCCTCTTCCCGGCGATTACGGTCTACTCATTCCTGCAGGTGATCCTGGCGACGCTCTCGATGCTCGCGCTCTCGTCACTTTCGAAAAGCCCTCGCTTCGTCGGGATCATGTATGCGGGCGTCATCTTCTTCACCGACGCAGTGTTCGGCATGCTGAAGTACGTCGTGCGGGTGAGCAGCGCATCGGTGGTCTCGCCGACCCAGAGCCTGGCGCAGATCGGCGACGTAATCTTCCGCGTGCCGCCGCGGCACGAGACGCCGGTCATTCTGTCCTTTGCGGTCGTGGTCTGCATGATCGCCGCTGCGATGCTCGTCCTGGAGCGGCGGATTCGTGGCGTCGAGGTGGTGGCGTGAGCGTTGACCGCCCGCTGATCGAGGCGACACATCTCAGCAAGTGGTACGGGCAGGTCATCGGCCTGAACGACGTCAATGTCCGCGTGCCGCGCGGCATTACCGGCTTGCTCGGCCCGAACGGCGCAGGCAAGTCGACGTTCATGAAGCTGATCACGGGCCAGTTGAAGCCGAGCAAAGGCCAGATCACGGTCTTCGGCGAGCCAATCTGGGGCAACCCGGCGCTGTTCTTCCGTGTCGGGTTCTGCCCGGAGCAGGATGCGTTCTACGAGCGAATGACCGGCCTCGAGTGGGTGCAGGCGCTGGTCCGTCTGAACGGCTATGGCGACGCCGAAGCGCTTGCTGCCGCGACGGCCGCCCTCGAGCAGGTCGATCTCATGCCGGCCGCCAACAAGAAGATCGGCGCGTACAGCAAGGGCATGCGCCAGCGCGTCAAGCTGGCCCAGGCGCTGGTCCACCATCCCGAACTGCTCATTCTCGACGAGCCGCTGAGTGGGATGGATCCGCTGATGCGGCGCCGCACGATCCGGCTGATCAAGGATTGGGCCAAAGCCGGCAAGAGTATCCTCGTCTCGAGCCATATCCTGCACGAGATCGAGTCGATGACGTCGAACATCCTTCTGATTCACAACGGCCGGATTCTGGCGGAGGGCAACGTCCATCAGATCAGGGATCTGATCGACGAGCATCCGCACACCGTCTACATCAAGGCGGCCGATCCGCGGGCGCTCGCCCGGCGATTCCTGGCGGACGATGACGTGCTGAGTCTGAAGTTCGATACCGGCGCGCTGATCGTGCAAACGGAGAAGCCCGATGTGTTTTACGCCCGGTTGACGGCGCTTGCCGCAACGGGCGAAGCAGGTGGGGTCGATGAGGTCACGTCACCGGACGACAACCTGCAGGCGGTCTTCCAGTACTTGGTGAAGTGAGAGAAATCGAGAATGGCAACCACCGCCGCGACTGACGGCGGCGGGGCTGAAGCCCCGCCGCCACCTGGGGGTCACCCGCCTCCACCCGCGGGTCAGCTGACTCCACCTGCGGGTCAGCTGCCGTCGCCTCCGGCCGCGAGGCAGATGCAGATGCCGTCGCTCACGACGGCGTCGCTGCGCGTGTTCGACGTGTCGCTCGGCGAGATGCTGTGGTCGCGTCGAACGGTGTTCCTTGGCCTCATCGTCGGAGGGCCGGTCTTGATCGCCATCATCCTGCGCGCGGTCGACATGATGAACCTGCCGGCGATGAAGGTGAATGGCGTCAGAGTCGGCGGGTCGGCGATCTTCGGGCTGATGATGTGGTTCCTGTTCCTCCGGTTCATCGTGCCGATTCTGGGGATCTTCTACGGCACATCGCTCATCGCGGACGAAGTCGAGGACAAGACCATCACGTATCTCTTCACGCGGCCGATTTCGCGATCTGCGGTCGTGGTGGGGAAGTACCTCGCCTATCTCGCCTCAACCGTCCTGATCGTCCTTCCGTCGGTGATGCTGGTCTATTTCCTGGTCGTCCCGGTGGGCGGCTCCAGCATCGCGGCCACGTTCCCGAACCTCCTCCGGGACCTTTTGCTGCTCGCTCTCGGGCTGGCCGTGTACGGCGCCCTGTTTGCGGCCGTGGGTGCCTGGGTCAAGCGCCCGGTCCTCATTGGCCTTTTCTTCGCCTTTGGCTGGGAAAACTTCGCCCTGGCGCTCCCGGGATACCTGAAGCGGTTTACCATCGCTTTCTACACTCAGGGCCTGGTGCCTCATACCATGCCCCAGGAGAACCTGCTGTCGCTGCTGCAGTCGTTTTTCCGGGAAAGCGTGGGGCCTCTGCAGGCGGTACTGACGCTGGCGGCAATTACGGCCGTGTCTCTCGCCCTGGCGGCGCGCGCCGTGGAACGCCGGGAATATGTCTTGGAGCAATGATTTGGGCCGAATTTCGGAACTGACTTTCGCCGTGACCCGTATACGAGCTTAGAGGACGTGCTTCGAATGACAAAGCGGACCCGATACTTCATGTTCGGCTCGGTGACGGTGTTGCTCGTCGGGCTGTGCACGGGGCTCGTCGCGTATTACACAGGAATGCCCATGGGGGCATTCGGTCGGGCCGAGGGCCCATCCGAACTGCAGTACGTGCCCGCCGACGCCGTTCTCGTCGCCTACGCCGACGTTCAGCAAGTGATGAAATCGGATCTCCGCAAGAAGCTCCACTCCACGATGGTCCGCAAGCACGACGACAAGGGTCAGGAAGAATTTCAAAGCGCCACCGGGATCGACATCGAGCACGACATCGATCATGTGGTCGCGTTCCTCGAGCCGAATCCGACCGAGAAATACAGCGGGATGGTGCTCGCCACTGGCCGCTTCGACGCAGCACGTCTCGAGACGCTCGCCCGGCAGCACGGCGGCCAGGTGGAGGATTACAAAGGCAAGCGCCTCATCACCAAGAGCGGCAACGAATTCGAGGGCCGCACCCAGCACAGCTTTACGGTGGCATTCATCAACCCCGGCCTGGTTGGCGTCGGTGAAACGGGCGTGATCAAGCACGCGCTCGACCGCCAGGGCGGCCAAAGCGTCCTCGCCAATCGCGAGATGATGAACCTCGTGAACGATATGGACGACAGCAACACCTGGGCGGTGGGCCGCTTCGACGCGCTGATCAGCCAGGCGAAGTTGCCCGAGGGGGTGGTCAGCAAGATACCCGCTGTCCGGTGGTTCTCGGCGAACGGTCAGATCAACGGCGGCCTCCGCGGCAACATCCGCGCCGAGGCGCGCGACGAGCAGGCCGGCCAGAATCTTCGCGACGTCGTGCAAGGCTTCCTGGCGCTGGCGAAGCTCCAGGCCGGCCAGAAGCCCGAGCTCCAGGGGCTGCTCGACTCGCTGCAGCTTGCGGGCACCGGCAAGACGGTCTCGCTGTCGTTCGAAGTGCCGCCTCAGATCTTCGATCTGATCGGCGACGTCGCTGACCACCAGGCGGACGAGGACTAGCGCCAGACGGACCTGCAGGGCCGCCCCCTGCTCACGAATCACTTCACCGTTTTTATCTCTTTCAGCTTCCGCTCCGGCATCACGTACACCGACGGCAGGCTCTCGTGGCCGGCGGGGCTCAGCGCCGCCACGCCAATCACCACGTTGTCGATCGAGACGCCAGGTAACGTCGCCTCGGTCACGGCGCCAAGCGTCATTTCATGCTCCCAGTCCGGCGACCATGCGTCCCGCCAGAACACGCGATAGCCGGCGGCGCCGTCGACCGTTCCCCAGGCGAGCTGCGCGTCGTAGCCTGACGTGCCGCGGGTAAGCCGAGGCGCCCCTTCGTCGTCTGTCACGCGCGGCGCAGGTGGCGCAAGGGCGAGCGATGCCAGGGCTGCGACATTGACCCGGATGTTCCGCGTCAGGTACGCCGCATCCACGCCGTCGGGAGTGTCTTCGACGGTGTGCTGGCGGGCGTAGTTCTCCCGCGCCTCGGTCATCCGCACTGCGGCGATCCCCTGTTGGTTGAAGGGCGTGTGATCGCCGCCACGGCCAAACCGATCCGCGCGGGCGATTAACGCGACACTGTGTCCCGGCTGATAGCGCGCCGCCTGCCGACGCACGTACCGGGCGACCTGGCGCGACAGAGAATCCTCGGGCCCCTCAGAAAAGACGCGCAGCTGGCTGGCATCGCTGACGCCTGCGCCGCCATGGCTGCCGCCTACGATGTCGTTGTTGAGCACGGCGTCGACGGGCCAGCCCTCCTCGACGGCGCGCGCGGCGTGAAGCGTTGCGCCGACGAGCCCCTGCTCCTCGCCGGCGAAGGCGACGAACACGAGCGTTGCCTCGAAGTCGACCCTGCTGCCCGCAAGCACGCGGGCGGCTTCCAACACGACCGTCGTGCCCGACCCATCGTCGTTTGCGCCCGGTGCGTCGTTGTCCGCACGCGTCCAGTCAAAGCCTGATGCGCCGCCTTGCCCATCAGTGCGCCGGGCAACCGAGTCGTAGTGGCCGGACACATAGATCCGCCGCGGCGACCTGCCGGGGAGTACCCCCACGACGTTTCTGAGCTCGACGTCGCGCGGAAGCCGGCCGCCCTGCGCGGCGACTTGATACGTATCGAACGACACCTGCAGCCGCGGACTGGCGGCGACCAGCTGCTGCCGAACCCACTCGCGTGCGGCGCCGATCCCCCGGGTAGGCGAAGTGGTGTCCGAATACAGCTGGCGGGTGCCAAACGCCGCGAGCGATTTCACGGTCTGAGCGACCCTTACTTCATCCACCGCCGCAACGAGCTGGGCGACGACCGGATCGACGTCGGGGGTTGGAGGCGATTGCGCGCCGCTGTCCGAGGAAGCGATGAAGCCCAGTAGGAGAATCGCGGGCCACGCAATCCGCATGCGCCGATTCTAGTCTGCAGCTGTGCCAGCAGTTGGGCCGGCTTTCGTGGGGCCGTCGAAGGGCCGCACCGAGCCACGGCCCTCTCAGCGCCGCTTCAGATGCGCCAGGTAATCTCCCGACGCGATGCGCGGTGCATGCCCGAGGGGCGCGTTGTAGAAGTACACCCACGCCTCGCCGGTGGTGTCGTCGTCGAGATGGACCGGCACGCGCCGGCGGACGTATAGGCTCTTATCGGGATCCTCGGCGCTGTAGCCCTCGATCTCGTCGAAGGCAGCGAGCACGGCCACCGGGTCGTCCAGCTCGAACACCTCGCCCCATACGCGGCTGTCCTCGTCCGGCACGGCGGCAGGATAGAGGCCCAGGTCGAAAAGGGCCGCACGGATCCAGCCGCGGCCGCGGTACGCCATCTTGGCGTCCATGCCGAGGCGCCTGCGGCGCTCGAATCCCGTCATGAGCGTTCCGTAAAAGAATCCGAGCTCCGCCATGCGCGTGCCCAGGCTGCTGGTAGGTTCGATCAGGCTTGGCGTCCGTCTTTCAACGCCGCCACAAAATCCGCGACGGCCGTGGACACCCAGTCAGGCATTTCGACGAACTCGACGCCGGCGCGATAGACCAGCCCGTCGGCGTCGACCTCTTCGATACGACAGTGCACGACGCGGCCCTTGACGACAACCGTCAGATTGCCGAGCGCCAGACGGAACTCGTGAATCGCATTCAGGACGAGAGGGAACGCGGTTTCGATCTGAGCGCCGTGGCAGCTCAGTTCTTTGAGCAGGATGTTCTGCTGGACCGTAGCCGCACCAGGGAGGTCTCCGAGGATCTGCAGTCGTTCGGAGTGGCGCCGGCTGTCGGGCATCTGCGTGGAACTATAACATCGGCGCGCGCCAAGCCGTTTGTCCTGAGCTTGGCGCACTAGCGAGCTCCGCCAGCGGGCGTCTGCTCTGGTTCCACACACTCACCACGAGCAAATCGCCGGACTGTTCAGTGGAGACGAAGGGGCATCCGAGGCTCGAACTCGAGCCCGCTGTCCTCGTAATCGTCGTCCTCCTCGTCTTCCGACGAATCCGACGTGTAGGTCACGACGGGGATTTTGCGCGTGTCTGGATCGAGCTTCAGCATCGAGAGCAGCTGAAATCCATCCATCGCGTCAATCTTCACCGCCAGGACCACGAGGTCCGGCTGTTCGCGCTTGATGATCGAGTAGGCATGCTGGCCAGCATCAGCAAACACCAAGTCGTACCGGCCACCGTCGAGCGCCGACTCGAGCAGTTCGAGCACCTCAGGGTTGCCATTTACGACAACCACCTTTCGCAAGGCCTTAATGGCGGGTGCTGCCAGACTGTGTTCGCCCGTATGCATGACCGTGTCCTCTGCCTAACTCGATTCAAGAATCGCGCCACCCGAACCGCCCTCCCGACCTGGCCTATTTCCCTGAAAATCCGGCAAATCGTAGGATGCCGAACGGATTCTCGTGGCGTTTAATGCCACTTTGACCCGCGCTCTGGACATCACTGCTAATCAGTGAGACACCAGCGCACGCTCCAGAGTTTCGGACCTGTCCTGCGCCGGGTGTATTTCACTCCATCGGCACAATGCCTGTACATCAATACGTCCAGAGCGATGTGTCCGGATCTGGACAATCGGCGACCTTGCACCCTCATCCCGAGTACGGCACTCTGGGCGACATGTCGATGACCCGGACAGCGCCAACGTCATATCGAAACTTCATCAATGGCCAGTGGGTGAACGCTTCCGCGTCAGGCACGCTGGAAAATCGAAACCCGGCGAATCAGGAAGACGTGATTGGCCTACTGCCCCGATCGACGCCAGACGATGTCAACGCTGCCGTGGCGGCGGCACGCGACGCCTTCGCGCGCTGGCGGCTTGTGCCCGCGCCCCGACGCGCCGAGCTCCTCTACCGCGCGGCGCAGCTCCTCACCGAGCGAAAGGAGGAGTATGCGCGCACGATGACGCGCGAAATGGGGAAGATCCTGGACGAGACTCGCGGCGACGTACAGGAAGCGATCGACATGAGCTACCTGATGGCGGGGGAGGGCCGTCGCCAGTACGGGCAGACTGTGCCGTCAGAGCTGCGCGAGAAGTTCGCGATGTCGGTGCGGCAGCCAATTGGCGTCTGCGGCATGATTACGGCGTGGAACTTTCCAATCGCGGTGCCGTCGTGGAAGATCCTGCCGGCGCTCGTCTGCGGGAACACGGTGGTGTTCAAGCCGGCCGAAGAGGCGCCGCACTCGGCTGTCAACTTCGTGCAGGCGCTGCACGACGCCGGGCTTCCTTCGGGAGTGGTGAACCTGGTGCTCGGCGATGGGCCGGGCACGGGCGCGCCGCTCGTGTCGCATCCCGACGTGAGCGTGATTTCGTTCACTGGCTCCACGGACACGGGGCGGCTCGTGAACCAGGCGTGCGCATCCAGTTTCAAAAAGGTACATCTCGAGATGGGCGGCAAGAACGTCATCCTCGTGATGGACGATGCCGATCTCGAGCTGGCGGTGGATGGCGCACTGTGGGGCGGATTTGGCACGAGCGGCCAGCGCTGCACGGCCGCCAGCCGCGTCGTCGTACACCAGAAGCTCCACGACGCATTCGTCGATGCGTTCGTCGCGCGGGCCAGACAGCTGCGTGTTGGCGATGGCCTCGAGCCATCGACGCAGATGGGCCCCAGTGTCAGCGAAGCGCAGCTGTCGCGGGTCATGGACTACGTGAAAATTGGATGCGCCGAGGGGGCGACGCTGGCCACCGGCGGCAATCGGTTGACGTCGGGCGCGTTCGCCAAGGGCTTCTTCCACGAGCCGACGATCTTTACCGGCGTCACGCCTTCGATGCGCATCGCCCGCGAAGAGATCTTCGGGCCGGTCGTGTCGGTGCTCAGCTGCGCGTCGCTCGACGAGGCGATCGCGATTGCCAACGACGTCGCCTACGGTCTGTCGGCGTCGATCTACACACGCGACATCAACAAAGCGTTTACGGCGATGCGCGACGTCTACACCGGCATCTTCTACGTGAACGCCCCGACCATCGGCGCCGAAGTGCACCTGCCGTTTGGCGGCACGAAGGCGACGGGCAATGGCCATCGCGAAGCAGGAATCGCCGCGCTCGACGTCTTCTCGGAGTGGAAGTCGATCTACATCGACTTCAGCGGTCGTCTGCAGCGTGCGCAGATTGACACGGTTCAGATTTGAACCCACGCCCACACGAGCCCGGATTGAACAACTTTGGGGAAGCCTCGCTTCGCGCATTCTTTCGTGTCGGCGGGCTGAGCGACTGGCTGTCGAGCGGGTGGCGCGGGGAGGGGCATCCCCGCTCGCCGCGCAGGCGCCTCTCCGTGGTCACCGTTCACGCGTGATCTGTCTTTTGGCGCCGAGGACGAGCGGGGATACCCCGCGCCAGGACCCGCGAGCGGCGTTCGGTTGGCGCCTGCTGGGTGCTGGGACGACCCCATCGCCACCGCACCGTTTGACGTGCAGTATCGTGTGAGACCATGCGACGTCTTCGGCGTGCGCGACGTCTCGTCCTCGTCATCGCCTTGTTCGCCGCGGCAGCAAGGGCTGCACCCCAACAACTCGTTCCAACGCCGCGCGAGGTGCTGGGGTTCACGCCGGGCGACGACTACAAGCTCGCCGATTTCGCCCAGATTCGCCGCTACTTTGAGAAGCTTGATGCGGCGTCCGACCGCGTCCTTCTGACGTCAGCCGGAAAATCGACCGAAGGCCGCGACATGCTGGTCGCCGTGATTTCGTCGGAGGCCAACCTCGCGAGGCTCGAACGTTACCGGGATATCGCGCGGCGCCTGGCGCTCGTTCGCGGCCTGACGGATGCTGAGGCCCAGGCATTGTCCCGGGAGGGTAAAGCGATCGTCTGGATCGACAACGGCCTGCACGCGAGCGAGGTGGCAACGGCGCAGCACTCGCTGCTTCTCGGTTGGCGCGTCGCTACAGAGGAATCGCCCGAGATGCAGGCGATCCGCGACAATGTCATCCTCGTATTGCTGCCGACGATCAATCCAGATGGACAGGACATGGTGGTGGACTGGTATCGCCGCACGCTCGGCACGCCGTACCAGGACAGCCCGATGCCGTGGCTGTACCAGAAATATGTCGGTCACGACAACAATCGCGACTTCTACATGCAGACGCAGGCCGAGACGCGGATCGTCAATCGTCTGCTGTACCGCGACTGGCTGCCGCAGATCATGTACAACCAGCACCAGGGCACGTGGCCGCCGCGGATGTTCGTGCCGCCGTTCCCCGATCCTTTCAACCCGAACATCGATTCGCAAATCATGCGCGGCATCGATCTGGTCGGTGGTGCGATGTTGTACCGATTCGAGCGCGAGCGAAAGGACGGCATCGTCTCGCGCTACGAGTTCTCGACCTGGTACAACGGATCGATCAGGACCGCGTCGTACTTCCACAACATCATCGGCATCCTGTCCGAGACGGGCCACGCGTCGGCGACGCCGTTCACGTATTCGGCGGCCGATTTTCCGCGTGTGCTGGCGAACGGCACCCCGACGCTCGAGCCGACGACCTCCTATCCAAACCCGTGGAAGGGCGGCACCCTGCGGTTGCGGGACGCGGTGGACTACATGCTGACGGGATCGCTCGCGGTGCTCGACGTCGCCTCGAAGTACCGCGACCAATTGCTCTACGGCATTTATCAGGTCGGCGCCCGCCAGATTGAAAGGGGGCGGACTGAACCGCCAGTCGCCTATCTCGTTCCGCCAACGCAGCACGACTTGCCAGCCGCCGCCACGTTCATCGAGACGTTGATGCGCGGCGCCATCGACGTCGACGTCGCCGACGCATCGTTCATGGCGGACGGTCGCGCGTATCCTCCCGGAACCTGGATCGTACGGCTCGATCAGCCCTTTCGCGGGTTTGCCAAGGATCTGTTCGAGGCACAGCGCTATCCGGATCTGCGGTCGAGCCCGGGCGGACGGCCGATTCCGCCATACGACATTGCCGGCTGGACGCTCGCGTTTCAGATGGGCGTCGATGCGGTTGCGGTGGTGAAGCCCTTTGACGCCCAGCTGACGCGACTGACGGCCTTTCCGGTTCTGACCGGCCGCGTGCTGAATCGAAAGGGCCGGCCCGGCGTGGCGCGCGCGGGACGCCTATACGCGATCTCCGCGTCGCCCAACGCCAGCGCCGTCGTCGTCAACCGGCTGCTCGCCGCTGGTCTATCGGTCCGACAGGTCGTCGACGTCGGACCACCGGTTGCAGCGAAGATGCCGAACGATGGCAAGGCAGTGCCCGGTGGGTTTCTCGTGACGCCCAACACGACGCGCGACGCGGCGCTGCTCACGCAAACCGCGCAGCAGCTTGGCGTAGATGCGCGAGAAGTGCCGAAGGTGCCGCGCGGCGGCACGCACCACGTGCACGGCGCACGGATCGGCCTCTATCGCAGCTGGGTTGCCAATATCGACGAGGGCTGGATCCGCTGGCTTCTCGAACAGTACGGCTTCACCTACACCACCCTGCGCAACGAGGACATCCGTGCCGGCAACCTGCGCGCGCGCGTTGACGTCGTGCTGCTGCCGGCGCAGTCGCCCGGCGCGATCCTCGACGGCCATGGCGCAACGGCGCCCTCGCGGAATGGCCCGACGGGTCCGGTACCACCGGAATACCGAGGCGGGATCGGCGCGGAAGGGCTCGCCTCCCTCAAGGCGTTCGTGGAGGAGGGCGGTCGTCTGGTCGCGTTCGACAGCGCGACCGAGGTCGTGCTCGAGAAATTTGGCGGCGTCTTCGGGAGCATCCGGAATCCGGTTGCGGGCCTGGATCAGTCGACGTTCTATTGTCCGGGCTCCGTCCTGCGGCTTGACGTCGATCCGACGAAACCCGGCGCGTTCGGGATGCCCGCGTCCACGGCGGCCTTCTTCGCTGATTCCCGGGCATTCGACAGCGACGACCCGTCCGTCGTGACGCTGGCGCGTTACGCGGCAGCGGACACGCTTCTGATGAGCGGCTGGCTCCTCGGTGCCGATCGCCTCGCCGGACGCCAGGCCGCCGTCGACGTGCCATTCGGCAAGGGGCACGTCATGTTGTTCGGGTTCCGGCCGCACTACCGCGCGCAGTCACACGCGACGTTCAAGCTGCTGTTCAACGCGCTGCGCGTTGAACCGCAGCTTGAGGGTCGAAAGGTCACAGGGTCAAAAGGTCACAAAGTCGCGGGGAGATAACCTTGAGACCTGCGACCTTGAGACCCTGCGACCCCTGAGACCCTGCGACCCTGAGACCCCTGCGACCCTGCGACCTTGAGACCCTGCGCGAAGCGTTATTGCGCCATCCTGTTCTTGACCTGATCCTTGAGCTCCGGATTGACTCGGAACCCCGCCTTCTCCGCGGCTTTTAATTCCGCCATCGCGTCGGTGTACTGCGCCTTCATCATCAGGATGACGGCGAGGTTGTTATGGGCTTCGCCCGCCTTGGGATCGGCAACGATGGCGGCCCGGAACTGACGCTCGGCTTCCTCGAACTGCTCTGCGCGGAAATAGGCGCTGCCCAGCGAGAGCGACACGAACGACGGCACCGGAATCTCGATCGGAATGTTGTTCTGTCCGCGGTCGTACGCGTTGCTGGTCATCCGGATCGCGTTATCGATCATGCTCATCGTACTCTGGGTGCCGGTCGTCTGCGGTCCCTTCGACACTTGCGAGCGTATGTCCTGCAACTCCATCAGTCGGTCCTGGCGCTGCCGGTTGGCGTCCAGTTGGCTGTTGAAGACTCTGCTGGCTTCGGCGCTGAAGAGGGTGCTGCACGCGGTCAGCGCGCGAATGGCGTCGTTATACCGGCGCAGTGCCATGTAGGCGCGGCCCAGGCTGTAGTGGGCCATGGCGTATTGCGAGTGGAGCTCGATGGCCTGTCCAAATTCCGCGACAGCGACGTCGAACGATTCCGAACGCATGTTGTCCCAGCCGCGCATGTAGTGGACGCGGGCGCGCTCGATGTTCGCGGTCGTACGAGCGGGTTGCTGCGCGAGGGCAGAGGTAGCGAGAAGCACACCGACGCCGACGATGAGCGCCGAGACTCTTGGCATAGATACCTCCGATCTGCCAAGAAAAAACGCCCCGCGGGCCGAACGGCCCGCGGGGCGGAGGAGCTTACACCGGAACGACGGGCGCCGACTAGAACAGGAACTTCACGCCGAAGCGCGCGATGATCGGCGCCTGGAAGAAGTTGTTCTGGAGGAAGCGCGGATCAACCTGCACTCCCTGTTCCGCAATCAACTGGTCGAAGTTCAGCCGCCCAGCATAGAAGTCGGCCTCGTCGAAGTTGACGCCATCAACCTTCTGATAGGTCGAGTACTTCGAGGTTGCCGCTTCCTGGTTGAACAGGTTCAGCACGTTCGCCTGCAGCTGCAGCCGCCGTCCGCCACCCAGCTTCAGCTCGTGCTGCACGAACAGGTCGGTCTGCGAGAACTTATCCGTCCGCCCATCGCTGAGGCGGCCCAGATAGTTCACCGGGAAGTTGCTGGTCGGGAGGATTCCAATCTCGCGGCTGATCGGAACGCCGCTCGCCAGGAACTCGTTCAACCCCACCGCCGTACCGAAGTTGAACTGGTAGATGAACTGTGCCTTGAACTGGTGCGGCCGATCGGTCGCCAACCGACCGAACACCGGCTGCCCATGCTGGTCGAACATCATCGCCGGGTAATCGAACAGACGGCCGACGTTCGGGCTGGTGCGGCCCTGCTCGTCCGACTGGCTGAGGCCCGAGTAGTTCCCGTAGAGGCGGCTCCACAGGTAGCTCGTGCGCAGCGACCAGTTGTTGGCGAAGCGCTTGTCGAGGAAGAACTCGACGCTGTCGTAGTCACGCTTGGGCTTCGGCAGAGCGTAGACCGGGCCCACGGGCGTCCTCGTATCGTCTGGGTTCAGAATCGAGTCCTGGAACGCTATAGCCGTGAGACCTTCGCCCGGATTCGCAATGACATAGATTTCGTTGCCCGAGGCGTCAAGCGAACCGGTGTCCTCAATCGCCGTGTCGATCTGCTTGTGGACGTAGTGGACGCCGACCGCCAGCTGTGAGTTCAGCTCGTGATCGAGTCCCGCCGTCGCTTCCTGCAGCCGCATCGGCTTCAGGTCTGGATCGATGGCATCCGACCCGAACGACGGATGGCGGAAGTCGGTCTGGCGAATGAACGAGCCTGGGCACGCCGGCGGGCAGGCGGACGACGCGAGCAGGTTTGGCCAGTCGGCAGTGTCGAGCGTGTAGTAGTACTCGATCCACTTGTCCCCGCCGAACGAGCCGCGCGGAAGCTCCAGCTTGAAGAAGTCGTAGAACAGACCCCACGAGCCGAAGACCTTCCACTTGCCGTCGCCTCGCAGGTCGTAGGCGGCGCCCACGCGCGGAGCGAACTTGTCTTTGTAGCCGAAGTCGACACCGAACTCAGGGATGTCGGTCCCCGTCGTATAGGTCGGGACGCGTTCACGCTCGGTGCGAACACCCACGTTCACCGTCAGCTTGCTGTTGATCGTCCAGGCGTCCTGAACGAAGAACCCCAAGTTGTTCATGTGAATGTCGCCTTCCGTGATGAAGCCACGGACCGGATCCACTTCCTGGCTGCGTACCGAGTAGTAACCGTACGGACCCTGCACGATGGGTTCTTCCGGGGCCGGCGCCAGGCCCACTCCCCACCGGAGCGTCACGCGCGGACGGAGCTCGCCGCTGAACACCTTGTTGCCGGTGCGGTCGTACTGCATGCCGAACTTCACCTGGTGCTCGCCGGCGGCGCTCGCGTACACCGTCCCGTCGGCGTGGAAGAACGCGCGAGTGAACTGATCCTGATCGGTGCCGGTGTTCGATGGGATGTCCTGAAAGCCGGTGCCGTGTTGCAGGGACACCGGAACATCGAGGAAGCCGACGTTGTTCGTGGTCGGCCATGGGTAGCAACGGTTGATTGGTCACGTTCGAATCGTGCCAGTCAGCCTTGTAGTAACCGCCGCGCATCCCCACGACAAACCTCTGCGAAGGCACCCAGTCGGCGTTGCCCGACAGCGTCCAGTTCGGGAAACTCGGACGTCTTCGAGTAGTTCGTGCCGGCAGGATCGAGACCGTTCGGATTGGCCAGCAAGCCCTTGCGCTTTTCCCAGCTGTTGTTGTACGCGACACGCGTGCGGAGATTGTTGCCAATCTGCGCCGTGGTGTTCGCGGTGATGAACTGAATCTGATCCTTGCGCGTCGTCACGCTCGAGGCCGCGGCCGGGTTCTCCGCGCTCTCCGGCGTCACCGTTCGGTCGTACTTGATCAGCGCCGGGTTGTACGCGCCGAAGAACCACACTTTGTCCCGCGCGATGGGACCGCCGAGCGAGATGCTCGGTTCGTAGCGGCTGTAGTCGTCTTCAGGATAGGTGACGTACTCCGACGCATCGGAATTCGTCAGTGACGTGCGGAGATTCGGCACGCCCGTCGAGTAGACAGTGGGCCCCGACCCGCTGATCACGCTGCCGGGAGCCAGCGACAACCCGCCTGACGTCTGGTTGCCTTGAAACTGGACGCCGGCGGTGCCGTGGAAATCGTTGCTGCCGCTCTTCGTCACCGTGTTGATGACGCCGCCCATCGCGCCGCCATACTCCGCCGTGTAACCGCTCGACTTGACCTGCACTTCTTCAACCAGGTCGACGTTCAGATTCTTGCCCGACGTGCCGTCCTGGAGATCGGTCGTTTCGATGCCGTCGATGATGTAGCGGTTCTCGCCAGCGCTGGCGCCGTCGATGGAGAGACCACCCAGCTTCGACTCGGCGTTCGCACCAGGCGCCTGCGTCACCAGCGACGTGAAGTCCCGTCCGTGCGGCAGCAGCTCTATCTGTTCGTCGCGGATGTTGGACTGCCGCATGTTCTGTTTCGTGTCGATGAGCGGCGACTCCGCAGTGACCGACACGTTCTCTGCTACGCCACCAACGGCGAGCGCGAGCTCGACAGCCAGCACCTGGCCCAGTCGAAGGTCGACGGGCTGTGACTTTGTCGTGGTGAAGCCTTGAAGCTTGGCGCTGATTTCGTATTTGCCAGGACGGAGGCCAATAAAACGGTAAACGCCCGCGCCATCGGTCACAACACTCGAGGCAACCGCACCGGTCGCGAGGCTCAGTGCCTCGACGGTGACGCCTGGCAATACGGCGCCCGAAGTATCCTTCACGGTGCCATTGATCTGGCCGGTCTGCTCCTGCGCGAGGGCTGAGATGGAAAGAGCCAGCACGCACGCGAGCGCATTAACAGCACATCTGAACATATCTTCCCTCTCCTCTTGAGGTCGGGCAATCGCCGAGGTAGGACAGGCGAGCCCGAGTCGATCAAGCTGGGGTTATTGGCCGCAATGAAAGATCGCTGCCAGACTGGGATGAATACGCAATAGCGCTGATGAAAGGCGTTTTTTTGGGGCAAACAACGGCAGAGAATTTAATGCAGAGTTGCTTCTTGGATCAGGATCCAACGTGCCGAAGGCATTCTGCAAACATCGCCGCAACGTGGGCGACGAAGGAATGTAACTGCGGTATCCGGGACCTAAGATATCAGTGCTTCTGAGCCTTGATGTCGCTCTTGAGCTGGGAGTTGACGCGAAACCCGGCGGCCTCAGCTTTCTCGACCGCCGCTTCGGCTTCGCCGATCCGTCCTGTCAGCAAATAGACGACAGCGAGGTTGTTGTGAGCCTCCCCGAGCTGGGGGTTGACAGCGAGAGCCGCCAGGTACTCACGCTCCGCATCGGCGAGGTTGCCGCTTCGGAAGTACGCACTACCGAGAGCGAGCGATACTTCTGCCGGTGCCTCGAACTGCTCGGACGGTAGACCCCTTTTGCGGCCGTGCTCCAACTCTCGGATCCGACGCCTCGATTTTCTGCGCGGTAATCGGGATGACCTTCAGAAAACCACTGCTTTCGAGCTGACGCAAGGATTCACGCAGCGCGTCGAGTTCCTCGTCACGAAGCCGCTCGTTCGTTGAATGTTGTCCCACCCGCGCATGTAATGGACGCGGGCACGCTCGATGTTCGCGGTGGTACGAGCGGGTTGCTGCGCGAGCAGGAGTACCGAGAAGCAAACAGAGCCCGACGATGAGCGCCGACACTCTTGGCCGTGAGACCTTCGCCCGGATTCGCGATGATATATATCTCGTTGCCCGACGCATCGCGTGCCCGGTGTCCTCAATCGCCGTGTCGATCTGCTTGTGAACGTAGTGCACTCCCACCGCCAACTGGGAGTTCAGCTCATGGTCGATTCCTGCTGTCGCTTCCTGCAGCAGCATCGGCTTCAGATCGGGATCGATCGTATCCGACCCGAACGAGGGATGACGGAAGTCGGTTGACTTTATGAACGCGCCCGGGCATGCCGGCGGGCAGGCCGACGACGCGAGGAGATTCGGCCAGTCGAGGTGTCGAGAGTGTAGTAGTACTCGATCCACTTGTCGCCGCCGAATGAGCCGCACGGGAGCTCCAGCTTAAAGAAGTCGTAGAAGATCCCCCACGACCCGAAGATTTTGCTTGCCGACGCCGCGATGCGCGAGTGTTCACGGCATCTTCCACGTGAACGCGCCGACGATCGGCGCCGAGGTGCATCTGCCATTCCGTGACACAAGGCGACGGCAACGGGCACCGCGAAGCCGGCATCGACGCGCTCGACGTCTTCTCCGAGTGGAAGTCGATCTACATGGACTTCAGCGGGCGGCTGCAGCGGGCGCAGATTGATACCGAGGGTGTGAATCGGGGTTCCTGGGGGCTCCCGGGATTCCTGGTTCGTGAGGTTCCTCGGGGCTCGAAGGTTCTGGGTTCCAGCGCCTCATCGAACCCTAGGAATCCCGGAAACCTCGCATCACTTTGGCTTCGCCGCCTTGATGTCGTCCTTGAGCTGTGGGTTCACCCTGTAGCCCGCGCGCTCCGCCAGCTTCACTTCCTCCTCGGCCTCAGCAGAGCGCTGGGTCATCAGGTAGACGACAGACAGGTTGTTATGCGCCTCGCCGAAGTTCGGGTTGACCTCGATCGCGGCGTTGTACTCGCGCTCGGCATCTGCGAGGTCGCCACGTCTAAAGTATGCGCTGCCCAGCGCGAGTGACACTTCGGCAGGAGTTGCCTGAGTGATGGGCGCGTTGCGCTGGCGCCCCTTTTCCAGATCGCGGATGCGATTGTTCAAGCGCTCCAGCGTGATCGGGTTCACGCTCTTGATCATGCCGCTCTGAATTAGATGGAGTGAATCCTTGAGCTCACGCAGCTCCTCCTCCTGCATGCGCTCAACTGCGACCCGGTGACTGTCCTGCAGTTGCGCCAGGCGATGGTGCGCCTCCTTGCACCGGGTATAGGCACGAATCGCGGCGGCGTAGTCCTTCAGGCCCATATACGCCTGACCGAGGCCATAGTGGGCGAGCGTGAGCAAGGAATCGAGCTTGATGGCCTGCGTGAATTCCCCGGCGGCCTTCTCCCAGCGTTCCGCCAGGAGGAACTGCTGTCCGGCGCGATAGTGCTTGAACGCGTCGCGCCGATCGTCAGGGGCCGCCAGCTGCGCCGCGGCTACGCTCGGGATCATCGTAACCACGAGCACAAGAGCGACGAACCATCGGATCATCGGTGCACCCCCCAAAAACAAAAAGGGAGCCGCCGAAGCGGCTCCCCAAGATTACATCGAGAGTCGAAGCAGCCTAGAACTCGAACCGAATACCCAGGCGCAGCTGGAACGGCGTCTGATAGCCAGCGGTCCCCGTGTTCGTGTTAGTGGCCGTCCCATAGTCGGGATTCTCGGTGAGGTAACCGATCTCGGTGAAATTGTCGTAGTCGCGAACACGCTGCAGATTGAACAGGTTGAACATGTCGGCCAGAAAGACGAGCCGCCGTCCCCCGAATTTCAGCGCGTACGACCCCTGCACGTTCACATCGATCTCGGTAGGCGTCCGTGTCCGGAACCCATCGTCAACAGTCTCGATCCCGGAGCCACGCGGTCCCTCGGGGATCTCACCGGCGCTGTCGTACGCCGGATTGGCGGCCATCGCCGTCAGCGGACGCCCTGAGCCGAAGATCGCTCCGACGCCTAGGTTCAGGCCCATGTTGAAGTTGTAATTGCCGAAGACCTTGAACTGGTGCGGCCGGTCGACCGGCAGCGGGCCCGCCCCGAGGGCGCCAAGGTATCGGATATCACCGCGGAATCCGTACTGCGGTACTCCGATAGCGGTGTAGCTCGGATCGTTGGTCGGGAAGTCGAAGAGCGACGTAATGGCCGGATCGGACTGCCCATTGTCGTTCCGGAAGAAGCCCTCGAAGTTCCCCTCCAGTTGCGACCAGCGATACGACGCTTGCATCTGCCAGTTGTTCGAGAACCGCTTGCCGAACGTCACCTCGACCGCGTCGTAGTCGTGGATGGGATCTTCAAAGCTGGCGCCGTACTGCGGAAAGTCGACGGCCGTATTGTCGCCGGGGTTCGTGATGAAGTACTCGACGCTTCCCAGATCTTCCTGCTCGAAGTACGCCACCATGGGCGCGGTCCCGATGTCTTCGAGAATCCGGCCGAAGGTCCGGTGGATGTATCGAGCCCCGACGTTGATTCCCGAGAAAATCTGTACTCCGCTCCCACCAGGAACTCGTCCATGTACGTCGACTTCGAATCAGGATCGAAATCGGCAGGACTTAGCCCGGCCGTGACGAGGTGCTGGGTCACATTGCCGGCCAACACGCCGTCTGGGATGGGGCTGGTCAGAGCGGCATCGAAGTAGTCTGCGAGGGTCACGCCGGCGTCAGCCGACAGCGCGCGGGCTGCGAGGTCGTTTGGAATCTTCGCGTAGAATCGTCCCCAGTTGGCGTAGAGCTTCGAGCGGCCCGTACCCGTGAAGTCAAACGTGCCGCCGATGCGCGCCGCCCAGTTGCCATCCCACTGGAACTTCGCGAGGTTGCCGACGAGCTTCTGCTGCTCGTAGCGAATGCCCGGCATGATGGTCAGCCGGTTGCCGACTTGCCACGTGTCCTGGGCGAAGAAGCTGAAGTACTCCTGCGTCGTCTCCCGCACGTTGCTGGTGTTGGCGCGATTGACCCGATAAATCTGACCGAACACCGGGTCGGGGATGATACGCAGCGTCGCGCCCGTCGTCGTCTGCGTGCCGTCTGCCAGGGTAAAGGACGGACCAGTACGGTCGATCACGTTGTCGTACTTGATGTCCTCGTACAGCACCCCATACTTGATCGAGTGGCCGCCGAGAATGTGAGTGGATTTCGCCGCATACTGCTGGTTGGTTCCTTCGTTGCCGACCTCGAAGAACCCGATGCCACCCGAGATGATGAACGGCACCACTCTCGCGTCAGTGACCGCCCACTCATCAACCGAAGGGGTTTCCCGGATCCGGTTCTGGGCGCGCGAGTACCGAGCCCTCGACCAGCCAATTTGAGCCAAAAGCGCCATCGTACTTCACTGCCTGGTTGTGCCCGCCGTACGTGATCTCGCTGAACCCGGCCGTATTCGTTCGCGTAAGCGCGGCCGTGCGTTGCGGGCCCATGTCGCCCTTGGCGGGGTCGCCGAAGAATGTCGCATCGAGGCGGTGATTCGATGCCGCTTGCCAGCTCGCCTTTGCCGAGTACCAGGTGATGAACCGCTCCCGATCGAGGCCGCCCAGCTCCTCCAGCGGGAAGCCAACCGGCGCGACGATGGTTCGCGTCTCCCACTGCGGGTTCACGGCACCGAAGAAGAACAGGCGCTCACGAACGATCGGGCCGCCAATTTCGAAGCCAGCGTCGCTGCTGCTCGTCTCGGTCGTGTTTACGGTGCCGTTCTCGGTGTTGACTTGCGTCCACTTGCCCTCGAGCGCCTCGGGACGGAAGTACGCGAACCCGGTGCCACGGAACAAGTTGGTCCCGCTCTTCGTGATGACGTTCACGACGCCGCCCGTCGACTGACCGTACTCGGCCTCGTAGCCGCCCGTCTTCACCTGGATTTCCTTGATGAAGTCGAAGTTGACGCCGTTACCGAGCGAGCCGAACACGATCGAGTAGGAGCCGAGCGCGCCGTACCCGGTGTTCGTGATGTTCACGCCGTCGACGACGTATTGGTTCTCCAGACCGCTCGCGCCGGCCACTGAGGGATTCGCGCGGCCCGTGCCACCGCCATCGCTCACGCCCGGCACGATATACAGGGTGTCGCTCATCCGGCGACCAACCGGCACCTGCTTCAGCAGGTCCGCGTCGATGACGCCGCCGATCGTAGTCGACGTCGAGTCAATCGTAGGCGAAGTCGACAGGACTTCGACCGTCTCGGCAACGCCGCCGATTTCCATCCTGAGAGCCGGCAACTCGACCGTCTGGCCCAGACGGACGACGACGTTCTTCTGCTCAGTCGTCTTGAAGCCTTGCAGCTCCGCCTTCACGACGTAGCTATCGGGCACGACGAACGGGATGCGGAACGCGCCCCCGACGTCCGTGCTCACTGAACGCGAACCTTGCGGTCCGGTCACGGTCACGTTCGCACCCGGCAGCGCCAGTCCCTGGCTGTCGACGACGGTGCCGGTGATGGTCCCCGTCGTTCCCTGGGCGAACCCAGGCATCGCAAGTGCCAGCACGCACGCAAGCGCATAAACAGCACGTCTGAACATTCTCAGTCCTCCTCTAGGGGTCGAACAGCAGTCGATCAGGCTAAGCGGGCGGGTCCCGATCCGGGCAGCCTATATGGAAAGCTCGTACCAGCCATCGCTGGGACGAAAAGTCACAGTTTTGCAATAACTTAGGTACAAGCGGCGGAGACGGGTGACGAGCGGTTTCTTGGATCTGATGAGTTACAATCCATCCCTTTGGATCGTCGCTTCAACACGAAATGCTCATGTTCACCACCTGGATTGGTGATTCGCCACAACGTCGGACCCTGTCCGCACGCGGCCGGGTGGGACGAAGGGGAATTGCGGATTGCGGTTGCGGCGTCAGGCTACGGGGATCGCCCCGCAGCCTGACACCTGTCGTCTACCGCCTAGAATTCGAACCGCGCGCCGACGCGGAACTGCCGCGGCGTCTGGAACTGCGGACCGGCGACGACCTCGGAGACCGGCTTCCCGAAGTCGGGATTCGCAACACCTCTTTCGAGTTCGACCCAGTTGTCGTAGCCGATCGTCCGCTGCTGATCGAACAGGTTGAAGATGTCCGCCAGCAGCACCAGCCGGTTTCCGCCGAACTTCAGCGCGTAGTCCACGTGCGCGTCGGTGTTGTATTCGAACGGCGTGCGCGTGCGGAAGCCGTCCACTGTCTCGATGCCCGCGCCACGCGGGGTCGTCGGAATCTCGCCGCCGTTCGTGTAGTTCGGGTTGGACGCAAGACCCGTCAGCGGCTTGCCGGAGTTCATCGTCAGCCCCAGTCCGGCGTTCAGACCGAAGTTGAAGATGTAGTTGCCGAATACCTTGACCACGTGCGGCCGATCAAGGGGCAAGCGGACCCTCGCCGAGCGCGCCGAGGAAGCGGATATCGCCCTTGTACCCGAACTGCGGGACGCCAATCGCGGTGTAACTCGGATCGTTCGTCGGGAAGTCGTAGAGCGACGTGATTCCCGGATCGGACTGCCCGTTGTCTTCGCGGTAGAACCCTTCGAACGTGCCCTGCAGGCGCGACCACGTGTAGGACGTCTGGATCGCCCAGTTGTTCGAGAGACGGCGTTCCGCCGTGAACTGGACGGCGTCGTACTTGTGGATCGGCTTCTCGAAGCTGGCGCCGAGATCGGTTTCAACCGGCGTCTCGGGGCCGGGGTTCGTCAGGGTGTAGTCGAAGCTGCAGCCCACGCCTTCGATATCACACGCGCCGACGGGGAAGCTGCCCACGTCCTCGAGCACGCGCGGGATCGACCGATGGATGTAGCGCACCCCGAGGTTGATGTTTTGGAACGCCTCGTACTCGAGACCGCCGACGAACTCGTCGACATAGGACGACTTCGCGTTCGGATCGATGATGTCCGGACTGAGCCCCTGCTGCTGGAAGTGATTGACGGTCGTCTGTGGATCACCTCCCGGCGTCTGCGTGATGGTCGTCACACCGTCGGGAATCGGCTGCGTGAGATTCGGGTCGAAGTAATCCGCGAGACTGATGCCCGCGTCGGCCGACAGCGCCCTCGCCGCCAGGTCGTTGGGAATCTTCGCGTAGAAGCGGCCCCAGTTGGCGAAGATCTTCGACCGGCCGTTCCCCATGATGTCGTAGGTGGCGCCGACGCGCGGCGCCCAGTTCCCGTCGAGCGTGAAGTCGTTGTCCTGGGTGCCCGTCGCGCTCGCGAGCTGCCCGATCAGCTTCTGCTGCTCGTAACGGATCCCCGGCTTGATCGTGAGGCGATTGCCGATTGTGAATGAGTCCTGGACGAAGAAGCTCGCGTACTGCTGCCGCGTCTCACGCGAGGCGATGAAGTTCGCGCGCGTCACCCGGTAGATCTGCCCGAGACCGGTGATCTCCGGAAGAATCGAGATCTGCGCGCCGGTTGCCGTCACTTCGCCGTTCGGCGCCGTGAACGTCGGTCCGGTCCGCTGATTGATGTTGTCGTAGTTGATGTCCTCGAACAGAAAGCCGTACCGGATCTGATGGTTGCCCAGGATCGTCGTGGCCTTTGCCTGGTACTGGCTGTTCTTTCCGTCATTGCCCGCTTCGTAGAACCCGATGCCGCCCGTCACGAGGGTCGGCTGCACTCGGAAATCCTGCACGAACCACTGGTCCACCGACGGCACCTCCACGATCTGATTGCGCGCGTGCGAATACGACGCCTCGAGGAGGAACTTGGGCGAGAAGACGCCGTCGTACTTCACCGTCTGGTTGTTGCCGCCGTATTTGTCCAGCCGGCTGTACTGCGACGTGTCCTGCGCCAGCAGCGCTGACGTCCGCTGCGGCCCGTTGTCGCCCTCCGCCGGATCGCCGAAGAACGACGCGTCGACGTGGTGGTTGGTATTGACCTGCCAGGTGCCCTTCGCCGAATACGACGTGATCCGGCGCTTGCGATCGATGCCGCCCTGATTGAACAGCGGGAACAGGCGGTTGCCGGTCTCATCGACGTTGTCCGGTGCCTGGAACGTGCGCGTCTCCCAGCTCGGATCGATGGCACCGAAGAAAAAGAGGCGGTCGCGGATAACCGGGCCACCGATGGTGGCGCCGACGTCGCTCAGATCGGTGCCCAGCGTCTGCACGGTGCCGTTCGTCGACTGGAACTGCTTCCAGTCGCCTTCGACGCCCTGCGGCCGCGCGTACCCGAAGACGCTGCCCTGCAGATCGTTCGTGCCGCTCTTGGTCACGACGTTGACGACGCCGCCGATCGCCTGCCCGAACTCCGCGTCGTAGCCTCCGGTCTTCACCTGTACTTCCTTCATGAAGTCGTACGGCGTGCCGTTGCCGAGCGATCCGAACACGATCGAGTACGAGCCGAGCGCGCCGTATCCGGCGTTCGTGATGTTGACGCCGTCGACCACATAGGCGTTGTCGAGGCCGCTGCCGCCCGCCATCGACGGATTGGAGTTGCCCGCGCTGCCGCTGCTGGTGACACCAGGCGCTACGTACAGCGTGTCGCTGAAGCGCCGACCCACCGGGATGTTCGCGAGCATCGCGCTGTCGAGCACGGCGCCTACCGTTGTGGACTTCGTATCCACGATCGGTGATGACGCTGTCACTTCTACTGTCTCTGCCATGCCGCCGACCTGCATCGTCAGCGGCACTTCAATCGCCTGGCCGAGCCGTACGACGACGTTGGGCTGCTCCACGGTCTTGAATCCCTGGAGCTCGGCCTTCAACACGTACGTCCCGGGCACGAGCAGCGGCGCGTTGTAGCGGCCGTCCGAGTCCGTCGTGAACGCCTTGGCGCCCTGCGGCCCGGTCAACGTAACCGTTACGCCTGGGACGGCGAGCCCCTGTGCGTCGGTCACTCGACCGGTCACGGTGCCGGTCGTCTCCTGTGCCCGCCCGAACGTGGCGCCACTCAGCACCAGCACGGCAACGAGCATCACCATCCGAGATCTCATGAGGTTCTCCTATCCATTCATCACTGTGTTCGTTATGCAACTGAGGCGATTCGTCACAGTCGCCCGCTGGGGTTCGATCGCCTGCGCCAGTGATGAATGGCAAGGCACGTGCCGTGAGCCGTTACTAAAACGGTTGAGTGACGGTCACGCCGTAAGGCGGTGCGTTTGTTGACGAACCGTTCGATTGGCGTGATCTAACGTCGAGTTGGAGAGCTCTACACCTGAATTCAGTGGATTGGAAACTGGGAAGAACGGATTCAATCAGGCGGATTGAGGCAGGGGCGAAGTGGTACGAGCTGTGGCGAAATGGCGGAGGGGTGAGCTATGAAATTGCGGATTGCGGATTGCGGATTGCGGATTGGATTGAGGGTTGGATTGAGGATTGGATTTGATTGCGGATTGGAGTGGATTGGCGGTCTGAAGCGAGGCGTGGGCCCCGGGGACGTCCCGGAGCCCATAGCCTGTAGTCCGTAGCCGGTTCTTAGAACATGAACCTCACGCTCAGTCGCGCCTGGAGACCCGGATTGAAGAGGTCCTCCATCTGATGGCGCGGATCGCGCGCGTTCGCGCCGTCTGGCGTGGCGTCGAGCAGCGCGTTGTAGTCATACCCGTTGGCCAGGTTCGTGGTGTGCAGATCGATGCTGGACGAGGTCCGCCGCGGGCGGTTGACGCTGCCGAAGATGCTCCGCGCCGTCTGCTGGTTGAAGACGTTCAGCACGTTCGCTTCCAGCCGCAGCTTCTTGGATCCACCCATCCTGATGTCCTGCGAGACGAGCAGATCGGTCTGCGACAGGTACGGTGTCCGGCCGAGGCTACCTCGTCCGTCCACGAAGATCGGGATGAAGTTGATGCTCGTGACGGTGCGGCTGATCGGTGTCCCGGTCCCGCCATAGAAGAACGCACCAAGCTGTGTCCCGGTCGGCAGCATGTACGCGCCGTACAACTTCACCACGTGCGGACGGTCAGTGGCGAGGCGTCCGAGCACATCCAGGTTGCCGTGCGAATCCCACACGAGCTCGTCGAGATCCCACGCGCGATTGGCGCTGCTGCCCGGCCGAGCAATGCTCCCGGCCTGCTGCTGTGGTGTGGCCGATGTGCGGTTCGTCGTCGGCGTCGAGATCTCGTCCGAGTTCGCGAGCCCGGCGTAATTTCCGTACAGCCGGCTGTAGACGTAGCTCGCGCTTCCGAACCAGTTCTGCGAGAACCGCTTCTCGAGCGAGACCTCGAGCGCGTCATACTGACGCTTCGGCTTCGGCGTATTGAACATCGGCGTCAACCCGGACGGGTTCATCGTGACGGCAATGCCTTCACCGGGGTTGACGTACTTGTATTCCTCGGAGCCTCCGACGAGCACACCAAGATCCTCGATGGTCCGCCGCAGGTTCGTGTGCGCGTAGTTGACACTCAGCATCGCGTTGCCACGCAGCTGGTACTCGAACCCCGCGTTGAACGCATCCTGGCTCATCGGCTTGAGGTTCGGATCGACGCTGTCGAAGTTCGGAATCCGCTTGTCCTGGAAGCTGTCGGGCTCGTCATTCCAGAGGTTCCGACCAGGCGTGTTCGTCCCGGACAGCGAGAAGGCGTCCGTCGTGTCGAGCGAACGGTAGCGGACGCGCCAGACATCTGCGCCGAACGCCCCGCGCGACACTTCGTACTTGGTCCAATCGAAGTACCGCCCCCAGCTGCCGTACAACTTCAGCCGACCGTCGTTGAACACGTCGTAGCTGGCGCCGAGACGCGGAGCGAGCTTGTCCCCGTAGCCGAACTCGAACGCGGTCTCCTGGATGTCCTTGCGGAACGACGGAATCACCTCACGCTCGGTGCGAAGACCGAGGTTCAGCGTCAGGTTGCGGATCGTCCACTGGTCCTGTACGTAAAGCGACCAGATATCGGCCGACGCCTTCCCCTGGGTCCCGATGTCGTCCACCTCGTAGTAGCCATACTGGCCGCGATCGGTTCGGCCCGTATCGTTGCTGGTGAACGCGCTGTCCCAATAGACCCACACGTAGCCGCCGCCGGGATAGGCGACGTTTACGTCGTTCGCCGTGTGCTGGAAGCCGACACCACCCTTGAAATTGTGTGAGCCGGCGGCGGTGAACACCTTGATGAAGTCGGCCTGCACGTATCCTCGCTTGGTGTGGTCCTCGAAAGCGAGCTGCACGCGCGGGGTGTTCTGGAAGCCGACGCCGCCGATCTGATCTGCTGGTATCGGATAGCCGAGGCCGATTGGGCTGGTCTGATACGAGACGCTGCTGAAAGTTGGAACGCCCGTATCCTTGTAGTTGTCGTCGAAGTATCCGCCCCGAACACTGATGAGCGACGAGCTGTTCAGCGTGAAATCCAGCGTGCCTGCGTAGCTGGTCTGCGGGATCTCGAAGCCGCGGGTCTTCTGGACCTGGTTCGAGGCCTTGGAGCTCGAGATCGAGTTCGCGGTCGAATCGTTGTACGCCGGGAGCGTCCCCGTGGACGTGGTGGGCGTCCACAAGACCGAGAAGCTGGTTCGCAGGCGGCTCGTCGGGTCGTAGTTGACCTTGCCGAAGGCGCTGTTGAAGGTCTGCTCCTGCTCGATCGTGTCGGACTCGCTGCGCGCGAACAGGTAGTCGTTCGATCGGCGCACGTAGCGCGGCGCCCACGATCCGAAGAAGAACACCTTGTCGCGGACGATCGGGCCGCCCAGCGATCCGCCGACGTCATGCCGATTGTTCGGCTGTTCTTCGTCCTGGGTGTATTGGACTGTGTGATCGTCAATCGGGTCGAGCACGAGCCGCTTCACCGGGGCCGCGCTGGTCGCAGCGCCCGTGTAGTAGTAGTGGCCCTCGCCGTGGAACTGGTTGCCCCCCGACTTCGTGACGGCGCTGACGACACCGCCGAGCGCGCCGCCGTATTCGGCATTGATGCCACCGGTCTTGACCTGCACTTCCTGCAGGTACTCGAACACGGCGTCCTGCCGCGACTGGCCGTTGACCAGGCTGTTGGTCGTCACGCCGTCGATGGTGAACGCGTTCTCGGCGCCGCTCGCCCCGTTCACCTGGATGCCGCCCTCGATCTCGCCCGTGTTCACGGACGGCGAGGCGAACGCCAGGTTCTGGAAGCTCCGGCCCTTGGGAATGCGCTCGATCTCTTCAGATGTGACGTTGTGGGCGATGGTGGTGCTCTTGGTGTCGATGAGCGGCGACTCCGCGGTGACGTTGACGGACTCGGTGACGCCGCCAATCTTCAACGCCGAGTCGATGCTCAGGGTCTTGCCAAGCAGCAGCACCACGTCGGGAACCTCGCTCGGCTGGAAGCCTGACAGCTCGTATTTCACGCTGTAGCGGCCGGGCTCCAGATCGAGGATCCGGTAGACGCCGTCGGCGTCGGTGACGAGCGTGTAGAGCTTGCCCGTTTCCTTGTTCGTAATCGTCACGGTCGCGCCCGGCAGGTACAGCGCCGCTCGCATCCGAGACCGTGCCGGTGAGGCCGCTGAATCGCTCCTGGCCCGTGGCGGGCACGACGGCGAGGCAGAAAACGAGCGCCATCGCCGCGAGTACGAACCGGCCTGCGCCAGTTCGCAAAGTGAGACCTGTCATTCCGATGCTCCTTTCGCGGTCATACGACGGCGCCTGCGGCCACTCGCCGTCCATCACGGCGTCGGCGCAGTTCGTCCCAGCGATGCGGTCTACCCCCGGGACTGGCAGGCTCGTCGGTCGGACAGTGACGAGTGGCAGGGCGCGTGCCGCCGGACACGCGCTCGTCACAGAAAGTGTTGACGCCCGGGCTGGTTGCAGGGCGAGTGTCGTCCGTGTTGAACGACCGTATTCAGTGACTAACTGTGTGACCGTCCGGGACCGAATGATGCCTGCGGGGCGTCACCGGACTGGGAAAACCGGAAATCGGGATTCGCGGTGCGACCGTATCCAAGCATTCGGACGTCGTTCGTCCCAATACGAATTCGTCACGTGCCGATCGACCTTCGAATTCGATCGTTCGTCACGCGGAGGATGCGGCTGGTCACACCATCGAACAACCGCTCGTCGTTCAGAACTCATCGATCGTCGGTCTGAGGTCGTTGTTCTAGCCGGCCATTTCCACAGCCATCGCCATGCCCATGCCCCCGCTCACACACAGCGTGGCGAGCCCGCGGCGCAGGCCATGGCGTTTCAAGGCGTAAAGCAGCGTGACGAGGATGCGCGTTCCGGTGCAGCCGATCGGATGGCCGAGGGCGATTGCGCCGCCGTGCACGTTGAGCCGCGCTGGATCGATTGGCAAATCACGCAGCACCGCGAGTACTTGCGGAGCGAACGCCTCGTTCAACTCGACGAGATCGAAATCCGAGAGCGCCAGTGAGAGATGTCCGAGGAGACGCTGCACTGCCGGTACTGGACCGATCCCCATGCGCCGCGGATCGACGCCAGCGCTGGCCCATCCCAGTACCCGCGCCATTGGCCGCAGGCCGTGTTTCGCCACCGCATCGTCGCTGGCCAGGAGGACCGCGGCGCCGCCGTCGGTGATGCCGGAGGAGGACCCGGGCGTGATGATGCCGGGGACGCCATCGAGCGCAAACACCGGCGACAGCTTCGCCAACCCCGCGGCCGTCGTCTGTCGCGGATGCTCATCGATGTACAGCGTCGCCGTCCCCGTTCTCGACTGAATCTCAACCGGTGCAATTTCGTCTGTGAAAGCGCCCTCCGCGATGGCGCGTGCCGCCTTCTCCTGACTGGCCAGCGCGAAGGCATCTGAGGCCTCGCGGCTGATACCGTAGTCACGCGCGACGAGCTCCGCCGTCTCGCCCATCACCATGCCGCACAGCGAGCAGGTGAAGCCGTCGCGGTACATAGCGTCGACGAGTGGAAAGTGCCCCATCCGATGGCCCCATCGCGCGTCGGCGGCGTCGATCAGATACGGCATGCGGCTCATCGACTCGATGCCGCCCGCGAGCACCACGTCGGCCTCGCCCAGCAGGATCTGTCGTCCGCCCGACGCGACCGCTTCCATCCCAGACGCGCACGCCTTGTTGATCGTCGTCGCCGGCACGGCATCCGGGAGCCCGGCGCGTTGCCCCACCTGTCGCGCGGGATTCGGTCCCGAGCCGGCCTGCCGAGCATGGCCAACGAAGGTCTCGTGAATCGACGCCGGATCGACGCGCGCCCGCGTCATCGCCGCACGCGCCGCGACCGCACCGAGCTCCGCGGGATGTATCGCAGCGAGCGTCCCGCCGTAGCGACCGATCGGTGTACGCGCCGCTCCGACGATCCAGACGTTCCGAGGCATTGTGGAAGTCTAGCAGCCCGCACCTGGCGGGCGGGGAACCCCAAGTGAGCGGCGTTGGCGCCTGTCAGAGTTATCGACAGATTACGCCGATTACAGATGGAAAGGCCGGCGCCGCACGCGAAGCGTGATCGCAGTCGCGGCTGCGCCCGCGACGCCGGCCCGATCGTCCTGGTGCGCGCCAACGCGAGCAAGCCGGTTCTGTGAACACTGCGTCGAATTCCATCGAGGCGTGCCGCTGAACCCGTCAAGAATCTGTGAGATCTGCGTAATCTGTGGATGAAAGCACTGAACGCTCCGCGCGGACTAACGCTGCCACTCGTGTAGCATCGTCTTCGCCTGCTGCTTGAACTCCGTATCTTCCGGCAGCCACTCGGGATCGGGTGCGAGCTCCAGCACCTTTTTCAACTCGGCGATCGCTTCCTCCTTCCGATCCAGCGCTTCGAGCGTCTCGGCGAGGAAGATGTGCGTGATGATGCTGCGCGGGTTGTAGGTGAGCGCCTTGCGCAGGTGTTCTTCGGACTTCTTCTTGTTTCCGCCGAACAGCCCGGGCACTCTGTAGTACCAACGCCCCAGCGCGCGATCGGCCGATCCCTGCAGGAACGCGGGATCGATCGCCAGCGTTTTTTCGAGCGACGCGCGAATATCGCCCCGGTATTTCAGCCCGCCACGAATACCGTGATCCTGCGCATAGCCCGCCATGTTTGCGGCGAGCCAGAAATGGCCATCCGGCGCATTCGCGCGCGCCGCGATTGCGCCACGGGCTGCAGCCATCCCTTGTTCGAAGCCACGATCGCGCGCGGCCTGAGCCTGCTCGTGTCCGCCAATCCAGTAGCCGGCCCGCGCGCGCTTCCACGCAGCCTCGAAGTCCTTCGGATCGCGGTCGATCCGCGCCTGCCAGATCGCGGCGGCCCTCTGCGCGTCGGCGAGGACCGCACGATTCGCGTAGAGCGCGTCAGCGTCCTGGGCCTGCACCGTGCCAGCGCTCAGCAGAAGTGCCGCCAGGGCCCCGAGGCCCATGCGGTAAAATGCCGGGATGCAGGATCTGATCGCCAACGTGCTGCGCCAACTCGGCGAGAATCCCGAGCGCGAGGGCCTGCGCGACACGCCGAAGCGCGTCGAACGGTCACTCCGGTTCCTGACCAGCGGATACGCGGCGGATATTGACGATGTCATCAACAATGCGCTGTTTTCAGTTGATTACAGCGAGATGGTGATCGTCAAGGACATCGACTTCTACAGTCTCTGCGAGCACCACCTGCTGCCGTTCTTCGGCAAATGCCACATCGCCTACATTCCGCAGAAGCGCGTGATCGGGCTGAGTAAGATCCCGCGGCTCGTCGATGTCTACGCTCGGCGCCTGCAGGTGCAGGAGCGGTTGACCGATCAGATCGCGCAGGTCATCCAGGAGAAAGTCGCGCCGCTTGGCGTCGCTGTCGTCATGGAAGGCACGCACCTCTGCATGGCGATGCGCGGCGTCGAGAAACAGAACTCCTTTGCGGTCACCAGCGCGATGTACGGCGCATTCCGCGAGAACGCCCGGACGCGCAGCGAGTTCCTGGAGCTGATTCGCCGCCGCGCCGCGCCAGTCAACGCCGTTGACTTCCCCCAAGGCGTGGCGTGCGTCGCCGACTGATCGAATCGTACGCTTCACTCGTATACTGACGCGCAATGCGACGCGTCTTTCTTGCGGTGGTGGCGGGCCTGTGTTGCGCGACCGTTGCGCTCGACGCGCAGGCCCGAAAGAAGAAGCCGGCGCCCGCCAAGCCCGTGCTGCGAACCGACGCCGTCGCGCTCGAGTGTCCCAACCTGCTTGGAGACGGCGTCGAATCCGGCCAGCGATACTGCGATATCGTCACCGCCAGCGACGTCAAGACTGGAGTGGTCATCCGGCTGCCGCCACATCGCGGCGTGGCGACCCTCACGTTCGACCTGCACAACCGCCAGATGTACTCCGCCGAGCTCGAGCGATCCGGCCGCGCCTATACGCGCGCGGTCGCGACGGTCGTGACGGCGGGCCTCGACGGCACGGTGCTGCAGCGGAGCGCCGTGCTCAGCGAGTTCCGCAAGGAATCCGATCTCGTCGAGCGCATTGCTGGCGGCGCTGGCCCAGGAGGCGTAAAAGCCGTGGCACCGGTAGGTACAGAAAAAGTCGTCGTCGAGGTGCCGGAGAGTTACGATGCGGTCGCGCTGGTGGGCGAAGGCCTGAACATCACCCGGATCGATGGGAACGAGACGGTCAGGGCTCCTGGCCGGCCCATTGCGGTCGTGAGCAACGCGCAGATCCAATTTCAGCCGGCGCCGGCGAAGAAGGCGCCGGCGCCGAAGAAGAAAAGCAAGGCGCGCCCGCGATGATATTCCGGATTCCGGATTCCGGATTGCGGATTGCGGATTGCGGATTTGATTGTGGATTGGATCGGAATTGCGGATTGAGGGATGCCATGAACCGACGTGACTTCATGAAGACAACGATGCTGGCGGGCGCGACGGCGGCGGTCGCGCGATCCACCGGCGCTGCGGCGAAGCCGAGCGAGCGCATCACGGTGGGGTTCATCGGCTGTGGCGCACGCGCGCACCAGCTCCTGCAGGACATCGGGTCGATGCCGGATGTCGAAATCGTGGCGGTGTGCGACGCCTACACCGGGCGGGCGGAGCGCGCGAAGGCCCGTAGCAAGGGGCGTGCTGCGATCGTCGCCGACTACAAGGAGATCCTGGCGAACCCGCAGATCGACGCGGTGTTCATCGTGACGCCCGACCACTGGCACAAGGCGATGACCATCGAGGCGCTCGCGGCGAAGAAGGACATCTATCTCGAGAAGCCGATGAGCTACTCGATAGAGGATGGCTTGGCCATCCTCGACGCGACACGCCGTTCGGATCGAATCGTCCAGGTAGGCAGTCAGGGCGTGAGCGGGCCCGATCTGGCCAAAGCCCGCGAGTTGATCCAGGCAGGCCGGATCGGACAGGTCACGATGGTGCGGGCCGCCTACAATCGCAACACCGCCGGCGGCGCGTGGCTGTATCCGATTCCGCCGGACGCGAATCCGCAGACGGTGAACTGGGATCAGTTCCTGGGGCCGGCGCCGAAGCGGCCGTTCGATCTCGAGCGGTTCTTCCGCTGGCGTTGTTATTGGGACTACTCGGGCGGCATTGCGACCGATCTCTTCGTGCACCTCGTCTCGTGGCTCAACTTTGCGACCGACGCGAAGATGCCGAAGGCGATCGTCGCGACCGGCGAGAATTACCGGTACAAGAAGACGCACGAGGTCCCCGACACCGTCAACGCACTGCTGCTGTACCCCGAGGGCTTTACTGCGAACCTGTGCTGCACGTTCAACAACGCGCAGGGCGCCGACTCGGGCCTCCAAATCCTCGGCAACGAAGGAAGCCTGGTGCTGCGTGACGGCACGGTGACCTTCAAGCCCGAAACGGAGCACGAGGACAACCGCTGGGTCGTCGATTCCTGGGCCGAGGCGCTCGAAAAGGCGTACTACGACGACCCGAAAGTGCAGGCGAGCGAGTCGCCCGGAATGGCCCCCGGACACGTGGTCCCGGGCAGCGAAGTGTGGCGGACGGAAGGGCGGGATTCGACGTTCATCCACATCCAGAATTTCTTCGACAGCGTCCGGTCCCGAAAGAAGCCGTTCGAGGACGCGCTCTTCGGCCATCGCGCGGCCGCCTGCGCGCATATGGTGAATCAGTCGATCCGCACGAAGCGGATGATCGAGTGGAATTTCTCGGAGGAGAAGACGCTCTAGCGCCCAAGCTAAAGCTTGGGCCTACGTACGACAGAAGTTGGGCCTACGTACGACAGAAGTTGTAGCGCCCAAGCTAAAGCTTGGGCCTACGTACGAAGGAAGCAACTACGTACGACGGAAGCAACTCGACGTAGGCCCGAGCTTCAGCTCGGGCATCACGAGGTGGTCTGTACGTCCCGTAACCAGCCACCTCACCGCTTCGCGCTCGCGGCGCGCGCCTTTGGTGCGGCTGACGGTCAGCGCCTGGGGTGCGCCGGCAGCGCGGTAGGCGGCGTCGACGACCGCCGGCACGCGGCGTCCTTCGCCAGCCAACCACAGGGGACTAGGCGCCGCGACCGCTAGCGCGCCGGGAAGATCGTCGTATTTCGCGCCCCCCGGCAAGAACGATGCATCGTCAATCGCGCCCACGGTGGCGAATCGGAACCCTCCGGTATCGATGGCGGCACGATCGACCAATGACGGCGCGACACCCCGTGCCATGGCGGCCCACGCGCCTGCTGGCCTGCCGAGACCAACGAGCCGCACTTCGGCATGCGCGCGGCTCCTGGCATAGCGCAGCGCGGCAATCACGTCGTGCACCCGTTGCATGAAGAGCGGCGGGTTGTAGCCGTACGTGAAGGCCGCGACCGGTGGACCGTCCACCATCCGGTTCTTCGGGCCGGCGGTCTGCGCTTTGAGGAATTCGCCGGTCAGGAAGACGTCGACGCTCAGGACGGTATCGCCCGAGGTCAGCAGCGCCGCAATCGCCGGACGTGGCGCCCCGCTCGCATCGAAGATCGCTTCCTTTCCGCCCTCGTCCAGCCAGACGACCACGTTTCCGTTGGGGCGATCGGGCGCGGCTTCGACGAATGGCGTGATCTCGCCCCACCGCGACTGGCGCAGCGAGCCCCGGCGGATATCGATGTTGCCCTGATGTTCGCGGCTGGTCACGACGGCGTCGACATCGGCGACTGCCGGCAGTTCACGCACGGCGATGGCCTCAAGCGCTCCGCCGACGACGGCACGGTAGCGATCGAGCGCGTCCTTGTCATGAGGACGCAGAGAGGCAATGTGGCGGTCGTTCTGATCGGACCACCACTTCGTCACCATGCGCTCGGCCGCTTCACCGCTCGACGGAGCGGGATGGGCCTCGTCCCACACGGTGGCCTCGGCGCGCGTCAGCGGCACGAAGTCCTCTTCGACAATGGGATCGGGCTGATCGAGGTGCAGAAAGCGGTTCATCCATCCGTACATTGCGGCTCGACTCGGATAGTTGAAGTTGTGTGGGAACTGCGGGAACGGAAATAGCGCGACGCGGTCGGGCACGTCGAGCATCGAGTAGAGGCGCTGCAAGGCAGGGAAGCCGGTTTGCGGCATCGCCTTCGTCCAGTCGTCAGCGGTCGTCATTCCCAGAGGCCGCGGCGCCGTCAGCGCTGCGATCTCCACGTTGCCCGTCCCGATCCGCAGAAAGTCCGCGTTCTCGCACGTGCAGCCGCCCTGCATCGCCGTCGAGACCATCACGGCGGGGAAGAGGACCGACGGCCGTTCATCGATCGCGGCGATCATCATGGTTTGGGTGGCGCCACCGCTGGCGGCGGTGACGCCGATGCGCGCGTCGTCGACGTCAGGCAGGCTGGTGACGAAATCGAGCGCGCGGGTCGAGTTCCACGCCTGCAGGCCCATGATCGACTGAAGGCGCAGCTCGGCCTGCGGACTGTAGAACAACCCTCCGTCGTCGTTCGTCAGCGCGCGATCGCGCCGCGCGCCGTGCGCGACGTCGAGCGGAATCTGGACGCTGTCGCCATAACCAACCATGTCATACAGGAACACCACCACGCCTATCCGAGCGAGCTGCACCGCGCGCGCCTGGAGCGGAAAGCGTCCGCCGGTCTGAAAACGCTCAGCACCGGTCACGAGGGCACGGCGGATCTCGTCTGTCGTCGCCTCGTTGAAGCGGCCGCCGGGCCAGTGCCCGTGCGGCGACAACACCGCGGGCAGTTTCCCGGTCCGTCCCAGCGGCCGATACAGGCTCCCAGTCACGAAGTGTCCCGGCAGACTCTGAAAGTACACGCGCTCGACCGTGTAGCCTTCGCGCGTGACCTTGCCATGAATGACCGGCTTGAGCGGTGTGCGATCCGGCAGCGGCCAGAGGCCGAGCGCGACCTGAATCTGCCGCCGCAGCGTCATTGCCCGTGACGCCCACGCTTCCGGTGTAGGGCTGGGCACGAACGGAAATTCGCCGTTCAGCGTCTTGAGCGGGCCGAGCCGGCGATCGGAGGAGACCTCGCGCGGCCCGGTGGTGGTCCGGTTTTGTGCCTGTCCCCCCGCCCATGCCGCAAAGACGAACGCGACGAGCGCGCACCAGAGTCCTGTCACCTGTTTCGCGCGCGGCATTACTCGATCCCCTCATCCAGCAGCCGGCCGTAGACGCGACGAGCCCTGTCGTACGCGGCCTCCGCGGCGGTCCGCTCTTCAGCTTTGATCTGTTCCCGCTTCTGCAGCCAGCACTGATCGACGGCCTTCAGACACCAGCGCGCGCTCTGGCGGGCCGGCCGCATCGGCTGCCCGTCGACCTGCACCCAAATCGGGTTCGTATGCGCCGAGGGAAGGATGCGCGCCGCTATCCAGCCGCTTCGCGGCAACGCCAAATCGGCTTCGATCGTGCGAACCTTTCCATCGGCGGTCAGCGTGCGCGTCTCGACCGGCCGTCCATTGACCACGAATTCGATCGTCACCTCGCGCGAGTCGCCGATTCGCGCGCGCTCGACGTCCCAGAACGGCTTTTGATCGGCATTCCGCGCTGCCACCTTGCTGTTCGGCGCTTCGTCAAGCAGCGACGCGGCGTT
The DNA here is from genome assembly GCA_963800785.1 of Vicinamibacteria bacterium. GTDB lineage: Bacteria > Acidobacteriota > Vicinamibacteria > Vicinamibacterales > JAENWD01 > JAENWD01. The sequence continues at coordinate 91,420 of CAWDCH010000020.1, forward strand.
CAGCGTGACATGGACACGTCCGGTGGCTGACGTGACATCCCCTGTACCCACGTTCACGCCGTCGACCGCGAAATCCATCAGGTGGCTTCTGCCGTCCGATACATAGCTCCGCCCGTTGCGAATCGCCATCAACCAGTTGTCGAAGGTGAGCGCATCCAGCTTCGCATAGGTTCGACCAAGACCGACGCGGTCGTCGTAGATGCACGGGAAATCGGTTTCGCCGCTCAGGCGCGTTCTGAACCCGACATTCAGCACGTGGTACCAGATATTCAGTTCCCACGGCCACGGCGTGTCGACGGACGAGATGAAGTCGACGGTCTCCGGCTCGGTGACCGTGATGATGAACTCGTTCGCGCCGATGCCATCGAATTTTGGAACCTCGTCCGATGGAAGATCGCGAGCCGCGATCTCGAGTCCCCACCCCGAGTGCGCGTAGCCGGTGACGGCCCCCTGCTGCTTCGCCCATTTCAGGATCGGCATCGTCCAGGTCGGCCAGTCCTCGATGCGCGTCGTGCCGGGATACTCCTGTTGCTTCAAGCCAAGCAGCACGAGATGGCCGGCGTGGCTCGAGGGGAACCCGGAGACTTCGAGGTCGTAGCGCAGTTTCATGCGATCGGTGGAGCGCTTGTCGTCCTTGCCCGAAAAGAACTGCCGTTGGTGGTAGTAGCAGGGCCCCCACGTGAGGATGCTTCCGACGTTGAGCCCTTCACCCAGAATCTGACGGACGATATCGTCCGGTCCAACGCCTTGCGCGGGATCCTGATAATGGGAACACCCGGCGGCATGAACGTGATGATCTCCCGAGTACCAGCCGCGAGCCGCCGGATCGATCCAGCGCTCCAGACGAATGTCGACGGTGTCCGGCAGCCCGTCACCGATCGCGATCTCGCGTGAGCCCGTGACGTAGTCGGGCCCTCCTGACCATGCGATCCGATACCGGCCGTCCGAAAGCACCACGCCCTCCCCGTCGGATCGATAGACCTGCGGCTGAAACGGCAGGTCGGGCGCCAGCCGCTTCGACATCCCCGGATAGACGCGAGACGCGGCGTCTTTGATCGTGAGACGTGCGATGGCGGGTCGGCCGTTCTCGTCTTCGATTCGCAGCGACACCCGGCGCGACGGCGACGCCGTGAATGTCACCGGCAGATCGGAGCGATACGCCAGATCCGCCGTGCCCTGGCCAACGTCGAACTTCAGCTCCGCCGCCCGTTGCCCGCGATCGCGGCTGTAGATCTCGAGCACGCGATACTCCAGGGGAATACCTGACAGGTGTTCCGCGAGTGGCGCCTTGTCGAAGAAGGTGATCTCGGCCCAGCGCTCCTCGATGTCCTTGTCGCTGATCGTGCGGGCCGGATTGCTGTCGTTGCTCCAGGCGGGAATCGAGACGCGTCCGCTCTGTGGGCTGGTAACCTTGAGCGGCGCCGTGACGCCGGCCTGGTTGATCACCTTCACCAGGAAGATGCGTGTGCCGCTTTCGACCAGGGCGGGTCGTGCCGCCCCCGCGCGAACGCTGACGCGCGCTTCCGGGTTGATCGTCACGACAGCCAGCGAGCGCGAATCGAGCACCGCTGTCGCACGCGTCAGCGCGTCGCGCGGGTCGCTCGATGCCAGCGCGGCTTCGAACGCGCGGCGCTCTGCAGGGGAAAGCGGTTCGCCAAGCTGATCCAGGGCGAGCACAATCCGCCGCGCCGAGACGCCGAACGGTTGAAGGAAGGTGATTTCACCCGTCTGATCGTGGTGAGGCGCCTGACGTATCGCACCCAGGGAGAGGACGCCCAGCATGCCTGCGACCACAACCACCGACCTGGTCTTTCTCACGTGAAGCCTCACGGCCGCGACTGGCGGCCCACGACGGCATCTATCGCCGCGCAACCAGATTCGCCAGGATGCGATACGCGCCAGGCACGCCGTGGGGTACCTGACGATGAAGGGCGTAGGCCATGTAGGTCCAGCGGCCTTTGCCGACGCTCGCTGTGAGCCAGCCGCCCTTTTGCGGCGCCTGGCCTCGATCGTGACTCTCTGCGAGCGAAGTCAAACGGTCGTCCCAGGTCGAGAAGAACTTGGAGCCGCGCTGCTCGACCCACCCGTCGAAATCGGCAGCAGTGATGCGGTTTGGTGACGACAATGACGGATGTTGTGGCGCCAGCAGCGTTACCGCGGCGTCCTCCTCCGAAACCTCTTCCGCATCTTGCGGTAGTGTGGCGGCATACGGCGCAAGCTGGCGAGGATCGAACTCCGGCGTGTTGTAGAGCACGATCAGGTTGCCGCCGGAGTTCACCCAATCGAGCAGCCGCCGGTTATGGCTCCGCAAGTCGTCGCGAACTGCGTACGCCCGCGTGCCGGTCACGATTGTATCGAACCGCGTGAGATCTCCGGACGCCAAATCGTCCGCTGTCAGGAGCGTGACACGTGCGCCGAGCTGTTCCAGGGCGGCCGGAAGCTCGTCGCCGATGCCCATGACATAGCCGACGCGTACGCCGCGATCCACCTGAACATCGGCAATGCTGACGAGCGACGCAGCGTCCCTTACGAAGTAGCGCAGCGGCAGGTCACGGTGGCGAAGCGGCGTGTATTCCGATCGCCACTCGCGCCCATTCGCGGTCAGGACGGCTGAAAGCGTGGTGATGCCGCTCGACCCAGGCCGCGGCGCAACCGTGAATCGAGAGTGCCGGCGATCGCCAGCCGATTGCAGACTGATGTCTGCGACCGACGGCGTCACGGTCCAACCCTCCGGCGCTTGAACGCGAACAGTCCCACCCAGGGCCTTTGCGGCGAAGCTCGTCACCTCGACCTCGACCCCAGCGGATCGCGCTGTGTCGTCGGCACGGATGAGCAAGACGGCAGGCGAGATCCGGAGACTGGCAGGCGGCAGGATTTCGAGCTCGTACGAGCGGTACCCGTCGGGAAGCGCCGCCTCGCGCCGGACGACCGGCACCGAGAGACTCGAGGCGACTCCGTTGAAGAGATATCGCGCGCGGACCGTCAACGCCGGTAGATCCCATGGAGCACCCGGTCGGGCGGATTCTCGAAGGGCGTACCGGGTGTCGGCGATCCTTGCGCGTGAGAAATACGGCCTCGTCACTGGTGCGTCGGATGGAATGGCGATCGTCACCCGGCCAATGCTCGTGTGCTCGCGCGAACTGTCATGGTCCGTGGGTACTGGTTGATGGCCGGCGACGCCAGCGATGGCGAGATCGTCGAGGACAACGTCGGCGTTCGACCGATTCACGAAGGTCACGGCAATGTCGATCCTGGTGCCGCCGGTGGCCGCCGCCAGCGTCGCCGGCGGCGCGAAGGTGGCGTACGGTCCGCTGGGCGCCTTCGTTCCCGGCGGCTCGGCGACTGCGTTTAACTGAAGACCCAGGGTCGTCGCGAGCGCTTCCTCGAACTGGCGCTCCTTCACGCGAAGCAGAAACGCGACGTCCTCATCACGAGTGGTGCGAATCGCCTCCCGCGTGACGGCAAGCCCGCGGGCCAGCGCTGGTGCAGCGGCTGCGGGGTCGGTGAACCGAAACGCCTTCATCGTGGCGGCCGCTTCTTCCGAAATTTGCCGCAGCTGCGCAGCGGCTGCCCCGGGCGCCTCGAGCCCCAGCACTCGATACGCCGCATCGACGGACGTATCCAAACCATCGAAGAAGTCGCGCTCGCGAGCCGCGCTCGCGTCCGTACGCCGGTAGTAAAACGGTGTCGGTCCGTACGTCATTACCAGCCGACCCGCCGTCTGCGAGCGCTGCAAGCTGAGCCCCGCTCGCGCGACGTTCGTGAACGAGTCACCAAGCAGCGGATCGTAGGCGCCAGGATCGACGACCACCTGCCACGATTCGTCTTCGCGCCAACCGCCTGAATACACCTTGCGGACCTGCCAGGGCCGCAGCCCTTCGCGGGCGAGCTCGGGGAACGCCTGCGGATCGGCCGCGGCGACGACGGCTTCGGGCGTCAGAAGGCCGGCGGCCTGGTGCTGCCCATGGCCATCGCGCGACGTCCCCTGCCACCGCGAGATCACCACCAGCGGTCGGCTCGTGCGAATGGCGCGCACCATGTCCTCGACGAGCGCCTGCCGGTCCCACTTGGTCAGTGCCTCGTCCGCTCGCTTCGAAAATCCATAGTCGGCTGCGGCGGTGAAGTACTGCTCGTCGAGGCCGTAGTACCGGCCCGCCGCGGCAAGTTCGTCGGTCCGAATCAACCCGAGCGCGTCGAACAGCTCAGGTCCAATCGCATTGTCGCCGGCCTCGCCACGAGTCAGCGTCAGAAGCGCGGTGCGCACACCCATACGTCGTCCCAGGAATGCGAGCAATTCGCCCTGCTCGTCGTCCGGATGGGCAGTGGTGTGCATGATGCTCGCCACCGTCTGCAGCTTGAGGATCCTCTGCCAGGCGGCAATGGCACCCTGGTCGTTTTGGGCGATATCAGCGGACGGTTCGCGCGCCAGGACGCTGGCGACTATTGCCAGGCCGCCCGCGGCGAGTAGGGCTGCGCGACGCGTCATGCGTGGGAATTGTACAGAGCGTCGGTAGGAACAGGGCGTACGTAGGCCCGAGCTTCAGCTCGGGCGAAAAAAAGGGCCGGCGGATTCCTCCGCCGACCCCAATGCCATTCGCTCTCCCGCACTGGAGATCGAACCGGCGATGCGCCGGGTGGCAAAAAGGCTAAGCGCGCGGTGACGGGCTTGTCAACGCGAATCGTGAAAATTCCGGCTCAGCGGCCCACGAACGGAAACAGCTTCTTCAGCGTTGCGTCGTCCGGCCGCGCGCCGTACTCGCACACCTCGAACGCTTCTACCGCCGTCACGTTCTTTGCGACATCGGCGCCGTACCAGCGCGCGACCGCTTCGCGAATCGCTGGTTGGATCTCGCGGCTGCGCGAGTTCTTGAGCCAGGCCTTGCGCGCGGCGGGATCTTTCGGCACCTGATCGAGCGTGCCGTCGTGCCACGGCAGCCACTCGTACATCTGCGACACGTGCGCGTCGAGCGCCTCAATCTTCTTGTCGAGCACATCGTCGATCGGGATCGCCACGTCGGGGCGGAACGGCGCGGGCTTCTGAAAGCCATCCTCGAAGTACATGAACACGGGGTTCTTCCTGAGCGCGGGCGTGTCCGGCGTGACGTTCGGGACCGTGACCATGAAGGCGGCATCCTGCACCAGCACGCCCGTGTACCGGTGGTCGGGGTGATAGTCGTTCGGCCGCGGTGCCAGTACCAGGTCTGCCTGCCATTGGCGGATCTGCCGAATCAGCTGTTCGCGTACGCGCAAGTCGGGCAGCAGCTCGCCGTCGTGGTTGTCGAGCACCACGTACTCGATGCCGAGACGCCGCGCCGACTCCTCCGCTTCCTTGCGACGGCGCATTGCCAGTTGGCCGCCGCCTTCCGACATGTGCCCGGCGTCGCCGTTGGTGACGGCGACGAACCGGACCTTGTGGCCGAGAGCCGCCCATTTGGCCGACACGCCGGCCGCGCGAATGTCGCAGTCGTCCGGGTGCGCGCCGATGGCGATGATTCTGAGCGGCGTCTGTGCGCCGGCCTCAGCCGGCACGATCAAAGACGTCAACGTGAGCAGGGCGATGACCATCACACGCATCGGAACCTCCGGGGATGAACCGCGATTCTACTGCGACCCCGCTGGTATGCTGTGCCCGGAGGCGCGGCGATGGCGAGGCTTCTGCTGGGGATGGTGTGCGTGATGGTGACAATGGCTGGACTGACGGCGCAGCAGCCGCGGACGCGTCAGACGACGCCGGACGCGTACAAGTGGAACCTCACGGAGATCTTTCCGTCCGACGAGGCCTGGCAGGGCGAGAAGACGCGGCTCTCGGGTGAGTTTGCGAAGGCCCGGGAGTTCAAGGGGACCTTGGCCAAATCGGCGGCGCGCCTGCAGGAGGCGTTGGATCTGCAGGCCACGCAGGACAAGGCGTTCAGCCGCTTCGCCGTCTATGCCAGTCTCAAGGCGGATGAAGACACGCGCAACGCCACGTATCAAGGCATGAAGGATCAGGTGATCCAGATGGCCGCGACCTACGGGTCGGAGTGGGCGTTCCTGGAACCCGAGATTCTGACCATGGACCCGGCAACGCTGGAGTCGTGGATCGCGTCGACGCCGGGCCTCAAGGTCTACGGCTTCTATCTTCACGATGTCCTGCGACGGAAGGCGCACACGCTCACCGCCTCCGAAGAGGCGTTGATGGCGCGGACGGCGCCGATTGCGGCCGGCAGCGGCAACACCGCCAACATCTTGCTCAACGCCGACATCCCCTGGGCGACGGTCACCCTCTTCGACGGAAAGCAGGCGCGCCTCGATGTCTCCACGTTCTCCGCTGCTCGCGCCAGCGCCAACCGCGCGGATCGGCAGAAGGTGATGGACGCGTTCTTCGGCAGCCTGCAGGGCTTCAGCCGGACGCTCGGATCGACGATGAGCGCGAACGTCCAAGGGGCGATGTTCCGCGCGAAGACGCGGCACTACGACACCACGCTGGCGGCAGCGCTGGACGGTCCGAACGTGCCGACCTCCGTCTATTCGGCGCTTGTCGACGGCGTCGACAAGCACCTGCCGTCATTCCATCGCTACCTGAAGCTCCGCGCGCGCATCCTCGGCGTCGATCAGCTGCACTACTACGACCTGTACGCGCCGCTCGTGGCAGACGTCCCGCTCAAGTACACCGTCGAGGAAGCGCAGACCGAAGTGAAAGCCGCGGTCGCGCCGCTGGGCGCGGACTACGTCGCGATGCTCGATCGCGCGTTCCGCGACCGCTGGATCGACTACTACCCGATGCAGGGCAAGCGTGCCGGCGCTTACATGAACCCGGCCGCCTACGACGTGCACCCGTATCTGCTGCTCAATTTCAACGGGCAGTATACGGACATGTCGACGCTGGCGCACGAGCTCGGGCACGCGATGCACAGCTGGTTCGCAAGCAAGGCGCAGCCCTACCAGCTGTACGGCTATCCCATCTTCGTCGCCGAGGTCGCCTCCACGTTCAACGAAGCGCTGCTGATCGATCACGAGCTGAAGAAGATCAGCGACCCGAAAGTGCGTCTGGCGCTGCTGGGCAACTATCTGGAGAACGTGAAGGGCACTGTCTTCCGGCAAACGCAGTTCGCCGAGTACGAGCTGCGCATGCACGAACGCGCCGAGAAGGGCGAGCCGCTGACCGGCGACGCGCTGGCCAAGCTCTACCTGGACATCACGCGGAAGTACTACGGGCACGATGCGAAGGTCTGCGTCGTGGACGACTACATCGCGCACGAGTGGTCGTACATCCCGCACTTCTACAATCCGTTCTACGTCTACCAGTACGCCACGTCGTTCACCGCATCGACGGCGCTGGCCGAGAAGGTGCTGGCCGGCGATCCGCAGGCCGTCTCGCGCTACCGCGCGTTCCTGGCCGCCGGCGGGTCGAAGTATCCGATCGACTTGCTCAAGGAAGCGGGCGTGGACATGACGACGACTGAACCGCTCGATCTGACGATCGCAAAGATGGATCGCGTGATGGACGAGATCGAGAAATTGGTAAAGTAGGTCGCGCGTTTTCAGCGTCACGCTGACGCTCTTCCCCTGGCGGGATACAGCCAGCCGGCGGGTCCGGCCTGGCGTCTTCAGCAGTTCGCGGATCTCGTCCAGAGTCAGCCCTGACGTCGGGCGGTCGTCGATCCGCACCAAGACATCGCCAGCCTGGATGCCGGCTTCCCTGGCCGGCGACCGGTCGCGCACGCTATGCACGTAAGCTGGTGAAAAGGACGGACGCGTCGCGCGCAGGTCGAGTCCTGTCGAGTCGTATACGAGGGCCGCATCGAAGGTGCGATTCGGCTCGACGTAGACGACTGAACGCGAGTAGTCGAAGGTGAGATTGAAGCGGCCCAGCACTTCCATGCCGACCAGCCCCAGCGACTGCGGATTGGTTCGGAGCCCCGCGGTGTCTTCAGTGATCGCGACGATCGGGCGCGACACGCGATAAGAGCCAATCGCGACGGCGACGCCCCGAGCCACTGTGCGGCTCGTCTCGCCGCCGATCCCGTGGCCTCTCTCATCGCGCGAGGGCGCTCCGCCAAGCAGGCCGTCCCGCTCGGCAATCTGCTTGTGCACGTGGATCGCCATCCCGCCGCCGGCGGTATCGATCAGAAAGTCGCCGTCGATCGCCTTGCCGTTGGCCAGTGACACCGCCAGTCTGACGAACGGAATGCCCTGCGCGAACGACAGTCGGAGCGGCTGGCCGCGACCCGTGTATTGAAAGGCGGCCGGCGGATAAAGCCGCAAAACGCGGGCGTCGTAGTTCAGCTCGAGCACATAGCGCTGGAGAAAGTCGCTGCCGATGATGCCTTCGAACGGCCGCCCCAGAATCGGCTCGATTGGAGCCAACGGCGAGACCAACAGCTGCCCGCGATGCCGAGCCGCGCCAACGGCGAGAGTCGCCTCGGGAATGATGCCAACTTCCAGATTGGCCGATCCTGAAACGGAGGCGGTTCCGCGTTCCAGCCTCAGCCCGAGCCGTTTCGCAATCTCACCATCCAGATGTCCGCCGGAGCCTCCGGTGTCCAGCAGGAACTGGAATGGCCCGATGGAGTTGACCGTCGCCGGAAAGAACGGCATGCCTCCGCGCACAGCATCGAAGTGGAATTCAGAGATCGGGCGATTGCCGGATCGAGTCCGAGATTCACCCGAGCCCGAGATCATCGCGAGGGCAGCGACCGCCGCAAGAACGTCGCGATTCATCTCGTCACCCGTTCCTCGTCACTCCACGCCGATGACGCGGATGGACGCAGCTACTTCAGGCGGAAGGCGACCGTGATCGTGACCTTGACCGGCACGGGCGTGCCGTCTTTCATACCGGGCCGGAACGTCGAGGCGCGAACCGCCGCGGCGGCGGCGACGTCGAGCTCGGTGGCGAGCGATTTCACGACGTGCGTGTCGGTCACCTTGCCCTGCTCGTCGATGGTGACTTCGAGCGCGACCTCGCCCTGGAGTTTCTTCGCCTGTGCGGATTCCGGGTAGTCCGCCTTTTTCATCTCGATCACGACAGGCCGCTCCGTGCTCGCGGCTTCGCCGCCCCCGCTGGCCGGTTCAAGCAGGAGACTCACCGTGAAGGCCAGGGGCGCGCGCGCGGGCCGCTCGAATTGCCATTGGCGCACGGCTTTCAGGACGGCCTCCGCGACTTGCGCCGACTGCGCCTTGTCGATGGTCGACGCCTTGATGGTCAGCATCCGGGCCTCGGCGACCTGCCCCTCGGCATTCACGACCAACCGGACCTCGAACTCCGGATTCTGCATCTGCGCGGCGAACGCCGGCAGCTCCGGCGCGACGTACACCGTCCGGCGCGGTGCCGGCACCTCCGGGGAAAGCGCGACGGCCGTCTGCTCGATCGGCCCCGGACCGGCCGACGGCGTCTGCCGGGCCTCGTCCTGGCTCACATCGGCGGCCGAGATTGCTGGCAGCGGAAAGGTCCGTGCCGCCGCGGCGAGCGTCACTGCCGACGCTGCAACCAACACCACCGATGACGTCGCGATGCGAAGTCTGGACATGGGCGCCTCCGTGGCGAGCGCAGCGATGCGCCGCGCGAGCTGACGCGATTTGAAGAAGGGCAGCGCCGCCGCGAGCCGCAGCGCGTCGCCGCGATCGGCGAGGGCGACGAGCGTCTCGAGATACGAGCGCCGTGACCCGAGCAGGCGGACAGTGGCGCGATCGATCACTTCCTCGCGCGCCTGGCGCAGCTCGCCGAGCAGCAGCCAGATCGCCGGATGGAACCACAGCACCGCACGGATCGCCTCTTCGACGATCACCCAGCGCCAGTCGCGCCGCCGCACGTGCATCAGCTCGTGCAGGAAGATCGCGCGCAAGCTTGCGCCCGGCGCCGTGGCCAGATCCGCCGGCAGGACCACTACGGGGGCGGTGCTCCCGTAAGTGAACGGGTGGCTGACATCGGCGCGCCACAGCAGACGCGCCTGGACGCCCACCGCCGCACACGCATCGGCGAAGCGGGCATCGTCCTCTGACCGCGCGGCCGCGAAGCGGCGTCGCAGGCTGAGCCAGCCCGCGCCAATCCAGCCGGCGCGAAGCGCCGCGCCCGTGAACACCACCACCACCAGCCACGACGGCCACGTCATCCCGGCTTGCACACCGTACGGCCGTTCCATCGAGACGCTCGTCATCGAGAGAAGCGTCTGGCCTCCGCTGGACGGTACCGGAGTGATCGGCACCAGCGCGGTTGCGGGAAGCGCGACGGCCAGGACCAGAGCCGCTTGCCACACTCGCAGCCGGAGTGTCGCGGATCGCGGCGCGACCACGCGCACCACGGCAAAGAGCGCGGCGACAACGATGGCCAGCTGGAGGCTGTAGGCCAGGAGAAACGCCGGAAGCACGGCGGCCATCAGTCCTCCAGTTCGTCAATGAGACGACGCAGCTCGGCTCGCTCGACGGCCGTGAGCCTTTCGTGCTTCACGAGGTGGAGGAGCAGCGGCTGCGCGGAGCCCGAGAACACGCGATCGACGAAGTCGCGGACCAGCCGCGCGATAGCCTGGTGGCGCGGGCGGGTCGAGATGTAGACATAGGCGCGCTCGTCGCGACGGCGTGCGAGGTGCCCCTTGGTCGCAAGGATATTCATCAAGGTCATCACGGTGGTGTAGGCCACCTTGCGGCGACGGCTCAGCGCCTCGTGGACGTCGCGCACGGTGGCTTCGCCGCGGTCCCAGACGACCTCCATGATTGCCAACTCGCGCGGTGTCAGCTTCTCTCGAGTCATTGCTACTAACTATTTAGTACTTAGTAGGAGGTGTCAAGAACTTTTGAGGGTCGAAGGGTCTCAAGGGTTGAAAGGTCTCAAGGTCGAAGGAGGTCTCAAGGTCGAAGGGTCTCAAGGTCGAAGGGGCTCAAGGTCGAAGGGTCTCAAGGTCGAAAAGTCTGAAAGTCGCAAAGCCTCGAGCTCGCCCGGACCTTGCGACCCTGCGACCTTGGACCCTGGGACCCTGCGACCCTGCGACCCTGCGACCCTGCGACCCTGCGACCTTGCGACCTTGCGACCTTGCACCCGAACGTACAAAGAAAAAGGGCGGCGAGGTTGTCCCGCCGCCCATCGTCGTTGGCCCCTCGAGCGTTAACCGACCGGCTGCTCTTCCTTCGCCTTTCGCTTCAGCCCCTGAATCTGCAGGATCGGCTGGCTGGCCGCCGGATCCTTCAGCACGTGCTGCCGATAGAGCCGCTCCATTTCTGCGTGCTGTTTCGGGTCCTGCTCCTTCTTCCTCGCCTGCAGCTTCTCTTCGCGCGCGTTCTTGGCGATGCCGAGCTCGTCGAGGTCGGTCTGACGGCCCTTGGCGACGGCTTCCGCGTTCAGCACCAGGTGATGCTCGCTGCTGGCCAGCGGCACCGCCTTGTTCCCCGCGAAGATCTCGTGCCGGCCGTGCTCCTCGTACCACTTCGTGAGCGTCGCCGTCATGTGCATCTTCTCGATGATGTTGCGCCAGCCGATCCCCGTGTTGTAGGCGCAGAAGGAGATCTCGCCCTGCTGCGTCGCGTAGGGGATGATGCACATTTCCGTGCGTCGGAAGTCGTAGTTGAACAGGTCCTGGAACCACATGCCGGCGATGAACAGGAAGTTCCAGCGGTCGGCGCGGCGCTTCTCGATGTCCGAGTCGGTACGGTCGCCGGTCACCTTGCCGTAATCCTTGCCGGTCGCACCGAACGTCTTGTCGAACTTCTTCAGCAGGTCCATCAGCTTGAAGTGCGTCGGCGCCTTGAACGGGTCGTAGTTCCGCAGCAGCGCCAGCGTCATGCCGGCAATCGACAGCCACTTGCCGCGCGCCGCGTCGTTCACCGCCGCGATGTCTCGCGCCAGTTGATCGGCCTTCAGGAACGCGGTGACCGGCACCGCCTCCTTCGTTTCCTTGTCGATCATCACCGCCATGCCGATGCCGCAGTTCGGGTGGCACCCGCAGGTCAGCTGGCCCCACTCCCGATCCGGCCCGTGGACGACGTCCGCCCAATCCGTGAAGGTGCCCATGAACGAGATTGGGAACCAGTCGCGGATCGGCTCGCCGATGCCGGTCTGCGTCTTCACGTCGTGCGCGAGGTGCGACAGCGTGTAACGCTGCGCCTGCCGGCGCTCGTCGGTGATTTCCTCGTCGCGTCCGGTGAAGCTCACCGGTTGGAACGAGAGGAAGTTGATCTTGCGCGGGTTGTCGAGGGCAAACTCGACGACGCGGCCCACCTGCTCGTTGTTGACGCCGTTGACGATCGTGATGACCGGGACGATGTCGACGCCGGCCGTCCAGAGGTTCTCGATGGCGCGCAGCTTCACGTCGAACAGGTTGCCGACGCGACGGTGCGAGTTTGCCGCGTTGCCGATCCCGTCGAACTGCAGATAGGCGTAGCGCAGACCGGCTTTCGCCGCCTCGCGCGCGAACTCGGGGCTCTTCGCGAACTCGATCCCGTTCGTTGCCGCCTGGACCGAGTTGTAGCCCACCTTCCGCGCGTAACGCACCGCGTCGAGGAAGTACGGCGAGATCGTCGGCTCGCCGCCCGAGAACTGCACCGACATCTGCCGGCGCGGCTTGATCGAGATCGCGTTGTCGAGAACCTGCTTGATGTCCTCCCAGGACAGCTCGTGGACGAACCCGACCTGGTTGGCGTCCATGAAGCACGGGTCGCACATCATGTTGCAGCGGTTGGTCAGGTCGACGGTGAGGACCGACCCGCGTCCGTGCTTGATGGTGCTGCTGCCGTGGTTGTGCAGCGTCTCGTCATTGTGCGCCTGGATGTCGCGGCCGGGGAACGACTCCTCGAGGTGCTTGAACATCGGCGGGTCGATCGACATGACGTCTTCGAAATGCCCGTGAATGGGGCAGTCCTTGACCATCAAGATCTTGCCGTCGCGCTCGAGAATCGTGGCCTTGATTTCGCCGACTTTCTCCGACAGGAGAATCGACACGTCCTTCTTGCCGTCGAGGATCTCCTGCCGTGCCTCACGCACGCACGTCGGGCACAGTGAGTCGGTCTGCCGCGGCCAGCCAAGCGGCGGCTTGGTCTTCTGCCACGACTTGTTCAGCGGCTTCTCCGACCACTTCGGCGTGAACGACGGATTGGGACGGATCGAGTTGAGCGTGTTAAAGAGGTGCCACACGCCCTGAGCGGCGATCGCAAGTCCCTTCTCGGCGTATTTGACCGGTCGATGCATCGAGTGTCTCTCCTCCCACGACCCCGCGCCGGGGTCTTTCCTGGGGGCCTGGCCTGCCTGCAGGCCGCGCAAGTCTTTCTTAATCAGGCAATTGTAGCGACTCAAGCGAGGTCGATTTGCGCATTTCGCCCGAACTGGCAACCAGGCGGCGCGAGTTGGCAGGAGCGCAGGTGAGCGGGCAAAGGCGACTGATTCGGTCGGGATTTGTTCGACCGTACACCGCACTAGCCTAGGGCCGAACTTTAGTTCGGCCTTTCAATGGCCCGACTAAAGTCGGGCCCTACTGCACAGGGCCTGCGATAGAGTTCCGAACATGGCGGGACAAAGTCTCGAGCGGCGCGAGATGCTGCGCATCCTCGCGCTCGCCGCGACGGCGAGCGGCTTTCCCGGCTTTTCGCGCTGGTCGTTCGGCTGCGGTCACGGCGCGACCGGCGTTGTGCAGATCAAACCGCCACACTACACGCCGCAATTCTTCTCTTCCGACGAGTACGCGACGGTCGAGCGCCTCACCGAGATGATCCTTCCGAGCGACGGCTCGCCGGGCGCACGCGAGGCCGGAGTGGCAGAGTTCGTCGACTTCATGGTCTGGAGCGATCCGTCGATGCAGTACCGAATGCGCTATGGGCTCACCTGGCTCGACGCGCACGCCCGCAAGAAACACGGACACCCCTTTCGCGAGCTTCCCGACGGCACGCAGACCACACTGCTGCAGACACTGGCCTACAAAGACAAGTACGAGTCCGGTGATGAGGAAGGGCGCGAGTTCTTCGATCGCATCCGCGAGTACACGGTAATGGGTTTCTACACGTCGCGGATTGGCCTCGAGGCGCTTGACTATCCCGGGTTGAAGATCTACACCGAAGTCCCCGAGTGTCCGCATATTGACAATCCGGAACACCGCAACCTGGCAACACCTCAGGACTGAGCGGAACATCATGGCGGCAACGCTCTACGACGTCATCGTGGTTGGTACCGGCGCCGGCGGCGGCATGGCCATCAAGACGTTGTGCGATGCCGGGCTGAAGGTATGTGCGCTCAACTCGGGGCGACGACTGGATCCGGCCAAGGACTTCCGCGATCACCGCCAGCCGTACGACATGCAGTATCGCGGCTTCGGCGATCCGAAGAAACGCGACGCCTACTACCACATCGAGAACGAGTATTCCGCCACGGCCGGCGTGTGGGAGCACGGCATCGCCTACACCACGGCACCAGGTACGAATTGGGAATGGCCGCGCTGTCATGCGGTCGGCGGCAAGACGAACTTCTGGGGACGCTCCGCCGCGCGCATGGGCGACATCGATTTCCGCTGCGCAACGATCGATGGCGGGTACGACGCGGACTGGCCGGTGATCTATGACGAGATCGCGCCGTATTACAGCCGCGTCGAGCGGATGATTGGCGTCGCCAGCACCGTCCAGGGGCGTCCCAGCAATCCGGATGGCGAATACCTGCCGCCGATGAAGCTGCGGTGCTTCGACTACATCCTGAGAAGCGGATGCGACAAGCGAGGAGTGCCGTACTTGCCGGATCGTCTGGCGCAATTGACGGTGCCGCACGAGGGACATCCAGCCTGCCACTACTGCGGCAACTGCACCGAGGGTTGCGATACCGGGTCGTTCTTCTCGACGCCCTACTTTCTGCTTCCGAGCGCCGAGAAAAGCGGCAACCTGGAGCTGCGCACCAATGCCGTCGCCAGCCACATTCTCGTCGACGCCAATGGAAAGGCGCGCGGTGTCAGCTATGTCGATCGCAACACGAAGCGCGACACCGAGGTGCTGGGAAGAGCAGTCGTCCTTGCCGCGTCCTGCGTCGAGTCTGCCCGGATCGTGCTGAACTCGAAATCGCGCCAGTGGCCGAACGGCATCGCGAACTCGTGCGGCCAGGCCGGCCGCAATCTCTGCGACCATTTGTACGGGACGACCGCGAGCGGTTATCTGCCGCAGCTCCTGGGGCAGCCGGCGTTTCCCGACAATGTCTCAGCGAGCCAGGTGGTGTGGATGCCACGCTGGCAGAACCTGACGAACCCGCACGAGGAGAAGTTCGTCCGCGGCTACTCGATCTACCCAACCGGCGGATGCGGCGAATTCCCGTGGTACTACCGCCAGCTCGAAGGCTTCGGCAGCGAATGGAAGCGCGACATCAAGCGCTACTACCGCACGCCGGTATCCTTCTATTGCCAGATCCCCTCGTTGCCAAGCGCGACCAACTTCGTCGACATCGATCCCGAAGTGAAGGATGTCTACGGGATTCCTGCCGTGCGCGTGCACTTCCAGTGGGGTCCGAATGAACTGTTGATGTGGGATCACGCGCGTCAGGTGAGCGCCGGCGTGATCGAGGCCTCTGGCGGGGAGGTCTGGCAGGTTGGCAAATGGCCCAACACTCCCGGTTACAGCCTGCACGAAACCGGGACGCTCAGGATGGGCAACGACCCGAAGAAGTTCGTCACCAACAAGTACGGACAGACACACGACGTGCCGAACCTGTTCGTCTGCGATGCGAGCCTGTTTCTCGGCTGCTCTGACAAGACGACGACCCTTTCCATCCTCGCGTTCTCGCTCCGCGCGAACGAATACCTGATCGATTCGCTCAGAGCGGGGCGGATCTGATGTGTGACCGCTGACCGCTGACCCTGCTCCGATCCTTTATGATCGAACGATGTCCGTCCGCGATCTCCTGATCATCGGCGCCGGCCCATCGGGCCTGGCAACGGCGATCTCCGCGACGATTGAAGGCCTTGATTTCGAGGTGATTGAGAAAGGCGTCCTCGTCAACTCGATCTTTCACTTTCCGGTGCACATGGTGTTCTTCACCACGCCTGAGCTGCTCGAGATCGGTGGGCTGCCACTGGTCACGCCGTTTGACAAGCCGACTCGTATCGAGGCGCTGCGCTACTACCGGCGCGCCGCTGAGAAGTTTCAGCTGCCGATCTCGTTCGGCGAGCGGGTCGTCGGGGTGTCGCGCGAGGACGGCGACGAGCCGGCGTTCGTGGTCAGAACGGACGTGGAGGGCGAGCTGCGCATTCGACAGGCGAGGGTGCTGGTCCTCGCCATCGGTTACTACGATCACCCTAATCGCTTGAACGTTCCCGGCGAGGGTTTGCCTCACGTCTCGCATTACTACGACGAGGCACATGGCTACTACCGCAAGCGCGTCGTCGTCGTCGGCGGCAAGAACTCGGCTGCTGAAGTAGCGCTGGAGCTCTACCGCGCCGGCGCCCACGTCACGCTCGTCCATCGTCGGGCGACACTCGGTGGCTCGATCAAGTACTGGGTGAAGCCGGATATCGAGAACCGGATTGCTGAGGGCTCGATCGCGGCTCGATTCGAGAGTCGCGTCGTTGAAATCCTCTCCGATGCCGTAGTCATCGACACGCACGGCCAACGCGAGCGGTTACCCGCGGACCATGTCTTCCTGATGACCGGCTATCACGCCGATTTCGACCTGCTCGAGGCCTGCGGCGTGGAGGTTGACGCCGCTAGCGGCGTTCCGATCCACGATCCGTCGACGCTCGAGAGCAACGTTCCCAACCTGTTCCTTGCGGGCGGCGTCCTCGCCGGAAAGGATACGGCGCCCATCTTCATCGAGAACGGGCGATTTCACGGCGAGCGGATTGTGAAAGTGCTTGGTGAGAGGAAGCAGTGCCAAGTGCAAAGTGCTAAGTGCTAAGTGGCGTGGGAAGTGCGCAGTGGCAAGTAATGGCTGCTTGCTGCATCCAGGCACCTTCGACGATCTGACCGATTCAGCCACCACTTGCCACTGATCACTTCCCACTCCACTTAGCACTTGGCACTTAGCACTTGGCACTGTGAGTGGCAGGCCAGGGATCCGGATTCCATCCTCGCCGGAGCCGCGCTCACTAACATACGGTCCGTTGCCGGAGCCCAGGCGTATCGAACATGACACGCGCTGCTGGAGGAATGCGTCGGCGGGCGGTCCTACGGCAATAATCCATCGACCGCGGGCCAAGGCGCAACTCACCCGTTTTAGGGGCTGGCGAGACGAAGAACCGCCGCCCAGCGACGGTGGAAATGCGTCAGATTCGCTGGCAGAAATGTGACATCAAATGCAGCCACGGCTGCTTGCCGAGCAAGATCTGACTTGCTGATGGACGTCAGTGGAAAACTGTGACGGGTGCGCCAATAGGTCGGTAGGCCTCCAAGAGCCTCGGTGGTCGCCATCAGAGCTGATCCATGGCGGTGTCCCAAGCGCATAAGGCAGATGAAGTCCGACAAGCTGCTGTGGTCGGGCGAAATTAGATCCGAGAGTACAGACCTGCCCGTCAGGCGCCAACATGGCGTGCCATCGTCGCAGCCATCCCCACAGCTCCTCGGCCGGCATGTACTGAACGACACTGTTGATCAAAATCAAATCGAAGCGAGGTCCCTGCCAACTGCCGGCTCGCGGGTCCGTCGAAGGCATCGCCGAGAGATCGCAGAACTTCGCATTTGCGAAAGCTGCCACGTTTCGATGCGTGACCGAGCGCATGTTGACGGAAGGATCCCACCACCACACCTCGGTGACGAGTGGGGCCAGAAGAGCCGTGACGAAGCCAAAGCCGCACCCGAAATCCAGGTACTCGCTGGTGACGCTGCACTCCAACGGCTTCGCGGAGGGAATCCACGTAGAGGGCCGCCTGTACTCGGTACAGCGGAGACTGATCCTTCAGGGCGTCAAGGTACTCGCGCCAGGCAGTACTCACCTGACCGTTCTCGACCAGGCTCTTAGAGATTGTGCGATGTGATGCACACAGCGCAGCGATGCTTGACCGTCTCCATACGGACTCGGGAGGTCTGCAAGTCGCCGATGCGTGTCCGTCAGATTTCGAAGGAGGGCGTCCGTCACCGCGGGAACGTCGCTCAATGACGGAACCAGCGTGGCAAACGTGCCGAGGACTTCGGGGCGCTCGGTAGAGCGACGCACAACGACGACCGGCCGTTTCACCACGCTGGCCTCCTCCTGAAGGCCACCCGAATCCGACAAGAGGAACGCGCATTCCGCGGCCAGAGCGAGGAATGCTTTGTAACCTAGCGGCGGAACCATTGCCAAGCCGTTTGCCCGCTCGTCGAAGCCATGGAGCTGTATCTGCTTTCGCGTGCGAGGATGCACCGGAAAATACACGGGCAGCCCCAGGCATTTCAGGTGCCCAATCAGGGTCTCGAGGTGATCGACATGATCGACGTTCTCGGGGCGGTGGAAGGTAGCGAGAATGAAGCCGCCTGCTTCCAGTCTGAGCTCGGTCAGCAGATTTGCTCTCTCCTCGCGCGAGGGCATCAGCCGCGACGCGATATCGACGACGGTGTTCCCGGTCACGGCGATTCGTTCGTCCGGGATACGCTCCGCTCGCAAGTTGTCCCGGGCCTGGTCGGTGGGCGCCAGGCACAGGTCCGCCAGATGGTCGGTGACGACACGGTTATGCTCCTCCGGCATGCGGCGATCGAAGCTGCGCAAGCCGGACTCGACGTGTGCCAGTGGAATCCCGAGGGTGTTGGCGGCGAGGGCGCCGGCGAGTGCAGTGTTGGTGTCCCCTTGCACGACGACAACCGCCGGGCGCTGCCGGGCGAATTCCGCTTCGAGACGCAGCACGAGTTCGCCGATCTGCCGCGCCCGGCTCTGTCCGCCGACGGCCAGCATCACGCCAGGCGGAGGCAGGCGAAGATCTTCGAAGACCGTCCGGGACATCAGATCGTCGAAGTGCTGTCCCGAGAAGATCGTGCGGGCCCGATCGCCGAGCAGGTCGATAATGCCCGCGAGTTTGATGATCTCGGGCCGCGTCCCGAATACGACAGCGACTGAATCAGCGTCGAACCAAGTCTTGTCGAAATCTGTTGTCACAAGGTCTCCGGCTCGAGCGGCAGGCCGCCAAACCACCTCGCGCCCTTCCTCAATCAGTCACCATCCCGTTTCTTCAGTTGACGATACAGCGTCGTGCTGAAGTGGAAGAGTTCCCGGAAGTACCGTTCGTTCTGGAGGGCGAGCGTGCCCAGGCTGATCAGCTGAAACGCGATCATCAGCGCGATGCCGCCGACCACGTAACTGTAAGGAGCGGCTTCGTAGGAGAAACGGATGGCGGTGGTAATCTTCGCGCTCGGGCTGCCGCTGGTCTGTTGCAAATAGATGATAGCCACGTGGTAGCAGACCCATGCCAGCGTATAGACGGCGGCGGCGAGCACAACGAGCCCGGGGCCGATGAAAAACACCACTGGACGGAACATGAAACCAGAAACCAGGTAGCCGTTGGTGCTGTTGGCAAGCGCATTGAGCGAGCGTCGGCGCTTACCGTTCGACTGACTGAACGTCCAATCCAGGTGCGCAGGAATCTCAACGACCTTGGCCCCGAGCAACTCGGCTTTGTAAAGAATTTCCGTGTTGATGTCGGTGCCCATCGCCCTCAGGTTCAGCGTCGAAAGAAATCGTCGATCGTAGGCGCGAACCATCCCGGTGAGCGTCGACAGGTGGCCCCGTGCAGTGGCGGCGAGGAAGCGGTTCGCCGAGCGGCTGAGAAATCGTCGCAGGAACGGGATGTTGGTGGTATGCCCGTTCTTCGCATACGGCGAGGCGATCACGATCTTGGCGTTGGTCGAGCGAAGCTCCGTGACGAGGCGCCCGATATGCTCGGGTCCGTAGCTCAGATCGCAGTCGATCGTGACGACGTATTCGCCCTGACAGTTATTGAATGCATAGCGCAGCGCCTGACCGAGTCGAAAATTTGTCTGGTGATGAAGCACGCGAACGTTCTGTCGCTCCTTCGCGAACATCTCCGCCAGCTGCCCGGTATCGTCGGTGCTGCCATCGTTGACGATGATCAGTTCCCATCGGTACATCTCCTCGAGCTGCGTAAGGTAATCGGAGAGGACCGCCAGGTTGGCCTGGAGGATGTCGGCCTCGTTGTAGGCCGGGACGACAACCGACACGAGGGGACGCGGGTCGGGTGAAATCCCGACGTCCGCCAGAGAGCGATGCGATTCTAGCGATGGCACTGCCGATCGGCTCGAATCAGCATGGACGTTCCTCATGGGTCTCCTCCGCTGCAGGCCGGAACGGTCGTGGCGTCCCGATGGCGCCGCGACTCTGGAAGAATCGGGGATCGACCCTGCGAAGCGCGGTCAGTCCATCCACGTAGCTCCCGATCGGAACGACGGTAAAGTCGCGCCGCAGCAGGTCTACACAGCGCGCAACCAGACGGACCTTTGCCTCACCAGAAAGCCGGAAACCGGGGAAGAACGACATGGCCGGGACGTCATCCGCTCCGACGAAATCATGAGAATGCAACAGGAGCGATGGCGCGATTCCCATGTATCGACATAGCCGCAGCGCGACCGCCAGGTACCCGTAGGCCAGCGCTGGCGAGCGTTCGCCCAAGTACATCAGATAGCTCATGTGGATGGGCGTGCGCAACAGCGGCATGGTCGTGACGGGCACCTCGATCAAACGTTCCCCGACCAGACGCCAGCGATAGGGTTTCAGTGGCCGAGTGCCGTCCCGCCACGTCCCGAAGAGGGCGTCGCGTTGGGCGCGTTCCTCGGTTGCGAGCTCTGCACGACGCAAATAGATTGCACGCGCGAGGGGCCCGATGAATGTTGGCAACGTCGAGGCATCGTAGCGATAACCGCGCCGCTCGAGCGCGAGCAAGACGTCGCGCGAGACGCTGAAACCGGGGCCACGGAACCCTTTCGGGTGCTGCCCGGTCGCCTCTTCGATCGCGCGTTCAGACTGATTCAGCTCTGCTTCCAGACGGTCCGGCGGGTACAGGTGGAGCCACGGCTCGTGGCTGAAGGAGTGGTTACCAATTTCGTGACCCGCGCTGGCTATCGATGACAGCAAGGTGTGGTTCTCAACGACCGCGGCGTCCTGACCCACGACGAACCAGGTGATGGGCTGATCGCGTTGCTCCAGGAACCGCAATACTCGCGGCACCACCAGATCCAGAAATGAGGGGAGCGACCGCCACGATTGATCGCCGCGCGTCTTGAGGTACGACCACAAGTTGTCCAAGTCGAGCGAGAGCGTCGCGATGGCCCGATTGTGTCCTTCGCCGCCGGTGTCGCCGCCGGGCACCGCCGAGATGACTGGCCGCTGCTGCCGCGTACGTTCGCCCAACAGGCGACGCGCTGCGCGCTCTGCCAGTGCCACGGTCTCGTTGACGTTCAGCGTTCCGTTTACGATCTGTGCGGAGGTGACGAGATGCACGCCTGGCACTGATGTGGCCATCGGCGGTACCCGCTTCGAGTAATCGAGGCTCGGGATCGCGAACACCTCGGGAACGCGCGAGACTCGGAAGCACGCGACGTCCGATTTGGAAAAGCCGGGATACATCCGACCAAGGGCTGCCAGGAATGTTTCCTCAATCTCGGCGTCGGTCATCCGAGCGGCGGCGTCACCGCGCCCGCAGTACTTTGGAAGGTATACGAGCGAACGGCCCTGGAAATGGCACCGGTCGACCAGGCTCGACATCTCGACAACGGCGGTGAACGGCGCCGCGTCGGTAATATAGGTCAGATAGTAGGGCGAGAGAGGCCGCTCGAGTAACAGCGACGCGCAAACGATTCCCTGGTAACGAATCGCCTGCAAGTTTGCGCGTTCGGCATCATCGAGGCCCGTGATGATCCGCGCCGCGAGCGACGTGTTTGTCGTCACGACGACATCATCGAAGACATGATCGATGCCCGCCTGCTCGCGTACGCGCACGCGGGGGCCGTCCGCCTCAATCGACGCCACCGGCGAGTGCAGGCGCACGTCAACGTGCTGTCGGCGGAGCATGTCGGCGAACTTGTCGATGATTTGCGCGTAGCCGCCGGGCACATAGCCAAACATCTCCTTCTTCAGGCCTGTGCGCCGAGCTGCATATAGTCGTTGAATGGTGGCCCAGATGAAGGCGGCCGACGACTCCCGGTAACTTTCGCCCAGCTTGGCGCGAAGTAGCGGCAACCAGAAGCGCTCGAACGTACGCCGGCCCGACCAGGCGGTGAGCCAATCCTCCACCCGCAGGTGCTCGAGTCGTTCCCAGTTTCGAACCTTCGAACCGTACAGGATCGTCGCTCCGAGGCGGAGTTTGTCGAAGAGCGCAAGAGGCGGAAAGCGCAGAAATTCGATGCTGTTCGATACGGAGTGCAGCGTGCCGTCGCTGTAGCACGCAGTTCGCGTCTCGACCCAGCGCATGTCCTGTTCGAGGCCAAGCTCGGAGAGCAGCGATCTGAGGTGACGGTCGGAGAGCAGCGTGACATGGTAGTGACGATCCCAGACGACGCCATGGAGGTTCCAGGCACTCGCGAGACCGCCGAGGCTGGGCGCAGCCTCGAAGACGGTGACGTGATCTCCAGCATCGGCAAAGCGATGGGCCAAGGTGAGGCCGAGCATCCCGCCCCCGACGATCCCCCAACGGCGGCCGGTGCTCATCGACACGTCCTTGCTACGTTCTCGACGCTCCGAGGGCCAATGGCGGCGTCCGCTCGATGACGTGACCGCCTTGCACCGCGTAGCTCAGACCACAGGCCTCGCAGGCCTTCGCGTCGCATTCGGGAAGACCCCCATGGTCGAGGCGGAGGAATGGTTCGCCACACCGACACACACAGGCGACCGAGCGGGCGGGATGACCCATCACGAGGTGGAAGTCGGGGACGGACCGAGTCACGACGGAGCCCATTCCCACCATACTCCAGCGTCCGACGGTGAGGTCGCACCCGATCACACAGCGTGCGCCGATCGTGGCGCCCTCGCGGACGAGCGTAAGTCGAGTGTGCTCATCGGGCGCGGATGGTTTCAACCTCGATAGATCTGGCAATGCCGCACGAGGATAGCGGTCGTTCGTGAACAGCGTGCCCGCGCTCACCATCACGCCGTCCTCAATTCGAACGCCGGCGCAGATATACACGAATGCGTTGATTTTTACGCGATCGCCGATCTCAACGCCGTAGGCGATGTACGTTTTTTCGCCAACGATGCATTCGGCACCAACTCTGGACGGACCGCGAATGTGGACGTGGCTCCACACGCTCGTGCCTGGCCCGATCTCGACCCCATCTTCAACGATCGCCGTGGGGTGAATCCAGGCGCTCACACGATGGCCCTGCTCGTGACGTCCGACGGCCGCCGGACGAATTCGCCGTCATGGACGCGTTCCCATCGCAAGCTGTCAAGCGAGCTGTAGGCCTGCTCGATGACTGCGACCGAGGCGATGGCGTCTTCGGCGGTGATCAGCAGGGGTTCTTCGCCACGCAGCGCGCGACAGAAGTTCTCCACCTGCCCCCGCATGGCGCCAATCTTGTCGTAGCCCGCACCGAACACCACCCAATCGCGACTCGTGGCCTGGCGGAACTTCGACTCCTTCCACCCCACCTTGACGGTGCCGTTCGAACCGTAAATCTCGATGTAGCTGTCGCGTTCCTTGTCGATGCTCCAGGAGAGATCGATCGTCCCGCGCGCACCGCTGGCGGCCCGCACGAACATCTGGACGGTATCCTCCACGGCCAGTGTTTGCACGCGCTTCCCTTCGACCGCCAGCACCTCAGCAATCGGCCCCAGGAAATACCGGATGATGTCGACGGAATGCGTGCCATTGTCGATCAGCACGCCGCCGCCGCTAATCGCGGGATCGGAGTTCCATCTGTCGGACATCTTTGCCCGCGATGCAAACACGTTCTCGAACAAGATGATGTCCCCGAGAATCCCCGACGCGAGAATGCTCTTGGCGCGGATCACATCCTGCACGTAGCGGAATTTCGACGCCATCGTCAACAGCGTGTGGTGCTGTTCGCTTGCGGCCGCCAGCGCGCGGGCCTCATTCAGATCGACAGCGAATGGCTTCTCGCAGAGGACGGCGATGCGCCTCGCCAGAAAGTGCATGGCAATTTGCGCGTGTGCCGCCGGCGGCGTGCAGATCAGCACGGCATCGATCGACGCGTGCTCGGCCAGCTCCTCCCACGACCCGAAGGCCTGGCAACCCAGAGCTTCGGCGGCGCTGCTTGCCGCGTCGAGACGAACGTCGGCGACGGCGGCGATGTGCGCAGATTTGAGACCGGAGAAGACCTGGAGATACGACTGGGCGATGCCGCCGGCACCCACGAGTCCGAATGCGATAGAGTCGCTCACGCTCTCGCTCCCGCGAGACTGGAAACGGCATCGGTCACCGCTTCCGCCAGATAGTCGACGTGTTGCGCCTCGTACCGCTCGTTCCAGGGCAGCACGAGCATCGCGTCGAGCGCCGCAAACGTGCCCGGAAAACGATCGCTGGAGTAATCGAGCGCTTCAGGCCGCGCCAGCGTGAACGGATAGCGGCTGGATCCGAAGGTGCGCTGCTCGGCAAAGATCGCACACCGAAACGCCGGCTTCTGGATGTATCGCGGGGCCGACGCAACGTCGTAGCCCTTCAAACTCGCAGCCAGTGCACCGGGTCCGCCGGGGATGATTGCGCTATCGACGCGGAGCACGTAGCGCCAGAACACATGGCGATTATCCGGATGAACCCATGGGGTTTCGATGCCGGGCACGCGCTCGAGAGCCCTTGTGAGCCGCGTGGCCATTTCCTGGCGCTGCTTCACCGAGGATTCGAGCTTCCCCACCTGGGCAAGAGCCACAGCGCCCTGCAATTCCGACATTCTGTAGTTGAGCGCCAGAAAATAGTGATCCGGGTTGGCATCGCCGTAGCCCCAGGCCTTGTCGACGAAGAGACGGACACGACGTGCCAGATGATCATCGTTGGTCACGATCAGCCCGCCCTCACCCGAGGTGACGTGCTTGCCCTGTTGGAGGCTGAAGCAGCCGATTGCACCGATGGTTCCAACCGGGCGGCCAGACGACGTGGCGAGGTAAGCCTGTGCGCAGTCCTCGACGACGGGCAGCTGGTGCCGGTCGGCAAGCGCCATGATTTCACGCATCTCACAGGGATTGCCGAACAGGTGAGTGACGACGATGGCCTTGGTGCGATCGCCCAGCCGTGCGGCAATCGTGTCGGCCGTGACATTGCCCGTCCGCGGATCGACGTCGGCGAATACGGGGATGGCTCCTTGGTACAAGATTGGCGCCAGGGCACCCATGTCAGTGATGGGACTCGTCACGATCTCATCGCCCGGCTCGGGATCCAAAGCAGCAACCGCCGCATGGATGGCTGCCGTGCCCGAGGAGCACGCGGTCGCATGACGCGCGCCCAGGATGCGCGCAAACTCCTCGGCGAACAGCTTGACCATTCGGCCTTTCGTAGCCGTGAGCGTTCCGCTTTCAATCACCTCTTGGAGAAACGCGAGCTCTGCCTCCCCAAGATTTCGTCCGGAGCTATCCTGGTCCGACGGTAGCCGACCTTTCATCATCAACGCCCTCCACCGACTCGCGCCCTAGGGCGACACGTCGGAACCGCTCGAAGAACGGGCGGAAGAGTACACCTCGCAGGCGGTCGTGTCGCGGTTTTCCTTCAGTAGTCAGGGGAGGACCGGCTCAGGAATGCAGACCGCCGCCATTTCGTTTACTAGGATGCGGTCACCACTCAGCAAGCGAAAGGCCAACAGCATAGTTTGTGGCAAGGGACGACATGTTGCGCTCGTTGTTGGGCTTGCTGGCCTTTGATGCGAAAAGCTTGCGAACTGCCCGACGAAAAGACCTTCAATCGGGAGACTAATGTCACTTGCGCGCGCCTCTTCCGTTCCTGACCCAGCTCTCGTGTGAACTGAACATCGAACGGGTACCAGTACTCTCCCACGAGCAGGAGTATCCAAGTCCATCAAAAGCAACAACAGCCGAAGTCGCCACGGCCGACCAGCGCCGCTCTCGCGAGAACGCGACCAGGCGACAGTGGCCGCGGCGCCGATGGCCGTTCCAACCGTCCCACTCAGAATGTCGATGAGACTCGCATAATGGGGCTCGCTTTCAATGCGCTCTTTCGGGCTCGGTTCGCAGCAGGGCCCGAACTGACCGGAACGTCCACAGCTTGTTGCCCACGAAACTCACGGGCGTCACCGTGGCGATAGTTATCGCCTGTGCCCACAATTCGCGGCTGCGCAGCAGTGAGGAGCCATCCAGTGACCAGTTCGGCAGTGACACCGGTGAATGTGGGTGGAGTAACAACGTGAGAACGAGGAGGCCGAGCCCCTGGGCCGCAATGCCGACTGCGAGGAACTGGCCATACTCCCGGAGCCACGGGGCATGACCGGCGCTTCGAAATGCCCAAGCGCGATTGAGCTGGAAGTTCCAGAGATTGGCTATCACGAACGCGATTGTCGAGAACCCGTGATACCAGCGGACGTTGAACTCGGTGCCGACAATCGGCAAAACGATCCCATGCGGATCGATTCCGCCGTGCAGCGCCAGGCCGAAGACGAGGAGGTTGACGAGTACTCCGCTCGCGCCGACCGCACTGAAGCGCGTCAGCAGGCCCCAGTTGTGCCGATGGCGGACGAATACGAGATGGCGGAGCCCCTTCACATCGGATCGCATATTCCACCAGTCTCATCGTGCGTTACGATGCGCTGTCGGCGAGAGCTCGCTCACGAGTCGAGGGAAACTGATCACCAGATTGGCGCCGCGTAGATCGGGACATCGCGACCCCCAGTAGCGCTGGCCGCTCCGACGGATCTCCACGATTCTTCCCGTGTAGAACTCGATCCAGTGGCCCCAGTCTGAATGGAACTCGTGCAGGTGAAAGGCCCCGAGCGGAGCCGGGTTCACGACCGTGCGGTCGACGTCGCAGATCGCCACGACGGCTCCATCCTTGGTCCGGTCGGCGATCCATTTCGCGGCCGCCCGATTGAAAGTGTCGCTCTGCACCCGCACTGATGCGCTAAGCGCAAGCGAGAGGATGGCAAACGCGGCAAAGGTGCCGGCGAGCACGCCGAGCACGCGCACGCGCCTCCAGGCGACGACCGCCCCCGTCGCCGCGAACGCGCCCGAAAGCACCAGCCAGGTGGGCGTGAACGTTCGTGCAGAGTAACCGACCTCAGTGACGATGAGCGGCAGGTTCGCGAGAACGATCAGTAGACCCACTCCGAGGACGGCGGGGACCCGCGCGCCTGGCTGGAGATGCGGCGCGGCATGACCGGACAGCAGACGGGCAAACAAAAGAGCACCACCGAGGGCCCCGATCACGACAATTGCAACGCTGTAGGGAAGCGCCCACAGGAACGCAATGGCTCCGGAATACAGCCCCAGGCCTGACGCGGGGAAGAAGAAGTACCACGCGCCCTTCGCGAAGACGTTGTGCCAACGAGTGGCGAGGGGCACAGCCTGGCGTTCGTTCGCTCCAGGCCAAGTGGCATACGCCAGGACGATGATCGTCATCACGACGCTTGCCACTACAGTGGCGCGTCGACGATGCTCCCGCGGAGCCGTCAACCAGACCGCGAGAGGCAGCGCGAAGATGACCTGCTCCACGGAGAGGGCTGCGCCGGCGCTGGCCACCGACGCCCAAACGAGGGACCCCTTCCCGAAAAGGCGCAGGGCCACGAGCGCCAGGACCAGTCCCAGGAGAACGTGGAGCGCCGCAGGCCACAGTGCTGCCTCCGTTCCGACGGGCTCGAGCAGCCACATGGCGGCTCCGAGCTCCGGCCAGGGTGTCGGCGCACGCAGGTCGCGCAACAGGCCGCACAACAGGAAAGCCGCGGCGACCTTCAACGAGAGCGGAACCAGCATGACGAGGCCGTACGGAATCCAGGTGCAGGTCTTCGAGATCAACAGCAGCTCGATGAACCGGGCGGGACGGACGACTCCTGTGTCACGCCAGATCTCGTGGAGGTACGGTCCGTAGCCACCTTCGTGGACTGGCCGCAAGCAGATGATGAACTCGTCACCCAGCAGACCGCCCTGAATGAGCACTGGTGCCACCACGAGCAGGAGCAGGACAGCCGCTCCGACAGGCACCCAGGTGGCCGCCGTGAGCCCACCAAAGCGAAGTATGTCAGGGCGGGACGCTCCGACATCGTCATGGCTGATGGTCACGATCGTGCCGTCGACGGCTCATCCAGCAGGCGCTTCGTTTGAGCGACCGGGACGGGCGCGTCCAGAGCAGACTCCTCTCGGCGCAATGACCAGGCGATCGCGCGCCGCCGGTCGGCGAACGCTCTGGCGGTGAGGTCGCCAATCAGGACGCCCGTCGTCCCGATCAGCACGTCCGTCAGGTCGGGGAACCGCGTCGGCAGAAACGTCTGCGCAAACTCAATCCCGAGCAGCACGGTCATTCCGGCGACGGTAATGGCCAGCCCCTGCAGTTGCCGGACACGCCGCTCGCTGCTGCAGCCCCACCCGAGTCGCAGGAGCAATCCGAGCGGCACGGCGAAGACGAACTGAAGCAGCCCCTCGTGCACGGCTTGCCAGGGGCTCAACGTGTACGAGGCGTACCAGTAGTAGAAAACGAACGGGACCAGCGATGCGCGAGTGAGTCGCCGCTCGACGATTACGGATGTCAGCTCGAAGTCGAACGGGTACCAGTTTTGTCCTATCAGCACGAGCACCCACGCGGCGGCGGCAACGAGGAACGGCACGCGGCCTAACGGCGAACGGTCAATCGGTCCAATCGGCCGCAGCTGCAGGAATCGCCTGGCGACCACGACTCCACAGGTGACGCCGAAGGCAGCCGCAGCGAGCTTGTCCAGCCGGACGTCACCGACTCCCACGAGCAGCTGCGCGCTGCCTACTGCAACGATCATCAAGGCTCCGAGCAGGAGTGCCGGCCCGAGCGCGCGTCTCTTGCCCTTCCTGCACCAGCCCAGCGCGGCAAGCATGCCGATCGGAACATTGAGGAGCGCGTTCCCGATGCAGTCGTGCAGCACGAGGAGTGTCGACGGGACGTCGGGCACTGACGGCACCAGTACGACTCGGCCCTCTGCGTACTTCGTCGCCAGCTTCGCCGCCTTGAATGTGTCGAGAGGCGTCAACTGCAACAGGAGATAGATCGCCAGATAGATCTGCAACAGACCAACCGCCAGCCGGGACGGCTCGGGCTCGCGAGAAAGATGCCGCAGCCACCCGAGGACCTTCCGACCGGTGGCAGCCCAGGCCAGCGACCCGAGGATTGCGCCAAGGGTTTGCGCCGATACGTCGTTCCACGAGCTGTCGCGCGTCGGCGAAAACGCCTGCAGCATCTCGACGCCCATGGCCAGGATGGTCGACAGACACGCGACCACCAGCACCCCGACCACGCCGGCCACTCGGCTCTGCCCGCATGTCGAGCGCCACGCTCCCGTCAGAAAGAAACCAAGCGCCAGGCCAACGGTGAGGTTAACCAGAACATCCGTGCGCGAGACTCCCGACCACGGCGTGAAGGGAATGCGCTCCAGTCCGACGATCGGGTTGAAGGCGTCGGGTGTCGTAAGGTCGAATGGAACGAGACTCCCATAGCCGACGAGCGCCGCGAGGGCCATCGCCGCGAACACACAAATCTGCCGGTCCGTCCGGACGCTCTCGCGCCGCTGACTCGACGACCGAGGGTGAGTGCTTGGATGACTCATTCGATGATCGCGGCACATCCTGGCATTGCCGTACCTCAGAGCTGATTCGCCCGGCTACTTCCAAGCGAGCCGATTTCCATGCGTTCGATGCAGATCCTGTCGCCTGGCGATGCCTTCACCTTCAGGGCCCGTATCCGGGATGTTCCGAGATCCACCAGCTCGGCATGGCGACCGACCGGATGCAGCTCGAAGTCGCGATAGCGGCGTTCCGGATCGCCGGTATCGACCTGCAGGGCGACAGCCCCGCGGCTCTCAGCAGAATAGGACACACGGAGTGCCAGGCGATCGCCAGTGAATTCTGCCCCGGGGTGATCCTGCAGAAGCGACAGGTCGTGAAGACACGTACCGGATGATCCCGGCGAGCCATCCGAGACGATGCGAACAGTGTCGGCGGTGGCAGGCAGCAGGAGCCACTGCGATCGAAACACAGCCGTGGTGACGCGACCATCCGCCATGACAGCATAGGCCGGTCCCGACGCGTCGTTATAAACGGCATCCACTCCAAGCAGCCGCAGAATCCTGGAAACTCTGTTGTAGGGAGCCATCCACGACAGCACGACGTACTCGGGCGTGTCGGAATCCACGATTCGAAGCGGTGCTTGATCTGCTTGCACGGCGTCGAGACCCGAGCGCAGGTTATCGAACCAGACTCTCGATCGTGCACCGTCGGACTTGCTCACGATTCGCGGAGCCCAGATGGCGAGCGACACCGCCTGCACACAGGCGAGCACGCCCATGGCCGTCCGGCCGGTCCTCGCCCTTTCCCACGCCAGTTCCGGGCGCCGTTCGGCCCCCTGCCGCAAACCAAGGGCCAAGGCAAGGGGGAGGATCAGTAGCACTTCAGGGTAGTAGCGCAGCCAGTAGGCGATCGCGACGCCCGAGGTCGCAAGGCGCACAGCTCCGACCATGATCATATTCGTCACGAAGGCGAGCATGAAAAGCGCCCACCCGTGAAGAGCCAGCGCCGACCGCCTCCATGTGGCCCACACCACGCCCCAGAAGAGCCCCTGACAGACTGCTACCACGAGCCACGACGCCGTTGAGGGAGTCGAGTCGAGCGGAACGTTCAGCGTGGCGACCGGAATGAGGGCGCGGAACCACGCGGTCGTCAGATAAGCGAGAAAGGGCCGATCGCCCGGAACGTACGATCGCGCCGCCAGGCCGGACAGTAGATACACGGCCACGTAAAGGGCCCCAGGTGCCGCGACGGCGAGCCATCGATTCCGTTCCTGCCACAGAGCCCGGATTCCGCGGGGCAGCTCCAGAAGTCGAGGAAGGATGGCGACTCTGAGAAAGAGCAGATACACGGGGATCAGCAGGAACTTCAGATAGAAACCGGTCGTTGCCGCGATGGCTGTCACTGTCACGCCTATCCAGAACGTCCGGTGCGATTCCCCATAGGACCGAATCCACGCAGACAACGCAATCACTGTGAACAGCAAGGTCGGAAAGACAGGCACGCCATTCGACCAGAGGTTGATGGGGCTCACCAGTGTGAGCGACAACGCAAACGGTGTGAGCAGGGCGACCGTCCACCACTCATCGCTGCGCGCCAACGTGCGAACGAGCTGACCGAGGAGGATGGTGGTTGCGGCCAGCAGGGCGAGCAGCAGCAGGCGTGCGGCGAGGTAGTTCAGCGCGAACAGTTTGAAGGCCACGAAGAACAGCAGTCGATTACCGGGCGCTGGGTAGGTGTGGATGATGGGGGTTGCCAGGTAATGGAGAAAGGTTTGCTCTTCGGCAAGCGCGAAGTTGTACAGGTCTTCGTGAGCGAAGAACGAGCGCTGCGTGGCGGCGAGGAATAGCGCGATCTGCGCGACGAGGAGGCCGAGCAAGGCCATCGCCGTCGACCACCTTCGCGGCCAGATTGGCAGAGGGTCTCTCATCGCGTCTCGGGTGGGTGGTCGCGCCTCGGGACCTACGCGACTCGAGTGGCCGTAGCAGCGCGGCCTTCGCGAGTCCGGTGCCAGGAAAGCCACGCCAAACCGTAGAGCGTCGCCGCCACCAGCAGGAGGATGCGATGACCCGTTACGAGCGACACGTACTCGAGCGTGCCTCCGAGCATCGCCCCCAGGAGGTTGGCGCCAAACGCCGCCGTCGCATCGGTCGTGTCGCGGAAACGCCGCGCGAAGACGACGTTCGCAATGAAGATCGGTGCGAAGGCGAGCGCCGTCGCAGCCGCGAAGCGCGACACGAACGGCAACGACAACAACGCCCGCGAAGGCACCAGCAGCGACACGCCGATGGAGAGGAACAGGAACAAAAAGAGCAGACCGGGCCGGCCGACACGAACGCGGCGTTCGAACTCCACCGCCAGCAGCACTGTCAACAGAATGCCAGCGAATACGAGCGCATTCACGAACCAGGTGGTGCCAAAGAGCAGCGCGAATCGCACGACGTTCATCGTCTCGAGCAGAAGAAATGCGCTCCCCATAAACGCCAGGTCCACGTAACCCGACATCTTGCCGAAAGGACCACCGGCGACACGCACAGCCACGAGCGAGGCAATGACGATCAGGAGGAGAGTCACGAGATAGCGATCTGGGATGGTCCGGGTGCGTAAGTACAGAAACGGGTGATCGTCAGTGGCTGGTTCGACAACCGGACCAGCGGGCGACCAGGTCTGTGCGCATTTGGTCCCCCGACCGTTCTGTCCGACCACCATCACCGAAAACGCGCTGATCTCCTCAACCCCATAGGTGTCGAGACACGGGGCGGCGCCGAACACGTTCTGCAACGTGCCGGCCAGCCGGTCGACCAGCCATCGCTCGCGGTAGAAGTTGTACATTGCGAAGACACCGCCGGGATTCAGCCGCGCCCGGACGGTCTCGAACGCCTCGCGCGTGAACAGATAGCTTTCGAGCCGGAGCGCCGACTGTCCGCTGACGAGCGTGAGTGAGTCCGGAAGGGCGAAGAGAATGACGTCATAGTTGCGCGTGCTGCTCTGGAGGAACGCGCGACCATCCGTCACGAATACCTGGACCCTCGGGTCGGCGTACGGCCGTTCGGGGTGGCGCTGAACGCCAAACTTGTAGAGCTCTCTGTCGATTTCGACCGCGTCGACGTGAGCGGCCCCACGTTCGAGCGCAATCGCTACATCGCTACCCGATCCCGCACCAACGACGAGCACGTCGCCCAGCGATGCGCGATCGATGCGCTCGTAGGGAATGAAGTAGTAAGGCGCCAGCCGACGGCGGCCCTCGTTCGTCATCACCGCCTGGTGCGGGATGCGATTCACCGAGATGTCAATGGCCTCGGTGCCCTGGACGTTGATACGAGTGCCAGCGAATCAGATAGTAGGGAGACCAGATCGATTGAGAGTAGAACGAGCCGATCGCGAATATCGTCACGAGCAGCGCCACCGACGTCAGCTGGACGGGTGAAGGCTTCGCCCGTCCCAGCAGAAGGAGGCCGGCGGCGATGATCCCTCCCCAGGCGAGCGGCGACGTACCCAAAAGCGCCACTGCGGCAAATGACAGGATGCCGAGAAGCGACCCCATAATCTCGAGCCGGTACGCCTCGAGCGCTTCAAATTGTGCGAATCGGATGGCGACCGCGTGGGCAAGCGTCGCCATAATCGCCGCCACGGCGATGAAGATCAGCGGCAGCATGACCCATGCCGGGAGACCCCGCTCGTGCAACGTGCCAAAGAACACCAGATCGCTGCCGGATCGATCGATCGAGACCGGCAGGGCGGTGACGATGCCGACGAAGAGCACGAGAAGCGGTGGTGCCCACGGAAAGAGCCGGGGAGCTTTCCTCGCGCGCAGGAAGCCGATGCCGATGCCGAGGAAGCTCCCGAGCAGCACGAAGTTGGAGAAGTACGACAGATAAACCACCATCGCGCCAGTCCATCGAATCAGGACCAGCTCGACGAACAGCATCAGCGCGCTCGATAGCACGAGGTCGGTTCGCGCCCACCGCGGCCGAAGCGCCACGGGACTCGACACGATTGGCTCCCCGTCCACCGTGCGATCGACAGGTTGGATATGGTTCCCGATGTCAGTCGAATTCATGGGCGGCATCAGGTGTACACGCGGATTATTACTGTCCGTTCATGAGTTTAGTGCCTGAAGACGCTGAATTACGGCGGCCCCAGCGAGAGGCGGCTACCTCAGCAATTCGGATGCCAGGGCGTACTGACGCCCGTCGCGTAATCGCTCCCTTTTCGCGAGGTGTAGGATCCAGGAGGGCGAAATTAGTCTGCCAGAACATGCTCTTGCCGGTCATTTTTTCGCGACTACTCGTGAGATCCGCTCCAGAATCATGCAACGATTGGCCAACCCCTTGCTGAGGTGTGGGGAAATGGCCTATCAGATTTCATCGGGCATGGACCGCGAGTCTCCACCGATGCCTCGGGCAACCACTCAGCTGTCGGTGGTCGTTGGGTGTTACAACGCCGCGGAGCACCTCGAGAAGAGGCTGCGCGATCTCGTGGCGTTCCTCGATGGCATCGGTCGCGACTATGAAGTGCTGATCGTCGAGGATGGCAGCGTCGACGAGTCGCTCCCGATTCTGCGGCGTCTCGAAGACGACGTGCCTTCGATCCATGTCCTCCGCAATCCTCGCAACATGGGCAAGGGATATTCGATCCGGAACGGGATCCTGAATTCCAGAGGAAAGCACATCATTTTCACCGATATCGACATGGCGTATGCCAAGCGCAATCTCTTGGCGGTGCTCGAGCGCCTGGAGCAGGGCGACCCGATTGTCGTTGGCAATCGGCGCCTGCCCGAGTCGGTGTACGTGGTGAACAATCGACTGGTGAAGTACGTCTATCGTCGCCACCGAATGGGCGTCGCGTTCAACGCGCTCGTGCGGATGCTGTTCGGGCTGACCACGCGCGACACGCAGAGCGGGTTGAAGGGATTTTCGCGGCACGCCGCGGCGCAAGTATTCCAGCAGCTCTATACGGACGGCTTTCTCTTCGATATCGAAATCTTCATTCGCAGTCGGACACTCGGCATTCCTGTCGTCGAAGTTCCGGTGCAGCTGACGTACGAGGACGACATCACGACAGTTCGCCAGTTCCGGTATCTGTTGACGGTGATTCCTGAACTGATTCACATCAAGATGCTGGAACTGCGCGGAGTGTACGCCACCCGAGAGGTGGTTGCTGCGCCTCGCGCCGCGGAACCGGTCGAGCAATCGCGCACACGGGCGACCGAACGGAGTCGATGAGCGCCAACACGGTTACCTCACTCGAGCCGCTCAGAATCGCGCATGTCATCAACGAGCCGTTCGGCGCAGAGAGCGCCAACGGCGTGCAGCAGGTCGTTTATTGTCTGGCCAATGCGCTGGCCGACGCGGGTCGGCTCGTGGCGGTGTTCTCGAGGGAAAGCAGTGACGTGCATGTGCTCGGGCCGAGGCTCGATGCGATGCCGCACGCTGCCGGTGCGACACCCATCACACGCGGCGGGTCGGCCCGTCAGCGACTTCTTTCCCCGTACTTCGAGCCTGGCTTGGCCGAAGCGGTGCTCGCGTGGCGCCCCGACATCGTCCACTTTCACTCGGTCCACATTCTCCAGAACATCGCACTGGCGCCCTGTCTCGTCCGGGCGGGCGTTCCCTACTGCGTGACCGTTCATGGCGGCCTGTTTCGGGCGGCGCTGCGGCGAGGGCGGCTGAAGAAGGAATTGCTTCACGTGTTCGCCGAACGTCAGTACCTGAATGGCGCATCGTTCGTCCAGGCGCTCAGCCCGGACGAGGCCGAGGTCATTCGCCGTCGCGGTGTCCATCGGCCCATTGTTGTCGTTCCAAACGGGCTGCCACCTGCCGCTGGCGTTCGACCTACCCGGCCTGATGCGTTGTTCGAGCGGTGGCCCTGGCTGCGAGGGAGCCAAGTGTTCCTGTTCATCGGCCGATTGGATCCATGGCAAAAGGGATTGGACTTGTTGATCGAGGCGTTCGCGCAGGCCAACCTTGGCCACGCGGCGCTCGTGCTGATTGGTCCCGATTGCCACGGTTCGCGTCGGAAGCTGGAGGGGCTCGCCGGGCGGCTCGGGGTCTCGCGACAGGTGGTGTTTACCGGGCCGGCATTTGGCGATGACCGGGCGAACCTGTTCGCTGCGGCCGATGTGTTCGTGCACCCGTCACGGTGGGAAGGCCTGTCGCTGTCGGTGCTCGCCGCCGCCGCGGCGGGGAAGCCCTGCCTGGTCACGCGTCAGGCCGATCCGATGGGACAGCTCGAACACGCGGGGGCTGCGATTGTCGTTGCCCCGACTGTTTCGAGCGTTGCCGCCGGGCTCAGACATGCTGCAGCGCTCCTTGAGCAGGACCGGCAGACAATGGGCGAGCACGCTCGACATGTGGCTGCTGCACATTTCGCCTGGCGGTCCATCGCCGATAAGCTCGCCGACGTTTACCGAAGCGCGCTCGAGAACGCACGCCTGCCTCACTCGGACCAGGCGGCGAGCCCGCTTCGCTCCTGAGCCATGAAGATTCTGATGTCGGCCTTGGCGTGCGAGCCTGGAAAAGGTTCGGAACTCGAGGTGGGATTCCGAGCGATGCTGGCGGCGGCGCGACTTCATGAGGTCTGGGTCCTGACGAACAAGGACTACATTCCCGCAGTCCGGCGGGCAATCGAGGGACGGCCCGAAGCCGAGAGAATCCATCTGGAAGGTATCGAGTTCGGCGTGGATGCCGAAGGTATCGCCCTTTTAACCGTTCCCGGCTTCCATTTCTACTACGACCAGTGGCAGCGGCGTGCCGCGTCGCGCGCGGTCGAACTCAATCGTCTCGTGGACTTCGACGTTGTTCATCATGCGACGCTGGCTGCGTACTGGACGCGCACAGGCGTGGCCGTGCTGGACAAGCCGCTAGTCTGGGGGCCTGTCGGCGGTGCCGTGGAGCCCCCTCTGTCGCTGCTACCCGAACTGGGTTGGCGTGGTTTGCTCGAAGATGCGGGACGCGTCGTTAGCCGCCGCCTCCTCGCGCGATTCGGCCCGGCACGGCAGGCACAACGACGCGCCGTCGTGACCTTCGCGCAGAACGCTGCCACGTTCGAGAGGATTCGCACCACCGGCAAGATTTCGGTGCTGACCAATGCCACTGTCGTCGACCCCGCAGACCTCCGCTTCGGCGGGACGCGAACGGCGGAAGTGCTTTTCGTCGGTCGCCTCGTGGCCTGGAAGGGTCCGATGCTGGCCCTGCGCGCGTTTCGTTATGTCCAAAACGGCGGGGCACGATTAGTCTTCTGCGGCGAGGGCTATGAGCGCGCGCGCATGCAACGTGCGGCGCGACGGTGGGGAATCACCGACCGGGTGTGCTTCGAGGGATGGTTGCCGCGCGACGTGCTGCTATCGCGTCTGGCCACGGCAGGCGCCTTGTTGCATCCGGCGCTCCACGAGGAAGCCGGCCTGTGCGTCGCCGAGGCGCTCGCGCTCGGGACGCCGGCGGTCTGCCTCGACCATGGAGGGCCGGCCGAGATTCGTTCGACAGTGGCCCGACACACCGTCGGCAGCCGTTCCGATCGCCGATCGCGAGTCGACAGCCCGCAGATTGGCCGCCGCGATTGACCGGTTTCTTGACAGTCCGCCCCCCGTGGGCGCTGTCCCTCGTGCTTCAGCGACGTCGTTCGAGCGTGAGCTTCTGTCTGCCTATGATGTTGCCGCGCGAATGACACGCCGCGCGCGGGCAGAGACCAGCGTCTGGGCGTTCCCGCGCGGCAAGCCACAACTGTTCGCCGATTCCGCTCGGGCCCTCTCGAAGGGAGTGCTCTTGTATGCCTTCGGACGACGAATTCCCCGCTTTGTTCAATCCGGCATTGCCCTCCAGGTACAGCTGCCAGGCATACGTCGGCTCGTCACCGAACGGCGTTCGCACGTTGAACCGGTGTGCGGCTGGGACGTGTGGGACGCCATCGCGGGAAAACTTCAGCAGCCGGGCAACGGTACATCCGGGAGGTGGCTGCACTTCCATTCTCAGTGGGACAAGCAGAGGTCGAGCGCTATCAGCTTGACCGCACAAGGACAGCCGGAGTTCTTCGTGACTATCGAGCCGTTCGAGAAGCGCTCGCGCGGGCCATTGACGCGCGTGTCGTCATTCCGGGTACCGGCGTGCACGGCCTCGTTCTGCGTCAACGAATGGTCTGTGCGCCAGTTCGAGCTGTTGCCCGCGTTTCACCAGCCAGCCGAGTGGGACTTGAGGCGGATCCGAGAAGTCGCTGCCGACGCCTCGCGGGCGCTGGATGGTGTACTCGGACGGTCGTCCGACACGCCATCGCACTGGCGACCCATCCATGGCGATCTCGTGCCGTGGAACCTCCGCGAGGACCACCGCGGGCAACTCTGGTTGCTGGACTGGGAGGACGCGGGCTGGGGGCCGCCATTGGCAGATGATGTGCGATATATCGTCGCGTATCACTCGCTGTCGTGGAGCAGTGGTGACCGGATTGCCGCCAAAGTCAGAGCCGCACTGACCGCGGAGCCGGCCGACGCGCTCCGGGAAGCCGCCGGGTTCTGGCTGCAACACCGCAATTTTCGGCCCGTGGAGAGCACACGAAACTGGCCTCGGCAAAAAGCCAGAGACGCCGTCCGTCGGGGACGTGAGTTCGCCGCGTTCCGCGGGCTGGCGTCGAAGGCGGGCTGAGGTTCTTACACATTTACACGAAGGTTCGACATTCTCCGACGCGCCGGTTCCGGCTTACGCGCCGAACCACACCCGCACACGGATCCGCGAGAAGTCATCGAATTGCGATGTCTGGCGTGATGCAGACGGTCTCTCCGGCTGGTGGCACGTGCCAGAGCCCTGACGTGATCCCCATCCCAACAATTCGGTACGAGGCTTGCT
The DNA here is from genome assembly GCA_963800785.1 of Vicinamibacteria bacterium. Taxonomy (GTDB): domain Bacteria; phylum Acidobacteriota; class Vicinamibacteria; order Vicinamibacterales; family JAENWD01; genus JAENWD01. Next base: position 129,787 of record CAWDCH010000020.1, read on the forward strand.
GCGTGGTCGGGCCGGCACCGCCTACATCGTAATTCTCGGCATCGTCCCCAGCCGATTTTGCCAGTCCGTTTTCTCGTCGATCCACAGGGCGACCGCCCTTGCGTGTCGACGTGTGTGCTGTGTTTGGCCGCGTGCCGAGGCTTCTCAACGCTCACACAAGTAACTCGACGCGGGAGTACCCATGATCCACCGTTCCACCAGGCTTGGCTTGTACGTTTTTGCAGTAGCGGCGCTGCTTTCTCCGATGTCGGCGTCTGCGCAGACAACCTATTACGTCAGCACGTCCGGATCGGACGCCAACTGGGGGACCCAGGGCAGCCCCGTGCGGACGATTCAACGAGGGGTCACGCTCGCGAATCAGGCGAACGCCGCCGGCCAAGACACGAAGGTGGTGGTCGCCGCGGGGGTCTATCGCGAAGCCGTCGACCTGGGCGGTCAGAAGACCGACAGATATCTGATCATCGAGGGGGCCGGTCCAAACACGATCCTCACTGGCGCGGATCTCTGGTCGACCGGCTGGACCATGCAGAGTGACGGCTCGATCATGCATAGCTGGCCGTACAACTGGGGGATGAAGGCCATTCCCAGCGGCTGGGGGACTTACTGGACCTCGGGCGGCTATGGTGCCTTGCGTGACACCCTGCGCCGCTCGGAAACGGTCTATGTCAACGGGAACCCACTGCGAGTCGTGCTGTCGCGGAGTGCGATGGTCGCCGGAACGTTCTACGTCGACGAAACCGCTGATCGCCTGTACGTTCGTCTCCCGAGTGGGGTGTCTCAGTCGACTGCGACCATCGAGGTCGGCATACGGATGACCCCGCTCAAAATCAACGGTCGCCGCAACGTGACGCTGCGGAATTTTGCGGTGATGCGCAATCGAGGTGCGGTGCAGGATGTCGGTTTCGCCATGACGAACTCTCGCAATATCACGCTGGAGAATATGACGGTGCGCTGGCTCGCGTACGGCGCGTTGAACAGCGCATACAACACGACGGTACGGATCCGCCGCTCATCCTTCACCGACAATGGCGTGATGGCGGTCCAGGCATTCCGGGATATAGACGTCATCATCGAGGACAGTGAGATTTCGCGAAACAACTGGCGCGGCTGGCCGGCCCAGCACCGGGGTTGGGACGTGGTATTCAAGTGGAGTGGCCTGCGCGACGGGATCGTGCGCCGGACGAAGTTCGTCAACAACTCGGGCAACGGCTTCTACGTCGATACCGACAACAAACGGATCACCCTCCAGAACAGCCTGATGAGCGGAAATTTGAGCAAGGGCGTGTCAGTGGAGAAGAACCAGGGCCCCATCCTCATCATCGGCAATCGCATATGCGGAAATATCCAGGGCGGCGTCAACGACGCCCAGTCCGATAACGTCACGCTCAAGTCCAACCAGATTTGGAACAACCGGGATTTCAACATCGCATTCGGCGGCATCTATTCCGGGCAGACGATCAAGGACTGGCAGACCGGGCAGAGCTACACGGGACACACGCTGTACTGGACGATCGATGGCAATACCGTGGTCGGCAGCGGCACGGGGACGGCCGGGACCAACGGCGGGTGGCTGTGGTGGCACACCGATTGGAACGCCCCGGGTGCGTGGGCCGATACTCGCAATACGATGAAATTGATGGACAACAACCGGTGGTACCATAGCAACAAGACGAACGCGTTCAAGCTGCCTCAAGGTGCGGTCGCGTTTCCAGCGTTCCGCACCGACCTCCAAAGAGCGAATTCATCGTTTGAGCTGCATTCCACATGGCAGACGCCACCGACCCTGAGCTGCACGCTGCCGTGATCGACAATTGACGCAGCACATCGGCCGGGACGCGGATTCAAATCGCCGCGGGAACGTACCGCGAGGCTGTTGACCTCGGATCACAAACAACCGACGCGGCGTTGATGGTCGAAGGAGCCGGTGGGCACGACGATTCTCACAGGTGCCGATGACCGGTCGACCGGATGGACTTCTCAGTCCGGGGGCGTGCTCGTTCACCAGTGGCCGGCGCGCCGCTGACGGGAGTCTTGTCGCTGGCGGCGCTCACCGCGGGATCCTTCTTTGTAGACGAGAATGCCGGACAGTTGTATTTGAAACTGCCTGAGGGGATTGCTTACGGAGGGGCGACGATACGGGCACGCCGGCCCACTTGAAAACTGAATCCCAGCCCACGTGGCCGACCGCCGATCCCCGCCAATTGTTCCGTGCGACCTCGCTGTCCTCGACGATCACGTCGACATCGCAGCGCCAGCACCCCGTTGTCGCTGAACACTGACCGATAGATGCGAATCGTGGTGTTGCCGGACCCGCCCCAAGCGCTGTAGGCCATCCACTTAGGTAATGTTGTCCAAGGTGACATTGCGCGAATTGGTGACCGAGAACTCGGTGTCAGTGCACTGCGCCACGGTTGCGCATGACCGCGAAGTTCCGCAGCGTCACGTTGCGGCGGCCGGTCACCCGCAGTGGCGTCGGCCGCGTGCCGACCTCGATTCGCATCGGCGCCGAACGCGGTTTCTCGACAACCAGGGCAACGGGCTCTGGCTCGATACCGATAATCAGCGCCTCACGATTGAAAAGAGCCTGCTGGCTCAAATCGGCGAAACCATGCGTTCGGTGAGCGCGCCGCGACGTGGACGATTGTCATCGTGACAAGCCGGTGAGATCGATCGCCCTTCGTGGCACGATGACGGGCCCATGAGTTCGGGCGCTTCGCGTCCTGACGTCCGAGACCGGGAACGGACGTGAGCTCCTCGCCGCCGGCCACTCCAGCGTCGTCGTTCCGACACACAGCGACGGTGGCCCGGCAAACTCGCGCAGCGAGATCCGTTCTGTGGCGTCTTGGATCCACTGTTCCTGTTTTCCAGAGCGGGTTTTCGATTACATGAACGTGATGCGATTACAAGGCTGTCCGTCACGCGCAAGAGGGTTCGCACGATCACTGCGCGCGCGTCGGAAAACATGAGAAGTTCCGTGCTCGCACACCCCGGCATACCCCTTGCTCTAGCGCCCAGCTAGCACCGCCCACGGCGTAGTTCCGGGCGATCGCTTCCCCAGCCGATCTCAACCCTTCCGCCAAATTGGTAGGCACTTCGCCACCTGTGTGGACGTGTGCGCGCTGCGACGAGACAGACCGCGAGATCGACGAGGCGTCGGGCGGTGTCGTCGACGACGGCTCATTTTGGCGCTGCACAACGCGGCTTGGTGGCGCCCGGCGACGGTTACTAGAGGCAGGAGCACATATGAGAACCCGTTCCACGAGGCTTGGCTTGTTCGTGTTTGTCGTTGCGGCGTTGGCGTGGCCAATGTCGGCGTCCGCAGGGCCGACCGCGTCGACGCTCTCCGTCAGCCCGACGTCAATTACCGCGCAGGCAACTGTTGGGCAGAACGCGTCCAGCAAAACAGTGCAGATCAGCAAAAGTGGTAGCAAGGCAAGCAAGTGGTCGATTGTGCCCCCTGCGGCCAGCTGGCTGAAAGTCTCGCCGGCGAGCGGCACGAACGCCGCCACGCTCACGCTGACATTCGCAACAACCACTATGTCAGCGGGGACATATTCGACCTCGTTCAGTGTGAAAAGCGCGACGCAGACCCTGACGGTCGGCGTGTCGGTGACCATGAATGCCCCAGCTCCGCGCGCCGGCTCCAGAGCCGACGCCAGAACCGACACCGGATCCGACGCCGGACCCGACACCAGAGCCGACGCCTGATCCGACCGCTGGAACGGCGATCTACGTCAGCACGAGCGGGCTCGACAGCAACGTCGGAACACAAAACAATCCTGTTCGAACGATTCAGCGCGCCGTGCAGTTGGCCGCTCAGGTGAACTCCGCCGGACAGGCCGCGCTTATCTCGGTCGCGGCCGGAACCTACCGCGAGTCTGTCGACCTCGGCGGCCAGTCAACGGATGCGGCGCTCACAATTCAGGGCGCCGGGACCACCACCGTTCTCACCGGCGCGGATCTCTGGTCGACGGGATGGACGACGCAGGGAGACGGGGCCATCGTGCACGCGTGGCCGTACAAGTGGGGGATGAAAGCCATTCCCGCCGGGTGGGAAGGTTACTGGACCTACGGCGGCTACGGGCCTCTCCGTGACGTCTTACGGCGCTCTGAGATGGTATATGTGAATGGTTCGCCGCTGCGCCTGGTGTTGACGCTGGCGGAACTCTCCGCTGCCGGGACGTTTTTCGTCGATGAAACCAACTCGCTGCTGCACGTTCGCCTGCCGAGTGGAATGTCGTTGAGCACCGCGACCATCGAGGTCGGCATACGGATGACCCCGCTCAAGATCAACGGTCGCCGCAACGTGACGCTGCGGAATTTTGCCGTAATGCGCAATCGAGGTGCGGTGCAGGATGTCGGTTTCGCCATGACGAACTCTCGCAATATCACGCTGGAGGATATGACGGTGCGCTGGCTCGCGTACGGCGGTTTGAATGGCGCATACAACACGACGGTACGGATCCGCCGCTCATCCTTCACCGACAATGGCGTGATGGGGCTCCAGGCATTCCGGGATATAGACGTCATCGTCGAGGACAGTGAGATTTCGCGAAACAACTGGCGCGGCTGGCCGGCCCAGCACCGGGGTTGGGACGTGGTATTCAAGTGGAGTGGCATGCGTGACGGGATCGTGCGCCACACGCAATTCGTCAACAATTCGGGCAATGGCTTCTACGCCGATACCGACAACAAACGGGTCACCCTCCAGAACAGCCTGATGAGCGGGAATTTGAGCAAGGGCGTGTCAGTGGAGAAGAACCAGGGCCCCATCCTCATCATCGGCAATCGCATATGCGGAAACATCGAGGGCGGCGTCAACGACGCCCAGTCCGATAACGTCACGATCAAGTCCAACCAGATTTGGAACAACCGGAATTTCAACATCGCATTCGGCGGCATCTATTCCGGGCAGACGGAAAAGGATTGGCAGACCGGTCTGAGCTACACGGGACACACGCTGTACTGGACGGTCGATGGCAATACCGTGGTCGGCAGCGGCACGGGCACGGCCGGGACCAACGGCGGGTGGCTGTGGTGGCACACCGATTGGAACGCCCCGGGTACGTGGGCCGATATACGCAATACGATGAAATTGATGGACAACAACCGGTGGTACCATAGCAACAAGACGAACGCGTTCATGCTGCCTCAAGGTGCGGTCGCGTTTCCAGCGTTCCGCACTGACCTCCAAAACGCGAATTCATCGTTTGAGGTGAATTCCACATGGCAAACGCCACCGACCCTGAGCTGCACGCTGCCGTGACCAGCTCGTGTGAATAGCCCCTTTCCATCCCTGTTTAAAGGGAGGATTCGCGTGCGAGGCGCCGTGGGAAACTGCTCGTGCCATTTTCCACGGCGTCTCATGCCCAAGGCGACGCGGCCGTGACGCCACGTTCCTTGCTCGCCGTGGTCGAACCGTCCCGCATCTGGTTCTCTTCACCAATCACAACGAACAGCTCCGACATCGGCGGAAACCTCACCGCTACCATCTCGGCCGCCTTGTCGGTAAGATAACGGATCGTTACGAACGCCAAGTCTTCGAGACTGCGCGCACGACGTACCGCATCAGCATCGGGAATCGCATCTCAGATTTCCACTTGTGAGCAAACGGTCGGCCAATCGCCTGTAAGTTGTTGATCTGCTGTGGTTTAGAAATGGAACGGGCCGTGCCTGTTTATTCCCTGCGTTCCCGTTCCGGAAGACGGCGTAGTCGACTGGCAGGAGTCGCACTCACCCTGTTGGTTCTGGGCGGAGTCGCAGGGCTCCCCGCTGATGTGGCCGGTCAGGGGCCTCCTGCTCCACTTACCGTGCGAGTAGTCGCGCCTGGGGAACCGCTCCCTTCGTCGCAACCCTCAGCCTTTTGGGGCACGACGATTTTTGTGAGCACTTCGGGCTCTGACACGAATGCGGGGACGCAGAGCAGCCCGGTGCAGACGATCAACCGCGGCGTCGCACTCGCGAATGTGGTGCACGCCTCCGGGCAGCCAGCACGCGTGCTCATTGCCAATGGCGTTTATCGCGAAAGCGTGGATCTCGGTGGCCAGAAGACGGAGGCCGAGATGGTCATCCAGGGCGGCGGTCCAAACACCGTTCTAACCGGAGCGGATGACTGGTCAACGGGTTGGACGGCTCAGGCGGATGGCTCGTTCATGCATTCGTGGCCGAACAAGTGGGGTATGAAGCCAGTTCCGCCAGGATGGGAATTCTACTGGAATTCGCTGCCAGATCCTCAGAAGGACACGCTGCGCCGAACCGAGACGGTGTTTTTCAACGGGGTCCCCTTGATACCACGGATATCGTTGGCGACGATGACTGGGCCAGGGCAGTTCTTCGTAGATGAGGCCTCGAGCCGGTTGTATATTCGCCTCCCCGCCGGCGCATCGATGAACAACGCACTGATCGAGGTCGGTTCTCGTGTCACCGTCCTGAAGGTGAACGGACGCCGAAATGTCACCCTCGAGCAATTGAGCATCGCGAGAAGCCGGGGTGGCGTGCAGGACGTGATGGTTTCGATCACGAACTCGAAGAACATCACGCTGGATAGCGTGGTGATCAGACATGCCGCCCATAGCGCGATCGGATCCGGCACCACGTCAGGATTGAAGATCCTTCGCTCAGCACTGAGTGATAACGGCGTGAACGGTTATGCCGACTATCGCAATCGGTTCGTGACGATCGAAGACAGCGAAGTGGCCCGGAACAACTGGCGTGGTTATGCTGTTGGCCATCAGGGATGGGATTCGGTGTTCAAGATTTTCGGCGATCGCGACGTTGTCGTGCGACGCGTGCAATTCGTGGACAACAAGGGCAGTGGGTTTTGGGCCGACAGCAACAACCAGCGCGTCACCGTCGAACAGAGCCTGATGAAAGGCAACTTCGGCAAGGGCGTGTCGCTGGAGAAAAATGACGGGCCGATCGCCCTGATCGGCAATCGTGTCTGCAACAACGTCGAGGGCGGCGTCGTAGACGCGCAATCAGATAACGTCACACTCGAGAACAATCAGATCTTCAACAACACGAATTTCAACGTGGCCTTTGGCGGTGTGTATGCCGGACAGACGTTCACGAACTGGGAAACCGGGACCAGTTACACAGCGCGTTCCTGGTACTGGACGGTTAGTGGCAACACCGTCGTTGGCAGCGGCGTCGGCACCGGCGCAACCAACGCGGGCTGGCTCTGGTGGCACACGGACTACCTGGCACCAGGCGCGTGGGCGTCAATTCGCAACACCATGCACCTGATGAACAACAACATCTGGTTTCACACGTCGCGGTCCGACGCGTTTCGACTGCCGCAGGGCGCGGTCCCGTTTGGTGGTTTCGCGAGCGATCTGCAACAGTCGAACCCCGTATTCGAGATGCAATCCGGCTGGACGTTGCCCGCGCTCATCTGCGCCTTGCCCTGACGTCCAGACATTGTCGCGGGACATGCCGTTTGAATTGAGCCGAATTGTGTGCGCCACAAGCTTTCGCCTGAAATCTGAGCGGTGGCGGACTCGTCGCGCGAGCGAATAGGCGGGCGCGTCACATGCGCTGCAACGCGGCTGCGGATTTCGCAAGCGGAGTCGACTCAGTCGGCGCTGCGGTCCTGCCAGTCCAGACACGAAGTAGCTGCCAGCTCATACCCCCTGAACAGAGTACGGCGGAGAGCACGAGGCTATACGCAGCACCCGTGAGTCCCCAGCCGAGGATCATCGCCACACCCACCGTGAGCGTCCCCAGCGTCGAAAGCATGTAAGGCCAGAACACTTTATCGGGTCGCTCGAGCGCGCGAAGCGCTCCCCCGAGAACGGCCTGTACGCCTGTGGCCACGGGAATGAGACCGAGCAGCCACAGGAGATGGGCATGCTCAACGTATCGCCCGTGGTATAAGGCGGCGATCAATCGTTCGCCAAAGAGGCCCGTGGCAAACCAGGCTGCCAATGTCGCCCCCGCAAAACATACGAGCAACGAGATGACGAGGGACCGGAAGTGCGCTTTCGCCCGCGATCCGGCGAAAAGAGGTAAGAGGAGACCCGATATCGCGCCAATGATGTGCTGACTTGGCAGTAGTACATTCATCACGGCACGGAGCGCCGCGACACTTTCGAGACCAACCGAGAACGGAAGGACCAGGTACGCCAGGTTACCGGGGACCCAGCTCATCGCACTGATGGCAATCGCCCATCGCCCGTAACTCCAATGATCTCTGAGAGCTGGCCCGTAGAGATCGCTTTGCGTCATGGCAGAACGCGCCACATCCAGCCGCCAGACCAACCACGCCCCAGAGACCAGGCTGGCTACGCCAAGCAGGCCAACCGCGAATAGAACTGACAGAGAACCGAAATGAAAAAGTGCATAAGCCCCCCCCACAACGAGCGCCATGTAACTGACGCCGGCCGATGCCGCTAGATCGGGGCGAAGCTGTGTATAGCACGCTCGCCGCATGAGCCATTGAAACAGCACACACGGTCCTGCGAGGGCAAACGCGACGGTCGTCCTGCCAACGACCGCCTGTCCCGCGTAACTCGTCCCGAGACCAAGAGCGAGAAAGGCAACGCTGAAGGGGACCATCAGCCGCCAATGCGCTTGAATCAACACTCCAAGATACGCACTCACCCGATCTTTGTAGCGCGACGGCGCAAAGACCAGCATCGGCTCCACGACAAGTGCCGTGTGAAGGCCTCCCACGAGAAGGAACGTTGAAAAGGCAAGTGACCACGCGCCATACTCAACTGCGCTCAGCCAGCGCGCCAGCAGTATGTTGAGAGCGAAGTTGGACAAAGCAAAAAGAGTCTGATCGGTCAAGGCCCAGAACCCCTTACCCAACCATCGCCGCGCAACCGTCAGGTTCATATGATTACTGTCACTGGGCCGCCGTTCCAGTCCCAGCTGGATCGGGCGTGCGTCTCTGGACGACGTCGCCAGTTAGAGATTGTGCTCCGCATCGATCGGTCGTCGTACCAGCTGCAGGCGCGTACGGAATCCCGGATTCGGCAACGACCTGGCGGTAGACGTCAGCCATGAAGTCTCCCTTCCGGTCCCACTGAAAGTCCTGCCTGACCCGCAACACTGCCGCCCTCCCCATTTCTTCGCGCAGCTCTGGGTGGTCGGCGAGTGCTGACAGGGCCTCCGCCATCTCATGAACGGCCTGCGCGACGGTGGTGGCCGCTATTTTGAACCCGGTGCTCTCTGTCACCTGCATTGCGGGTCCGCCGATGTCTAGACAGATGACTGGCTTTCCGGCCGCCATGGCCTCGAGGCAGACATTGCCGAACGCTTCGTGGAGCGCGGGATGAACCAGGACATCACTCTCTTTCAACTTGCGATACACATCCGCAAGCGTCGGTAAATGGCCCGAGAAAACGACGGCCTCCGCCACGCCCAGCCTTTGCGCAAGCCGCTCCAGGCGACCTCGCTCGGGTCCGTCGCTGACGATCCAGAGCTCCGCGTCACGATGGCTCTGATAGAACTCTGCGAAAGCACGAATGGTCAGGTGAAAACCCTTCCAATGGAGCAGTCTTCCGATACTGATGACGCGCAGGGGATGTCCTGCGCTTGATCCACCGCGCGAACTCAAGCGGAGGAAATCGCGCTCAGGCATCGCCCACTGCGGGTGAACCAGCACTCGCTTCGCACCGAGTTTGCGGAGTTGCGCAGCCGTCTGTTCAGTGACGCCGATCGCTACTGCTGCGCGGACCGCTGCGAGCCGGAGGAAGGGATCTGCATGAGCAGCGCGTTGTGTCAGGTACCTGATCCCGTCGATGATCTTTCCACGCATGCCGTAGTCGGACCAGAACGCGAACGGCGGCTTCTCTCCGCCGCCTACGGGACCGAAGACAAACGGTGGTGGCAGCAGCCAGAGCAGTGAAGGGACCCAATACTTGCCGAACGTGACATGGTGAGTGACGTCGAAACGGATCTGACGATGATGAGTGCGCGCTCGGAAATAGGCGAGGAACTGCCACAAATAGTAATAGAGATGCAGGCCCACTTCTCTCTTTTTCCAGAACTGCGTCCATCTCGGGAAATCTGTGTAAATCCATTGGACGTTCGGGAGAGGACGCTCGCGAAGAGCCGCTTCTATCGCGCCACGGTTGTTCGCGCGCGTGATCACCCAGACGTCATGAAAACGGGCGATCTGCTGCACCCACTGCCAGCCCACCGCTGGTTCCGATCCCTTGTGGGGCTCACACGCATATGCCGACAGCAGGACTTTCACAGCGCTACTCGCATCGTCCGCTTCCGGCCGTTGAGGCCGGCACGACACGGTCGTCGATGGCGGGCACGAGCGTGACGGGACTGTGCTGGCTCGCATGCCCGAAGAACCGATCGATCACGTGATCGACGACCCTTGCCGCGAGCGCGTGTCTCGGCTCCTGAGCGGAGAGCACGACATGAACATCTCCCTGCGCTGCCAGCGCGAGCCAGGCGGACTGTTGGTGCGAGATCTCCTCGACCTCGAGTTCGCTCTTTCGTGCTCGGATGCGATCCGGATCATCGTGAAGAAGCACCACGAGATCCGGCGCCGGTACGATTCGGTGAACAAGTCTGACGCCGAATGCACTCTTCAGGCCGAACCGCACTGGATCCACGATCATGTCCAGAATGCACCGATCGTAGACAACGGCTATCAGCCGGACAGCGGCTCGGCGATCTCGCCACCAGCCGCCGATCCAGAAGTCGACGGCGTAATACGCGAGCCGGAGGAGCTGACCGTGCCCCGGTGACCGGCGAGGAGGGACGGCCTCGCCGGCGTCCGGCCCATGCTGCCGGTTGAGCAAGCGCTTGAGCGACCGGAGAAGCGAGGGACGCCAGTGGCGGGTTTCCACATCGAGGATGGGGAGGCGGTCCCTCAGTTCTCGTTGAACTTCGCCGACGAGCGTCGACTTGCCCACACCGTCGACGCCGACAATGGCCACGACCGGCACAATCGGTTTCGCGAACGGCGACACGGAAAGTTCGTTGCGGATCCAGTCCACCGTGGCGGGCACGATCGATCCGGGTCGCCGCAAAAGAGACCTGGTGGCGACGGCACGGCGCAGCGCGGGGATCATCACGCGCAGCTTGTCGATGTCACGCCCGTCGATCGTCTTGATGAGCGTGGCAGCGAGCGGCTGGCCCAGATAACCTGCAAGCCTTTCCGGAACGTGTTCCCGTTCCGCGTCGCTCAATGCGAGCTCCTCGGGACGCGATGCAAGCTTGGCGATGTTCCCGCCAAGCAGTTGAATCAACACCCGTTTCACGAAGCTCGCCCACGGATCAACTCTAAAGATGCCGATCGTGGACAGCGGGCGCGGCCCGTTCACCAGGATCGCCGGACCCCAGCGGAGCCGCGGGATGAGATCGAACTCGCAGACGGTGCCTGCGCCGGGTGCCGCGACAAAACACCAGCAGGATCCGTTGATTCGACGCTGAGCGACGAAGCGAAGCCGCTGGCTCTCGAAGTGTCGCTGCGCCTCGTCAATGGCACCTTCCACCTGATGGTCGTGCACCAGCAGATCCAGATCTCTGTTCGGGAAGGCTGGATAATGTTCGAGGCCGTGAACGACGGCGTAACGGATGCCGACAGCTTCGAACCGGTGAGCCAGTTCGTGCGCGATCCGCTCCTGCAGTTCCGATCTCATATTCCGGACCCTGCAGTGCGAACGCAGTGCTCGCCGTACCCCGCGTGCAGCGTTTGAGCGATGGCCGTCCAGTCGAACTCTCGTTTGAGGACGGCGAGCGCCTTCGATCCGAGCTCCAGCAGCTCACGCTTGCTCAAGCGCGTCAGCGTCGTGATGGCATTCGCGATCATGGCGACCTCCGGGTCGATCACCGTGCCGGCCCCGGATCGGGCGACGACGCCCAACGGATCGGCGGCTCGCGTCACAATGCACGGTCGTTGGGTCGCCAGCGCCTCGACAACGGAGAAGGGCAACCCCTCCCATCGCGACGGGTAGATGAAAACATCGGCGCTTGCCAGCAATTCGAACTTTTCCCTGCCAAACGACGGTCCGCGGAACCAGACCTCTCGTTCGATCCCAAGCTGCTTCGCTGCCGCCTCCAGTCTCTGACGGCCGCCCTTCCAGTCCGGGCCGACGAGCACCAATCCCAGAGGCTGCTCCCGCGCCGCTTCCCGGAACCCCTGAAGCAGCATATCGAGTCCCTTTTGTTCGACGTCGAGCCGGCCCACGAAAATCACGATCTTCCGGCCGCGTGCCTCCGGCCACTCCCGTTCGATCCGATCCGTCGGGAGGTCTGGCGGCACACTCGCGAGGTCGAAGCCGTTCGGGGCAACAACGATCGGAACTCTCACGCCATACTTGCGGATCTCCTCTTCGTCGCCGACCGCATGAACGAACGCGGCCTGATTCAGGCACGGAAGCTCGAAGAGATGTTTGTACGGCAACTTGATGTATGGCCTGCGCCGAAGCAGGGCGGATGCCAGAACGCCGTTTGGCGTGATCACGTACGGGATCGCCAGTCGTCTCAAATGTCTCGCGAGCGACGTGTTGGGCGGAACGTAGGCGGAATGCAGATGGACGAGAGCCGGTTCCCACCTCCGCAAATCTGCAATCAACTCGTCGGGGATCGCAAATCGGTGCCATCCGGGCGAGTACTTCCTGACATCGACGCCCGGGATCGGCAACGCATCCTTGGCGGTCAACGAAAAGACAGCCACCTCATGTCCCAGGTCCGCCTGAGCGCGGCTCAGGAAATAGATCGTTTTCTCAACTCCGTTCGCACTGTCGGAGTTGCAGCGTCCCTGCAGAAAATGGGCGATTCTCATGTGCCTCGCCTCGCGCATGGTTTGAGGAGCGTCCACTCTCCGACGTGTACGGTCGGGCAGAACCGGCTCTCCAGCATGCGCATTGGCGCGACATCGCCTATTTCACGAGAGCGATTCGGTTCGTTCCACTGCGCGTATCGGTCGGTCAGGATGACCAGGTCCGCGGTGGACAGGTCCTGAGCAAACCTCGTCCCCTTCCTGTTCACGCTCCCGGGACTCATCTCGAGAAAGTATGTGGCAGGCTCGAGTTCAGGGAGCAGGAAGTACATAAATGGTGCGCCGTTCACTGTTCGGGCGAGATCAGCGGGTGCGACGAGCAGTCTCCGGCCGGGCTGCACCTCGGCCTCTATAGATCGCAGGAACTCTGAGAGATCCGCCGCGGTCTGACGACTCATCGGGACCCCTCGTTCACCCCGCGTGACAAACGACGTCTGCCGCGCTCCGACACCGAATGCGGCGAGAATCGTCCCTCCGATCGGATTCATGACGCTCGTCACGGCCGCAACGACGACGGCAAGCACGAACGCGGCTGTAACCAGTACTCGACGTCTGTCGCGCGTCTGCAGGATCTCGGCCGCACTCGGCAAATCGCCGAAGACGAGATACGCGAAGGGGATGGCCACACAAGCTGCCTGGAGCACGTGCACGATGTCGGCGCGCTGCAGAGCCTGATGAAGCAAACCAATCGCGAACACCCCCCCGATCAGCATTCTGGTCGCCCCTGGCCAAGAGCGGGACCGATAAAGCCGCCACGCTGCCAACGCCGTCACCGCTGCGGACGAAACAATGGTGGCGAGGAGCAGCCGGCCGACACTGCTGGTCAGGGCCGGCAAGGGCAGCCATCTGCGCGGCCGTACCCTGAACACTGGATCGATGAAAAGACCGTTCCAGACAGCCACAACGCCGGCGTGACCAATCAGCAGCCCGTACGGAGCCACTCCAAGCAACACACCGACAGCAAACCATCTCCAATGGCGCCGACCCTGAACAGCGAACCACGCGGCCGACGACAGGGCCACCGGCAGGACGAAGTCCTGGCGATAGAGTACAGCGAGTCCCCCAAGCACGCCTGCCCAGAAAAACGGCGCGCGCTCTGTCGAGGCTCTGGCGAGTACGGCCAACGACCAGACAATACATGCCAGTCCCGCAAACCAGGCGTAGGCTTGCAGACCCTCTGGAATGGCGAGAATCGTACAAGTGAACGCTGCAGCGAGCGCAGCGACACGCCCGGCTCCTCGCCGGACGAATTCATAAACGCCGGCCGCAAGCAGCAGTCGATAGGCCAACCCAACGAGGCGCTCGGTCATCACTGAGGTACCGAATGCCTTGAATGCGGCAGCGAGCGTCCACAAGCTGGCCGGACCGTAGATATACTCGAAGTCCAGGTTTTGAACCTTCCCGCGCAGGACGAGTCCAGGGTAGGCGAGAAGCATTCCCTCATCCTGAACCATGACAGCGCCATGAAAGTACGCCCAGCTGATCAAAACGATACATACAAACCCGAGAGCCATCGCTATGCCGATGGCATAACGGATCGAGCGTGAACCGAGCTGAGAGATTACCGGCGAGTGGGTCTCCGTTATGCCGTTCGCGTATCCTGCCCACATCGAAGCCACCTGCTTCTTCATCATCCTGCAAGCGAAGTTGTCGGAACACGCACGCTCCGCCGACGTATGCCGGTGGAGCAGATTGGACTGTTCGGCCTACTTATGCAGGAACACTGCAAACTGTCCGTCGGGTTCCCCGCGAAACCCATACTCCTGAAATCGCTCAACCAGATTCTTCTTACTCACCTTGTGTTCGGGGTCATCGTGGATCTCAATCGACACTGCCGGAACTCTTTCCCAGACGGTTGCCGGCGTCGCGCTGACAAGCTCATACTCAGCGCCTTCGATGTCGATCTTGACCATGGCGATGGGCCCCGTCACCGACGAGACGATCTCCGAGAAAGCGCGTACGTTCACGACGTCACCCTTGCCCCGACCGTACAACGATGATCCGCCCGGGTTGACTTCGTCGAAGTGCCATCTGGCGATCCGTGTCGTGCCGCCCGCGGCGCAGTGGTGAAGGTGAATCCGGTTGCCCAGCTGTGGGTTGGCCAGGCAATTCATTTCAAACATCCTGATGTTAGGGGGGCCAGGCTCATACGCCTCGACGACCAACCGCGGATTCTGAAAGGCTGCGACGAGGCTGAACGATCCAATATTGGCACCGAGATCGATGACGGTCGCATCGTCTCCGATGGATCGCAGGTAGTCGAACGATCGTCCATACCCTGACTGCAAAAAGACGTCCCGTATGACATCCCAGTCGCATGAGTGCCGTCGAACGGCCACGCTCATTCCGTCCCGAAACGTCAGAAGTGACAGATTTCGCCGTCCGAACCGCAATCTCAGCGAGATGACCTCAGGCCAGTTCTCGATCCGTTGGACGACCCGTGCCAGTGTCAAAGGGCTGGGCATGTTGTGTCAGCTGCGTGCGCTCGAGGCGGCAATCGCCTCCCTGTAAATCCTGGACAGGGCCTGATAATTTGTACGAATCGAATAATGCCGTTCATACGCAGCACGGGCCGCCTCTCGCATCGCGCCCAATGCCTGATGGTTCTGGCTGAACCATTTCACGTGTGCTGCAAGGTCAACCGAGTCGCCTGGTGTAAAAAGGAATCCCGTCCGCTGATGTTCAACGAGCTCCTTGAGTGCTCCCAGCCGCGCGGCCACGACGGGCGTGCCTCGTGCAAACGCCTCGGCCACGACTAATCCGAACGTTTCGTACCAGATCGAAGGGACGATCACACAGGTTGCCCGCCCCATCAGTTCCTGCACGTCTTCGGGATTCTTCTGTCCCAACCAGGTAATGGCGGGCCTTTCAGCCGTGGCATGGCGTACGAGCGGGGCGAGCGGCCCATCGCCCACTATGACCAGGGGCATGCAGTCGTCTATCCCTTCCCACGCCGCAAGGAGTGTCTTCAGACCCTTCTCGTGAGAGAGTCGACCGACAAACAGGGCAAACCCACCATCCCCAGATCCTGGTCCACGATCAGGATGCACAAGGTTGGGTTTGACGACGACGCGGTCGGCGGGAAGACCACCCGCGATGAACTTCTGCCGCGCGAATTCGGTCAGCGCAATGAAGCGGTCGATCTGCGTCGTCCAGGTCCCAACACCTCGGTGGAGAGCCAGAGTCCCCGCGGCAATCAGACTCGCTGCGTAGCTGTCTCGGTAACAGGCATGCACAACGGCCGGCCACGGCACCGCCCTGTTCAAACAATCCTCGCAGGGCTTTCCCTGACGAAAGAAGAGACCGTTGGGGCACGACAGTCGATAGTTATGAAGAGTTTGAACTGTCGCCACACCCGCCCTTCGAGCCGCGTAGCATGCCGCCGGCGAAATCAACGGGAACGTGTTGTGAAGATGCACCACGTCAGGCTGAATCTCAGTGATCAACTGCCGGACATCCATGTACGTCCGCTGGTTCCAGAAAGACTGGCCGGCAAGTCGCAGAAGCGCCGCTCCGCCCTCTGCGGGATTCTGTCGGGAATAGGTGAACACTTGATCGCCCTGTTCCCGCAGGACCTGAGCCTCAGTTGAAAACACCCGGTCTTCACCACCCGGCTGCCGGTACGAATTGTGGACAAGCAGGATTCTCACAGCGTCAGGTCGAAGCCATAGATCGACGATCGACCAGGCGCGCCCTCCGCGCACGGAAGACAGCGGTGCGGGTCGCAGCCCTGGGTGATCTTTGAGCTAACAGGGCCGGTAGAAGCGCCGTCGTGGACCAGAACGTGAAACCCACCGGCCCGCCGTGGAGCGCCGACGACGATGTGAATCCCATCACCAGTGTGGCGCAGAACAATCCGACAGCGGATACCGCCTGCGCGCGGTTCGTGCCAGCCAGGAGGAGACGCCCGGCAGTGATGAGCAGCATCAAGCACAGGCCGAGAAAGAGACCGGCACCCAGCAGTCCGCCGCCTACGATCACCTCGAGATAAATCGAATGAGCATCCCCGAGTGACGGGTTGTGCATTGGTGCGAGGACACGCGACGCTGAGAAATATCCGAGACCCGTCAGCGGCTCTTCCCGCATGACTTGATCAATCAAGAAATCCCACAGCGGGCCCCGGTCACTCAATGTCTCCAAAGTCGTTCTATCCCGTATAACGAATTCGCTTGCGGGCGAAAGCGCATCGAAGAACAGAAGGCCGGTCACGAGCGCGGCCAACAGCGGAACCAGCTTTCTTACCCGGAGGCCTCTTCCGCAGACAAAACCGATGGCGAGGTAGACCATGACCGCGACGTAGCAGGTCCTGGTCTGGGATGCCGCGAGCAACAGGCCACACAACCCGATCATCGCCCAGAACACGTACCACTTGAGCTTGGGCGTATTCGACAGGCATAGCACCAGGCCGATAACGCCAAGACCGCCCGGACCGACAAACAGGTCGCCGCGGAAACGGCCCATCCCTCCAGCCAGCACAAGATCTGGCATGGCGACGGCTGCCAAACAGACCAGCAGAACCAGCCCGACAACGCCGGCGAACATGTGTTTGAAATACGCGGAAACGCCGAACCGACCGACAAACACCGCGGCAAACGCGAAGAGGATCGCGAACTGGGCCAGCACGAATCCGGTCAGCATCGGGCCGGGAGCGCGAGGAATCGACACTGATAACACCGCAATAAAAAGCACGCCGGTGAACTGAATGGCGGTGAGACGCGGAACGATCGCGCCCCTGAATAGCGTTCGGATACAGCTGGCGCAATACCCAGACAGCGCCACACGCCCAGACGGCCACGTGAACCAGCACGACCGAATCGAAATCTCCTGAGAGCGACGCGTTCATGTTTCGAACCCGGAACTTGGGCGGGCCCGACATCAGCGCGACGAAGAGCAGGCTTTCGTACCATGCGGGGGTAGGCACGACTCGGGCTTTGGGTAACGTGCTCTGAAGCGCCCTTCTGTTCGAGTTCAAGGCGATCGAAGCGCTGTCTTGAGCGGTTGCCCGCCGTCGAACCGCACCGTAGCGTTCAGCCATGGTGGGACCTCATCAGTGGCTCGGGCATGGCGGGTGTGACGGTGCCGTTTCTGGCCTGTTGCTCGACGCGTAATCGCATCAAGGTCCGATCTGGAAATCCAAGCGTCCTCGCATGAATCGCAAATTCTTCGAGTCGCGCCGGGCGGAAGCGCAACAGCGCGTACCCCGCTCGGAGGACCATCCCTGTCGCGAGAACGGCACAAATCAGCCGCGCCGTTTGCCTCCCGTGTGTGGCGGTCACGTAGTGGACCAGCGCCGAGGCTCGCCGCCAGGCGAGATGACGAACGTCCTGAAGCTCCGTGGAAGTGCCGGCGGCATGCCGGACGCGCAAATCACCCCTGAGGATCTGCCGATATCCTCTTTCCTGCAGGCGCCGACCGAGATCCATGTCCTCTTGGTACAGGAAGTACTGAGGTGCGAATCCTCCAAGTTCGAGAAACGTACTCCGGCGGATCATCAGGCATGTTCCCGCGATCCACTCAACCTCCACGGGGCTGTCACCAATGGAGCCGACGCCGATGCCGCTTCTCGGAAACAAGCGAAAAAGTCCCGTCGCGTGTATCAGTGCGCGCCACGGGCTTGGGAGCCATCCGCCCGAGCCGCTCCGGGCGTGCCCTTCGTCATCGACAAACAGCGGGCCGCAGGAACTGCAACGCGGATCGCGATCAATCTCCCGCGCCAGACTGTCCAGGAGCCTACCGTCCACGTCAGCGTCCGGGTTGACAAACACGATCAGCGGTTCTGCAATCACGCTCGCCGCCAGGTTGCAAGCAGGCCCGAATCCGATGTTGCCGCCCGAGTCGATATAGGTGGTCTTGGGTCGAGCGCGGATGAGATCGGTGAGGTCCTCATAGGCGGCCGAATTATCGACGACGATCACGGGGGCCGATGCCGGCATCCTCGCGAGCACGCGGCTCAGCAACGGACGACTCCGGTAGGCGACGACGACAACGGCGTAGTCGGGTCGCCGACGCTCACCTTCGGGCGGCGATTTCATGAAACCTGTATTCATGACCTTCGGATCTTCGAATCCGGCAGCGTTGCGGCGGTCGCGGACAAAGTGCTGCCGGCATCCGCGGCTCAACCGTGTCGAACGAATTCTGGCGGCTGCTGCGCCCCGGCAGCCGGTGGAAAAGCCCAGATCCCCAATGCCTGGATTAGTAAGAGACCCACGTAAGCAGGGTTCAGAAAGACGTAACGTCGCCAAAGCCGGCGCGGCTCGCATGCCAATCTGAACAGCCATTCAAGCCCGGCGCCCTGCACGCGTGGGGGAGCCTGCGGCAGTACGCCGGCGTGAAAATCGAACGCCGCACCGACCGCAATCAAAGGCAACGACAGTAGGTGGCCCAACTCGTAAACCCAGACCTCCTGCCGCGGGCAGCCCAGCCCGGCGAACACGATTGATGCGCCGCTACTCTGGATACGGTCGGCGAGCTCGACCTGCTCGCCCTCCGACAGGCAACGGAAACGGGACGGCTCGGTGCCGGCTACTCGAAGGTCGGGTACCTGCGCCCGCAGATTGTGCACGAGGGCCTCGAGCACGAGCGGCCGGCTACCGTAGAAGAAGACTGACTGGCCTCGCGCCGCCGCCGCCTCGCAGACCCTCCGCGTCAACGTCGGCCCATAGACCCGATCCGGCAGTCGCACGCCGTGCAGCACCTTCAGTGCCCACCTCACCGGCTGACCATCGGGAACGAGCAGGTCGAGATGGTTCAGCCGAAACTGGTGGGTGGGGTCCAGTACCCCGGTCATCACGCCGTGGACGGCCAACGCCGAGACCGTCAGTCGCTCGCGTCGCTCCGCGGCGGCAATGATTCTCTGGACCGCGGCGTCGTAATCAACTGCGCTGATTCGCACGCCGAGGACATTCCACTTGCCCAGATCCACCACGATTCGCCCCGGCAGCGCTCGGTCGAAATGTCTAGGCTGGCGCCGTCGCCGACCGTTGCCGCAGACGGCGCGGACGGCGCGGAACGCTGTCGGCGGGCCGCCAACGAGGGAGATTAGCGTCTCTCATCTCCTCGAGAATTCGGCGGATGTCGTACCGCTGCGTCCAGCCCGGGTAATGGTACTGAAATTTCGTCGTGTCGCTGATCCACCAGATGTGATCGCCCGCGCGGTTCTGGTCAGAGTACGTCCACTGCATCTCTCGCCCGGTAAGCTCGCTGCAGATGGCGATCGCTTCGACGACCGAGCAATTGCTGAACCGCCCACCGCCGATGTTGTACACCTCTCCGGCGCGAGGCTGCGCGAAGAATTCAGCGAACGCGGCAATCAGATCGGCGCTGTGGATGTTGTCGCGGACCTGCTTCCCCTTGTAGCCGTAAACCGTGTAAGGCGTTCCCGTCAGCGCGCATTTCATCAAATACGACAGGAAGCCATGGAGCTCGGTCCCGGCGTGATTCGGGCCGGTCAAGCACCCGCCGCGAAAGCAGGCCGTGCGCAGGCCGAAGTATCGGCCGTACTCCTGGACCAGCACGTCCGCGGCCACTTTCGAGGCGCCGAACACGCTGTGGAGCGACTGATCGATGCTCATCTCCTCTGGAATTCCATCTGCATAGCGGTGCCCGGGGTCGATCTCGAACCGTAGCTCGTGCTCGAAGAGCGGCAGCCGGTTGGGAAGATCCCCGTACACCTTGTTCGTCGAGGTGAAGATGAAGACGGCATCCGGTGCATGCTTTCGCGTCGCCTCGAGCAGGTTCATCGTTCCCAGGGCATTGACCTGAAAATCGATCAGCGGCGCGCGTGCCGCCCAGTCGTGAGACGGCTGCGCGGCGGCATGCACGATCAGCTTCACGGCTCCGCCGAGGTCGCGGAACAGACGGTCGATGTGTTCGCTGTCTCGAATATCCAGCGACAGGTGTCGATAGTGGTGACCAAGCTGCTCTTCCAGCCGCGCGCGGTTCCACGAAGTCGAGGCCTCCTCGCCAAAGAATGTCTTGCGCATGTCGTTGTCGATGCCCACAACATCCAGGCCTACGCCGGCAAAGAAGGCGCTGGCTTCGGATCCGATCAGCCCCGCCGACCCAGTGATCACCGCGATGCTCATTCTGACCCCACGTCGCCAACCAGGTTGACTGCCTCGCTGTCTGCAACACTCAAAGCTACGAGACGCTCGTCGTGTGCCCAACCCCCATTCTGGCCGCGACCGATGCCTCAATCCACGGGTATGTCCGGGCGAATCCCTCTTCGAGCGAAATCCGCGGTTCCCAGCCAAGCACCTGCCGCAGGCGCGAATTGTCCGAGTTCCGACCGCGCACGCCCTGCGGACCCGGGACATGTTTCTTGACAATCGAGATGCCAGCGACGTTCGCCACCAGGTCAGCCAGTGCGTTGATCGAAATCAGCCGGTCCTGACCGAGGTTGAGCGGCTCGTGATGGTCAGACCGCATGAGGCGGAAAATGCCCTCGACGCAGTCATCGATATAGCAAAACGACCGCGTCTGTTCACCGTCGCCCCAGATCTCGATTTCCGGATTGCGTTCGAGTTTTGCGACCGCAACTTTGCGGCACAGCGCCGCGGGGGCTTTTTCGCGTCCGCCGTCCCAAGATCCCAGCGGACCAAAGATGTTGTGGAAGCGAACGGTCCGCGTCTCCAGACCATAGTCGTCGCGATAGTGGGCGCAGAGCCGCTCCGTGACGAGCTTCTCCCATCCGTACGCGTCCTGAGGCGCAGCCGGGTAGGCGTCTTCCTCGCGAAGCGGCTCCACGTTCGTATCGACCTGTCGATACTCGGGATAGACACAGGCCGAAGACGTGTAGAGATATCGACGAACGCCATTCTGTCGCGCGGCGTCGAGAGTGTGCGTGCTGATGAGAAGATTGTTGTGGAGGATCTGTGCGTGATGGCTCGAGATGAAGCCCATGCCTCCCATATCGGCGGCCAGTGCGTAGACCTCTTCTACTCCCACTGTGGCCTCGACGCAATTTTCCCAGCGTCGGAGGTCGAGAAGTGCGAACTCATCGGCGAGTGTGTCGGAGTACTCCGGGTACTTCAGATCGACACCTCTCACCCAGTATCCCTGTGTCTTGAGAAAGGCCACCAGGTGGTGCCCGATGAAGCCACCAGCTCCCGTGACTAGCGCGCGCATGCGTGAACTCCGTGAATTCGACATGAACAGCTCTCCATCCGGTCAGCGGATCCGATTGACGCGCTCACGAGGCGCCGGAGCCGCTCACCACGGCGGGGATCGTCTTCAGCAGGATACGAGTATCGAGGGCAAGCGACCAGGTGTCGATGTATTCCAGGTCGAGCTCGACCCAACGCTCGAAGTCGAGGTTGTTCCGGCCCTGCACCTGCCACAGACACGTCAGTCCTGGTCGCATGCTGAACCGCCGCATGTCCGAGGACCGGGTGATACGCCGCACGTCCCGCCACGGCAGAGGACGCGGGCCCACGAGCGACATGTCGCCGCGCAGGACGTTCCACAACTGCGGCAGTTCATCAATTGACGTTCGACGTAAGAGCCTTCCGAGCGGCGTAATTCGGGGGTCGTTCCGGATCTTGAACACCGGCCCGTTGGCTTCGTTCAGTTTCTCCAGGGCGTCCTGGCGCTCTGCGGCGTCGGCAAACATCGATCGGAACTTGTACATCCGGAGCGGGCGCTTACTGAAGCCACAGCGGTCCTGCGCATAAATGATCGGTCCCGCGCTCGTCAGCTTGATCGCGATTCCGACGATCACCATCAGCGGCGCTACGATGACGAGGCCGACAGCCGCGCCGACGATATCGATGGCACGTTTGGCGACTAGCCGGTATCCGTCCGGCGCCACGTGCATCGCCACGAACGCTCGGCCGTCCTGATCGTCCAACCGGGGAAACGCGACCCGACTCTCGAACAGCTCCGCCCCGTACTTCGCCTGAATCCCCGCGCGTTCGCACACGCCAATCGCGTACTGGATCTGCTGGTAGCACGACTTCACCGGGAGCGCAATGATGACTTCGTCGATCACCTGGCGCATCAGCAACTGCTCGAGCTCATCAAGCGTGCCGATCGTCCGGTCCAGAACCGGGTCGAAGTGGCAATCCCCGTTGGTCGTCGGTGCGTCGATGAAGCCGACGATCTCATAGCCGTCGGGTCGATCGGCGCGGAGATCGCGGTCGACATGCCGTGCCAGGCGCCCGGTCCCGACGATGAGGGCGCGCCGGACGTGACCGTGGCGCGCTCGCTCGACCACTCGCCGACCGACGCGCACCAACAGGCCAAGGGCCACCGCGGACAGCCAGAAATACGGCAGGTGGCGGAGCGTGACGGTCCCGCTCACGCTGGTCAGGGGGAAAACGACGCCGACCCCGCACGCCGCGGTCGTCGCTACGACCAGCCGATTCGCTTCGGCTCCAAAGTGCCGGAGGCGGCGTGCCTGGTAAAGCCCGAACAGCTGGAATATGGCCGGCCAGGCCGCCGCGAGGAGGATCAAGAGCAGGACATTCTTGACGCTGATGCGCGCGGACAGGAAGCTGTTAATACCGAGCGACATCTTCGGGTACACGCTGATCAGCATCGCGAGCACCGCCGCGCAGGCGGCAAGACTATCGAGGCACGCGAGGATGCCGGCGCCGCGAATCAGAGCGGTCTGGCGGCGAGCGGTCGCCGCACCGAAGTGGGCCCGGGATGCTTGGCGAACTGCAATCGTTTCAGATACGGATATCGTTTCCGGCATGGGCTTGTCGCTGGGGCGGCGACTGAGCCGTTGCAACAGGCATTCCGTTTCTCAGGCCCACGCAAGGGACACTTCGACCGCGAAGGAGAAGACAAATGTTTGCAGAACGTTTGCACGGTTTTTTATAAGATGACAAATCCGCCAGCGCTTAACCTTGAAATTGATGAAGTTCGGTTGCTTGAGGACTTTTGTCAGCTGCTATCCTCCATTTTCCGTCCGATTGGGCGCCAATATCTGCCTCTACAGGCCGTCTGCGCCCTCCAGGGATGGCGCGCTTCGTGCTTCCCTTCAATCCTCGCACTCGACATGTGGCCCAGGACTTTAACCGCGGGAACGGCGTAAGTGTGCCGGGAGCGCGCCGCGACTCGTCCCGCTCGCCGAGAGCGGGCCGGTGGTAAGGGACCGCGCAGACGGGCCATGATCATAGGGAAAGCGCTTGGAATGGGTCTCTGCGGGATACTGTGCATGCCGTCGACCTCGTACGCTCAGAACTCCACCGTCCCGGTCGACCCCTCGGAATCAGCGCCCCTCCGTCTCGGCCCGGTGGCGCTCACACCCACCCTGTCGGTCACGAATCTCGGGTGGGACTCCAACGTCTTCTATCAGCCTGACGAAGAAGCCGTCGGCGATTTCACGACGAGCGCGAGCCCGCGTGTGCTCGGGTGGATGCGGCTCGGGCGCGCACGCGTCCGTGGGGGCGCGCATCTGAATCTCGTCTACTTTCAGGATCATCCGAGCCAGCGTTCGGTCGACTCGGACTACGAGGGCCGGATCGATCTGGTCCTCACGCGTGTGACGCCCTATCTGTCGGCGACGTGGCTCAGCGCCAAGCAGCCCACAGGCTTCGAGGTCGATCAGCGGATTCGTCGACACGAAAAGAACGTCACTGCCGGCGTAGGGCTCGAGATGGGGCCGGGGACCAACCTCAATCTCGCCGTCAGACGACAGCGCGCAGAATTCAACGATCAGGGCGACTTCCAGGATCCGCTGGTCACGGAGTTTGACGACTTCACCTCTGACGGGGTGTCGGCCACGCTTCGCCACGATCTCACCCCGCTCACCTCGCTGGTCGTGAATGTCGACGGACATGAGGATCGGTTTGACGACGCGCCGGAGCGCGACACCAACAGCGTGGGAATCGGTTCAGGTGTCGAATTCCAGCCATTTGCGATGATCAGTGGGCACGCGTATGTGGGATGGGTGCGGATCGAGCTGATCAACGGCGAGTCGCCGCCGTTTAGTGGGCTGACACTAACAGCGGATCTCACGTACACCCTCCTGGGGGCGACCCGATTCACCCTGGAGGCCCAACGGGATGTCGAGTATTCGGCCTTCCGGAATCAGGAGGCCTATCTGCTTGCCGGCTTGACGGCTTCGGTCAATCATCGCTTCGGCGAGACTTGGGACGCCGGTGCCCGGGTCGGCAGATTCCGGACGACGTACGGTCTGTTCGAGGAGTCGGGCGCGTCGGTCGTCCCCCCTCCCCAGCCCAACGCGTATGCTGAGGACTATATACAGTACGGTGGTGAACTGGGTTACCGACTCGGGCCCCGCATGCGCCTCGCCTTCAGGGTCCTTCAGCAGCACCGGGACTCGGGTACTCGGCGTAACCCGGGGGTACAGCCGGACCGTGGCCGGCATGTCCGTCAACTATGCGTTCTGAGCGACCGGTCTACCGGCAGGCGATATCGATCCAACCAGTACGAGTGATCGCACACGAAAGGTTCCGGTAATGCGCAGAATTTCCACGATCCATCGGCCGAATCTGCAGGATGCCCACATGGATCAGGACCAGGAGTTTGTGGGAGTGGCGAGCGTCGACGCGCAGCAGCCGATGCGCGATTACATGCGGATCATCTACAAGCGTCGCTGGCTGATCCTGGGAATCATGGTCGTCGGCCTGCTGGCCGGCTTGTACCGCAACTGGACGGCCGTGAGGATCTTCGAAACGTCAGCGACACTGCAGATCGGCGCGGATCCCAACGTCCTCGGCCTTGAGCGGCCGCTCGTCGATCAACGGGACTGGATGCGGGAATTCCTGCCAACGCAACTGGCGGTCCTCGAAAGCCGGGAGCTCGCAAACATGGCCCGGCAGGAGCTGGTGCAATCGGCCCGCGCCGATTCCGCCCGGCAGAGGCAGGTGCCGAGCGTGGGAGAGATCGTCGACGGGCGCAGCGTCTGGATGGTCAGCAACACCCGTCTCGTCACGATCGGGTTCCGTTCGGCGGACCCGGTTTTGGCCGCGCAGGTCGCCAATGCGGTCGCTCGGGCCTACGTGAGGTGGAACACCGAGTTCAAGTCGAGCACAACTGGTGAAGCGTCGGACTGGCTGAAGCAGCAGGTGGAGGAACAGCGCAAGCTCGTGCACGCCAGCGAAGCGGCGCTGCAGTCATACAAGAGGGATAAAGATGCCGAGGCCCTCGGCGAACGACAAAACGTCGTCGTCCAGAAGCTGGCGGAGGTGCAATCGGCGGCGACAAGAGCCAGGGCGGAGACAATCGAGAAACAGACGCAGTACGAGCAGCTTTCGGCGATGCAATCGAAGCACGACGCCCTCGACACGTTTCCTGCGATCGCATCCAACCAGTTCATCCACAGCATCAAGGATGAGTTGGCCGGGCTTCAGCAGCAGCTGGCGCAGGCTTCCGAGCAGCTGGGCGAACGTCATCCCGACATCATCAAGCTCCGGACAGCAGTCGATGCCACCGACCAGAAGCTCCGGACGGAGATCTCGAAGCTGTCCGCAGCGATTGGAAACGAATACGCTGCCGCGCGGGCGCGCGAAAACGCGCTGACCGCAGCGTTCGAGCGTCAGAAGTTGGAAGTCCAGCAACTGAACGCGAAAGCGGTCGAGTACACGGCGCTCGACCGCGCCGCGACAGCCAACCGTCTCCTGCTCGACAACCTCGAACAACGATCCAAGCAGATCACGCTCGCGCGCAACCTCCCGAGCGCGAGCGTCAGCTTGATGGATCCGGCCGAGGTCCCCAGTGAGCCGGTTTGGCCGCGCCAACAGCGCAACCTTGTCATTGCGCTCGTCGGCAGCGGCACTCTGGCGCTGGTCCTCGTCTTCTTGTTTGAGATCACGAATTACCGCGTCACCTCGCCGGAGGATGTGAGGCGGCATCTGGGCATTCCAGTTCTCGGCGTGGCGCCCCAAGTGCGGAATGGACATGCCCCGTTTCTCCTCAGCGACGGAGCGTCACCGGAGTTTGCCGAGATGCTTCAGGGCGTGCGAACCAATCTCGTCGCGGTCCCCGAGCTGTCGTCCGTCCGAACGATTCTTGTGACCAGTTCGGAAGCCGGCGAAGGCAAGACGGTCATTGCCGCGAACCTCGCCGTATCGCTGGCACGACTGAACCAACGTGTGCTCCTGATCGATTGCGATTTGCGCCGGCCGCGTCTCCACGAGATGTTCGGCGAGAAAAACGGCCCTGGACTGACAGACGTGCTCCTCGGGAAGGCGACCAATAGTGCGTTTCGAAAAACAAAGGTTGCGCGACTCTGGTTTATGCCGTCAGGCAGCGCCTCAAGTAACCCCGCCGACTTGCTGGGGTCGGAATCGTTTGGAAAGCTGATCGACTCGCTTCAGAAGCAAGTCGATTGGGTCGTGCTCGATTCGCCCCCGGTTCTTGCCGTCGCCGACCCATGCGTCATTTCCCGCGTGGCCTCCGGGGTAGTGTTCGTGCTGGGCTCAGGCCAGACATCTCGAGAGGTGGCGTGCGCCGCCGTCGAGCGGCTCGACGCCGTCGGCGCGAATGTCGTCGGTGCGATGCTGAACCGGGCCGCCCTCGATAGGCACACCGACTCGTATCTGCCCTACTACCATCGCGGCCACGAGGCCTATTACGCGCCGAAAGAGAACAGTGTCAGTCGGGAAGCGCCGGGTGTGCATTCAAGCGATGACGCGCCAGGCCCCGTCCGCCCTCAGGGCGTAGGCCATGCCGACGGCACGCCACATTTGTCGCCTGGAATCGCAGCATCGGGCGACGGCGGAGCAGCCCCACGCGCATAGCCGTCCCGCACGAAGACGAATGAAGTCCGGTAGCACGCTGACTTACTTCAGCCTTGACGACGCTATTCGCGTGGAAGGGAATATCCTGCGCGCGATCTGGAGGCAAGACCGACCAGCGCCGGTTCCGGCGTCGTGGCAGTCCCCTTGCAGAGCTGGCTCATCTCTCGCAGCTGTCACGAGAATGTGACTGAGAGGGCGGAGCTCTGTATTGGCGGCGGCTGCAGTTGGCGAACTTTTCGAGATCAGCCGATAAAACGACGAACGATGCTTATTCTTCTCTTGATGACGGCGCTGCAAACCGCTGCTCCGACGACGACCGATCCGACTCTCTACGTCGCCGGTCCAAACGACGTCCTCACCATCACTGTGTTCAACCAGCCGCAGTTGTCCGGCAAGTTTGCCGTCGAATCCGACGGCACCCTCGCCTTCCCGTTACTTGGCCGGGTACCTGTTGGTGGGTTGAGCATCCGGGCCGTCGAGGACGAGATACGTCGGCGTCTGGCCAGCGGATACGTCAAAGACCCGCACGTCAGCGTCACGATGGAACAGTTCCGCAGCCAACAGGTGTTCGTGATGGGCGAGGTGCAGAGACCCGGCAGCTTGCAATTTACCGGCGCGATGACGCTGATCGAGGCGCTTGCGCGCGCCGGCTCGACGACCGAGCGCGCCGGCACAGAGGCGGTCATCGTCCGCTCGAGCTCGGCGGGCTCGGCGGCGCCTGCGGCGCCACCGAGCGGCGACCCCGCCAATGCCGAGACGATCCGTGTCGATCTGCGCAGCCTGCAGACCGGGACGCTCTCTCAGAATGTCGCGCTTCGGCCAGGCGATACGATCTTCGTCCCGCGTGCTGAGACGATCTTCGTATTGGGTCAGGTTCAAAAACCGGGCGAGTACGTTCTGCGTCGAGGGATGACGGTGCGGCAAATTCTGGCCCTGGCCGGCGGCTTGACCGAGCGTGGCTCGACGCGGCGGATTCAGGTGACCCGCCAAGTCAATGACAAGGAGGTCACGATTGACGTCAACCTGCAGAGTAGTGTGCAGCCCGGTGACACCATTGTCGTACGTGGCAGGCTGTTCTGACGAAGGCTGAAGGCAATCATGGCGTGCCATTGGCGCGCCCGATCACTTCAGTTCATCGACCCATCCCCGAGCCTCTGCCGTCCATGCGTCGGTACTTTCTCTGCGAGTGCCTGCGCCGAGCGGGCGAACCAACGCGATCGTTGCCCGGCCGACCGACCAAAGATCACCCGCCGCGATTGCGCCGCCATAGTAGCGGAGCGCCTTCCATCGACGCCGGTCGACCAGAGCGTCCCACGCTGCCCAACGGTAATGCCTGGCCACGTCAACTGATATTCGGTGACGACGAGCCAGCACGTCCAGCTCGTGGAACAAGATGCTCATGTCCTTGTACATGTTTGCGCCGTGAATGCAATTCGCCACCAAAGGGCTGCGGACCCATGCCGGCGGCCCGTCGCGGGCCAGTCGGAGCCACATGTCCCAATCGGCGGTTCGTTTGAGCGCCGTATCGAACCGACCCACTTGGGAAAGGAGCCGCGAACTGACAATAACGTTGGATGCTCCCGCGGGCACCGAGTTGTAACGGTCCAGCGTCTCGATCACTTCCTCCGGAGAAGGCGGTGGCCCTCCGCTGAGGATACGAAACTCGCCATCGACCACGACGTCCCCGCAGTACGCCCATTCGCGACGCGTGTCCCGCAGTGCCTGCAGTTGTCGATCGAGTTTGTCGGGGGCCCAGAGGTCGTCATCGTCGAGAAACGCGACCCAGACGCCTCTGGTCTCCTCGAGCCCTCGATTGCGAGCGCCGCTCTCGCCCCGCGGCGACTCGTTGCGCACGAGGCGAATTCGAGGGTCGCCAAGGCCCGCAACCATCTTCTCGGTGTCGTCCTGCGAGCCATCGTCGACGACCACGATCTCGAGATTGACTTTGCGCTGTGCCAAAGCCGACCGGAGCGTCGTGAAGAGCCGCCGGCATCGGTTGCGTGTGGGAATCAACACGCTTACGAGAGGCGTCTCGACCACTTGAGCGCTTCCACCTATGCGCTTCTGCTCCAACCGTTCAGCCTGGCAGGGACGCTGGCAATGAAGCGGTCGAGACAGATCGGGCCTGGCTCCCACCGTCCGAGGAGATATGGGTCGTGCCCCGGACGCACCGGCAACGGGCGACCCGTGCACGCCGCGATGAAACCGGCAGCGGGGAGGCGCGCCACTGCTCTTGGGTCGGCTTTGCCGTGAGGATAGGCGAAGAGACGAACGGGATGGCCGGCGGCGACTTCCAATTCGCTCCGGCCGCGCACCAGGGCTTCGTCGAGAGCGGAGTCGGACAGGCGCGACAGCAACGGATGTTGCAGGGTATGGAACCCGATAGTCATCCCGGCGTCGGCGAGCGCCGCGATCTCGGCATTCCCTAAACGCTGCACGTCGTTCTCAGACGATGCCTCTATTCGCTCCTGCAGCGACGGCTCGTTCTCGCACGCCGTCGCCAGTCGCTCGGGATCGTCGGTGTCAACGCCCAACCATCGGCGCAACCGCCTGGATCCCGCGATCAGCAATCATCCCGTCCAGCCTCTCGAACCACAGCGGGCCGAGCCGGTGAACGACGCGCCCAGACAGGAAGAATGTGGCACGGACACCGAGGCCCTGCAGAATCGGCAGTGCTTGTTGATAGTGCGTGATCCAGTCATCGTCGAACGTCAGAACGAACCGCGGACGGTACCGATCGGAAGACGGACGTAACAGATCTTCGAGTCCGACGATCTCTCCGGCCTCCAGGAGGCTCTCTATTTGCTGTCGCAGCATCGGTGCTGGCACAGACGGAACGAGTGCCTGCCGCGGATCGTTTTCAGCGGTGATTCTATGGAAGACCAGCACCAACGCGTGTCCGCGCATCGCGCCGGCCGCCAGAGCGGCCCGGCGGATCGCGGAATTGCGCAACGCGTGCCTGCCGAGGGTCTTTACAAGGGTCATTTGTCTCGTAGAGCGCACAGCCACGATTCGGCAGTACGCTGCCACTCGAGACTTCCGGCACGAGAGCGCCGGCGAACGGTCATCGGTCTCGGATGAAGGGCGACCACCGCAGCGCGGCCAAGAGACGAAACGTCGCCGTCCAGCACGGCTCGCGCGTACGCACGAAGCGCCAGAAGCCGCTCTCCTCGACGCAGATGGGACCACGCCAGCCAGCGGCGAATGCTGTTCAAATTGGCCCCGTGGCGCGCGGCAACGATGCGGCCTTCCGTGATCATGCTGTGCGAATCCAGCGTCGACTGGCCCAGGTGGAACCGGTAAGCAACGAGCGGGTGCGAGACGCAGGCCGGCGGGCCACTGGGAGCTAATCGCAACCAGAGATCCCAATCGGCGATCAGTCGAAGACGGACGTCAAAACCGCCCACGTCGCGAAACAGGTCGGCGCGGATGAGGACGTTCGAGGACCCGGCTGGCATGAGGTTTTTGTCGAGAAGGCTTGCGAGCAGCTCTTCAGATGATGGCGGCGGGTCACCTCCGAAGAGCAGACCGTTTTCATCGATCAAGACACATCCTGCGTAGACCCAACTCCGACCGGTTGCGTCGGCCGCGGCCAGTTGCTGCCGGAGCTTCTCGGGGCTCCACAGATCGTCGTCGTCCAACAGCGCGATCCACGATCCGCTTGCCGCCTCAACCCCCATGTTCCGCGCAGCCGCAACTCCGACGGGCCGTTCGTTTCGGAGGACTCTGATCCGGCGATCGTTCAGGACGCGAATCGCCTCCGCCGTTCCGTCTGTGGAGCCATCGTCAACGACCACGACCTCGAAGTCGATCGCCTCCTGCGCAAGCGCGGAATCAATCGTACGAAGCAGCAGCTCACGTCGGTTGTGGGTTGGGATGACGACCGAAATGGCTGGCGTCATTGCTCACCGACCGCTGGAGCTCGGTGCTTGACGGCACAGATGGTCACGATCATCGGAAAGAGTGGATCATCGGCTTCGAGTTCAGCGCGTCTGAGCTCTTCCAGCGCCATTCCGGCGAGGAAGGCGATGCACGTCAGAACATTTCCATGCGCCCGAACTGTGACGTGGTCTGGCCCGAACGCCTCGCCGAACAACTTGGAACAGGCGGCGGCTGTGAAGCGCCAGTAGTCTGGTGCCACCGCTGGTGGATACGCGACGCGGCTTACCGCGGGCACAGTGGCCAGCAGCACACCACCAGGCTGAAGCACGCGATGCGCGTGGCGAATCGCCGAATCGGCTCGATAGATGTACTGCAGCGTCTGCGTGAGAATGAAGCAATCGAACGTCTCGGACGGTAATCCATCGGCCTCTGCCAGATCGGCGACGAAGGTCGCACGCGGGTTGCTGGGGTCGAGATCGAGAATGTCACTGCGTGTGACTCGATCGCCAAATCGCTCGGTGTAGATCGGCTCCTTCACCTCGAGAACCCGACCTCTGATATCCGACCGGTGCTGCGCCAGAAAGCGCTCGATGTAGTAACGGTCTACCGGGGTGCCGCGATCATAGCCGAAGTCGTCGCTCAGTGGCCGAGTGCGGCGAAGTGTCCCGAGGAATGCGGGACGGATGTAGCGGCGCAAATGCTGGCGAAGGCGGCGCGCTCTGTCGCGCGCGTTATGAGTGTGCACGAAGCCCCTTCCGTACGCCAATATTGACAGATCCGCGCGAAATCTGGTTCCTCGAACGCCTGCCGCAAGATCGATGGTGTCGGGCGGATTTTTTCGTGGCTTGCCCTCGGCTCGGGGCGATGTGCTCGATCCTTCACGTTGCCAGGAGAAGACCGTTAATGAGTGGCTCCTTCGCCCGACGGGCAGGTGATGCGCTGATCTGGAAGGCAATTCAGCTCGCCGGCACGAAAGGGATCTTCTTCGCCCGAACCCTGATCCTGGCCGCGCTACTTGCGCCGGCCGATTTCGGACTGTTCGCGATTGCCGTCAGTGCGCTCGGCTTCTTCATGACCACCACCGAGCTCGGAATGGTGCCAGCGCTCGTACAACGGCCTGAGGCGGAGGATGCCCACTATGACGGCGCATGGACCGTAGGCATGGTGAGGGCGCTTGGCGTCTCCGCGGTGCTGGTCCTCGCCGCGCCTGTAATTGCGGGTCTTTTTGCCGAGCCGCGCGCCGAGGCCCTTCTCAGGGCGTTGGCCGTGAAGCCGTTGATCGATGCGAGTGCGAGCATCAGAATCGCCGAACTGCTGCGAGAACTCAAATACCGTCGCCTGGCGCTCGTGAGTTTGCCTGCAGCCGCCGTTGAAACCGTAGTCTCCATCGCTTTGGCAACAACGCTTGGAGTCTGGGCACTGGTGGTCGGCACGTTGGCGGGTGGCGCGACGGGCGTAGTCTTCTCGTATGTTTTCGCGCCGTATCGGCCTCGATTCGTGCTCGATGCTCACGCCATTCGGCCGTTGATTCGTTATGGACGATGGGTCTTTCTGACAGCAGTAGTGGCCGTATCCGCGAACTCGCTTACCCAGGTTGTGATCTCGCGGCAGCTCGGGGCGTTCGAGCTTGGGCTGTACTTCCTCGCCGCCAAACTGGCATTTACGCCGTACGAACTTGCCGCTCAAGTGCTCGGCGAAGTGGCGTTCCCACTGTTCGCCAGGATTCAGGGCGACCGCCTTCTCGTGGCAAGGGCTTTCAGGTCGATTCTCGTCGGCATGGTGACGGTTCTGCTGCCCATGTATCTGCTGCTCATTAGCCTGGCGCCGTGGTTCGTACAAGACGTTCTCGGTGAGCGATGGCGCGGAACGGAGCCGTTGATTCAGGTGTTGGGCCTCGTCGGACTCGTCGGATTGTTCGGTGAGGTCTGTGTACCTCTCTTTCGAGGATTGGGCCATCCAAAATGGGTGGTGGTGCTCGAGTTGGTGCAGTCGGGTCTGGTTGTCGCGTTATTGTGGGCCGTGATCGGCCGGTATGGTGCAGTGGGAGCAGCGCTGGCGTGGCTCACGGGCACTGCGGTTTCTCAATTGCTGCACTATTGGGTTGCGCGTTGGCTCCTGGAAAACCCACTGGCCGGCGTGTGGCTGCCGGCGGCCCTCGTTTCGACGGCCTCACTCGTCGGTGCCGCCGTCGCCGTCGCCCTCAGGCAATTCCTTGACGGTCTTGCTGGCTTTGCCGTCGCCGTGTTCCTCGCGTCGATCATCACAGCAATTCTCGTCTGGATGTGCGATCGTCGCTTCAATCTGGGCCTCGGATCGGTGTTGATCCAGACGTTCCCAAAGTTTGCCGCGCTCATGGGCGTGGTGGCAGGACGGTAACGCGATGACGGAACCATCCCAGGAGCGCGTGCCCCTCGACGCTAGTCGGAAATTGCGTCTACCGGGTACACCATCCGTGATCCAGCTTCCTCGCACCAGAAAGGGTCGTGCCCTGCTGGTGTTCCTCTTCGCGCTCACCTGCTACGGCTATTTCTTTCCAACGCTCAACAATTGGGGCTCGAATTCTCGAATGAATCTGATCTATGCCCTCGGTGACCAGCGCCAGGTGCGGATCGATGATTACCACCAGAACACCGGCGATAAGGCGCACTTTGAGGGTCACTATTACATGGAGAAGTCGGTCGGCCCCTCGCTCCTCGGCTTGCCTTTCTATGTGATCTTCAAAAGCCTCGTGCGCCTGCCGCCCCTCGCGCGGCTGGCAAGTGGCGACAAGGGGCCAGGAGCCTTGCCAACGTTGGACGAGGTATACAGGCGCTACCACTTGCCTGTACCGGGCACTCCTGGAGCAGGCCATCCGCCTCTGTACCATGCGATGGCGCTGATATTCGTGACGTTCTTCGCGGTAGCCGTGCCCTCGGCGATTCTTGCGGCTGTCGTCTATCTGCTGGCCGATCGGTTTGCCTCGGCGCCGGCTAATGCTGTGGGACTCGCACTCGCCTTTGGCCTAGGCACGCCGGCCTTCGCCTACAGCAACCAGCTGTACCAGCACCAGGCTGGGGCGTTCGGCGCGTTTGTCGGATTCTTCGTGCTGTGGCGGGTGATGGAGGAGCGCGCGTCCAAACGCTGGCTGTGGCTCGTCGGGGCACTCTTCGGCTATGCGGCCGCCAGTGAGTATGTCCTGGCTCCAATCCTGACCCTCATAGTCCTTAGCGCTGGTTTCCGGATACGGCCCCGTCGTGACTTGCTGCGCATCGCTGCCAGCGCCGCGCCTTGGGTCATCGCGACTGCCCTCTACAACCTCGCTGCATTTGGCACTCCACTCCCGGTCGGGTATCGGTATTCAGCGTTTGACGCTGAGCTGTTTGGCTTCGTTCGTCCATCCTGGGAATCTCTCTACGGCATCACGCTCAGCCCTTACAGGGGGGTGTTCCTCCTTTCACCCTTCTTACTGCTTGCGCCGGCAGGCTTGTACGCAATGTTCCGCCGCGACCGTCAGATGCGTGAGCTGTCATTGACGATAATCGTCATATGTCTGGCCGTCCTCTGGTATAACGCTTCTTACGGGAACTGGGCCGGCGGCGATTCGGTCGGTCCCCGATATCTCATATCGTTGCTTCCATTCCTCGCCCTGCCAATCGTCTTCGTGCTGAACGAGGCGAGGAGAGCGTGGCAGAAGGCCGCTGTTGCGGTGCTCGTCATTCTGTCGATCGGCGAGGTGTGGATCCAGTCACTCGCAGCACAGGCCTTTCCTTCGGAGATGGTCGCTCGACCACTCCTGGATTATGGCCTCCCGCTCGTGCTGGCGGGGCAGCTGCGATTCAACGTTGGAAACGTCCTGGGTCTGCGCGGCCTGGCGGCCGTGATCCCGCTCCTGCTGCTGCTTGCGGCCATCCTGTGGGCCGTGCCCTGGGCAGAGCGCCTCTGGATGCGACGACGAGTGTCGTGCGCGACTGACGTGATCGAAAATACCTCGGCGGAAACGTGGAACAGACTAGCGCCCTTTCAGTCGGTCTCGTCGTTGCGGGCTCCTCGGTCTGGTCGTCAGCATCCTTGTCCTTCGACCCGTATTTGCGCGCCTCACGACTGAACGAGCCTGGTGGGTGGAGGTCGGAGCGGCGTCGATCGCGCTGACGCTGCTGTTGCCGGTCGTCTTCGTCATCTTCAGGCAGACGCAGCATTTCCGAGCCCTGCACCTCACTGAAGTCGGTTCGCCCGCATTCAGGGATCCACCAATGTCGGAGGCCGCCGTTCACGCGATCCGCAAGGTGTTGCGACCTGGGGAGTCGTGGGCGACGGTGACGCGTTTTGGGCATTGCGCTGACATCGATGTCTACGCGTTCTATTGGCTGGCGTTTCGACTGGTCCCCAGTCCGCCCGATTGCGAGAAGCCCGATGTCGAACTCTACTTGAGGCTTGCTCCGCCGCCAGACGCGGTGATCATCGAGCGTGGGCAGGACTACTGGTTGGTGCGCCGATGAGGGCGCTTGCCGCTGCAATCGTGACGACCGCTGTTCCCATGATCGTGGGCCAGCGATGGATCTCGGGTCCTACCGTAGTCCGGTGGAGTCTTGGAGCGGTCTTGGGAATCGTGCTGCTCGCGATCGGAGGTCTGCTCGGCGGCCTCGCCGGATCGCCAGTGCTCGGAGCCGGCCTCACGTTGGTTGTTGGCTGGGTTCTCGGTCCTCGTCTCCGCTGCGACGCGGGACCCCCAATTCCCTCGCCAGGAGTGTCGCGGGTTCTTCTGCTGCATTTTCGGCGTCGGATTCGCACTCATGATCATGTCGTTGTTCCGGCCTGTTGCAGGTTGGGATGCGTGGTTCACATGGTCGATCAAGGCCAAGGGCCTGGCAGTCGCCGGATCGTTCGACTCGCCGGTATTCGTGTCGCCGACCTACGACTGGACAAGTCAGTCCTACCGACCGCTCTTACCCAGCTGGCAGGCGCTCGCATACATCGTCTCCGGCGATCTCTCGACCAGCTGGCCGCTTCAGTTCCAACAGGCATGGCTCTGGACGGCTGGAGCGATCGCGACCGTGGGCACTTTGCGGAAGAGACCGGCGTGGGGGATTTCTGCTGCCATTGACATGGGTTGTCGCCCCTCACATCACGTGGCAGTCGATGCAGGGTTACGCCGACGTTCCCCTGGCACTTCCCCTGATACTCGGCACCTTGGTGCTCCGGACGAAGATGTTTGACGTTCGAAACACGTTGTTGCTGGAATACTCCTTGCCGGCGCTGCCGTTGATGAAGGCAGAGGGACTGCCGCTCGTCGCCGCTGTTTTGCTTTGCCTGCTCGCCATGAGAAAACCGCGCGCCGTTTTGGTGCTGGCTCCCGTCATCGTTCTGGCCGCCTGGCTGCCTTGGTTCGTTTTCACTCAACAGCATGGCCTTGCCTCCGTTATGATCACGCCATCGATGGTGGCGTCATTCTTGCGCGGCCAAGTGCCAAGCCACATGCCGGACGTCGCCTGGATCATGGGAGCGGCAGCCTTCTCTCCGTTCCGTTGGGGACATTCTCGTGCCGGCGTGCCTGATTACGGCCCTCGTTGCTCGACGACTTGACCGTCGTCTTGTTGCGGCAACCGTGCTGCAGGTGACGCTGTTTGCCACGCTGTATGATATCGCCGGATCCTCTCAAGGCGGCGCGCTCGAGCACTTCATGCACGGCAACGTCGATCGGATTCTGATCACGCCGTTGGGCGTTCTCGCCCTGGCGGTCGGGTTGGGATCGCGGGAAGCGTCCTCTCCCGCCAGCGCCACCCCTCAGGTGTGAGTCGCCCATTCATTTGGCGGAACGCGCTCGCGCTCGGCATCGTGCTGCTCGCCGGGGGGATCTGCCTGCCGATGCCTTTTTTGAGCGATCAGGCAATTTTCGCGGTCCACGCTCGGCAACTCACTCATGGCGCCGTGCTCTATCGGGATATCTTCGAGTTTAGACAGCCCGGCATCTTCATCTTCTACGCGGTGGGCGGGCAGCTCTTCGGGTTCACCGAGGTCGGCATTCACGGATTCGAGCTGATTTACTGGCTCATATTCTCAATTTTCGCGCTACTCGCCCTTCGGCCGTACTACACGGCTGCGTGGGCGGCGCCTCTCGTGCCGATTTTCACGGCGGTCGCCTACTATTGTCACGCGGGGACATTTGATCTCACGCAGATCGAAATCCTCGTCAGCTTCCCGATTCTCGCCGGCTGGTGGCTGATCGATAGCGCGGATCCGGGAACGCGCGCCGGACTACGTCGGTACGCTGCCGCGGGCCTCGTAGCAGCCGTCGTGGTGCTGCTGAAGTACCTCTACATTCTGATCATTCTCGCGATCCTGGGGTACGTGATGCGCCGTGCCCTCCAGCGGCGGGTGCCGATTGCCGATGTCGGCCGCTGCATGGGAGCATTCGTCGTCGC
The DNA here is from genome assembly GCA_963800785.1 of Vicinamibacteria bacterium. Lineage (GTDB taxonomy): Bacteria > Acidobacteriota > Vicinamibacteria > Vicinamibacterales > JAENWD01 > JAENWD01. The sequence continues at coordinate 167,529 of CAWDCH010000020.1, forward strand.
GCTCATCGTGCCGTTACTCCTCGTCGTCGCCTATTTCGCAGCGCGCGAACAGCTCGGACGAATCTGGTGGATATATGCCGAGTTCGTGCCGAACTCACAACTGAGTGGAAACAAGTCTCTCAGCGATCTCAAGTTTGGCGCGAGACATTTCATGATCGGGCACGCGCCCTTCCTGATCCTTGCCTTCGTCGGGTGTGTCCACGCGTTTAGACGCCGGATTCGGCCGCAGTGGGACCTGGTGGTGGGAATGCTGCTGTGGGGCGCCGCTGGATCCGTTGCAGTTCTGGTACAGGGGTGGTGGGAGTACAAGTGGTTCTTGTTCACCGTCCCGCTCGGTATCCTGGCGACGGTTGGCACCGAAGTACTCGTTGCGGTGCCAGCGAGCCGCGCGAAGACGATGCAGCTGGGGACTATTGTCCTCGTCGTGGTGCTTGCCATCTGGGCCTCCATAGTCGGTGCACACGCGCCTCAAGTCCAGACACGACTTCTCCTGTCGGTCGTCATTGGAATTTGTGCGGGGATGGGAGTCGAGTTGCTCAGGGGCCGACGCGCTCAGCAATGGAGCGTGCAATTACTCACTGCGTCGCTCGGGGTTTCGGTTGGCCTCACCGCGATTCGGCCCATCCACAAGCTCCGCGTGCTTTCAAGTCACGACTTCGCGGTGACTGCCGAAGCTGGCGGAAGTTTTCGGCGGTTCTGGAGTGGGGCCTACAACGCAGCCGACACGGATCTGGAACGATTTGGCGACCGCCTCTTGCCAGGCCCTTTACACGTCTTCGCTGACCCGGTGGTGCTGTTCCGGTCCAACCGCGCACCGGCGATTCCGTTTCTCGGCCACGATCCCCATTCCTACGACACGCGCGCGTGGCGTGAAATCGATCGTGACCTTCGTTCCGCCTTGCCGCCGAATATCATCGTCGATCCGTACCACGCTTCGGTCATCCGTAACCGTTTCCCCGCGATTATGGAGTTGATCGAATCGAGGTACAAGGTTGCGTTCGTCGGAGCGAGCGGTACCTGCTACGTACTGCGCTGAGAACGATCGCCTGCGCCGGTTCCTCTTTAGTCGACGGCTTGCCGTTACTTCCGATAGGTGTATGATGTCGCCCGATCCGGCTCATGGAGGTGCGCTCGAGCACTTCATGCGAAGCAACGTCGATCGGACTTTGACCACACCATTTGAGCGTTCTTGCACTGGTCGGTCGGGTTGGAATCGCGCGGACCATTTTCTGCAGCAGGGCCAAATGAATCGCCCCTACATCTTGTGGAATGCGCTCTCACTCGGGGTCGTGCTGTTGGCGGGCGCGGCCGCCCTTGCCATGCCTTTCTCGAGCGATCAGGCGCTTCTCACGATCTACGCTCGTCAGATCACCCACGGCGCCGTGCTCTATCGGGATCTCTTCGATATCAAAGAGCCCGGTATCTTCATCTTCTATGCTGTAGGCGGACAGCTCTTCGGGTTCACCGAGATCGGCATTCACTTGTTGGAGCTGCTTTACTGGCTCGTATTTTCGCTGTTTGCTGTCATTGTCCTTCGCCCATACTTCACGGCAACGTGGGCACCGACTCTCGTGCCGATCTTCAGTGTGTTCGTCTACTATTGTCGCGTCGGGTTATTCGATCTCACCCAGATTGAAATCCTCGTCGGATTCCCGATTCTCCTCGCGTGGTGGTTGATCGATCGGGCGGAACCCGCCACGCGTGCCGGACTGCGACGCTACGCGGTTGCGGGACTCGTGACAGCCGCCGTAGTCCTTCTCAAGCCTCTGTACGTCGTGATCGTCGTCGCGTTCCTGGGATACGCGATACGCCGCGACCGCCAGCGAGGTGTTGCGAGTGCGGACATCCGACGCTGCATGGCAGCGTTCGCTCTCACACTCGTTGCCCCGTTGCTGGTCGTGATCGCGTACTTCGCCGCGCACGGGCAGCTCGGACGCATCTGGTGGGTGTATGCCGAGTACGTGCCGCAGTCGAAACTGGTTGGTAGCAGGTCCCTGGGTTTACTCAAGATCGAGTTCAGACATTTTCTGATCGGCTACGCGCCGTTCCTGATCCTTGCGACGCTCGGTACTCTCCATGCACTGAAGCATCGGATTCGGCCGCAATGGGACCTCGTGACAGGCATGCTGCTGTGGGGCACCCTCGGACTCATCGCCATCTTGGTGCAGCCGTGGTGGGACTACAAGTGGACACTGTTGACGGTCCCGATCGGGATCCTCGCCGCTTTCGGCGCCCAGGCACTCGTCGCGATGGCGGCGACTCTCGGGAAGAGGGCTCTCCTCGGAGGTGTGTTGGCCGGCGTGGTTCTTGGCGTCTCGGCCTTCGCGTTCCGTGGACTCGACCCTCAGATCCAGACCCGACTTCTTCTATCGGGCGTCGTCGGGATCTGCGCGGCCTTTGCAGCCGAGTGGCTCACCGACCCGCGCGCTCGCCGTGGCAGCATGCAGGCGCTCATCGTGGCACTCGGCGTTTCGATCGGCTTGACCGCCAAAATGCCCGTCTACAAATTTCGGGCGTTCATGCGTTTCGACTGCGCGCTGACCGACGAAGCGCGCGGACGTTTTCAGCGCGCGTGGAACGTCGTCTACAGGAACGTCGATAAGGATCTGGACCAATTTGGTGCGCGCCTCCTGCCTGGGCCGTTGCACGCCTTTGGTAACCCGATAATTGTGTTCCGGGCGCACCGCGAACCGGCGATTCCGTTTCTCGGCCAGGATCCCCATGCCTACGACACGCGGGCATGGCGTGAGATGGACAGTGACTTGCGATCCACCTTGCCGCCGAACATCATCGTTGACGACGACCACGCGTCGGTCATCCGTGAGCGCTTCCCCGCGATCATGGAGTTGATCGGCTCGAAGTACAAGGTGGCGTTCATCGGCGCCAGCGGTACTTACTACGTACTGCGCTAGGGCCGAGCCCTGAGACCGCGGGCCTGCTGTGAGTGCATGAGCGACCGCAGGCAGACACCTCGCTGTTGCAAGAGGCGGCGGTCTTAGCATTCTCCAAAGAAGAGACCTGTCTCGATGACCGCCGCCAGGGCATCGGCAGCGCATCTACCGGAACTATCGGTGGTCATGCCCGCTTACTGCGAGGAGCGGCGGATCGCCGACACCGTATCGATCTGGATGGCCGAGTTCGATCGGCTTCACATCGATTACGAGTTCCTCATCTATGACGACGGATCCAAAGATGGGACCCGTCAGGTACTGGAGCGCCTGTCGATCGGGCGGCCACGCCTCGTGGTGAAAAGCCACGCCAATCGAGGCCACGGCCCCACCATCTTGATCGGTTATCGGGAGGCGCGTGGCGAATGGGTGTTCCAGACTGACAGCGATGGCGAACTGCCGGCATCCCAGTTCGGAGTGCTCTGGAGTCATCGAGAGCAATTTGATTTCCTCGTCGGCTATCGCCAGCAGCGCCATTCGACCTTTGCCCGGAGGATTGTCACGACCGGCTCCAGATTGGCGGTCCGATGTCTGTTTGGCAGCTCGGTTCGCGATGTGAACAGCCCGTATAGGCTGATGAGGCGGTCCAGTCTGGCGAGGATGCTGCGCTTGGTTCCAGCGACGACGTTCGCTCCCAACGTGATCCTGTCCGGCTTGGCGGCGCGGCTGCGGCTGAGGATGTATGAGACGCCGGTGCCGCATGCCGGCCAACGGACCGTCACGGTCGCGTTGAACAAATGGAAGTTGTGGAAGACAGCGGGTCGCTGCCTCCGTCAAACGGTCGTCGTCGCGCTCGCAACAGCGCGGGAGAGTGGAAGATGATCGATCCAGGACGCGTGTTGATCCTCGGAGCGGGCCCGACGGGTCTTGGGGCTGCCTACCGCTTGCACGAGGCAGGCTTCGCCGACTTCCTGGTCGTGGAGGCAAGCGACTCGCCGGGCGGCCTCGCGTCCAGCGACGTAGACGCACGCGGGTTTACGTGGGACGTAGGGGGTCATGTTCAGTTCAGTCACTATCAACGGTACGACGATCTGCTCGACCTGGCGCTCGGAGAGAACTGGCTACACCATCAGCGAGAGTCGTGGATCTGGATAAAACGGCGCTTCGTGCCCTATCCCTTCCAGAACAATATTCATCGTCTTGATCCCGACGATCGCGACAGAATCCTGCGAGGGCTCGAAGATGCCGCGCGAGATCGCGCCCTCAATGACCCGCGAAATTTTCGCGACTGGATTCACGCCGTATTTGGCGACGCGCTCGCCAACCTCTTCCTCTATCCATATAACTTCAAGGTCTGGGGATTTCCGTTGGAGATGCTCGGCGTCCGCTGGATGGGGGAGCGGGTTGCGCTTCCGGATCTGGCCAGGATTCGCCGCAACATTCACGAAGATCGTGACGACACGTCCTGGGGACCGAACCATACGTTCCGGTTCCCACTGATGGGTGGCACGGGAGCGATCTGGAAGAGCGTTGCCGCCCTGATTCCTCCCGCGAAGCTGCAGTTCGGCACGGCTGCTATCCGCATTGATCTCGACAGCCGCAAGTTGCAACTCAGTGACGGCCGCAGCCTTCCCTACGATCTTCTGATTACGACAGTGCCATTGGACCTGTTGTGCCAGATGTGTGAGGGCTTGTCGCGCGAGGCGCGCACGGCGGCCGCGCACCTGCTGCACAGCTCTGTGCACATCATCGGCATTGGATTGCAGGGGCCAAAACCCGAGACGCTGGGAAAAAAATGCTGGATGTACTTCCCCGAGCCGCACAGCCCCTACTACCGCGTGACGGTCTTCTCGAATTACTCGCCCAACAATGTTCCTCCCGGCGAGGGCTTTTGGTCCCTGATGGCCGAGGTCTGTGAGTCGGCCTACAAGCCGGTCGATGGCGGTGCGCTCTGTAGTTGGGCACTGCATGCGATGCGCGAAGATGGCCTCATTCCTGAGAACACGGAAGTCGTGAGCCTCTGGCACAAGCGAGTGGAGCACGGCTATCCTGCGCCGTCCGTGCGTCGCGATGAAGTGCTCGCGTCCGTATTGCCGCATCTCGAAAGGCATCGCGTGTTCTCCCGTGGCCGCTTCGGCGCCTGGAAATACGAAGCCTCCAATCAGGATCATGCCTGCATGCAAGGGATGGAGCTCGTGGAACGCCTGCTCGGCATCGGAGAGGAGATCACCATTGTGCGGCCGGACTACGTGAACGGCGGCGCGTTGCGTCACGAGTGCAGCAACCGGCTGTCGCCGAGCCAGAGGTGAGGAGCTCCGCAACCCACCCCCCGGACAGGCCGCCGGCGTGGAGGGACATCGTCGCGCTGAGCCTGGTCGCACTGGCGGGAGCGTCCTGTCTTGCGCGGCCATTTTGGGGTGACCAATCGCTCTTCGCCCTCTATGCGCGTCAGCTCACGCAAGGGGCGGTGCTCTACCGCGACCTCTACGACATCAAGCAGCCCGGAATCTTTCTCTTCTATGCCGTCGGCGGATGGCTCTTCGGTTTCACAGAAGTCGGCATCCACCTCTTCGAACTGATCTACTGGCTCGCGTTTTCCGTGTTTGCACTCGTCGCGCTCCGGCCGTACTTCACAGCTCGGTGGGCGGCTCCCCTGGTGCCGGTCTTTACGATTGTCACTTACTATCTGTACGCGGGGTTGCTCGATCTCACGCAGATCGAAATCATCGTGGCGTTCCCCCTGCTCGTCGCATGGTGGTCGATCGACCAGGGTGACCCCCAGGCCCGCAGCGGTCCCTGGCGCTACGCCGCCGCCGGTCTCGCGGCAGCCGCCGTCGTTCTGTTGAAGCACCTCTATCTTCTGATCGTCCTTGCCTTCGTCAGCTACGCGGTTCTACGCGCGCGGCGACGCGGCATCTCGACGGGCGACATCGCGCGCTGTGTCGGTGTATTTCTCGTCTGTCTCGCCGGCCCCATACTCATCGCCATTGCGTACTTTGCCGCACACGGGCAGCTGGGGCGGATTTGGTGGGCGTATTTTGAGATGTCGCGTTCGGCGCATATGACGACGCCGAGGCCGCTCAGCTATCTGATGTTGGGAGCGAGACGCTTCCTGATCGGCCATGCACCCTTGCTGATCGTTGCCGTACTCGGTTGCGTCCACACCTTCCAACGGCGAGCCGCGCGAGAGCTGGACCTGGTAGCCGGCATGATTGTGTGGGGCGCCGTGGGCGCATTCGCCTTCATTGCGCTGCAGGGATGGCCGGAGTACAAGTGGACGCTGTTTACAGTTCCGCTTGGCATTCTCGCGGTCGTCGGTGTCGAGGCGCTCGCTGGCATCCGCGACGTGCGGCCGGCCGGGTTCGCATTGAGCGCGCCATTCGCCTTTCTCGCATTCATCGCCGGCGGCGCTGCTCCTCAGATCCAGACGCGACTGCTCTGGTCGATTGTCGTTGGCGCCGGTGCGGCCATTGCAGCTGTGTTGCCCGTCGCTCCCCGCCTGCGCCGCGGAATGTTGTACGTGCTTCCAGCTGCCCTCGCGGTCGCGACCGGACTGGCGGCTATCGATCCGGTCAGCAAGATTCACGCGCTCGTCGAGCACGATTTCGCATTGACTGCGGATGGACGGGCACAGTTCCAGCGAGGATGGAATGACTCGTACCGCGCCGCCGATGAGGACCTCGAGGTTTTTCGGAGCCGCAACCGTCTGCCCGGACCGATCCACGTGTTCGGCGACCAAGTGCTTCTGTTGAAATTGAATCGTCCGCAGGCCATTCCGATCGCGGGATGGGCACCGGGATTCCTCGACGGCAGGGGATGGCGGGAACTGGACGCCGACCTGCATTCCGCGTTGCCCGCCTACATCATTGTCGACCGCAGTTCGGAGTCGGTCATTCGCAGCCACAGCCCTGGCATCGTCGAATTGATCGAGTCGAGGTACGAGGTCGCATTCGTCGGGGCCAGTGGCACCTGGTACGTGCGCCGGTGAGGCGAATCGACTCGAACAGCGAGCGCATGAAGTGGGTGCGGATGCCACCGGCGCGTTGGCGGGACATCACCATCTTTCTTGCGATTCTCGTCGTCGGGATCAGCAGGTTGCCGGCGCCTCTCGGCGGAGATCAGGCGCTGAACCTGCTGATGGGACGTCTGATCTATCAAGGCGGCTCACCGTACCAGGATCTGTGGGACCTGAAGCATCCTGGCGTGTTCTTGTTCTTTGCCGCTGCCGGCGCGCTTTTCGGCTTCGACGAGATCGGTATTCACGTCTTCGAACTGCTGTGGATGCTGACGCTGGTTCTCTTGGTGCGAGTAGTCGCGGGGCACTGGCTCGAGGATCCGGCAAGCACGAGTCTGGCGCCCCTCCTCACGGTCGGACTTTACTACGCGATTGCCAGCCCGTTTCATCAGACCCAGACCGAAGCCATCGTAGGGTTGCCGCTGCTGGCGTGCCTCTGGTGCACGTTCGAAGCGTCACGAGCACAAAGTGGAACGGGAGTGTGGCTGGCGGCGTCGGGGCTGGCGGCAGGAATCGTTGCTGTCTTCAAGTTGCCGTACCTGGCACTTGCCATAACCTTCTGGCTGCTCGCGATTCGGGATGTCAGACGTCGCGGCGTCGGCCTGGGTCGCGCCAATGTCACTGCGGCACCATGGATCGTTCTCGGTCTCCTGATTCCGATTGCCGCTGTCGTCGCGTTCCTGTTCGACAAGGGGGTCGCGACTCTGGCGTTCTGGACGTTCTTCGAGCATCCGGTGGAGGTCGCATCCGTGATCGCGCCCGAACCGCGCCGCCTTCTGTACGCGATCAGGTTCTGGATCGTGTCTACCGGGCCTGCGCTGGCGTTGGCGACCATCGGCATCGCCGACGCGCTGCGGCGGCGGCGCATGGACCTCATGACGACGGCGCTGACCGCATGGCTGGTGATCGGGGTCCTACTGATCGTCGCGCAGACGATTTCCTGGTGGGAGTACCATTTCTGGCTGCTGCTGGTCCCAGTTGGCCTGTTGGCAACGCGCGGCGTGCAAAGCGTGATGGCGCTCCTGACCTCCTGGCTGAAGCCCTCGCAGTATCGGCTGGGTCGCACCGTCGGCGCGCTGGCTCTGATGGCGTGTTTCGTGCCGCAGCTTGGCGCCGCCACTCGGAGTGCAGCGCTCGCGTGGAGCAGCCGGCCTACGCCCTTCTCAGCGGATGGACTCGCCGTCTTCCAGGATCGGCATTACGCGGATTATGGCGAGATTCGCGCACGGACCGCCTTCCTTCGTGAGCCCGGAAGTCATCCCGGGGCAATCTATGTCATCGACACCCCGATCTACTACGTGCATGCTGGCCGAATGCCGGCGATGCCGTTGCTCATGCCGTGGTTCCATCCGACGGATCGACTGTGGCGGCAATGGCTCTCGGAGCTGAGGACGGCAAGGCCTTGCTACATCCGCGTGTCGGGTTCGGCCCTCCAGGCGATCGTCGACGATCGCCCGTCTCTGCGAGCTGAGGTTGCCGGTGTCGTGCCGCTGATTGAGAGCCGCTACGACCGGCTCCGATCCGATCGGGGCGGCGTCTGGTATGTCCGACGCGATCTCGGTCCGGGACGGTAGCCCGATCAGATGCCGCCTATTTTCCCCAGCGAACCAACCCGTGCAGTCGATGACGATGGGTATCCGTGGAGCGCTGCAATCATCAACGGAGCACTCGTCGCGGTCGGCGTCACCGGGATGCTGGCGTGGTTCGTGCTGGGAATCGCCCATCTGGGAGACCGCTACAGGGTAGGTCACGTTCAGGGGATCTGGATGGCGCTGGCCCAGTACGCGCATGAAGGGACGCTCTATCCACCACTTTTCGATGGCGTGCGGTTCGGTGGCACGCGCTATATGCCGCTGCCGATCGTGCTGAACGCCGCTGCGAGTCGAGCGACAGGCGAGTATTTGTCGTCTGGCAAAGCAGCGGCGATGCTGCTTTTTGTCGTTCTCCTCGTCCTCGTTTTCAGCGTTCTCCGTCAGCTGCGCTGCCCGCGCTCACAGGCCGTCGCCCTCACCGGGCTTCTCTCCGCGACGAATACAGGGGTGCTCGTCGGCTGCTCGGTTGGAGGAGATGTGCTTCCTGCCGTGTTCCAGATCGCGTCCCTGCTCGCGGTCACGACTGCGGTGCGGCGGGATGCGACTGGTTGGATGCTCGTGGGAGGGATGCTCGCCGGGCTGGCAGTGTCGAGCAAGCTGACCGGTGTCTGGGCGGCGCTCGCCGTGGTCTCATGGCTCGCTCTCCAACGCGATTGGCGCCGGCTCGGCGGGTTCGCCATCGTGTGCGGCATGACGGCAGCGATCACTCTTGGAATCGTCCAGTGGGTCAGCCACGGGCGCTTTCTCACCACATTCCTGGCGCTGACGTTTGCCGGAACCGGCGGTCCGATCGGATGGATCCGTGCCCCGAGCCAGGTGACGATCTTCGGGATCGGAGACGCGCCGGCCGTGTGGATGGTCGCGCCGTTCGCAATCCTCGGCACACTCGCGAGCCGGCGCTCCGGTTCACTGACCGTCTACCACCATGCTCTCGGCTGGTCCGTGCTGCTCACGCTGGTCGTGTTCACGGACATGGGAGCTGGTCTGAACCAGCTGCTGGATCCTGCGGTCCTGACTGTCGTGGCGGTTGGCGTTGTCGCCTCGAATCTTCGATCTGAACGACTCGGCGGGATGAACCTCGCGACCGCGGTTGCCCTCACGGTCATCTGGGCCGGGGCGACGGGCGTCCGCGGATTCATACCGGACCTGCGAGACGTCGTTGCCAGCGCTCGAACCGGGCGAACGCTGCCGAAATACACGCCACGGCCGCTTGCCGGGACGGTCCGCCCAGGAGACAATTTGCTCGCCGAGGATCCGAGCATTCCCGTACTCCTCGGGCAGACGCCGTTCGTCCTGGATGCATTCATGGTTCGCCGGCTCGACGAGTTACAGCCACATGCCGTCGACGTGCTCGTGATGCGCATCGAGCGCGGCGAGTTCGACCACGTCGCGTTGGTGATGCCGCTGGAGGACGAGGATTATTGGTGGAAGTACTATCATTTCGGTCCCCGCGTCATCGGAGCGCTGCGCGATCACTACGTTCTTGTGGGACAGGTCGACGGCTACAACATCTACCGGCCACGCCGCTCCTAGCGATGCCTGCCGCGCCTTGATGCGGATACTCACCAAGAGAATGGGAAGGGCTCTCCCGACGATGTCGCTGCACACGGTGTGATGACGCTTCAGGCAGGAGCCTCAGCGGACCCGAGGTCCACCGGGTGGACGTCGAGAATCGACGCACTCTTTGCCTCTGCGCCGGTACACCTGGGTTGGCGAGGTCGATGGTTTCCGGTTGTACGTGGCGCGCAAGTAGATCCTGTGCGGAATGGCGGCAACGGCCTCGCCCCGTGTCAACGCGCAAACAGATTTGGTAGGTGGCCCGTGAGACGCCTTGGCAACGACCGAGGGGTTCCCCTTGCCATTTGACTACGACGCCGTTCCAGGCGATTACCAGTATCGCGCCCTGAACTCGGGGCATCCGATGCAGCGCTTCTGGCATGGGGGCAAACTCACGCTGATCGATCGACTCATTCGCCCACACATGAGAGCGGGTTCGTACCTGCTCGAAATCGGCTGCGGTGCTGGCAACTTGTTGCTGCAGGCCAGCGTCGCCGGCAGTTATCCGGTGGCGCTCGACCTGGCTATGCCGTCGCTGTTGTTTGTCCGCTCGCGGCTGCAGGAATCCCGACGTGGTTCAGATCCACCTCGCGGATTTGCGTGTATGCAGGCGCTGAGTGAGCAGCTGCCGCTGGCGGACCGCAGTGTCGATGGCATCCTGCTGTCTGAAGTCATCGAGCACTTGCAATCTCCACACCTGACCATCCGTGAAGCCGCGCGCGTGCTCCGTCCAGGCGGACGGCTGCTGGTCACCACGCCGAACTATCGCAGCCTCTGGCCGGTCATGGAATGGGCGGTCGACCTCCTCGGTATGGCCCCGAAGATGGCGGGAGAACAGCACATCACTCAATTTCACGGTCGAGCGTTACGGCAACTTCTCGTTGACGCGGGTCTGCACATTCAGCACTTCGGGACGATCTATACGCTCAGCCCGTTTCTCGCGCTGGCGTCTCCCGCATGGGCGTACCGACAATTGGCGCGTGAGATCGCCCACCCTTCTTCGCTCGGGATGATCCTCGTAGCTGTGGCCTCGAAACCGTGACCGTGTGGCGATCCGCCGCCCACAACGAGCACGTGGCCACATGGGTGCTCGATGCCGCAGCGGCGGCGCTGGTCGTGTTTACGGGCGCGCTGTGCCTCGCGCTGCCTTTTTGGGGCGATCAGGCGCTGTTCACCGTCTACGCGCGTCAACTCGCCGAGGGCGCCGTCTTATATCGCGACATCTTCGATGTCAAGCAGCCAGGCATCTTCCTGTTCTATCTGTTCGGAGGATCGCTGTTTGGATACACCGAGGTCGGCATTCACCTCTTCGAGCTGATGTATTGGCTTGGGTTCTCGCTGTTTGCGCGGATCGCGCTGCGGCCGTACTTTTCGAATCGCTTGGCACCATCTCTCGTGCCGGTGTTCACGGTGGGGGTGTATTACCTCTACGCAGGGCTGCTCGACCTCACGCAAATCGAAATTCTCGTCGGCTTTCCCCTACTGGTCGCGTGGTGGATGATCGATCGGGCAGATGTCAGAAGTCGTGAGGGCCGCAGGCGATACGCGGTGGCGGGCCTCGCCACCGCAGCGATCGTGCTGCTGAAGCACCTCTACCTGCTGATCGTCGTTGCGTTTCTGGGATATGTGGTGCTGCGATCACTCCGGCGGGGCACCACGTTCGCCGATCTCCTGCGCGGTCTGTGGTCATTCCTAATCGCACTCGCCGCGCCCCTGATCGTCGTGTTCATGTACTTTGCCGTCGAGGGACAGCTCGGGCGGATCTGGTGGGCCTACTTCGAGGTTGCGCCGGCGCAGCAACTGTTGGCGCCGAGACCTCTTGAGCACCTCGTGTTTGGGGCGAGACGTTTCCTCATCGGGCATGGGCCAATCCTGATTCTTGCCGTGCTCGGTTGCATTCATGGTCTCCGCCGCCGGGCTCGACCACAATTGGAACTCGTTGTCGGCATGCTCTTATGGGGCGGAGTAGGGGCGATCGCCTTTTTTCTCCTTCAGGGGTGGCCAGAGTACAAGTGGGCGCTGTTCACGATACCCGCTCGGGATTCTCGCAGTGCTTGGCGTCGAGGGGCTCGTTGACGCGGCAGATGGCGTACGAAAATCAACGATGGTGGCAACGTTGGTGGCTGCCACGGCGCTGGCCGTCGTGAGCTTCGCGATCGGCGTATCAGCGCCTCGGCTCCAGACGCGCCTTCTGCTCTCCCTGGTCTTCGGTGCCGGTGCCGCGCTTGGAACCGGGGTGCTCAATGCGCGCGCGCGTGGGCGTGAGGCGATGCTGTGGGTGCTTGCCGCGGCGCTTGGAGTGTCGTTCGGCCTGGCCGTCATCATGCCGGCACGCAAGCTTGGGCGGTTGCTACAGCACGATCTTGCATTGTCCGCCGATTCGCGCAGGCACTTGCAGTGGTCCTGGAGTCTCGCGTACCGCAATGCCGACGAGGACCTTGGCCGGCTGTATCGGGGTGAGGTGATTCCAGGACCGTTTTATGTATTCGGCGATCCAACCGTCCTGTATCGCGCGAACCGGACGCAGGGTGCCTCGATTCTGGGCTGGGGCCCTGAGTTCCTCGACCGCAGCGAATGGCAGGTGCTGCACGCCGAGCTCCAAGCCAGACGGCCGCCCTACATCGTCGTCGACGAATACAGCGCGTCGATGATCCGCAGCCGATACCCTGCCATGATGGGGTTGCTGCAATCGAAGTATGAAGTCGCGTTCGTCGGGGCGAGCGGAACGTGGTACGTGCGACGGTGAGGTGATGGCAAAGAGATCGAGACCTGAAACGCTTCAGCGTTCTGGCAGCGCTAGCCTTCGCAGATCCTCAAAGCTCACCAAAGATTCCAACCCGCTCGGGTCTGAGGAAAGGCACGCAGGCAGATGCTGAATAGCATGATCGACGCGGCCGCAGACCTTGCACGGCGCAGATTGCGCCGGGGGTCGGGCACCTGGAGGATGCTGGCGCGTACGTGGTACGCGTGGCGCGCGTGCTGGAACACCTGCCGCGACAACCGCTGGATGCGGCGTCAGTGGGCCCGGCGTGAGTCGGAGTTCGATCGCCTGTTGGGAGAGCTCTCCTCGGGGACTGACGACTTCTTCGTGATTCAGATCGGGGCGTGCGATGGACTGATGGCAGACCCGATTCACGACTGGATCAAGCGCTGCAACTGGCGAGGAATTCTCGTGGAGCCGCAACGGCTCGAGTTCGAGAAGCTCAAGGACACCTACAGACAGCAGCACGATCGTCTCGTCTTCGAGAACGTGGCGATTTCCGACCGAGACGGGACGTGCACCTTGTACCGAGTCAAGGATGACGCGCGCAGCGCGGACTGGGAACGGGGCTTCGCGTCGGTGTTGCCGCGGTTCGCCTCCGATCGATTCATCGCCGAAACTGTGCCGTGCATCACCTTTGATACGCTGCTGCGCCGGCATCGGGTGACACGCGTCGATCTGTTGCAGATCGATGCGGAAGGGTACGACTACGAGATTCTCAAACTGGTCGATCTCCAGAACCTTCGACCGGCGATGATTCGCTACGAGCACCGCCACCTCATGCCGAGGGACAAACACGCCTGCCGGATCTACCTCGAGCAGCACGGATACCGGATTCTGGAAATGAAGTTCGACTCGGGGTGTGTGCGGCCGCTCGTGCCGGCCGACCTGGACATCAGCGCGCGCGAGTCACCATCCTGAACGTCCTGGCGATCTTGTCCACGAGCCTCCTTGACCATCTCCGCTTCGGCACCCACGCTGTTTCCAAGAGTGGATGGCTGGAGCGCCACCTCGCCGCTGGCAATTTTTCAGGAACTCTCGGTCCGTGCCACCCTTTGTCTATTCAATGACGTCGCCGTAATCAAAAGAGTAGATGTCGAGCGTGTCGACCATGCGGCAATCATTCTTAAAGTGGGGATGAGATTCGAGGTGGCTGCCGCAACGCGTCGTCGTGTCCTGTTCATGCTCGCGGTCGGTGCAGCATGTTACGGCATCGATACACCGATCTACTATGTCCAGATGGCTATTACGTGTACACGCCGGCCCACTCCCGATCGCAGGTCCGTTGCATCTGGCGGATGATGTGAGTGTGCGAGGTCACGACGTGAGCGTCGGAAACTGAGGATGCGTTCGGCCATGTCGACAACGCCGAGCTCGAATGCGAGACCTGACCAACCGCCCACGCCAGAGCCATCGCCTCCGGTGCGCGTCTCGATCGTCACCATCTTCTTCAATGCCGAGCCGTATCTGACGGAAGCGATCGAGAGCGTGCTGGCTCAGGATTTCAGGAATTTCGAGCTCATTCTGGTCGATGACGGGTCGACCGATGGCAGCACCGCCCTGGCGCTTGCTTACGCGGACCGTTACCAGCAGCAAATTCGCTATCTCGAGCACCAGGGGCATGTGAACCGCGGCATGAGTGCATCGCGGAACCTCGGCGTCAATGCTGCCCGGGGTGATCTCATCGCCCTTATGGACGCCGATGATGTTTGGCGTCCTTACAAGCTGTCGGAGCAGGTTGCCGTTGTCGACGCTCACCCTGAGGTGGCGATGGTCTGTGGCGCGGCGCGCTACTGGAAATCCTGGGCGGGAGGCGAAGACCGGATCGTCCAGTCGGGACATATTCAAAACACGGTCGTTCCCGCTCCGGAGGCAGCGATCAAGGTGTATCCCCTCGGGACGGCCCCGGCTCCGTGCCCCTCTGATCTGTTGGTGCGCCGGAGTCTCGTGCTCGCACTCGGCGGCTTTGAGGAGCACTTTACCGGGGTAAGACAGCTCTACGAAGACCAGGGCTTCCTGATAAAAGTGTATCTCGCGGCACCAGTGTACTTTTCCGATCGGCACTGGCTCGACTATCGGGTGCACCCGGAATCGTGTGTAGCGTCGGTCAGTGCGGCCGGCCACTACGACCATGTTCGATCGTATTTTCTGGATTGGCTCGAGGGCTACGTTGTTGGATTGCCGCCGGGACATCCGGTTTTGAAGGCACTCCGTCGCGCACAGCGACGCTACCGCCATCCGTTGAGACACCGCCTGCTCAGCCTGCCTGCGGCCGCAATCGCGAAGGCCGCGCGAACCGTTCGCCGGTTTGCTTCGGCAACGCGACACCTGTGGCACGTGGTCGTGAGCATTGCTCGATGAGTCGTCAACGGATGGTCCGTTATCGGTTCAAGGCGCCGCAAACGTCGTACCGTCGCGGGGAACAAAACGAAAGATGCCGATGCCGGGCTTGGGCGGCCCACCGAGTTCACGCGCGTGCAACCGAAGCCAATCGACGTTGTCGGTCTTCGCCCCGACGGCATTGCTTCATAGAATACGACCGGTGGATCTACGTCGACGCCTCTGCACACCGGCGGGCATCCGACATATCGACCTTCATCGGACAGCAGCGGATTCATCGGCTCATTGTCGCCGGCGACCTGAACCTCCTTTTCCGTTTCCGTAATGCGATTCTGTCCGGACGCGGTGATGTGGGCGCAGTACGCGTCGCTGTCCCACGGTTCCGAACGTGCCCAGAACCGACACAACCCGGCGTCCTGCGCCCCACCGTCAAGGCATCGTGCAGCTGAGGGCTGTTGATTGCCAGCTCGAATTCATCTCGAACACCGCGTTCGTGATCTTTAGATTATTCACGAAGCCACGATAGGTGACGGAGCCTTCGGGCAGTTTAAATGACGTGGTTCGATTGCTATGGTACCACTTATTGGAATCGAACTTGACAAACGAGGCGCGGATCTTCTCCCAGGCTCCGGGCGCGTTGTAGTTGGTGTGCCACCAGAGCCAGCCGCCATTTTCTGGCGTGGTAGCCGTGCCACTACCCGACACGACATTCCCGGTGACGGTCCAGTAGAGCGATCGGGCCGTGTAGGACTGACCCGTCTGCCAGTCGGTGATCGTCTGGCCCGCGTACACGCCGCCGAAGGCAATATTGAAATCGCGATTGTTGAAGATCTGATTATTACTCAACGTGACTCGATCGGACTGGGCATCGTTGAATCCGGCGGCGACGTTGTTGCAGATGCGGTTGCCATTGAGAATAATGGGTCCTTCATTCTTCTCAACCGATACACCCTTGCTCTGATTGCCGCTCATAAGGCTGTATTCAACCGTAATTCGTCTGTTGTCGCCGTCAATGTGCAACCCGTTGCCCCAGTTGTTGATGAAGCGGCTGCGGCTGATCTTTCCATCCCGGATGCCCATCCACTTGAACACAACGTCCCACCCCTTGTGCTCGGCCGCCCAGCCCTTTGCGTTGTTGCGTGCGAGCTCCGTATTCTCCAGAATCACGTCAACGTCGCGGAATGCTGAGAAGCCCATCACGCCGTTGTCGCTGATCACGGAATTACTAACGCGCAGCGTCGTGTTGTACGCCGTGTTCAAGGCACCATAAGCGAGGTACCGGAACTGCACCCCATCGAATGCGATGTTCCGGGAGTTCGTGACCGAAACCGCGCTGTCCTGGACCGCACCCCGATTCCGCATCACGCTCAGGTTCTTCACCGTAATATTACGACGGCCATTGAAGCGCAACGGCATGAGCCGCATGCCGACTTCGATCGATGACGTCGACGTCTGTCCGGTCGGGAGGCGGAGATACAGCAGCGCAGCATTCTCATCGACATAGAAGGTGCCGGCCACCAGTGCGGACAGGGAAAGCACGAGCCGCAGCGGCTGGCCATTGAAATAGACGGTTTCGGAGCGTCGGAGCGCGTCACGCTTATAACCGAGACCGCCCCAGGTCCAGTAGCCCTCCCATCCCGCTGGGATTGGCTTCATCCCCCACTTGTTCGGCCAGTAGTGCGTAAGAGAGCCATCAGATTTCGCAACCCACCCGGTCGGCCATGCATCGGCGCCGGTGAGAATCGTGCTCGAGGATCCTGCGCCTTCGATAACCATTGCCGCATCGGTCTTCTGACCCGCGTCCAGAAGCACCGACTCCCGATACACTCCCGCCGCAATCACCACCCGCGACGCAACATTAGTGGCATTGATGGCATTCGCCAGTGCCAGGCCGCGCTGAATGGTTCTGACGGGGCTGCTTTGACTTCCGTTATTCGTGTCGACGCCCGTCGTACTGACATAAATCGTCGAACCTGTAGGACTTGTAGGAGCGGGTGCCGCTGTCGGGCTCAGAATGGAGACCTGTACGTTGACTGTGACCGTTTGCGTGGTGGTCTGGACCTTAAACGAGGTCTGGTAGTTTCCAACCGCCAATGCCGACGTCTGAAAGGTAAGAGTGAGCGTGCCGGCGTTTACACCGCTAGTCGGTGAGACGCGAAGCCAGCTCGCGGTAGGCGCAACCACGGACCACTTGAGAACCCCGTTCCCTGAATTGCTGATCTGGACGGTTTTCGAAGATACGCTGCCACCCGCGTTCGCCTGCAGAATGAAGGTCGTCGGACTCACGGACAGCGCGGCCGCGGCGAAGACTGACGACGGCAGCAGCAATGCCGCTAAAACGGCAAACGAGACAACCTTGGCGGACCGGAAAATCATGTACGTGCTCCTTTGTGCCGCGTCCGCCAACCGGGCGGGACTCCGTATTTATGAGTTGGCCGAACAGTTCTCCGCCGTGCGCAAACGTACGGCTGAGTCTTTGCGATACATGCCCCCATCAAAAGGCGCCGAGGGCTCTGATGACCCTTAGGGTCGGTACGCGCGATCTCCTATCCGCGGCGTCGCGCCGGACCTGGCGATCGCTGAAGCTGGGGAGGCATTTCCGCCCGGACGCTACGGACTCGCGAGTTCGTCGCCGAGCGTAGTTCCGGCGGTTCGACGCCAGAGCATCTACGAGTGCAATCTCGAATCGATCTACTTTTTGATTTCGGTGGCGCGTCGAAGCCGAACCCGCGACACCGTGATTTCACGTCGGCTTACGTGAGAGGGGAGCGGTTGGAACAGTCTCATGAGACACACGGCTGTGTCAAGCCTCCTTCTGGCCCGAGCGATACGTTAGCGCTCAGACAACCATCGCCTTCGCAGATCCTCAAAGTTCACCACCAGGTCGGCCGGCAACAGGTTCGCGCAGTTCGGGTCCCAGTAGACACCAGCACGGTCCACGTGTACGCGACGGCCCGAGCAGTACTGGATAGCACCCTCTGCCGACCAAATCTCGTGGAAATCATGAAGCGCAAATGGGCCATTCGGGGCCGGGCTGACCGCAGTACGGGGCACGTCACAGATGACGACGCGATCGCCTTCACGAACCCGTGCACCGATCCAGCGGGATGCCGACTCGGTGAAGTCGGCGGTTTCGAGTCGCACCCAGACGCTGAAAGCGAGTGACAGGAGTGCACCAGCCGCGAACAACCCAGCCAGCGCACCCGCCAGACGCACTCGGCGCCACGCTATTCGCGAACCGCCGACCGCGATGAACGACGCCAGCAGCAGCCATACAGGAGTGAAGACGCGAGGACCATGCTCGTGCGGAAGCGTCAGCATCATCGGCAGGCTGACGAGCACCGCGAGGCTCGCGAAGGCAAGGGCAGGGCGGAGGCGCGCGCCGCTCTGCCGACCGGCCTGAACTCTGGCGTCGGATCAGAGCTGGGGCATATCGAACACCGAGCACAGCTGCCAACAGCGAGCACCAGGACGCTCCAGGGAAAGGCCCACCGCACGGCGAGTGGAATGGAGACCGCACCGGTGCCGATCGCGGGGTACCGCACGTACCAGAGCGGATCGGTAACGATTGCGAGGACGCGGTCCGTCAGCGGAACCGCCGTGCGAGTGCTCGCCCCGGGCCACCGCATGAAGATCGCCAGCAGAACCAGAAAGACGACGCTACTCACGACGATTGCACGTCGTCGATGACGTTCTGGCGTTGCGACCCAGACCGCCAGCGGGAGCGCGAACAGTACCTGCTCGAGATTCCAGCACGCTGCCAGGCTCGACACGCGCCGCGGGCGCGACGCGACCGTGTCGATACAGACGTAACGCGATCAGCGCGAGAAGCAATCCCAGCGGGATGTGCAGGGCGACCGGCCACAGCGCCGCTTCGGTGCCGAGCGGTTGGAGGAACCACAAGGCCGTTCCGATTTCCGGCCAGGGTTTTGGGATCCCGAGATCGTACAGCAGGCCCCGGAGCACAAACCCGACCGCGAATGTGGTAAGCAAGGGGATGGCGATAATGGCCCCGAAGGGTACGGCGCCGCAAAGATCGCCGATGATCGACTGCTCGATGAAGCGGCCGAGAAGGCGTACCGCACCCCACTCGGGCCAGAGTTCAGCCAGCATCCTCTCTGCTCCGCTCGTCCAACGGGGACTGAGACACACATCAAAGTCGTCCCGGAGCGGAGCCCCGCGCACGACGACTGGTAGCACCACGAGCAGGAACAAGCTCGCGACGACGAAGAGCAGCGCTACCCCGCTCTTGGCATCGGTCGTCGGCTCGGGCGTTCGAGCCGTCGAGGCCACGCTGCCCGGCGCCGGTCCTGTCACCGCGGATACCCCCGGTGGAGATGCTTGGAAAGGAATTGCATCAACGCGCTCCAGTCACGTTCCGGAATGTTCTCGAGATCCTGTCGACAAGCCTTCTGGACCATGTCCGTCTGGGTACCCATGCATGCGTCCAAAGGTGGATCGCTGGAGCGCCACCTCGTTGTTCGTGATTCTTCAGCGCCTCTCGATCCGTGCCACCTTTTGTGTATTCCATGAAATTGCCGTAATCGAAAGCGTAGATGTCCAGCGTGTCAACCGTGTGGCAATCATTCTTATAATGGGGATGAGATTCGAGGAAACGGGTAAGCGCCAAGGGGCCAGTCACAAATGGGGTGTCCGGCAGTGGATCGCGCGAGTAGTTTCGTTGCATCTCGCGAAGGAAGTCGAGCGCCAACACGTTGCCTTGCCTCACATAAAAGAGTGAGTTGTCATAGGTGCAGGAAAAATCGGGCTCTTTCGTGTGCGGGTCCTTGAGAAGAACGCAGTTGCAGCGTTCGAATTCCGGCATCACGGCGAGAAACCCATCGGGGTCGACGAGGAGCACATCCCAATCCACGTACAACCCTCCATAGCCGTGAGTGATGGCGATGCGCAAAATGTCGCTGGCTTCTCCGTAGTTTCTGGCCCGCTCGTACAACGTCTTTGCTTCGCCGACGGGGCACGTCGCCAAGTAGTCTTCGGCGCTGCGGTTGGTCCACGAAACGACGTCGAAGCCTCGCCTCTCGAGTGCGCGCCACGAGTCAAGGCACTGCCTGTTGATCGGTGGGACGCTCGTCCCCAACACGATCTGGTGGATCAGTGGCATGGGCTGGCCTCACAACCTCCACGTGTCGTGCGGCGCGAAAAGCCTACACGAGGCAAATGTTTGTCGCAACGTCGTGACGTGAACGCCGGAAACCGAGGATCTTCAATGCCGAGCCGTATCTGACGGAATCGATCGAGAGCATGCTCGCGCACCGCAATCGCCCTTGCTTACGCTTACCGGTACAAAGAACCGATTCGATATCTCGAGCACCGCGGGCATGCGCAGCGCGCTACTGGGAATCCTGGGCGGGGGGCGAAGACCGGATCATCCAGTCCGGACATGTGCAGAACGTGGTCATTCGCGCTCCGGAGGCAGCGATCAAGGTCTATTCGGATCTAGCCGATTTCGGACAGCAATTCGTACAATTGCGGGCGACTCAGAAAGCGCGCGGGGGTCGTTCCGGTCCGAGGCGAAGAGCAGCGTCCTTCTGGATGGGCTCGTTGCGCCCGGCGCGGATAACGGCGGTCGGATCAGGTTTGGGCCCGGCGGAATGTTGTCGCCCTCATCGACATTCGACGCTGAAAAAATCGACGATTATCGTAGTTTCTTCGTTCGCGTTCCTCGTGATGTGGAAGAATTCGTGCAACAGGAAGTTGTTGTTCGGCCCCTGGCCGATGATTCGAAAGTTGTTCACGAACGTGGACGGATTCGTGTTCAACAAGTCCTGCGTCACCCCTGTGCCTTGATACGCCGCGCCCGAGGTCTGTCCAAAGCCACTCAACCGCTGCGGCTGGTCCTGAAACTTGGCGTGGACAGCGCCATTCGCATCGAAGGTGAGGTGAACGAGCCCGTGCAGCGTCCCTGACAAGCTTACAAATTCTCCCGCGCCGTTGGCGGCACACGGCACGAACACGTTAATGGCGATCGGCACCTGTAAACTGACAGTAATTGCTGTCGCGGCCGCCGAGGCGTGTCCGGTTTGTCCAGCAAATGACAACACAACGGCCAGCAACCAAAACGAGCCTTTCGCGGGTCTTATGTTCATAGGTCCTCGGTCAATGCGCTCGTACGACACGCACGCCGGCTGATGCTACATGAACTTTGCTAGTTGGAACTGCCGGGTGCACGGAATATTCATAGGCTTGGTAGCGCGCCTTTGCTGGCATCGCGATTGGGCGGCAGCTCAGTCACCTGACGATGTCCGATCGTGTGGCGTTCGGCGTATTCGAGTTCGATCCGATTTCAGGCGCGCGGTGGCGCAATGGGCGACCAGTCCGGCTGCAGCGACAGCGGGCGAGGATGCTGGCCGCGCCGATCGCGCCCGGGAGATCGTCGATCCGGCGACGCTGCAGGCCGCTGTCTGGGACTCGGAAACCAATGTTGATTTCCGAGCGTGGCCTGAATTTCTGCGCCGCGCAGATTCGCACCGCGCTGAGCGATTCGGCAGCGGCCCCTCGTTACATCGAGACGTTTCCGAAACGCGGGTATCGGTTCATTGTGCCGGTGCGGACTGCGGTGGCTTCGCCACAGGCTCCGGACTACGGGTACGGGCTCTGGGCTCCGGCCGCGCGAGCACTCACCACAGCTGGCCGTTCAGGCTCTGCCGTTTGACACGTGCCACATGAGCCGCTTCCAGACACAGCCCTGAGATCGTTGCGTGTCTTGACATGCAAGTCATCCGTGGTTTAAGTTTGCGCGTCGTCTCAGGGGTACACATGGGTACCTATCGCAACCAGCCAGCATCATCCAGCCACAACCCCCGGAGTGGACAGGTGAAAGGGACAACCCAAAGGCTGCTCAGGAAGCAAAAGCCATGCCCTCGAGCGGCAATGTGGGTAGACGGTCCAGTTGCACAGGTCGCAGGCGTCCACGATTCAGCACATCGTAGAAGCAGGTTCGCATAACCCATAAGAGCGGCAGCCCGAGCGGCGGCCACGGCAGAAGGAGCGCTCAATGATTCCCCTGCTCCCCAGGGTTGTCACGCTTGTCGTTTTATCGGCACTGCTGTTGCCATCGTCAGCCTCGGCCGCGGCCGTACTGTCCGTGAGTCCGACGTCCTTCAGTCTGCAGGCGAACGCGGGTAGCAACGTACCTGCCAAGACCATGCAGATCATCAAATCAGGGAACGGGATTCTCAAGTGGTCCGTGGTTGCGCCCACCGCGAGCTGGGTTAGCGTGTCACCGACTGGCGGGGTAGATGCCGGCATTCTCACTCTTGCCTTTCAGACGTCTACATTGGCGGCTGGAAACTACCAGACCTCGTTTAGGGTCCAGACCAACAACGCGCAATCGGTCACCGTCAACGTGCAGCTCTCCATTCTGAGCGCGCCCGTGCTGTCCGTGAGCCCGACGTCCTTCAGTCTGCAGACGAGCGTGGGCAGCAACCTGTCTGCCCGAACCGTCCAGGTGAGCAATTCAGGGGGCGGGACGCTGCAGTGGTCCGTGGGGGCGTCGACCGCGACCTGGCTGAGCGAATCGCCGACGAGCGGGACAGGGGCCGGCACAATCACGCTGACCTTTCAGACGTCGACATTGACGGCTGGAAACTATACGGCTTCGTTTACGGTCCAGAGCGGCACGCAATCGGTCACCGTCAACGTTCAGCTCGCCGTACTGAGCACGCCCGTGTTGACCGTGACTCCGACGTCCCTCAGTCTGCAGACGAGCGTCGGCACCAACGTATCTGCCCGAACCGTCCAGGTGAGCAATTCAGGGGGCGGGACGCTGCAGTGGTCCGTGGGGGCGTCGACCGCGACCTGGCTGAGCGAATCGCCGACGAGCGGGACAGGGGCCGGCACGATCACGCTGACCTTTCAGACGTCGACATTGACGGCTGGAAACTATACGGCTTCGTTTACGGTCCAGAGCGGCACGCAGTCGGTCACCGTCAACGTGCAGCTCGCCGTACTGAGCACGCCCGTGTTGACCGTGACTCCGACGTCCTTCAGTCTGCAGACGAGCGTCGGCACCAACGTATCTGCCAGAACCGTTCAGGTCAGCAATTCAGGGGGCGGGACGCTGCAGTGGTCCGTGGTGGCGCCGACCGCGACTTGGCTGAGCGTGTCACCGACGAGCGGGACCGGGGCTGGCACCATCACATTGACCTTTCAGACGTCGACATTGACGGCTGGAACCTACACGACGTCGTTTACGGTCCAGAGCGGCACGCAATCGGTCACCGTCAACGTACAGGTTTCGATTGTGACTTCGTCCGGTGGGCTGTTTGTGAGTCCGACGTCCTTCAGTCTGCAGGCGTACGCGGGTGCCAACGTGCCTGCCAAGAAGGTCCAGATCACCAACACATCGGGTCTTCCGTGGTCCGTGGTTGCACCTACCGTCAGCTGGCTTAGCGTGACACCGACGAGCGGTACAGCTGGCGTCGCGCTCACTCTTACGTTTCAGACGCCTGCATTGACTGTTGGAAACTACCAGACCTCGTTTACGGTCCAGACCAGCACGCAATCGTTCACCGTCGACGTACAGCTCTCTATTCTGACCCCACCTCCGTCCACGATCTACGTCAGTCCGACTGGCGACGACGCGAATAGCGGTGTTCAGACCAGCCCCGTCAAAACCATTCAGCGCGCCGTGACACTCGCGAACGGCGTAAATTCGACAGGTGTTGCATCGCGGGTGGTGATCGCGGCGGGAGTGTATCGGGAGTCGGTCGTTCTGGACATCGCGGATCAGCAGACCGATGCGGCAATGGTTATTGAAGGCGCGGGATCCACGAGCACGATTCTGACCGGCACCGATAATTGGTCGACAGGCTGGGTGGTGGCATCTGATGGCACACTGACGCACTACTGGCCGTTCAAGTGGGGGATGAAGCCAATCCCGCCGGGATGGGACTGCTACTGGAGCTGGGGCGGTCTCGGCTACAAGCGTGACGCGCTACGACGCTCCGAGACCGTGTATGTCAATGGCCAGCCGCTGCGGCTCGTGCTCTCCCTTTCCGAACTGGTGGCCGGCACTTTTTATGTTGACGAGACTGCCGAGCTGCTGCACGTCCGCCTGCCGAGTGGACAGACTTTGGCGTCGTCTTCGATCGAGGTCGGCATGCGGGTGCGCAGTTGCGCCTGCATGGCCGTCGTAATGTTACGGTGCGGAACTTGGGCGTGCTGCGGAATCGGGGTGCGGTCCAGGATAGCGCGGTTTCGGTCACGAACTGTCGGAATATCACGTTCGAGAATGTGGCAATGCGCTGGCTCTCCTATGGAGCATTGAACACTGCGTACAACACAACGCTGCGCGTCCGTGGTGCCGTGCTCAGCGACAATGGCGTGATGGGGTTCTCGGCATTCCGCGATATCGACGTGATCATGGAGAATACGGAGATCGCACGCAACAACGCAAAAGGCTGGGCGGCCGAACATAGGGGTTGGGACGTTGTTTTCAAGTGGATGGGCATCCGGGATGGGTTGATCAGCCGCAGTCAATTCATCAACAACTTGGGGAATGGAATGCACATTGACGGCGACAACAAACGAATTACGGTTGAATACAGCCTCATGGGCTTCAACCAGAGCAAGGGCGTGTCGCTGGAGAAGAATCAGGGGCCCATCATTCTCAACGGCAACCGCATGTGCAACAACGTCGCCGCCGGATTCAACGATGCGCAGTCCGATTACGTCACGTTGAATAACAATCAGATCTTCAACAATCGCGATTTCAATATGGCGTTCGGTGGTGTATACGCGGGCCAGACGATCACCGACTGGCAGACGGGTCAGCCCTACACGGCCCGATCGCTCTACTGGACCGTCACAGGTAATGTCTTCTCGGGTAGTGGTACCGCTACCACGCCAGAAAATGGCGGCTGGCTCTGGTGGCACACCAACTACAACGCAGCAGGAGCCTGGGAGTTGATCCGCCTCACGTTCGTCAAGTTCGACTCGAATCGGTGGTACCACAGCAATCGAGCCACGGCCTTTAAACTGCCCGAAGGCTCCGTCGACCTATCGTGGCTTCGTGAGTGAATCTACAGGTCCAGAGCGCGTTGTTCGAGTTGAATTCGAGTTGGCAACCAACAACCCTCAGCTGCACGATGCCTTGACGGTGTGGCGCAGGACGCCGGGTTGTGTCGGTTCCGGGCACGTTCGGAACTGTGGGACAGCGACGCGTACTGCGCCACATCACCGCGGCCGGACAGAATCGCATTACGGAAACGGAAAAGGAGGTTCAGGTCGCCGGCGACAATGAGCCGATGACTCCGCTGCTGTCCGATGAAGGTCGATATGTCGGATGCCAGCCGGTGTGCAGAGGCGTCGGCGTCGGGAGCACGGTGGCCGACGCGCCACAGAAGGCTGCCGGTGTTCTAGCCGCCCGGAGCAGTGTGAGCCCGAGGACCCCCGCCACGAACGCGAACCCTACCTAGCTCGGCAGCTCGCAAGGCACCTCTTCCACGTAGCAACTCAATCAGCTTTTCCTCCCCGCACTCTTCGGCGACGTCGAATGGCGTCTTGCCGTCATGCCCGAGCCAATTCTGGTCGGCGCCGCGATCGAGCAGGTATTCGGCCGCCGCCTGCTGTCCTCCTCGGCATGCATGCCAGAACGCGTTTGTGATCTCGCGTGTTGAAGGGCGTTCGGTCGAGCAGCACTCGCGAACGCGATCGAGGAGTCCGAGCGCAGCCGCCTGCCAGATCGTTGTCGTCGCGCCACGCGCTACGAGCCTGCGAGCCGCGCGCCACTGTGCGAACACCACGGCGTCCGACATCGCCGTGCCTCCGGTGAACACGGCTCCTGGTGCCTCGATGTCGGCGCCTCCGTCGAGCAGCGCGTCGAGCACCCCGACATCGTCGCTGCTCGCTGCCCAATGCAAAGCCGTTTCAGGGGAGCCTTGAGGGCCTGGATGCTCGACGCGGGCGTTCACGTCTGCCCCTGCGGCAATCAGCGCCGCGACAGTCTGCGGGCCATTGGGAAAATGCCCGGGCCAGTCGGCCGCGATGTGCAGCAGCGGCCGGGCCACGCCACAGGTGTCGACCACTTTGGCGGTGGCCAGATCAGGGTGGGTTTGAAGCTGCCGCTGCAGCGTCTCGACATCGCCGCTGTGAATGGCGGCGACCACTGCCACCGCTCGCGGATCCTCGGCGTGAATGCTCAGCATCGCGTCAGTGCTTCGCGTGAGACTGCGCTCCGAACGTTTTCATTTCCAGCAGATCGATGAGCGCCGTCGCGCGCGCCAGCAGACCGTGGCATTCGAGCAGCGCCTGTTTTTCGAGCGGCTCGAAGTCCAGATACTGCGCGACGGCGTGAATGAGATCGGCGTCGCCCATTGCCGGCGGGATCGATAGCTCGGCGCCGGCACGCTCGATCATCGGCGCAATCAGTGTTTCGAGCCGGTGCCGCAGCCCCTGCACCGCAATCGGATCGGCGGGGGACCGCAGCGCGTCGAGCGGCTCGATTTCCGCGAGACGATACGGCCGAGAGTGGTCCTCGTCCAGCACACGAAAGCGCTCGAGCCCCTGCAGGACGATGTTGAAACGCCCGTCGGCAAGGGGCTCGGCATGTGTGATCAACCCGGCGCATCCGATCGGATAGATTGGCGGCCGCCCCTGGTACTCCGCCTCGAATCCCGGCTTCAACAGCGTCATCCCGATGATCCGGTCATCGTCCAGCGCATCGCGGACCATCACGCGATAGCGAGTCTCGAAGATGTGCAGCGGCAGGTAAACACCAGGGAAGAGAACGGCGTTCGGCAGCGGGAAAAGAGGAAGCGAGGGCGGCAACATGTCAATTGCGGATCGCGGATCGCGGATTGCGAATTTGATTTCGGATGAGATTGCGGCCAATCCGCAATCCAATCCGCAATCCGCAATCCGAGATCCGCAATATCAATGCACAGTTCTGGTTTTCTTCTCCAGATAGTCCATCAGCACATACTGTCCAAGCGTATAAGGTGTCGTGAAATACGCCTTGCCTTTGCAGATCTCGGCGACGCGGCGCACGAACGCGACGAGGTCGTAGTCGCGCGCCAGCATGAAGGTGTTGATCATGATGCCGGCTTTGCGGCAGTTGGCCACCTCACGCAAGGTCTCCGTCACGACGAGGGGATCGAGACCGAACGCGTTGCGGTAGATGCGGCCGTCGGGCTGTGTCAGTGCCGACGGCTTGCCGTCGGTGATCATCACGATTTGCCGCATGTCCTTGCGCTGTCGCTCCAGCATGCGCCGGGCGAGGCGCAGCCCTTCGCGGGTGTTGGTGTAATACGGGCCCACCTTCACGCGCCCGAGCTCCGAGATTGGCACTTCCTCGGCCGAGTCGTGGAACAGCACGAGCTGCAGGCTGTCGCCCGGGTATTGCAGCCGAATGAGCTGCGACAACGCCATTGCCACCCGCTTGGCGGGAGTGAAGCGATCCTCGCCGTACAGAATCATGCTGTGGCTGCAGTCCAGCATGATCACGGTCGCACACGAGCTCTGGTATTCGCCCTGCGCGACGACGAGATCCTCGTATTCGAGGTCGAGCGTGCCATCGGGACGGGCCGACTTGGCCCGGCGCACGAGGTTGAGGACCGTCGCGCTGGCGTCGAGATTCAGCGTGTCGCCGAACTCGTACGGCTTCGTCGCGCCCGAAGCCTCGATACCCGTGGCAAGGTCGCGAGTGTCGTGCCGGCCGAAGTTGCTTTTCCCGAGCGAACCGAGCAGGTCCCGTAGCGCCCGATAGCCGAGGAAGTCGAGCGCCTTGTCGGTGACCTCGAACCGCGCGCTCGTGTCGACCGGATCCCCGCGTTCGCCCGGGCCTTCGCGACGTTCGTCCAGATTCTGCGACGGCGCGGCCGGTGCGATGAAGCCGCTCTCCTGCATGCGCTCGATGATCTGCTGGATCAGCTGCTCCAGCCGCTCCCTCGCGCCATCTTCCGCCTGATCGCCGAGCAGCTGCTGCAATGTCTCATCCGGCAGCACGCCACCTCTGAGCAGCGCTTCGAGAACGGCGTCGTAGAGCGCCTGCATCGAGCGCTCGTCCTCGGAGCCGGAAAAATACGGATCCTGAAAGCCGCTCGAGAGCAGCAGATCGGACAGCTTCGACATGAGCTCGTCCATGTCGAGGTCGTCCAACGGGCTTGGCGTGTATTTGCCGTATTTGAATTTCATGTACGTATCTGAATTTCGTGTACGTATTTGAATTTCGTGTACGTAGGCCCGAGCTTCAGCTCGGGCAACGATTTCATGTACGTAGGCCCGAGCTTCAGCTCGGGCAACGGTCCTGGCAACGGTCCTACTTTGCCCAAGCTAAAGCTTGGGCCTACAGGAATTGCCTGCCTACGGGAATTGCGTGCCTACGGGAATTGCGTCAGTTGTAGTACCTTCTTCTCCCCCCCGGCACCTGCGGCATGTCGTCGAGCGTCGGCTCTTCGCGCCGCGCGGTGCGTCGTGGCGCCGGCGAATCCGCCGCCTGATAGCCACGGTCGTCGGTTCGGCTGATCCGCTTCGTCGCCGCCAGGCCTTCGAGAACGAACTCAATCGCCGACGCCCGCCGCGGATCAGGCGCGCGCTCAGCGACACCCATGAACCGGGTGGCCTCGATGAGTCCCGGAATGCGCGACGCCCTGGTGATCATGTCCTCGCCGGTGGTCGTGTCCTCGAGCGGCAACGTGCCGCCGGCGTCGAACCACTCGACGATGCGTGAGGTGTCCATGGTGTCGGCGAGGGCTTGAAAGACGTTTGCCACCGACGCGCGAATCAACTCGCGGCCGATCGTGTCAGCGCCGCGAAGCTCGCCTTCGTATTCCAGCTCGAACTTACCGGTGATGGCCGGGAGGGCAGCGTAAACGTCCGACACGCGCGCAATCGGCGGCGTTTCGCCGGTCACCAGCGCACGCCGCTCCGCGTTCGAGGCGACGTTTTCGAGCATGCTGATCGCCATGCGCTGACTGACACCCGACCGCTTGTCGATGCGTCGATCCGCGCGGGCCTGAAACGCGATTTCTTCGACGACCTCCCGCACCCATGAGGGCAGCTCCAGATCGCGGTTGCCGCCACGATCGACCCAGGCCTCCTGACCGGTGATCTCCATGGCAACCTGGCGGTTCGCGGCATAGTGCGTGCGGACCTCGGAGCCGATGCGATCCTTCAGCGGCGTGATGATCTTCCCGCGCGCGGTGTAATCCTCCGGGTTGGCCGTGAACGCCATCAGCACGTCGAGCCGCAGGCGGATCGGGTAGCCCTTAATCTGGACGTCGCCTTCCTGGAGGATGTTGAAGAGGCCGACCTGAATCTTGCCCGCGAGGTCCGGCAGCTCGTTGATCGTGAAGAGTCCGCGATTGGCCCGAGGCAGCAGGCCATAGTGAATGGTCTGTTCGTCACCCAGTTCCAAGCCGCGCCGCGCAGCCTTGATCGGATCGACGTCGCCAATCAGATCGGCAATCGTCACGTCGGGCGTTGCCAGTTTCTCGACGTAGCGCAGATCGCGATCCAGCCACGTCACGGGCAGGTCGTCGCCAGCTTCCGCCAGCCGTGCCCGGCAGGCGGCACACAGAGGATTCAGCGGATCGTCACGAAGCTCGCACCCGGCGACGACAGGAATGTACTCGTCGAGCAGGGTGACCAGACTGCGAAGGAGCCGCGTCTTCGCCTGGCCACGCAGGCCGAGCAGGATGAAATTGTGCTTCGAGAGTAGTGCGTTGACGAGTTGCGGGATGACCGTGTCGTCGTAGCCAACGACGCCGGGGAACAGTGGGCCGCCGTTTCGCAGCCGGGCGATCAGATTGGCCCGGACTTCGTCCTTGACCGTGCGGTGGGAGGACTGCCCGGCAGCCACCGCACGTCGCAAGCCGCCGACCGTATTCGGAAACGAGCTAGGTACCATGTCAGATTGTACCCCGCCATGCGGCTCGTCTCACCAGCTCAGCGCGCGTCACGGCGTCCGCTCGTCTTCGGGCACCGGGGCGGACGGGCAGTCGGACCCGAGAATACCGTGCCTGCGTTCGACGCCGGTCTCGCCGCGGGAGCCGACGGTCTGGAGCTCGATGTCCATCTGTCGTCCGATGGCGAAGTCGTCGTCTGCCACGATCCGACCCTCGACCGCACGACGGATGCGACGGGACCAGTGGCCGCTCGGACGGCGGCAGAACTGGCGCGCGTGAGTGCCACACGGCGTTTCGGCGTGGATCTCGAGCGCCCATGGACGGGGACGCACGCCGGCATCCCGACGCTGCGCGAGGTGCTGGCGCGTTACGGCGAGATCCCCGTCATCATCGAGATCAAGGCGGCCACGCCGGAAACGGCGCAGGCCGTGGTCGAGGTCGTCCGCGACGCACACGCGATCGATCGCGTGTGCGTCGGATCGTTCAGCCTTGTCGCCGTCCACGCGGTTCGCCGCCTCGAGCCGCGCATTGCTACCAGCGCCTCCCGGCGGGAAGGGCAACTTGCGCTATACCGCTCGTGGGCGGGCCTGTCGCCGGGCCGCGTGGCCTATCGCGCACTGCAGGTACCCGAGGACTCCGGCCGCCTTCGCGTCGTGACCCCGCGTTTTCTGCGCGCCGTGCATCGCGCCAATCTGGCGGTCCAGGTGTGGACGGTGAACGAAGAGACGGACATCCGACGGCTCCTTTCGTGGGGCGTGGACGGCATCGTCACGGATCGGCCCGATGCGGGCGTGCGAATCAGGAACGAGATGTTTCATGCGACCACCGACCCTCGATGACATCCGTGCCGCGCGCCCGCATGTCTACGCTTCGCTGCAGCCGACGCCGCTGCTCCGTCATCCACTATTGGCCGAGCGGCTCGGCCTCGATGTCTGGGTGAAGCACGAGAACCACAATCCGACCGGCGCGTTCAAGGTTCGCGGCGGTCTCAACCTGATCGCGCGGCTCTCACCCGAGGATCAGGCCCGCGGCGTCATCTCCGCGACAACAGGGAACCACGGCCAGTCGATCGCATTTGCAGCGGCACGGGCGGGTGTGCCGTGCGCGCTCGTCGTGCCTTGCCGGAACAATCCTGCGAAGAACGCGATGATGCGGGCCTGGGGCGCGACGCTCCTCGAGCACGGGCGGGATTTCGACGAAGCGCGCGAATTCGTGGAAGCGAAGAGCGCCGCCGAGAACCTGCGCTACGTGCACTCGGCGAACGAACCCGACCTCATTGCCGGGGTTGGCACCTACGCCCTGGAAATCTTCGAGGCGTTGTCCGACGTCGATGCGGTGCTCGTCCCGATCGGCGGCGGCAGTGGCGCCTGCGGCCTGATCGCTGCGCGTGACGGGCTGGGCTTGAAGACGCGGATCATCGGCATCGGGGCCCAGAATGCCGACGCGGTCGCCCGCTCCTGGCGCACCGGCTCGCGCGTCGTCGGCGAATCCGCCGACACGTTTGCCGAGGGCATTGCGACGCGCGTGACGTTCGACCTCACGTTCGGGATGCTGCAACGTGGTCTCGCCGATTTCATCTCGCTGTCGGAGGCGCAGCTTGCCGAAGGCGTCCGACTGGCCATGGACCTGACCCACAACCTGGCTGAAGGCGCCGGCGGGGCGGCCCTCGCCGCAGCACTCGCTGCCGGCGACTCGCTGCGCGGGCGTCGGGTGGTCTGCGTTATGTCCGGCGGCAATCTCGATGTGAGCGTGCTGAAGCGAATACTCGCCAGGCGGGGCTAAAGCCCCGCCCCACAAGTGAATGTCTAAAGCCAGGCAGGGCTAAAGCCCCGCCCCACATTTGAATGTCTAAAGCCCCGCCCCACACGTGAATGTAAGGGCGGACCTTCAGGTGCGCCAATCGCAGTCATGAGCTGCGCACATGGATCGGTGAGGAACGGCCTAGAAGGCTGGCGTATGATCCGATAATCGATTTAAAATGGGGCGTTTGTCCGCACCCCGTAGAGGACGCTCAATCCATGAGAAACATTGCGGTAAATCAGGATCCGGCGGTCGCTGCCGTCGAGACCCGCGAGTGGCAGGAATCGCTCGACTATGTGGTGCAAAAGGGCGGTGGCGTCGCTCGCGCCGCCGAGCTCCTCCGGCAGCTCGAATTCCATGCCCGCCAGTCCGGCTACCGCCTGCCGTTTTCCGCCAACACGCCCTACATCAACACGATCTCTCCCTCGCAGCAGCCCCCGTTTCCGGGCAACCAGGCGCTCGAGCGACGCATCAAGAGTCTGGTCAGGTGGAACGCCCTTTCGATGGTCGTTCGCGCCAACAAGCTGAGCGACGGGATCGGCGGCCACATCTCGACTTTCGCGTCGGCGGCGACGTTGTACGAGATCGGCTTCAACCATTTCTTCAAGGGGCGGGGTACCGGCTACGAGGGCGACGTCATCTTCTTCCAGGGACACGCCGCCCCGGGCATCTACGCGCGCGCGTTTCTCGAGGGCCGGCTGACGGTGAAGCACCTCGAGAACTTCCGTCGCGAACTGCAGGACGGTGGCGGGCTGTCTTCGTACCCTCACCCGTGGCTGATGCCCGAGTTCTGGGAATACCCGACGGTGTCGATGGGGCTGGGCCCGATCATGTCGATCTACCAGGCGCGCTTCATGCGCCACCTGGAAGATCGCGGCCTGGCGCCGACTGCGAACCGAAAGGTCTGGGCGTTCCTCGGCGACGGCGAGACCGACGAGCCCGAGACGCTCGGTGCGATCTCGCTGGCCTCGCGTGAAAAGCTCGACAACCTGATTTTCGTCATCAATTGCAACCTGCAGCGGCTGGACGGCCCCGTGCGCGGCAACGGCCAGATCATCCAGGAACTGGAAGCGGTCTTCCGCGGCGCCGGCTGGAACGTGATCAAGTGCATCTGGGGCAGCGACTGGGATCCGCTGTTCGAGCGAGACGCGGACGGCGTATTGGTCCGGCGGCTCGGCGAAATCGTCGACGGTCAGTATCAGAAGTACTCCGTCGAGAGCGGCGCCTACATGCGGGAACACTTGTTCGGCGCCGACCCGCGCCTACTAGATCTCGTCAAGCATCTGAGCGACGAGGACCTGCAGAGGCTGCGATTGGGCGGCCACGATCCGACGAAGGTCTACGCCGCCTACAAGGCCGCTGTCGAGCACAAGGGGCAGCCGACGGTCGTGCTGGCTCGCACGGTGAAGGGCTACGGGCTCGGCGAAGCGGGCGAAGGCAAGAACATCACCCACCAGCAGAAGAAGCTGAACGAAGACGAACTGAAGGCATTCCGAGTCCGATTCTCGATCGACATCTCGGACGAGCAGCTGCACACCTCGCCGTTCTACCGGCCCGCCGACGACAGCCCGGAGCTTCAGTACCCTCAAGTCCCGCCGCAAGGCCCTCGGCGGCTATGTTCCCTCGCGAACGCCGACGCCGACGCGCATCACGAAGGACCTCGAGCCGCTCTTCAAGGAGTTCTACGCCGGTACCGACGACCGCAAGGTCTCGACGACGATGGTGTTCGTGAAGATGCTGGCGAAGATGCTGCGCGACGAGGACATCGGCAAGCTGGTTGTCCCCATCGTCCCGGACGAGGCGCGTACCTTCGGTATGGAGGCGCTGTTCCGTCAGGTCGGCATCTACTCGCACGTCGGTCAGCTGTACGAACCGGTCGACAGCGATACGCTCCTGTACTACAAGGAAGCGCGCGACGGGCAGATCTTCGAAGAAGGCATCACGGAAGCCGGGTCGATGTCGACGCTGATCGCCGCCGGCACGGCGTACGCCACGCACGGCCTGAACACGATTCCATTCTTCATCTACTACTCGATGTTCGGCTTCCAGCGGATCGGCGATCTGATCTGGGCCGCCGGTGACTCGCGGTGCCGTGGCTTCTTGCTGGGCGGCACCGCCGGCCGGACGACGCTGGCTGGTGAGGGGCTGCAGCATCAGGACGGCAACAGCCAGGTGCTGTCGCTGCCGGTGCCGAACTGCGTCTCGTACGATCCTGCGTACGCCTACGAGCTCGCGGTCATCATCCAGGACGGCATCCGAAGGATGTACGGGGAGGGCGAAAGCATCTTCTACTACCTGACGGTGATGAACGAACCATACGAGATGCCGGCGATGCCCGAAGGGGCGCGCGAAGGCATTTTGAAGGGCCTCTATAAGTTCAAGTCGACGGGGAAGCCAAAGGCGAAGCTGCGTGCGCAGCTGCTCGGCAGTGGCGCCATCCTGCCAGAGGTGGTCAAGGCACAGGCGATCCTCGAGGAGAAGTACAACGTCGGGGCCGACGTCTGGAGCGTCACGAGCTACGGTGAGCTCTACCGCGACGGCCATGCGGCCGAACGCTGGAACATGCTCCACCCTGCCGAGGCGCCCAAGGTTCCCTACGTCACACAGGCGCTGGGTGACGCTCCGGGAGTCTACGTGGCTGCGTCCGACTATCTGAAAGTGCTGCCCGATGCCATCGATCGATGGCTGCCACGCCGTCTGGTCTCCCTCGGCACCGACGGGTTCGGCCGCAGCGAGAGCCGCGCCGACCTGCGCAATCACTTCGAGGTCGACTCCCGGTTCGTCGTTGTCGCCACACTTTCCGCGCTGGCGCGCGAGAAGCAGATCGAGCCGAAAGTGGTGCAGCAGGCCATCGCCGATCTCGGCGTCAACGTCGACAAGTCGAATCCGGCGACGGCGTAACGGACTACGGGCTGCGGACCACGGGCTACAGGACACCCAAGCTAAAGCTTGGGCCTACGGGCGCATGGAGAGAGTCGTACGTAGGCCCGAGCTTCAGCTCGGGCAAGGAGCCCGGAGCCCGGAGCCCGGAGCCCAGAGCCTGAATGAGAGGTTTCAACAGTGGCCGATTTCGTCATCCCAGAACTTGGCGAGAACGTCACCGGTGGTGATGTCGTTCGCATCCTCGTGAAGCCCGGCGATGCCCTGAAGAAGGACCAGCCGGTCGTCGAGCTCGAAACTGATAAGGCGACCATCGAGGTACCGTCGTCGGTCGAAGGTGTCGTGAGGGATTTGAAGGTCAAGGCCGGCGACAAGGTGAAAGTCGGCCAGCTGGTACTGACGGTGGACGAGTCGGCCCAAACGGGGGCCGAGGCCAAAGCCGAATCGGGCGGGGTCAAATCCGGCGGGGCTGAAGCCCCGCCTCCACAGCAGAAGGGTGCTGAAGCCCCGCCTCCGAAGCAGAAAACGAAGGATGAGGGGACGGCCAAGGCGGCAAAGTCTCCCGCCGCAAAGGATCACGAGGAGCTGGCGGGTGCCGAGCCGCCGCCCGGCGAGGAGCTTCCCGAATCGAAGCAGGAAGCGCCCTCCAAGGTGGTCGAGATCACGCGCGGCACCCAGCGCCCGGCCGCGGCACCTGCCGCTGCGGCGCAGTTGACGCCGTCAGGTGCGTCGAACGTGCCGGCGGCGCCGTCCACGCGCCGCTACGCTCGGGAGCTCGGCGTCGACATTACGACCGTCGAAGGCACGGGCCCCGGGGGACGTGTGTCGGTAGACGACGTGCATACGACAGCGCGAGCCATCATTCAGGGCGGCGGCGGCCGTATTGCCGCCACACCGCTTCCCGATTTCAGCCAGTGGGGCGAGATCGAACGGATACCTCTGCGATCGATTCGCAAGAAAACGGCCGAGCGGCTCGCCGAGGCATGGGCCACCATCCCCCACGTCACGCAGTTCGACAAGGCCGACATCACCGAGCTCGAGAAGCTTCGTCAGAAGTACTCGAAGCGTGTCGAGGCTGCGGGCGGCAAGCTCACGATTACGGCAATTGCGCTGAAGGTCCTCGCCGCGGCGCTCAAGACGTTCCCTCAGTTCAATGCCTCGATTGACGTGGCCGGCGAGTCGATCGTGATGAAGAAGTATGTACACATCGGCGTCGCGGTCGATACCGACCGCGGCCTGCTGGTCCCGGTGATCCGCGACGTCGACAAGAAGACGATCACCGATCTGTCCGTTGAACTCGCCCAAATCGCAGAAAAGACGAAGGCCGGCAAGCTCCAGCCGGGCGAGATGCAGGGCGCGTCGTTCACGATCAGCAATCTTGGCGGGATTGGTGGGACCTACTTCTCGCCGATCGTGAATCCGCCGGAGGTCGCCATACTCGGGATCTCGCGATCGGCCACCGAACCCGTGTGGATCAACGAGGCGTTCGAGCCGCGCCTGATGATGCCACTGTCGCTGTCGTACGACCATCGCGTGATCGACGGCGCGACCGGCATTCGTTTCCTTCGCTGGGTTGCGGAGGCGTTCGAACAGCCCCTGCTGATGTCCCTGTAGCGACTTTCCGGATGCACCGCCGCGGGGCGCATCTTCATGCGCTCCCACTCTGATATGGCGACACAAACCGATCTCGTTGTCATAGGCGCCGGGCCGGGAGGCTACACGGCCGCCTTCTACGCGGCCGACCGCGGCCTCAGCGTTGCGCTCATCGATCGCGAGCCGAATCCCGGCGGCGTCTGCGTTTACCGCGGATGTATTCCGTCGAAGGCCCTCCTGCACGTCGCCAAGGTGATCGACGAAGCGGCGCACGCCTCCTCCTGGGGGGTGGCGTTCGGCGCGCCCAAGATCGACGTCGGCAAGCTTCGGGCGTTCAAGGACAATGTCGTCGCCAAGCTGACGAGCGGAACAGGACAGCTGGTCAAGGCGCGCAAGATCAAATATCTGCGCGGTACGGCCACGCTTCTCGGCCCGACGAGTCTCGAGGTCGCATTGCTCGGCGGGGGCAGCGAACAGGTGAACTTCAGCCATGGCATCATCGCAGTCGGCTCGCAGCCCGCGAAGGTGCCGGTCCTCAGCATCGACAGCCCGCGCGTTCTGGACTCAACTAGCGCGCTCGATCTCGAAAACGTCCCGAAGTCGCTGCTGGTGATTGGCGGCGGCTACATCGGGCTCGAGCTGGGAAGCGTGTACGCGACCCTGGGCACGAAGGTGACGGTTGTCGAGATGATGCCGGGCCTGCTCCCAGGGGCCGATCGCGACCTGGTTGCCGTGCTCGCGAAGCGCATCGAGAAGATCTGCGAGGCGGTCCTGCTCGAGACCAAGGTCGTCGCGGTCAAGGAGCAGAAGGACGGCATCAGCGTCACATTCGAGGACGCCAGCGGCGCCCGGCGCGACCAGGCCTTCGAGAAGGTACTGGTCTCGGTCGGCCGCAAGCCCAACACCATGGCCGGACTCGACAAGACGAAAGTGGAAACCGATCAGCGCGGTTTCATCAAAGTGGACGCGCGGCGCCGCACCGCCGAGCCCACGCTCTACGCCATTGGTGACGTCGCCGGCGACCCTATGCTTGCCCACAAGGCATCGCACGAAGGCCGCGTGGCCGTAGAGGCCATTCTCGGGGAGGACGTCGCCTTCGAGCCGGCGGCGATTCCCGCCGTCGTTTTCACCGATCCCGAGCTGGCCTGGACCGGCCTCACTGAAACGGAAGCGCAGAAGGTGGGCAAGAAGGTCGAGATCTCGAAGTTTCCGTGGGCCGCGTCCGGTCGCGCACTCTCGATCGATCGTACCGACGGTCTCACCAAGCTCGTGATCGAGCCCGGCTCGGAACGCGTGCTTGGCGTGGGCATCGTCGGCCCCGGCGCGGGCGAGCTGATTGCGGAAGGAACGCTGGCCGTCGAGATGGGCGCCGTCGCCAGCGACCTCAAACTCACCATCCACGCCCATCCGACGCTTTCAGAAACACTGATGGAGGGGGCGGAAGCGTTCTTCGGCCAAGCGACGCATATCCATCGGCCGAAACGAAAGTAACGTCCGGGCGCACAGGGACTCGTTCGCGACGCCCGGTTCCTGATGGACAGCGGCTACCAGGCGCCGCGCTCGGTCCGGCTGGGGGTGAAAATCGGGTTCTAGCCCGGTATCTTCCCCTTCGTCTTCGTCTTCACCCGCCACACCGCATGGTTCGCTGTGATGTAGAGCGTGCTGCCGTCGTCGCCCCACGCGACGTTCGCGGTCGGCACGCCGGTGGCGATGGTGCCGATGTGCTCGCCGGACGGCGTCAAGATCCATACGCCGCCGGGCGCGGTCGCCCAGAGGTTCCCCTTCGTGTCGATCTTCATTCCATCGGGCAGACCGGGATGCGCCTCGCCGACGAGCGCCGTCGCGTCAGCGAAGACCCTGCCTTCGCCAATCGTGCCGTCGGCTTTCACGGGATAGGTCATCCAAATCGCCTTCTTCGGATCCGATTGCGCGACGTACAGCGTCTTTTCATCGGGTGAAAAGGCGAGACCGTTCGGTGCATACAGCTCCTTCGTCAGCAGCGTCACCGTTCCGTCAGGGGCGCGTCGGTATACACCCTGGAACGGCAGCTCTTTCCTCGGATCGTCCCAACGGCCGGGCAATCCGTACGGAGGATCGGTGAAGTAGATGGCGCCGGATGAGTGCACCACGACGTCGTTCGGGCTGTTGAGACGCTTGCCGTCGTACTTGTCCGCGAGCACGGTCAGCTTTCCAGGCGCATCCAGCCGGGCGACCCGGCGATCGCCGTGCTGGCACAGAATCAAGTGTCCTTCGCGATCGAACGTCAGGCCGTTGCTGCCTGGTTCAGGGCCGGTGAACGGTTCCGATCCGCTGTAGCCGCTGGGCTTCAGGGTACTCGCTGACGGTGCTGCCCGCTTGCCACTTGTGAACGACATTGTTGGGAATGTCCGACCAGAGCAGGAAGTTACCGCGACTGCTCCACACGGGACCTTCCGTCCACTTGTGCCCGTCCGAGAGTTTTTCGAACGTGGAGTCAGGCGCAATCAGGGCGTCGAGCGCCGCTGATTTCCGATCGATCTTGGGTTGTGGTGTCATTGCGGTTTGGGAGAGAAGAGAAGTGACGCAGAGCGTGACCACGAGCGCGACCAGCGAAAAGCGACGCACGAGCACCTCCATGGCTGCCCAAGCTAAAGCTTGGGCCTACGAGCGATCCGAGGCGTTGGGCCTACGAGCGATCCGACGCGTACGTTAGGCCCGAGCTTCAGCTCGGGCAATCAGCGATCCGGGGCGTACCGTAGGCCCGAGCTTCAGCTCGGGCAATAGCGATCCGAGGCGTACGTAGGCCCGAGCTTCAGCTCGGGCAATCAGCGATCCGAGGCGTACGTAGGCCCGAGCTTCAGCTCGGGCAATAGCGATCCGAGGCGTACGTAGGCCCGAGCTTCAGCTCGGGCAATCAGCAGCACATCTTAATCGAAAGCAAACGTGAGGCGATCGTCGGCGAGGCCGATGCGGACCTGGCCGCCGTTTTCAAGTCGGCCGAACAGGATCTCGTCGGTAAGCGGGTTGCGGACTTCCTGCTGGATCACCCGTCCCAGGGGACGCGCGCCGTACACGGGATCGAATCCCTTCCTGGCGAGCCAGGCGCGTGCGTCGGGATCGAGCGAGAACGCGATCTTGCGCTCGGCGAGCTGCGCTTCGAGCTGCAGGATGAACTTTTCGACGATCGTCTCCATTGTCTGTTGCGACAACGGCCGGAAGGTGACAATCGCATCGAGGCGATTCCTGAACTCGGGGCTGAAGAGGCGCTCGACGGCGGCCTTGGATCGTGTCTGCGCGGAGCGCCAGCGGGCCTCGTCCGCCATCTCGCTGTCACCGCGGCCGCCCTCCGCGAAGCCGATGCTCGCGGCGCTCAGCTCGCGCGAACCGGCATTCGACGTCATGATCAGGATGACGTGACGGAAATCGGCCTTGCGGCCGGTGTTGTCGGTGAGCGTCGCGTGATCCATCACCTGCAGCAGGATGTTCATCACATCCGGATGGGCCTTCTCGATCTCGTCCAGCAACACCACGTTATACGGATGCTGGCGGACGGCATCCACGAGGAGCCCGCCCTGCTCGAATCCGACATATCCCGGCGGCGCGCCGATCAGACGCGCGACGGCGTGCTTCTCCATGTACTCGCTCATGTCGAAGCGCGTGAACTCGTTGCCGAGGTGAATCGCGAGCTGGCGGGCAAGCTCCGTCTTCCCGACGCCGGTCGGGCCGGTGAACAGGAAGCAACCTGCCGGCCGATCGGGCATCCCGAGACCGGCCCGCGACCGCTTGATCGCATTCGTCACCAGCGCGACGGCTTCCTCCTGGCCGAACACCACGCGGCCAAGCGCCTCGCCCAACGTGCGCAGTCGATCCTTGTCTGACGACGACGCCTGCCGGGCAGGAATGTTGGCGATGCGCGCGACGACGGTTTCGATTTCCGCGACGTCCACAGGCAGCGGTGGCTCTGTGGTTGCGACGGGCGCGGCGGTACTGGCCGTATTGGTGGCGGCCGACGTCGATGCGACCGCCGCCTCCGCTGGCTTTGGCGAGGCAGCGTGCTGCATGCGCACCATGGCGCCGGCCTCGTCGAGCAAATCGATGGCGCTATCGGGCAAGCGATAGTCGCGCAGATGACGCGCGGCGAGCTTCACGGCGGCCTCGACCGCCGCCGGCGTGTAGGCCACGCCATGGTGCTCTTCGTACCGCTTCTGCAGTCCCTGCAGAATGCGGACGGTTTCCTCGACCGAGGGCTCCTGCAGCACCACTTTCTGGAATCGCCGCGAGAGGGCGCGGTCCTTTTCGATCTGCTTGTACTCGTCGAATGTCGTCGA
This sequence comes from Vicinamibacteria bacterium, assembly GCA_963800785.1. GTDB lineage: Bacteria > Acidobacteriota > Vicinamibacteria > Vicinamibacterales > JAENWD01 > JAENWD01. The sequence continues at coordinate 208,129 of CAWDCH010000020.1, forward strand.
CCCCACGACTCGCAGGCCGCCCGCCGTGAGGACTGGCTTCAGCAGCGTCGCCAGGTCCATCGTGCCGCCGGTCGTCGCGCCAGCGCCGACGATACTGTGCAGCTCGTCGATGAAGAGGAGCGGATTGCGGCGTTTCTTGAGCGCACCGAGGACCGCCTTGAAGCGCTCCTCGAAGTCGCCGCGGAAGCGTGTGCCGGCCAGGAGTGCAGTGGTGTCGAGCGCAAAGACTTCGGCGCCTTCGAGCGCGGCGGGCACTTCTGGCTGCAGGAGTCGCTGCGCGAGGCCCTCAGCCATCGCCGTCTTGCCGACCCCGGCATCTCCCACGAAGACCGGTCCGTTCTTGCGCCGACGGCACAGGATCTCCATCGTCCGCTGGAGCTCGCGCTGTCGGCCGATCAGCGGATCGAGCAAGCCACTCGCGGCGCGCTCCGACAGATTGACGGCGTACGCGGCAAGCGGATCGCGCGCCACGGCCGGCGCTTCGTCGCCGACGGGCGCGCGTTGCGTCTCCGCGCCCGGCGAGTCGGCGCCGACATCCGAGTCGAGCGGCACCTTGCGGATCCCGTGAGAGATGTAGTTCAGGATGTCGAGCCGCGTGACGCCCTGCGCCTGAAGGATCTTTGCAGCAAAGGATCGCGTTTCCTGGAGCGTCGCCGCCAGGACATCTCCGGCCCGCACTTCGGATCGTCCTGCGCTCTGAACGTGGAGCACGGCGGTCTGCAGGACTCGGCGAAACGCCAGGGTCTGCGCGGGATCCTTCTCGCGGCCACGTGCGAACTGTTCGACTTCGTCCTCGAGATAACGATCGAGCTCCTGGCGCAGCTTCGGCAGATCGACACCGCAGGCGGCGAGGATGGCTTCCCCGTCGGGATCGTGCGCCAGCGCGTACAGCAGATGCTCCAGCGTCAGATGCGCATGCCGCCGGGACGTGGCTTCCCGATGCGCGATGGTCAGAACGATTTCGAGCGCGGGACTGAACATGATGTTATCGAAACGACGAACGCTGGTCGGATGTTACGCGAGCTCCATCGTCGCCTGCAGCGGATAGCCGGATTCCTGCGCCAGCTCGACGACCGTCGCGACGCGAGTCTCGGCGACCTCGTGCGTATAGATGCCGGCGATAGCGCTGCCTTGCGTGTGCACTTGCATCATCAGCCGAAACGCTTCAGACGTCGGCTTATTGAACACCGATTCCAGCACCTCGACGACGAAGTCCATCGGCGTGTAGTCGTCGTTCAGCAGAAGCACACGCCACTGATCGGGTTCTTTGAGAACCGGCGTGGGTTTCTCTATGACGTCGCCAGCTGTCCGAGGTGTCTGTTCGGCCACGAATCCACTATAGGGGTGGGCAGGGGCGCAAGGCAATCGTGCTCGCCTGTCTCTTCTATCCACAGATTGCGCAGATTCCACAGATGGATCGGGCCTTCGCCGTCGCGGGCTTCGCCTGCGACGCTGGCCTGGATCCTGGTGAGCTCGCGCGAAGGTGCCGCTGTCTTGCCGACCCTGTTCCTCAGACCCGGAAGAATCTGTGGGAATCTGTGGAATCTGTGGATTCAAATAGACAAGTGAAAGCTGCCGGGACGAGGGTCACGCCCATGCCAACGCACGGGCGCGTGCGAAGACGCCTTCCAGCATCGCCGGCGTGAGCCGCCCGGTGTTCGTGTTCTGGCGGCTCGGGTGAAACGCTGCCAGCACGTGCGGGCCGCCGGGCACGGGATAGTCGCCGCCGTGCGCGAAGGCCGGACGCGGGCGGACGGCGAAGCCGCGATCGGCAAGGACGCGCCAGCAGATGTCGAACGCGATGCGTCCGAGGCAGACGACCACGCGTACCTTCGGCAGCGCCTTCCACTCGGCCTCGAGGAACGGCCGGCACCGTTCGAGCTCCTCGGGCGTGGGCTTGTTCTCCGGCGGTGCGCAGCGAGCCGCGGCGACGATGTAAGCGCCGGTCAGTCGCAGGCCGTCGTCGGACCCTCGCGACGTTGGCTGCGTCGCGAGCCCGTTGACGTGCAGCGCACGCATCAGGAAGTCGCCTGATCCGCCCGGTCCGTCGCCAGTGAACACACGTCCCGTCCGGTTCGCACCGTGCGCCGCCGGCGCGAGGCCGATCAACAGAACTCGCGCGTTCGGATCACCAAACCCAGGAACCGGTCGGCCCCAATATGTCTGATCGCGAAACGCAGCTTTCTTTACTGTGGCGATTCGCTGGCAGTGCGCGCGCAGCCGCGGGCAGCGTTCGCAGGTGACGATGGCCTGGTAAACGGGCAGCAGCGCTTGCGAAGGCGCCGGCCGCGGGAGAACGATGCCGTCAGCCGCGGGCCGCGGCAAGCGCGTCGGCCTGCTCGTGAGCATGATACGAGCTGCGCACGAGCGGTCCCGATTCGACGTGCCCGAACCCGAGGTCGAGGGCGATGCGCTTCAGCGCGGCGAATTCGTCGGGGTGGTAGTAGCGCACCATGCGTAGGTGCGAGGGAGTCGGCCGCAGATACTGGCCGATCGTCAGGATTTGTACGCCAACACGCCGGAGGTCACCGAGCGTCTCGACGATTTCGTCCCACTCTTCGCCAAGGCCGAGGATCAGACCGGTTTTTGTCGGAATGTGCGGCGCGATCGTCCGCGACCGATCGAGTAGATCGAGCGTCCGTTGGTACCGCCCGCCTGGCCGGGCCAGCCGATAGAGGCGCGGCACCGTCTCGGTATTGTGGTTCAACACGTCGGGCGCCGCCTCGAGCACCGTGCGGAGCGACGCTTCACTGCCCTGGAAGTCCGGAATCAGCACCTCGATCTGGCATGTGGGCAGCGAGCTGCGAATGCGGGTGATGGTATCGGCAAAGATACTGGCGCCACCATCGGCGAGGTCATCGCGATCGACGGATGTGACTACGACGTAGTTCAGCGCCATGGCTTCGACCGCCTCGGCAACACGCGCCGGTTCCGCCAGGTCGAGCGTTGCCGGCATGCCGTGTGGCACCGCGCAGTAGCCGCAGGCGCGCGTGCAGACGTCGCCGAGGATCATGAAGGTGGCGGTCCCGTGATGCCAGCACTCGCCGATGTTGGGACAGCGTGCCTCCTCGCACACCGTGTTCAGGCGCAGCTCCTTCATCAGACCCTTGAGTCGCAAATAGTTCGGCGACCCCGGGGCGCGCACCTTCAACCACGCGGGTTTCGGTTCACGCGAGGGCGCGGGACTGATATCGCGGGCCCTGATGAGGCGAAGGGGGATGACGGGACTCTCGAACGCCATGCCGGCTGAGGCCGATCATAGCATGCGCTCTCCGATGGCCGCGGTGGCTGAAGTACTTGACCGCACTATACTTGCGGGAGGGAGGACCATCCGGTGACGCACTCGGCGCTGGCAATCACGTGGCTTGGCCATGGCAGCTTCCACTTCCGCACGCCGGGCGGACAGAAGCTCCTGATCGATCCCTGGCTCGAGACGAATCCGAAGTGCCCGGCAGCGTGGAAGAAGCCGACGGCGCTCGACGGCATTCTGATCACGCACGGCCACGCCGATCACGCGACCGACGCGGCTGCAGTCGCCAAAGCGACCAGTGCGCCGGTCATTGCCTCGTTCGAGATCTGCACCTGGCTTGCGCACAAGGGCGTGAAGAACATCCGTCCGATGAACAAAGGGGGCACGCAATCGCTCGGCGGCGTGCTCATCTCGATGGTCGACGCGCGGCACAGCAGCAGCATCGAGGAAGGCGGTACGATCATTTCCCTGGGCGAGGCCGCCGGCTTCGTACTCAAGTTCGAGGACGGCTTGACGCTCTACTTCGCCGGCGACACCGCGCTTTTCGGCGACATGCGATTGATCGCAGAGATCTACCGGCCGGTGATCGCCTGCGTGCCGATTGGCGATCTGTTCACGATGGGCCCGCAGGAAGCCGCCAAGGCGTGCGAGTGGCTTGGCGTGAAGCAGGTCGTGCCGATGCATTACGGCACGTTCCCGGCATTGACGGGAACGCCGGATATGCTTCGTAAACACCTGCCCTCGACAATAGAAGTTCTAGAACTCCAGCCCGGTGAGACGTCCGAGTAGCGGCCGACGCGTCGCGTGCGACGCTGGCCCTGTTGTTCTGGGAACTCGCTTGTTCGTTGGCCGACGCCAGCGCCGATTGAATCTGTGAAATCGGTGAAATCTGTGGATCCCATAAGACAGTGAACACGGCGAATCGAGGCCGCGACGCGGGCGTGCGTCCGATTGCCCTTTCGCTTTTCGTAAGTACTTACGGAGTGTGTGGCGCTGTGCGCGCTACTCGATACGGTATTTCGCGAGGTAATAGCTCAGGGCGCGCTGGCTGATGCCCATCAGCTCCGCGGCATCCTTCTTGACCCCGCGTGACTGATCCAGCGCGCGGCGGACAGTTTCGCGCTCGGCCCACTCGAGGTTCTGGTGCAGGCGCAGCGATGGCAGAGCAGGTGCCTGCGTCACCGGCGGCGCGATGACGGAGATGTCGCGCACAGCCAGCATCCGTCCGGTCGACAGCACGACGGCCCGCTCGATCGTGTTTTCGAGCTCGCGCGCGTTGCCTGGCCAGTCGTACTGCTGGAGCGCCGCGAGTACCCCGTCTTCAATCGCCTCGATCGGCTTTCCGGTGCGCTGCGTATGCTTGCGCACGAAGTGATCGACGAGCACCGCGATGTCCTCCCGGCGTTCGCGGAGCGGCGGAAGGTGAATGGGGATGACGTTCAGCCGGTAGAAGAGGTCGCTTTGGAACTGGCCATCGACCACCAGCTGCCGCAGATCGCGATTGGTCGCGGCGATGACGCGGACGTCGACACGCTCGGTGCGCTCGGCCCCAAGTGGCTCGAACTCCCGCTCCTGCAGCACCCGTAGCAGCTTGGCCTGCAGGGCCGGCGGCAAATTGCCGATCTCGTCGAGAAAAATGCTGCCGCCGTTGGCCAGCGTGAATCGGCCCTTCTTGTTCGTCGTCGCGCCGGTGAAGGCGCCGCGGACGTGGCCGAACAGCTCTGATTCCAGCAGGGTTTCCGGGATTGCGGCGCAATTCACCTTGATGAGCGGCATGTTTCGCTGCGCGCTGCGATCGTGAATCGCGCGGGCAACCAGCTCTTTGCCGGTGCCCGTCTCGCCCGTGATCAGCACCGTGCTCTTGGTTTCGGCCACCCGCTCGGCGCGATGGATGATGTCCTGCATCGAACGGCTGCGCCCGACGATGCCGTAGTGGCTGAATTCTTCGTCGCGCTCGCTGAGGAGATAACGGTGCTGTGTGCGAAGGCGCTGATGCTCGACCGCCCGCGCGACGGTCACCAGGAGGTGCTCGACCTCGAACGGTTTTTGCAAGAAATCGAGTGCGCCCAGCTTCATCGCCTCGATCGCGTCGGCGACGGTCGCGTGCGCCGTCATCATGATGATCTGCGGCCGCTCCTGCTCGGGCGAGCCGGCGACGAGCTCGCGAATCAGCTCCAGGCCGGTGGGGCCCGGCATCAGGTTGTCGACGATCAGCACGTCGAACGAGTCGGCGAGCAGACGCTTGGCCTCGCGCGCGTTGGCGCTCTCGACGACGCGATGGCCTTCGCCCCGCAAGGCCCGGCCCAACGTCTTGAGAATCTTCTCCTCGTCGTCGACGAGAAGGATCGAACCGGTGGCGCTCATGACACAGTCGTCGCGTTCGGCGGCCGGGCGGGCAGCTCGATATCGATGATCGTCCCGGCGGGACTGCTCCGGACCGTCAGCGTGCCGCCGAGGGCTTCGATGATGTTCCTTGCAATAGGCAAGCCGAGACCGGTGCCGCTCCGCCGCGTGGTGAAGTAAGGGTCGAAGATCTGCGGCAGGTCCTCCTGACGAATGCCGACGCCCCGATCGGCGATCCGCAGGGAGACGCGGTCGGTCCCATTCGGCCGAAGCGAGAGCTGCACCGCCGGATCCATCGTGGCAGTGGCAGCTTTGCCGTCCCCGCCCGCCTCTCGCGCCGCAACGGCCTGGCGCGCGTTGGCGAGGATGTTGACGAGGGCGGTCCTGAGGCGCTCTGCGTCCGTGGTGACAATCAGACCGGCCGGCGGAATATCCGTGGCCACGGCCGGCCCGTCGCCGACCCGGGACGCGGCCTCCGCGGCGTCCTCGCACAGGCGGCTGAGATCGGTCGACTCGAAGGAGAGGACCGGCGGTCGCGCGAAGTCGAGCACGTCGTTGACGATGCGATTCAGCCGCACGACCTCCTCGTCGATGTCGTGCACGGCCTCGCGAATTTCGTCGGGAGGCGCTTCGGGCCGCAGACTGCGCAGCGCCGCCTTGATGATCATCAGTGGGTTGCGGACTTCGTGCGCGATGACCGTCGACAACCGTCCCAGCGAGAGCAGCCGATCCTTCTGCGTCGCTTCGTGCTGGAAGCGCGCGATCGAGTCGGTCAACGTGTTGAACGTATTGGCGAGCAGACGCGCGTCCTCGTCCTGAAACGCCGCCGGCCCCCGCAGCGTGATCTTTCGCGTCAGATCGCCGGTGGTCGCCACCTCGCGCATGGTGTTCGTGATCGCACCGAGCGGCCGGGTCACCGTCCGCGCCACGCCATAGCTGAGGACCGTGGCGAGAAGCACCGCGGCGAAGGCCGCAACGCCCAGCGCTGTATTGAACGTGCGGAGGAATCGCAGCCGCTCGATCGGCGACTGCAGCACCAGCGCGGCGGCATTGGCGCCATCCGTCAGGGCCGGCCCCGGATCGGATGACGGCCGCAGCGGCAGGGAGAGGCCCACGTATTCGACGTTGCCAGCCCTGAGGGTTCCGGTCGTTCCGCCAGTCAGCGTCGCCAGCGCCGGCCACGTCTCCTGCGAGAGCGTCGCGGCGCGTACGCGTCCGTCGAGGACGAACGCGATCTCACTGTGCGTGCCGCGCTTGAACTGGGCCGCGCGTTGTTCATCGAGGCGAACGCCAAGACTCAGTGCGCCGAGCAAGTCCGGCTCGTCAAGACCGATCGAGATCGGCACCGTGATGATCTGAAGGATGCCGGCAGGATCCGGCCGGAACTCGAGCGCCTCCTGACCGGAGAGCGCCCGACGCAGCGTCGCCGCAGAGGGATCCAGGGCCGGTTCACCGCCGCGCGCGAGCACCGCGCCATTTCTGCCGGTGATGACCAGGAAATCGGCGCCGACGCTTTCCAGATACTCGAGCGCAATCGGCCGGACCGTGATCGGATCTTGCGTTGAGACTGCGCTCTTCAGCTTCGGCAGATCGGCAACGAGCCGCGCGAAGAGCGCGTAATTGGTGATGAGCGTGCGCTGCTGCTGCGCCACCAGCGATCCGGCATCCGCGAGACCGCGTTGGAGCTCGGAGTCGGCCTCCCGCGTGACGCGCGTGCCGACGACGTAGACAGCGACGCCCGTGGTCGCGATAGCGAGCATCGCGCTCGCCAGGAAGATCCGGTTCGTCAGCGACGAGAGCAGCGTCATCGAGTGGGGAAGTCGGTCTCTACCGAACGCGAGTCTGGCGTAATCGTGATGCTTTTTGCGTCGCGGATCACGCCTTCGATCCACGCCACCAGGGTGTAGGTACCCGGCGGTACGCCGTCGATCTGATAGCGGCCGTCCGCATCGCTGACGGCGAAGAATCGATGGCTGAACACGAGTATGAAGGCATTCATGTGCGAGTGAATCTCGCAGAAGACGCGGATGATTCCCGGCCGATCGAAGCGGACCGACTTCGATCGCCCGGTCGCGTACCGGCCGAGATCGAAGCGACGGGCTTTCGACAGGGAAAATACATTGTGGTACGTGCGATCGTTGTTGGGGAAATCGACGGTCGTGCCAACCGTGATCGCCAGCAGGTGCGGCACGAACGTCTCGTTTCGTTGGTCCATCGAGACGCGGCCGCCTTCACGATCTTCGAAGGCGCCCTTGGGAGCGGTCTCGAAGTATACGACGGCGCGACGCGGTTCGATCGCGCTCCGGGTTGGCGCGTCGCCGAGGTCCGCCGCGGTCGGGCGCCGCTCGGCCATCGCTGTCACTCTGGGGAGCTCAACGCGACCGCGGACCAGCGCACCGCGGCTCTGGCCCTCGATTGAACCGGAGCCGGCCAGGATTGCGAAGGCGGTCGCGAGGACGCACGTCGCCAAACTCGCCCTGAAAGCTAGAACCACAGCGAAACCTGCGCGGCGGGAAGAGTTGACGAGGTGACCTGGCCACGCTGGCGGTGATTGTATTGAACGGAGAAACGCGCGGTGACGTGGCGGGCGATCGTCCACGCGATGCCGCCCTCGACTCGTGACACCGGTGCATCCCACGGCAACGTCTCGTGGCTCCCGGTGAGCTCGCTGAATCCGATGTGATCGACGCGCGCGCCGAGCGTGACGCCCGGTGCCACGCGATATCGCCCCTCCACCGAAATCCCCGCTGACATGATCGGCTCGTCGATCGGCGGATCATCGAGATAGGGGAGTGCCCAGCGCACGGCGATGGTCTCTGCGCGAATCAGCCAGTGGTCGCGCGAATACTCCGCGTCAAGGCCCCACGACTGCTGCGCGTAGCGCTCGCCGCGGGAGTACGACGGCAGGTCGCGCTCGGCTGCGTTCGACAGAAAATCGCCATCCGCAAACGAGCCGCCGATCACCAGTCCCATCGTCGGGCGCACCGCGACCCGCGCTGACAATTGCGGGCCGCCACTTCGATCGCCAGTGCCGGGGCTCGAGAGCGTGCCAGCCGTCAATGCCGTCGCCACGGAGAGCCGGCTCAGCTCGTCGCCGATCCGCGCTTCGACTCCGGTGTCGTAGCGAAAGGCGGTGGCGAGAGGAACGCCGCGCTCGTAATTGCTCGCCCCTACCGAGTACCACGACTGCCAGCCGGCGTTGCGTGCGTAGATCAGCTCGTCGGCGTTCGCCGGCACCGCGTCGGGGCGCAGGATCGTCAAGTACTGCCAGATCAACGGGTAGCCGATCAGCACGTTGTCGTTCGCATAGGCACGACGGCCTGCAACACCGAACACCGGCGGGATGCGTCCCGCCTGAAAGTCGACCGGGCGATCGCGCCACGGCCGGACCCGAACGTAAAGGGCATACGGCGTCGCCGTCCATTGGCCACCTGACGTGTCGCCCTCGGCGCGCAACTCGGTGACGAGCGTGACCCGTTCGACAGGCCGGACCGCGGCGGTCAGCGCGACGCGAATGAGCTGGAGCGCGTTGCGTTCGTAGTCCGTGTAGTTGAAGCGCCCGTCGTCCTCGGGCGACGCGGTGACGGTGACCTCTCCGCCGAGCGTGACCCGTCCGCCGGCCAGGGTGGGCGTTTCGTCAGCCCAGTTCTGAGCCATGACAGTGGTGGGCACTGAGAGCAGCAGCAGCGACAAGACGGGCACGAGGCGGTTCACGTGGTCCTTTCGACGGTGATCCGGCCCCGGGGGACTAGGACGGAAATGACAAATTATAGGACAGGGGGAGGGGTGCGGCATGGTGCGGAGGGGTGCGGGGAGGGCGGAGGTGCGGAGGTGGGCAGGTGCGGTCGCGGGCGCTAAGGGCTTGCGCAAGAGCCGTAAAATTGCCTGATGCTGCGCGTCGCGGTCGGCCTGCTCCTGGGATTGTTGTGTCTGCAGGCGGAGCCTCCGGCGATTGGTCGGGCCGACGCGGCACTGACTGGGCGTTTCACGCCGCGGTCGGTGGCGCCTGGCACCTACGTCGTCTATCAGTCCGACCGTTCACTCGACGCTGTCGCCGCGGAGCTGCGAGCGCAGGACCCGTCGCCGGCGCCCGGAGCGTGGAAGCCTGAACGGCAGGATGTGCTTGATGCCTTCGACGGCTCCACTCAGGCCGACCGGTTTCGCATTGCGGAGCTCTATGTCGGGATTCATCCGTTCGTCGCCCGCGGTTCGCTGCAGCTGGGCGGCCGGCGCGTGGCGTACACACTGATCTCGCCCTACCCCGATGCCAGCCTCTCACGGCTCCTTCCCGGAACGATGATCATCGTCTTTCACGTCCCGTTCTGAATGGCGCGCTCGCCGCACCAGCACTTCGGCACTCTCGCACCGCACGCTCACAATCACGCACCTTCGCACTCCGCCGCACCTCGCACCCCACCGCACCCCCCGCACCTTGACAGTGACCTCCCAGTCCCATACGCTTCAGAATGAAATGGCCTACGTGATCACGGAACCCTGCATCGGCACGAAGGACTCCGCCTGCGTCGATGTCTGCCCGGTGGACTGCATCCATCCGCGGAAGGATGAAGCGGAGTTCGAAGCGGCCGAGCAGCTCTACATCCATCCCGACGAGTGCATCGACTGCGGCGCGTGCGTGCCGGCCTGTCCCGTGGAAGCGATCTTCGCGTTCGACGAAGTGCCGGACAAGTGGAAGCACTTCTCGCAGAAAAACGTCGAGTACTACCAGAAGTGAACTGACGGGCGCGATGCGCCGGGGCGCCCTGCGACGCGCCCCTACACCGATCCGCGCCGCCTGCGCAGTCGTTCTTCCCGGCGTGCCACGGCCGCCGTCATCCGCGCACGTTCGTCGTCGGTCTCCGCTACCAGCGCCGGCACCTGCTGCGGGTGCCCATTCTTGTCCACTGCCACGAACGTCAGGAACGCCCGGCTCGTGGTCTGCCGCTCGCCACTGACGTCTTCCGAGCAGACCTCGACTTCGATCTCCATCGACGTGTGAAACGCGGCGTTCACCCACGCGCGCAGGATGATCATGTCGCCCACGCGGATCGGATGAAGGAACCGGAGGTCGTCGACCGACGCCGTGACGACTTGCGATCGCGTGTGCCTCGTCGCCGCGATTGCGCCCGCGATGTCGATCAGGTGCATCACCGTGCCGCCGAGGATGAAGCCCAGCACGTTAGCGTCGTTCGGGAGGACGAACTGCACCATCTCGGTCAGGGAGGCGCTGGGTGTTTGCGCGGGAGGCATGAGGGGAGTATAGACAGGCTCCAGACCACAGACTCCAGATACAAAAAGAAAGCGGCCGGTCCCGTGAGGGACCCGGCCGCCTTGTCTGTGGTCTGAAGCCTGCGGTCTGTGGTCTCGTCCTCAGAACCGCATCTTCAGGCCGATCTGAACCTGTCGCTCGATGGTGCCGCACAGCGAGCATGACGGGTTCGACAGCATCTGCGTGAGCTGGCCGAACGACGCGTTCCCGAACTGATTGCCCGTATTGTTGACCGGGTTCGCGAACTGCGCGTGATTGAAGAGATTGAACGCTTCGATCCGGATCTCGGTGTTGATCCGGCCGATGCGGGTGTTCTTGATCAGCGAGGCATCGACGTTGACCTGACCTGGCCCATCGAGGATGTTGCGTCCGGAGTTGCCGTAGGTGCCGGTGGTGTCCGTCGGCGACACGAAGCAGGAGGTGTCGAACCACTTCTCGACCGTCCGGTTGTCGAGTTTCCCGTCGCAGATGCGATCGGGACGGTTCCCCGTGCCCGTCGAATTGACGCCCTGCGCCTGGACCACCGTGAAGGGCAGGCCAGACCGCATGTACAGGATGCCGTTGATCTGCCATCCTCCGTAAATCCGCTCCCGCGCCCACGGCACCTCGTAAATCACGCTCGAGCTGAAGGTATGGCGGACGTCGTAATCGGCCCGCGCATGGTGGTAGCCGATGATGTCGTAGTTGTTCGTCAGGCCGGCTTCGTTGTCCGACGCGATGTCCATCGCCTTCCCGAACGTGTAGCTGTTCAGGAACGAGAAGTTGTTCGCGAAGCGGCGCTGGAACTTCAGGAGCAGGCCGTTGTAGTCGATCTCGCCGATCGACTGCGACTGGCTCATCGACCGCATGCCAGGCTGGATCGTGATGTACGGCCGGTTGACATTCGCATCGCTGACGCCGACGACGGCCGGGGCCTGGTTGATGTCGACCTTCACCACCATGTGGCGGCTCTGCGAACCGACGTAGGCCGCTTCCACCATGTAGTTGATGCCGATCGCGCGCTGGACGTTGATGTTCCAGTTGCGGGCATAGCCGTCGCGGAAGTCGCGATCGAAGATCGAGCGCGTATTGCCCGTCGGCGGCTTGCTCGGATCGACGCCCGTCGGAGTGGTCAGGCCGTCGCTCACGATCACGTTCACACCCGTCGACGAGACCGGCGTCGGCGTAATATTCAGCGACTGCAGAAACGGCTGGTTCTGTGCTTTCGATGACGACGTGCCACCCGGCGTGAAATTCCAGAAGACGCCGAAGCCGCCGCGAACAACGGTACGGCCGTCGCCCTGGAGATCGTACGCGAAACCGAACCGCGGACCGACATCGCCCTTCGAGTACGTCTGCAGCCGCCGGCCGACCTGCTCGCCACCAATTTGTGCATCATCAGATGCGATGACGAAGAGCCCTGTGGTCTCATCGAAGTTCGACTGGCGGTTGTCCACCTCGAGCCACGGCGGATATACGTCCCAGCGCAGTCCCATGTTCAGCGTCAGCTTGCTCGACGCGCGCCAGTCATCCTGCACGTACACCGAGAACTCCGGGCGCTTCTCCGTGTAGGTTTGGATGGTGCCTTCCGTGGTGATGCCGGAGAGGTTGCGAACTTTCTGATCCGACAGGCCGAGGAGGAAGCTGGCCACGTCGAAGCCCGTGGTCGAGTCGAGAGTGCAGCTCGTCGGCTGAGCGGCGCAGTTCGATGTCTGGTTGTTGTTGAACCGGAAATTCCCGACGATATTGTCGGCGTTGAGGACCTCGCGCGAACGGAGCGTGAGGCTGCCGCCGGTCTTGAGCGTGTGATGCCCCTTGATCCAGGTCACGTTGTCGAAGATCTGGAAGTCGTTCTGGTTGGTGATGAGCGGCTGGTTACTGTTGGCGCCAAGGTCGCGGATGTTCTGGAAATCCATCTGCGTCATCGCCGAGGTCGCATCACTGAAGTTGATGCCCGGAATGCCCATCTGCGACGCGAGATTCTCGCCGAAGTCGATTGAGGTCATGTTGAACTTGATCGACGTCCAGCCGAAGCGCGCCTCGTTCAGCCAGTTGGTGCCGAACGTGTGGGTGTCGTTCAACGCGAAGCCCTGCGCCTTGATATTGCCGTCGCCGGCGCCGAAGGTGGCGCCGTTATCGCCGTGCGGCAGCGTCGCCGGCTGGAGGCGATGGGTCTTCTGGTAGCTGTACCGGCCGAAGAAGCGATTGGCGGTCGAGAGGTTGTGGTCGACCTTGACGTCGAACTGGTTGTCCTGCCGTTCCTTCACCGGGTTGATCAAGTAGTTGTTGATCGGCTGACCAGCGGCGCCGATCGAGCCCCCCACGTTGGGCTCTGGATACAGCTGCTCGAGAATGTTCTTCGACGCCTCATCCCAGCGCTCGACCGGAATGACGTTGCCCGCGAAAGGCTGTCCCGTCTGCGGGTCGTAGATGACGCGCGTGAGCTCCGAGAAGTCGCCCTGTCGCATCTTCATCGACGGCACGTTCGACAGGAACGTCTGTCCCTGCTTCTCGCGGTGGCCCTGATAGTCGGCGAAGAAGAATGTCTTGTCCTTGAAGACGGCGCCGCCGAGCGTGCCGCCGAACTGGTGCTGGCTGAAGTCCGGCTTGGCGCGGTTGGCGCGGTTGTTGAAAAAGTTATTGGCGTCGAGTGCCTCGTTACGAAGGAACTCGTAGGCGCTGCCGCTCAACTTGTTCGTCCCCGACTTGATCTGCAGGTTGACGACGCCGCCGAGCGAGCGCCCGAATTCGGCCGAGTACGTGCTCGTCTGGAGCTTGAACTCGTCGAGCGAGTCCACGCTCGGGAAGAGGACGACGGTCTGCAGCCAGGTCTCGTTGTTGTCGACGCCGTCGAGCATGTAGTTGTTGTCGCGGGAGCGCTGGCCGTTGGCCGAGAACGACGCCGAGGCGCGCCAGGCGAGGCTGCCCGCGCCGTCGATGTTCGCGCCCGGGATGCCGCGGAGGACGCCAGGCACCGTGCGTGTCAGGGACACGAAGTTGCGGCCGTTGAGCGGCAGCGTCTTGATCTGCTCCTCGTCGACGGTGGTGCCCAGCTCCGAGGAGTTGGTCTGGACCAGAGGCGACACGGCCTCGATGGTCACCGACTCCGTCATCTGGCCCACTTCCAGGGTGGCGTCGATGCGCACGCGCTGGTCGACGCCGACCTGCACGTTCGAGAGAGCCGTGGCCTTGAATCCGCTCATCTCCGCGAGCACCGTGTAGTTGCCGGTCGGCACCTGGGGCACGGTGTACTCGCCGGTGGTGTCGCTAATGACCGTCCGCGACAAGCCGGTTTCGACATTCGTCACCGTCACCTTGGCGCCGGCGATGACCGCGCCCGTCGAGTCAGTGACCGTCCCGAGAATGGTGCCGGTGACGGCCTGCGCCGCCGCGATTCTGGGAGCGACGAGCGCCAGGCCCAACAGGACAATGCCCATGGCCCGGGTGCCGAGCGTGCCCGCACGACTGTTCATGTTCGTCTCCATTGAAGCCTGCGTAGTGGTCAAACCTCGGTTGCAGCTTGCATTACCAAAATTGGGAAGAACCGCTACATTGGTCGGGGTTTTGCGAAGTGCAATAGGGCGTATATCATATTTGGCCTGTCCACTTCAAATTTCTGATGCATAATTGGGCTGCCCACCCGGTAGCCCGCCGGGACCGCCCGACACCCATGCCGATGACGTCCCGATCGCTCGCCGCGCCACCACCGGCGCTCTACCGGACCAAGCAGGAACTGGTCTACCGCACCCTCCGCGACGCCATCCTGACGTGCGAGTTGGCGCCGGATCAGCGCCTCGTCATCGACGACATCGCCCGGCGCTTGAGCGTCAGCACCATTCCGGTGCGTGAGGCGCTTCAGATGTTGCAGTCGGAAGGGCTGGTGACGATGGTGCCGCACGTCGGGGCGGCGGTCGCCCCCCTCTCGCGCGAGTCAGTCGTCGACGTGTTCAGCGTGCTCGAAGGTTTGCAGGTCGTCGCCGGACGGATCGCCGCGACCGAGGCGGGCGAGTCGGAGCTCAGGGAGTTGGCGGGGCTGGTGGACGAGATGGATCGGGCGGTCCAGCAGGGCGAGTACGAGCGCTGGGCCGACGTGAACACGCAGTTCCACGCCCGAATCGCCGCGATCCCCGGCCTGACGCTGCTGCGCCAAAGCAACGAGCAGGCCCTGGATCGCTGGGACCGCGTCAGACGGTTCTTCTACAACGGCGTCCTGTCACATCGCGTCGCCGACGCGCAGCAGGAGCACCACGAGCTGATGGCGGCGATCACCGCGCGCGACGCGGTCGGTGCGGCCAGCAAGATGCAAGGCCACTACCGCCACGCGCTCGACGCGTACCTGCAGTATCTGGACAGGAAGGAACAGTAGCGACAGCTGTGGAGGCGGGGCTTCAGCCCCGCCGGTCGCTGTCGGCCGTCGCGGCGGGGCTGAAGCCCCGCCTCCACAGGCAGGGAGCGCTCTCTAAAAGTCGTAGCCGACCCAGACCTTGAATTCGGCCTGACGGAAATTTTCGCTGCCGCCGCCGGCGGCGAAGAGCGCGTCCTCCCAGCTCTTGTTGAACAGCGTCCGCCACGCCCAGTCGAAATGAATCGGGAACCCGAGCGCGAACGTCTCCAGGCCGAACCCGTACGACGCGCGGCCGTCGACGAGCCGGAAGCCGGAAACCTCCACGGGATCGCCTTTGATTTCTATGGGCGCGCCGGTCACCGGATCGACGCCGAACCCGATCGTCGGCGTGTAGCCGATTGTGCTGTTGTCCCAGAACTTGAAGTTGGAGTTATTGAAGTAGGCACCGCCCGCTCCTGCGAAGAACACGCCACGGACTCCGCCGAGGATTCCAACGGGCGTGAGCATCGCTTCGATCAGCGGGAAGCGCAGCTCCACGTTGCCGTAGAACGTGTTGTTGCCAATGAACTGGAGGTACTCGTACCCGCGGAGATCGGAGTTGCCGCCGAAATAGTTGAACGTCGGGTTGTCGCCCCAGCTCTTGAAGCCGCGGCCGCGCAGCGCCAGCAACCCCGATCCGCCGAGACGCTTGTAGTACCTGAGGTCGACGTCGAGGGTCTGGCGTGACAACGTGTTACCGATCGGCGGTGCGATCTCGTAGCTCACCTTCATCGTGTTGCCGGAGAGCGGGCCGAACTCACGGAAGACCGTCGTCTCCTGCACGTACGACAGGCCAATCGGTACAGCCGTGCCGTTGTAGAACAACTGCTGGCCGTACGCCTGTTCCTGGTACTGCTTCGAGTACAGCTCGAGCGACGGATCGCTGAACTCCTCATCGAAGTCGACAACCCCCGCCGACAATTCGACACGGCGATACCGATTGAACGGCCAGATAGCGAAGGCGCTGCCGCCGTTCATCGTGCGCGTGGCCAACGCCAGATCACGGTCGATGATCGGTGTCAGCGCGGGGTCGTAGAAGACGCCGCCGAGCTGCCCGTAGAAGAAGTCCGTCTGCGAGAACCCTTGTATGGCGTATTGGAGCCGCCGCGACAGGTTCACGAACGAGCCCGAGATCGTGCGGTACTGGGAGATCGACGCGGCGAAGAAATTGAACTGCTTGTCGCCGAGCACGTCGCTGAACGTGATTTGCGTGCCGCCGAAGATATCGCCGCCGCTCGTCACCCCGACGTTCACGGGTGGCCGGCCGTCGAGGAACATTTTCTCGAACGTGCCCTTCTTCTTCTTGTTCTCCTGCACCAGTGTGTGCGTGAGGGGCGCCTGGAAATCGGTGAGCCCGCCCCCTGCCTCGCCGAAATCGCTGACGAGCGCCGTCTGCAACGGTTCCTTCCGCTCGAGCGTGTGCAGGCCGTACTCGCCCTTGAAGTAGGTGATGAACGCGATGCGCGATCCCTTCTCCTCGGTGAGCACGACCGGGCACGCGTTCCCCGCGGCCGCGTCCGTGTACTGGCGCAGCTCGCCCGTCTTCATGTCGAGCGTCCAGATGTTGAAGATGTTCCCGTTCCGCGCGACTTCAGGTTCGATCGGCTGCGTCGGATTCACCGCCGTCGACGCGAAGACGAGCGTGTGATCGTCGACGAACTTCGCCTGCGCATCGTCGTGCGTACCGAAGGTGAGTTGCGTCTTCTTCTTGGTGTCGAGATCGAGCCGGAACAGCTTCTCGTTGCCGCTGATCCTCGCCATGTAGACCACGTATTTGCCGTCGGGCGAGTAGGTCGGGCCGTAATCCGCGAACGCGTCGTTGGTGAGGTTCTCGATTTTGCCCGAGTCGGTATCGAGGCGGTACAGATCGCCGATTGCGCCCGATAGCGCCGAGAAGATGACATATTTGCCGTCGGGCGAGATCGTCGGCGATTCTGGTTCGTCCACCGACCTCAGCGCGAATCGCTTGTCGACCTTGCCATTGACGACGTTCTGCAGAATGAGCGCGCGTTCCTTTTCCGTGCGCACGAAGTAGGCGAGCCGGTCGCCCTTCGGCGACCACGACATCCACGACACCTGGAAATAACGGCTGCCCGGATACGTGATGAAGACCCACCCCATGCTCTGATCGAACCCGTTCGTCAGGTTGCGGACGACAGTGCCGTCCTTCGCCGAGATGAGCGCGATATCCAGCTCCGAGTCCTTGCGGTTGCCGACGATGCCGGCGATGAGATCGCCGGAAGGCGACGGCTCGATCGAGATGACGGTCGTGTATTTGGTCTTGCGCGGGTCCGGCGCCAGGTTGCGGCCGTAATCCATCGGACGCTCCTTGTCGCGGAACGGCTTGAACCGATCCTTCAGGTACTTCTCGAACTGCTGATCGAACTCGTCGGGCGTCAGCTTGAACGCTTCTTCATACGCGTCCTCGCCCCCGCCGATGACGCTCTTGCGCAGCGCAAAGAGGAACTGACGGATCCCTTCCTTACCCCACTTCGACTCGATGAACTCGAAGACAGCGTGTCCGAGGTTGTAGATGAGACGCGGATTGGTGAAGCCGCCGTAGCCTTCGAGGTCCGACATCTTCGGGACGATGTCGGCAACCGCCGCGTCGCGAACCGTCATCAGGTCCGCGGGGCGCCAGTAGGCCGTCATGTAATCGGAGAGGCCTTCGTTCACCCAGAGCGGCACGCTGCGACGAATCAGCGACTGCGGGATGACGTCGAACTCGAAGATATGCGTCAGCTCGTGGACGATCAGCCGGTAGAGAAGGTCCGGCGGCTCATCGATCGGCAGGACCATCCGGTCGCGGTACGGCTCGGCAAACGCCCCGACACCTTCCTGCGCTGCGCCCGGGATGATGTTCTGTTCCTGGAACTCGGAGCTCGTCTTGAAGATGATCAGCGGGACTTTGAACGCCAGATCGTGCTTGAGATCGGCAGAAATCTGCTGATAGGCACTTTCCGCGTAGCCGGCGATGCGCTCCAGGTGCTGCTCGGTCTCTGGGTAGTAGTAAATCTGGAAGTGATCGGTGGTGTACGTGTGCCACCGGAAGTTGTCGTAGCGGATCTGGTTCTTGCCGTGGTACGGGAAAAAGGGCGTCTGTGCGTGGGTCGTTGCCGCCGTGGCCAGCGCGACGAGCGCGGCCATTGCGCCAACGAGACGCCCCGCCAGGTCGCGCCGCGTGCGCGTGCGCATAGGGGTCTCCTCGCGGGCTGTCACCGGAGCCTAGTTACATCCGGGGGTGCTGGCATCTTAACGTGAGAACCTTCTCAACGTCCAACCGGAATCTGTCCGGCAGAACGCAAGGAACGTACCTCGTGAGGACGCGGATTTTCCTCCATGGCTGCGGCGATCATCTCGACCGGCGTGCCGCTGCCACAGGACCGGCATGTCCCTTCAACAGGATCGCCGCCCTCCGCGGGAGACAGAGTGGCAGGACGCTATACTTCTAAGGAATAGGCGCCCCGCGTCGGGGGTTTGATCCCCGAGAAGCTCTCGCGCCTCATGCCCGTGCTTCGCTTTACTCCACGTCCGGCGTCCGCGGCCGATCCGCAGGAATTCGAGACCGCTGCGCTTGCAGAGCTCGACGCGCTGTACCGCGCCGCCCTGCGGCTGACCCGAAGCGCCGTGGAAGCCGACGATCTCGTGCAGGACACCTTCGTCAAAGCCATCCGCGGGCGATCGCGGTTCGAACCCGGCACGAATCTGCGCGCGTGGCTCTTCACCATCCTGATGAATACCTGGCGCAATCGTCGGCGCGATGCTGGCCGCGATCCCGTGGACGTGGACAGCGAGCGCGTCGCGCTGGCGGCCGACGCGGCGCACGATACGGTGAGCCCCGAAGACCTGCTGTTGCGCTCGACGCTCGACGTCGATCTCAAGGCGGCCCTGGACCGGATGCCGCCCGCCTTTCGGGAGGCCGTGTGGCTCCGCGATGTCGAGGAGTTCACCTATGCTGAGATTGCCCGCATCCTGGACGTGCCCGTGGGCACGGTGATGTCGCGCATCTCGCGCGGCCGCCGCCAACTGTACGAGTATCTGACCGCGCAGCGATCGCCGGTCGCTTCCGCGGGCGGGCGAGGATAGGGCCATGGGCATTCTGATTCGAATGGCCTGCTGCCGCGAGATTCACCGCCTCACCACGCCGTATGTGGATGCCGAGGGGTCGCAGTCCGATCTCGCTGCCGTTGAGCAGCATCTTCGGCGGTGTCCCGCGTGCCAGCGCCGCGTTGCGGCGGAACGTGCGGCGCGCGATACTCTCAAACGCCACTGCCGCTCCGCGATCATCGAAGGTCCGCCGGCACCTGACGCGCTGCGCACCCGACTGGCGAATCTGCCGGCTCACACCGTTCCCGAGCGCGCGAGCCGGTGGCGGCATGTCGCCGTCGCGGCAGTCCTGTTCGTCGCGTGCACGGTCTCGGCGATGGCGATCTTCACGCAGGGCTCGGCAACGGTGCTGGCCGCGCAACTGGTGGCCGACCACGTGAAGTGCTTCTTCACGGCGGCGGACCACGGCCCCCTCAACCCAGTGCAGACTGGAGATCGACTGAAGCGGCAGTACGGATTCGACGTGCCGGTCCCGCCGGGCAGCGACGCGTTGGGGCTCCGGCTCATCGGGGCACGGCGATGCCTGTCGAGCGACGGACGGACCGCACACCTGCTCTACTCGTGGAACGGCGAGTCGATTTCGTTGTACGTAATTCCTGACGATAATCGTTCGCCGGCGGACGTGCACGTGATGGGCCACGACGGGCGTCTGTGGTCGCGGCATAATAGGACTTACGTGCTCGTGGCACAGGACACGGGCCGCGATCTGACGCCGGTCGTCGGTTACATGCAGCGCGCCACCTGGTAGCGCGCAGACACTGCTATGACAAAAATCCGCTGGATTGTGGCGGGCGCCGCCGTTCTCGCGTTGGTCTATGCGCTGATTCCGTCGCTCCCGTCGCCGGCAGCGGTGGGGGCGAAAAACAGCGGTGGGTCGATCTGTCCGGCGAACGCCAAGAAAGCGAATCTCGATTTCACGGTCAAGGACATGAACGGCGAGACCGTGAAGCTCTCAGCGTTCAAGGGGAAGGTGATCCTGCTGGACTTCTGGGCCACCTGGTGCCCGCCGTGCAAGGCGGAGATTCCCGGCTTCGTCGAGCTGCAGGAAGCGTATCGCGAGCAGGGACTGCAGGTGGTCGGGGTCTCGGTCGATGACACGCCGGACAAGCTGAAGCCGTTCGCTTCCGAATTCAAGATGAACTACCCGGTTCTCGTCGGCCTCGAGCGCGATGATCTGCAGGATGCCTACGGGCCGATGTGGGGCATCCCGACGACTTATCTCATTTCGCGCGATGGCCTCATCTGCCGGAAGAACTCAGGTATCGTCGGGAAGGCGCAATACGAATCGGACATCAAGGGCCTCTTGTAACGCGATGGCGGGGTTTGAAGCCCTGCCGAGACGTCGCCAAGTGGCGGTAGGCGACATACAGTTTGTGGCGGCGGCCCTTTTAGGGCCGCCGGTATAGTAAGATCGAGAGGTCGCGAGCTCGGCCTCGCGGCCGATCCTCGAAAGGTTGTTCATGCTCAAAGGGTTCACCCACGCGCGCCTGGCTTGCGGCTGCCGCCTCGGCTTCCGCAGTGGCGTCGAAGGAAGCCCGGTCACCGTGATCGTCGAAGAGAAAGCGCCGGCGTGCGCCATCGAGCTGCACGTACGCGACCTCCCTGTGTACGACTTCCGCGAAGCCCTTCGCCCGTCGACTCGGCTCGGCCCTCCGGGGGAAGAGGAATACGAGGAAGAAGGCTAGTCGGCGCTACCGAGCAGAAGCTCCTTCATACGCGGATCGATTCGGACCATTTCGGAGGCGTTGCCTTCGAGCCATCCGGCGTGCGGCGTCGCGCCCGCCTCGAGAAGTAACGCCACCAGCTCGTAGCCGCGCTCGCGATCGCGGCCTTCGGCTTTGGACCACGCAAACAGCGCCCAATCGACCGGCGTTCCCCGGTAGCGGTCGTCTCTGACGTCTACCGCTGCGTGATGCGCCAGGAGCGTCCGCGCAATGTCAGGGTGCGGACCGAACGACGCCCAGTGCAGCCCGGTCTCGCCGCCGTGGCAGCGCACGCTTGGATCGATCCCGCGCTCGAGCAGGAAGCGCACGACGTCCAGGTGCCCGTAGCCGCAGGCAAAGAGGAACGCGCTGGCGAGCTGTTCGCGCGTCGCCTTCGGGACACGCGCGCCGCGCTCATCGAAGAAGGTCTGGACGATGTCGACGCGCCCGAGGCCGGCGGCACCTTCCAGATTCATCACCGCGCCGCGGCTTGCAAGATACGCGGCTGCGCCGGGCTGCCCGTTCGCGAGACAACTCGTGATCGCGGTCCCATCGTCCTCCTCGGCCACCGGCTCGATCTTCGCCCCGCGCTCGAGCAACGTTTCCAGCAAGGCGATCTGTACGCCGGCGCGCTCCGGGTGCGCGCTCGTCGCAGCGAGTCCCAGCGCCGTGGAGCCGCCACCGTAGGCCTCGGAGGTGGCGTTCACGTCGGCGCCGGCCTCGAGGAGGACGCGCGCGATTTCGACGATGTTGGGCGGTGTCTTCTGCCGAAAATCCTCGACCCCATTCGCGGAGACGTAATGCAACAGCGTCGACTGATGCTCGCGTGTCGATCTGGCGCGGGCGAGCTCGGGATGTTCACGCAGCAGGCGCTGGAGCGTTGTCGCGTCGCCGGCGACGATGGCATCCACGGCCGCCTCGAAATTGGAGATCGCCGATCCTGGACGCGTCAGCGTTTCGACGTGCGCCGCGAATTTCGGCCAGCTCGTGAATCCGTGCTCGCGCGCGACGAAGAACTGCGCATCGACGAGCAGACAGCGCTCACGTCGAGTGTCATCCTTGATGAAGGTGCGCCAGCGCTGTTCGATGCGCAGCGCCTCGCGTGCAATTTCTCGCTGTCGCTCGGGCGACGAAGGGCTCGCGCTCTCGAGGCGGGCGAGCGCCTCGAGCCATCGCGTTGCCCACATGCCGATCGCGCGGCCGTCGGCGGACTTGCACGCCCGCTGCAGGTCTTTCGCGAGCTTCTTGTACTGATTCAGATTGGGACCTGAAGGGAGCGGAAGGGCGTCAGACATACGAATCTCCTTTCATGGGTCGCCTGCGATCCGCACAAACCAGGCTGAAAGAAGGTTCGTATCCTTCGACTGTCTGCTACCGGGTGGGCACGGCCCTTTCCGCGGATGGATGCGCCCCGCGCGCGGGATGATTATAGATCCGCCACAGAGTCACCGAGAAGAATTGCCACAGAGATACTCAGAGAGAGATGGGTTATTGGATCCGCGGATGGCGCGGATTTCGCGGATGCGTCTTCAACTTTCTCTGAGCGCTCTGCCGCCGTCGTCGCTCGGTGGCTCTGTGGCGAACTAGGCGTCGCGCAGCGCGCTCGTGATCGGCATGCGCGCCGCCTTCCAGGCGGGCAGGAAGCCGCCGGCGAGGCCCATGAAGATCGCGCCCGTCACGGCAATGCCCAGCCAGAACGGATCCACGCGAAAGTCGAACGCCACCTGCGAGAAGTTGGCGCCGCCCGTCGCCCCTGACAACGCGTTGATCGGCAGCGCGAGCACGCTGCCGAGCAGGCCCCCGAGCAGCGCCAGGAACGCCGCCTCGATCATGAACGACGTCAGAATTGAGATCCGCGAGAAACCGAGCGCCCGCAGTGTGCCGATTTCGCGCGTCCGCGCCGCGACGATGCCGTACATCGTGTTCATCGCGCCGAACACCGCGCCGATGCCCATGATGATGCCGACGAAGAGCGCGAGGTAGGTGAGCGTGTTGGCCGTCTGGCCCGACTGGCCCTCGTAGTATTGCAGCTCGCTCGCCATCTGCACCTGCATGTTCGGGTTCGCCTTCAGATCGGCGTCGAACTTTTCGAGCACGGACGGATCGGTGAGCCGCACCGTCAGCGACTGGAAGCCGCCGGCGCGATTGAAAGCCGGCGCCAGCACCTCGACGTCGCCCCAGACCTCGCTTTCGAAGCTGCTGCCGTCGCTGGTGAAGAGGCCGACCACCTTCCAGCTTTGGCGCTGCAGTTTGATCGTGCCGCCGACTTCGAGCCCCTCGTAGCGGTCGCCCGCTTTTTTCCCCGCGATGAGCTCGTAGAGGCCAGGTGTGAAATTGCGGCCCTCCACAATCTTGATGTTCTGCCGCACCTTGAACGCCATCGGCGAGACGCCACGCACGGTCACGTTGACCTCGGTGCCGTCGCCGCGCTTCGGCAGGGCGGCGACCACGTTCATCTCCGGCGACGCCATCGGGTGGCCCTGCTCGTCGCGCTTCACGCGCGAATCGACCATGATGATGCTGGCGTTGTCGCGCGAGAAGCCGGAGCTCAGCTCGGATCCCGACCCGCGCTGCGTGACAATCGCGTTCTCGATGGTGCCTGTCGACTTCAGCGCCTTGCGGAAGCCGTTGGCCATCGCCGTGAGCGCGATGAGCACGGCGACGACGAGCGAGATCCCGCCGAGCGCGAACAGCGTTACCTTCCAGCGGACGAGAACGTTGCGGACGTTGTACGAGAGGGGAATTGCCATCAAACCTGCCTCAACATCGTCGTGATATTCGCGCGGTAGGCGCCAACCGCGGGCGCCAGGCCCGAGAGGAGACCGATCAACGCGCCAAACCCGAACATCCCCGCCATCAGCGACGGGTCGAGATTCATCCGCGGCAACTGGATGCCTGGGATGTTGCTCATGTTGCTGATCAGGCCGCGCGCCATCAGCGTGCCGAGGCCGCTGCCGACGACACCGATGACGAGCGCTTCGCCGAGCACCATGGCCAGGACCAGAGCACTGGAGTACCCCAGCGTCTTCAGCACGGCGATCTCGGTGCGCCGCTCGCGGATCGCCATGCTCATCGTGTTCGCCGTCACCAGCAGGATGGTGAATGCGACGCCCATGCCGATCGCGTTCAGGATCAGCGCCAGGTCGCCGGCCATCTCGAGGAAGCTCATGACGAACTGCGCCTCGGTCTGCGTCTTGGTCTGATCCTCGCTGTTCTCGAAGGCCGCATCGACCGCCTTTGCAACCGCCGCCGCCTGGCTCGGGTTCGAGAGCTGCAGGGTATAGGTGCCCACGGCCGATCGCTGTCCCGTCTTCTCGTACAGGTACTTCCAGTGGAACAGCATGATGTCCAGCTCGTGGTTGGGGTATTTCACCTTGTCGGTGCTGTAGATCGCCCGCACCGTGAACTCGAACGGCTTGTCGGCACGATACGGCGGAATGAAGCTTTCGAGCTGGAACGTGCTCCCGATCTTCCAGTTCCTCTTCTCGGCCAGCGCAGGCCCGATAATCGCCCCGCGCATGTCCTGCATGAATGCCTTCAGCTCGTCCGGCGTCACCTGGTACTCGGGGCACATCGCCAGATACGGCTCGGCATCCACCGCAAAGTTCGGGAAGAAGTTCTTCCAGTCGGGTTGTCCGCCGGCTGCGCCGACCGTGCCGCCGAACCAGTTGAACTTCGCCACACGCCTGATGCCGGGAATCGCCTCGATGCGCGGCTGATAGGAAACCGGCAGGTTCTCGGCGAGGCTGATGCGGTGGCGTGTGATCAGGCGCTCCGTGCTCGCCGTCTCGAGCCCGCCGTAAAAGGCCTTCAAGGCGGTCTGCAGCACCGAGATCAGGAAGATGCACAACGCCATCGCGACGATGGTGCTGGCCGTACGGATCCAGGTCTTGCGCAGGTGCTTCAGGATGTAGGGCAGATACTTCATGAGCGACTCCCCACCGGCACGCCATCGTGCCGCTCGAGTGAGGCGGCGAGCACGCCTTTCTCGAGGTGGCGCTCGACGTGCGCGCGGGATGCGGCGCGGGGATCGTGCGTCACCATCACGATCGTCTTCTTGAAGTCGCGGTTCAGCGTCTGCATCAGGTTCAGGATGTCCTCGGCGCTCTTCGCGTCGAGGTCACCGGTCGGCTCGTCCGCGACGAGGACGGACGGATCGCCGACGATGGCGCGTGCGATGGCGACGCGCTGTTCCTGTCCGCCCGACAGCTGCCGCGGGTAGTGCTTCGAGCGATCCGCGAGGCCGACGACCTTCAGCGCCGTCATCGCGCGCTCGCGGCGCTGCGATTTTGACAGTTTGGTCAGCAGGAGTGGCAGTTCGACGTTCTCTAATGCGGTCAGGACCGGAATGAGGTTGTAGAACTGGAAGATGAAGCCGATATTGCGGCTGCGCCACTTCGCCAGCGCGCCCTCCGACAGTTGCCCGACGTCGGTCCCTGCCACCACGACCTTGCCGGACGTTGGACGATCGATCCCGGCAATCAGGTTGAGGAGCGTCGTCTTGCCGGATCCCGAGGGGCCCATCAGCGCGACGAACTCGCCCTCGGGCACTTCCAGGTTCAGCCCGTCGAGAACCACGATGTCCTGGCTGTCGCGCTTATATATCTTCCGCACGCTCTGCACTACGACCGCCGCCATGGAGGCTCCTTTACCTTAGGGTCTCAAGGTCTAAGGGTCGAAAGGTCGAAAGGTCGAAAAGGTCGGAGCGTTCTCATGCTTAGACTTTAAATCCTGAGACCCTGAGACCCTGAGACCCCTGAGACCTTCTATTGTTTGACGCTGATCGACGCACCGTCCTTCAGGGTGTCACCGGGGCGCGAGACGAGCAGTTCCGAGCCCGCGAGACCGTTGGTGACGACCACGGTGTCATTCCGCGTCGCCCCGGTCGTGATCGGACGCATACGCGCCTTGCCCTCGACGATCTCGAATACCTTGGGACCGCCATCGCGGGTGACGATGGCCGTCTGCGGCACGAGAATCGTCGGCTTGGCGGGCACTGTCACAGCCGCTGCCGGGTCGGCGGCCGGCTGCATGAACGTCACCTTCGCGCTCATCTCGGGCTTCAGATCTTTGTCTTTCTCGATGAGCGTCACCTTCGTCAACACGGTCGCTTTCGTGCGATCGGCGGTCGGGATTATTTGGCGGAGCACGGCCTTGTAGCGGCGATCGGGGAACGCCTCGACCGAGACCTCCGCCGGCTGACCGTCCACGAGCTTGGCCACGTTTGCTTCGGAGACGTCGGCCTCCATTTCAAGCGTGGCGAGGTCTGCGAGGGCAACGATGGCGCCCGAGGCCGTCGAGATGTTCACGCCGGGAGGGATCGGGGCGACGCTCTCGCCGACTTCCGCCATCTTGCGCACGACCGTGCCCGCGAACGGCGCGCGGATCACGGTGTTCGCCAGCTGCGCATCGGCGTAGTTGATGTCGGCCTTCGACTGCGACCACGCCGCCACCGCGCGCGACCGATCGGCCTGCGATTGCGCCAGTGAAGCCTCAGCGAGGTTGACGCGGCTCTTCGCCGCGTCGAGCGTGTCCTTGGGGACCAGTTTCTCATTGCTCAACCGCTCATTCACGCCAAGCTGCCGCTGCGCCTCCGCGAGATCCGCTTTCGCACGCTGGATGGCCGCGTTGGCGGCGATCACCGCCGCTTCCGACTGCTTCAACTGCGCACGCGCCCGCGAGAGCTGGGCGACGAAGTCGTCGCTTTCGAGCATTGCCAGCACATCGCCGCCCTGGACCTCGCTGCCTTCTTCGACCCTCAGGTCGGCGAGCCGGCCCTGAATCTTCGACGAGACGACCGCCTCGCGCCGCGCGACGAGATAGCCCGACGCGGTCAGCATCGGCGTGCCAGCCGGGGCGGTGCCGCTACGCTCGATCGTTGGCGTCACCGTCTGGACCTCGACCCGGGCGAACGCCGCGGAAGTGCGCCAGGCAAGGAGGCCGGCGGCCGACGCCAGAAGGACGACGGCGAGCGCAATCCATAGCCCTTTGCGCGACTTCTTAGGCTCGTCCTCGAGACGAAGCGAGGCGAGATCGGCCTTCAAATCACTCACGTTTGGACGCTCCGGGGAAACCCGTAGTGTAGCACCTGGCTCTTGGAATGACGTCGCAGCCTGCCAGCAGGTTCCCGGTCTAGGAATCGTGCGCAGCTTCCTTCGCGAGGCGACGGCCTTTCGTGGCCCGCCAGATGATCCAGTGATAGAGGGGATACGGCAGGATCCGCAGGAACTTCAACGTCAAGGTGAAGATTTTCGGGAAGTGGACTTCCCGCTTTCGGGCCTCCAGGCCCCGCACCAGCGCCTCCGCCGCGCGGTCGGCCGGCATCAAAAACGGCATCGGATACTGGTTCCGATCGGTCAGCGGCGTCTTCACGAACCCCGGGTTGACCACGGTCACGGCGACGCCCCGTGGCTCGAGCTCGAAGCGGATGGAATCGAGCAGGTGAATCACGGCCGCTTTCGAGGCCCCATACGCCGCTGCGGTCGGCACGGCGCGGAAGCCGGTGGCGCTGGCGACGCCCGCGATGTGCCCCTGCCCACGCGACAGCATGCCGGGAAGCACCGCGTCGATGCCGTAGACGACGCCGAGATAGTTCAGCGCCATGTTGTCGGCGAACTGCTGGCCGTCGAAGATCCGGTTGGCGCCGAGCAGATGGCTGCCGGCGTTCAGGATGGCCAGATCGATCCCGCCGAGCGCCTGCTCGATTTCTGCGACCACGCGGCGCACCGCGGCGAGATCGAGGACGTCCAGCGGGAAGGCCCGGACGTCCCTGCCGCGTGCTTGCCAGGTTGCGGCAATCTCCGCGAGGCGCTCGGCGCGCCGGGCCGAGATCGCGACGCGCGCGCCGCGCGCGACGAGCGGTGCAATGATCGCTTCGCCGATGCCGGAGCTCGCACCGGTGATCCACACGCGCGCACCGTCGAGGCTCTTACGGTGACTCATGACGGCTCAGGGCTCCGGGCTCCGGGCTTCGGGCTCCGGGCCCCGAGTTGATCCGGGCTATCCAATCCTCAACTCGGCAACCAGCGGCAGGTGATCCGACGCGATCAGCGCGCGCCGTGTGCGCACCAGCTCCACGCCCTGAACCTCGACGCGCCCCTGGTAGTAGATGTGATCGAGATGCACGAGCGGCAGGAGTCCCGGATACGTGCGGCGCCGCTTCAGATGCGCCGTCAGATCGACACCGCGTAACCGTTGGCTGAGCAGAGCCGACGCCGGCCCGCGCGTCCACTCGTTGAAGTCGCCGAGAACGACCTTGGGTCCGATCACGCGTCGATCGCTGACGATCCCCGCCAGGCGTTCCGCCTGCACGCGACGCTCGAGGATGGCTGTGCCGAAATGAACGTTGTAGAGGTGCAGCGGATGGCCGCCGAGATCGAGATCGACGCGGTGGCAGCACCGCGGCTCGCACGTCTTCCACGACAGGTCGTAGCGGACGTGGTGCGCGATCGGAAAGCGGCTGAGGACGACATTTCCGAACTCGTGGAAGCGCAGCGTCCGCGCGGGCGCCATCACCCAGCCCATGCCGAGTGCGGCGCCGAGCTCCTGCGCGTGTCCGGGATGTCGAGGGCCGGCGCCAACCACTTCCTGCAGTGCAATGACGTCGGCGGCGATCGACTGCAGCACGTCGGCGATGCGTTCTGGACGGGTGCGACCGTCGAGCCCCCGGCACCGATGGACGTTATAGGTCGCGACGCGGAGCACCAGAGGCGCACGTTCGCTCATCGGATCTGAGGTGTATCATACCGACATGCCACGCCTTCGATCGGAACTGGAGCTAACCTGCCCGTGCTGCGGCGCGACTCTCGTCTACGATCGCAACCTCGAGCGAATCGTTAACCACGTGGTGCCCGATCGCGGCGACAAGCCGGAGCTGAGCGACGCGCAGCGAATCCTCGCGGAGGAGGCGGCGCGGAGAGAGAGTCTCTTCGAGCAATCGATGCAGTCGGAACGCACCCGCGGCGACGCCCTGGCGAAGCGGTTCGAGGAGGCGTTGAAGCAGGCGCGGACCGAGCCGATCACGAAACCGACGCGAGATTTCGATTTCGACTAGGGACATAGGGACATGCGGCGCGTGGACAGCCCTTCGCCCATGTCCTTATGTTCCTATCGCCCGATGTCCCTTAGTGCCCGTGCGAGCGGACCCGCGAACGGGAACCGCGCGGCACGCATGAACTCCCTCGGAATCGGCGTCCACCGCGCCTTCCCCTCGTAGTCCACCGGCTTCATGTCGTCGTGCGCGGTGCGGAATGCCCGATAGCGTGCGCGCAGGGTTTTCGTCCGCGCGGGTGAGGGCGTGATGCGCTGATGCGGGTACTCCAGGAGGAATCGCTCCGCTTTCCAGACCGAGCGCGTCGAGAACCGCCAGTCGTAGCGCCCGAGCTCGCGCAAATCGGCGACGCCGTAGCCCTTGATTCGGCCCGTGAAGTCCACGTAGGTATCGACGTAACTCAGGGCCATTGCCCGAGCCGTGCGAAAAACGGGTAGACGGCCGTGAAGCCCGGGATCGCGCGAGCGCGCGACCGATCCCCAACGGCCCGCGTGCCGGTACACGAAGAGGACGTGATCGAGGAGATCGATCGACTCGAGGCTCATGACGAGCGGCGGATAGCCATGCTGTTCCAACACCACCGCCGCGAACATCGCGGCTTCGAAACAATGGGCCGTGCCCGAGGCGACGACGCCGCGAAAGCTGCGGAGCGTGGCGCTGGCCGGCTCGGTGTTGTAGGGCAGCGCGTTGAGGAAGGCCTGCACGGCGGCCGGTGTCCGCAGCCGCGACACGACTCGCCACTCCGCGTCCGTGAACCGATCGCGCTCGGGGGCACCCGGTGATGGCCGCCTCACGAGCGGCCCGCCGCGCGACGAAGTGATGTCAGCAGATCGTCGACTCGCCAGGCGGCGCCGGTCTGGATGTCGACAATCCGGCCGTCTCGGTTGACGACAATCGTGCGGAGGTTGTGTTCGATGTCGTTCGGCGAGCCGGTGCCGCGACTGACGGAGACGCCGAACTGCCGGCCAAACGCGTCGACGTCGTCGGTCGTCCCGGTGACGAACCGCCAGATCGCCGTGTCAGCGCCACGCGCCGCCGCATGCCGCGTGAGGACCGGCGGCGTGTCGTACTCCGGATCGATGGTGACGGCGACGATTCGGGTGCCGGCAAGAGTGGCTTCGCTTCTGACCCGCTGCTGCACCGCCGACAGGCGGGCCTCAATAGCAGGGCAGAAGTCCGGGAGCGGGCAGCGGGTGTACACAAACGAGATCACCAACGGCCGTCCGCGCCATTCGTGCAGCCGTGTCGGCCGTCCGTCCTGATCGATGAAGCGTGCATCGGGGAGCGCATCGCCGGGGGCGAGCGACATCAGGATCGGCTCGGACGGAGGGACCGGTGCATCGCCGGTGACGGTCAATCGCGTAATCCACGCGTCGGTACCCTGAACCTCGAGCGTGGCATCGACCAGTTCTCCCGCCTTCCGCCCCGCCAGCAGCTGCGGATCCTTCACGCGGTACGGCATCGTCATCGCCGGCATGAAGTCCTTGATGTCCTCGTGATGTAACGTTACTTGTGCACGGCCGGTGTCGACCGCGACGATCTGGCCGATCACGACGGTACTCGCGTGTGCCCGGTGACCGGTGGCAACCGAACAGGACCAGAAGACTGAGAATTACGCAGCAGCGACGCATTCGCGTTCACTTTAGCGGCTCAGTTGCAGCCGCGAAAGTCCCACCGGACAGCGTGCAGCCGCCCGTAATAATTACGCTTGACAAACGGACAGCTGCTGTATACTTGCGGCGCTTCGACGAAAGAGCCCACCCTGTTGCCAACTGCCGACGAGCAAACGCATAACGCACGGCCAGGCTTCGACGTCCTGCAGGGATGTTCTGCGCGCGGTTCCCTGCCGCAATCGCGAGCGCGCGTTCAAGTAGCCGAAGGAGCGGTACGATGGGCCGGAGATTGTATGTCGGGAATCTGCCGTACAAGACGACCGACGAGGACTTGAATACCTTGTTCAGCCAGGCCGGCGCTGTGGACAACGTCCGGGTCATGCGCGACATGGCCACGGGCCGCGCACGTGGATTCGCGTTCGTCGAGATGGCGAACGATGAAGGCGCGCAGAAAGCAATCAGCCAGCTCCATGGATACGCGCTCGAAGGACGCCCGCTCGTGGTGAACGAAGCCCGTCCGAAACCGGAGGGTGGAGGCGCCCCGTACCAGCGCGGCGCCGGAGGTTCACGCGGCGGCGACATGGGCGGACGGCGAGAACCGCGCTGGTGACTACTCGCAGTGCCACGTGCGGGGAGTACCAGTGCGGAGTACTAAGTGCCAAGTGAACTGAGGAGCGAATAAGGGATAGTGGGGGGGAACTCCCCCCATTGTCTCCGTCCTCGCAAACTGGCACGCTGGTTCGCATGAGGCACCGCTCTGTAGCACTCGCGTGCGACAGCGTCCCGTCGTCGCTTTTTTACCCGCCACTTCGCTTTCCCCACTTCTCACTCCACTTGGCACTTAGCACTTCGCACCTGGCACCGCGATGATCTGGGTTGGGACGTCCGGTTACAACTATCCGGAATGGAAGGGCAGCTTTTATCCGGCCGCGCTGCCGGCGTCGAAGATGCTCGCGTACTACTCGGCGCGATTTCCGACCGTGGAAATCAACTACACGTTCTATCGCATGCCCACCGAGAAGCTGGTGTTGGGATGGGCTGCCGGAACGCCGTCGCCGTACAAGCTGACGCTGAAGGCGCCGAAGCGGATCACGCACGATCGCCGCCTGCGCGACTGCGGCGATCTCGTCCGCGCGTTCTGTGACGCGGCGGGCACACTTGGCGACAAGCTCGGCGTGCTGCTCTTTCAGCTCGGGCCCTCGTTCAAGGTAGACCACTCGCTCTTCGACACGTTCTTGAGCGACCTGCCGAAAGGCGCACGTGCCGCGTTCGAGTTCCGGCACGCGTCCTGGTTCGACGATCAGATCTTCGACCGGCTGCGGGAGCGCAACCTCGCGCTCTGCTTCGCCGACAGCGCCGAGCGGTCGACGCCGATCGTTTCCACAGCCTCTTACGGTTACTTCCGGCTACGCGACGAGGGGTACACCGACGAGGATATCGATCGCTGGGCCGAGACGATTCGCGCGCATCAGGAGCGGTGGGAGGAGACGTTCGTCTACTTCAAGCACGAAGAGGAAGGCAAGGGCCCTGATTTCGCGAAGCGTCTGATGCGGCGGCTGGATCTGCCGGTGGTGGAGTGATCCAGGAGGCGAACGTTCAGTTCCGCCATCACAACTGGCTCGTCAGGAACTCCACGATTGCCCACTCTGCCCAATACCCATCATGGATGCCGTTGCGCGCGGAGACGAACGCGCAATGTCCTCCGTGCGGCGTCACACGTAAGGTGATCGCGCGATTCTGCGTGAGGGCTTGGTTGGCGAACGACGCTGCGGGAACGAACGGATCGTCTTTCGCGGAAATGATCAGCGTGGGGACGCGAATGTGATCGATCACGCGGAGTGAGGCCGCGCGGTAGTAATAGTCGGCAGCGTCGCGAAAGCCGAAGAACGGCGCGGTATAGGCCTCGTCGAAATCGCGAACGGTCCTGATGCGGCCGAGCGGCTCACTCGAAAACCGGTCGGGAAACGCGGCGATCTTGCGTCGCATACGCGCCTTCAGATTACGCACGAAGTTCCATTGGTAGATCGCGTTCGATGGCTTTTCCAGCGCATCGACGCAGCGCGGCAGGTCCATGACCGGCGAGACCGCGGCGACGCCGCGAAGCCACGCCGGCGGCGCTGATCCATGATCGCCGGCCAGCTTCAGCGCGAGGTTGCCGCCGAGGGAGTACCCGGCGATGACGATCGCGCCGCGGCCCTCGGCGGCCAGCGTTCTCGTCACGACGTCGACGTCCTCCGACAAGCCCGAATGATAGAGCGTCGCGCAGAGGTGTTCGGTGCCGCCGCAATTGCGCTGGTTCAGACGGACGACGTTGAAACCGCGCGCCCAGGCCTTGTCGGCGACGCCCAGCACGTAATGCGCGTCGCTCGACCCCTCGAGTCCGTGGAGCACGATGAGAGTTGGCGCATTGGTGCGGGCACGCTGCCAGTGACAGTACGCGAGGACCCGGGCGTCGGCCGCGACATCGAAAACGCGGCTCTCTGGCGCCGGCAGCGAGGGAAACTTGCGCGGCCGGGCCCAGGCCCACACCGTCATCGCGTGCCCGTTCCTGAGCCGCTCGTGCGGGACGAAGTCGTCGAACATGCGAGAACTGCAGATTATCACTGGCCTTCGCCACCCTCGGTGGCGGGGGCGCGCTTCTTCTCTGGAAGCCGCCCCTCGGCCTGCACGATCCGCCTCAGCACGAATTCGATCTGTCCGTTCAGGCTCCTCAGCTCATCGTCGGCCCATTGCTGAAGGGCATCGAGAATGGCGGGATCGATCCGGAGAAGAAAGGCCTTGCGTTGCGCCACCAGGTCCTCAGTGGTGGAGCGTGCCCGCGTTCACGATCGGCTGCGTGCTGCGCTCACCGCAGAGCACGACGAGAAGGTTGCTGACCATGGCGGCCTTCCGCTCCTCGTCCAGCGTCACGACATTCTTCGCCGACAGCATGTCGAGCGCCATTTCCACCATGCCGACCGCGCCCTCGACGATGCGCTGGCGAGCGGCGATGATCGCGCCGGCCTGCTGGCGCTGCAGCATGGACGCGGCGATCTCAGGTGCGTACGCGAGATGGCTGATGCGTGCCTCAATGACTTCAACGCCCGCGCGCGCCAGGCGGTCCTGGATTTCCTTGCGCAGGTGATCCGCTATCGCGGCCGTGTTGCCGCGCAGCGACATCTGCGTGTCTTCGTGCGCGTCGTACGGGTAACTCGTCGCCATGTTGCGCAGTGCGGCCTCGCTCTGCACGTGCACGTAGTTCTCGAAGTTGTCGACCTCGAACACCGCTTCCGCGGTGTCGACGACTTTCCAGACCACGACGGCCGCGATCTCAATCGGATTGCCGTCGAGATCGTTGACCTTCAGCTTTGCGCTCTCGAAATTGCGGACGCGAAGCGAGATGCGCTTCTTCGCATACAGCGGGTTGGCCCAGCGGAGGCCCGGCAGCTTCGCCGTGCCGACGTACTGCCCGAACAACTGCAGCACCTTGCCTTCATTCGGATTGACGACAAACAGGCCGACCAGCAGGAAGCCGCACAACACAAGACCGAGAATGGAGAGACCAAAAAGGAGCGGCTGGTAGGGCTCCTCGATCGCTTGCGCGCGCACGACGATCTGCCAGACGAAGAACCCGGCGCCCGCAAGCAGTCCCACCAGTGCGCCCCATCCCGACATCGCGCCGTATTCGCGCTCTCGAATCATGACGAGCTCCTTGTGGATATCTAAGTGATATCACAATGAAATCTCGCCCGTCAATCCGGGGCTCACAGGATATAGGCGCTCAGGCACATCGCCCCGTTGCGCCTACGCCTATGCAGCTATGCGCTTCCTCAATTCCCCCATAGGGTTCGCTCCGGTGAAGTGGAGCGTGTCGATCCCAAGGCGGCGGGCACCGTCGATGTTCTCCACGCGGTCGTCGACGAACAGCGCCTGGCCCGGCGCGACGCCGAGGCGATCGAGGGTGATCTGGAAGATTTCGGGATCGGGCTTCGCGCATCCGACCTCGTACGAAATCACGACCACATCGAAATGAGCCGGCAGCGGTCGCACGATGGCGAGCCGCGCCAGCACCTCGCGAATACCGTTCGACAAGACCGCGGTGCGAATGCCCGCAGCACGGGCCCCGGCGGCGAGCTGCCACATCTCCTCGCGGAACGACATCCATGAATCGACATCGATCGCGATGAGATCGTCGGCCGGCGGCGTGCCCGCGAGCGACAAATCGGTCGCCACCCGGCGCCAGTATTCGCCTGCTGACAATCCGAGGTCGTAGGCGCGGCGATGACGCCAGTAAACGGGGGCGAAGGCCTCGGGCACCACGCCGAGCGTCGAGGCCATGCGTGCGATGGCGTCCGGGTGTTGCGGCAGGCTGAGCACTTCGCCGTAGTCCAGAATCAGTGCGGCAGGTCGGGTCATTCCTCCTCACCAGCGACCCTCGTCCGCCGTCGGCCCGTAGAGCGGCGGCAGCGGTACGTCGAGCAGTCGCAGATACACGGTCAGCTGGCCGCGGTGGTGCGTCGCATGTTGCAAGAGCACGGTGCGAACCGCCATCAGCCGCGGCACGGTGAACACTTCATCGCCGGCGCGCCGCAGCGTCCACGGCGCGAGCAACTCCGCGTCGGTCCGACTCGACACGGCGCGGCGCGCATCGCTCGAATTGGCATCGAAGAGCGTGAGCAGCGCAGCCACGTTCGCGGGCACCGCCGGCGGTCCCGCGGGCATCTGGTCGAGATCGAATTCGGCACCCGCCGCCACCGATGCGCCCCAGCGTGGCAATTCCGCCAGGTGCTGCGCCAGCTGGCCAAGCGTGCGCGATCGCGGATGCGGTTGCCAGTCGAGCCGATCGCCCGGCAGCCGTTCCAGCACTTGCCGCGTCAGCCCTACTTCGCGATCGAACTCGACGAGCAGGATGTCGACGAATCGCATCGCGTGCATGTCAGGGCGCGGCGACCGCGACCCAACAGCCGAGGACCCGCCGATCGTTGGGTGAGCCGCCGTGCTCGGCAGGAACGAAGCCGCTCTCTGGTGTGATGGACAAGGCGAGGAGCGTCTGGCCTTTGCGCGCCGGGATGAACACGTCCTCAGATTTGCCGGGGGTCAGCTCGACGCGTGTGGACCACGCGGGCGTGGCGACCTGCACCGCGGTCCCGGTGGCGCCTCCGTGCATCCGTAACCGCACGCCGCTGGGCTGCGTGCCCGATCGGAGACCAACGGTCAGGTCCGTTGTCGTCGCGCCTCGCACCCAGAAGCCGTCCGCCTCAGGGTAAGTGCGATCGTCGTGGAAATAGACCGGCGTGTCGCCGTAGCGCGCCGCCGCGAGAACCGTAGGGCGACGGAGACGCTCGCCTCTGCCGACGACCGAAATCGGTGTGATTTCGAGCCGCGCGACCCGCCGCTCGAAATCGTCGGACGCGCGAATGCCGACGAAGCTCGCGTCGACGTCGAGCGCGAACGTCTCCGACCACGACGCGGCGGGGGCGGTGTCCACCGCCCAGGTGATCGTCGGCGGTCCCGTACGCCCGACCTGCAGCGCGACGTCGCCCGCGAGCGCCTGACCGGGTAGCGCATCGATCCGCACCCGATACGTCCCCGCGGGGAGCGCCAGCCGCGCGTTCAGAAGCACCCGCACGGGCTGTGCCGCTCGACGTAAGCCTGGCGTGGCGTCGAAGCGGACGGCGCGAATCGCATCGGCAGGTGTCGTGACCCGCCATGGCGTGAACTCGAGGGCGAGCGGTCTCGAGATCGCGTCGTATCCACTCAGCGATGGTGTGTCCACGCGCGCTTCGACGGGGACGGTTGGAAACGACCGCGCACCGATGACGGCCGGCGCAACCATCGTCAGCAGCGCACAGGCGACCAGGCCGGTCGAGGACACCAACAGTCTGGTTGTTCCGGCAGTTTTTCCACTCGCCCAGCGACACCACCACCAGACGAAGGCGCCGCCACTGATCCAGATGGCCGTAACGGCCAGCGGGATCCCGACCTGCGATCGGAAGGCGATGAACGATGGCACGACCGAAGCGAGCTCGCCGCGCGGCTCGAGGTAGTCGAGGAGTTGTGCGGTGCCGTCGCGACTATTGGCGATGAGCAACCCGTTGCGCGCGAGGACGAATGTTGCCGTGATGACGATGCCGACGATCGTCAGTGTCTCGATGATGGCGCGATGTGCGGCGCGGGCAGCAGTCTCCTTCCAGAGCCAGGCAAGGGGTACGCCGAGAAGTGGAAGCACCGCCACCAGCTCGCGGCCCGGAGGCGCGCTGCCGCCCCACCATAGCGCGAACGCCCCGGTCACCGCCGCGAGCGTCACGAGTGGCAGCGCCGTAGACGCGACGAGCCACCGTCCTTCCGCGTCCCGCTTCCACAAACGCCACCACCCGATAGTGGATAGGGCGAGCACCGGCGCGGTCGCGAACACGCCGTACTCCTGGTCAGCGAACAAGCCGGGGAACCCCGCCTTCAGGCTTGCCAACGACATTTGATGCGAGGCGCCGTAGGGTGCGGTTGGCGACGGGATCCCCCAAAGCCACCAGAACCACGAGAGCCAACCCAGACAGGATAGGCCGTACGGCGCGACGAGGCACGCCAGGCGGATGAAACGGGTTGATCGGGTTTCTCGGGTTGATCGGGTTGGCCAGGTTCGTGCGGCGATCAACAGCAAAAGCAGGCCGGACATCGGCGCGTA
Organism: Vicinamibacteria bacterium; assembly: GCA_963800785.1. Lineage (GTDB taxonomy): Bacteria > Acidobacteriota > Vicinamibacteria > Vicinamibacterales > JAENWD01 > JAENWD01. The sequence goes on from CAWDCH010000020.1 coordinate 245,485, forward strand.
CTTCGTGCTCAGCCAGGGCAACGCGCCAAGGGCGGCGCTCTGAATCGCGAGCGAAGCTGGAGACGACCTCGACCACCCCCAGCCGACCGCGACCAGAACTGCCAGGGCAGCGGCGCACTCCGGATAGATCGAGAAGCTATGGAGTACGAACGGCGCACTGGTCGCGACGCCAAGCCAGCCGACCGTGGCCGCAGCGCTCGATGCGGTCACGTCCCGGAGCCATTGCCACTGCAGCGCCATTGCAGCGGCGGCTAACAACGCGACGAAGACGAGCGCGCCGTGATAGCCAGCCAATGCAAACGCCGGCGCGACGATCACCGAGATGCCAATCGGGTGAATCGAGTAGATCGTACGGTTCAGCCCGGTGACTCGATAATCGGGCTTCAGCGAGCTCGCGTAGTATCCGCGATAGTCGCCGCGCGCATGGTTGTTCTCGATCGCGAGATCGTGATCGGTCAGCAGGCTCTGCGTGATCACGAGATAGTGCGGTTCGTCGCCGCCGGGATACACGGGCCCTGGGACCAGGCGCCAGGCGCTGAGGAGAAAGATCGCCGCGCTCGCTCCGAACACCAGGAGCGGCGCCCGCCATCCCGACGCGGCCGCGATGGTGCGCCGATCATTCAGCCACGTCAGCGTGAGCCAGATCACCTGCCCGACGACGATGGCCCAGATCCACCAGCGTCCAGGGCCGGCGAGCCCGTCGACGGCCGGTACGAGATCGGCCAGCCACGGCAAATAGGGAAGTGCCAGCGCCGCGAGCAGGAACGTCGGCGCGAACAGGCCGGGTGGCAACGTCGACCGTGCCGCTCGCGCGCCGCCTGCGCGCTCGACCAGACCTTGTGCGACAAGGAGCGTCAGCGCCACGAGCACGATCAGGCCGATGAGCTCCTGCCAGGAAGGAAGGAACGCGACGCGCGTGCCGGCGCCCTCGCCGACGCGATCGAATACCGCACGCGACAGCCACAGCGCCGGGCCCGCCACAAGGCACGCGCCGACAGCCTGGCGCGACAACACAGTCACAGATTGGGAATTCTATCTGACGCGAGGAGTGCCTTGCGCGAATGGAAGGCGCGCCATAGGCTTTCGCATCTGCTGAACCGCGAACAAGGACGAGATGGCGACGGCACGACGAGCGATTCGAATCCTGGGCCTGCTCGGCGCGCTCGGGTGCGCGGTAGCCGCCGCCTACGTGTTCTTCGTCCTCCCCGTTCGCGTCGATGCGCAGCTGAACGCCGCCGGCGGACGCTCGATCGCGGTGTCCACACGCGCCAAAGCCCTCCATCACCAGCTCCTGGTCGCCGACCTGCACGCCGACTCGCTGTTGCTCGGTCGTGATCTCCTGCAGCGCGGGCGCACCGGGCATCTCGACCTGCGACGCATGCGCGAAGGGAATCTGGCGCTCGAGGCGTTCACCGTCGTGACGAAAGTGCCGACGGGCGACTTGATGGATCTGAACTCAGCGAAGACCGATCAGATCATCAAGGTTGCGCTGGTGCGTTTGTGGCCCGTCGCAACATGGCGATCGCTGGCGGCGCGTGCGCTCTATCAGGCCGCCCAACTCGATCGGCTGGCGCAGCGCGCCGGCGGATCGCTTCGACTCGTTCGCGCGTCCGCCGACGTGCAGCGCCTCGTCGACGAACGGCGCACCGATCGGCAGGTGGTCGCCGGCTGGCTGGGGATCGAAGGCGCGCAGGCGCTGGACGGGGAGGTCGAGACGCTGGATCGGCTGTACTCGGCCGGCTTTCGGATGGTCGGGCTCGCGCATCTCGCCGACAACGAGTTCGCAGGTTCGGCGCATGGCATGACGAAGCACGGACTGACGCCTCTCGGGAGGCAGCTCGTTCAGGCCATCGACGCGAAACGGATGATCGTCGACTTGTCACATGCGTCGCCTGCGACGATCGACGATGTGATGCGCACTTGCGGCGATCGCCGCCAATGGCGGCCTCATCGGCATCGGGTTCTGGAAGATGGCGACCTGCGGCTCCGACGCAAAGGCGATCGCCCGCGCGATCCGTCACACCACGAACCTGATCGGCGTCGATCACGTCGCACTTGGCTCTGATTTCGACGGCACGGTTGTGCCACCATTCGATGCCAGTGGGCTCGACCAGATCACCCAGGCCCTCCTCGACGACGGCTTTGCGGCGGAGGACATCGGCAAGATCATGGGAGGCACGTACTGCGATTCCTGCGGGACAATCTCCCGCAGGATTAGATCGCAGCGTGCGACCGCCGGCACTGGTCACGACTTCGGCGCAAAGTCGACCTTCGGTGCCTGCTTTGCTTCAGGGGGCGCTTCGAAAAGCTTGTATTCCTTGAAACCGAACAGCTTCGCCGTCACGTTCGCCGGAAACTGCCGCCGCGACGTATTGTAGGCCTGTACCGATTCGTTGTAGCGCATGCGCTCGACCGCAATGCGGTTCTCGGTCCCCTCGAGCGAGTCCATCAAGCGGTTGAACGATGTATTCGACTTCAGCTCCGGATAGTTCTCGACCACCACCAGCAGGCGCGCCAGCGCAGATGACTGCTCATTCGCCGCCTGGATCGTCTCGTCGGGCGTGCGGGCGCCGGCCAGCTTCGCGCGCGAATCAGCGATCGCTTTGTAGACGTCCTGTTCCTGCTTGGCAGTACCGCGCACGGTCTCGACGAGATTGGGAATCAGATCGTTGCGGCGCTGCAGCTGGTTTTCGACCTGTGCCCACTGCGCCTTGATCTGCTCTTCCTGTGTGACGAAGCGGTTGTACGAACAGCCGCTCAGTGTCAGCGCCATGACGGCGACGACCGCCGCCGATGCCAGTCGAGTGCCCCTGGTCCGCATCACGCCTCCTTCACCTGCCTGGAAGGGCGCACGTCGTGTGCCCTGCGCCGGCGCGCGTCACCATGACGCACCGCCGCCACCGCCGCCGCTGCGGCCGCCGCCGAATCCGCCAAACCCACCGCCAAATCCGCCTCCACCGCCGCTCAAGCCTCCACCCCAGCCCCCGCCCATGCCGCCGCCGAAGCCGCCGCCAAACGGTCCAACGCCGCTCGACCATCCACTCCAGGGGCCGGCGCCCCACGTGCGTCGCCGACGGCGTCGCCATGGACGGCTGATCAGAATCCAAATCAACAGGAACACGATGAGGCCGATGGGAAATCCCCCCGAGCCGCTCGGTCTGCGTTGAGGCTCGCGTTTGGCGATGCCCGGAATGGTCGTGTTCCGCGCCTCGGCAAGCCGCTGCGCGATCGCCTCAGCGCCCGCCCTCAGGCCTCGTCCGTACTCACCGGCCCTGAAATACGGCGTCATGGCCTGGCGACTCACCTCGCCGGCGAAGCCGTCAGTGATGAACTCCTCGAGCGCGTATCCGACTTCCACGCGTACCCGGCGATCCTTGACGGCGAGGAGAATCAGCACGCCATTGTCCTTGCCGCGCGCGCCGACGCCACGCCCGCGATTCTCGAACATCTCGGTGGCGTAGGACTGGATGTCCCACGGCTCTACGGTTTCCACGGTCGCGACGATGAGAATGTCGCCGGTCGCCTGCGCAAGCCGCTTCGACAGATCGGCGATCTGCTGCTCGGCCGTCTCGTCGATCACGTTCGCGAAGTCGTTGACCGGGCCTGTAAGCTGTGGCGGCGACGGCTGCGCCAAGAGCGCAGGTGGCGCACCCAGGACGAGCGACAGCACCAGCAGCAGCCGAGTCACCGATGTGGGGTCCAACGATCGACGTACGCGACGAGCGCTTCGGCGGCTGCGAGGTACTCGCCGAAGAATCGAGCCGCATCGACCGATGCGATCGGACTGTCGGTCAATCCGACCACCGCCGCCATCGATCGGCCGTGGGTGCCGCCGAGCTTCTGCTGGACGTACTCCGAGGGAGCTGCGCCGCTCATGCCGTCGAGGCCTGCGAGATTGACCAGCAGTGCACGCAGAGCGGGCGCCGACGCCGCAACGAGCCGGCTCACCGCCGATGGCTCGCCTTCGCTCTCGATGAATCCCTCTCGCAAGTGAAGCAGAAAGCCGCGCGCCTCCACTTCGCAGGCGCGCCGCAGATCGGAGGCCTGCACCGCGAGACCCTCGAACGGATCGGGTCCGTGCACCACGCGATACGCCGCGAGAATCGCGCCGAACTCGAGCGGGAACGCATCGAGCGCTCGGGAGAACTCGTCCTGACCGACGATGAGCGGCACGGCGATCCCGCGCTTCTGCCAGCTTCGCGCGCGGCGCGCGCAGGCCTCGAGATCGGCGAGTGCCAGCTCCGTGACGCGGGCCATCGTGTGAAGCGGCGCACCCGGCGCCGGCCCGACCGCGTGTCGGCCATACACAACGACGGCATTCAGCCGAAGGGCGAAGATCGCGCGCAGATCGGCGACGACGGTCTCGACGAGCGTCGACATACCTTCATTCTACGGTGAGGAACCGGCGATGAGATCCGCCGCAGGGTTACACGGCGATGCGGAGCAGCGTCGTCGTGCCCAGGAACGTGGGCGCCCTGCGTGCGGCCTGGGTGTCCGGGTAGAATCGATGCCCGATGCGATTTCGTGAGATCAACGTCGGCTGCGTAGGGGGCGGCACCGGCATGCCGAGCCTCCTTGGTGGTCTCAAGCGCAACCCGTGGCTGCGCGTCAACGCCATTGTCACGATGTTCGACAGCGGCGGCAGTTCCGGTCAGCTTCGCGACGAGCTTGGCGTTCTGCCGCCGGGCGACGTTCTGAAATGCGCGCTGGCGCTCTCGCCGAACGAGGGTGAGGCGAGACGCGTGCTCCTGGCGCGGCTGCCGATGTTGAGCGAGCACGCGAAGCTCCGGGGACACACTGGCGGGAACCTGTTGCTGTCGATGATGGAGCAGTACAGCGGCGACTTCCTCGTCGCGGTGGATGCGTTGCGGACGTTGCTTGGATGCGAAGGCAGGGTGTGGCCGGTGAGCCTGACGAGCGCGACGATCTGTGCCGCATACGAGGACGGATCCGTGACCCGCGGTGAGGTCGAAGTGGACGCGGCGCAGATAGAGGGGCACGGGATCGATCGCGTGTGGCTCGAGCCTCCCGCGACCATACATCCGGCGGTCGCCCACGCGATTGGTGGCTTGGACGCGGTCATCATCGGTCCCGGAAGCTTTTACACCAGCCTGATGCCGCCGCTGCTCGTTTCGGGAGTTTCGGAGGCGCTCGCTCGCGTGAAGGGGCCGATCCTCCTGATCGCCAACCTCCTGACGGAGGGACGCGGCATGGCCGGATTCACCGCCGGGGAGGAGGTGCGGCGGATCTCGGCGGCCATCGGGCGCGACGTCGACGTCGTGCTCGTGAACACACGGCGGCCGCCCGATCACGTCCTGGCGCGATACGAGGCCGAGCACAAAGCGCCGATGCCGCTCGGCGATGTGCCGGCGAACTGCGAGGTTATCGAGGCCGACTTCTGGCGGCAGGAGATCGCGCGGCACGACCGCTGGCGGCTCGCGTACGCGGTGTGGAGCGTCCTTTCGAAGCGGCTTTTGTGGTCTTCGTCTTCGAAGCAATAGCCGGTCTCGTCGACCGGGGCGCGGGCGAGTCGGTCGTGCGTGCCTCGCCGGGCGGCGTCGCCTCGCGCTCGGCCTTCAGCGCTACCGCCTTTTCGACGATTTTCATCAGGCCGGGACTCCCGGCTCTCGCCGCACGATTGCTCTGCCACAGCGCTGGCGCTTCGGAGGCGACGATATCGGTGAGATCGCCCCCGCTCTTGACGCTGAGGGGGGCGAAGGTGGCGATATCGAGCGGTCCCGCCCACTCGTCCCGGTGTTTCAACAGCAGCCAGCTGCGGCCGTCGCCGCCTGTGCGGATGAGCGCCCAGGACCCTTTCAGCTTGACCCCATTCAGCCGCAACTTCAGGTCGCCCTTCTTCAACGCCGCATCCACGTCGTCCACGAGCGGCTCCCAGGATCCCTGATCCCAGAGCATCACAATGCCCATGCCGTAGCCCTCGGGGATCACGCCTTCGAAGTCGCCGTACTCGATCGGATGGTCTTCCACCTTCATCGCGAGACGCTTGACCTTCGGATCGAGCGACGGCCCCTTGGGAACGGCCCACGAGAGCAGGACCCCGTCGTGCTCGAGACGGAAATCGTAGTGAAGGTGACTCGCGAGATGCTTCTGAACGCAAAAGAACAGGGCGCGCGCCTTCCGCGCCTTCGGCTGCGCCGCACCCTGCGGCTCAGGCGACACCGAGAAGTTCCGCTTCGCGTGATATTCCTTCAGAGACATGGATGTAGGATAGCTCGATTGCGGATTGCGGATTGCGGATTGCGGATTGCGGATTGCGGATTGAGGATTGGTAGCGCTACTGATTTCGACTTATGAGCTCGGCCGGCAGCCGTTTGGCATCGCGTCGCCGGCTGCGTGGCTCAAACGTGCCGGCGTGGATGTCGCGGTTGCAGATGTGTCGCGCACGCGACTGGATCCCGGTGTCGTGCAGCGTGCGGATCTGGTGGCCGTGTTCCTGCCGATGCATACCGCGACGCGGCTGGCGCTGCCGGTCATCGATCGCGTTCGCGCGCTGAATCCCGCGGCTCACATTTGTGCTTACGGTCTTTACGGGCCGCCTAACGCCGACCTGCTGCGCGAGCGAGGCGTCAGCACGATCCTCGGCGGCGAATTCGAAGCCGATCTCGTCGCGCTCGCTCAGCAGCTCTCGGCACCTGCCGCACCCATCGCGCCTTTCGCACCCCCCGCACCGCTTCGAAGATTGAGGTTCATTCCCCCCGACCGTTCCGGCCTTCCTGGTCTCGACAAGTACGCGTCGCTCGAATGGCCCGACGGGACGAACAGGGTCGTCGGCTACACCGAGGCGAGTCGAGGCTGCAAACATTTGTGTCGCCATTGTCCTGTTGTCCCGATTTACGACGGGCGCTTTCGCGTCGTCGATGCCGATGTCGTCCTCGCCGACGTGCGCGCGCAGGTCGAACAGGGGGCTCGCCACATCACGTTTGGCGACCCGGATTTCTTCAACGGCATCGGCCACGCGCGCCGTATCGTCGAACGGCTCGCCCAGGAACTGCCGGGGCTGACCTATGACGTGACGATCAAGATCGAGCACCTCCTGCGACACGCGGCGGACCTGCCACGCCTTCGCGACACGGGATGCGCCTTCGTCACGTCGGCGGTCGAATCGGTCGATGATGCCGTGCTCGAAAAGCTGGATAAGGGCCACACGCGCGTGGATTTCGTCCGCGCCGCCGGTCTGATGCGCGAGGCGTCGCTGCCACTCGTGCCGACGTTCGTCGCCTTCACCCCGTGGACGACGATGCCGGCATATCTCGATCTTCTTGAAGTCATCGACGCGCTTGATCTAGTCGACCACGTTGCGCCGGTGCAGTGGTCGATCCGCCTCCTGATTCCAGCCGGCTCACGGCTTCTGGAACTCGAAGAGGTTCGCGAGCTCGTGGGGGCGTTCGACTCGCTGGCACTCGCGTACGCCTGGCGGCATCCGGATCCGCGAGTGGACGCGCTGCACCAAACGGTCGCAGCTCTCGCAGCACGCGGTGGCACCAACCGCACGCAGACGTACGACGCGATTCGCGCCGCCGTGGCGGAAGCGGCGGGCGTCAGGTTGTCGGCAGCTCGTCACGCCGACCGTGCCAGGCCACGCGTGGCTTTCTTGACCGAGCCCTGGTACTGTTGTGCCGAGCCGACGGAAGGACAGGCGGCCCTTCTTTGACCGTGCCACGCGTCATCCTGTTCGCGACCACGACCGGCTATCAGATTCGCGCCCTCGACGAGGCGGCGGCGCGGCTAGGGATCCGGCTGCAGATCGCGTCGGACGGCTGCGATCGTCTGGACGACCCATGGCGCGACCGTGCGATCGCGGTGCGGTTTCACGACCTCGAGTCGTCACTGCGCACGCTCGACCAGCAACTTGCCGCGCCCCCCGACGGCGTCATCGCGGTGGGCGACCGCCCGACGGTCCTCGCCGCACACGCAGCCCGGCATTTCGGGCTCACCTGGCATGCGCCGGACGCCGTTGAACGCAGCCGGCACAAGCTGCGCACTCGGCAACGGTTCCGCGAAGATGGCCTCGCCACGCCGGCGTTCGAGGCCGTCCCCGACCGCGTCCCGCTGTCGACCGCGGTTGCGCAGACCGAATATCTGCTGCCTGCAGTCGTCAAGCCGGTGTCGCTTTCAGGCAGCCGCGGTGTCATTCGCGCCGATACTCGCGAGGAGCTCTCCGCGGCGTTGACGAGAGTGCGTCGGCTGCTCGACTCTCACGATGTCCGTATGCTTCGCGATCCCGACGCGTCGACGATCGTGGTCGAGCAGTTCATCGAAGGCGCCGAGTTCGCGATCGAGGCCGTGGTCGATCGTGGACGGCTCCACGTGACAGCGCTCTTCGACAAGCCCGAGCCGCTCGACGGACCCTTCTTCGAGGAAACCATCTACAGCGCCCCATCGCGGGCACCGGCACGCGATCAGCTGGCCATTTCCAGCGCGATCGATCGCGCCGTGCAGTCGCTCGGCCTGACACACGGCCCGATCCACGCCGAATGCCGGCTGGGTCCCTCAGGCGTCACGGTGCTGGAAGTCGCAGCCAGGCCGATCGGCGGACTCTGCGCGAAGGCCGTCATCGTCGTCGATCGTGAACGCCGCCGGATCTCCCTCGAGGAGTTCCTGCTGCGCCATGCGATTGGGGAAGATGTGCGCGGCTGGCAACCGACTGACGAGGGATCCGCCGTGATGATGGTGCCGATTCCGGTGGAGGGGGTCTATCGGGGCGTCGACGGCGTGCACTCCGCCGAGCGAGTGCCGAATGTCACTGATATTCGCATCACAGCAAAAGTCGATCAGGTGTTGATGCCGCTGCCCGAGGCCGCCACGTATCTGGGGTTCATCTTCGCGCGGGCGCCGACTGCCGGAGATGCCGAGCGGGCCGTCCGCGACGCCCACGCCAAATTGCGCTTCCGAATCGAGCGGCCGGTCCCGCTGGCGTGAGTGGGTCGTGCCCGCTCCGCGCGCACGAACCGGCGCCCGCCTACTTGGTTTGCTGCGGCACGTAACCAGGTGGTAACGCCGCTGCTTCGCCGAAGAAGAACTCCTCCATGTGCTTGGCCATCAGCTCCTGTGCCTCCTTCTGAAAGGGCAGGAGGCGGTACTCGTTGAGGATCATCTTCATCCGGTCTTCCCACAGCTTCCAGGCGTCGAGGGAGACGTTGTCGAAGATCCGCTGACCGAGCTCGCCGGGCCACGGGGGCGCGTCGAGGCCGGGTAGTTCCTTCTGGAACTTGGCGCAAAGGACCGTCCGGCCACTGGCATTGCGGCTCGGTTCGGGTGGAACGGGCGAGGCACAGGGACTCATACCCTCAATTCTAACGCGCTCTTGTCTTTACCGGCGATCTCAACTGGTCGTATACTGCCGGCAGTGACTGGTCCGCTCCACCTCGAACCCGAAGTTCGTCACAAGCTTTGCTGGTACGGCCAGCGCGCCTCGCATGTCCTGCCCGACATGAACTTTCAGACGGTCGAAGACGGCGGCCTCCTGTACTGCGCGCACCCAATGCTATTCCCGGTGGTCGGGTATCACTTTGATGTCCGCAACTGCCAGGGCTGCGACTCGTTCAAGCCACGCCGTCCCCGCACGACCGCGTAACAACGTCACGACGCGGAAATCCACGCGCACCAATTGGTTCCGGGTTTGGCCCTCGCCGCCGTGCATGGTGTGCACGCTGTGTCTGGTTTTCTACGCATCGTGTATGGAAGCAAATCAGCGCTTGAGGTGGGTATCAGTTACGCACCTCTGCCTGCGGCTCAGGTTTCGGCGCATTTTGGCGCTGTCGGCCGTCTTTCGCTCTCATGCCACCTCTGGCACGTGCTTTGAAGTTCTGCCGCGCGACGCCGTGACCCCGACGGTCTTCAGCGAGAGCGCTGCGGGTTGTGTCCGGTAGTCGATTAGTCACTCGAAGGTGTCGTGTGAGAGTGCGGCTACGAGAGCCCGTTGCTCTCGATCGGACGGCACGCCTGCATGCAGGGTATGGACTGTATGCGTGAGGACGCAAGGAGGCGCACGTGACAGGCGAACGCAAGGAGCGACGTGGATTCGCATCGATGAGTCCAGAGCGGCAGCGAGAGATCGCCAGCAAGGGTGGCCGCGCTGCGCACGAGAAGGGGACCGCGCACGAGTGGACCCCTGAAGAAGCGCGTCGGGCCGGCCGCAAGGGCGGTCAGGTGAGCCGCGGAGGCCGCGGTCGATTGCCGGACGGAGAAGCCGCGCCCGCGGAGCCCGCGGCGATAAGCAACGACAACAGCGGCATGGCCTAATCGGCCATCTGCGATGACGTGTTGGTTCGCGTCGGCGTCTACGACCCGGCGCGAACCGCGCTTCGTTCCTTCGCCGTCGAGTACCCGCGGGGCTAAAGCCCCGCCTCCACACACATTCACGCGGGGCTAAAGCCCCGCCTCCACGCCCCCTTCACGGGGGGCGGAGGTACCGCCTCCAGATTCCCGTCGGGACGCCCGGTTGAGGGCCTGTTGCGCGCTGTAATAGCATGCGCGCGGAGGCTCTTTCATGCGTCTCGTTCCCGCGGTTTTTCTCTCTCTGCTCGTCCTCGCCGGCGCGCGCATCGCTGCACAGACCCCGGCCGCGGCACCAGATCCCAAGGCATTCGAACCCGTCGGCGCCCTTTCAAACGGCGTGCAGAATCAGGACGCCGCGATGACCGCGTCAGCCTACACCGAGGATGCCGTGGTGCTGCCACCGAGCGGCGAGACGATTCGCGGCAAGGCGGCAATCGAAGTCTTTCTGGAAGCAGCAGTTCTCGACCGGCTTCAATGCCGTCGATGGCGCATCGAACGGTCTCTCCACGTCAGGCGATCTCGGGTATGAGTGGGGCTCGGCAACCTTCGAGGTGCCCTCTGGGCCCCAGACCGTGACCGACGTCACGAAGTACGTCAACGTGCTGAAGAAGGACGGGTCGGGAACCTGGAAGATCGCAATGACGATCTGGACCAGCTCGAGACCGCGCTAGGACAGAACCTTTCGCACTTCGACGCGCGCGTCGTTGAAGCAGGCGCCGCCCCCAAGATCAGTGAGCGTGGCGGGCGCCAGCGCCGTGGCGGTGAACCCGTTCGCCGTGTGGCGCCGCCACAGCCCCTTCGGCAGGACTACGGTGCCGGGGCGCACCCACGCACCCACCTGTGCGCGGCAGCGCACTTCGCCCTGCGCATTCCACATACGCACGTCGTCGTCGTCTTCGATTCCGCGCGCGAGCGCATCGATCGTATTGAGCAGCAGCTTTACCTCGGGTCGCGGCAGCTCGCCGAGCGTCGAGCTGATCGTGCGATCCGACGCCGGTGAAATCAGCGCCAGCGGGAACTCCTCTGATGCTGGATCGGCCTGGTACGTGTAGAGGCCGAGCGGCGCCTCGGCGTCGAGGTCCTCGCGAAACAGGTGAACGCGCTGATCGGAGGTGCGCGGGAACACATCGACGAACTGGACCGGCCGTCCGTCCCACGGCGGCGTGGCCACGCCCGTTGCCTTGAGGGGTGCGCCAATCTCGGGCGGCAGGCCGTCCAGTATCTGGAGCAGCGCGTCGAGCTCGCCGCGCGTCTCGCTGTCGCCGATTACGCCAAGCCGCTGTCCGAGATCGGCGAAGACGTCATTGTTCGATCGGGCTTCGCCGACAGGATCGACCACCGGCTGCGTCAGCTGAATCGTGATCGGACCGTACGCTCGCGCGAAATCGTATTGCTCGAGGAAGGTCGTCGCCGGCAGGACAACGTCGGCGTACGGCACGGTATCGGTTCGCACCTGTTCGAAGACGACCGTGAACAGGTCTTCGCGTTGCAGACCTTTCAAAACACGTAACTGGTCCGGGACAGTCGCCGCAGGGTTGGCGTTGTAGACGAACAGCAGCTTCACCGGCGGATCGAGGGGTTCGGTGAGGACGCGTCCCAGCTCGTTCATGTTGATCGCGCGGCTCGCCGGCTCGGGCGTGTCCAGCCACGGGCGATTGAACCCCCAGGCCGCCGAATTGCTCATCGCGTAGCCGCCGCCGCGCACGCCGAATTTCCCGGCGACGGCAGGGAGCGCCAGCACCGCCATCGCGGCGTTGCCACCGTTGCGGTTTCGCTCGAGCCCCCAGCCGCAGCGCACCAGTGCTGGACTCGACGCAACATACCAATCCGCCAGCCGCCGCAGGTCGGCCGGATCGAGGCCGGCCACTGCCGACGCGCGCTCGATTGTCCACTCTGCTGCGCGCTCGCGCAGCCTCTCGGGGCCCGTCGTGTGCGCGGCGAGGAAGGCCTGATCGGCGTGGCCCTCTTCGAACAGCACGCGATGCAGCGCCAGCGCGACGACCAGGTCGGTGCCTGGTCGTACCGGGAGATAGAGATCGGCGGTGCGCGCGACGGTCGTCACGCGAGGGTCGATCGCGACGAGGCGCGCGCCGTTCTTCTGTGCCGCTTTGAGGAACGGCATCGCATGAATGCCTGAGACGCCAGGGTTGACGCCCCAGAGAATGATGAGGCGCGCGGACGGGTAATCCTGGTACGCGACCGACGGCATCTTGCCGTACAGCGCCTGATTGGCGGCACCTGTCGGCGCCGCGCAGAGCGTCCGTAGCAGGCGCGAGGCGCCGAGACGTCTGAACAGGATGGCGTCCGTGGCGTCCTGTGTGAGAAGGCCGTTCGAGCCGCCGTAGCAGTAGGGCAGGATGGCTTCAGCGCCGAACGTCGACTTCACGCGCGTGATCGCAGACGCGATCGCTTCGAGCGCCTCGTCCCACGACACGCGGGCGAACTGGCCGCTGCCCTTGGGTCCGCTGCGGACCATCGGATATCTGAGCCGGTCCTCGCCATACACGCGCTCCGGGAAGCGCCGGACCTTGGCGCAGATGTATCCGCGGGTTGCGTCATTGGCATGACCGCCGTCGACCTCGACGATGCGACCGTCGCGCACGCTGACCGAGAGGCTGCACGCATCCGGGCAATCGAGCGGGCACGCCGTGGCCACGTGGATGTCCGTGCTGAGGTGTGATGACTCGGCCATGACGGAATTCTAGACGATAATTTCCATATGAGCACGCCGCACGTCGTCATCATCGGGGGCGGTTTTGGCGGCCTGTGGGCTGCCAAGGCACTCAAGCACGCGCCGGTGCGTGTGACGCTCGTCGACCGCCACAACCACCATGTTTTCCAGCCGTTGTTGTATCAGGTGGCCACGGCGGGGCTGTCGCCCGGCGACATCGCCTCGCCGATCCGCTGGATTCTGCGTCGCCAGCGGAATACGCGCGTGCTGCTCGCGGACGCTCGCAACATCGACACAACGGCGAAGCGGGTCGATCTCGATCATGGCGAGGCGCTGTACTACGACTACCTGATCGTCGCGGCCGGCTCGTCGAGCTCGTACTTTGGACACGATGAATGGCAGTCAATTGCACCGTCGCTGAAGACGCTGGATGACGCGCTGCAGATGCGCGGCCGCATGCTGCTCGCCTACGAGATTGCCGAGCGCGAAGAGAATCCCGACCCGCGCAAGATGCTGCTCACGTTCGTGATCGTCGGCGGCGGCCCGACCGGCGTCGAGATGGCGGGCGCGATCGCCGAGATTGCGCGACAGACGCTTGCCGACGAGTTCCGATCGATCAAGACGGAACAGGCGCGCGTGCTGCTCGTCGAAGCCGGGCCGTCCGTGCTGGCGACGTTCCCCGAGAATCTCCGGCGGGCCGCACGAAAGTCGCTGATCAAGCTGGGCGTCGAAGTGCGCGAGAACACGACGGTGACGAGGATCGAAGAAGGAGGCGTCTGGCTCGGATCCGAGCGCGTCGATGCGGGAACCGTCGTCTGGGCGGCCGGCGTCACCGCCTCGCCGCTCGGCAAGACGCTTGGCGTCCCGACCGACAAGGCCGGACGCGTTTTGGTGCAGCCCGATCTTTCGATCCCCGGGCATCCCGAAGTGTTCGTCGTCGGCGATCTCGCCGGACTGAAGGATCCGAACGGTCAGCAATATCCAGGTGTGGCCCAGGTGGCCATGCAACAGGCGAACTCCGCCGCCCGCGCCATCGTCCGTACGATCAAGGGCCAGTCGCGAAAGGCGTTCAAGTATCGAAACCTCGGCAATATGGCGACGATTGGCCGGAATGCCGCGGTCGCCGACCTGGGATGGCTGCTAGTCGCTGGCTTCCCCGCGTGGGTGTTGTGGTTGACCATCCACATCTTCTGGCTGATCGGCTTTCGCAATCGGCTGACCGTGCTGGTGCAGTGGGCCGGCGCGTACCTTACTTTCCAGCGCAGCGTGCGGTTGATTACCGGCGCTGCAGGCGCGGCGGATCCGGTCGCGACCGGCGCAAGCATCATCGGAGCACATCGCCGCTAGCTCGACTGCGACAACGCGCGCCATCTCCTTCCACCTGACCAACCCGATCAACCTGATCAGGTGGTTGTATGCTCTCTGACGTGCAGTCGACGGTAGGCCCGTACCGGATCGTCGAGCGCCTCGGCGCCGGCGGCATGGGCATCGTCTACCTGGCTGAAGATCCACGCCTTGGCCGGCGGGTTGCGCTGAAGCGCGTCTCTGACCCCGCGCTGACGACCCCCGATGCGCGCGCACACCTGCTGCGCGAAGCGGCGATGGCCGCGACGCTGAATCATCCGAACATCGCGACCGTGTACGACGTGCTCGAGGAGGACGGGCACCCGTACATCGTCATGGAGTACGTGCCGGGAGAGACGCTATCGTCGCAGCTCTCGAATGGTCCACTGCCAATCGATCGCGTTGTGCAGATCGGCCTGCAGTTATGCGATGCGCTCGGCGAGGCACACGCACACGGCGTCGTGCATCGCGATCTGAAGCCGGCCAACGTTCGCATTACGCCCAGCGGCCGCGTCAAGGTGCTCGACTTCGGTCTCGCGCATCGCCCGCAGGTTGCGGTCGCCAGGGGCGATCCGTCCGCGCTGGTCGAGGGACTGTCGATTGCCGGCGAGGAGCTTGCCGAAGCCCACGGACAGACACGCGATCAGATCGTCGGGACGCCGATCTACATGGCGCCAGAGGTTCTGCTTGGGCAGTCCGCGGATGCGCGTGCGGACATCTATGGGCTCGGTGTCACGCTGTTCGAGCTGGCCACCGGCCGCGCGCCGTTTGGCGGACACAACTTCGTCAGCGTCGCGGTGGCGGTACTCACAGAGCCGCCGCCACCCGCCGCGGAGATGATTCCCGGCGGCCTTGGCGAGATCATCGCCCGCGCGATGGCGCGCGAGCCCGCCGATCGTTATCCGACCGTCGCGCACATGCGGCGGGATCTGGTGTCGTTGTCGGCGAAGCGCACCGACATGCCGACGGATGTCGCGCGAGTCTCGGAGCTGACAGAGGCGGCGCGCGTCTCGGGCGTCGCAACACCCGCTCCCGGAAGCGCCGTCTCGGCTTCCGGCGCGGCGGGCTCTCGTCTCAGCCACCGTCGTCCGCGATGGAGCGTCGTGGTTGCCGGCGCATCCGTGCTCGTGGTTGTGCTTGGGGCACTCACGACCACTCTTTGGCGAGGCACGACGGCAGCCGCGTCCGGGCCGCCAGTGGTCGCGGTGCTGCCGCTCGACAGCGGTGGCGGCGCGAACGACGCGTCCCTTGGCATCGGCGTCGCCAGCGCGCTCATCACGGATCTGGCCGCGACGCGCGGGCTGACGGTCGTGTCCCGTGTCGCCTCGCTCGATCAAATGCGCCTCGCTCCCGACATCCAGCACCTGGCGCGCGACCTGGGCGCCACGTACGTCATCAGCGGTGGGTGCCAGGTCGTCGGGGAGCGCATGCGGATCAGTCTGAGGCTCGTGCGGCCGGACGGCGCTGTGGTCGCGGGCTTCCCGGCGGAAGGCCCGCGCGATCGTTTGTTCGACTTGCAGCGGACGTTGGCGCTGCAGGTGGCCGAGTTCATCCGCGGGTCCGGACTGACCGCGGCCGATCGCACTCGCCTCGCGCGGCGCCCGACGACAAACCTCGACGCCTTCGACGCGTATAGCACCGGCCGCGCCCTGCTCGAGCGGCAGGACGTGCCCGGCAACGTGCAGCGCGCGATCGAGGCGTTCGAGCGCGCAACCGCGCTCGATCGGAACTTCGCCCTCGCCTATGCCGCGCTCGGCGAAGCGGCGTGGGCGCAGTACCGGATCACGAAAGATCCCGTGTGGGCAGCGCGTGCGTCTGCCTCCACGGTGGCCGCCCGCGATCTTGACCCGTCGTCACCAGAGGTGCGGTACACCCTGGCGCTGGTCTTCCAAGGGATCGGGCGGATTGCGGCGGCACTCGACGAGCTGCGCGCCGCTGTCGACCTGCAGCCGAACTACGACGATGCGTACCGCCTCCGAGGCGAGATCCTCGCGAGACTGGGCCGTTGGGACGACGCGTTCGAGAGCCTGCAGAAGGCAATCGAGGTGCGCCCGAACTACTGGGGCAACTATCGCAGTCTTGGGCTCGCCTACCGCGACGCCGGGCGTCTCGATAGCGCGCTGACGGCGTTTCAGCGCATCGTCGATCTCGTGCCGGATAACGCGTGGGGCTATCAGCTGCTCGGCACGATCTACCAGCAGCAGGGTCGCCTCGTGGATGCGCGACTGCAGTACCGAAGCGAGCCTGCGGCATGGTGGGACACCGGCGACGCTGTCGAACCTCGGCAACTTGTACTATGCACAGGGCGATTACGGCGACGCGTTGCGGATGTTCGAGGAGGCGGCCAAGCTACGTCCTCGATCAGCCGCGACGCAACGCAACATTGGCGACACGCTTCGCCGGCTCCGCCGCGACGATGATGCGCGCGGGGCGTACGAACGCGCCGCTGCACTGTCCGAAGAGGAGGTACGCGTCAATCCTGGCGACGCACACGCTCATGCAGCCGCCGCTGTGTATCTCGGCAAGCTCGGACGTTTCGACGCTGCCGAGCGTCACCTGCGCGACGCCCACGCCGCGGGTGCGCCCGACGCGGAGGTCTGGTACCGGAGCGCGGTGGTCCGCAGCCTCAGCGGACGGCGCGCGCAGGCAATCGGCGATCTCGAGCGAGCGGTCGCGGCAGGATACAGCCCGGAATTGATTCGATCCGACGACGATCTCACACCACTCCGACGGGAACCGAAGTTCATGGCGTTGATGGCCGCGCGCAGCGGCGGAAAAAGGAGCCTTCCGTGACGCGATTCCGAATGCTGAATGCGCTCGTCGTGACCGGGCTGGCGGCTGGCGTGGCGTGTTCGCCGCCGGACGATGGACACGTCAAGAAGGATCGCGCGATCTACGTCCATTTGGTGGACGAGAATTCACGATGCACACCCCACATGGGCGAGGTGCCCGTCCACGTCTACCTTGGCGACGACGTCGTATGGGACATCGAGAACGATTGCACGGGTCAGCAGGATGTCGAGTTCGTCGACTTCAAGTTGAAGAAGTCGGGTGAGCGCAAGGATCCGTTCCCGGAGGGGCCGAAGAAGGACCGGGTCGGTCAGAAGGAGCCCGGAAATCCAGGATCGAACAAGAAGCAGCTGCGCGCAGCGCTGCGTGACGACGAGAGCTTCATCGGGACCTACAAGTACACCGTGCGTGTCACAAACGGCGGCGAGCTGGATCCCGAGCTGGAAGTGGATGGCAAGAGGAAGCGTTAGCCGCGTTCACCGTTCGGGCCGTACAGAATCGACCCGCGCGAACGCCAGTCGGCGCCCCGTTGTCGAAGGCGATCTCGCCATTCACGAGAACGGCGCGGACGCCTGTTGCCATCAGCTGCGGGTCCCGATACGTCGCGCGATCCTGGATCCGTGCCGGATCGAACACGACGACATCCGCGATCGCGCCGGTACGGATCTCGCCGCGGTCGCGGAGGCCGAAGACCGCGGCCGGCAGGCTTGTCATCGATCGCACCGCCAGCGACATATCGATGATTCGGCGCTCACGAACGTAAAAGGCGAGTTTTCGCGCGAATGCGCCGTAACCGCGCGGGTGCGGCTTACCCTGGCCCGGCGCTGTCAACTCTCCGTCCGAGCACGTCATCGTCCACGGCTGCCGCATGATGCGAATGATGTCGTCGTCCGACATGTTGAAGGAGACGAGAGCGGCGTCGGCCTTGTGCACCAGCGCGACAACGAGATCGAGCGGTGACATCGATCTGGCGCTGGCGATCGCTGCCAGCGATTGCCCTTCGAGCGTATGGTCCGGCGCGAACTCGGACACCACGAGCGTGTCGGCGCCTCCGCGCCGCGTCATGTTCTCGGCGATCGCCGCGCGCACGCGCACCCCGTCGGCACCATCGAGGCGTTCGATCATGGCGTTGCGCCCGCCCGGTTCCGCCCAGCGGGGAATGAGGGCCGCAACGATGCTGGTGCCGCTCGCGTCGTACGCATACTGATCCGCGAACACTTCAAGACCTCGGGCGCGGGCGCGTTCGATCGCCTCGACCAGCTGCGAGGACTTTCCCCAGTTCGCCGGTCCCAGTGCTTTCATGTGGCTGACGATGGCGCGGATATGCGCGTCTTCAGAAATCCGGATGACCTCGTCAACCGCCGCGGCGACGCCGACGGTGTAGTCGGCCTCGTCGCGGATGTGACTGGAATACACTCCGCCGCGTTCGGCAGCGACCTTCGCCAGCGCCACAATCTCGTCGGTCTTCGCAAAGCTGCCCGGTGTGTAGTACAGGCCGGTCGACAGCCCGAGGCCGCCCGCCTTCATCCCGTCGGCGACCATCTGCTCCATGCGTGCGATCTCGGCCTCAGTTGGGGGCCGATCGACGGCACCGATCACGCGCTCGCGTATCGAGCCGTGCGGCACGAATTGGCCGACGTTCACGCCAACCCCGCGCGCCTCGAATAATTGCCGTTGGGCAGCCAGGTCCACCGGACCGCCGCCATCAGGGTTGATGAAAACCGTGGTCACGCCCTGCGCGAGGAGCGGCGCCCCGTCGGCCATACCCCCGACGAGTCCCTGGGCGGCGTGCGAGTGCACGTCGATGAATCCCGGAGCGACGGTCAGACCGCTCGCGTCCACCATGTGCGTGGCTGTCGAGTCGTCAGGGACCGCACCGACGACGACGATCCGCCCGTCACGGAGAGCCAGGTCGGCACGCGTGGCTGGGGCGCCCCTGCCATCGAGGACCATCCCTCCACGAACCACGACGTCGAAACGCTGCGACGCGTTCTGCCCCGTAATCGTGGCACTTGCGGCCACGCCCGCTGCCACGATGGCGAATGCCATCAGCCACACTGTTGCTCCCCGACGCATAGCCGCGATTCTATGTGGTCTTGATCTGTCATGAGCGTTTCTGGCACTTTCGTCACGGTTCTGACTGCTATGGGAGCGGGGCTTTTGCTCCGCGATTCTCAGGGAGCCGCGCGCATGCTCACACTTCGACTCGCGACGTGCCTTCCACTCGCGATCGTTATGATGACCTCTCTAACTCTTCCTTCGACGGCGCAGACTGTCGGCTATCGCCTGCTCGCGACGACGAAAACGTCGACGATGCAGAAGGAGATGAACGAGGCGGCGGATGCGGGATATCGCTTTGGCGGAGTGATGGGCGGCGGTACGGCGTTCGGAGGCAACGAAGTCGTCGCGATCATGGTCCGGATGCCCGAAGCGGCCCCGAAATATGAATACCGTCTGCTCGCCACGTCGAAAACCTCGACGATGCAGAAGGAGATGCAGCAAGCGGGCGACGCCGGGTTCGAGTATCGCGGCCAGACAGCCTTCAGCTCCGCGCGTGGCGGCGAGGAGGTCGTCGTGATTCTCGAGCGCGACCGGAAGGCCTTGCCCCAGCCATTCGAGTACCGCCTGTTGGCCACGTCGAAGACCGGCACGATGCAGAGGGAACTGCAGGAGGCGGGCGAATCGGGGTTCGAGTTCGTGGGCATGACCGTGGCCAAGACCGCGATGGGCGGCCAGGAGGTGGTCGTGATCACGAGGCGAGCGGAACGTTGAAGAGGCGCCGCCAGCATCACAACGTCTACGTCGTGTATCTGCGAAACCCGTGTGGAGACGGCAAGGCCGGCTTCTACGTCGGCATGACCGGCCTGACGCCAGAAGCACGATTCGAGAATCACAAACGCGGCTACAAGTCCGCATCCATCGTCAAGCGTTGCGGCGAGCGTCTGGTACCCACGCTCTATGCGCACCTCAATCCGATGACGTACGACGAAGCGTCGAAAATGGAGAAACAGCTGGCCGAGGAGCTCAGGGCGAGGGGATATCAGGTGTTTGGGGGAACGTGAGGATTGCGGATTGCGGATTGCGGATTGCGGATTTGATTGGGGATTGAAGGGAATTGCGGATTAGGCGGTCACCGATCTTCGAGCGTACTTCCGCTCCACGTACTCGTCGACCAGTTTCCGAAAAGCTGCAGCCAGTTCGTCGTAGGTGCCGCGTAGCGTCGTGACGTGCTCGCCGTCGATGAACACCGGGCAGTTGGGCGCTTCGCCGGTGCCGGGGAGCGAGATGCCGATGTTGGCGGCTTTCGACTCTCCGGGGCCGTTGACGATGCACCCCATGACGGCCAGCTTCAGCTCCTCGACGCCCTCGTAACGCTGCTTCCACTCCGGCATCTGCTCGCGAATGTAGGCTTGCGTCCGTTCCGCGAGCTCCTGGAACGTGCTGCTGGTCGTCCGGCCGCAGCCGGGACAGGCGGTGACGCTCGGCGCGAACGCACGCAGGCCGAGCGACTGCAGGATCTCACACGCGGCATAGACCTCATCGCGCCGATCGCCGCCCGGACGCGGTGTCAGCGACACGCGGATGGTGTCGCCGATGCCCTCGTTGAGGAGGATCCCGATCGCAACCGACGACCAGACGAGGCCCCTGGTGCCAATGCCGGCTTCCGTCAGTCCCAGGTGCAGCGGCTGACGGGTCTTCGACGCGAGATCGCGGTAGACGGCAATCAGCGCCTGCGGGCGCGAGACCTTGCACGAGATGATGATCTGATCCTCGCGTAGTCCGCTCTCGAGCGCGAGCTCCGTCGATTGCAGCGCCGAGAGCACCATGCATTCGTCGATGATGTCCTCCGAGGTCTTGCCGAAATTGTGGTCGGTGTTCTCCTGCATCTTCGCCATCACCAGCTCCTGATTGAGGGAGCCGCCGTTGACGCCGATGCGTACCGGCTTGCCGTGATCCACCGCGACTTTGCAAATCGTCGCGAACTGCTCGTCGCGCCGCTTTCCGGTACCAACGTTGCCGGGATTGATTCGATACTTGTCGAGTGCTGCGGCGCAGTCGGGGTAGCGCGTGAGCAGCAGATGCCCGTTGTAGTGGAAGTCGCCGATCAGCGGCGCGGTGCATCCAGCGTCGAGCATCCGCCGTTTGATCTCTGGTACCGCAGCCGCCGCGTCGGGCACGTTGACTGTGACGCGCACGAGCTCCGAGCCGGCTTCCCAGAGCTCGACGACCTGGCGGGCGGTGGCCTCTGCGTCGGCCGTGTCCGTCATCGTCATCGACTGGACGATCACCGGCGCGCCGCCGCCAACCTGTACGTCGCCGACTTTCACCCCGACGGTCCTGTGGAGCCGAGCCTGCATATCCTTCGATTCTAATCCCACGACCGAACACCGCCCCTTCGCAACCGGACACCTCGCGCGGCGCACCCGGCCGAATCCCCCGCAAAACATGCCAGTCTGCGTCCGTTTCGCCGCTTTAATCCCGCGGAACGGCCGTTGCTCGTTTGCACTCCATCCTCGCGGGCTCAGTCAACACGAATGGCCGAGATCCTATGACCAGCATCCTGAGACATTCGATTCGCGGTGCGGCTGCTGCGCCGGAAGCCGGCGTTCACCACCGTCGCGGTCCTGACGCTGGCCCTGGGGATCGCCGCCAACAGCGCGATCTTCAGTGTCATCTACGCCACTTACCTGGCGCCGTTGCCGTATCGCGGCGCCGACCGACGCGTAATGGTGTGGTCGAAGTTCAAGGATAGCCGCGAGATGGTGGCGCCCGGCGACTTCGTCGAGTGGAAGCGCCGCGCCACCGTCTTCGACGCGCTCGAGGCCTGGACAGGAACCCAGGTGAATCTCGCCACCGCCGGGCAACCCGAGCAGATCGGCGCCGGGCCCGGCACTCCAGGATTACTGGCCTGCGTCGTACCAGCGCGCCGCGCCGCGTCCGTCGATCCAATCGTGGCGTTGAGGCAGGAGTAGGGGCGCACGGCGTGCGCCTTCGAGGACAACAACCATGACCAATTTTCTGCGTGACATTCGATTCGGCGTGCGACTCCTCCGTCGCAGTCCAGGGTTTGCGGCGGTTGCGATTCTGGCGCTGGCGCTTGGCATCGGCGCCACCACCGCGATCTACAGCGTGGTCTACGCGACGCTGCTCGCACCGCTGCCGTACCCGAATCCCGACCAGCTGGTCATGGTGTGGTCGCGCGTGCAGGGAAACCGCAACGTCACCGCCGCGGCAACCTATCTCGAGTGGAAGCGGCAGAGCACCGCGTTTCAACGGCTCAATGCCTGGACCGGTGGCAGCGTCAACCTGGCCACTGCGGATCGACCGGAGCAAGTGCCAGCGGCGATGACGACGCCGGGGTTCCTGTCGATGACGGGGACGCCGATCGCGATCGGACGCGACTTTCGACCCGAAGAAGGGCAGGTTGGTCGCGATCAGGTCATCGTCCTGACGAATCAGATCTGGCAGGAACGCTTCGGTGGCGACCGCACCATCGTCGGCCGCCAAATCCGCATCGATTCCAAGCCGTACACCGTCGTCGGCATCCTGTCGCCCGGACAGGCGGACCGGATGCAGTCGAAGGTGTACGTCCCGCTGGCGTTCAAGCCTGAACAGATCAACCACGACTTCCACTGGCTGCTCATCATGGGACGGCTGAAGCCAGGCGTCACGTTGGCGCAGGCGAACGCGAACATGGAAGCCGTGTCGCGCCAGCTGGCGCAGGCGTTCCCAGCCTCGAACAAGGGATGGTCATCGAGCGTCGAGCCGTTGAAGAACAACTTCCTGAGCCAGGAGACGCAGACGGCGCTCTGGCTATTGTTGGGGGCCGTCGGTTTCGTCCTGCTCATCGCCTGCGCGAATGTCGCGAATCTGCTGCTTGCCCGCGGGACTGCTCGACAGCGCGAGCTGGCGATTCGCGGGTCGATGGGCGCGGCGGGCTCGCGCCTGTTCTGGCAGATGCTCACCGAAAGCGTGACCTTGGCGGCGATCGGCGGCGTGCTCGGTATCGGCGTTGCCTCGCTGATGCTCGACGGCATCATGGCAATGATGCCCCCGTTCACGCTGCCGTCGGAAGCGGACGTGCGGCTGAATGTCCCGGTCCTGCTCTTTTCACTGACCGCCTGCGGCCTGTCGGGCATTCTGTTCGGCTGCGCGCCCGCCTGGCAGGCGGCGCGCGCGAACGTCAACGAGATGCTCAAGGAGACGGGCCGGTCGTTGAGCACCGGCCGCCATCGGTTACGTCGCGCGCTGGTGGTCGTCGAGTTCGCGCTGGCGTTGAGCCTGCTCGCCGGCGGAGGACTGGCCGTTCACAGCCTGATGAAGCTGGCAAACGTCAACCTTGGATTCAGGACCGAACGCTTGCTCACCTTCGATCTGCCGGTGGCGGAAGGCCGACTGAACACGCCCGAGCAGATCGTCAGCTTCTACGATCGGGCGGTTGAGGCGATCCGGGCGCTACCGGGTGTCGTCTCGGCCTCGCACTCGGTGGGTATGCCTGTCGCTGGCCCCAATTTCGGCATGCCGTTCACGATCGTCGGCGACAAGCCGCTCGATCGGGGGGCGAGGCCGGGCGCCGGCTTCGCAATGGTCTCAGCCGAATATTTCAAGACGTTCGGCATCGAGATCTTCAAGGGCCGCGGCTTCACGCCCGACGATCGTGAGGGCGCGGTGCGCGTGGCCGTGGTCAACGAACGGTTCGTGAGCCGCTTTCTGGCCGGTCGAGACCCGCTGAAACAGCGGCTGGCGATCGAGCAGTTGATCCCCGGCGTGACCAAACTAGGCCCGACCGTTGAGTGGCAGATCGTCGGGGTCGCCCGGCACGTGCGAAACGCCGGCCCGAAAAGCGTGGACGGATTCCCCGAAATCGACGTGCCGTTCCTGCAGAGCCCATGGCCCAGCGCGTCGATCGCAGTACGCACCGCCGGCGAGCCCGGCGCCGTGCAGCAGAGCATTGCGGCGGTCATCCGCTCGATAGACCCAGATCTGCCGATGGCCAACGTGAGGACGATGGATCAGATCATCGATCAGACCATGGCCAGCGACCGATTCAACTCGGCGCTCTTCGGCGCGTTCGCGGTGGTCGCGCTGCTGCTTGCCGCCTTCGGGATCTACGGCGTCATGTCGTTCGTGGTCGCGCAGCGCACGCACGAAATCGGTCTGCGCATGGCGCTTGGGGCGGGGCGCGCGCGCGTCGTGCGCGAGGTCCTCCGCGAGGGCATGATCACGGCGCTCATCGGAGTCGTCCTCGGCAGCGCCGGCGCTTACGGTGTTGGCCGCGCGATGCAGGGCATGTGGTACGACGTTGGTGCTATGGACCCCGCTGCCTTCACTGTCGTGGCGGTCACCCTCCTGGCGTCGGCGCTCCTGGCCTGCTTCATGCCCGCCCGCCGCGCCGCGTCGGTCGATCCGATGGCGGCGCTGCGGCAAGATTAAGGACGAAGAAGGAGGGACGAGCGACGAGGAGTGGGGGCGTACTGCGTGCGCCTGGTGGATTCGACCCCGGTCGATTCGAGTACCGATGGATGTGTGAGGGTCATCAATAAACTCGCCATCGCAGTCATCCTCCTGCTGACCTTCGCGACGCTCGCGTCCGCGCAGGTCGTCACGAAAGTGTCGAGCGGAGACGTGGTTGTCATCCAGGGCATCGGCAAGGTGCGATTGCTCGGGATCCGCAGCCTCGACGAATCCGCGTTCAAAGTCGGCCGCAAGAGCGTGCCGCCGCAGCCGCCAGCCCGCTCCGGCCCCGACCCCGCCGAGCAATCGCCACCGCAGGCCGCCAGCGCCGGCATCAACTTCAAACCCAGCAAGCCTGGCCGGACGTATCTTCAGCAACTCGTGCTTGGCAAGACCGTTCGCCTGCAATACGACCCGTATGGCGACGAAAACGATCGCTCGCGCGCCTACGTTTTCCTGGCCGACGGCACGCTGGTGAACGCAGAGTTGCTGCGCAAGGGACTCGCGCGCGTCGACAACGCACGACCTTTCGCACACCAGGAGGAATTCCAGCGGCTCGAGAAGGAAGCCCAGGCCTCCGGCGTCGGGATCTGGACGACGGCGCCTAAATAGTCGCCGGAGCCAAGAACCCGAGTAGGCCGCGCGGCAGTGCGGCCATCGAGTCGCCCGCCTGACCGGCCTTCGCCAAAGCTACGGCGGTCCGCCGGAGCCTCTGGCGAAGTCGGAAGACGGGCCCGACTGCGACCCTGTCCGGGTATGATCGTGCGGATGTGGGAGCAGCGATGGCATCCACTGCGCGAGGAGTGGGTGATCGTGGCCGCGCACCGCCAGTCGCGGCCCTGGTCGGGCGCCGAAGTAGGGGCGCGCGAAGCGACGCCGCCCGCATACGATCCGACGTGCTACCTGTGTCCGGGTAATGCCCGCGTCAGCGGCCGCGTCAATCCGAAGTACATGAGCACGTTCGTCTTCGACAACGATCATCCGTGCGTCGGGCCCGACGCGCCCAGGACGATCGCGCCTCCGCCGGGCATCTACCGTAACAGCTCCGCCACGGGGATCGCGCGGGTCGTCTGCTACAGCCCGCGTCACGACATCACGCTCGCCGAGCTCGAGGTCAGCGGCGTGGACACGCTCCTCGCAACCTGGCAGGAGCAGATGCGTGAGCTCGCGACGCATGCCGACGTGCAGTTCGTGCTGATCTTCGAGAACAAGGGAGAGGTCGTCGGCGTCAGTAATCCCCACCCGCATTGTCAGATCTACGCCACGAACTTCGTGTTCAAGTACATCGAGACGGAACTGCACGCTGGCGCGCGCCATCTGGCCGAGACCGGCCGTGGGCTCTTTCAGGACGTGCTCGCCGCCGAGCGTCAGGATGGCCGCCGCATCATCAGCGAGCAGGGGAGCGCGATCGCATTCGTGCCGTACTTTGCGCGCTACGCCTACGAGGTGTATGTCGCGCCGCTCAGGAGCGTCGCCACGATCGCCGAGCTCGACGACACCGAGCGGCGCGATCTCGCCGCGGTCCTGCGGGACGTCGTTATTCGCTTCGACAATCTCTGGCGGATGCCGTTCCCCTATGTGATGGCATTACACCAGGCGCCGGTGAAGGGCAACAACGGCCGGGGCTTCCACTTCCATTTCGAGTTCCACCCGCCGTTGCGCCGACCCAATCTGCTGAAATACCTCGCCGGCCCGGAGATCGGGGGCGGCAACTTCCTCAGCGATACGGGCCCGGAAGAAAAAGCCGCCGAGCTCATTGCCGCCGGCGGGCGGCACTATAAGTCGACGGAAGTAGCGTGACGCACCCGCTCGTCGATCCCCTCCTCGCGCTGCATCGACGCATTCGCGCCGATGTCGTTGCGGCCTGCGAGCAGGCGGCGCTGGAAGCGCTCTCCAACGTGGACAGCGACGACGAAGGCGACACGATCTACGCGATCGACCGGGTCGCGGAGCATGTGCTGATCGACGAAATCGGCCGGACGATTGCCACCGAGACGGCGCCCGTCAGGCTCGTCGCCGAAGGTTTACCTGGCGGCCGTGTCACGGTGCCCGACGGCGCCGACGAACATCACGTGGCGTGGACGATCATCGTCGACCCGATCGACGGCACCCGCGGCCTGATGTACCAGAAGCGGCCCGGCTGGATTCTGACGGGGGTGGTTCGGCACCAACCAGGCCGACTCACGGAACCACGACTTTCAGCGATTGAGCTTGCCGTTCAGACTGAAATCCCCTTGGTCAAGCAGCACTTGAGCGACGAGTTGTGGGCAGTTCGAGGCCAGGGCGCGAAGGCGACCCGGGTGAACCGGCTCTCTGGGAGCAGCACGCCACTCTCGCTTCGGCCATCAACTTCTGCGACCATCGCCCATGGGTTCGCGATGATCTCGCGCTTTTTCCCGGGGATCCGTACCGAGCTGGCCGCGATCGACGATGAGATCGTTGGAAGCGTGCTCGGGCCACCGCAGCCCGGCAAGGCGCAACTGTTCGAGGATCAGTACATTTCGAGTGGCGGGCAGTTGTACGAGCTGATGGCCGGGCACGATCGTTTCGTCGCGGATCTGCGGCCGCTGTTCGAGCGGCGCAGGGGCAATGGGGGGCCGGCCCTGTGTTGTCATCCATACGACTTGTGCACGGAGCTGATCGCCCGAGAGCTCGGCGTGATCGTTACCGATGAATGCGGCCGCACACTCGATGCGACGCTCGACGTCACCTCCGACGTGACGTGGGTCGGCTACGCGAACGCGCAGATTCGACAGCTGATCGAACCAGTGCTCCAGCAAGCGCTGAAGCGACGAGGTCTGATCTCGTGAGCGCGGCGCTGCACGACGTGGACGCGTTTGCCGGCCGCCTGCGCAACGGGCCGCTCGAGACCACGGGCAGCGGGCCGGTTTTCCTGTCGCGTGCGCCGGGGCGACTCGACGTCATGGGCGGTATCGCCGACTACTCCGGTGCCCTTGTGCTGCAGTGGCCGATTCGCGAGGCGACGCGGGTCGCGCTCCGGCGGCGCCGCGATCGCGTGCTCGACATCATCTCGCAGGGGCAGGACGGACAGCGTCGCCAGCTCGCGGTTCCGCTCGACATCGTTGCTGACCCGACTCGGTCCTACGACCAGGTTCGCTGCTGGTTCAATAGCGAGCCGTCGCGTCATTGGGCCGCGTACAGCGCCGGTGTGTTTCACGTGCTGGCACGCGAGCATGGAGCAGAGTTCGCCGAGGGGGCCACCATCGTCGTTGAATCGGACGTGCCGGAAGGGAAGGGCGTCAGCTCTTCGGCGGCGCTCGAGGCCGCGACGATGGAAGCGGTGCTGGCGGCGTGGCGTCTCGATGTGCCGCCGAGAGTGCGTGCCATCCGCTGCCAGCAGGTCGAAAATCTCGTTGTTGGTGCGCCATGCGGGGTGATGGATCAGATGGCGAGCATCTGCGGCGAGGCGGACAGCCTGATGGCGCTGCTCTGTCAGCCCGCGGAGTTCCAGGGAACGATTGCGCTGCCGTCCGAGCTCGCGGTCTGGGGCATCGACTCGGGCATTCGACACGCGGTGACGGGCGCCGACTACGGGGGGGTGCGGGTCGGAGCGTTCATGGGGTACCGCATCCTTGCGGATCTGGCCGGTTTCGAGGTATCGCCCGGCGATCGGAACGGTTATGTGCAGGTGACCGATCCGCGGTGGGGCGGGTATCTGGCGAATGTCGGCAGCAAGACGTTCCTGGAGCTCGAGCACCAGGTGCCGGGCACCTTGAATGGCGCCGCGTTTCTGTCACGGTACGGCGGCACGACCGATCCGGTCACGCGCGTAGATCGCGAGCGGACCTACGCTGTCTGGAAGCCGACCGCGCATCCGATTTACGAGCACGAGCGCGTCAGTGAATGGGCGCGCCTGCTGCGATCGATCGGTGCAAATGGTTCGATGCCCTTGAAGCAGACTGCCACGCGGCTCGGAGAGCTCATGTATCACTCGCATGCCAGCTATTCGGCCTGTGGGCTGGGCTCGGACGGCACGGACCGACTGGTCGCGATGGCGCGCCAAATAGGCCCTGGTGAAGGCGTCTACGGCGCGAAGATTACTGGCGGCGGCAGCGGCGGAACGGTCGCGATCCTCGGCGACAAGCGGGCAGGGGATCGCGTGAGAGAGATTGCCCGGGCGTATTCGGCCGAAACCGGCCGCGACGTCCACGTGTTCGACGGTTCGTCTCCCGGTGCGGCGGCTGTCGGCGTCCGCGAGCTCACACCCTAACCTACAAAGCCATGCGCGTACTTGTGACCGGCGGGGCCGGCTATATCGGCAGCCATACCGCGAAGCTTCTCGCTGCATCAGGCCATACGCCGATCGTCTTCGACGACTTGAGCCAGGGCCACGAGTGGGCGGTCAAGTGGGGTCCCATCGAGCGCGGCAGCCTCGCGGACCTCGATCGCCTGCGTGAGGTCTTTACGCTGCACTCGGTCGACGCCGTGATTCACTTCGCTGCCAACGCGCTCGTCGGCGAGTCGATGAGCAACCCGACAAAATACTTCCGGAACAATACCGTGGGTACGCTGAACCTGCTCGACGCGATGCGTGCCGCCGGCGTCGATCGCATCGTCTTCTCGTCCACGTGTGCGACGTACGGCAACCCGGTCCGCGTGCCGATCGACGAGACGCATCCGCAGACGCCGGTCAATCCTTACGGCGAATCGAAGCTGATGGTCGAGAAGATCCTGCGGTGGTATGGCGACTGTTATGGTCTGCGGTGGATAGCCCTGCGTTACTTCAACGCCGCCGGCGCGGATCCCGAGGGCGAGATCGGCGAAGACCACGACCCCGAGACGCACGTGATTCCGCTCGTCATCGGTGCGGCGTTGGGAACCCGGCCGCCTGTGAGGATCTTCGGCACCGACTACGACACGCCGGATGGCACGGCCGTTCGTGACTACGTGCATGTCGTCGATCTGGCGGACGCGCATCTGCGAGCGCTACAGCGCCTGGACGAGGGGACAGCCAGCCAGGCGGTGAACCTCGGAACGGGCACCGGTCACTCGGTGAGGGAAGTCGTGACCACTGTCGGGCGCACGGCAGGCAAGGACGTGCCAGCCATCGAGTCACCGCGGCGCGCCGGCGATCCGGCGACGCTCGTGGCCGACCCCACGCGCGCACGCAACGTGCTGGGGTGGACGTGCCGCTATCCAGCGCTGGAAGTCATCGTCGAGCACGCGTGGAAATGGCACACGAAGCACGGGACGTAGGCCCGAACCAAAGCGTGGGCCTACGTACGATCACGGGAATCTTCCAACAGGTAGCAGACATCCGTGCGGATCTGTGACGGATCGGCGTTCCACTCCGGCAGCCAGTGGCCGTAAATCTCCCAGTTCGGGCCTGCAAGCCGCCGATTGTTCGCGGTGCACCATTGTCGCACCGCATCATGCGCGGCGCCGAGGCCGTCATACGGGCCGAAATGTGTCGTCGACGCGATCGACCCGGCCGGTGTCGCCGAGCGCACGACGTTGCCGTCCTCGACGAACGGGCCCAGAAGCTCCACGCCCACTTCGATTCGGATGCTTCCATCCAGGTAGAGGGCAACGTGGCGTCCACCTCGCGCCTGTTGCGCTCGAACCGCATTCCACACCAGGCCACAGCATTCGGGAACGACGCGCGCGAGCTCCGTTCGGCTCACCTGTCGTCGAATAACCGCGAGCGGGATATCGTCGAGCCACTCGACCTGCACGGCATACCGCGTCATTGGAATTCCTCGCTCCAGCGGCTACACCGGCAACTCGTCGTGCAGCGGCAATCCGTGCACGCGGCGTGATTCGTCGCCTTCGAAGGCGGCGGAGATCTTGTACAACTCGAATCGGCCGTCGGCCGCCACTGCCGCAACTCGGCGACGAATGGCTTCCATGGCACGGGCGGAGAGCGGCCGGAACCCGCGCGCGATCTGCAGGTTCTGCCGCAGAACGCGCGGCGATTCCATGCCGCTTACGACGGTGGCAACTGGCAGACTGAGCGCATAGCTGAGCGCGTCGGCTGGTGAGATGACTTTGGCTTTGAGTCCGCGCGCATCGCCGCAAAAGCTCTTCATGCCGATTGGCGCGATGCCGCGGCGCACGAGTTCGGGCAGCACGCGCTGCTCGAAGCTGCGGAACGACGCGTCGAAACAATTGAGCGGCAGCTGACAGCTGTCCCATACATAGTCGTGCGCCAGCATCTCGAGGTGCAGTGCCGGATCCTTGTGACCGGTGAAGCCCACGAATCGGACCTTGCCCTGCTCGCGCGCGCGATCCAGCGCTTCGACCGCACCACCTTTGGCAAAGTGTCGCCGCGGCTCGTCGTCGAACGCCACCTCGTGAATCTGCCAAAGGTCGAGATGGTCCGTGCGGAGACGGCGCAACGATTCTTCGAGCTGCTTCATTGCCGTTCGCGCGTCGCGGCCGTGCGTGCACAATTTAGTCATCAGGAACACGCGATCGCGGCGATCGCCAATGGCTTTGCCCATACGCTGTTCGCTGACGCCGTCGTTGTAGTCCCAGGCGTTGTCGAGAAAATTGATCCCCCCGTCGATCGCTTCATGGACCAGGCGGACGGCGTCGCCATCGGTTTTCGGCACGCCGAGGTGCCATCCCCCCAACCCGAGGATCGATACGGTGTCTCCGGACGTGCCGAACGGTCGGCGAGGAATCTCGGCGGCTGCTGATCGAGGCATTCTGGACCTCATGAGAAAACGTGTCAGGGCTGCTTCCGGTCGTAACGGAGCATGCGGTAGTTGGTCAAGACAATGCCTCGGCGGCGGATGACGTCTTTCACCGCCGCGCTGGTCCAGGCCTCCAGGACCGCGCTCCGATCCGCCGCCACATTCTCGTAGCCAGGATGGCCAAGCGCCTGTATTTCTGGCGTATCCGTCGCGGGATGATCGACGATGAGCCAGGTTCCGGCGCCGAGCGTCTCGAGCTTTGCCGCGAGCTTGGCGGCCTTGGCCGCGCCGGTATCCGCACCATCGTAGATCTGCCCGACGGACTGGACGCCGAGATCGAAGGGCGTCACGAGCCCGTATTCCTTCGTCAACCTGACAGTCAGAGCCCGGATCTCTGGAGCCAGCGAATCAAAGCCCATGTGATTCCACGTATAGGTCAGCTGTGGAATCTCGCGTTTCGCGAATTCGATCTGGGCGCGCAGCTCTCGTTCGATCTCCACGAGCTGCGGCGCATTCTCCTTCAGGCTGCTCTTCGGCGGAAGCTTGTCGTTCGGCCACACCATCGGGAAGAAGTAGCCGTTCCCATCGACCAAGGACGATGTGTGAGTCAGAGGCCTCCATTTGATCGCCGACCATTCGCTGGTGACAGCCAGGTGGACGCCGGCGTCGAGGTCCGAGTGGTCTCGGAGCAGGCTGACGGCTTCCGGCGTCCACGGCGCGGGCACGATCACATTCGCCGTGCGGACGATGCCGTTCGTATACGCCTGCAGACTGGCGACGTTGATGCCGTGTGCGGCGCCGAGATCGTCGGCCTGCACGATCAGCCGGATCGCTGCTGGCTGTGTCGTGACGGTCACGAGCGAAGCCGACAGCAACAGGACGACGAGCTGCACAATTCTCATAGATCTTTCTACTTCTCGTACGTAGGCCCGAGTTTCAGCTCGGGCGTCACGGTCGGAACGGCCACGGTCTTCGGTGTCTCGCGACGACCAATCCCCAGGAGAAAGACCGTCAGCGCGCCACCAGCGGACGACACAGCAAGAAAGAGGAGACCGCTCTCGAACGATCCCGTCATCGCCTCGACGCTGCCGACGAGGAACGGTCCGATGAACCCGCCAAGATTACCGACTGAGTTGATCAATCCGATGCTGCCTGCGGCGGCGGTGCCGGTGAGGAAGAGGCTCGGCAGCGCCCAGAACGACGGGAGATACGCCTTCAGTCCGGCCGCCGCCACCATGAAGCAGATCACCGTCAGCGCCAAAGATCCTCGTGACCACACGGCAGTGGCCAAGCCAATCGCGCCGCACACCATCGGCACTACCGTATGCCACAACCGTTCGCGCGTACGGTCGGAGCTCCAGCCGAAGACCAGTTGGCCCGCCAGCGCCAGCGCCGGGGGCAGCATCACCAGCCAGGTCAGCGTGGCGAGCTGCAGTCCGTACCACTTCTCCAGGATGCTGGGGAGGAAGAACTCGATCCCGTAGTTTCCGGTCACCACCAGAAAATAGGCGAGCGACAGCAGCAGGACCCTGGGCTGCCGCAGCGCGTCGACGAACGTCAGCCGCTTCGTCGCCGATACGCGACTGTGTTCCCGGTCGATCTCGGTCTGCAGCGCGTTTCGTTCCTCCTCGCTGAGCCACGCGGCCTGTCGCGGGTGATCGGTCAGGGCGAAGAAGACGACGACGCCCAGAACCACGGCCGGAATGCCCCAGACGATGTAGACCCATTGCCACCCCTCGAGACCCCACAACTCGGGATGATGGATTACCGCGCCCGTCGCCAACCGCTCGTCGGTGCCGATGACAAGGAGCGCGCTTGAAATCTTCGGGCTGACGATCTGCGCGATCGGCGTGGCGACAAGAAAGTAGGCGAGCGCCCGCGCGCGATCTCTCGCCGGGAACCAGTGCGTCAGATACACGATGACGCCCGGAAAGAAGCCGGCTTCCGCGAGGCCGAGGAGGAAGCGAACGACGTAGAACTGCCAGGGTGAGGTGACCGCGGCCGTCAGGGCGGCCACCAGTCCCCACGTCACCATGATGCGGGCCAGCCACTTGCGTGCGCTCCATCGTTCGATGATCAGCGTGCCTGGGATCTCGAGGAGGAAGTAGCCGATGAAGAACACTCCGGCCCCGAAGCCGATCACGGCGTTGTCGAACCCCGGCAGGTCCTTCGTCATCGTCAGCTTCGCGATCGCGACGTTGGCCCGATCGACGTAGGCGATGACGTAGCAGATGAAGCAGAGCGGCAGGAGACGCCAATACGCCTTTCGGCGCGCACGGTCGAGCGGAGACATCGCGGACGAAGGTTACAACAGGTGGCGCATGGACTCGCTCTCTCCGTCAACTCGAGGACGGTTCGCCGCGGCGATGGGCCCACGCTCGGGGGGCTGGTGGTCGCCCGAGCTGAAGCTCGGGCCTGCGTCGATCAGCTACCGTGATACCGACGTGGGCCGGTAGCCGGGCCCACGCAGCGGGCGGCCGGGGCGTGCGTCCGTAATCGTGCCGTCCTTCACCACCGCTTGCCCATTGACGAAGACATGCTTCACGCCGACCGCGTAATGATTCGGATCGGCGAACGTGGCGGCGTCGCGAATCGTTGCAGGATCGAACACGGTGATGTCTGCCGCCATACCGGGCCGGAGGATGCCGCGATCGAGCAGGCCGACTCGGGACGCTGGCTGCGACGTCATCTTCCGGACGGCCTCCTCGAGCGTCAGGAGCTTTTCCTCGCGTACGTAATGGCCCAGAATGCGAGCGAAGGTGCCCCAGCCACGCGGGTGCGATTTCGAGGCGGCCAGGGGACCATCTTCGGCGCGAGCGGCCGAGTCCGTATCGATCGACACCAGTGGATCCTTCAGGGCCGTGCGCACATCCTGCTCGTCCATGATCGCGATGATGCAGTCGGTTTCGCCGCGGTCGGCGATGACGAGATCCATCACCGCATCTCGCGGATCCTTCCCCATTGCCTTGCCGATCTCCGTCAACGTCATCCCTTCCCACTTGCGCAGGTCGGGATTGAGAACCGCGGCCACCATCACGCCGTCGCCGCCGCCGGAGCCGTACCACTGGTTCTCCCAGCCCTTGGCATTCGCATCGTCCATCTCGCGCTTGATCCGCTCGCGCGTGGCCGGATCCTTCAGCCGCGCGATCATCGCGTCGGTGCCGCCTTCACGTACCCAGAGCGGCAGACAGGCATCGAGACCGTTCGACGCTCGCGTGTACGGATACTGGTTGGCGGTGACGTCGACGCCGCTGGCACGTGCCGCGCGGATACGCGCCAGCACCTCGGGCATCTTCCCCCAGTTCGCCTTGTACGCAGTTTTGAGATGCCAGATCTCGGCGGGGATCCTGGCTTCGCGACTGATGCGGATGACTTCGTCTATCGATTCGAAGATCTGCGCGCTTTCCGACCGCTGATGAGTCAAGTAGACGCCGCCATACTGCCGCACCACCGTCGCAAGCTCGATCACTTCCTCGGTCGTGGCGAATCGATCGGGGACGTACTGCAGCGATGTGCTCAGCCCGAGGGCGCCTTCCTCCATCGCCTGCTTGACGAGCCGCTTCATCTCGTCCAGCTGCGCCGGGCTGGCGGGAGTATTGCCGCGGCCGATGACGTAGTCGCGCACGCCTCCTGCGCCGACAAACGTGGCGATGTTGATCGTTGGCCTCGATTGCGTCTCGATGCGGGTGAAGTACCCGGCCAGCGTCTGAAAGTCTTGCGTCAGGCCGTAGTGATCCCACTGCGCTTTGTCCTGGGCGATCATTCGCTCGTTTACAGGCGCAATGGAGCTGCCCTCGCCGGTAACCTCCGTGGTCACGCCCATCATGATCTTCGACGCCGCACGGCCGTCGACGAGCACATGGAACTCGGATTGTCCAAGCATGTCGATGAACCCCGGTACGACGACGAGATTCGCCGCGTCGATGCGCGCCTTTGCCGGCGCGCCGGCCAGATCCCCGATCGCAGCGATCCGATCTCCGGCGATGGCGACGTCGGCCTGAATCCACGGTGCGCCCGTGCCATCGACCACCCGGCCACCGGCGATTAGCACGTCGAAGGGCGCCGGGGTCTGCGCCAGCGGAACGGCAATCGCGAATACACTGAGCCCGATGTGGAGGAGCGCACGCATGACACCTACCATTGGCGGACCGCGACCCGGTGCCGATCGACCCAGTAGCCCCAGATGACGAACAGCCACATCGCTTGCGCCGTCCAGGCCAGCGCGTTGATGCTCGGTGGAGGTGGACTCATTAGGCTGGCGACGTACGCGAGGACGATCATGACGATGAACGCGGCAAACGCGTAGCGCCCGATCGCGTCCACCGGCTCGGTGTGCTGGGCATACAGCCAGGTCCCGAGCGCCAGCAGCACGCCTTCGACCGCGATGGTCGCGGTCTGCGAATACCAGAGCCCCAGGCCCACGAGCGGTCCACCCCACGGAACGAGTGGCAGATCAGGGCGATGGCTCGCCGCATCCAGCAGCCAATGCGAGAGGACGAGCGCAGCCACGACCAGCGTGCCGCGCGGATACCGCCGGAAGAATGCGTAGAGCGCCGCGACGAGACCCGCCCAGACGGCAAGCATCAGCAGGCTGTGCGACCACGGATAGCTGGTGAATTCCAGGCGGAGCAGGGGCGGATTGTCGGGCACGATGCGCACACGTTCGGCGCCCCGAAGAAGCAGCGAGGGCCAGAGCAGATCGGCAAGCTCGCCAGCGAGGATCAATGTGCCCAGCGAGGTGTAAGGCGTGAGCTTCTTCGCTGCCAGCGCGGCAGCGTAGTGACCCAGGAACACCGTCAGACCTTGACGACGGTGCGCGATAGCTTGTGGCTCTTGAGGACCGACGCGTCCAGCTTTTTGCTCAGGTACACTTTCGACTCGGCCCCGTCGGTCGGATGCGGCTCGAACTTCACGACCTCGAAGCGGAGATTGTCGAGCGTGCTGCGCATCTCGTAGAACTTGTTCTTGGTCTTGACGACGATTTCGTGGAAACCGTTCTCGTAAGCCCAGGCTTCCTGCTCCTCGCTCAAGGCGCGAAAGAAGCCCTTGCCGCGCCAGTCGCGCCGGGTGCCGCCGATCCACGCGTACAGGTACTTTGCGGTCGTCGAAACGTACAGCGCCGTCGAGCCGTTTCACCAGGTCGGCCAGCTTTGGAATCTTCTCGTCGGGACGGATTGCATGCCCCACCTTGTAGGCGACGGGCACGATCTGCGTCGGCTCGTCAGGCAGCGGGGCCTCGATCATGTGAATCAGGTGCTCGCGATCCTGCAGCCGTTCGACGATCTCGGATGCTGCTTTTCGGCGATTGAACTCGCCGAAGAACTCCTCGATGTATTGAATCTCGAGCGCGCCCTGCTCGAGCGCGTACTGTTTGATGACGTGCTTCAACCCGAACCCCCGGAACGGAGGACTTTACCAGCAGCCGGATGAGCCGGCAAGAGGGCCGCACCAAAGTGCGGCCCTGGACGCTAGCGCCGCCGACGCAACAGCTTCGGTCACGTCGCACGCAGGCTTGAGCGTTGGCTCGGACAGACAATCGTCAATCTGCGCGCCCGCTGCGCTGCGACCAGGTGGGGCCGGCCCGGTCAGGGACGTCCAGCGCGTTGAACAGGCCCAGCGGCTGGCCCGACTCCACGAGTTCCTCACGTTGCCGCTCGAGGCTCCTGAGCTCGACCTCGAACGTCGAGTAGTGCTTCTCGTAGACGACCATCTCGCTCCAGTATTCGGCCACGAGATAACGGCGGGTGTCGGCCAGATCGCGAAGAAACGAGCTGCCCAAATACGACCGGCTCTTGCGACTGAGGGTCGTCCAGGCCCCGTCGGCGCCGTAAAAGGCCTCGAACTCGCCCTGCCGGCCTGGCTTAACCTCGAACTGCCAGACGAGCGCGATCACTGGACGACCTCGCGAACGATGGATCCGGTCAGATTGAACGCGCGTCCGTGCCACGAAGCACGGGCCGGCGCTTCCCACTTGCCTTCGCGGAGATCGCCGACCCGCGTCAGCGTGTTGTTGAACACGATGGTTTCCGGCGACACCGCGCCCTGGCGCGCGAGCTCGGCGAACTCGGGACGCGTCAGGCGCTCGATGGCGTTGCCGCGCCGGAAGAGGACGGGACCGTGATCGAGGAGCGACACGCCGAGCGCCGACTCGAGTTGCTCGAGCTGTCGCACCATCGCATCAATCGAGCAACCCGACGCGCCCGCCGACGCTTCGTCTACGCCAACGAGGAGAAAACGGTCGTATCGCCACTCCCGCGCAACGGTCAGCGGCACGCCGTGAGCCTTCCAGTGTGAGAGGAACTGGTCGACGACGGTCAGCAGGCTCTCGGCCTCCGACGGTGACAACGGGCGCTCGGCGGCGAAGATCCAGAGCCGCGATTCGGCCGGCAACTGATCGAATGGCACGACAGGCATGCTCTTATTATGCTGTCGCCACCAGAATTCGGAAACCGAGAGCTCGAGAACGGGAAAAACACGGGGTTAGATGGCGGGTTTCGTCGCGCTGCTGCGCCAGAATCACAACTACCGATCGGCCTGGGTGGGGCAGGTCGTCAGCGAAATCGGCGATCACTTCAACAACATCGCAGTCTTCAGCCTGGCGCTCGAAACCACGCACTCCGGTCTCGTCGTCAGCGGCGTGATGCTGGCACGGGCCGTGCCAGCGGTGCTGGCGGGCCCGCTCGCCGGGGTCACGCTGGACCGCCTCGATCGGCGCACGGTCATGATCGCCTCCGACCTCGTTCGCGCCGTCGTGGCGTTGGCGTTCGTGTTCACGGTTCACCAGTCGAAGCCATGGCTGCTCTATCTGTTAAGCGCCTTGCTGATGTTCGCCTCGCCGTTCTTCACGAGCGGCCGGGCGGCCATTCTTCCAAGCATTGCCAGCAAGGAAGAACTGCATACGGCCAATTCGTTGACGCAGACGACGCAATGGACGACGACGACCATTGGCACATTGGTTGGCGGCTTCAGCGCCGCGCACTTCGGTTACACCGCGGCGTTCGTCATCAACAGCCTCTCGTTCATGTTCTCAGCATGGGCGATCGGGCGTGTGCGTCTTCCCAACGTCGATTCTCGTCCTGCCGCAGCGATGACCGAGGCCGACGTGATGCGTCCGTTCCGCGAGTACGCCGAAGGGCTGCGCTACCTCCGGAGCCAGCCGCTGATGCTCGCGATCGCGCTGGTCGGCGTTGGCTGGGCATCAGGCGGCGGCGCCGCACAGATCCTCTTCAGTCTCTTCGGCGAGCTGGTATTCAATCGCGGTCCCGCGGGGATCGGCATTCTGTGGGGCTCGGCTGGATTCGGGCTGATCCTCGGTGGCACGCTGGCCCACAAGCTGGGGCCACGCCTGACGTTCAACGGCTACAAACGCACGATTGCCATCTGCTATCTGGTCCACGGCGGCTCTTACGTGCTGTTCAGCCAGTCGCCGAACTTCTACGTCGCGTTGATCTGGATTGGGATCTCGCGCGGTGCAGTGGCGGTGAGCTCGGTGCTCAACTGGTCGCTCCTGCTGCGTCATGTGGACGACGCGTATCGCGGGCGCGTCTTCGCGACGAACGAATCGCTGATCTGGGCGACGATGATGCTCTCGATGATGGCCGCCGGCATTGCGTCCCAGAGCGTCGATCCGCGATCGATCGGCGCCGTCTCGGGCATCGTGAGCTCGATGACGGCCGTCTACTGGATCTGGGCCGACCGCGTCGGCCTCCTGGTGCCACCGCGTACGCCGCCCCACGATCCGGCGGACGTCGACGTGCACACCGAAGTACGCGCGTGATAGCTCCGGACCCTGGGCAACCCGTCGTAACCTGACCAACCCGGCTACCACCGATGCGCCTCTTGTAGCGCTCTGAGGACGTTGTACGAAAGCAGGATGTCGAGGCGCCGATTGCCGGCGATGGGGAACTCGTTGGCGACGACGTTGGTGCAGAAGACGCCCAGAATCAGAAGTCGAACTGGTCGATGTTGTCCTTCGTGAAGACGAACGGCCTTCCCAGCAGGATCTGGTCGCCCGCGACGGTCAGCTGCCCCAGACGCCCCGCAGAAAAGCTGGTATCGCCACGTTTCAGCTCGCCGCGCGCCAGCGCCGCTGCGGCCCGGACCGTGAGGTACCCGAGGTCTTTCGTATTCCAGAGTACGACGCTGCGGATCACGCCGGCATGCACGTATGGCTTGCACATATTCGGCAGCGAGAGACCGGTCACGATCACGTCGGTCCGGCCCGACTGCCGTACGGCCTCCGCCGCGCCGGGCACGGCGGGCGCCGCGATCCCCATGACCAGTCGCACCTTGGGATAAACCTTCAGGATCGTCTGCGTCTCGGCGAACGCGCGATCGCGATCGCCATCGCTCGGCCGGATGGTGACCAGCTTCAACCCGGGATGCTTTTCGGCCAGTCGCGCCCTGATGAACCCGATCCACTGGTTCTGGTTGGCGGCGCTCAGCGATGCCGTGACGATGGCGAACTCGCCGGATCCGCCGAGGAGCCGCGCCGCCTCGTCGGCCAGCGTCTCGCCGATACCTTGCGGGGTCGCCTGATTCACCAGGAAGTCGCGCGCGTCGGGCTCGGAGTCGGCATCCCACGTCAGCACCTTGATGCCGCGCGACCGCGCCTTGCGCAGGACCGTCGAAATGGCGGCCTGGTTCTCGACGCTGACCGCGACGACGGCGACGCCGCGCGTGATCCACGCTTCCACGACTTCGTTCTGCTTGGCCGGATCGAGCTCCGTCGGGCCGTCCCAGATCAGGCTTACGTTCGACTGCGCGGCCGCTTCGTCCGCGCCCTGCCGGCAGCTGACGAAGTAGGGGTCGCCCTTCGCCTTTGGCATCATTCCGACAACGACTGGAGCGCCGGCGGCCGCGCCGTCGGACGCCGTGCCTGCCGCCGGCGTGTGCGGACGCGTCAGGTCGCGACGGAGCGACTGTACGAGCCACCAGTTGCTGCCGGCGACGATGAACGCGCCCGTCAGGATCACGCCGACAGAGTACCGCCAGCTGCGAGTTCCGCATGTCGCCCTCGTGTGCCACCACGCGATGCTCCATCCGGAGCATTCGTCTCAATGCGGGCAGGCCGATTGCGCCAATCAGCAGCCCGCCC
The DNA here is from genome assembly GCA_963800785.1 of Vicinamibacteria bacterium. GTDB lineage: Bacteria > Acidobacteriota > Vicinamibacteria > Vicinamibacterales > JAENWD01 > JAENWD01. Next base: position 285,800 of record CAWDCH010000020.1, read on the forward strand.
GTCAGAACACCCGCGAGCTCGGCGGGGAGAGCAGCGAGTCGGAGGCCGTTCTGAAGGACCACCATCGCCGCGAGTCCGAGCAGCGTGCCGAGGACGGTGCCCGACCCGCCGTTGATTGCTGTGCCCCCGAGCACGACAGCCGTGACCGCGGTCAGCTCGTAGCCCGTGCCGGCATCGGCCTTGGCCTGGCCAAGATGGGCGACGTAGATGATAGCCGCGAGGCCGGCGGCGAGTCCCGACAGCACGTACAGCTCCGCGATGTGTCGCGAGACGTCGATGCCGGCGAAGCGCGCCGCGTGCTCGTTGTTCCCGACGGCGAAGTACACGCGGCCGCGAGTCGCGCGGTGGACGAGGAGCCAGGTGCCGATGGCTGCGAAGACAAGCACTGGTGCTTGAATCGGCACCGGGCCGAGAAAGCCTTGTCCCAGCGCCAGGAAATGTGAGGGAAGGCCGGTGTAGTTGTCGACGCCGCCGGTCAGCCCTTCCGCAAGGCCGCGATAGAGCGAAAGCGATCCCAGCGTGACCATCAGCGGCGGCAGCTGCCATCGCGCGATGAACCAGGCATTCAGGGCGCCACCGGCTGCCCCTGCGGCGAGCGCGCCGAGGGTGGCGAGCCAGATTGGCCAGCCTCCGTCCCGCCACAGGCCGCCGAGCACGATTGCTCCGAGGGCGAGCAGAGAACCGGAGGACAAATCGATCCCTCCGGCAATCACGATCGGCGTTAGCGCGAGGGCGAGGAGCCCCACCTCCACCGCCAGCCGCACGATCTCGGCGGCATTGCCGGCCGTGGCGAAGTTCGGTGCCGCCATGCTGAAGACGATGATCTCCAGGGCCAGGACGGCGGCGAGCGTCCACTCGCTCCGGCGCGCGATCGTCACGCGTTCACCTTCGCGCGCCTCGCCGTCAGTCGATCGCTCGCGATCGCGGCGAGGATGATCGCGCCCTGGAGCGCACGCTCCCAGTACGCGCTGATGCCCAGAAAGGTCAGACCGGTCCCGATCGTCCCGAGCAACGCGACACCCAGCACGGCGCCAGTGATCGTTCCCCGGCCGCCGCGGATGGCGACGCCGCCGACGATGACGGCGGCAATCACTTTCAGCTCCAGACCTCCGATCACGGCGCCTTGAACTTCCACGAAGCGGACTGCGTTCAGGACCGAAGCCACAGCCGTCAGCACTCCGCACCCCATGAACACGCTGATGATCACGGTGGTGGGGGCGAGCCCAGCGAGGTGCGCCGATTCACGGTCACTCCCCGTGGCATAGATCGCGCGCCCGGCGGCGACGCCAGCAAGCAGCCAGCCGACCAGAGCAATCAGCAGCACTGCGCACGCCATCACAATCTGCCGGCCCGTAACCTGGCCGAAACCGAACCACTGAAATGCCGCCGGCAGATCGCGGACCCACGCTCCTTCCGTCGTCCACCGCAGGCCGTCTCGCAGGATGGCGAGCATGGCGAGTGTCACGACAATCGACGGGAGTCCCATCGCGCCGACGAGCGTTCCGTTGACGAGCCCGATGACGGCGCCCGTGGCGATCGCCGCAGCGATCGCGGCGGGCATCCCGACGCCGTCGCGGGCGAGCGTGCCGGCGACCACGGCGCACACCGCGAACGTGGCGCCGACGGAAACGTCCACTTCGCCTGTCAGCACGACCAGCGTCATGCCCAGGGCGATGATCAGCACCGCGGCGTTCGCCATGACGACGTCGCGCAGATTGTCGGGAGAGAAGAATCCCGGCGCGGCAATGGCCAGGATCGCGAGGAGCCCGCCGAGGACGAGGGCCGCAGCGCGCTCGCGCGCACCGAGGCCTGGCATACGCATCACGCGGCCGACGCCGTGCCGAAGGCAGCGGCCATCACGGACTCGGCGGTCGCATTGGCTCTGTCGATCGTGTCGGCAACGCCCCCGTGCCGCATCACGACAATTCGGTCGCTCATGCCGAGGATCTCGACGAGCTCCGACGAGATCATCACGACAGCCATGCCCTGCGCGGCCAACTCGCCGATCAAGCGATGGATCTCGCTTTTGGCGCCAACGTCGACGCCCTGGGTGGGCTCGTCGAGAATCAACACGGTCGGCGGCTGCACCAGCCAGCGGCCGAGTGCGACCTTCTGCTGGTTGCCGCCTGAGAGATTCCGCACGGGCGTTTCGAGCGCCGCAGTTTTGATCCCCAGCTTCTGCACGAGTCCGCTGGCAATGGCGGTCTCGGACTGGTGATCGAGAAGGCCACGCTTCGAAATCGCGTTCAGGGCCGCGAGCGTCAGATTCGCGTCGACGCCGAGATCGAGGATCACGCCGTGACGTCGACGGTCCTCGGGCAGATACGCGATGCCGTGCGCAATGGCTTCCTCGGGCGATCGCGGGCGAACGATCTGTTCGTTGATCCGGATGGTGCCAGCGTCCAGTGGTTCGAGCCCGAAGAGGACACGCGCGAGCTCCGTTCGCCCCGCGCCGACGAGACCGGCCAGTCCCAGAATTTCGCCGCGACGGACGGTGAAGGACACGTCGTGGATGCCGGCAGCGCGCGACGTCACTGCGTCGAGCGTGATCACCGGCTCGCCGATCGCAATGTCGCGCTTCGGGAAAATCGCTTCGACCTCGCGGCCGACCATCAAGCGGATCAGCTCCGGTTTCGTGATGTTCGCCATGTCGCGCGTGCCGACGGTCTGGCCGTCGCGCAAAACGGTGACACGGTCTGCCAGCCGCGGCAGTTCCTCGAGCCGATGCGAAATGTAGATCAGGGCGGTGCCCGATGCGCGCAGCTCTCCCAGAAGGGCGAACAGGCGATCCACTTCCTGCGGCGTCAGCGACGCCGTCGGCTCATCGAGGATCAGCAGCCGGGCGTGTGCGCCGAGCGCGCGCGAGATCTCGACCAGCTGTTGCTCTGGCAGACTCAGCGACGCCGCTTCCCGATCGACGTCGATGCGGGCGCCGACCCGCGACAGCAGCTCACGTGCGCGATCCCGTCGGCGACGCCAGTCGATTCGCGTCCACGCGCCCGCCGATTCCAGCCCGAGCGCGAGGTTCTCGGCGACGCTGAGATCCGGAAAGAGCGTCGGGTGCTGGTGAATCGCGGCGATGCCCAGCGACCGCGCGGCGGTCGGGCTGAAGACGTCGATGGTTTTGCCATCGAACGTCACCGAGCCTGAGTCCGGCGTCAACGCGCCTGTAACGATCCGGACGAGCGTCGACTTGCCGGCGCCGTTTTCGCCCACCAGCGCGTGAATCTCCCCAGCGCGCACTTCGAGCGAGGCATCAGTCAGCGCGCGCACACCCGCGAAGTGCTTGGCGAGATGGGTAACGGTCAGCATGCTTCGATGGCGGCGGGTCTAAAGGCCCGCCCTACACATGAGATGTCGCGTCCGCAAGGGCCTCCACAGCTCCGCTTATCCAACATTCCTGATCCAGATATTCCGGAACCGCATCGGATTGCCGTGATCCTGGAGTGCCAACGGCAGTTTGGCTGCGTGCGCTTCGTAGTACGGCGGCTTGTCGTGCGCCGTGACGCCCATCACTTCGACGTGATTCTGTGTGAGCACGCCGTTGTGGAACACGGTGAAGTAGGCGCGTTTGAGCAGTTTGCCATCACCGTCGAAGACCGGCGCCTCGAAGACGATGTCGTACGTTTGCCATTCGCCAGGCTTCCGGCTGGCGTTCACGAGCGGCGCGTGCTGCTTGTAGATGGCCGACGCCTGGCCGTGGAAATACGTCTTGTTCTGATAGGAGTCGAGGATCTGCACCTCATAGGTGCTCATGAAGAAGACACCACTGTTGCCGCGTTCCTGCCCGTCGCCCTTGACTTCGGACGGCGTCGCCCACTCGATGTGCAGCTGGGCGCTGCCGAATCCTTCTTTCGTGTGGATCCCGCCGCTGCCAGGCGCGACAGTGAGAACGCCGTCGGCGATCTTCCACCGTGCCGGCCCGTTGCCCTTGTCGCTCGCCCACTGCGACAGGTCCTTGCCATCGAAGAGCACGATCGCATCGGACGGTGGGGTGCCGGGCGTCTCGCCTGGCGAGACAACAGGCGGCTCCTTCGAGGGATCGGGCATTTGTCCAGGCACACGCTTCTGCTGGGCCAGCATTGCCCCGGTGAGCAGGGCGATGCCCGTTACGACTGTCAGACCGCCACGCAACCACGATGACGCCATCCGCGAACCTCCGGCCGCGAATTATATGACGCCTATAATCGCTAAATATCCGCATGCGGGCGTCGATTGCCGCTGTTATCGCACTTCTGATTGCCGTGACGGCGTTCGCACAACCGGCCAGCTCGACCCTCGTCATCGATCTCACCGACACGACAGGGGCCGCGCTTTCCGGCGTCTCCATCTCCGTCATCAACCAGGCCACCGCCGTGCAACGCATCGCGTCATCGTCCGATCGCGGGACCGCGGCGGTACCGCTGTTGCCGGCGGGCGACTACGTGCTGACCGCCGTGCTCGCGGGATTCAGGACCACGTCGGTCGAGCGATTTCATCTCGAGGCTGGCGTGACGCGGAGGATCGCGCTGACGCTGCAGCCTGGCGGCCCACACGAAGTCGTCCACGTGACCGCAGACGCCGTTTCAGGCCGGTCTGCGAGCGCAGCGGTGTCCGAAGTCTTCGACGGCCAGCTCCTGACGATGACGCCGGTGGCCAGCCGTGACGTCGGTGAGTACGCGTGGCAGGCGCCTGGAGCGGCGCCACCGGCCCCGGGGTCAAGGCTGTCCGGCGAGGGCGGGACGCCGTCGAACGTGGCCGGCGCTCGGGAGACTTCGAACAACTTCCTTCTCGACGGAGTCGACAACAACGACCTGTTCCTGAACCGCGTGCTGGTGACGCCAAGCCTCGACGCCGTGCAGGAGTTCACGTTGCTGACGAACACGTACGACGCGCAGTACGGCCGAAGCGCCGGGGCCCAGGTCAATGTCGTCGTGAAGTCGGGCGGCGACCGGCTCTCCGGATCGGCATACGAGTACTTTCGCGATCGGGCGCTCGAAGCGCGCGGACCCTTCGATCTCGACAGCGAACCGGAACCATTCCGCCGGCGCCATCAGGCGGGCGGAACAGTGGGCGGTCCGCTGGCGCGGCTCAAGAGTTTCTACTTCGTCAGTGTCGAGGGAACGCGCGACCGGTCGGCCACGACGCGGCTCGCGCATGTGCCAACCGATGCGCAGCGCGCCGGCGACTTCAGCGGGCTTCCATTTCCTATCGTCGATCCCGCCTCGGGTCAGCCGTTCCCCGACAATCAGATTCCCGCGTCCAGGGTCGATCCGACCGGGGCCCAGCTCGTGGCCCTCTATCCGGTTCCGAACCGGTCGCAGGAGACGACGAACTTCGGCTCCTCACCGATCGCCCCGCGGACGATCTGGCAGATCACGACGAAGACGGATCATCAAATGGGAACGCGTCGCTCGCTGTTCGCGCGTTACAGCTTCGTTCACGACGACCGCGACGATCCATTCCCGACGCCGTCCGCCAACGTGCCCGGGTTCGGCACACGGACGCTGGACGACACGCAGAATCTTGCGGTCGGTCTGAATCAGTCCGTGTCGCAGCGGCTGTTCAACGAGCTGCGCATCGGCTGGAACCGGCTGGCACGTGATGTCACCCCCGACAATCAGGGCATGGATGGTTTCGCCGAACTCGGGATGAGCGGACCGGCGTTGCCCGAAGCCGATCGCGGGTTCCCGGCAATCGACATCACCGGCATCGACGCCATCGGCGACGACGTCTCGCTGCCGGTTGTGCGACGGACGAATACGGTGCACGTGTCGGACATGCTGAGCATCGACCACGGCAAGCACCTGATCAAGGTGGGCGGCGAGTTTCGGCACTATGGCTCCGATGGTTACAACCACCTGTTCGCGCGCGGTCAGCTCAATTTTCAGGGCGCTTATACGGGTGACGCGTTCGCGGATCTGCTGCTTGGCCTGCCAACGGTCACGATCCTTGCCGAGAACGACAATCCCCAGGCGCTGCGGACGACGGCCGTGAATCTGTTCGCGCAGGACGACTGGCGAGTGACGAGTCGCCTGACCTTCAACGCCGGGCTCCGCTACGAACTGAACACGGCGCCGGTCGACGTCGACGACCGAATGGTGATTTTCGATCCGGTGACGGCGACGCTGCTGCCAGTGGGACAGAACGGTGTGCCTCGTGCGGGTGTGGCGACCGACATAGTGAACTTTGCCCCTCGGATCGGCGCCGCGTGGGCCATCGATCACGACCGCCACTGGATGCTGCGCGGCGGCTATGGCCTCTTCTATGACAGCGGAACGCTGATCGAGAACTCAGCGCTGTACTTCAACCCGCCGTACTTCGGGTTGACCGTGTTCGTGCCGGGTGAACTGCCTCCGACTGCCAGCAATCCATTCCCGTCAGCCAGCGGCTTTACGCCCCCGGCGTCGGTGAACACGCTCGCCTCCGACTGGCGGACCGCGTTCGCGCAGCAGGGCAGCTTCGGCGTCGATGCCCGCCTCGGTGGCACAGACGTCACGGTCCGTTGGGTCGGAGCCTGGGGCTCCAATCTGGTGAGGAAGCGCAATCTCAATCAGCCGCCGCCGGCTCCCGGGCCAGTGGAGGAGCGGCGCCCGATTCCCGGATACGGTGACGTGCTCCTCGTGGAGCCCGAAGCCGCATCGGTGTATCACGCCCTCCAGGTGCGCGCGGAGCGATCCGCGAAGCACGGCCTGTGGCTACGCGCCGCCTGGACGTGGGGCAAGTCGATCGATGATCAGTCCGCGTTCCTCGCGAGCGAGGGCAACGACAACACGCCGCAGGACAGCCGCGCGCCTGAAGCCGAGCGCGGCCTGTCGGACTTCGACGTGCGCCATCGATTCGTGACCGCGGCGATCTGGCAGATCCCGGCCGTAGGGGAATCGACCTGGGGCCGCGACTGGCAGGTGAGTGCGCTGCTGACGACACAATCGGGCCGGCCGTTCACGCCGCGTGTCAGCGTCGACAACAGCAACACGGGGAATCTGGGCGGACAGTTCGGCTACGACCGGCCGAACGAGGTCGCGGTGGGCACGTCCGGAGCGGTCGAGTACGCCGGCCGCGCGTTCCTCGTGGCTCCGCGGTACTCGTTCGGCAACGCGGGCCGCAATATCCTGATCGGGCCCGCCTTCGTCAGTCTCGATACCGCCGTCGTTCGCACGGTCCGCTTCGGGACGCGGCAGCGGCTCGAGTTGCGCGCCGAGATCTACAACCTCATGAACCGCACGAATCCCGGCCTGCCGGGGAGCTTCGTCGATCGCCCGACCTTTGGCACGAGCGTGACCGCGGCGCCAGGCCGCCTGGCGCAGCTTGCCGCGCGCTGGCTGTTCTGAGGTTCATCGCTCGGAACGCGCTGCTCATCGCCCCACGCTGGACGTTCGTAGTTCCACGCTCGAAGTTCGGCGTTCAGAGTTCGTTGTCCGTTGCTCAGAGCTCGTTGCTCGATGTGGTATAGACTGCGACGCGATGGCCGTCTGGAAGGATTCGATTCGCGCGCTCATCGCCGAGCGCGGCATGACCCGCCACGAGCTGGCGCAGCGGGCCGGCCTTGCGCGCAGCACCGTGCTGCACGTTTTGAAGGGCGGGCATTGCAGTACCGAAACGCTCGAGCGCATCGCTCGCGCGCTCGGCGTGGACGTTGGCGAGCTGTTCACGCCGCCGCTCGACCTCGGTCATCGCCGCGATCGCATGATCGCCGCGCTCCTGCGCGAGCTGTCGGAAACCGTTTCCGCTGCCGTGATGGCCGATCTCCAGCACCGCCGTCGCCGACATCTGGGGCTGCCTCGTCGCGGCGATCGGCGTCTGCCGTTTTCGGAATAGGGGTGGGCTTCGGCTTAGGCTCCGGACTTCTGAGAACTGCAGTAGGGCCCGACTTCAGCCGGGCCTCCGCAAGAGCAACCCTCCCGTATGCGGCCAATCGTCTACCGTGCGAACCAAACCGGCGCGAACGGGAGTACTTTCGATATATCTGGCGATGACCTCCACCCGTTGGTTCGACCGCAATGTTTGTTCGTGGTATCCGCGTTGTCAAAGCAATGCACGTCGCGACCGCGAACCGCAAGCGTCGTTCGTTGACGAAACAGTTTCACGAAGCCGAGGAGCTCCGAGTCTGGAGCGGACGACTGCACCAGTAGATGCAGGTGATCAGGCATGAAACAGTAGGCAAGGGTATCGAAGCGATACTCGATCGCGGTACGCAGAATTTCTCTAAGGACGATCGACACTGTCGCCACATCCTCGAAGTAAGGACGCCGATGGAAAGTGCAGAAGGTTAGAGAGTACGGGTAGGTGCCGCGATAGTCGAAGCCGGCAATTCTCTTGGGACGCATGCGTCGAATACAGCATGCGCCGTGCCGAGGTTGGCCCGACTGAAGTCGGGCCCCACTGCAGGAAACTGCGGCCCAGAGCCCGGAGCCCCTTACTTCTTCCCGCCACCTTTCCGCCGACGCGACTCGGCGGGCCACTCGGCGGCCTCGTAGTTGATTTTCACCAGGCGCTCGTCGGTGATCGTCGTCCACACGAGCGTGCCAGCCCGCTCAGGCCAGAGCGTGGCCACGCCCTTCTGGCGGGCGGGATTGCCGTAGGCTTTCGCCAGCGACTGGCGAATTCCTTCGTAGAGCCGCCCGTCCTCATCCGGCGCGAGGAGGATCACCATCAGCCGCGCGACTTTGTCGGTGGCGTAGCTCGCAACCACGGCGGCATCGCGGCCGTCGACCCGCCCGCGGAATTGATCATCGCCGTCGGCATCCTGCTCGATGAACGAAAAGCCGCGCGCCTTGAGCGACTCACGGACCTCCGCTCGCGGCGTCAGCCACTTGAGGGCGCTGAACTCGTAAACATCGGACGTGCCCACCTTCGGAATGAGCCCTGCCGCTTCAGTCGCGGAAACCGCCTCCGACGCCAACTCGGGTGACGACTGCGGCCGGCGCTGGATAAGAAGCAATGCGATGATGACGAGCATCACGGCGATGATGCCGATCGCGATGCCGGAGGTTCGCGTCGAGGCTCGTACGGCCCGGCTTGGGCACGTCGCCCGGTGGCAAGTTGGTGAGCGGCTCACGCGGCTGTGGCGGCGCCGTGGGCCCAAACCGGTCCTGCGGCGGCGGCGTGGGGGCGGCCGACGCCTCTTCCGCGACCAGCATCGAGCCGCAATAGCGGCATTTGATCGCGGCGTCCTGAATATCCTCAGCGCAGAACGGGCATTTCTTCATCGACCTCTCACTCCTCGTTGCTCCGCGGCTACTGCGCGGCCGGCCTCGCCAACGGCACGAAGCGCTTGATCGGGTACGGCGGAGCCGGCGGCACCGGCACTGGCTTGGTGCGGATCAGTTCCTGAAGATGCGAGATTGCGGCCTCGAGCTGCGCATCCTTGCCGCCGAACGTCGCATGCGGCGGGTTGTCAACGACGATGTCGGGATCGACGCCGTGGCCTTCAATCAGCCACGCGCCCTCGGGTCCGTAAACACCGAACTCCGCCGCGGTCGCGATGCCGCGATCGACCAGCACATTGCTCGCGGTCAGCCAGATCTCGCCGCCCCAGGTTCGCGTGCCAATGACCTTGCCCAGGCCGAGGCGACGGAAGCCCTCCGCGAACGCTTCGCCGTCCGAGGCGGTGAATTCGTCGACCAGTACGACGACATGCCCGCGAAATGCGTATTGCATGTTCCAGTATGGACGGCCGACGCGGGGCTGCCAGTAGAACCACGCCTTTCGCAGCAGGCGCCCGAGCAGCCAGCTGTCGATGTTGCCGCCGCCGTTGTGGCGCACATCGATGATCAGCCCTTCGCGGTTGAAGACCGGATAGTACTCGCGGGTCCACTGGGCGATGTCGCCGCTCCCCATCGCACGGAGGTGCAGGTAACCGATGCGGTTCTGGCTGGCGTTGTCTACTTCGCGCCGCCGCGTGTATTCCCAGTCGTCGTAGCGCAACTCGGCGTCGGCCTCGCGGTCGATGGGCGTCACGACGACATTGCGTAGGGATCCGCTCGCCGGTTTCACCTGCAGCAGCACCTGTTGCCCCGCCTGGGCGCGCAGGAGCTGTCCGATGTCGGGCACGCTGAGCGTCGAAGAGCCGTTGACCTGCGTAATGACGTCCCCTTCCTTGACGTCGGCTCCCGGCCGCGCCAGCGGCGACAGACGACTAGGACGATCCGGATCCGCGCTGTAGATACGGGCGACGCGGTAGCCACCCGCGCTCTGATCACGCTCGAGCTGTGCGCCCAGCGTCGCCGGCCACACGTCGTCGGATCCCTTTCTGACGTCGCCGCCGAACACGAAGATGTGCAGCGCCGAGAGCTCGCTCACCATCTGCGCGAGCACATCGGCAAGCTCGTTGCGGTCGGTCAGGCGATCGACGAGCGGCGCGTACTTCTCCTTCACGGCCTTCCAGTCGACGCCATGCATGGCGCGGTCGTAGAAGTAGTCGCGCTCGAGCCGCCAGGCCTCCGTAAACATCTGCCGCCACTCGTCGCGCACGTCGAGGCGGAACTTCCAGTCCGCCAAGGGCACCTTCGACTTCGTCAGCTCGGCCGGCGCTTTCTCGCCCGCATCGACGACGTAGAAGTCCTTGTCCCGCCGGATCAGGAGTTTCTTGCGATCCGCGGACATCTCGTACCCCTTCACATCATCCTGAAAGGTGGAGGCCTCCGGCTGCTTGTTGTCGACCGGAAAGATCTTCAGCGTCAGCTTGGAGTTCGGATCGGCGTCACGAGACAGGAAATACAGGCGTTTGTCATCCACCGACAGCGCGCTGTAGTTGCCGGGGGGCAACGGCACTTCTCGCAGGCGCGTCTCGATGCCGGTGAGATCCGCGTCGATCGGTTTCACTGGCGGCTTCGTGGCGTCCTTCTTCGTCTCGTCTTTCCTGGCCTCGTCTTTCTTCTCTTTTGACTCGCCCTTCGGCGGATTCAGCTCGTCGTCCGGGTCGAACGGCGAGCGCTGGCCTGGCTTCAGGCCAACGTGATAGGCCTTCGTTTGTTTGTCGAAGAACGGCTCTGGCTCGCGCGATCCCCAGGGGCTCCGGACGAGGGATTCGAACTGGCGGTCTGACAGGAAATACAGCCACTGGCCGTCGGGCGACCACGTGGGGCCGTAGCTGTCGTACCGGTCGCTCGTGACGACGGTGGATTTCCCAGTTGTCGAGTCCCAGAGATGAATCCGGGTCAGCGTGTTGACATCGGGCGTCGTGTAGGCCAGAAATCGGCTGTCCGGCGACCACGCGAGGTCGTCGAAGCCACCTTCCAGGTTGTCGGCGATCTTCGTCTCGGTCTTCGTCCTGAGTTCGAAGATCCAAAGCTGCTGGTTCTTGTCATGATGGGCAAGCCGCGCTCCATCCGGCGACGGCAACCCATCCCACCGCAGAACCGCCGCCCCACTCGTGAGCTGCGATGCCTCGCCGATGCCGTTCGGCGGGAGGGACCAGAATTCCACCTCGCCGGACTGGTCGGACAATGCCATCAGCGACTTGCCGTCGGGCATAAAGCGGCCATTGCGATAGCGGACCTGCTTGTTGCGCGTGACCTCGACGAGGCGGCCTTGCCGCGACGGCGCCACGAACACTTGACCGCGCGCGGTCAGGACGACCCGGTCGCCATCAGGGGAGAGGTGCGCGGATGTGATCCAGTCGAGCGGCGCCGTGATCCAGCGCTCGCGCATCTGGTCGAAATCCGAGACGAGCGTGATCGGGACCACCTTGTCGGTGCCGTTGCCGAGGTCGTAAAGCCGGATGTCGGCGCCGTGCTGATAGGCAATCCGTCCGTCGGACAGCGTCGGCGATTGCGCGTCGAAATCGCCATGACGCGTCAACTGCCGAGGATCCGACCCGTCAAGCGCCATCGACCAGAGGTTCATCGTGCCATCGCGATCGCTGAGAAAGTAAACGCGGCTCTGCCAGATCATCGGCGCTTTGCTGGTGCCGTTGTAGTCGCCGGTGACGAGCACCGCCTCGTTGGCGTCTGGCCCAAACTTCCAGATCCTCTGTGCCGTGCCGCCTTGGTAGCGGCGCGTATGGCTGCCTTGAAACGGCAGCCGTGTGAAAAACAGCGTGCCGTCGTCGGCATACGCCCCGTCGCTCGCCTGCCAGAGCGGCAGCGCCGTGTGCGCAAGGCTCGTCGTGTCGAGCGAGAACAGCTGATCATTCGGGAGCGTCGAGCTTCGATCGGTCGTGTAGAGGAGCCGCCCGTCACGCGTCCATCCAACCGCGACAGCCGAACCACCGAGCCAGGTCAAGCGGCGCGGCGCGCCGCCAGTTAAGGGGAGCTGGTAGAGCTCGCGGGGGCCTTCGTAGGTGCCGCTGAACACGACGTTCTTGCCATCCGCCGAAATGACGGCATTCGTCTCCTGCCCGGCATGCGACGTCAGCCGCTCGGGCACGCCACCGGATATCGAGCCGCGCCAGAGATCGCCTTCGGCCGTGAAGACGAGCGTCTCGTTCCAGAGCGCCGGTTGTCGGAAGTAACCCAGCCCGGAGGTCGCTTGCGCCCCGACCGGCGCCGATCTCACCGCGGCGGCTGTGGCAATGGCGAGACACAGAACGATGACTCGGAGGGCGCGAACCTCGAGGGGCATGCAGTCTCCCGAAGGGCGGCGCGACGTCAGGGCTTCGGCGCGGTCGTGGCCGGTGCCGCCGCGTTGCCGGTGCCGGATGTCTGCTCGGGGACGAGGGTCGCCACCGTGTAGCGCCTTTCCGACAGATACCGCTCCAGCGCCAATTGCACGCGTTCGGGCGTAACGCGCGCCAGTCGCGCGCTCCGCTCCAGGATCGATTTGGGATCTCTCCCGAGCAGATCGGTCGACTGCAGAGAGGACAGCCAGTAAGGATTCTGCTTCGCCGCCGTCTCCAGATCCTGCCGGTTCTGCTCCACAACCTTGGCGATCTCGTCAGCCGTGGGTCCTTTCGCCCGGAGCTGCTTGACCTGCGATAACACCACATCAGCGAGCTTGTCCGCGTTCTCGGGCGAGCTGCCGTACTCGATGGCGAGCGTGCCGTACCCACGCTCGGGCAGAATGTTGCCGTACGAGGCCGAGACGCTGTAGGTGCTGCCAAGCGCCTCCCGCAGCTCGTCGCGCAAGCGTATCTGGAGGACGTCAGCTGCGGCGTCAGCCAGCGCAATCTCGTCCTCATCGCTTCCGGCATCGAGGAAATAGGTGATCTCGGTCTCGCTTTTCGGCTCGCGCCCTCGCTCCACACGCACCTTCTGGACCGTTTCCGGGAAACGGAAACCGAGCGGCTTGCCCTGGCTCACGCGCTTCCCGGTCGAAGGCAGCGACGCGACGTAGCGCTCGAGCAGCGGGGTCACCTGCGCGACATCGAATGTCCCCACAATGAAGAACGTGAAGTCGGCCGCATTGCTGAAGCGCTCCTTGTAGGCGCGCAGCATCGTGTCGAGCTTCAGGTCCGTGACGGTGTCGGTCGTCAGCGGTCTCGACGAGTAGTGGTTTCCCGTGTTCAGCGCGCGGACGCGGTCGGAGAACACCGAAGCGGGATTCTGTGCGCGATTGGCAACGAGCGCGCTCAGCTGGCGCTTCAGCAAATCGAAGGTGCCCTGGTTGCCGCCCGGATCCGTGAACATCAGGTAGGCGAGCTGCAGTGCGGTTTCGATGTCCTGCGGGCGCATCGCCCCCCGTACGCCGTGGGTCTGCAGATCGATGTACGGCGACACCGAAGCGATCTTCCCCGCGAGCAATCGATTCAACTCGGGAGGCGTCAGGCCGCCCACGCCGGATACGCTGACCAGCGATGGCGCCAGCACGGTGTCGAAGTAATCACGTTCCGGCGCCGTCGACGCGCCGCCGCGTGCATACGCGCTCAGCACCACCTGATCGTTCTTGAAATTGGTGGGCTTCAGCCAGACGTCGACGCCATTCGACAACGTCAGAATCGTCGTGTCGAGCTCCTCGATCCGGCGTGACGAGACCACGCTGCCCGGCGTTAACGGCGTCGCGATCAGATCGTTCCGGATCGCCGTCTCCTGCCACCCTTCGAGGGGCGCCTTGGCGGCGTCGGCCAGGACCGCTCGAATCTGGGCTTCCGAGGGCAACTTGAGATCGGCCTTCTCCGGCGCGGTCGCCAGGACGACGCGGTTGTCTTCCTGGAGGAGTGCGCGCGCGGCAGCGCTCACCTCCTCGACGGTCACGCCCGGCAGAAGTCCCTTCGTCATCGTGTATTCGAGCTGAATGCCGGGGATCGGCTCGCCGTTCAGGAAATTCCGGATGTACTCGGCCGCATAGCTGCCGCTGTCGCTCTTGTCGCGCTCCGCCAGCGCCTGCTCGTAGAAGCTCAGAATCACCCGCCGCGCCCGATCCAGTTCGTCGACGCCGAACCCAAATTCCCTCGCGCGCCTGGCCTCGAGGATGATTGCCTTGAGGCCATCCTCGATCTTGCCGTCCTCGACGCGCGCGCCGAGGGAAACCGCCACGGTGGATTCCGCGATGTCGCTCTTGCCGGCGCCAGCGGCGAGAAACGGGGCTTCCGCTTTGCGCGCCAGCTCGCCGAACCGGATGTTCAGCAGCTGGAACATCAGACGTTCGACAAGGTCGCGCCGGTAATCCGAAACACGGTTCTGCGGCAGCACGGGCGTCTTGCGCAAGAGCGACACCGTCGTGGCCTGACCCTCTGGATCCGCCGCAACATTGACGAGCGTTTCCGTGTGCTCGGGAACGGAGCGATCGGGATCTGCTGCCGGCGGCCGCTTGTCGGCGAGCGTGCCGAATGTGGCCGCGATGCTCTTTTCGAGCACGGCCGGATCGATGTCGCCAATCACCACGACTGCCATCCGTTCCGGGCGATACCACGTCTCGTAGAAGTCGCGCAGCCGTGCCGGCGGGAACGTGCGCAGAATCTCGGGCGTGCCGATCGGGATGCGCTGCGCATAGCGCGACTTGTAATAGAGCACCGGTGCCTGCTTTTCAAGAATCCGCGACGCGGCCCCCTGTCGCAGCCGCCACTCCTCGATCACGACGCCGCGCTCCTTGTCGATCTCTTTCGGGTCCAGCGTCATCGCCCCCGCGAAGTCGGCCAGGGCCAGAAGCCCCTTGTCGACGAGTCCCGGCTTGTCGGTGGCGACCTGCAGCATGTAGACCGTCTCGTCGAAGCTCGTATACGCGTTCACGTGCGGGCCGAAGCGGGCGCCGGCGGATTCGAAGTACGACACGAGCTCGCCCGGCTTGAAATGCGCCGTGCCGTTGAACGCCATGTGCTCCAGCATGTGCGCCAGGCCGCGCTGATCGTCGTCTTCGAACACGGAGCCGGTCTTGACGGCCAGTCGCAGCATGACGCGACGGGCAGGGATCGCGTTCTGTCGGATGTAGTAGGTGACGCCGTTCGGCAGGCGTCCGATCGTGATGGCCTTGTCGACAGGCAGAATGCTGTCGAGCGGCGGGACCGCCTCTGACGGACTGGGCTTATCCTGGCGTTCTGCCCGGCCGGGCGACGCGGTGAGGAGCAGCCCCAGCATCGTGGCAAGCCAGACCCTTGGGCGGACGGGGCGTTGGAGGACGAACGGCGCACAAGTCATGATTGGTAAGGGTATGATCGGGGCCGTTCCTCCTGCCAGCCCTCTGTGACCGATCTCGAACGAGAGCTCGATACGCTGTTTCAGGCCCCCTTTGCCGAATTCGTCGGCGCGCGCAACGGCCTTGCGGCCCGCCTCAAGAAGGAGGGGAGGGACGAGGAGTCGGCTCGGGTGCGCGGGCTGGCCAAGCCGAGCTTCACGGCGTGGCTGGTCAACCAGCTGTATTGGACGGCACGCCGCGATCTCGACGCGTTCCTGAAGGCCGCGGACCGCGTGCGCACTGGCGAGAGGGCGATGCTCGAAGGACGTAAGACCGGCGGTCACGCGGATGCCGTGACCGACCGCCGGAAAGCCCTGGATCAACTGGTGGCGAGAGCCACGAGCCGCGCCGCCGAGGAGGGAACGCCGCTCAGCCCGGCGTTGACCGAGCGGCTTCGCACGACGCTGGATGCGGTCGGCGCTTATGGCGGGTCCGCGGCCCGCCACGCCCGGGGCCGACTGCAGGAAGACCTCGATCCGCCAGGGTTCGCGGCATTGGCGAGCCTTGGTGCCGGAGCCGCCGCCGCCGGCAACCGCGGCGCCACAACTGCGCCACCAAAGCTCCATCTCGTGCGCTCGACGCCGCATCCGAAGCTGGCGGAAGCGAAGGAACGTGTCAGCGACGCCGAGGCCGAGGCAGCGCGGGCGCAGGACGCGGCCGCCGCTGCCGGGGACGCCGAACGCCGCGCCCGCATCATGGCGGATCAGGCGCGGATGCGGCTGGCCGATGCGGAACGCGCCCTGAAGTCGGCAACGGCGGAGGCAGAAGCCGCAGCCACCGCGCTGAAGACGCGGCAGGCTGAAGCGCGCGCCGCCGCGAGCGCGGCCACCGCCGCGGTGAAGGCGCTGGAGAAAGCGCGTGATTCAGTCGAGCGCCTCGACCGATCGTCGGAGACGGACACGTGGCAGCGCTAGGCGCCGGACCTGCCTCGCGGTGGCTGGGGTTCGTGACCCTCATCGCCGGAGCACTGCTCGTCTGTGGAGTAGGCGCCAAGTCACGCCAGCCAGCCGCCCAGGCGCCAAAGTTCAAAACCAGCGTCGAGATCGTGACGATCACGGCCACCGTCACCGACGCCAACGGCCGGCTGGTGCCGGATCTCACGAAGGACGACTTCGAGGTGTTCGAGGACGGCGTGCCGCAGACCATCACGCAGTTCACGGGCGAACGCGTGCCGATCAGTCTCGCCGTGCTCCTGGACATCAGCGACAGCATGGTCGGCGAACGGCTGAAGGATGCCAGACGCGCGCTCGACAGCTTCTTCTTCGAGCTGATGACGAAAGACGACGAGTTCGCCCTCGTGCTGTTCAATCACGAGCCGACGATTGCGACACGCTGGACGATCTCGCCGGAAGTCCTCCGCCCCGCACTCGACGCGATGCGCGGCTGGGGCGGCACCGCCATCTACGACGCCTTCAACGCCTCGTTGCCGCTCTTCGACGCGCGCAACCGTCAGCGCGCTGCCGGCGTCATGATTTCCGACGGCGCCGATACCGCCAGCGATATCGATCTCCGCACCCTGCGATCGAAGCTGTTGCGGACCGACGCGTTCTTTTACGCGGTGGCGATCGATCGCGATGATCCGCGCGCCCTCAGCCGTCGGGTCAATCCGTACGCACTGCGCGAGGTCACGGACGATACTGGCGGCTACACGGAGGTCGTGAAGGAGACGTCGGAGCTCGGGCCGGCGACGGCACGCATCGCCAACGAGCTGAATCATCAATACACGCTGGCCTTTTCGATGACCCACCCGCCCGACGACAAGTTTCACGGCCTTCGCGTGCGCGTGAAGCGTCCGCAACATCGTGTCCGGGCGCGGCGCGGCTACATTGCGACCACGGATCGCAAGACGTTCTGACCATGGCACAGACATCACTGGGATGGATTGGCACCGGCATCATGGGCCGGTCGATGTGCGGACACCTCGTGGCGAGCGGTTATCCGGTGACGGTGTTCTCGCGAACGAAGGAACGCGCGGCTGCGCTCCTCGAGCAGGGCGCGCGCTGGGCCGATTCTCCCGCAGCGGTGGCGGGCGCGTCCGACATCGTTTTCACGATGGTGGGGTTCCCGGCCGATGTGCGCGATGTCTATTTCGGCGAGTCGGGAGTGCTTCGTTCCCTGCGCTCGGGCACGGTCGCGGTGGACATGACGACAACGGAGCCCAGCCTGGCCATCGAGATCGCAAAGGCGGCGCACGCGAAAGGAGCGGCTGCCGTTGACGCACCCGTGTCGGGTGGCGATGTCGGCGCCCGGAACGCCACGCTGTCAATCATGGTCGGCGGCGACGCCGAGGCCGTCGCGCGTGTGACGCCGCTCTTCGAGATCATGGGAAAGAACATCGTGCATCAGGGAGGTCCTGGCGCCGGTCAGCACACCAAGATGTGCAATCAGATTGTGATCGCCGGCACCATGATCGGCGTGTGCGAGAGCTTGATCTACGGCTCCCGCGCCGGCCTGAATCTCGACACGATGCTGCAGTCGATCAAAAGCGGTGCGGCGGGCTGCTGGACGCTCGAGAACCTGGCGCCGCGCGTGTTGAAACGCAACTTCGACCCAGGATTTGTCGTCGAGCACTTCATCAAGGACATGGGTATCGCGCTGGCGGAAGCCGGCAGCATGACGTTGTCGATGCCCGGTCTTGCGCTCGTGCACCAGCTCTATGTCGCCGTGCAGGCGCAGGGACACGGACGGAAGGGCACGCACGCGCTGATGCTCGCGCTCGAGCACCTGAATGCGGTCGAGGCGACTTCTGAAGAGATCCGCGGGTTGTCACGCGATTGCTAGCGAGCCAAGCGGAGGATTTCGAAAATTCAAGACAGAAGCTCGTCGGACCCGGAATAATCCGCGCAATCCGCGCAATCCGCGGATCAAGCGGATCAAAACGAGAGGATTTTCAGCTCTGCTGCTGCGATCGATTTCGCTGGACGGCCGTCGGTGGATGCTCGAGCCAGTCGGCGATTTGCTCGCGCGTCCAGCGGTGATCGTCATTGAGGTGGACGATCATCGCGCCGATCGGTATCTGCTTCTTGCACCCGGCCGGGCAGCGGCGCGAGACGTTCTCGAGGCAATGGAAGAACCGATCGAGCCGGCGGGGCATCGCGTCGTGCGCATCGTGCGGCAGCAGGTAGACGCCCTCATAGGCGGCTCCCAGCGCGCACGATCCACCTTCGGGACCGAAATACGAGCCAAACGACTGCGCCGGCCGCCGATGCGCACCGGTGAGAATGGCCTGCGCCAGTTCCCGCTCGTCGTCGTGGGTGCTCTCCATGCCTGCTCCTCGCACGTGGCCTTCCTGAAGACCCTTCCGAAAAGCGTGCCGTAACGTCCGCATCAAATTCGCGCGAATCGGCGTGAAGGTCAAGGACAAAGGGTCGATCGGCGTGTCCGGTGTTGAACAGCGTTCGATCGCCAGTGGGACGATCGGAGGCGCTGTTCGGGGAGAGAGCGCGCAACTGCGAGGGCGTCCGCCGCCGATCACGGCTGAGTTAAGTCGTCGCGGTGGCGACTTCTTGCCGAACGCGCCTAAAAGGGATATATATCTCGGCCTCAATTTGCCAGTGCCGTGTGGCACTGGTATTGATGACCGGACGATTCGGCTTCACCGCATGAGGAACTGGAGGCATCCGTGAGATCGAGGACCCTGGGTCGGCTGACGTGCGCCGCGCTTGCGGCGACTACGCTGTGTGTCGCGTCTCCGGCATACGCCGCGATAATTGACTTCGAGAGTCTGCCTCCGGGTCCGCCGCTCTTTCAACCCACACCGCCGGAGCCGCTGACCTTTCAAGACGTCGGCGGCACGGGCGTCAACGTCGACATCAACAACGGCCAGATCCTGACGCAGACCTTCGTCCTGCCCGCGAACCAATCGACGTTGTATGGCACGGAGTGTTTCGGCGCCTGCGATACGCCGAATCTGCTGAACCCGATCACCGTCAGCTTCAGCGAGCCAATCAACAACTTCTTCCTGGATGTCTACAACGGCTGGAACACGCCGGTCTTCTATCGGGTGTCGGACAACGCCGGGAACTCAGCAGACTTCCTGCTTCCTGAAGCCGCCAGCAGCGGGCACCAGCTGATCGGCTTCGCGGCGACCGGCACGTTCGTCACCATCGCCGCGCTGACGTTCGGCCCGGCGGGCGAATACGACTTCTTCATCGACAATATTCACTTCGACGAACAGCTGCCGCCTCTCAATCCTGTACCCGAGCCAGCGAGCATCGTGCTGCTTGGAAGCGGGCTTGCCGGCGCGGTGATGGCCCGGCGGCGTCGCCGCCAGTCGTCGCGAAAATAGGAAGCCAGCTCGTCATCAGGGGCTAGTCGAGGGGCGCTCAGGGCGTCGCTACGCTACACTGTCGCTGGCATGAACGTCCTGCTGCTCTCGATGCCGGACTCGTTCGAGCACATGCCGCCGGTGGCGATTCGCATGCCGAACGGCGCGCTCACCTCGCTCGCCGGTAACGTCGATCCTCATCATCGCGTCGCAGTCGCCGACCTCGTTCTTGTGCAGGATCGCGTGCTCGCCACCGTCGAGCGGCTGCTGGAGCAGCACTCGCCCGATGTCGTCGGGCTGTCGGTGATGACCTTCCAGCGTCGCACGGCGTTGCATCTCATCGGCCACATCCGGCAGCGCCTTCCGCAGGTCCGCGTGGTGGTCGGCGGCTACGATCCCAGCCTCGCCCCCGAGGCCTACGCCGCTCACGACAGCGGCGTCGACGCGATCGCCCGCGGCGAGGGCGAGTTGTCGTTGCGCGACCTGTTGCGAGCATTCGAGCGGCGCTCGAGTCTGGCGTCGATTCCGGGAATCTCCTGGCGAATGCCCGGTGGCGGTTTCGTGAACAATGCCGAGCGGCCGGTGAGTCGCCTGCGGAAGGGAGAGCTTGCCCTCCCGAAGCGGAGCGCGCGCGTGCTGTCCGGATACACGCTCCTCGGTCGGCAGGTCGACGTGGTCGAGACGTCGCGTGGATGCACGTTCGATTGCAGCTTCTGCTCAATCATCGAGATGCGCGGCCGGAACTTCCACACGTTCGACTTCACGCGCGTCCTCGCCGACATTGCAGATGCGAGAGCCCACGGCGCGCGGGCGATCTTCCTTGTCGACGACAACATCACGCTCGACGTCAGGCGCTTCGAGGCGCTCTGCCAGGCAATCGTCGACGCGGGGCTGAACGACATCGACTACCTCGTTCAAGGCATGACGTCTGCGATTGCACAGCACGGCAACACGCTCGCGCCGCTGATGCGACGGGCCGGATTCCGATATGTCTTTCTGGGCATCGAGAACGTGCTCGCCGACGATCTGGAATTCCTGCGAGCTCGGGCGAAGAACCTCCGGCGCGACGGCGGACGCCCAGTCGGCAACGCCGCACTCGAAGCGGTCGAGTACCTGCATCGGCACGGCATGTTCGTGGTCGGCGGTTTAATCGTCGGCAATCCGGACGATACGCGGGACGCGATCGAGGCCAACCTGTCGTTCGCTCGCCAGTACGTGGACTGGCCTTACATCCAGCACCCAACGCCATACCCGCGAACGCCGATGACGCGCGACTTCGTGGAACGGGGGCTCGTCGTGAGCGATCGGCTCGAGGAGTACGACGGCACCACGGCGGTCGTGCGGACTACACAGCTGGGGGCCGAGGAAGTCGAGTTCCTGCGCTGGCGCGCGGAGCGCTGGATGAAGGTGCGACATATGCCAGCCGCGTTCCGACACGATCCATGGTTCTTGGCGCGCCACGCCGGCAAGATGTTCGCGCACACCTTCCGGGGATCAACGTGGCGGACGTGGGTGGGCCTCGAAGACGAGCGCGAGGCGTTCAAGCGTTACAAAGCGATGCGCCGCCAGGAGCGCGAGTACGTCGCCGGCGCCGAGCCCCTCACCGACGCGCGCGATCGCGTAGCAGGTCGCCGGTCCCGAGTTCGTTGTTCGTAAGTTTACGGTCGTCGCTCCGAGCTCGTTGTTCGTTAAGAGGGCATCGCCTGCTGCACGTGTTCTGGTTCCTCGCCGAGCCACGCCGGGTTCTGCGCCGTCCCGTCGAATGCGGACGTCGTCTTGAACAGTTCGAAGTGGCCCTTCGCAGCCGCTTTTGCCGTGCGCGCGAGCATCGCGCTCACCTCCGACTGCGTCATTGGCGTGAAGGTACGCGCGGCCTCCAGCGCCTGTTCCAGGATCTGCATGCTGTCGATGCCGGTGATGACGACTGAGGTCGGAAGGTGCAAGGCGTAGCGCAGGCATTCGGTCGGTGTCACCGTCCGCGACCGCAGAATCAGGCCATTGGCCATGCACTTCATGCCGAGGACGCCAATCTCCTGATTCACGAGCTCGGGCAGCACCAGCTTCTCGAAGCTGCGGTAATGCGCGTCCATCACGTTGAGCGGCATCTGCACGGTGTCGAAGCGGAAGCCGTTCTCCTGCGCAACCTCCAGCATGTAGAGATGGATGCGAGGGTCCTTGTGCCCGGTGAAGCCGATGTAGCGGATCTTGCCCGCCTTTCTCGCCTCGAGCAGCGCGCCATGCGCGCCGTCCTCGTCGAAAATGCGATGCGGGTCCTCGTACCGCAGCACTTCGTGATGCTGCACGAGATCGATGCGATCGGTCTCCAGGCGCCGCAGCGACTCGTCGAGCTGGCGCGTGGCCTCGGTTCGGGTGCGCCCGTCGATCTTCGTCATCAGGAACACGCGGTCGCGATATCCGTCGCGGAGCGCCCGTCCCATCCGGATCTCGCTGGCGCCCTCGTTGTAGTCCCAGCAGTTGTCGAGAAAGTTGAGGCCCCGATCGATGGCGTGCCGGATGATGCGGAGGCTCAGCGGCTCGTCGACGTGCTTCAGCCCGAGATGCCAGCCGCCGAGTCCAATTGCGGACACACGCTCCCCGGTGCGTCCGAGCGTGCGATACGGAATGTCGCCGGTTGCTGTGATCTCTCCCATGCGCCTGCGGCCTCTACCTGGAAGATCGTAGATCGCCGCCCAGGTCGAACTTGCACGGTGATCGGTTGCGCTTTCTCAGATTCTGCTCGCCGACCACCGAGCCAGCGCACTCGGCAAGTAACGGCGCGCGATGCGAATTCGTTTACACCACGCGGCCAGCTTCGCCGCGTCGTCGGCCGTCCACGGAAAGCCGTAAGCCGCACGAATGCGCGGCGGCAGCCAGCCAATGGTGGCGAGCCGCGTGACCGTCGTCGCCGGCCAGAGAGCGCGCGCGCCAGGTGGATCGATCACTTCACGCGCCAACTCGCGGGCAACTGACGTCACCGCCAGGACATCGCCGTCGAAGACCTGTTGGAGGTATACGCGCAACGCGGCTCCCGAGGCAGGGACCATGCCAGGCGGGATGCGCAGGAGGGGGCTCCCCGTACTGGCTTCGCGACAGTACTCGTCAATCTCCTCAGGCGCGAGCGGCGCGACGAACTCCTGGTACGCCAGCGGCATCGAGTCGAGGAGCGTCGCTTCCACCCAGGTGAGGAGGGCAGGATCGGTTGCCGAATACGGTGTGCCCGCCCTCCACGGCCCGGCATCCTCCGAGAGCGTGCCGTGCACGCGATCGTGAATGGTATTGATGCGATCGGCGGCGGCGCCTCTCGCAGACGCGTCGCCGAACGTCAGGTCGAGCATGGCCTTGATCGTGTCGTGCAGCCGGCGCAATCGCGTGACCGTCGTGTCGCGGAAGCTGCTGTGATCGGCGACGCCCTGCGCGACGAGCGGATGCGCGAGCTGCATCAGAATCGCACGTCCCCAGGCCAGCAGGACGAGACGCTCGCCATTCACTCGTTCGGTGATGGTCATGCCAATTGCCCCGTTGATCCGGAAGTCGCTGCAGCGTCACTGTCAGTGGCTATCCACAGATTACACAGGTTGCACAGATTCTTGCGGGATGGACTTGCGCACGAGTGGCGAGCCCACAGGGATGGCTGAATGAACACGAATGTCTCCGCGCGCCGCCTTTTGACCGTGGTGTTAAGATCCCGGCCCACTCAATCGAGGAGCCGTCATTCGATGCGCGCATGCCTTGGCGGGATCTTCGTCGTCTTGATGCTTTCCCCGGCCGGCGCATGGGCCCAGAAGCCCCCGCAGCCCGAGCCGTCCCAACCGACGCAGCAAGCGTCGATCGCCACGGACGCGCCGGTGCCCGTCCCCGAGCCGAGCGAAAAAGCGATGGCGCGGTATCGGAGCGGCGTGGTGTTGTGGCTGATCGATACCGCGTGGGGTCTCATCCTGCCGGCCGCCATCCTCCTGACGGGATTCTCCGCGCGCATGCGGAACTGGGCCGTGCGCGTCAGCCGCAAGCGGGTCCTCACGATTGCGATCTACTTCGCGATCTTCTCGGTCATCACTTACGCGATCGATCTGCCGCGCGCCTACTACGAAGATTTCGTCCGCGAGCATGCCTATGGACTGTCGAACCAGACGTTCTCCAAGTGGTTCGGCGATTCCCTGAAGAGCCTGGTCGTCGGCACGATCATGGGCGCGCTGTTTCTGTGGGTGCCGTACCTGCTGCTCCGAAAGAGCCCCCGCCGGTGGTGGCTTTACACCGCAATGGCCGCGGTCCCTTTCCTCGTGCTGACGCTGCTCATTGCCCCCGTGTGGATCGACCCCCTCTTCAACACGTTCGGTCCCATGAAAAACAAAGGCCTCGAGGCGAAGATCCTCCAGCTCGCCGATCGCGCCGGGATCGAGGATGGACGCGTCTACGAGGTGGACAAGAGCGCCGACACCAACACGCTCAATGCCTACGTCGCGGGCGTCGGCGGCACCAAGCGCATCGTGCTATGGGACACGATCATCGCCCGCCTCGACCAGCCGCAGTTGTTGTTCGTCATGGGCCACGAGATGGGGCACTACGTGCTCAATCACATCTGGAAAGCGCTGGCGATCTTCTCGGTGCTGATTGGCGTGCTGCTCTACGCCGTGCATCGTGTTGCAGGCGTCGTCATCGGCCGCTACGAGGGACGGTTTGGATTCAGCGAGCTTTCTGACGTCGCATCGCTGCCGCTCATCATGCTTCTTTTCAGCCTCGCCTTCCTCGTCGTCAGCCCAATTGTGCTGGGGATCAACCGGCACTTCGAGCATGAAGCGGATCGATTTGGTCTCGAGATTACACGCGCGAATCGTCCTGCAGCCCTGAGCTTCGTCCGGCTTCAGCAGGACAACCTTGCCAATCCACGGCCGCATTGGCTCGTCCGGCTGTTCCGGGCGTCGCATCCGACGCTGGCCGAACGGATCGAATTCGCCAACAGCTATCGGCCCTGGGAGACAGGGCAGCCGCTGGTCTACGAGCACCTGTTCAAGTGATCGGAGCGGAAGGGATGGCCGCAGGCGGCATTGGAGCCACCTGCGGCCTCTCGAACGTCAGGTCAGGCGCCGACTGGCGTCACCGGCGTGACGGCGGCCTGATCTTCTTCGCCAGTCCGAATCCGGACCACTTTCTCGACGGGCACGACGAAGATCTTGCCGTCGCCGACGACCCCGGTGCGGGCGGCCTTGAGGATCGCCCTTACCGTGGGCTCGACGAAGTGGTCCGAGACCCCGATCTCGAGACGAACCTTGTCGGAGAGCTCCATCTTCACGGTGGTGCCGCGATAGGTCTCGACCTGCTCGCGCTCACCACCGTGGCCCTGCACGTGGCTGAGGGTCAGGCCGGACACCTGCGCCTTGAACAGCTCCTCGAGGACGGCACTCAGCCGCTCGGACCGCACGATGGCCACAATGAGCTTCATGACCGACCCCCTACCGGCGCCATCGCCGCCTGGACGCTGGCTGACATGGACTCGGGCAGCACGAGAATTGCGCCCTCGCCCTCGACGTACGCCTCCTCACCGTGCTGGCTGACATCCATGCCCAGACCTTCCTCGGCGCTCTCGGCGCGGAGTGGGATGAGGGCGCCGACAATCCTGAGCAGAACGTAGCTGCCGAGGCCGCTGAACAGGATTGCGGCGACGACGGCGACAGCCTGAATCCCGAGCTGCGCCGGGTTACCGAAGAGCAGGCCGTCCGCGACGCCGTTCCATGACTTCTCGGCAAACACGCCGGTCAGGAGCGCGCCGACGGTGCCGCCGACGCCGTGGGCGGCGACGACGTCCAGCGAGTCATCGAGCCGAGTGCGCGCGCGCCACAGCAACGTGTAATAGCTGGGGAACGCCGCCAACGCGCCGAGCGCCAGCGCGCTGATCGGGCTGACGAACCCTGCCGCGGGGGTGATCGCCACCAGGCCGACGACAATCGCCGTGGCCGCGCCGACCGCGGTCGCCTTGCCGTTCCGGAGGATATCCAGCAGCGTCCAGACGACCAGCGTCCCCATCGGCGCGAGGAACGTCGTGGTGAACGCCAGGCCGGCGATCGGGCTGGCCGCCACGGCGCTGCCGGCGTTGAAGCCGAACCATCCGAACCACAACAGGCCGGCGCCCAGGAGCGTAAACGGAACGTTGTGCGGCAGGATTGCCTGGCGCGCGTAGTCCTTGCGCGGGCCGATCACGATGGCCGCGACCAGCGCCGCGACGCCGGCGTTCACATGGACGACCGTGCCGCCCGCGAAGTCGAGGGCCCCCATCTTCGCCAGCCAGCCGCCGCCCCACACCCAGTGCGCGATCGGGCCGTAAATGAAAACCGCCCAGAGCGTGATGAAGAGCGCATAGGCAGTGAAGCGCATGCGCTCGACGATGGCGCCCGAAATGAGAGCGGCGGTGATGATCGCGAACGTGCCCTGGTAGGACATGAAGAGCACCTGCGGGATCAACACTGTTGTGCTCTGCACGCCGAGCCCGACATTACGCAGCAGCGCCAGCGAGAAGTCGCCGACGTAGTCGTTGCCGGCGCTGAACGCCAGCGAGAACACGATGAGCGCCCAGGCCACGCCGACGAAGCCCAGCGAGATGTAGCTCATCATCATAGTGTTCAGCGAGTTCTTCGAGCGGACGAGACCGCCGTAGAAGAAGCCGAGCGCCGGCGTCATCAGCAGCACGAGCGCCGTGGAGATGAGCATCCAGGACGTGTCGGCCTGATTCACCGTCGGCGCGGCGGCGTCCTGCGCATGGGCAAGCGCTGGCGAGAGCGCTGCGAACAGCGCCGCCAGACCAACGAGGCGGTGTGAAGCGAACTTGCGCGGGCGGAGCGGATCACGTTCCATGCGTCTCCTCGTCTCGTGATGGGCCGATCCCGTAACCAGAGGCAACGGGCGCAGACGACCACGTGCACCTGACCCACTGCCACAGGCCACGCACTCGACTGCGCTGGTTAGATATTTGCCAGGCTGTGCAACCGAGGTGCCAGAGGCACAACCGCGTCGGGCCGGCCCGGTACGCCGATTTCCCTCAGCGATCTGGCGGATTCTGGTTTTGGTCGCCCGAACGGGCCACGACATTCATGTATCACCGCCCGGGCGGTCAGACATTGTTGTAGGCAAGTGCCTGGCGGCTGCGGGCGGTTGCGATCGCCGCCGAGTGGCCACCGGCGGCGTCACGGTACATTCTTGTTGGAGATCCGGCGAGCTGAGACAAAAATGTGGCTCTTCCGTTTGGATACATTGACGCCGCTCGGAAGGAGTTGGGCATGCCGGACGGACTCACGCTCACGATCAACAGTGGCAGTCGCACAGTGCGGCGCCTGCGCCGTCATCGTCGACGGCAAGGAGATGCGATTGTGGGTCACACCCGTCTCCTTCGATGCCGGCAAACGCGTCCACACCATCGAGGGACGGCCGTCACTCGGGGCCGGGCAGAAAGGCGCCAGGTCGGCCGATGGTGACGTGCTGCCCAGACCACCCTCTGGGGCGGCGTGGCCCGCGCCTGCCTTGCTATACTCGATGTTCGGCCGCGGTCCCGCGGCCGGTTCCGAGCCGGAGTGGCGGAACTGGCAGACGCGCCGGACTCAAAATCCGGTGGGCTTCACAGCCCGTGTGGGTTCGATTCCCTCCTCCGGCACCAATGTCTCGCTGCGCTCGCCACTGCTGACGACCGACCTGAGCGACCCGATCGGACCCGATCCGACCGTGCGACCTGATCCGACCCGAGTGACCCGATCCGACCCGTGATAGCCTACGGGGCTGTCCAGGAGCCGTTCCCCCAATGAGCATGAGCCGAACCGTCCAGGATGCCCTCAATCAGCAGATCAACGCCGAGCTCGGGGCGTCATACGAATACCTCGCCATGTCCGCCTGGTGCTCGTCGCAGAACCTGCACGGCAGCGCCAAGTGGCTGCGCCTCCAGAGCCAGGAGGAGTACGGCCACGCCATGAAACTCTTCGACTTCGTCCTCGCGCGCGGGGGCGACGTCGCGCTGAAGGAGATGCCGGCCCCCGCGCAGAAGTTCTCGAACCTGCACAACGTCTTCGACCGCGTCCTGAAACAGGAGCAGTCGGTGAGTCAGCAGATCGACTCGCTGTACGAGCTCGCGTTCAAGGAGAAGGCGTACTCCGCCACCGTCGAGCTACAGTGGTTCCTTACCGAGCAGGTGGAGGAAGAGAGGGCGGCGCGCGAGATCGTTGCCAAGCTCTCGTTGATCGGCGGCGATCCGGCAGGCCTCCTCGACTTCGATCGCGAATTGGGCAATCGGTCGACGGCTGAGTAAGCGCCGACGGCTCGAGGCGCGGGCGCTATAATCGGCGCGTGGCGGGCTCGACAACGCCCTTTGCCGCAGCGCTCGAGCGCATCCACCCCCGTCGGGTGATGCCCGCGTTCGTCATCGCGCTCGCGGTCATCCTCTTCGTTGGTGGGCTGTCATGGCGCAGTGTCGGCGTCCTCCTCACGACGAACGCGCTCCTCGCGCGCACGAGCGACATCATCGAGCACATCCAGTCTTTGAGCATCGATCTGCGCGATGCTGAAGTGGGGCAGCAGGGATACCTGATCAGCGGCCGCGACGAGTTCCGCGCCGCCTATGAGGCCGCAGCATCCCGCATCCCGCGGCAGGTTGCCGAGTTGCGGCAGCTCGTCACCGACGAGCCCGTGCAGGCACGCCGTCTCGAACAGCTCGAGACCGACACCAGCCGTCTGCTCGATTTCCAGCGCCGGGTCATCGAGACCAGGCGTTACTCGGGTTCAGCACCCGCCATGCAGCTCGTGGCGAATGGAGAGGGGTATCGCGAGATGAACGCCATCCGCGACTCCCTCCTCCAGGCGGAGCGCGACGAGCGTGTGCTCCTGGCCGAGCGTACCGCGAGGTCCGAGCAGAGCGCGCGCGACACAATGCGCAACGTTGCCGTCTCCGCGCTCGCCGCTATTGGGTTGCTGGTTGCGGCCGCCTTCCTCGTCCGACACGACATTCGCGAGCGCGCCCGTGTGGCCGGTGAGCTGACCGAAGTCAACAACCGCTTTGCCTCGATTCTCGAGCGCGCCCAGGAGCGTGCGGACGAGATCGCCAGACTCGCCGATCTGAGTCAGCTGCTTCAAACCTGCCAGCTCCCCGAAGAAGCCTACAAGGTCATCGAGCGCGCGGCGCCCGCGCTGGTGCACAAGGCAGGCGGGCTGTTTCTCGTGAACAGTGCCGGGGTCCTCGAGAACCATGCGTTCTGGGGCGATGTGGCGAACATGGACCCGATGTTCGGGCCGGTCGATTGCTGGGCGCTGCGCCGGAATCGCGTCCACGAAGCGGGTCTCGACAAGTCGTCGCCGCGATGCGGCCACCTGCTGGGAATGCCAGACATGCACACCAGCTGTGTGCCGCTCACGGCGCAGGGCGAATCGCTGGGCGTGCTGGTGCTCGTCGAGCCATTGGCCGCCGCCCAACGCTCGGCGCGGGAGCAGGACGCCGACGAGCAGGCCGATCGACGGCGCACGCTGACGGCGACGGCCGAACAGATTGCGCTGGCGCTGGCGAACCTTCGCCTCCGCGACACACTGAAGAGTCAATCGATCCGCGATCCGCTCACCGGCCTGTTCAACCGCCGCTTCCTCGAGGAGTCGCTCGAGCGCGAATGCCGCCGATCGATCCGGTCGAGTCGCACGCTGTCGGTGATGATGCTCGACATCGACCACTTCAAGCGCTTCAACGACACCTTCGGGCACGATGCCGGCGATGCCGTGCTGCGCGAAGTTGGCGCCGTGCTGCGGTCCTTCTTCCGAGGTGAAGACGTGGCCTGCCGCTACGGCGGTGAAGAGTTCGCGCTCGTGCTCACCGATACCACTGCGGAGGGCGCGCTCGCCCGCGCGTCCCAGCTCCGCGAGCAGGTGCATCAGTTGTCGCTGAGTTTCAGGCGGCAGTCGCTCGGGCCGGTCACGATTTCGGTCGGCATATCGACGTTGCCGATCCACGCCACGACGGCCGACGCACTCCTGCGTATCGCCGACAAGGCCCTCTACCGCGCCAAGCACGAAGGACGCGATCGCGTGATCCTCGCCGATACGACCGAGACGGAAGGCGCATTAGCCGACACCGGGCTCAGCTGACCGGTCGCTGCTCTGCCGATTCCGGCCGCACCGCGGCCGACTGCCACAAGCTCGACACCGCGGCTCGAAGGCGCTTCGTCAACGCAGAATACGCGGCTTCGTTTCCAGCGGTCAGGACGCCAGCAGGTTCAGGCTGGAGCGGATCGCCGATCCGCAATCGGATCGTCGTTCCCGAGCCAGGCGCAAGGCGGCTCCACTGGAAATCGCGATTCCTGCCCCAGAGGTCGAACAGCCCGTCGATGCCGACGGGGACAATCGGCACGCCGAGATGGTGCGCCAGGATCGCGGCGCCCTTCTTGAACGTGCGCACGGTGCCGTCGATCGACCGCTCACCCTCAGGAAACAGCACCAGGATTCGACCTCGGCGAAGGCCCGCCGCACCAGCCTGCATCGCCGAGACCAGGCTGGCATCCGGATCGACCGGAATCAGGTTGATCTGCCGCGCGAACCATTTGAGGGCCGGCCTCTCGAAGTACTCGCTCGCGCCGACAAAGAAAAACTGCCGAACGACCCCATAGGGCAGGCAGCCCGCGATCAGAAACGGGTCGAGATAACTTTGGTGATTGGGACTGAGGAGATAGGGTCCCTTTGCGGGCAGCCTCTCGAGCCCTGTGGTCTCGATTCGAACGGTCAGGCGAACCAGGAGCACGATGGTCTTGACGATCGCGAAGAGGAACAGGGGCAGTACGTAGCGGCGTTTCAGCCAGCCACCCATGGCAGGAAGATCGAGTGCGTCTTCCGCCAGAAGTGTCTCCCACGCCGCGCCTTCAGGAGACGGCGCATCGGACCGCGCATGCGAACGAATCGATTCCGCAAGTTCTCGCACGGTGTAGAGCCGCTGCATTTCCTCGTCCGGGACGTCCGCGCCAAAACGCTGCTCCAGTGCGGTCAGCAGCTCGACGCGCTCCATCGAATCGAAGCCCAGATCGAGCTCGAGGTTCGCATCCGGCGTCAGCACCACGCCCGGGCGCAGCGCTTTGGTGACCACCTCGAGAATCGGCGCCAGGTCCGCGCGCCCGAGCCACTCGCGATCGGCGTCTGACAGCGAGGGGCCACCGGGCGCCTCCCTGGCCTGCGCCGCCGCGCGAACGCGTCGCTCGACCTCGAAACGCTTGATCTTCCCGGTGCTCGTGCGCGGCAGCGGTTCGCGCCAGATTTCATAGCCGAGCACTCGCTTGTGGTGGGGCAGGTGGACCGCGGCGCCCTCCATCTCGAAGCGCAGCAACTCTCCTATGTTCGCGACCTTCCGCTCGCGAACGACGTCCTCGTTCGGGACGACGACCGCGTAGAGACGTTCGGCCGACGGCTCGCCGGGGCGTGCCAGGCCAAGGACGCACATTTCCTTGATGACCGCCGATTTGCGATAGACCGCCTCGATCTCCTCCGGATAAATGTTCTTGCCCGAGCTGAGGACGATGATTTCCTTGCTGCGGCCGGTGACGATGAGCCGGCCGCCTTCGTCGAGCCGACCGAGGTCGCCGGTCTTCAGCCAGCCGTCTACGAGCGCCGCAGCGGTCGCGTCGGGCCGCCTGAAGTACTCGCGCATGACCACGGGACCACGAATCAGGATCTCGCCGTCACCCGCCTCGTCGTCTGTCGTCGCCTTTGGCGCGATGCGGATTTCGACTCCCCGCAGCGGTGGGCCCACCGTCGCGAGGTGATGGTCGCCCTGGTGCATCAGCGTCGCGGCGCCGGATGTTTCGGTGAGGCCGTAAGCCTGCAGAATGTTGAAGCCCAGGCCGTAGAGATCCCGGCCGATATCGGGATCGAACCGGGAGCCCCCCGTGACCATCACGCGCATGCGAGGCCCGACGACAGCGTGGACGCGGCCGAAGAAGGCGCCTCCGAGGTTGATCCCCATTCGGCGGAGTCGGCCGTTGAGATCGACGAGCCACCGGAATAGCCGACGCGACACGGCGCCGCGCTTCGCGACCTCCGACATGACCCGCTGGTGAATCAGGTAAAAGAACTGCGGCACGCACGCAAAGATGGTGACGCCGCGTTCCTTGAGCGCCCGCAGCAGCTCGGTCGTATTCACGGCCTCCAGGAACACGACGCGCGCGCCAATCGACAGCGGCAGCAGCAGATTGGCCATCTGCGCGAGCGCGTGGAACAGGGGAAGGACGCCGAGAATGCAGTCCGTCTCCGTGACACGCACGATTGCGAAGGCCCCCTGACGCTCCGCGAGCAGATTGGCGTGCGTCAGCACGACGCCCTTGGGATCGCTCGTCGTGCCGGAGGTGTAGAGGATGACCGCAGGATCGTCCGGCTGCGCGGGGCAGGCGGGGAGCGGCGGTGCGGGCATGCGCCCGCCGACCATCGCCTCGAAGCTGACGCCGTCGGCGTGCTCGCCGTGCAGGAGCACCGTGCGGCAATCGGCGCCGGATGCAATCAGCGCCGTGTTCACGGTGTCGAGATATTTCGCCGACGTGAACATTACGCGGGCGCCGGAGTCCCGGAGCAGCGTTTCGACCTGGGTCGGCTTGTAGGCCGTGTCGAGGGGGACGGCGACCGCGCCGCGTCTCAGGACGCCAAGGTAGGCGGCACACCAGTGACCATCATTGTCCGACAGGATCGCACAGCGGTCACCCGGCTGGATCCCGATGACCGCGAGCCAGGCCGCGGTGCGCTCCGCCATCTCGCGAAGGCGGTCGTAGGTGAAGCCATCGAGCGAATCGCGGTGCTGGAGCTCGATGGCGACCCGTGCAGCGTGGCGCCGCGCGGCGTCAGCGAACAGCTCGTAGAAGTTCTGCATGCGCGGCGGCGCGCATGATAGCAGAGCGGCGGGATCAGCCGACCTTCGACAGCGTCACGCGGATGGGGGAGCCGTCCATCTTGATATCGAGCTGCGCCGTGCCCCGCGCGACGAACGTGACGCTGCCGTGCGTGACCGATTTCTCGCACTCGGTGGGCTGCACGCTGAAGATCACGGTTCGACCCGAGAACATGGCTCGCTTGAGCGGCAACGGCTGCCGCGAGATGTCGTGGGCCCCGCTGCCGACGGTCATGTTCCCGGTGACCGCGCCTTGAGTGACGCTCAACACCAGCGAGACGGCGCGTCCGGTGTCTGTTTTGCCGGACCACTGTCCCGCAATCGTGCCGAGCATCGCGTCGACGAGCAGCGGCGCGCGGGGACCGCCCTCGGTCAGCGAGGACAGCCCGTCATCGACGAGCGGAATGACAGCGGCGGAGGTGTGGGCGACGACCGACAACACCAAGACTGGGGCAAGACCGACCGTTGGGCGGACCATGGTGTGCCTACCGTTTTGGCGAGAAGCGTGCCAGGGGAATCACGCTCGCCCGCGATGAATTTGGCAGATTAGACGCTCAAAACGGCCCTCGGGTTGCTTCGCCGTGCCGGACGCGGGACGCAATCGTCCGAAACCGGACGGTTCGGCGGCGACGAACGGAAGGCGAAGCCGCTCCGGTCCGGACTGACAACTTCTCTGGTGCGCGACAGACAACCTGCGGTGGCGCAACTACTTAGTGGCACTCCGCAAAGTCGAAATCGCGTCACGATATTGAGTGGCATCCTCGCAACAATTCGCAAAATTAGGCCGATTTTCGTTGATCTTGGCCTAAGTGACCGGTATACTAGGTGGGTTCCACGCGTTCCATTCCTTGGGGCCTACCAACCTTTCTTCGCAAACGGGGGACACGTGACTTTCCAGGTCGGTGACAAGGTCATTTACCCGAATCATGGTCTTGGCGTCGTCGAGTGTATCGAGGACAAGACCATCCTCGGCACCACGTGCGGGTTCTACCATCTCAGAATCGTCTCCAACGAAACGACCGTTCTCGTGCCAGTGGCCAATGCCGGCGAGGTGGGGCTACGACGCGCGATTTCGGATTCGGACGTGGAGCAGTTGTTCGGCCGTCTGGGGGACGGCAAGATCGATGACCATCAGAATTGGAAGGGCCGCTTCAAGGACAACTCGGACAAGATGCGAAGCGGCTCCATCTTCGACATGGCGGACGTGTTGAAGAGCCTCACCTTCCTGGCGCGGTCCAAGAGCCTGTCGTTCCGCGAGAAGCGCATGCTCGACCGTGCCCGCGCCCTCATCGTCACCGAAGTCTCCGATGTCATCCGCGAGAAGCCGATCGCGGTTGAAGGCCGCGTTGATCAGGCGCTCGAGCAGTGCTTCACCGCGAAGGCGCGAGCGGCGCAGCGCGCCGCCACCGCGCGCGCGAAGCCGAAGGTTGCCGCCGCGCCGCTTGTTGCGCGCGCGAACGCGTCGACGCCGCGCCGCAGTCCTCGCGCATCGTAAGCCCCGAACGGGGTCAGACGCTGTTAAGCTGAACGCCCTTAACAGCGTCTGACCCCGACCGTGGCCCCTCCCGCCTCGAAAGCGCTCGTCGCCGCCGTCAGATCGCTCGCCACTTACATCGGTATCTCGCTCTATGTACTGCTTGCGGCCCCACCCGGCCTGGTGCTGGCTTTAGCGTTCGGGTGGAGCGACGTCCTCTATATCCTGGGCCACGGCGGCGTGCGCCTGGGTCTGCTGCTCTCGGGCATCAAGTGCTCGATCACCGGCCTCGAGCGCGTCCCTCACGATCGCGCCGTGGTCTTTTGTTCGAATCACCAGAGCAACGTCGATCCGCCGATCCTTTTCACCTACCTTCACCGGCGGCTCCACGTCCTGTTCAAGGCGGAACTTCTGAGACTGCCGCTGCTGGGTCGTGTGTTCCTTGCCGGTGGCTTCGTGCCAGTGGTTCGCGAGAACCGCGAGCAGGCGATGGCGTCGATCGCCGCGGGAGCCGAGTCGTTGCGCGCGGGGAACAGCTTTCTGATCTTTCCTGAGGGCACACGATCGCGCACGAGCGAGCTGTTGCCCTTCAAGAAGGGCGGGTTCATCATGGCGCTCACGGCGCACGCGCCGGTGGTGCCCGTTGCGATTCACGGCGGTCGGGCGGCGATGCGGAAGGGCAGCTACCTCGTCTGGCCGGCCACCATCCACATCGCCGTCGGCGAGCCGATCGAGACCAAGGGGCGGACGCTCCAGGAGCGCGATCAGTTGATCGCGCAGACCCGTGAACGAATCGCCGCCATGCTCCCCCTTGACGTAGGGCCCCATGGGCCTGTCCCCCATCTATAGGGGTGCTGCCCCAGTTTGGGGCCTGTCCCCGGCGACACTTGTAGGTACGTTTCTACGTAAGGCTGGTCATGGACACGCTGGTCTTCCTCGGTCGCACGCTTGGCTTCTCGGTGGCGGCGGGTGTGAACCTCTACGCCACCATTGCCCTCATTGGGCTGGCGTCGCGGTTCGGCTGGGTTGCCCTGCCGCCTGAATACGCGATCTTCGACAACGACTGGGTCATCGGCCTCGCGCTCCTCCTCTACGTCGTCGAATTCGTCGCCGACAAGGTGCCATGGGTGGACACGTTGTGGGACACCGTGCACACCGTTATTCGTCCCCTCGGCGGCGCCGCGGTGGCGGTCGCATCGCTGGGCGACGCTTCGCCGGGCATGACTGCGCTCGTCGCGCTTCTCGGCGGCACCGTCGCCGCAGGCGCGCACGCGACCAAGGCCGGCACTCGCGTCATCGTCAACACCAGTCCGGAACCCTTCTCGAACTGGATCGTGAGCCTCGCCGAAGACGGCTTCGTTCTGGCGCTCGGCCTGCTCGCGCTGAAGTATCCCGTCGCTGCCCTCGCAGTCTCGTCGGTGGTGATCGTCGGAATGCTGATGCTCGCGGTCGTAATCGTTCGCGCGTTTCGGCGCCGGTTTGGCCGGAGCACGTCGCCAGCTTCGTAGAACGACGATCGGGAAACTCGCATCCCGCGGCCGTCGCTTGCCAGCGGCCGCCCCGAGGTCTACACTCGCCGTTGCCGTGCCATTGCGCCGCCTCTGCCGGGCGGACTCGTGACCGATCCTCTACGCCGCCTCTCTGGCGCCCGTATTCGGCGCATTCTTCGGGTCGCAGGAACCGTTGGGCTCCTGCTGCCCGCATCCGGAATGGCCATCCGCGCGGGTGGGCAGGCGCCCGCATCCCAAAGCACCCAGCAGACCGATCAGGCCGCAACGCCCGACGCGCAGGCCCGCTTCCGCGCCGAGGCCAATTACGTTCGCGTCGATGTCTTTCCGACGCAGAACGGCCAGCCAGTCGGGGATTTGACGCAGGCCGACTTCGAAGTGCTTGAAGATGGCGTGCCACAGACCATCCAGACGTTCGAGCACGTCGTCGTACGGGGGCCGGGGCCGGATGCGTTCCGCCGCGAACCAACCAACACGCGCGAGAGCCGCGAGATTGCCGAGAGCGGCAAGGCTCGGATCATCGTCATCTTCCTCGACACCTACTTCGTCGACGTCGCCGGGTCGCACCGCGTCAAGCGGACGCTCGTCAACCTGCTCAACCGGGTGGTCGGCCCCGACGATCTGTTTGCGGTGATGACGCCGCAGATGTCCGCAAAAGACATTGCGCTGGCACGACGGACCGAAACCGTTGAAGGCTACTTGTCTCGTTACTGGTTCTGGGGCCAGAGGGATCGATTGTTTCCTGACGATCCCATCGAACAGGAATACGAGCTCTGCTATCCGGACGAGCGCGGCAATGGGGTAGAGCCCTTCTCTGGCGTCTCAGCCGAAATGATCGCGCGGCGACGAGAAAAGCAGGTACTCGACGCGCTCGACGATCTCTCGAAATACCTCCGCGGGCTGCGTGACGAACGCAAGGCCGTCATCACGGTGACAGGCGGCTGGGTACTGTTCCGCCCGAATCCGAATCTCACGCGAAACGGCCGCACCCAGCCGCCGATGACAGGCGTGACGCCCGAGGGCAGGCTGACGAGCGACTTGCAGGAGCATCACGTCGGTTTCAATCCCCGCGATTGCGAGCGCGACCGGATGAACCTCGCGATGCTCGACAACAGGCAGACGTTTTACGACCTGATGGATGAGGCCAACCGAGCGAACGTGAGCTTCTATCCGGTCAACGCACTCGGTCTGGTTGCGCTCGACAAGCCGATCAGCGAAGACGGTCCTCTCGAAGGCGAGACGCAGGCGCTGGTCCAGACCGGACATCCCCCCATTCTTCTCGGCACCGCGCCGATTTATGCCGATCAGGCGCTCGTCAAGACCCGCTCCGAGAACCTGCGTTCCCTCGCCGAGAATACCGACGGGCTGGCAGTAGTCGACACCAACGCCCTCGACAGTGGCATCAAGCGCGTCGTGGACGATCTCACGTCGTATTACCTGCTCGGTTACTACGCGACCAACACGAAGCTCGATGGCAAGTTCCGCAAGATCACGGTGCGCGTGAAGCGCCCGAGTGTCGACGTTCGGGCGCGGCGTGGCTACCGTGCGGCCACACGGGAAGAGATTGAAGAGGGCAGGATGACGGCCGCGACCGCCGAAGCGGCGGCGCCGCCGGCGATGATTCAGGGAGCGCTGAACGCACTTGGAAGCGCGCGCCCCGGCGTGCCGCTCCGAACCTCGGTGAGCTACGCTTCACTCGGTCCGGATGAAGGAGCCGAACGCCGCGTCCACTTCTGGGCGCTCACCGAGCTCGATTCCGCGGTCGTCCGCGCCGGCGAGTGGCTCGCCGGCGGATCGGTCAATGTTGCGGTTCTTTCCGCAGAGAACGAGGTGTTGGCTGAAACGACCGCGCCGCTCGCAGCGGGTCAGCGCGCCTTGGCCGTGGATCTCGGCGAAATCGTCGTGCCCGATCACGACATCACGATAAGGACTCGTGTTACGCCGGCGCAGCACGGACTGCCGTACAGTGACACGATTCGTCTGGCTGAGATCTCGGCTCCCGGCCGCCCCGTTGTGCTTCGGCGCGGGCCGACGACGGGCATCAAGTTCGTGCCGACCGCCGATTTGCAGTTCCGCCGCACCGAGCGTGTCCGACTCGAGTTGCCGACGGCCGCGACGATTACGGCCACGAGCGGAGAAGTGCTCGATCGCGCAGGCAAACCGATGTCGCTTCCTGTGACCGTCGCGACGCGCACGGAGGCCGGGATCACCTGGGCAACGGCGGAGCTCAATCTCGCGCCGCTGGCGGCTGGTGATTACGTGTTGAAGTTGAAAGCGGAAGCCGCAGGGAAGACGGAGGAAGTGGTCACCGGATTCCGCTTGGTGCCGTAGAGTTGCCGGACCTTCAGGTCCGCCAACAACGTCGGCGCACGCTGTGCCGCGACATCGAGGCAGCTGGCGGGGCACATCGCCTTTACGACCCGCCCGTCGTGAACCGGAGCAGCCACGGCTTCATGGGCGCGCCGTCGGTGCCGAGAATGCCTTCTTTCAGACGCACTTCGACGATGCGAAATCGTTCCAGGGGCGGATCGAAGGTGATCTCCATCACCCGTGCGCCCGGGTTGTAGCCGACGCGCACGACGACCGGCGGCGGCTCGGGCTCGCCGCGCTCGCGAGATTGCGTCATCGAGTAGGCCACTTCAATGCGGCCTTTCAGCGTGGTGGGATCGAGATCACGCGAGAACTGGATTCTGACCTTGGTGTCCTGAGGGACGTCCGTTTCGTCGGCGGTCGGCGCACTGAAGAGGACCTCCGGCGCGATCAGTGCCGGCGCGACGTCGACCTGCTCGGCGCGGGCTTCGGCCTGCGGGGATGTCTCGGCGAGCTGGTCGGCCACGATCGAGACCAGCCCCCGCTCCCACTTCACGGTACCGCTGACCTCGATCCAGCGCTGCGTGTCGAGTCGAGACGACACGTCGTAGCTGAACCCTCGCCCCTTGGGCTGCTTACCGGTCACCCAGATCGCTGCATCCGCCGAACGGATGATGAATTCACGGCCGCCATCCCTGGCCGGCGGCGCCTGCGGAAGATCACCGTAGAGATTCCGACCCCGGAACTGTCCCTTCACCGTGACGCGCTGATCGACGTAGCGTTCGGGCGCGAGCGCCAGGTTGCGCACCGACGGCGCGACGAGCGACTCGGCAGATGTGGCACTGGTGACGTTCACGATCACGATTTCGCCGGGTTTCGGCCAGCTGGCACCCGACTCGAGCCCCACGAATTGTCTGACGTCGCGGCCGGAAAAACGGGGATCGTCGGCCTGCATGCGCCCCAGGTCCCACACCTCGCCGCGAACTTCGAGGACGCCGTTCCCCGAGACGCCGCTTTTCACCAAGGCCGGGATTCGCGAATCGCCCGCGACGAGCGAGGCGCGCTCTCCGTCCTGCTGCAGTTCGGCGCGAAGCAGCACAGGCTGGCCGTTGTAAAACGCCGGATAGTTACGGATCGCCGCGATCGTGGCCGCCCGCCGCGACATGGTCTGCCCTGAAACAGCACTGGCCGCCAAGAGCGTGGCGGCCAGGAGGCGAACGGCGATTGACAAGGGGCGTTTCATCATTGGAGCCGACGGCGCGCGACACGTGCCAGCACGACGGCCAGCAAAAAAAAGACGACTGCGCCGGCAATCTGGCCGATGCCGCCCTCGTGCAGGAACGGAATCACTCCCGTCGTCGACGCATCGTCTGCGGCCTCGACGATCCGGCTTCCATACAGGATCGCATAGAGGATGCCCGCGATCGACCCGCCGGCAATCAGCCCTGAACTGAACAGGGTGCCCGAGCTGATCTCGGATTCCGAAGCCTCACCGGTCTTGCGCTCGACGAACCAGCGGACCAGCCCGCCCACGAAGATCGGCGCCGTCGTGGCGATTGGCAGGTACGAGCCCACAGCGAACGAGAGCGACCGGACGCCGCAGAGCTCGAGCACGATGGAAATCGAGACGCCGCAGAGCACGAGCCCCCACGGCAGGTTCTGGCTCAGCAGCCCCTTGATGATGGTCGACATCAGGGTGGCCTGCGGCGCCGGCAGCGACTGTGATCCAATGCCCATCACCTGATTCAGGTACAGCGTCGTGAATCCGATGAGAAGCGCCGACGTGACGACGCCGATGATGAGACCGATCTGTTGAGAGCTCGGCGTCGCACCGACGAGGAATCCGGTCTTCAAGTCCTGCGAAGTCGCGCCGGCGATTGCCGCCGCAATGCAGACGACCGATCCGACGCAGATCGCCATCGGCGCATACGCATCCCCCGTCCAGCCCACCGCAACGAAGATCGTGCAGGTCAGAATCAGCGTGGCGATTGTCATGCCGGAGATCGGGTTCGAGGAGTTGCCGATGAGGCCGGTGATTCGCGACGAGACGCTGACGAAGAAGAATCCGAACACGACTGTCAACACCGCGGCAAGCGGGTTGCCCCAGGTCGGCAACTTCGGGACCACGACGAGGAACAGTGCCAGCGCCAGCGAGCCGGCGATCACGAACATCAGGGGAAGGTCACGCTCCGTGCGGACGAGCGCCGCGCCGCCGGTCGCTTCTCCCAGGCCTTTCATGCTTTCGCGGAACGACGAGACGATCGTCGGCAGCGTGCGGCCCAGCGTAATGAGGCCCGAAGCCAGCACCGCTCCGGCGCCGATGTAACGGATGTAGGCGCTCCAGATCTGTCCGGGCGCCATCTCCGAGAGCTTCAGTCCGCTTGCCGGCACCGGCGGAAACGGCACCGGGATGTATTGACCGAGGATCGTCAGCAGTGGCACCAGCACCAGCCACGACAGGACGCCGCCGGCAAACATGACTCCGGCGATCCGCGGTCCGATCACGTACCCGACGCCCATGTACTCGGGCGAGATGTCGACGTTGATCGTTGCGTTCGGGAAAAAGCTGCGCGCCGGCATCGAGTAGCCGACGGCGGTGCGGAACAGCTGAATGATCCACGACAGCGCCTTCCACAACATCCCGACGCCAAGGCCGAGGAACACCGTTCCCGCGAGCGCGCCGCCGCGCTCCCCGGCGATCAACACGTCCGCACAAGCGGTGCCTTCCGGATAGGGCAGCACGCCGTGTTCCTTGACGATGAGCGCTCTGCGCAGCGGCACCATCATCAGGACGCCGAGGATGCCGCCGGCGAACGCCAGCAGGAGGATCTGCAGGTAGTTGAAATAGCCAGGCCCGTAAGGCAGCAGGAACAGCAGCGCCGGGATCGTGAAGACGACCCCGGACGCGAGCGACTCGCCCGCTGAGCCAATCGTCTGGACGATGTTGTTTTCGAGGATGGTCGAGCCACCGAGGCGCTTGAGCACCGAGATCGCGAGCACGGCAATCGGAATCGACGCACTGACCGTCAGGCCGGCGCGCAGCCCGAGGTAGACGGTCGACGCGCCGAACAGCAGGCCGAACAGCGCGCCGAGCACGATCGCGCGCGGCGTGAACTCGGGAAGCGTCTTCGACGCAGAGACGTACGGTTCAAAAGACGATGGCGCGGGAGCGTTCGGAGGCGCGGCATTCGGCGCGTGAGCCATAGAGGGCGGATTCTAGCACTGAGGCGCCGCGTGCAAGGGCGGCGCCACATGTGGGGATAGGCCCCAATCGATAGCGGGTGGGACCTGTCCCCACGCGACGAACGGTTCTTGACGGTGCTTGGAACGGGTTCGTACAATCGCGATAGTCTTGTGAAAGCATCGAACAAACCGCGTCCCCAGCCGGAACAGGTCTCGGAGCTCACCACCAA
Organism: Vicinamibacteria bacterium; assembly: GCA_963800785.1. Classification (GTDB taxonomy): domain Bacteria; phylum Acidobacteriota; class Vicinamibacteria; order Vicinamibacterales; family JAENWD01; genus JAENWD01. Next base: position 327,171 of record CAWDCH010000020.1, read on the forward strand.
CCGGTTGTCAATTTACCTGCGCTGCCTGACGGAGCTGGATGCCGCCGGCGTGCAGACCATCTCGTCGCAGGGCCTCGCCGAGCAGTTTCACCTGAACGCGGCACAGATCCGGAAAGACCTGGCGAACTTCGGCGAGTTCGGCGTACGCGGTGTCGGCTACTACGTCAAGGATCTGCGGCGCCACGTCCGCCAGATCCTCGGGCTCGATCGGAAGCTGCGCGTGGCGATCATGGGCGCCGGGAACCTGGGGCTCGCGCTCGCCGACTATCCGGGCTTCCGCCAGGAGGGCTTCGAAATCGTCGCGCTGTTCGACGTGCTCAACGAGAAGGTCGGCCACATCTCGCGCGGCGGCGTGGCAATTTTCGACGTGCGTCAGCTGAAGCGCGTCGTGAAGCACGAGCGCATCAGCATCGCCGTGATCGCCGTACCCGTGTCCGCCGCGCAGCCGGTGGTGAATCAGGTCGTGGCATCAGGCGTCAAAGCCGTCCTCAACTTCTCCCCGGGACCGCTCACCGTGCCGCCGGATGTCAAGTTGAAGAGCGTGGATCTGACCCAGTCGCTCGAGAGCCTCTCCTTCTTTCTCGCGAGAGGAGAGGGTGGGGAGTGACATCGTTCTGAGCGCGTTGTCTAGACAGTTTCAGCCTGCAACAGCTGCTCATACGCCGCCTCGTACTGCGGCACCACGCGATCGGCGGAAAAGCGCTCGACCGCCACTTCGCGCGCCGCGCGACCGATGCGCCGATGGAGGTCGTCATCGGTCAGCAGACGCACGGCGCTCGCCACCATCCCATCGAGATCGTCCGGGTCGTGCAGGAAGCCGTTGATTCCGTCGTCGATCACTTCGGGAAGACCGCCGACGCGCGACGCGATGACGGGCACCTCGCACGCCATGGCCTCGAGCGCTGCGAGCCCGAAGCTTTCGGTCGCGGACGGCAACAGGAACAGGTCGGCGACCGCAAACAGGCCGACGACGTCGTGGACTTCGCCCGCGTACTCGACGTCCTGCTCGAGCCCGGCGGCGGCAATCTGCGCCTTCGCGCCTGGCATCTCCGGGCCATCGCCAACCAGGACCAGGGTTGCAGGGATCTGCTGGCGGACGCGGCGGAATATCTCGATCAGCGCGCCAATCCTTTTCACCGGCCGAAAGTTCGAGACGTGCACCAGCTGTTTGCGCGATCGATCGGCGCGGGCGACGCGCAGCGGCCGGAACCGTGAGATGTCGAGGAAATTGGGAATCACCTGAATCTCGCGCGAGATCCCCAGCGAATCGCACGTGTCCTCGCGCAGGCTTGCGGACACCGCGGTCACTCCGTCCGATTGATCGATGCAAAACGCGACCGTTTCCGAGTACCGAGGGGTCGCTGCCGACGAGCGTGATGTCGGTCCCGTGAAGCGTCGTCATGATCTTCGGCACGCGGTCGGTCGCGTGGGCCGCCATGATCTGGCGCGCAAGGTATGCGGCAGCCGCGTGCGGCACGGCGTAGTGCGCGTGCACGACGTCGAGATGGTGACGCCGCGACACCTGCACGATCTTCGTCGCCAGCGACAGCGCGTACTGCGGCTCCCGGAACAGCGGATACGCCGGCGTCGACACGCCGTGGAACGTCAGCCCGCGCTTGCCGCTCGGAAAACGGAATGGCGGCTCGGTGCTGAGCACGTGGACGTCATGTCCACGGTTGGCCAGTTCGATGGCGAGCTCCGTTGCGACAATGCCGCTGCCGCCGGTCGAGGCGTAACAGACGATGCCGACGTTCATGGGGTAGCTGGCCGCGCGCGCTGGCGGAGAAGATGGCGGCGCACCAGCGGCTCGCGGACCACAAAGCCTTCGGCCCACCGCACGCCGACGCGGGCGCCGAACTGGGCGTCGCGGCTCTCGATGAGCTGCTGGAACAATGGGGACGTCAGCCGAGTCTCCTCGGCGTCGGGTGCCGCGGGCGCGAACTGCGAGCGATGACACGCCAGCGCTCGCCGCTTTGTCTCGTAGTATTCCGACACGTCGATGACGAACGACGGCTCGACGGAATTGTTGATGAAGTAACAGACCAGCCAGTCAGGCTTCCACGGCGCGCCATCGGCGTCGAACCGACGCAAGCCGCTGCTGAACGCGGCCGCACGCACCAGCGCATGAGCGGCGACGTGATCCGGGTGCCGATCGGATTCGTGCGGCAGCGCGATGGCGGACGGACGGCAGCGGCGGATCAACTCCACGATCGGACGCACTTGTTCAGGCGTGTCACGCAGGTGACGATCCGACAGCCCGAGGTTCACACGCCACGCCGCACCAAGAACTCCGCAGGCCTCTTCGGCTTCGCGCACGCGCTCTTCCGGTGTGCCGTTCGTGCCCATCTCGCCGCGGGTGAGATCGCAGAGGCCAACCGACAGGCCGTTCGCGACGTGATGCGCGACGGTCGCGCCCATCCCAATCTCGAGGTCGTCAGGATGCGGCCCGAATACCAGCACGTCGACCGGCGTGAGGTTCATAACGGGCTCGGAACCGGCTGCGCCGAGGCGCGATACGTTCCACTTCGCCCGCCGGTTTTTGTGAGAAGACGGACGCGTTCGATGACCATGCCGCGGTCGGCTGCCTTGAGCATGTCGTAGATCGTCAGGGCGGCCACGCTGGCCGCGGTCAACGCTTCCATCTCTACGCCGGTCTGTCCCGAAACGTTGACGCGCGCCAGGATGCGATAGCCGCCGCGCGCGGCCGTGATGTCGACAGCGATGTGATTGAGAAGAAGCGGATGGCAGAGTGGAATCAAATCGTGGGTGCGCTTTGCCGCCTGGATTCCGGCGATGCGGGCAATCTCGAGCGGATTGCCCTTCTTGGCACCTCCACTGTCTGCCAGCCGTCGCGCCGTCGCAGAGACGCGGATGAACGCTTCAGCCGTCGCGGAGCGATCGGTGATCGGCTTGTCGCCAACATCGACCATCCGGATCCGCCCCGCCGCATCCAGATGACTGAGCGAGGGGCGCCGTGCGCGGGCCATTTAGGCAGCATAACAGACTCGCTGTCACCGACCCGGCCGGTCACGGATTTGCCTTCCTTCGTCACGGATGCCGCGAACGAAATCGGTCACGGACTCCGCGGACAGGAAGGCTGTCACGGAACCACACGGATTGCACGGACAAGCAAAGAACAAAAACCAAAACTCTCTGGTCCGCGTAAGCCCGTGGCGTCCGCGGGCGGCTTCAGTCCGTGTCCTTCCGTGACCCTATCTGTGGCCGTCGGTGACGAAGTCGCGTGGAGGCGGCTCGATGTGAATAATCGCGTCGCCGATCTCGGGAAAGCGTGTCATCAGGCGATCCTTGACCTCGTGCGAGATCGCGTGCGCCACATCGAGAGGCGTGTCGGGTGCCATCCAGATGTGCAAATCGAGAAAGACGAAGTCGGCCGACCCGCGAGTGCGGATGGCATGACAGCCGATGATCTTCGGCACCTGCATCACCACGGCGCGCACGTCGTCTTCCGGGATCATCACGCGATCGGCCAGGATGTTGGATGTCGATCTCACGATCTGCAACGCGGCATACCCGATGAAGCCGACGACGACGAACGCTGCGATGGAATCCAGCACCGGGTAGCCGCTCGCTGAGCCGGCAAGCGCGATGATGACAGTCAGCGACGTGAGCACGTCGCTGCGGGTGTGTAGCGCGTCGGCTATTAGCACCTCGCTCGAAAGACGGGCTCCCGCGCGGCGCTCGTAGATCGTGACGACGAGGTTCACGGCCATCGTCCCGATCATGACGACGAACGACAGCCCGCTGACCGTCGGACCTCCGCCGTGAACGAACCGCTGCCACGCCGCACGTCCGACCTCGATCATGACGACGAACAGAAAAGCGGCGATCGCGGCCGCCGCCATCGATTCGAATTTCCGGTGGCCGTACGGATGGTCCACGTCGGGCGGCTTGCGCGCGATCCGGACGCCGAGGAGGGCGGCGACGTTCGAGAACGAATCGGTCAGCGAGTGCAGGCCGTCCGAGACGATGCTGACCGCACCGGTGACGTAACCGAGCACGAGCTTGGTGCCGGCGACGGCAAGGTTGAGGAAAAGGACTTTGAGGAGGACGGCCGCGACAGCCTTGTAGCGTTCCGTCACCGTCGCGGCGTTCGACCGATTAGAAGATGCGTGCGGACGGCACAGGCCACCAGCGAACCTGCACTTTGCCGATGATGTATTTCTTCGGGACCATGCCCCAGTGGCGGCTGTCGGAGCTGTTGTTCCGATGGTCGCCCATCACGAAGTAGTACCCCTCCGGCACTACGCTCGGACCGTAATCGTCGTGGCTACGGTACTCCGGCGGCACGAAGTCGTCCCGCATCGGGGTGTCGTTCACGTAAACCTTGCCGTCCACGATGCGGACAACGTCGTTCTCTTCGGCGATCACGCGCTTGACGAATGATTTGTTCGGGTCGAGCGGGTAGTAGAGCATCACGATGTCGCCGCGCCGCGGATCGGCGAGACGATAGGCGAGCTTGTTGACGATCAGGCGATCCTGATCGGCGAGCGTCGGCGCCATGCTCTGGCCTTCGACGCGCGCTACCTGGAAGCCGAATGTGACGATCAGCGTCGCGTAGACGGCGGCGGAGAACAGCGTTTTCAGCCACGCCACCAGCTCATCGCGAACCTGACCGAAGTGAAAGCCTTGTGCCGCGTGGACGTGATGTCCGGCGGGCAACGGCGAAAGCGGGTCTCCGGCTAGAGTTTCAGATACTCCCGGAGGCGGCGGGTTTGAGATCGGCTGACCGGGATTTCCGTCGCCTTCGCGTCCTTCATCCGAAGGATGTAATTCCTGCTGAACCAGGGGACTATCTCCTTGATTTTATTGATGTTGACCAGGTGAGACCGGTGCACCCGCCAGAAGACCGCGGGGTCCAATCGTGCCTGCAATTCATCAAGTGTTCTGAAATTGCACGTGCCGGAGACGTGCCCAGTCACAATATTAATCGACTCGTCGGCCATCGAGGCAAAAATGATTTCCTCGGCCTGCACCAGCAGGAACCGTTCGCCCACCTTCACGGCGACCTGCTCGGGACGGGCGGCCTTCCTCGATTCCACGAGTTGGACGATCCGCTCGAGTTGATCGTTCAGCGGGACTTCCGGCACCATTCGCCGCCGGGCCCTCTGGATGGCCGTTTCGACCCGCGCGCTCTCGATCGGTTTCAGCAGATAGTCCACGGCGTTGACGTCGAAGGCTTCGATGGCGTGCTGGTCGAAGGCAGTAACGAAAATGATGGTGACGGGCGGCTCGCGATCGGCCAGTGTCCGCGCCAGCTCGAACCCGGTCAGGCCGGGCATCTGCACGTCGAGGAAGACGAGGTCGGGCGTGTGGCGGCCGATGGCATCGATCGCCTCGAAGCCGTTCCCCGCCTGAGCCACCACCTCGACTCCGCCAACCTCATCCAGGACGTAACACAGCTCCTCTCGCGCCAGTTGCTCGTCGTCCACCACCACGGCGCGCAGCACGCGATCAGGCACTGGCGCGTTCCTCGGCGACGATGTCGGGGATTTCGAGGCGAACAGACGTCCCTCGGCCGAGCTCGGTCGATACGCTGACGGCGCTTCGCGCCCCATAGATCACCCGCAGCCGTTCGTTCACGTTGCTGAGCCCGATCCCGTCCGAGAACGCGGTCTCGCGGCGCTCGTCGGTCATCCCCAGCCCGTCGTCCGAGACCTCGATCACCGCGCCGCCGGCATAGCGCTCGGCGCGGATCGTGATGGTGCCGCCGCCAACTTTGCGTGACAGGCCATGCTTGACGCAGTTCTCCACGAGCGGCTGCAGGATCATGCTGGGCACGAGCACGTCGAGCGTATTGGCGTCGACGTTGGTGCGGACGCGCAGCTGCGGCCCGAAGCGGATCACCTCGATGTCGAGATATTCGTGCGCGGCCTCGAGCTCTTCGCGGAGAGTGACGAAGTGGTTCGGATCGCGCAGGCGTCGCCGAAGGAGCGCCGACAGCCGGTGCACCACCATACGCGCCGTCTCGGGCTGCGATCGAATGAGCGAGGAGATCGAAGTCAGCGTGTTGAACAAAAAGTGGGGGTTGATCTGCGACGCCAGCGCCGAGATCTTGGCGGCGAGGAGCAGCGTTTCCTGCTCCTGCAATCGATGCTCGATGCGGGCGTTGTTCCAGATCTTGATTGGCGTCGCGACACAGAGCACGGTTCCGATCAGCACCAGCACGAAGGAGGTCGCCGACGGCGCGCTCAGAAAAAAGAGCCGGTTCGGGCCGAAGCGCAGGCCGATCGCCTGTCGGAGCAACTCGAGCGCGATGGGCGCCAGGACGAGGATGATCTGCCAGTCCACCTGCAGCCGGCGCGCCATATGCCAGATGCGGCGTGGCAATGCCGAGAAGACGAACGGCGAGAAGTGCCAGATCGCCTCCTTCGGGCAAAGCTCGCGGAGACCGCCGCCGGCGAACCCGCAGCCAACGGCGAACGGCAGGGCCCCCCATTCGCCGGCAATCAGCGCCGGGACCGCCGTCAGGGCGCCAACGATTGCGCCCGAGTAGGGACCGGCGATCAGGCCCACGATGAACGCGCCCTCCAGGGTCAGATCCGCGGCGTCGTAGCGAAGCAGGATGCGCGAGGCGACGCCGAGTGTCAGCGGAGCGCCCAGCGCGAGCGACAGAATCAGGCGATCGGTAAATGCGCGCCGCTCGAAGATGAGGATGTGGCGGAAGCGCCGGAACCGGACGAGCATGGTGGCCAGGCCGGCCATGACCGCCAGCTTGAACACCAGCGTGGTCAGCAGGAACTGCTCCGGCGGCAGGAAGCGCGGTTCCACAGCGGGATTATCGCCTGAATACGGCCAAGATGTTATGATCGAGCGGTTTACCCGATGGCGTTCAGGGCCGCCGGGCGCGAAGGGCCGCGGGAGCAGGCATGATTTCCGAAATCATCACGGGCTTTGCCACAACGTTCAAGCACCTCTTTCGCAAGCCCATCACGGTTGATTATCCGGACCAGAAGGTCCCCATGTTCCCCAAGTTCCGCGGCAAGCAGGTGCTGATGCGGGACGAGGACGGGCTGGAAAAGTGCGTGGCCTGCGGTCTGTGCGCCGTTGCTTGCCCGGCCGACGCGATCTATCTCGAAGCAGCGGAAAACGACGGCAGCGTGATGGCGGGTCCGCGCTACGCCAAGGTCTACCAGATTCACAAGACGCGCTGCATCTTCTGCGGCTACTGCGAAGAGGCGTGTCCTGTGTCGGCTATTTTCATGGGGAAGGATTACGAGACGGCGGTTTACAGCTCGAAGGACTTCATCTGGGACAAGGCCGATCTGCTGGTTCCCGCACCAGCGGATGCAAAGGCGCCCGCCGCGGCGCGATGACCCCAAGTTTTCTCGAAGCGATCGAACGGCGCGTTCTCGTCTGCGATGGCGCGATGGGGACGATGCTGTACGCGAAGGGCGTGTTCATCAACCGCTCCTTCGACGCGCTGAATCTCGCCCAGCCCGACCTCGTCGTCGAGGTCCATCGCGAATACATTCGCGCTGGCGCCGACGTGATCGAGACGAATACGTTTGGCGCGAACGCCGTGAAGCTCGGCGCATTCGGACTGGCTGACAAGCTCGTCGACATCAACGTCGCCGGTGCGCGCCTGGCGAAGCAGGCGGCACGTATGCAGGCGTATGTCGCCGGTGCGATCGGCCCGCTCGGGATCCGCATCGAGCCCTGGGGCAAGATGAGCGTGGACGAGGCGACCGCCCTTTTTCGCGCCCAGGCAACGGCGCTGGCCGAGGGCGGCGTCGATCTCTTCATCCTCGAGACCTTCCGCGACGTGAACGAGTTGGGCGCCGCGATTGCCGCCGTCCGATCCGTCTGCGATCGGCCGATCGTCGCGCAGATGACGACCGAGGAGGACGGCGACAGCCTCGACGGCATGCCGCCCGAAGAGTTCGTGCCGCAGATCGATCGGCTGTCGGCTGACGTCATCGGCGTGAACTGCAGCGTCGGCCCGGCGCCGATGCTCGAAACCATCGAGCGCATGGCGCGCGTCACGACCAAGCGGTTGTCCGCGCAGCCGAACGCCGGACGTCCGCGCGACATCGAGGGGCGAAACATCTACCTGTCGTCGCCCGAGTACATGGCGTCGTACGCGCGCCGCTTCGTGCAGCGCGGCGTCCGTCTCGTGGGCGGATGCTGTGGGACGACGCCCGAGCACGTACGACAGATCCATCACGCCGTGCGGGCGCTCGCGCCTGCGGGCGAGCGCGTGGCGGTCAGCGCCGGCACTGGCGCGACAGCCGATGTGTCGTGGGACCCGCCGGTCGAGCGCGCCGACAAGTCGCGGTTCGCGCGCGCGCTTGCCGAAGGTCGGCATGTCGTCACGGTGGAGCTGCAGCCGCCGAAGGGACACGATCCCGCCGAAGCGCTCGCGGACGTCTCGAAGTTTGGCGGCCATGGCGTCAGCGCAATCGCGATCACGGACGGGTTGAAGGGCGGTGCCCGGATGAGCGCGCTCTCGCTGGCGATCCTCGTCCGGCAGCACGCGGGTATCGAGCCGGTTCTTCAGTACGCGTGTCGCGATCGCTATCTGCTTGGCATGCAGTCGGATCTGCTTGGTGCGCACGCGGTTGGCGTGCGCAACCTCGTGCTGTTCACGGGCGATCCTCGAAAGAGCGGCGATTATTCAGACGCGACGCTCGTATTCGACGTCGACTCGATTGGGCTGACGAACGCCGTCGCACGGTTGAATCAGGGCCGCGACGTCGGTGGGCAGCCGATTGGGCGCCCCACCGCTTTTCACGTCGGTGTGGTCGCGAACCCGACAGCGCCGCGGATCGACGAGGAAGTGCGGCGCTTCGCCTACAAGGTCGAGGCAGGTGCCGAGTTCGCCGTGACGCAGCCGATCTATGACATCGAGGCGCTGGACCGTTTTCTGGAGTTGACGGAAACCGTTCGTGTGCCGCTGATCGCAGCCATTCGCCCGTTCGAGAGCCTGCTCCATGCGGAATATCTGGCGAACGAAGTCCCGAACGTGCGGGTGCCCGAGGTGCTGATCGATCGGATGCGCCGAGCGGAGGCGCTCGGCGGCGCGGTGGACGAAGGCGTCACAATCGCATCTGAGCTGGCGGAGAAAGTGCGCCCGCGCGTGCAGGGCGTGCAATTCAGTGGTGTGCCGTCCGCTGTGCTGGCGGTGCTGACGAACCTCGGCACGCGTGCCTGAGCCACTTCGTAGCGTGCACCTTTCATATGCACGGCGAATCGTTCTGCGTGTGAGCTGAGCATGGTGTGAAGGCGGGGTTCTAGCACCGCCATAGCTGCAGTAAAGCTTGTTTACGAGTTGCGGCCGAAGGTATAGTCCGTAAATCCGCGGGTGGCAGTACGTTGGCCCACGCAACGCAAAGGTGGAGGAAAGGGCGCCCATGGCTCTGTTCGACCGAAGCGGCAGGGCAGATGAAGAGTACGTGGCCTCATCCGACGTCGCGACCCGCGCGCTGTCGGTCACGGCCGTCGAAACCGACTTCGTCGCCGGTGTCTACGAGAAGCTGGCTTCGGTCTACGACATCGTCTTCGGACCGACTCTTCACGCCGGCCGGCTGCAGGCGCTCAAGCGGATGGCGATCGCACCGGGCGATCGCATCCTCGAAGTCGGCGTCGGCACCGGCATCAACCTGGCGCTCTACCCGCGCGACTGCAAGGTCACCGGGGTCGATCTTTCCGACTCGATGCTCGAGAAAGCGCATGAGCGCGTCGCGAAAAACGGCTTGCGGGAGGTGCGCCTGATGCAGATGGATGCGTCTGCGCTGACCTTTCCGGACGAGTCGTTCGACATCGTCTACGCGCCGTATCTCATCAGCGTTGTGCCGGATCCCGTCAAAGTAGCGCTCGAGATGCGCCGCGTCTGCCGCCCGGGTGGCCGCGTGATCATCCTCAATCACTTCCGCAGCTCGAATCCGATCGTCTCCTGGGCCGAGCGCCTGATTTCGCCGCTGACTGTCCACATCGGCTTCAAATCGGATCTGGATCTTCCGGCCTTCCTCGCCCAGGCGGAGCTGCATCCCGTCTCGATCGAAAAGGTCAACATTCCGACAATCTGGTCGCTCGTCACTTGTATAAAAGATTGAGTTAGCGCGGCAAGGCGCGGAGCAGTCCGGTACGGTGCGACAAGGTGCGCTGGTGCGAGGCGCTGCCGCACCACGTGCACTGACGGCTTTGACGCTCGGAATGTCCCAGCAGCATCAGCGCTTCGCACCGTAAGCACTCCTCCGCACCTGCCGCACCTTCCCGCATGTACGGCTTAGTGGTTTGTGCTGTGTTTTTAGCACTAAATGAACCGTGAAGAGCGTCGCGTGGGACGACCAACGTATGCCGGGTTACTGACGCTGAGCCTCGTCGCCCTCCTTCCGCCCGCCGTCGCACGGTGGCCGCTCTGGCGGATGACAGCCGCGCCGCATGCTGCCGACCAGGTCGCTCAGAACCCCGCGAGGCGCATCGAGGAGGCCTCTTTCATCTCGATTGGCGGCATCGAGCAGTGGGTGACCATTCGAAGCATCGACGATCGCCAGCCTGTGCTGCTGCTGTTGCATGGCGGGCCGGGCGACGTGCAGTCGCCGCTCATCTCGACTTACGCGCTATACGAACAGGATTTCGTCCTGGTCCAATGGGACCAGCGCGGCGCAGGGCGGACATTCGCGAAGAACGGCGCAGGTAGTGTCTCGCGGGAACGCATCGTCGCTGATGGGATCGATCTCGCGGGGCAGCTACACAAGCGATTTCCCGAACAGAAGCTCATCCTGTTCGGCCACTCCTGGGGCAGCGTCGTCGCGACGGCAATGGCGCAGCAGCGGCCGGAGCTGTTCGACGCCTATGTCGGGACCGGCCAGGTGACGGCGTGGGCCGACCTGGTGCAGTTCCAGTTCGACTTCCTCAAGCAGCGCTACAAGGAGAAGGGCGATGCGAGCGCGCTGGCCACTCTCGAAGCCATCGGCAAGCCGGAGCCGAAGAACTGGAAGCAGTATTTCAGCTTCTCACGCGGGATCCGCAAAAACATGAACGCCTCCGATACCGCCTGGCTGGCCGGTTTGTTGAAGCTCCTCGAGGAGAACGGCGAGACCGAGACGACGCTCAAGGCAATCGGCGACGGGATGAACGCGTCTGGTGCGGCACTGATCGGCGCCATGGTGAGCGAGGATCTTCCAGCCACGGCGCTCGGCTTCAGGATTCCCTACTTTGTTATCCAGGGTCGGCACGATCTCTTCACGCCGACACCGCTCGCCGAGGCGTATTTCAAGAAGGTCTCGGCTCCGAAAAAGCGCATGATCATCATCGAAGAGGCGGGGCATTTCGCACTGGCGACGCACCAAAGGGATGTCATCGCCGCGCTGAAACAAATGCTCCGCTGAAGCACCCGTCGCCCCTGCGCACCTGTCGCACCCCACCGCACCTCTCCGCATTGCCTCCGTCCCCCGTGGTAAGTTACGCCCCATGAAATCAGCAGTTCTTCTGCGTAGACGCGTCGCTGCCGGTGTGATTGGCGCCCTCGCGTGTGGCGCCGCGGCGTTAGCCCCGCGTGAGGCGGGGCAGGCGACCCGCGATGTGGTGACGCTCGACGTCAGCCGTCCCGGTCCACAGATCTCGCCGACGATGTTCGGCGTCTTTTTCGAGGACATCAACTTCGCGGCGGATGGCGGGTTGTACCCGGAGCTCGTGAAGAACCGGTCCTTCGAGTTCACCGAGCCGTTGTACGCCTGGCGGCGAGTGTGGCGGGAAGGCGCCGACGGCGAGTTGACCATCCGCAGCGATGCGCCACTGAACGCACAGAACACGCACTACTTGCGGCTGCGCGTGTATACCACTAACGGTGTGTACGGCCTGGTCAATTCGGGATTCCGCGGCATGGGCGTCCACTCGGGCGCCGAGTACGTCCTCTCCGCGTACGTGCGCGCCAACGCCGGCGCGCCGCAGACGCTGTCCGTGCGGTTGACGGACGAGAAGGATCAGCCCCTCGCCGAAGCCACGCTCACCGGTTTCACGAATCAGTGGAAGCGGTACGAGACGACCCTGCGTCCCTCGGCGACCAACCCTCGCGCACAGCTCGAGATCACGGCGAAGGGTGAAGGCGAGATCGATATCGACATGGTGTCGTTGTACCCGAAGGAGACGTGGAAAAACCGTCCGAACGGTCTCCGCAAGGACCTCGTCACGCTCCTGGCCGACATGAAGCCCGGCTTCATTCGTTTCCCCGGCGGCTGCATCGTCGAGGGGCGCCGTCTGGAGCTTCGCTACGACTGGAAGAAGACCGTTGGCGACATCACCGAGCGGAAGGCGCTGGTGAATCGGTGGAACGACGAGTTCAGCCATCGACCGGCGCCGGACTACTTCCAGTCCTTCGGGCTCGGGTTCTTCGAATACTTCCAGCTTGCCGAGGACGTCGGTGCGACGCCGCTGCCGATCGTCAACTGCGGCATGGCCTGCCAGTTCAATTCGGCCGAGACTGCTCCCCTCGATCAGTTGGATCCGTTCGTTCAGGACGCGTTCGATCTGATCGCGTTCGCCAACGGGTCTGTCGACAGCCGTTGGGGCAAATTGCGATCGCAGATGGGGCACCCGGCACCGTTCAATCTCAAGATAATCGGCATCGGGAACGAACAGTGGGGGCCGCGCTACGTCGAGCGATACAAGCGCTTCGCCGAAGCGTTGAAAAAGGCGCATCCCGAGATCTCGCTCGTGGCGAGCGCCGGGCCCGGATCAGCGGGCAAGGAGTTCGACTACCTCTGGACGAATTTGCGCCAGTTGAAAGCCGACATCATCGACGAGCACTACTACATGGCGCCGAACTGGTTTCTTACGAACGCCCATCGCTACGACGGCTACGACCGCAGCGGTCCGAAGGTCTTCGCGGGGGAGTACGCCGCGCAGACGTCCGGGGTGGCAAAGCCCGACAACAAAAATAACTGGGAAGGCGCACTCGCCGAAGCGGCGTTCATGACGGGTCTGGAGCGCAACGCGGACGTCGTGACAATGGCGTCATATGCGCCGCTCTTTGCGCACGTCGATGCCTGGCAGTGGACGCCGAACATGATCTGGTTCGACAACCTGCGTTCGTTCGGCACGCCGAACTACTACGTGCAGAAGTTGTACGCGACGAACCTCGGCACGCACGTGCTGCCGGTGAACGTCAACGGCTCCGAGAAGAACTCCGAGAATGGGCTTTACACAAGCGCGTCGCTCGACCAGAAGCACGGCGAAGTGATCTTCAAAGCCGTGAATGCCACGGCAACCGCGCGGACCGTCCGTGTCGATCTCAAGGGGATTGCCGGCCCGACGAGCGCTGGTCGCCTGACGGTTCTCGCCAGCGCCGACCTGAAGGCGGAGAACAGCCTCGAGCAACCGACGCGCGTTGCGCCGGCCGAGAAGCCGCTGCCCGCATCCGGCGCCGGTTTCGACCTGACCCTCGAGCCCCAGTCATTTACGGTGTTGAGGGCGAAGTATTCGAAGTAACGGGTCGGGATGAATTTCACCTTTTGCCAGGGAAATACGACGGCAAAAAGTGAAATTCATCCCGACCCCATTATGTGCGGTGCGGGTTAGCATCCCGTGCATGAGACTTCTGTCGGCTGGGCTCACGATCGTTCTTCTGACGGCAACCGCAGCGGCGACAGCTGATCCTGGAAGGCCGCTGGCCTTTCGTCTGGTAGCGCCTGGCGTCTGGAAGGCGACGCTCGGCACGCCCGAAGATCTCACGCTTCTAAGTGCGGCCGGCACGGCACCGGATCTCACGGCTCTCCACGCGATGACCGACGTCCCGTTTCCGCTGCCGGGGGACGCTGGCAGCGGTCGCGTTATTGCGGGCCGGCTGGCGCTGCGATTTCCCCTGGCGCCCGACGAGGACGTCTACGGTCTCGGCGTGGACTTCGCCTCCATGCGCCGCACCGGCCTCACCTTCCAGCTGCACGTCGATCATTGGAACGGCAGGACCGGCCGTACGCATGCGCCAGTGCCGTTCTACGTCTCGACGAAGGGTTATGGCGTCTTCATCGACTCGTCGCGATACCTGACAGTGAGTGTCGGCCTGGGTGTGCGCACCGCCGCCACCATCAAGCCACCGCCAATCGATCGCACGACGCACTCGAAGGACTGGGCGGAGTTCCCTCGCTCGGATGCGATCGAGTTCCTCGTGCCCGCGCCGGGTGTCGATATCTACGTCTTGGCGGGCCCGACGATGTTGGACGCCGTGCGACGGTACAACCTGTTCTGCGGCGGAGGCGCCCTGCCACCGAAGTGGGGCCTGGGATTCATGACGCGCACGCCGACGGGCTACACCGCCGCGCAGGTGCTGAATGAGGTCGCGGCCTTCCGCGCGCGTGGTATCCCGCTCGACATGATTGGGCTCGAGCCGGGCTGGCACGACCACGCCTACCCGACGTCGTTCCAATGGGATCACGGCCGATTTCCAGACCCCGACGGCTTCCTCACGAGCCTGGCCGGCGAGCACGTCCGCGCGAATCTCTGGATCAACCCATACGTCTCGCCGACCTCGTCTCTCTATCCGCGGCTTCTTCCGTTCGCCGGATCGCACCTGGTCTGGAACGGCATCGTTCCCGACTACTCCATGTCCGCTGCACGGCAAATCTTCGCGGACCACCTGCGCGCGAACGTGCTGCGATCGACTCCTGGCGCGATCGGCGGCTTCAAGGTGGACGAGGTCGATGGCTTCGACTTCTGGCTGTGGCCCGACCTCGCGGAGTTTCCCTCGGGTCATGACGGCGAGCAGATGCGGCAAACCTACGGGCTCCTCTTGCAGCGCACGCTGATGGAGATCTATCGCGCCCTCAATCAGCGCACGCTGGGCCAGGTTCGCGGCACGAACGGCGGCGCCTCTTCGTTCCCGTTCGTCATTTACAACGACAACTACGACTTCAACGAGTACATCACCGCCGTCGGTAACACCGGCTTCGCCGGTGTCCTATGGTCTCCGGAAGTCCGTGGCGGTGAAGGTGAGGACATGCTGCGCCGGATTCAGGCGGTGTGCTTTTCACCGCTGGCGCTCTTCAACGGCTGGGCGACTGACGTCAAGCTCTGGACCCACGCGGACGTCGTCGACGCCATCCGCGACGTGATTCAGCTCCGCCTGAGACTTTTGCCTTACTGGTACACGACCTTCGCGGAGTACCGGTTCGAGGGCACTCCGGTCGTCCGACCGATGCCTCTCGTCGAGGGCTTTCAAACAGGAACGGCCCCGAAGGCGACGGATCCCTTCGCGATTCGCCGAGCGGAAGAGATCAAGGATCAGGTACATGATCGGCGATGCCCTGCTCGTAGCGCCGATTGCGCCCGGCACCAAAACGCGCAGCGTCGTTCTCCCTCCCGGCAAGTGGTACGACTTCTACACCGGGACTTTTGCCGGCGAGCACGAGACCATCAGCGTGACGCCGCCGCTCGCGCAGATACCGCTCTTCGTGAAGGACGGCGGGCTCGTGCCGATGATTGCGGCCCGTCAGTTCGCTCCCGGACGGGACGAGGTGTTGGCGCTCGACGTGCGGTATTACGGCCACAAGCCGGGCAGCATCCTGCTCTACGACGATGACGGCGAGACCTTCGATTACGAGCGCGGCAAGCGGTCGTGGACGCGGCTCACCATGACGCGTGACGCGTCGGGTGGGAGCGTGGTTCCGTCTTCAGACCCAAGCGGCGAGCGCTGGCGGTATTCGGACGTGCGATTTATTCAGATGACGAAGTGAATTCGAACGTCGTGTCCTACGTGTGACCGGCGACAACGGTCGCCGCGCGCGCCGCGCCATCCACATCGGCTTCCTCCGGCGGCGCAGGCAGCGCGAGTACGCGATCGAGGGCGTCCTGCCAGTCCCCCGCGAGCAAACTCTCGTTTGAAATGAATCCGCAGCGCAGCCAGCGCGGCATCTCGCGCACGAGCACGTTGTACTCGACGAAGTGCCCGCGCGAGGTGTACAGGAGCGCCGTCTCGTTCGCGACGCACTCGGAGATGATCCCGTAGCCGGGCTTGGTCATGACGACGTCGACTGCTGCCACCACGTCCTCGTACCGTAACCCGCTGGCATAGAGCCGCTGCTCGTCCACCATCCTGACGTTGTCTGGGAGACCCGCGTGCGTCCCTGTGCCCAAGCGCTCCTGCGCCAGGTCCGGCACGTGCGGTTGGTCGGCCCGTCGATTGGTGCCGACATCCGCCGTAGTCACGATCAAATAGTCCCGCAGAGAGCCGATTCGACCGAGGTCGATGCTCGCCAGGCCGTAGCCGCCGAACGAGAGCAGGACGAGCGGTGTGTGGAGCGGCAGATCGAGCGCGCGCCTGACCTCCGGGGGATTGCGTTTGGTCCGCCGCGCGATGAAGGGCAGATCGACGATTTCGTCGAACATCGCGAAGCCGCCGTGCATCGGTAAGCGAAGCGCGAGGGTCGCGCTCGCGTACGCCTCGCGAATCTGATCCACGAACCCACTGCCCGACGGCATCCAGTCGCGATAGCCGTCATAGATCCAGTCCCATGTGAAATTGCCGAGGGCGATCGCGGGAATGTCGGCCTGGCGCGCCGCGGCGAACGCGAGCGGCGGAATGTCGCCCACGACGAGGCGGGCGCCACGCGACTGCAGCCACCGCGCCTCACGCTCGACCATCGCGTCGAAGCCCTCGTAGAACCTCGACGCGCACCGGATCGTTTCGGTTTCGTCCACGCGAAGGCTGTCGATTTGCACGACGCCGGTATCGGATTCGAGGGGATGCCAGTCGATCGGCCGTGTCAGCGTCAGATCGAAGATCCAGCGAGGCGCGGATGTCCGGACCGCGACCGGGATCTCGGGGTGTGCAGCGCCGAGGTGATTGAGCACCTCGACATCTCGCGCAGCGTGACCAAAGCCGTGGCCCGAGATGTACCAGGCGAGCACGTCAGAACGCGACCTTCAGCACCTGGTCGAGCGTTTCAACGGGCACGAACTCCATGCTGTCCTTCAGGTCTCCCGGCAACTCCTCGAGATCGACCGTGTTGCGCGCCGGCAGGATGAATGTGTGAATCCCGTGTCGCCGCGCCGCCAGGGCCTTCTCGCGAATCCCGCCGACCGGCAGCACGAGGCCGGAGAGCGTGATTTCGCCGGTCATCGCCACATCCTCCCGTGTCGGCTGGTTGCGGATCGCCGACAGGATGGCCGTGGCCATCGTCACTCCCGCGGATGGGCCGTCCTTGGGGATCGCGCCCGCAGGCACGTGGACGTGCAGGTCTTTCCTCTCGAAAAAATCGGCTGGCACGCCTAGCTCCGCCGCGTTGGCGCGGATGTGGCTGACGGCGGCGCGCGCGGATTCCTGCATCACTGCCCCAAGCTGGCCGGTGAGGATGATGTTCTGGCTTCCGCCCGGCAGGAGCGAGGCTTCGATGAACAGCACATCGCCGCCGGCTTCCGTCCACGCGACGCCCGTGGCCACACCTGGTCGCGACGTCCTGAATGCAGAATCCCGTTGGAATCGGGCGGGCCCGAGGTATTCCTTGAGATCGGCGGCATCGACGCGGGTCGTCTCAGGCGGAGCGCCGTTGTCGGTCGCTGGCCTGCTGGCGGCGCGCGCCGCAATCTTGCGGGCGATGGCGCCGATCTGCCGCTCGAGGCTGCGGACACCGGCCTCACGCGTGTACTCCGAGATGATGGCGGCCAGCGCTTCGTCCGTGATGTCCATGGCACTCGGCGCAAGGCCATGCTCTTCGAGCTGTCGCGGAATGAGGTAGCGCCGCGCGATGTGGCGCTTCTCGTCCTCGGTGTATCCGGGCAACTGCAGAAGCTCCATGCGATCGAGCAGCGCCGGGTGCAAAGTGCCGAGCTGATTTGCGGTTGCGATGAAGAGCACACGCGAGAGATCGAGCGGCACCTCCAGATAGTGATCGCGGAAGCTGTGGTTCTGTGCAGGATCGAGCACTTCCAGGAGGGCGGCTGCCGGGTCGCCCTGGAATCCCACGCTGATCTTGTCCATCTCGTCCAGCATGAATACCGGATTGATCGTCCCGGCCTGCCGCATCGACTGGACGATACGCCCGGGCAGCGCGCCGATGTAGGTGCGTCGATGGCCGCGGATTTCGGCCTCGTCGCGGACGCCCCCCAATGACAGCCGCACGAACTTCCGGTTCATCGCGCGGGCGATCGACTGGCCGAGCGAGGTCTTGCCGACGCCGGGCGGACCGACGAAGCACAGGATCGGTCCCTTCATGTCGCCCTTGAGCTTGCGGACGGCAAGGTACTCGACGATGCGCTCCTTAATCTTGTCGAGATCGTAGTGATCTTCGTCGAGCACGCGGCGGGCTTCTGCCGGGTCGAGGCGATCGTCCGACGTGACGCTCCAGGGGATGTCGAGGAGCCACTCGAGATACGTGCGAGTCATCTGATAGTCGGGTGACGCGCTGTTCATGCGCGCCAGTCGATCCAGTTCCCGCGTGGCTTGCTTCAGCGGCTGCTCGGGGAGATTGGCCTGCTCGATCTTTTCGCGCAGCAGCTTGATCTCATCAGCGTCGCCTTCGCCCAGCTGTTCCTGAATCGCCTTCAGCTGCTGCCGCAGGTAGTACTGGCGCTGGGCATCGGACATC
The DNA here is from genome assembly GCA_963800785.1 of Vicinamibacteria bacterium. Taxonomy (GTDB): domain Bacteria; phylum Acidobacteriota; class Vicinamibacteria; order Vicinamibacterales; family JAENWD01; genus JAENWD01. The sequence goes on from CAWDCH010000020.1 coordinate 345,710, forward strand.
TCCTGCTGCGCCTGCGACTCGATCTTGCCCTTCATCTCGAGGAGCGCGATCTCGCGCGCCAGCGCGCCCGACACGGCCTCGAGTTTGGTGAGCAGCGGCTCAGCCTCCAGAATCGCCTGCTTCTCGGCGGCCGGCAGGTCGAGCAGGCTCGCCAGGAGGTAGGCGAGCCGCAGCGGATCGTCGAGGTTCGCCACGACCCCGCGCAGCTCCTGGGACAGACTGCTGGTCAGCGATAGCGCACGATCCACCTGCTCCTGAATGCGCCTCACGTAGGCGTCCACTTCGAGAGACGTCGTGACCTCTTCGGGTCGCGGCAAGAGGGTAGCCGTCATCGTCTCGCCGGTGCGGTTCACGACATCGGCATGCGCACGTTGCAGGCCCTCGACAATGATCTGGAGGCCGGCGTTCGTCCGTGCCATCTGGCGGATGATGCCGACCGTGCCGATTCGATGCATGTCGTCCGGACCCGGGTCGTCGGCCGTCGTGGCCTGGAGCGACAGAAACAGCATCCGATCGCCTTGCAGCGCGCGCTGCACCGCGTCGATTGATACGGCGCGATTGACGCCGAGCGGCAGGATGCTGAGTGGAAACGCCACCGTCTCGCGAAGCGGCAGGACGGGGAGTGACGACGGGATGGATGTGGTGGGCGCGTCGGCCATTAGCTACGAACGTATTTCACTCAATTGCGCCGACACCCGTCAAACGCGACCTCACGCGCTGACACCGCCCGCTTACGACGCGCCGTCGAAAGCCCGCCTCCACAGTGGCAACGCATACGATATGCTTGCGCGATGGCTCTGAACGAGCGTGACTTCTTCCACGAGAAGCAGGAGACCCGTCCGACGCCGCTGACCTGTCCGCGGTGCCGGCGCAAGCACGACTATCAGCTCCGCTGGGTCCGGCGGATCAAGAAGGACCGGATCCCTCCTGGCGCCGACGAGCGCGATCGCGCACTGTACGCGAAGCTCCGTGACTACATGATTCGTGTGGACGATGTGGTGCACTGCCAGTCGTGCCGCACGCGGTTCGAAGTGCCGTCTCATCAGTCGCTCGTCTTTCTGCAGGATGGCGAGCGCCAGCCGAATTCCTGAGGGAGAGCCCATGGACACGACATCGCGTCGCGAGTTTCTGAAGACCACGGCCGCGGGACTCGGCGGCGCTGTGGCAGCATCGGCGGCAGCCCGCGCGGACGCCGAGCCGAAAGCGGCACCGCAAAACCTGCTGTTCAAGGCGCCCCCCATCGAACACGTGCGCGTCGGCTTCGTGGGCGTGGGCGGGATGGGCACCAATCATCTCGACAACTATCTCGCGCTCGAGGGCGTTACCGTCACCGCCGTGTGCGACATCAACGAGGCGCACGCCGAGCGCGCGCGCAAGAAGATCGTCGAGGCCGGCAAGCCCGAACCCAAGCTCTTTACGCGCGGCGAACGCGACTTCGAGCGGATGTGCGGCGAACAGGAGCTCGACCTCGTGTTCAACGCCACGCCGTGGGAATGGCACCTGCCGGTGATACTCGCGGCGTTGAAGACGGGCAAGCACGCCGCGACCGAGGTGCCGGCCGCCTATCGCGTCGACGACTGCTGGGCGCTCGTCGAGGCGGCGGAGAAATACAACAAGCACGCGGTGATGATGGAGAACTGCAACTACGACCGGCGAGAGATGCTGACGCTGATGCTGGTCCGGAAGGGCATCTTCGGCGAGCTCCTGCACGCCGAGTGCGGGTATCTCCACGACCTGCGGTCGATCAAGTTCTCGAAGGAGGGCGAAGGCTTGTGGCGGCGAGCGCACGCCATCACTCGCAACGGGAACCTGTATCCAACGCACGGCCTCGGACCGGTCGCGCAATGCTTCGACATCAACCGCGGCAACCAGTTCGACTACCTGGTCTCGATGAGCAGCCCGCCACGCGGCCTGAAGCTGTACGCGGAAGAGCATCTGCCCGCCGACGATCCGCGCCGCAAGGAGGTGTACAAGCTGGGCGACGTCAACGTCACCCTGATCAAAACGGTGAAGGGCCAGACCATCTATCTCGCGCACAACTGTGACGATCCGCGTCCGTACAGCCGTCTGCACAAGGTGCAGGGCACACGCGGCATCATCGAGGGGTGGCCGGATCGGATTCACATCGAGGGCCGCAGCCCGAACGACGAATGGGAGACGCTCGACAAGTCCTACGAAGAGTACGAACACCCGCTCTGGAAGTCGGAACGCGTTAAGAAGGCGACGCGTGGCCACGGCGGCATGGATTTCCTCGAGGATTTCCGGTTCATCGAGTGCCTCCGCACGGGTCAGCCTGCGGACATGAACGTCTACGATGCGGCGGCACTCAGCGTGATCTGCGAGCTCACCGAGCGATCGGTCGCAGATGGGAGTCGGCCGCAGGACATCCCGGATTTCACGAGGGGGAAGTGGAAGACGACAGAGCCTTTGGGAATTGTTGAATCCTGACGAAACGCGGGACGCGGGGACAGGGCCCAGCAAGTCTCTTCCGGGGCCTGTCCCCTTAATACCCGAATGCTCCTGGGAGCGTGCGGGCCCTCAATCTTTCGCAGCCGGCTGATAAGGGGACAGGCCTCGGGAACTTCTTGACGAGGCTAGTCCCCGCATTCTGCCGTTGTGGGAACCTGTCACCAAATACCAGGCACAATCCGCCATCGCACCGTCCGCCGATACTCGCGATACCCGTCGCCGAATGCCTCGACGAGCGATCGCTCTTCGAAGGGAATTGCAACGATCAGGTACGCGGAGCTCACAGCGGCGAACACGAACCGCGTCCACGTCATATCCGGTACGCCAAACACCATGAGCATCCATCCGAGATAGATCGGATGGCGGACGAAGAGGTACGGCCCGACGATCTGGAAGCGATCGCTGGGGGGAGTTTGAAGTCCTTGCCGGATGCCGGCAAGCTGTAAGGCGTCGATCGCCTTCGTCGCGCGCGCCGTCAACCAAAGGCCCGCCAGCACAACCAGCCAGTGGGGGATGGCGGCCCAGCCTTCATGTTGATAGGCGCGTCCGGGAAGCGGCTGCCAATTGGTGATGACGATGATGAGGAGCAGGCTGGACGTCCACACGTAGATCGACCGTTCGAGATGTGGCGGCACGCGGCTCGTCAGCCAGCGCTTGAGGCCGGCGCGTGCGAACAGGCTGTGGTGGAGGGCGAAAACGCCGAAAAGAAGGGTATCGACGAGCGTTGCGCTTGCGGCGTCGGCGCCCGCAGGCGCTGGGCGCATTCCCACGTAGAACCCGACGAGCGCGACCGTCAGGCTGACCACAAACGCGGCGCCGCCAAGCCACACGACGATGCGAGTGGCCGGACCAGGCGCCGAAAGGTCAGGCATCGAGCCGGTATTATAGTGAGGGCATGGCCGTCCCGCGGGTCGTGATCTCGGGCATCGGCGTCGTATCGGCGTTCGGTGTGGGCCGGGAGCGGTTCTGGGACAACATCAGCCGCGGCATCACCGCCACCCGTGCGGTCACCGAATTCGACGTCTCGACCTTCCCCTGTCAGGTTGCTGCGCCCGTCCCGCCGGTGACGGCCGCTGATGCGCAAATCCTCGAGGGCGAAGACGACGAAGAGCGTCACTCTCGCGCCGATCCGAAGCGCTATTCACGCGCGGCGCTCCTCGCCGTGCTCGCTGCGCGCGAGGCCTGGCACGACGCTCGCCTCCGTATCGACGAGCCCAACGCGGGCGTGATCATCGGCAGCGGCGGCGGTGGAATCGATGTCGGCGAAGCCCAGTATCGGGACTTCTTTACCGCCGGCGGGAAACATGTCACGCCATACGCCATCGCCGTGGGCATCGTCGGCATGATCTCGAGCGAAGTCTCGATCTCGCTCGGACTGCGCGGCATCAGCCATGTGCTCTCCACCGGATGTACCAGCTCGACGGATGCGCTCGGCTACGCGGCACGCCTGATTCGTGCGGGCGAGGCCGACGTGCTCCTGTCCGGCGGCGCCGATGGCTGTGTCACTCCCGGAATGATCTTCGGCTTCTCCCGGATGCGTGCCGTCTCGACGCGCTACAACGACCGACCGTCTGAAGCGTCTCGTCCCTTCGATCGCGGGCGCGACGGGTTCGTGCTCGGCGAAGGCGCCTGGATGTACGTCGTCGAGCGCGAGGATCGCGCGATGGCGCGCGGCGCTCCGATTTATGCAACGGTTGAAGGCTACCAGTCGACGTGTGACGCCTACCACCGAGTGCAGATGGATCCGGACGGCGAGGAGATCGTCGCTGCGATGCGCGGCGCCATCGATCGCTCGGGTCGCGCGATCGATGAGATCGGCTACGTGAACTACCATGGCACGTCGACGCAGTTGAACGACGCGATCGAGTCGCGGTGCACTCGCGCCGTCTTTGGCGCTCACGCCGACCACGTGCCAGGGTCTTCGACGAAATCGATGATCGGTCACCCGCAGGGCGCCAGTGGCGCGGCCGGTATCGTGACGACGGCCCTCGCGCTCGACAGAGGCTTTCTGCCGCCGACCGCCAACCTGACCGACCCCGATCCGGCGTGCGACATGGACTTCATTCCGCGCGTGGGCCGAACGCAGCAGGTCGGCGCGGCGCTTTGCAATTGTCTGGGGTTCGGGTCGAAGAATAGCGCCATCGTGCTCGGCGCGCACCATGCCTGACGACGTGCTGGTCGTCGGTGCCGGACCTGCGGGCTCGGTGGCGGCGCTCGTTCTCGCCCGCGCCGGTGTGAACGTCACGCTCCTCGACCGCGCCGAGTTTCCTCGCGACAAACTGTGCGGCGATTCGATCAATCCGGGTGCCATGACGCTCCTGCGCCGGCATGGGCTCGCGGAAAACGTCGAAGGGTCGAGCGTGCCGATTCGCGGCATGCTCGTCACGGGTCCAGGCAATGCCGAAGTGAACGGCAGGTACGCGGAAGGGATCGTCGGCCGCAGCCTTCGGCGCCGTGAGCTGGACGCGCTGCTGCTGAGCGCCGCGATTCAGGCAGGGGCCAGATTCGAAGCAAACGTTCGCGTGAGCGCCGCATCAACCGTTGGCGACGGTGAATCCGTGACGGTGAACGGCGTCGTCGTTCGGACCGACACTGGATCGATCGTCGAGCGTCAGGCGCGGGTCGTTATCGCGGCCGACGGCCGCCGATCGGGCCTCGCGTTCGGACTCGGGCTCGCGAAGCACCCATTGCGTCCGCGCCGTTGGGCGCTTGGTGCGTACTTCGAGGGGGTGACGGGTCTCGCCGAGCGAGGCGAGATGCACATTCGAAGGGGCCGCTACATCGGCGTGGCGCCGCTAGCCGGAGGCCTTGCGAACGTATGCGTGGTTGTTCCGGAGATCTCCGCTCGGAGCTTCATGCACGCGCCGGACGTGGCGCTCGAGGCGGCGATCGTGGCAGACGCGCGGCTGCGCGGGCGATTCGAAACGGCTCGTCGTATGACGGACGTCCAGGTACTGGGACCGCTCGCGGTGGAGGTCTCGCGCGCCGGCGTTCCGGGCCTTCTGCTTGCCGGCGACGCGGCGGGCTTCATCGACCCAATGACCGGAGACGGGCTGCGGATCGCAATCAGGGGCGCAGAGCTCGCCGCCGAAGCGGCCCTCGGGCAGCTCGACGGACGGATCGCGCAGTCACACCTCTGGCTCGAAGGAAAGCGGCAGACTGAGTTCGGCCGCAAGCTGCGCACGAACCGGCTCCTGCGCTCCCTCGTGGCCCATCCGTTCGCGCTCAGCACAGCCGCGCTCGGCGCGAGGATTGTGCCGTCGGCGATCGAACAACTCGTCTCCTACGCCGGGGATGTTGGCGGGTAGGGGGCGGAGGGGTACGGCAAGGTGCGGAAGGGTGCGATGGGGTGCGGAGGGTGCGGAGGGGTGCGTTGGTGCGGGGGTTGCAGATGGGCGGGAGCGCAACCTTCGCTCATATGCGCCCCTAACGCACTCCTCCGCACCACCCCGCACCTTGCCGCACCCCTCCGCACCATTTCTACCAATGTGTCTCTGTTCTCTTCGGTAACATCCACCGTAAGGCCGGCCCGAAGCGGCGCGCCCAGGCGGCCTCGTTGTGATGTGCGCCGCGCTCTTCGACGTACTTGATCTGCTGGCGCGGATGGACGGCGCGGCGCCGGAGGAATCGCACCATCTCGCGGACCTGGCGCACGTGGCCGCGCCCCTCGAGCGTGCCGGTGTCGAGATAGAGGCGGCCATCCCATCGGCTCACGTCGCCGACGACGCCGAAGATCGCGCCGCGTGCAAACCAGAGCGACGGGCTCATCGCGCCGGCGTAGCCGAAAGTATCGGGGCGGCGCAGCAGCGCGTACAAGCTGATGAGCCCACCCATCGACGATCCCATGATGCCGGTGGCGGCACGCTCGCGCCTGGTGCGGAACTCCACGTCGATGCGAGGTTTCAGCGTGTCGATCAGGAAGGACAGATAGTCGTCGCCGCGCCCACCGCCAATGCGCTCGTCGCGGAACGGGCTGTATTCGTCGGCGCGCATCCTGCCGCTGTTGGGAATGGCGACGACGATGGCTTCGAGTCCCTCCTCGGCGACGCGCTCCATCGTCTCGTCGACGAGCCATTCGCCGGCGAACGATGTCGTGGCGTCAAAGAGGTTCTGTCCGTCCTGCATGTAGAGGACGGGGTAGTGGCGTCCGCTCGACACGTAGGAGGGCGGCAGGTAGACCAGGATGTCACGATGGTTGCCAAGCTGCGGGCTCTCGATGCGCTCGAGCCGTCGAATATTGCCGACGACATTCCCCTGCACTTCGCGCCCGGCGCCGTCATCGTACATCTCGGTGTTCCACAGTATCATTGACCTGACCCGCCGCCGTTTGCGGGGCGGTCGTGCAGCGGACTATGGCGAGGTCTCTCACTGATGGCGCACCGGTTCACCATCGGCGTCGAAGAAGAATTCCAGATTGTCGATCCCAAGACGTGGGAGCTCCGCTCGCACGTCTCGGAACTGCTGGCGGCAGGCTCGTCGCTCGGCGAACAGATGAAGCGCGAGATGCACCAGTCGATCGTCGAGGTGGGCACGACGATCTGCGAGGACGTTCCGCGACTGCAGCACGAGATGCTGAAGATCCGGACCGAACTGTGCGCGGCGGCGGATCGGGCCGGTCTTGCCGTGGCCGCCTCGGGCACGCATCCGTTCTCGAACTGGATTGACCAGGTCATCTCTCCCGGCGAGCGCTACGAGAACATCGTCGAGGAGCTCCAGCAGCTGGCGCGCTCGCTGCTGATTTTCGGTCTCCACGTGCACGTGGCCGTGCCCGATCGCACGACGGCCATCGACATCATGAACGCGGCCCGCTACTTTCTCCCGCATCTGCTCGCGCTGTCGACCAGCTCGCCGTTCTGGATGGGCCGGGATACCGGTCTCAAGTCGTACCGCACCACGATCTTTCGCCGATTCCCGCGCACGGGCGTCCCCGATCACTTCGGCTCCTGGAGCGAGTACCAGAACTACGTCAATCTGCTCATCGATCTCCACTGCATCGACGATGGCAAGAAGATCTGGTGGGACATTCGGCCGCATCCGACCTTTGGCACGCTGGAATTCCGCGTGTGTGATGTGCCGACGCGCGTCGAAGAGACGATTGCCATCGCCGCGCTTGTGCAGGCGATCGTCGTGAAGTTGTACAAGCTCTATCGTCAGAATATGGGTTTCCGCCTCTATCGGCGGGCGCTGATCGAGGAGAACAAGTGGCGCGCCGCCCGCTGGGGATTGGATGGCCAGTTGATTGACTTCGGAAAGAAGGCCGAAGTCCCGATGCGCGCACTCGCTCTCGAGCTGCTGGCGTTCGTGGACGATGTCGTCGACGAGCTCGGGAGCCGTGAGCACGTCAATTACGTCCACACGGTCCTCAGCGATGGGACGAGCGCCGATCGGCAGTTGAAGGTGTATCGCGAGACCGGCGATCTGAAGAAAGTGGTGGAGCACGTCGTGCACGAGACGCGCCCCGCCACGATGCGGGTGTGACGAGGCTCCGGGCTCCGGTTACCGGCTCGGGCTGCTGATGTGCAGGCGGGCCTTAGCCTCGTCCAACTGTGGTGTATATGGCCAAGAGAAAGACAGACGCTCCGATGGTCGTGGGCCTGCTCTGCGGGCGCGAGTTCTCATTCCCGCCCGCGTTCATCGCGGCGGTCAACGACCTGGGCAAGCCCCATGGCGTGACCGCCGAGATGGTGAAGCTCGCGGGCACGAAGATGGGTGAGCCGGCGCGCTATCGGGTCATCGTCGATCGCATCTCGCACGAGGTGGAGTACTACCGCGCGTACCTCAAACACGCGGTGCTGCAGGGCACGTACGTCATCAACAATCCGTTCTGGTGGACCGCGGACGACAAGTTCTTCAATTATGCGGTCGCGAGCCGCCTGGGCGTGGCGATTCCCAGGACGATCGTCCTGCCGCAGAAGGGCTATCCGGCCGATGTCGATCTGACAGCCGAATCTTTGCGCAACCTGGAATACCCGATCGACTGGGACGGACTGCTCGATTACGTTGGACGTCCCGCGATCCTGAAGCCGTTTTCCGGCGGAGGCTGGAAGCACGTCTACAAGGTCCACGACCGTCACGAGCTGCTGGCCGCGTACGATCAGACCGCGCCGTACTGCATGACGCTTCAGGAGTTCGTCGACTTCGATCGGTACGTTCGTTGCTTCACCTTCGGAAAGACGGATATCGTGCCGGTCCACTACGACCCGCGCGAACGCCGTTACATCGTCGATCATGCCTATCTCACCTCAGAGCTCGGCGCGCGCATCGTCAAGGATGCGCAGACGATCAATCAGGCGCTCGGGTACGAGATGAACACGATCGAGTTCGCGGTCAAAGATGGCGTGCCCTACGCGATCGACTTCCTGAACCCCGCTCCCGACTTCGAGCGCGACCGGATTACTTCGCATTACTTCGGGATGGCCGTCGAGCGGATGGCGAAGCTCGTGATCGATCGCGCGGTGTCGGGCGACATGACCAACCCGTGGCCACGCTGGGAACAGATGGTCGGACTCGGCAAGACCGCCGGCGTGATTGGCCAGCCGGCGTGAGGCAGGACGAAGGGACGAAGCACCAAGGACGAAGGACGAAGGACCAGTAGGGCGAACTGCGTGCGCCCGACGAGGTACGAAACCCGTAGATGTCGACCGTTATCGATGCGATAGAGCACTGGCACGCGCTGTTGAGGCCCGACGTCGAGCTGTCGGCCGATTTTGCGGCGCGCTTCACCGACGACCTCCGCGCCGAGCGCCTGTTCTTCGGCGATCGGATCCACTGCCCGTTCCTGCGGCCCTTCTTCCTGGACGACGAGCAGGTCGCCTTGGTCCGGCGCGTCAGCGAGACGATCGCGCGCATGGGTGAGACCGTCGCGCACGCAGCCGTCGAACGGCCGGAGATCCGCGACGCCGTCGCTCTGACAGAATCCGAACGCGCGCTGGTAGCGATCGATCCGGGTTACAAGACGGCGAGCACTGCCTCGCGCCTGGACTCGTTCATCCTTCCCGACTCGCTCCAGTTCGCGGAGTACAACGCCGAGTCACCGGCAGGACTCGGCTATAGCGAGAAGTTGACGGGATGTTTCGAGCATCTCGAAGTCCTCGGGCGTTTTCGCGAGCGGTTCGAGGCGTCGGCGTTTTCGCTGATGCAGCCGATGCTGGACGCGCTGCTCGCCAGCTATCGCGAATGGGGTGGGGCCGCGAGCCCGCCCACTGTTGCGATCGTCGACTGGCGTGAAGTGCCCACGTGGGCCGAGTTCCTGATTTTGCAGGTCAGGTTCGAGTCGCTCGGCGTGCCAACGATCGTCTGTACGCCGCAGCAACTCGAGTTCGACGGTCGCACTCTTCGAGTCGATGGCCGCAACATCGACCTGGTCTATCGCCGCGTGCTGACCAACGACATTCTCGAGAAGCCGGCAGAGTGCCGCGCGTTGACCGAAGCGTATGCGGCCCGCGCGGTCTGTGTGGCCAACACGTTCCGCTGCAAGATTCCGCACAAGAAGGCGTTTTTCGCGTTGCTCACCGACGAAACATTTGCGGACCTGTTTACGAACGACGAGCGGAAGATCGCTGCGCGTCACATTCCGTGGACGCGTCTCGTGAAGGAAGGGACGACGACGCGAAACGGCAAACGGCTGGATCTCATCCCACATATCAGAGCGCTACGGCACGATCTGGTGCTGAAGCCGAACGACGACTACGGTGGTCACGGCGTAACGCTGGGATGGGAGGCTGACGAAAAGGCCTGGGACGAGACGCTGTCGAAGGCGCTCAGCGGTCATGGCGCCTGGGTCGTTCAGGAGAAAATCCACGTGCGGCGCGAACCGTTTCCACGGTTCGCGCCCGGCGAGGGTGCGCGGATCTCGGACATGCTCGTGGACTGCGCGCCGTATCTGTTTCGCGGGAAGCTCGCAGGCTTCCTGACGCGGCTGAGCGCGTCGGGATTGGCGAACGTCACTTCCGGCGGGGGGCAGGTGCCGTCGTTCGTCGTCCGCTCGCGCGCCTGAGAGAGAGAGAAGCGCAGCTCGATGCCTTTTGATTGCCAGTTCCGATCGACGCACGGCCAGGATGCCTGCGTCGACGACTGTCCGACGACGGGTCCCGCGCCGACCTTCGTGTTCGCGCGTGTCGAGCGCCCGTCCGACCTACCGGAGATCGAGTTGAAGACGATCGACGTCGCCGTGCTCGACATGCACCATGGCTGGCCGAACCTGGGCCACGACGCCATCGGGTACGGCATCCAGAACATCGTGTGCGACATCACTCCGGCGCTTCGCCGCGCCGATCTCCGCGTCCGCGTGCTCTCGTACGACGTTCGTCGCGGACAGCAGATTCCAGCGGCGCCTGACGACCGGCATGGCATCTACATCGGTACCGGCGGACCGGGGCATCTCGATCCGCGATTGAATGACGGCGTCTCTGGGGATCCCAGGGTATCAAGGAGGATCCCGCGTGGGAGCCCAGGCTGTTTGCGCTGTTCGACGCGATTCGGGCCGATCAGCAGGCGGCGCTCCTTGCCGTGTGTCACACCTTCGGCGTCATGTGCCGGTGGCTTGGCGTCGCGGATGTCGTGCTGAGGGGAGAAGAGAAAGGCGGCAAGAGCAGCGGCATCGCCGACAACCTGCTGACCGATGCGGCGCTGGACCATCCGTGGTTCAGCGGGCTGGCACGTGAGCTGCCGGGACGGCGGCGGCTGAAGATTCTGGACAACCGGCTCTACGACCTCATTCCGCGGCGACCGCTCCTACCGCCGCTGCTGGCGTTGTCGTGCGAAACGGCCGGCGCGGGCGGGGGTCCTGGCGACGCGTTGACGGCGATCGAGGTCGCGCGCGACCCAAATGGAGTATTGCCGCGTATTCTCGGTGTCAATCACCACCCGGAGATCGTCAATCGGCCGCGCCAGCTGACCATCCTGCGCAAACGGATGGAGCGCGGCGCGGTGACGCGAGAGTGGTATGCGGAGCGCGCCAAGGCACTGACCGACATCATCGGCGACGAGCGTGGCGATCAACTGCTGCACCTGACAGCGAGCTACATGTTCCTCGGGCCGCTGCGGTTTCATCTCTACAAGCAGATTCGCCTGCGGGCGGAACGTCTGGGCGTGCCGATCGACGTCGACGAGCATCGGACGCCGATTCTCGCGAGCTACGCCTAGGAAACCTGCAAACCCAGGCCCGAGCGCTGCCCGCACCGGATCATGCCTGTCAAAGCCGTACAGCTCGGGACGGCGCGTCTTTCGGGAGAACGCCTGCGTCTCGGCACGGTGCGCCACCTTCCCAGAGGGGTGAGGAAGGAGCGCTACGCCACCGAGAACTGGTTCGACGTCTGGTTGCCCAATCTCGCGCCCAGTGCGGCGCTCGTGAAGGCTGCGAAATCCGCGGTCGGTGACGAGCGAGCCTGGAAGAGATTCGCCGCAAAATATCGCGCCGAGATGAAGCGGCCGGAAGCGTCGCACCTGCTGGAGCTCGTGGCCGCCATGTCACACGTCACCGCCGTCTCGATAGGGTGCTACTGCGACGACCCTCGGTTCTGCCATCGATCAATCCTGATCGAGCTGCTTGCCGAGCATGGTGCCAAGGTTGGGACGACCAAGCCGCGGCGCGCACGATAACGGATGGAGATTAGCAAGGCCCGCATCGACGACGCTGCGAGGTTGGCCGAGTTTGCAGCACGAACGTTCGCTGAGACGTTCGGGCCGGACAACACGGCGGAAGACATGGCGGCGCACCTGGCGGCGTCATACAGCGTCACGCAGCAGCGCAGTGAGATCGCGAATCCCGACATCGTGACGCTGATGGCGAACGATGCGTCTCAGCTGGCCGGCTACGCGCAGGTGCGTCGGAATCCCGCCCCGATCGAGCCGCCGCTCGATGGCGGCGTCGAGCTCTGGCGCTTTTATGTCGATCGTCTCTGGCACGGCCGCGGCGTCGCCGCGCCGCTGATGGCGGCTGCGCGGGCCGCCGCCGTGTCGCTAGGCGGTCACCAGATGTGGCTCAGTGTCTGGGAACGCAACTCGCGCGCGATTGCGTTCTACACGAAGTGCGGGTTCCGCATCGTGGGCTCGAAAGATTTCTGGGTCGGATCCGATCGGCAGACGGACCACGTGATGGTCGCGGACTTACGAACGTAGGCGGTGGACTACGGGCTCCGGACCACAGGCTCCGGACTTCGGGCTATGGGCTCCGGGAAGATCGTCAAGCACCCTAGCACCTGACGCACCGTTCCGCACTCCGTCGCAACTTTCCGCACTTCTCCGCACCGACGAGTCTTTAGACGCCCCGTAAGTATTCCCGCATCATGTTTTTCCAATAGGGCCAATCGTGCCCGCCGAGGCCGCCCCAGTCGTCGAGGTGATGGCTGATGCCCTTATAACTCAAGGCGCGCGACAGGTCGTACGAGTGCGAGGGGTGCTCCCACGGGCCGTTCCCCGTGGCGATGTGGATGTTCGCGCTGCTGATCTGCCCGATGAGGCTCGGATCGGTCATGCCGCCGATGTAGTCAATCGGGTTATTGAAGTAGAAGTTGTCGTCGTGCTGCCCGTCCATGAACCTGCGAAGGTCGTAGAGGCCCGACATCGCGAAGCAGGCGCGCACGGCGTCGGGATGTTTGAAGAGGGTGTTCGCGGCGTGATACGCCCCTAGCGATGCCCCCATCGTCGCGATCGCCACCAGCCCATTGCAATGGTGGTGGATGAATGGGATCACCTCCCAGCGGATGTATTCATCCCACTGCCGCTGCATCCAGCTCCGATGGAACGGATGGGCGCCCTTGTTGTAGAAGCTCTGATCGCCGTTCGAGCCGACCGTGAAGAGCTTGATACGGCCGCCGTCGATGAACTCGGCCAGTGCCCCAACCATGCCCTGGCCTTCCATCTCCCACTCGTCGCCGCCGCTCGTCGGGAACGCCAGGAGCGGCGTGCCCCATTGCCCGTAAGCGACAATGCCCATGTCGCGGCCGAGCCGCCCCGTGTACCACCGCTGATACTCTCGCTGCACGTCCGCGATTCTATCGCGGTGGTGCTGGCCTGATTCCGCCGCAGGTTGTTGTATGCTTCCTCTTCTCAACGACGGCGGCTGTTCCAACACGCGCCGCCCGACGGGTCGGAGACGCCGCCGGCGTCATTGAAGGTTGTGGGGGAGGAGAGGTGTCGGATCGCGGGCCGCTGACGATTCTGTGCGTTGCCACGTACGAAAAGGGGCAGGAATTCATCCGTGAGTGCAAACGTCAGGGCTGCACGGTCCTCCTCCTGACCGTCGACACATTGAGGGACGCCGATTGGCCGCGCGTGGCGATTGACGAGACCTTCTATATCCCCCGCGACATCGCCCGTGACAATCTCCTGAAGGGCGTCAGCCACATCGCCCGGACGCGGGTGCTCGATCGCATCGTGGCGCTGGACGATTTCGACGTTGAAACCGCCGCGTTGCTGCGCGAACACTTGCGCGTACCAGGCATGGGCGAGACCACCGCGCGCTATTTTCGCGACAAGCTCGCCATGCGCGTCCGCGCACGCAATCAGGGCATTCTCGTGCCCGATTTCGTGGCGGTGGTGAACGACGATGCGATCAACCGGTTCGCCGACAACGTGCCGCTGCCGTGGATGCTGAAGCCGCGGTCAAATGCCGCGGCAATTGGGATTCACCGCATCGAGAAGCGCGAGGACCTCTGGCCGGTGATTGACGCGCTCGGCGATCAGCGGTCGTTCTACGTGCTCGAGCAGTTCGTCGCCGGCGACGTCTTCCACGTGGATTCGCTGGTGTGGGAGCGCGAGCCCATCTTCCACACGGCGCATCAATATGGCCTGCCGCCGTTCAGCATCGCGCACAAGGGCGGGATCTTCACCACTCGCACCGTGCCGAGGGCGACGTCGGCGTGGAAGCCCCTCGCGGCCATCAATCGCGAGGTATTGACGACGCTGAACCTGGTGCGGGGTGTGGCGCACACGGAGTTCATCCGCAGCGCCGCTGATGGGCGCTGGTACTTTCTCGAGACCTCCGCGCGCGTTGGCGGTGCGTACATTGTCGACGTCATTGAAGCGTCCACCGGCATCAACCTGTGGCGCGAGTGGGCGAAGATCGAGATCGCCGGCGAGGACCACCCGTACCATCTGCCAAACGCCCGCGAGCAGTACGCCGGCCTCGCATTGACCCTCGCGCGACAGGAGCGTCCAGATACGTCCGCGTACACCGATCCGGAGATCGTGGTCCGCGTCAACAAGAAGCACCATGCCGGACTGATTGTCCAGTCAAAAGACCCGAAGCGGATCGATCAGCTGCTCGACAACTACACCGGCCGATTCCTCCAGGACTTCTACGCGTACGCTCCCGCGCCGGAGCGGCCGACCTCCTGAGTTGCGGCTCGAGGCGTGGCCGGTCGTCGTTTTGGTCATCGGCGCCGTCTTCCTGCTGATGCTGGTGGAGCTGCAGATCGCGGTCTTCAACGACCGCGCGCTCCGTGCTCGCGGTGCCATCGAACCGCCTGACGATGTCTTTCGCATCATGCAGTTCGCCTACCCGGGCGCCTTCCTCCTGATCGGGCTCGACGCGCTTCGGCACGAGTGGCTCTCTCGCGATATCGTGCTCCTGGGCCTTCTGCTGTTCGGGTGGGCCAAGGCCCTGAAGTTCTGGGTCATCCGGACACTGGGAAGCCGATGGTCCTTCCGCGTGATGGTGATTCCCGGCCTCCCGCTCATCAGATCCGGGCCGTACCGCTGGGTGCGGCACCCCAACTACCTTGCCGTCCTCGGCGAGATTGCCGCGATCGCTGTGGCGCTTTCGACACCGATCGGCGGCATCGTCTCGCTCGTCGGCTTCGGCTGGCTGCTGCGCAAGCGTATTCAGGTGGAAGAACGGGCTTTGGGGATGCGACGCTGATAGAAGGTCCGCTCAATTTCTCTTCCGCGCGTCACACCATTCGCCCCAACCGTCGGTTGTGTTCGCCCGTGGTCCAAGGCCACGGCGCGTCGCCACGCGTCCTAAGCGATACCCGCTGTTATACTGGCGGAGTCGGTCACACATGCCTGCGCTTTGCCGGCTGTTGCTCGCAAGCGGGCGGCAGCAGGTCTTACCACCGGCGGCGGTCTTCGCGACCGTGCTTGCGCTGGGGTTGGCGCTGGCGTCCCCCACGTCCGGGCAGGTGCGCCCGAGCGATGTTGCGCCGGTCAATCCGGCCGTAGACGATCAATCCGCGAGTCCCGCGCAACTCAAGTACGACGCGATTCGTGCGCTCCGTGACGGACGCTACAACGACGCGCTGTCGTCGACGGCGACACTGCCGTCCGATCCCGAAGTGCTCATCGTCCGCGGCCGCGCGCTCGCGGCGATTGGCCGCTACGACGAAGCCATCGCCGCCTTTCAACCGGTTGCCCAGCGCGATCCATCCGGTGAAGCTGCGTTCGAGCTCGGACGCGTGCACTTGATTCGCGGGCGCACGACCGACGCCGCGCGCGTGCTCGAGCGCGTGATCGCGGCGGGAAGCCGAAGCGACGTCGGCGAAACGATTGGCCGCGCCGCGCGCGCCGCACGGCTCCTGGCACGCTACGAACAGGCCAACACATTGTTCCGCGATGCGGCTGCGCTCGTCGGCGACGATCCGCAGCTGCAGGTGGCGTGGGGTGAGCTCTTTCTCGAGAAGCAGAATCGGCCGGAAGCGGTTCGATCGTTCCGCGCCGCATTGCAAAGTGATCGCAGAAACGCCGCGGCCTATGCCGGTCTCGCGCGCGCGTTTGCCGACGAAAACGCGGCCGTGGCGAAGGAGCTGGCCGGCCGCGCCCTCGGCGTGAACTCGTCCTTCGTGCCGGCCCATCTGGTCCTCGCCGACCTTGCCCTGGACGAAGACCGCCGCCGTGACGCCGCCGAAGCGATCACGCAGGCACTGAACGTCAACCCGCAAAGTCTCGAGGCTTTGTCGCTGCAGGCGGCGATCGCGATGCTCGACGATCGAAGCGCCGATTTCGACGCACTGGTCGCCAAGGTCCTCGCGATCAATCCAAAGTACGGCGACGTCTACCGCGTGGCTGGTGCGCAGGCCGCGCGTCACTATCGATTCGAGCGGGCCGTGGAGCTCACGCGCAAAGCCCTGGCGATCGATCCCCAGAGCTCGCGCGCCGCCGCCGATCTCGGCACGCATCTGCTGCGGACCGGCGACGAAACCGCCGCCCGCGCCGCTCTCGACAAGGCGTTCAAGGCCGATCCCTACGATGTCGTTGCCTACAACCTGCTAGGGCTTCTCGACAGCCTCGAGTCGTTTACGACCGTAGAGGACGGCATCCTGACGTTCCGGCTGCATCCTGACGAGGCGCCGGTCCTGAGGGAACATGCGTTGCCACTCGCCCGCGATGCCCTGCGCAAGCTGTCAGAGCGGTACAGGTTCACGCCGGCCGGTCCGATCCTGATCGAGATCTTCCCGCGGCACGACGATTTCGCCGTCCGCAACGTCGGCCTGCCCGGCATGATCGGCGCGCTGGGGGCCTGTTTCGGCAAGGTAGTGACCCTCGACTCGCCGCGGGCGCGGCCGCCAGGCACCTTCAGCTGGCAGGCAACGATGTACCACGAGCTTGCACACGTGGTCACGCTGCAGATGTCCGCGAACCGGATCCCGCGCTGGCTTACGGAAGGCATTTCCGTCTACGAAGAGCAGCAGGCGCGGCCCGAATGGGGCCGCGACATGGATCTCGAATTCGCCGATGCGCTCGAGCGCGGAACGGTGATCAGCCTGCCCGACCTGAACGCCGGCTTCATGGATCCGACGACGATCTCGATGGCCTACTACGAGGCGTCGCTGCTGGTCGAGTATCTGGTCGAGGCACATGGTCACGCCGCACTCGAGTCGCTGGTACGTGCCTTCGCCGACGGTGGTGACACCGACACCACGCTGAAGAAGACACTGAACACGACCTTGCCCGAGCTGCAGCAGCCGTTCACGACGTGGCTGAACGCCCGTTTCGACTCCATCCTCAAGGCTCGACGTGCGCCCCAGGACGTTGTCATCACGTCGCGAACACCCCGGCAGACGCTCGAGGATCTCGCCCCCGCACATCCCGGTTACTTCGATCTGCAGATGCGGCTGGGCGAGCTCCGGGCGCAAGCGGGAGACACGGCCGGCGCCTACAGCGCCTGGCAGCGTGCGATCGACCTGGTGCCGGCGGCCACCGGCGAAGACGGTCCCCGCACGCGGATCGCCAAGCTGGCAATGGAGCAAGGCGATGCGCCACGGGCGATCGCGGCGCTCGACGGGACGCTGCAACGCGAAGGCGCCAACGTCGAAGCGGCGCGCCAGCTGGCCATGCTGCTGGATCGCGCGGAGGAGCCGGTCCGCGCGGCGAAAGCGTGGGCGCGCGTCGCCGAGCTCGATCCGTTTGATGCGAACGCGTCCGCCGTGCTCGGTCGTCGGGCTCTGAGTCACAGCGATCCGGAACTTGCGGCACGGTGGTTCCGCGCTGCGCTCGCCGCGGGCCCGGCCGATCGCGCGGCGGCGCATTGCGACCTGGCCGAAAGCTACCTGGGGACTGGCCAATCGGCGCAGGCGAAGCGTCAGGTGCTGGCTGCACTCGAGAACGCGCCGATGTACGCACGGGCGCAGGACCTGCTGCTTGCGATCGTCGATGGGATCCGATGATGCGGCTGCGTTTCTGGATGGCCGTCGCCGCGGTGCTGGCCCTCGCCGGCGCTGTCGAAGCGCAGCGGGTGCTTGGTCAGAGCGAGGCAGGGTTTCAGCAGGGCGGGACACAAACGACTGCCGATCCGCGACTCGCCGGCCTCGAATGGACCTTCGTGCGCGTGAGGTACTCGGCCAACTCGATTGCCGGGCGACGGTTCCGGATGCAGGTACCTGGGGCGAACCGTGGGCCACCGATGGTCCGGCGGCCGAGCAGAACCTGTCGCGGCGTGTGCGGAGCACCACCGCGATTCAGGTCGGCGAGCCGATCGTGCTCGGGTTGGAAGACCCGACGTTATGGCAGTATCCGTGGATCTATTTCGTCGAGCCGGGCAATCTGGAGCTGATGCCGCAGGAGGTGCCGATCCTGCGCGAGTTCCTCCTCCGCGGCGGCACCGCCGTGTTCGACGACTTTCACGGGCCGTACGAGTGGGAGAGTCTGGTCGCCCAACTGAAGCGCGTTTTCCCCGATCGACCTATCGTCGAAATCGAACGGGGCCATCCGATCTATTCGTGCTTCTACAAGCTCGATGGCTACCCGCAGGTGCCCGGCATCGGCTCGTTCATGCAGGGGCGGATGTGGGAGAAGGGCGGCTTCGTCGCGCACCTGCGCGCGATTTTGGACGAGCGCGAACGGCCGATGGTGTTGATCAACTGGAACACCGACATCGGCGACGGTTGGGAGTGGTCGAACGCCGAGGATCTGCCGGGTACTTCCGGCACACCCGCGAGGCGTATCGAATCGGTATCAACGAAATCGTGTACTCGTTGACGCATTGATCCGTGATGAAGGCGGACCTCACGGTGCGCCCTACACGAGAGGGGTTTGAATGGCCTTCGGCGGCGAGATAGTGGCCAATGGCATCGCGGAGAAGGTGGCCGACGCGCGGCAGCGGATCCTGACCGAGCTGCGCAAGGTGATCGTCGGACAGGACGAGGTCATCGAGCAGGTGCTGGTCGCGCTATTCACCGGCGGGCACTGTCTGATCACGGGTGTGCCCGGGCTCGCGAAGACGCTCTTGATCAAGACGCTCGCCGAAATCCTGGACCTGAGCTTCAAGCGCATTCAGTTCACGCCCGATCTGATGCCCGCCGACATCACCGGCACCGAGATCCTGGACGAATCGGCGGGTGTGCGCGGCCTCCGGTTCGTCCAGGGGCCGATTTTTGCCCAGATCATCCTCGCCGACGAGATCAACCGCACGCCGCCGAAGACGCAGGCCGCGCTGCTCGAGGCGATGCAGGAGTATCACGTCACTGCCGCCGGCCGCACGTATCAGCTCGAGCGGCCGTTCTTCGTCCTCGCAACGCAGAACCCGATCGAGCTCGAGGGCACCTATCCGCTGCCGGAAGCCCAGCTCGATCGGTTCATGTTCAACATCGTGATGAAGTATCTGAGCGAGGACGAGGAAGTCCGCGTCGTCACCGAGACGACGTCTTTGGCACGGCCGGTGCCGTCCCGCGTGCTGGATGGCGCCGAGATCCTCGGCATTCAGGATCTTGTCCGGCAGGTCCTGGTCGCCGAGGACGTCGCCCGCTATGCGGTTCGTCTGGTGAACGCGTCGCGGCCAGGCCGTGACGGACGTGTTGGCCAGGTGGAGTTCGTCGACTCGTGGGTACGGTGGGGCGCCGGGCTTCGTGCTTCGCAAGCGCTCATTCTCGGTGGCAAAGCGCGCGCCCTGATGCACGGACGGTATCACGTGTCCGTCGCGGATATCCGTGCACTGGCCTCACCAATCCTGCGACACAGGGTCATCACCAACTTCTACGCCGAGTCGGAGCGCATCGACTCGGATGGCATCATCAGCCGCCTCATCGACGCCGTCCCCGCGCCGAAGAGCCCGCTGACCTCGTGAGCCATGCGCGTCAGCCGTCCGGGTGAGCTGCGATTTCTCGATCCCGCGGTGGTCGCGCGCCTCGCCACTTTGGAGTTGCGGGCGCGCACCATCGTCGAAGGCTTCATCTCGGGCCTGCACCGCAGCCCGCTGAAAGGCTTCTCGGTCGAGTTCGCCGAGTACCGGCAGTACTTTCCCGGCGATGACCTCTCGACGATTGACTGGAAGGTCTTCGCGCGCACGGACCGCCACGTCGTCAAGAAGTTCGAGGAAGAAACCAACCTGAAGGGCTACCTGCTGGTCGACGTGAGCCGCTCGATGTCGTACGGCTCCGGCGCGATGACGAAGCTCGAATATGCGTCAACGCTGGCGGCGTGTCTGGCGTATCTGATGCAGAAGCAGCGCGACGCAGCGGGCCTCGCCACGTTCGACGACCGCATTCGCACCGTTGTCGCCCCAGGTACCCGGCCCGGACACCTCAACGCCGTCATGCACGCGTTGAGCTCCGTGACCGCCGGCACGGTCACGAACGCGGGCCTGGCCTTGAATCAGCTGGCCGATGCTGTTCGCAAGCGCGGCATCGTCGTACTGATTTCCGATTTGTTCGATGAGCCCGAGCGCGTCGTTCGCGGGCTGAAGCACCTGCGATTCAGAGGTTCGGATGTGCTGGTCTTCCACCTGCTGGACCATGCCGAGCTGACGTTTCCGTTCGAGCGCCCGGCCCGATTTCGCGATATGGAGGACGGAGTGGAGGTGCTCGTGAGCCCGGCTGAGATCAGGCAGGGATATCTGGCCTCGATCAACGGCCTCGTCGATACCTATCGCCGCGAGCTCAGGGCGGCCGGCATCGACTATCGCCTCGTCGATACGAGCCAGCCGCTCGACGAGTCGCTGCTCGAGTATCTCGCGACGCGCAGCCGCCGTCACTGACCCGTCACCATGTCGACGCTCGGGTTTCTCTCACCGCTATTTCTGTTGGGCGCCCTCGCGGTTGCGGTGCCGGTGGTTCTTCACCTGCTTCGTCAGCGCGTCGACCCAGTATTCGAGTTCAGCGCGGTGAAGTTTCTCAGGCGAGTGCCTGTCGAGCGGGCGCGGCGTCGCCGCCTGCGCGACGTGTTGCTGTTTCTCCTTCGGGCATCGGCGGTGCTGCTGCTGGCGTTCGGCTTCGCGCGACCGTATTTCCAGAGCGGCGGCGCGCCGCCCGAGCCACCCGTCACGGTCGTGCTCGCCGATGTCTCGGCCAGTATGGGCGGCGAGGCGCGGACCGCGCGGCTGCGCGATCTGGCCCAGGCCGCGATCGATGCCGCGCCAGCCGGTCATGCGGTCGGGCTCGTCCGCTTCGCCGCAACTGCCGATGTCTTGGTGGCACCCACGCTGGATCGGGGCGCCGTGAAGGCAGCCGCGTCGCAGTTGATACCTGGTTTCGGACCGACAATGTACCGGGTGGGATTGGCGCGCGCCGCGGAGATCCTCGGGACCAAAAAGGGACGCGTGACGGTCGTGACCGACCTGCAAAGCGGCGGATGGACGGCGGGCGCCGGCAGCGGTTTGCCTTCGGGAACGGAGGTCGCTGTCAGCGACGTCGGCCCGCTGCCGCGAAACGCGGGAATCGCGCTGCTGACGACGACGCCTGAAGGACTCGTCGCGCGCGTCCGCAACACCGGCGGTCAGCGTGATGCGGCGGTGAGCTTCGAGATCAACGGCGCCCGCCGCGACGGGCGAACGGTGCGTCTCGCCGAGAACGGCACGGTAGACGTGACCGCGCGGATACCGGTCGCGCGCGGTGACAGCGTTGCCGCGCGGATCAACGATCCTGATGGTCTGCCTGGTGATGACGTGATGTGGCTAGTACGTACCGAGCCACGCCGAGAGCGCGTCGTGGTTGTCGTCTCGCCGGGAGCAGGTCAGCAGGACGGCATCTACGCGCAGCGCGCCCTGCAGGCGCTCGAAGGGGCGCGAGCTGTGGACGTGTCGATGGTCTCGGCGGATCGGGTGCTGTCGGGGGGAAGCCTCCGTGGCACGGGAGCGATAGTCATCGTCGGGACAGCCGGTCTCGACCGCCGCGGTGCAGACGCGCTGGCCGCGTTCGTACGTGAGGGCGGCGGTTTGCTTGTGACCGTGGGACCGGGGACGAACCCCGAACTGCTCGCGGCGGGATTCGGTCGAGGATTTCCACGCATTCGCCTCGCGCCGTCAACGGACAATGCGCTTGCGCTGGCTGTTGCCGAAACGCGGCATCCCGCGCTCGACGTGTTTGCGGTGGATCCCGGGGCCTTCAACGACGTGCGGTTCAGGCGCGTGGCCGACGTGCTCGGTGAAGACGGCAGCGACGTGCTCGTCCGGTTCGATTCGGGCTCGCCGGCTCTCGTCGCAACGGCCTACGGACGCGGGCGGCTCGCGGTGTTTGCGTCAGACGTGTCGAACCGCTGGAACGACTTTGCGCTGCAGCCAGCATTCGTGCCGTTTCTTGGCGAAACCGTCCGCTGGCTGGCCGGTGCGCGTACGCCCCCGGAGATTCTGGTCGCGGGCACGAGTCCCGTGGAGGGCGCCGACAAGCCGGGCATCATCGCCTGGAAGCCCGGCGGCAGCGCCGACGCCACTCGTGTGGCAGTGAACGTCGATCCGCGAGAGTTCGATCCGGCGCGACAGGACGCATCGACCTTCGTCGAGCGCGTTCCGCGGGAAGGTGTGGCGCTGACTGCCGCGGCCGACGCCGTGGCGCGGCGACAGGAAGCGGCGCAGGGATTGTGGCGCTACGGTCTCGGCCTGATGCTGGTCAGCCTCGTCGTCGAGTCGCTGATCGGCCGGCGGTCCTGATACAGCCGCCAACGAGGGGGAGATGTAGGGCGGGGCTTTAGTCCCGCCCTCGAGCGGACCTGAAGGTTCGCACTACAGATGGAAGCCGGTTTATGGATGAGCAGTACGGGCAAATAGATGCGTTCCTCGAGGCGCTCGGGCGCCGATGGCGTCGCCTCGCCGGACTGCGCCTGGTCACACGACTGGGACTCGGCGTCGCGGTCGTGTGGGGCACCGCGGCGCTCGGCTGGCTCCTGGTTGGGCGAACGTCGATGGTCGCGGAATCGCTCCTCGTCGGATTTGCCGCCGTCGCCACCACGGTCCTTGGCGTCGTGGCATGGCGTTATTGGCCTGCCATTCCCGGCCGGTCAGCGCTCGCGCGCTTCACCGAGGATCGACTGGACGGTCTCGACGACCGCCTCGTCACCGTGGTCGATGTCTTTGGCGGCGATAAAGTCGATCGCCATGGGCCGATTGCGACGGCGCTCGTCGCCGACACGTCCTCGCGATTGCCGCTCGACGGCGCCGGCGCGGTCGTCACGTCGGACGCGCTGAACGCCGCGGCGCGCCGCGCGATTGCCGCCGTCGGTCTTGCCGTCGCCTGCATCGCCGTGCTAGCGGCGCCGGCGACGCGTGTGGCCAGGATGGCGTGGCTCTACGTCTCGCCCGTGTCGCTGATGTTCGACGTGCAGCCGGGCAACATCCGTCTGCGACCGGCTACGCCGCTGACGATTCGTGTGCGCACATCAGCCGCCGGACACGGTCTGGCGCCGGACCTCGAGGTGCGCATGAAAGATGCGGCACGACGGACTCGCATGGCGGGTGAGGGCGCCGATCGGTTTGCGACGACGTTCTCGAGCGTTCCGGCCTCGTTCACATATCGCATCGAATTGGCGGGTCGACGATCGCCAGACTACACCGTCACGCTACTGGCGTACCCGCGCGTCCGGCGAATGGATCTGACCTACGAGTTCCCGACCTTTACAAAGCTCGCGAGCCGTACCGAAAACGATGGCGGCGACGTCTACGCGCCGGCCGGAACGCGAGTTCATCTTGTCGTGTGGCCGCACACCACGACCGCGCCGATCGTCACCGGCACGGTCGCACTCAGAACCGGCCGGGTAATTCCACTCACACGGCAGCCCGATGGTTCGTTTGCCGGCGATCTCGTCGTCACGACGGATGACGCCTATCGCGTGAAGTTGACGGACGCAGACGGACTGCACAACACCGAGGATCCGGAGTACTTCGTGCGTATGCTCGACGATCGTCCACCCGACGTCCGCATCGTGCGGCCGGCAGGCGATCGTCAGGTCACACCGCTCGAGGAGATCGAAATCGAAGCGCGGGCGGACGACGATCACGGCATCGCCGGACTCGAGCTGGTGTACGGCGTTCGCGGCGGCCGCGAACGCGCCGTCCCCTTGGGCGGGGATGGCACGCAGCTATCGGTGACGGGAAAGCACACGGTCTATCTCGAGGACCTGAACGTGAAGCCTGGCGACTTCGTCGCGTTCTATGCCCGCGCGCGCGACGTTGGGCGCGGTAAACGGCCGACGCAGGCCCGGAGCGACATCTATTTCCTCGAGGTCACGCCGTTCATCGACGAGTTCGCCCTCGCCCAGAGCCAGGCCATGGCCGGTGGCAGCGGCGACCAAATGGACGATCTCGTTCGCCAGCAGAAGGACATCATCGTCGGCACCTGGAAACTCGACGCGCGCACGTCGCGCAGCGGCGCGGCGGCAGCGGCCGAGGATCTCGCGACCTTGGGTCGCGCTCAGGGAAAGGTACGGCGGTCGACGGAGGCAGCGGCCCAGATGCGGGCCGGATCCGTGGTCCTGCGTCGTCCTGGTCTGGCCCCCGATCAGGACGCGAGCCAGTCGCCTTTGGCCGAAGCGGCCAAGGCCATGGGACGCGCCGAGCAGGCACTCCATGCGCGGAAGGTGCCGCAGGCGCTTCCGGCAGAAATGGAAGCGCTCAATCACCTGCTGCGAGCGCAGGCCGAAGCGCAGCGCAAACAGGTCATGCGGCAGCAGGGCAACGGCGGCGGCGGATCCAACCGCGCCCAGCAGGATCTATCGACGCTGTTCGACCGCGAGCTGGCGAGGCAGCAGCAGACCAACTACGAAACGCCAAAGACGGCCGAAGAGCGCCGGGACGATCAGGCCGACGACACGCTCGAACGCGTCCGCGAGCTCGCGCGGCGTCAGGAAGCACTGGCCCGGCAGCAGGAGGATCTCGCACGCGAGCGTGCGCGCATGGACGCAGAGGAAGTCAAGCGTCGACTCGAGCGGCTCACACGCGAGCAATCGGAACTGCGCCGCGAAGCGGAGATGCTGGCGCAGCAGCTGCAGAGCGCTGAACGCAAGGCTCGCGAGGAGCAGACGGGGCAGCGGAGCGGTCAATCCCAGTCCGGTCAGCAGTCGGCGGGCGGCCAACCGGGACGTGAGGCGTCCGAGAATCCGTCGGGTGAGAGCTCGCAGTCATCGGCGCTCCGGCAGGCGTCGGAAGACATGCGCAATGCCGCGGGTAACCTGCGCCGCGAAGATACCGAGAGGGCGCGCGAGCAGAGCGCGCGGGCGCTCGAGCGGCTGCAGGGGGTGGAACGGGCACTTCGGAATAGCGGTCCCGACGAGCGCCGAAAATCCGTGGGCGACGCGCAGCTCGAGGCACGGCAGCTGGCCGAGCGGCAGCGCCAGCTGACCGAGGGTGCAGCAGACGCGTCGAAGCGCAACGACGTCGACGCACGCAGACGGACGGCCGGCGAACAGCAGCGGCTGGCGGAACGCGTCGAGGCGCTGCAGAAGCGGTTGCGCGAGCTCGGTGGCAGCGGCGGCGATCGGGCAGAGCGAGAACGGCTGGACGGTGCGGCGCGAGAGCTCGAGGCAGGTCGCGCGGCCGAGCGCATGCGTGAGCTGGCCCGTGGCCTGCAGAAGGGAGACGATGCCAAGCAGGCCGAGACCGGACGCGATCTCGCGCGATCGCTGGACCGGTTGGCCGATCGGCTCGGCGGATCCACCGGTAGAACTGATCCGGAAGGGCGGCGGCTGGCGGACGATCTGTCGCGTACTCGCGAACTGCGTGAGCGCCTCGCCGACCTGCAGCGCCAGCTGGCGCAGCTGGGTCGCCAGGGCAATCAGGGAGAGCAGCAAGGCCAGGCGAGCGATTCTCGTCGCAACGGACAGCAGCAATCCCCGAATCAGTCTCCCGGCCGTCAGCAGGGCGGGCAGCGGGCCAGCGAGCAGGGGAGCCCGTCGGCAAGCGGTCCCGGCAGTGGCGAGAACGGCGCCGCCGCGAGTGCCGAGCCTGGGGAATCCGGCGGTCAGGCCGGCCGCGAGCGCGCCCGTCAGATTGGGGCACTGCGACAGCGATATCTCGAGGAACTGCGGCGTGCCGGTGAGGCAGACGAGCGCATCAGCCAGCTGGCCCCCTCGACCAGCGGTTACGGGGCGACACCTGAAGGACAGGGCATGGTGAGCTCTGCCCCGGGCACAGAGGCGTTCAAGCAGGACTTCACCCGCTGGGAAACCCTGCATCGCGAGCTGACGCTTGGTCTCGAGCGACTCGAATCGGATCTGTCGCAGCGTGTGATCGAGAAGGCTGCGAAGGAGCGCCTGCGGTCGGGCAACGCCGACCGGACGCCGGCTGAATATCGCTCCAGCGTGGACAAGTATTTCCGCACGCTGGCGCAGGAGCCGCATTGACGTGCATCTCGCCACCGCGCTCCCCGGCTGGACGCTCGTCGTCATCGCGGCAGCGATCCTTGCGGTCGCAGTTTTCGCGTATGCGCGCGCCCGCAGCCTGTCGACGCCGCGACGCACGCTGCTCATTGCCCTCCGCGCCTGCGCTCTCAGCCTCGTCGTCCTCTGCCTCCTGCGACCGATGGTGGCCGTCACACCGGCCCAGCGCGACTCGGGTGTGATCGCCGTTCTCGTCGATCAATCGCGCAGCATGGGCCTGCGGGATGCCGATGGCCTCTCACGCCTCGAGCGCGCGGCGGCGGTGATTCAGCAAGGCCTCTTACCCTCGCTCTCCAGCCGCTGGCGGGTGGAAACGTGGCTCTTCGGCGACGGGGTGCGGGACGCGCGCGACGTTGCGATGGCGCCGACGGCCGACCGCAGCGATCTGGCCGGTGCCGTCACGACTGCCGTCGAACGGCTCCGCGGTCGCAGCCTCGCTGGCCTTGTCGTCCTCACCGACGGCGCGCGCACCGATCGCGCGAACCTGGCTGATATCGGCTCGCAGGCGGGAGTGCCGATTGTCACGATCGGAATCGGCCGCACCGATGGCCGCGATATCGCGGTCCGCAGCGTCACTCCCAGCGAATCCCGCCTTGATGCAACGCTTGTCGATCTCACCGTGGCCGCCGAGTCGCGCCAGCTTGCCGGTCCCGTCGACATGCGTCTCTTGCAAGACGGACGGGTTGTCGCCAGACGCAGCATCGATCCCGGACCGGGCGGCGCGATCCGTGCGCTCTTTACCGTCGCGCCCGGCCGGCAGGCGCCCACGCTCTACACGGTCAACGTGTCACCGAAGGACGGAGAGCTGACCGAGGCAAACAACCAGGTGTCCGTCCTCGTGCCTCCCCCGGGTCGCCGCCGGCGCGTGCTGGTGCTCCAGGGGGCTCCAGGCTTCGAGCACACGTTCCTGACACGGGCCTGGGGCGAGGATCCATCGCTCGACGTGGACTCGGTGGTTCGCAAGGGGCGCGACGAGCGCGGTGCAGATACCTTCTTCGTGCAGGCTGCCGGCAGCCGATCCGAGACGCTGGCGAGCGGCTTTCCGGCGACGAAGCCGGCGCTGTACGCGTATGACGTCGTTGCGCTCGCCAACCTGGATGCGCGGGCGCTCGGCCGAGTGCAGCTCGAGTGGCTCCGCGACTTCGTCGCCGAGCGTGGTGGCGGTCTGCTCACGCTTGGCGCGCGCAGCCTCGACGCGCAGGCAATCGCAGATTCGCCGATCGAGGAGGTGCTCCCGCTGCGGCCCGGCGACAGCGGCAGCGTCGTGCGCGCCGCGGCGACACGCGGAGGCTCCGGCGAGCGCGTACGACTCACCGCCGATGGTCGTCGTCATCCGCTGATGCGCATTGCTGCCAGCGATGACGACTCGGGCAAGCGATGGGCGGCGTTGCCGACGCTGGCCGCTCACGTCCGGCTGGGCGCGGCCCGCCCAGGCGCGAGCATCCTCGCAACGGCCGAAGGGCAGGGTGGCGCGCTCGATCCGGTGATTGCCGTGCAGCGGTTCGGCGCCGGCCGCGCCATGGTCTTCGCCGGTGAAGCCAGCTGGCGCTGGAAGATGCTGATGCCCGCCAATGACGGCAGCTACGACCGGTTCTGGCGTCAGGCTGCCCGCTGGCTCAGCGCCGAGGCGCCCGATGCGGTCGCGGTTGACGCGTCGAGCGTAACGCCAGACGATGATGAAGTGACCCTTGCGGTGGATGCGCGCGACGCTTCGTTCGTGCCGGCTGCGGATGCAAACGTCACCGTCAAGGTCGAGAATCCGGATGGCACCAGCGCCGCGCAGACGGCAACGCTCGTCGATCCTGCGCGCGGCCGTTTCGAGGCGCGCATCAGCGCGCGTGCCGCAGGCATCTACCGCGCGCACATCGAGGCAATGCGCAACGGAACGAGCCTCGGCGCGACCGATGTGCCCTGGCTTGTCGGCGGCACTGATGCGGAGCTCGCCGACCCGCGGCTGGACGCGATCGGGCTGCGCCGCCTGGCGGAAGGCTCGGGCGGCGCGTATCTCACCCCGGATCGTGCTGCCGAGGCCGGCAGGTTCCTGCTCGCCCGAAACGCCGGCCGTGCGCCGATCGAGTGGCGCGACGCCTGGCATCGCGGATGGGTCTTCCTGATGATCGTCGGGCTCGTCTGCGTGGAGTGGACGCTGCGCCGGCAATGGGGATTGAAGTGATTCGGCATGGGGTGGTCGCGGCGCTCGTCGTGCTGGTTTGCACCGCCCCAGCGGCTGCCGAGGACCGATTCGCCCTCGTCGTGACAGGTGCGCCTGGCGGTGACCAATACACGGCGGCGTTCCGGACATGGGAGCAGCAGGCCAGCGTTGCGCTGAAGCAACTGGGCTTTGCCGACGACCACGTCGTCATGCTGTCCGGTGTTGGCGGCGACCCGTCGCGCACCAGCACGAGGGACCACGTCACAGAGGCCATTCAACAGATCAAGACTCGGGTGGGACGCGCCGATGTGGTGCTCGTCCTGCTGCTTGGCCATGGTACGGTCGATGCAACCAGCGCGAAGTTCAATCTGCTAGGGCCCGATTTGTCGTCGGAGGAATGGGCCGAGCTCCTGCGCGACATGCCGGGACGGCTGGTCGTGGTGAACACCACCGGTGCGAGCTTTCCATTTCTCGGCGAGCTTTCCGCACGTGGTCGAATTGTGATCACTGCGACGAACTCGACGGCGCAGCGCTACGACACCATCTTTCCCGACCGCTTCCTCGCGGCCTTGATCGACCCGGCAGCGGATCTCGACAAGAACGGGCGAGTGTCGGTCTGGGAGTTCTTCGCGTATACCAGCCGCACAGTGGCGCGGCACTACGAACAGCAGGGGCTCCTCGCCACCGAACATCCGCTGCTCGACGACACCGGCGACGGGAACGGCAGCGAAGCGCCAGGATCCAATCCGGCGCCCGAACCCAACGCGCCGCCGATCGAAGACGGTGCCCTTGCGCGTGCCACCTATCTGGAGCGTGACCCGATCGAGGCGACCGCCGACGCGGGGCTCGCGGCGCTTCTGGAGCAACGCCGTACGCTCGAGGAGCGGGCCGAAGCCTTGAAGCAGCGCAAGCCGACAATGGCGCCGGAAGTGTGGGATCGGGAATTCGAAGCCCTGATGATCGAGCTGGCGCGCGTGTCGCGCCGGATCAGGGTCGGGTCGTAGCGTCCCACCAGTCGAGGCGTGAACGCTCGGGTCTGGCCAACACCTTGACGAGCAGCGCCCCGGCCGCAAAGCCTGCCACGTGCGCCCAGAACGCCACGCCGCCAACCTGACCGGACGAGGCAAGTCCAGAGGTCACGCCGCTCAGAAGCTGCGTCAGGAACCAGAAGCCAAGGAAAAAGACGGCCGGCACCTCGAAGAGGAAGAAGATCGGCATCCACATCAGCACGCGCGAGTGCGGATAGAGGACGAAATACGCCCCCATCACGCCTGCGATAGCGCCGCTCGCGCCGACGGTCGGGATCTGCGACGAGGGGTCGCTGAAGAAGTGGGCCAGCGTCGCGAACACTCCGCAGAGCAGATAGAAAAAGACGTAGCGCCCGTGCCCGAGCCGATCTTCGATGTTGTCGCCAAAAATCCAGAGCGACAACATGTTGCCAAACAGATGCATCCAGCTGCCGTGCAGGAACATCGAAGAGAAGATCGTGGGAATCGTGAAGGCCGCTGGAATGAAGCCATAGACCTCGACGAACGAATCGAGCGCGGCCGGCGAGTGCGAGACGAGTGAGAACTCGTGCAGGAACACCAACCCGTTGATCGCGATCAAGGCGACCGTGGCGACCGGCACGGTCTGCGACGGAATCACGTCGCGGACGGGAAACATGCGGGAAGTATAATCCTCGCGCCATGATCTGCCGGAATTGCGGCACCGAAATCGCCGACAAAGCCCTCATCTGTTTTCGCTGCGGTACGGCAACGTCCGAGCCGCGCATCCAGCCGCCGGCATCGTATCGGCGCACCGGCCGGCCACCGCGTTCGCGTGGTCCCGTGCTGCTCGCGCTGATCGTGCTGATCATCGCAGCGCTCGTGATGGGACGAGTCGCAACGGGCGAATTGCCCTCGGAAGTCGGCTACGCGCTTGCCGCGATCGGGACGCTGGCAATCGTGTGGCAGCTGTGGTCGCGGCGCCGGCTATGATGGGCCTCAAACCGTGGCGTGACTACTTCTCGCGCGGCCGTATCGTTGGCTTCGATACGACACACGTTCACATCGACGACGCCTCTCACATGGGTCACCTGACCCGCACCAGCTTCTGGCACGTGTTCTCCACCGCTTGAAGCCCGGAGGCTAATACGCGATCGAGGACTGGCAAACCGGATATTGACGCACTTGGCCTGACGGGCATGACGACGCCTGGCCGCCGGATTCGCCGCTGCGCGATGGCGGGAAAATCTCCCGCCTCAATGCCGAAACATGGGACGTGCGAATACCCGAACCATCCTTATGGCACAGTCGGGGGCCATCAAGGAGTTGGTCGAGGACGTCGCCCGTGGAGAAATCCCCAAAAGAGCGAGCCGTTCGGCGGTCGCCACGCTTCGCCAACGAATCCAGGAACTCCGGATTCAAACCGGGCCTGGTTCTCGTGAGGAAAGCTGCGTCCGATTCGGGGGACCTGCGCGACACCGACGCCATCAAGCTCAGATGACGCCGAGAGACCGTCAGGGCTGCACAGATCGGCGGCGGCGGTTGCGGCTGCCGAAGGCAATCAGCTATCATCCAAGGTCGGCCGCACGCGGAAAAACTTGCCCGGCCTACCCCCGAACCTATGCCCGATGGTCGCCTCGAGGTAACTGACGCCCTCGGCCGGCGCGTGATCCACATCGACAAGCCCGTGTTCTCGATCGGGCGCCGCAGCGGGAATGACCTCCAGCTCGTTGGCAGCGATGTTTCACGCGACCACGCCGAGATCGCGCTCGACAACGGCCGCTTCCTGCTGCGCGATCGCGGGTCCCGCTACGGCACGTACGTCAACGGCGAAGCCGTCTCGGAACACGAGTTGAAGCACGGCGATCTCGTCCGCCTCGGACGGAGTGGCGGCGCCGAGCTCGTCTTCCTGCTGGACGATGCGACGCAGTCGCCGGCGTCGTCCGATAAGCACACGACGTCGGCGGTCGGCGATCTGCGGCAGGTGGCGGCGCTCCTCGAGGGACTACGGGCGCTCGGTTCGGGCCGCGTGCTCGACGAGGTCCTGGCGCTCGTCATGGACTCCGCGCTCGAGGTCACCGGCGCCGAACGCGGCTTCATCATGCTGGCGAGCGCCGAGAACGAGAACGAGCTCGAGTTCAAGATCGCGCGCGGTCGCGGCCGTGTGACCCTTTCGGGCAAGGGGTTCGAGACCAGCCGGAAGATCCCCGAGGAAGTCTTCAAGACGGGCCAGGAAAAGATTGTGGCCGACCTTCTCGATGGCGACCTCGCGAACGTGCACATGGGCACGGTCGCACTGGGCATCCGTCATGTGCTCTGCACGCCGCTGAAGCTCGTGCGCTATCTCGACAAGGCCGACATGCCGAACGTCGAGAAGCGGATTGGAGTGCTCTATCTGGACAGCCGCGAGCGCGGCGCGCTCCTTTCGCGCGCGGCCCGGGCTGCACTCGAGACGCTGGCGACCGAAGCCGCGGTCGCGATCGAGAACGCGCGGTTGTACCGCGAGACGCTCGAAAAGGCGCGCATGGAGCAGGAGTTGCGGATCGCCGCCGAGATCCAGCAAGCGCTCCTGCCCGAGCCGCGGCGCAAGGGGCAGTTCTTCGAAGCGGTGGGGCAGTCGGTACCGTGCCGCTCGATTGGCGGCGACTTCTTCGACTACGTCGATCTGCCGAACGGCGCGTTTGGGTTCGCCGTCGGCGACGTCGCCGGCAAAGGCGCGCCCGCGGCGCTCCTCACGGCGGTGTTGCAGGGCGTGTTCGCCTCGCAGGCGTCATCGGGCAGTTCGCCGTCCGAAACGCTGTTGCGCGTCAATATCGCGCTCATTCGACGCGCCATCGAGTCGCGTTTTGCGACGGCGCTTTACGCGGTGATCTGCCCGACGGGCGAGTTGACCTACTGCAACGCTGGCCACAACCCGCCAATGGTCTTCGGCAAGAACGGCGTGCAGCGTCTTGAAACGGGCGGCCTCATCCTTGGCCTCTTCGAGCACGCGACGTTCGAGGAAGGCAACGCTACCCTCGAGCCTGGCGATCTGCTCGTCGCGTTCAGCGACGGGGTCACCGAGGCGCTGAACACCGAAGGCGAGGAGTATGGCGAGCAGCGCCTCCTTGCCTGCGTCCAGGCGAACCGCGACAAGTCCGTGTCAGAGGTCCTCGACAGCATCTTCGCCAGCGTTCGCGAGTTCACGGCCGGCGCCGTGCAGAGCGACGACGTCACGGCGTTGGTGCTGCGCTATGACGGATGACGGCACGTCGCGGCGACGAGCGATCGTCGCCGCCGTGTTGTGGGTCGTTCTCGCCTTCTGCATCTGGAACGTCCGCTTCGACTGGGGCGTGCGCGTCTGCGCCTCGCAATACCTGAATGCGCGCTCTGAATACCTTCATGGCCGCGGCCCGCGTGTCGAGCTCGCGGACTCGATGGATCGGGGAGTCGCGGAGTCTATACACAGCGCCACCTTCATAGCGGCGCCGGCGATTGTCGTCGCTGTCGGACTCGTTGTGTACTCCTCACGACGTCGTCCGAGCTGAGCTTCGCTGGCCGCGGACAGACGCGGACAAAGCCCGGACGCGAAACACACGGACTCACACAGATTCATACGGAACAATTCGGCAGCTGAGTGCGGCGAACGTTGTAGCAGCGATTGCGATGAAGTTGCCTGAGGCGGCGGCACGAAGTGCCGCCCGGGAGCGAAAGAGACAGCCTGAGAGAGAACCGCTGAATGTTCCGTGAGCGGTTCTCTCTCAGGCTGTCTCCTTCGCTCCGCCGGCCGCTTGCGGCCGGTCCTCAGGCAACTGTCTGCAATCGAGATCTGCGGATCAAATCCTGATCTATCCGTGCTTGTCCGTGAAATCCGTGACCTGGGTTTTAGTGATGTCTGCGAGTGAAGTCCTGCGAGTGCCAGGTCTGTGACTGCGGTCAGGGCTTCTGCAGCTTCGCGAGGATCTTCGGCAACGATTCGACGACGACATCGCCCACGATCTGCAGGCTCCGGGCGCTGACGGCATTCAGGTTGTCGTCGGCGGTGTGCCACTGGGCGTAGTCGAGATCGATCACGTCCACCGCAGGGATGCCGGCATCGAGGAAGGCGGTGTGATCGTCCTCGATTGGCATCGATTCGTCGAGGAACGCAGTGTTGTGTCCGAGACGTCGTGCGGTGTCCCAGATGATCGAGGTCATCCACGGCGTCGATCGCGACTCCTTGCGGATGTTCAGGGCGCGGTCGCCGACCATGTCGAGCAGGATCATGCCCTTGATTCCGGCGAGCGATCCGTCCTTCTTTGCCGTCGCCACGTAGTGACGGCTACCGTAGGTGTGATCGGTGCCCCGGACGATCCACCCGGGCAGGGTTGCTTCTTCGCCGTCGAAGAACACCAGCTCGATGGTCAGCGGGCGCTCACGATCCTTCAGCACCCGTGCCAGCTCCAGCAGCATTGCAGCGCTGGATCCGCCGTCGCTCGCGCCGACGAAGCGGAACTCGCGGAACAGTTTCGTGTCGTAATGGCCACCGATGATCAGACGCTCGGTGCGTTTGCCGGGCAGGCGAACGATCACGTTCGCCATCTTCATCGGGCCAAGGGGCGTCTCGGCATCGAAAGTCTGCTCGGTCGCCGACAGGCCAATCGCTTTCAGCTGTGACGTGATGTAAGCGCGGGCCTGCTGGATGCCGGCCGATCCGGGCGGGCGTGGGCCGATGGCGACAAGCGCACGGAGATGGTCGAACGCCCGCGCCGAATCGAAGCCGCGCGCAGGCGGGCTGGCGCGATGCGTGACTGAGCCGGCCTGTGGCGTGGAGGCGAGCAGTAGCAGAATAAGCGCGAACGCGAAGAGAGGGCGCGGACCGGGCATCAGGTCCCTGTTCGATCAGGCGCGGCGCTCGACCGGGACGTAGTCGCGAACCTCGGGCCCGACGTAGAGCTGTCGCGGGCGCGTGATCTTCGTCTCCGGATCCGTGAGCATCTCTTCCCACTGCGCCAGCCATCCTGACGTGCGCGGGATCGCGAAGAGCACCGTGAACATATCGACCGGAATACCCATCGCTTCGTAGATCAGGCCGGAATAGAAATCGACGTTCGGGTACAGCTTCCGCGTCACGAAATAGTCGTCCTGGAGCGCGATGCGCTCGAGCTCCTGCGCGATTTCGAGCAGCGGATTCTTGCCCGTCACCTCGAACACCCCGTCGGCCACCTGCTTCACGATGCGCGCGCGCGGGTCGTACGACTTGTAGACGCGGTGGCCGAACCCCATCAGCCGCCCCTCGCCGCCTTTCACCGACTTGATGAACGACGGCACGTTGTCGAGCGACCCGATCGAGTGCAGCATGCGGAGCACCGCCTCGTTGGCGCCGCCGTGCAGCGGTCCGTACAGCGCTGCTGCCGCCGCCGCAACCGAGGAAAATGGATCCGCAAACGAGCTGCCGACGCTGCGCATCGCGAACGTCGAGCAGTTCTGCTCGTGATCGGCGTGCAGGATGAAGAGCACGTCGAGGGCGTGCTCGAGTACGGGATCGGGCGTGAACGGCTTGCCCGGCGTCGCCTTGAGCATGTGGAGGAAGTTGCCGGCGAAGCTCAGACCGCCGGCCGGCGGAACGATGGAGTCGCCCCTGCGACGCCGCGCCGCGTAGGCGGCCAGCGCCGGCGTCTGCGACACGATCCGGGCGATCTGCCGTGCCCGCACCGCTTTGTCGTGAACGTTCTGCGCCTCAGGGTAGAACGTCCCCAGCGCACCAAACGCCGAGATCAGCGCGCCCATTGGGTGCGGATCCTCTGCCATCGCGTCGAAGAGCCCGGCAATGCGCGCGGGTGGCACGCGATGGTCGTGAACCGTCCTGGTCCAATCGCTCAGCTGGCCGGCAGTGGGCAGCTCGCCTTGAAGCAACAGATATGCGGTCTCGAGATACGAGCTCCGTTCGGCGAGTTGCTCGATGGGGTAGCCGCGGTACCGAAGAATCCCCTGGTCGCCATCGATGTATGTGATGCGGCTGCGACAGGCCGCAGTGTTGACGAGCGCCGGGTCGTAGGATACCAGGCCGAAATCGTCAGGGCCGGTCCTGATCTTGCGCAGGTCTGCGGCGCGGATCGTCCCGTCCTTGATGGGGACTTCGGAAGTCCGGCCGGTGCGGTTGTCGGTCAGCGTCAGCGAGTCAGGCATCGGATGGAAGGTGCGCGGCGCGTGTCAGGGCTTGGGTGGCGGTTCGTCTCGGTCGTCGGAATCGGAATCTGGGGCAACCGGCTCGCCGGAGATGCGGTAGTCGCCATCCACCCATCGCGCGAGGTCCAACAACTTGCACCGTTCGCTGCAGAACGGGCGCCACGCGGGATCGATGGGCTGCCTGCGACAGTATGCGCACACCGCTCCGGCGACGGGCGGCATCTCAACATTCTATGGGCGGCCGTGGCGGCCGGGCAAGCGCGGCCTGTGGATAGGGACGGCGGCGGATGGACGGAAGGTCGAGGGACGCTGGACGAGAAGGGCCTGGTCAGCACGGCACGCCGCGAGGGGACGTTCCTCGTCCGTGTCCCTCGTGCTTCGCTCAGTTCGCTTGTGGCTCCGCTTCGGGTGCGTGGTGTCGGACGTCTCGGGCCGACACCAGGAAGATCACGTCTTCGGCGATGTTGGTGGCGTGATCGCCGATTCGTTCAAGGTGACGGGAAACGAGGATCAGATCGAGCGAGGGCTCGATCGTCGCCGGGTCGTGCAGCATGAACGTCAGGAGCTCGCGGAAGATTTGCGTCTTCAGCGCGTCGAGTTTGTCGTCCTCGTTGAGGACGTGCTGCGCCAGGACGATGTCCTGATTGACGTAGGAGTCGAGCGCGTCGCGCAGCATGGCCTGCGCGATGTCGGCCATGCGCGGGATGTCGATCAGCCTCTTGACCGGCGGATGCGTCGCGTAGCGCTTCGAGGCCTCGGCGATGTTGACGGCGAGGTCGCCCACGCGCTCGAGGTCGGTGTTGATCTTGACGCCGACCATCACGGCGCGCAGATCGGCGGCAACTGGCTGGTGGAGCGCCAGCAGCTTCAGGCAGCGATCGTCGATCTCCATGTGCAGCGCGTTCACCGGTTCGTCGCCGTGCACCACGCGCTCGATCTGCGCGAAGTCCCGCTCGGTGAGTCCCTGGACGGCGCTCCGCACGCGCTCCTCCGCGAGCCCGCCCATCTCGAGCAGGCGCGTCTTGAGGATGTCGAGCTCCTCCTGAAAGTGTCGAACGATGCGTTCCATGGCGGTCTCCGTCCTTCTAACCGAAGCGACCCGTGACGTAGTCTTCGGTCAACTTCTCGGCCGGAGCCGTGAAGATCTTTTCAGTCCGATCGGTACTCCACCAGCTTCCCGAGCCAGAAGAAGGCGGTGTAGTCGGAGACGCGTGCCGCCTGCTGCATGTTGTGGGTGACGATGACGATCGTGTATTCCTTCTTCAGGTCGTAGATCAGCTCTTCGATGTGCTGAGTGGCGATGGGGTCGAGCGCCGACGCGGGCTCGTCCATCAGCAGGACTTTGGGTCGCACCGCCAGGGCGCGGGCGATGCACAGCCGCTGCTGCTGCCCGCCGGACAGGGCGAGCGCCGACTCGTGAAGGCGATCTTTCACCTCTTCCCAGATCGCCGCGGCCCGAAGGCTCGATTCGACACGTTCGTGCAACTCTGCCTTGTTCTTGGCGAGCCCGTTGATGCGCACGCCGTAGGCGACGTTGTCGAAGATCGATTTCGGGAAGGGGTTTGACTTCTGGAACACCATCCCCACGCGTCGTCGGAGCCCGACCACGTCGATGCGCGGATCGTAGACGTCGACGCCGTCGATCATCACCTTGCCCTCGACCCGTGTTCCCGGAATGATGTCGTTCATCCGGTTCAGCGTGCGCAGGAAGGTGCTCTTGCCGCAGCCCGATGGGCCGATGAACGCGGAAACGAGGTTCGCGCGAAGCTGGACCGAAATCTCGTGCAGGGCCGGCTTGTCACCGTAGAAGAAGTTCAGGCGCTCGACGTCGATCTTGACCGGCTGCTCTCCAGCAGTCGTGCTTTGCGGCCGCGTTCTCTCTGCGAGCGACGGAATGGTCGGCGTCGCGCTCATGAAGTCCTCCCGCCTCGTGTGCGGTTGCGCAGCCAGACGGCAGAAGCCGTCACGTCGGAAGCGGCGCCACACGTCATCCTAAGCCGCAAGCGATTTCGCGCCGGTTTCCGGTGTGTAAATTTGATGTAAACGGGATGTGAAGCCCAAGCGGTACCGTCGTGGCAAGCTGTGGTTAAGAAAGCTCTTAAGACGGTCTGTCGACGCTCAGCGAGCCGCGGCAGCCTTGCGCTTTTGCGGAGCAGCGGTCGCTTCGAAGTGGACTGGTTTGCCGACCACGTCGGCGAACGCCCCAGCATGGCGGTCGGCGGCCCAGAGCTCCAGTTCGCTATCGCCGCTGCTGCGCAGCTGCACCAGGTAGTCGTCGCCGCGATCGACGAGCCGCAGCGAGCCGAGCACCTGCTGGTGGCTGCGATCGAGCCCTTCCGCCAGCCGGAGACACGCCGACAGAACCTTCACGGCTTTCCGCAGCTCCGACGGCAGATCGCAGTAACCGGGATGGTCTTTCTTCGGCGTCGCGCGACGATGGTATCGCGCGATGAGACCCATCACTTCGATCTCGACAGGATCGAAGCCGCGGAGGTCACCGTTCTTGATCAGGTAGTACGAGTGGCGATGGTGCTTCTCGTAGCTGACGTGTACGCCGACGTCGTGGAGGAGGGCGGCATACTCCAGCCACTCCCGCTCGCGATCGGTGAGCCCGTGGATGCCTCGCGTCCGGTCGAACAGCGCCAGTGACAGGCGCGACACCTGCGCCGCGTGCTCGGCCCAGTAGCCGCAGCGTTCGCCGAGCTCCACGACGCTCCGGCGTCGCACATCCGGGTAGCGATCGGCACGAGCGATGTCCTTGCGATGCTTGTGGACGTAGTCGAGGATCAAGCCTTCTCGCAGCGCCAGATCGCACAGCGTGATGTCGTCGGCGCCAAGGCTCCGCAGGATCGTGTCGAGGAGGACCGCGCCGGCGACGACGAGATCTGCACGCCGCGGCTCGAGCCCGGGGATCCGCAGCCGCTCGGCCAGTGCGAGCGAGGTGACGTTCTCGCGCAGGCGGTGAATCGCCTTGGCAGGGATGCGCAGGTTGCGCACTTCCTCCGGCGCCGCCCCCGAAATCTCGTGTGCGGCGACCTCGCCAAGGCTGAGGATCGTGCCCGAAGTGCCGATCAGGCGGTCGTACCCGACCGCGGCAATCTGCTTCGTGTAGTCGCCAATTTCGTTGGTGATGTGGCGCACCAGCTTGCGCTCGTCCCGTTCCGTCAGCGGATCGCTCTTGATGAACCGCTCGGTGAGGCGGATGACGCCTATCTTGAAGCTTTGGGCGTGCTGCGGCCGTTCGCCGCCGAGAGTGATCTCGACGCTGCCGCCGCCGATGTCGATGACTGCGGCCTTTCCGCGTTTGATATCGACGCCGTACACGGCAGCGAGGTGAATGAGCCGCGCTTCCTCCGTGCCGGAGATCACGCGCGGGCGAATACCGGTCCGCTGCTGAATCTCGGCGAGAAACTGCACGCCGTTCTCGGATTCACGCGTCGCGCTCGTGGCCGCCGCGAGGATCTCGTCGACCTGATGCGATTCGGCGAGCCGGCGGAACTTCGAGAGCGCGTGCAGCGCCGCGTCCATCGCCGTGTCGGTGAGCTTCCGCCCGTCCAGACCGCCGGCGCCAAGACGGACCATTTCCTTCTCGCGATCGATGATTTCGAATGACGAATCCGGGCGGATCCGGACGACGATCATATGAACGGAGTTGGTGCCGATGTCGATTGCGGCGAGGCGCATGCAGCGGAATGACGTGTGCTAGGATCGGCATCCTACCACGAAGATTCCCATGCCAAAGGCTGCGGACAGTCCGGGATTCGCGTTGGGAGTGTTGTCCCGCGCGTGGTCTCGTGTCGAAGCGGGCGACGTCGAGGCGCTGCATCGCTCGCGCGTTGCGACGCGTCGACTCCGCGAAGCCTTGCCGCTCGTCAAGGGACGCGGTCGGGAGCGCCGTCGGCTGCGGCGCGAGCTGCGACGCGTGACCCGCGCCCTCGGACCCGTCCGCGAGCTCGACGTCGCGTTGGCGCTCGCAGGCACACTGGCCAAAGACTGGCACGAACTCGCACCCTCGTTGGATCAGGTCTCGGCACGGCTGCTCGAGCTCCGGGCACGCCGACGCGGGCGACTGATCAAGAAGGTGAGTAGCGCCGACGTTGACAATCTCGTCGATCGCGTCGAAACGCTGCTGGTGCAGGCGCGCCGGTGTGGCGCATCCCGGCCGACAATCGATCGTCATCGCCTTGCTGAACGGGTCGCCAGCCGGGCCGCCACCACCCGGGAAGCGGCGGAATCGGCCGGCGCACTCTATGCGCCCGAGGCGCTGCACGCGGTGCGCATCGCCGCGAAGAAGCTGCGTTACGCGCTCGAGGTCGCACGCGCAGTGCGCATCACGGGTGCGGCAAGCGCCGCCCGGCGGCTGCGGCAATACCAGGATTTGCTCGGCGTGCTCCGCGATCTCCAGGTGTTCTCGTCGCACGTGTCGCGCGCGCAAGCGCGTCTTGCCGCTGGCG
This sequence comes from Vicinamibacteria bacterium, assembly GCA_963800785.1. Lineage (GTDB taxonomy): Bacteria > Acidobacteriota > Vicinamibacteria > Vicinamibacterales > JAENWD01 > JAENWD01. The sequence goes on from CAWDCH010000020.1 coordinate 385,933, forward strand.
ATCCGGATCTCGCGCCGTTGTCCGATCTCCTCATGCACCTCGAAGATCGCTGCCGCGAGCTGCACGCGGCGTTCGTCGCGCAGCGGGATGCGCTGGTGTCGCTCTGCCGTGATGTCGAGGCCGTCTTCTCGCGGCTCGGCGCCGCGACGCGATTATCATGACTGTCGCCCGCGACCTGGAGCTGTACCTCGTGCGCCACGCGCTGGCAGCGGAGCGCGGAGCCGACGGGCCCGACGACGATGTGCGCCCGCTGACGCCGGACGGGGCTGCGAAGTTCCGCAAAGCGGTCGCTGGCCTCTCGGCGCTGGGCGTGCAGATCGATCTCGTGTTGACGAGCCCGCTGGTGCGCTGCCGGCAGACTGCGGACATCCTCGCTGACGGTCTGCCCGGAAGACCGCGCGTGCAGGCGCTCGACGCACTCGCACCCGGCGGCGGTCACGCCGCCGTCATCGCCGAAGCCGCTCGCGTCGCCAAGCGGCCGCGCGTCGCGCTCGTCGGTCACGAACCCGACATCGGACATCTCGCTTCGAAGCTGCTCGGCATGCGCCGTGCGATCGAGTTCCGCAAAGGCGCGGTGTGTCGGATCGATGTCGACGGACTCCCCCCGGCGGCCCGGGCCGCCTCGCTTGGTTCGCTACTCCGCGCATGCTTCGTCGCATGGCGCCCTAGCACTTTCTGCAGTGCGGGTCTCCGTCGTCATCAACCCCGTCGCGGGTGTGCGTGGGGGATCGCTCAACCGTGCGCGCCGCCGCGCGGAGCTGGCCTTCGATCTGCTGAGCGCGGCAGGCACCGAGCCCGAGATCCTGATTACCGAGCGGCATGGACACGCGAAGGAGCTGGCCCATGGCGCGGTCGAGCGAGGCTCGCGTTTGGTGATCGCCTGGGGTGGCGACGGGACGGTCAACGAGGTCGCGAGCGGACTGGCGTTCACCAGCACCGCTCTCGGGGTGATTCCGGCGGGATCCGGGAACGGGCTGGCGCGAATGCTACGGCTGCCGTCGGACCCGAGGCTGGCACTGCCGCGACTGCTCCGGGGACCCGACCACGCCATCGACGTGGGCGAGGCGAACGGTCGACTGTTCGTGAACATGGCCGGCGTCGGGTTCGACGCGCACGTCGCCGGGTGCTTCGCGCGGATCGGCCGCGCTCGCAGGGGCTTTCTCAAATACGCCGCCATCGTGCTGACCGAGTTGGGACGTTACCAGCCGCAGTCATACACCCTCGAGCTCGATGCCGAGACCACCGAGTGTGACTCGGCCTTCCTGTTGTCCTTCGCGAATGGCCGGCAATGGGGGAACGGGGCCGTCATCGCGCCCGACGCACGCCTCGACGATGGCCTGCTCGATGCCGTCCTCGTCCAGACCCGCAACCGGGCGGGCGTCGTCAGGGCCATTCCACGGCTGTTTGCCGGGACCGTCGATCGCGTCTCAGGAGTCACTATCCGTCGCGTACGTGCCGCCCGGGTCACTTCAGACCGCCCCTTGGCGATGCATGTGGACGGCGAGGCGGTCGATTGCACCGACACGCTTACGGTTCAGGTTCACCCTTCAGCGCTGCGGGTGCGGCAATAAAGCGAAAGCGAAACATGTGGAGATTCACGAGGTTTTCGTGGCGAAAGACGCTCAGCAGCAGGGTTTACACAATATTTACACTGGACCCGCGTGAGGTGATCCAAGATCGAGGGAATCACAACAAAGTAAACGAGAAGCGGAGTCTCAGATGTATCAGCGCAGCCTTACTTACGATGGTCATACCCGCCGATTCCAGATCATCGCGGCGGGCGCGTCAGGCTGGGAGGTTCGAGAAGAGCAGGACAGCCATGTCGTTCGCGCCAAGGTGTACGACGACTGGCACCGCGTAGAGCGAGCCCGGACCATTTTCCAGGTGGAAGTCCACAGCCTCGAAAAGGCAGGCTGGGTCGAGAACTGACTTGGGATCGGTAGGGCGGGAAAGTCCGCCGGGCGGGTGAGAGCCCGCCCTACTCGCCGCACGTTTTCATTCCACAAATCTGTAGCCGAGCCCGACGACGGTCTCGATCTGTTGGCCGACGGGACCAAGCTTCCCACGTAGCCGTCCGACGTGAACGTCTACGGAGCGCGTTTCGATCAGCCGGTCGTAACCCCAGACCCGTTCGAGCAGGCGATCGCGGGACAATACCCGGTTGCGGTTTTCGACCAGGTAGCGGAGCAATTCGAACTCGCGGCGAGTGAGGCGAACTGCCTGTCCCTCGACGCTGACCGCGACGGCATCGAAGTCCGCGGTCAGATACTTGCCGCGGTAGACCGCCGCTTCGGCGGGCGCTCCTTCGGACTTCCCCCTGCGAAGCACGGCGCGAACCCGCGCCGCGAGCTCGCGTAGGCTGAACGGCTTCGTGACATAGTCGTCGGCGCCCACGTCGAGCCCTGTGACGCGATCGGACTCGCTCGTCTTCGCCGTCAACATGATGATGGGGACCCGGGCGGTGTTCGGGCGCGCGCGCAGGATGCGGCAGACCTCGAGTCCACCCACGACGGGCAGGTTCAGGTCGAGAATGATGAGATCGGGCGGTCGATCCAGCACGTGCTTGAGCGCCACGTCGCCGGAACCGACGGTTTCAGCCTCGAGATCTCCGCCACGCTCCAGCGTGTGCTTGATGAGCCCGGCGATGTCCTGCTCGTCTTCGACGATAAGCACTCGTGTCTTCTGCACGACATCTGACGCTACCGGCCGCAGATTTCGCGGACGTGTCGCAGAGGTTAAATCTGGGTTACACGACGGTTCCCGGCGTGACGATCCCACCTTTCGGCACCACGATGATGCCCGAGCGGATGTGCCAGCCGTCGCCGTCGGCCTCCTGAAGGCCCTGTTCGTTGACCAGGCGGCAGCCGTCGCCGATCCGTGCGTTCTTGTCGATAATCGCGCGGTCGATCGTGACGTCGCGACCGATGCCGAGGCGCGGCGTGTCTCCGAGCCCGAGCGCGTCTTCTTCCGTCTCGAAGAAATCGGCGCCAACCAGGACGCTGCGCGAGATCGCGGCCCCGCGGCGCACCACTGCGCGAACGCCAATCACCGATTCGGTGAATGTGCCCTTTTCGAGCGTGCACCCCTCGGTGAGGATCGATTCACGCAACGTGCAGTCCTGGATGCGAGCGGGCGGTAGCGTTCGCGCGCGCGTGTAGATCGGCCGCTTCGGATCGTGGAAGCGGAACGGCGTGTCTTGTCTGGTGAGCATCAAGTTCGCGTCGTAGTAGGCGCCAATCGTGCCCACGTCGGCCCAGTAGCCGCGATGCAGGAAGGCGTTGACGTGATAGCGGTCGAGGGCGGCGGGGATGATCTCCTTGCCGAAATCGATGCCGTCCTGCTCGAGCATTTCGAGCAGTACCTGCCGCGAGAAGACGTAAATGCCCATCGACGCGACGAACGGTTTATCGGGCGGCGTGTTGAGAAACGCACCGCCCGGCGGTTGAGAGCTGCCCATCTCGCCGAGGCGTGCCTGCGTCGGCTTCTCCTCGAACGCGACGATCTTGCCCGCGCGATCGAAGCGGAAGATTCCCATCTCGGTCGCATCTGCCGGGGTCACCGGCTGCGCCGCGATCGTGATGTCTGCGCCACGTTCGGTGTGCGCTTCGACCAGCTCCGCGTAGTCCATCCGATAGAGGTGATCGCCGGCAAGAATCAGGTAGTAGTCGGCATCGTGCTGCTCGAAGTGGCGGCGTGCCTGCCGGACCGCATCCGCAGTGCCCTGGAACCAGTGACTGCTGTCGGGCGTCTGCTCGGCGGCCAGGATCTCGACGAAGCCTTCAGTGAACTGATCCAGCCGATACGTCAGGCCGATGTGACGATTCAGTGACGCCGAGTTGAATTGGGTCAGCACCAGAATGCGCCGCAGCTCGGAATGCAGGCAGCTGCTGATCGGGATATCGATGAGGCGGTACTTGCCGCCAATGGGAACCGCGGGCTTGGATCGGGAATGTGTCAGGGGGAACAGCCGAGTCCCTCGGCCACCGCCGAGGATGATCGCCAGGACGTCACGCATGGCGGGCAGGATAACAAATTGCGGATTTCGGATTGCGGATTGCGGATTGGATTGCGGATTGCGGATTGGAGGGAATTGCGGATTGGGGCTGTTGCCCTGAGATTTTCCAGCGATGTCATCGGCCTTGATCCCCGCGTTACACAACTCCCGTAGGCTGGGGGTCGATGCGGTGGGGAGGGAGACGGCGCGCGGTGGCGAAGGCGAATGAGGATTAGCGCGATCGTCTGTGCTTACAACGAGGCCGGGTATCTGGCCCCGTGCCTCCACTCCCTCCTCGCACAAAGCCGCCAGCCTGACGAGCTCCTCGTCGTCAACAACGCGAGCACCGACGACACGGCGCTCGTCGCCAGCGGGATCGCCGGTGTGCGGGTCATTGACGAGCCGCGCAAGGGGCTGGTGCGCGCGCGCGAATCCGGTCGTCGCGCCGCCACCGGCGACGTGCTCGTCTATCTCGATGCCGACTGTCGTGCGCCGTTGACATGGCTCGCGCGCATCGAGCGGCGGTTCGCGCGCGATCGCGCCCTCGTGGCGACGTCGGGCCCCTATCGCTTCTACGACTGGGACTGGCTGGGCCGTGCGATGATTCGCACCTACGATCTCACCGTCGCTCCGCTCACGCAGCTCCTCGTCTATCGCGTCCTCGGCATCGGCACGCTGTTCTACGGCGGCAATTTCGCGGTGCGGCGTCAGGCGCTCGAGGCCATCGACGGCTTCGACACCGCCATCGAATTCCACGGCGAGGACACCAATCTGGGCCGACGCCTGGTCCGCGTCGGCCGGGTGAGCATCGCGCCGGAGTGCTGGCTGTACACCTCGGCCCGCCGCTATCGCGCGATGGGCAAACGTCACGTCGTTCGTCTCTATGTCCGCAACTTCTGGTCCGAGCTCGTGCATCACCGGCCGCGAGACCGGCAGCACGTGGATGTGAGGATCTGATCGTGCCCGGATACGAACCGTTCCTTCTCTGTGACTTCCATGTGCACACCCGCTGGAGCGACGGGCGGCTCACACTGCGCGACACGATCGATCTCTACGGGCGGACGGGGAAGTTCGACGTGATTGCGATTACCGATCACATTCTGATGAAGCGCGACATCCTGGCGCGCGCTGGCCGCGTCGCCACGCTCGGACGACGCAGCTTCGGCATTGCCGAGGATCAGTTCCAGGCTTACCTCGAGGACATCGCACAGGAATCCGAGCGGGCGCGCCGGCAGTACGACCTGCTCGTCGTGCCGGGCGCCGAAATCACACAGAACAAGCTGCGAGGGAAGAAGAACGCGCACATCATTGCACTCGATATCAAACGCTATATCTCAGCGGATCAGTCGCCTGACGACATCCTGAAAGACATTCGCCGGCAGGGGGCGCTCAGCATCGCCTGCCATCCGCACCATCGTGCGGTGCGCCGGCTCGAAATCAGCACCTGCTACCTCTGGGACCATCGCTCCGCACTTTCGAGTCTCGTCGACGTCTGGGAAGCCGCCAATCGCGATGACCTGTTCTCGGTAACCAGCCTCAAGCACTTTCCGTACGTGGCCGGCAGCGACTTTCACAAGCCGAAACATCTTTACTCGTGGAAGACACTGCTACGCGCCGAGAAAGAATGGCCGGCGATCCGAAAGGCGCTTTGCGCGAACGTCGATGTCGCATTGACGCTCTTCCGGAAGGACTCGTGGAATCCCAGGAGCACGGCGTGGACCGGCGCGGTTCGACCGGCAGCACTCGGGCGACTGCGGTTGCGCCCGGCCAGGTGAGCGCGTCAGCGAAGAGGCGCACGAGCACGGAGGCGCAAGGGCACAGGGCGGCATAGGGTCCGTCCGCGGCCGGTGGCCGGTCGACCGGCTCGTCCTCAGCAAGCAGATGTCTTGCGGCACGAGCACTCGGTCGCCGTCCACCGGGCGCGGACGGACCAATCCGGGACATTGGTGCATGGGTTCATGAGGACATGAGGAGTGCTTTCCTTATGTCCCCTTGTCCGATGCGTCCATGCGCCTACCTCCGTTTGTACGTAATGGAGATCCCCGCCGAGCTCGATGTGTCGATCGTCGTCTCGCCATCCGGCAACGCGCGAACGCGGGTGAGAAACTCGCGGATGCCGCTCATACCCGGACTCGAGACGTTGTGCGCGGTGAAACAGCCGCCAGGACGGAGCTTCGGCCACAGCGCCTCGAGATACTGGGTGTACCACTCCTTGTCCGCGTCCGAGAACACGAAGTCAATCGGGCCCTCGAGGCGGGGCACGATCTCGTGCGCGTCGCCCAGCCGGGCATCGATGTAATCGGCGAGCCCGGCCTCGCGGAAGTTCGCCACGGCAATCGCATGTCGGCGAGCGTCGATATCGATCGTCACCAGCTTGCCGCCCGTCTTGCTGAGGGCCCACGCGATCCAGATGCCCGAGTGCCCCGTCGACGTACCGATCTCCACAGCATGTTGATAACGGTGCTTCAGGACCAGGTTGTGGAGTGTTTTGCCATCGACTTCGGGCACGTTCAGGTCGTGCCAATCGTTCCTGTGCCGATCGAGGAACGATTGAACGCGCCGATCGAGATTGCGGGTCTCAGTGGTCTGCGAAAACGCCCGTGGAGCGATTGACGCGATCAGTGCAATCGCGAGAACCAATTCCGAAGCCGGTGCGATCATGATGAGCTGCTCCGTTTCCGGACCGGCATTCGGCCGGTCTGCGAATGTACTACGGAGCCGCTAGTCTGAATTACGATTCACCTGATGCTGCAGGTCTGGATGCTGCTGATCGCCCAGGTCTCCACCCAGGCGACGGCTTCGACTGTTGTACGTGGCGTCATCGTCGACGGCTCGGGTGGGGCGGTCGCCGGCGCAGTCGTGACCGCCGGAGCGAACGACGTCGACTGCCGAGCGGTAAGCGACGACCTCGGCAGCTTCGAATTGCCTTGTGCCAGAGCCGGCGACACAATTCTGGTCGAAGCGCGCGGGTTTCGACCCGCAGACGTGCGTTCGACGCACGATGCGCTTCGCGTCGTGCTCGCGCCGTCTTCCTACAGTGAATCGGTGGTTGTCACCTCCACCCGCGCCGAGGGCGCTCGAACGTCGCCCGCTGCACCAATGGCCATTCTCACTGCCGCCGATCTGGCCTCGTTGCCGCCGGCGCCGCTGGACGACGCGCTGAAGACGACGCCAGGCTTCAGCCTGTTTCGCAGGACGACGTCGAGATCGGCAAATCCGACCACGCAAGGCGCCGGATTGCGGGGGCTATCGGCATCTGGCGCCAGCCGGGCGCTGGTGCTCGCCGACGGCGCGCCACTCAACGATCCGTTCGGCGGCTGGGTGTATTGGAGCCGCGTTCCTGCGGCCGCCGTCGATCGTGTCGAAGTCGTCAGAGGTGGCGCCAGCGATCTCTACGGTGCCGACGCGCTCGCGGGCGTCGTGCAAGTCCTGACACGTCGTCCGGGGCAGCCTGAGGCTCGCGTCGAAGTCGACGGCGCGACCCATTCGACCGGCCGTCTCTCGCTCTTTGCCGCCGCGGCACGCGGTGGCTGGCGCGGTGCGGCGGCAGGTGAGAAGTTCTCCACCGATGGGTACGTGCTCGTCGCCGAACCCGATCGCGGCAACGTTGATACGCCGGCGAACAGCCGCTATGCGAGTGGTCGTGTCGAAACCGGCTACTCCAGTTCGCCAGCCTTCACGGCCGACATCGTCGGCGACGTGTTCGCTGAGCATCGCGACAACGGGACACCCATCCAGACCAACAGCACCGACATCCGGCAGCTCAGCGCGTCGATGGGCGGCGCCGTGAAGGGAGGCACCTGGCGGATCAGCGGGCAGGCCGGAGACCAGAGCTACGATCAGGCGTTCTCCGCGATTGCCGCGGACCGCGAGTCAGAAACGTTGACCTCGCGCCAGTACGTTCCGGCCTCGCAGTATTCGGTGGCCGCGATGTGGCAGCGCCCCTGGACGATGGTCGACCTCCTCGTCGGGATCGACACGCGTGCCGTCGAGGCGACAAACAACGAGCGTAGTTTTGCCCCTGACGGCAGCGTGCGCGCCCTGACCTCGACGTCCGCGTTTCAACGCACGAGCGGCATCTACGTGCAGGCCACCGGTCGGCCGACGTCGAGCGTCACGGTGATCGCCGGCGCACGTGGCGATGTGCGGCAGCGCACGAGGGAAGAGGGGTGGCTCGACGGAGATTCGGCGTTCTCGCCGCGCATTTCCACCGCCTGGTCGGCGACGCCGCTCGTGACCGTTCGAGGAAGCCTGGGCTGGTCCTTTCGTGCGCCGACGCTGAACGAGCGGTATCGCGGCTTTCGCGTCGGCAGCGTGGTGACGCTGCCCAACGCCGACCTTCTCCCCGAGTCGCTGCGCACTCTCGAGGGGAGCGTGCTCGTGACGCCGACCCGCGGCGCGCTGCGTGTCACCGTGTTTCGCAACGACCTGTCCGACGCCGTCACGAACGTGACCGTGACCTCGACGCCGCAGTTGATCACCCGGCGCCGCGAGAACGTGTCGAGCATCGATGCGTGGGGAACCGAGCTGGAGGGCGAGTGGCGGATCCGTACAGGGCTCACGGCCATCGGCTCCGCAGCGTTCACGCGATCCCGATTCGCCGATTACGCGCCGCTCGACGGATTGACGGTGCCGCAGGTGCCTGGTTGGCAGTTGTCGCTCGGCGTTCGCGGCACGGCGCCCGCGGAACTGGCGTTCGCGGCGAACGTGCGCGCGTTCGACGATCAGTTCGAAGACGACCGCAACACGCTGGTTCTCGGCTCCGGCTCGGTCGTGGACGTCACCGTGCAGCGTCCGTTCGGACGCAGGGCCACCGGCTACGTCAGCCTGGAGAACCTATTTGACGTCGGCTACGACGTGGGCCGCACGCCCGTGCGGACGATTGGCCAGCCGTTCACCCTGCATGTGGGCGTGCGCGTGCTTGTCGGGCGGTAGCAGATCCCAGAGCCACAGCCGGACTCCCCGGTCATGGATCCGCTGCTGGCACATGGCGCCGCGCCGCTCGATTACGCGCGTGTGGGCGACGCCGGTGCGCGGGTGACAGGAGACATAGACCATGCACCCGCATTCGAGAGTCAGGTTGTAGGACATTATTCGCGACTCCGTACGTCTTATACCGGCCGGGCTTGACGATTGGCCGACAAACGCGCGACGGCGCCGCAAAATCGAGCGAACGAGCGCGGGACAACGAAACGCAGAAAGGACACCGAGGAACACTGACTGACACGGGGCGAAGGCACGGTTTCCTGGGTGGGGATTGCGAACGTAGCCCTGAGGGGGCGGACCTGAAGGTCCGCCCCCTCACAAGCGCCTAGAAATTCAGCCGGAGCGCGAACTGCATCTGCCGGTTCGTGCCAAGCCCGACGGTACGCCCGACAGTGCTCGTCAGGCTGCCGAACGTGCCGGCCGCACCGGGCGTGAACGGCTGCTCCGGCTGCACCTGATTCGTTCCGGTGCCGAGTGCGCTCGGCAGCGTCGCCACAGGGTTCGTGAAGTTGTTCGTGTTGAACAGATTGAAGACTTCCCAGCGGAACTCGACGTTGGCCGTGCCGACGTCGAAGCGCTTGGTGGCCAGGAAGTCCATCTGCTTGAACGACGGCCCACGCAGTTCGCCGCGCTTCAGGTTGCCGAACTCACCTGGCGCCGGAATGCTGAAGGCCGCGGGATTCAGCCACTGAAGGCCGTTCTTCAAGTAGGGATCCACACCGGGAATCAGGTTCGGTCGACGCACGTTGCGGGACGAGCCGCCTCCCGGAGTGTTGATGATCGCAGTTCGTCCGGCCGCGGGGCTCCCGAAGATACTCCTCGTCGCATCCATGTAGACGATGTCTGGACGCGTGACGCGCACGTCAATCGGCAGGCCGCTCCGGGCGTTCACGATCGCCCCGACGTCCCATCCGCCGAGCAACGCCTGCGTCAGGCCCGATGCGTTGCCCAGGAAGCGGTGGCCGGCGCCAATCGGTAGCGTGTAAAGCGCGCTGACGTTGAAGGTGTGGCGCACGTCGAACGCGTTGTAGCCGATGTCGTAGTCGTAGTCGAACGGGTTGCCGGCGGTGAGCGCCTCGTTCGATCCCGCGGTGTTTCCGTAGCTTCGGCCGAGCGTGTATTGCGAGTTCAAGGTCAGCCCGCTCGAGATCCGCCGCGCCAGCGACAGCTGCATGGAGTTGTAGCTGTCGTGCCCGCCGCTCGTCTTGAAGTCGACCTCGGCGAACGGCCGCTGGATGGAGCTGCCGTTCACGATGTCGAACTCGCGGATGATGACGGCGTTCTTCGTCGGGTCGGCATTCGTCTGCACGCCGACAATCCGGTTCGTGAAGTTGCGCAGGAAGAGGTTGCGTCCCTGGCTGCCAACGTAGGCAGCCGTCGCCACCAGCTTCCACGGCAGTTCCCGCTGCACTGAGGCCGAGTACTGATAGACGCGCTCGGGAATCTCGTACTCGTTCGCGTAGGCGCGCGGTTGGTAACTGCGGTCGTTCGGGTTGTTGATGAAGTTCGCGCGCAGCAGCGCGGGATCGACCGGGTACTGCCCGCCGGTAATCGTCGTGCTGATGCGGTCGCTTTCAATCGGCTGAATCTGGTCCTCGGTCTGGCCAGGACCCACGAAGATGCCGAACCCGCCGCGAAGCACGGTGCGACCGTCGCCGGGCGCCCAGGTCATGCCGACGCGCGGCTGGAAGTTGTTCTTCTTGCTGCCATAGAACGGCGTGCCGCGCGGCTTCAGCGTGCCGGTGTCGATGTCGAAGATGACGGCGTTGTCGTCAGCCTCCTACAGCGGCGTGTAGTACTCGTAGCGAAGGCCATAGTTCAACGTGACGCCGTTGGCAAGCTTCCATTCATCCTGGGCGAAGCCGATCGCGTAGTTCTGCACGGCTTTGCGCCTTCCCGTGACGCCGTTGTTGAACACGCTGGGCTCGCTCAGGTCGCCGAGGTACTGCACCTGCTGCCCGCGATTGGCGAGGAAGTCGTTCAGGTTCGCGAACGTGTAGGTCGTGCCGCCCAGACGATCCGTCGTGAAGCGGATGAAGCGCGCCTCGCCGCCCAACTTCAGGCTGTGCCGTCCGCGCGTCCATGTCAGCGAGTCGATGACCGAGAGCGAATACGGGTTGTAGGGCGTCCCTCGGCCGTTGGCGGCGCTGTTCTGTCGAAGCAGGCCGCCCGGCGACGCGATGCCGGAGCTCGCGCCCTGCCCGGCGATACCGCTGTTGGCCACGCTGCCGGTCAGGCTGATCGAGAGCTGCGACAAGTCGATGCCGTTCACCGTTGGCGCGATGCCATCGATGGTGGTGGGCGCACCGTTATAGCCGAACTTCAGCTCGTTGAACATCGAAGACGAGATCACGCCTTGCAGCGCGACGACCCCGTTCGATGGATTCGCCTCGATGTGGGAGCGCCGCCCGGTGACGCCTTCGGGCTGATCGTTCGTACCCTGATCGCGGAAGTAGCGCCCGTAGATCGACCAGTTCGTGTTGAGCCTCTGGTCGAGGCGGATGTTGAAGGAGTCCTCTTTGACCGTCGACACGCTCTGCAGCTGCAGGATGTCGTAGTCGGGGTTCGTGGATTTGCCGTCGAGCACGACGGACCCCGGTCCTCGGAAGGCGTCGTACAGCGGCTGGATTGCAGCAACCGCACGCGTGAACGCCGCAGCGCTTGGCGCCGCCTCCACGAAGTTGATGCCGGCATCCAGGCGATACCCTTCGTAGCTGCCGAAGACAAACGTGCGATCTTTGACGATCGGCGCGCCGACCGAGGCGCCGAACTGATTCAGTTTGAGCGGCGACTTTTGGCGGTCGAAATAGTTGCGCGAGTCGAAGTCGTCGCCGCGGTGATATTCGAAGGCGGATCCGTGAATCTCGTTGCTGCCGCTCTTGCTGACAACGCTGATCTGCCCGCCTGTGCCGGTGCCGTATTCGGCTGGATAGTTACTGGACTCGACCCGGAACTCCTGGACGTTCTCGAGGCTGGACTGCAGGCGGAAGGGCGACGGCAGCTCGCCATTGAGGTTGCCCGGCGACGCGTCGATGATGGCGGTCCCTTCCACGCCGTCGTAGCGCACGATATTCTGTTCCACTGCCCGGCCGCTGAACCGGATATCCCCGAACGTCCCGGTGCCGCTGTTCACCGAGCCGGGCGCCTGCAGGTACAGCTGCGACAACTGCCGGCCGTTGAGCGGGAGATCCTTTACCTCGCGCTCGATGACGTTCGTCCCGATGCGCGCCGAGCTGTAGTCGAGAGCCGACGCATCGGCCGTAACTGTGACCGATTCGGCGAGTCCCTGCGGTCGAATCTCGAAATCGAGCGCCAGTTCCTGTGCCGCCTGCAGCTTCATGTCGCTGTATTGCGTCGGCGCAAAGTTCGTCGAGACGACCGTGATCGTATAAATGGCCGGCTTCAGGCCGGTCACCACGAAATACCCGTCGTCGTTACTTAGGACGGTCCGGCTCTGGCCGGTGCCCTGATTCACCACCGTGACGGTGGCTCCACGTACGAGCGCGCCGCTCTCGCGCACCGTGCCGACGATGCGCGCGTCGGTCTGCGCCATAGCGGGCGCAGCACCGAGGAGCATGACGGCGAGCCAGGTCCACGCACATGCGAGGAATCGATTTCTCACGAGAGGTCTCTCCCTTGATTGGTCATCGGGCCGTGGTGAGCAGGGAGCCCTGCCCTGACCCTTGAGGCTATGGGCTGGAGGTAACGACAACGTGACGACGAAGTTGCCGATCCGTAAAACTGCCAGGGAGCGGGAAACGTTAAGGCTGTCGCTTGTGGCGGACCGGCTTGACCCCGATGGGGGCGAGGTACGCATCGAGCAGAGCAGTGCCGACGGCTACCACGACGGGACCAAAGACGAGACCGATGAAGCCGAACGCGGCGACGCCACCCAGCAGCGCGACGAAGGTCACCAGCCCATTCATTGATGAACGCCCGCTGAGGAGAGCGGGACGCAGCACGTTGTCAGCCATGCCGACGAGTCCGGCGCCGATGGCGGTGAGCACAAGAGCTTTGGTGATCTCACCCGTCAGCGCGAGATACAGGGCCACCGGCAACCACACGACCCACGCGCCGAGCACCGGCAGCAGTGCAAAGAACGCCATGACGGTGCCCCACACGACCGGTGCCTTGAGTCCGAGCAGCCCGAATGCGAGCCCCCCGAGCAGCCCCTGCACGGCGGCGACGGCAAGACCGGCGATGACGCTGGCGTAGATCAGGTCGCCGACCTGCTGCAGGATGCGATCGCGCCGGCTGTCGTCGAAGGGAAGGAAGACCCGGATCATCCGCACAATGCTCGGCGCGTCGCGCAGGAAGAAGAACAGCGCAAAGAGGGCGATGAAGAGGTCGACGATCAGCAGCGCGACGCCGCCAATCACCTTGCCGGATCCTTCCGCGAGGGCGGAGCCGACACGTTGCGCCGCGGCGGCAATCGATTGAGACAGGCGCTCGGGCGCGAGGAGCGGCACATGTGCCTGCACCCAATGCCAGCTTCGCACGAGCCATTCCGGCGGTTGCGGCGGCGACGCCGCGGCCGACTGCAGCGTCGACACGGCCTGTCCGATTTCGCTGATCAGCACCTGCACGAGCAGCCAGACAGGAACGACGATCAGCGCGAAGACCAGTAGCGTCGAGAACAACGCGGCCTGCGAACGCCCTAGGCGAGGCGTCAGCCGCGTGTGCACTGGATAGACGCACACGGCCAGGACGGCGCCCCACCCCAAGGGCACAAAAAACGGCTCAAATATCAGGAACGAGAGATAGCCGACGAGCAGGACGGCGCCGTAATAGATGATTTGCGCAATGCGTTCGCGGTCGCTCATGCCTCCCCGTCCGAACCTGGCCGCCAGGGCCTGCGGGTCATTGTAGCCTTACGCTCAGAAGCCGCTCGCGACGTGCAGAATCCACCACAAATCCGAGGCGAAACCCGTAACACCTACGTAACGTCCGCGTAACGGCAGCCCGGCGTACCGCAGAACTTCTGATAAGATTCGGCCGTTTCTACGGAAGGAGCTGCGTGGCACGGTTTCGCCTCATCCCCCGCGAAGAAAAGTTCTACTCCGACTTCACCGCCCTGGCTGACCAGCTGGTCACGGCCGCTGGATTGCTCGAGCGCATGCTCGCCTCCGATCCGCCGGACTGGTCGTTGGCCGAGCAGATACAGGGCGTCGAGCACGACTGCGACACGATCACCCACGAGATCATTCAGCGCCTGAACCGCACGTTCGTGACGCCCATCGACCGCGAAGACATCCACTCGCTGGCCAAGTCGCTCGATGACGTCATGGACGCCATCGACGCGGCATCGTCCGTCATCCGACGGTACCGTGTCGCGCCGGTTCGATTCGGGGCGCGTGAGCTTGCCGCGGTCATTGCCAAGTCGACCGATCAGGTCCGCATGGCCGTCGCCGCCCTCGAGCGCAAGACGGGCGTGCACGGGCTCGCGGTCGAGGTGAACCGGCTCGAGAACGAGGCCGACCGGCTGCACGACGAGGCGCTGCGTCGGCTCTTCGAAGAGGCAAAGGATCCGATTGCAATCATCAAGTGGAAGGAGGTCCTGGATTTCCTCGAGGAGGCGACCGACCGGTGCGAGGACGTCGCCAACGTCCTCGAAGGCGTCGTCGTCAAGCACGGGTAAACGAATGGAGTTTGCCATTGTCTGCTCGCTGATCTTCGTCGCCCTCACGTTCGATTACATCAACGGTTTTCACGACGCCGCGAACTCCATCGCCACGGTCGTTTCCACCCGGGTGCTCTCGCCGGGTAAGGCTGTCGTCTGGGCGGCATTTTTTAACTTCGTGGCCGCGTTCGGGTTTGGCACGGCGGTCGCCAAGACCGTCGGGTCCGGGATGATCGACGTGCACGCGGTGACATTCCTGGTGATCTTCGCGGGGCTGTTTGGCGCGATCGTCTGGGACATCATCACCTGGTACTTCGGGCTACCCACGAGCTCGTCGCACGCGCTGATTGGCGGCTACGCGGGCGGGGCGGTCGTGCACGCGGGGTGGGGCGTGCTCATCCCGAGCGGCTGGACGAAGACGCTGATTTTCATCGTGCTAGCGCCGACGATTGGCCTTGTCCTCGGGCTGGTCCTGATGACCGCGATCTACTGGCTGTTTCGCGGCGTCGCGCCTTCACGCGTCGATCGGCTGTTTCGGCGGCTGCAGCTGGTGTCGGCGGCGCTCTACAGTCTGGGGCACGGCGCCAACGACGCGCAGAAGACGATGGGGATCATCGCAGGCGTGTTGTTTGCCGCGGGCTACATCCAGCAATTCCACATTCCGGTGTGGGTGGTGCTCGCGGCGCACGCCGCCATCGCGCTCGGCACGCTGTCGGGCGGCTGGCGCATCATCCACACCATGGGCTCGAAGATCACCCGGCTCCAGCCCGTCGGCGGCTTCGCCGCAGAGACCGCCGGCGCCGTCTCGCTATTCACGGCGACTTCGCTGGGTGTGCCGGTCAGCACCACGCACACGATCACGGGCGCGATCGTCGGAGTCGGCGCGACCCGCCGGCTATCCGCCGTTCGGTGGGGCGTGGCGGGTCGAATCGTCTGGGCATGGATACTGACGATCCCCGTCTCGGCGCTGATTTCTGCCATCACCTACTGGGTGCTCTCGCACCTCGGCCCGATGCAGTAGGGCCGCCCTTTAGTTCGGCCGACAATGCCCGACTCGAGTCGGGACGCTACTGCGGATTCACTTCCTTCAATTCAACAATCAGATTGTGAATCGGCGTCGTGCCGGTGTTCGCGATGCGATGCGTCACCGGCCCGCTGTAGAAGACATCGCCGGTCTTGCGGCTGAGCAGAATCTCCTTGCCGTCCGGAAGGATGGCTTTCGCGGTGTAGGCATTGAAGACGTAGGCCACGTAGGCCGGATGCCAGTGCACTTTCATGTCGGGCACCACCGCTGCTCGGTCTTGAGAGTGTGAAGGCGCAAGCATCAGCAGCCACACGGCGCAGAGGAAGCCGATGATTCGATAGCGCGTCATCCGATCCTCCGTATCATGCCCGCCCTAACGGGCAGTCTGCGGCAGGCGCACCGTGAATGCGGCTCCGCCTTCCTCTCTGTTCGCGGCGGTTACGGTCCCTCCCAGAAGCTCGACGAGATGCTTTACGATTGCCAGGCCGATGCCGGTCCCGCCCGGCGCGCGCGAGCGGGACTTGTCGACGCGATAGAACCGTTCGAACACACGCGTGAGATCGGCGGCGGGAATGCCTGGTCCCGAGTCGAGCACCGCGAGCGTCACGCTGCTGTCCGAGCGTTCCGCCTCGACGCGGACCGTGCCGTTTTCGGGGGAGTAGTTAACCGCGTTCTCGAGAAGGTTCCGGAGCACATCGTGCAGCTTCGCCGGGTCGGAGGTGATCGTGCGCGCGGGTGGGGCGATTTCGATCTCGATGGTCGTCTCGTTGCTGGCGATGATGGCGGCCAGCTCGTTGGCGACGCCCTGGATGAGCGCGTCGAGATCGCATTCGACCATCTCGGTTGGTTCCTGTCCGGCGTCGAGCCGTGCCAGACGCAACAGGTCCTTGACGAGCCGCTCCATGCGATCGGTGTGGCGCGCGATGATCTCGAGAAACCGCCGACTCTCTTCCGGCGGAGGCGGGTCGTCGATCAGGGCTTCGACGTAGCCGCGGATCGCGGTCAGCGGCGTCCGCAGCTCGTGGGAAACGTTGGCAACGAAGTCGCGGCGCACGCGGTCGGCGCGCCGCAAATCGCTGATGTCGTGCAGGACGAGCACGGCGCCGCCTTCGGGTGCGCCCGCCGGAGCGGCCCGCGCCACGCACGTGCGTGACGGATCGCGTGCGAGAACGAATTCGACGCCCACTGGCGCTTCCCCCCTCAGCGCCATCGCCAGCTCCGCGAAGAGCTCCGGCTGGCGCATCCACTCCTGGTATCGCCTTCCCGTCGCCGAGTCGTCCAGCTTCAGCATCGCGCGCGCCGCGCCGTTGGCCATCAACAGACGGCCGCGCGCGTCGATGACGATGACGCCTTCGACCATGCCGGCCAGGATCGCGCGCAGATGCCGCCGGTCGTGCGCGAGCTCGGTCACGCGGCGACCGAGCTCCTGTATTGCGCCGTCGAGCGCGCGTGCCACTTCGCCGAGCTCGTCGTCGCCGTATCCGCGAGTCGGTCGAGTCAAGTCGCCGGACGCATAGCGTCGGGCCACCTCCGCAATCGCCGTCACACGCTGCGCGAGCGGCGCCGAGAGAAGCCAGGCGAGGAGTGCCGCCACGGGCAAGGCGGTGCCGATGCCGCCCAGCGCGAGGAGCAGAATGGCACGCTGCTGCTGCGCGATTTCTGTCAGCGGCAGCGAGAGCCGAACGAACGCGATGGACGGATGGGTGATCGGAATCGCCGCATAGAGCGTGTCGTACTCGGTCGTCGTGCTGTATCGGCGGATGAGCACCTCGCTATGGCGACGCGAGGCGGCGGCGATCTCTGGCCGCAGGGCGTGATTCTCCATCGCCGCCAGCGCCGGTCCGTCGCGCGTTGAGTCGCCGATTACCTTCCCGTCCGGCGCGATGAACGTCACGCGCACGCCGACCAGCTCGCCGAGCCGATCGGCCTCGTCGTCGAGCTCGTTGAGCGGCACGCCATTGGTTCGCTGCAGCAGCTCGGCGGCCATCCGCGTCTCGGCAGCAAGCGTCTGTTCGATCCGTTCGACCGTCAGCCGCTGCAGGCGTGAATTCAGAAGGATGCCCGCGGTGACAGCCGACACCGCGCCAACCGTAAAAGCCGCGAGAAACAGCTTGGATCTGACGGTCAGCGTCACGCTCCGCGCTCCGCGAGCTTGTAGCCGAACTGCTTCACCGTCAGAAGTGCGTCGGCGAGCGCCGGGAGCTTTTCGCGCAGCCGGCGGACATGCACATCCACGGTTCGAGTGCCCCCCGTGTACTGATAGCCCCACACGTCGGAAAGCAGCAAGTCCCTTGATAGCACCCGTCCCTGATGCTCGATCAGGTACTGGAGCAGGAGAAACTCCTTGGCGGTGAGGTGCACGGCCTCGCCATCCACCGTCACCACGTGCCGCTCGATGTCGACGATGATCGACTCGTATCGGAGGAGCGGCTGCGACTCGGTGCGATGCGCGCGTCGCAGCAGTGCACGGACCCGCGCCACCACTTCGTTCGGGCTGAAGGGCTTGGTGATGTAGTCGTCGGCGCCCAGCTCCAGCCCGACGATGCGATCGGATTCTTCGGCGCGTGCCGTAAGCATGATCACGGGGAGTGCCGCAGTGAGCGGGTCGCTGCGCAGCGAGCGGCAGACTTCCAGCCCATCGAGCCCCGGCAACATCAGATCGAGAAGCACGAGATCGGGACGCTGCCGCCGCACCGCCGCCATCACTTCCGGACCGGAGCTCAGCGTTTCGACCATGAAACCGGCGCGGTTGAGGCTGTGCGTCAACAGGTGGGCGATGTCCGGATCGTCCTCAACGATTAGGACACGTCCGGCTGCGGGGGGAGTGGGCGACATTGGAGGCGTCAGTATAGACGCGGTCTGCCCTCACCTGAGGACAGCGGTCATGACGCCTTGCCGCTAACCCTCGACTTCACGAGGAATTCCGCGTCCTTGATTCCTGGCATCGTCCTTGATCCTTCGACTCGCAGTTCCCCAATCTCCGGAGGTGTACCGTGAAGTCTGTCATTGCTGGCGCCACTGGCGTGCTGATCGCAACGCTCGGCGTTGCCGCCTGGCAAGCGCGCACGGCGGCCCCCGCAGTCCCCGCGTCGACCGCTGCCAGCTTCATGGACGGTGCCGCGAGTCTTCCCGTGGCGGCGAGTGCGCCGCAGGCATTGCCCCTTGCGGTCCGCTGCGCGCCGGGTCAGCAGGCGGTCATGCGTCAGATCGTCCTGAACGGTCAGGTCATCGCGGCCGCAGAGTGCACCGAAGCCGCGATGCCTGGCAGTTACACGGCTTCGCTCCTGCAGCCGGTGTCCTCTGACATCGTGCAGTGGCAGCAGCCGCGCGTCGAGCCGGCCCGTTACGTCGTCCGTGAACCGGCGCCGCGTCGATCGGTCGTGCGCGAGAGCCGCAAGCGCAACTGGGGTAAGACCGCGCTCGTCATCGGCGGATCGGCCGGCGCAGGCGCCGGCGTTGGCGCCATCGCCGGCGGGAAAAAGGGAGCGCTCATCGGCGCCGCGATCGGCGGCGGAGCGGCCAGCCTCTACGAGGCGCTGAAGAAGTAAGACCAGAACGATGCGGTGCTGCGGCCCCTCGGGCTGCAGCACTGCCAAATCGCAGCGCAGTGCTGCCTTTCCTGTTTCAGCCCAGGATCCAGTAGACGCCCAGCCCGATCGACGCGACGGCGGTCAGCGCGGCGGCGCCGCGGCCAACCGTTCGCACGATCCACGGGATGCCCAGCACGCGCGAGAGCACGATACCGAACAGGGACATTGAGAGCAGGATGCCGATCGCGAAGATCAGGACCAGATAGAGCAGCGTCAGCAACGACGGCGTTCCTTGCCCGTGCAGAGCCGGCGCGAGGAGCGTCAGTGCGCGAAGGCCGCTCACTGCGAATACCGCGCCGAGCACTCCGGCACCATGCGAGTGCGCCTGCGGCGACGGGTGGGCGTCGCGCCGTCCGAAGTGGAAATGCCAGTGAACGTGCTCGGCCGATGTGTGCGCCACGTGGTGCCCGTGCTCGTGGGTATGTCCGTAGAGCCGTTCGGAGGCGACGACCCACAGCGTGAAGAGGCCCATCGCAATCAGCAGCGCGCCGCCGACGCGTTCACCACTGTGCTCGACGATTTCGGGGATCTGCCACCCGAGCACCAGCACCGCCGCAGCGCCTACGAACAACAGCAGCGCATGGCCGAGCGCGAACCGTACGGCGACTTCGAACGGTTGCCGGAGCGCGATCGTGTGCGTGCCGCGGCCGCCATGCACCGACAGGGCGGCAATGGCCATCAAATGATCGGCGCCAAGGCCGTGCAGAAATCCCAGCGCCAACGCGGTCAGGGTGAGCACCGACTGATCCTAACAGAACCGGCGCCAGGCGATGGACACGGAAGGACACGGGACACGGAACAGAACGCAGTTACGCGGATCAAACCAAACATCGGTCACGGAAGGACACGGAAGTACACGGATCAGGGTTGGATCTGTTCTGTGTCTCCCGGGACTTGCCGGCCGTCTGCCCACTGCCACCGGCGGGGTCGGGGTAGCAAAGGGCGAGCACGGATGCGTCGTGGACATCATTCGAGGCCGGCCGCCGGCGTTTGACGTGTTCTTCTGTGTCCGTCCGCGTTGAACGTTCGTCCGTGACGGCGCAAGGCAGGCAGCGCTAGAATCGCGCCGCTATGCCGTCGAAAACCTACAAGGCGACGATTTTTCGTGATCAGTCGATGTGCTTCATCCCAGTGACCTTTGATCCGAAGGCCGTATTCGGTAAAACGCGCGCGCCGGTGAAAGTGACGGTGAATGGGTACACCTACCTGAGCACGATTAGCACGATCGGTGGACCGCCATGTATTCCCTTGCGCAAAAGCAATCGCGAAGCGGCGGGACTCGAAGGCGGCGAGACTGTGGACGTGCGCCTCGAGCTCGACACGGAGAAGCGCGAGGTCACGCCACCGAAAGACTTCATCAAGGCGCTGAGGACAGCAGCCGCGTTGGACGCGTGGCGCATGCTGAGCTACACGCATCAGCGTGAACACGTCGAAGCGATCGAGGAAGCGAAGACGCCCGAGACGCGCACGCGCCGTATCGAGCGTGCAGTCCAGAAGGTAAGTGCCGCTTCAAGACGAAAATAGAATCCGTGTCCCTTCCGCAAATTCTGTGACGGATCGGGTGCGTGGCCGTGCGTGACCGACCGAATCCGTGGCGGTCAGTGGCGGCGACTACATTCGCTCGACGCCCACCAGCTTCCATTCTGCCGGTCCCTTACGGAACACGACCCGGCAGGGCAGGCTCCATCCGGAGTGGTCGCGGTGTTTCCCCCTGAGCGTTACCTGCACGAACTCGCCGTCGATCGCGCCGGCCGGTGCCTGGCTCGACAGATCGGTAGCGCTCTGCGCCTCCCCGATGGGCGTGACAGTCTCGGTCGCGTTGTCGAACGTCGCCCACTCGATCGTGTATCCCTCGCCCTGAGTCGCCACTTTGGCGTCCACGGCGATGTTCGAGAACGTGAACGTTCCAGTCGGCGACAGCGTGAAATCCTCGACGGGCAGCACCGCATTCAGCCAGAGTTGCGCGATCTTGTCGCGCCGGGTGATCAGCGTCTGCGTCAGATAGGCGGTCGCTTCTGGATCTGTGTATTCCGCGGTGCGCACGACCGCGTTGATCGCGTCGTCGGTCATGGCTACCACGTGACGGGCACCCCAATAGAGGTCGTCGGGCCGGGCATTCACGAAGGCCGGATTCGGATACTCCGGCTTCCATCGCTCGGGGCGGAAGTAGTTCGCCTCGAATCGGCCAACCGCCGGCAGGTCGGGATAGTTCACCTTGATCCACGGCCGGACATAGAACCCGAGGGTCAGCATCGTGATGAACGTCGGCCGCGCTTCCCAGATGTACTCGTTGCCCGCACGGATCCCCTGCGCCTGCGTGCTTCCGCTGCCCAGCGTAGAGCCGAAGTCGATGAGGTAGTGACGCAGCAGCTGCCGCCCACCCACATCCTGCAGGAAGTCGCGCGTGTTGATTGCGCGTGAGTCGTCGTGATTGAGCCACGCCGCCGAGACCCGCAGCGCGCGCAGCTCGCGGCGATGCTCGTGCGGATGAATGTCGTTCGGATCGTCGGAGCGCATGCCGTAATAGAGGAACGGGCCCATGTCCTTACCGCTGATCCCCTTGCTCGCAAGAATCCGGTACGCGCCGTCCGGCCGCCTGGCGACCCGTGCCAGGACCTCGTCCACGTCTTCCATGGTCATCGGTCGGCGTCCGCCCGTGTTCATCGCGAATACTGGCGTCGGGCGACAGCTCGAGTTCCTCGCGGCGGACCGCGACGATGTAGTTTTCGGGGACGTTGAACCCGAGCGCATAGAAGAACCGGGTGGAGATGGCCTCGGCACCGCTGGCCATCTCGGGATTCGACTTCGGATCGAACTTGACGAAGTACCAGGTACCGATCGAGTCGCGCATCGTGAGACCGGGCGAGATGCCTTCGCTCTTGCCGCCGACGATCGTCCACTTGCCCGGCTGGGGCGCCTGGCCCTTGAAGGGGCCGCGAACGATGTCATCGATCGACATCACTTCCGCAGTGCCAAGGCGATGCGTGAACCAGCTCGAATCGGGCACTTCATCGATCGTGTTCACGTTGACGGCGCGCTTTTGGGTCTTGTCCGCGTCCTTCAGGAACGTGTTCTGCACGAAGTCGTAGCTCTGGCTCAACTCGACCGCCGCCGCTTTCGACGCATCCTGGAGCTCGGGATCCTCGCTGATGGGATCGTCGTCGAAGAAGCGGGGCCCCGCGCTCCGCGGCGACACCGCAAAGGCGGTCGCGGCGAGCGCAAGCGCCAGGATCGGACGGAGAGGCCGGAAGATAGAGCTCACGTGAATCCTCAGAAAGCGCCACTGAACGACGTGTTGAGCCTGAAGCCTTCCTGGCTGCTTCTGGCCAGATCGAATCGCAGGAACACGCTCCGGAAAGTGTTGAAGCGGAAGCCGATGCCGTAGTCGGACTTCAGATCCTTGACATCGATGTCGTCCCACGTCGAGCCAACGTCGCCCCAGTCTCCGAAGATCGCCATGTCGAGCCCAGCAAACGCTTCCCACCGATACTCGGCGTTGATCAGCAACGCGTTGCGATCGCGAAACCGGAACTCGTCGAAACCACGCAGCGTCGTCGATCCGCCGAGCGTGGGCTGTGCATAGAAGGGCACGACGTTGCCGTCGGGGCTGTCTGTCGATTGGCCGATCACCCGCGCGATGAACACGCGCTTCTTGTCAAAGATGGGGAACGCGTGCAGCGCCTCGAAGCGCAGATCGCGGAAGGAGAAGCCAAGATCGTCGAGGTCGTGCCAGAAGTCGTAGCTCAGACGGAAGTGGCCGCCCACACGGGTGTTTTTCGGCTGATCGCGATAGTCGACATCGACGAACGTGCCCGACCAGAGGTAGTCAGGCTGTTGATCGAGCCCAGGCGCTTCGGCGGGCGTGAACACTTCCTCGATGGAAGGAAACCCCGGTTGGTGACCTTCGTCGATCGTCTCGTGACGGAACGCGGTGAGGCCGCCCACTTTCACGACCGGCACGACGGCGTATGTGGCATCGCCGCGGAACTCGTAGCCCTCGCGCAGGAAGCTGGTGCGGTCGTCTCTCGACGAGTCGTTGCCGATGCCGTAGAACCGCTCGCGCGGCCAGTAGCGGAAGTAGCCATGGCCGCCGACCACCAGCCGCTCATCCGCGAGCTTCGGGAAGATCAGTTCCACGGTGCCCATCCAATAGTTCCGGATGGACCCCACGACCGACGTATTGAAGAGAGCTCGATCGTCGAAGAACCAGTTGCGGTAGCCAGGACCCGCGCCGAGGCCGCCGCCCTTGGTCAGCCCGCCGAACTTCAGATAGAAGCCATCGTAGGGCGCGAAGATTCGGTTAATGACCCGGTCGTTCTCGATCCACAGCAGCTTCTTCTCGAGGCCCGATGGCGCCGGCGGGGTCACCGTCTCGGCCTTCTTGGCGCGTTCCGCTTCGAGGATCTCGCGCCGCGACGATTGGGCATGAGCTGCACCGACCCACAGTAGAGCGATGAGGACGGCGATCCAGGCGGTCAGCCTTGAACGCGAACGGTGGCGCGGCGTCAGCAACATAGGAGAGCCGGAAAATGAGCGCCCATGGAAGTCAAATCGCGGATGTCAGACCTCTCCCAGGCTCCGGAAGCGCAGCAGCGATAAGGCGGCGAGGAGCGACAGGAGCACACCGTTGATGGCGATCGCGATCGGGGCACCGGCCTGATCGACGACGACGCCGGTCACGAGGCTTCCAAGCGGCATGCCGCCGCGAAACGCCACCATGTAGACGCTCATGACGCGACCTCTCATCTCGTTCGGAGCGATCAGCTGGACCAGCGAGGTCAGCAGCGAGAAGACGATCATCATGCTCGCGCCGGTGAGCAGCAGCAGTACGTGGCTGACCCACAGGTTGCGTGTCACGGCAAAGGCGACGGTCAATACCCCCGACACCAGTTGAATCGATAGCGCCGTACGGCCCATGTGGTGGAACCGTCCGAGCCACGCGACGACCAGCGCGCCGGCGATCGCGCCAATGCCCGACCATGCCATCATCTGGCTATACTGGCCAACATCCGCGTTGAACACATTGCGGGCGAATACCGGCAGGAACGTCAGCAGGGGCACGCCGAGAAACGTGCTGGCCAGCGCCAGCGACGTCAGCGTCAGCACATCCTTCTGATCGCGTGCGTACTTCAGCCCGGTGCTCAACTCGTCCCACATCCGTCGTCCGCCGACACGCGGGGTGTGCGGTGCCCGTAATGAGAGGAGCGCCGCGATCACGACGAGAAACGAGATGCCATTCAGGCCGAAGCACGCGACCATGCCGAACGAGTGCAGCGCGGCGCCGGCAAGGAGCGGCCCGAGAACACGGGCGATATTGAACTGGATTGAGTTGAGCGCGACGGCGTTCGGCAAGTGTTCCTTGCGCACCAGCGACGGAATCAGCGATTGATACGCCGGTCCGCCGAATGCCTGTGCACAGCCGGACGTGAACGACAGCATCAGGACATGCCAGATGTGGACGCGGCCGGCGAACACCAGGAACGCCAGGGTGAATGCCGACGACATCTGAATGACCTGGGAGGCGAGCAGGAGCTTGCGGCGGTCACGTCGATCGGCCACCACGCCGCCGATCAGTGTGAACAACAGGATGGGAAGCTCGCCGAGAAACGCATCGAGGGCGAGGTACTTCGCCGAGTTCGTGAGCTCGAGCACCAGCCAGCTCTGAGCGACTTTCTGCATCCACGTGCCGATGCTCGAGGTGCAGGCCCCCATCCACAGGACCCGAAAGTCGCGATACGAGAGCGCCGACGCGAGTCGCTGGAGACCGCGCGCCGGGGCCGCGGGTGCAGCCGTCGCGTGATCTGGAGGAGGCGAGGGATCGGCCGCCGCCGGAGCTGTGGATGAAGCCGAGGAAACAGTCACGAAATGACGCCGGCTCGCCCTCTCCGGCTCAGAGTATCTTAGCAGTGTTCGTGCGCGGCTCGGTTTCGCGGAGTTGCTCGTCGCGCGAAAGTCGGGGACGATTGATCGATGATGGCTCCCCACGACGATGGCGACTTCCAGGACGTCCCCGGGCTCGTTTATGGCTTCGAGAACGCCTCCCTCGATGTCACCGGCTTCCACCACCGTCAGCATCTGATCGTCGCAGCATGGCTGCTGGCAACCTCGCCGTACGACGTGGCACTCACGCGCATGCGAAAGGGACTCCACGGTCTGCTCGCGAAGGTTGGCAAGGACGCGTATCACGAAACGGTGACGGTCTTCTGGATGCGGGCGCTCCACCATCGGCTGTCGACAGGCGATGCCTCGGCACTGATGCACGATCGGATCCGCGATGTCGTGCGATGGGCGGAGACCGGACAACCGCTTCGCGCCCACTACAGCGCGGAACGCCTGGCGTCGGCCACAGCGAAGAAGGAGTTCGTGGAGCCCGATCTGATCCCGCTGCCTGATCTGCAACCGCTCGATCGGCGGTAGGCCGCCCGTTAGTCCGCTCGTACGTAGGCCCGCGCTTTAGCCGCGGGCATCAAACGACGCGCGCCATCCTCTTGCCCGAGCTGAAGCTCGGGCCCACGTACGCCACTCCTGCATTTCGTGGGCGCGGCTCAGTGGCAGTGCTCGTCGGACTTCGACGATTTCTTGAGCGTCGTGAGCGGCACGAACGTTTCCGCTGGACGCGACCGGCGGCGCCGGAGGTTGACGTTTCGTCCAACCAGGAACAGGACGGCGCCGGCGACGACGATGAAGACCGCGACGTCCTGCCAAGTCATGGAGCGCGTTCAGTAGCCGAGCAGACGCCCGCCCTGGTAGACGACGAGCGCCGCGCAGTAAGCGAGCGCCGTCTGATACGCGAACATGAACGCCGGCCAGCGCCACGATCCTGATTCACGTCGGACGACCGCGAGCGTGCTCGCACACTGACAGGCCAACACGAAGAACACCATCAGCGCGACCCCGGTGAGCGGCGTCATCAACGGGGTGCCGTCGGAGCGGGTCGCGTTGCGGAGCGCATCGCGGAGCGGCTGGTTCTGCTCGTCGGCATCGTTGATGTCGAACACGATGCCCATCGTCGAGACGAACACCTCGCGTGCCATGAACGCCCCGAGAATGCCGACGCCAATCCGCCAATCGAAGCCCAGCGGCTCCAGCACCGGCTCGAGGACGCGACCGAGCATTCCGCCGACGCTCGTCCGCAATTCTTCGCCATGCTTCTGGCCGGACAGCGCCTCGAGCTGCGCGTCGCGTTCAGGACCCGCAGGGGCCGTCTGCTCGATCGCGGCGCGCTTTGCGTCGAACCGCGTTTCCGTCGCGGGATGACGCGGATAGGAAAGCAGGGCCCAGACGATGATGGTCAGCGCCAGGATGGTCGTGCCGGCGTCGACCAGGAAGGAGCGCACCTGCCGCCAGGTGTTGCGAAAGAGGACGCGCATCACGGGACGACGGTAAGGGGGAAGTTCGAGGACCAGCGTTGGTCTGGGCCCTTTGAGCACCGTCCGTCGCAGCACCGCGGCGGCCGTCAGTGCCGCGGTCACTGACAGCAGATACATCGAAAAGAGGGCGACTGCGCCGGCGCTGGCGAATCCGAAGACGCGCGCCTCGGGTCGAAACACGGTGGCAATCACCAGCACGTACACTGGCAACCGGGCGCTGCACGACATCAGTGGCAGCACGGCCATCGTCAGCATGCGGTCGGTGCGGTGCTCCAGCGTGCGCGTGGCCATGACGGCCGGCACGGCGCAGGAGAAGCCAGAGAGCATCGGCACGAACGACTTTCCATGGAGGCCGACGCGACCCATGACGCGATCGATGACGAACGCGACGCGTGCAAGATAGCCGACGTCTTCCATCACGCCGATGAAGAGGAAGAGCAGCGCGATCTGCGGAACGAACGCCACCACGTTGCCGACGCCGGCGATGATGCCGTCGGTCACGAGATCGGTGAACGGTCCCGCAGGCATGGCCGCGCCGACCACGTTCTGAAGGGCCGCGATGCTCCGCTGGATGAAATCGATCGCCGGCTCCGACCAGCTGAAGAGCGCCTGGAACAGCGCGAGCATCACGACGGCAAAGATCAGCGCCCCCCAGACGCGATGCGTGAGCACGCTGTCGAGCCGTTCGGTCCACGACGGCCTCCGCTCCGCTGGCTGCCGGACCACGTCGCGGACGATCTCGTCGACATGGGCATAACGGGCGCTGATAATCTCGAGATCGAGGTTCCGCCCCTGCGCGGCCGACGCCCGCCGCACGTCGTCGGCGGCGGCACGCGCCGCCGTCGGGACGCCCACCAGGTCGTCCGACGACGCATCGTCGAGCGACAACAGCATCCAGGTCGCCCAGGCGCGCGCCGACTCGTGACTGGCCGGCATTTCGCGCACGACGACTTCGGCGACGGTATCGATGTCGTTCCTCGTCTCGGATGACATTGGAATCGTCATCGACAGACGCTTCGGTGCGTCGATCGCCGACGTCAGCGCGGTTCTCAACGCGTCGAGCCCTCGCCGCGATCGCGCGACGGTGGGCACCACCGGTGCTCCAAGCTGCGCCGAGAGGCGGGCCACGTCGATCTCGACGCCTTGCTGCTGCGCCTCGTCGATCATGTTGAGGGCGACGACGACGCGGGCACCGGTCTCGAGCACTTCGTGGACGAAGTAGAGATTGCGCGACAGGGCCGTGGCGTCGACGACGATCAGCACCGCGTCGGGCCGGGTGCCGCCTCGGCCGAGCACGGCATCGACAGCGACCTGTTCGTCACGCGATCGGGCGCTGAGGCTGTACGTGCCGGGAAGATCGACGAGGTCGGTGGGGCCGAGGCCGGGCAGATCGAGCGAGGCGGTCGTGCGCGTGACCGTCACGCCCGGATAGTTGCTGACCTTGACGTGTGAGCCGGTGAGGGCGTTGAAGAGCGTGGACTTGCCGGAGTTCGGATTGCCGGCGACAAGAATGATTGGCCGGGCGCGTCGGGTAGGCGCCGCCGCGACCGTGGCGGACGCCGTCCCGCCAGACCGCATGGTCACGCCTCTGGCTCGTCGACTTCGATGAACAGGGCTTCGGCGCGCCGAATCGACAGGGCGTAGTTCCGCAGTCGCAGCTCGAGCGGATCGCCGAGCGGTGCCACGCGGGTGACGCTGACGCGCGTCCCAGGCACGAGGCCGAGCTCCATGAGCCGGCGGGCCAGCGGGCGGGCGGTTCGCACGTTGCGGACAACGGCTTCGCGGCCCAGAGGCAGCGCGGCAAGAGAACGCGAGGTGAGCGGCACGGCAGATATCCCGAGGAAATTATGAAAGTGAGATTGAATCTCAAGACGGATCGTAACTCCGACCAGACTGGTCGGTCAACTGGATTGCGGATTGCGGATTGTGGATTGCGGATTGAATTGCGGATTGCGGATTGGTCGGGATTGCGGATTGTGATTGCGGATTCGGGGATTGCGCATTTCGTGGATTGCGGATTCCGTAGTAGGCCCGACCTTAGTCGGGCCGGCGCTTCTGCGAGACCCACGTCGAGATCACTTCGAGAACCGCCTCGCCATACACGGCGGCTTTGCGCTCGCCTATGCCGCCCACCTCGAGGAGCTCGCCCGCCGTGGTTGGCTTTACCGTTGCCAGCTCGCGCAGGGTCGTGTCGTGAAAGATGACGTAAGGCGGCACGCCACGAGCGCGGGCCAGCTGCAGGCGCAGCGCGCGCAGCGCTTCGAACAGGCTATCGTCTGCGGCGGAGTCGCCGCTCGCGCTCGCGGCGCGGCGCAGCACGCGGCGACGTTCCGCAGGCGTGATCCGCGGTTGCCGGAAGAGCACGCAGTCGGCCTGACCGCGCAGGAGCTGAGCGCCACCCGTCGTGATTTGCAGCGTCGGATACTGATCGCCCGTCCGTGCCAGGAATCCTGACTGCGTGAGCTGATCGATGTAGCCGCGCACTTCGGCCGACGAGCAGTCCTTGAGCAGGCCGAATACCGACAGCGTCTGGTGGCCGCGGGCTGTGACCGCGTCGCTCGACTCCCCGCGCAGGACCGATGTCACATGCCCGACGCCCCAGCGCTGCCCTGTGCGCGCCACAGCCGACAGGATCTTCTGCGCCAGCACGACAGATCCCTCGACGCGCTCGAGCTCACCGAGGCACCAATCGCAGGCGCCGCATCCCGTCGATTCGAGATGCTGGTCGAAGTACTCGACCAGCGCCCGATGCCGGCAGCTCGTGGCAGCCGCATAGCCCTCCATGTCGCGCATCAGCAGCCGCACCTGCTCGCTCCACTCGCCGCGCGACTCGAGCAGGCTGCGCCATCGCGCGAAGTCGCCGGCCGACGTGATCAGTACGCATTCCGCCGGCAGCCCATCGCGTCCCGCCCGGCCCGCCTCCTGCTGATAATGCTCGAGCGAACGCGGTGCGCCTACGTGCAGCACGAACCGCACATCCGACCGATCGATGCCCATGCCAAACGCGACGGTGGCCACCATCACGTCCGCTTCCTCGTTCAGGAAAGCGTCCTGGTGCCGGTGCCGCGTGCGATCATCGAGCCCTGCGTGATAGGGGAGGGCACGAACACCCTCTTCGCCCAGCCACGCGGCGAGCGCATCCACCTCCTTGCGCGAGAGGCAATAGATGATGCCGGCCTCGCGAGGATGCCTCGCGAGCAGCACCCGGATCTGGACCTTCAGCGTCGTTCGAGGGAGGACACGATAGGTGAGGTTCGGTCGATCGAACGCTCCGACGAGGACCGCCGGATCGCGGAGACCCAGCTCGCTGATGATGTCGTGCCGCACGCGGACCGTCGCCGTCGCCGTGAAGGCGTGCACCGAGACGCCCGGGAGCGATTGGCGAAGCACCGCCAGCTGACGGTACTCAGGCCTGAAGTCATGGCCCCACTGGCTGATGCAATGCGCCTCGTCGATGGCGACATAACGAACGCCGTGCGCGCCCACCAGACGTTTGAAGCCGTCCGCACCCTCGCCGACGGCGCGTTCCGGAGCCACATAAAGCAGGCGGCAGCGGCCGCTCCGCACCAGGTCCATCGCCATCTGGCGCTCGGGCGCTGACTGGCCGCTGTGCAAGCATGCCGCAGCGACGCCTTGCGCCACGAGCCCATCCACCTGGTCTTTCATCAACGCAATCAGCGGCGAAATCACGAGCGCGAGACGCCCATCGTGCTGCGCCTCGTCTTCGACGAGCGCCGGGAGCTGGAAGCAGAGTGATTTCCCGCCGCCGGTGGGCAGCACCACGACCGAATCGCGCTCCGTGAGCACCGCCTCGATCGCCTCGCGCTGCAGCGGACGAAAAGCAGAATAGCCCCAGATGCGCTGGAGGACGACCAACGGGTCAGACACGGGTTACGCGATCGCTTCGGGCCGCCACCGGAGACCGAGCGCCAGAATACGGTCGAGTAGATCGCCGTATTCGACGCCGGCATGGTGGGCTGATTCCGCAAAGTCCTCTCCGTAGGCGATCTGCGGATTGGGATTGGCTTCGAGCACGTAGATCCGGCCCTCGTTGTCGAGACGAAGATCGATGCGGCCGTACCCGTGAGCTCCACGGCACGATAGACACGTTTGGCCATCTTGCCGATCGCGGCCTCCAGATCGGCGAGATCGGCGGCCTTGTTGGTGGCGATGCCGTGCTTCTTCTGGTACTTCGCGCTCCACTTCACTCGCTCGGTGGCGATCGGCC
Organism: Vicinamibacteria bacterium; assembly: GCA_963800785.1. GTDB lineage: Bacteria > Acidobacteriota > Vicinamibacteria > Vicinamibacterales > JAENWD01 > JAENWD01. The sequence continues at coordinate 416,745 of CAWDCH010000020.1, forward strand.
AGTTGTCTCCTTCCACCATCTTGGAGAAGTGCATTTCCCACACCGGGAACACTTGAAGCCGGTCGTTGCCCAGCACGCCGACGTACAGCTCCCGTCCATCGATGTATCGCTCGACGATGGCGTGAGTGCCGACGCTTTCGTGAATGAACTCGACCCGCTTCCGCAGCCTCTCTTCGTCTCCGACCACCGACGCCTGCGCGATGCCAATCGACGATTCATGAGTCAGCGACTTCACGATCAGCGGGAAGCGCAGGCGCGGCGGGACCCGCACCTTCCGTCCACGGTGGAACACCGTCCACTCCGGAACCGGTATGCGGTGATAGGCCATCAGCTTCTTTGACAGCGACTTGTCGCGCGACAGAATCAGCCCGCGCGGACTGCAGCCCGTGTAGGGAATTCGCAGCAGCTCGAGATAGCTGACCACGTTCTGATCGAACAGGTTCACGTTGTCGAAGGCTTCGAGGAGGTTGAAGACGATCGTCGGCTTCCACTCTTCGACGGTCTGACGAATGGGATTCAGCTCGTCCTGGATGCCCAGCGGCTTCACCTCGTGGCCATGCTCGCGCAGCGTGGTGATGACGTCGAACTCGGTTTTCCACTCGGCGCTGACGAGATCGATGCCGGTGGTGTCCTCGGGCGGTACCAGGTGCTTGTGCACGAGCGCGAGCACACGCTGTTGCTTCACTGGGCCACCTTCATAGCGCCACGCGGTGGCCGCCGCTGTGCAGGTAGTTCATCGTCTGGACGGTGAGGAGCACCGTGAACTCGACGCGCGCCTGTTCCTCGGGCACGGCCAGGCGCAGATTGAGCTGCCGGCAGCGCTCGATCATGTCTTCGAAGACCTGGTCGATCGTGTATTGGTAGATGCCCGTCCAACTGCCGACCAGTTTACGCAATGGCTTGCGAATGCGCGTCAGAAACTGCGCCGCGGTCATGTGTTTCTCGTGTTCCGGCGCATCCGAGAACAGCCGACGGAGGTCGCGATCGTAGAAGCTCGGATAGTCGATGCCGTAGTGACGCCGCTTGCGCCGATAGTGCTGGCGCAGCGTCTTGCGCATCGCGGGCAACGGATCGACCACTTCCATCGTCACCACCGGTGGCTGACGGCCATTGAGCGACTGCATCAACTGATCGAAGTACTGCAGCTTCTTGATCGCCGGCCAGCCATGATAGCGCTGGCGCCATTCCGAGTCTGGTGTCAGCCATACCGCGAACGTCTCGGCGAAGTCCTCGTCTGGATGACTCTGCGCGTACCACGGATCCAGGTGGAGCACGTAGTTTTTCGAGTACGGCTTCGGCGTGTAGTACTCGGGATACGGTTCGCGTGAGCTGCCGAACAGTTCGCGCCGCTTCTGGCGTCGCCGCAGGTTGAACGCGTTGTCGATCGCGTGGCCCGCCTCGTGCCGGAGGATGCGCATGCACCAGTCGTGATCGCCCCCCTCGACTTCCAGCATCTGCGCGAGCTCCAGTTTCGCAAGCCGCGGGTGGGCGAGATAAAAGGGGATGGCGACGCCGGGCACGCCATCGGGCGTGAACCACTCGTCCGACAGCCAGAAATGCGGGCGGAATGCCAGATTGCGTGCGGCCAGCTCGGAATGGAGCTGGTCCACCCTGGTCGCGAGTTCCGTCCCGTCGATCTTGATATCGAGCTCGCGGAACTGGAGGTCGAGCAGCTGGTCGTCGGACAGCGAGTTGAGCTCTTCGGGTCCGACCTTCCTCGGCACCGACCGGGGCATGCGGGGGATGATAGCGCACGGGGGACGAGGGACGAGGGGAGAGAGTGCGTAGCGGCGCATGGCAATGCGCCGCAGTGGCGGTGCCCGATGTCAGTAGGGGCGCACTGCGTCCGCCCTCGCACAGTAGGCCCGACTTCAGTCGGGCCGCGGGTTGGCCGAACTGAACGTCGGTCCGACTGCCGCCCGCGACGGCAGCATCGCCACCGCCGCGGCGCCGATCGCCGCCAGGGTCACCAGGACGACGAACCCGCTGGCATAGCTGCCGGTGTGATCCCGGATCGCGGCGACCAGCATCGGCGACGTCGACTCCGCGACGCTGTCGGCAGTCAGCACGATCCCCATCAGGCGGCCCAGGGCCTTGACGCCGAAGAGATCCGCCGCCATCAGCGGGATGATCATGTAGTCGCCACCGAGGCCGATGCCGAAGAGCAGCGCGAACGCCCACCGCGCCTCCGCGTGATGCCCGAGGAACAGTAGCGGAATCGCGAGCGCCACGATCAGGTAGATAAGGAGCATGACGCGCTTTCGCGCCCAGCGATCGGCCAGCACGCCCATCAGGATTCGGCCGATCAGGCTGCCGGCCAGGACGAGCGACATGATCTGCGCCACTTCCGCCTGCGGCAGCTTCACGTCGAGGCTGAAGAACAGTTTGAGGTTCTGCATCGTCCCGCCGACGGCTCCGATCGAGCACATCGATCCGACGGCCAGCAGGTAGAAAGCGGGCGAACGAAGGATCGCGCCCATCTCGCTGCGCTGCGTTCCTGACGCTGCCTCGCGGTGCGGTGCGGTCGTCGGCGCACCATCGCTTGGAACGTCCCTGACGAACCACGCCATCGGCAACGCCACGACGATCATCAGCACGCCGAGAATCTGCAGCGCCGAGCGCCACCCGAATTCGGTGGTCAGCCAGTAGGCCAGCAGCGGCACGATCGTGCCGCCCACGCCGATGCCCAGGTACGCAAACCCCATCGCCTTGCCGCGATTCCGATCGAACCATCGCGACAGGAGCACCTGATTCGGCAGCGGACCGCCGCACACATAACCCAGCGCATTGAGGAGATAGCAGAAATAGAAGAAGCCGAGCGTTGAGACCGCGCCCAGACCGACGAGCGCGAGACCAGCGATCAGAATGCCACCCAGCATCAGCCGCCTTGGGCCAAAACGGTCGACGATCCAGCCGGCGATGTAACCAAACACCGGCCCGACGATCAGCCGGCTGAAGGCGTTGCCGGACGTGACCTCAGCGCGCGTCCAGCCCAGATCCTTGACGAAGAAATCGTAGAAGAACGGAAGACCGTAAGTCGCAAAGCCGACGATGGAGAACAGCGCGAGGAACGCGGTGATTGCGACGTGCACGCGACGGTAGTGCAGCGGCTCGCTCATCGCCAACGCGGCCCCAACGGGCCACCTCCACAGGCAATTTCACGCATTGCGCCTGGCGGCGCCGATGCGGTCGGCCTCTGCGAACGCCTTCTTGATCGCTTTCAGCTCGATCGCCTGCGGATGCCTGACGAAGAACGGATCGAGCGGATAGCAACCCGAAACGAGCCCGTTGCGCGGCCCGGTCGTGCAGTCGCTGAACGTACGGCACAGCAGCTTCGTCTTGAGCGGCCGTCCGGCCATGACGTCGGCAGGGAACTCCGGGTAGCTGAGCACGAGACGACCCACTCCTACGACGTCGGTGAGCCCGCTGCGCACGCTGTGCTGCGCGACGTGCGGCAGCCATTCCTGCAGGTAGCTGTAGCCGGATCCGACGATAGCGAGCTCCGGATGGCGAGCCTTGAGCGCGGCTGTCGCGGCGATCTGACGGGCGACGCCGACGAGCGGATCCTCGGGCGGAAGGTACGCGTCCGAGGGCGGGAAGATCGCGGGCCGTTGAATGTGAGGATTGTAGTAGGGGCTGCCTGCCGACAGGCACACCCAATGGATGCCGAGCGGTGAGAGTCGAGCGAGAAACTCGTCGGCATCGTCCACCGATCCGGCGGCGCCAACACGCGTGAATCCGAACGCGGTGGCATAGCCACGATCGTCCGCTTCGGGTACGCCCGTCTCGTCGGCACCGCGAGTGAACGGCACCATGTCGAAGGCGGAGAGCCGAACGCCGATGCCGAGACCAGACACTTGCGCACGGATGCCGGCGGCGATCTCGGAGAGGAACCGCATGCGGTTCTCCAGACAACCGCCAAACCGGCCGGGACGCGTCCTCGCACTCAGCAACTCGTGCCCGAGATAACCGTGGCAATGTTTGATGTCGACGAACGCGAAGCCTGCCTTGTGCGCGAGCACCGACGCAGCAATGAAGTCGTCGATGAGCCGCGAGAGCTCGTCGTCGGTGAAAACCGCTGCGTCCGAGCTGATGCCGACTCGCCGGTCGAGGATCGGGTGACGGTACGCAACGCGCGGCGCGGGCCCGGCCTTCGTCGGTTTCGAGTATCTGCCGGAGTGGGTCAGCTGCAGGCCGACCAGCACGTCGTCCGCGGTAGTGTATCGCTCGCGATGCGCGGCCAGGAGACGCGTTCGGAGATCGCTGAGACCGGCGAGCGTCGCGCTGTTGATGACCAATTGGTTGGGATTGGCCCGGCCGTCATGGCGTACCGCTACGGCCTCGCCTCCCCAGATCACCTTCGCGCCGCTCTCCCCAAAGCGCGTCCATCGGCGTCTGGTCAGGTCGGACGCGTGACCATCGGCGGTACCATCCCAGCCCTCCATCGGCAGGATGGCCCATCGGTTTCCAGCCGCTAAATCTCCGCGACTGATGGGGTTGGCGAACACCGACGCCGTGGTCCGGTCCACGGTCGCGTCGAATCCGAGGTCGAGTCCAAGCGCGTCGAGCCGTGCCGCGAACGCTTCGACGGACTTCAGACTGGCAACTCGAGGGTAGGACACCGCGCGGATTGTATATCGTATAGGACGGATCTGGTAAGACCGCTTTCGCTCGAGTCTGAGCGCTCGAGGTGGATATTGAGAGCGCCGGGCGGCTCGCGCCCAGTGTACGCATGGCACCCGCGACCCCCATCGACCGGCGCAGATCGACGACAACCGCCTGAGCGGGAGCTGCGCGCGACGACTACGGTGAGTATCCGTCGTGGCTCGACCTGTCACAGGGCCTCGATTTCGCCACGTGGATGCCCACTGTCGTTGATGTACTAGAGCGGCAAGGTCCCGATTGTGCAGCTCTCTCTGCCGGCCGGCGGATCCTGAGGAATCGATCCGCTGTTCTTCGTGCTCGGAGCGTCGATGGAAGGCGATCACGTCCAGACCCTCTTTGAAGGCTTCCACGCCGCCGCGCTCTCGCTTCCCACGTGCCTCCTCGCCGGCCGCCGGCAGGACGATCGGCGACTCCCGGACAATCGCGTCGCTTCTTAGCAGACAGTTCCCGCAGTAGGACCAATCCGCAATCCAGATCCAATCCGCAATCCTCAATTCAAATCCGCAATCCACAATCCGCAATCCGCAATTCGAGATATCATCCGGCCCTGTCGGAGAGGCTTATTTCGATGCAGATCAAGGAAACACCGACGACGTACGACGTGTGCATCGTCGGATCTGGAGCGGGCGGCGGAATGGCCGCGTACGTGTTGACACAGGCTGGCGCCAACGTCGTGATGCTCGAGGCGGGACAGTGGTGGGATTCGGCGAAGGATTCGAAAATGCTCGCGTGGCCCTACGAGTCGCCTCGGCGCGGCGCCAGCACGAAGGAGCGCGCGTTTGGCGAGTTCGACGGCTGCATCGGGGCGTGGACGATCGACGGTGAGCCTTACACGGCCGAAGAGGGCCAGCGCTTCGACTGGTATCGCGCGCGGATGCTGGGCGGGCGCACCAATCACTGGGGGCGAATCTCGCTCCGTTTCGGCCCGGACGACTTTCAGCATAAGAGCATCGACGGCCTCGGCGACGACTGGCCGTTCACCTACGACGAGATCAAGCCGTATTACGACAATCTGGATCGGCTCGTCGGCATCTTCGGATCGGTCGAAGGGATCCACAACGAGCCCGACGGCATCTTCCTGCCGCCGCCGAAACCGCGCTGCTACGAGCTTCTCATCAAGCAGGCCGCCGATCAGCTGAAGATCACGTGCATCCCGTCGAGGCTGTCGATCCTGACGCAGCCGCACAACGGACGTGCGCAATGTCACTATTGCGGTCAATGCGGCCGCGGCTGCGCCACGCACTCGAACTTCTCGTCGACCTCGGTCTTTCTGCCTCCAGCGATCGCAACCGGCAAGCTCAAGATCATCACCGGTGCGATGGCGCGCGAAGTACTGACGAATGCCGAAGGCCTGGCGACTGGCGTGTCGTACGTCAACACGAAGGATGGCCGCGAGTACTCAGTGCGGTCAAAGGCCGTCGTCCTCGCCGCGAGCGCATGCGAGTCCGCGCGGCTCATGTTCAATTCGAAGTCGCCGCGGCATCCCGCCGGACTCTCGAACTCGAGTGGCGTACTCGGCAAGTACTTGACCGATTCCACCGGCCTCTCCGTGAGCGGATTCATCCCGAAGATGATGGACATGCCCGCGCACAACGAGGACGGCGTCGGCGGCATGCACCTCTTCATGCCCTGGTGGCTCGATAACAAAAAGCTCGACTTCCCGCGCGGCTATCACATCGAGATTGGCGGCGGGAAGGACATGCCGGGCTACGGCTTCGGTGGCGGCATTCACAACATGCCGGGAAGCATGGGCGGCGGCTACGGGGCCGCATTGAAGAAGGAATATCGGAGGTACTACGGCGCCAGCGTCGGTTTTGCCGGCCGTGGCGAGATGGTGCCGAACGAGAACTGCTACTGCGACATCGATCCGAACGTTGTCGACAAGTGGGGCATTCCGGTGCTCCGCTTCCACTGGAAGTGGGGCGACTCCGAGATTCTGCAGGCGAAGCACATGCAGGAAACGTTCCGCGAGATCATCCAGACGATGGGTGGCGAGCCATTCGGGACGATGCCGGACAAGTCAGAAGACTACGGCCTCGAACCCGGCGGCCGTATCATTCACGAAGCGGGCTGCACCCGGATGGGGAAAGATCCGAAGCTCTCGGTGCTCAACGAGCGGTGTCAGGCGCACGAGGCGAAGAACGTGGTCGTGTGCGACGCCGGGCCGTTCGTCACGAACGCCGACAAGAACTGCACCTGGACGATCATGGCGCTGGCCTGGCGCACCGCCGAGCATCTCGCCGACGAGGTGAAGAAGGGGAACGTCTGATGGAGATCACACGACGGAATGCTCTGAAGATCATCGGCGCGACGCCCGTCGCCGCGGGTCTGGGCATCGGGAGCGCAGACGCTGATCAGGCTCCGGGCGCGCATCAGCACCCCGCGCCGCAGAAGGCGACGGCCGCCAGGAAGGGCGCTTATAAGCCCAAGTTTTTCACGCCGCACGAGTGGGCGACGGTCACGCTGCTCGCTGACATCATCATCCCGAAGGACGAGCGCTCGGGCAGCGCTTCCGAAGCCGGCGTTCCCGAATTCATCGACTTCGCGATGACCGATCGGCCGATGATGCAGACGCCGATGCGCGGCGGACTGCGATGGCTCGACACGACGTGCCGCAAGCGGTTCAGCAAGGAGTTCGTCGACCTCGCGGAAAGCGATCGCACGACGATCATCGATGAGATTGCTTATCCCAAGAAGGCAACGCCTGAGATGAGCCAGGGTGCCGCCTTCTTCACCGCGCTCCGCAACCTCGTCGCCACCGGCTTCTATACGAGCAAAGTGGGCATCGCCGATCTGGGTTACATGGGGAACGTTCCCACCGCGTGGAACGGCTGCCCTCAGGAGTGCCTCGATCATCTGGGGCTGAAAGCATGATCACCAAACGGGACATTGGCGTGGCTCTCGTCGCTGCGGCGTGCACGGGCGCGCTGCTCATGGCGCGCGACGCGCAGAAGCCGGTGATGGCATCGCGCGCAATCGTGTGGGACAGCCTCAAGGTCGAGGCGACGAAGGTCGGCGCCAGGCGCCAGGTCTTCGAGGATCCGACGGCGACGCTCGACGAGCTCGAGATGCACATCACGACGCTCAACGGTGGCCAGTCGCCGCACCCACCGCACACACATCCGGACGAAGAGTTGCTGATCGTCAAGGAGGGCAACATCGAGTCGCTGCTCGATGGCAAGACGACGCCGCTCGGGCCCGGCGGTATCATCTTTCACGCGGCCAACCAGCCGCACACCGTTCGGAACACCGGCACGGCACCCGCCACCTACTACGTCATCAAATGGAACTCGCCTGGCATGCTCAAGGCGCGGCAGGACAGCAAATGACCACACTCTCTCGTCGCGATGCGTTGAAATCCGCGGGCGCGCTGGCCGCCGGCGCGGCAGTCGCCGGGTCTACGACCTCTGCGCAGGAGTCAGCCGTGAAAAACGCGAGGCTGAAGCAGTCAGTGTGCCGCTGGTGTTACCAGCGCATCCCGCTCGAGGAGTTCTTCAAGGGCGTGAAAGCCATCGGCCTCAACGCCGTCGATCTGCTCCAGCCGAACGAATGGGACGTGGCTGCCAAGTTTGATATTCAGACCTCAACCGGTTACCCGGGTGAGGGTGGCGGGACGATTCCCGATGGCCTGAACAACCCAGCGCTCCACGATCAGATCGAGGCGGCGTTCAAGAAGGCGTTCCCCAGGGCCAAGGAGTTGAAGATTCCGAATCTCATCACCTTTTTCGGCAACCGCAAGGGGATGCCCGACGAGCAGGCGATCGACAACTGCGTCGCCGTCCTCAATCGCATCAAGAGCATGGCCGAAGATCATGGCGTGACCGTGGTGGTCGAGCTCCTCAACAGCAAGGTCGATCACAAGGACTACCAGGGCGATCGCACGCCCTTCGGCGTCGAGGTCATGAAGCGCGTGAACTCGCCGCGTGTGAAGCTGCTGTACGACATCTACCACATGCAGATCATGGAGGGCGATGTCATCCGCACGATTCGCGACAACCAGCAGTACATCGCGCACTACCACACGGGCGGCAACCCGGGACGCCACGAGCTCGACGCGACTCAGGAGCTGCAGTGGGCGACGATCGCGAAAGCGATCCTCGACCTCGGCTACACCGGGTATTTCGCCCACGAGTTCATCCCCACGCGCGATCCACTCACGTCGCTGCGGGAAGCGGTGACTCTGTGTGACGTGTAAATACCCAGACGTGCGCTTGTGGAGGCCGGACTCTAACCCCCGCGTATCCGCGGCCCTGAAAGGCCGCCGTCACAGTTGACAACTGCACCAGCTTCACGACAGCTCGCGTGCTGAATCCTCCGACATCGTTCGCCGGGCGCCTGCGCCATCTCGGCCCGGCGTTCATCATCACCGCCACGATCGTCGGATCGGGTGAGCTTATCGTCACGCCCAAGCTGGGCGCGGCGGTCGGCTTCTCGCTCCTCTGGTTCATCGTCGCCGGCTGCGCGCTGAAGGTTTTCGTGCAAATCGAACTGGCCCGCACGGCAATCGCTTCGGGCCAGACGACGCTGGCGGCGCTCGACACGCTGCCAGGTCCGCGCTGGCGCGTCTCGTGGGTGTTGTGGCTCTGGCTGCTGATGTACGTCGCGCTCGTCTTTCAGGTGGGCGGCATCATCGGCGGCATTGCGGCCGTGTTCGCCGAGGGCGGGCTCGGAAGCACCGCTCGCGCGTGGGCGCTCCCGGTAGGCCTGTCGTGCGCGGCGCTCCTGGCCAGCGGCCGCTACGGTCCAGTGGAGAAGGGCTGCACGATCATGGTCGCGGGCTTCGTCCTGTCGTCGGTGATTTCGGTCGTGGCCCTGCAATGGACGCCGTATCAGGTGACGCTGTCGCAGATCGTGTCCGGTTGGCAGTTCACGATGCCGCCGGGATTCGGCGTCGCCTTCGCGGCATTCGGTGTGATTGGGGTCGGCGCATCTGAGCTGATCTATTACCCGTACTGGTGTCTCGAGAAAGGCTACGCTCGGCATGTCGGCCCGATCGATGGGTCGGCCGGCTGGGCCGATCGGGCACGCGGCTGGATGGCGGTGATGCGCACCGATGCCGCGATGTCGCTGATTCTCTATACGTCGATCACCGTCGCTTTCTACCTGCTCGGCGCGGCGATTCTGCACGCTCGCGGTCTCGACGTGACGAACGTGGAGTTGGTCCACGTGCTGTCGCAGATGTTCCGGCAGACGTTTGGCGAGTGGGCGACGGTCGTGTTTCTCATTGGCGCGTTCTTCGTGCTCTATTCGACGCTGTTCGGAGCGACCGCGGCGAACGCGCTCTTGCTGGCTGACGCGCTGTCGGTCTTCGGTCTCGTGCGCTATGCGGACGAGAGCGCACGCCGGCGCGTCATCCGCGGTGCCTCGATCGGGCTGTCGCTCGCGTCCACGGTGATGTTCCTGCTGTGGCCGAAACCGGTCACGCTGGTCTTGATAGGCGCAACCGCGCAGGCGCTGATGCTGCCGTTCCTCGGTTGCGCCGCCCTCCGCTTCCAGCGTTCGCGAGGTCAATTGCCGGGCGTCGAAGTGCCGCGCTTCGAGCGCGTCGGGCTGGTACTCTCCGCAACCGCGATGACGCTCCTCGGCATCTACCAGTTCTGGGATCTTCTCTTCTGAAGCTTACCGAAGACCTGCACCGCACGCGTCGAGAGCGCGAACGGATCGCCGTCCCAGATCACGACATTTGCTTCCCGGCCTGCAAATTCGAAGATGTAAGTGTCCGTTGTCATCGACCCCATACATTCGCCTTGTCGAAGATGTTCGGGCCGGGACGGGGAGGCTTGGCGGCTGTGACGCTGAACACGACGGCGGCTGCGAATCGCGCGTCACGGTCGGGGGGTCACGGACCAACAAGTCAGGATCAGCACGGATCAAATCAGTCACGATCACGCGGACAGGCGCGGAAGACCAACACTTTTTAGGAAGTTTGTGTAATCCGTGTGATTCCGCGACCAGGTCTTGTCTGTGTCGATCGGGATCCGTGTCCGATCGCGAAGGACCGGGGATCGCACGCAATCACCGCTCGGCGTCACGGATCAGCAAGTCACGGATCAGCACGGATCCGGTCAGTCACGGATCACGCGGACAAGCGCGGAAGACAACACTATTTAGAGAGTCCGTGTAATCCGTGTGATTCCGCGACCAGGTCTTGTCTGTGTCGATCGGTGACCTGGATCCGTGCCCGATCGCGAGGGAACGGGAACCCCACGCAATCACCGCCCGGCGTCACGGATCAACAAGTCAGGATCAGCACGGATCAAATCAGTCACGGATCACGCGGACAGGCGCGGAAGACCAACACTTTTAGGAAGTCCGTGTAATCCGTGTGATTCCGCGACCAGGTCTTGTCTGTGTCGATCAGTGACCTGGATCCGTGCCCGATCGCGAGGGAACGGGAACCTCACGCAATCACCGCTCGACGTCACGGATCAACAAGTCACGGATCAGCACGGATCCGGTCAGCCACGGATCACGCGGACTAGCGCGGAAGACAAACTCTATTTAGAGAGTCCGTGTTATCCGTGTGATTCCGCGACCAGGTCTTGACGGTGTCGATCGGTGACCTGGATCCGTGCCCGATCGCGAAGGAGCGGAGACCACAGGCAATCACCGCTCGGCGTCAGGATCAGCAAGTCACGGATTAGCACGGATCCGGTCAGTCACGGATCACGCGGACAAGCGCGGAGGACAACACTATTTAGAGAGTCCGTGTGATCCGTGTGATTCCGCGACCAGGTCTTGTCTGTGTCGATCGGTGACCTGGATCCGTGCCCGATCGCGAGGGAACGGGGACCCCACGCAATCACCGTTCGGCGTCACGGATCGAACAAGTTACGGATCAGCACGGATCCGGTCAGTCACGGATCACGCGGACAAGCGCGGAAGACAAACACTATTTGAGAGTCCGTGTTATCCGTGTGATTCCGTGACTGGTCTTCGCGTAGATCGGCGACCTGGATCCGTGACGATCCGCTCGTCACGGATCGCGGGTCACGGGATCAACAGGTCACGGGATGAGCACGGAATCAGAATCGGCCACGGATGCCGCGGACGGGCTACGGAAGACTAAGCTCTTGAGGGGTCCGTGTTATCCGTGTCATTCAGTGACAGGTTTCCTGTGAAGTTCGGCGACCCGGATCCGTGACGAGATAAGGGGGTGGGGAGTGCCGCGAATGAAAACTGAAGCATGGCGCACACGCGACTACGGCGCAGGCCGCCATGGCGAGTATGATGCGCCGCATGATGCTCAGACTGCTTCTGGTCTTCACGGCACTCGTCATGACTGCACGGCCCGCAGCCGCCGAAGTCAAGGTCACGCGCGTCTCGTGCCTCGGCACGACAAACTGCATCCGTCTCGCCAACGACACCGTGGAAGTGGTGATCACGACCGCGATTGGCCCGCGCGTGATTCGCTACGCGTTTCTCGGCGGCGACAACCTGCTTGGCGAAGTTCCCGATCTCGTGACGAAAACCGCGTTCGGGGAATGGAAGCCGTGGGGCGGGCATCGCCTGTGGACGGCACCTGAAGAGATGCCGCGCAGCTACTCGCCCGACAACAGCCCAATCGAAGCCGTCGTTAATGGCGCGACCGTCCGGCTGACGCAACCCGTCGAGCCGCAGACCGGCATCCTCAAAGAGATGACGGTGACATTGGCGTCGACCGGAACCGCCGTCACCATCGGCCATCGCCTGACGAACAAGGGGCAGTGGACCATCGAACTCGCGCCGTGGGCACTGACGATTCTCAATCCCGGCGGCGCCGTGATCCTGCCGCAGGAGCCATACCGGTCGCATGACGAGGCGCTGCAGCCGGTCCGGCAGGTCACGCTGTGGGCCTACACCGATCTCTCCGATCCGCGTTGGCAGATTGGTCCGAAGTTCCTGCGCCTCAAGCCCGATCCCGCCCGCACGGGCTCGCAGAAAATCGGCATGGCCAACCATCAGAACTGGGCCGGCTATCTGCGTCACGGTACGCTTTTCGTCAAGCGCTACGACTGGCAGGACGGCAAGTCCTATCCCGATGGCGGCGTGAACACAGAGACCTACACGGCAGGATCGTTCGTCGAGCTCGAGACGCTCGGTACGCTCGCCGATCTGGCACCAGGCGCGTCGGCAAGCCACGAAGAGCGCTGGTTCCTGTTCAAGGACGTGAAGGACGCCGCAGACGATGCCGAGCTCGAAAAGGTGCTGGCGCCGCACCTTGCGGTGGCGCGCTGAGGGGAAATTGGGGTCGGGATAAATTTCAGTTCTTGCCACTCGTGGCGACTGGCAAGAACTGAAATTTATCCCGACCCCGGCCAGTAAGGGCGGCCTGTAAGCGTGTGCGTTGAGCTGCGACGTATAATTTTCTGATCCCGGCGAGCGGTGACGGCGCCGCAGGGTTGCTCTCACACTCTATGGATGGAGCCGCAGAATGAGACGCACGTTTGAAGTCCTGGCGGTGGTCGCGGCAGTGACCGTGGGCGCCGTCGCGCTGGGGTTCAGCCGCGATCAGGGGGCACCCGAAGGCACGCCGCCGCTCCAGAAGTACCACATCACTGCCGGCGATCTGCCGACGCCGACAGGCGGCGTCGCCAATCCCCCGGAGGTCGTGGACAAGCCGGCGGATGCCCAGCTGAAACTGCCTCCGGGCTTCGCAATCGACGTGTTCGCCGACGGCACGGGCTTCGAAACGCTGCGCAACCTGCTGGAGGCGGCGAACGGCGATCTGTTCGCGGCGGATTCGTCAGCGAACACGATCACGCTCCTACGCGACACCAACAATGACGGCAAGGTCGACGAGCGCAAAGTCGTGGCGTCGGGGCTGAACCGCCCGTACGGCATGGCGATCAGCAACGGCTACTTCTACGTGGGCAACACCGATAGCATCGTGCGGTGGAAGTTCACCCCGGGCGACGCCACGCTCACCGGCACGCCCGAGAAGATCGCGACGATGCCGAGCGGGGGAGGTCACTGGACCCGTTCGCTGGCATTCAGCGAGGATGGCAGCCAGCTCTACGTAACGATTGGATCGGCGTCGAACGTGGACGTCGAAGAGGGGCGTGCCCTGATCCGCGTGATGAGTCCGGACGGCTCAGGAGCGCGCGTCTTCGCCTCCGGCCTTCGCAATCCAGTCGGCCTTGCCGTCCGCCCTGGCACGAATGAGGTCTGGGCGGGCGTGCACGAGCGCGACATGCTGGGCGAGGACCTCGTGCCCGACTACGTTACGCGGGTGCAGGACGGGGGCTTCTACGGCTGGCCGTACTCGTACATCGGCCAGAACGAGGATCCGCGACGCAAGGGCGAGCAGCCGGATCTCGTGCAGAAGGCCATTGTGCCCGACGTGCTGCTGCAGTCGCACTCGGCGCCGATGGGGCTCGTGTTCTATACCGGGACGCAGTTTCCGACTGAATATCGCAGCGATGCGTTCCTCGCGCTGCACGGCTCGTGGAATCGCAAGAACCGCACGGGCTACAAGGTGGTCCGCATCATCGTCCGCGACGGCAAGCCGACCGGCGAGTACGAGGACTTCGTTGTCGGCTGGTCGCTGGGCGAGAGCCAGTCGAAGGTCTGGGGCCGCCCCGTGGCCATTGTCGTCCGCAAGGACGGCTCGATGCTGATCACCGATGACGCCCACAATGTCATCTGGCGCGTCACCTATAAAGGTTGATGAAATTGCGGATTGCGGATTGCGGAGCGGATTGGATTGTGGATTCGATTGCGTATTGGATTGGCGATTGCGGATTGGTCGCGCCAGCCGTAGGGCCCGACTTCAGTCGGGGCAGATCACTGGCTGTCCGATCGCGGCGGCGACGGTGACGCGCGAAATCAATGGCTGGCGGATCGGGCTGGCTACGATGGTCTCTGTCGCCATCGCCGCGGCGGCAATCGGACAGGTGGCGCCACCGCCGGAAGGCGCGCCGATGACGCCGGCCCTGCGCCGGCTGATCGAGGGCCGCGGCGAGGTGCAGCGAGTGGTCACCGGCTTTCAGAGCGCCGATGGCATCACCTGGACGAGCCGTGAGGTGCTGGTCCTCACCGATCCGCTCCGCCAGCAAATCATGCAATGGACTTCGAAAGACGGTCTGAGACTGCGCCTGGAGCCAAGCGGTGGCGCCGCTGGTGTTGCGATCGATGACAGCGGTCGCCTGCTCGCGGCCGAGCGCTCGACCGGTCATGTGACGCGGATCGACGACGCTGGCAATGCGGCGGTGATTGCCGAGACTGCGAACGGCAAGCCGATCGGCACGCCGACCGACGTCGCCATCGCCCAGGACAAATCCATCTACGTGACCTCGTATGCCGGCGAGGAAGGCCGGGTCGTCCGAATCGATCCGAACGGCCATGTCACGTTGGCGGCCGCAGACCTGCTGCGGCCCAGCGGCATCGCCTTCTCGCCGGACGACAAAACGGTCTATGTGAGTGACAGCGCCCGGTCTGAAGTGCGGGCGTATCCGCGGCAGGCCGACGGCACGCTTGGCTCGCCGCGCCGGCTTGCGGTCATCGTGCCGTGGAAACGCGGAGTCCAGGGCCGGCCGAACGGCCTGACCGTCGACACGCAGGGCCGCCTGTATCTTGCGGGTCCGGGCGGCATCTGGGTGCTCGACGCGAACGGCGGACGTCTTGGCGTGATCGCCACGCCTGAGACGCCGTCCGCGTGCACGTTCGGCGACGCGGACGGCCACACGCTTTACATTGCGGCCGAGACCAGCCTGTACAAGGTCCGTCTCAAGGTGACCGACGGCCGCTGATCCTCCCCACCGCGCGTTCGGCTAAAGCTTCACGGTGCCGCCGCCGGCGACCGCCTGGTAAATCGCGCTGATGATGCGCATGTCCTTCAGGCCCTCTTCGCCCGGGGTCAGCGGCGCCTTGTCGGTCATGACGCAGTCCGAGAGGTGGTCCATCTCCGCCGCGAAGTGATCGATCACCGGGTGCAGCCGCTCTTCGACCTTGCCGCCAGTCCCGGCGCGCATCCGCAGACCGTTGTAGCTGAGCGCCGGCTCGAGCTCCGCCCACCCGTTGGTGCCGACGACGCGAAAGCGATTGAACGGGGCACCGTAACTGGAGGTGCAGTTGGCGATGACGCCGCTCGGGAAGCGGAGCTGGAAAAGAATGTTCTCCTCGACTTCGCGGAAGCGCGGGTCGTTCGGCGTCGTGTCGAGCATCGCGTTCAGCGCGACGGGCTCCTCACCAGTCAGGTAGCGCGACGCGTTCAACGCGTAGATGCCGATGTCCATCATCGAGCCGCCGCCGGCCATCTTCTTGTTCAAGCGCCACTGCGTCGGGTCGCCAATCGGGAACCCCGCATCCGCGAGGATCACGCGCGTCCGGCCGAACTCCTGGTCGCGTGCCGCCTTGATCAACGCGTTGTTGAACGGTTCGTAGCGTAACCGGTACGCGATCATCAGCTTGCGCGACGCGGTGGTCGCCGCGGCGATCATCTGCTCGCAGTCGGCCGGCGTATTCGCCATCGGCTTCTCGCAAAGGACGTGCTTGCCGGCCTGCAGCGCCCGCACCGTGTACTCCGCGTGCATGCCGTTCGGCAGGACGATGTAGACGACGTCGATGGCGGGGTTGTTCTTGATCCCGTCGTAGTTCTCGTAGTTGTAGATGTTTGTCGCTTCGACACCATAGCGCGCCGCCAGTTTGTCGGCCTTGTCGCGGTGGCCGCTGACGAACGCGACGAGCTTCGATTTCTCGCACTTCGCAAAGGCCGGCAGGATCTGGTTGATCGCCAGCGAGCCGAGCCCGACGATCGCCCAGCCAAGCTTTCTGCCCGGGGGGTCAGGCACGCGGACCTGGGCCGCGGCACGGGAGGTCGCGATCGGCGACGCAGCGACACCGGCAGCCGCCGCCGCAGTCTTCAGGAAGTGGCGACGGGAAAGGGGGAGTTTGCGCATGGGCGGGAATGATAGCCCAAACGCTCAGTGCCAAGTGCGAAGTGCTACGTGCCAAGTGGAGTGGGGAGTGACAAGTGAGGAGTGAGGGGCAACGCCTCGATTCCGGCCCAGTCGTCGCCAAAACCCCTCATTAGCCACTGCCCACTTATTACTTCACTTCGGCACTTGGCACTTCGCACTTGGCACGGCAGTTATTGATGCTCCGAGTGGGTGCAGCCTTTGAATTCGGTGAAGAACATCTGGCCCGTGTCGCCGAGCTCCTCGCGTGTTGCCACTTCCGACGTGTAGTAACCGGTGACCGTCAGCGCCTTGATGGCCTTGAAGAACTCGACGCCCGGTTGATCGGTGGGTGACGGGGACGCGTTCTTGCTCAACGCGGTCAGCAGCGCGACCTGCTTCTCCGACGGCGCATCGGCGAACGGCGCGCCATTGTCGGTCTGGCTGCGCGCATCGATCCACGCGAGCCCGTCGAGGAACTTCTGCTTGTCTTCAGGCTTCGCCTCTGCGAGCACCGAGTCGATGAACTCGTTGACTTTAGCCTTCGCCGCACCTGCGGTATCGGTTTGCGGGATGATGATCTCGGCCAGCGTCGTCACGGTCTTGTTCTGCGCCGCATTGAAAACTTTCGGCTTGAACACCGATGCCGCAGCCGCCGCCTGATGATAGTGGGCAGCGTGCTGCTCCGCAGCGCTCACCAGCGTCTCGACCCAGAACGGCGCCGTCGCTGCCGCAGCGCCGCCGATTGCCAGCTTCCGCAATGCGTCACGTCGAGATACAGCGCCCATCGTCAACCTCAATCCGAAATCCGCATTTCCAACCAATCCTCAATCGAATCCACAATCCACAATCCGCAATCCGCAATCGCTACGCCCAATACGCTTTTCCCGCCGGCGCACTGATGACGACGTCCCTGAGCGTCTCGATCGCCTTCTTCAGCCCTTCGTCGCCCGACATCAGACTGTCTTCGTGTTCGATGCTGATGACGTGGTCGTAGCCGACCATACGCAGGTTGCTGATGATGTCGCGCCAGACCGACTGGCCGTTGCCGTAGCCGACGGTGCGGAACACCCACGAGCGATGAAGTTCGTCGGTGTACTTTTTGACGTCGAGGACGCCGTTGAGCGCCGTGTTGCCCGGATCGATTTTGCAGTCTTTGGCGTGGACGTGGTAGATGCGATCGCCCAGCGCGCGGATCGCGGTTGGCACATCCACCTGCTGCCAGAACATGTGGCTCGGATCGAAATTGCAGCCGATCGTGCCCGGCGCCACATCCGACAGGCGCAGCATCGTCTCCGGGTTGTAGGCGACGAAGTTCGGGTGCATTTCGATGGCGACGCGGACACCCTTCTGCTTGAGGAGCTTGGCTGTCTCCTTCCAGTAGGGGACGACGCGTTCCTTCCACTGCCACTCGAGCATCTGCGGATACTCGGGCGGCCATGAGGACGTAATCCAGTTCGGCTGGGTCGCCTTCGGATCGCCGCCCGGGCAACCCGAGAACGTGATCACCTGCTTGACACCAAGCTTGGCCGCGAGCTCGACGGTCTGCTTGAAGACGGCATCGTGCGCCGTCGCAAGCTTCTTGTCCGGATGGATCGGATTGCCGTGGCAGCTGAGCGCGCTGATCACGAGATCGCGTGACGCGATCGCGTCCTTGAACGCTTTCAGCTTCTTCTCGTTCTTCAACAGCTCGCCGGGCTTGCAGTGAGCATCCCCCGGATACGCGCCGGTGCCGATCTCCACTGCCTCGAGACCGAGCTCCTTCACGTAGTCGAGCGTTTCTTCGAACGGCTTGTCGCCAAACAGGACGGTGAACACGCCTATCTTCATGAGTTCGAGCTCCAGACTGCAGGCTTCAGGCTTCAGGCTTCAGACCCCAGACTACAGGCTTCAGACTATCAGGCTCCAGGCTCCGGGCTCCGGGCGTTCTGACCGACCTAGACTTTCACCCACTTCTTCGACGCAGCGGCTTTCTCCATCGCCGCAAGGACCTTCTGGTTCCTGACGCCGTCCTCGAAGTTCGGCGTTGGCACCGTGTCTTTGGCCACCGCTTCGAGCAGGTCGTAGACCGTGTGCACGAACGTGTGTTCGTAGCCGATGATGTGGCCCGGCGGCCACCAGTGCCCGACGTAGGGGTGATGCTCGCCGTCGGTCACCATGACATTGTGGAAGCCCTGCACCGCCGGATCGTCACCGGTCAGGTAGACCTCGAGTTCGTTCAAGCGCTCGAGATTGAAGGCGATCGATCCCTTGCTGCCGTTGATCTCGAAGGCATTGTAGTTCTTGCGCCCGGTCGCGAAGCGGCTGGCCTCGATCGTCCCCAACGCACCGTTGGCAAAACGCACGACTGCTGCCGACGCATCGTCGACCGTCACCTTGCCCTTCTTCTTCGGGTTGTCGGGGAGCGGCCGTTCCTTGATGAACGTCTCGAGCGCGCCGGTGACCTCCGTTATCTCGCCGACGAGGAACCGCGCGATGTCGAGCGAGTGCGAGGCGATGTCGCCGAGCGCGCCGGAACCGGCCGCCTCTTTCCGAAGGCGCCAGACCAGCGGGAACGCAGGATCGACGATCCAATCCTGGAGATAGGTGCCGCGAAAGTGGTAGAGCCTCCCGAGCTTGCCCTTCTCGATCAGGTCCTTGGCCAGCATGATCGCCGGTGCGCGGCGATAGTTGTGGCAGAGCATGTGGATGACGCCCGCTTTCTTCACGGCGGCGAGCATCCTCTCGGCCTCGGGGACGGTGTTGGCGAGCGGCTTCTCGCAGAACACCGCCTTGCCCGCCTTCGCCGCCGCGATCGCGATCTCGGCATGGCTGTCGCCCGGCGTGCTGACATCGACGATGTCGATGTCCTTCCGGTTGACGACCTCGTGCCAGTCGGTGGCGGCTTCTTCCCAGCCCAGTTGATCGGCGGCGGTCTTCACTGCGTCGGGCGTCCTGCCGCACAGGACCTTCATGCGCGGCGGATGCTTTGGCGAGAAGAACCGACCGACTTGACGGTACGCGTTGCTGTGCGCCCGTCCCATGAATGCATAGCCAATCAGCGCGACATTCAGCGGTGCCATAGGCGTACGATGCTCGTCCTCACGGATGGAAGGGGAGTGCGGGGCGACCCACGGCCGGCAGCGCGGGCACGGGAGTGTTCGACGGCTAGCTGACGCTGGGTTTCGGCGCCTTCGCGCCGGCTTTGCCCGCTGGCTTTCGTGTCTTGTCGAACGCCAGAACGTACTTGGCGAGCGCCAGGATCTCCTTGTCGGAGAAGCGCTCGTTGAACGACATCATCGCAGTGCCCGGCACGCCATTCATGATCACCTTGGCCAGCTGCTGCGGGTTCGTGCCGTGCGCCCACTTGCCGTCGGCAAAATTCATCTGCGGGATGGCGGCATTGCCATCAGGCATGTGGCACATGACGCAGTTCGACTTGTACAGTTCGGCGACTGGTCGGTTTGAAGTGGCTGGCGGCTTCTGCGCCAGGACGACCGCTGTGAGGAGCAGGAGGGCCGCGGGAAGCATCAGGCTCGATCGCACGTCACATGATCCTGGGAATGAAGTGATAAGGTCAGCGTATCCAACGAGTTTCGGCCGAACCTTCCGAATCTAGCGCCCGCCCGATCCGAATGTCAAGCCGCGGCGCCGACGTGTGACAAGATGACGGCCCTTCGATGAAGGACGATTCAGGCGCGCATCCAGTCGCCCTCGGGCTCTGGACGATACTGGTGTCGGCGACCAGCGTGCTCCTGACGCTGGTTCACGCCGCGGTCAGTCAGCCCTACGTGTCGCTCGACGGGTTGACGCGCTTCGAAGAACGGGCGCCTTTTCAGTATCGCCTCCTCGTGCCGCTCCTGGCCGCCGTATGGCAGGCGCTGACCCGCTGGTCCACGCCGACCATCTACTGGGTCCTCGAGGCGTGCGCATGGGCCGCACTGATTCACATCGCCCAGCGAACCGTGAGCGAACTCGATCGACGGCCGGGCTGGTGGACGACCAGACTGGCGGCGTTGACGGTCGTCCTGCCGGTCTCGGCAGAGTTGATCTGGCCGGCGAGATTTCGAGTCTTCGCGGATGGCAAGCCGATAGGCGATGTCAACGCCGTGACTCGTCCGCTCAGCCACATCGTCGCACTCCCGAATCTGTACTACCCGTGGGATGTTGCTGCGGCAGTCTTCGTGCTCCTGCTCATTGCCTGCATGCTGCGGTTGCGAACGTCACCGACCGCGGCGCGGGTTCTGGCCTATCTGACCGTCGCCGTTGTTGCCTGCCTGAACCGCGAGACGGCGGTCCTTCTCGTGCCGCTGAGCGTCTGGGCCGTGTGGCCGTGCTGGCCGCGCCGCCGGTTGATCGCGTTCGCTGTCGCACAGGTGATCGGGTGGGCGGGCCTGATGGCAGCGATCGCGTGGGCGGTGCAGGCGCCGCCGAACGCCAAAGCGACGCTGCCGGGCGGCGCTTACGAGTGGTATCTGTGGACCAACCTGCGCACGCTGACCTACCCACTCTACGTGCTCACCACCCTGGTGCCCCTCGCCGCCGGCGCGTGGCTCCCCGTGCTCGTCTACTGGCGCGACACCCCGTCGGCCGGGCGCGCGATTGCGATCCTGTATGTGGTCCCGGCCGTTCTGGTGGCGATCACCTTCGGTGTCCTCCACGAGACCCGCATCTTCACCGAAGCGGCCACCGCGCTCTGGGTGGTGGCACTCCTGACCGTGCACGCTCGCGCTCGCATACGTAGGCCCGAGCTTTAGCTCGGGCGCTTTGAGCTGGTGCGGCACTACGGCAGTAAGGCCCGACTTTAGTCTGGCCAGCGGCGCATAGGGTAGTATTCACGACCGGCGGAGGGCCGGATGCAGCTCCAGTGGATCGACTACGTCATCATCGTCATCTACTTCGCGTTCGTCCTGGGCATCGGGTTCGTGCTGAAGCGGTTCGCGCGGACCAGCACCGACTTCTTCCTCTCGGGCCGTTCGATCCCCGCATGGATTACCGGTCTCGCCTTCATCTCGGCCAACCTCGGCGCCCAGGAAGTGATCGGCATGGGAGCGAGCGGCGCCAAGTACGGCGTCGCGACCTCGCATTTCTACTGGATCGGCGCAATCCCGGCGATGGTGTTCGTCGGCATCTTCATGATGCCGTTCTATTACGGTTCGCGTGCCCGATCGGTGCCCGAGTACCTGAAGCTTCGCTTCGACGAGAAGACCCGCGGCCTCAACGCCATCTCGTTCGCGGCGATGACCGTGTTCTCGTCCGGCGTGTCGATGTACGCGATGGGGAAGCTGCTGCAGCTGCTCCTCGGCTGGGACTTCACGCTGTCGGTGCTCCTCTCCGCGGGCATCGTCCTGATCTACACGTATCTCGGAGGGTTGACGTCGGCGATCTACAACGAGGTCCTGCAGTTCTTCCTTATCGTCGCCGGCTTCGTGCCTCTCGTGCTCATCGGTCTGTATGACGTCGGCTGGTGGCCCGGCCTTTCCGCGCGCTTGGCAAGTGAAGCGGTCGCGCGTGGGTTCGATCCCGGCGCCCTGACCGAATCGTGGCAGCACATGGGCAGTCCGGCGAACAACCCGATGGGCGTCGAGTGGTTCGGCCTCGTGATGGGCCTCGGTTTCGTGCTGTCGTTCGGCTACTGGTGCACCGACTTTCTCGTCGTGCAGCGCGCGATGGCCGCCGACTCGATGAACGCGGCGCGCCGCACGCCGCTGATCGCCGCCATGCCGAAGATGGTGTTTCCTTTCCTCGTCATCCTGCCCGGCATGATCGCGATCGCGGTGCCGGCGCCGTCGAATATCGGCTTTGCGCAGCATCAGCAGGTGACGACTCCTGTGGAGATGACGGCGCAGCTCGGAGCGCCGGCGGTCGCACCGGTGCAGCACAGCCTGATTCCGCCCAAGCTGGATGCCAGCGGCAAGCCCGTGATCGACACCGAAGGCCGCATCGCGCTCGACTTCGACCTGGCCATCCCGATGATGCTGATCCACTACTTTCCAGCCGGGATGCTCGGGCTCGGCTTGTGCGCGTTGATGGCGTCATTCATGTCGGGCATGGCGGGGAACACGACGGCCTTCAACACGGTGTGGACGTACGACATCTATCAGAGCTACATCAAGCCCGGTGCCAGCGACGAGCACTACCTGGCCATGGGCCGCGCCGCCACGGTCTTCGGCATCCTGGTGTCGGTCGCGGCCGCGTTCGTGGCGCGGCAGTTCAACAACATCATGGACCTGCTGCAACTGGTGTTCGCGTTCGTGAACGCCCCGCTGTTTGCGACGTTCATGCTCGGCATGTTCTGGAAGCGCGCGACCGGACACGGGGCATTCGCGGGCCTCCTGACCGGCACGCTTGCGGCGGCCCTGCATCACGGCCTGACGCTGCCCGCCGGCGCCGCCGTCGGCGTCAAAGGCGGCTTCCTGGGACAGGTGCTGCACACCTATCCCAGCGAGATGGCTCAGAACTTCTGGACGGCGATCTTCGCCTGGACGACGTGCTTCCTGGTGACGATCCTGGTGTCGCTGTTCTCAGAGCCGCGGCGAGACGAGGAGCTGAAAGGGCTGGTCTACTCGCTGACGCCAATCCCGAAGGATCGCGATCTGCCTTGGTACAAGCAGCCGGCGCCGCTGGCGGTCGTCGTGTTGGTCCTGACGGTTGCACTGAATGTGATCTTCTGGTGAGGGACGAAGGACGAAGGACGAAGTACTAGGGACGTAGGTACGCACTGCGTGCGCCCATGGGAGAGGCCCGATGGACATCCGCTTACCGCTCGGACTGATGTTCGCGATTCAAGGTGCGCTGCTCGCCGGCTTCGGCGCCGCCACCGCATCGAGCACGATCTATCGCGAGCACTCGCTGGGGATTAACGTGAATCTCTGGTCGGGCTTCGGCATGCTAGCCTTCGGCGCTTCGATGGTGTGGCTCGCGCGGCGCTCACGGTGAGTGGTGTCACTTCGCTTCCATCAACCCGTCCAAATAAAACTTCATGAATTCGTCTCGCTTCGGCTCGAGGCACACCGAAACGGGTTTCCCGCCGGCCTTGTCGACCAGCGTGTAGCCGCGATCGTCCACGCGAATCGGCATCGACTCGCAACGGCCAAAGAACGCAGCTGGCCGCAACGTCTCGGCCACGGCCATCTGATCGTGCAGCGTCATCCGCTGCGAAGGCCGCTCGATCCAGAGCCGGTACAACGACTCGAGCGCGCGCGTGAGGGGCGCAGGATGCTTCATCAGCCGCTCGCGCTCGTCTTCCTTCAGGGTGACGTACGTGGTCGAGTCGAGGGGCACAGTCGTGAGCGGCAGTCCAGTGCCGTACACCAGCTGCGCATCAGGAATCGCGCGCTTCACATTCCACTCCGCGACGGCGCTCGGTGACCACGCATTGCCCGCGATGGAGCCGCTCATCAGCACCACACGCTTTGCCAGCTGCCCAAGCTTCGGCTCCTTGCGCAGCGCGTCGGCGACGTTCTGCAGCGGCCCCACCGCAATCAGCGTCACCTCGCCAGGCTGCTTGCGGAGCGTGTCGGCGATGAAGTCGGCGGCAGACTGCGCGACCGGTCGCGTGGCCGTGAAGTCCTCGGCCCAGGTGAACTGCAGGTCGACCTGATCGGGCGGAGGAGTCGGGCGCCCCACAGCCACCGGCACGTCGTCGCGCCGGCTGACGTGCAGCAGCTTGCACGCGAGCTTCGCCCGCGCCGCCGTATCGCCGTCGGTAATCGTCACGCCCACGAGCTCGACCTCCGGCGAGGCGATGAGCAATCCGAGCGCCCACGCATCGTCGATGTCGGAGCCGATGTCGGTGTCGAGGAGGATCTTCATGCGCTGTTGCGCCGCCGCAGGGGAAACGCGAATCGCCAAAGCCGCCAACAACAGGATAACGATGGACGCGCGCTGTTTCATGGCGCGCATAGTAACGCCGATCGCGAAGGAACGGGGCCCCCACGCAATCACCGCTCGGCGTCACGGATCCACAAGGCACGGATTACCTCGGATCCGGTCAGTCACGGATCCGGTCAGAGCAGTCACGGATCACGCGGACAAAGCGCGGAAGACCAACACTTTTTAGGAAGTCCGTGTTATCCGTGTGATTCCGCGACGAGGTCTTGTCTGTGTCGATCAGTGACCTGGATCCCGTGCCCGATCGCGAAGGAAGCGAGACCCCACGCAATCACCGCTCGGCGTCACGGATCCACAAGGCACGGATCAGCTCGGATCCGGTCAGTCACGGAATCCGGTCAGCTCAGTCACGGATCACGCGGACAAAGCGCGGAAGACAAAGACTTTTTAGAAAGTCCGTGTAATCCGTGTGATTCCGCGACGAGGTGTTGTCTGTGTCGATCAGTGACCTGGATCCCGTGCTCGATCGCGAAGGAAACGGGGACCCACGCAATCACCACTCGGCGTCACGGATCCACAAGGCACGGATCAGCTCGGATCCGGTCAGTCACGGATCCGGTCAGAGCAGTCACGGATCACGCGGACAAAGCGCGGAAGACCAACACTTTTTAGGAAGTCCGTGTTATCCGTGTGATTCCGCGACGAGGTCTTGTCTGTGTCGATCAGTGACCTGGATCCGTGCCCGCGCGTTGTTCTGAGCCGGTTGTTGAAACACGAAATAGAAGAAGGGTGAGGCAAGCAAAACCTCACCCTTTCCCTAGCCGGGGAGCACGGCGGCGAACGCGAGAGAAGAGGAAGCGTTCCGGATCGCTTTCCCCCAACACTGACCGGGCCCTCGGTGAACCTACGGTGAATGATGAACGATCCGGAACGACTTGTCCGTTCTCAGTCAGCAAGAGCAGTGCCCCGCCGGATGCTTCGGACGCGGTCACGCCTAACCGCAGATATGACCAACGCTTGCCGGCACGTGTTCCAGGATCGACCGCGAGTGTTGAAGGCCTCGCGTCTTGCAGTGACCAGAGATTTGTCGGTGCAGAGGCACCGTGTGCCAGAGGTAAGGCGCGTGGCGCCGCGCCACGAAAGGCGTTGCCGGAACGCCGCCGTCCGAATGCCGTTGACAGACGAAAGGATCAAGGCGAAAATAAAGCGAAACTACCGAAGGAGACAGCATGGTGCCCGCGACCGCTCGCGCAACTCTCGAAGCGCTGTTGCGCGATCGCAAGCTCGATACAACGCTCACCGCGGCCTTCCCGCGACCGGATGTGGAATCCGAGCGGGTGGCGTCGACGGGGATCCCGGCATTCGACGAGGCGGCTGGAGGGTTCCCACGGGGACAGATTTCCGAAATCGTGGGCGTGGTTTCGTCGGGCCGGACCGCTCTGCTGACGGCGGGCCTGGCCGAGGCGACGCGACGAGGCGAGCTGGTCGCGCTCGTCGATGCGCTCGATCGTTTCGATCCGCCGTCGGCAGCTGCTGCCGGTGTGCGCCTCGATCGGCTGCTGTGGATTCGCGGCGACGAAGGTGATCGCGCGCGTATCGTCAGCCGCGCGATCAAAGCATTGAACCTGGTGGTCTCGGCCGGCGGCTTTGGCGTGGTGGCCCTCGACGTTGGCGACGTGTCGCTGCACGCGCTGCGCGCGCTGCCGTTCACCACCTGGATGCGACTGCAGCGCGTGATTGCCGGCAGCGACACCGCGTGTGTGCTGGTGGCGCGAGCGCCGCTGGCGCGAAGCGCCGGCGGATCGTCCGTGCGCCTCGAGCCGCGTGTGCCGGCATCCACGGCATTCCAGCAGCGCGTCATCGCCAGCCGGCATCCGTTTCTCGATGCGTCCTCGCACGGACCGGACGTCGTGCGAGCCTCGCGCGACGCCTCCGCGGCCGTCTGGGCCGGCGACCGCACGCCGCCCGTCGTCTGCGAGGTCTGTCCGTTCAGGCGCATATGCAGATGGGGCTGCGAAGCGCGACGCGAATTTGGGACATAGGGGCATAGGGACGTAGGGGCCTAGGAACTTGCCCCCATGCCCCATGAACCTCCCATGCACGCCTGCCTCCTCATGAACGGCTGGGCCGCCGAGATTGAGTCGCCCGATCTCGTGCTGCTCGACGTCGCGCAGCAATACTCGCCGCGGGTGTCGTGGGCTGGCGCGCACACGATCGTGCTGGATCTTTCAGGTCTCGAACGGCTGTTCGGAGATGCTCAAGCCATTGGCGACGCGCTGCGCGGCCAGCTGGCTGATCGCGGTCTGCAGTCGCACGTGGCGATCGCGGGAACGCGTACCGCGGCGCACCTTTTGGCGGTCTCGCGCGCCGGTCTCACCGTGGTCGATCGGGACGGCGAAGCCGCGGCGCTGGCGCCGCTCCCGATCGACGTCCTGACTCGGGTCAACGCCGTTCCTCCGGACTCACGCATTTCGGTGCAGGGGACGACGCGGTTTTATCGCAGCTCGCCGGTGCAGGAGCTGATGCGGCCGCGGCGGCGCGTGGTGAAGGGAGACGGCACGCCGGCGCGAGCGACGCCGCCGCCCGGCTCGGTGCTGAGCGAGGATCTGCTCGCGACGCTGCGCCGGTGGGGGATTCGGACGCTGGGGCAAGTGGCGGCTCTCCCGGCTCCAGAGCTTGCCGCACGGCTTGGGAAGGATGGCCCGCGCGTGCAGGCGCTGGCGCGCGGTGAAGATGCCGGTCCGCTCGTGCCGGTCATCGCCGAAGAGCGCTTCGAGGCGACGCTCGAGCTCGAGTGGCCGGTCGAAGGTCTCGAGCCGCTGTCGTTCGTCCTCAGCCGGTTGACCGATCCAGTCTGCGCGCATCTC
This sequence comes from Vicinamibacteria bacterium, assembly GCA_963800785.1. Taxonomy (GTDB): domain Bacteria; phylum Acidobacteriota; class Vicinamibacteria; order Vicinamibacterales; family JAENWD01; genus JAENWD01. Next base: position 443,965 of record CAWDCH010000020.1, read on the forward strand.
GATCGTCGTGGCCGCGCGGCGGCGATCCTGCACGTGGAACTGCGGCTCGTCACCCGCGCGACGTGGGCGAGACGGCTCGAGCTGCCGTCGCCGATCAAGGATCCGCGGGTGCTGCGGACGCTGGCGCTCCTCGATCTGGAATCGCATCCACCCCCGGCCGGTATCGACGCGGTCACCGTGCGCGTGGAGCCGACCGCGGCCCGCACGCTGCAGCACTCGCTGCTCGAGCGCGCGCGGCCACGCCCGGATCAGGTCTCGACGCTGATGGCACGCCTGTCGGCGTTGATGGGGGAACGGCAGATCGGTCGCCCGGTGCTCGTCGATTCGCATCGCCCGGGCGCGTTCGAGATGGCGCCGTTCACCGGCGAGGACTCTGCGACGTACGGAGGGGCGAGCGTTAGCTCGGCCACCCAGGAATCTGAGAAGTCGCGCGCGCCCGCGCTCCGCCGCTTTCGCCAGCCGCTCGTCGCCTCGGTGGTCATCGAGGCCGGACGTCCAGCGCGCGTCCGCGTCTCCGCGCGTGCCGACACGATGGCGGGTGGCCAGGTCGTGGCCTGCGCGGGGCCATGGCGGACGTCAGGCGACTGGTGGACCGCTTCCGCGTGGGATCACGACGAATGGGACATCGGGCTCGATACGGGCGTTGTCTGCCGTCTCTTTCGAGACCGACGGAAAGACCGGTGGTATGTGGCGGGAGCGTACGACTGAGACATGAATATTGCGGATTGCGGATTGCGGATTGCGGATTTGATTGTGGATTGGGGGATTGCGGATTGGGATTGCGGATTGACGACGCGCGCTCGAGAAGGCACGATAGCGCGTCATGATGACGCGTCGCCGAAGTCCAATCCGCAATCCGCAATCCGCGATCCGCAATATCGCCTTCGCTCTGGTGGCCGCGGCTTTCCTTCTCGTACAACGCCAAGCGCTGATCGCGGAACAACGAGGTCTGGACATTTACTTCATTGACACTGAGGGTGGCGCCGCCACGCTCATCATCACGCCTGCCGGCGAATCGATCCTGATCGATTCGGGCAACCCGGGCGATCGCGATTCGGGCCGCATCAATGCCACGGCACGCGCGGCGGGCCTCAGCCAGATCGATCACTACATCACCACGCACTGGCACAGCGACCACGTCGGCGGCGCCTGGCCGCTGTCGCAGCTGATTCCGATTCGACAGGCCTACGGCCATCGCATTCCCGATCCGCTGCCCGACGACATCAGCCGCGACCTCATTACCGCCTGGCGCGGCGTCACCGGCGATCCGATTTTCCTTTCGGCGGGCGACTCCGTGAAGCTGCGAGGCAGCCGCGGCAGCCCGGACCCGAAGCTCCGCATTCTCGCCGCTGACGGCCGCGTCGATGGCGAGAAGGACGACGCTGGTCCAATCACGAAGTGCGACGACGGGAACGAGCCGATGCCGGAGGATGCGTCAGACAACGCGCGCAGCCTGGTAATGCTGCTGTCGTTCGGCCGCTTCGATTTCTTCGCCGGGGGCGACCTGACGTGGAACATCGAGCACAAGCTCACCTGCCCGAAGAAGATCGTGCCGGCGGTCGACGTCTACCTCGCCGATCACCACGGCCTCGACGGCAGCAACAACCCGGCGCTCATCTCGGCGCTCGCGCCGGAAGTCGCCGTTGTTAACAACGGCGCACAGAAAGGTGCCGAGCCGCGAACCATGGCCCTCCTGCTGAAGCAGGTCGGCGATCTCGGTGTCTTCCAGCTGCACAGGAACGTACGCCAGGGGGCGCTGAACACCGAGCCGGCGCGCGTCGCGAACGACCTGGAGCAGTGCAAAGGCGAGCACCTCCACCTGCGCGTCAATCCTGACGGCGAGCATTACACCGTCGAAGTGCCAGCACGTCACGCCTCCCGTGCCTTCGAGTCGCGCTAGTCGTGACCACGTCAGCGCGTAGCACGCCACTCGTCATCGCGTTCGCCGTCACGGCGGCGTTGGTCGCCGCGCGCTCGCGCAACGGACGGCTCCCCGATGCGTCCGAGCCTGCAGCGAACGCGTCGGCGCGGTTCGTCGCCCTGGAAGAGATCACGCCGGGCAACGTGTCGCGGCTCGCCACCGCATGGACGGCGCATACGGGCGACTTCCCCGGCGGCTCGCCCACGCCCAAGGGTGCGGTCGAAGGGTTTCAGACGCGTCCGGTGCTGGCCGGCGATCTGCTGATCGTGACCACGACCGTGAGCCGGGTCATCGCGCTCGATGCGGACACGGGTGTCGAGCGATGGCGATTCGATCCCTTCGCGGCCCGCACTCGCAATTGCGAGCTGCCACATCGCGGCGTCTCGCTCTGGGAACGTCGTGTCAGCGACGGCGGTGTTGAGCGCACGCTCTTCTCAGGCACGTGCGATGGCGTGCTCTTCGCGCTCGATGCGGCAACCGGGAAGCTGCGTCCGGGATTTGCCGACGGCGGCATGCTCGATCTCAAGCCAGGCGCTGACGCCAGGCCGGGCGAGGCGTACGCGATCACCTCGCCGCCGGCGATCTTCAGGAACTTCGTGATCGTCGGTGCGATGGTGCCGGAAGAAACATCGCAGGGACCGAGTGGTGACGTACGTGCGTTCGACGTCGAGACAGGTCGCCAGGTGTGGCGCTTTCACACCGTCCCGCAGCCCGGCGAGTTCGGACACGACACGTGGGGCAAGGCAGCGTGGCAGCGCCGAACGGGCGCGAACGTCTGGTCCCTGATGAGCGTGGACGAAGCCAACGGACTCGTGTTCCTTCCGGTGGGGTCCGCTTCGTACGACTTCTTCGGCGCCGATCGTCCGGGACCGACCCTGTTCGCGAATTCGCTCGTGGCCCTCGATGCGGCGACGGGCACGCGCCGCTGGCACTTCCAGATCGTCCACCACGACTTGTGGGACTACGACCTGCCGGCGCAGCCGATCCTGGCGGACATCAAGCGGGGCGGAACGACTGTCCCTGTGGTCGTCCAGCTCACGAAGATGGGCCTTGTCTTCGTCTTCAACCGTCTGACCGGCGAGCCGATCTTCGGCGTCGAAGAGCGGCCCGTGCCCTCCAGCGATGTCCCCGGCGAGGCGACGTCGCCGACGCAGCCGTTCCCCGTGAAGCCGCCGCCGCTCGCACGCATCGCGCCGCTGACGCGCGACGATCTCACAAAGGTGTCGGAAGCGTCGCGGCGGCACTGTGAAGAGCTGTTTGCGAGCGTCAAAAGTGGCGGCATCTTCACGCCGCCCGGGCGCGAGCTCACGCTGTGGTTCCCCGGTACGCTCGGCGGGGCCACCTGGTCGGGTGGGTCGGTCAATCCGCAGCTGGGCTATCTGTTCGTGAACACGAACGAAGTCGGGTCGGTGGGACAAATGGTCCCGCGCGATCAGACCTACCGCCGCGCCAGCCGATGGGGCGCCTACGCTCGCTTCTGGGACGATCAGCACTTGCCGTGTCAGACGCCGCCGTGGGGCAAGATGCATGCGGTCGATCTCGCGACTGGCGAGATCGCGTGGCAGGTGCCGTTCGGTGATGCGCCGCAGCTCGCGGCGCAGGGCCTCGCGGGCACCGGCACGCCGAGCCTTGGCGGCAGCATCGCGACCAGCGCCGGCCTCGTCTTCATCGGCGGCACCAACGATCGCCGCTTCCATGCCTTCGATGCCCGGACCGGCCGGCTGTTGTGGCAAACCGAACTGCCCGCCAGCGGTCATGCCACGCCGATCAGCTATCGCGGTCCGAAATCTGGGCGGCAGTTCGTCGTGATCGCCGCCGGCGGAGGCGGCCGCTTCTCGTCGCAGGTTTCGGACGCGATCGTCGCGTTTGCCTTACCCACGAACAGTTCGAGCCACTAGGCGAGACCGGCGCGAGGAAGGGCAAACAGGCCAAAGGTCGAACCGCGGATTGCGCGGATTACGCGGATGACCGTAATGCCGGGTAACAGCTGAAGCGTGTTGCTCGAAGGGCCGCTGGCGGGCCGCGCGGCGGCTGACCTCGAGCGCGCGTGGGCATCCGCGCAATCCACGTCATCCGCCGAGAGGCGCACGCGATCAACGCCCGCCGTACGGTGACACGCAAATACGATCGCGCGATAGAATCTCTGTTTACCATGCCCGAAACATTCCGCAACTTCATCGGCGGCGAGTGGGTGTCCGCACGGGCTGGCGCAACGTTCGACAAGCGCAATCCGGCGGACACCGATGAGATCGTCGCCACCTTTCAGAAATCCGACGCCGGCGACACGCGCGAGGCGATCGCGGCGGCGAAAGCAGCACAACCGGCATGGGCGGCGATGCCCGCGCCCAAGCGGGGCGAGGTGCTGCATCGTGCCGCGAACATCCTCGAATCACGCGCCGATCAGGTCGCGCGCGAGATGACGCGCGAGGAAGGCAAGACACTCCCGGAGGCGCGCGGCGAAGTCGGGCGGGCGATCAATATCCTGCGCTATTTCGGTGGGGAAGGCGCCCGGCTCGGCGGCCAGCACGTGCCATCGGAGCGCGACCGCGTATTCATTCAGACGCGCAGGCGCCCGCTCGGCGTCGTCGGGCTGATCACGCCATGGAATTTTCCGATCGCGATCCCGGCGTGGAAGACCGCTCCCGCACTGATCGCCGGCAACGCCGTTGTGCTGAAGCCGTCGGATCTCGCCCCGCTCTGTGCGGTGCGCCTGGTGGAGGCGCTGGCGGAAGCCGGTGTCACGCGAGGGGCGCTGAATCTCGTAACCGGACCCGGATCGAAAGTCGGCGGCGAGATCGTGTCGAACCCCGATGTAAGAGCGATCTCGTTCACCGGCTCCGAGCAGACCGGCAGCGGCATCGCCATCGAGGCCTCGAAACGGCGCGTGCGAGTCCAGCTCGAGATGGGCGGCAAGAATCCGACGATCGTGCTCGCGGATGCCGACATCCCCGACGCCGTCAACGTCGTCGTGAACGCCGCGTTCTTTTCAACCGGCCAGCGCTGCACGGCCACGTCGCGCGTGATCGTCGAGGAGCCGATCGTCGAGCGCTTCACGGCCGCGCTCGTGGAACGGACGCGCAAGCTGAAGGTGGGCAATGGTCTCGAGGCCGGGATCGACATCGGGCCGTCGATCGACGACAAGCAGCTCGCCACCGTCCTCGACTACGTCGGCGTCGGCGCCAACGAAGGCGCACGGCTTCTGGTCGGCGGCGAACGCCTGAGCGACGGCCCTCTCGCGCGCGGCTACTTTTCGTCGCCGGCTGTTCTGACGGACGTGACGCCGGCAATGCGGGTGGCGCAGGAAGAGATCTTCGGGCCGGTTCTCGGCGTGCTGCCGGCACGCGATCTCGATCACGCCATCGAAGTCGCCAATGGTATCCGGTTCGGGCTGTCAGCGGCCGTCTGCACAAAATCGCTGACGTCGGCCTACGAGTTCATCAACCGGATCGAGGCAGGACTGGTGATGGTGAATCTGCCATCTGCAGGCGTCGAGTACCACGTGCCGTTCGGCGGATCGAAGTCGAGCTCGCTCGGCATGCGTGAGCAGGGACCCGTCGCGATCGACTTCTACAGCGAGCTGCAGACCGCGTACATCAAGTACCTGACTGCCGAAGAAGGCCCGACGTTGGTCGCGCCAACCAGTATGCGCATCTTTCGCACAACCACCGGCATCGCCCTCGAGCACGACTCTCGCTGGTTCGCGCTTCAGGACACGAGCTGGGACGCGCTCGTCAATCGCGATGATTTGCACGAGTATCTGCTCAGCGCGACCGAGTACACCGAGACGCGTGGCGGGCCAGCCGAGGCCGACCTGCTCCCGCCGATCGAATCCCAGGAGGTCTGGGCTGCCGGTGTGACTTACTTCCGCAGCCGGACCGCACGCATGGAAGAAGCGAAGACGGCCGGTGGCGGCGATTTCTACGACCGCGTCTACGCGGCCGATCGCCCGGAGCTGTTCTTCAAAGCCACGCCGCATCGCGTTCGCGGGCATGGCCAGAGCGTTCGCATCAGGGGCGACGCATTCTGGAACGTTCCCGAGCCTGAGCTCACGCTGGCGATCACCTCGTCAGGGAAAATCGTCGGCTACACCATAGGCAACGACATGAGCTCACGCGACATCGAAGGCGAGAATCCGCTGTATCTGCCGCAGGCTAAGGTCTACGACGCGTCTTGCGGCCTCGGCCCCGGAATTCTCGTTACCGACCGGTCCCTCGACAAGGACATCGAGATTGCGCTCCGCATCGCGCGCGGCGGTGCGACCGTGTTTGCGGGCACGACGACGCTGGCGGCGATGAAGCGCTCGCCGGAGGAGCTCGTGGGGTATCTGTATCGCGACAACAGGTTTCCGGCTGGGAGCCTGCTCCTCACCGGCACCGGCATCGTGCCACCCGACGACTTCACGCTGGCGAGCGGCGATGAGGTGACGATTACCATCGAGCCGATTGGCACGCTCGTCAATCGTGTCCAGTGACCAACGATCTTCCGCTCATCGTCTGGGCCGGACGCTGGACGGTCAGTCGTCTCCCGCCCGAGGCGCCGGTCCCGGAGTGGGCATCGCGTGCCTCGACGCTGACCGTCATCGCGCGGACGGCCGAGGAGCTGTCGATCGTCGCGCCCGAAGATCATGTCCCGGCCGACGTGCTCGGCGAGCGCGGCTACCGGGTCATCAAGATCGAGGGGCCGATTTCGTTTCAGGCGACCGGGATCATCGCGGCCTTTGCGACGCCGCTTGCCACGGCCGGCATCGCGATCTTTCCGGTGTCGACCTACGACACCGACTACGTCCTGGTGCGCGACACCGATCTCTCGCGCGCCATCGATACGCTTCGGCTTGCCGGGTGGAAGATAAGGCATGCGCGGGGCTTTAGCCCCGCCCGGGCGGCCCTGAAGGACCGCCCTACATCTGGACGCTGCTGACATTCGAGAGATGAACAGGCGCGACTTCCTTAGTGCGGTCGGTGGTGCGCTGGTTCTTGGTGGGGCCCGGGCCATCGGGCAGATCCGTTTGGTCGAAACCGTCACCGGACGCATCCCGGCGGATCGACTGGGCGTGACGCTGGTCCACGAACACGTGCTGGTCGATTTCATCGGCGCGGCCGAGGTCAGCCCGCGTCGTTACGACCGCGCCGCAGCCTTTCGCAAGGCACTGCCGTTCCTGAAGCAGGTGCACGCGCTTGGCGGACGCACCCTGGTCGAATGCACGCCGGCCTATCTGGGGCGCGATCCGCAGCTCCTGAAACAGCTGTCCGAGGCCACCGGATTAAATGTCCTGACGAATACGGGCTACTACGGCGCGGCGAACGACAAATTCGTGCCGCCGCATGCGTGGAAGGAGACGGCGGAGCAGCTGGCGGCGCGGTGGATCGCCGAGGCGCGCAACGGCATCGAGGATACGGGCATCAAGCCGGCGTTCATGAAGATCGGCGTCGATGCCGGACCGCTCTCGGATATCGACGCGAGGCTCGTCGCGGCGGCGGCGCGCACGCACCTGGTCGTCGGGTTGCCGGTATGGTCGCACACCGGCGATGGGGCGGCGGCACTGGCGCAGGTGGCGCTCCTCAAACGTGAGGGCCTGCCGCTACGCGCGTTCGTCTGGGTGCACGCGCAGAACGAACGCGATACGGCCGTCCATCGGCGCGTCGCCGAAGAAGGGGCGTGGATCTCGTTCGATGGGTTAGCCGCCGACAACGTCGATCAGTATTTGACGCTCGTGACGACGATGCGAGCCGCCGGACTTCTCAATCGCGTGCTGATCTCGCATGATGCCGGGTGGTATCACGTCGGTGAGGCAGGCGGCGGCACGTATCGCTCGCACGATACGCTCTTCACGACCTTCATCCCGCGGTTGCGCGCCAGCGGGTTCGGCGAAGCCGAGATCCAGCAGCTCGTGGTCGAGAATCCCAGGCGGGCGCTGACCCCGTGACCGCTGACCCCTGACTGTCACTTGATCGTGACTCCGTCCCCGACGGCATCGATCAGAGCGCCAATCGTCTTCAGATCGGCCGGTGTCAGCCGCATCTCGAATCCGAGTGCGTTCATCATGACCTGCGGCGATCGCGCCAGCTCGCGCAGCTCATCGAAGGCAAGGCGCGTGGTCAGCGTGTCGAGGGAGCATTTCTCGCAGCTGGCGGTGAACTGCGACACTCGCCCTGGCGCGGTGAGGTCGTACTCGCGTCCGTCGGTCGTGACGAACCGGAGGATGCGCTGACGGACCCGCAATGGGAAAGCGGTGTTCACCGAGATGGCGCGAATGTCGGCCACTGCGGGTGCGTTCGCCGATTGCCGTCCCTTGAACCGGATGGTGATGGTGAGCCGCACCGGCTGCGGTCCGGTCTCGACGCTGTCGGGCGACAGATCCACCCAGACCTGCGATTCGTTCTGCGCTTCGAAGTAGAACGCCCCAACCTGTCCCGCCGCCGGCGTGGCGTTCGTCTGGAGCACGGCGGCAATCAACAGGGCGGCACTCAGCATCCGGCGACCAGCATACGTCTACAGGCTGTGGACCCCCACCTGTCCCACCCCATATTTGCCGTCTTGATTGATAGCGAATAAAAAGCGAAACTACCGAAATTGCCGTGGTAGGACCCGACTTCAGTCGGCCTTGGTCCGGGCCGCATTGAAGTGCGGCCCCAAAGCAGTTTTGCCCAGACCCGCATCCCGGAGCCCGTAGACCGCAGTCCGTAGCCACCATGTACATCGAGCTCCACGCTGCCTCCGCCTTCTCGTTCCTCCAGGGCGCCTCGCTGCCGGAAGCCATCGTCGAGCGGGCCGCCAATCTCGGCTACGACGCGATCGCGCTGGTGGATCGTGATGGCGTCTATGGTTCGCCGCGGTTCTACAAGGCCGCACGCACCGCGGGGATCAAGGCGATCGTCGGCGCCGAGCTGACGCTGGCAGATGCCGCGATCGAACGGGCATCGAATCTCGACTCCGACAATCCGCAATCCAACCTCAATCCGCAATCCAACCTCAATCCGCAATCCAACTCCAATCCGCAATCAAATCCGCAATCCGCAATCCGCAATCCGCAATCGACCTGGCTTCTCCCCATGCTCGTGGCTTCGCGCACGGGCTACCAGAATCTCTGCCGGCTCATCACGCGCATGAAGCTGCGCGCGCCGAAAGGCGAGGGCGCGCTGTCGCTCACCGATCTCGACGGATCGGTCGGCGGTCTCGTCGCGATCGTTGGGCGGCAGCTGCTCCGCACTCGCGGCCACGGCGTCGGCGGGCTGCTGGATCGCCTGAACGGCATTTTCGGCCGCGACAACGTCTACGTCGAGCTGCAGCGGCACTTCGATCGCGACGAAGAGATCGATAACGAATCGCTGATCGATCTGGCCCAGGCGTATCGTGTGCCACTCCTCGTCACCAACGGCGTGCGCTTTTCGCAGCCCGACGAGCGGCCGCTGTTCGACGTCTTCACCTGCCTGCATCAGAAAACCACGCTTGCCGTGGCCGGACGACGACTGGTATCGAACGCGGAGCGCTATTTGAAATCGCCCGAGGCGATGGCCGGCCTGTTCGCGGATCAGCCGGCAGCCGTGGCCGCCACGCGCGCCCTGGCCGATCGGCTCGAATACACAATGGCCGATCTCGGCTATCGCTTTCCGGAATACCCGGTGCCGCCGGGCGAAACGATGATCGCGTTCCTGCGTCGGATCACGGCGGTCGGCGCGCGCGATCGCTACCGGCCGTTTCACGATCGCGCCCGCGCGCAGCTGGCGCGCGAGCTGGATCTGATCGAGAAGCTCGACCTCGCCGGCTATTTCCTGATCGTCTGGGATCTCGTGAACTTCTGCCGGCAGCACGGCATTCTCGTGCAGGGCCGTGGGTCGGCGGCCAACAGCGCCGTCTGCTACAGCCTCGGGATCACCGCGGTCGATCCGGTCAAGATGGATCTGCTGTTCGAGCGCTTCCTCTCGGAGGAGCGCGGCGAATGGCCTGACATCGACCTCGATCTGCCGAGCGGCGATCGCCGCGAGCAGGTGATTCAGTACGTCTACGAGCGCTACGGCAAGCTGGGCGCGGCAATGACCGCCAACGTCATCACCTATCGCAGCCGAAGCGCGACCCGCGAGATCGGCAAGGTGCTCGGCTTCGACGAGTCGTTCGTCGATCGGCTGGCGCGTCTGATGAACCGCTTCGAGTACACCGACAGCCGCGAGACGTTTGGACGCCACCTGAAAGAGGCCGGCGTCGATCCCACCGATGTGCGAATCCGCCAGTTCGGCGATCTCTGGCACCGCATGCAGGATTTACCCCGCCACCTCGGTCAGCACAGCGGCGGCATGGTGATTTGTCAGGGGCGCCTCGACAGCGTCGTCCCGCTCGAGAACGCGACGATGCCCGGCCGGGTCGTGGTGCAGTGGGACAAGGAGGATTGTGCTGATCTGGGGCTGATCAAAGTTGATCTGCTCGGTCTCGGCATGATGGCGGTATTGCAGGACGCGATCGCGATGGTGAATCAAACGGCGGGCAGCGGGCAGGAGGCAGCAGGTAGCTGGCAGCCGGCAGCCGGCACGCCGCAACCCAATCCGCATTCAAATCCGCAATCAAATCCGCAATCCCAATCCACAATTCCATCCAATCCGCAATCAAATCCGCAATCCGCAATCCGCAATCCGCAATTGGTCGATCTTGCCCACCTTCCCGACGACGATCGCGTTTACCAGATGTTGCAGGAAGCCGACACCATCGGCCTCTTCCAGGTCGAATCCCGCGCGCAGATGGCGACGCTGCCGCGGCTCAAGCCCAAAGTCTTCTACGACCTCGTCGTCCAGGTTGCGATCATCCGACCCGGCCCCATCGTCGGGCAGATGGTGCATCCCTACTTGAATCGACGCGCCGGCCGCGAGCCGGTGGTGTATCCGCATCCGTCGCTCGAACCGATCCTGGCGCGCACGCTTGGCGTGCCGCTGTTCCAGGAGCAGCTCCTGCGCATGGCGATGGTGGCGGCCGGGTTCAGCGGCGGCCAGGCCGAGGAGCTCCGGCGCGCGATGGGGTTCAAGCGATCGGAGCGGCGGATGCGCGTCATCGAGCAGCAGCTGCGCGAGGGTATGGCGCGGCAAGGCATTACCGGCGATGCGGCCGAGCAGATCATCACCTCGATTGCATCGTTTGCACTCTATGGGTTTCCCGAATCGCACGCCGCCAGCTTCGCGCTGCTCGCGTATGCGAGTGCCTACCTGAAGGTCCACTACCCGGCAGCGTTCTACGCGTCGCTCCTGAACAACCAGCCGATGGGGTTCTATCACCCCGCCACGCTGGTGAAGGATGCGCAGCGCCATGGCGTCCATTTCACGCCAATCGATGTCGAGTCCTCGCACTGGGATTGCACGATCGAGCCTGATGGGCGCGTGCGTCTTGGCCTGCGGTATGTCGCCGGACTTCGCGAGCCCGTCGGCCGCGCACTCGCCGCCGCTCCGGTGAAGCCGCCATCCCCGCCGTCGCTCTGTCCGAAATGCGGGTGCGACGACCCATCGCTGCTGGAGTGCATTGCTGCACCGCAGCAGCGCAGCACTGACTCATGGTCGTGTTTCTGCAACCTGTGCGCCCACGACTGGACGGCGCCGCGGCCACAGCCCCGGAAGTTTGCCTCGATTGAGGAGATGATTCGCCGTACTGGCGTGCGGCGCGACGAGCTCAGCGTCCTGGCGGAGATTGGCGCGCTCGCCTCGTTCGGCCACGATCGCCGTGGCGCGCTGTGGCAGATCGAGCACGCGGTGCGGCCTTCTGGTGACCTGTTCGATGCGAACACGGCGGATTCGACCGGTGCGTCGCCGCTCGTGCCGATGACGCCACTAGAGCGCATGGCCGCGGATTTCGCCGGCACCGGCGTGACCATCGGCCCGCATCCAATGACGTTTCACCGGCCGGCGATGGTGCTGAAGGGAGTGCTGCGCACCATCGATCTGCCGCGGCAGCGTCCCGGTCGCCGCGTGCGTGTAGCTGGTTGTGTCATCACCCGTCAGCGTCCCGGCACGGCCAAGGGTTTCGTGTTCCTGACGCTCGAGGATGAAACCGGCGTCGGCAACGTGATCATCACGCCCGACGTCTACGATCAGCAGCGTCTCCTCATCGTCGACGCTGCCTTCGTGATCGTCGAAGGCATCCTGCAGCATCAGGACGGCGTGACTGCGGTCAAAGCGGAACGCCTGTCCGCGCTGCAGGGCGTCCCGGTCACGATCGAATCGCACGATTTTCACTGATCGCACCAAAGCGCCTGCACGCGTGGGGCGACGCCTATCTGGTGTCGCCGCGAAGGGTGCTCTGCGGGGTGGCGTGTCTCCTTCGCGTTGTCGTCGACATGCCGATGCGGATGGCTGCTACGGCGATGGCGACGCACAGCTCTTCTTTGGTCTGCTGTTCTCGGGGCGATCTATCTGACGTGGGGGAATCCGGTCCGCGTCGCAGCGTTCGCCAGACTCCCAGGGTTGATCTCGTAATGTAGGGCGGACGTCCGCCCTGGCTGAAGCGATGGCGGTCCGCCTGGCGGACTGAAGCCCACCCTACATATGTACTGCACGGTTCCTATTGCTGGCTGCGCACCTTGCGGCCGTAGCCGAGCTCCGCGCCGCCCGAGATGATGTGATCGGCGCCGGTCGTGAATGTCGCCTCTGACGCCAGGTAGAGAATGAGGTTCGCCGCTTCTCTCGGCTCGCCCATCTTTCCCCCCGGCTGCGCGGCTTCGCCGTCGGCGCGCGTGCGCGCCGGGTCCGGGGACTGATCGATCGCTTCCTGCCACAACGGCGTGTAGATGTTGCCGGGCGACACGGCGTTCACGCGGACCCCGTTCGGCGCTTCGTCGATGGCCAGCGCCTTGGTGAACGCGAGGACCGCGCCCTTGGTGGCGACGTACGTCGTCGCGTAGTGCTGACCGATCGTCGCCACGAGGCTGGCAAGGTTGATGATCGATCCGCGCGTTTTCCGCAGCCACGGCAGCGCCGTGCGGGACGCCACGAAGACCGCGACGACGTTCAGCTCCAGCAGCGCGCGGAAGTCGTCGCTCGAGAAGCGATCGATGGAGTAGTGCGGTGGATGCCAGCCGGCGTTGTTGACGAGGCAATCGATCCGGCCGCGCGATTCGCCGACCCGCCTGATGAACGCCTCGAGCTGCGCTTCCCTGGCAACGTTGCAGAGCACGAACTCGGCGCGTCCAGGGCCGGCCGCCGTCGCCGTGCGAGCCAGTTCTGCGCCACCCGCTTCCTCGTGCGAGCAGAAGACGACGTCGGAGCCCGCCTGGACGAAGCGCTCGACGACCGCACGCCCGATTCCCTTCGTGCCGCCCGTGACGATGACGACTTTGCCGGTGTAGTCCATAGTTGCCACCGAGACGCAGAGTTGATCTACTACGGAGGCGCGGCGTCACCGTCCCACAGAGGACACAGAAATCTGCCACAGAGTCTCAGAGAACTCACAGAGTCTCAGAGAAAATTCGATTTTCTCGGTGGCTCTGTGTCAACTCCGTGCCTGTGTGACGATCTTCGCCGTGTCTCCTGTGGCGATCATTGCCCCGCGCCGCGCCTGACGAATTGGCCATGGTCGACGGTCTTGCCGAGCCGTGAGATGACCTGAAAGTGCAGATCATCGCCGTCGATCTCCATGAGCATGAAGCTCAAATCGGTATCGAATCCTGCCTCGTGTAACGGGCCGTGCCTGATGTTGCCCTTACGCAGCTTCCCGGCCGATCCGGCGGTGAAGTATTGGATCCCTTTCTGTGGCCGTATTCGTTCGTAGAAATGCTCGTGCCCGGCGAGCGCGAGGTCGACGTTGTATTTCAGGAGCAGCGGCTCGATGAACGTCCGCAGTGCCACGTCCGATCCGTGCCGCTTACCCGACGAGTAGATCGGGTGATGCATGTAAACGACTTTCCACTTCGATTTCGATTCGGACAACTCTTTCTCGAACCACTCGAGCTGGCGCGGGCTCATGTAGCTGCTGTCGAGCGCATAGAACTGGGCGGGTCCCTTGTTGAACGTGTAGAAGCGCTGCCCATCCATGTTGAACAGCCTGTATTTCATCTGGACCGCCGGATCGTCGTGGTTCCCGAGGGCGGCATAGAAGCGGACATCGCCGTCGACCAGCGGCCGGTACGGCTGCTCGAACTTCAGAAAGAAATCGCGCGCCTTCTGCCGGCCGTACAGGTTGTCGCCAAGCATGAGGACGAATTCGAACTGGAAGCCCGCCCGCGCATCGGCGAGCTGCTTGCCGGTCTGGTACTGCCGCCGGCTGCCGCTCCCACTGTCGCCAATCACGGCGAATTTCAGCGAATCGTTCTTCCGCGGCAGGACGATCTCGCCGCGCGCCAGCTTCGGAACGAAGAGCAGCGCCGGCAGAAGGACGACCTGCCGACGGGTGATCACGTCAGGTCCGGAGCGCTGTCGGCCGCGGGCGTTGGCGTGAAGGGCGGCCGCCGGGCCACCCGATCGCGAACGGCCCTGACGGCGTGTCCGACACGGAAAGACGCGTTGAAGATGTGCTCCACGCGCAGTGGCCCGCTCAGCTTGTAGCGGCCCACCGCCCCGAGACCCGCCGACGCGATGCATCCGCAGTTGGCGCAGTCGGGACGGCCGCCGAACTGGCACGGCGTGATCCGCGTCGTGAGGTCTGCCGAGACGGTATGCGTCACCCGCGCGAAGATGCATTCCTCAGGCGAGCTGGGCGGCTTGGCGTACACCTCGATCATGCCTTTCGGCATCTCGATCTTCGGATACCGCTGCCGCAGGGCGAGCAGCGTGGCGACGACGTCGCGGCGATTCTCCGGCGTCAGCTTCTCGGGCGATTCCTCGCCAATCTGTGGTGTATAGAGGCTGAACCAGATTTTGCGGCAGTACTGCTGCTCTTGCCAGAATTTCGCGAACTCCTCGAGATAGCCGTCGCGCTGCACCAGCTGTCGCGTGACGGTGCAGTGCACGACGATGCGCTGTCCGACGATGTGCTTGAGGATGCGGTCGTAGGTTGCGGGCGCCCGGCGGATGTCGTGTTCTGCAGGGAGCCCGTCAATCGAGACGACCACCGACAGACGCGGAATCGAAGCCCATGTTGTTGGGATCGGGCGAACGGCGCTCGTCACTACCTGCACGTGCAGCCCGCGCGCTGCCAACTGGGGCAGCAGCACGTCCAGCTCGCGAAAGCGCACGAGCGGCTCGCCGCCGACGATCGAGACATGCAGCGGTTTGTGCTGATCGATCAGCCCATGCACGCCGTCGATCAGCGCCTCGCCCTTGAAGTCCCGGAGCTGTCGGAGCGTTGTCGGACCACCGAGATGGTCGTCCCCGTACGCGTAGCAACCTGGGCAGCGCAGCGGGCACTCGCGAGTGATCTCGATCGAGAGAGAGGGCTTGAATCCGGCGAGAATGCGCCCCCAAGAATTGATGATGCCGTCCATCCAACCGTCCTCCAATCCCGGTGGGTGGTGCGCGCCGGAATCCGATCACTATAGCAGGCTGAGCAGGCAATCCCCGCTGCCATGGTTCAACCTTTTCGTGATGCACCACGAATGAACGCGACAGTCGAATGCTATCTTAATGGCCATGATTGAGCGGCGAAGGTCGAAGATTGCAGGGTGGGGGGTCTACGCAACCCAGGACATTCCGAAGAACAAGCGGATCGTCGATTACGCGGGCGAGAAGATCACGCACAAGGAGAGCCTGAGGCGGGAAGACAGGTACCTCAGGAAGGGCCAGATCTGGTGTTTCACCCTGAACAACCGGTGGGTGATCGACGCGGGCGTGGGCGGCAACGTCGCGCGGTTCATCAATCACTCCTGCAAGCCGAACTGCTACTCGCACATCGTGAACGGCACCATCTGGATTCGGGCGTCGCGCAACATCAGGAAAGGTGAAGAGCTGAGTTACGACTACAACACGACCGGCGATGCCGAGATTTCATGCAGGTGCCGGCCGGAGTGCACTCACAAGCTGTGAGCCGGCGTTCGCTCGTCTATCTGCACGGCTTCGCCTCGTCTCCACGATCCTCGAAAGCGCGGCTGTTTGCCGAGCGCGCCGCGGCGGCTGACATAACCTTCTCCTGCCCCGATCTCAACGCTCCCGAATTCCGGACGCTCACCGTCACGCGTATGCTCGATCAGCTCGATCAGGTGATCGCGGTGTTGCCCGAGGGGCCTGTGGCGCTCGTCGGCTCCAGTCTTGGCGCGTTCGTCGCCCTGCACGCGGCCGCGCGTCGCGCAGCCCTGCGCGATGATCCGCGGCCAATCGACCGGCTCATTTTCCTGGCGCCCGCGCTGGATCTCGTAGCCGGATTCGAGCGTGAAGTAGGCGCAGAGCAGATTCGAGCCTGGCAGGCGACCGACGCGTATACCATCTTCCACTACGCCGACAACCAGCCCCGCGAGTTGTCCTGGGCTTTCATGGCCGACGCCACAGGCTATGACGCCTTCGCCGTGTCGCTGCCCATCCCGACGCTGATTTATCAGGGCCGGCGCGACGAGATCGTCGCGCCTGAGGCGGTCGAGCGGTGGGCAGCGTCGCGCCCCTGGGTGACGTTGCGGCTCGTCGACGACGGCCATCAACTGCTCGACCACGTCGATCAAATGTGGAACGAGGTCAGGCGCGTCGTCGAGGGTGATTGAGTGACGCGACGCTGGCTCGTGGTGCTCGTCATCGGAGCCTGCCTTGTTGCCACGTTGCCCGCGCGACAGGGGGCGAATGCCGACCGCGCCGCCTGGCGAGTCGTGAATCTTGCCGACGGGCGCGTGATCGACACGGCTCGTGGCGACCGTCTCGAGTGGCCGGTGCAGCCCGGCTCGTTCATGAAGGTCCCGGCGCTCATTGCGGCGCTGACCAGCCAGACGATCTCCCCGGAAACGCGCATTCCCTGTGAAGGCCAGACGACGGTCGGCGGACGGGTCATCCGCTGCAGTCACCCGCGTGTTCGCCACGCGCTGCGCCCCGCCGAAGCGCTGGCGCTCTCCTGCAACGTGTATTTCGCCACCGTGGCGCAGCGGTTGCCGCGCGCGCGGCTCGACGGCGTATTGACCGCGCTCGGCTTGCCGGCGACGCCACCGCGCGCGCCGATGGCGCTGGTGGCGACAGGGCTCGAGGGCACGCCGACGACAGCCGCCGCGTTGCTCTCCGCGCTGTCGCGCGTGGTGCTCGATCCGGGATCGGTGCATCTGAATGGCGCGACGCGGCGCGTCGTGCTCGACGGGCTGCGTGGCTCCGCCGTCTATGGCACTTCGGGCGCGTTCGCAGTGAGAGGTGTCGCAGCGCTGGCCAAGACCGGTACCGCCGATGCGCCTGGCGGCGGGGTGCAAGGCCTCGTCACTGCCGTCTGGCCCGCCGACCGCCCCACCCGCGGTATCGTCCTCCTCGCGCCCGGCGCTGCCGGAATGGACGCCGCGGACCTCGCGGCGCAGCTAGCCGCCACCAACCCGACCAACCCGACCAACGCGATCAACCCGAATAACCCGATCAATCCGAATAACCCGGTCTCGCCGAGTGCCGAGCTCGCAGTCCGTGTTGGCTCACCTCGACGCGAGGGGGGGTTCGCCGTGACCTCCATGCCGTTGGAAGAGTACGTTGCGCGTGTGCTCGGCGGGGAGGCGGCGCCTGCGAGCGCCGCGAGCGCGCTCGAGGCGCTTGCCATCACCGCGCGCACGTTTGCGCTGGCAAATCGCGGGCGGCATCGGCGTGACAGCTTCGACCTCTGTACGTTGACGCATTGTCAGGTGCTGCGCGATCCAACGCCCGCAATGCGCGCGGCCGTCGTCGCGACGGCCGGTCGCGTGCTCGAGTGGAAGGGTGCGCCGGCTTCGGTGTTCTACACGGCCTCGTGTGGCGGACACACCGAGCGTCCGTCGGCAGTGTGGTCGGGGGCCGAGGATCCACCGTTTCTGCCCGCCCGCCGCGATAGCGCCTGCGACGGCGACCCCCGCTGGGCCGCCGAGATTCCGGCGCGAGATCTGCAACGTGCGCTCGCCGCTGCCGGGTTTCGTGGATCGCTGCGTGATGTGTCGCCCCGCGGACGAACCGGATCCGGCCGCGTCGAGCAGTTGAAGCTCGAAGGGCTGGCGCCGGACACAATCGCCGCGACCGATTTCCGCACGCTGGTCGGCCGCGTTCTTGGATGGCACCTGATCAAAAGCACCGACTTCTCGGTGCACCGCCGCTCTGGCGGCTTCTACTTCGAAGGCCATGGATTTGGCCACGGCGTTGGCCTCTGCGTGATCGGCTCCGTCCGGCGCGCGGCGCGAGGTGATTCGGCGAGCGAGATCCTGAAGGCGTACTTTCCGGGACTCAAGATCGCGACGCCCTCATCGCTTCGGCCGGCTCCGGCGCCGGTTGCGCCGCCAACAATGACGATCGCTGCGGGCGAACTACCTGGGCGGCGTGCGGACGCTGGGCAAGCTGTGGGTGCTGGGGATGCTGGGCAACTGGAAGTCGGCGGAGTCGGAGCCTCGCCTCCACAGGCACCTGCGCGACCAGGGCAACGACGCGCGCCTTTCCGGTTAGTGCTCCCGGTGGGCGCGGAACCTGATCGCACCGCAATCGACGGCCTCGTCGCCCGCGAGCTCGAGGCGATTCGTGCGGCCACCAGGCAGCCCGCTCCGCAGGATCTGCAGATCGTCTTCCACCCGTCGCCGGCGAGCTTTCAACGCGAGACCGGCGAAAGCTGGTGGTCGGCGGCACGAACGCGCGGGCCACGGATCGATCTGCAGCCACCGGATGTGCTCCGCGATCGCGGAACGCTCGAGACCACCATCCGCCACGAACTGGCGCACGTGCTGACGGCGCCTGTCGTCGCAAATCGCCCCGAATGGATCAGGGAGGGCGTCGCGATGCACTTCGCGGGCGAGCCGCCGCCGCAATCGCTGATCGGTCCGGACGGTATACCGCGACGGGTGCATTGCCCCTCGGATGCGGATCTTCGGCGTCCGGCATCCGCCGCGCTCGCACGTCAGGCGTACGGCCTCGCCGCCGCCTGTTTCGAACGCGCGCTGGCCGAGAACGGCGGCAAGTGGGACGACGTGCGGTAGGTTCATGCGCTTCGGTACCGGCGCCCTTCGTTGGTCCTTCGTTCCTTCGTCCTTCGTCCTTTGTCCGTCGTCCTTCCACGGGCCGCGTCAGGTCGAACGATCGCCGACGGGCGTGACGACGCGGATCATTAACGCCCAGGCGATCGAGGCGAGAAGCACCATCGCGCCGAGCTTGGCGCCGACGAACCACGGCTCCGTCGTCAGGTTCAGGTGCGCGGGCCGCCAGTAGACGAAGCGCCACGGCAACATGACGCAGAGCGCCGCGAGCGCGAGGATGACGGTCCAGCGCTTCGGATGGAAGGCGGCGCGCACCCACCCGGCAGCGCCGATCGCCGCGGTGCCGCTCGCGGCAATCCAGGCCGCCAGGGAAAGCGCCAGCGTGAAGCCGGGCCCCCAACGCAAGATCCAGATCGTCCAGACGATCGCGCGATGAAGCCACGCCGTGTTCGACGCGCCGGTCCTCGCGATGATGACCGCGTCGATCTCGCCTGCGTGCGCCGCGTGCCACGTCAGCGCCGCCAGGGTGGCCCACCAGATCGCACCAAAAAGCAGCGCGCCAGCTGCCACTGCGAGGCTTGCGGACAGACCCGATACGAAGGCTCGCATCGGCGTGATTTGCGGATGCCAGGCGAGTAGAACTCCGCCGGTCACCCAGAGCAGCGCCACGAAGATGGCGAGCGCGAGGCTCGCGGAAAGACCCAGCATCCAGGCGGAGGACTCGGGCACCTGCAGCAGCGCCCAGAACAGACCCGCAGGCACGCCGTAGCCGACGGCAATCCACAGCGACACGAGCGGTAGACGCCAGCTCATGGCGTCGGTCCCGGCGGTGCGGCTATCGTCACCGGCTGCACCGTCGTGGATGCCGAGACATCCGGCACGTACATCGGTGCCACCTGCGCGGGCATCGCGCGAAAGACGCCCGGCGTGACGACTTTCAGCAGGTACCAAAGATCGATGCGTCCCTGGGACAGCGCGTCCTGGAAGAACACGACACGATTGTCGCGGAGCTCGCGTCGATCGCCCCAACGCCGTGGACGCTGCTTCTCGAGCGGGTAGAGGCTGTCGTCCGCGATCGGTTCGGCGCCGGCTGGAAGCGGATCCTCGACCAGCAGGTAGTTCCAGTCAGGAGAGCCTGCGACTGCGATGTGCACCAGCACCAGATCACCCGGTTTCGCCGTGCCCGAAAACGGCGTGTCGCGGTAGACGATCTTGCGACCGATCTCCACCGCCGACAGCGCGAAGTAGTCGCGCGCGATCGCCAGCTTGCGTCCGCCCGTTCGCTCGATCGGCGTGCGCGTGTCGAAGTACTGCGCGCTCGCCGACCAGTAGACGGCCCCGCCGCTGGCGTTCACCGTCACGGTGTTTGCACCCTCCCGGCCGGCCGCAGTCAGGACAACCGGGTCCGGCGCGGTCAGCGACTTCGGATCGAAGGCGACCGGCGGGAGCGGGGTCCCGTTGACCGCGACCTGGACAGTTGCCGGCGCGCCCGTCTCACCACGCGCACGCATGTAGGCGGTGAGCCCATAGAGCACCATCGCCGTCTGTTTCGTGCTGAACCAGTACATGCCCGACTGGCGGTTCGCCAGGACGTAGCGGACCGCCGCTTCCAGAACCGGGCTGCGCGGCTGATGGACGACGAGCGCCTGCACGGCGGTGGCCGTTGCTTCGACAGTCGTGTCGGCCCAGTCGTCGAGCAGCGGATCGTGATCGGTCGGCCACCAGGCGAGATCGCCTTCTTGCTTCGCTTCTGCCAGCAGCTCACGCGCGAGCTCACCCGCCCGCCCATCGCTTGCGGCATTCAGCGTCAGGAGCAGAATCGCACGCCCGTACGGTGTCAGCCGATCTCGAGCGCCCCACACCTCCGATAACGCAGCAGCCAGATCGAACGGTCCTTCCTCGAGAGACGCCGGTTCGATCTTTTCGGCGCGCGCGCGCGCCAGGACATAGACCATGTACGCCTTGAGCGCAGGGACCGCTCGAGGGTACTTGCGATACAAACGGACCAACGCGGCCAGCCCGTTGGCAATCCGATCGTCGGGGACCTTGTAGCCAGCGTTTCGCGTCTCGAGCAGCCCGAACGTCGCGTACGCCGTCATGAACGGCTCGTTCTCATCCGTCTTCCACCAGCCCCACCCGCCATCCTCATGCTGATAGTCGAGCAGGCGCTTCAATCCGGCAGTCGCGTAGCGGTCGACCTGCGTCAGCCGCTCGGTCGGCTCGAGCTTCAGCTGCGCCATCGTGCGCGCGACGACCAGGGTCGGCAGATACGCGGACAGCGTCTGCTCGGTGCAGCCATACGGATAGCCCGTGAGGAAGTCGAGCGCGCCGAGAAGTGAGCCTGCGAGGGAAGGCGCGAGCGAGACCTGGATCGTTCGCGCCGCCGGGTTCGATTCAGAGGGGATCGTCAGGTTCGCGGTGGCCCTGCCGCCGTTCGAGAACGATCCGGACTTGCCGAGATCCCTGCGCAGGCCGAACGGCAGCACCGGCAGTGATAGTTCGACGGCATCGCTGTCGGTATCCGCGATCGCCTTGCCGGTGACGCTCGCGGTGCCGGCCTTCTCGGCGCTGAATCGCCAGTCGAGCCGCGCTTCGCTGTTCGGCGCCAGCGTGACCGGCCTCGCCGGCGCCGAGGCTGGTGATTTCGCCCTCAGGCCTGACGCTTCCAGGCTGAGGCGGATCGTTTTTGTGCCCGGCAGGTAGTTGTGCACGATCAGCGGCACGCCGACCTCGTCGCCCTCGGTGAGGAACCGGGGCGTGATGACGCGGGCGATCAGATCTTTCGTGACCGTCGTCCGCCCGATCGCCTGTCCGACGCGCGTGTCGACCGTGGCGCCGCGCGCGGTCACGCGCCATGTCGTCAGCGCATCCGGATACGTGACCTGGACCCGCGCCTCGCCGTTCGTGTCCGTGACGAGATCGCCGACCCAGTAAACCGCGTCGGGGAACTCCTTCCTCACTTGCGGCTGCGCCGGCTTGTCGCTCTTGAAGTCGGCGAGCGAGTAGGCTCGCCGCCGCGCCGCCAGCATGATCTGCGCCGTGCCGGAGTAGCCGACGAAGGAGTAGTCGCGGGAGAATTGCGTTCCAACGCGACTGTAGGTGCGCTGATGGAAATAACGCAGCGGATCCGGCGTGTCGTCTGTCTTCACGCCAAAGACAGCCTCGTCGATCACGGCGACGCTGAACTGCGCCCGTACCGGTGTGCCCTTGTCGTCCACGGCTTTCAACAGGAAGCGCCCGGGCTGTCGCGGCTTGGCCACCGCCTGCTCGGCCGTCAGCGACACCTGCAACTGCCGCGACGTCGCCGGGACTTTGACTCGTCGTTCGGCGCGGTACAAGCGATCCTTCGAGAGGAACGCGATGTTCACCCATGTGTCACCGACGTCTTCGTTGCCAATCGGCAGCTCGAACGTCTCGTTGCTGCGGACGCGGACGACGCGGTACCAGGAGACGCCCTGCGCCTCTTTCGTGACCAGAACGTCGGTATCGAATTCGGCGCCGCGGACCAGGAAACTCGCGGTCTCGCCGACCTTCACTGTCTTCTTGTCGGCGATCAGCTCGAGGTAACGGTCGCCGCCATAGTCTTCCGACGTCGACTGCAGGGCGCCCGATACCCAGACGAACGTGTCGTCCTTGACCATTCGGCCGTTGGCGTCGGCACTGGCGCGCATTCGGTAGTCACCGGGCGCGCTCGGCGCAGTGAACGTCCACGTCGCTCGTCCCTCCGCGTCTGTGGTGACCTCGGCCCGCTCGACGATCAGGACGCCATCGGCGCTGTCCCAGTTGCCGTTCGGCTGACGCCGTCCCACGGCGATCTCGACACGTTGATTCGGCTGCACGGCGCCGACGTAATCCACCGCGCGGATGGTCACCGTGGTTGTCGCGCCCGGCCGTAGCACATAGTCCTGGACGCTCGACGCGATGAGGAAGGTGCCGTAGGTCGCGTTGATCACCGCCTTGCCGCTCACCTCCCGGCTGCTCGCGTCGGTGACGCGCGCTTCGATACGCAGCGTGTAGTCGTTCTGTCGCTCGTCTAGCGCCAGCGGCACCAGAATCTCGGCCTTGCCATTCGCGTCGAGCCGCGCTGTTCCTTGAAGCGCCTGCTCCTCACCCCACCAGTAGCCACCGCCCTCGTCAGGCGGTTCGTCCCTCCAGCGCAATGGCGAGTAATAAGGCTGACGATGAGCGACCCAGGCGACGCGGGCGTTGGCCACCGGCTGCCCGAAGTAATAGCGCGCGTCGATCGTCACACGCGCCTGGTTTTCCTGCACGACGAAGCGCTCCGCCGGCGTGACCCGGACTTCGAACTCCGGTTTGCGGTATTCCTGCACCTCGAAGCTGCCGCCCGCGGTCTCATCGCCAGAGACCACCGCCACGCTGTAGTAGCCGAGCGCCGCGCCGGTCGACAGCGGTACGTCACCCGTGATTCCACCAAACGTGTCGACGGTGCGGCGTTGGCGATAAATCACCTTGTCCGTGATGTCCGACACCCGCAGCTCCACGTCCTTGCCGTCAAACGGTACGAGCGCGCCGTGCGATCGCCAGCGCAGGAAGGCCTTGATGTGGACGGTGTGCCCCGGCCGATAGATTGGCTTGTCGGTGTAGACGTAGCCGACGAGCTCGCGAGTCGGGTCGTGCAGATACCAGCTGCCTGGATCCGTGGCGGTCGTCTGCTCGCCGCACGTCGCCACCGAGATCACGTCGTCGCCGACCGGATCCTCGAAGCGCGCGTTGAAGACGCCATCGGCTCCCGTTACGCCGGACGCGAGTGCCTTCTGCTGGGTCAACACACGAATCTCACAGCCGTTGAGCGGCGTGCCGGTCGTGCGATCGGCCGTGTACGCGAGTACCTGGCCAGGCGCGGCCTTGGTAATCAGGCCGATGTCCGAGACGATGACGACGGTGTACGCCCGGTGGGGCGGGAGCACGGCTTCGACCACGTACATGCCCGGCTGTTTGACGTCGATTGGAACGCGGCGCACGTCGGCTTCGCGCATCAACGGCAGGAGCTCGCGCCACGACGTCACGAGCTGCGAGCGGTTGAGCAGCGGGACCTGCGCGAACGAGTTGACGTTGACCGTCTGTCGTAACACGACAGCGCTGCGATCGAGCCGCTGACGCCGTGCCCGGCGGTAGTCGTGCGTGAACTGTGCGCGGAAGAACGACCGGATGCGCGATCGCCAGTCGGCCTTCCAGTCCGCGATCTTCTCGAGCGTCGTCGGTTCTTGATCGACCAGCGGTTCCTCGCTTCCGAGCTGGTGCGGATCCTTGAGGCCAGCGAGGAACGTCACTGGATCGTTGATGCGATAGACGCGAAAGTCGAGGTGGGTGAGGCGGCGGTAGGTGAGATAGATCGCCGGCGTTTCGCGGCTGGTCGCAATGCGGCTGCTCGACAGCGAGAATGCGGCACGCGTCGACTGCGACGAGTCGTCAGACTGCGCGGACGCAGGCGCTCCCAGCCATGCCACGATCGCAAGCGCCGCGAGCGCGTGTTGTGCGAACCGGCCCGTCATGAAAGCGTCAACCGAAAGATGCCCGCGAAACGCGGATTCGCGGCTTCGGGACGCCATCGTGGCGCCGGATGTCTGAGAAGGTCGGCCAGTCGGGCCTTCCGCATTTCGCCGGGACCGCCCTGGTCGGTCGGCCCGGTGTGATACACGACGAAATCGGTCGCTGACGCGTCGAAGGGCGAGGGACCGACGTAGATCATCAGGTGATCGGGCGTGTGCTGTGTCGGCTGCTGATAGTAGAGCAGATCGCCCGGGCGCACCGCGCCGATGTCACGGGCGACAAAGCGCGCGTTGAAGCGAACCAGCGTCTTGGCATCGGCGAACTCCGCATACGGAGTGCGTGGATCGTCGGCGATCCTGAAGAGCGGCATGTGACCACCCACCGCGATCGGGCGCTCGCGTATCTCGGCGAGGGCGGGCGTCAGCGGTAGGCCGATGCGTCGCAGCCAGTCGGAGGTATGAGGACGAAGCGCCTCGCGGGCAGCGTAACGGACCAGGCCGGCGCAGTCGGCCACTTCGTGCACCGGCTTGTAGTAGGCCGCGTCCGCGAGCAGCACGAACCACGCTCGGAATGCCGCGCGGTCGGCTTCATCGGCGAGGCGAACTTGCCCAATCAGTGGAGAAGCGGTGAGGAGGGCTGCGGCGAGTGCCGCAAGGTGCAGAAAAACGTTGCCGTGACGGAGGACCACGTCGCAGAAGATTCTACTCGTGCTTCCATCCCTTCAACGCGTCGCCCAAGACCCCGGCGAAGGCGAGCATGCCCTCGCGATCGGCCCGGAGCGCGCTGGCGGCCACGCGCATGCCCATCCCGGTGACGACCATGGTGCGAACGGCTGCCGCACCCACGCGCCCGTAGTGCTTGCGCACGTAGCGCGCCATGTTGCGATAGAAGATCTGCTTGGTCTTCGCGCGGCCCAGCATCTTGACCGACGCGCCGCCGACGTGCCGAAAGACCGCCGACGGCACGAAGTAGATTGACCATCCCGCATCGATCAGGCGCTTGCAGAGATCGGCGTCTTCGAACCAGGCTGGTGTGAACTGCTCGTCGAAGCCTTTGATCTGTTCGAACGCACAGCGGCGCACCATCAGGCAGGACGACACCGTGCGCTCGACTGGCCCGGTGACGGTTTCGTCGAGATCAGCCGCTTCGGCGCGGCGGGAGATCGGATTGCGCGGCCATAGCCGCTTCACGAGCAGCAGCTCCACCGCCAGACTCGGCATCGTCGGCAACCGCCCGGCGTGAAAATCGCTTTGTGGCTCCTCGGTCATCGAGAGGAGGCGGCCGGCGACGGCGCCGCACTCCGGATGCTCGTCGAGGAACGTCGAGAGGCGTTCGATCGCCCGCGGTGTGGCCTCCGCGTCGGGGTTCAGCAGGAGCAGGTAGGTGCCCGTCGCCCCGGCGGCGGCGCGATTCACGCCGGCGGCATAGCCGAGGTTCTCAGAAAGGCGAATCAGCTTGGCAGACGGAAAGCGTTCGGCTGCGAGATCACCGCTCCCGTCGCGTGACGCGTTGTCGACAACGATCAGTTCCGACGCCGTGGGGACGGACTCGAGGCAGCGACCCAGGAAGCCTGTGTTGTTCCAGCAGACCACCAGTGTCGAAACCGTTGAAGACACTGCGCTCATACTAGCACTACAGCAATCGGCAAGTTGCGTACCCCGCCACACGCATGCCACAGTTCGTCCCAATGCCGACGCTGCGGGGATTTTCGTGCGCTTGCACACTTTCTTTGGCGCTGGTCATCCCATCGCCCGTGTGTGCGCAAACGCACATCGCGTCCGGAGCGCGCGAGACGATCGAAGCCACCGAAGGTCGTGCGCTGTCGGACTGGGATGCTCGCGTGGAGCAGATGATTCGCCGCGGTGAGCTGAAGCTCCGTGAGGACCAGCCGTCGGAGGATGGCACGCATCGCACCGAGTGGTATCAGCAGCTCCACAAAGGCGTGCGCGTCGAAGGCGGCGACGTGTGGCGCGAGACCGAGGGCGGCAAGACGACGGCGATCGAAGGCACCATCTTCACAGGGATCACGGTGAACCCTGTGCCGAAGCTGACGCGAGCCGAAGTGCTCGCTGCGTTTCAGGCGCTCACGCCCGATGGGGCGGGACCGAGCCTTCCGCCGGAGCTGATCGTGTGGCCCAAGCCGGACGGCACCTTCTTGCTGGCTTATCGTGCCCGGATCTTCACCGCCGACGGTTCGACCGTGTACGCGCTCGACGCGTCGACCGGCGCTGAAGTGTCGAAGGAAGAAGAGGCCGCGGCGCCGAAGAACTGACGGTCGCTGGACTAGTGTGCCGGCGTTGGGAGCGACAGGCCGATGCCGACGACACGCCCCAATCCGCTCGCAGACCAGATGCGCCCGCCCGCTGCCTCCACCACCGCGCGCGCGAGCGGCAGCACGAAGCCCAGGCCGCCCATGCGTTCAGCGTCGAAGCCGTCGGTCGGTGCGCCATTGATAGCGCCGACGAGCACGCGGATCTCATGAAGGCCCGGATCGTCTTCGACGACCACGGGAATCGAGGCGCGGTCCGGCGCCGTGCGGACGCAGGCCGCGAGTACCCCCGTCAGCGCGCGGACGAGCAGGCCGGGCGGCGCCATCACGCGCCAGGTGTGCGCGTGGTCCTCGGGTAACAGCACTTGCACGGCGTCGCGCCTTGTCGCTTCTGCGGCCTTCGCGGCCTCCTTCAGGGCTGGCGCGAGCGGCGCCGGAGCGACCAGCGCGTCCGCACTCCCTGACAGCTGGGCCCAGTCACGCAGGTCCTCGCAGAGTTGTTCCAGCTGGCCGCACGCGCGGCTGGCGCGCTGCAGGACGGCTTGCTGGGCCGCGCTGATCGGTTCAGCGTCCGGCTCCAGCAGCTGCGCCACGGAGCCGGCCGCCACGTTCACCGGCGTTCGAAGCTCGTGCAGGATCAGCTCGATGTGGCCGAGATGACGCGGCGAATCCGCCATTGGCGTACAGGTACTACGGAGTCCCGCCGACCGGCGCGCGTGACGGCTCGGCGGCATCCGGCATCTAACTGTCTGTCGGCGACGTAGAACGTGAAGGGGGCGGCATGTTGATCCGGAAGGCAGATGACCTGAAGTGGAGCGACGTCACGCCGGAATCGCTGTACTTGCGCCGTCGCGAGTTCCTGGCAACCGCCGCCGTGCCGGTCCTAGCGGGCGCCGCGAGCCTCGTGGCTCGCGGAAGGGCGGCCGCGCAGGACACCGGGCAGGCGCTGGCGGCAAACAAGAGTCCGCTGAGCACCACCGAGGCGGCGACGCCCTACGAGGACGTCACCACCTACAACAACTTCTACGAGTTCGGCGCCGACAAGAGCGACCCGGCGCGGAATTCCAAGAATTTCAAGACGCGGCCGTGGACGGTGACAATCGACGGCGCCGTGGCGAAGGGCGGCAAGCTCGCCATCGACGACCTCGTCAAGCCGTATCAGCTCGAAGAGCGCATCTATCGCCTCCGTTGCGTAGAAGCGTGGTCGATGGTCATCCCCTGGATTGGCTTCCCGCTGGGCGATCTGCTCAAGCAGGTGGAGCCGACCGAAAAAGCCAAGTACGTCGAGTTCACGACGGTGCTGGATCCCAAGCAGATGGTAGGACAGCGCGGCACGGTGCTCGACTGGCCGTACGTCGAAGGGCTTCGTCTCGACGAAGCCATGCATCCGCTGACCATTCTCGTCGTCGGGCTGTACGGTAAAGTCCTGCCGAACCAGAACGGCGCTCCGATCCGGCTCGTGGTGCCGTGGAAGTACGGGTTCAAGGGCATCAAGTCGATCGTACGGATCCGGCTGGTCGAGAAGCAGCCGCGAACCACGTGGAGTGCGGAATGGCCCGAGGCGTACGGGTTCTACTCGAACGTGAACCCCGACGTCTCGCACCCGCGCTACTCACAGGCGCGCGAGCGGCGCATCGGCGAATTCTTCAAGCGGAAGACGCTGATGTTCAATGGCTACGACCAGGTGGCGTCGTTGTACTCCGGAATGGATCTGAAGAAGAATTATTGAAATTGCGGATTGCGGATTGTGGATTGCGGATTTGATTGTGGATTGAAAAAGGGATTGCGGATTGGCATTGCGACGCGTGATCAAGCCGGTCGTGTTCGTGGCGTGTCTGGTACCTGTCTTCTGGCTGACCTACGCCGCCGTCATGGATGCCCTGGGCGCGAATCCGATCGAGACGATCACCCACGAGACAGGCGTCTGGACGCTTCGGTTCCTCGTCATCACGCTGCTTATCACGCCGCTCCGCAGGCTGACGAAGTGGAATGCGCTGATTCGTTACCGGCGCATGTTCGGGCTCTTCGCCTTCTTTTACGGGTGCCTGCATTTCCTGACGTACGTCTGGCTCGATCAGTTCTTCGCCATTGACGACATTGTCAAGGACGTGGCCAAGCGGCCGTTCATCACCATCGGCTTCACCGCGTTCGTCCTGATGATTCCGCTGGCGGTGACGTCGACGGCCGGGTGGATTCGGCGGCTAGGCGGGAAGCGGTGGAACCTGCTGCACCGGCTCGTGTATCTGTCGGCGATCTGCGGCGTGATTCACTATCTGTGGCTGGTCAAGGCCGATACGACGCGTCCGATTCGTTACGGCGTGATTATCGGCGCGCTGCTACTGGCGCGGGCGATTTTCGCGTGGCGCGGGCGGGTAGCGGCAGCACGCGCGTCAGCGTCTGCTCGCCTCGCTCCCATGCAGCAATGATCCCTGCCTCGGTCGCGGCGAGCGAGACGAACTTGCCCGCCGGATCGAGGAGCAGCGTCTGCCGATTGGGCGTGGCGATCAGCAAACCGTCTGTCGCATTCCACGCAATGCCCGGCCCCTCCGCCGTCGAGACGATTGCCGGGTTGACGCCGTCGCCGACGTTGACTTCCTCCCGGCCCGTTCGCGCCAGGTAGACCGTCTTCTCGCGCCGCCACACCGTCTCGACCTTGCCGCCGGCTGTCGTCACGAGGCCGCCGCCGTCCATCGGGCAGCTGTCGAAGCGCCAGGTGCCCATGCCGATCTTTTCCGCCTCGCCAAACTTGCCGTTTCTTCCCCGGGCCAGATAGAAGTCGCGATGGCCGTCCACGACATTGCGGAACATCGCCAGGATCGTGCCGTCCGCGGCGATCGTCACAGAGGGATGGCAGCATGTGCAGATCGTCCCGGATGGCGACTCGTAGACGAGCGCGTCGGCGGTCCACGTGCGGCCGCCGTCCGTCGACGTCGCCGCGTAGAGCCGCGTTCCCTGCTCACGCAGATCGAGCCATGCGGTCACGACCGTTTTGCCCCGCCCAGCCATCGCGTGCAATCCTTCTCGCGCTGACGCCGGCACGTCGTTGATCGTCACTGGCCCCGTCCACGTCGCGCCGCCGTCGACGGAACGCCAGGCAAGGAGGTCACCGTCCTGTCCCTTGCCCAGTTTCCCCGCAATTGCGGTCAGCACAAGCTCTCCGTCCGACACTGCGAGGCGCGGACCGCGATGCATGCCAAGCGCGAGCGACGGTACTGACGCGACCTTTGCGACTGGAGCGAACGAACGTCCGCCATCGGCGGACCGCGCAACGTAGATCGTGTCGTTTGCTCCGCAGCCGAGATAGACCGTGCCTCCGTCGACGGCGAGCTGCGGCTGCCGGCAGGGGAGCGGAGATTCCGGGCTTCCGAAGATCGGGACACCGGCCAGCACGATCGCAATCAATGACAGCAAGCGCGTCTCCTTACCACCCAATCGAACTCAAGCACCGTCGCACCTGTCGCCCCGCACCTTCGCACCCCGCCGCACCTTGTGGCACCCCTCCGCACCTTGTCGCACCCCGCCGCACCTTGTCGCACCCTCCGCACACTTAGAGATATTTCTTCATCCACCCTAACACTTCCTGGTACCAGAAAGCGCTGTTCTGCGGCTTGAGAATCCAGTGCCCCTCGTCAGGAAACACGATGAGGCGAGAAAGAACCTCCTGCCGTTGCAGTGCGGTGAAGAACTCGAGGCTCTGCGTGTAGACGACGCGGAAGTCGAGCTCTCCCGCGATGACCAGCGTTGGCGTCTTGTACTTTCCGAAATCCGCGGCGTGAAGGTGGGGCGACCAGCGTTCGTACCCCTCGCGATTGGTCCACGGCGTGCCTTTGAATTCGGCCTCGGGGAACCACAGTTCTTCGGTGCCGCCGTACTTCGACGTGATGTCGTAGACGCCGGCGTGGCTGACGAGGACCTTGAAGCGCCCCTTCGCCTGCGACGCCATCCAGTCGATCATGTAGCCGCCGTATGACGCGCCGGCGGCGGCCACACGCGTGCCGTCGAGGAACGGATACTTCGCGAGCGCCGCGTCGAGGCCCTTCATCAGATCTTCGTACGGCTTGCCGCCCCAGTCGTCCTGAATCGCGTCGGTGAATGCCTGGCCGAAGCCCGTCGATCCGCGCCGGTTGATCATCAGCACCGCGTAGCCGGGGCCCGCGAACATCTGCGTGTTCCAGCGGTAACTCCAGGTGTCGCCGAACATGGTTTCCGGACCGCCGTGCAGGATCATCACGACCGGATACTTCTTCGAGGGATCGAACGCCGGCGGGCGGAGGAGCATCGCGTGGATCTCTGTGCCGCCCGCGCCGGCGAACGTGAATTGCTCGGCGGTTCCGAGGTCGAGTCTCCCAAGCAGCTCTTTGTTGTGATGCGTGAGGATCGCGGATCGTGCGCCGTCGATCCCGGATGCCACGAGCTCGGCAGGAGCCGATTGGCTGCTGCGGGCCATGACGAGCGTCTTGCCGTCCGCACTGAGCGCCCACTCGCTGTTGGAGGACTTGGGCGTGAGCGACTGCGGCGTGCCGCCGGCGGCGGGCACGGAGAAGATCGGATCGAACGTCTGATCCTCGGCGTTGAAGTAGATCGTCGAGCTGTCCGGCGACCATGCCAGCGCCTCGACGCTGCGATCGAACGCCGGGCTGACCTCGGTTGTGTTTCCCGTCGGCCGGTCGTAGCGCATCAGGCGCCACCGATCGGATTCGAGACCCGGCGTCGCTTGCGAACGGAAGGCCAGCGACCGGCCGTCGGGTGAGTACCGACGGCGCGCCGTCGAATCCCGGTCCGGTGGTGAGCCGTTTCGGCTCGACGCCGTTGCCGTCCGCCGCGACGGTGAAGATGTCGCCGTTGGTGCTCGTCGCCTCCACCGGATCGGTGACCGCGACAAACGCGACCTCTTTGCCGTCGGGCGAGAACGCAATCGGGTGCGGCCCCTCGCGCTGGACCGGCGGCACATCGTAGTCGGCACCTGTCGTCAGGTCTTTCGGCGCGCCGCCGGCGACGGGGACGACGAACATGTGTCTACGGCGGCCGTCGCTCCATTCGGTCCAGTGGCGGTACAGAAGCCGGTCGGCGACGTGCGCTTTCACCTTGTTCTCCTCCTGCCTCTTGACACGCCCCGCATTGCACGGGTCGTCTTTGCAATCGGGGAAGACGCGCGATGTGAACGCGAGAGTTTTGCCGTCAGGTGACCAGACAATCTGGTCAGCGCCGCCGGAGAGGGAGGTCAGCTTCGAGGCTTCGCCGCCGATCAGCGCGATCAGGTAGATCTGCGACTCGCCGCCGCGCGTGGAGAGGAAGGCGAGGCGCTTGCCGTCGGGCGACCAGCGCGCGCCGCCGTCCTTGCCGCTTGTGGTGAGCTGGCGCGGCTCGCCGCCGGCGGTCGGCACGATCCAGATACTCCGCGCCAGGCGATTGGCCTCACGATCGGGCGTGCTGACGGTGTAGGCGACCAGGGATCCATCAGGTGAAATCTTCGGGTCGGACACGCGGTGCAGCGACAGGAGGTCGTGGACGTTGATCGCGCGGCGGCTCTGGGCGGAGAGAGCACCGACGCTGAGAAATGACAGGCCGATCAGGACTCCCAGCGTCGCCCGGGATGCCAAGGTCATTCAGCAGTTGTACATCGAGAGCGCGGCTAGCAGTACACTGGGACGATGGCGGACCTGCCGATCGTCTGCACCCTCGACGTCGACACGCTGAAGACCCGTCGCGAGAATCTGCTGCCGGGCGTGCTCGCGGCTGCCGATCGGCGGGAGGAGCTGACCGACGGCTTCCGGCTCCGTTTCACCAAGGCCGACATCCTGCCGCGTCTGCTGGAGGTCATCGACGCCGAGCGGAAGTGCTGTCGATTCCTGAGGTTCGAGGTGACGCTCGAACCGGATCTCGGACCGATCTGGTTAACCGTGACCGGCCCGCCGGGCACACGCGAGTTCCTGACGGCCCTTTAATTGGGCGTTGTGCGACGGCGTGCTATCATGAGAATCTACTCGACGCGGGGTGGAGCAGTCCGGTAGCTCGTTGGGCTCATAACCCAAAGGTCGCGGGTTCAAATCCCGCCCCCGCAACCATCGATACTTGCAGCGAGAGGGCCTCGGTTTCTGGGGCCCTCTTGCTTTGTACGGTCGCGCGCATGCGGCCATTATAGCTACAGCCGAGCTTGGCTGAGACCTAAATCTCCGCGCCCCGACGAGGAGCCTGTGGCGATCGCTTGTTACTTTCTGGTGGCAGACCAGTCCGACCCGTTCATCGTGTTGCCGTTCACGCGACGCGTGTAGAGGGACGCAGCCATGAGTGCCGGCTAATTGATTGAGCGGTAGCGGGTGTTTTGTCATGAACCCCGCCCGATGGTCACGAATGATCTACCGCCATCCCTGATGGTTTTCGGTTGCCCCGGCTTCCAGTAGCATCAGCCCTGCAGTCGCGTCGACGTGACCGAGCCAGCACCCTTGGGAGACAACCAGCCATGACCGACGACTCGAACCGTACTCTCTCCCGCAGGCAGTTTGCCGCGAGGACGGCCATGGCGGCACTCTCCGCCGCAATCGTCCCCGGCCGGGTACTGGGCGCGCAGGCGCCCAGCAACAAGCTCAACATCGCTGCGATCGGCATCGGCGGGATGGGCGCCGCCAACCTCAAGGCGTGCGAAAGCGAGAACATCATCGCGCTCTGCGACGTCGATCAGGTCTACTCGGCCAAGACGAGGGCGCTCTACCCGAAGGCCACCTTCTACACCGATTACCGCGCGATGCTCGAGAAGGAGAAGGGCATCGACGCGGTGGTGATCGCGACGCCGGACCACACGCACGCCACGATCACGATGGGTGCCTTGCAGGCCGGCAAGCACGTGTACTGCCAGAAGCCATTGACACACACGGTGTTCGAGGCGCGTGCCATCACCGAGGTCGCGCGCCGCTACAAGGTCGTGACGCAGATGGGCAACCAGGGCCATTCCTTCGAGTCGATGCGGCTGCTAAAGGAGTGGCTGGACGCTGGGGCGATCGGCAACGTGACGGAGGTCCACGCATGGACCGACCGGCCAGTCGGGGGCGACCCGTGGTCGGACTTCGCGGTGATGGCACGGCCGACCGACACGCCGCCGGTGCCCGTGACGCTCGACTGGGACAAGTGGCTCGGGCCGGTAGCGTTCCGGCCGTACCACCCCGCGTATCACCCGCTGAAATGGCGAGCCTGGCTCGACTTCGGCACGGGCCCGCTCGGCGACATGGGCTGCCACATCCTCGATCCGGCATTCTGGGCGCTGGAGCTCGGACCTCCGCAGTCGGTCGAAGCGACGTCCACACACTACGAAGCGGCGGTCGCGTCCGAGACGTACCCACGGGCGTCGATCGTGCGGTACGCGTTCCCGGCCCGCGGCAACCGGCCTCCAGTGAAGCTCACCTGGTACGACGGGCGCCTGTTGCCGCCGATGCCGCCGGAGCTGGAGCCGGGCCGGTCCCTGCCCGGCAGCGGCGCACTGCTCGTCGGTGACAAGGGCACAATCCTGCATGGGTCGCACGGGGCCGACGGCGTGCGCCTGATCCCCGAAACGCGGATGCAGCAGTACGAGCGACCGCCGAGGACCTTGCGCCGCGTGATTGAAGGCCACGAGGGCGACTGGATCCGCGCCTGCAAGGAGGGGCCGAACGGAGTGCCGCCCTGCTCGCCCTTCGAATACGGCGGCGCCCTCACGGAGATGGTGCTTCTTGGGGTGCTTGCGATCCGTATGAAGGACCAGCGGCTCGACTGGGACAGCCAGAACCTGACATTCACCAACAACGAGGAGGCGAACGCCCTGCTCCGCATCCAGTACCCGAGGCGGGTGGTCGCTCTAATGGTGCGGTGTCGTCGATACCTTCGTCTGATACATCGGACGTCGCGCGTCTGATTTCATGTGTGTGGAGGACAATTGGCGCTACGAGCGATCAAGTCAGGGTATCGCCGTCTGTACGCCAAACGATTGCTCGTGCCGGCTCACGATTTCGCCTCGATTCGGATGGCACCGCCGTTTTCCGGTGTCCGCACGCAGCATCGGGCGACGGTGAACGGAACGGAGTAGTTCGCCAACTGTCACGCTGCCGGCCGCCAAAGCTGCAGATAATGTTGGTTGCGAGCCCCCGCAACCAACATTATCAAGGGTTAGGGGATGTCGCCCTAGCCCCTTTTTCGTTTCATCCAACACCGATCTAACAGGCCCCTGCGTTCGAGGCAATCGGTCTTCTTCTCGGCAGCCGCTTCTTGGAGTGGATCCCGCTCGGTGTAGCGGTGTGAGTAGAGCAATTCGCCGACCTCGGGCAACGTCGATGACCTCTGCCGCGAAATGTTGATCTGGCTTGACCTAACGACCTGACCAAGACCGACCCGAGAAGGAGCCCGTTATGACGTTCACATTGTCCTGCCGCGACTCACAGAACGACAGCCGCTTGGTCACGCTGTCGAGCAGCGATGGTGCCGACCTGATCGTCAAACTAATCGATGCCTTCGGAGCCAGAGAAAAAGGTCGCAGGACTGCAAGTCGACTTCCTCATGATTATGGGGGCGGGTGACAGCATCTTGAGACAAGAACTACAACGATTCAGCGAGATGGTTCATCTACGTCTATCCGGATGGGCGGGGACTGAAATCAACTTCAAGCGCGAATTCGAAGCCGGATACGACCTCGACGATGAATTGGATGAATAACCTTCCGATGACGGCGCGCTCGTCAGCAAACATGGTAACGCTGACGCAGTGCGTTCGGTGACGAGCACGGTCATGACGCACCCGAGGTTCTCGTTGCTCCAGCGAGGAACAGTTCCGTGAAGGGCATTTTTCGCGATGCCGTCGCCACCAGGGATCGCCAGCGATGGCAGCTAGCATAAAGCCCTGATGCGCTTCCTGCGCTATGGGACCGCACGCTGGGAGCGCCTAGGCGCCTCAGCAGGGCCGACGACATCGACGTTGTCGGAGCTTCGATCCGAGCTGAACAAGGTGGCCTTCGGGCCGCCCTTTTCTTTTGTACTGCGCCTCCCGTGTTTCGTCCGTCTTCCAGCTTACTTCCTAGGCGCGAGCGTTCGAAGGTAGTTGACGATGCTCCACAGGTTCTCGTCCGAGATGGCAGCGTCGAACCCAGGCATCATCGTGGGCGGCAGCCCCCTCTTCATGACGGCATAGATCTCGCCATCACTGGAGCCGTAGTCCCATTGGTCGTCGATGAGGTCCGGCGGCTGCTTGCCGCCCTGTTCCTCGATGATCGGAGATCATCAGCTTCGCCTTCACCGCGCCCTGCGCCCGGTTGCCGTGGCAGGCGGCGCACGAAGCGTCGTAGGCGGCCTTCCCGGCGGCGATCGAGGCCGGCGTGGCGGGCACGGGATTCTTCAGGGCCGCGGCCTGCGCGCGAGTGAGAGCCCCGCCAGCGCGGCCCACCGGCGCGGTCTCCGGAGGCGCGGTCGCCGTCACCGCGGGCGCGGTCGTGGTCTCTGCGCCGACGATCTTCCTAATCATGCCGTCTGGCTTCGTGAGGACATAGAGTTCGCCGGCCTCGTCGACCGCGAACCGCAGGTCCACACGTCCACGGCCGGAGATCTGGGCGGCGCCGGGTAGCGCCACCCCCTTGCCGCCTCTTGCGCGGTACGCCTCGGTCACCAGCGCGCGCAACCCTGTGTCGATCTCGTGGATCGGCGCCACGGTCGCCGGGTCGCCATCGTCCGCCGCCAGCAGGTCGGCGCGCTCGGCGTACCACACCCGTCCGGTTGTGATGTCCCCGAACACGAGCTTGTCGCGCAGCGCTGGAATCTGTGTGCCGCGATAGACGAAGCCGTTGGCGATGGCGTCGCCACCCGCCGGCCGGTGCGGGTACTGCAGCACCGGATACGTCGGTTTGACAGTGCCGCGCGAGACGGTGTCCGAGATCTGAATCGGAATCGTGTCATCCTGCGGAATCGGCCCCATCCCTTCCAGCGACCTCGCCTCCGTGCCTTCGCGCATGGGCCAGCCGTAGTTGCCGCCCTTGCGGATGACGACAACCGTCTCCCACGACACCAGCCCGATGTGGAACGCCAGCAGCCGCGGCTCCCTCGGCCGCGCCGGATCGACGTCCCAAATCAACCGGTGCGGATTGCGCAGACCGTAGGCCCAGATCTCCTTGCGCGCGCCATCGAGGGTCGAGAACGGGTTGTCGTTGGGGATGCGGTAGCGGCCGTTCTCGCTGACCGTGCTGGTCGCCGTGTGCTCGCGCAGGTCGGGGACGATGCGCCAGATCTTTCCGACGAGCGTGTCGAGCGCTGCGGGTTGATGCGGCGGCCGTCCTTCTGGTCGCCCGAGCCGGAATCGCCGGCGCCGACGTACATGACCCGCCACTCGGGATCGCCACGCCGCGCGACCGGATTGAAGGTCATCTCGCCCAGCGGGTGCTGCGGCAGCGGATGCTGCAGCCGCAGCAGCTCGCGCGCCTTGCCCTCGAACGTCGCGTTGACCGGATTGCGATCCGTCCATTCGATCAGCACGACTTCGCGCTCGATCTTCCCGTCGACGGTCGGCGTCGGAATCGCCGGCGTGGTGGCATAGCCGGTGAGGTCCAGGCCTGCCACGACGCCGGGCTTCGGCGCCGGCGCACCCGGCCCGTTCGGATCCTCCATGTGCATCGTGTAGAAGACGCCGTTCCGCGGGTAGTCGGGATCGAACAGGAAGTTGGTGAGGCCGGTGGCGAAGTTGCGCTCGAAGGTGAACTTCGGGAAGAGGCCGGGCCGGCCGCCGAGCCCGTTGAAATCCAGGTAGACGGTCAACTTCTTCGTCTCCTTGTCGAGGATGTAGAGCGGGCCATTGAGGTCGTTGACGAAGAAGCGCCGACGGCCCGGCTCGTCGCGAAGGAAGTTGACCCGCGCCAGCTGCCCTCTCGTGTTCTGGCCATCCAGCTCGCCGGTGATCGGCAGCTGCGCGTAGTCCTCCGTCTGGAGTCGCAGCCGTGGTGCGGGCTGAGCCGCCAACGTATGGCCGACCGCGACAGCCGATGCCAACACGACACTCGTCTTCGTCAGCGCTCGTATCACAAAACATCCTTGTCTAGCTTGGCTTGTTACGACCTTCCCCGAGATGCAGGTGTTGGCCTGTGTCACTTGTTCCCAGCGGGCCGCTTGCTGACCCGCTCAGCGATCCATTGCAGGATGAGATCGGCGATCTGCAGGTGGTTCTTGTCCTGCATGATCATGTGGCTATTGCCGCGGATGCCGCGCTCCGGAGGGTTGAGCATCTCCGCCTGACCGCCCACAGCCTTAAGGCGGCCGATCATGGCCTGACACGCCTCGAAACGTTCTTGCCACGTGGGCAGCGTCGGGAGGCCTGTCGGGGTGTCGCGGTGATCACCGAAGACGACGAGGATCGGCACCTTCGCCAGGGCAGCGATCTGCTCGGCGGTATACCTTGCCGGGCAGCTGCCAGGCTCGACAAGGACCAGACCTCTTGCAACGGTGGGATTGATCAGCGCCGCTTCCAGCGGAAACGATCCGGACTGCGAATGTCCCATCAACACCGCGCCATTCACCTGGCTCGCGAGATCGGACAACGCCTTGAATGTCGGGTTGGGTGTGGGCACGCCGCCGAAACTGACGTCGGGCACGCCCTGCTTCGAAAGCTCGTCGACGGCGGTCACGGGGAATTGGCTGTCCGGAAAGGGCACGCCCGCCTTCGAGCCGAAGCGAAAGTTCGGCCAGACACCCTCGTCGCTGAATCGCAGCCAGCGAGCGAGGCTGGCGGCCGGCGCCGAGCCCGCGCGCGCATTGTTGAAAGCGGCTTGATTGAACCCTGACCGACCGCGTCCCACCTGGTCCGGCACGTACACGGGATGGCCCCTGCGGACGAAGTACTCGTCCCAGCCCATTCGGCCGTCCGGCGTAGTCTCCCAGGACTTGCCCGTCAGGGTCGCCCCATGAACCATCACCACGGGCACGTTGTTTTCAGCGCCCTGCGGCACCATGTACCGCACGTACATCTGGTTGACGGTGATGTGCCCCCCAGGGCCGAGGTCGCCCAGCTCACCTTGTGTCTGTTCAACCTTCTCGCCGCCGACGAAGAAGCTGCCCTGAGTCTTGAGCACCAGGGGCGTGTCAGGAGTCTGAACATCCTTCAGGGCCTGCGCCCTCGCGCCGACCGGCGTCCCGAGAACGCCTGCCACGATGACACCAGGCTGGACGGCCCGTCCG
Organism: Vicinamibacteria bacterium; assembly: GCA_963800785.1. Classification (GTDB taxonomy): domain Bacteria; phylum Acidobacteriota; class Vicinamibacteria; order Vicinamibacterales; family JAENWD01; genus JAENWD01. The sequence continues at coordinate 482,829 of CAWDCH010000020.1, forward strand.
AACAATGTCAGCAATCGCTGAACTCTCACGTGCCTTCTCCTCTCATGACGAACCCCGCAGGTCCGCAGCCTGCCGCTCATCAGCCGTTCGTGTACTTCAACACGGCCTGCGGCAACCGGGCCCCCTGTATCGGGATGCGTGAAGCGGCGCCCTCGATGTCGTGGCGGTCGCCCGCCGTGAGCGTGACGTGCGCCGCGCCCAGGTTTTCCTCGAGACGATGCAGCTTCCTGGTGCCGGGAATCGGCACGATCCAGGGCTTCTGCGCCAGCAGCCACGCGAGTGCAATCTGCGCCGGTGTCGCCCGCTTCCGCTCTGCGAGTTGCTTCAGGAAATCCACGAGCGCCAGATTGGCCGTGCGCACTTCCGGCGCGAAGCGCGGCGCCGTCTGACGGAAGTCGTCGGCGTCGAACGTCGTGGTCTGGCCAACCTGTCCGGTGAGAAAGCCCGCCCCGAGCGGTCCCCAAGGCACGAAGCCGATGCCTAACTCCTCGCAGATTGCCAACACACCGTTCTGCTCGACGTCGCGCGTCCAGAGCGAATATTCGCTTTGCACGGCGGTCACGGGTTGAACGCTGTGCGCGCGGCGTATCGTCGCGGCGCTCGCCTCAGAGAGGCCGAAGTGCTGGACCTTGCCCTGCCGAATCAATTGACTGACGGCCCCGGCGACATCCTCAATCGGCACGTTGGGGTCGACGCGGTGCTGGTACAGGAGGTCAATCGAGGCGACATCCAGACGCTTCAGCATCGCGTCGACGACGACCTGAATGTGCTCCGGTCGACTGTCAAGGCCGCTGCGGGAGCCGTCGGGATTGATCCCAAAGCCGAACTTGGTCGCAATCACGACGTGATCGCGGACGGGGGCCAGGGCTTCGCCGACGAGTGCTTCGTTCGTAAACGGGCCGTACGCCTCGGCGGTGTCGAACAACGTCACGCCGCGTTCCACTGCCGCACGGACGATCGCGATGCCCTGCTGCCGGTCCGTCGCCGGGCCGTACACCCCCTCGAGGCCCATGCACCCGTAACCGATCGCAGAAACCGCGAGCTTGCTGATACCGAGCACGCGCGTCTTCATGGTCCGAATGGCGCCACTCTAGCGCGCGACCTGCAGTGCCTTCAGCTCTTTCTGTCCGCGCACGAGCAGCGTGCCGTCCGCGAGCGCCAGCGGCGCCCAGTTGTCGCCCGGCTCGAGAATGACCGCGCTCGCAAGCGGCTTGAAGCCAGAGGGGCTCGGCTCGAGGAGATACAGCTTCGTGTTGCCGTCCGTCATCAGCATCAGGCCGTCCGCGAGAATCGAGCCGCCGCGCACGAACGGCGGCTGCTGATCGGTCTTCCACTTGATCTGGCCGTCCATGTCCATGGCGACGAGCCCGTCGCTGCGTTCGTTGATCGTGTAGTGCGAGTAGAAGTGCCCGTCGTGCAGAACGGGCGGCTGGGTGTGAGCGCCGAAATCGGGATTCTTGAACAATTCAGCCACCGCGTACGCGCCGTCAGCTTTCTTCTCGATCTTGATCATCGCAGTGCCGGCGCCATACGCGCCCGTGACGAGGACGCGACCCTCGCCGGCATCGACCGCCTGGGGGACGGGGATGATGCACTGCCAGTTCGTGTAAGTCCACAGCACCTTGCCGGTGCGTGGATCCAGGCCATTGACACTCCCGTCTTTGGCGTTGCGGCCGCGACCCACGGCGCCGGTGATCATGACGAGATGGTCCTCGCCCGCCACCTTGACGATCGAAGGAGTGACGTACCCCGCAATGCCGGACAAAGCGACGGACTTCCAGCGAACCTCGCCGGTCACCTTGTCGTACGCGACGACACCGACCTCCGGGGTCTGGGGCGCGACAATCAGCAGATCCCCGTAGATCAACGGATGCTGGACGATGGCCCAACGCGGCAGTTCGGCGCCGCCGCCGAAGTCCTTCCAGATGTTCTTGCGCCAGGCGGGCTTCCTGGCCTTCGTGCTGATGGCGTGCAGATCCCCCATGGGCCCGACCGTGTAGACGTACTCGCCGTCCACCGTCGGCATCATGCGCGAGCCGGCGAACATGAAGCTGCCCGGCGCGTCGTAGGCAAACGTCCACAGCTCCTTGCCGCTCGCGAGGTCGAGCACGCGCAGCGTGTCGCCCACCTTCTCGTCGCGGTCCAGCACGTACACGTGCCCGCCGCTGACAGCGGGCCCGCCGAAGCCCGCCCCCATCGGAACGGCCCAGAGCACCTTCGGACCTTCCTGCGGCCAGGTGCGCAGCAGCCCCTTCTGTGCGGAGGTGTGGTCCCGCCGCGGCCCGTACAACCACGGCCAGTCCGCCGCGAAGACCGAAGGGACGGATAACGCAAACAGGAGCGTGACGAGCTTCAATGTGTCCTTCATCGGCAGGAGCCGCCTCTCGAACGCACGGAAAGGGAACAACTACGCCCTTTGACGGGGCCTACAGTGATCTGCGTCGACGACCAGCGTAGCGCGCCGCACCGGACATTTCTTGCCCATTTCTCCGTGATTTGGAACCGATTGCCAGCTTGTCTCGCAGGTTTCGGCAAACATCGCATCCGCACTGGTTGTACGATTGGTCACCATGATGCCCACTGCTCGGCCAGCGCGTGCTCGCACGCGCCATCGTGTCCGACACGCCGATGGGCTGGAGTCCCGTCGTACCCGCGACGACGACCAGTCCGCACCGTCAGCGCCTGACACGTCCGACATAGGCCTCGCGGCCCCGGGCGCCATTGCGCTGCGACGGCTGGCCAACCTGATCGCGCGCTACGCACGGCACGACGGCGTGTTTCCGCTTCGGCTCCCGGGAACGTATGCCCTGCGCCGTGCGCGGATAACCTCCGAGCCCGTTCACGCGACGCTGGGGCCCTCCCTGTGCATCGTGGCGCAGGGCGCCAAGGTCGTGATGCTGGGCAGTGAGGTGTTCGAATACGACCCCGCGCGCATGCTCGTGTTCGCTGTTGATCTCCCGGTCTCGGGCCAGCTCACGCGCGCCAGTCAGCGGGATCCGTTTCTCGGGTTCAAGTTGGATCTGGAGCCGGCGCGGGTGGCCGAACTCGCCGCGCGCGTCTACCCGCGGGGCGTCCCCAGAGCATCCGACGATCGCGGGTTGTATGTCGGGCACGCGACCGACGACATCATCGACGCCGTGTCGCGCCTGCTGGATCTGATGGCGCGGCCCCAAGACGCGGATCTCCTCGGACCGCTCGTGGTCGACGAAATCCTCATTCGGTTGCTGCGCACGCCAATTGGTCCGCGTGTCGCGCAGATCGGACAACCGAAGTCTGGCGTGCACCAGATTGCCGAGGCCGTGACCTGGATTCGTGCGCATTTTGCGCAACCCGTCACCGTCGAGGAGATGGCCGCGTCGGTGCGGATGAGTGCGTCATCGTTTCATCAGCACTTCAAGGCGGTGACCTCGATGAGCCCGCTCCAATACCAGAAGGTCCTCCGGCTGCACGAGGCCCGGCGGTTGATGCTGTTCCAGAAGATGGATGCAAGCGACGCATGCCGTCGCGTCGGCTACCTGAGTCCGTCGCAGTTCAGCCGCGAGTACGCTCGCTTTTTCGGCAGCGCTCCCATGAAAGACACGGCCCGGCTCCTGGCAGAGGGGTTCGCCCCGTCCGGCGTCGGCCGATAGCCTGACGTCGAAGGCCGTCGTCGCGCGGGAAACCGCCCTACGGGTCCAGCCGCTCCCACATCCGCCGCTCGGCGCCGTACGGATCGTCGACAATCCGGCACTGCGCGTCGATCTCCATAGTCGCGCGCCGTTCGGTGCTATAAGCCGGCCAAGCCGGCTGCCCCGTCGCCGCCGGGCGCCCCGTCCGTGCGAACGTGCTCCACATTTCGCTCATGTTCCGGGCGGTCTTCACGCTATCCGGGCCAGAGACCGCCATGAGGTCGGGCCCGCCAGGCGCAGCCTCGGACTCCGGAGGTTGAACTTGTAACGAATCTCGAGGGCGTGCGCGGCGCCCATCTTGTGGGTCGTTCCCGGAATGATGCGATCGGACTCGTGCGTGAAGATGTACATGAACACCGGAGCTCCACCCTGCGCGTACTTGCGCTCGGCAATGGTGACCGCGCCGACGCCGATCATGTTGGCGCTCGATATGGCGATGTAGAGGTCCGTCGGGGAAGCATTCGGGCGCGCCTTGCGATAGGTCCCATACACGGTCTCCGCGTTGGCGCCGAGGTCCTTCGCCAGCCGCTCTCTCAACGTCTGCTCGTTCAGGCTGAACACCTCAGGGTCCCGCTGCAGAAAGAAGATGGTCTCGTCTCGGTTGTAGCCAACGATCAAGGGCTTGTTCCTCGACACGGCGGGCGCGTCCGGATCGAAGGGATGGTGCGGCAGGATCGTGCCGTCCACGACCGGCCCGAATCCGCCAGGACGGCGGTTGCCGGAGATCCCCTTCCGTCCGCCGCTCATGGTCAGGGGCCCGACGCCGGGCCGTTGGCCGAGCGACGCCTGGGCAGCCACGAGCGTCTCCACTGGTACCTCCAGCAGCTTGCGCCAGTTGCTCCTGTCCAGTTCCAAATGCTTCAAGAGCATCAGGGTGGTTTCGGCGGCCGCGTCGGACGGCATCATTCGGATGCCTGGTCCGCTTTCGATGGACGCCTTGTTGAAATACGGCGCCGCCGAGGGCATGGCATAGAGGCACGACGTCTTGGCGCCGCCTCCGCTCTCGCCGAAGATCATCACGTTGGCGGGATCGCCCCCGAAGGCCTCGATGTTCTCGTGCACCCACCGGAGCGCGTCGCGAATATCGAGCATTCCCTGGTTACCAGAGGTGTCGTATTCCTCACCGCCAAGACCGCGCAAGTAGAGGTAGCCCATCAGCCCGAGACGGTGGTTGCTCGCCACGACCACGACATCCCACGTACGTGCGAGGTTCCCGCCGTCCTGGTAGGCTGACCCGCCAGACCCGGAGGTGAAGCCGCCTCCGTGGCTGTAGAACATGACTGGCCGCTTGCGATCGTCGGCCGCCGGCGTCCAGACGTTCAGGAACAGGCATTCTTCGGCGGGCGCTGGTTCGCGGGTGGACGCTGGCCTGCCCGGCTGCGGGGCCGGAGCGGCGAGTTGCAGCGCATCCCGGACACCGGTCCACGCCTGCAGCGGCGGCGCCTCCTTGAAGCGGTTCGCCCCGCTAACAGAGCCGGCATAAGGAATGCCCCTGAACGTCGTAAGGCCGTCGCCGCGTGCTCCGCGAACACGCCCACGCGTTGTCCTGGCCTCGACGAATCCCGTTTCATTGGTCTGCGCAAGCGCCCCACGGAACGCGGCGAAGCCTGCCAGGGCCACTGAACCGCGGGCCAGAAGCTCGCGTCGAGTGAGGCTGGCCCAACGGCAATCGCATGATGAACTCATGATCCGTCTCCGAGTCACGGACTGCGCCGCCGGACGGCCAAGTGGATCCTTCGCGGCAACACAGTAGCCGGCAGCAGAAGACTGTCTTGCCTATTGCTCTGCGAATATCGGGTTTCACGCTGATTCGGCTGGAGGCTTGGGCAATCGTCGAGTCGACGCTGCCTGTACGATACGGCGTCTGACAGCGAGTGCTTCCTTGGGACCCTTCGCGCCCGGGCGATCGTGCTGACAAGCAAAGGGAGAGGTATGCGCGCAGAACGTGACGACAGAGCCACGGCGGTTTCGAGGGTGACCAAGCTTCTATTGTGCTCGCTGGCCGCGCTGGCGGCCGCGACGAGCGTTGGCGCCGCGGCGCGTTCGCAAGCGCCTGCAGTCGTGCGGGTGGATGGCGGCGAGTTGCAAGGGGTGGTCGACGACGGAGTCGTCTCCTTCAAGGGCATCCCTTTCGCGGCGCCTCCAGTGGGCGAACTGCGGTGGCGGCCTCCCCAGCTAGCGGCGCCTTGGACTGGCGTGCGCCAGGCGGCGGAATTCGGAGCGGACTGCATGCAGGGACGGTTCGGACCGCCCCCGGCCGCAGGTGCACCAGCGCCTCGTGTTCCGTCGGAGGATTGCCTGTTCCTGAACGTCTGGCGCCCTGCCGATCCGAATGCACGCAGACTGCCCGTGATGGTCTGGATATACGGAGGCGGGTTCGTGGGCGGCTCGAGCGCGTCGCCCAACGCTTCGGGAGCCCCGTTCGCCAAACAGGGGGTCATCCTCGTCAACTTCAACTACCGCGTGGGCCGCTTCGGCTTCTTCGCCTTCCCCGCGTTGAGCCGCGAGCACCCTGACGAGACCAAGGGCAACTACGCCTACATGGACCAGATCGCGGCCTTGCAGTGGGTGCGGCGGAACATCGGCGCCTTCGGCGGCGATCCCGAAAACGTCACAATCTTCGGGTTTTCCGCTGGTGGCGTCTCCGTTCACAGCATGCTGGCGTCGCCGCAGGCGCGTGGACTGTTTCACAAAGCCATCGTCCAGTCGGGAGGCTCGAGGGACAGCGTGCTCACCGCAAGGCCGATGCGTGAAGACGGCGTTGATCCGAACTATCCGGTGTCAGCCGAGACGATTGGAATCCAGTTCGGGCGATCGATGGGGATCGAAGGCACGGACCAGGCCGCGCTGACCAAGTTGCGTGGCCTGAGCGCCGAAGAGGTTCTTCGCGGCACTCCGGCCCAGCCAGGGACCAGCGCGCCGTCGTACGAGACGACGCCGATCCTCGACGGCAAACTGGTTACCGAGACGGCTGAGAGTGCCTACAAGGCCCGCCGACAGCCGCGCGTGCCGCTGCTGGTCGGAAGCAACAGCGCCGATACCGCAGGCAACCGGATAAAGGCTGCCACCAAGGACGAGTTCTTCGCCCGGTTCGGCAAGTGGAGCGCCCAAGCGAGGGCGGCCTACGATCCTGACGGATCGACCGAGCTCGCCACCCTGGTGTCGCGGGCCAATGACGACTTCGGTCAGGCCGAACCGGCCCGCTTCGCCGCAACCGCGTTCGCCGCCAACGGTTCGCCCGTCTACCTCTATCGTTTCTCCTACGTCCAGAGCGCGTTGCTGGAGAAGTTGCGCGCCGGCGCCCCGCACGGCGGCGAAATCTCTTATGTCTTCGGCACGCTGACGGACCGCCCAGGCTCGACGGTGACGACCGAGGATCAGGCAGTCTCCCGAATCGCGCAACGCTACTGGGTCAACTTCGCCAAGACGGGCGACCCGAACGGTGCCGGCCTGCCGGCCTGGCCACGACACGACCCCGGCAAGGACCTGATCTTCGATTTCCGGCCCGATGGCTCAGCGGGCGCCGGCCCCGATCCGCGAAAAGCGCGACTCGACGTGACGCAGTTGAACACCGAAGCAGGGAAGCGGTCCGACCCCTAGGAGCGTTCTGCTGCGGCGAGGCTGATAAGGCCACGATGCCAGCGACGAGCACCGAAGGACGGCAACGAACGAACACAGGCGACGCCGCATCACGCTACTTGACAAGGTCGTTCCATATCAGGAGTCAGAGTGAAATCACCCTACTCTGCAAGTCGCTGTGATACAGCGAGGTAGGATCTGGCGCAGAGCGTTCTCTCACCCCATGCCGCCAACTCTCGCAAAGACGACACTTAGGCGAGTTAGCTGCCTCCGCTCAGTGACTTGGCGCGTCGCCGATCTTCGCCGGTAGCTGCGAACGCCTGTTGCGTTCTGCGTCCTTTGAACCCGCCGCGTCACTCAAGTGCGTCACTCGGACGTTCGCAGGATCTCGCTCGATGCTCCGGCATCGGGAGCGGAACCGTGCCGTGCTAGGCGGAAGGGCCCGTGGCGTTTCATGACGCCATCGCTTGAACGCTCTATTGAACGCGGTGGGCTCCGAATAACCGAGCAGGTACGCGACTTCACGGATCGATAGCGACGAGTCGATCAGGTAGCGTTGGGTGGGCTTTCGGGCCGATAGGTCAACACTACGCGACTAGAACGAAGCCGCTGGCGCGGCGGCCGACGATCGCTTGAGTGAAGCTACTGCAGGGCCTGCGCGATGAGTTAGTCCGTCGCGACTACGCCGCGACCACCATCCGCAGCTACGTCCAGATCGTTGACGCGTTTCACCAGCACACGGGGGCGCGCCTCGCTCGGATCACGCCAGCCCAGCTCCGCCGCTACCTGGATTCCGGGTCCTCGAGTTGTGAGCACATGACGGCAGAGAACGCGCTAGTGGCGAGCGCCGCGTGTGTCCGAGGAACGTCGAATTCGTCGGAAACAGGCTCGAATTAACTTGACAACAAAAGTTGTCAATCCTACGATCGCTTTCGTGCTCGACATCCAAGTCATCGACGATCCGGCAGCGGCGACCGTAGCTTTGGAGCCCATGCGGAGTCGACTCCTCTCAGAGCTGGCCGCGCCCGCCTCGGCAGCGACGTTGGCCGCTCGGGTCGGCTTGGCTCGGCAGAAAGTCAACTACCACTTGAACGCACTGGAGGCGCACGGGCTGGTGCGGCTGGCCCAGGAACGCAAGTGGGGCGGGCTGACGGAACGGCTGCTCGTCGCGACGGCCGCTTCCTACGTCGTGTCCTCGGGGGCCCTGGGGCCCGTCGCCGCGGATCCGAATCGAAGGATCGACAGGCTGTCCGCGAGCTATCTCATCGCCCTGGGCGCACGGGTCGTCCGCGAGGTGGGCGATCTTGTTCGTCGCGCGAACGAGTCGCGCAAACGCCTGGCGACGCTGGCGGTGGATACCGAGGTTCGCTTCCGGTCACCGACGGATCGCGCGGCATTCAGCCGCGAACTCGCCGAAGCCATCGCGAAACTCGTTTCGAAATATCACGACGAATCTGCGCCCGGCGGCCGCGCGCATCGACTCGTGGTCGTGGCGCATCCCCTCCCGAAAGAATCCGATTCCAAGGAGCCATCATGAGCGTGAAGAAAGAAGCCAACGGGCGCCGTTCCGTCACGGTTGAATTCGAGGTTCCCGGCACTCCCGAGGAAGTCTGGCAGGCTATCGCCACCGGACCTGGGATTTCGTCCTGGTTCGTGCCGACTGAGATCGAGGAGAAGGGCGGGAAGCCTGTCGCGGTGAAGTACAAGTTCGGGCCTGGCGTTGAGCCACAGGGCGTAGTGACGATCTGGGATCCCCCCGGCTCTTCGCCCAACAGGCAGATGGCGGGTTCCAGGGCTCGCCGCCGATCGCGGCCGAGTGGAGCATTGAAGCGCGCGGAGGAGGCACCTGCATCGTCCGCCTTGTCCATAGCCTGTTCGCCAGCACGGACGAATGGGACAACCAGCTGGAAGGTGCCACATCCGGATGGTCAGGTTTCCTGGAAATCCTGAAGGTCTACCTCGCGCACTTCCGCGGCCAACGCTCCGCGATCATGCAGGTCACGACTCCTATCGCGAGTACCCGAGGCGGAGGCCTGGGACACGCTGACGACGGCACTGGGAGTGAAAGGGGTGAACGTCGGGCAGCGTTGGACGACGCCCGCGGGTGTCTCACCGCTCAGCGGCGTGGTGGAGTTTGTCACGGAGAATCCCTACGACGCACTGCTGCGACTCGACAAGCCGGGGCCAGGCATAGCCGCCCTTGGCGCGGTCACCTATCCCGGTGGCCAGAGCGTGGTGGCGATGAACTTGTACATGTACGGCGATCAGGCGGCCGCAACCGTCGCCCGCGAAACGCCGGTGTGGCAAGCGTGGTTCCAGGAACGCTTCCCGATGCCGACGGAGCTGAGCAAGAGCGAATGATCTCTGTACTCGCGGAGGGAGGGGCGGGGTGAGTGAAAGGTCCGCCGCTTCCCTCGTTGTCGCACACGCTGTAGGTCCCGGGTAACGGGCTAGTAGACCGATGTCCAAGCCTGCCCGCCGCTGTGCTGAACCGCTCCCGCAGATGAGCTCGTGCCTCAGCTGGGTAAGGAACACCTATGATCACGCCATTCGCAAGTTCGTTCGCTCCGGTACCTGTTCTTAGCTGTACCAGTGGAAAAGGGCGGCAATAATTTGATTTAACCATGGAAGAGCCCCGTTCGATAGTATCTGGTTACATGCCTGCGACACGGAATGCTGCATTTGCGTTTCTGATGGCCGCCTCGCTCGCCGCGTGTGGAGGCACGCCGAGCGGCCCCGCAATGGAACACAAGGTCGGCCTTGTGTATTTCGCGCCGGAGGAAGGCGCCGACATGTGCATGAAGGGCCTCTTCGACGGCCTGAAGGAGCAGGGCATCGAGGAGCGGGTCAACCTGGAGGTCCGCCGGGCGCATGCCCAGGCGGAGATCGCCAACATCCCGCTGCTGATTCAGAACTACGACGGGTCTGACGTCGACGTCATCGTCGCCATGACCACGCCGGTGCTCACTGCCGCGGCGTCCATGGCCCGGTCCAAGCCGGTCGTGTTCACCTACGTCTACGACCCAATCGCGGCAGGCGTCGGCAAGAGCCGGACGGATCATCTGCCGCACGTCACCGGTATCGGTTCGTTCCCGCCGGTCCAGGACACGGTAGACATGATCCAGCGGCTGGTGCCCGGCGTCCGCTCGGTCGGAACGCTCTACAACAGCTCCGAAGCCAACTCGGTCAAGGTGGTGGGCGTGGCGCGCGGCATCTTCGAGCAGCGCCGCATCCAACTGCAGGAGATTGCCATCTCCGGGACGAGCGAGATCTTTCAGGCTGCCCAAGTGCTGACCCACCGCGGCGTGCAGGCCCTGTGGGTGACCGGAGACAATACGGCGCTCCAGGGCTTCGACGCGATCGTGAAAGCGGCGCGCGATGCGAAGCTTCCCCTCATCATCAACGACCCGGAGTTCGTGCAGCGAGGAGCGCTGGTCGCCGTCGGCATCGGCTGGTATGAAACTGGGAAAGCCGCGTCGAAGGTTCTCGCGCGCGTCCTGCGCGGCGAGCAGCCGCGCAACATCCCGTTCGAGGAAGTCGCGGTCAAGAAGCTGGTGCTCAATCAGGAGGTCGCCAAAGCGCTCGGGATTACGTTCCCGCCCGACCTCGTCCAGGCCGCTTCCCAGTAATCCGTAACGGTCTTTTACCTCGCTGCTCTCAGCCGCGGCTCCTGCACGGGTACGTGCGGTACAACGCTGCGTCGGAACACCAGCCTGATGTCAACCGGCTCACTGAACTCTCCATCTGCGTGCGAACTCGTGTCGATTGGCATTAGGAGACCGGAAGCTCCAAGTGCACCGACGCGCGCGAACGAACCAAGAACCGCAACCACTGGAGCAGCGAAACGACGACAAGCACGATGAGTCGAGCCTATTCGGGTTGGAGTCTGTGATGTCATGCCGGAGCCGGCATCAGCCAGATCCGCCACGATCCATCACGATGGCTGTGATACGCGACACGTGTCCCATCCGGGGACCACGAGAATTCCTCGGCGCTCGGATCGTCGAGGATCCGTCGCATCGAGCCATCCGCCAGGTCCAGCATCCACACGCCGTCCTTATGGACCTGGAAGACTACCCGCTCGCCGTCCGGTGCGATCGCAGGAGTCCGCACCAACCGGTCCGGCCGCGGGGATCGGAACGCGAACGTATTGCCGGTGGTCACGTCCAGCACGACGAGCCGATTCTCGTGGCTGTAGCAGACGCGATTGCTGTCTGGAAACCACGACGCATTCCACGTCTGACCGAATCGATAATTCGTCAGTCGCTTCATCGCTCCCGTACGGATCTCGCGCAGCCACAGATTCCAGACGCGATTGTGACCCGGTTCGCCCCGGACGAACGCGAGCCACTTCATGTCGGGCGACCATGTGGGAAGCGCCGCCAGGCCCGGGCCGCTGACGCGTCGCACCTCTGACCAATCGCTGTGGGCCACGTAGACCGCACGCTCGCCGTCGCGATCGGAATCGAAGGCGACAAACCGACCATCGGGCGAGCGTCGCGCGTGGTACGAGCGGGCGCGGTCATCGGACAGTACCATCACCGACCGGGCGTGTCCCTCGGGGCCGAGCCGGGCGCTCACCAGGCGGGCGTAGGGATCTCGGCCCATGTGGAATACGAGCTCGCGCCCGTTGTCGGCGAAGGACGGCGAGAACGCGGGGCCGCGAACGTTTGGCAAATCGAGCGGTCTGGGAACGTCGAGACCCTTTTCAACAGCGGAGGGCTTTCGTTGAGAAAGGTGGTTCGGCGTCGAATCGGACGCGCGCCCGAGCGGTGCACGGGCTGCCGGAGGGGCTTGGGATTTCGGAGTCGCCAGTTCCGCTGCCGATGTTGACGCCGTCGAGTGCTCAAACGCCTCCTCTCCCAGCCATTCGCCGGCGGCAAATCCGAGCGCGAACAGAAGAACGGGCAGCAGTTGCAATCCGAGCGCCGGCAGCATGGCGTGCCGCGGCAGGGCGCTCGTAATCGTCGCCGCCACCGGCTCCATCACGGGGTCGTCCTGCGGCGCGTCATGACGTCGTCCCAAGAAATCCTGCGCAGCGGCGCGTGCGGCGTCTGCCTTCAACGACGCGCCTTTGCCCGCGGAAGATAAGTACTGGTGCAACGCACGGTCTGCGCGTGCCCACAGGCCGCGGAGCAGTGCGTCCGGCTCCCCTCCGACGTGCTCACTGAGTGCGGCTCCCAGCATTTCGGGCGCTTCAATCGGTGGAAGCCCCGCTCGACCTCGGGCTCGAGGCGCGAGCATTCGTAAGGACGCCCTGACCGTGTAATCCGGTTCGTTGCTTCCGAATGGGGGGAGGACGGTTTCAAGCAGGTCGGCGAGAGCGACCATCTGTTCTTGGGGTGTGCACCGCGGGCCCGCTGAGACGGTCACCGACCCGTCGGGATAGACGCGAATCTCGTCGACATCCGGCGCTGCATGATCGGTCGCATAAAACAGCTGTCGGCACACCTCGGCCACTATCGCGACTGCCTCTCTCGTGAATAACAGCCCGTCCTTGCGTAGGAAGTCGCCGAGCGCTATCCCTTCGGTTTCGCCCAAACCCATCAGAATTCAACCCCTGTTCGGATTGAAGTGCAATGCGATTGCCAGAGGCCCGAGTTACGAAAATAGGGTACGGTCGCGGGTGGCTGTCCCTTCGTTCCACTGCTCAGCGTCCCCTTCCATGGAGGGTCGAGAATCCTATGAAGCGCAGACCAGCCACCCGCGACATTTCTCAACTCGTGGAGTTCGGCATCGCTCTTGCCATTCAGGCGAGCATGCCTGAAGTTTTGACATGCTCTTGTTGCGCCTCGCCACGTATTGTCGTCCGGTCGTTTGAGTGTGAGGATTCCGGCCGCATAATGCCGTGTTCGCCGGCGACCTGATCGCCGGAGAGACCATGATGCAAGCGGCCGACACGAGTGTAGAGGCGCTGCCGGTCGCGACAACCTTGGATCAAGAGTCGTCCCGGAAACGTCAGGGATGCTTCTTCGAGTCGGCTCGATTGCCTGACTGGTACCGCGCCGTGAATTGCGTTGGCCGATAGTCGATCGATTGCAACGTGAAGCGGCGCGCGGGACGTACCTAGGCTGACTGGCTTGACGTCGCCTTCTGTGGGGCGGCAGGATCCTTCGTCGCGAACGGCTCCGGTCGCGGCCTCCTCCCTTCATGATGCGTGTAGATGCGCGTGAATTCTGCGCCGAGCAGCACCACTTGAGACGAGTAGTACACCCAGAGTAGAAGCACAATTACGGAACCGGCCGCGCCGTACGTGGATGCGGTAATACTTTGTCCAAGATAGAGGCCGATGAGTTGTTTGCCGACGCTGAACAGGACCGCGGTGACAAAGGCGCCCACCGCCACATCCCGCCAGCGAAGCTTGACGTCGGGGAGAAACGAGTACAGTAACGTGAAGAGCGCCGTGATGACGGCGAGCGACACGATGACGTTCACGGCATTCCACAGGATCGGCATGCCGGGTGAGACTCGATCGAGCCAGGTGCCCAGGGCCGCCAGTGCCGCGCTCACGGCCAGCGACACCAACAACAGAAAGCCAATTGCCACGACGAGGCCGAAGGAACGCACCCGATCCAACACGAACGTTTTGAAGGTCGCGTTGTTGGGGTTCGGCTTCACTCGCCAGATGGTGTTCAGGGCCGTCTGAAGTTCGAGAAACGCTCCGGTCGCCGCCAGCATCAATGTGACGCTCCCGACAATCGTCGCGAGATGCCCCGCGCGTCGTTGACTCGCGCCTTCGAGAAGGCTCTGCACCGCCTGGGCGCCCTCACGGCCGACCAACTGATCGATCTGGCCGACGATCTCTCCTCGCACCGCCTCCGCGCCGAACGCCAAACCCGCAATGGCGATCGCGACGAGCAAGACGGGAGCGATCGCGAACAGCGTGTAGTAGGCCAGCGATGCACCAAGCCTCGGGACGTTGTCGTCCCACGACGCGCGAAGCGCGCTCTGGAACATTTCGAGGATTGGTGGGATGGTCACTCTCCGATGGTGCCACACGTGCGGGGATACAGGCGTCGCACGGTCGAGGTTACGAGGACTGCAAAATCCTCAGCGCTGCGGCGATCGGACCTGAAACCACGAGCGCGATGGAGCAGCCCGTCATTGCCTCCCCGAACCGCGCTCCAACAATGCGGCCTTCCACTCAGCGGCCTTCGCATTCGCCACATCGGCATCGTGGTGAAGCTCGGTGCGATGAAACTTGTCACCCTTCATCAGCCGAAGGTCGAGGCCAGTCGGAGGTCGCTGCTTGATGACATTCGCCAACCATCTGAGCGTCCCCGTTTGCGCGGCCGGCGACCACTCGCGCATCTGCGCGGCCTTCGCGGGATGCTCAGGGGCCACGGCGTCACACCGCGCCGAGAACTGTATCGAGGGAGCAAGCCGCGCGAAGGTGTGGTCCTGTGCGAGTTCGGCGAAGTAGGGTCGGAGCCATGCGTGCGGGTCACTCGACAGGAGCATCGCGAGGTTGAGTATACCCATCGGCTCGCGTGTCGTTATGGATGTGCTGCACACGGCACAGCGCGTGCAGAAAGCGTCCTGCGGAGTTCCCTTGGTTCTGTCCGCCGCATTGATGGTGGACAGTGCCGTGACGGCTGATTCGCTTCGCAACACCTGCAGGAGCCGACCATGCCAGATGATCCTGCACGACCATTGTGCCCGATGTGCCGGCGAGGCACCGCAGCTTTGATCGCCACGGTGAAGGACGGGCGGACGCTCGACATTTATCTGTGCCAACACTGCCGCACGCAGTTTAGCTACGAACGGTCGAAGACGGTCCAGCGAGGTGATGTGCAGCGCACACCGAGTAATAGACCTTGAGCGGAGTAGATGTGCTGTAACGGGAATGGCCGCTTGGTGCTTTCGTGCGGATGTGCAATGACGTCTCTCTCGCGGCGAGCAGAGCCCTGAACTTGACCCGACGTATCTGATCGAAGACGAGCGAGGCCTTCGAGACACACGCACGCCCCGCCCGCGACATCCGCGCACGACACTTCAGAATGCGGTCATCGGCGAGGTTCGCAGTGACTCGTGGCTTGTCCCTACCAAGAACTCCGCCCGCGGACCAGGTATGAGCCCTTCGAACTTCCGGTGAGCGGCGTTTGCGAGTTGAGAGGGAAGTGAGCCGCCGATCGGGTTGAGTTGTTACTCTGCGGCACGATCAAACAGCATCGGGCCAGCCTGGTCGATCGCGGAGTTCGGGGCACGCGATTGCCAGCACAGGCCGGGACACGGGCGCATCTTTGTTGAAGCGCCAAATGCGTGCGTGAGTGGTAGTACTCCAGGTACTGGGCCAGGATGCGACGCAATCCGCCTTCGGTCATGACGACCACCTGATCCGTGCACTCACGTCGGATCGACGTCAAACAGAGATTTTCGAGCGCGGGACCACCAGGACGAGATGCTGGCGCTCTTTCGGCAGGCGCGCGATGTCTATGTGCGAATGATCGAGCCGTCTGAGGCAACCCCGCTAGCGTGCGGCGCGAGCGCTGCGTGAAATTCGCCGCCACGCTCCTGCGCCGGCGGTGACCAGCGCGTGCAGGGTGGGTGATCCGCCGTCGAGCGTCGAGACCGAAACGGTCACCGACGTGCCGCCAAGTGGCCGGCTTTCAATTCGTAGCTCCGAGCCGATCTGCGCCGCCCGCTCGCGCATGCTCGTGAGACCGAAGCCGTCGGACAGGTGCGCGGGATCGAAGCCCTTCCCGTCATCGCTCACGGTCAACTGCACGCGATCACGCTCGAAGCCCAGGTCGATCCGAACCTGACGCGCATCGGCATGCCGGACCGCGTTGGCGACGGCCTCCTGCGCAATTCGGAAGAGCCCCTTCTCGATGTCCGCACCCAGCCGGCGCGCAACCCCCGACGTCCGGACCTGGATTGGCAGGGTGGTGTTTTCGACGAGGTCGGCCGCCATTCGCATGAGCCCGACGAGCAGATCGCCATACTCGAGGTATTGCGGATGAAGATCCCACACCGACCGACGGGCCTCGGTGAGATTCGCCTCGACAAGGCGACGTGCTTTCTCGACGTGCCGTTCGCGGCGGTCCGGAGAGCCGTCGGACTGGATCGCCGACAGATGGAGCCCGATCGCGGCTAGCCCTTGGGCCAGCGTGTCGTGAATCTCACGCGCCATCCGGTTGCGTTCTTTCATCACCACGGAAAACTGTCGCTCGACCCGCCGAACGCGCAGCTTATGAAAGCCGATCGCCACCAGAATCAGGAGCGCTCCCAGCGAGGCGCGGAACCACCGCGTCTGGTAGAAATACGGCAGCACGCGGATGTCGAGCGAGGCATCGGAGGGGTTCCAGATGCCGTCGTTGTTCGCCGCGCGGACGCGGAATCGGTAGTGGCCCGGAGGCACGCGGCTGTAGAAGGCGATTCGCTCGGCACCGGCGTCGATCCAGCCAGGATCGAGCCCCTCGAGTTGGTACGCAAAGCGCACGCGATCGGGCGCGAGAAAGCTCAACGCGGTGTAGCGGACTTGAAAGACGCTAGTTCCAGGGGCGACTTCGACCGGACGTTGGGCATCGAGGCGGCCGTCGACGAGGAACGCTTCGATGGCGACGCGCGGCGGGATCGGGTTGACCAGATTGTACGCCGGATCGACCGAGGCCACACCACGCGTAGTCGCGAACCACAGCCTGCCATCAGGCGTGCGGCAGGCCGCACGCTGGATATACGCGACGCTGTATTCGGTGCTCTTCAAGCCGTCAGCCAGACCGTACGTCGTGATTGGCACCTCGCGGCGCTTGCCGGACGCGTACTCGTTCAGATCGCGCAACGTCGCTTTCAAAATCCCCTGACGGCCATTCATCCACAGATTCCCGGCATCGTCCCCGAGGATCTCGAAAACTACCTCGCCAAGCGGGCCCGCTTTCGAGAAGCTGAAGACCGAACCGTTCTTTACGCACGCCAGGCCGCTGACCGTTGCCACCCAGATCGTGCCGGCGGGGTCTTCATGAACCGAATGCACACCCTCGTCCGGGAGTCCGTCGCGCGTCGTGTAAATGCGGTAGCCGCGGTCGGTTTCGTGAACGAGGCCGCCGGTCGTCGCGAACCAGAGATTGCCCAGACGGTCCCGCGTGATGGAATAGCAGTACTCCATGCCGTGCGGCGGTTGCGCAGCGACCGCGAAGCGACCGTTTTTCAGCTCACGCAGCGGTCCTTCGCCGCAGATGACGAGTCGGCCGTGCCGGTCTTCGGCAATCGCCGAGACAAAGCCTTCCGGCACGCCATCGGCCCTCGTGTAGAGGTGCGGCTTCCCGTCCTGCAAGCGGGTTACGACACCATCGCCGCTGATCCAGACCGCGCCGTCACTGGCCTCGAACAGAGCCCCCATGTAGTTACTGGCCAGGCCGTTCTCCGTCGTGTACCGGTGAATCTCGCCCTTCGACAACCGGTTTAGTCCGCCGCCTTCGGTTCCAATCCATACGATCCCGTCGCGACCAGCCACCATCGAGACCACAGCATCCGCCGACAAGCCTTCCCGCGTCGTAATCGTGGTGAACCGCGTATCGCGCAACCGGTTCAGCCCGTCGTTCGTCCCGATCCACAGGCTGCCTTCGCGATCCTCGTAGAGCGCTGAAACGAAGCCACTCGACAGACCGTCGCGAACACTGACAGTGTCGAAACGCCCGTCGCGCATGCGCATGAGCCCCTTGCCGAGGGTACCAATCCAGAGACCGCCGTCGCGATCCTCGCAGACGGTCAGGGCATCCGCCGGAAACCCTTCCGTGGATCCGTACGATGTGACGCGGTCGCCGCTCACGCGCGTCAGCCCGCCGCGTGCGGCGATCCAGATCGTGCCGGCACGATCCTGGTAGATGCCGTTGACGATACGTCCGAGCAGGAGGTGGCGCCGGATCTGGAATGTGTCGGGCTCGCCTGCCGACAGTTCGAGCACGCCATTCGATGTGGCCACCCAGAGTTGGCCGGACCGATCTTCGAAGATCGCCCGCACGACGTGACGATCCATGAGCAACGGACCGAACCGGCCGTCTTTGAACCGACGGAACCCGCCGCCGCTCGTCCCGATCCACAGGGCGCCGTCGCGGCTGCGTGCGATCGACCGGATCTGCCAGCGCGATCGCTCCTCGTACGACGTGTCGTCCTCGGACCGATAGGCCTCGAAGACTCCATTCTTCAGGCGGATGAGTCCACCCGCGCCGGTGCCGATCCACAAGCTGCCCTCGGCGTCCTCGGCCAGCGCCGTGATTCGGCTGTCGCGGAGGCCTGGCGTGTTGGCGCGGTTGAAGATCGTGAAGCGGACGCCATCGAACCGCGCCAGACCGCCCCAGGTGCCCAGCCAGAGATAGCCGTCGCGGGTCTGCGCGATGGCTTTGACGGAGTTTTGCGGCAAGCCGTCGCGGGTCAGCCACGTGTCGAGCCCGTACTGAGTAGCGAGGCGGGCGGGATCGAGGGCAGAGGCAGTCTCCGGCTGCAGGATGAGGAAGCCGCAGAGCAGCACGCCGGATACCCGCGACGCTGACCGAACGAGCCAGGACATCGGGAATCTGCCCGCACCCACAACTGCGGGTGCGCCGTCAGTTTTGAAGGAAGTGGACTCGGTGCCGGCCAGTATACGCCAGGCCCGCCCGCCGGGTCAGGGCGTGCCGCGAGCGGCAGCTGGAGCGCTAGAATTCAGAGTGGCAGGGTAGGCGACGATGCCGACGCACCGTATCCGCGTGATGATCGTTGACGATTACGAGGTGGTGCGGGCGGGTGTCGCGGCCATTCTCGCCGCTCAGCCGGACCTGACCATCGTCGCCGAAGCGTCGAGCGCGTGCGAGGCGATCCGGTTGTTCAGGGCCGAGCAGCCAGACGTGACACTGCTCGACCTGACGATGCCGGACATGGACGGCGTCGAGGCGATGCGGGTAATCCGCCAGGAATTTCCGGACAGTCGCTTCATCATGCTGACCGTCCACAGCGGCGACGATGACATTCGTCGCGCTCTGGACGCCGGCGCCAAGGCCTACCTCCTGAAAACGGCGCCGGGTCCAGAGCTCGTCGAGACGGTCCGCGCGGTGCACGCCGGTCTGCACCATCTGTCGCGGGAAGTTGCCAACCGGATGGCCGAGTACCCCGTCGCCGCCCACCTGACGCCCCGCGAAATGGAGGTGCTGAAGCTGCTGCCAAGAGGCCTTTCAAACAAGGAAATCGCGACCCGGTTGGACGTCAGCGAGACGACCGCGAAGTGGTTCGTCAAGAACATCCTGCAAAAACTCGGTGTCAACGATCGCACCGCTGCCGTGACGACCGCGCTCGAGCGCGGAATTCTCCACGTCGACTAGAACTCCAGCTTCACTGCGAACTGGATCATACGGTTCGTGTACGTCGTTGCCGTCGATCCGAAGTTGATCGGATTACGCGTGTGGGTGATGCGGCCAAAGGCCGGATCGCTCATCCTCACGACCGGGTTGGCAAAATGCGGCGTGTTGGTCAGGTTGAAGATCTCGGTGCGAAACTGCAGCCGCATCTCGTTGCCGATCGGGATGAACTTGATCAGGCCGAGATCGAGGTTGACGTAACCGGGTCCGCGGATGATATTGCGCCCGGCATTGCCCGGCAGCAGGCTTCCGTCTGCCGCTTCGTTGGCCACGAATGCGGTGGTGTCGAACCAGCGTTCCGGTGTCTGCTCCGAACCGGGAAGATTCGGATCGTGCAGGAGATTTGGCCGCGCGTCGCCACCGGGGATCGGCGATCCCACGGTCACGTTGGCCGGAGTTCCGGAGCGCGCGGCGAAGATGCCGGTCATCTGCCAGTCGCCGAAGATTGCCTGGGTCAGGGGCCCAGCGCTGCTGCCCCACCGCCGATCCTTGCCGTACGGCAGCTCCCAGACGTAGCTGAGGGCGAACCGGTGCGGCACATGCCAGTCAGAGACACCGCGATTCTCCGAAGGATCGAAGATGTTCTGCACGCCACCCGCGCCGCGTGAGGGAGAGGTGAGCGTGTCGATCGACTTCGACCAGGTATAGGTGGCGAGAACGAACACGCCCTGCGAGAACCGCCGTTCCAGCTTGAACTGGCCCGAATGATAGGACGAGTCGCCGACCGCCTTGACGACACCGACGTCGCCCAGATCCGGGTACGGGGCGGGGGTGCCATCGGCTCTCGCCTGGTTGATGTTCGCCGAGAACGGCAGGTTGTTACCCTGCGAGCCCACGTACGCGGCCTCGACGAGGAAGCCTCCCGGAATCTCGCGCTGGACGGCGACGTTGTACTGGTGCGAGTAGCCGCGTTGGAAACCTCGGTCGATGTTGTAGGTCTGATAGCCAGTGGGGAAGGCCCCCGGATCGACAAGGGGCGGGGGCAGCTCGTCGAACGTCCAGCCGTCGAACACCTCATTCTGTCGATAGAAGGGCGGGTTGAACTTGATGTCGTCGCGCTGGGCATTTTCCGGCGTGAAGAACATCCCGTAACCGCCGCGCAGCGTTGTCTTGTCGTTGATCTTGTAGGCGAAGCCGGCGCGCGGCGCAAAGTTGTTCTTGTCAGGATTGATGATGTAGCGCGACTCGCCGCCCTGCTCGGCGATCACAATTTCGCCCTTGTCGATGTCGAACATCGAGAGCTCGTTGCTTGGACTGAAGAACGGGGTGTAGTACTCGTAGCGCACGCCCAGGTTCACCGTGAGGTCGTCCGTTAGCTTCCAGTCGTCCTGGACGAAGGCCGAGTACTGATTGTCGCGAAGGAGGGGCGGCCCGAACCGGCGGCCGTGCCAGGAGAGGAACGGCAGGCCGAGCAGCACTTCCGCCAGCTCGTGGCTGCCGACGTAGGTGTAGTTCGTCGTGCGCTGCGGATAGAAGTAGAAGGCGCCAGCAGGGAACAGCGCGTAGTAGTTGTCCTCGTTCCGGCGGCGGAACTCCCCGCCAAACTTCAACGAGTGATTCTCGACGTTCCAGGTGAGCGTGTCGTTGAACTGCCAGAACGTCTCCTTGAAGTAGAGCGGCTTGAAGTCGTCGCCGCCGAGCGACGTGTAGGCGTTCAGATAGAAGACCGGAAGCCCGGAGCTGTTTTCATCGACGTTCACGCCGTGCAGACCGTTCGCTTCGGCCAGATTCTGTTTGAAGGCGTGTGACAGGACGTCGAGCTCGTAACGATGGAATCCGACGCGGGCTTCGTTCACGAGCCTGGCGCCGAACAGGTGGTTGTGCGAGACGACGCCGTTGTAGTTGCGGTCGTCGTGGATGCCGCCCTGCTGGATGCCGCGACCCTCGTCGGCCACCTCCATCGAGACGCCTGGCATCGGACCGTCCGGTCGCGCCAGCGCGTCAGCCGTGTTCAGATGGAGATTGCTCATCCGAAAGCGCCCGAAGATGTTGTCGGAGCCGGATAGCACCTGATCGACGCGTAGTCCCCATTCGTGGTGATCGACCGATTGCGGCTGACGCACGAAGTAATTGCCGAGCGGGTTGCCTTCGAGATTCGGAAGCGCTGCCGCGTTCATGATCGACCAGCCGAACTGGCTCCAGCGCTCCTCGGGAATGACGTTCCCTTGAAACGGCAGCCCCGTCTGCGGGTCGTAGACGATGTTGTCGGGGAGGATCGACGAGAAGTCGCCACGCCGGAAGGGCTCCTCCGGCACGTTGGCGAAGGCCTCGTTGGTCCGCCGCAGCGTCTGACCCTGATAATCCGCAAAGAAGAACGTCCGGTCTTTCCTGAGCGGGCCGCCGAGTGTCGCGCCAAACTGGTTCTGTTTGAGCGGGGCCTTCTCGGGGTTGACCGGGTTGCGGAAGTAATTCGCCGCATTCAGGGCGTCGTTGCGCAGGAACTCGAAGCCGCTGCCGTGGAAGCTGTTCGTGCCGGCCTTACTCTGGATGGAGATGACGCCGCCGCCGGTGTGCCCGTATTCGGCGGAGAAGGAGGACGTCAACACCTTGAACTCGCTGATCGCGTCGACGTTCGGACGCAGGTCCACGTCCGACTCTCGCACCGAGGACATCTGGACGCCATCGAGCGTCACCGAATTCGACTCCGGACGCTGGCCGTTGACCGAGAACGTCACATTGGTGGTGGCGCCGGCCTGATCCGTCGAGGTGTCCTGAACGCCGTTGCTCAGGAGCAGGAGCGAAAAGAAATCCCGCCCGTTGAGGGGCAGCGCTTTGATCTCGCGCTCCTGGACGATCTGATTGATGTCCGGTTGATCGGTCTGCAGCAAGGTCGCCCCGCCGCGGATTTCGACGGTCTCGGCCAGGGCGCCGAGATCGAGCGCGGCGTCCGCACGCAGGCGTTGGTCGACAATCAGCGTCAGGGGGCTGATAACCTTCGTCTTGAATCCGTCCCGCTCGATCTTCAGCTGATAGCGGCCAATCGGCAGGTTTGACAGCTGGTACGCCCCGGATGCGTCCGTTGTCATCGAGCGAACCAGACCGGTGTCGAGGTTCGTGGCCGACACGCTGACGCCCGACAGGACGCCACCGCTGGGATCAGTGATTGTCCCGAGGATCGTTCCGCTCGTGACTTGGGCCGCGGCCACTGTCGCAAGCATCAGCCAGAGCAGCATGCCTGCCACGAGTCGGCTGCCGGTCCCGATTGAGTGGTCGGTGATAAGCAACGCAGCAGATGTAGCTGGCATGCTGTTCTCCCAGGGGGTCGAGGACAGCGGCTAGCCTAGGTGCCTGGTGGGGTTTGCAAACCCTCCGATCGGAGGGGTTGGCGGAGTGATCGTTCTAGAGCCAGAGCTCACTTGCGTCCGTCAGCGTCAACTCCCCAAGGTCCAAACGCCCAACTCCCAATGAGCCCGTAAACGGCCGGCAAAGAGAATTGGGAGTTGGGCTCAACGTGTCAGGAGTCGCCGGGCGATGGCGATCGCCTCATCCGGATCGCGCGCCACTGTCACTCTCTCCTTCCCGATGGCCTGGAAGGAGCGATCGCCCGAGCTGCCGCGCGCGCTCCAGGTCCTTTCGCTGGGGGCCGGTAGAACGTCGATCGGCCGCCCTGCACGATGCGCCGTATCGTCCCGCCACTCCTTTCTGCGCTTTTCGAGCGTACGAGCGTGCGGGCAAGACGTGTTGGTGGCAGACTTGTGGGCTACGGCGCGGACGAGTGACGGCTGAGGTCGTCGTCGCCGCTCCGCCTGTCTCAGGAGGGTCCGATGGCTGTCACCGTTTCATCCGTGCTCGGACGTCCGCTGTGGTACGAGTTGATGACATCCGACACCAAAGCCGCGGAAAAATTCTACAGGGCCGTGATCGGCTGGACGTCGGCGCCGTTTGAAGCCTCGCCGCAGCCGTACACGATCTTCAACCGCCAGGACGGCTCGAGCGTGGCCGGCCTGATGAAGACGCCAGACGGGATGAGCTCGCCGCCGTTCTGGGCGATGTATATCGGCGTGCCGCGGCTCGAAGATGCCGTCGCGCACATCGAGCGGCGCGGCGGCTCGACGTGTTCGCCGGTGATCGACGTGCCCACGGTCGGGCGGATGCAGATGGTCAAGGACCCGCAGGGCGCGGCCTTCTACATCTACCAGCCGGAACCGCGCGACGGTAAGCCGGAAGGCCCGCCCGAAGTCGGCGAAGCCTCGTGGCACGAGCTGATGACGACCGACGCCGATGCTGCCATGAAGTTCTACCAGGACGTCTTCGGGTGGCAGCCCAGCGAGGCGATGGATATGGGCGACCTGGGCAAGTATCAGATGTTCAATCGCCCGCACGGCATGATCGGCGGAATGATGAACAAGCCGCCGCAGATGGCCAACGTGCCGCCGAACTGGCAGATCTATTTCATGGTGCCCGACATCACCAGCGCCGAGGAGCGCATCAAAGCCAACGGCGGGCAGATCCTCAACGGCCCGATGGAAGTGCCTGGCGGCGACATGATCGTCAACGCCATGGATCCGCAGGGCGCCGCCTTTTCGCTGCACGCCAGGAAGAAATCGTAGCCGCACCGGCGTTGCGTTCGAAGGGTGCGGATGCGCCCGATGGCATCCGCGCCCGTTCTTCGGGGCCACAGAGAGGGCGGCGCCGGCGCCCGCGGTGACCCGCCGACCGTTCTCGCCCTCCCCTCGGCACAGACTCAGGATACCTGCGCTGACTTGCGGCTCTTGCGCTCCTTCATGACGGGTTTGTACACCGTGACGGTCGGCTGCTTACGCCCGCGCCGTTCTTCCTCCTTGCGTAGGGGGCCGTGTTGTACGCTCGCCCGCGTGTGGTTGTGACTCGACGACGGCCGTCTTTCAGCGTCGTCAGCCCGCGTCGCGATCAGCTTCAAGCGAGTGCGCGCGCGTGGATCGCCATTACCACCTCGCGGGCGGATTCAAGCGCGCCCTGCATCCACGAACTCATGTTCGTCAAGTAATCGCCGGCAAAATGCACCCGGCCGTCGGGTCGCCGGAGCGCCCCGAGCGCTTCGTGCGCTGCGGCTGTTTCCGACCTCCATGAGCCGCGGCTCCAAGGCACGCGAGACCAGGAGACAGAGAACGCCGTCTCGAACTCGGTCGTGTACTGCGGGTGAAGGCCGGCGCCCTGCTCGAGCGCCACGCGCTGACGTTCGGCAGGAGTGCGCTCGTGCATCGTTCTCTTGAAATCCATGTAGTAGCCCACGAGTACCCCTTTATGTCCGTTGAAGCCGTGTGAGGGATAGATGATTTGTCCAATCTCCTGGTCCGTCCACGACCTGCCGCCGTAGATCGCGTCGTCGTTTTCCCAGAACCGGCGCCTGAACTGCAAGCCAATCTTGCCCGCGCCATCGTAACTGGCCGCGGAAATGGCTGACCGAACCGGTTGTGATAGGTCCCCCTGAAGACCGCGCAGCACCGGTAATGGGATAGTGCAGACGCAGTAATCGGCATCGACGCGTTTCAGCTGCCCATCTGCATCGGCATAGATCACCCACACGCCGCGTTCGCCCTGCCGAATCTCGCGGACGGCCGCGCGATACACGATGCGGTTCCGCAGGCGCGCCGCGAGCGCCGCGGGCAGACGGTCCATTCCGCCGACGACCTGCATCATCGTCGGCTGAGAGTCCCAATCGATTCCCATGTAGAAGTCGAAATTCGCGCCGAGCAAATCACGTAATGGCAGCGGCACGGACTGCCGCTCCTGGTCGTAACCGCTGCGGCGCGGTGAACCGCGGTATTGCCGCTGCTGGTCGAGCGCGCCGAGGCGGCGGAGATACACAAGCAGCCTCTCACGATCTTCGGCTGTCAGCGGCTGATCCAGTTGCGTCTGCGACAGCGCCTTGCTCAGCAACTCCGCGATGTAGCCGTCGAAATCTGCCCGGGCCTCGCGCAGGCGAATCCGGCGTCCGGTCAGCGTGGACGACCTAGTTTGATACAGGTAGGCACTATCAGAGTCCGCGACGAAAACTTCCACCGGCACCTGCAGCTCGCGGCAGTACGCCAACGTTGTGCGGTGATGGTGCGAGATCCGCATCGGTCCGGCATTGAAGTAAAGGCCCTCGTCGAACGCGGCGGTCTGGCTGGGGCCGTCCTCTTCGCTCACGGTGCCGCGACGCACGGTGAAAACACGACCACCCGGCCGCGGGCGCGCCTCGAGCACGCGGCAGTCATAGCCGACTTTGTCGAGCTCGTATGCGACGGTGAGACCGGTCAATCCGGCGCCAAGGACGAGCACGCGGACACCTGAGACGCGACCAGACAGATCAAAGCGCGTTTGTGTCGGCGCGGCGAGCAGACCGAGACCGCTCATCGCCTCGTACACGAGCGACGCGCCGCCCGCTGCGGCGGCACGTGTCAGGAAATTACGTCGCGTGAGAACCATCCCGCCCCCTCGATGTCGTTTCGGCGCGGCCACTGACCGTGAACGGCGCCGTTTTGTCCGAAAATTGCGTCGACCGGCTTTGACGTAGACTCCGCGCGTGGTTCCACTTCACTTGCTCCTTGCGGGCGCTGTTCGGGTGGCTTGATCGAGAGCAACGCGATGTGATTGAGTTTCTGCGCGAAGAGAATCGGGTGCTCGAGATGCAGCTGCACGGTCGACGGTTGCGCTTGGTCGATGATGAACGGCGCCGTCTCGCCGTGATCGGCCGGCGCCTCGGACGTCGCACGCTCGCGCGAGTTGCCTCGATCGTCACGGCGCACACCCCGAGGCATTCCGCCCAGCCGTCAGCGGCCGATCACGTGGCACACCTTTCTGCGTGCCCATTGGCGCGCCTTCCTGGCGGCCGATTTCTTCACGACCGAGGTGTGGACGGCGCACGGGCTGGTCACCTACTACACGGTGTTTGTGATCGAACTGCACTCGCGTCGAATCCAGATTCTGAGGTCCACCCCGCATCCAGATGAAGCCTTCCTCGTCCAGACCATGCGCCACCTGACGGAGGACGCCGACGGAGGCATCGACGCGAATCGCATGCTGCAATGCGCATGCGGAGCGGTTCGTCCGCTCGATCAAAGAGGAATGCTTGAATCGCGTGATCCCGCTCGGTGAACGCCACCTGCAGCGGACGCTCGCTGACTTCGTCGCACACGACCATGGCGAGCGAAACCACCAAGGACTTGATAACGAGCTGATCGATCCTCCACGACAGCCGCATCCCGGCGGGCCCGTTCGCCGTCGGCAGCGCGTCGGTGGACTTCTCAGCTATTACTGCCGTGCCGCCGCATAGGACTGCGCCGAGCCGCGGGCTGAGTTCTCGGACATTACGGGAACCGGCCTCAAAGGGCCTTGGTGTCGCCGGGCAGGAACACGGCTGTCGTCCGTTTCAGAACCATTGCCCGACGCAATCAAAGCCGTCTTGCCACGTCGACGCGGCGTCCGGCCGTGAAGCTGTCATTGCGCGGCCCGTCGGGTTCAATCCAGACGCGGGTCAAATACGATTTTCATTCCCCGTCCGCCCCGAAGATCAGCGAAAACGTTCTGCCAGTCAGCGAGTGGAACCACCCCCGACACCAGGGGCTCGAGCGCGATCCGGCGCGCCTCCACCAGCGACATCGCGCGTCGCCAGGAGCGAGGCGTCGATGCGAAGCCGGACGTCATCACCAGCTCCTTGCGGAACAGATTGTCCAGCGGCACGCTCACGTCCTTGCCAAAGACACCGACCTGCACGAAGCGCGCACCGCGGCCCGCCGCCTCGAAGCACGTTGCGGCTCCGCCTGCCGCACCCGAACACTCGATGACCACGTCGGCGCCGGGTTCGGCGACGTGTGCGGTGGTGAACCCGAGGCTCCGCGCGACCGCCAGGCGCGACTCGTCCTGGGGCAGGCCAACTAGCAACACCTCTCCGCCGAAGGTGCGCGCGACCTGGGCCGCGAGAAGTCCGACCGGACCCGGTCCGGTGACGAGCACGCGATCGCCCACAGTGACTTTGTCCGGATCGCAGAGACAGTGACACACGCACGCGAGCGGCTCGATCAGCACGGCCGCATGCTCGTCGAGCCACTCGGGAATCCTGTGCAGGTTCGTCGCCGGAACGACAAGCTCGCGCGCGAACGCGCCGTCGACGAACGAGCCGATCGAACGCCGCTCCGGGCAGAGATTGATCTGGCCGTCCCGGCACCATGCGCACCGGCCGCAGGTCGAGTAGTAGGTTTCCGACACGACTGACGCGCCGAGCCATGACGTATCGACACTTTCACCGATCTGCGAGACGACGCCGCAGACTTCATGCCCCATCGTCACGGGCGGCCTGCTGACGAACTCGCCGGCGGCGATATGCAGATCCGTGCCGCAGACGCCTGCGCCATGCACTTCGATCAGGACTTCCCCGGGTCCCGGCGTGCATTCCTCCCGCTCGGCGAGGCCGACGTTGCCCGCACCAGGCGCAAGCTTCGCGAGGCCTTTCATTTGGATGGCTCCGTCATCTCCGGCTTCCGCTTCGCTCGTCGCCCGCAACAGGGCCGCGGCCGGAGGTGGGATGGGGGATCAGCGGCACCCTCGGGTCCGGAGGGGGCCACGTCGAGCGCAAGTGGGCGTAGCGCGGATCGTCGGTCGCCGCCATCGTCCGCGCGCTCCCGGCAAGCGTGTTGAGATAGTAGGCATCGTACCCGTAGGCCGCGACAAACGGATGATAGCCGTCGCGGATGATCACCAGATCCCCATTGGTGACGGTGAGAACGCAATCCGTCCGTCGGTCGGCGGTGTAGAGGCGTTGGATGCCATACCCGGCGGGATCGGCGAATCGGTAGTAATAGGTCTCTTCGAGATCGGCTTCAATCGGCGGACTGTGGCGATCGTGTTTATGCGGAGGATAGCTCGACCAGTTTCCGCTCGGTGTGAGGACCTCGCACACGAGCAGCCGGTCCGCGGGCGCCATGGGCGGCAGAATGTCGATGATCTGTCGAGTCGCATTGCCGCCCCCACGCACCTCGAGACCGCAGTCCTCGGGTCGGATCACGCGCGCGGGATACCGCGACTTCGTCGGCGACCGGCAGTCGGCAATCTCGGTCGTCTGCTCCGCCCGCAATTGGAATCTGGTCTTCGGTGGCAGGTACACCGCATGGGGATAGTCACAGAACACGTTTCGGCGTGGGCCGAGACGCACGGCGCGTGCTTGCCCGGGAGACCAGTTCACGATTGCGAGACCGGAGAGGAGCACGAGACACACCTCGTCGCCGCCGGTGCGGCCGACCCAGCGGTCGCCGGCCACGATCCGGTGTGCCGCGAAGTGGACGTAGTGCCATCGCGCACGTCGCGGACCGACGGTAACAAGTGGCGCTGAACGTCCTTCGCGCGGGGCGCGAGAATGCAAGAGCGGTGTCCAGCTGCTCATGCCGACACTCCCCCTTCTTGAGGCGCCACCGCCACGGACGCCACGTCGACCGCCTGGCCGCTCTCCCGAGCGCGGGTTGCCGCGATGCCGATCCGCAGCGACTCGACTCCATCATCCATCGTGATCGGCGGAACACGCTCGTGCAGGACGTTTTCCGCGAAGTTCTCGAGCTGCGAGGTGTAGGCATCTCGAAATCGTTCCATGAAATACGGAACGACGTCGTGCGCCACGTGTGCCTTGGTCATCAGCAGCACCGGGGTCTCGATCAAATATCCAACCCGTAACGTACCGCGGGTGCCGAGGAGCTCGGTGTTGATGTCGTAGCCATACACGCCGTTACGGGTCAAGTCCACGACGCCAAGCTTTCCGCTGGTGAACTGAAGCGTCACGATCGCGTTGTCGATGTCGCCGACCGCGCCCAGTTCGGGGTACGCGAGCACACCGCCGATGGCCTGTACGCGCTCTACTTCGCCCATGAACCATCGCGCCAGATCGAGGTCGTGGATGCCCTGGTCGATGATCAGGCCACCGCTGTTGCGCGGGTTCGCGTAATCCACGGACGGTGGAAATGGATCACGTGAGGTCGCCCTGAACATCACCAGATCGCCGATCGCGCCTGCTTCGATCTGGCGTTTGGCCGACGCGTAGCCGCGGTCGAACCGGCGCATGAAGCCGAGCTGGAAGAAGGCGCCCGTCGCTGCGATGGTTTCTTTCATCGCCAGCGCTTCCTCGAGCGACAGAGCGGCCGGCTTCTCGCAGAAGATCGCCTTGCCGCGCCTGGCTGCGGCCTGCGTCAACTCACAGTGCGTCCGCGTCGGGGTCACGATCACGACTGCGGTGACGTTCGAATCCTCGATGAGATCGCCGGGATTTCCGTACCAGCGCGGGACCTCGTACTCGCGGGCGATCTCTGCCGCCGCCGCCTGGTCCACGTCGGCTACCGCCGCCAGACGTGTAGAGGGGACACGCGTGGCAATGTCGCGCGCGTAGACGCGCCCGAGTCGTCCCAATCCGATCAGCCCCACGTTCAATCGGCGCCTGCCGGTTCCAGTCATGGTGATGTCTCAACGCTCGAGTAGCTTCGTTATGTTGTTTTCTTCGTCACGAGGACGATAGGAACTTTCCGCTCGGCCGGAACGCTCTCGTTCCGCATCAGTTTATACGCGCTCTCGACTGCGATCCTGCCCATGTCGCGAGGGGATTGCGCCACCGAGCCCGCCATGCGGCCCGCTTCGATGGCCGCCCGCGCATCGTCGAGAGCGTCGAAGCCTACGACGCGTACCTTCCCCGTGCGATTCGCGGCGGCAATCGCCTCGATGGCGCCGAGCGCCATCAGGTCGCTGGCCGCGAAGAGCGCGTCGATGTCGGGGTGGGCCTGCAGCATGTTCTGAAAGACGGTGAAGCCCTGGTCTCGCTCCCAGTTCGCCGGCTGGCTCGCAACGATCCTGAGCCCCGGCGCGCTCGCGACCGCGTCGCGAAAACCGCGCAGCCGCGAATCGCCCGTCTCGTGACCGGGGATCCCCTCGAGGATTGCCACCCTGGCCTGGCCGCCGGTCACCTGCACCATGAACTGACCTGCCAGTTTCCCCCCTTCGTAGTTGTCCGACCCGACAAACGTACCGATCTTCACCTTTGCCGCAGCGGCCGCAGCAGGATCGACGCGTGTATCGGCGATGACGATCGGGATGTTCGCTCGGGTGGCTTTGCCCAGGACCGACGCCACTTCCTTGGAACCGCTCGGCGTGACGCAGAGCGCGTTCACCCCGGTCTGGATCAGGTTCTCGATAATCTGCGTCTGCTTCTCGACGTCCAGTTCCCGCTCGGCTGCCTGCACGACCAGGTCGACACCGAGCGTGCTCGCCGCCTCTTCGGCGCCGCGTTTCATGTCGAGAAAAAACGGATGATTCAGCGTCTTCATGACGAAGGCGACGCGCGCGCGACCCGGTGCGCCGTTGTCGGCCGGCGGTCGGTTGCAGCCGGCGTGCATCGGCGCCATCGCCAGTCCCGCGAGGACACCCACCGAAGTCCTGAAGATTCGTGCAAGCCTGCGTGACCGCATGCGGTTGCCTCCTTACTGTCAAGAGCGGGGCGACGCATCAGCGCCGTATCGATCCACACCGCGGCGATGATGACAGTGCCAATCACGAGCTGTTGCACGAATGACGACACATCCAGCAGATTCAGCCCGTTGCGGAGCACGCCCATGATGAGCGCACCAATGAGGGCGCCAACCAATGAACCCTCGCCGCCGAACAGGCTGGTTCCGCCGATGACGGTCGCCGCAATGGCGTCCAGCTCGTACATGATGCCGGCCGTCGGCTGCGCAGAATTGAGACGTGCCGTCAATACCGCCGCGGCCACGCCGCTGGTGAGACCGCAGACGACGTACGCGCCAGCCTTGTGCAGACGAACTGGGACGCCTGAGAGCCGGCTCGCCTCCTCGTTGCCGCCAATCGCGTAGATGCTGCGTCCGAATACCGAGTGCGCGAGCGCCACGTGCGCCAATCCATAGACCACGAGCGTGATCAGCACCGGCGCCGGTACGCCGAGAGGACGTCCGGTGGCGATCAGCCGGAAGGTCTCGTCGAAGCCCGAAATCGGCCGCCCCTCGGCCCAGATCAGCGCCAGCCCGCGAGCGACGCTCATCATCCCCAAGGTCGCAATGAATGGCGGCAGACGTCCCACAGTTACGATCACGCCGTTGAGTAGCCCGCAAAGAGCGGCGCTGGCCAGCGCGAGCGTGAGTGCGAGCGGTAACCCCACACCAGCATGCAACAGGCTCGCAAGGACGATTCCCGAGAGCGCCAGTACCGAGCCGACGGACAAATCAATGCCGCCCGAGATGATCGCGAACGTCATACCGGCCGCGACGATCGCGTTGATGGCACTCTGCTCCAGGACGTTCAGGAGATTCGAGACGGTGAGAAAGTGGGGTGTCAGAATCCAGAGAACGCAACCCAGACCCAGAAGGCCGAGGAGCGTGCCCAACTGACGTGCGCTCTTGACCCCTGAGTTGCTCGTGCTCACGAGCCGACCCCGAAGGCCGCGTGCATGACGTCGCCCTCGGACACTGCGCTCGCATCGAACTCGGCCTGAATCCGCCCCTGTCGCATCACGAGCACCCGATCACTCATGCCGAGCACCTCTGGTAGATCGGATGACACCATGAGCAGCCCGGCACCGTGGACGACCAGGCTGTTCATGAGTTCGTAGATGTCGCGCCGTGCCGCCACGTCGATGCCCCGGGTCGGCTCGTCGAAGATGAAGATCTCCGCATGGCCTGCCAGCCATTTTGCGAGCACGACTTTCTGCTGGTTGCCACCACTCAGCCACCGCGTGATTCGATCCGGGTTCGGAGTCTTGATGCGCAGCTGATCGATCATCCGCTGCGCCTCTCTGCGTTCCCGCGCGGTATCGACCAGTCCCCAGTTCGAGACCAGGCGATGATTCGGC
This sequence comes from Vicinamibacteria bacterium, assembly GCA_963800785.1. Classification (GTDB taxonomy): domain Bacteria; phylum Acidobacteriota; class Vicinamibacteria; order Vicinamibacterales; family JAENWD01; genus JAENWD01. Next base: position 515,198 of record CAWDCH010000020.1, read on the forward strand.
AACGCGATGTTCTGTTGGACGGAAAGGCTCAGCACGAGGCCATGGGCCTTGCGATCTTCAGGCAGGAACCCGATGCCCTGGCGCACGGCTGCGGCGGGCGTTTTCAGACGCGCGGCGTGCCCACGGATCGTAATCCGACCGTTGTCAATCGGGTCCGCGCCCATGATGGCCCGAGCCAGCTCGGTGCGTCCGGCGCCGACGAGCCCGGCAATTCCCAGGATCTCACCGGCATGCAAAGACAAATGAATGTCGTGGAGAATTCCACGGCGCGCGAGCCCTTCGACGCGCAGCAATTCGCGGCCGCGCCGGACCTCCCGCCGCGGGTACTGGTCCGAGACGTCGCGGTTTGCCATCATCTGAACGAGCTCGCCGACGCTCACGTCCGTAAGTGCGCGCGTCGCGACGTTCCGGCCGTCGCGCAACACCGTGACCCGGTGGCCGATTCGGCAGACTTCGTTCATCCGGTGTGAGATGTACACGACGGCGACGCCGCGAGCAATCAACCGCGCAATAGTCTCGAACAACTGTTCGACTTCCACACCCGTCAGGGCGGAGGTCGGTTCGTCCATCACGAGCACGCGTGCCTCGTCAGCCAGCGCACGCGCGAGCTCCACCATCTGCTGCTGCGCCAGGCCGAGCCCGCCGGCGGCCCGCCGAACGTCGAGCCTGACGCCCAGGCCGTGCAGAAGCCGTTCCGCTTCGTCTCTCATCCGGCGCCAGTCTACGAGCCCCCATCGCCGGGGCGCCTTTCCCAGGAACACGTTCTCCGCCACCGACAGATACGGAACGAGCGTCAGCTCTTGATAGATGCTACTGATACCAAGCCGTCGGGCATGGTCGGGTCCGGCGATCTCCACGCGCCGGCCGGCGAGCAGGATCTCGCCGGCGTCCTTCTCGATGGCACCGCTGAGAATCTTCACAAGCGTCGACTTGCCCGCGCCGTTTTCCCCGAGCAGCACGTGCACTTCGCCAGGCTGCAGCGCCAGCGCGACGTCGTCCAGCGCGACGACGCCGGGAAACTGTTTGCAGATGCCCCGCATCTGCAAAATCGGAGCGAGGCTATCGGCTTGCATGGGCTCGGGGAACGGCGCAGTATACGTCGGTCTGTGGTCCCTGGTCTGCACTCTTTAGGCGTTGATCCGCACGGCCAGGCGTCGTGTTTCACCCGTACGAGTACGACCGGAGACCAACGGTCAGAAACCAGAGACCCTGAGCTCGCATGAGTGACCCGCCCGAATACGATGTCCTGACCATGGGCCGCAGCTGCATCGATCTGTACGCGCACGAAATCGGCGTGCCGCTGACCGGCGTGAAGTCCTTCGATGCCTACGTCGGCGGTTGTCCGACGAACATCAGCGTGGGAACGCGCCGCCTCGGGCTGCGGTCGGCGCTCCTGACCGCGGTGGGTGAGGACGAGGTCGCCGACTTCGTTCTGGCATTCCTCCAGCGTGAAGGCGTGGAGACGCGGTTCATTCCGCGCAAAGCCGGGCGCCGGACAAGCGCGGTGATCATGAGCATTCAGCCGCCCGACAAATTCCCCCTGACGTTCTATCGGGATAATTGCGCGGACCGCGCGCTCGACCTCGATGACGTGCGCCGGTCACCCGTCGATCGCACGAGCGTCGTCGTGGTGACCGGCACCGGGCTCGGTTACGAGCCGAGCCGCTCCGCGACGATCTTCGCGGCCGAACGTGCTCGCGCATCCGGCGCGCGCGTCGTCGTCGACATCGACTACCGTCCCGGTGAGTGGGCCTCGGCAGCGCACTTCGGCGTGCATATGCGCGCGTTGCTGCGCTCCGCACAGCTTGCCGTCGGGACCGACGAAGAGCTCCGTGCCGCCACCGGCGAGGAGGATTCCACGACCGCCGCGCAACGGTTGGTCGAGCTCGGACTCGAGGCGCTGATCTTGAAACGCGGCGGCGAGGGGGCGATCATCTTCCGTCCTGGCCACGATCCGGTCGTCGTTCGGCCGTTTCGAATCGAGGTCTTGAACGTGCTTGGTGCCGGCGACGCGTTTGCCAGCGGACTGCTGTACGGTTGGCTCCAGGGTTGGACGCTCGAGCGCGCCGTTCGCATGGGGTGCGCGACTGGCGCGATCGTCGTCACTCGACATGGATGCGCCAACTTCATGCCCACGCTCCCTGAGGTCGAGGAGTTCGTCGCGTCACACGGCGGGTGGTAGGAAACAAAGATAGTGAGGAACATCGTGGCCAAGAAGCGGCGCCTCACCGTGGGTCAGGCGGTGGTGGAATTCCTGACGCAGCAGCATACGAGCTTCGATGGAGTCGAGCAGCCGTTTTTCGGCGGCGCCTTTGCGATCTTCGGCCACGGCAATGTCGCGGGTGTCGGCGAGGCGCTGCACGCGTGCGCCGACAGGCTGCCCTGTTACCTGCCGCGCAATGAGCAGGCGATGGTCCACGCGGCCGTCGGCTTCGCGAAGATGGCAAATCGCCGACGTGCGCTGGTGTGCACGAGTTCCATCGGTCCAGGTGCGACTAACATGCTGACCGGCGCTGCAGTCGCGACGATCAATCGTCTTCCAGTCCTTTTACTGCCGGGCGATATTTTCGCGACGCGAGGGCCCGCGCCTGTCCTGCAGCAGCTCGAATCCGCCTCCTCTCAGGACATCTCGGTGAACGACTGCTTCAAGCCGGTGTCCCGCTATTGGGATCGCATCAATCGTCCCGAACAACTGATCACGTCGCTCCCTGAAGCAATGCGGATTCTGACGTCTCCAGCCGAGACGGGTGCAGTCACCGTTTGCCTGCCTCAGGACGTGCAGGCTGAAGCGTACGACTACCCGGAGACGTTCTTCGAGCAGCGCGTGTGGACGATCCCGCGGCCTCGCCCGGACGCATTACTGCTGCGCCGCGCCGCCGCCCTTCTGCGCTCGTCAAAAACGCCCCTGATCGTCGCTGGCGGCGGCGTCATCTACAGCGAGGCCACTGAGACGTTGCGCCGCTTCGCCGAACAGACGGGGATCGCCGTCGTCGAAACGCAAGCAGGGAAGGGGACGCTGGCTCACGATCATCCGCAGGCTCTCGGAGCCACGGGTGTGACCGGCACGCCCGGCGCGAATCGCCTGGCCCGCGAGGCGGACGTGGTGGTCGTGGCCGGCTCACGTTTGAGCGACTTCACCACGGCATCGAAGACTGCGTTTCAGCATCCCGATGTTCGGTTCATCACCGTCAACATCACCGAGTTCGACGCCGGCAAGCACCAGGCGCTGCCGCTCGTGGGAGACGCGCGAGCGATCTTGGACGAGTGGCTGCCGATGATGGACGACTGGCGAACGTCGGCCGCATACCGGGAGCGCATCGCAACGGAGAAGGCCGATTGGGAGCGGGAAGTCGATCGGGTCTATCACCTGAACCACGGTCCCGTCATCAGCCAGGGTGAGGTGATCGGCGTGCTCAACGAGTTCACGGGTCCGCGCGACGTGATCGTGAACGCCGCGGGCAGCCTGCCGGGAGACCTACACAAGCTCTGGCGAGCGCGCGATCCCAAGCAGTACCATCTCGATACG
>CAWDCH010000021.1:0-446523 GCA_963800785.1 Vicinamibacteria bacterium
GAGCCAGCTCCGTAAGCTCAATGAAATCAGTCACTTGCGAGGTTGGCTGTCAACCACTCTCGTAAGTCTCATTTCCTCAGATATTTGTGACGCGTAGGCCGCACTGGACGATGTCCGCAACTGGATGACTGACCTTCCCGCGCTCAATCCGGAGGACAGCAGTCAGTCGAAAGCGAGTGACGTCGAGAGTTGCCGATGCGCCTCAATCTGCGCCTTGTGATCCGCGATCTTTCGTTCGGCAGTAGCGACTGCATCGGCGCCCGCGATGAAGCGACGCGGCGGTGGTTTCTCGCTCGCAATCGTGATGAGCGCGCGCGCGAGCTTCGCGGGGTCCCCTGATTGTTGTCCGTTCTGGGCTTTCCAGTATTTGACCAGTGGTCCTCTGCGCTCGTCGTAGTCGCCAATGGATGCCTCGGCACAATTCGTCGATCGCTCCGTGAGGAGTTCCGTGCGAAAGAATCCCGGATTGACGATGGTCGTGGCGATGCCGAACGGCGCGACCTCCACCTGCAGGGATTCCATCCAGCCCTCGAGACCGAACTTCGATGCCGCGTAGGCCGTCACGAACTCGAACCCGGCGGCGAGGCCAGCGGACGAGGAGATCGAGATGATGTGGCCTGATCGCTGCTTTCGCATGACCGGCAAGACAGCGCGGGTAACGTTCATCGGGCCGATAAGGCTTGCTGCCAACTGCTGGCCGATCTGCTGAGGCGTCAGTTCCTCGAAGTGGCCGGCGTAGAAGCTGGCGGCGTTGTTGACGAGCACGTCGATTCGACCGAAGCGATCAACGGCGGCCCGCACCGCGGCCTCGGCGTCAGCGACGCTCGTGACGTCTAGCGTTACAGCCAGCAGGTCGCTCGATGTTCCCAAGACCTTGGAGACTCGCTCGCGGTCTCGACCGGACGCCACAACCGAATGGCCGGCGGCCAACGCGGCCCTGGCGAAATCGACACCCATGCCGCGGCCGGCACCCGTAATCAACCAGACTTTCTTGCTCATCACATCCTCAACGTCTGCATGTGCTATTTGCCGAACCGCTCAATCCGGTACGCCGAGCTCAGGACCTTCGTCACCCTCGTATGCGAGCTGGGCGATCGCCAGAGTGAATAGCTCCAAGTACCGTGCGATTCGTAGTGGTCCGGCGTCGACAGGCTCAAAGCCGACATCGCGAATCAACTGCGCCACGACGCTCTTCGCCTCGTCGTTGTTGCCGCAGTAGAGCAGGCTCGGTCGCCGACGCGTGCGACTTTTGGCATCGAAGACATCGAACAGGACTTCGCTCGGGACGGTGCCGAAGGCAGAGACGACCCGGGCCCGTTTCGTCTTCTTCGCCAACGCCTCGGCACCCGATGACGTATGCGCGATCACCAGGGCGGTGTCGTTCGCGTTCATCGGCGTCGTACAGGTGATGAGCACCTTTCCTGAGAGATCACCGGCCTGCTTCAACACGTCATTGACCGCGATGTCGGCCAACCCACAACGATTCGTTGCGGGACGGCTGCAACAAACAGCTTCGTAATCTCCGCACCGGATTCGCAATCACCGCGCAGGGACGATCGGCCAGATCTCTGATCCGCCACGCTGGAACGGTACTCGCAAGAGGGCCTTCGCATGAAGATCACGAACGTGCGCGCCGTCGGCCTGATGCTCGTTCTGCTCGGCGCCGTAGCCGGGGTGCCCACCGACGCCTCGGCACAGACGCTGACCACGCTGTATTCATTCCACACCGACCCCGGCGACGGAGCGTTGCCTTCCGGCCGCCTCATCGCCGACGCGGCGGGCAATCTCTATGGCACGACCTACGGCGGCGGCGGTGAGAAGAGTTACGGCACGATATTCAAGCTGACGCCAACGGGCACGGAGACGGTACTGCATCGCTTCAACGGCTACGACGGAGCCGGGCCCCAAGCCGGTCTGATCGCCGACGCCGCGGGCAATCTCTATGGCACAACAAAGTACGGCGGCATCAACTACGGCACGGTATTCAAGCTGACGCTGAATCCGGACGGCACCTACAGCCACGGCATACTCCATAGCTTCACCGGGTACCCCAACGACGGGGCCGCTCCCGACGGCCTGATGGCTGACGCGGCGGGTAATCTCTATGGCACGACCACCGCCGGCGGCGCGAGCTCGTGCGGCGGCTTTGGATGCGGCACTGTGTTCAGGCTGACGAAGAATCCGGACGGCACCTACACCGAGACGCTGCTTCATAGCTTCACGGGCAGCAGCGACGGGTGGTTCGGCGGCAGCGACGGGCAATATCCCTTTTCCGGACTGATCGCCGACGGTACGGGCAGTTTATACGGCACGACGTTATATGGCGGTGGCAGCGGTTGCGAGAGCCATGGATGTGGCACCGTGTTCAGGCTCATGCCGAACCCGGACGGCACGTATAGCGAGAGTGTGCTCTACCGCTTTACCGGCGGCCGCGACGGCGCAGCGCCCTACGCGGGCCTGCTCGCCGATGCCACCGGCGAATCTCTTCGGCACGACGTCAGCAGGCGGTGGCGCACAGGCTTGCCCCGCGGGGTGTGGCACGGTGTTCAAGCTCACGGCGAATCCAGACGGCACCTACAGCGAAAGCGTGCTCCATCGTTTCGCCGGCGACAGCGAGGGACAGGCGCCGTATGCGAGTCTGATCGCCGATGCGGCAGGCAATCTCTATGGCACGACGCACGCGGGGGGGCTCATCGAATCCGGTTGCTCTGGCTGGTGTGGCACGGTGTTCGTGCTGACGCCGACAGGAACCCTGGCGGTGCTCCATCGCTTCACCTTCAGCGACGGCGCGAATCCGTTCGCGGCCTTGATGGCCGACGCCGATGGAAATCTCTACGGCACGGCAAGCGTCGGTGGAAGCAACCGCTATGGCACTGTTTTCAAGCAGACCGTGTCGGCCACGTTCACCGGGGTGCCGGGAATGGCGAATTGCACCGGCCAGAGCATTTCGTTCGTCTCTGCAGAATTCGGAGGGATCGGGCGCGCCGCGACGGCTCTAGGATTTACGAGCGTCACCGATCTGCAGAGTGCTGTGGCGGCCCATTGTGGTGGCCGATAATCGCGATTCGTCTACACAAGCGGTGACCAAAACCCCGAAACCGCCACACGGATAAGGTGATAAGGGAGACTGGGCTCGATGTTCTGGTCGCAGGGTTTCCCTTAAAGACCCGAACTGCTGACCTGCCCAAGGAGAGTTTCCTGCGTGCCTAGCATGTGGTCGCCAACGTGCGCATGCGGACCAGATTGTACGCAGCGGCGGCGAAGAGGAACTGCCAGTTCACGCGGGCGCCACCGCGATGGTGGAGCTGCGCAGGCAACGGGCGACGGCTTCTGGGAAGCGAAACGAAAAACCGCCGTGTTTATGGCAGCACGCCTTGGCGCTGGGCACGCACCCGAGGGGACATGTCCTTGGGCACGGATCCAACCGCGAAGATGATGCGCTGCGCCTACTGGCAGGTCGACGCGATTACCTTCACCGACTTCACGTCGATCTTCCGGATTGCCACGCGATACGTCTTCTCACGATCCGACACGGTTCCCGACGTACCGACCATCGTCGGCACCTCCGGAACCTTGACCTTCACCTTCCGCTCTCCCTCGGCGTCGAACTCGATCTGGATCATTCCGTCTTCGCGCTCGACCGAAATCTTCCCCTTGTCGATCTCGTTGTCGAGCTTGCCGCCCACTTCGACTCTCTGGCCGGCGGACTTCTCGAGATCGTCGTCGTCGGTCAGCCAGTAGAAGGTTCTGCCGGCGACGTTCGAAGCGGACGTGACGGTGGCCGCGCGGGATCCGGCTGAGCTCGAGACCCACGAATCCTCGAGGTTCGCAAGGACGTACCCGCCGTCCCCTTTGATGACACAGCCCACCACGGTTACCTTGTCGTCGCGAGTGGCCGCCACGGTCACGGGCTCCTGCGCCACGAGGGAAGCTGAAAGCCCGACCGCGAAGAGCGTTGCAAAAACCTTGCGCTTCATGTTGCCTCCAGCGCGGGAGCTTGCGAAATCCTTACCAAGGCCGGGCAGCGCATCTGGCAAACGCGTCGCCGGCCTCGCGCAAGCGCCGCTGCAGCTCTGACTCGGGAGCCAGCGGCGCCCGCATTTGGCGCATCAAGCGCAACGCGGAACGGGAAGAAGCCGAGCGGAAGAGGAAACTCGAGGAGGAACGACAACGTGCATCCAGGCAGCGGAATGAGAGGCGAGGGTTGAGAAGCGGCCGAGTACCGGACTCCATCGTCAAAACAGCCTGTTTACACAGCTTCACGGATCAACCAGGGTCGAAAATCGCTCACGACATGCAGGGCGAGCAGGTGCGATCAGATCGACGCGATAACCGAGGCCGCGGAGTTCGCGGATCATCTTCCGCGCCCGCACCTTCTTCGCCTCTTGCACTGACGGCGGGCCCGCGTTCCTCGTAACGAATGCCCTGGTGAAGAAGCTTCCAAATCAACCGACAGAGCCTGTGGGCGATGGCACCAATGGCTTGAGCGTGTCCGAGCCGCGGGACGAGCCGACGATAGACGATGGCGAAGATCGTGCCCTTGGCCTTGACCGCGGCGTTCGCAGCTTGGTTGAGGACGCGCCGCATTTGACGGTTGCCTTTTGGACAGCGGTGACTGTAGTTCACTCCCGCACTCTCCTCATTGCCCGGGCAGGCGCCCATCCAAGACGCGAGCTGTTTCGCTGACGGAAACGCGGCGGCACTGGCACCGACTTCAGCGATGATCTGCTGCGCAGAATCGACGCCGAGGCCGGGCACTTCGGCCAAGCGTTGCACCGCGTCGTGGTGGTGAGCGAGCAGCTGCGCCATCTGGTGATCGAGTTGCGCGAGGTGGTCTTCGATCATGCGTAATTCGTCCAGCGTCAGCTTCACCAGCCGCCGATACACCGGGTGGAGATTCGCGCACGCGCCGAAGGCGTCGCGCAATTGCTCAGGCGTTGCCCGCAAGCGCTGGTCGGCCAGTGCGGCAAGCGCGGCTGCATCCGTTTCGCCGTCGCCTACCGCGTGCAGCATGCGACGTGCGCTGGTGCCCAGCAGATCGGACACGACACTCGATACCTTGATGTGGGCTTCCTCGAGGAGCGACTCCAGCCGGTTGTGGAGTTGCACGCGGCTGCGCGTGATCTGGTACTTGCGGCGCATCACGGTCCGCCAGAGCCGCTGTTCGGCGTCGGGCACAAAGCTCAAAGTGAGCTCCTGAGCCACCAGACGCTTCACCAAACGTTCCGCATCCGGAAAGTCTCTCTTTCGCCCGCCAGCGCCCCGATTCGACTGCGCTTGTGCAAGGTGGAGCGTCCCGGAGAGAGGGCGTGCGTCAGTGCGCATGCGGCGCTTCGATCTCCAGTAACGCTCCAGCGCCTCCCACACCGGTCGCCAATACTGCGCGGTCGATTCCATCACCACTTCCTCGACTTCGCGCTCGACGAGCCAATCAGCAAGCGCGCGCAACTGCATCGGGCTGGTCCCGACCTTCAGCCGTTCAAAGTGGTAGTCACCCTCGACTTCGACGTCAGCCACCACGACGGCCAACATCTTCTTGTGCACGTCAATCCCGGCGATGTGGTACGGCATCGGCCTCTCCTCGTGGGAGCGGAGAGCGTGCCTCGTCGCATCAATCAGGGTCGCGAGCTATCGCCGGGCGGGAACACGGCGACGCTCAATTATTCGGTCAATCACGCACGCTCCGGGTCAAACAGTTGCTCGGCCTCGATTGCTCCATGGCTAATCTCGACCTCGCCGCTCCCAGCACGGCCATTCTGCCCAAGCTACGATTTTCATGTCCTTTCGCGGGCCTCCAGGCCCAGCTGCAACCAGTTGCGGAAATCGTCCAGTGCGGCGAGCCAATCTTTGCAAAGAATTACAGGCAGTGGTTAGGCCGAAGTCCTTTTACTGTCCTGTGGCTATCGAGAAGTCGATACAGCCGCAGATCGACACGCGTGCAAGGACCTGCGATGCTCCGACGGGCCTCTCCGGGCGGGCCATAGTCCACCAGGAAATGCACCGCCGGCGGTTCAAGCTCATTACACGAGCGATAGACTTCAACCCATAGAGCGGGACGGTGCGGCGGGAGTGTCGGTGGGTGGTACGCGCCGACTGCGGTTATGCCGCGACGGTCGTAGCGGTGATGCAGGCCGCCGACTTCTGGAATGGCGACAATGCGACCGGCTGACGGCGGTGTGACCGGGCGCGGGCTCGGCGTGTCCTTGCCGAGCCCGAGATGTGTTCGCGAGCGCATGTAGTATGCGACGTACTCGGTGAGCACTCGACGAAGCCCCGACGCGTTGACCACGATGACGTGATCGAGGCACTCGCGCCGGATCGAGCCGATGACACGCTCCACGTAGGCGTTCTGCCACGGCGATCGCGGCGCCGTTCGTACCTCCTGGAGGTTCATCCCTTCGAGGGTGGTCGCGACGTGCGCAAAGACTGAATCGCGATCGTGCCGTAGATACCGGGGCGCCTCGTTCTCCGGAAAGGCGTTGCGAAGCTGCTGTGCCGTCCATGCTGCTGTTGGATGCGCGGTGACCGCCACGTGGACGATTCGTCGGCGGTCGTGCGCGAGGATGACGAGGACGAAGAGCAGCCGAACCTGATGGTCGGGCACGACGAACAGGTCGGCGGCCATGATCTGGCTCGCGTGATTGGTGAGGAACGGTCCGCCACGTTTGTGACGGTGGACGCGGATGCCGCCACATGTATTGGCGACGGTCGATTGACTCACCGAGATCCCCAGCTTCCGAAGCTCCCCATGAATCCGCGGCGCGCCCCAGAGTGGATTCGCCGTGGACATCTCACGAATCAACGCGCGGACATCGTGTGGCACCGCCGGGCGTCCGGTGCGGTGTCGGCTTTTCCAGGTCCAGAACAGCAGGAAGCCGCGGCGATGCCATGCGAGCACTGTCGCCGGCTGAACGATGTGGAGCGCCGAGCGCCAGCCGCGCCATCGGTGCGACAGCCATACCCACAGCACACGATCAATAGCCGTCAAACGAAGCGCGTGGACGGCGGGCACGATTCGCGATCGCCAACTGGTGGCGAAGTGCGAGGATCTCCAAGTGCCGCGACGCGCGCGAACGAACCAAGAACCGCAACGACTGGAGCAGCGAAACGACGACAAGCACGATGAGTCGAGCCTATTCGGAATGTCCTGCAAGCTCAATCGCCGCAACATGTGCCGCGTTTCTGGTAGCCACAACCGCCACATCAATCAGCGCAGCGCGTTCGGTGTTTCTGGTCGGCGCAGGTGCCGCAACGCCAGCACCTCTAGCTGCAGGACGGCGCGCGAGCGCACACAACGTCGCCGGGTCTGCAGGAGCGAGAGGAAGACGGACTTGATGGCCGAGAAGCGTACGGCGTGGCCGCGTGCAAGATCAACGATATCAACAGGAACGGCCTCTTCAGTAGGCACAACCTCCTAGTGCACGCCCTCGGACGGCGAGTGTCACAATCAGAAAGAAAAGGGCCACGATGCTTACGTCTCGATGGCGACCGACTTCAACCCAACGAGACTGCCATCCTCGAGGCGACCGACGAGGTAGAAGCGGACGTGAACGACATTCGTACCGCGGACGAAGATCACATGGCGGTCCGAAAGCGTCGCTCGCATGACTCGTTCGAGAAGTGCATAGGCCCGGATCTCTTCAGGTTCGGCCCGCTCTGGATTTTGCATGTTCCGAAGAAATTCGTCAGCGGACTCGATGTCAAGTCTGAACCGGTGTCCAATACCGACCGCCGTACGAAAGCTCTCGACCGTAAGAGGGACCGGTTTAGACATCGGGGCATGGAAGGCCTTGTAGGGGAAATCGCTCTCGCTGGGGAGCGTCAGGCCTGTAGCGATCGCCTGGAATGCCTTGGACAGTTTGGCCGCGAGAGGCCCCGGAGTACGAGTGCGTTTACGCATGGACATCACCTCCAGGACGTGAAGAGCGCTTCCGCGTGCGACTTCGACTGTGGCCTCGGTGTATTCGCGATTGCTGACAAGAAGCTTCTGATTGATCAACTCCTTCGACAAATCGAGTCTGCCGCAAGCGTCGAATGAGACCCGAGAGGGACCGTGAACGCGCCTCGGCTGAAGCCAAAGAGAAAGATGTTGTCCCCCGGCGCACAGACCCGCGCGAGCTCCCCGCACAACTGTGTCTCGTTTCAGCTAAGACCCCACCCGGTTGCGCGTGCCGGACCCAATTGGCGAGCGACGACGGGGTCAGATCCAATTCGCGGGCGACGGTGCGGATGGTCTTGCCTTCATCCAGTACCAGCCGGACTGCACCGGCCTGAACTGCCGTCGTGCCCGCCGTGCCGAGCCACTGATCCCATTCTGGCCATCGTATCCGCCTTTCGGACGACGTCCACGAAACCGGATCAAGCGCATAGGGCCGTCTCGCGGTTAGCATAACGCCCGTTCTCGGTCCCTGCTCAGCCCTTCCCCCTTCGACAGCTTTCGTCTAACGGGCGCCCAATCATGGAATGACGCGAGCAAGCCAGCGAATCGTGTTCACAACGAACTGACGGTCGTCCGCGCCCGCGTAGGCCATGCCGACGCCGATCTTGCCATCCGGATCGCCCAGGTCGGCCCATCGCGCCTGAAACGCGCTAAATTCCGCAACGACTACGACACGCCCTGCGTCGAGCGGAAAGGCCACTGCCTGCGCCCGGCCTGCGGCCGGCACGTGTGGCTACTGAGAACTCCATGCGACAGGCAAATTTGCAGTCCTGCGAGACACTGCTGATCGCCCCGCCGCCGGCGAGGGTTCGTCGTGAGACCTGTGGCGGCCGTCAGGCCGCTGCGGGATGAGCAGAAAGGTCCGGTTCGCGCCGAAAGGCAGCCCGGGAGGGTTGGGGAGAGTTCGTGTCGGCTAGGCGGCGACGCGCGTGTAGCGATGGTGCAGGCCGTTCACTTCTGGAATGGCAACCACTCTGCCACTCAGTGTCGCGGATCGCGGCACGGGTGCGTCCTTCTCGAGGCTCAGGTGCGTTCGTGCGCGCATGTAGTACTCGACGTAATCCTTCACGACCTGTGCCTGTCGAAAACTCGATTCACGTCATACAGGGCATGGTGGCGCAGATCGTGGCGAAACAAAGAGCCGTTCCGATGAGCTTCATCTTCTATTTCCTCGCTCGTCCTCACTTGCCATGATCGTGCTGAGCTCGAACGTGTGGTTGAGCTTGAACGGCACATAGAGGACACTACGCCTCAAGTACAGCCTCGGAGGTCCTGTGCAGCTATTCGACTGGCATACGTTGTTCGTCAATCTGTTCCGTCTCGGCGCTAGCGACTTGACGATCTCGATCGTGGAGAAAATTATCCGGCCTGTTGCGGTGTATCTCCTGCTGGTAATTGCACTGCGGCGATTCGGAAAGCGAATCCTGGCGCAGTTCAATCCGTTCGATCTGGTCGTCCTGCTTACGTTGTCGAATACAGTTCAGAACGCGATCATTGGCAACGACACTTCGCTGTCCGGCGGCATTATCGGCGCGGCCGCGCTTCTTGGTATCAACGCGATGCTCGTTCGCATTTACTATCGCGGTCCATTGATCGAACGGCGGATCATGGAGGAAGACGACACGTACGTGATCCGCGACCATCGCCTTCAGGAAGCCGAGCTCCGCAAACTGCACATCAACGTTGGAGAACTCACTGCCCGGGCCCATGAACGAGGATTCGACGATCTCCATGAGGTGGAGAGTGCGGTGCTCTATTCGAACGGCACGATTTACATGAAGGGCGCCTCCAGCGATTCAGCTCGTTTGGGCGAAATCCTCAACCAGGTCCAGGCGCTGCGGCACGAAGTCGCCGCCATGCGCAGCTGATAGCCGATTGAAACTGGTGCCAATCACATCGGCCCGGAACCGGACCAATCCGGGCGCGATGGTGGAGCCACGCATGAGTGACGCGCGTTGCCGGGTGGGCGTCGTGCTGGGGACGGTCGCGCAGACGACGGCCGTGGAGATCGCCGAGCTATCTTCACGAACATTCTGGACTTGTGCGCGCGAGTTGTCGCCATTCAAGGCGGCAAGGGGCGATCGATGAATAGCGAGTCTGGATCCCCGAGACGGTTCTGCCCCTCTACTCGTGGAACCGCGCGGGTTCCGGTTCTCCCGCCGGTCGCCTCGAGGCGCACGAGTGCGCCAGGCCCGTCGTCGGAACGGCGGTCAGCAGCCAGGCGTCATGCGGCCGCGTTGAGTGACGGGCACGTCTCGCAGGACGCCGACCGATTGGCTTCCACGCGTGCTCGGCGCGCGGCGGCCGCGCGTGACGTCAGGTCCGTCGGCACTCCGTCCCCGGTGCCGAAGTACATCTCGTCTGGCGTCTGTCCCAGAAACGCCGAATGCGGAAGGACGCGGTTGTGTTCGTCGACGTAGAACGCCACCAGCCGGCGGATGGTCGCGACGCTATCAAGCGAGTGGAGGAAGAGCCATTGATGTTTCAGGGAGCGCCACCAGGCTTCGATCATCGAGTTCGAGAATTTCAGTTCCGTGAAGGCCAAGACCCGGCGCAGCACGCCCGTGGTCACCAGGTCGTCGACCTGGGCGTTGACGTTCTCGACGCCCGCATCCGCCAACACGACCGGAGTCGTCTCTGAAGGCGTCGCGCCCTGACTGGCCTCAAGCAGCACGGCCACGCTGTTGACCGGTGCGAAGGTATCGGCGACGCGCCATGCCAGAATCCGTCGAGAGAAGTTGTCGATCACGGCGTGCAGATACGCGCGAGTCCCGTCGAGCAGGCGGATGACGGTGGTGTCGATATGCCACATCTCGTCAGCTCGCGTCGTGCGGAGCCCCACCTTTGGCTTCGCCGGATGCACGCGGAGCCGGGGGCGTCGCCAGCCGTACTTCCGTACGAGGCGGTACCAGGTCGAGGGCGAGGCGCAGACCGTGCCGAGCCGCTGCGCGAGGACGGCGAGCGTGCCGGTCGGGACGTGACGGTACTCGGGCGAGGTGACCATGTCCCCGATCGCCTGGACCTCGGAGAGCGTCAGTCGATGGGGTGACGTGCGCGGACAGCACGACTGATCGTCGAGCGCACACGCGGCCTGCCGTCGGCGCCAAGCCTGAAACCGACTCGGCGACACACGCAGGAACCGGAGGATCGCTCGCAACGGGATACACGCGTGTGCCCGGTCCACGGCGCGCAGGATTCGCAGCTTGGCGTGTCCGTCCGGCAGACGCTCACCTGAGAGCTTGAATCCGGAGGTGTGTAACAGGGCGAGCGCCAACCGGAGCAGCGCCGCGAGCTTCTCGACGCGTCGCCGCAGCTTCAGGATCTCCTGCCGGAGTTCCTGCTCCGTGAGGTCCGCCACCTCCAGACTGACCACGATCGTCGGCGTCGCGCGGAGCCACCCTCTCGCCGTCGAGCGCGGGACACCGAGATCCGTGGCGATGGTCAGGTCCCCGGTGCGTTGGACAAGATCCCGGAGCCGATGGTCATAGCGTTGCTGCGGGCGGGACGCGGTCGTCATGCGGATGATCATCGGCCGTTCGCTGAGGCCGCTCAACTCCTCAAGGAGGATGCGGGGCGTCCGTCCGGCGTGACGACAACTCGCGCAGGAAAGTGCAAAATGTCCGTGGGGGCAGCTCGGCGACACGACGAACGCGATCCGATGACATAGTCCATGTCGTCCAGTCCGTACCATATAACTCGATGTTGCGCTGGTTGCTGGCAGGCGGTGGAAAGGTCGTGGGGACTCAAGCGGCCGCGCGTGACGACCAACCTGGTTCGCGACGGTGACTCGATGTCGCCTTGCGACAGCGCGACAGGTCGCTAAGCGGGCACGCTTGCCGGCCAGTACTCGGCAAATGGAATCGTCCACGATCGCCGGTGCTCTAGTCTCCAGCCAATGGATGATCTCTCGCCGAATCGACGAGGCTGGTCCGGCGCACTAAGAGTGGCCATCTAGTGGGTTTGAGGCAGCGGTCTAGTCAATCCGGCCGATGTGAGCGCGATTCCGAGACGTGTTAGGGTCTGCACAGTTTCGGCACCTCTCCCCCAATTGAGCACGCTGCGGACTCTATGCGAACGACTTCGAGACTGTCTCGAGCCTGGCTTATTCTGCCTTTGCTTCTGTCTGCATCAGTCGTTGCCGCCCAGAACACGACGGCGACGGTGACCGGCCTGGTCCTTGATGATCAGAAGCTGCCGGTTCCCGGCGCGGCGCTCGTCATCGAGGACACGAATCGCGGTCTGACGCGGACCACGACTAGCGCCAAGGATGGGACGTTCGAGATTCCCGGCCTGCAGCCCGGGGATTTTCGGCTCAGGGCCACACTGCAGGGGTTTGCAGCGACGGTGTTGGACGTCCGCCTGGAGGTGAATCAACGACTGCGGATCGATATCGTGCTCAAGGCGAGCGGTGTCGCCGAGGATGTCGTGGTCCATCAGACGGCGCCTCTCCTCGACACGGTCAGCTCGTCGGTCGGAGAGGTCATCGGCGAGCAGCAGATTTCGCAGCTGCCGTTGAACGGTCGCCAGTTCCTCGAACTGGCATTGCTGGTCCCCGGCGCCCACACGTCGCATGGTGCCTCGACGGGGTCGACCTTGCCGCTCTATTGGCGCCCAGGACAGAACTCCGCGATCAGTATTACCGGTGGTCGTCCGAGTGCTAACGCCTTCCGCATCGACGGCACCACCAACACCGACCCGTCCTTCAACACCTACATCGTGAACCTGCCACCGGACGCGATTCGCGAGTTTCAAATCGAAACGGCCAGCTATTCGGCTGAGCTCGGCGCTGCAGGAACGGGCCAGGTCAACGTCGTCACGAAGTCCGGCACCCAATCGCTACAGGGAAGCATTTACGAGTACCTGCGCAACAGTGCGTTCGACGCCCGCCTCTTCACGAGCCCCTCAGAACTGCCGCACTTCAATCAGAACCAGTATGGCGGCACGCTCGGTGGCCCCTTGGGTTTCGCGCGGACATTTTTCTTCGGCAGCTTCGAGGGGCTGCGCAGTACCCAAGGACAGTCGATGATCATGAGCGTGCCCTCGGACATGTGGCGGATGGGCGATTTCAGCGGTGGTCCGCCCATCTACGACCCCATGACGACGCGTCCCAATCCGAACTTCGATCCCACGAAGCCGACGAGCCCGTCGAATCCGCAACTCATTCGTTCGCAGTTCCCAGGGAACGTGATTCCGATGGAGCGCATCAACCCGGTGGCGTTGAGCATCCTTCAGCAGTTTGTGCCCCTGCCCAACCTGGGTGAAGGCGCGGACACGGGCATGGGAATGAGCACAGGCGGCACGTTCAACAATTATCTCGACACGCGCGCGCAAGTGCTCCGTAACGATCAGGGCACACTTCGAGTGGATCATGGCTGGCAGAACGGCGCCGTCGTCTTCGGTCGCTACACGATCAGCGGCGAACGCGGCTTCACGCCAGAGAACCTGCCGGGTTTCGGCACGAATCACGACAACCGGCTGCAGAACGTCACGGCCAGCTTCGTCCAGCCGATGGGGTCGCGCATGGTGCACGAAGTGCGCGTGGGCTTTGCCCGGATGCAGCTCGATCGCGCCGGAGAGGCCGCCGGCGGCACCGATCTCATTGGTGCGCTCGGGATCAAGGGCGTCGGATTCGGTGGCGCGGATGCGTATGGGCTGCCATACTTCAACGTGCAGGGCTACCAGCCATTCGGCGATTCGCTCTTGTGCACGCCGTGCCACTACGATAACAAGCTGCTGCAGATCGGCGACCGGCTGACGTGGGTGCGCGGCCAGCATTCGATCAAGGTCGGCGGCGACTTCCGCTACTTCAAA
Organism: Vicinamibacteria bacterium; assembly: GCA_963800785.1. Classification (GTDB taxonomy): domain Bacteria; phylum Acidobacteriota; class Vicinamibacteria; order Vicinamibacterales; family JAENWD01; genus JAENWD01. Next base: position 13,751 of record CAWDCH010000021.1, read on the forward strand.
TGGGACATGCTGGGGTTCTTCCAGAACCGCGGGTATTACCAGTTCACCAACGGATTCACGACACGGACGGCCTCGAACGATGGCACGGGACAGGCGCTGGCCAGTTTTCTTCTCGGATTGCCAACGGTCATGCAGCGCCAGGCGGGCCTGCCGTCGATGAACATGCGGCAGCCAGGATTCGAGACGTTCGTCCAGGACGACTGGCGAATCGGCACACATTTCACGCTGAACGTCGGGTTGCGGTACGAGTACATGTCTCCGCTCCACGACGCCAACAAGATCCTGACGAACCTGATCTGGATTGACGGCAAACCCTGGGCGTACGCCGGCGGACAGGCCGGCTATCCGATGGGCCTCGCGTATCCGGATCGAAACAACTTCGCGCCCCGGATTGGCGCTAGCTACAACCCGGGCGGCGGCAAGTACGTCATGCGCGCCGGCTATGGCGGGTTCTATGCGTATCCGGAGATGAATCTCTGGTGCAATCAGGTCCACAACGTGCCGCTCGTATTTCCCGAAATTCGGTCGAGCAACAACTTCATCCCATCGCTGTCGGGATTCAACTTCGCCGATCCCGTTCTCGGCAAGACCCTCGTCGGCTTCACGGCGCTCGATCCGCACTGGCAGATTCCGTTCATCCAGCAGGCGAGCGCCAGTATCGAGCGGCAGGTTGGCACGTCGATGGTGATCGAGATCGGCTACACCGGCGCGTGGGGCCGGAATCTCGATCGATCCCACCTCGTCAACAACGCGGCGCCAAGCCCGCTGCCGCTTGGACCGCGACGGCCGTATCAGACAATTTCGTTCGTGGAAGGCACTGAGCTGCCGGACACGTGGCCCATCGAGAGCATGACGTTCCCGGTCGGTCCCATCAATCTGCTCGAGTTCACCGCTCGGTCGTCGTACAACGCTGGCTATGTGCAGGCGAAGCGGCGGCTGACGAACGGTCTAACGTTACTGGCGAATTACACGTACGCGAAGAGCCTGTCGGACTCACCGTCCTTCCGGTCGGCGGCGATGGAGCCTGAGGTTCCGCAGGACAACTACAACCTCGCTACCGAGTGGGGGCCTGGAGGGTGTGACATCCGGCACCGGTTCGTGGCGAGCTTGATCTACCAGCTTCCTCTCAGCTCGCAATCGTCGCAGGGCGTGGGTGTCGTAGGGAGAGTGGGGAAGTGGCTCGTCGGTGACTGGCAAATCGCGGTCATCCATCAGATGCAGACCGGATTCCCATTCACGGTCAGCGTCTTCGGCGACACCGCAAATGCCGGCGCCCTGTTGAACGTGAACCCAGTTCGCGCGAACGTCGTTCCGGGCGTGTCGCCGAACCTGCCGGATGATGAGCGCTCGACGGACATGTGGTTCAACACCGCAGCGTTCGCGACGCCGCCCGCGTACACGTTCGGCGACGCGGGCCGGAACTCGGTGTACGGCCCGGGCCTCCAGAAGACGGATGTTGCGCTGCAGCGTGACTTTCCCTTGGTTGGGCACACGCGCCTGCAATTCCGAGCCGAAGCGTTCAACGTCTTCAATCACACCAACCTGGGCACGCCCGAGCGCTTCGTGAACACGCCGCAATTCGGCAGCGTGACGATGGCCGCGACGTCGGCGCGGCAGATTCAGTTTGTCGGGCGGCTTTTGTTCTAGGCGGAGACCTGTGGCTATCGAGAAGTCGATACAGCCGCAGATCGACACGCGTGCAAGGACCTGCGATGCTCGACGGGCCTCTCCGGGCGGGCCATAGTCCACCAGGAAATGCACCGCCGGCGGTTCAAGCTCATTACACGAGCGATAGACTTCAACCCATAGAGCGGGGCGGTGCGGCGGGAATGTCGGTGAGTGGTACGCGCCGACTGCGGTTATGCCGCGACGCGGTCGTAGCGGTGATGCAGGCCGCCGACTTCTGGAATGGCGACAATGCGACCGGCTGACAGCGGAGTGACCGGGCGCGGATTCGGCGTGTCCTTCCCGAGCCTGAGATGTGTTCGCGAGCGCATTCGCCGTGGAGATCTCACGAATCAACGCGCGGACATCGCGGGGCACGGCCGGGCGTCCGGTGCGGTGTCGGCTTTTCCAGGTCCAGAACAGACGAAAGCCGCGCCGGTGCCACGCGACCACGGTTTCCGGCTTGACGATCTGAATGGCCGAGCGCCAGCCCTGAATGGCCGAGCGCCAGCCGCGCCACGTCTGCGAGAGCCACGCCCACAATATCCGGTCAGCTGGCGTGAGTCGAAGACGTGGCGGGCGGCATCGATTGACGACGGCGAGCTGGTGTCGGAGTGCGATGATTTCCAGATGCAGCGCGGCGCGTGACCGAATCATCAACCGAAACGAGTGGAGCAGCGAGCCGACGACGGAGACCACGAGTGACGCCTATTCGAGACTGCCCTTAACCTCAATCGACACAACGAATACCGCGTTTCTGGTAGGTACAGCTAACGCGCACTACGAAACTGCTGAATGCGGAGCGCGTGCCGACGCCGCGCGCGCGAAAAAGGCCGGCTACGCGCTACGCGCCCAACTTCAATAGAGCCGCGCGCAAAAGGAACTGAGCGCCGTATGAAAGGTTTCGCTCGACGCCAATGCCCCTGAGATGGCAAAGCGCGAGCCGTGCCTGCGCAGCCGCGTGACCCTTCTCGGCAGCAATATAAAGGAAGGCAAGGGCGGATTGTGGCTCGGGGCCGTTCAGGTAGAAGAGAGCGGCGCGGTATGCAGCCTCGGCGTGCCCCTTCGCCCCCGCGGTCTCGTACCAATTCTGTGCTTCGGAGAGGCCGTCCGTTCCTCCAGGACATTCCCGCGCAGCGCGCTCTATCGCCTCCGCCAAGCGGAATTGGTCCTCGGCGATCCCCGGGGCGAATGGCCCACGCGATGCAGCGTGTCTGAGTCCTGGTAGTCCGGCCGGCTCGCAACGCTTCGGCAGCGTCCGGACGCATTCGGGATTGCTGCCCGCGAGCTCGGCTGGGGGGTGGAACAGGAGTAGAGCCCAAAAAGCGAGAGTCACGCGAACTCGAACGTTTTCCGACATGTGTATCTTCCGCGGCACGCGCTTCGATTCCAAACCGACACGCCACTGGGATGGCGAGGCCCCACGCGTCGCCCCCGCGCAAAAAGAGAGGCGGGGTTGCCGACCCCGCCTCGCTGCAGTGACTTACGCGGCTACTGCGACCTTGATCTTGTTGGGCTTGGCTTCCTCGCGCAGCGGCAGCCGGACCGTCAACACGCCGGACTTGTACTCGGCGCTGACCTTGCCACCGTCGACCGTCGGCGGCAGCGCGAACGTCCGCGCGAACGAGCCATAACTGCGCTCGATGCGATGGAACTGCTCCTCCGTGACTTCCGTGTCGAGCTTCTTCTCGCCACGCAGCGTGAGTGTGTTGTCTTCCACCGTCAGCTCAATCTCCTCCTCCTTCATGTCGGGCAGCTCGGCCTTCAGCACCAGCTCGTGCTGGCCGTTGCTGTAAATGTCCACCGCCGGCACCCACGCGCCGCGAGTGAGGTCTTCCTGAGGACGGGCGTAGAAGCCCGCGAGCATCCGGCTCAGCTGCTCCTCGCGCGCAGCCAAGTCACGGAACGCATCCCAACGAACAATAGTCATGATGATTCTCCTCTCCTGCGGTCATACAGTTGCGGCGGGACTTCCCCGCCGAACTCACGGGGCGGCCGTGGCCGCCCCATCGGACGAACCGACGTATCAGCTTCAGGCACTCGCGCGAGCGGCGATCTTGTGAAAGGTCGAGTTGGACACCTCATACGTCTGCACCTGAGGCGTGCCCTCCACCACCGGCTCCAGTGCCTTCAGCACACCGGAATACGCGCTCCGGGCATAGGTCTCCGCGTTTTCTTTCAGGTCCCACACGCTGATACCGACCGCCTCCGCTCCGCCGGCGGCGACGAGCGAGATTTCGTCCTGGAAGCCCTTCTGCTTTCTGAGCACGGGGATGATGTCCTGGTCGAGGAGCCGGGTGAACTCTCCTGCACGACCGGGCTTGAGATGGAAGGAAACGGTGCGAGCAAACATGTCAACCTCCTGGTTGGCGTGCCTAAGAGGAGGGACCAGATAACCTGACTTAGTTCAGAGCATCTGAAGGATCGAGGGTAGGCTGCAATCCTGTTAACCATTATGGGTGAATTAACTTAATCATGTCAAGCTTGATGTGCGATAATGTCGACATCGTCCAAGTTGCTTAATCAAACAAGTTAATTAGCAAACGGAGGAATTCCTGTGGATTTCCCGCTCCTCATCCGCCAGCGGCTCAAGGAACTGGGGACCGAGCAAAGGGACTTGGCGGCGGCGGCCCAGGTAACCGAGTCCTACATTTCCCAACTAATGACAGGAAAGAAGGCGCCACCGGCGCCCGAGCGGACCGACATCTACGAAAAGATGGAGACCTTCTTGAGGCTTCCTGCCGGGAAGTTAGCCACGCTGGCAGATCTCAGCCGCATGGACGGCCTGAAGAGAAAGCTGGCGGACCCTCCGTCGCCCTTGTTCAAGCAAGTACGGGAGTTGATTCTTCGCAAGTACGCTTCCGGAAACGCGCAGCCCATCCGTGCGATGTTCGAGAAGGAGCCCTTCGGCGCCCTTGAACGCCTCGTCACCCAGAAGCTGCTGGACGTTGCCAAGCGACTGACGAAACAGGAGTTGAACGATGAAAACTGGCTCCGTCTCGTCGCTCGACTCAGCGACAGAAGCTACGAGCAGATGCGGGTCATGGTGCTTGAGTTCCTGGAAACAGATGTCTTCAACGTTTCGCCCGAGAATTGCGTCACGTTTTTGGATCCGCTGATCGAATCGTGGGACATCGACCTCACGACGTTCGCGATGGAGATCGTCCTGAACCGCCGCCTGGCGCCCGGGCACCCGAAAAAATTTGAGTTCGTGGAACGGGAACCCGTCCCACCCGTCAACGAAGAGCCGGGGCTACAGGCCTTCCTGCAGGATCCATCTCTGGCGGGCGATGCGACCGCGGAGGAAATCGAGTTTCTCAAGAAGCTCAAATTCACACGAAATCGGCCAACCCCGCTCTACTACTACCGGGAGCTGCAAAGCCTGCGAGATCCGCTCCATTTTCGCCGCGGCCCGGCGGATGTGGCATCTGGTGATGAGTTGTTGGCCGTGCACCGCGACTCGATCGGGCTGGAGGAGAAATAACATGCCGGACCGAAGCGAGCTCAACGTTGATTGTGGTGGCATCGAAGTCAGATCATCGTGCGGAAGTGGACGTCGACGGCGGCGCGAGGCGAGGAAGCCGCACTCAGTCGGTCTGAAAGCCGCATCGTTCGTGGATCGCGCTCTGCTGTATCACGCGGGCAGCGTCGTTTTTTTCTGTCGCCGCGCACGTCATCGATCAAGCCGTTCGAGATGTGCGCAATCCGAACGGGGCGCCGACCGACAGTGCCAGCGCACGAGCGTTTCTGTTGGGATCGCCGATGCTATCCGACTGGTGCAAGATCGCGAAGCTAGATCCGAGCCGCGTGATTGACCGGGCACGGACTCTGATGGCTGGCTGCGACGCGGACAGCCGCAGCCGCGCCGGCTCGGCTGAGCGCCACTGAGACTGTAGAAGGCGGCGAAGTATGCCATCCTCATTCGGCGCTGCTACGTGATCCAGGCACTCGCGCCGGACGGATCCGATGAAGCGTTCGACGTAGGCGTTCTGCCAGGGAGAGCCCGGCGCCCTCAGGACTTCCTGAATCCCGATCGTCTTCACGCGATCAAACGCATATCCCGATCGCGGAGGAGATACCGAGGCAGTTCGTCCACGGGAACGCGTTCGGAAACTGCTGCACGGTCCACGCGGCCGTGGGATGCTCCGTGACGGCGACATGCACGACCCTCCGGGATCATGGGCGAGGAGCACCAGGACGAACAGCAGCCGGCACGTCGCCGTCGGGACGCGAAGAAGTGGGCCGCTATCAGCTGCTGCACGTGGTTGCTCGAGAACGTCTGCGAGGTCTGCGAGGGGAGTGGTCGGCGGCGGGGCATGTAGGTGGCGACCGTCGTTTGGGAGATTGTGAACCCGAGTTTCAAGAGTTCACTGTGAATAGAGGCACCCTCAAGGGGATTCGCAGCCGACAAGGTGCGAATCAGCATGCGGAGCTCTTGCGGGACGGTCGGCCGGCCGATTCTATGGCGGCTCTCCAGGCCCAGAAGAGGCGGGAGCCGCGCCGATGCCACGCGATGACTTCCGGTTTGACGATCACGAGCACCCTCCGCCACTGGTCCCAGGCTTGAGACATCCAGACCCAAAGCAGCCGGTCGAGGCGCGTCAGCCGCAGCCGACGCGGATGTGATCGTTCGAGCACACGGAGTTGGTGGCGGAGTGCGAGGACTTCGAGCTGCAACGCCGCGCGCGAGCGAGCGCAATCTGGAAACGTCATCAGGAGGGAGACAAGAAGGCCATCGCTCTAGAAGGCTACTCGCCGTCGGCGGTAACCGCAATGGTTTCAACAAGAACCGACTTTCTGACAGGGACAGCTACGGAGGGCCTGCTGGGCGCCCATCGCGTGCTGATGTGTGATCGTGACCAAAAGTGGAGCTGGGACGTGCGACAGGTGTTGGGCGATGCCGGCGTGCTCGGTGGCTTATTGAATGACTACGAGCGAGCGGCGTGAGGTGTGCCGCCAACCGACCCGCCGGGCGGAGATCTGGGACACTACGGGTTCGTGCGCACCGCCCGCTCGGAATGTCTCGACTGTCTGTTGATTGTGAACCAGCGGCACCTGGGAGCGGTCTCTTGACGTGTTTGTGACCCACTACAACAGCCACCGGCCCCACCGAGCATTGTCCCTCACACGCCAGAGCCGAAACGCGCGCCGGGCACGCCGGCGCGTACCGCGACTCGCGTCGAGTGTCGCGATCGACTTGGTGGCGTGATTCACGAGTACGTCCTGGCAGCGTGACGATGTTTTCGCACCCTACAGCCCGGCAGCCATTGTGTTGCGATCCATTTTCGAAGAGCAGATCACCATGGACGGTTAATCAAAATTGGTAACCCTTACGCTAATAAGCGGGCGTATAAGCGAATTAACTTGACTTGTAAAGTTAAGTACGCGATAGTCCTCACAGATTGCGGCCCGTCCGGAATCCTCAGATCCCTCTGAGCTGATCAGGTCATCTGCGCTCCCAATCAGCACGCCAACCGGGAGGTTGACATGGTCGCTCGCACCGTTTCCTCCGACCTTCGCATCCTTGCCCTCTCGGTCGTCTGGCTCGTCGTGTCCGTCGTGCCGACCGCTGCTGAAGATCTGTCTCGATACCGCGGATTTCAGTTGGGCATGAGCCTCTCCGCGGTGGCGCGGCAGGCGGGCATCGGACTTGAGCCGCGCGTGCTCCAGCACCGGCCGGCACTCATTCAGGAACTGATGTGGCAGCCGGCGCGCGTTGTCGGCGCGTTAGCGCAACCCGACTCGGTGCGGAAGGTGCTCTTCACCTTCTACAACGGCCAGCTCTTTCGAATGGTGATCTCGTACGACAGACAGAGAACGGAAGGACTGACCCCGGACGATGTCGTCGCGGCGCTGTCAGTGACCTACGGTCCGCCGACACTCGAGGCGACCCCGCTGGCGCCGTTGCTGTCCCGGGACGCCGAGGGCCGCGACGCGATGGCGCTCTGGCAGGAGTCTCTTTACTCGCATTACCTCGAGTTCGACGACGAGGTCGTGGCGCGCTGGGGAGATGCAGAGAACTCGGTGCATCTCTTCCGATCGTCGTATCAGTTCACGTTCGCGGCTGGTCCTGTTCTCGAAATCGCTCGATCGCCTCGCGCGAACTGCGACGCTGGAAAGCGTCCGTCTGGACGCGCAAGAAGCGCCGCAACGGGAGCTCGACCGCCAGCTGCAGCTATCGGACGACACCCGCCTCAAGCGCGAAACGGCGAGACGCCTGAACAAGGACACATTCCGGCCCTGAGGTCGGATGGGATTCGTAAACGTGGTCTCAGTCGAGACCGAGAGGATCATGCGCGCCGTGTGGGAATTCCTTCGATGGATCGAACAGCTGTCCTGCCGTCTGAAGGGTCATGACGAGCTCATGCACTTTTCGCCACGGCGCCTGTCGCTGCATTGCACCCGGTGCGGGTATCGCTCGCCCGGCTGGGAAATCTGCCCGGTTCGAAATGGCCTGGTTACCGGGCCGGGCGCCGCACGGCGGCCTGAAGCTGCGTGACAAACAACGAAGACCGTCGGCCTTGACTCGACACCCCGACTGCCTGGAGACGACAAAGTAATGTCAAAGCAAATTGTGTACGGCGAACAGGCGCGCCAGGCCGTCCTGCGCGGCATCAGTCAGTTGGCGGACGCGGTGAAGGTCACGCTGGGACCGAGGGGCCGCAACGTCATTCTCGCCAGGGCGTACGGGACGCCGACGATTACCAAGGACGGCGTCACCGTCGCCAAGGAAATCGATTTGAAGGACCCGCTCGAGAACATGGGAGCACAGATGGCGCGCGAGGTCGCAAGCAAGACCTCCGACATCGCCGGGGACGGCACCACCACCGCCACGGTGCTCGCACAGGCCATTTATCGCGAGGGCGTGAAAAACGTTGTCGCCGGCGCGAACCCGATGGATATCAAACGCGGGATCGACCGGGCGGTCGCCGTGATCACCGCCGAGCTCAAGACGATGTCGAAGCCAGTGACAGGCGACATGGTCGCGCAGGTGGGCACGATCTCGGCGAACAACGACGAGCCAATCGGCAGGATCATCGCGCAGGCCATGGAGAAGGTCGGCAAGGACGGCGTCATCACGGTCGAAGAGGCCAAGACGATCGACACCTCGCTCGAGGTCGTGGAAGGCATGCAGTTCGACCGCGGCTACCTGTCGCCGTACTTTGTCACCGACCCCGAGCGCATGGAAGTCGTGTACCGAGGATCCGCACGTGCTCATCCACGAGAAGAAGATCGCGAACTTGAAGGATCTTTTGCCGTTGCTCGAGCTCGTGGCGCAGAGCGGCCAGCCGCTGTTGATTGTCGCGGAGGATGTCGAGGGCGAGGCGTTGGCAACGCTGGTCGTGAACAAGCTGCGCGGGACGCTGAAGGTGGCGTCCGTCAAGGCGCCGGGCTTTGGCGACCGGCGGAAGGCCATGCTCGAGGACATCGCGATCCTGACCGGCGGCCGCGCGATCACCGAGGACCTGGGCATCAAACTCGAGAACTTGAAGCTCGAGGACCTGGGCCGGGCGAAGAAGATCACGATCGACAAGGACACCACGACGATCATCGAGGGGGCCGGCGCGAAGACAGCCATTGACGGCCGGATCCGGCAGCTTCGAACGCAGGTCGACGACACCACGTCCGACTACGACCGCGAAAAACTGCAGGAACGGCTCGCGAAGCTCGTCGGCGGCGTCGCCGTGATCAAGGTCGGTGCGGCCACTGAGACAGAAATGAAGGAAAGGAAGGCGAGAATCGAGGACGCCATGCACGCCACGAAGGCGGCCGTCCAGGAGGGCATCGTCCCGGGCGGCGGCGTCGCGCTGCTACGCGCCTCCAGGGCGCTTGGAGGACTCACGCTTGCAGGCGATGAGCAGATCGGCGTCACCATCATCACGCGGGCCATCGAAGAGCCGCTGCGCTGGATCGCCAACAACGCCGGGCGGGAAGGCGCCGTCGTTGTCGCCAGAGTGAAGGAGATGGGACCTGAGGAAGGCTTCAACGCGCTAACGGACCGATTTGAGAATCTCGTCCAGGCCGGCGTCATCGATCCGACCAAGGTCGTGCGGTCCGCGCTCGAGAACTCGGCGTCCATCGCGTCGCTGCTGCTCACGACCGAGGCGTTGGTGTCCGAGCAGCCCGAGAAGAAGGCCGCGGCGGCGGCGGCCGACGCCATGGGTGGCATGTACTGATGGTCCGGTGGGCCCGGATCCACCGAGCGACCGAGGCGAGGTAGTTCAGTTGGCGCGCTGACGCGAGACGCCCGGATCTGTGCTCTTGTGAACAGCGCGCCCGCTCGAAGTGGTTGTGGTCTGAACCCATGAACGCACCGCGGTTTTGGGCCTCGTTCTGGTTGCGCTCGGCCTGCTGGTGCTCGCTTATCAGGGAATCACGTACCGAAGCGGTGAAACGATCGTGGACATCGGTCCGCTTCACGCGACGGCAGAGCGAAACAAGACGCTGCCGCTGCCACCCGTGCTCGAAATCGTAGCGGTGGCCGGCGGAGCGGCACTATGGATCGCCGGCTCTCGCAAGCGCGCATAGGGCTGTTGTACGCGCCGCTCTGCGTCACGCGCCACTTGTCGGTTTGGAGTGCTGATCATGCCATTCACACGCGCCTCCCTGACGTCGGCTTGTTGCGTCGTCCTCGCGTTCTTTGCTTTGTCTGCGTCCGGCATGGTCGGTGATCCAGACGTGCCGCTGCTGGTCCTTGTCGGTCTCGTGGCAATGGCCGTCCTGGGGATCGTTGCCGCGAAACGGTGGCAGTCGTCGGCATGACGCCGGCCGGCACTGCACGCCAGCTCGACGTGTCCGACGCGCGGGATCTGATTCGGATGGACAGCGACAAGGGCTGACCCCTGGCTGCGCAGTGGTCGAAGGCGCTGCGATTAAAGGGACTTCAAATCATGCCCGCACTGCGCGTCGCTAACAAAGCCATGGTGTCCTCGCCCGGCGTCGCCTCGTCCTGAGGTTCCTATCCACGTCAGCACACCACGTGCCCGGTCGGCGCTTCGAGACGCGTGTCGATCAAACACGAGTGCCTCGATCGAATGGTGCCGGCTCCATTTCCGATCACGATCACAGGCCAGTTCCGGTCAGCGTGCGACCAACTTGGCGCATGAAGAGCCCCTTTCGACGGGCACTCAAGGAATTCGTCGATCACTACCATCGCGAGCGGAATCACCAAGGACTCGAGAATCGGCTTATCGATGGGGACGCGCCGAGGCGACGCGCCGGCCGAATTTGTCGGCGTCCGCGGCTCGGTGGCTTACTGAATTCCTATGAGCGAGCGGCGTGACCACCGGCGCCAGCCGGGCGCATCCGCTCGGCGCAAGTCTGGGACATTACGGGCCGGCATCGCAGGCTCACGCGGCCGGCCGCAATGTCCGACAGCACAGCGGATGAGCTGTGACGTACTTTGTGACATAACCCATCGAGAAGACCACGATCTACTCTCGTTTACGCACTGAACAATGGGGAGCGATTCAACTCCATGCTGGCCCGCTACGGGCGTGGCGTCGTGCCGCATTGAGTCAATCGCACTCGAAATCAGTCCGCCCAGTTTTCGGACACTACGCCGCTGGTCAACCTTCCCGTTGTCTGAATGTTGCATCGCGACCCTCGTGTCGGCGGCATCATCCACCTCACCGTGGCATCAGGGGACGGGCAAGGGCTGCGCGTCGATCAACGCGTGGTGCAGCAGGCGCGCAGCGTCGTCGACGCGCCGGCGCTCAACGAACCACGTGATGCGGAACGAAGAGGTCGCAATGTCGCGGGGCATAACGCCCGCCGTCTGGAGGGCTCGAGTGCCACGCCGCAGGTTGTCGTAGGACTGATTGATGCCGGCACCGATTGCGCTGACCGCTCCGAAACCGTCGATGAGCCTTGCACGCATGCCAAGCTCTCGTTCAAGGTCGCCCCGAACGCGATCTTCGTCGTGAAGGTTTTCGCGGGAGACCACGAGCGATACGTCGTCGTCGGCGCCCTCGACGGTCACGATGTGCAGCTGCTTGCCCGCCACGTGGTGCGTGTCGAGAAACGCGAGCACCCGCAGGCCATTGCAGGAGGCGCGCAACAGCAACACGTCGCGCTCGCTCGCGATGCCGACGACGGTTCCCGGCATACGAGGCGCAGACTTCCGGACCACCGTTCCGTCTGCCGAAGGATCTGCCCCCGGCAGGGGAGACGCGGTTGCACGGGCATAGATCGCGATGCCGCGCTCCTTGGCAAACTCCACCGCCTGCGCGTTGAGCACCCTGGCGCCGGATTCCGCCATCTCCTGGGTTTCCTCGTACGACAGCAGCGGGATGCGGTGCGGTGCGTTTACGACCCGAGGATCCCCAGAGTACACGCCGTCGACGTCCGAACAGATCTCGCACCACTCCGCCCCGAGCGCCGCCGCGAGGGCAACAGCCGTGGTGTCGCTGCCGCCCCGTCCGAGCGTGGTCACCTCGCGCCGGTACGACACGCCTTGGTATCCCGCCACCACGACGATGCGTCCGCGGGCGAGCTCGTCCTGGACCCTGAAAGGCCTCACTTCGACGATTCTGGCGTCGACGTGACGATCGTTCGTGATGATGCCCGACTGGCTTCCGGTGAAACTGATGGCATCTCCGCCCATCTCGCGCAGCGCCATCGAGAGGAGCGCCATCGAAATGCGCTCGCCCGCGGACAGCAGCATGTCGAGCTCCCGACGATCGGGGTTGGCGGAGAGCTGCTTGGCGAGTCCCAGCAGCTCGTCGGTCGTGTCGCCCATGGCTGAGACGACGACGACCACATCGTGGCCCTGCTGCTTCGTGCGCATCACCCGCTCCGCCACGGAACGGAGCCTGGCCACATCGGCGACGCTGCTGCCGCCATATTTCTGCACGACGACTCCCACAGGCACCCTCGCTCGAAATGCGCCCTCAGCATCGCACGATTTGCGCTCACCAGCGTACGCCCCGCATCACCGTCACTGCTGGGCGCACGTGGTGGGCGCACGGCGAGTTCAGCCGCATAACTGAGTCGCGACCATGTCTGTCACACCTGTGCTTACCAAATACTCGATCTCTCGCGGGATCCGGAAGTGTGCGACTCGCTTGTGGGAAGGTGTGTCGGTCAGTTGCGCGAGTGACGACCTGCGCGCGCGCCAGGACGCTCCCCTCGCTGGGTGGAGCAATGGCGCGAGGAATCGGTGCGGCCTTGTGGAGCGACCGATCCGTGCGCCATCCTACATAGCAGGCGCAATAGAGATTCATCAACCGCTGCAGGCCCGTCGCACTAAACACGTGGCAGAACGCGTACGTCGAACGGTTCATCGGATCCGTGCGGCGCGAATGGATATCCATCGCCGTCGCCGTGTTCGCCCAGGCGGTGAATGCGTGATCCGCGATCCCGGACAAGATATCGCGGCGCCTCGCCCCAGGGAAACGCCTCCCGCAGCTGTCGCGGTCCATGCCGCGGTTGGATGGTCGGTGACCGCGACGTGCACGACTCGCCGGCGCTCGTGAGCGAGGATCAGCAGGACGAACAGTAAGCGGCACGTCGCCGTCGGCACCACGGAGAAATCCGCGGCCATGACCTGTCCAATGTGATTCGCCAAGAACGTGCGCCATATCTGCGACGCTCCGTCGCGAGCGCCCAAGGTAGTCCGCCTGGCGGCCTGATAGGGGCGCGACCTGCAGTTCGTTGTTGTGCTCGGGCCGCTCCTCCAGCAGGCGGATGACGGCATCGAACATGCCTATCTTGGTGGCGGGGACGGGCGCGCCCTGCTCGAAGAGCGAGACGACCTCCGAGAGGATGAAGGAGTGCGTGTCAGTTCGTCGAGGACCGGGTCCGCATCGAGTTGCTGCCGCAACGCGGCGGCCTTGTCGCCAAGGCGCGCTCTCAAGTACGCTGCGCGCTGCCTTCTGGTCAGTGCCCGAAGCCGCGCGCGGAGGCGATCGCATTCACGCTCACGAAGATTATGTGGAATTGGCGTGGCGGTATTCTCCGCGGCTGACGACGGGGCACGCGCTGTCGGCTTGCCGCTTCTCTCATGACGCCAGTTCGCGATCATTATGCCAATGCGAACGTTGCGATGATTCGAAGCGCAGCCGGGTTGCGTAAGCAGCGCAGGGCCGTCCGGCCGGAGCTACTGACGCCGAAAGAAAGCCGCCACAGCCTCGTTGTAGAACGCCGCATTGTCGCTGTGCATCCCATGCCCTGCCTCCGGTACCATCACTGGGATTCACCCTCGAGGCAGCGTTCGAGTTCCGCCGTGATGAGGAGGAACATCGCCGGGCTTCGGTCTCCCGTCACCAAGAGCGTTGGGAGCTTCAACTTCCCCAGATCCCCACAGTCGAGGGGAGGCATGAGAGCGGCCGTCTTGGTCATCATCTCGGCTCGCAACGCTGGCGCCTGTTTTTCCACCAACTCCGTTCGTACGGATTGTGGGGCGTTGTCGAAACAGGCGGTTCCACAGGCGCCGTTAGGAATTGTCGCGGTCCGCCTGCAGATTTCCGCTCTCAACTGCCTTCCGTGATGGCTCGATGACCCGTCTGAGCCACGACTGCCTCGTGGCTTCTCCCACGGCCGTGCGAGAGGAGAGGGAGGAGGGGCGGCTCGCCGAGAACCAGGCTGCGCACAGCTCGGATCATCCACCGCCAGCGCGAGCGCGATGTACGCCCCATAGGAGGACGCAACGAGATGTGCTGGAGTGGCTTTCAGTTCCTTTACCAGCGCTCCAAGGTCGGCCACATGAGCGCTCAGAGGATAGACATCTTGAGCCCGAGGTGGAGCGTTGGGCGGGTGATAACGCCGGCTGTAGGAAATGACCCGGAAGCGAGTTGCGAAGGCTTGCGCCTGTGTTCGAAAAACGTTCAGATCCCCAAGGGTGCCGTGAACGAACACGATCGGCTCACCCTCGCCGCATTCAAAGTAATGGAGCGTGGCTTTATTGATCTCGATCGCCTGGATCTCGGAGCCGCAGGCCTTTTTCTGAGCTCCTGCGTCCCTGGGCGATGCGCCGAGCGCGAGCGTCGTCAACGCCAGCATCAGGATTGAAAGTGCCACTGTCAGCCAGGTCATTCGGCCTCCAGGATGGACTACGCCTGTCATATTGCCCGAGGAGTATGTGCCGGGATTTCCAAATTGGCTTCTCCGAACACTCGGATGCTAGACCCCGCGCGAGCCAGCTCGTTGGCGGTTCTCTGATCGCCGACCGTCGTCGTTTTCCTTGCAGGTCGGGCCGCGATCAAGTTGACAATGCCACCGGCACAGCACCCGCGAACAGACAGCTCCAGAACGAACGGACGAAGCTCTCGTTGCTCGAGGCCGTGAGGATGACGGGTTCGCCGTGCTCGACGCCCTGCTCCGCGAGCCAGCCAGCCAGCGCGCTCGCGCCGGCGAGAAGATCCGAGTAGGTGATAGAGGACTCGGCGCCACGTCCGCGCACGAACGTGACGTGCTTCTGCGGCGCCCAGGCGGCCGCGCGCTGGAGTGCCTGCTGAAGGCTCGCCGGTTCCTGTGTCATTCAGGCGTGAGCGTAGCAGCGAGATTCCGTTCGCGGAAAGACCGCCGTTTCACGCTACCATGCCAGCAAGGTCGACATGCCGTCGCTCACCCCGCGGACATTCGCCCGGAAGCTCCAGGTGTACGTCGGTGCCGTCGCCTGCAGCTCGCTCGCGATGACCATCTGGCTGAGCCATTCCGCTCGCCGAGACGCCCTCGAAACGCGGACTCACGAGCAGGCCATGACACAAGTCAAGGCCGCCGCCGAACAGCTCGACGCCTTCGCCAACCGCATTGGCATGCTCGCACGCGCCATCGCTGCGCGACAGCGCGCGATCGGACCGCGGCCCGATCCCGCGGTCATGCCATTTCTGGCGCAGCTGATGCGCGACATGCCGGCCGAGGAGGTGTACGGGGTCTACCTCGCGTTCGACGGCATGCGGTGGGACGAGCCGCTCGCGATGCCGTGGGTGGATCGCAAAAGCTTCCCGAACCTGGCGCAGATCCAGTACGACTATCACCAGCCACGATGGGAGTGGTACAACGCGCCGAAGGCGACCCGGCGCTTCAACGTCACCGAACCGTACTTCGATGAGGGCGGCTCCAACATCACGATGGTGAGCCTGAACGCCCCCATCATTGCCGACGATGGCACCTACATCGGCACGGCCGGGGCCGATCTGCAGCTGGAACACCTGATGTGGAGCGTGAAGGACATCCACTTGCGCACCGAGACCGGGCAGACCGCAGCCTTTGCCGACTACGCGTATGTCGTCAGCCGCGCGGGCCGGATCATCGCGCACCCCAACAGAGCGCTGATACTGACCGCTTCGTCGCCTGGTGCGGACGTGCATTCCCTCGAGGACGGCAAGTTGGTCGCCGAACAACCCACCGGCGCGACGCGGCTGACGCTCGACGGTGACGTCCGTCGGCTCTATTGGTTCCAAGCACCGCTGACCGGCTGGAAAGTGGTACTGAACGCACCAGAAAGCCTCGTGCTCGGGCCGGTC
This sequence comes from Vicinamibacteria bacterium, assembly GCA_963800785.1. Taxonomy (GTDB): domain Bacteria; phylum Acidobacteriota; class Vicinamibacteria; order Vicinamibacterales; family JAENWD01; genus JAENWD01. The sequence goes on from CAWDCH010000021.1 coordinate 29,884, forward strand.
AACCGCCTGACCGCGCGCCACACCATCATTGCGCTGCTCGGCGTCGGCCTGATCGTGATCCTCGTGACGATCGTCGCTCGCCGCATGACCGAGCCGGTGAGCGAGCTCACTGCCGCCGCCGAGGCGATCGAGGCCGGCCGGTTCGACCCCGCGGCGCTCCGGCCCCTTGCGACCCGGCCGGACGAGCTCGGCGGCCTCGCACATGCGTTTCAAACGATGGGCCGCGAGATTCAGCTGCGCGAGCAGCGGCTCGCCGAGTGGAACAAGAACCTCGAGACGACGGTCGCCGAACGCACGTCGGCGCTCGCGCTGGCTGCCTCCGAGGCCGACCAGGCACGCAACGAGGCGGAGTTGGCCAACCGCACGAAAAGCGCGTTCCTCGCGAACATGAGCCACGAGCTCCGCACGCCGATGAACGCGATTCTCGGCTACAGCGAGATGCTGATCGAGGAAGTCGAGGCGGGCGATCCCCAGAGCCTGGTTGCCGATCTTCAGAAGATCAACGCCGCAGGCAAACACCTGCTCACGCTGATCAACGACGTGCTCGATCTATCGAAGATTGAAGCCGGCAAGATGACGCTCTTCGTGGAGTCGTTCGACGTGTCAATCATGCTGGCAGAAGTCGTGTCCACGATTGCGCCGCTCGTCGAGAGGGATGGAAATGTGCTCGAGGTGCGCTGCCCGAAGGACGCCGGCACGATGCGCGCCGATCTCACGAAGGTGCGTCAAACCCTGTTGAACCTGCTGAGCAACGCGACGAAATTCACCAGCAACGGCAGGATTCTCATCGAAGTCGAACGCCAGGGTTCAACCGCCGGCGAGCTCCTCATCTTCCGTGTCAGCGACACCGGGATCGGGATGACCGACGAGCAGATGGGCCGGCTCTTCGAGGCGTTCTCGCAGGCCGACACCGCGACGGCGCGGAAGTACGGCGGCACCGGGCTGGGTCTCGCTATCAGCCGGCGCTTCTGCCGGATGATGGGCGGCGACATCACCGTCGGGAGCAAGTACGGCGCTGGCACGACGTTCACGGTGACCCTGCCGCTGGTGGTCACCAGTGAGTCGCAGCAATCAGCCGCAGCCGCGGTAGCCGGCCACCTTGAGTCGGCGTCGCCCCGCGCGGCCTCACAGCCGGCGCCGCGCGGGCCCTTGGTGCTCGTCATCGACGACGATGCGGCGGCGCGCGATCTGCTCGAACGTCATCTGACGAAAGACGGCTACCACGTGAAGCTGGCGGCCGATGGTCAGAGCGGGATGGCGCTCGCCCGTGAGCTGAAGCCCGACGTAATCGTGCTCGACGTGATGATGCCCCGGATGGATGGCTGGGCGGTGCTGGCGGAGCTCAGAAAGGATCCAGAGCTGCATGCGATGCCGGTCATCATGGCCAGCATGCTGGACAATCGCGAAATGGGCCTCGCGCTCTCCGCCGACGAATACCTGACCAAGCCGCTCGATCGCGCCCGTCTCCAGGACGCACTCCGACGTTTGTGCCATTCCAGGCAATCGCGCACCGTTCTCGTCGTCGATGACGATCCGTCTGCTCGCGAGGTGGCGCAGCGGGCGCTGCAGCAGGAGGGCTGGCAGGTCGCGACCGCCGAGAACGGACGGGTGGCCCTCGACCGTATCGCCGAGTCGCGTCCGGCCCTTGTCCTCCTCGATCTGCTGATGCCGGAAATGGACGGCTTCGAATTCCTCCACGAGCTACGCCGCCACCGAGACTGCCGGGATCTCCCCGTCATCGTCCAGACCGCGAAGGATCTCACGCCGGCGGATCTCGAGCTGCTGCAGAGAAATGTGCAGAGAGTGCTGCAGAAAGGCGCCTTTGCGCGAGAAGAGCTCTTAAGCGACGTGCGCGCCCTCGTGCGTCAGCACGTCGAGCGATCGCCCACGCCCGAGCGCGTCGCCTGACGCGATCGGCCGTAGACTGACGGGCCGTCAACCTGTCAGTGAAACACGATGCGGATGATCGACAGGTCGTCGTCGAAGTCCGGGCGCCCGTGCAGGTTGCGCGCGTAGTCGACCAGGCGATCGAGATTGCTCTCGCCGGCGCCTGGCAGCTGCGCGACGTGCTCGACGAAGTTCTCGAAGTGCCACATCTCGCCGTTCTCGCGCTGGATCTCGTAAGCGCCGTCGCTGTAGACGAACAATCGGCTGCCGGCTGGCACGTCGCAGAGGCCCGTCGGGTACGTGGCCTCGGGGAACATGCCGATGGGCACATGCGACGCGCCGAGCGTGACCGCTCTCGGCGCCTCCGCGCTTCCGGGACGTACAAGGACAGCAGGCGGATGGCCGCCGCTGGCATGGACAAGCTGCCTGTTCGACGCTTGATAGACCCCGTACCAAATCGTGAAGAACAGGTTGTTCTGCTTCTCCATCTGGAACGCGCGGTTCAAACCCGTCAGGACGTCAGCCGGCTGACGAAAATCAGTGGCCGGCAGGCTTTGCGAGCGCAGCACGTTGATCGCCGACGCCGAGAGCAGCGCCGTTCCGACGCCGTGTCCGCACGTGTCGAGGAGATAGATCGCCAGGTGATCCTCGTCCAGCCAGTGGTACCCGAACGCATCGCCGCCGAGCGACGTGGACGGGATGAACCGCCACTCGGCCGAGACGGTGCCGGTGAGCGGCGCCGGCAGCAACGATTCCACGTAGTCGGCCGCGTCAGCCAGCTCGAGCGCCAGCTGTTTCTGGCTCTCGACAAGCGCCTGGTGGGCCTGCCGCTCCCGATCGCGGAGCGACTTTTTCTCGAGCGAGGCGCCGACGCGCGCCCGGAGCAGCGCAGGATCGCACGGCTTGGGCAGATAGTCCTCAGCGCCCATTTCGATGCAGCGAGCCACGCGCTCGATGTCATCGACCGCCGAAATCATGACCACCGGCAGATCGCGAGTGGCCGGATCGTCCTTGAGCCGTCGGAGAACGGCCTCGCCATCGAGCTCCGGCATCATCACGTCCAGCAGCACGAGATCGAAGTGCTGCGACCGGATCGATTCCAGCGCGCGGGCTCCGGAGTCGGCGACAGCAACCCCGCACCCGTGGCGCTCGAGCCGCTGCGCGAGCATGTCGCGGTTCACATCGTTGTCGTCGACGACGAGCACGCGTCCGTCCAGCCGCGCTGCCGATGCCGACATCGACGCCGGTCGCGTGACGTCTTCGGAAACGCGGTTCTGCGGACGCGCTGAAGGTCCCCGGTCAGGCATGAGCTCTCGGTTGATCGTCGCGAGCAGATCGTGCGCCGCGCGCTGGATCTTCTGGAGGTCGGCGACGAACTGCGTCAGCCCTGCTTGCGTTGCGTCCTCCTCGAGCATCTCGCTGTAGCCGATGATCTGGTTCAGAGGAGTGCGGAGCTCGTGCCGGAGATGCGAAAGACCGTCCCGTCCGTCTGAGGATGTGCCGAGCGCTGCCGGCGTTCCGAGATCCGAAGCCGGCCGGCGCTCGCTCACGGCATTTTCCGAGTGCTGAGATGCTTGTCGATCTTTTCGAGCAGGCGCGTCAACTCGACCGGTTTCGTGTCGTAGCCGTCGCAGCCAGCCTCGAAGCACTTTTCGGCGTCACCGGCCATCGCATGCGCCGTCAGGCCGATGATGGGGATCGACTTGGTGGCCGTGTCGGCCTTCAAGCGACGCGTAGCCTCCCAGCCGTCGACGACCGGCAGGCTCATATCCATGCGGATGAGATCGGGCACCTCTCGCTGAGCCATGCCGATGCCCTGCTCCCCGTCAAGCGCGATCAGGACGTCGTGTCCGCGCCGCTGGAGCCTTCGCGCCAGCATGTCGCGGTTCATTTCGTTGTCCTCGACCAGCAGGATCCTGGCCATTGTGCGCCGATCCTAGCACGCCCTTCAGGGATGGCCCGCCTGCTGCACTGCGGAGCCGCCAAGTATGAAAACGGTTAAGCCCGGAACGGGAACAGCTCGTTGCGAGTTTGGCCGGATCCGACAAAGTCAAACCAGAGAGAATAGAACCTTCGGTATCCTTGATTAGAGCGATCGCGCAGCTCTCTCGGCACTCCGCTCTCTCGAGGATCGCGATTGAGGAACCCATGGCCAGGAAGACCGCCAATCTTATCTATGGACTTGACGACAAACCCCCGTTGACCGTGGCGGCTCTGCTGGGCCTCCAGCATGTCTTCGTGTTGACGTCCGGCTGGGTGCTGGTGGTGGTGATCGTTACCACCATCGGCAGCACTCAGGAAGAAGTCGCCAACGTGCTGCGGATGTCGATGATTGCGTCCGGCGTCGCGACGATTCTGCAGTCTCTGCCCAACAGCCGGGTCGGTTCCGGATATTTTTGTCCGATCGGCAGTGGCCCGGCATATGTCTCCGCGACGATTCTCGCCGGCAGGGTCGGCGGCTTGAGCGCTGTCTTCGCCATGACGACGCTCGCAGGCATCTTCGAGGGGCTTCTCGCACGGATCGTGCCGCGCCTGCGTCCGCTGTTTCCGCCTGAAGTCACCGGCCTGGTGGTGACGATGGTGGGAGTGGAGCTCGTCGCTGTCGGTTGCCCGCGGTTTCTCGGGTTTCAGGACGGCGGCACAGGCCCGCAAGGAATTGTCACAGCGGTTGCGACGGCGACGCTGGCTGCGATGATTGGACCGACAGTATGGGGTAAAGGGAAGCTCAGGTTATATCCGGTGCTTGTGGGTCTCCTCGTGGGGTACCTGCTCGCCTATATCGGTGGAGTGCTCCAGACCGGACGCCTGCGCGAGATACTCGACGCTCCGATGTTCAGCCTGCCCCGGAAGGCGCACTCGGGCTGGTCCCTGGATTTCGCGCTGCTGCCCGCATTCCTGATCGCCGGCCTGGCTTCGACCTTGAAGAGCGTCGGTGATCTGAGCTTGTGCCAGAAGATCAACGACCCGGATTGGAAGCGCACGGACATGCAGTCGGTCAGGGGGGGCATTTACGCCGGCGCCATCGGCACCGGCCTGTCAGGTCTGCTGGGCGGCGTCGGCCAATCCACCTTCTCCAGCAACGTGGGTCTTTCCCTCGCCACCGGCGCCACCAGCCGGTCGATCGCCGTTCCTTGCGGCATCCTGATGATCCTCCTGGCCTTTCTACCCATGCTCGCGGCCTTCTTCGCGGCGATGCCGGGTCCCGTGATGGGCGCGATTCTCGTTTACTGTGCCTGCTACATGATTGTCGCCGGTTTTCAGATCATCACGTCGCGTATGCTCGACGCACGGCGGACTTTCGTTGTCGGCATCCCTCTCATTTTCGGCCTGAGCGTGGACATGGTTCCCGGAATGTACAGAGACGTGCCCGGGATCGTTCAGCCGCTCTTTTCATCGTCGCTGGCCATTTCCACGGTCCTTGTCGTCCTGCTGAATCTCCTCTTTCGCATCGGCATTACGAAACGTCAGGTTCTCGAGTTGACGCCCGGTGTCGATGGCTCGGAGAAGATCTTTGAATTCATGGAGAACCAGGGCAGCGTCTGGGGAGCGCGCCGGGAGGTGATCATGCGCGCGATGGCGGCCATCAATGAGTTCGTCGAGTCCGCCGTCAGGCTGGGTCTCGTGCAGGGTAAGGCGCAAGCCGACGTCAGTTTCGACGAGTTCAATCTGGATGTGGATATTCGATACAGTGGAAGGCTGATGGAACTTCCGAGCAAGCGACCGACCGAGGATGCGGTGCTCGCCGATGACAACGCCGTCGCCAGCCTCTCCGGTTTTCTGATTCGCCAGTACGCGGACCGCGTCGAGGCTGCGAACACCAACGGCCAGTGTCGAATCCGCTTGCATTTCGATCACTAGAGACTTAGACTAAGGTTAGTAGTTCCCTGATCCTCGCATGAGACAGCATCTTGATGATGCATCGCCCGCCCCGTGGCGGGACGCAGACTGTCCGTCTCACTCGCGGGAAAGAAGTCCAGCCGTCCATCCTTGTCCACAGCCGGACGCCGCTCGCGCTGGCCTTTAAAAACTTTAGGGTTCTAGGTTTTCTTATTCTCCACGAGAGGCGCGAAAGACGCGCTGATCCTTGGTCACGGCGCTGCCGACGGTTTTGAGCCGCTCCACCACTTTTTGGACCAAGGCTTTGGGATCCGAATCGAAAAGGACAAAATCAAAATCCTCCACTTTGCGGCCGCAGAAGCTCAAGACTTCTGGAATATGGTCGGAAACGCCGCCGGTGCCCGTGAGCACGCCTACCACCTTTTCCTCATCGAAGGCCACGGTAAACTCGTTCAAAGTCCCCACGCCTCCGCCTAAAACGATGATGGCATCGGAGCTGCGGATATTGATCAGGTCCCTCTCCATCAATCCCAGCCCTGTGAAGACGATGATGTCGAGGTTGTCCTCGGGCGATTTGTATTTTTCGGTGTGCTCCTTAAGGCTGAAGGCGGGGGAGATGCCCATGGTCATACCGCCTGCGTTTTTGGCTCCAAAAGCAGCTTCGTCGGGCAATCCCCGGCAAGCTCCGTTCACCAGAATGCAATCAGCCCGGGCGATCTCTTGCCCCACCATGACCGCTTTGGTGATCGTTTCCTGGACTCTGATCGGGGGGCCGGTAGCCGAACCCATCACTCCAATGCGGTATTTCATACTTTCAATCTCATAAATAGCCAGGATGCCTCTAGTCTGGCCGCAAAGCCAAGTTAGACATTGTCCTTACGAATCTTTGGCGGGCGGGACCGATATCTGAGCTAGAACGTCCAATAGTTGCCGAGCAGGTGTGTCGATCTCGCGTCCCCTCGTTCGACGTTTTTAGTCAAACGTTCTCGTTTTCGCGAAGCAACCCTCAGGGTCGAACGGAGGTGGCGAGCTGTAGTCAATTTGGAAGGAACTCGTCAATCCACCGAATCACTGTGGCGATTGAATCAACGTCTCGACCGCTTCCGTCGCGGTGTCGCAGATCTTTGCGAAATTGGCTGCACCGGTGAAGTCGAGCAACTGCTTCACATTTGGCACCGGGGCGGCCAGGGCGATCGATCCTTTGCCCCGGATCTCGCGGGCAGCCATCATGAAGACTCTCAGCCCGGCGCTGCTGATGAACTCGAGGGCGGAGAGATCGAACACGATGCGCGCGCAACCTGCCTGGAGCTGACGCCGCACCTCTTTCTCCAGCGCACCGGACGTCGTCGAGTCCAGGCGCCCGCTCACACCAATGACCAGGACGCCCCTGTCATCCGCGCTCTGAAACTCCACATCAAGCTCCTTCCTCCGCAGACCGGGTTCATACAACCCGGGACCTCGACTCTTCCGGCTGCGCTCCCCTGTGCATGCCGCTTGCTCATCGTAAGAACTTTCGCTCTCGTTCGCGCCGATATTCTACCAGTTTGCGGATCGTCGACCACAGGCGTGTCGACGATCACACGCGGGCTGCTCGAGGCCGCGAGGATGACCGGCTCGCCGTGCTCGACGCCGTGCTCCGCGAGCCAGCCAGCGCGCTCACTTCCGCAAGAAGATCCGAGTAGGTGATACAGGATTCCGCCCCGCGTCCGCGCACATACGTGACATGTTTCGGCAGCTTCCAGGAGGCCGCGCTCATGAGTGCGAGCGGAAAGGTGGCAGGTTCCTGGGTCATCGATGCGCGAGCGTAACAGCGGACTCCCCTCGGGTAAAGGCCGGCGTTTCACGCTACTAGGTCGAGCACGGTCGACATGCCGTCGCTCATTCCGCGGACGTTTGCCCGAAAGGTCCAGGTGTACATCGGCGCAGTCGCCTGCAGTGTGCTTGCGGTAACCGTCTGGCTCAACTACTCCGCGAGCCGTACTGCCCTCGAGGCCCAGACCAATGAGGAGGCGCTAAAGCAGGTGAAGAGCGCCTACGATCGCTGCGCGTCAGCGCGCGATCGGTCCCAGACCCGATCCTGGCGTCGTGCCGTTTCTCGGACAGCTGCTGAGCGCTGTGCCGGCTCTCGCTCACGGCATCTTCCGAGTGCTGAGATGCTTGTCGATCTTTTCGAGCAGGCGCGACAACTCGACCGGCTTCGTGTCGTAGCCGTCACAGCCAGCCTCGAAGCACTTTTCGGCGTCACCGGCCATCGCATGTGCGGTCAGGCCGATGATCGGGATCGACCTGGTGGCCGTGTCGGCCTTCAAGCGACGGGTGGCCTCCCAGCCGTCGACGACCGGCAGGCTCATATCCATGAGGATGAGATCGGGCAGCTCCCTCTGAGCCATGCCGATGCCCTGCTCCCCGTCAAGCGCGATCAGGACGTCGTGTCCGCGCCGCTGGAGCCTTCGCGCCAGCATGTCGCGGTTCATTTCGTTGTCCTCGACCAGCAGGATCCTGGCCATTTGCGCCGATCCTAGCACGCGGTTCAGCGAGGGCCCGCCAGCGGCGAGACTATCTGACTGCCAGCCGTGATGGGCTAATCCATTCGATGGATTTGGCCGCTGGCTTCAGACAGTCGTGACAGTCGTGAGAGTCGATAGCGTGTCCCTCGCCAAAACTCGGTGACGGGCGTCCGTTTACCCTCTGCGACCGTCTGCGGGTGGAGCGCGCGTGCGCAACGACGGCCTAACGGCTTCTGACCGCGCCATTCTCGCTGACGACGAGTCGGAGCGACGGTAAGGTATCCCCGATTGACACTCCTTGGGCTTTCACGAGGGACAAGGCCGAATGGTGCGAGGATCCAGCGGTGGGCTTCACGCGGCGCGCCGCTCGTAGCGATGATGTAGGCCGCCGACCTGCGGTACCGCGACGATCCGACGTCCAGCGGCGGCATCGACCGGCCGCGACTCAGGGGTGTCCTTATCGAGGGCCAGGTGCGTACGCGACCGATCGAACGGGTGATCGGCTCGATCCGGCGTGAGTGCCTCGACCACGTCATCGTGCTCAACGAGCGGCATCTCCGACGCGTCCTCCGCGACTACGTCGGGTACTACCAGTGATGCACGGTTTGACAGAGACTAGGAGCAACGAAATGCGTCGATACAGTTTCGCCAGTGCGATCGTTGCCGTGACGTTGGCGCAAGTGGGCGTTCTCGAACGTCTCTTGGTGTTTCCTCCACTTGTGCTTCTGTTCGTGCCGATCGCCGTGATTCTCCCCTTGTTGGAGTGGGTCCCGCCGTCGCCGCCCTGGCACTCTCGGCCGTCCTCGGCGACTATCTTTTCGTCGAGCCCGTTCGCCAATTTACGTTCTACAGCGAAGGCTTTATGCTTTCGCTCTATTTAGCTGCTGGAGGCGTGTTCACCTATTTCGTCGTCCATCGATGAACGAGGAGTCTGCAGCCGAAGTGAGCGCCACCGCCACCCCAGCGCCGACCGTAAAGCGAAGTGTCAGGGACTGAAGGATTCTGACGGTTCGTTGTACCCACACGCACTCTCAGGTTTGGTGCAAGGCGCGTCCGCGTGATTGCGCCGCTTCTTCGAAACGCCCGATCTGATCTCGCGTGCCCAGAACGGCGATGAGGTCTCCCGCTTCAAGGCGCACTCGACCGTCGGGATTCGCTGTCAGCGCTCCCGCGTGGACAACGCCGACGACAGACGCTCCAGTCGCGGAGCGGACCTGCAATTCTCCCAACGTTCGGCCATGGAATGCGCTGTCGCTGGCCAAGCGTACCCACGTGAAGTCGAGGTAACGAGTCACTTCCCTGACGTGCGTCAGGATTGCGCGTTCGTCATCGAGTTGCTCCCCGGACACGCCATAGCGTTCGCGACGAATCGCGCTTGCCACACGCAGGATGTCGTACGCCGGGACGTTCAGATGGAGCAGGGCCTGCCGAGTCATCTCTATGCCTGCTTCGAACTCTGGCGAAGCCACCTCCTGAACGCCCAGTGCATACAATCCATGGATGGCCTCTGTGCCATCAGCCCTCGCCACGATCGGCAGGTCGGGTCGCACCTGTCGTGCTGCGGTCACGATGTTGCGAACATCAGGGTACGCAGGGACCGTCACGAGCAGCGCTCGCGCGAGGCTCACACCTGCGGCTTCGAGTACCACAGTCTGGCTGGCGTCGCCGTAAATGACAGGAACCCCCGCCGCGCGAGCCTGCCGCACGCGCCGATCGTCGAACTCGACCAGCACGTACGGGAGATTTAGATGCGAGAGCGCGTCCCCAACGCTTCGGCCGACACGGCCCCAGCCAGCGACGAGCACGTGATTCGACAGCCCGGAACGCGGAAGATTGATGGCTTCGAATGCCTCTCGAGGGCGACGCGGCCACAGCCGTTCATAGACCACAGAGGTGAGGCCGGACACTGCTGGCGTGAGCACCATCGTGACGATCGCGGCATTGAGCGTGAGTGCGTACACGTCGTTGCCAATGGCGCCGGTCGACAGTCCGACACGCGCCAGAACGAACGCGAACTCTCCCACCTGAAACAGCGTCAGGCCGACGGCAAGGGGGACGACGTTCCAGTAGCCGAAGGCTCGCACGACGCCCGCCAGAATTGCGGCTTTGCCAGCCACGATCACCATGACGACCAACACCAAAGCGCCAATCTGCTGCCACACGAGGGCAGGGTCAAGGAGCATCCCAACCGACACGAAGAACAGCATCCCAAACAGATCCCGCAGCGGCACGATGTCGCTGAGCGCTTGGTGCGCGTATTCGGATTCGTTGATGACGAGACCCGCCACGAACGCGCCGAGGGCCATGGATAGCCCGAATGACCATGTGAGGTATCCAACGCCAAACGCTAATGTCGTCGTCGAGAGCAGGAACAGTTCCCGAGAGTTCCAGCGCGCCACGAACGCCATCAGGCGTGGCACCACGCGAGTCGCGACGAGTACGATCACACCCAGCAGCAGGATTGCTCGGAGCGCTGCCGCGCCAACCCTGACAAGGCCGCCGGCGGGGTCGCTCAACTCGGGCAGCACGATCATCAGCGGCACCACCGCAAGATCCTGGACCACGAGAATGCCGAACATCACCCGACTTGATAGGGTTCCGAGCCGACCCTGTGCATGAATCGTCTTCAAAACGACGATTGTGCTCGACAGTGAGATCAGAGCGCCGAACCACAACGCCGGTCGCCATGCCCAGCCGAGCGCGAGGCCCAGGGCGAGTCCCAACATAATGGTGACGAGGATCTGAATGGTTGCCCCGCCAAGGGCCACAGCACGGACAGGCTTGAGCTCGCGAAACGACAGCTCGAGTCCGAGCGAGAACAACAACAACGCCACGCCGAGCTCTGCCAGTTGCTCGATGTCATGCACATTCACGACCGTGAGCCCACCCGTGAACGGACCGACAAGCACACCGGCGAGCACGTACCCGACCATCAACGGCTGACCGAGCCGTTGCGCGAGGAACCCGCCCGCGAGCGCCGCAAGCAGCACGAGTGAGAGATCGGCCACAAGGGTCATTCAGCGCCAGCGTATACGTAGCGTGCGGCTCCCAGCAAATGGGGCCGCAGTCGTGGCGGTCGTGCGTGAGGGGCCACGACAAAGGAACAATTCGACGAGATGCGTGCGTCAGGTTGCCCTTGTGCTGAGCGCCCGCAACACAATCGTGTCGCGCGCTCGTGCTCGCGCGATAACTACACATGCGCGTCATCTTGAGGTGTGCGACGTCGATTTCGCATGGGTCGGCGACGCTGGCTGTTCGCTGGCGTAACCAGACTTGGAGGTTCACCTCGCATCTGCCAGGGAATACCGCTGCGAAGCACGAAGACGATGCCGGTGAGGCACGCGCGATCCGCAACGCGCGGCCGCCCACCCTGTGGGCCGTCGTGGAGGAATTGGCAGAACGGTTCGACAAGATCCCACAACGGATCTGGAAGCATCGCGCCGGCCATACCCCGTTCACGCTACTTAGACGACAAGGATCAAGTTCGTGAGGTTTGTTGCGTTCTTAGGAAGTATGGCAGCCCTCGGACTTACTCCATGACCGTGCTGATGGCGAATTGCGTTGGCGAGTCCGTTCTCGCGCGTCACGTGCCACACGTCCACGTCCGGCCTGGCCTTGACATTCGTTGATTGAAGTTGCGCTCGGCGTCGAATAGGCTCGACGCGTGGCCTCGGTCGTCGTTTGCGCTGGTCTTCGCGCTTCGGTCAGCCGCTCGATCGCGAGCGGCTTTGCACCTCGAGATTCTCGCGCTCCGGCATCAGTTGGCGGTCCTGAATCGCTCGCGCCCCTCGCGACTTCGTCTGACCGCGGCGGATCGGGTTCTCTGGGCGTGGCTGTCGCAGGCGTGGAACGGGTGGCGGCCGGCGCTCGTCCTCGTCAAGCCGGACACTGTGCTCGCCTGGCACCGACGCGGGTTCCGCCTGTTCTGGACGTGGAAGAGTCAGTACCCGTACGGGTCGTCCAGCCGCGGCTCCAGAGGTCTGCGCGTTGATTGGTCGAATGGCCGCCGCGAATCCGCTCTGGGGTGCGCCGCGGATTCATGGGGAACTGCAGAAGCTGGGGATCTCGGTGAGTCAGGCGACCGTCGCGAAGTATATGCCGCGACGAGACACGCCACCATCACAGCCGTGGCGAACTTTCCTGGCCAACCATGTCGGCCAGATCATGGCTGCCGATTTCTTCGTGGTGCCGACGATCATCTACCGGCTGTTGTTCGTGCTCGTCATCCTCGCGCATGACCGGCGACGGATCGTTCACGTCGCCGTCACCGACCATCCCACGGCCGCATGGACGGCCCAACAACTCCGCAACGCCTTTCGCGAGGACCAAGCGCCGCGGTACCTGCTGCACGACCGCGATGCCGCATTCACGGATGTCGTGTCCACCATCGGCGCGATGCAGATCCACGAGGTCCTCACGGCGGCGCGTTCGCCGTGGCAGAACGCCTACGTCGAGCGCGTCATTGGCTCGGTCCGACGTGAGTGCCTCGATCACGTGATCGTACTCAGTGTCGCCGGGCTCCAGCGCGTCCTCGCCGACTACGTCGCGTACTACATGAACACGAGGACGCACCTCAGTCTCGGCAAGGACGCACCGGCGTCACGATCCGCCACGCCGCTCTCTGCCGGACGCATCGTCGAGATTCCACAGGTCAACGGCCTGCACCACCGCTACGACCGCGCAGCGGCGTGGCGTTTCCAAAAGCCCCGTCGTTTCGCTGCTCGTGCGCCAGCTGACGGACGGCCTTCGCGTCAGACGCCGATTCAGCAGGCATGATTCGTCGATCACGGCCGAGGTGACACTCGCAAAAACTCGTTCCGGTTGATTTGCGGCAACGGCGACCTGTGCATACCGACAAGTCGATTCGGCGTGCCTGCAACGGGACGGGTCACCCCACGTGAGCGGTGGCGATAAAGAAGAGCTTTGTGGCGGTCGTGCCGTCGCCGCTGGTGCTCGACGGGCTGATCTACACGATCAAGAACGGCGTCACCGTGCTCAGTGCCGATACCGGCCCGCCAACGACCTCGGCGAGCCGATCTACGCGACGCTGGCCCTCGCCCAGGGCCGCATCGTGATTTGGGGCGCCAAGTCGCTGTTCTGTTTCGGATCGCAGTGAAGGAACGGAACGTCGGACGAAGACCGACATCATTGGCGAGACGGGTACCCACTGTCGCGCACAACATCAACAGTGGCCACACGAACGAGTTTTCAGCAGGGACCAAGTGCTAACGGGTGCCACCCTCCTCGCGCTCGGCGCGCGCGCGGAACCGCACTTCAAGACCAATTTCGTCGGCCACGGTCAATGTGTTATGGAAGGTGATCGTCTCGATTCCGAAACTGCTCATCAGCAGCCGCGTCGTGGCGTCGCCGTCTAGCGTGTCCTCTGTGAGCATGGCCCGCACGGCGAACGTCGCCGGCCGGGCAATCTCGCGGATCGTGAGCGTTCCTCGGAGATTAAAGGACAGCGCTTCGCCAGGGCGATCAGACCTTGCCGCCCCCTCTATAGCGGTCGCCCTGAACGTGGCGACCGGGTAGTCATTGAAGCGCGGGCCGTTTTCGCGGATCCAGTTATCCCTCATGTCACGACCAGTGCTGAAGGTGTTCATCCGGACGGCGAACTCGTTGCTTCCGAGCGTCGCGGCCGGCTGTTCCAGGTCGATCTGAAACCGGCCCTCGATCGCCTGCGTGCTGCCCACCACCTTGGCCCAACCTGGCGGGAGCCCGAACTTGGTGAAGGCCAGGGCAAAGAGTTCTTCATCGGCGACATAGGACGCTTTTGACTCCGCCGGCACAATGACAAACGTGCGCACGCCGCGGTGGCGCGCAGCAGTCCCGCGGTCTGACGTGTCGGAGGCGGATGTCTGCGGGGTATCTCGTCGAGTTGCCTCGGACCCGCCGCATGCGGTGAGCACGAGTGCCAGTAAAAGAAGAGGAATGCACCTGACGATCGGCAGCTTCGGCAACATCCAGCTACCTTCACCGATCTCACCTGCGCTGTCAAAACCTGTAGCTCGTACTGTCCGAAAACGTCGCCGAGGAGTTGGCGTGGACTTGCCGCCGTGGTTCCGTCGCTCATCGCCAGGAAGTGGACGTATCGCCCACGCCGGCCTGACGGCCGAGCGTGCTCCTGGAGATTCGGCGGCTGGTCGTACGGATGGCGTCCGAGAATCCGAGTTGGGGCTACACCCGCATCCAAGGTGCGTTGAAGAATCTCGGTCATCGCGTAGCGCGTCGACCGTTGCGGCGATCCTCAAGGAGGAGGGTATCCCACCCAGTGATGAGCGCCCGACGTCGTGGCAGACGTTTATGTCGGGCGCATTGGAATGCGTTCATGGCCGCGGACTTTTTCACGACCGAGGTCTGGACCGTCCGCGGGCTAATCACGTACTACACGGTGTTTGTGATTGAACTGCACTCGCGACGTGTCCACATTGTCGGATCGACGCCGCACCCGAACGAGGCGTTCATGTGGCAGATCGCACGCCAGCTCACCGGTGCGACAGACGGCATGCTCAAGGAGCAACGTTTCCTGATTTGCGACCGCGATCAGAAGTGGAGCAGTGCGGTTCGACACCTGCTCGAGACGTCCGGGGTGCGCGTTATCCGGAAACCGTTCCGCGCACCGAACGGCAATGCACACGCGGAGCGGTTTGTTCGCTCAGTCAAGGAGGAATGCCTGAACCGCCTTATTCCATTGGGCGAGTGGCACCTCCGTCGTGCCCTCTCCGAGTTCCTTGTTCACTATCATCGCGAACGCAACCATCAAGGGCTCGGCAACGAACTGATTGATGGTGTTGAGGGCCGACATTCCGGCCGCCGCGTGCAGCGGCGTCAGCGCATCGGTGGTCTTCTCAACTATTACTACCGCGCGGCGTAGCGCAAGAGCGCGTAAAATGGTCCGGCGGAATCGTCGGACACTACGGCCGCTCTTCGCTGTTTTCATGTGCAGGCAGTTTCCCGCGCTATCCGGCTTCACTCATCACCCGGTGAGCGAGCCTCGCGGCCGGCGCTCACCGGTTCGAGGATCAGGCGCTCGACGAGCTCGAATATCTGCTGGCGATGATCGCGGCGTTCGTCGCCGACCGCGGTGGACGACGTGGTTACCACGACCAGGTCGAGATCGCGGAAGACCATGATGTATTGGCCGCCATAGCCCCAGGCGAAACAGCCCTGCCTTCCGCCGAAGTCGCGTATCCACCAGCCGTACCCGTACGTCTGATCCGGATTGAACCGCGAGCGGCCTCGCGGCGTGCATGAGGCGTCGACCCACAAGGGAGGAACGACTTGGCGAACTCCGACACGTCCTCGATTCAGGTATAGCTCACCGAACGCGAGCATCTGCCGGGGGGTCATGAGCATTTCATTTCCGCCAAAGTAGATGCCCTGCGGATCGCGCGGCCATCGGCTGAAGGTGAACCCGAGCGGCTTGCCGAGGCTCTCCTGCAGGAACGCCCAGGTGCTCTCCTTCGCCGCCTTCGTCAGGATCGCAGACAGCAGGTGGGTGCTTCCGGTGCTGTACTCGAAGGAATTCCCGGGCTCGCTCACGAGCGGCTGATTGAGGACATGTGCGACCCAGTTCCGGCTGCGCACCCACGCGCCGTAGTTGTCGAAACTCGTGGACTCCAGCCCCGACCTCATCGTCAACAGATCCTCAACGGAGATGCGCGCCTTGCGTGGATCGGGATCTTTCGTGACCTCCGGAAAAAATCGGACGATGGGCTGGCTGACCCCCTCGAGGATCCGACGGTCGATTGCGATTCCGACGAGCGTCGAGATGATGCTCTTCGAGACGGATTTCACGTTCTCGACCCGCGCGGGCCCCGCACCTGCCGCGTAGTATTCGAACAGCGACGTTCCATGCCGGCTGACGAGCAGGCTCCGCAGCCGAGGCAGTCCCGCGGCGGCCGCCCGAATCGCCGCAGCGTTCAGTGGCAAGCCGTCCCGCTGCCCGGCGGCCGGCATCGTGCACATGAGCACGAGCGCAAGCGACAGGAGGAGGCGTGGAGGACGGTCAGAAAGGTTCGCGCTCATGAGGTCAGGGCGCGCTTTGACGGATTGCCGGCGCGAGGACGGTGCGGCGTTTGGTGATCGTCGTGCGGGACGCCACGTCGTTGAGTCGTCGAAAAAGTGTGCCCAACGCAGTCCAATGGCCGTCATTCGGCACCCAACGATAACCAAGTTCAAAGAAAACGCCCAAATCTCGAGGATTCCGGCCCATTCTTTGATCTCTGGCAACCTTAGCAAATCGCCGCGCTAGGCAGCCTCACGAATGAGCCAGTCGTGGAAATCGTCCACCCCAAGGCGGAACGCCCGGAACACCCGGAACGACAAGGGCCCGTCATGCTCAGTGGCTTGAAAGAGGAAAGCGTCCGAACTGGCACCATGGGTGACGGTGCACGTCCATCCCTCCGACCGATGCTGCCGAGTGCGTCCAGGCAGTTACGGCTGAACGGGTCCAGTGAAGTAGAGCCGCAACGCCGTGATCTTCCCATCGGCCAAGTCATAAATCACGGAGTAAGGCACCGAGATCCCATCCTTGCGGATGAACTCGGCCTCAGCGGCTGCGTGGTCTTCACCCATGAAGGCACTACGCAATCTGATCTCGCCTAGCGCGTGCGCCCCGTCAATCCACGCCTTCGCGGCTTCGCGACCGGAATACCGCTGGTCCGTTCCGCAGACTTCGACTACGACGTCGTCGCTGAAATGCTTCGCGTAGTCTCCATGATTCAGCAGGTCGCGAGCATACGCATCTATCGTTCGTTGCGTGTCGGTAAGTGACATAGCTGCTTCCCCCCACTGTGATCGTGGCCGCTTAAGCCAGAGCGAGTCGTCGTTCGCGACCTAATGCTTGTTCGTCCCAGGCGACGTTTGTCCGACGAGCATGTAGCCAAGAATCAGGATCGCGATGTAGGCTGCGACCACGACCGCGTTACGTCCTGAAAGGCGGGTTCGGCGAGAGCCGCGATTGCGGCCCCGCCCATGGCCGCGAGGCTGCCAGCGATCAGCAGACCGGGCAGCGAGGTATACAAGCCGAGAGCCACGAGTCCGAGAACGATCAGCAGAACAGTCGCTGTGATCGTTCCAACAATTCGTCCGTCCACGAGCGGATCTTAATCCCGATAGAAGCCCCTCGCGAGGGGATCGACGCGGGGCGGATTCCCGTGACCACGGGCTGCTATACCCCTGGATGAATGCCGCGACTACTCGCGCGCGTGCTGAACGGTTCCCGCCTGCTTCGATCCGAGCTGCTGCAGGGAGAGCCCAGCAAGATCGACCGGCTGACACCTGTGCGAAGATACGGGCCGAGGGAGTGGTAGGCGCTGGGGTATGTCCGTTGCAGTGCGACCGCTACGTGCCGATGAGGGGCGACATACCTGGAGATCGTCAACAGTGCCATTTGTGGGCTCGCCGCAACACACTATTCACCCGAGGCCATCGACGAGTGGATAGTGCCAATCACCGACGAGACGCTTAGGTCGCCAACAGTTCTCGGAGTCCGGATCGAGTTAATGGTAGGGACAGTCCGCAGCCGGTCTCGTCAAGGGTCCATTGGATTCGCCGTCAGCGCCAATCGCCAGCGGCCACGAAGCCAGCCCAGAAGAAGGGGTGGGTGCTTTTGCCGATTCAGGCGATGGTTCCGCATCGGTTCGCCTGAATCGCGCGTGAGCTGCGTCGCCTGAGGCTTGCAGGCGCGATGATGGCGTACACACATGTAAGCCTGCAGCCATTTCTCGAAGAGGGAGGGAAGTGACGAGACTACGCGGCGTGCCGCTCGTAGCGGTGGTGCAACCCGCCGACCTGCGGAATGGCGATCACGCGGCCAGCGGCTGACGGCGCGACTGGACGGGGAACCGGTGCATCCTGGTGCAGGCCGAGGTGCGTTCGTGTTCGTGAGTAGTAGGCGATGTGCACGCGCCGCAAGCCGGCCGCCGTCAACCCGATCATGTGATCCAGGCATTCCTGCCTGACCGATCCAATGAAACGTTCGACGTAGGCGTTTTGCCACGAAGAGCCAGGCGCCGTCAGGACTTCCTGAATGCCGATCGTCTTCACGTGATCGAACGCATGATCCCGATCGCGGAGAAGATAGCGAGGCAGTTCGTCCCAGGGGAACGCTTCTCGAAACTGCTGCACGGTCCACGCTGCCGTGGGATGCTCCGTGACAGCAATATGCAGAACGCGTCGACGGTCGTGGGCGAGGAGCACCAGAACGAACACCAGCCGGCATGTCGCCGTGGGCACGACGAAGAAGTCGGCCGCGATCAGTTGGTGCGCATGATTGGCGAGGAACGTACGCCACGTCTGCGAGGGTGGGCTCTGGCGCCGGACCATGTATTTCGCGACGGTCGTTTGAGAGATTGTGAATCCAGCTTGAGCAACTCACCGTGAATTCGAGGCGCACCCCAGAGGGGATTGCCGGCCGACATGGTGCGAATCAACGTTCTGACCTCTTCAGGGACGGTCGGCCGACCCGTCTTGTGGCGGCACTTCCACGACCAGAACAGGCGGAACCCGCATCGCTGCCACGCGATGACCGTTTCCGGGTTAATGATTACCAGCACCGTCCGCCACCGGTCCCAGGCTCGCGACAGCCAGCCCCAGTGCAGCCGGTCGACGCGCGTCCGCCGCAGCCGACGCGGGTGTGATCGTTCGAGCGCACGGAGTTGGTGCCGGAGTGCGAAGACCTCAAGCTGCAAGGCCGCGCGCGAACGGGCGCAATCTCGAAGCGTTTTCAGGAGTGAGAGCAAGACGGCCATCGCTCAAAAAGCTACTCATCGTCGGCTGCACCCGCAACGGTTTCAACAAGAAGCGAGTTTCTCATGCGGACAAACGATGAGGAGGGAACCGAACAGAAAAGTGAGCGCGTGTGTGGCAATGGCGAGCGCGGCTGCTATGCGCCAATCTTGTTGTAACCTCTGCTGTGCTGTAAGCCGCTACCTTTCCGACAGTACTCGTTCGACATCGGCGGCCACGGCGGCGTTCTCCCACCCGATCGAATGATATTTGCGGACCAAGCGCGCTCCGGCATCGAAGAGGAACAGCTCGACGCCGTGTGTGTTGACCCACCCGGCGTTATAGTTCACGGGCGCCTCAATGACATCCACCAGTCGCTTTAGTTCCTTCGTGTCCATTCGAAGAGCCTGTGCGTTCGGCCCGAAGACGAAGCCCCGATCCGACCCGAAGCGATGGATCCTGTCCGGGGTGTCGAACTGCGGTTCATAGGTGATGGCGAGGACCCGCGCTTTGGAGTCGAGATCCTGCGTGCTTAGCACTCGCTGCAGCGCCGCCAATCTGCTCATGGTCATGGAGCATTTGGCTGCGTTCTGGCACCGCGTATAGAAGAACGCGACGACTGTGGGCTTCGTCATGAGCTCGCGCAAGACGCCAGCGGCTCCGTCCTGATTGGTGTAACGGATGTCCATGATGTCCAAGTGCCGACGGTCACCGGACTCAATCCATGGCGTGACCAGTTGGTCCTGCCACGAGAAGATCTGCCCGTCCTGGAGCAACACGAGACCGAGCAAAAAGAAACCCGTCCACGTGCTCATGGTTCGCCTCGTTCGATTCTTCTAATTGCCGCGCGAGCTTCCTGCGCCACGCGGTGGTCGGCGCCCGGTTGCCTGCTCGCGGCCACGAGATCCTGGAGCTTCCGCAAGACGGCGGTATCGGAGGGCGTGGAGATGCGGCCCAGGCTGCGGACCACCTCGAGCTGCAGTGTGGTGGCATCACGGCGATCGAAGGTGGGTTCATAGCGGACTAGGGAGAACTCCACTACCGAAACAGGTTCGTCGATCATTGCCAGCAGATACTGGGCGAACCGCCGCCCTCTCGCCTCCAAGGCGCCAGCGGCCCGTACCGCCGCTCCCGCTTCCGCCGGATTCATTCGGACGTCGAAGAAGGCGAGCACGTCGAGCAATGGCTCCAGCGCGGAGTCTGGAGTCCCGATTTCGCTCAGCGTCAGAAAGAGATGCGTCCTGAGGCGCGTTACCACCGACTTGTCGCGTTCAACGTAGATCGGATGCCGATGGTTCAGCATCGCGCTCAGCAGGTCTCCCGCAGGAGCCGCTTTGCTTCCGAACGAGCGCAGTCTATCGAGGAGCGACGCGATCCGGGTGTGATCCGTGGACCTGTCGCACGCCGCCAAAGCGCTACGGATTTCCGGCCAATCGGCCGCGGACAGCGCGAACCAGGCTGCGAGCGCGAGCGCCGCGGGCATCGTGAGGCTACCTCACAATCGGGAACGCCTTCAGCAGATAGGCATGCAGCTCCGCTGCCGCCGACTGCAGTGCCTTGTCAGCCCGCGGCTCGCTCGCGATCGCCTTGACCGCGGTAGCGAAGCGGATCTGGAGCTTCTGGTCGACGGCCTTGTAGTTCATTCGTCCGGCCATCGCGCGCATGGCCGCCTCGCGTATCCGCGGATTCTCGTTGACGTCGACGACGATCGCGACGGCGTATTCCGGAAAGTTATCGTCCTCGCGGGCGAGCGCACGCAAGGCGAGCAACCGCACTTCGAGCGGGGCCCGCGCATCCTGGGCTATGGCGGCGATCCTCGGACGGCTCTCGGGATCGACGCTCAGGGCCCGCGCGGCCTGTGCCCTGACGGCGGCCTCGGGGTGATCCAGGTACGGGCGAAGCACGCCGATGTGGTTGACAGGGCCATCATCGTTCAAGAGGTTGATTGCCTCGCTCAATGGCACCGGAACATTCGTCCGCGTTCGCAGCGCCTCCGACAGCCTGTTGATGGCGACGCTATCGTGGGTCGCGACCAGCACCCGATAGGCCTGCAGTCGAACCCTCGGTCTTGTGTCGTCGAGGAGGCCGCGGAGCACGGCCTGGAAGCGCTGCTGGACGACTGGGGGCGATCGGAACGTGATGCGCTTTCCCAGTTCGAGTACGAGGCGGGTATCGAGATCCTCGTCGCCGTCGGCCGGATCCTCGAGGATCTTCAGCACCGCGTCGAAGAACGGTTCGTCGAACGTGTGCCGCCGGAACGCCGCCGCGCGAATCGCGCTGTTCTGCGTCCCGTCCCGTCCGATCTCGAGGAGGGCGATCTGCGTCTTCTCATCCGGATATCCCATCCTCTCAATCGCGGCAAGTCGCGCCTCGACTGGCTGAGATCGGTCGAGAAACGTCGCGGTCGCCCTTTGCCTCTCCTGCCGCAGGGCCTCGACGTCGGGCTGCGGCGGTTGCGCGAACACGGGAATCGCTATCGCCAGAACGGTCAGGACGGCCGACGCCACGATTGGCAGATCAGGTCGCATGCGGCAACTCTCTTTCTCGTGCCTGTCGATGGACTGTGCGATCTCAGTAGGGTACGTCCACATAACAGAAACCCAGCCCATCCTGAGGACGGAACTTCCCGAGGTAGTCGATCGTGTGCGCGTTGATCGGGATCACCGGCGCGGCGGGCCAGAGATTGCGCCTGAGCGACGCTGGGAAGGGGGTGGAAGGAACGACCGGCGTGCTGAGCGGGACGTTCGTCCCCGGTCCGGCCGCCTGATTGACGGGCCGCTGCTCGCGGCCGGCCGGTCCGCCGGAAGTGCCGTCCCACGGCCAGAGCCCGTCGTTCAGGAACGACCCCTTCTGCCACGCTGTCACACCGGCGTCGTTCCAATTGCCGTTGTTGTCGTAGTGTGTGGGAGCCGGAAACGTGAGAGCCCCGCCGCTTACCACGCCGTGGCGGTTCTGCTGCTGCTGCCAGTAGGCCCACTGCCGGTCAATCTGCGAATGCAACAGATAGAACAGCGGATCGGCCGCCGATCTGACCGGTGTAAACAGATGGCCGCCCCCACAGGGCCAGCCGTGGGCCGGATTGTGCGACTCGACCTCGACCTCACAGCTGAAAGACGGGGTTCCGCAACTAAAGGGCGCGAGGTCTCGAGGCCCGTAGTCGGCGTTGGCGACGAGGTCGGGATCCACGGGGTGATCCAATGGTTTCATGGCATTGGGAAACACCGTGTGATCGCTGCCGCTGCGCCGCAACTCCCCTCCGCTGAACGGAAGGTCAGTGTTCCAGCCGTTGAGCGGGTTGCTCGCGGCAAAGATCGGCTCCGCCGTGGCAAAAGGTCCGACGGATTGATCCGCCGCGCCCATGAAATTCGAGGCAAAGACATTCGGCGCCGGCGCGTCCCAATCCCAGTAGTGCAGCGCGACGCTCGGGTCGATCTTCTGCAACTCCCGTTCGACGTGCAGGAGCATGGCGCGATGCCACGAGAGAAACGCCGGCTGCTTATGTGCCTCGTCGCCCGCAGTGGAGGCAAGGCGATGCATCTCCTGGAACAGCACGTAGTTGCTTCCGAGTTGATTGCGAAAGTTGCGCCACGCGAACAGGAATCTGTCCCGCTCGCCGGCTGTGAGGTCGTTGGCGTTCTTGCGCACCCGCACCATCAGTGCCTTGCGACCCAGAACCGCGCCGGCCGCCGTGGACATGTGCGCCTCGATGATGGTGTCCTTGTCGTTGGTGCTGGGCGACAAGTATTTTCCGGCGATCACAAAGGGAACCCAGGAACCGTCGTTCGGGAGAGTAAGGGTGAGGGTGTTGTTGGTTGCCGTGGTGTTGACCGGCCACGGGGTGGCGTGCGCCGCAAATTGCACATCCCCGCCGCCGGCGATCGCTCCAGCCGCATCGTTGGTGAGGACCACGCTGATCGCAGAGGCCATAGGCGAGTTCAGTCGTGCCCGGCAAAACGTCGGGGCCCAGGTGACGTAGTCGTCGGTCGGGTCGTCGTTGAGGTCGGCCGCATCCGTGGAAAGCTCGTTGATCCGCAATTCCACTTGGGGAAGATCGAGACGCAGACGAATCGGTTTGCAGCTGCTATATGGTGGCGGCGGCCAGAGCGATTCGTTCGGTGGGATCGGTGGTCCTGTGTCGACGACCGTATTGACGAGGGACGTTCCCACCGGGTCCTCTACGACAAGGTTGCCGAACGCTTCGTTGCTGGCATTGAGCAACTCGAGCAGGACATTGGTGTTCGCTGGCAGCCGGTACGCGGCGTTGGTCGCGTCGCTCATCACGAACTGCGGCGTTTGCCCGAAGGGAGTCCCGCCCGAGTGATACCGAATGCGCAGCTTGTTGCCGAGCGGGACGCTGGCATCGAGATCTATCTTCAGGCACGCGGCGTTGCCGAACTTCGCGATGTCCGTGTTGAGCGTCGAGAGATGATTGATCTGCCCTACGTACGCCTTGCCGTCCGCCCGAAGTGTCGCCTGTCCGTTCCCTTTCCAGAATCCATCGCCGGGATCGTAGTACCAGAATCTCGCGGACGGCGCGGCCGGTGCGTGCGCGACCATGTTCGGGATAACCGGTAACGTGAGATCGGCCAAGCGGCCGGGGCGAAGTTGATACTTGACGCCTCCTCCCGGATCGCTGAACTGAACATGCACTGCTCCATAAGAGACGAGATATCCTTCCTCGCGGCCGTCGTCGGAGCGCACAGCCCAGTCGGAAGGCCCCTCTCCGTTGGCGATGTCCAGCGTGGCGATTGCTGCGCGAACGGGCCCCGCCGGAGCATTCCCGCGGTCGTCAACGAGCGAGTCCGGCGGTAACGTCAGGCTCGCGCCCATGAGACCCTTGGTCGTCAGTTCGGGCCGCACGTCCGTGATCGTGATGGCAGTCGCGGGATCGACGGTGGAGGTCTGCGCGCGTATGAGCCTCCATGTGTGATTGACGATCGGAACCCTCGAAGCAAACGCGAGGTTGGCATAGTCGGAGTGCGCGATCGTCAAGACATACCGTTCTTGCTGCCCAGGCGACACCCGGAATTCGCCGGTCGCGGAAGTGGTAGTCCGAGCGCCGCTCACCTCGACGCTCGCGTTTCGGATCGGCTGCCCCTGCTCGTTGATCACTCGTCCGGAGAAGCGACGGCTCCCCGCACAGGCGTTGAACATCAGCAAGCTCGCCACCACTGCCATTGCCGCCCAGTTTCGAGCCGGAAAGGAAGGATGATGATCCATACAAACACTCCTGGATCGCTCAAAGGGAGTAGCGAGGCTGTTACGCCATAACGTCCGGATCGACGAGGGGTCGCGGCGCTGGCCGACCTGTCGTTCTCTTGGCTAATTTTCGGATTCCCGTGTGGATATTTCCTGCGATGAGATCAACGTCCTTTGGCGCACAATCGAACAGGTTCGACTCGAACGCCGGCGAGGTATCCCCCAAGCAAATGACACTGCGCAACGTTTGACGCCAAAACCATCCGACTCCGAAGGATTCCCTCGATACCGCGTCAGTCGATAGGACTGGCGTCAAGCGCGCGATCGGGTGCAGTTAGCTACGACGTACGGATGAGCCGGTGCGAAGGTCCAGACAGTCCGACACGTGCTCGTGTGGGCTCACCCAGGATCTGTCTGAGGTCGTTGTAGTGAGTGGCTCAAATAGCGTTCCTGTCTGCAAGGTGCCTCGCGTGAGGGTGTGACCTCTCAAGAACTGCGGATGAGCTGCGACGTCCTTTGTGACATAAACCCTCACGGAGGTCGCGATCTACTCTGGTTTACGCCGATGAACAGTGATTGACGCCTCGTCCGTTAAGATCGGCGTAATTCACTGCTACTCCTTAACTTCGTCGCGCGTCGCATCGTTCAGTCGACCTTCGGGGTCGCTTCTGTTGACCGGAGGGTTGCTGGTTCGAGTCCAGCTTCGCCGGTGTGTTCGCGCTCGCCTCTTGAGATTGGTCTTTACGGCTACGTGACGACGCTCACCTCTATAGCTTTCTGCGCCACGACCTGTCTCAATTCCGCCTCCCGCTTCTGCACCAGAAAGATCAGCCCCACATCGAGCAGAAAATTCGCCACGTAGAGGACATACAGAAACAGGAATGACGGCGGCTCGAGGACTGTGACGCCCCCGTGCATCAGCTGTCCGTTGATGAACTGCGCCGGCCACCAAAAGAAGCAGAAGATCGCGCCCGCGGTGTTGCCGATCAGCTTGAACCAGCACGCCTTGAGGGAGATGCCGCGGATGGTCCCGTCCGGCGCGACGTTGTCGTAGCGGTCCAGGAACATCTGAATGAACAACGCGCTCATGAAGACGTTGATGACCCATGACGAGGCCACGCCGTACACGTCCCGTGCGTAGGCGTGATACGTGTAGATCATGAGGAAGCTGAGTGCGAACGTGGCCAGGAACAGCTTGATGAAACGCTTCGCGACCCAGGTGTGCTTCTGCATGCCACGGCCGTAGCGAAACGTCTGATACAGGATGAACGCGTCCGGAATCAGCCAGAGCGCGTGGCCGATCTGCAGCGGGAAGAAGAAGCGCGGCAAGCCGCCGGCAAGGTTCAGCGAGAAGATCAGCTCCCACGAGAAGTTCAGGCAGATGTTGGGGAAGGGAATGCCGTACGCCTTGTCCCTGAACGACTTGACGATGATCGCGATGTAGGTTGCGGTCCACCCGCCGAACATCAGCAGCCCGAGGGTAATCATCAGCCACGACGGGGCGCCGGCACGGATGACCGTGTCGAGCGCCGGGTTGACGGCATCGAGTGGGCCCTGCATATTCACACCTCCTCATTTAAAACGATCGTGCCAGGAGTACCAGACGCTCAGGAGGGCTCGTCTCCCGAGCAGATCGCCGCCGAAGATCTCGTAGTGCTCCTGATCCCAGACGTTCGCGATGTCACAGGCCAGGCGAATCCGTGGCGTCAGCGAGTAGACCCCCTGCAGGTCGGTGACCTGGTAGGTGGGCACCGGACCGACGAACAGTCCCGACGACCAGTCGAAGCCCTCGACCCACCGGTAGCGGAGCGCCGCAGAATACCGGGCGCCGTCCAGCGTGACGGAGGCGCTCCAGCGCTGCCGCGGCGCGTTGGGGGAGAACGCCAGCACCGCGGCCTCGTCGTGAAGCTCGTAGTCGAACAGTGAGTAGGTGGCGCCCAGGCGCACACCATGCGAGAGGTCTGTCTGGACACTGGCCTCGATCCCCTGCGTGGTTGCCCCTTCGAGATTCGTGAAGGAGAGCAACACGAACACCGGCGCGCCGCGGGGCGCGTTGGACAGAAAGGGCAGCAGCATCGGCGGGAGCGCGGCCTGCAACGCGGCCTGCACGGCGGCCGCGGCCTGGGGCGACAGCTCCGGCGGGGGCATGTAAGGCCCGTAGCTCGGATTGATCCGGCCCAGGGGCGTGCCAAGCTGCGGGAGCAGATTCGTCGTCAGGTCGCGCAGGCGGCTCCGGTAATAGTCCACGGTGACATAGGTGCGGCTACCGACAACGCCCGAGTACCCGAGCTCGAAGCCGGCGACCTGCTCGACCTGAAGACTCTCGTTGCCGGTGGCGATCAGGGGAACCATCTCGAACCCGAGCGGCGTCCCGCCGGTGATCCCCTCCAGCGCATCCTCGAGTGCGGAGAGGTCGAGCGGCGGAGCGACCGCCGTGGCCAGAAAGAACTCGGGAATGCTCGGGCTCTGAAAGGCGCGGCTCGCAGAGAACCGCAGACCGTGACGTGCGGTGGGCTGGAAGAGGAGCGAGGCCCTCGGCGACACCTGCGCGTCGTGCAGGTCGTTCTTGTCGACGCGAGCGGCGAGGACGGCCCGCCATCGTTGGCCCAAGCGATAGTCGACCTCGGAGAAGAACCCGAACCGATTGATCGTCTGCGGTGCGGTGATCACCGTCTGCTGTCCGAGGTCGTCTGCCGAATCCACGTGCTGCCATCCCACCGAGGCGCCCGCGATCGCCCGTCCCCGGCCCGAGGCGAAATCGCCGCGGCTCGAGGCATCGACTTCGACGTTGTAGGCGTTGAGGACGACCGCCGCGCCGGTGCTCAAACTGACCTGGCTGTCCGTCTGCTGGCCGGTGTAAAAGGCCGAGACCTCCCACTGCCGCGCACGAAAGGAACCACGCGCCCAGGGTCGCAGGTTGCCGGAAGCCTGCGTCCGTCCCGCGCTGGTCACGTTGGTCAGTCCCTTCACGGTCGCGATGCCGGCCTCGCCAACCAGCTGATTACGGCCGCGAAGCGCAGTATCGACACGAACCGTGCCGAAGGCGACGTCGAGGTGCTCTCGTGGGGGGGGAATCACCTCGGGTGGCAGAAGGCCGGGCGCGTACTCGACGCTGGAGACCCGCGATCGTGTGAAATCCTCGCTGCGCTGATACCCGCCCGTCACCTTGAGATGACTGCGGGATCCAACGGGCATCGCGTGGCGGCCCTCGCCCCGGACCGTGGCGAGCGTCCCGAAGGTAAACCTCCCGAAGCCCCCGGGCGTGTCCTGCGGCGATCCGGTGACGATGCTGAGGACGCCGTTGAAGGCGCCGGCACCGTAGAGGGCGGCGCCGGGCCCCCGGACGAACTCCACCCGGTCGATGTCGTCCACGAGCATCGTGTTGGCGGCCCAGTCCTGATAGCCGAGCAGCACCGGCACCGACGGATCGCGGCCGTCGATGAGCGTCTTCACGTGGCGGTTGACCGCCGTGTTGAAGCCGCGGGTATTCACGTTGAAGTCGAACAGGCCGCTCTGGGTGAGCTCCACCCCTGGAACGGACTCGAGCATCCGCGGCAGCTGCCCATGAATCGTCTGTGTTCGAAGGTCCTCGGCAGAGAGCGTGGTGGTCGCGGCCGAGGCCTCCAGCAGGCGTTCCGGAAGCTTCGCCGGCGCGATCACGAAGACGGTCTCGATCCGGAACAAGGGCCAATTCACCTCGGTTTCGAGGCGCGTCGTTTCGCCCACGGTGACACGAACGTCGCGCTCGGTCGCCTCGAACGTGCCCAGCTTCAACGAGACGGTATAGATCCCCGGCGGCGCCGCGATTCGATACTCGCCGTCAGCATTCGTTTCCGTGACCAGGCCAGACGGCTGCAGCTCGACTCTGATGTAGCGCACACCACTGCCGTTCACGCGAATCCGGCCGTCGATCGTGCCTTCGGTCGACTGCCCGGCGGCGGCAGGGCCGAGCAGCACCAGCAGCAGGACGACCCGCCCGGCGAGACTCATATCAGCTCGCATCCCTCCGCCTCGCCGTCGAGGCATGCCTGGACCCGGCGCTCGAAGAAGGGAATGCCGCAGCACGACAGCAACGCCAACGCCCGGACCATCGCCGGCCGGTCGATGGTCCCGTTCAACGCCCCGCCTCCGAGGGCCATCAGCGTCAACGCGCGATCGAACATAAAGCAGGCATCGTCTTCGTCGTGCTGTGCCGCCGTCAGGCTTTCGGCGACAGCGGAGGCCCGTGTCCATGTGGACTTTGCACGTGCGGCGTGCCCGGTTCGCAATTCGACCAGGCCGCGAAAGAGCAACGCGCGGGGTTTGTACACCGGATGGAGCACCGAGAACCTGGCCAGGACCCTGGCGAAGCTCTGCGCGTGGGGGGCAATCCTGCGGGCGGCCTCCGGATCCGTCCGGGCGCGTTCCCACGCACGCCAGAGCGCCTCGAACGGCCCCTGCACGAGCAGCCACGTCGTCGGGTGGACGGGGAGGAGGTTCCGGAACGAGCGAAGAAAGTCGAGCGCCTCACACGCAGCGGCCAACGCCTCGTCGAGGCGGTCGAGGCGCGAATACACGAGCGCGTCCAGCGCGACTGCCGTCGCGATCCGCACGCGGCTCCCTTCCAGGCCTTCGCTCTGACTGTCGCGGGTGAGCGACTCTCGAATCTTCTCACGCAGGCTCCCGTACTTCTCGGCCAGCTCGTCCGTCGGCGAGTGCTGCGCGTACGCGCCGCCAAGCGTGATGAGGGACCAGGAACGTTCGAGAGCCGCCATGCGCTCGTACCGGGCGAGCTCGTACGCCTCTCGAACGGCTCGCAGGCCCGGCTCCATCCAATCCGAGAAGCACATCGTCGCTCCGAGGAGGATCAGCAGTCGCGCCCGGTCGCGCTGATTGCCGCCGCTGCCAGCGAGGTCGAGACCGTCGGTCAGGCACTTCAGGCTGGCCTTGATCTCGCCGTTGCTGAATCGGTGCATGGACTCGAGCAGCAAGCCGAAGAGCAGCGGGCGCAGCTCATTCTGGGCCTGGGCCTCGCGACGCATGCGGGCGAAATAGGAGCGCGCGACGGGACCGAGCTTCAACATGCCGGCGGCGTACGCCACCATGCTGAGGGCGTAGACGTCGGTGGTGCCGGCACGCGCGCCGAGGTTGTAGGAAAGAAGGCCGTTGGCGAGTGCCCCGACGTGGTCCAGCGGATCGGTGTTGAGCACCGCCGAGATCGCCGCAATTCGCGACGTCTGCACGAGCCGTTGCCGCCGGGTGTCGTCGCGCTCGACGAAAAGGGCTGCGGGCAGCACGGCTTGTGCCAGGCGCTGCAGAAGCTGGATGGCGAGCTCGATGGCCGGGCGCCTCGGCGCCCGGTGGAGCTGCGCCAGTGCATCGGCCACGTAGTGCTTTGCACGCTGCGTGTCGCCCATGACCCATGTGGCTTCGGCCAGGTGCTGCTTCCACGTAGCCAGCCGTGTCGCGATGCTGCTCTCAACCCCGCCGGCGGTTCGCTCGTATTCGAGCGCCTGTTGCATGAACTGGATCGCTTCGAGGTTCGCGTCCTCCTGCAGGGCGCGCAGGGCGGCAAGCTCCAGATAGTCGAGCGCCTTCGAGATGACGCCGGCCTCGCGCCAATGATGGGCGAGCAGCGCGTGAACGGGTGTGAGGTCGGCCGGATGCTGGTCCTCGATCATCTGCGCGACGCGGAAGTTCAGGTTGCGCCGCTCCGAGGGCAGGAGCCAGCCCGAGACCGCCTCCTGGGTGATCGAGTGCTTGAAGCTGTAGGTCCTGCCGGACGGTCCATCGGTCACCCTCAACAGCTCGAGGTCCGTCAGCGTGTCGAGCTGCTTCTGCAGATCGTCCGTCTCGGGCTTCCCAGGGTGGACGTTGCGAAAGCTCGCAACGTCGAAGCGACGGCCGAGCACTGCGGCTACTTTCAGGGTGTCCTGCTGCTGCAGCGACAGCCCGTCGATCCGGCTGTCGACCAGAGCTTGCACCGTCTCGGCGAATCGGGCGGTCGAAAACGTTGCGGCCACATGACACTCACCGGATTCGATGCGGATGACACGATCCTTGTCACGCATGGCGAGCACCAGCTGCTCGGTGAAGAACGGGTGGCCTTCCGCGATCGTGACGATCTGCTCGGCCACCTCCGGCGGCAGCGAATCGACATCCAGCCGGTGGCGGGCCAGCGCCAGCGCATCGGCGGGCGCAAGTCCTTCCAGGCGGATTCGCTCGGTCCCCGGGGCATTACGCAGCGCGCGCCAGTCGGGGGACATCTGTTCCGTGACCACCGGTCGCGCCACGATCACAATCAAGAGCCGCGCGTTCACGGGTACTGAGCTCGTGAGCGAGCGCCCACGACGCGGAGTCCATCCAGTGGGCGTCCTCCAGCACGAGGACGATGGTGAACCCGGGAGTCAGGCGGCCGAAGAGATACCCGAGCAGTTCACGCGTGGCGCGGGCGCGCGCGGCCGGCTTGAGCGCCAGCGTCTCCGGAGTCTCGGGGAAGTCGAACGGAAGCACCACGTTGGTCAGCGAGATGCGGGCCTGGCGCTCTCTCGTCTCGAGGGAGTCGTGGACCCGCTGGCTCTGTGAGGCGCGATCGGCCACCGTGTCGAGCCGGAGCAGACGTGCGAAGATGTCGCGCCACGCGTGATACGGCGTCGCCGCTTCCATCGCCTCGCCGCAGCCGGCCAGGCACTGCACCGGCCGGTGCTGCGTCTCCGCAATCAGATCGGCGGCCAGCCGGCTCTTGCCGATGCCGGCCTCACCCTCGATCACGACGACTCTCGCCGAACCCCCGGCCTCGACGTCGTCGAGCATCCGGCGCAGACGGCGGCGTTCAGCATCGCGACCAATGAGCGGGTCGCGTCCGCCAGGGAGCTTCTCCGCCACTGGCCGGTAAATCGCAACCGGTTGCGTTCGCCCTCGCACGCTGAGTGCCGGCAGCGCCTCGAACGCGTGCCGGGACCGCGCGTCCAGGCGCGTCGTCGCATCGCATCGGATGCCCGCGGGCGTTTCATGCGCCAGCCGGGCCGCCACGTTGACGACGTCCCCGATCAGGGCATATTCCTTGTGGTCATCGGTGCCGGCCTGACCCATGTAGAGGCGGCCGCTCGCGATCCCGATCGTGGCGACACTTCCCAGACCTCGGATGCACGCCTCGACTGCCGTTGCCGCGCGGACCGCACGGACGGCGTTGTCTTCGTGAGCGTGCTGGGGCAGACCCCATGCCGCCACGACGGCGAACCCGTCGGGATCCGCGAGCACCTTGTTAACGCTGCCGCCGGTGGAGCGCACGATCTGGTGGACGGGTCGGACCATGCCCTGGACGCTGTCGAGTCCGGCCGCGAGCCCTTCCCGGTTGCGAAGGAAGATAAATGCCACCGTGGCGTGGCGAAACTCTGCCAGCCACTCGACGGCCCGCTCGGCAAGACGCGCCTGGACGCTTCCCGGCACATAGGCCCGGATTACCGCGTCGGTGGCGGTCGCCTGCTGCAGGATCGCGAGGCTCGGCTCGAGGGCGGTGATGGGCGCGCGTCGCACACGTACCGTGCCGTCGGCGACCGGCTGGCCCAGCACGTGGGCCCGAATCAGCGGCCAGGCCTCGCGCGAGACCACTACCTCCCCGGACTGCGCCTGGTGCTGCGTCTCGAGCACCTGATGGACAGCCTCGCCGAAGACCATGGGAAGCCAGCGGCCTTCCACGCCGCCCACCGACGCCGTACGCACCTCGCCGGCGCCCACCGACGCGTGGATGTCGAGTTGCGATAGGCCGCCGCGCAACGGACGTCCACTCAATCGCCGGTTGATGGCCATCGCGCAGCGGACCGCCATCAGGGCGGCGGTGGGCAGCATGCGCGGCTCGGTGACCGGCCAGATCGCCGTGGCGGCGTCGCCGGCGAACGAGAGCGTGTGGCCACCGTTCAACGCGACGATTTCGCCCAGCTCCTGGAAGAACAGCCGAAGCGTGTCGCACACGTGCTCCGCGCCGGCGACGCCGAGGGCGGCCAGTCCTTCGGCGAGCGACGTGAACCCGCTGATGTCGGCGTGAATCACGGCCGCCTGATAGACGTCCTCGAATGGCCCCAGCGAAGACGCAGGGTCCGCCGCCAGTCGCCATCTCACATATGGCGGGACGTACGCGTCGAGCGGGTGTGAGACTTCCATGTTCGATCACGGAGAATGGTGGACTGCCGCGCCCGTACGCTGGGTCGAATCCACCTCGTGGCGGTGACCACGCTGGGACGGTCCAAGGGCATCAGGGCGATAGAACGTGTCATAGAACTCCACGTCCAGATGATGCGCCTGATATCCCAGCGCGGTCTCGAACGGGAGGAGCCGCGCCGGAAAGCGCCCGTATCGGTCGAACAAGTATTCGCAATAGGCCGTGGTTGCGGCGATTGCCTCGGACGAGTACCCGGGGATCGAACGCTGAAGAGCCCGACCGTCGTGCCAGGAGGGCGTCTCGCCGGCCCTGAGCGTTCCGTGATCGGGATTGAACTTGTAGTCGATGAACGCCGTGACGGCGTCGCTCATGCTCGCATAGCTCGGAGGACAGAACGCGCGCAGCAGCCACGAGTCCCCCTGCTGAAGACCCACGGGCAGATCGACGATCGGATCCGGCCAGCCCATGACGCGCATCATCGTCCGTGCGGCCATGCCGCGATTCGTGATCGTGGAGAATCGTCGCGGCACCGTGCTGAAACCGAGGGCCTTCAGCCACGCCGGATGCCGGGCGGCATGCGTGAACCCCCCCAAGCCGAGCGCCTCGGTCATCAGCGCCAGATTCTGATGCATGGCGCCTTCCTCGGCGGCCGTGATCGTGGCGAGCGCAGTCTCCAGATAGCCCACCGTGAGCACTCGACCGTCGGCCGGATTGTCGTAGAGGTGTCCGCCACGCGAGCGACCGAACCGCTTCAACCCTGCCGGTCTGTAGTCGGCGTGGTCGTCCACGATGTAGTAGCCCAACTCGCCGCTGAACGCCGTCAGCAGCACGTTGAGATAGAGCGGCGTGAAATCCGTAACGGACACGAAGTACGTCGTCCCGGGAATGTTGGAGTCCCAGAGATTGAACGGCGGCACGAGTGGGACGCGTCGATCGATCTCCGCACGGCGCGAGGACAGTCGCACGCGCGACGCCTCGTAGGCTTCACGTAGGCGGCCGTCACGTCCGGCGGCAATCTGCGACGCGAGGCGCTCAGCGTGATAATCCTGCGGCCGGCGAATCATCCAGGTGCCCTCATCGTTCAGCACGAAGAGGACGACCGAGTGCATCGCGTCGCCGCTCGGCACGGTTCGCCCGACGAAGTGGACAATGATGTTGCCGCACCCCGACTCGGAGTCGGCGCCGGTCTCGTACGGGAGCTCGGCGAGTGTGTGACCGGTGATGCCCGCCGCCGCGAACGCGAGCGCCGCTTCTTCATCGATCGTCAGCGGGTCGGCCGGGGCGGAGCTGCGGTAAGTGAGCGGGCCGCCGTCGAGCGACGCGCCTTTTGCAAAGCGACGCGACCGCCGCCCTCGAAGCGCGTCGAGCAGCGCATAGGTCGCGACGGTGCTGGCCGCCGGCGCGTGTCGCACGTCCGATTCGGCGGTCATGCGCGCTTCCTCCGGACGAGCTGTTTCGCGCGGCGTCGCAACTCCCTGATCCCGCGGGTGACGAAATCCGCCTGATCGAGCGCCCAGCGATCCTCCCAGCCGTGGAGCTCGACGTTCGGCGGCCGCCTGCCGTCCTCGAGCGGCCTGTTCCTGTCAAAGCACTGGATGTGGTGGACCAGCCGCTTGTTGAAGAAGCGGGAGAACTGAAAGAGCGACCGCGCACGGCTGTCGCGCGCCCCCCATTCCCTGAAGACCAGTCGGTTGAGCGCGTCGTAGAACCTGAACTTGGTGACCCGCGCCTCGATGTGGAACCACACCTTGACGAACCAGTCAAGAATGGGCGTGCGCGGGACGCCGAGCGACGTCGCGACTTCCGGCGGCAGAAAGAACCGCATGACACTCGCGGGAAGACGCCGCCATCGAAGCGGAGCAGGCAACGCGGCGCGCGTGAATTCGAGCAGGCGAGCGGTCATCTCGATGCCGTCGTCGTTGCGAATACCGTGGACGATCGGTTGATCGATCTGCCGCTTCTTGATTTGCTGCATCAAGAGCTCGGCCTGACGGAGGTCGGGTGGTATCAGCTGCAGGTTAACGCCGAGCAGCGCTCCCACCTTCTTCCAGATCCCGAAGTACGCCTCCGCGGTGTCGTACGACATGTCGATGCCCAGGCGGCGCAACCCGTCGATCACGATCCACGAGAAGGTGAGCAGCGTGCCGGCCATGTCTTCTTGATTGACCGGTTTGCCGAGGGTGCGCGCGTCCCACGCAGGAGTTTTGTGCGCCTCGATCAACGACCGTACAGCGCCATGAAGCAGACGGACGCGGAGGGCCGAGCGCACGGCCAGTCCGTGATTGTGCGTAGATCCCTCCCGGACGATGTCGAGACTCGACGGCGTCAACACGTCGATCACAAACTGTGTGGTCTCGATGAGGCGCCGATTGAGATCCTTCACGAAGAACCCGGTGGAGCCGTGGCGCGAGTGCAGCACGCGAACGCCGCTCTGCGCGGCGTAGGCCGACGGCAGCGAGTAGAAGACCAGGATCATCAGAATCTTCAGGCCGTGTTCCCGGAACAGCTCGTGACCGGCCGACAACTCGTGGTCGGTGCACTCACATGCCTCGGTTCGCAGGCGTGGATCGATCGCCTCGGACATCCCTGGCAATTTCGAGAGCAGCGCGATCAGTGTGTCGACCTCCTGCGCCCCTTCGAAGCCAACCAGGCGGCCCGCCAACTGGCTCACGCTCACGTCCGGGACGGACGTCTTCCACAGCCGAATCGCGGCGTCGGCCGAGGCGTCCCCGGCCTGTCTCATGTCGTCGAGGAACTGGTCCGTCCATCGCGCGTTCGTGCCAAACGACGCCATGCGTGCCCCCTCGACAAGAGCGCCTGTAGACGGATTCGTGGACGGAACGCCAACTATACACATTTTTTGAAGCTCCGACCCCTTAGACGGACATCAGCAACCACTGTGAACGCTGGGGTCATCGGTGTATCACGCGCAGTCTAGTGCGAGCGCCGCGGGCCGTCTGTGATCCCGGTCACGCTCGGGACGAGGACGGCGACCACCCCGGCATCCGTCCTCCCTTGCTGATGACGGCGGCTGATATAGACTCGCGTACTCAGCCCGAGCGGGCCGGCCTGTTGCCTGGCGGCGTTGCGAGAGAAGCTGACTCAGGACGGAGGCGCGATGGCCATCAGCATGGCCGTTCTACGGACGATCCCGTTATTCGCCTCGCTTTCCGACGATCAGCTCAGCATGGTGCTCAGGTCGTCTCAGACCGTGCAGCACCGCGCCGGCGCGGTTCTCTTCTACGAGGGCGATGAGGCGGAATACCTCTACATCCTGCTGTCCGGTCGCGTGAAGGTGTGCCTGTTGGGAGAAGAAGGCAAGGAGATCATCCTGACTGTCCTCGAGCCTAACAGCTACTTCGGCGAAATGGCCATCCTCGACAGCTCGCGGCGATCGGCGACGGTGATCACCCTCGAGCCATCGACGCTGATTGGATGGTCGCGTTCGGAATTCCTGCGGCTGGTCCTGGGCGATGAAACGCTCGCGCGCAAGATTCTGGCGCATCTCGTCGGGTGCCTGCGACGCGCGAACGATCAGATTCGAACCATGGCGATGTTCGACATCCACGGCCGCGTCGTGCGCACGCTGCTGCGGCTGGCTCGCGAGCAGGGCATGCGCGAAAACACCCGCATCCTGATCGATCCGCGCCCGTCCCAAGAGATGCTCGCTCACATGGTCGGCTGCCAGCGCGAGACCGTCAGCCGCGCCATGCGCGATTTGCAGGCGTCCGGTTATATCAAGGTGGTGAAGCGCTCGCTGGTGGTGGAGGAACAGGCGCTGCGCCGCTACTGGCCTTCGGAATAACGCCAGGCCGCTCGCCGACTGCCTTTGGCCTGCTTCTTGCCCGCACGCGTGATTGCGGCTTCCCGCGAAATGTGATCGTACACACAGCGTCGCCTTCAGGACCGTCGCTATGCTGCGAGGTCAGAGGTGGTCGTCATGTCAGGCAGCATGCTTCGGGAGGACCGCGCCGATCGTTGGCTGACGGCGGTCCTCGAAGTCACACGGCAAATGACCGCGACACTCGATCTCACCACGCTGTTGAACCAAGTCGAAAAGGCCACACTGCGTGTGCTCGATTGCGAGCGGGTGAGCGTCTTCCTCTGCGACAAGGGCAGCCGTCTGCTCTGCAGCCGGCTGGCGACTGGAGGCGCCGCGATCCAGGTGCCGGTCGACTGCGGCATTGCCGGAACCGCCTACCGGATGCGCAGCGTCATCAACGTGGCCAACGTCAACGACGATCCACGCTTCTACGCAGAGGTCGATCGATCGACTGGTTTCCGGACGCAATCACTGCTCTGCATCCCGTTGATCGGCCATGACGCCGAGGCGATCGGCGTGCTGGAAGCACTGAACAAGCGCGGCGGCCGCTTCACCTCGGCAGACGAGGACCTCGGAACCGCGCTGGGCGCGCTGACCGGCATCGCGCTTCAGCGCCACGCGCTGCTCGAGGCCCACGCCTCGCGCCAGAAGGTCGAGCGCGAGCTCGAAGTCGCGCGCGACATCCAGCGTTCGCTGCTGCCCCGCAGCGATCCACAGGTGCCCGGCTTCGATATCGCCGGCTGGAACCAACCTGCCGAGGCGACCGGCGGCGACTTCTACGACTACCTGACGCTGCCTGACGGACGCGCTGGCTTTGTGCTCGCGGACGTGAGCGGCCACGGACTTGGTTCGTCGCTGCTCGCCAGCGAGTGCCGCGCGCTGATTCGGGCCACCGCGGCCACGACCGGCGACCTCGCAACCATCGTCGCCAAGACGAACGAGCTGCTCTATGCCGACTTTCGCTCCGAACGATTCGTTACGGTGTTTCTGGCCGCGCTGAACGCCGAGACCTCATGTCTCGAGTACATCAGTGGCGGCCATCCGGCGCTGCTGGTGAGCGAGGCGATCACGTCGGGGTGGTCTGCGCTCGACTCGACGACAATGCCGCTGGGGATTCTTCCGCAGCTCGACGATGTTTCGACGGCGACGTTGGAGTTGTCGCCGGGCGACACGCTCCTGCTGCTGACCGACGGCCTCTTCGAATGGGAAGACCGCAGCGATCAGCCATTCGGGATGCACCGCGCGGCGGCGATCGTGCAGCGCTTTCAGAGGCGGAGCGC
This sequence comes from Vicinamibacteria bacterium, assembly GCA_963800785.1. GTDB lineage: Bacteria > Acidobacteriota > Vicinamibacteria > Vicinamibacterales > JAENWD01 > JAENWD01. Next base: position 67,288 of record CAWDCH010000021.1, read on the forward strand.
GTCGGAGCTCATTCGCGAGCTGCACACGAGCTTGATGCGCTTCGCCAACGGGACGACTCAGATCGACGACGTGACTGCCGTCGTCGTCAAGCGCATGTAGCGAGAGCGGGCCGTTCATGCACTGCGTAATGTCCAACAACCCGGTCGACTGCGGTTGCCTGCGACCGCTGGAGAAGTTCATATGCGCGGACGCAAAAATTCTTTGCTTGATCTGACACCACCGCCTGTCCCTAGCTACAACTCCGTCCGCATGACCGGGTATGAGCCCTCAAAACTTCCGGTGAGCGGCGTTTGCGAGTTGAGAGAGAAGTGAGCCGCCGGTCGGGTTGAGTTGTTACTCTAGCTGCACGATCAAACAGCATCGGGCCAGCCTGGTCGATCGCGGAGTTCGGGGCACGCGATTGCCAGTAGAGCTATCTCCACAGACATTCCAGAATTTGGCATTGTCAAGTTAGTGCCCAACGCTGCGCAGGTTTAGCGATGCCGCAGTGGCGCACGGGGTCAGGCCGCTGTCACAGCGTTCCACGTAGCAAAGGCGCGCGAACGCAGCTGTCGCTGATGGTGCGCCCGAAGCCGATGTTGCCCAACAGTGAACAGGTTGCGCACAACGTCGTGGACCACGAGGAACCGCTGGGCCTGTGCCACCGATTTGAAGCCGCGCATGTGGCGCTCGCGTCGGCGCGTCGGCTGGTGTGAGACTTCGGCCCGGTTGTTGGCGTAGCGAGTCGTGTCGTGGGCGACGGACGACATGATGGCCCGGTGCGCAGCGCGATAGCTGCCGAGGCGATCGGTGACGAGCCGGTGCGGTACACGGCCGCTCCGCTTGAACAGTTTTGCGAAAGAACCGCGCGGCTGCCTGACGCTCCCGGTGGGGCTGGAGCAGAAGGTCGATGACTTCGCCGTCTTGATCGACGGCCCGCCAGAGGTACTGACGCTGGCCACGATCGTCACAAAGAGTTCGTCCAGATGCCACGTGTCGCCGACTGGCGCGGCCGATGCCGAAGCCGCCGCGCGTACGCGAGGCCGAAGGTCGCGCACCAGTGCCGGATGGACTCGTACAAGACGGTGATGCCTCGGTGCGCGAGGAACTCTTCGACGTCGCGGAAGCTCAGCGTGAAGCGGTAGTACAACCAGACGGTGTGGCCGATGATCGCCGCGGGGAATCGGTAGCGGGCATAGCGGCCGACGTCGTTGGGCATCTGGCTACTCTGCCCGCAGCCACTCAAGCTGACAATGCCGCCGTCACGTACTTTCTCCCCGCAATGAAGGGCGCCGATAAGACAGGGCTCACTGAAGCGCTGAGCCGGGCCGTCGTCTACGACTCCGTCGTGCACGGCGTCTTCGCATCACGGCGTGCTCAGATCGTGGGTCCACACCGGATCCCAATGATCTCTTCATGCGCCAAGTCGGTCGAACGCTCATCGCAATCGACGGCCTGCTTAGCGATCATCGGGTGCTTGATCTGTGACCGTGACCGGAAGTGGAGCCGAGATCTGCAACGCTTGCTGGGCGAGGCCGGAGTGCACGTCGTGCAAACACCGTTTCAGGCGCCCGATGCGAACGCCTATGCCGAACGATCTGTGCGGTCGATCAAACACGAGTGCCTCGATCGGATCGTGCCGCTCGGGGAGCGCCATTTCAGACGGGTCCTCCAGGAATTCGTCGATCACTATCATCGCGAGCGGAATCATCAAGGCCTCGAGAATCGGCTCATCGAGAGCCGGGCACTTGGTCGACGCGAGGGCGGAATCCGTCGGCGTCCACGGCTCGGTGACCTGCTGAATTACTACGAGCGAGCGGCGTGAAGTGTTCGGCCAGCCGGCTGTAAGCGCTCGGCCGCGATTTGGGACGATACGCGCCGTCGCCTCGGTCAGGTTGCGACGATTCGTTGTCGGCCGCTGACGTCGGGCTCCTACGAAACCACCGCGTGTTGATCTGCGATAGGGATCGAAAATGGATTGGGAGGTGTGGGCGGTCGCTAAACGAGGCCGGCCTTCGAGTCGTACAGACACCGGCGCATTCGAGATTTACGTTGGGCCGTTTCCAGAGACCACACGTCGTCGTGAGGACCGGCGGCAACCCTGTTCGCAACTACAACACTGCATCCAATGGTCAGCGGGACCTTCATCGCGGCGTACAATCCCGACGTCGGACGACGCGAACTGCATCGCCTTTGATTCAGTGGCTCACGAACCAGACGGAGTGCCGATGGAAACGCCGTCGAAGAATATCGTCATCTGCGCGGACGGTACCGGCAACAGCTACTTCGGCCCGAAGACGAACGTGCTGCAGTTGTTCGAGATGGCGCTGAAACAGCAAGAACGGCAGATCGCCTGCTACGACCCTGGGATCGGCACGCTGCCGCTGCCGGCCGGGCGCACCGAACTCGGACGAAAGCTCCGTCACTGGAAGGAGTTGGGCCTAGGTACCGGGATTATGGATAACGTCGCGGACCTTTACCGCTACTTGATGTGCCATTACCGCGACGGCGATCGCGTGTTCCTCTTCGGGTTCAGCCGTGGCGCATTCACGGTCCGCGCACTCGCGGGCATGCTTCATTTCTGTGGTCTCATCCGCTTGGAAGACCAACACCTGCTACCGTACGTTACCGGCCTCTATCGCAGTGCCGAAGACCGAATAGCCCGCGTCTTTCGCGCGCAGCGAAACGTCGCTCAGTTGCCGGATTCTAATGCAGACCACGCCTTGTTCGATGCCGAAGCTGCGACATTCAAGGCGGAACTGAGTCGCAGCTGCCGTGTGCACTTTCTGGGCGTTTGGGATACGGTCAAAGCGTATGGCTGGTTTGTGCCGCACAGCTTTCCATCGCTGCGCCACAACCCAAGTGTGCGAATCGTGCGGCACGCAGTGGCCCTCGACGAGCAGCGCAGCCCGTTTCAGGTCACGGGATGGGGAACTCGGGGCGAGACCGTCAAGGAAGTGTGGTTCGCCGGCGATCATGCAGACGTCGGCGGCGGCCACAGCGACGGATCCCCTCTGGCGGATGCCGCGCTGCTGTGGATGCTCGGAGAGGCGACCGCACCGGAGGCCGGCCTGCTGCTGAATCGATCCCTCCAAGCGGCGGTCACAGCCCTTCAGAGTCGAGCATCGCGAGCGGTAACGGCCAAGCCGCACAACTTGCGACCGGACAAGTTCTGGATTCTCGATTACATACCGAAACAGGAGTTGGACAACCGCGTCTATCCTCCTCACCGCCCCTGGCGCGCGGGCAAGAGGGGGATCCGCAAGCCCGGCGATCACGACGAACATGCCGAAGTGGTGATTCACCACTCGGTTGCCGCGCGGGCATTGATCGATTCCTCGGTACGACTCTGCAGCCCTCCTCGCGCGATCCAATCATCTTCAACCTAAAGTGACGATCAGGAAAGAACCGGAACAGGATCGCGCGATTGAGCCGACCGCCTGGGTGTAGCTCCGGCGGCGCTGTCCAAGGGAGAGCGGGGGTTCTGATATAGGATCTTCGGTAAACCGGTGCCGGAACACGCCGCTAATGCCGACTACAGGGACAGGGTCACGAGCGTGAGGCGCGTGGCATCATCGGCGCGTCGCGGTTTCACCTGCCGTTCGAGATACAACGCCAACTGCTTACGTAAGAAAAAATTCTCGGTGGGAAGGGTCGCACGCGAATGCAGTAGCAGTGATGCGAGCCCGTAATGTCCCATGACTGGATCGACGGACGACGACGCACGATTTGTTCGTCCATGCAGACTCAAGGTGCACATGCGGATAGGAAACTGAACCGTTCACCCGTCGCTCGCGATCAGGTCAGCGGATCGAACGTCAGACGCAGATCGTCGCCGGCCGCTGGCGGCTTCACCTCGCCGTTGGCGCCGGTACTGATGCGTGCAATGGGCGCATACGCGTGCCGCACACCGCGCGGCGGCAACGGCTTCGGATCGTCGGGCGGTCCGGGCCATTCCACATCGCCGGTCGCTGTCCGCGCGGGAATCAGCCAGTAGTCGCCGGTGGAATAGAAGTTCGGTGGACTGTTCGCCGGCGGCTTCTGAAACTGCACCTGCACGCCGTCCTCGAGCGTGAACCAGCCGTCGTTGTCACCTTCATCCTCGACGATGACGATGGCGCCGTCGCTCAGAGACGACTCTCCATGGTGGTCCCACCGCCGAATCAGCCGGTGTGTGTCGGGTTTCTGCCCGGCCTTGGGCGAGTCGTCGAACGTCACCTCGAGGCCCTTGAGTTTCTTGACCTGCACCAGCCGATCCGCTCGATTCTGCAGCACCGACTCGTCGTCTTCCACTGACACCCAGTTGCCGACCTGGAGACCGAAACGAGCATCGCGGCCGGCGCTCGTGACATCGGCCACTGTCTCCGACAGCGAGTGGATGGGAAACACGACGCTGCCATTCTCGCGCGACCACTTGAACGTCGCGTCTGTCTTGGGATCGCCGGCGACGACACCGGACCGATGCACCTCGACGCGATACAACTGGTTCTCGGCGCCGCGGTACCGCGCCTCTGGTTGAATGTTGCAGGGCTCAAGTGGCACGCGCGCGGTCCGCGCGCGTGCACGCAGCCGCACCTGGTCCCCTGGCGGCGACACGGCCCTGAGGTCGTTGATGTTCTTCTCGATCACCTTGCGCTTGGCGGCATCCTTGATGTTCTTCAGATCGTGGATCAGGCTCATGAGCGCGAGGCTCCGAAGGATGCGCTGCTCCTCGGCGCTGAACTTCGTGCTGGTGACGTCGTTCGGCTTGACGTCCGACAGGCCCTTGTCCGTCTTCAGGAACTTCGCCTGGGCCACGATCTGCGCCCGGGTCGCGGTGTCTGGACCGCCGAGCGCCACCTCGCGCAGTCGACGGTGCTCGACGGCAGTGATGTGACGCTCCCATACGTCGAGGTACACGAGGACGGTCGTGCTGCGGTCAGGCTTCGTGGACACGCCCGGCAAATCCGGCTGGGACAGAAACCTGATGACCTCGGCGTTCTCGACGAGCAGACCGCCGACGTAGTAGCGCCCCGCGCCGATCAGGAAATCTCCCGCCGGGAGTGACGCGCCGGCGTCGATGTCGAGGCGTTCGAGATCGGCATCGCTCAGCGCGCTCGTGTCGACTGACACGCCAAAACCTGCCTCGCCGGTCGGTCCGCCGTGCGGGCCGATGACATCCGCCGTGATCGTTCGCAGGTAGTTCCCGGCGATATCGGCCTGCTCGTTCCAGTCCGCGTCGACGAGCACACGCCCCTGCTGCAACAGCACGCGCGTGAACTGCCGACGGCGGTCGTAGGTGTCCCGGGAAAAATCGCCCTTCATCGCTCTCCCCTTCTCAGCTAGCGAACACGATGCCGGCGTCGGTACTCGCCGGGCTGTACTCGGCCAGGCGGGCGCGCAGATTGGCGGTGCGCTGCGGCCGCTGGTCGCGTCTATCATCGGTTGGCTCCAACGCGACCAACACGAGGTCATCGAGTACCCGTGCGAGGAGAACCGCGTTCTGAAGGCGCAGCTCCACAACCAGCGTCTACGGCTCACCGACGACGACCAACGACGCTTGGCTGCCCAATCGGCCCCACGCGATTCGTGGAATCGGTTCGGGAACTCGCTCATCCGCGCTGTCGCGGATGGCGAGCGCGGATCTAGAGCGGACGTTATGTTGAACCACGCGCCACAGCCCCTCTAATGCCGGCTATCATCTACTCGCCATCAGAGGGGGACAACACCATGCAATTCGTTCTCATGTTGGCAGCCATTCTCGCACTAGGCGTCACGCCTGCTGCCGCCGACCCGTTGATTTGGGATCAAGGGCCGACTCGTGGCGTTCCGGTGCAGTCGAACTGGATCAACCACGCCGAGCAAAACTTCGCAGGTATCTTCGAGCCGGAATCGGACGCGACCATGTCGAGGCTGATGCTCTACATGCCCGCACCCTCTGGGGGTGACGGTCTCTCCGCCGGACTCGTCTCCGACGACGTCTACCAACTCCGAGTCTGGGCGGACGACAACGGCCGCCCCGGAACACTTCTCCACACGTTTTTCGACCCGACGGTCATCATTACCGCGCTCGGTTTCGTGAACTTCGAGGGAGACGGCCCGACCGAGCTCTTTTCGGTCGAGGTTTCTGCCGGCGGCCTTGGTCGGGGACTGCCACACTGCACCTGACCGCTGAGCTCGGAATTACAGCCGCGCCGGTGAAAAGGGATCGAGGCCGCCTCACATGAGCAGGCACGTTGTCTGAAGGTTGTGGCAGATCCGATGGGCAAGTTAGGATTGTCGCGATGGCGTCGAGGAGGTCCGAACAGGAGCATCGTTATGGCATCGACCATCTTCGCGAAGATCGGCCACATCAAGGGTGAATCGTCCGACGACAAGCACAAAGACGAGGTTGAGGTGCTCTCGTGGTCCTGGGGCGTTTCGAACAGCGGTTCCATAGCCCACGGCGGCGGCAGTGCTGGTGCGGGCAAAGCGAGTTTCAACGATTTCAACTTTACGCATCACATTGACAAGGCGTCGCCGGTGCTGTTGACAGTGTGCGCGACCGGTGAGCACATCAAGGAAGCAACCATCACGGTGCGCAAATCCGGCAAGGGCCAGCAGGAGTTCCTGATCATCCAAATGAACGACGTCATCATAACCAGCGTCAATCCGAGCGGTTCCGGCGATGCGGCCACCACCGCGGAGAACGTCGCGCTTCAGTTCGCCAAAGTCGATCTGGAATACAAGCCGCAGAGGGCTGACGGATCGCTCGATGCCGGAATCCATTTCAAGTTCGACATCAAGAGCAACAAAGAAGGGTAACCGGAGGGAAGGGCCGCGATCGTGGGACCGCGCTGACCAAGCCCCCGAGCTGTCGCAGCCAGTGAGGCCAATCGTTTTACGAGCCGCGCGAATGCGCGGTCGACACACCGTATGGAGCAGTCGCCGGCAACGGACCGCGCCGTCAGCCTGGAGGAAGCGATATCGATCGCGATCCGGTTACAGCAGAACGACCAATGGGTAGCTGCAGGCGCCATCTACCGTAGCATTCTCGAGGTAGCGCCCGACTATCCCGACGCCGTGCACTACTCGGGAGTTCTCGCCCATCAGGAGGGGCGGAGCGAGGAAGCAGTCACGCTGATCGAGAGAAGCCTCGAGCTCGAGCCCAATCGGGCGGACTGGTACAGCAATCTGGGGATCGTCCTGCGGGATCGACTCAAGCTGGACGAGGCGATGGTCGCGTGTCAGCGCGCGATTGAGCTCGATCCGAATCATGCCAATGCGCACAACAATCTCGGTGTCCTCCTGAGGGCGCAGGGCCGAGAGGTCGACGCGGAAGCGGCCTATCGAGCCGCCATTCGCGCGAGTCCCGATCATTCGGACGCGTACACCAACCTGGGGATCCTGCTGAACGGCCAGAAGCGGACTCACGAAGCGGTCGTCTGCTTCTGTAAAGTCATCACGTTCAGGCCGAGGCACCCCGAAGCTCGGAGACTGCTCGCGCTGGCCCACTGCACGCTCGGCGAGGTCGACCAAGCCGTGGGAGTCTTCGAAGAATGGCTCAAAGAGGAGCCGGACCATCCCATTGCCCGGCACATGATCGCGGCGTGCTCCGGTCGCGATGTCCCGGCGCGGGCATCGGACGCCTTCATCGAAAAGACGTTCGACAGTTTCGCCGGCAGCTTCGATTCCAAGCTCGCCCAGCTGTTGTACCGCGCCCCGGCGCTGGTCGCGGGGATGCTGGCGGACTCGGATCTCGAGGCGTCGAAGAGCCTTGATGTACTCGACGCCGGATGCGGCACCGGCTTGTGCGGACCGCTCATCGCACCGTATGCGGGTCGACTGGTGGGGGTCGACCTGTCCGCCGGTATGCTGGCCCAAGCTCGGGCAAGGAATGTCTACGACGAACTGGTGAAGCGTGAATTGACCGCCTATCTGCGCGACTCCCCTGCGACATTCGACGTGATCGTGTCGGCCGACACCTTTGTGTATTTTGGAGTGCTCCAGGGCGTTGTTGCAGCGTCAGCCGACGCGCTACGTGCCGGCGGACGGCTAATCTTCACCGTGGAGGAATTGATGGACGCTGGGTCCGATGCGGAGTACTCCCTCGGCCCGCACGGGCGTTACAGCCATACGCGTCAGTACCTCGCGCGCGAGCTGGCGAATGCGAATCTGCGGCCGGAGATCATATCTGCGGAACTGCGTCTAGAAGCTGGCGCTCCGGTTCCGGGGCTGGTCGTGCAAGCGAGGAAACCGACTGGAGCTGGAATGGACCAGGTGTTAGCGAACGATTTAGGCGGTCAGACCGTCCAGTCGTCAATGGTCAATCGTCAATCACCGGGCGTCATCCCGCGGACGCCGCCCGGCGGCATTGAGCGCTTCCGATCGTCATGAAGTCCGAGCCCGTAGTGTCCACTTCACAGCCGATGCCCGTTTTTGTTCATCGTTCAGCGAGTGAGGTAGACTCCCGCGGTCGTGAATGTCGCTGCCGTTCGGCTGTTCGTGATGGCCGTGGCCGGCCTGGTGGGCCGACCAGCGGCGGGCGAGTGTCGCTTATCTGATTGAAGAGAACCGCATCCTCCGCGCCCATCTGCGCGGCCGGATCCGCCTGACCGATGACGATCGTCGTCGGTTGGCCGGCCTCGGGCATCGGTTAGGCCGCCGTCGCCTCGGTCAGGTTGCGACGATGGTGACGCCCGACACGATCCAGCGGTGGCACCGGCAGCTCATCGCGCGGAAATGGACATACCCAAGGAAGCGGTCCAGCCGCGATGGGGTGTTGGCAGAAATCCGCCGCTTAGTCGTGCGGATGTCGGAAGAGAATCCCAGGTGGGGCTACACGCGGATACAAGGTGCTCTCAAGAACGTCGGTCATCAGGTTGGCCGCTGGACGATCGCGCGAATACTCAAGCGAAATGGGCTGCCACAGGTGCCAGAGCGCCCGACGTCGTGGCAGACGTTCCTGCGCGCGCATTGGGGCGCGATCGCTGGCGCGGATTTCTTCACGACCGAGGTGTGGACATGGCGTGGGTTAGTCACGTTCTACAGCGTGTTCGCTATCGACATCGCGTCACGGCGCGTCGAGATTGTCGGGTCGACACCGTATCCCAATGATGTATTCATGTGCCAAGTCAGCCGCACGCTGACCGTACCTGACGTTCCCTTGGGCGACCGTCGCATACTGATCTGCGATTGAGACGGAACGTGGAGTCAGGACGTGCGACAGCTGTTGGCCGATACCGGCGTGCGTACATGTCGTGCAGACGCCGTTTCAGGCGCCCAATGCGAACGCGCACGCTGAACGCTTCGTGCGGTCGATCAAACTCGAGTGCCTCGATCGGCTTGTACCGCTTGGTGAGCGCCACTTTCGACGAGCGCCCTCGGAATTCGTCGAGCACTACCATCGCGAGCGGAATCATCAAGGGCTCGGGAACCGGCTCATCGACGGTCGCGCGTTGTGTCGACGCGAGGGAGGGATCCGTCGGCGTCAGGGCCTTGGCGGGCTGCTGAACTACTACGAGCGAGTCGCGTGAGGACTCGTCCGCCGGCGGCATCGCCTGGGCCGCAATCTGGGACATTACGGCCACGCGGACGGCGTTTCTGGTAGCCACAGCCACCTACGAGCCGGCGATCACATCGAATGCCTTCTGGCTGATCATGTAAACCGGCGTTACGATGAAGTACCCGGGAATGCGCGGGAATACTGAGGCGTCGACGACGCGGAGTCCCTTCACGCCGCGCACCTGGAAGCGGCTGTCGAGCACCGCCATCGGATCGCCATCGGGGCCCATCCGGTTCGTGCACGAGGCGTGGTGCCCCCACGCCTCGTTGGCGATGAACTCGCGCAGCTGCGCTGGCGACTCGTAGCCGGGACCCGGCACCATCTCGGTATGGCCGTGGCCACCGCTCAGCCGCTGGTTCATCGCGCGCGCGAACTGGACGCCGTCGACCACGGCGTCGAGGTCCTCCTGCTTCTGGTCGTTGCCCTCGGAGAAATAGCGGAACTCGATCAGCGGCCAGCTTCGCGGGTTCCTGGACCGGAGCGTCACGCGACCGGCCCTGTTCTCCGTGTACGCCTTCAACACTGCCCACGTAAACCGGTTCCGGTTCCGCTCGAAGTTCGCTGAATATCCCGGCTCGTATCCCTTGAAAAAACCGGGCAGGCCGAAGATGAACAGGTCGGGCTCGGGCAGGTTCGGGCGGGACCGTTTCAGGATACCGATCAGCGCGCCGTTCGAGGCGTAGACGCCCTTGCCCTGCAGCCACATGTCCCAGAACGGATCCGAGCCGCCGGCTTTCGGCGGCGCGAAAGTGCCGCGCTCGAGCAGTACGAACGGGCGCTCGAACTTGGCGATCACTCCGACTTCGTAGCGGTCCTGGAGGTTCTCGCCGACACCTGGCAGGTCCTGCACGACCGGAATGCCGAATCTCTCGAGCTCGGCACGCGGTCCGATGCCGGAGAGCTTCAGGAGCTGCGGGCTGTTGAAGGCGCCCCCACAGAGGATCACTTCGCGCGCCGCGAACACCTGGCGCAGCGGCGCGCTGCCGTCATCTTTGGGTCCGCCCTGCTTACGAACCGCGGGATCCGCCTGGTACTGATGCGGGCCCTCGTAGTACTCGACGCCGATCGCCTGCCTGCCGTCGAACAGAATCCGCGTCGCGAGAGCGTGCATCCGGATCGTGAGTCGCGACGGAGACTCTTTCTGCGTCCGCAGCAAGTACTCGCGCGGGCCGTTGCGCTTTCCGTTCGCAACGGCCAGCGGCGTAATCGCCGGGCCTTCGCCGCTGTCGATGGAATTCCGCAAGTCGTTCGGATCGAGCTGGGTGAAAAACGTGAGCGCCGGATCACCGAGGCCGGCGCCGAGCGACTCCTTGAGGCTGTTGAGCAGTAGCAGCGTCAGGGCCTTGTCGGTGAGGATGACGCGCGGATCGGCGGCGCTCGTCGTGAGCCATCCGCCGAACCCGTGGCCGTGGGTCGAGTCGCCTCCGTCCTTCCGTCCCTTGACCAGCGCGCTCAGCCGCCACAGCACGGCATCCAGCATGTAGCGCAGGCTCCCCGGCCGTGGGCGGTATGTGCAATTCTCGAGGCGCTCATAGTACTGGTGCATGTTGTCGGCGCGCCACGAGTTGTCATTCGTGAACGTTGCGATCGCGTCCCAGTCGCGGTCCTGCGGCGTGATGGTGATCATCGCGTTGTGGGCCGTGCAGCCGCCGAGCGTCCCCGCGCGCGGATACCACACGCCGTCAACCGGGTAGTTCGTCCCGGTCTCGTTCGCCACGTACTTCGAGTCTTTGCGCTGCAGCGTGTCGCTCGTGTAGTGGCGAACGAAGTAGTCCCACTGGCATTCAGCAAACTCGGTCGCGAACCCGTGAAAAATCGGCACTTCGTACATCCACCGGCCCAATTCGCTGGCGGCGCATGAGTCGCCGCCCGCTTCGAGGACCAGCACCGAGTGGCCGGCGCGACTCAGGTTCGCCGCCAGCGGACCGCCGCCGGCGCCAGATCCTATGACGATGTAATCTGCATCCGCCTGCGTCGTTCCGCTCTTGGCCACGGCGCCCACCTTTCCAACAGGAGGTCTTCAGGCTCAGAACGTCTTCAGAAATGCGATCAGCGCTTCCTTATCCTCGTTGCTCAGCCCAGGCTCCTGTTTGAACATGCCCGTGCCGAAGTAGTGGCCGCGGTTGACGACGTAATCGGGACACTTGCTGATTTCCATCAGCTGTGGCACGACGTCCTTGAACATGGCGCGCGCCTGCTCGTCTCCGGCGTCCGAGGGCAGCGTCTTCAGGTCGGCGAGCAGTTTCGTCAGGACGGCAATCAGCTTGCCCTGATAGTCGATGCGGGCCGGCAGCGATCGGTCTTCGGAGATGAGCGCGAGGTTCGCGAGAATGCCGACCGGCGTCCCCGCCGGGATCGGTCCGATCTCGATATCCTCCGGCGCCATGATCGAAGGCAGGAAGCGCTTCCAGCCGATCAGCTGCTGCAGCTTGTCTGGCAGGTATCCCACCGGTATGCTCAACGAGCTGCGCGTGGTCGTTCGCTGGATGTATCCGGGCAGGCCCGGCACGAGCGAGTCTTTTTTCCTGCGCTCGGGCCAGAGCATCTCGCGGATCGAGGCATCGAACGATGCAAGGCGCCCTTCGACGGACGGGTCCGAGTTGAAGGGCCCGACCGAGTTGTTCAGCAGAAACGGCGCGGTGGACCACAGGCTGATCAAGGACGCGGGCCGCGTGTACCCGCGGCCTCCGGCCGGCATTTCGTAGTGCATCTCTTTGCCGTCCACCGGGTTGTAGACGGTGATCGTGCCCACCGACGGCAGGTCCTTGTAGGTCCGCGACGAGAAGTTGTCCCAGATGTTGTCTTGCAGCGCATTCGTGGCGAGCGGGCTGCAGGCGTTCGTCTGGAGCAGTGTGACCGGCACGCGGCGCTCGCTCGACAGGAAATTGTCCTTCAGGAAGTCCGGAGCCCTGACGATCGCCTTCATGGCCACCTTGAACTCCGTTGTCTGGGTGGACGCCCAGTACTTGTTCCAGCAGTCGAGATACTGGGGCCCGCTGCCGCCGCCGGCACAGTTCCCGCCGACCACCGATTCGGGCAGGTTCGGGATCTTCGACGAATGGCACCGGGCGCAGCGCTCCGCGAACACGTCTTTGCCACGGTCCAGCATCTGCGCGCTCGCCGTCAGTCTCGCGCCGCCTCCGGGCGCGTCTTTCAGGTAGTCCGGCTGCGCGCTGGCCAGAAAGAACGCGGCCAGGGCGGGCGTCTGGGCTTCGTTCGCCTTCCAGAACCCCGAAACCTCCCGGAGATCCGCGATCTGCACCGGCGTCACCGGACCATGCTTCTGCGTCGGGCCGATGAGCGGCATGAAATGGCGCGTCCACTCGTCGCTCGCCATGCCGATGTTGAGGTAGACGCGGTTCAGCGCGCCGAGCGCTCCCACCGAGTCGGCGCCGTCCTTGAGCACGCGCGGCGACAGCACCGTCTCGGGCGCGGTGAACAGATCCTTGAGCACGTCGGTTTCCGGGTAATCGTTGAACTGCTTGTTGTTCAACGAACCGGCAGCCAGCGTTTCCCTGCCGAACCGCCTGGCTTGATCGAGCCGCGCGCCGAGCGAATAGATCGCATTCATGGTGCGCGGGTTGTTGATGTTGTCGCTCGAGACGAGCGAAGTGTCGAGCGTGCCCGGTAATGAGGTGTGGAACAGCTGGAACGCGAAGTTGCCGGGCGCGCGTTGCTTGTCGAAGAAGAAGATGCGATCGACCCAGAAGTATTGCGCCCCGGGGTTCGAGGCCAGGTTCTCCCACTTCGGGTTTTCCGGATCGGCAGGCGGGCGGATCGGGCTGGGTCCGACGTGGCAGAAACCGCACGACATGCCGACCCGATACGGCCGCACCAGGTCCTTGTTCGCGTAGTAGCCGCGATCCTTGTAGAAGCGGTCGGGATCCCAATTCGCCGCCGCGGCCGCGTCGAAATCGGGATTCGGGAACAGCCTCAGGCCCACGACTCCGGTCGCGTAGCCGTAGTAGGACCCGACGGGCAGCGTGTCGGGCCAGCCCAGCTGTTTCTTGTCGGCGGACAGGTTCAGACTGTTGCCACGCGCGCCGATCCGAACGCCGGGATACTTCTGTTCGTCCTCGAAGGGATCGGGCGGGCAGTCGGGCCCCGACCGACGTTTGTCCAGCCACAGGCCGAATCGCGTCGGGTCCGGACCCGTGGCTGCCCCGAAGCACGGCTCGTTGACCAGCCCCAGATACTTCCAGCGGCCGTACTCGCCCTTGTTGCGGCCGAACCCGAGCGCATCATGCGTCGACAGCGACTTCAGGAAGTCGAGCGCGCCGTAGGTGTGGCTCGACAGGTAGTTCCAGAGCGTGTCGTTGCCGGCCGTCCACACGATCCAGTTGTTCCGCCCCTTGACGAAGGTGTCGACCGCCTTCTCCGGCGTCTTCAGGAACGGGAGCGCCGCCAGGACCTGGTCCGGATGGCGGGACATCCCGCGATCCATGTCGGCGAAATAGTCGTCGGCCGCGGGTTTGAGCGTCTCCCAGCTGCGGCCGGCGCGCATGGCTTCATCGGGGATGGGCTTGTCGTTGCCGCGATCGCAGCTTCCGATGACGGTCGCGATCGCGATGCAGGTCGCTGTGACGGCCGTGGCCGTCGCGAATCGACGTGGCACTGTCACATGAACCTCCTTCGAACCGGCACGAATCTCGCGTCTTTTCGCAAATCGATGCGCAGGTCTCCCGTCACCGCACCTTGCGCCCGTTGACCCGTGTCGCCGTCGCCGGATCGTTCCGGTCGTCGCGCCACGTCGGGTGGCTGAAATGGATCACGGCGTCCCCGTTGTGGGACGCCGCGGCACGGTCGAACACGATGCGCCCGATGCGTCGCCAGTTGCTGAACGTGCGACGCTCGCGGAACGGCGGCCCGGTCGTGTGGCCTTCGTCGGTCACCTCGATCAGGAACGTCAGCGTGCGCTTCGGCGCCGGGTCGCCGCGGTCGTAGATCTGCGACATGATTTCGTCGCGGAAATCGAGCCGGTCGCCCGCGATGCGCGGCTGCTCCGGCGCGACCACGAACCGCAGGAACTCCGGCGTGCGCGTCGGCTCGCCGACCGTCTTTCCGAGCTCGGCGATTTCATAGAGCTGCCGGATCGACGGCATCCGGTCGGCGCGCGCCAGCGCCATGCCCGTGGCCAGGATGACCGGAAGTCCCCCGGCGCCGCGTCGAAGAACGGTCGTGTCGGGCGCGTTGCGCAGCTCGGCGTCGTTGATGTAATCGGTGTGGTCGCCGCCGATGTCCTGCTGAGTGATGAAATTCGCCGTTCGCACCAGCCGGGTGTCGTTCGGGTCGTCAGTCGGAAACAGCTTGCCAACCATCGACAACGAACGCGTGGACCCGCGCCGCGTCTCGGTGCAGCAGGTGGAGTAGCGGGCAACCACGAGCGCGGTCTTGCCGGTAGCGAAGTACCCGGAATACTCGGACGGCTCCGTGATCTGCCAGCGGCCGCTCAGACAGATGCCGTTCGGGTGGAGCAACCGCCGGAACCCGGTCCGGTCGGGGCCCCACCGCAGGTCGGCCCGCGAGTCGACGGTCCGTTCAGCTGCCTTCAGCAGCGCGGTGCGCCCTTTTTGCAGCGCACCATGTATAACGCTGGCGAGCGTCACATCGTACACCGGCAGCGGTGGCGCGTCGGGTGCGCCCCACACCCGCTGATACGGGTTCGCAAACACCGCGTCGCCGACTTCGCGAAACGTGGATCCCGGGAAGGCGGTGTCTTCCGCGGTCGTCCCTTCGATCTCGATGGAGCCTGCACTGCTCATCTGTTGTCCTCGCGAGTTCCAGAGGCACGCCCGGCGCGACCTTCGCCTGCTGGCGACCTAGTGAGATGGCGGCCACCTCGTTGGGGGCGCGCCGGTGTAACTCATGCGCACACGACGAACCGTCGTCTCAGTGATCGACAGCGGCGATCGCATCAACTTGGCAGTTCAGGAAAGAGGCGGTGCGGCACCGAAGCTGGAAGAACTCACAGCAGCGTCGGCGAGGCATGGCGCGCATTCTACCCAATCGCGCGTGCGCGGCGGTGGTTGATGCGGAAATATTGCGTGCAGTGAATCGGCAGCCGCAGTCTCCGAATGGCAGAGGGTTGAACTTACGCCTGTGCTTCGTCGCGAATGGCAAGCTCTTCGATGCACGACGACAAGCTTTCCATTGACACCACCTACCGGGCCGCCTAACCTCGGCGCACGTCGGCGTTCCGTCGTGTGCGGCAGCAGTGGTCTGCCCAAACCTCGCGGACTGCGAGCGGATCGGGGTGCAACATGGCGACTCGTGGGCTGCTGGTTCGATGTGACGTGGTTCCCGGCAAGGACGCCGAAGTCGAAGCCTTCCTCAAGTCCGCCCTTCCCGCCGTCCAGTCTGAGCGCGGCACGCCCGCGTGGTTCGCCATCCGGTTCGGCCGGTCCGAGTACGGCATATTCGACGTGTTTCCCGACGATGCCGCTCGCGAGGCACACCTCGGGGGAGCGGTTGCGGCTGGTCTGATGCAACGAAGCAGCTCCTTGTTCACAGAGCCGCCGCAGATCGTCAAGCTCGATGTCCTCGCTGAAAAGATGCCGGCAAACGCGCCGGCCCAGGAGATCACCAAGGGACTGCTCCTGACCTTCAAGGCCAAGAGCGGCCACGAAGCGGACGTCGAGCAGTTCCTGCGGAGCGCGAAAGCCTTCGTCGACGAGGAGCCGCAGACCACCGCTTGGTTCGCGATTCGCCTTGCCGACGGGCACTACGGCATCTTCGACGTCTTCCCCGATCACGGCGGACGGTTCGCTCACCTGACCGGCCACGTCGCGCGCGAACTGGCCAAGCACGCGCTCACGTTACTTGGCAGCCTGCCCGATCCCGAGCTGCCCAACGTGATCGCGTCGAAGCTCGACGCCGTCTAGCTGGAGCGCGATGGTTCATCGACTCGAGCGCCGGCGAGTACGCGATCCCGCCGAGGCAGGAATTCTCGACGGCTGGGTCCATGCGGCGTTCGGGCGATCGAGCTCGTTTCCCGGGAAACTAGGATGACGCATTCGGACCTGTCCCTAGCCGCGGATCGGGTTGAGTTGTTAGTCTAGCTGCACGATCAAACAGCATTGGGCCAGCCTGGTCGACCGCGGAGTTCGGGGCACGCGCTTGCTGGCACAATGGCTAACGGCGTCAGGCCCTACGGCGCGCGCCGATCGTATCGATGATGGAGCCCGCCGACGAGCGGAATCGCGACGATCGGTCCGTGTGCCATGATCGGCCGGGACACTGGCGCATCTTTGTTGAGCGCCAAATGCGTGCTCCGGACCTGGCGCGGCTTGGTCATGTACTACACGGTGTTCGTGATCGATCCAGCATCCCGCCGCGTCCAGATCGTCGGCTCTACGCCGCATCCCGGTGAGCTGTTCATGTGCCAAGTCGGTCGATCGTTGACGGCCGCTGAGGTCGGGTTGCTACGAAACCACCGCGTGTTGATCTGCGATCGGGATCGGAAATGGGGTGGGGAGGTGGGGCGGCTGCTACACGAGGCCGGCCTTCGAGGTTGGCGAGCGCCACTTTCGACGAGCCGTCTCAGATTTCGTAGCTCACTACCATCGTGAGCGGAACCATGGGAGCGGAGTTCCACTCGGTGTTGCGACCATCAGAGCGCGCGTGCCCGGGACCGCGCTGAGTGGCATCGTAAAGATCGTGATATCGCCGCCATGACGAGGGGTACCGATGAGGATTGCTTTTCGGTGCATGACGATCGCTACAAGGTGACGTTGCTGCCCTGAGGCAAATGACTTCTGCAGAATCAGCCGGCCTTTGGAAGATCTGACAACAGAGGAGAAGCCATGCCACGCCGAAAGCGCACTCAGAAGGAAAAAAGAGCGGGATCGCGAACGAAACGCGCGAAGCGGACCGGCGGCGCACGCTCGTTGTCGCGCATTACGCGGTCGGCCAAGGCCCGTCGGAAGACGGGCGCCGGAGCAGCAGGGGCACGGAAAGCAGCGGCGATACGTCCCATCAGCGCGGCATTGAAGGCCGCCGTGCTGGCGGTCGAACCTCCGATCAATCGAGATCGGGCTGCCCTCGACCAGACCTTCGTCCCGAAGCTCGATGCGGCCCTTGCGGACCTGAATGCACAAGGGACTCCGTTCAAGCTGGTCGAAGGGTTCCGCACAACCGAGCGCCAACAGTGGTTGTTCGGATCGGGCAGGCCAGGCGTGGAGCTGCACGGGCGGCCTGGCCCGATCCTGACAAATGCCGATGGTGTGTCGAAGTTGTCGAGGCACCAAGGCACAGGCGTCACGGGCTCAGGCAGGGCCGCTGATTGCTACCCAATGAAAGACGGCAAGGTATTCATCCCGCCCAACACCGATCCAGTGTGGAGCGCCTATGCAGCGGCGGTCGTCGCGCAGGGTCTGGTCGCCGGTCACAACTTCAAGTCAATCAAGGACTCACCGCACTGTGAACTGGCTTGACCCGCAATTGTGGTCAATGTCTCGCGGTCTCGTGACGGATCGATACTTGGCCGGTCACCGGCCCAGTGTTCCCTGCCTGGTTCTGCTAAGTGGGTCTGAGGCTTTCCGTTTGCACGAAGGCATTGAATTTGGCGACCGTTCGGAACAACGCCATTTGCGCGGCGCCCTCGATTTCGGGATAGAGGGTTGCGTGATGGATGCTGTGCCTGCTGAAACTCCAGAGTTATTTCGACGGACATTCTGGAGTTTCGCGCGCGAGTTTCTCGTCATTCTGGCGGCAAGGGGCGCCATCAACAGTGACGCAGATCCGGGACACGGTTTTGCCGTCTACTCGGCCGTCGAACTTGTTCGAACTGCGCGGTGCAACCGTTTTCCCATTCGAGGAGCGTGTTATGGCTATTCTCTACGGTGTGCTGCGCGGGCGTCCCGATCGGTTCAAGCGCGAGGACAACACCTCCAGCCCGCACCTGCAGATTCGCGTGCTCGAAGACAGCGGGCAGCCCTGGCGAATCGCGGTGAACGTCCAGTCCAAAACCGGCTCGCACGTGGCGTTCTGGGTGGTCGACCCGCTCGTCGGCCATCCGGTGCTGGCTTCGCTGCCGGGCCGATCGCAGGGGTTCACGACGGTAGCGGACAACGCCGGCCAGGCGCTCGACTACGTCAAGGCGCCGCTGTTCGATTTCGCTCTCGGCCGCGTGCTGCCGCCGACGGGCGCCGCGAGCGCCGACGATCTCCAGGATCTGCTGGCGCTGTTCCTCGAGCAGTGCAAGGCCGCCGGCGGCGAGATCTTCGCATTTGGTGCGAAGTTCGAGCAGAACCTGCACAAGCCGATCGACATCGAGTTCGGCAACACCGACGGCCTGCATGGGATCCACGACATTCACATGAACCAGGGAAACGTCGATCAACACGCCGGCGACAACGGCGTCTTTCACGATGGCGGATTGGTCCTCGCGTTCCCCGATCGCCTGATGGGTTTGTTCCTCGCGTTCCAGAGTCAGCGCATCCCTACCGACGCCGCCGGCGACGCGGCGCCAGGCGCGCTCACCATCGGGCAGGTCCTCACCAGCACGCCAAGCCAGCCGCCGATGGTATCGACGATCTACATCGAGCGCGCGTTAATCAACCCGAGTGGCGCGGACCCGGGGCTCGAGACCGTGGTGCTGGGCAACCTCGCGACCACGCCGCAGACGCTGACCAATTGGCGCCTGCTCGACAAGAACGGCCGTGTCACGCCGATCCAGGCGACGCTCGCCCCCGGGGCGTCGCTCATCCTCGAGCTCGACGGCGCGGGCGTGCAGCTCGGGAACAACGGCGGCAACCTGATTCTGCAGGACGACACCAGCGCCCAGGTCGACGTCGTTACCTACACCGCGGAGGATGCGGCGTCCGACAACCGCTACGTGCGCTTCCGCCGGTGACGCCTGCTGTTCTCGCTGTCCCTACAAGAAACTCCACTCGTATTCTCGCGGCACACCGGCCCGCGCTCGTGGCGCACTATCACGCGGAGCGGAATCATCCAAGGCATCGGCGGCAAGCCCATTCAGCCCCTGTAACGAGCCGATGGCCCGGGTGTGGTTCGCCGGCGGCAGCGCATGGGCGGCATGCTGAACTCTTACTCCTGGGCGGCCGCATAGCAAGCTGGGGGAGAACCGATGGGCGCAGTTCTCGGACAGTACGCGCTTAGTGAGTTATGAGTTTAGACAATCGCGGTGGAGCAAATACCATGTGACCACATCATGTTACTATTGTGACTACATCAGTCTCAGGGGCGTGCATGGAGAGGGTCGGCGTTCGGGATCTGAAGGCACATCTCAGTCGTCATTTGAAGCGAGTGCGATCCGGGGTGAGATTGCTCGTGACGGAACGTGGTCGCTCCATCGCGACGATCAGCCCGGTTGAGGCGCCAGCCGACGTTGGCTGGGCGCACCAGCTCGTCGCGGAGGGCCGCGCGCATTGGCACGGCGGTAAGCCGACGGGTGCGACCACGCCTGTCAAGGTGACAGGCAAGAGGATGGCATCTTCAGTAGTGCTTGAGGACCGGCGGTGACGCTGTATCTCGACACCAGCAGCGTCATCAAGCTGTATGTGTCTGAGGCGGGGTCAGACCAGGTTCGCAAGCTCGTCGACGATGCCGCCGTCGTGGCCACGTCGGTCGTCACCTACGCTGAAACACGCGCTGCGCTAGCCAGGCTTCGACGCGAGAAAGCGCTCACGATAGCCAATTTCAGGTCGGCCAAGAGTGCGTTTGAAGGGCAGTGGGCGACGTTTCTCACGCTCGACGCCACCGATTCTCTGAGCAGAGCAGCCGGCACGCTTGCCGAACAGTATCGCCTGCGAGGATTCGACAGCGTCCATCTTGCGTCGTTTGCCGAAGTGGCTCGCCGAGCCGGACCGCGCGAGACACGGTTCTCCAGCTTCGACGATCGCCTGAATCAGGCCGCGGAGAAGTTGCGTCGAACTCTTGAACGGCGACCCTGAGTGAGGAACGCATCACGTACGTTGTCTCTTGGCGCAGCAAGCGTCGGCAAAGACCGGCAAAGGGTGGCCCAAAGCGAAACCCGAAGAACCGCTAGATTCGTCGCGTGGTGACGCACGAATGCGTACGCGGAGCGGTTCGTGCGGTCCATCAAACAGGAATGCCTCGACCGGATGCTGCCGCTCGGCGAGCGTCATTTCCGACGAATGATGACGGAATTCGTCGAGCACTATCATGGCGAGCGGAATCATCAGGGGTTGGGGAATCGGCTGATTGAGAGTCGCGGGCCTGCTCAAGTCGAGGGCCGAACCCGTCGGCGTGTCCGGCTCGGCGGCCTGCTGAACTACTAGGAGCGGGCTCTAAACCCAGCGTCAACTCGTCAGGGTGCGCTGGCCGAGTTGCAGATGGGACTGGCCTGCGGTACGTCTGTGACGCATCATTCCTGCCGCTCACGGCTATTGACGCAAGAACTCCATGAACTCGGTAGCCGCATCACGTCTGAGCCACGGGTTGATGTGCCTATCTTTGATAGGGCCATGATGCTTCGTCGTGAAGCGGAGGAGGCGTGCGCAGTATTCGATGGCAAACCGATGGCTCGCCTTGGTGGTCCTGATAAACGACTCGCAACTGCCATCAGCGCCTGCTGCAACAATGAGGGTTTTCAGACTCGGACTGAAATTCAGCGAGTCCCCTGAACATTGGAAAATCCCAGCCTCTTCAGTGCAGGCGGTGTTGGAGTTCGGATTCGTCACGTCGCGTCCCGCGTTCCAGTCCCACGAGCTCTCGAAGCCACCGAGAACTCGCAGCACTTCGAGCATTGTCGCTCGGCGGTGCAGGGCTCCCTTCCAGGGGCCCAACTCTTGAATCACGCTCGAGTAGACATCGAACTTGTCGTTCTTCTCAAAAATCTCCTCCGGTGCGTTCTGCCCCCAGTCCACGAGTTCGTTCAAGAACGCGTCAGGTGCGACTCCTCGGTTATGCACACGCTGCTTGCACGCGACGAACTGGCGATCCATAACCATTCTCCCTGGTCGCTGCGAACACTCACTTGCCGCCCGGGATCGGGATCGAATCGACGAAGTTCGCGGCGACCGCTGCGAGCTTCTGCTGCAGCGAGTCCCGGACTCCTGCGAGCACGGGCTCGAAGATCGTCGCGGATCCCCCCGCAAACCGCAGCCGGACCTTCGACTTCGAGGACTTGAAGAACAACACCTGCGTGATCGTCTTCTCGGCCCGCAGTTCGAAACCGACCAGGCCGATGTTGATTTGCCCGTCTTTGGTGGGCTGCGCCGTGACCACCTGGAACTTCGCCACGGTCGCCTGGACCGATTGGCGGTCGAAGAACGTGAGCCACCCGTTGTCGCTGCCGACCTGCTCGAGGCCGTCGAACACCGACTTGATCACGACCAGCGCCGTGGCCGCCGGGCCGAGCACGGCCGTTAGGACACTCATGATCGCCTTGTGCACGAGCACGGTGTTGCCTTTTTCGGTGTGCTCGCGAAAATCCTGTGACGACATCGCCCAGCCGAGATTGCGCAGTGCATCGAAGTAGGCCTTGTACCACTCCACGACCTTGGTGGCGCTGCTGACTTTCGACTGCGCGGCGAACTGCGCGAAGAGTGTGCACGTCAGCAGATCCTCTTTGACCTGCTTCGAGACGCCTTCCTCCGAGAAGATCAGGCCGGATCCGGCGACCACCGCCTGCGCGGTCTTGTCCTGCAGTTCGACCGGCGCGGCCGGCGCGGTCAGCGCCAGTCCCCGTCGCCGGCTCGCCCTGGGCGCGCGCTTCGGCAACTTGACGGAATCGATGAATTTCGTCGAACGTTTGAGTGTCTGATACGGCATGCTCGTTGTCTCCTCGCATCCTCTGACTCGCCAGCCGGCGTCGGCGGCTAGACCGTGGTGAGATTCTCCAGGACTTTCGGTTTCAACTTGTTCGTGCTCTTCAAGCGACTGCCTGATTCGAGTGCCGTGACGAGCGTGCGGCGCGGCACTTCCGTCTTACTGGGCACTTTGCCGTGCTTCCCCGGCATCGTTGACATCATCGTCTGCAGTTTCTTTCCCTTCTTCTTCTTGAACGCCTCCCACACCCATTGCCGCGGCGTGGCATTCAGGCTGCCGTGGTGGCCCACCTTGTAGAAGTCGACATCCGCGATCAGTCCGGCCACCTTCTTCTTGTCGGGCGCTTCGGTTATCGCATAGCTCCAGTTCTCGAACTGCGCGTCGCCGGGGAACAACAGCTTTTTCTTTCCGACTTCGAACAACAGGATCAGGCTGGTGTTGTTCATCTGATCGTCGAGCTGCCGGACGATTTCCAGCAGTCCCTGACTGGTCACACTGAGCAGACGATCGCGAAACCAGCGCGCTTCCTCAGGAACCGGTTCGCCGCGTTTCGCCCGCGCGTTGTCATCGCCCGCCGCGGGCAACCCCGGCACAACGCCTTTGACGAAGTGCCAGAACTGATCCTTGTCCCTGGACCGCTGCTTCCGAATCGCATTGCTCTGGGTGAGATCAGGCGGACCGAGCACCCGGACTTTCACGCCGGGCAGCCTCGCTTCGAGTCCGGTGTCGTCGCCGTATCTCAGGAACTTGGCCGTGCCGGCCTTTCCCATGCCGATCAGGTTGTTCACCGCCGACTTGTTCGCGAGATTGTCCTCGCCGAGAAAGGCCAGCTCGCTGCGCGCAGCCGCACTCATCCACGCCGGTTTCGATTCGGCGAGCTGCTGGACGCGTTTCGCGAGCGTGTTCATGTTCATCAGCCGTGCCAGAAATCCCTTCTTTTCGCCGACGATCGTCTTTGCCGTCACCGCATCCGGCTGCGCGTTCGGATCCTCGGTCCATGGCTGCAGGACCAGTCGCGGACGCAGGGCCCTGATGATCTCTCCAGACTTACCGGTCTTGGCGTCGGTCGCAAAGCCGCTGATGTGATCCGCATGCCGGTGCGTCGCGACGACCGCCGTCAGGCGATTGCCGTCGCCGACCACTGCTTGAATCGCTTTCGCGACTCTCGGCATGTGCTCCGACGGTTTCCCTTTGCGCGGCAGCCCCGTCGTGCCGAAGTCGATCAGGACGTGACGCTTGTCGGTGTTGCTGTAGACGAACGAGAGCAGAAAGCAGTCGCCGAAGCCTACCTGGTAGGAGCGCACTTCGACCGATTTGGGTTTGTTGGCCATGGCTACCACCTCTGTGCTGCTGATGTGTCGGCCTGCAGTGCGCGCAGCCGATGGAGCGTGGACAACCGCGTGGCGCGTAACCGCGACGACTTGTCACCCGGTTGCAGGATCCCCTCTTTCCAGAGGTAAGCCAGACGCTCGCTCTGCCGTTTGGCGAAGACGTTGTTCTCGACGAAGTACTTGACGCGTCCGAACTCGTCGAAGATCAGGATCCCGCCGCCGTAGACTGGTGTCGTCCTAGCTTCGAGTGCGTCCACGTCCGGCGCCGCCGGCGGGGCCTCGTCGTGATCGTCGTGGTTGTCGCCGTTGCCGGCGGTTGTCGCGGCCGCCTGCGCCTTGGCTTTCAGCGTGCGCTCATAGTCGCGCGGCAGGCGGATGCCGACGGCACGCAGTTCGTCCGGCGTCAGACGCGCGACTTGGTAGTACTGCGCCACCGTCTCGCGCACGACGAAGCCGTCCACGCCGATCCGCGTGCTGGGCTGGACCGACAGCACCTGAGTGTAGGCCCCGTCCTGCAACTGCAGCGGCCCGCGGTTATCCCAGATGAACCGGAAGACTTCGTCTTTGTCGGTCTTGAGCGAGTCGAACCGCACGCGGTCGTATTTCAGACCCGGCGGGGGTTCCTTCCACATTCCGGTTCCGTCCCGACGCGTCGACGCCGGCTTGAATCCAAAGGCACCGAAAGAGTCGAGCATGCAGGCGCGCAGTTCGTATCGCGAATCGTCCGGCCGCACCTCGAAGTCGGCGGTGAGCGCGGCGCTGAGCGCATCACCAAATTCCAGATGCACCGGCGGCATGTAGTCCACCGCGCGAATCCACATCGTGACCAGGAGATCGGCGATGTCGGCGCCGTCCTGCGCAACACGGCGTACCGGGAAACGCTGCTGGCCCTTCAGGCCGGCGCTGAGCGCATACTGCGACCACGCCTTGATGAAGCCCTTCATCACCGCCGCAACGAAGAGTTCACCGCGCCGGTGCGGCTCCAGGAATTCGTCGGAGTCCTTCAAGGTCGGGTCTGCTTCCAGATCGGCGCTCTGGCGCAGCGGCTTGCCGCGGACGCCCTCGAGCTCGCTACCCATCTGCTCCGCGAGACCGAAGAGCGCGCTCCTCTCGAGCGCCTCGGTCGAGAGCTCCTTGCGGGTGACGAACACTTCCTTGGCGCGCGCACGGCGCTTCTTGCCGAGGAGCAGATGTTCGACCACTTCCGGTTGCGCGAACACAGACAGCAGGGCGACGACGTCGGCGAAGCCTTCATGAAACGCGGCTTGATCCGGTGTGGACGGATCCAGATAGCGTTCACGCAGCGCGTCGAGGAGCGCGTGCGTCGTCTCGTGAACGACGATGTCGTGGGAAAGGCAAGTGAAAATCTGGTCGCCGGATGTACCTGTGAAGTATCCGAACACCAGTCCTTCAACCTGCGGACTGTAGAATGCGTTGGCGTCGGTCATGCCGTGAGGCGCGACTTTCAGCTGATGGGTCTTGAAGGACCACGGGATACGCCGACCCAGGGCAAACTCGAAGCGCGCCAGCGTCTTCATCACCAGCGCGTAGGCGTTTTGGGCATGAAACCGGAAGTCGCGCTGAATGCTCGGATCACCGTCCTGCCATGTCTTGGGTTCCTTCTCGATCGACACCGGCAGATTGTGCGAGCCGTGAAAGACGCGACGTGTCGCATCGTAATCCGCCACTTGCACGCGGTACCCCAAAGGTCCGACGCGCAGGTCTTCGGCCGGCACGTCAATCGTGGACATCACGATCATGTCGTCTCGTCGCACCGCCGGATCTTGTGCGATGACCGTCATCCGGCGCGTCGGCGCGCGCGCGGCTTCGTCTTTTGACAGTGACGCCTCTGTCCTGGCCATCACGACCTCCTCTCATCAGGTCGACGAGACCCGATCTCACCGGCAGGGAGCTGGCCAACGCCGTCCGCAGGGCCATCAGCTGAGACGCTCCCGTCCGTAAGGTTGGCTAAGGTTTTCCCAGTCACTAGCATCAGCCCTCAGAACTTGCCGGAGGTCCGACCCGCATACCCGGATCCAACAGTCGCACTGAATACATTGTTGCTGCCCGCCTGCCAGCCGACGCTGCCGGTTCCATCATCATTGCGGCGGATGCACTTCCACTCGAAATTCGGGTTCGCTGGAAGGCCTGCGATGACCCCGGTCCATATCGGTGCGGACGGACCAGGGCCACTGCCACTCGCTGGCGGGTTGAAAATGTATTCCCAGTAGATGCTCGGATTGAGCGGAACCGCCTTGGTCGGATCCCAGCTCCCCAGCTCTGGGATGCTGCCCACAGCGGAAATCGTCTGTCCGGGCGCGGTGAATCCGTTATCGCAGACGAAATTCACCGACGTCGTCGCGTCGGTCTGCTGCAGCGTAAATAGAAACGTTTTCAGCGTGGCGACGCTCACAGTCGGCGACTTGGCGAGCACGAGGTTTCGACCGGCATTCAACCAGCCGCTTGCCGCCGCATCGAATGCGGCGCGAGTCTGGTGTCGCGCGAGGGGCGTCCCGTTAAGGGTGACAGCCGTTGCCTGGAGGGTATCAACAACCAGCTCGACGACGTTTTTCCGGTTGATGACAGCCCCCGGATATGGCCCGACGCCGTTCACGTTGGCCGAGGCCCCAATTGCGACGGTAACACTCGCTTGGCCAGTCTGCTGCTGGCTGATCCGTGTCGTGCGATGGTGATACGACGGCCGGCCGGCTGCATTGTATTGCAGCGTGGTGCCATCGTCTTCATACAACGTGAACTCCGACGGCATGGCGTCGGGATAGACGCGCACGATCAACTCGGTCCGCGGCGCCGCACCGGGCTTCCGGTTGCCGAAGACGTCCTTCGTGTCCTTGTCCACCGCCATCATCGGCAGAATGGCGCCCGCGCGCGCGAACGCCGGCAGCGAGAACACGCCATCCCGATACACCGGCACGTTCCTGATGACCTGTCCGGCGCTCGTCACCCATTCCCGCGAGTGGAAGTCGGCCCAACGACCCGCCGGCAGGTACACGTCACGTTCGTACTCACCATGGCGCGCAACAACGCCCACCAGCAGATCGCGTCCGATCAGCTTCTCGTGGCCGATCCCCCGCACGTTCGGATCGTTCTGGTAGTAGAAGACCAGCGGAGGCACGACCGGTTCGCCAGCCTGATGCGCGCGGTGTGCCAGGCTGTAGTAATAGGGCGTCAGCGCATACCGCTGCCGAATGTTCGCGCGATTGCTTCGCACGTGACCAATGAGGTGCGGCGCTGTGTCGTACGGTGGCTTTGCCTCGATGAACTCGTTGTCCGTGTGAGGCCGAACGGGCACATCGAACCACGCACCGGCCGCGAACCATTGCGTGTAGAGCTCATCCTCGTAGCCGCGGTACCTTCCTTGCTTGTCGTTATGCGGCAGGACTTCTCGCCGAAAACCGCCCAGGTCGGAGCCGTAATAGTCGATGCCCGAGAACGACATGTGGAGTTGCGCGTTGAAGTGCGCCGCCAGCGACTCGGTTGCGCTCGCAATGTCTCCGGACCACATCGCCGCACCGGTGCGCTGCGTTCCTGCCGCGCCCGAGCGCGTGACAATGAACGGGCGTGGATTGGTGATGCCGAGGTCGTTAATCAGGCCCTTCTTGTCGACGTACGCATCCCAAATGGATTGATTCCACAGCAGGTTGTAGATGTTGTGAACGTCGCTATGCCGGTTCTTCCGCCCCGCCGCCGTCGTCTCGACGCCCTCATAACACGCGGCGCCGTTGAACGTTTCCGGCTCGCCAAGATCCGTCCAGTGAGAGGCGATGCCACGCGTGCTCAAATTCGGGAATCGCCGCTTGTCGTGAATCCACGCGCCCGCCGCGGGGTCGCTCCAGTCGATCATCCGTCCGGTACCCCAGAAGCCCTTCACGTCAGTCACGGGCTGGGCTTGATTGTTCGTGTCGCAGATTCCTGTGCTGTTCTGCCGGTATGCCGACAATTGCGGCGGCATCTGGTGAAACGTGTCGGTGGTGTCGGCCAGGTAGGACTCCTCGATGGCCGTGAGGCCAATGTGATCGGCGGCGTAGTTCTTGATCTTGGCTCCGGGAGTCCGGAACGAATACGAATTGGCACTGAGATCCGGCGGCTGGTCCTCGTCCCAATTGACACGGCCCATATGACTCTTCTTCTGATTGCCCTTATTGACAACGCCGCCGAACCAGTTGAGATCGAGGACAAACCCATCCACAGGGAAATCATTCGATCGCAATCCCGCCAGCAGTGCATCGATCTGGCCGAAGTTGTCATACCCGAACTCGGAGACCCACAACCCAAATGCCTTGCGAGGCGGGACCGGCGGCATGCCCGTCAACTCCAGGTAATCCTCGCGAAGGTCCCGTAGATCGGAACCTGTCATCACATACCAGCGGAGTTGATCGCCGTACATGCCGGCTCTCCATGGATTGCCAGTGAAGTCCCAGCGCTGCTTGTACACGTTGTCCATGAACAACGCGTAGTTCGATCCGCCATTACCGACTGCGTACAGCACCGGAATCTGCACGTTGCCGACGGCCGCACACTGGAAGCCCTGGAACCCGTTGCCGGCGTCGAGCCCCTGGAACACCATCCCCTCGCGCACGCCCTGCGCGATACGGTCTCCGTCGGCGGTGGTCTGGACGAACCGGCAGTCGTCGCCTTGAGAACGCCCCATGAACTCCTGGCCCAGTCCGTAGGCATGCGTCATGCCGGACGCATCGAGGGTGATGCCCTTGAACGGCTTGTCCATCTCGATCGGACAGACCGTCGTCAGGTGTACATTCCCGCGCGTCTTGTCTTCGACGCGCACACACAGCGACGTGGCGTTCACGATGAGGCGCATGGCTGGCGTCTCGAGCGTCAGACCGGATTCCGTGAACGACGATGGTCCAGCGTAGTCTTTCTTAAACACCATCGGCGACGTGAAGAGGGGCTGGGTAAGCGGTGGTGCGCTGCCGACGACCGAAGCCTCGAAGTGCACGAGGTCGTCGTCCAGCACCTCGATCATCAGATACCCTCCGGTTGTAGTGAATTGGCGCCGTTCCACCGCCGCGACCGCCAGGGCAGGCAGGAGTACAGCGAGCGCAAACACCGGAGCTGTCCTTCGGCAACGAGAAGAGATCACGGGGCACCTCACTGCTGCTCCGCCTCGCGGGTCCGATCGATCCGACTCAGCGGTACGGCAATGTGCACACGTCGCGTCCGTACCATATAGAACGCGTGGGTTGGGTCTACCGTACAGCAGCGGGTTGGGTCTGCCGTACAGCAGCAGAGATTACACGAAGGCCTGCTAGCATAACGCTGGCCACGAGTCGCCTGGGCAGGAACGACGGCTCGGTGACAGCGGACGTCTTTCGCCAAGTATGACGAGCCCGTATTGTCCGAAAACTGGAACGGGTTCCGCCGGCGGTAGAGTTGACGCGTGATTCCGCTCCAAGTGTTGCTAGAGGGGCGGCTGGCGTCGCTCGAGGCCGAGCAGCGCGATGCGATCGCCTTCCGTCGCGAAGAGAATCGCGTCCTGAAGGCGCAAATTGGGCAACCGGCGGCTCCGGCTGGACGATGATCAGCGCGCGCGGGGCAACCGCTCGGAAGCGGCGGCGATGGCGCGCTCGCGGAGAAAGCTCTCGCCGACCATGCAGCGCAAGTGCGCTGAACCGCCGCCCGCCACGACGTACCAGCTGCCGTGAATCCCGGCAGGCCGCCGCGCGCACCTTCGGCGCCGCGAAGGCCGCCGGCGCACGGGTTCGCCAGGCCCATGGGCGATCGACCACACTGGAGAGAACGACATGGCACACAGTCAGCCGAGCCGTCGCGCGCTTCCGCTGATCCTCATCCGCGGGTTCGGCGGCGTCGGGGTGGAGGACGAACGACGGATCGCCTATCAAGGCTTCAACGATGGCACCGTGTACCCGCGGAAGCGCGGCGAGAACTACATCTACGAGGGATTGATCCTCCGGTTCATGAAGTCGGACTGGCAGTACCGCGACGCGACGAACGTCGTCGGCTACTACTCGGGCGTGGTCGATGTCGCCCTCGACCTGCCGGCGACATTGAAGGGTTTCGATCCTCAGTATTTCACCGGCCATCACATTGTCATCGACCCGGCAATGGCTCTCAATCTGGTGACGTCGGAAGGCGACCCCTGCAAGACGTTGTGGGTGTTCCGCTACTACGATCTCGACGATCGGCGTTTCGTCGCTTACGGCGAAGCACTCGTGCGCCTGATCAGCTTCATCCGCGATCTGGCATCGTTCAAGGCCAGCGACCAGCCGAAACCGAAAGTGAACATCCTCGCGCACTCGATGGGCGGCTTGCTGGTCCGCGAGGCCATCCAGGTCACCTATCCGCAGAAGAAGCAACAGGCGAGCGATCACATCAACAAGGTCGTGACGCTCGGCACGCCGCATCAGGGCATTGCTTTCCAGTTCCTGCAGGAGTGGGTCAAGCTCGATGCCCAGGAGGAGCTCGAACACTTCAATCCCGCGTTCCAGCAAGACGAGCCAGCGAAGACCGGGAAGGGCAAGAACAAACACAAGAAGAACGAGGCGGCGTTCATCTATCTGAAGGATCACTTCCCGCTCGAACGGCTGCTCACAGTCGTTGGCACCAATTACCGAACCTACTCCGTGAGCATCGCCTCGTGGATGAATCGGTTGTTTTCGGTCACCGGCGAAGGGGGGCCTGCGTACAACCGGAGCGACGGTCTGGTCAAGCAGTCGTCAGCACAGATTCCCGGCGCATACCGGACGTTCGTCCACAAGTGCCACGGCGGACATGACTCGCTGGTGACCAGCAGAGAGGCGTACGAGATCGCGACCCGGTTCTTCTTCGGGAACGTACGCGCCAGGCTGCGCCTGGTTGAAGCCAAGATTCAGCGCGGCGGCGACTGGTTCGGCAAGAGCGAGTACTTCTTTGGTGTCTCGGTGAAGCCGCGCCAGGTCGACTTCGAGCTGTTCCACCAGAGTCCTGAAGCCGAGAACTGCTATGGCCCCTTTTCGAAGGCAGACCTCACCGATCCGCTTACTGATTTCACCTGGGCCGACCCGCCGACGCGCCTGATCTGGGAAGGCTTTCTCGACGCCAGCAAGCTTGGTCCAGACCCGGACCGGGGCGGCATCGTCGATATGGTCATTCGGATCGATATCTACGTCGGCGAGCGCGACAAATACGGCGTCGGGTTCTCCGACAACGTGATCTTTCGAAAGCAGTACTACCTGCGCGCGGTGCTCGGCGATCAGCTCACCTTGTTCCGGCATACCGGCGAGCAGTTCATGCAGAAGGAGAAGGAGTACGGCAAGTACCTCCCTGAAAAGGAGGACTACATGACCGTCACGCCGACTGGGTGGACATTTCCGGTGGGCGGCACCGGCTTCACTGCAACCCTTGGACTCGAGCTGGACTACGTCCCGGAGGAGGGCCCCGGCGTTCCACTGCGCGACCGCATCCTCGCGGCCGGCGTCCGCGGTGTGACCAGCAAGGGCGCGATGCCCTCGCCGTCGAGTGAGACGTCACCACCGGGGGCGTAGCCGCGGTTCGCATTGAATCCTGTGGTGCGCGATGAGTTCCGTCCGGGGTCGAATCGTAGTCGACTGCCGATTGTTACAGCTGCCATCGCCCCGTATGAAGATCCGCGACGATTCAGCGCGTGCTCCACGTCTTTCGCGCGCCGGATGCGCTGCCGGAGATTGCTCGCGAGGCCGTCGCGATTCATGCCGGCACGCTGTGGTGTCAGTAACCCAGGGTCCAGCCGTAATCATTTCGCCTCCAAGTTTGTTCGGCTCGCCGCCGGGAAACGTTCTAGGATTAGCCCCGGCCGCAGTACGGATGTGTCCGGTCGGATGGAGATGAGAGATGCAGGATCCGCAGGTTTCCAGCAGCCAACCAGTCCAAGTCGTTGAGACGGGTTCGGACCACGACGATCCGCGCAGCGCCGGAACAGGGCGTGGCGTTGTCCCTGTCGGGCGGCGGCTATCGCGCGATGCTGTTCCACATCGGCGCGTTGTGGCGGCTCAACGAGCTGGGGTATCTGAAGGGTCTCGAAGCGGATTTCGTCGGTATCGGGCGGGTCGATCACGGCGGGCATGCTCGGTCTGAAGTGGGGCCAGCTCGGATTCGGCGCGAACAACGTCGCCGCGAACTACGTGACCGAAGTCGTCGCGCCGATTCGCGCGCTCGCGAGCACGACGATCGACCGCGCGTCGATTCTCGGCGGCCTGTTCACGCCAGGGTCGATCTCGGACAAGGTCGCCGACGCCTATCGCGAGCATCTGTTCGACAACGCGACGCTGCAGGATCTGCCGGACGATGCCTCGGGCCCGCGGTTCGTGATCAACGCGACGAGCGTGCAGACCGGCGCGCTGTTCCGCTTCTCCCGACCCTACATCGCCGACTATCGCGTCGGGCGCGTGCTCAATCCGACGGTCGAACTCGCCGTTGCGGTCGCCGCATCGTCCGCCTTTCCGCCGGTGTTGTCGCCGTGCACGATCGACTTCGATCCCGCGTCATGGGTCGGCATCCGGCTCCGAGGATCTGCATCGTCCGCCGTACACCGTCGCGTGCGGTGTTGAGCGACGGCGGCGTCTACGACAACCTCGGCCTCGAGACGACGTGGAAGCGATACGAGACGATTCTGGTCAGCAACGGCGGCGGCAAGATGGCCGCCGAGGAGGCGCCGCACTCCGATTGGGCGCGCCACGCGATTCGCATCAACGAGATCATCGACAACCAGGTGCGCAGCCTGCGCGCGCGTCAGGTGATCGATTCGTTCAAGGCCGGCATTCGCAAGGGCACCTACTGGGGCATTCGCACGGACATCGCCGCCTATGGCGTCGGCGGTGCGCTGCCGTGCCCGCTGGCGCAGACGACGGTGCTTGCCGAGACCGCGACCCGGTTGAAAGAACTTCCTGATGTGACCCAGGAGCGATTGATCAATTGGGGCTACGCCGTCTGCGATGCGGGGATGCGCGAAGCACGTTGCGACGACGGCCGCGGCGCCGGCGAGTTTTCCGTATCCGGGATCGGCGGTGGGGTAGACCGTCCGCGCAAGCCTTCGAAAGGCAAGAGAGCGTCGGTCGAGGAGAACAAGGCCCGCAGTCGCCGTGCCTGGGAAACAGCTTCCGACTATGACGGGATGGTCGAGACTCTGCTGAGGGGCAGCGATGAGGAGCGTGAAACCGTTCTCGCCCTTCATCACGGCGCTTCCCAGCAGCTAGAAGTCGAGCGGATCCAGCAGGTCGATGACGTGCTTCGTCGGATCGGCGATGACGATCTTCTGATCCGCCTTGAATCGGCCCGACTTGATCAGCGCGTCGAGACTGTCTGTCGCCGCGATCCAATCCGGTGCCGGTGTCTTGCCGCGCGCTTTGGCTTTTTTCTGTTCTTTCTCGTGATCCTCTTTGCGCGCGACGTCGATCTCGTCGATCGGGTAGGTGAGGTGGGCTTCGAACGGATCCGTCCCTCGTGCCTCGAGCAGCATCTCCAGCGATTCGCGCTCGGGATTGCCGTGCTCGCCATTGCCTGAGAACACATAGCGGTCGGCGGTGATCCGTTCGAAGAAGCCGGTTTCGAGATTGTTCGAGCTGCCGTGATGCGGCACCTTGAGAACATCCACGTGCATCGACTTGCCGGGCTTCAACGCGCCGACGGACTCGAGGCCTTCGAGGATCTTGTCACCGCGCGCGTCGCCGGTCAGCAGGATGCTCTTGCCGCCGCAGGTCGCGAGCAAGACGAGGCTCGAGAGATTCGGCACCGACTTGTCGACGTAGGCGGAGAGGGCGTCACTGGGCTTCAGCCCTTTCGCTTTCAGATCCTTCAGCCACTGATCGTGCTTGGCCTGCAGCTTCTTCAGCTCCGGCACCATCGGACCGGCGACGAGGAACGAGAGATCGTCGCCCATGTCGACTGGCGTCGACTCCGCGATGATCAGCTTTTCATCGAACTCGGAGTTGAGAGCCACGCCTAACTTGTCGGCGTCCAACCGCAGCTGGTGGCCTTGCTCGATGCTGGCGAGAACCTTGAGGCTCGAGTGGACGACTTCCTCGTCTTCATCGGAGTCGACCGTCGCGTCCTCACTCAGGCCATCAGAAAGCGAGGCCGTTCCGAACTGCGCCGTGACCGCGGCGGTGAGTTCCGCGGGCGTGTTGCCGATCACCTCGTCGAAGCTGTTGTGCCACAGGCTCGAGATCCGAGCGAAGGGTACGCCCGCCGCTGCTCGTAGCTCTCTCGTGAAGTCGAGGATGCCGTGAATGTGGTCGTCGTCCACATGGCTGACCATCAAGAGATCGATCGGCAGCGGTGCACTGCCGCCGAGGCCTCGCACTTCTTTGATCTGCTCCAGGCGCGGTTTGAGGTGTGGCTTGTAGACGTTTGACGGACCGCCGTCGATCAGCACCAGCGATGGCGCGCTCTTGGTGCCGACGTGGAGGAGCAGGCAATCTCCCTTTCGCGCGCGACGGACATCGAGACTGAAGCGCATGACCGCTCCTTGTGAAGTGCCGACTCAGATACTTTGGAATGCCCGAAGCACGTCGAGCATGCCGTTGCCCTGAAAGGTTCGTTCGCGTCCGAGGTCCGTCGCACTTTTTGTGAGGACGTCCTTGATCCGGCGCGGATGACCGACGAGCTCCGAGTAGCGCGCCATCAGCATCGCGGCGGCGCCGCTGACGTGTGGCGCCGCCATGCTCGTGCCGTCGAGATCGCCCCAGCCGCCTCCCGGCACGGTCGCGCGAATCCTTTCGCCCGGCGCCACGAGATCCGGTTTGAGACGTCCGTCGCCGGTAGGCCCGCGGCTCGAGAAGAAGCTCACGCCGTAGGTGTGCGGCCAGTAGCGATGCGTCGCACCGACGGTGACGACGCCATCGGCGTTGCCGGGATCGGTCACACTGAATGCCGCGTAGCCCTCGTAGACGCCTTCATTGGTCTCGAAGTTCTGATAGCCGCGGTTGCCGGCCGCTGCGACGACGACGACGCCGCTGTTGACCAGGCGCTCGCATTCGTCGCAGATCGGCGTGCGTCCGCACGCGTAGTTCCGCACGTCGTGCGGGATCGATAAACTCAGATTTGCGCCGTGGACCGTGACGAAGCTATAGAGCTCGTTGATGTGCCGGATGTATTGCAACGCGGCGATGATCGCGAACTCTGTCTCTTTGAGCGTGCGGCCGAGCACGCGGACGTCATACAGCTTGATGTCGGGGCACATGCCGTCTGCGGCGTCAGCGTGCGGGCTGTTGGCCTCGCTTTTCGGCGTCAATCCTCTCCGCGTCGGCGCTCGCACCGATGATGCCCGCGACGTGCGTGCCATGGTTGCTGGGCAACTGTTCTTTCGCCGAGTGTTTGAGTGCGATGAACGGTTTGACGAGCTCCCAATTGACGGCGCGACCGGCTTTCGCGCCCTCCGCCAGCTTGGCCAGGAGGTCGCCCGCATCCTTTGGGTCAATCGGGTCTTTGAGGTTGGCCTTCAACAACTCGCTGACGCGGCGGTCCCGCTCCTTATTGGGCCGGAGGTTGTTGAGGCTGACGATGTCGCGAATCTTGGTGAAGTCGAGGATCCGTTCGACGCGACATTCCCCCTTCGAGTTCAAGAAAGCGGGATGGCTGGTGTCGATGCCCGAGTCGAGGACGGCCCAGGCGATCTCGCTGCAGTCGACCTTGAAGAGCGTCCGCGCCGCATCCGCCTTGACCGCGGGAACCGAGCGAAACAGCGCGTGGCTCGCGCGCCGGTTGAGCGAGATCGTGTAGACGAGCGGGGTCTTGGGCTGGCGCTGCTCGAGATCGTTGACATCGCGCGCCTTGAAGACCAACCGAAATCTATCGGCCAGCTCGACGGCGTTCACCCGCGACAGGATCCGACGGATACGCTCCCGCGTTGAACCGTCAGAACCTGCACTGGGCTCCGGGGGTTGATCGCTCGCCCACAGGATGAAGCCGGCCAGGGCCGTGTAGCGAATCTGCGCTTCCTGCGCATGCATCATCGCAGGGCCGTTGTCCCGCTCGCCCTCATTCTCCGAAAACCAGAACATCGCCGCCTGCCGGATCGCTTCGATGTCGTCGTCGATGTTCTTTCGCTGGTCGTCGAACTGGCGCAGCATGTTCGCACCGCCCTTGTCCCGCCACCACGACGTCATCGGCACGACCGCGCCGAGCAACTCGTCGAACCGCAGACTCGCCGCGACGATGCCTTGGAGGAACGCGATGTTGGCCCGATCGGGAAGTCCTGCGACCGGCCCCTCCTTGATTGCGCCGTTTTCGATCTTTAGATCGCCGGTGAGGACCGCCGCGAGCGTTGCGGCCGCTCGATCCTTGTACGGCGTGATCAGCAGCTCTAAACGTTTGCCTGGCTTGCGCCCGAACTCGAGCCAGACATCGCCAAGGATCGGCGAGTCCTGCAGCTGTCTCC
Organism: Vicinamibacteria bacterium; assembly: GCA_963800785.1. Lineage (GTDB taxonomy): Bacteria > Acidobacteriota > Vicinamibacteria > Vicinamibacterales > JAENWD01 > JAENWD01. The sequence continues at coordinate 103,263 of CAWDCH010000021.1, forward strand.
GATCGTCTTCCGGTCCGAGCAGGATGAATTCAACCAGCGCACGCGGCAGTTCGAGCGTCGGCGCGTTCTCGTCAAGTCCAGGTTCAGTCATGACACTCGCTCTCTACGAAATGTGAGTACGCGCATTCTACCTGTCCGACGTACGCGTCACGCAGTTTTCCCAGCCTCTTTCGTGCCGCGAGCGGAATTCTCACGCTGCGTTCGTCTAGGTTGTCGGCGGCGGCTGCTTTCAGAGGTCTCATCGTCCGCGGTTCCTCGCGCCTGAGTCGGCGCGGGACGATGGGTATGGCTTGGGTCGGCTGCTTCAACGCGTGTCAAACCGATTGGTTATGGTGCTGCCGGCGTAAACGAAGCGCGCTATCATGTGCAGGCCGACGGATCACCTTGACCTCACCAACAGCTGTCGAAGGGCAAGGCGAAGCCGTATCTCGATCACCGCGTCGCGTCGCGACCCCGCCGACGCGCTGATCGTTCCGGCTCGGTCAATCGAGGCCCTCACATGCGCAGCATCATCAAGTCCACGGACGCCTTCGAAGGGTGGATGCGGGAGCGGACCGACGTCGCCGAGAAGCTGATCGAGAAAAAGCACCGCAAGATGAGCGAGGGCGCGTTCCCGTTTCTGCGCGCAACGTTCTATCGCTGGGTCGAGCAGTGGCCGGCGGTGTGCCCGAAGCTGGCTCGGCGCGACCAGGACGTCCTGCTGGCTGTGGGCGATCTCCACGTCGAGAACTTCGGTGTCTGGCGCGACTCGCGGCAGCGGCTGATCTGGGGCGTAAACGACTTCGACGATGCGTGCGAGCTGCCGTTCACCAGCGACCTGGTGCGGCTGGCGACCAGCGCGATGCTGGCGGCGTCGGCCGCGAGGATAACGGTGACCGCGGACACCGTCTGCGGGTTCATGATCGAAGGATACAGGACCGGTCTCGTGAAGGCCGAGCCGATTGTGATTCCGGCGAAGGGAAACGCGCCGCTGACGAAGCTGACGCGCGACACGCAGGAAGAGCCGAAGAAGTTCTGGCAGAAGAAACTCGATGCCGACGACAATCCGGAGGTGGACCACCGGGATCTTCCGAACGGCCTGGAGGACATGTTCCGTGCCTCGTTCCGTTCCCGTGCGCGAGCGACATTCCGTAGACAGAAGTCGCCGGGCGGTCTTGGGAGCCTTGGCCGCCGCCGATTCATCGCTGTCGAGACAACCAGGAAGGGCGTCTACGACGCACGCGAAGCGAAGGCGCTCGTGCCGTCGGCGCTCTATTGGTTAAGCCGACAGGACCGCATGCCGTCGCAGACGGCGACGCTGCTGCAGCACGCAATCCGCATCCCTGATCCGTATTTCCAGGTACATGACCGCTGGCTGATCCGCCAACTCGCACCCGATATCGCGAAGATTGAGATGCCCGCGGATCCGGATGACAAGCGTCTCGCACTGGCCCCAGCGCTGCTGCGGCTGATGGGTCGGGAAACTGCCAACATCCACCTCGGGAGCTTCAGCCGCGCAGATCTGGAGAAACGGCTGAAGGGGCTCGATCGCGACGAGCGCTGGTTCGCCGCCGCGACTGAGCGCATGACCGCGAACACGCGCTCCGACCACGCGGCGTGGGCCGAGCACCATCCCGCGAAGAAGGACGCGACTGAATCAGCGTGACTGATAGGCGGATTGAAGAATCCGCGGGATCAGGTTCGATTCCCAACCGGTCGTTCACGGCGGAACGGAGCTCGTACTGTCCCACAACTCGGCCGACACGGTTCGAACAGCCGGCTGCGTGTTGTAGACTCCCGCGGTGATCGGGTGTCTGTCGAACAAGTCACACTTCATTTTCCGACAGCGATACTCGAGCGAGTCCAACAACTCGCTCGGACCGTTCAACGGCGACCCGTCGGTCGCGGGCCGAATGGCCTCGTTCGACGCGTCGATTCGACAGATGCTCTGGCCCGAACAGCGGAAGAAGGACGATGTGCTGGAGAGAAGGTTCCCGGGTACATTCAGCGAAGCACTGCCCGCAGCTGGATCCGCATTGCCACCGGCTACTTGCCCGACAAGCTGCAGCTCTTGATCCGGCCATTTGTGCCGGTGAGTTGCCGGCGATGATCGAGATCGGGCCGATCCCTGTTGGTACACCGGTCGGCCTGCTCATCGTAGGCTCTTTACCGGCCAGCTCGACTGCTCCGTTCAGAGGTGGATGACGCGCCGGACGGTCCACAGCAGGCCGGCCACTGCGATCGCTGCCGATGCCGGGACCACAACCCTAGCGCGGTACCACGGCTTTTCTTGATACCACAGCGTCACGCTCGCGAACGCGATGGCGATCACCGTCAATTGCGCGAGCTCGATGCCGGCGTTGAAGCCGACAAGCGCCGGGATGAGCTCGTCGCCTGGCAAACGCTGGTTCCTGAGCACGCCCGCGAAGCCCATACCGTGCAGCAAACCGAACGCGAACACCAGGACCGGTCGCCACGGCGTCAGCCGCGGCGTCAGCACGTTCTCCACGGCGACATAGGCGATTGACAGCGCGATTAGCGGCTCCACAACCCGTGGCGACAGAGACACGACGCCGCATATCGTCAGGCCGAGCGTCAGCGAATGCGCCAGGGTGAACGCGGTGATCTGTACGAGCACGGGGCGAAGCCGCGTCGTGAGGAGAAAGATCCCCAGGACGAAGAGGATGTGGTCGATGCCGTGCGGCAGGATGTGCTCGAAGCCGAGTGCCACGTACTGTCCGATGACCTGAAGACGCGGCGCAGCGGTCGCCGGTTCGAGCGATAGCGGATCGCTCGTGGCGTCGCCTTCCACCCACGTGGTCGTCGGGTTGGTATCGCCGTCGCGCACCAGTACCACTGCGTACGTACTGGATGAGAGGCCGTAGCTCCAGGTGGCGATCCTCGCGCCATTCGGAACTGCACCAGTCGCCGACAGCACAACAAACGATGGCCTCATGACATCGCCCGGGACTTCCAGCTGTGTAATCGACAGCGTGGCTGGAGACGGCACGCCGTCGAACCGGAGGTCGATGTGGCGGGCGACGCTCGCGACGAGTGGCTCAAGTCGGCTCTCGAGCGAGGCCGCGTCGAGGGTGGGGCTGCGCGGCAGGCCCGCCTCTGCCTCGAGCTTCTGGAGGAGCGACTGGGGCCCGGTCGTGATCACGGCCGTCCAACGGTGGCCCTGACCGACAATGAGTCGCACATGCGTGGCGCCAATCTCGTGCGCCGCGGCGATCGCCGGCGACAGCACGCAGATGGCCACCAAGACCGTTCTCACGAGGCGCTCCGGACCGCAGGTTGCGAAACGCCCGGCGCCTCGAAGGTGAGCGACGCCCACAGGCTCTGCCAGTCTGCCCGCGAGAACCAGCCGGCCTCAACCATATGCACCGATTTGATCAGCCAGATGCCGCCGGTGAGCGTCAGCGCAAACGTTCCGTGCTCGTCGGTCCGCGCTGTCAGTCGCGCCCGTGGATTGGTCTGCGGCATCGCGACCACCAATGCTCCGTGCAAGGGCTGGCCGTAATAGAGGATGCGTCCGCGGAACGGACCGACCCGCACCGTCGGATCCGAATCTGGAACGATCTCCAGCTCGAGTCCGACCGGCCTGGTCACGGTGCTTGACGCCCGACGGCCGGTCAGCAGCGACTTCGCGTAGCGGGCGAAGTACTCCAGCCCCGGCGCCCCGGTCTTGCGGCGCGCCTTGCGGATCGCGAGGATCCCATCCAGGCCCTCACGCCGCAGGTAGTCCTCGAACTTCGCTGCCGGCGTCTCGATGAACGTCTGCCGACTGCGGTACGCGATGATGGCCGTGTCACCGCCGTCGGCATGCAGAAAGCCTGCGGGGTCAGCACCCTCGATGCCCGTGACGCTCTCGTCGCGGCCGCTCTGCCTCACGATGAACGTCTCGATGAGGTCCCTTCTGCGGGGCACGCTGTCGCCGATGAAGTTCTCGCCGACGCGGAGTCCGACCGACACCGTCGCCCCGCGTGCCGGGTGGAACGTCGACGGCTCGATCCAGAAGTCGTGCGCGGCGACGGATGGCGCTGCGGCCAGCGCCGCGGCAGCTACGGCCAGGAGCCGGGCTCTTCTCTTCATCGCACGACGATCATCCCACGGTCACTCGGGCGTAGAGGCGCCATCGGTACAGCCACAGGAGGACGGCGACGGCCACGAACGCCATGATCGCCATCATCACGCGCGCTTTGAGGCTTCCCACCATTGGCGGTTCGGTTACGGCCCCCGGCGGCGCCAGGTAGGGGAACTCGTCCACGAACGGATGATCGTTCACAACCTTTCGCGGCCAGGAGGAGTCCTCGATGAACGACAAGTCCTGCAGGATGCAGTCGCCGGTCGCGCACGTCAGCGCGGCGACATCGTCGGTGAGCAGTCGTCCGTTCGGGAATCCAACCGGAAAGCGGCTCGAGTAGATCATCACGTCTGGCGCGAGATCATACGGCCGGTTCTGCAGCAGGATCTGAATGAAATCCGCGATGGGTTTCGTTTCCTTGTTGTGATTCAGAGGATCTGTACAAACCATCCCAGAAGGCCATACGCTTCATCAGCGACGCGACGTGCTGGCTGGGGTGGCGCGTGTTGAGACCCTCGAATCGCGCCTGCTGAGAACGGTTCGAGCGTCCCACGTGGTCGATCTGCGCGGTGCCCTTGAAGACCGTTCCCCACAGGATGAAATCCTGTTGTCCGTCGGGAAACGACGTCCTCGGGATGCTGAGGACCATGGAGATCACGTTCTTCTTGAAGAAGCGTGGGAAGACGAACGGATCGTCGCGGACACCGGTGAAGACGCGAATCCGGTCCTGATTCTTCAGCCCCGTGTAGGTCACCGTCTTCACGCTGGCATCCGGATTGAGATGGAATGCAATCGTCACGTCCTCTTTGATGCGGTCAGGCGAGACCACCGTACCGCCGTAGCGAGCCTTCTCCGCAGGATCGTCGAAGGTCACCTGACTGTGAAGGTCCATCCGAATCGCGTACTCGAAGGGTTCGAGGTTGTAGGGGCCCGGTTTCGTGAGCTGTCGTCTGACGTTCAGAATCACGATCATCCGGTCATCCTTGGGGAAGAAGAACAGTCCGGTGATGTTGGACTCCGGCTCGTTGAACAACATCGGGTCGGCGTGGTCGGACGCGTTCGCAGAGGTCGGCTCGATGGCCGGGACGGCGAGACACAAGAGGGTGGCAACAGCCGCACGCCGCAGTGGATGCCTCAGCATGTTACGCCCCCTCACCGAAGGCTCTCAGCCGCGATGTAATCACGGCTGACTCCCAGGACCGCAGTCAGAATTGCGAGGAGCGGCGCGCTGGCGGTCGCCAGCAGACCGAGAAGGAACGGCGCGGACAGCTCACCTGCAGCGACCTCGGGCAGCGCCGTCAGCGCCATGTACACGCCCACCGTGACAATTGCCGCGAACTCGAATGCGGCAATGAAGAACCACAGGATTTGGACTCTGACTCGGTATCCTGCCAACGTCAAGTGCTTCCTGGGGAGGGACATCTGCGTTACCTCACATTTCGTAGGTCATTCGAGAGAGCCGACGACGGCGGCGGCCACGAGCGCACGGCCCCACAGAAGGATGGCGCCGCTACGCGCATTCCGGTGAACAGTCACACACACCCACAGAGCTACCCTGTGTACGTCTAACGATCAACTCGCCATCACCGAACTGGAACAGCTCCATCCCGTCGGCATCACGTGTCGGATGGGTCTGTACGGCAGCATCGATGCTGCGACCGCTGGTTGCCGCTAACGGGTACGACCCAGACACAGCACTGCGTCAGCGTGCAAAAGGTGAGACCGTCGCCCCGCTGCGCAGCGAGGAAGAGATCTGGTAGATCACCAGGCGTGCACGGTTCAGCGAGCCAAGAGGACGGAAGTCGCTCGTCGTGTTCCAGGGTGAGAAGACCATCGGCTCGCCGTACTCGCGATCGAATTCGTCGTCAACACGCTGGACCGGAATCGAGAGCCGCCCGACCCGGACGGGTATCGACCGGCGTTCGTCCCACGCGACGGCGTAGTCCTCGATGGGCATATTGCGGAGCTGCGTGCCGTCGAGCAGGCGTTTCTGAAGAAAGACGTCGAACTCGGCGGGGCGCTTCTCGATCCACGTTTTGACGAGCGCTTTGAGGTAATCAGGGGTTCGCTTGCGCGGGATCTGTCTTGGTTCCGGATTCGCCGGACGCATCAGGTACTTGACCGTGACGTCATGCAATCGAAACGGCGCGACGCCCCAGAAGTACGTGTTTAGCGGGTTGTCCTTGGGTGAGGCCTGCCGGCGGTAACGGAGCCCCGAGAAGTTCTTGACCAGCGCCACGGCCTTCCGGAAGATGCCGCCGTCGATGGCCTGCATTAGGGACAGGTAGTCCCGGATATCGGACGCAATGTATGCCGGCTGATTAAGAAAGAGGAAGTCCTGAGTGTCCTCCTCTTGGGCAGCCAGATACTTCGGATGCAAGACTCCAAACACCTTCAGGGCGAATCCAATACTGGCCACCCAGTCCGTATCGGGTCCGGCGGGGCCATCGCCGTTCGAGATGCGGACGACCGCGGCATAAGTTGCCGGCGGCTCGAAGACACCATGGCTGAGCTGTGGATCGCCATGGTCGACCACGTCGAATCGAGCCCGAAGCGTGGCATGACATTTTGCGTGAATTGCCCGCCGCGGTGGCAGGTGCTTCGACGTGTAGTGCCTGGCGAAATGGCGCTCGAACAGATCGACATAGCGTTGGAGAAGCTCCCGTTCGCCCGGGATTTCATACTCGCCGGATGTGGCGTCGATAGGAGGAGTCATAGGAGTGGACACCTATGCCACGCACTCGGTTCTCCCGGGATGTAGTATAACGTCGCGGTTCGATACTACTTCTGAAATTGACTGACCTGAGGCAGAAAGACTCGCACGTGGGCGTTGTCAAGTTGTTCGCGCCACCGGCGGCAGGCGTTGAATAGGCTCGTGACCACTTTGCCGGAGTGGTGGCCGAGGCTCATGCTGCGACAGCGAACGCCGTCGTCTCCGAGACGACGTCCCATTCCCGCCACCGCCGGCGCATCATCGTGCGATAGTTGGGTGCCGACAGGGCATGGCGACGTCACTAGGCGTACGAAATGCAAGCCTAAGCGTAACCGACTGTTCACACAGCCGGATTCAATGTGCAGTGATGACAGACAACAATCCGCGATCCGTTTTACCTGCTCGATCAGGCTGGACTCAAACGAGCGTGAGGACTCGTCTACCCACTGGCCGAAATCAGCGATAGCAACGCCGCTCAGCAGGTCGGGTCAGCGTTCGCGGTTGACGAGCCTGCGGAGAGTTTACGACCGACTCACTCTCTACCGCGATGACCAACGTAACCCGTCGAAGCGCATCTGCCTGCGGTCGTTTTCATGTCCGGCATCGACGCAGCTCAATGGGAAAAAGGGGAGACCGTAGCCCCTCCGCGCTTCGCGGAGGAGAGCTGGCAGATCACCCGCCACGCCCGGTTGAGCGAACCGAGTGGTCTGAAATCGCTTGTGGTGTTCCACGAGAAAACACCATCCGCCCGCCGCACTCACGATCGAACGGTGCGTCCATGGGTTGCGTTGGAATCGAGAGCCGCCTGACTCGGATGGGAATAGAGGCCTCTTCGTCCCACGCACCCGCATCGTCCTCGATGGGCATGTTTTGCAGCTCGCGTCCATCGAGCAGCCGCTTCTGCAGGAAGAAGTCGAACGACGCTGTCTGGCGCCCGCTCTCGGGGAATGTCCTTGGGCCGCGGATCCGCCGGACGCATCGGGTACTTCACTGTCCATCACGTTGGAGATACGGACCACCGCATGGACGGTTGTTGGTGCGCGAAAGACCCCGAGCCAAGCTCGTGATCGCCGTTGTCGAACAGCGCGAGCTCAGCGGTGAGGAACGACGTCGATATCTACCGTCATCGCGTAAGCACCTCCGGTGAGTCGGACGGTGCCCCAGAGTAACGCGCCGAATGCGTGCTGCAAAGCGACCCCGCGGCGATTCATGTTTAGCTGCGCCAGCCGTTCGTGTCGCAATTACCTTGACAGTTGATAGACCATCGCAGAACATCCGCATCTCGTTCAGGCCAATCCGCGCGGGCGCTGTTCGGATTCCGTCCGGCGTCCGTTTATACGTTCGGAGGCCACGGTCATGCCACGGATCTATGTGGGTGTGGTCGCAGTGCTCGTACTCACCCTCGGGCTCCACATTGCCGGGTGTACGCGTGTCGTACCGCCGCACCAGGACGAGGCGATGCGAGCCGGCCGTGATGCGGCCTCCATGCGGTCGGCCGACGAAGACTACTTCCACGCAATGGACGGCGGCATCGCGCTGACGCCCGAGGAGGTGCGCGGTCGCAACAACTGGAACGTGTGGACCGCCGGCAACGATCGGTTCTGGGACGTGATCTCGGTCCGGAGCGCCGGCACGCTCGATTTCCTCAAAACGCTGTCGTCGCATAAATCGCTGAAATTCAGCAGGGACAACCGTTGGAAATACCTCGGTCTGATCAACGAACCCTGCTTTGAGAAAGCCAGCGGCCCCGACCCGGCGCGGTTCGGTCTGTGGCTCGACAAGCGTACCACCGGACCGGACTGCCCGCCGGATCCGTTTGAAAACGAGCAGAAGTACCCGGGCGTGCGCATCGGCTCGCGCGGCGAGGATCTCAACCTGCCGTCGGACTCCGCGCCAGCGGGCTGGCCAAAGACGATGCCCGTCGGCTCGGTACTACGGGTATGCGACCGGCGTACTGGGCCTGCGGCTGTTCCCGAATCCGGATTTCGACGAGGCCGCAGCCGGCGCGTGGGATCCGGAGCGGTACTACAACGACGCCAGCTATTACGACTCGGCCAAGCTCGTGAAACCATTCCGCGTCGGCATGTCGTGCGGCTTCTGCCACATCGGCCCCGATCCGCTGCGGCCCCCCGTCGATCCGGAGAAGCCGCGGTTCGAGAATCTGAGCTCGTACGTCGGCGCGCAATACTTCTGGGTCGATCGCATCTTCGCGTGGCGCGGCGATCCAACGAGCTTCATGTTCCAGCTGTTTCACACGTCACGGCCCGGGTCGCTCGACACCTCGCTCGTCTCGACCGACAACATTAACAATCCACGGACGATGAATGCGGTCTACAACCTGGGGGCGCGGCTGGGGATCGCAAAGCACTTCGGGAGTGAACGGCTTGCGCACGGAGGACTGAACAACAAGCAGTTCAACGAGTACGTCCCGAGCGGGTTGTTAACGGAATTCTTCAAAGCGCCGGACACGGTGTGGACACCGCACGTGCTGAAGGACGGCGCCGACTCGGTGGGCGCGCTGGGCGCATTGAATCGCGTCTTCATCAATATCGGCGAATTCAGCGAGGAGTGGTTGCGGCACTTCAACGCACTCGTGGGTGGCAAGCGGCCGTCGCCGATTCCGATCCACCTGGCCCGAGCAAACTCGGCGTACTGGCAGGCGACCGAGTCGCAGACGCCCGATCTGGCGCTGTTCTTTTTGAAAAGCGCGGTGCCGCATCGCCTCAAAGACGCGCCGGGCGGCGCCGCGTATCTAACCGCGACACCGGCGGCCCTCGAGCGAGGCAAGACGGTGTTTGCGGAGACGTGCGCGCGATGTCATTCGAGCAAGCTGCCGCCGCTGCCACCGACCGTGCAGGCGCTCGGCTCCTGCGCTGGCCCGAACTATCTGAACTGCTGGGACGCCTACTGGAAGTGGACCAAGAGCGAGGATTTCAAGGGTCAGGTGCGCAAGATCGTGCTGGCGGACGATTTTCTGACCGACAACTTCCTGTCCACGGACCTGCGCGTCCCGGTGACGCTGCTGCAGACCAACGCCTGTAGTCCATTTGCAGCCAACGCCATTCGCGACAACATCTGGGACAACTTCTCGTCCGAGTCGTACAAGACACTGCCCTCGGTTGGCGAGATCACGTGGTACCACCCGTATGACCTGTCGGGGAAGCCCCGCAAGTTCAAAGCGCCCGACGGCGGTCGCGGCTACACGCGTCCGGCGTCCCTCGTCAGTCTCTGGTCGACGGCACCGTATCTGCTGAACAACACGGTGGGCGAGCTCGATCCGCGCTACAAGAATGCGGAATACAGCCCAGCGCCCGGAGTGGAGGAGCGGATGCGCGCGTTCAACGACGGGATCGAGAAGATGCTCTGGCCGGAGAAGCGCGATAAGGATGCAGTGCTCGGCGACCGGCTCCGCGCCTCCTCGGATGGCTCGCTGGCGCTGCCCAGCCGGATCGATCGGACGACAGCCACGAGCTACATCCGTGTGCCGATGGGCTACGTGCCCGCCGATCTGCGCGCGATCGCCGGGTTCGGCCGCAGCTGGTTCCCGTTCCTGTTCGGTGAGGAGGGCGAGGTGGAGATTGGACCGATTCCGAAAGGAACCCCCGTCAACCTGATCGCGAATCTGCAGCTGCTGAGTGAAAGCCGGTCACTCACCGACCGTGGTGAGCACACAGCTCGGGTGCTCGCGTTACTCCGGCGAGTGAAGAGCGCGCTCAAGGATCTGCCGAAGCCGGCCACCGACGATCAGGCGCGCGCCGCGTTTCGGCCGCTCGTCGATCAGTTCCTCGAGCTGAGCACCTGTCCCGATTTCATCGTAAACCGGGGGCACTACTTCGGCACCCGATATCAGTCGCACGAGCCGGCGCTGTCGGATGACGACAAGCAGGCGCTCATCGAGTTCCTGAAGACCTTCTGACGCGGGGGGTGTCGTGGCCTATCACCGAGCGACGCGCACGGCGGACGCCGACTACATCGTGATCGGATCGGGTGCCGGTGGTGGCCCGCTGGCTGCTAATCTGGCGCGTGCCGGCCACTCGGTGCTGCTGCTCGAAGCCGGCGGCGATCCGTGCGCCGACAGTGAGATGGGTCGTTGGTTGTACGAGGTCCCAATCTTCCACGGCCACGCGACCGAGTATTCCGAGTGTCAATGGGACTACTTCGTCCGTCACTATACCGACGACACGTTGCAGCGCCGTGATGGCAAGTTCGTGGAGAAGGAGAACGAAACCGGCTATCCGGTTCAGGGCATCTGGTATCCGCGGGCCGGCACGCTCGGCGGCTGCACCGCGCACAACGCGATGATCACGATCACGCCGCAGGATCGTGACTGGAACCACATCGCGGAGTTCACGCGGGACGCGTCCTGGCGTGCCGACCGCATGCACGACTACTTCGCGCGCTTGGAAAACTGCACGTATCGTCCGCGCCCCGGCGGCCTCCGGTACATGGCCGACGGGCTGTTGTGGTCGATCCGTGCGCTCCTGCACGGCGGCAAGGACGCGGGCGACTGGTCGCACGGCCACGGATTCAACGGCTGGCTCACGACGAGCGCGGCGGACCCTCGACTGATTCTGAGCGACCTGGCGCTGACCAGGCTGCTCGTCAAGAGCGTGAAGACGTCAGTTCAGGCCGGACTCGGCGACCCGGCGCTGACCTTCTTCACCAAGCTCGATCCAAACGACTCGCGCAATGCCATCGACAGCGGTGAGGGCCTCGCGATTACGCCGCTGGCCGTCGCCAACGGCAAACGCAACGGCCCGCGGGAATTCCTGCTGCGCACCGCGCACGAGACCGGGTCCAAGCTGACGATTCAACTCCGTGCGCTCGTTAAGCGGATTCTGTTCGAGGGGAATCGCGCGGTGGGCGTCGAGTACTTCGACGGGCCGCACCAGTATGAGGCGGACCCGGCCGTGCGCAAGGGCGGTGGTCTGTCAGCGGTCCCACCCGCAGCGACGCGGCAGGTGTTCGCGGGCCGCGAAGTGATCCTCTGCGCCGGCGCCTTCAATAGTCCGCAGTTGCTGAAGCTTTCCGGCATCGGACCGAGGCGGGAGCTCGAGAAGTTCGGCATTGACGTTGTGCAGGATCTGCCCGGCGTCGGTGAGAACCTGCAGGACCGTTACGAAGTCGGCGTCATCACCGAGTTCGAGCAGCCGTTCGTGTTGCTGACGGGCGGCACCTTCGCGCCGCCGATGCAGGGCGCAAAGCGCGACACATACTGGGAGATGTGGCTGAAAGGCAGCGGCGGCGTATACGCAAGCAATGGTGCGTTGATTGGCATTCTGAAACGCTCCCGCCCCGAGCTGCCAGAGCCCGACCTGTTCATCTTCGGCCTGCCTGGATACTTCAAAGGCTACGAGCCCGGCTACTCGAAGCTGTTCGAGCGGCAGCGGAATCGGTTCACGTGGGCGGTGCTCAAGGCGTACACCGAAAACACCGCGGGGCGCGTGACGCTCCGGTCACCCGACCCGAGGGCCTGGCCGTTGATCGAGTTCCGCTACTTTTCGGAAGGCAGCGACAAGAAGCACGCCGATCTCGATGCGGTTGTCGACGGCGTACAGTTCGCACGGACGATGAACGAGAAGCTCAGTCGAGGGAATCGCAAGGAGCTGGTGCCCGGACCCGATGGTGATTCGCCGCAGAAGCTGCGCGAGGTCATCGCCAACGAAGCCTGGGGACACCACGCGTCGTGCACGAACCGAATGGGACCCGACGGCGATCCGATGGCCGTGCTCGACAGCCGCTTCCGCGTGCGCGGCGTGCAGGGCCTTCGCGTCGTCGATGCCTCGGTGTTTCCGCGAATTCCCGGGTACTTCATCGTGACGCCCATTTACATGATCAGCGAGAAAGCCTTCGACGTGATTAGCGCCGACGCCTGAGCGCTCGAACTGCACCGCCTGACTGCGTCCGGCGTGCTCACTCCGAATCGACAGCGCCATGCCTGACCCCAAGCAGTCGCTTATCGGCCCGAACGACAGCCGCGAGACGCGCCCATTCCTCAACGGCGTCCTGCCCGAAGAGCTGCGACGGATCCGGCTTCGTCGCGGCGGTCCCAACGCAGAGTCCGCTGGCGGTCATGCGCCAGACCATGCGGACCCCGTCAGTCAGGCGCACGACGTGAGCGCGTTCGGCCTGGCATTTTCCGGCGGCGGCATTCGCAGCGCCACGTTCAACCTTGGCGTCGCGCAGGCACTTGCCGAGAAGCGGCTGCTGCGCCACGTGGATTACCTGTCCACGGTGTCGGGTGGCGGCTACATCGGGACGTGGCTGCACGGCGTCATCCGGAATTGTCACAACGGCAGACCCGAAAGTGTCGAAGCGCCGCGCAGCGACGAAGCCGGCCGCTCCAAAGGCACGCTGCTGGCCGGCATCGACTCCGAGCCGGGACCGCCAGATTCGGATCCGATCACGTTCCTGCGGAAGTACAGCAACTACCTCGCGCCGCGTGTGGGCCTGTTTTCCGCCGACACGTGGGTGATTGGGCAGATCTGGATCCGAAACGTCCTGTTGAACCAACTCATTCTGATGCCTGCGGTGGCCACCGTCGCCGCCACCGCCTTCCTGCTGGTGCTGGTCAGACAGATTCCGTGGATCGACGTGACCAACCGGGGCTTCAGTTGGGTCCCCGCGGCGCTCGCGTTCGCGGCGCTACTGACCGCCGTACTGGTGATGGGGCAGAACCTCAAGCCGATCGCACGACAGTCGAGGTCGTCGACGCCGATCATCAAATCACCCTTTGAAGTATGGGCCGAAACCAACGCCTGGCTCGTGGTCGTCGGTGTCTTCCTTGCCACACTCGGCCTGGCATTCGGCGAGTTCGATCCGTTCCGCCTGTCCATTGTCGCGGTGGCAGCGTTCGCCGCGATCGGGTTGATGGTCATCGTCCAGTGGAGAGGCGGCTTCATCGAATGCTTCGTTGCGCGGCACAACGAATCGGCCCGCCTCGCCGGCATCGCTCACGCTGTCGCCTGGCTGAACGTGCTGTGGATGTCTATCGTCAGCGGCCTGGTGGCGACGGCCCTGGTGTGGGCGGTGTGGCGCCATCTGAACTCGTGGGAGCCATCGCATGTCGTCGCATTCGGGCCGCCGTTGATCGCGCTCGGCCTCATGGCCGGTGTGATGCTGCTGATTGGACTGATGGGAGCCGACTACCCCGATGCCGCCCGCGAGTGGACGGCGCGAATCGGGTCGCAGGGCGCAATCGTGATCACCGCGTGGGCGGCGCTGTTGACGCTCGCCATCTACGGGCCGCCCGCAGTGAGCCAAGCGGGGGAGTGGGCGTGGGCGCGAAACGCCGCGATTCTGTCCTGGGTGATGACCACGGTGGGCGGCGTGCTTGCCGGCAGAAGTTCACAAACGTCGCAAAGCGGCGGCACCGGCGTGAAGTGGACCCTGGAACTCCTCGTGAGCGTCGCCCCGACCGTATTCCTCATCGGGTATGTCATCGCGATTTCAGCCGGCGTGCGCGCCGCTCTGGCCTATTTGTCGCCGGCCATCGATAACGCGGATCCATTCGTCGCGGTGTTGACGCTCGGCGCCGGCGAGCGTGCGCTCAACAAAGTGTATGTGGCCATCGGGCTGCTCGTCGGCTTTGTTATCGTCGGGCTGATTGCTTCCAGCCGGATCAATATCAACGAGTTCTCGCTGCACCACTTCTACAAAAACCGGCTCGTCCGGTGCTACCTCGGTGCGAGCAAGACGGGCGCCGCGAGGCCGCGCCAACCGAATCCGCTGACCGGTTTCGATCCACTCGACGATTTTCCGATTGCATCGCTCAGCGCCCAACCGACGGTGGGTGGCGGCGACACGCGCCCCTATTACGGGCCGTACCCAATCGTGAACGCCACGCTGAACCTGAATAGCGGATCGGAGCTGGCGCAGCAGGAGCGCAAGGCTGCCTCGTTCGTCTTTACGCCCGCGTTTTGCGGGTTCGACCCGCCGACCTCGCGGGTGAGCGTGCGCAGAAAGCTTGCGGGAATGGAACCGCACGGCTACCGCTCGACGCGCGGCTATTCACAGCCTGCGGGCCCTCAGATCGGCACGACGATGGCGATTTCGGGTGCGGCCGCGAATCCGAACTGGGGCTATCACACGTCGGGGCCGATGGCGTTCCTCCTGACGGTCTTCAATGCGCGACTGGGATGGTGGCTCGGCAACCCGCGCTGGGACTTGGCGAGCAGAAATCCCGGGCCGGTGTTCGCGCTCAAGTATCTGCTGGCCGAACTGCTGGGTCAAACCACGGGCGTCACGAAGTTCGTGAACCTCTCCGACGGTGGTCACTTCGACAACTTGGGCGTATACGAGCTGGTGAGACGCCGTTGCCGGTTCATCCTCGTGTCGGATGCAGAAGAAGATGGGAACATGACGTTTGGTTCCCTCGGCGGCGTCATTCGCAAGTGCCGCGCGGATTTCGGTGTCGAGATCGATATCAACCCCCGGCCGATACGGAAGAACGATCGAGGCCTCAGCGAGACGCATTGCGTGGTAGGACGGATTCGCTATCCCGAACCCGAGACCGCGTTCTTGGCAGGGGCAACCGATCACATTGAGCCGGCGGACCCGAAGCGACGGGATCCCGCGCTGGGATGGCTCGTGTATATCAAATCCAGCCTCAGCGGCGACGAGCCGGCCGACGTGCTGGAGTACCACTCGAGGTACAAGGAGTTCCCCCACCAGAGCACCGCCGACCAGTTCTTCACCGAGTCGCAGTTCGAGAGCTACCGGCGTCTCGGCTATCACGTGCTTCGGTCGGCTTTCGAGGACGTGAAGCTGCCCGACGCAAGCGCCAAACAACCGGCCGGCGAACACAAGCAATATCCACTGGTCAGGCTCTTCCAGGAGCTGACGCGCAAATGGTACGCGCCGATTCCGATCTCAGCCGAAGCTGCGTCAAGGCTCGCGGATACCTATGTCAATCTCATGCAGCAGCTGTCCAAGGGAGACGCGACAAAGGTGCTCTTCGGCGAGCTGACGGGCACGCATCTCTCAACAGACGACACGGTACTCTCATCCGAGCTCGTTGCGGCAGGCATGGCCGTAACGCAATTGATGGAGAATGTGTTCACGGAGTTCAAGTTGGAGCACGCGTTCAATGTGCGGAATCCCCGGAACGCCGGTTGGATGGACGCGTTCCGGAAGTGGGTAAAGAGCCCAATACTGTACGATCGAATCTGGCCCAAGATCCAGGACGATTACCACCCCATCTTCCGGCGGTTCGTTGAAACCCTTCATGCCGAGGCGAAGCTGGAGGAGCCATCGCCACTGTAGTTCCATAACCGCTGTCAATTGACATGAGACGGTCGTGCCGAAGCGTGTAGTGGCTCACGGCGGAACCGAAGCGGCAGGGTATCGGGACGTCATGCAGGCGCTCGAGACCGCGCTGTCGGCGCGCGCGGACATGTTCGAGTTCGACGTGCGCCGCTGCGGCGATGGCTCGCTCGTCGTACACCACGATCCGGAGATCGCCTCCCGCTCGCTCGCCATGTTCGACTATTCGGCAGCAGATGATGCGGCCCGGCAACTCGGCTATCGTTTACCGCGACTGAAGGACGTGCTAGGCGTGGCGCGCGGCCGCCTTCAGCTGGATGTCGAGTTGAAGCAAGCCGGTTACGAACACGTCGTCATCGAAGAGGTCGTGCAAAGCGGCTTCGATCTTGAAAGCTTCGTGGTCACGTCGTTCGAGCGTAATGCGGTCGCAGCACTGCGCGCGGCGCATCCTGAGCTCAAAACGGGACTTCTCGTGTACGACGTCAGCGGGCCCGAGGCCTTGCAGATGTTCGAGCAGGCCGGCGCCTCGTTCCTCGGCCCGGACTACCGCATCCTCGACGAGACAACCTTGCGGGAAGCCGAAGCGGCGGGGATCGGGCTGCTGCCATGGACCGTCAACGATCCTGTCGCTATCCGGAGGTTGCTCGGCTTCACCGCCGTGACCGGCGTGATCACCGACAATCCAGCCGCGGCCGTGCGCATTCGCGACGGCGAGCATGCCTGAACGCTACCCGCCGAGCTTCGACGCGAGCACGCTGGGCAGGTCCGGATCCGGCACGCTTCCGAGCAGCGACAGCGCATGCTTGGCCAGCTCGCGCGGCACGTGTCCCGTCAGATGCGCAAAGCGTCCGCCGCCGTCGGGGAACGTGTCGAAGATGCCGTATTCCCCCTTCCTAACGCGCGTTCACTGGATGAGCTCGCCTGTCGGTGGCCGCGTCGTCGGCGCATCGGCCTTTCCTGGATTTCCGCGGCGGTTCATCCTGAGTGTGGTTAACGTCATTGCCAGGACGCAGACGGAATCATTTGTCGCTGTCGATCCCAGCCACCCTCGCGGCTCATGACCGGTCACGTCCATTCTCGTACTGACATCTGTCCGGGAGGTAGCACCCGTGGCCAAGGATCTCACCGTCACCAACTGGTTCGGCGATCTCGTGTCGCATCCGGCCGTGATCGTGGACGCCAACTCCGTCGACGACATCGTCCGCGTGTTGAAGGATCCCTCCGCCTTCCCGGCGCCGGTTCGCGCAGTGGGATCGAACCACTCCACGGCACGCTGCGGCACCGCCGACGGAGGCACGCTGATCCGGATGAAGATGAATCGGATCCTTTCAATCGGCACCGACACCGTCACGGTGGAGGCGGGGGCGCTCTACCGGGACATCGCCCTGACGCTGATCGAGCGTCGTCTGCAGTTCCACGTCAACACGGAGATCGGCAGCCTGTCGGCCGGGAGCGCGGCGTGCGCGGGCACGAAAGACGCGTCGATGCCCGGCGAGTTCGGACAGGTCGGCTCGTATGTGATCGGCGTCAAGATGGTGCTGCCATCCGGCGACCTGCTGGAGGTCACCGAAGACGGCGATCCGGAGCTCATGAAGCAGATCCGCTGCAGCTACGGGACGTTCGGCGTCGTGTACGAGGTGACGTTCCGAATCCGCCCCCTGGTGCCGATGGCGGTGCACCACAAGACGTTTACGGTCAAGGAATTCTTCGCGGCGCTCCCGGAACTGCGGAAGCTCAATTACTCGATGTTCTTCTACATGTTCCTGTTCACCGACCGAATCACCGTCGAGTTCAGGAAGTACAACCCCGGCGCCACGGGCGAGCCCAATCGCGACGTGTGGAAGATCCGGAACCACTTCTGGGGCACCGCCGGGCCACGTTTCGGCAACGACGCGGAGCAACACATTCACCCGGCGACGCTTCGCTACACGATCATCGAAGCGTTCAATGCAATGTGGCGCTTCAAGCTGGAGAACATCATCAAAGATGACCACACACTGATGCCGGATCAGATGATTCACTATCCACCGGTGGCGGACGACAGCCGATACACCTTCAGCCTGTTCGCGTTCCCGGAGGAGCAGTACCCGGAAATTCTCCCCGAGTACACGAAGTGGGTGAACGACTACTACGAGCACAAGAAGTACCGCGTGAATCTCGTGCACGTCGGGTACCGGATCGAAAAGGACCAGCAGGCGCTCCTGTCGTACTCGGTACGACGGCACGGTCTTGACGATCGATCCCGTCTCGACGGGCAACGAAGGCTGGAAGACGTTTCTCGGCGATTACAATGAATGGTGCAGCAAGCGCAATGGTGTTCCGCTGCTGAACCAGACATTCGGCGTGACTGAAGCTATCGCGAAAAGGGCTTTCGGCGACAGGCTGGGCGTCATATCGGCCACGCGGAAGAAGTACGATCCGACGAATCGCTTGCTCAACGATTACTTCAAAGAGCTGTTCGGCGCCTGAGGTCATCGGCGAGCCGCGGCGCGGTGGTCCAGTCCTCCGCGCGGCTCGGACGCCAGGCGGCATTCGTAGGCGATCTTCCCGTGCTGACGATCGGTTTGACCATGATGTTGGCGGGCTTCAGGCCAAGTCCGGCCTCACGCCGCGACTAGCCTTGCGGCGCATGCATCATTCCCGCCACGCGCTCCGCGGCTTCGCGGTAGCGAGCGGTGCGCGTGATGCCGCGCAACGGGGGCGCTGCTGCGCCGCCGCCTCGACGGGCCGCCAGCGGCATCGCGCTCGCCATCCGTGCAAGCGTTTCCTCTGACGGCCGCTCCGGTTTGGGATGATCGTGCGTCTCGATCTTTGCAACCATGCGTGCCTGTGCCGGCATGTGCTGGCTGAAGATCTGTTCGAAGCGGCCAGTGGCTAAGTCGAGGAAGGCAATATGGCTGCCACGGGTGGCGCCGAAAGACGGTACCCCGACGCCAAGGAAATCGTTCCTGCTGCCCGCGGCTTCGCCAAGCGTGAAGTAGCTGGGTGTCACGAAATCCGATACGTCGACGCCGCCGATCGAATAACTAATCCTCTCGACGGCATCGCAAGCCTCGTAGGTGTGCAGCACTGTGTTCCGCTGGTCGCGCGGGTCTGGGCCGGGAACGAGGACGTTGGCGGTCGGATCAAGGATGAGCTCGAGCACCTCGTGCGAAAGCGTGGTGGTCCAGTCGTTCGGGTCTAAGACAAAGACGAACCCAAAGGGCACGTCGCCCATGTTCAGATCATGAAATCCCAGCGCCCCGGGCACACTCGATTCGTTTACCAGGTAGATCACGCTGTCCGCGGGAACACGTTCTTCCGCGAGCTCGTTCGGGTCGGCCGCATCGAAGGAGGGCACGAACGGCATCAGCGTCCGGCCGTAACCCCAGATCGGGATGAAATTCTCCGTGATCTGTCGATTCACCGCGTGAATCGCTTCGAGGACATCATTGTCCGCCAGCGTCGTCGTGAAATTGATAATGGCGAGAGTGGGGAGCCCCATGTCCGACCTCCTTGACCAGCGCGTCGGAACTTCGAATGGAACGGCGATTGGTTCCGAGTCGCCGACGCAATCCTGTATAACGCTGTCTGGTGGGAAGTCGAACACAAATTTGCGGTTGAGCTTCTCGGACAGGCAAGTCGATCGGCTTCACTCGTCGCTCTGGCTCGTTGGAAGTGTGCTCGCCCCGCTTTCGATGATGTTGAATATCAATCCTTCTCGTTCGTTTGAGTCTACCGCGAGTCCCTGTCGTCCAGGTCTTTCTCGTTCTATTCCTGGATTGGTTGGCTAAATAAGCGAACCTGTATTACCGCAGCGCCGATGTGACGACGGCCCTCGGCTGCTGCTCGATCTCGCATGACGACTCGAGGCCGAGCATCCCAGTGCCGCCGAGAGCGTCCGCGAAGGGCTCGATGAAACGACAATGAGCTGATTGATCGAGAGCCTGGGGTGGGCATGTCGTCGTATTCACCGACGCCAGCGTCTTGAAGAGCTCAATTACTACTGTCGCGCCGCGTGAGGAGTCGCGATGACGGACTCGCCGGTTCGGCGCAGCGATAGGACATTGCGATGGTCGGCCCTCAGGCGGGACCTTGCGGCGCCTGAAGTCGGTGCTGATGTGCGTCCGCCGTCAGGCACACCTCCGGCCGTGCAACTGAAGACGGAGGGCTCGGCTCAACGGATCTCGAGCAGTTCACCGCGTGCGGGCGTGACGCCGGACCTGATGCGCGTGAGCCCCGCGGACTGTTCCAACGCGATGTCGTAGGTCGAGCCGCCGGCGACGAGCATCGGGACGTCCCACGCCTCCACCTTGCCGGCAATCTGGTTGCTGCCGGCCTTGAGCGCGTACACCGCCTTCATGTCGAGCCCCTTGACGTTCGGGGCGTGCACGATGATCGAGGCCACCTGGCCGAGCGTGTCGAACTTCGCGATCTGGCCGCCGCGGACGGCGACGTCCATGGCCAACACGACGGTCTGGCCGTCGGCCGTGGTACCCACGACCTCGTAGCTGCCGGGCGCAAGCGGCAGCGTCACTCCGAGTTTGTCGGTCTGCTGCGCGAGCAGTCTCTTGTCGCCCGTGGACCGGTCGATGAACTCGACGTTCTTGAGGAGCGGGAATCCCTTCTTCGACACCGCCTCGACGGCAATGCCGCCGACCAGCGCGTTCAGGTTGATCCGCGTGAGCGTGCCCTCGCGCACGGCCACGTTCGAGGCGAGGATGAAACCGGCGCCGTAGCTGCTGGCCTTGAACAGGACGTCGTACGCGCCCGGCTCCATCACCACGGTAGTGCCGGGTTCCGGCTTGTACTTGACCTGATACGAGCCCCCAAGTGGCGTGCCTGCTGCGATGACGTGGATCTCGTCAGGCGGCACGTACGGCGCTCCGAGGGGTTCGATGACCATCGCAGGCACGGCGCTGGACTCGGTGCGCACGCCTGCACCGGAGGACGGCGGCGGCTTCAGCGCGTCGTCAGGCAGCGGGCGATTCTTTGCCGCGGCCGCGGCCACTTCCGCCATCTTCGCCTTCGATAGTTCAAAGGCGTGCTGCGACGCGGCGGCGTTCTGCGTCTTCGCGTATTCGACACCGAGGTTGTTGTAGATGGCGGGCACCGGCGCGACCTCCGCCACTTTCTCGAGGAGGCGGATGCTCTCGGTGTGGTTGCTCTCCTTGCCGGCGTTCAGCGCCGCTTCGATCTGCGCCCTGAGGTCGTCGCTCAACGGGCGGCCTGTCTGCAGTTCGTACTCCCGCGCGATCACGTTCACGTTGGTGACGAACGTGTTGTGCGTGGAGTAGTCGAAGTTGACGGTGTTGTTATCCCCCGTGATGGTCGTGGTCGTGGTACTGCTGGCGCCGCCTGCCGATCCGCTGGACGACTTCAGGAGCCCCGGGACGATCGCGATGAGCGCCACCAGCACCGGCACCGCCACCGCCACGACCCACCAGTACTTCCGGGGAACCTTGCCGCCTTCGGCCACCACGACCCTCTGTGATACGCCTGCGCGTGGATACGATACACGTTCTCGGCTGCGTTCGATCCGGTTTGTGCGCGTGAATGAGAACGTATCGAAGCTCTGAATCGGACAGGAGGCGCACACCAGCTGAGCTTCCTGTTAAACGCCGGGGTTCGCATGGAGAAGCGATGAGCCGACGCGACGCCGCGCGCATTTCCAGGAGATGAAGGCGCAGAGAACATTACTTGTCGCTCCGCTCGTTGGTGCGGGTTCTTGACAAACTCAACCCCTTGGAGCACGTTATGACCCCACTTCCGTCGCGAAGCCGCTCGGCCTGCTCGAGGCTGACCCCCAGAACTCAGTTACACGGGAGGTTGCTATGGCCAAGTCATTCACCCGTCAGGATTTCCTCATCAAAGATCTCGCCGTTAGCATAGGTGGCGGTGGCCGAGGCGGCACATGGCTCCCCGGGCCGGACGATGAGACGCCGCCCTCCCCTATCTCGCCGATTGCAAGCGTGGTGACGAACCTCGCATACATCGAGGCTGTTCGCGGCACGATCGTCGATGCCGTGAAGGCGAAGCGGTTCGACGAGATCTCGAGCGCCTTCGTGGCCGGTGGCAGTGCCGGAGACCCCGCGATCCGCGCTGCAATCCACGAAATCGGCGCAGCCGTCGTGGCCAGCGCGGCCTTTGCCGCGCTCGGCGGTGCGGCCGGCCTTCCAGACCCTGACTGCAGCGGCACCTCGCTCGAAACGATCCCGCCCACATTGTCGCCGGTCATTCACGTCGGCCTCGAAGTTCACAGAGTCAGCGAACTGCCCCGGCTGAAAGACCAGCTCGCAAGGACAATGAAGTTCGTCAATGACGCGGCCGCTAATCAGGCACCGAGTCCTGAAGAGGTTCCACTCGTCCGCAAGTACCTCGAAGGGGCGTTGAAGGACCTCGGCGCGAGCCGCGCCGCAGAAAGCGTGTGAACCACATCGAGCACTTGTCGCTGGCCGCGCTTCGCATGGCGGCCAGCGGCTTCTCGCAGGACGCGTCGCTTGTCGCGCATTGGCTGTACCGCTTCGGCACCGTGCCGCGTGGGCCCGCCATCGAGCGCGACTTCGGACCCGACGACGATCCGATGGCAGTCCTCGGGTTGACCGTGGGTGGTCGAGTGCGACGGCTGCTAGAAACCGCTTTCGAACCGAGCTCGCTGGCGGGCTGGTACTCGTTTTCCCGCATGGCGGCTCCCGTGCAGCTCGCTGCGGCGCGCAAGCTCTACGTAAGCCCGCGGCCCGAAGCAATGTCCGACGCCTTTCCCCGCATCGTCGACCAAATCGTCCGAAGCGACGTGCGGTCGTTCAAGGTTGGACGAGGGATCGAAGGACTGATGCGGCCCGACAAGATCATCATCTACTTCGATGAGCCCACGCACATGGACGAGGTGGCACGCGCTCTCGAAAGGTCTCTCCATGGGTGCCCGGTACAAGGAGTGCCCTTCAGTGCCGAGGTCGGCGCCAATGGGCTCTTGTCGTCGGGTGTCGACCCGCCGCTTGGAAACACGGCGACAAGCTGGAGGGCATGGGTAACGAGGCGGCTTGCCGCTACCCTGACGGCGCGGCGTGCAACGCCGCCCCACGACGCTGTGGCAGCCGCCCTTGCCGATATCCGTCGCGCCGGCGTCGACGAGCACTGGGTCCCGACGCCTGACGTCTTTCGCGATGAGGTCTCGTCGTGATCCATTCGACGCCGGACATCACGACGACACAATTCATCCTGCCGCCAGACGCCAAGTTCCTTCGCGTCTCCGAACTGTCGCCCCGTCTCCGCTCTCGGATCGCCGTGGTCGAGGAGGGGCAATCGGTCATTACGCGGCCCGGATTTCGAGTGACCACGCGGCTGGTGCCGCGGCCACTCGCTGAGCTGCTCGCCGAGTTCCACGCGCCGAGCCTCTTAACCGACGCGATCCTGCGGTTCGCCAGCGCGCACGAACAGGATCCGTTCGCCACGCTGGACTTGGCGTTCGACGCGCTGGCGACGCTCGTCGAGGCGCGGATCCTCGTACCCGCAGGACTCCCCCGATGCTCTCGCGCCGACGCCCAGCCTCGCTGCCGGTCAGGAGTTCGCGGGTTTCGAGGTCGAAGCGCTGGTCCGCTCACTGGAGGACTCGGAAGTCTATCGGGTACACACGCCCGTGGGTGAGCTCGCGGCCTTGAAGATTGCGCGCGACGGCCGGCCCAGCGTTACGGCCATGCTCATCAACGAGGCGCGAGTGCTCGAGCGCCTAGCAGGCATCGATGCCCCACGGCTGCTCGCCGATGGGACCTCGCGTGGACGCGCGTATCTCGCGATGGCTTGGTGCGACGGGGTCTCGATCGCCGTTGCCGCGCAGCAGGTACGTGCCGGGCGGGACCGGCGCCGGCTGCTGGATCTGGTCGGCAGAATGCTCGATGCGTACGCCCGGCTCCACCGCAGGGGTGTCCTTCACGGTGACGTTCACCCCGGGAATTGCCTCGTGGCGGACGACGGCAGGATCGTCCTTCTCGATTTCGGCAACGCGCGACCGATTGATTCCTCGATGACGGTCGATCCAATGCGCGCCGGGATCCCGCAGTTCCACGATCCGCAGATGGCCGATGCACTGCTTTCCGGGCGCCTCCCCCCCGCGGCGACACCGGCATCCGAACAGTACGCGATCTGCGTCCTGGCCTATTTGCTGCTGACTGGACTGCAGCCGATCGACGCGCCCGCCATTCACGATGAGTTGCTCCGGCGCATCATCCAGCGGCCGCCGCTGCCGTTTTCTGCGCGAGGTGTTTCGAGCTGGCCCGACGTCGAAGCGGTAATCGCCCGAGGGCTCGCGAAAGCACCGGCAGATCGCTTTCCCGATCTAGCAAGCCTGGCCCGCACGTTTCTATCCGCGGGCGTTCCTCCGACCGTCGTGCCGCTCGTACCAGATGGGGCACAGCGTGCATTCGACACCGCCGTCGAAACGGTACGAAGTCTGGGGCCTTCGGCCGAGCCGCTGGAGCACGCGTGGTTTGCCTTACGGGCAGCGCTAGTGCTGAAGGATGCGGAACTGCTCGCTGCGGCCGATGTACTCGTGAACCGGGCGGGACAAAGTTGGGCCGCTCAGTCGGTGCGCGCGCTCGTGGCGCGAGCGCGATCGGACCTTCGGACGGAAAGAAGTGCACTCGCTTTGTTCCTGGCGTCCGCCGAGCGGCTGCCGGACGGGCTCGCCGCCAGTAGAGCACTAGTGGCGGCCGCGACCATTCTGAACGGCGCGGTGTCCCGATCCGCTGATGGAGCATCTCTGGCCGACTGGGCCACCCGACGACTCGATCGGATCATGCTCGCGGCTCCGCCGACCGCGCGCCATGCGTGCAGTGCCGACCCGCTGTTGACGTATGCGGCGCTGTTGCTGGCCAGGACGGGTGCGATCGCCGTGCGAGCCGACCTCGTGGCGCGTCTCGAGGCTTTGATGGAGTCGCACGGCGGCGACGTGTGGCTCTGGGCATTGGCGCATGACATCTTTGCCGATGATCGTTTCAGGCGGCTTGCGTTGGCTGCGCGTCTTCCGAACAGACCGCTGAAGCGGGCGTTGGCGCTGCTCAGGCTTCATCAGCTGACAGGGGACATGCAGCGGTGGTTGCATGCCAACCGCGCGCTGGCAAGGGCGCCGAGTGACCGGTTTCCGGCGGCCGACACTGCGCTGCTCGCGGCCGAACTGATGGCGCCGGAGCTTGCGATGCTACCGCCCTTCGAGTGCCCCGTTTTCCATCGCGTGGCCGCGGCCCGTAGTGCCTACAACTCGACGGACGAAGTCCGAGCCGCCACCTTTGCTCCGTGATATAGACTCCAGCCATGATCGACGCGTCCGCTCTCCAGATGGTGCTGGCCGTTCTGACCGGCTGGTTGCGGATGCGTCGCGTCACGACGATCGCTGCTGTCCGAACATGCTCGCCATTTTCATGAGGGTGGGCACCGCGGTGCCGACGCCAGCGATCACCCCAAGCGTGCTGCTGAAGAGCTCTTGCTGCGTGAAGAACAGGAAGACGAGACCCGCCATGAGCACGACGAGGAACGGCATGCGCACCGTGGCCCACGCGTCGCCAGACGACTCCTCGAGTGCCGCGAGCTCTACGCTCGGCGCCATGGCCAGAACGAACCTGCGGAAGGTTTCGTTCATCAGGACGAAATTCGGCTGCCGTCGGACGAGGCCGCGCGCCATCAGGCGCCGGATCGTCGGTTTCGTCTTCCGGTTGACGAGCCCCTCCTCGGCGACGTGCCCCAGCGCCAGCTGCTCGGCCGGCGTGCATGACGCCCAGATCTCCTGGTAGTGGCTTTCGGCGCGCTCGCCCACCTCCACGAGCAGCTGTCCCACTTCGAGCGGTGGACGCTCGGGATGCCACGCGTACGGCAGCACCTGCTCCCACAGCCGGCGCACCTGGGGGTCCTCACGCTCGCTGTCCAGGAACTTTGCGGCATGCGCGAAGCCAAGCGCGTTCATGTGCCACAGCACTTCCCGCCAACCGGCGGTTGCCCAGTCCGCCATGAGCGGTCCCGGCCCCGGCATGCCCGGCATGCCCTCGGCGGCCAGGGCAGGCTTGACCGGCACGATGGTGAAGAGCGACATCAGTTCGGCCCACCGCGGTGTGGACTCGATCTCCTTCTCCATCGCCGTCGATGGCGGGACGGCGGAGACGACGACGACCGTCCTGTTCAGGACCTTGATGATCTTCTCGAGCAGATGGAGCTTGCTTGCCGTGAACGCAGCGTTTTCGAGACGCTCGTCGAAGTGCAGCACCAGCACGCTCTGGCTCGCTGGCGCTCGTTGGATGCGCGCCGTCTGCTCCGCAAACCACGTTCGTGCGTTCGCCGGTGCCTGTTTGAGATCCACCACGCAATAGTCGGTCGAGCGAATCGGGTCGGCGACGGCCGCCGTGCTGACGAGGAAGAGGTTGGGCCCCCAGACTTCCGGGCGCAGATCACCGCTCCCGGTCCACAGGGGCCCGATCACATCAGCGACGAAGATGTTGTAAATGACGAAGCGCACGATCCAGATCGCCGCGGCGAGCACGATCAGCGATCCGAGGACGAGCCATACCACGCGGAGCATCACCGCCGGCGATGAGGTTGACCCATCGAACAGGCCGGTCAGCGCCGATCGCAGCTCCGCTACCTTCAACTCTGGGGAACAGAACACCAGGTCGCCGCCGTCGCGGCTCCACTGCCAGGCCCCATCTGCTGTCGTATTGTGCGCGAGCTCTCGGAACCGCACGGCGCCTTCGGAGTAGAAGGGAAGAAGCTCCTCCATCAGTTCCGGCAACGCATACTGTTCCGTCGTCACGTTCTCGCAACCGGCGTTCTTCACCGCAGCGCGTCGCGTCGAGAAGAAGAAAGAATCGTAGATACCCCAATCCGGCGCTCTGTCGCGCAGTTCTCCGACCCTGCGATTAGTGACGGCATCGGGCACTTGCGCCGAGAGCTCACGCTGCGCCTCCAGGGTCCGATCGCGACGATCCTTGGACGATTGCAGCTGTCCGTGCTTCACCAGCGTCTCGATTTGCATGTCGTACGCGACCTTGAAGGACGCCACGACTGGCAGAACGGCAACGAGTACCAGGAGCACGGTGGCCGCGAGCCCGTACGAGACATTCGGCGGCGGGGCCAGCGCGGCGCGCCCGCCTCGTTCGCGCCTCTGGACGGCAACCAGGGCCTGAATGGTGGCACCGGCAAGCAGCAAGACGAGGACGGCCGCCGACATGGGGTGTTCGGCCTGCGCCATGAGATAGAGCAGTGGCGCGAGAAGGGCGGCCGCGAAAAGCGCGGGCCACGCGACCGCTTGCCACTGACGGCCTCGCAACCGGCAGTTCAACACGAAATAGGTGATGACCCACGAGAGGAGCGGCAGCAGCCACGCGGTGAACAGCAGGTAGACGAGCGGGAGCGTAGCGGTCGCCACCACGAAGGCGGCGAGGAGAAGCAGCAGCGCGGGCAGCAAATCGAGATACTTCCTGGAGCCGGCCGGATCCGGCCAGAGCCAGGGAGCCCGATATCCCGGCCGGACTATCAGCACCGCGACGCACGTTCCGACATACATCCCGGCGTACATCAGCAGGAACACCGTCACGAGCACCAGCCACTCGACGTGCACCGCGCGCTCGACGTCCTTGTCGTACAGAGTGACGAGCGTCGCCGGAGAGGGCTCCTGTGCGGCCGATGACACGAAGGTTCGCTGCTCGTTCTCCCACGACTTCGGGTCGAGCGACTTGGGCCTCCGCGTCAACGGCGACACGAACGCGCGGTGGTCATCACCCCAGTACTTCAGGTCGAGCCATTCCGTGCGCCTGGCCGCGACGAGGGCGCGAAGCCGGCGGTTGTTGTCCGTCTCGATAAAGAAGTTCTCGGTGAGCGTGTGCTTCGGATCCGAATGGAACAGGACGGCGCCACAATCATCGATGATGATGAAGCCGAACCCCTCGACGACGACCGGCTCGATAAGGGAGCGCATCGGGATCGCCAGGCTGGCCACCTTGAAATTCGTCGTCGCCGAGGGCCGTGGAGATCACCACTTCCTGGCCGCCGGTCGTCAACGATTGGACCGGTTCGAGCACCGGCGGCGGGTATTGGCCGGCCTCCCAATGGCCGGCCTTCCACTGCCTGAAATAGGCGCGTCGGGCGACGGACACCAGCGGCGTCACGAACGAGCCGAGCGACATCTTTTGCTGCTGCCGGCCGTTTGCCCCGATGAGCGAGAAGGACTGAAAGAACGGATAGTCCTGCAGCTCCTCAGTGGCCACATAGGGGTGTTCTTCAGAGCTGGGACCTGCGAGATCGCGCACCTTTGCTCCGGCGGGGAGCCTGCCCGCGGCAACTGCCGCGTCAAGCCGAGCCAGTTGTGCGGAGGCCGCCTGGATCTCCTGGTTTGCCCGTTCGCGGATGTCCTTCGCGAGCTGTTTGAGCTGCCAATCGAGCGTTCCCTGGAGAACGGTCGCGCCGAACAGGTCGAGCACGAGCACGGTGATCAGCGCGGACCCGAGCAGGCCGCAGATTCCGACAAGTGCGGCATCGTACGCGCTGACGCGCTGCGTGTCGCCGATAAGCGACAGCTTCACGAACGGCCAGCTCAGAACGGCCAGCAGCAGCAACAGGAAGAGGATTCCCAGGAGCGTGAAGGGCACCGGCAAGCTCGCCGCCGTCAGCCGTTCCTTTGCGGTCAGGCCGCAGAGGACCCATCCGACGGAGTCCTCCTTGCCGTGCTCGGTGACCGTAGTGCAGCACGGTTGCGTGAACAGCTTGTACTCGGTTCCAGAGAGGACGACGTCGACGAGGCCCGACGAGCGCGCGAGCGCGCTGAATCTCTTTCCGGCTGCCGCCGAATTCTGACCGCTTGTTTTTGAATCCTGTCCGGCTGCCGCTGAATCCGTCAGCTGGTCGATGTTGAAGATGCGAACCGGACCAGGGGTCTGAAACAACACGCGCCCGTCACGTGCAGCAACGAGCAGCACGTCGAACGTTTCTCCATTGGCCCTGTCCCGCAAGAGCGGTCGCACCAGTTCCCAAAGGCGGACCTCGAAGTACAGTGCTCCTTGCCGAGGGCTCGACGAGTCGCCGTAAACGTCCCACTTGGTCAGGGAGCGGCGTTCGGTGAACTGCAGCGCCAGGTTGGGTTTCTTGTCGGCGAGCTCGGCTTTCTCGTGAACGTCCGCTGTGCGCAGGAGCGGGATGAAATTCGAGGCCTGCTCCTTTTCCGCGATGATGTCTTTTTTCGGCCGCTCGTTGTCGCCCTCGAAGCGGAGATTCGTGAGCACGTCCCTGTCGCTCTCGATCGTCCTTTCGAGCTGGGCGGCGATGGCGGAGAGGAGTCGAACGTTTCGGCTGATCAGGTAATCCCTGACCTGCGCCACATACAGGAGGTAATACCCGGTGACCGCCGTCGCGAGCGCGAAAGCGAGCAGCATCGGCACCCGCAAGGCAGATATGTAGGTGGAGCTGCGCGATCGAGAATCGGGCGGAGACAGGTGTCTGTTCTGCGTCAGGTGCGTTAGCCATTGGAACTCCCCCGTGGCTCAAACCAGGACGCCGGAAGGACGCGATTGTTGGGGGTCAGGTGAACACAAGTGACAGCAAAAGAAAAGGGGGTTCTCTCGCTCCCGACCGAGAGTTCCTCCCGCCAGTGCTGTCCGGGCGCGGAACAGGCCGAAGGACCTCCGCCGATAGAGACCTCCCTTCCCAGCGTGATTTCCTCATGCCCCTTGTCCTCCGCAATCAGGGTCCTGGCGCGTCCCTCGCCCTCGTCGGCATAGGAACGGTCGTGCCGACAGCAGTTTTGACATACCTGGATGCACAGAGATTGGTTGGTCAGTCCGGGCGGGGTTCTGGCCCAGGATCTTGGTTTTGCCCTTATTTGCTTTTCTGGATTATGCACAAGAGTCAGACGCCAAGTTGGCGAGAAAGCGGGTGATGTGATCTTCGCGGACGCGAAGCGGAACACGCCACCGCCGCGGCGGACCCTGATCGGTCCGACTGTCGTTACAGCGGCACGCAGCGCTCCTCGCAGACCAGCGTCCCCGCATTGTTCCGGAAGCAGACCAGTCGCCGGACGGTGCCCGGAGGACACGCTCCGGCGCCCGCCGGCGTGCCCGCCAAGTCGAAATGGACTGCCGCAACGTCGCCGGCGATGGCGTGCTCCGCCAGGACGCGCTTGAAGCCGCGCATCACGCGGGCGCGCGCCGCTTTCGACGCCCGGTGCAGCGGCACACGTCGAGGCTCGCCAGCATTCCGGCGCTTGGCTCTTGCGGCCTTCTTCTTACCCGATTTCTTTGAGGACTTCTTTGCGACCTTCTTGCCAGCCGCCTTCTTCCTGGCCATCGCTCACACTCCTTTAATGATCCGATGCTGGCGTCCGAGCGCGTCGCTACGGGATGATCGCGTTGTGAATGAACACGCTGAGTAGGATAGTGAACACGGGAGTGAAGATCGTGCTGTGGTCAGGCACGACCGCGGATGGAATGTGCATGACCCAATAGGGAGTTCGGTTCACCGCGCCGGTTTTCTCCACGAGCAGATACCTGACGTTCTTCACGGTGTAGTCGATCACCGGCGCACACTGCAGCGCGGCCTGGGCCACGTCAGGATCGTCCGCACGTCCCAGCAGGTGTGACTGGAACTGCTTCAGATGCGCTGTCGGGTTGAAGAACATCGCCGATTGGTTCTTGAACCCAAGGAAGTTGGGATTGTCGGCCGGGTAACTTCGCAAAGTGTTGAACGGTCGGAGCAGGGCCTGGGCGCCGGGGTAGAACGCTCGCGTGGCGTAGTCACCCGTGGACGACATCGACACGACGACCGGCCGTCGAGCCGACCCCTTCTCGTTCGGTCTGGTGCATGGCGGCTCCGGCGGAAGGTTGGCGTGCATGGTCTCGATCAGCTGGTACGAACGGATCGCCTCCTGGGCCTCGTTGATGAAGATGACGAGGTCCGCGGGCCACGACACTCCGCCTGGTGAGGCAACGTTGATCGACGATTGCATCAACGAGTCGGTCAACGCGGTCTCGAGAACCGCCCCGCCGAAGGAGTGGCCGACCAGGACGGAAACCGGCTGACGGTCTGAAGGCCCTTCATGGGAGGCCTTCATGATCTTGGTCAGGGTTTCGACCATCTGCGCATTGGGCAGGCTCTGTGATTTGAGACGACGATCGAAGAACGTAAACTCCTTCAGGATTGGCAAGCCGGTGACAGCCCCGCGCCACCCGATGTAGATCCCCAGGACCGGCGTCTTGCCGAATTGCAACGACAAGGTTGCCAGCACCTGACGGAAGCCCCACACATTCCCGGACGAATCGGACGCGTTGTTCTTCCATCCGTGTATGAAGACGACGACCAGCGGTCGCTGACCCGCGCTGGCATCTTTCTTCACTTCTTCGATCTCGGACAACGCGGTGGCGAGTTGCGTGCGATTGAAGAGCTCGCCGCGATCGTCGAACTCGACAAAGCTCAGACGGTACGGAAAAGGCTCGTTAGAGATCTGCGTCTGAAGCGGATCGAACTGCTTCGTCATCAGCTCTTCGTGATGCCGTTCGTTGCCGCCGTGGTACGCCTTGTTCGCGACGCATCCCGTCGGGAGTACCGCCGCAAGTACGAGCGCCAGAACTCGCTGTCTCATGGCTACTTCCCGCCGAACAGATGGCTGAAGACCTTCCCACCGATGGCGCTCAGCTCGGGCTTGAATTCGACGAACATCGCGTTCACGAACGTGGATCCGTACGCCGAGGCAACGCCGTTCCAAGCGTGTTTGGCGGAGTACGCGCGGTCGGTTGTCAGTAGTTCCGACGAGAATCCGCTCGCGAGCGAACCGAACACGCGCGACAGGGCCGGTCTCCGCTGGATGTGGCTGGCATTTGTGCAGTCGTTGACGCAGCGGTAGGAAATGAAGTTTTCCCCGATCGCGTGCCCGAAGCGCTTGAAGAAACCGCGGGGCCGCTGCTCTGTTCGGAGAGCCAGGAACGGAGGCCGTTTCCTCGGATCCTCCCGGACGATCACACCGGCCAGGTAGGAGCCAGTGGCCTTGAACGCGTTCTGACCGAACTTCCTGCCGAACCGGGTGACGAACCCGTCGCCGCTCTCGGACGATTTCGCTGTCCACAGCGACCAGGCACCCGACCAGGCGGCACCCAACATGGCGTTTGTCGAGAACACGCCGTTGTGCAGCCAGTTGCATGCACTCTGTTTGCCATTGAGCTGAAAGTCGGTCTTGAGGAACATCGACGCGCAAACGGGCCGATTGCTCCACGGATTGACATTGGCTGAAGCCGGCGGCGCCTGAACGGTGCCTGCCCATTTCAGCATTACCGCATCGTTGAAGAGGTCGGACGACAGCGATGTCCCGACCCCGGCGGGCTCGGAGCGCGCCGGGGGCAGCCCGGCCTCATTCGTCTGCGCGAGCGCGTGCGCTCCGAAAGCCAGGATGAGGCTGAAGACCGCGGGAGCCAGCCTGGCAGCACAAGAGTGATTGCGGCGCATGGACCTTCAACCTCCTCGATGACGCAGTACGGCTCTATCGGCTGGCTGCGGCGATCCGGCGGACAATGTCGTCCGGCATCCTGCCGACGCGGTTTCGCTGCGGAAAGTTGCCGACCTGGACGCGTGAGACGATCTCGTGCGTCGCATAGTCGATGACGACGACCTCGGCCTGCCCGCTGAGCGACACGACGCAGTGCTGGCCGTTCGGGCTGGTCGTCGCCCAGTAAGGAATCGAGCCAATCTCCTCGAGCGTGGCGACCACTTTCAGGTCGCCCGTCGAGACGATCGATACGTTGTTGTCGATCGTGCCGCAGTCGCAGAGCAGCGCGCCATCGCCCGAGATCGCCAAGCCGTGGTGCGCGCTGTCGTGCGGGTACTCGTCGGGGCTCTTGTACGTGTTTCGGGCGAACGCACTCAGCGGCTGATCGAGAATCGAGACGATCCGCTTGTTGCGAAGGTCGTACTTCATCAGGCCATTCAGGTACGACATCTGCACGTACATCGTCGATTCGTCGTCGGTGATCACCGTGGGACGGATGCCCCAGTCGAACGGAATGGCGTCGACGACCTTGAGCAACTGCGAATCGACAATCGTCAGCAGCCGATCGCCCTTCTCGCGATTCTTCGCGAACGGCTTGCGCAGGTCGCCAAGGCTACCGTTGTAGATGTGGCTGCCGACGTAGTCGTTCTGGTGAGGCAGCACGCCCGTCGGAAACGATCCGACGACGTCGCCGGTCTTCGTATCGAGGACGTAGGCACGCTTCACCACGCTGGCGGAGACGACGATGCGCGCGCCGTCCCTGGAGATCGTGGCGTGATCGGCCTTACGTCCTTTGACGAGAGTGCGCCAGGTCATTGGAAAGCCCGGGCTCGACAGATCGAACGCCGCCACGTCGCCGAGGTTCGACCGCGAGACGAAGAGCATCGTCCCGTCGGAGGACAGGAACACGTCGTCCACGAAACGATCGCC
This sequence comes from Vicinamibacteria bacterium, assembly GCA_963800785.1. GTDB lineage: Bacteria > Acidobacteriota > Vicinamibacteria > Vicinamibacterales > JAENWD01 > JAENWD01. The sequence continues at coordinate 136,719 of CAWDCH010000021.1, forward strand.
GGACGAGGGTTCGAAGTGGCTGATGAGTTGGGCCTCCTTGATCCGCTTGTAGATCGCCCGGCTGAGGAACCCGGACTCGATGTCGCGAAGGCGTTCCGCTTTGTCGGGGATGACGTTTATGTCGCCGACTCGCTGGTAAGTACGGCCCTCCACGATAATCACGCTGATGGTGCCCGAGACACTGTTGCCGACGAGCAGCACGTCCCGCATCGGCCCGTGCGTCTGCTGCGGGTCGGGAGTGTGGCCGGTCCGGAACGTCTTCGTCGCCGTGCAGCCCACCGCCGCGAAGACAATCCAGAGGAGCGTTATAGTGCGCGAGAGCACGCTCTTCATGACACGCGTCACACCTTGTGCCAGGTCCCGTCGGCGGTGATTTCGCACTCCTGGCCGTCGAGGCGCGCAAGCGCCATGCGTTTCGGTCCCTTTTCCACGTCGAGCCGAACCTTGAGATAGGTCACTGTGTCGGCAAAGGCCGTCGGATCGAAGTCCCCGGCAAGCGATGAATGGTGGTGTTCGCCGGGAAGGGAGATCACGGCCACGCGGTCACGAAACTTCGCCTGGAGCGCGTCCATGCGCCCGACCGGCGAGCGCCGGTCTTCCGCATAGTGCATGGCCAGGAACGGGGTCGGAGACTTCAACGCCTCGTCGAGATCCTGCGTACCGAGCCCGAGGTCCTCGATCTGCTTCCCCGTCGGTGCGCCGCGCCAGAAGCTGAACGGAAGGGTGGGCTGGCAGAGCACGGCAGCTTCGACCTGATTGGGCAGCAGCGCGAGCGGCAGGATCCCGGTAAGGCACATGCCTATGACTCCGATCGGACCGTTTGCTTTGCGGGCGAGACACTCGGCTAGCGGCTCGAGCCTGTTCAGGATGGCGCTGCGTGTCTCGAGATTGCTGCAGTCGAACATCGACGGCTTGCACGCGGCCCGGTACCCACCAATTAGCGAGCTTTGCCAGGGCTTCCCGAACAGCAGTGGTGCGTAGACGTTGAAGCCTTTGTCCGAAACGCAACGCGCGAGCGCGAGATCTTCTGGGGTGAGTCCTGGAATTTCGTGAAGCAGAAGGACGGTACGTCCCTCAGCCGGCCCGATCCGAAGCACGGTGAAACCACACGTCGGGATTGTTTCGAAGTCGGATGGTTTGCCGTCGCAGTGCTCGAGCGCCGCATGATGCCCTGCGCATGCAGCAAAGGGCGCCGTACACAGGCCAAGCGTCGCCTGCAGAATTTCACGCCTGCTCGATGTCACGAGCGATCTCCTAACGGCAGTTGATGCCTGAACTACTAGATCAGAAACGCATATCGCCCGAGATTCGAACAGGGGCGATGAGACTATGGTCTAAGCTCAGAACGTGACATGTATTTGGCCTCATCGGGATCTGACTCCGCGTGCAGCTCGTAAATGCCGGCGAACGAACGTGCCCTCACTGCTGGGACGTCTTCCGACCGCGAGGGCGCCTCGCTTCGGCATGTAACGCCGCACTGTTTGCGGTGCACGATGAATCCGAAGTGCGCGCTCGCTCCGAACGACTGGGATCGCGTCGGCAACGTCCCCCATTTCAGTGTTCCCGCACACGCTCAAACATGGAGGTCGCGAGGAAGGATTCCGCGTCGCGCGGTTCCACTGCTTGCACTGGGCTTTTCGCCGAGAACTCGGTCCTGCCAGCCGGTCCTCGGGCCCCGCACCAAGACATGTCCTCCATTCACATAGCGAACGAGGGTCGCGTCTGCGGGGGCCACAACTGGCCTCGTTGTGGCGTGCGTCGAAGGCCTCTCCGGCCCCGGGCCGGGGGCCTGGTGGCTACTTCTTAGCGTCGCGCGATTCTGTCCACAACATGTCATGTTCCGGTACCTCCTCACGTGGCTCCAGATGCTGAATGACTACCGGTGGCGAGGAATCCGTTCGGCCGGCACGCTCCAGCAGACATGCTGCGCCGGATATCGCCAACCAGCTCACGCACCACTCGACGGCAGTGCCGCCAACAACGAACGCCATTGGAAGGGCGACCCACAGGCTAAGGCAATGGAAGCAATCCGTGAGTTTCCCAAAGAAACCATTTGCCAGCGCCTGGCGCATCCGAAAGATCACGTTCCATGGGCCGTCCTCTTTCGCGAGTAGGTGCGTCACCCGCCAGGTCGCCAGGGCGGCCAGCGCAAACCGAAACCAATCTTGTGATGTTCCAGGCATCAAGGCTTCGGCGGCAGATCATTGCAGATGAAGATCGGCCAGATCCACGACGCCTCATGACGCCCGCCCGAAAGGCTGGGACAGATCGATTTATCCCAGACCTCCAGCACGAAATAGTAAGCGCAGCACTCGGCGGGATCCCCGGTCACCGGATTCGCCCTCTTCAGGGCGAATCCCGCGGGCGGCGCCGGAGTGGCAACGGAAGCGCATACCGCGTCGAGCATTCGGCCGTCCATCTGGGTCAGCACGTTGGAGCTTTTCACAATGGGACCTACTGGAGCCGGCGACGCGGTAGCGCACCGAATGCCGGGATCTCCAATGCGGTTTGTTCCTACCGTGCTCGGGCTTGCTGGCGATGGGACCGGAAGAGCCACCGACAGCAGGATGGGCGAGCAGCCGGACTGACTGCCGCCTTGTTTGGTCAGCGTCACGCAATAACCGCCGTAGTTATCGCTCGGGGCTGAGAAAGTGCCCTCGAGAATGAACTCATCGTAGGCGATGCCCTCGATTCCGAGCGGCCACACCTTGCTGCAATCGCCGGCGTTCGGCAACTGGCTCAGGTTCACGATGGCGCAAGGCTTGACGCCCAGCAGCCCGGTGATTTCGCCGTAGATCGCCTTGTTATCGAACCAGACATGTTGGAGATCGTAGTACACCCCCACCGCCGTATCCTCCACGGCGAGGCGAATCGTGTATTTGCCGGAGTAACAATTCACCGGCGGCAATGCCTGCGAGGCCCAGATCGGCGGCAGCGCGGGGTCGATAGGGAAAAACTGCCCCGGCGGGACCGCCGGCGGAGTCACACCACTGATCCATCGCGTAGGGATCAGCTCGTCATATGTCAACAGCGGACCTGGAGGGCACGGCGGGAAGAAGCAAATTTGCTGCTCTACCCAGAAGCTCGTGAGATCGAAGAGGCTGGTCTGAATAGCCGCCTTTTGGAGGGAGCTGTTGTAATCCACCTGCCAGAATTGGGTCCACACGCCCAGCGTGGGATCGGTGGCAAACCCCGCCTGATACGACAACGTATAGCGTTTGATGGCCTTGCCAAAACATTTCCCGACGAGCGCGTGCCCGAAGATCTCGAGCGCCGTTCCGAATGAAAGCTCGTTTTTCGAAACGGGGTCAATGAGGCGCGCGCTGTTATCGAGCACACCCGGAGGCGATTCCACCTGCACACCTTCTACCGCAGAAATCCAGACTCGCTTGCGGAACAGGGAGAAGGTCGTCGTGCACGGTTTGGGGGCCCCTGTAGTCGGGAAGACGCTCAGGCGTATCTCGATCTGGTCCGGCACCGGCGTGCCGAACGTGTCGAGCCACCCGAGCGTGCCATTGACGATGCCGCAGATGCCCGGGCCCGGAGATCCCGCGTAGGTGATCCCCGCTTGCGTGTAAGCGGCCGGCGGATCGGCCGGCGCCTTCCACTCGAGAATGTAGTGGTCGCAACCGAGGCCGGCGGCAGTACCGACAATTTCAATCCCGAGTATTCCTTGCGTTGGGAACGGAGTCTCGTCTGCGCAACTGCCGTTGGCAGGCTTGAGGATCGCGCAGGTGAGGGGCTGAAAGCAGTCTATGAGGCACTGGAAGAAAAACACCAGGCATTGCCAGACGTCGAAGACGGTCTTGGCCTGCGCCAGGCAGCATCCAAATTTGATCGCACAAAGGCACCAGCAGCGGCAAAACCAAAAGAACGGATCGCGCTGATGCTGCTCGAAGGCCTTGCTTCCGAGAAGGGCACGGGCCACGTCCTGGTTGAGGAAACGCTCGAAGACTTGGGGAGCTTCGTCGTCGCCGACATGACAATCGAACTTGCCATCGAGCACTTCGGCGGCGATACGGGTATCCTCTGTAGCAGCCAGTTCTTCGCTGACATACGGTTTATACGCCGCTGCAAACGTCTCCACGAGAATCTGAAAATCTTTTCTCTCCTCGTCCGTAGGTGGGTTTGAGACCGGATTGCCGATCAACTCGCGCACGCACCGCCAATATCGGTTCAAGTAGTATGCGTACCGCCGCAGCGTGCGCGGGCTGTGACAGACCAGCCAACCAAAGATAAAGCAGCAGCGGATGTGAAGCAGGCACCAGCGCCACCGGTCGATCGGCCCAAGCAGCTCGATCGCCTGTTTCGGCAGCACTTGTTGCGCCGCCTCCGGAGTCCAAAATTTGCCAAAAATCTCATTGGCCAGCGCAATCTCGTCTTCGCACGAAAACTGCTTCGCGCGGGCCTCCTTGTCCAGTTCCTCGGGCCGCGTCAGCCGCGCCAGGTCCCTTTCCAAAATGGGCTGATAGGCCGCCGTCAGCGCCTTGAGGACGTCGAGGAAATTGGGGAATTGAGGTGTGTCTGTTCCGGGTGGTTTAGAAGGATCTTGAGCCATAGAGACCTCTTCCTTTCTGGGCGCTTCCGGCTCTGTAGTGGCGACTGTGACTCTGAAGTTCCTCAGAGGCATCGCTGATCAAGACGGGCGCTACGTCACTGATCCCGAGCGCGTCATTTACCTGAGGGGCAAGAGCGAAAACGTGGCAGGCATCCTGCGCCCACGAGCGCAGATCGCACCAGTGTCGCGCGAGTCGAAGGACGATGCCGTGGAGTGCGTCGACGTTGACCCGCCGCCCAGCGATGCGGAGCGCGCCAAACCTGTGGAGTGCCGACCGCTCAAAGGTCAGAGCGGAGTACGCGCCGAACTCGTCTTCACTCACGTGAATAGGATCGAGCCAGGCGCTGCGCGCTGGCGGCAGAAGTGCTGGCACGAAGGCATCGTCGAACGATCCGACGATCAGCACCGAATCATCGCTCGACACTTGGACGACCATCCAACGAACGAGCCGCTCAAAATGTGTTTTGAGTGTAGCGCTCGAAGGAACTTGCTAGGTTAACCGTGAAACCTTCCGGGACTTCGCGAAGGGTCGCGGACCATCGGGGTGATGGCACGCCGCTGTTGCTGGAATCCTTCAGACCTGCAGCAATGGGGCGGTTGGCGCGACACGCCTGAAGTCGAGCGCCAATATAGTCCTTCGTACGCTCGTGTCAATCATCTATTCGATGGTGTTGCACAGATTCTTGCGAGCCCATCAGTGTCGACCCACTATGGCCGCGAACCGCTGAGTTGCTGGCGTCGTTTGGCCGTTCAAACCGCCCTCGTGCAAGTCTTTCGCAAGACTCTTTCAAGCCGATCACTCCTTCATCCGATCACTCCTTCAAACCGATCTATAAGTGTCGTCAGCGTTGATCGTCGTCTTGACGACGGCCAGGCATTAGTGCTGTTTGTGAGCGAAGCGCCGTTATAGTTGCCAAGCGCAAACGCAGCCGCGTTTCGCGTACGATGCGTGAATGCCGAGCTCGTCATCGACTTTACGACTGTGCCGATTTCGCGGCCGACTTGTACCAGATGGAAGACCAACGTTTCCAATTGATGACCTTGACTGCGAGGCTCGACAGGTATCGACTGACTGCTCCCTGCAATAGGCAATGAGGAGTGACTTACAAAGCGGAACGAATTGCTGAGATTGGGCTCGTCAGAGACGCGCTCCAACCCGTGCTCCGAGTTACCGTTCCCAAGGGCACAACTCCAATCGGAGCGCAGAAATCCGGTCCCGTGGACATGTGTCGCTCGTTGCCGTCGAACTAAGGAGTCTATATGGCACGCCGTCGGACCCCCCGGTCGTCCAAAGCCAAATCGACCACTTATACTCCCAAGCCTCGCTGCCGTAATCTGCCAAGGCCTGTTCCTCAACTGGCTCCAGCTGTCATGGCCGATCCACGCCGGGCAGCAGCCATCCTGTCCATCCGCTCAAAATGGGTGAACGGAACTGTTCTGCACTACTGCTTCTTTGGAGGCGGTTCTCACTTTTCCGTTCCCAAGGTGCAGGCGGATGCAATCCGTGACGCGTTTGCCAAATGGAAGTCAGTGGGTATCGGTCTCGAATTTCAGGAGGTCAACCAGCTCAGTGAAGCCGAAGTCCGAATCGGCTATTCGAAGGCCGACGGTACATCCGCCTCGGCGGTCGGGCGCGAAGTGTTGAATGTTCCCCTGAATGAACCGACAACGGTGTACGGCTGGGATCTCACCACTCAATACGGCCGTGGCACGGCGCTCCACGAACTCGGACACGTGTTTGGCATGGAACACGAGCACCAGAACCCCTTTGCGGGAATCAAATGGCACGAGCAAGCCGTCTATGACGCGCTCGCCCAACCTCCGAACGGATGGGACCACGACACGACGTTTCACAACATTCTAGAGAAGCTGACGTCGCAGCAGGTGCAGGGCTCGACCTGGGATCCCGATTCGATCATGGAATACGAGTTCGAGCCAGGTCTCATCGACGAGCCAGACGAATACGATGTCAACGGCCTCTTCCCGCCGGGAACGCTGTCGAACGCGGACAAGGAATGGTCCCTCAAGTGGTACCCGCCTCTGCAATCGGCGCTGACGACGTTGCAGCCGTTCCAGACGGTCGCTGTCGACCTCACCGCGGGTCAGCAGGTCGATTTCGCGATCAAACCCACTGAGTCTCGAAGGTACAGGATAGAGACAAAGGGTGCGTCCGACACATTGCTCGTGTTGTTCGAGGATATCAACGGAGAGCCGCGATTCCTGGCTGGTGACGACGACAGCGGTGAAGACCGCAACGCGACCATCAGCTACAAGTTGTTCATGGGTCGGAGCTATATCGTTCGGCTTCGTTTGTACTACCCGGGTCAGTCAGGCAAGACGTCGCTCATGTATTCGTAGCAGGCTCGAGTGGGTTCATGACTCCCGGCGGACGTCGGGCTGGCCACTCGACAAGTCCACGGCACAACAGCACAGCTTGACGGCTCGGCAGTATGAGCGTAGCTTTTCGCCTGCGCGATCGACCACGGGCGGAACAAGTTTGTCCCTCAGCACCGGAGGTCCTCATGCCAGAAGACCTGAAGGAAGTCCTCATCCGGCTCACCAATTTAGAGGAGAAAGTCGGCACTATCTCGCGCAAGAATAAGGCGTCGGAGCTATCCGCCGAAGACATCACCGCATATCACAAAGTGCAGAACGCGTTCTGGGAAGACGGCACCTGCGGCATTAACGAGACAAGCCCGTGCATCTTCCGATGCAACGTCATTACTGGCGGTAAGGTCATCCCGATTCCAAAGCCGTGCGACTTCGAGTGCACGTGCGGGCCTTGCAATATCTGGGGACCGATCCTGGCCAACGTGTTCCGGTTCCGCGGTCTCGGTGGGTAACGGATATAACCGCTATTCGACTGACCTGCTGATCTGCAACGGGCTCGTGATGTCCAGTACCCGGTACAGCCTGGCTCCCGGAATAGAAGTGGTGCGCCTCGGCGACGACCGCTTTCAACTGCGTTCCGATTTTGCCGCACTCGAGCTTTCTGGCAAAACCGCGGCTGAAATCGCGGAGAAGGTATTCCCTGCGCTCCGGCAGCCGCTGACCGTCGATGAAATCACCGCGCTCCTTCCGGGCTATCGGCCTGACAGCGTGTGCGCGCAGCTCGATGTGCTCGTGCGCGAAGGCGTAGTGGTTCGTGGCCAGACCGGTGCCAGGAACGGCAACAACCGCACGTTTGCCGCACTGCTCGACGAGATGGGCTACGGCGGGGACGACACGCAGGCAGCACTGGCTGCGTGCAAGGTGGCCATCTTTGGACTCGAAGCGCACGGCGCGTACGTGGCGCAGATCCTCGCAGACGCGGGTGTGGGTCGCTTCGTGCTCGCGGATCCATTCGCCTTCGAGCCCGCTCACCACGCGTTGACACCGATCAAGGACACGCGTGCAGTGGGTGCGAGCCGAGAGATTGCCACTGCTCGCCTGGTCGCCAGACCCGGGGTTGAGATCACAACCGCCGGCCGAGATTCGTTCGATCGCGACCGTGTGCGCGTCCTGTGCGAGGGTTGCAAGCTGCTGATCGTCGGCTGGGATCGTGGCTTCAACGCTGCACACCACTGGGTCAACGAGGCTGCGATCGAGCATGGCGTGCCCGCCCTCTTCAGTGAACTGCGCGCGACGAGCACGTTCGCGGGGCCGCTCTTCATTCCTGGGCGCAGCGCGTGCTGGATGTGCTACCGCATGCGCGCGCTGGCCTGCGAGCAGGACTTCGATCTCGGGATGACGTATGAAGAACACCTCGATCGCAAGCGACAGCCCGGCCTCGCCGAGCGTCCGGTGCTGCCGGGGCTTCCGTCGCAACTCGGTTCAACGCTCGCGCTCGAGGCTCTCAGATTTTTGATTCGGCTGAATCAACCGACGCTGGTCGACAAAGTGATGGCCTTCGACGGTCTGCTCGGCGAGACGCGCATGCATCCCGTGCTCGTGAAGCCGTTCTGCCCGACGTGTTCAAAAAAAAAGACCGTGAACACCCGTGCGGTGAAGCCCTCCTGAACACGGCCCGCGAGGCCGGTTCGCCGCTCCACGAGCTCGTTGATCGGTTGGTTAGCGAACATAGCGGCATCGTCGTGCATTTCGCGGCGGCGTCGAGAGATGCCACCGAGCCGCCGCTGCCATTGGTGTGGCGCGCCAGGCTCTCGAATCATCGCTATCTTTCCGCAGTCGAGGAGTCGCACCTGGCCTGCTCGGGAAAAGGGCTCACCAGGGACGCGGCCTGGACATCCTGCCTCGGCGAGGCGATGGAGCGCTATTCCGGTGGGTGCTGGGAGGCGGACGAGACCGTCCTCTCTCGACGCCGCGACCTCGAAGGCCGGAGCCTGCACCCGGCGGATCTCGTGCTCTATCGTCCAGAGCAGTACGCGGAGCTCCCGTACGCGCCGTACAGTGAGGAGACGACGTTGCGTTGGGTTCGCGGCCGCTCCCTGATTCACGAAGACCACGTTGCGGTGCCGGCCATCGCGGCCTTCATGGAATACCAGGTGCACGACCCACTGGAGTTCGTGATCCCCATTACTTCCAACGGGCTGGCCGCCGGGCCGACGCTCGCCGATGCGGTGCTTTCCGCGATCTACGAAGTGATCGAGAGAGACGCATTCCTAATCGCGTGGGTCAACCGACTGGCGGCACGCCGCTATGACGCGGCGTCGCATCCGGATGCCGACGTGCGGCATCTCGCCGAGTCGTATCGACGACGGGGGGTCGAGTTGGCTCTGTTTCAGATGCCAACGGATCACCCTGTCGCGGTATTTGCAGCGATCGCGTTTCAGCGCAATGGCTATGGCGGACCGTACGCGACAGTCGGGTTGGGCGCCAATCTCGATCCGTCACTCGCGGCCCGTGCAGCGGCGCTCGAAGTGGGGCAGGTGCGGCCGGCCTTTCGCGAACGCTGCCGAACGCATGACGCCGGACGCATCGCGGAACTCGTGGCCGAGCCGGCCAAGGTAAAGACACTGGAAGATCACGCGCTCCTTTACGCTGATCGCACCATGGCGCACGCGTTCGACTTCCTTGACGGACCGGTGTCCTCTTGGCCAGAGGCTCGTGTGACGAATACGGCCGCGGCGCTCTCCACCGTACTTGATCATTTTCGCGCCGTCGGGCAGGACGTGCTGTACGTGAACCTCACCTCACGCGATCTGGAGCCGCTCGGCGTGTTCACTGCCCGGGCGATCCTTCCCGGGTTCCAGCCGATCTGGTTTGGCCATCACGAACGCCGACTAGGCGGGCGGCGTATATTCGAGCTGCCGTTTCAACTGGGTCTGCGCGACACGCCTGCCGACCTCGAGTCGCTCAATCCACTGCCTCACCCGATCGCCTGAGAGTTGCCGTATGTTCCGCGTCGATCATCCACTTGCCTGGACGTTTCACCGCGGCACGTCGCGGTGGACGTTCAACATGCACGGCTTGAACACGCCCACGCACGACACACCGCTCTTCAAGGAAAATCTCGCGGCGCAAACGATCGAGCTCGAGACACCTGCGATTCCGCAGGCGACGTTCGAACAGCTGGTGCGGCGGCGATCGAGTTGTCGACAATTCCAGTCCTCGGGGATCGATCGCGCGGACCTTGGCACCATCCTTCACGCTGCCTACGGAGTCCTCGATACAGTGGATCTCTGGGGCGAGTTCTGCGAGCGACCTGTGCCCTCGGGCGGGGGGCTCTACCCTCTCGAGTTGTATGTCTTGTCCCAGCGAGTGCACCAACTCGACGGTGGCGTGTATCACTACGTGCCGCTTGGCCATCGACTCGAAGTCGTGTTTTCCAACGCGCTTCCGAGTCACCTGACCTCCGAAATGTTTCTCGGCCAACCTTATTTGGTCAACGCCGCCGCCATCATCGTCATCACCGCCGTCGTACAGCGGTCGTTCTGGAAGTACGAGGACCGCGGATATCGGTACATTCTGCTCGAGGCCGGACACGCGGCCCAGAATATCAACCTCTGTACAGAGGGACTCGGCCTGGCGAGCCTGAACTTGGGCGGCTTTTTCGATGAAGACGTGATGGCGTTGCTCAGACTCGATCGGGATCGCGAGATCGTATTGTACGGCGTGGCGCTGGGAAAGCCTGCAACCGGAGACCGAGACGAGCGCCGCCGGCCTCGAGAGGCCGATGGCGCAATTCGCCGCTATTGACCCCCGGAGGATACTGAGTTGCCCGTACTCGGCATGAGCGAATCAGCGAAGTCCACGCGCATCGCCAGTCTCGCTGACGAATGGCGTTCACTAGTGGTGGAATCGTGGTGAGTGTGCACATGATCGCACGCGGTCGCCATGTGATGGCGCTCGCGACGGCGCTTTGGCTGCATGCGGCGCCCGTGAGTGGCCAGGCCAAAATGCCGTTCCAAGAGGTCGATGTCGATCTCCGGGCGGCCATCGTCAACGACACCTTGCCTTTCGACGTGCCGTTTATCGTCTCTGCGACGATTGGCGCATCTATCACTGAAGTGAGCGCCTGGCTCGCGGAAGTACCAGAGCCAGTGGGTAACGCGCCGTTTGCATGCCCGGCCGAGGGCGACCCGGCGTGGCGGACCATTCGGCCATGGCGGGAGCCTGCCGGCATTGCCGAGGCGTCCCCGATGGCTGGCGAGACACAACCGGTTCGGAAGTTTCGGCTGTTGTTTCCAGCGCTCGATGTCAATCGCTTCTATTGCGTGAAGTTTGCGCTCGGTCCAGCCCGGAGCCTCACCCCGGAGGAGCTTTCAACGTTCCGACGGAACATCGTCGAGGTGATCGACATTCCGCTCCGCGCCTACGCCACCGCAGATCGGGTGCCGGCGTCAGAGACGCTGGCATTGCGGCGCGCGCTGCTCTTGGCGATCCAGAAGGTGACGGGAGAGATGACCCCGCGGGCGAAGGCCGGTTCGATCTTTGACCCAAGCCGTTCCGCCGGAGACGTGCACAGCGAGCTGACGAGACGGCTCCACGATGTCGTGGATCCGCAGGCGGCACGGCAGAGCGCCATCGAAAGCCTTCGGGAAGACGAAGAGGCCCTGGCTGAAATCTCGGGCCGGATCGAACGGCGCTGGAACGATGTGCTCGACATCGCGCGCCAACGGTCGCTGGATCCCGAGATCACGGAAGACATCGCTTCACAGCTGAGGGCCCAGAACCTTGGCCTGTTACGGCTCCGGGAGTCTCTGCCGGCCGCGAAGAGTGCCTGGTCGCCCTCGCCCGTGGACGAAGCGTTAGCGCGCACGCAACAGGCTGAGGAACAGGCTGAAAGCGGCATGGCCGTGCTCGACCGTTTGGCGCTGTCGCCGGAGCCGGAGGCGGTGACCCAGCTGAAAGCGGATTTCGAACAGGAGCTGGGAACCCTCCAACCGCTCGAGTCAGAACTCAACGATTTGAAAGGCAGTCTAGAGGACCGTCAGCGAGCGCTGGAGGAATTGACCCTCCAGTTCGGGAACGAGGTCGCGGTGACTATCGAACTGCTCACGACGTCCCTCGGAAGCTTCGATACCCGACACGGATGGTACGTCAGTATGGACGCGGGGCTCGCCTATGGCTGGGACATCGATGAAGCCTTCGGCTATCTCGGAACGAACATTTATTTCCGGCCGGTCAACAAAGACGCCCCATTGCAATCGTTCGGCAGTTTTGCGCAGAGCTTCACACGGCGAGTTTCGGCCCTCATCGGGCTGACGGTCACCGGCCAGACGGAAGAAGCCGATCGTCGTGAAGCGCTCATCGGCGGCCGGGTATTGGTCGTCGGCGGCGGCCTGCGACTCACCGACTCGATTCGCGTCAATGGCGGCGGTCTGGTGTTCAAGGCGGTTGATCCCAACCCGCTCGTCACCGAGCGGCGTGTCGAGATCTCCCCGTTCATCTCGTTGTCGTTCGACATCGACGTCGTCGGCATGCTCGGCGACCTTGGTGGCGCCTTCGGCGTCAACTCGGGTACGCCTTCGTCGACTCGTCGACCAGGAGTCCAGCCATGAGCCTGTCAGTGACTGCCGCTCTCGAGCTGAGCCCTCGCGCAATTGCGGGATCTACTTCCGTGATTCTCCGATACAGCGTTGGCTCACGCCGGCCGAGCCGGGCTTGCGATCGGATTGTCGTGGGCGGCGAGGAGCGTCCTGAGCGTGAGTGTTTCGACGTAACGGGCACCGTCACCGCCAAGCAACTCGAACGGCGGCAGATTCAGGTGGATGCGCCAGCGGGCGTGGACTTCGTGCGGGTCGAGGTGTTCGTCCAGGAATTTGACGCGGCCAATCAGCCGATTGGGAGAGAGAAGCGGTGCTCGGCCATGCTGCGGATCGATGGGTGATGTCATGCGGACTTCGCACGGTCTTGTCGCAACGCTCTCCGTGGTCACGTTGCTCAGTGCGGCGTGCCACGACCCGGACAAGTACCTGCTGACACCCAGCGCGGCGGAAGATTTTCTGCAGGTCGAACTGTCATCGCCCACACTGCCAGCCGATGGCGTCTCGCGAGTGGTGGTGACGGCGATTCTGGACGAGCAGACCGCGCCCGCGAATCGAAAAGTGACGTTCAAAACGAGCCTGGGGCAGCTGTTTGCCGGATCATCGACCGGGGCCACCACCGTCACCGTCGACGCGGATTCCAGTGGCCGCGCGGCCGTCCAGTTGCAGAGCGAGACCACTATCGGCACGGCCCGCGTGGAAGTTGGTGCGGGGCCCGACGCGGTGCAACAGAAGGTCACACGCGTCGTGGACGTGCCGTTTGTCCCGCTTGCCCCCGATAGCGCGTTCACGATTGAGGCGAGCCCCGACAGCATCCCCGCCGACGGTTTCTCGCGCTCGCAGATCCGCGTTCAGCTGGTCCCGGCGCCGGGCACGACCGTGCGCTCCGTTACATTCACAGCGCTCACGACCGGGCTGCTTTTTGCCGGCGGCGAATCGGAGGGTGCGCTCACGCGAACCGTCACCGCCAACTCGGACGGCGTGGCGACCGTCGAGTTGCAGAGCTCGCACAACCTCGAAACCGCGCGTGTGCAGGCCACGGCGCTCGGTGTAACGCGCGAGGTCGCTGTGGTGTTCTCCGCCGCCAATCCCGATGACATCATCAGGCTCTCGGTCTCAACTCCGACGGCTCCCGCAGACGGCGCCACGATTGTGCGGGTGACCGCAACCGTCGCGGCTGGCCTTCCCGAGGGTCGCAGGGTGGTGCGCTTCACGACGTCGCACGGCACCTTTGCCGACGGTGGCGGCACCACCCTGGACGCGACCGCCGACAGCGGCAACCGCGCGGTGGTCGACCTGCGCACAGCCCAGACCACGGGCATCGCTTCCCTTCGCGGCACCCTCGTTCAGGATCAGGTCTCGGACACGGCGAGCGTTCAGTTTCTCCCGGCGTTGCCGGATCGCATCGCCGTGACCTCCAGCGCGGCCCGAATTTCACTTGGCCAGGGCGAGGAGCCAACAATCACCGCGGAGCTTTTCCGGAACGTCGGCAAGCCCACGGAGAACACGATAGTCACCTACTCGGCGGTGACCGCCGGTGGCGTAGCGGTGGGGCTCTTCAGCGACATAAAGCTGACCGACTCCGAGGGTATGTCAACCGCCAAGTTCTCACCAGGGGACTCCGCCCCACTCGGACCCGTGACCATTCGTGTGTCGGCCGGGGGTTCCGTGGTCGGCACAACAGTCGTGGAACTGGTGCAGTGAAGCGCGATCAGGGCCAGCCAGTCGGCTAGAGGGAGTTGAAATATGTCGGTCAGCGAACTCATTCCCGTGCCGCCAAACCTGAATCCGGGAATCCCGAGCGCGAAGCAAGCGACCATGCTGGCTATTCTGGGCAATCCGCGTCGACAATACTCCGACGAGTGTCAGCCGCTGACCAACGAGCGGCTGCAGCGCCTGTTTGTCGAAAGCCAGAGTGTCGGGCCGTTCAAAGTGACGGGATTGAAGCCGGCCGTTGCGTCACTGCGGGACGTGATGACGGACGTGGGCCGGGAACAGCCGGAAGTGAGTGAGGCGCTTGGCACCGCCGGCATGTTCTGCGCCCGGCTGGTGCGCGGGTCGTTGCATGCGATCAGCAATCATTCCTGGGGCACGGCAGTGGACCTGCGCCTCAACGGCGTCCTCGACCGGCGTGGCGACGACCGGGTTCAGCGTGGGCTCGTGGAAATCGCCCCCATTTTCAACCGCCACGGCTGGTTCTGGGGCGCCGGATTCAGAACCGAAGACGCGATGCATTTCGAAGCCAGCGACGACCTGATTCGCAAATGGGCCCTCGATGGCCTTCTCGGTGACGTGCCTGCGTCGCCCACCCGCATTCTGGTCATCGGGGATCGCGGGCCGGAGGTGGCCGAGGTGCAGCGGCGTTTGAATGCCGCGGGCGCTGATCTGAAGGTCGATGGCTCTTTCGGCCCGGGAACGCGCGGCGCCGTGGCGGCCTTTCAAGCATCGAATGGCCTGCTGCCGGACGGTGTCGTCGGCCCTGACACGCTGGCCGCGCTCGGCCTGACGTGACTGGAGCGGGGCTTGCTCTGATCCTGCTGGCCGCGTGGTTGTCGGTGCAGGGCGCCGAGCGTTCAGCTCATCGAAGCACGTACACCTCGACACGCCCCGTCGACTGCAGCCCGCCATCAGAAGACGTCGCGACGAGCTTTGCCGCGCGCGGGTTGACAGGTCAGGAATGTCCTGCGGTAAACAGCTGGCGTCTCTTCGTCGTGTCATCGGAGAGCAATGCCTGGATTGAGCTCAGACGCGGAGCGGCCTTGTGGTCGAGCGAAGAGGCTGTCGTCTACGACTCGCCGATCGGGCAGTTCCCTGCGGCGGGCGGCGCGGGCCGGGTCGAGTGGCGTCTGACGGAAGGCGGCACGGCGGTGGCACTCATCTTCAGAGTCACGGCTCGGATGGACGATGACCCGCAGCGATCGCGTTCGCGGCTTTTCGTTGTGCATCTCGAGCCGAGCCGCGCATGTCTCCTCGGGCGCGCCGTCACCAATCAGCAGGCGCGAGCCCTCGCCGATGCGCCGTCGACGTGCGAGCCGCCGCGCTGACCCGCGGAGGCCTCTTGTTCCTTGCAAAACGCTCACTGTGCAAATGCCCCACCATGAAGTAGGTCGGATTGCACGGGCCGTTGTTGCCGTACTCCTTCTCCTTGCCAAGCTGGAACGCGGCCACGTCCGGTGTCGGCATCACCTGCCGCGATAGCCCAGCAGACTCGAAGGCGGCTTTCAGCAGGGCATCGTGCTTGCCGGTGAGCCCGCCGATGAGAATAGTGACGCGATCGCGTTCGGCGGGCGTGAACGGCCGCTCGGCCGGCCGGCGGAAGTGCTGCACCGCCGCAGGCTCCTGCCGGGTCATGTCGAGCAGCCGTTGCCGCTCCGCCTCCACACGTCGGCGGACTTCGGCTTCGATGTCAGCACGGGATCGCAATGTCAGTGGACGATGAGCGAATGCAGGATCGGAGGCGGGAAGGGAATCCATCGTGCTCCTCCACAACAGGCAGAGGCCCTGCCAAAGAGATGCCGGGGACTCGAGCGGAACGGCGCAGTGAGCTGACGAGTCGCGAGGTGCGCGCACTTTCGAGAATGGCGTCGCGCCCGAGTACGAATTAGATCTCGCTAAAGAGCGCTCAATGCGGTTGTCAATTACGATCTACGGTTGAGTTCGCCGAACTCTTCAGTAGCACGCGCACGGACACGTCGGCAGCAGTCCATCGCGATGCGGTGGATGAAGTAGCATTCGCGTTGATGGACACACACCGCCGCGTCGCTCGATCCGGTTTCGGCGCAGCAGCTCGTTGCCCGGTACGTCGCCCTTCTCGAAGAGCACACGGCCGCGAACGCATTTCCTGCGTCGGTCGCGACGCTCCCCGCCTCGAAGCTGTCGATCAAGGATACGGTACGGACAGTCCTCGAAGCCCTCGCGCCCACCAATCAATTGACCGACTTGAAGTCCTTTCTCGAAGATGCATTCGTCGCGTTGGCGAATTACGTCGATGAGGAGCTGGCTGCGCTGGCCACCGAGCATCGGCGGGCGAGCGAGGCGCTCGAAGCCGATCCGCGCCAACCGAGTGAGCGGATCGGAATGGCGAATTGGCGGTGCTGGCGTGTACCAGCCGGCTGGCCGGCGACATTGCGCGTGCCAGCGCAGACGAAGCTGCCGCGCTCCGGCGAGAGTGCAATTCCCTTGTCGCCGCACTCGGATAGTGTCCCTACCGAAAATGCCGTCTCCATTTCGTCGCAGCGAGTAGCGATGGTCGCCCCGCGCTACAGCAACCAATCATGACCGAGCGCATTCGCCTCATCGACTCGTTGCGCGGCCTTTCGCTCGGCGGAATCGCGATCGCCCATTTCGGCGAGCAGTATCTCGGCTTCATGCCGCCGCCGGGACAACCGTACAACATCCACGGGACCGCCGACGGAGTGCTGGAGGCGCTGTCCTGGATCTTCGTACGCGGCAAAGGGTTCGGCATCTTCTCGTTCATGTTCGGCCTCAGCTTTGCGCTGCAGATGCAGCGAGCCGAGCATCGACGCCCTGGAACCGACTTCCGGCCCCGCTTCGTCTGGCGCCTGCTGATCCTGTTCGCGATCGGCTGGTTGCATGGACTCGTCTACAGCGGCGATATCCTGACCGTCTACGCGGCGCTCGGACTTCCTCTCATCCTCTTTTACCGGGTTCGTGAGCGCTGGCTGATCCTGCTCGCGATCCTGCTGCTCGTAGGCGTGCCGCGGGTCGTCCAGCGTGTCATAGCAGGTCCCGCAACCCCAGCCGAACTCCAGTCGTTCCAGAGCCGGCTGAACTCAGAGGCGGAGGCGCACTGGCGGGCGGTCACCGTGGGAGACGTACCGGCGATCGGCCGGTTCCACGCGACGACGGGGTTTCGCGCCAAGTGGGAGTTTCAGTTCGGCTTTTTTGGCCGCGGCTTTCAGACGTTCGGGCTGTTCCTGCTCGGCCTCGTGGCCGGGCGGCACCGGCTGCTCGAGGACGTCGAAACGCACAGGAGGTTCTTCCGTCGGGGCTGGCGCTGGACGGGGGCGCTCACCTTGCTCCTTCCTCTCGTCGGCGCCGTTCTCTTCGTGGCGGGCCGCGCGATGAGCGGTGGTCAGCCGCAGCAGCCGGCCGGCACCCTACCCGACTTTTCGAGCTGGCCCGTAATAGCCGGCATGGGTCTCTTCGACGCGTGGAACAATGCGATGACGCTCTTCTACGTCGCATCGTTCGCACTGCTCTTCCTGCGACCGCGATGGCAGCTCCGCCTCCTCCGCTTCGGCCCCGTCGGACAGATGGCGCTCAGCACCTATCTGAGCCAGACCGCGATCGGCGTGCTCGTGTTCTTCGGATTCGGTCTCGGGCTCCTTGGACGCTTCGGCAACAGCGTCACCATTCCTATGGGTCTGGCCGTGTTCGCAGTTCAGGTCTGGGCGTCTCGCGCCTGGCTCAATCGCTTCCGCTTCGGGCCAGTCGAGTGGGTGTGGCGCTCGCTGACGTGGTTCCGGCTCGAGCCTCTCCGTGCGTCAGCCGGTACGCGCGCGGCATCGCCCGCTGGGGGTCGCTAGAAAGCGCCACCCTCGTCGCCGCACACTCGGTCCGCGTCGATGCAGGTCCTCGATGCTCCCCTCCCTTTGCCGCCTGGTTCCCGCGATTCAGGACACGCGTGGCGCAAGCGCGATCGTCAGCAGTGCCGCTGCCATGAGGGCCGGATCAGGTGTGCGCGTGACGTTGAGGCACGCCGCCCCAGATCCCGGTGGCCGCTGTCTCTCGCGCGTATTCGGAAAAGTCCCGTGGCGGCCGCCCCAGCGCGCGCTGAACGCCATCGGTGAGATGAGCATTGCGGCCATCCAGGACTTCGGTGAAGAGGTAATTCATGAGCGAGACAAACTCCGCCGGCACATTCTGTTCGGCAAGCAGCGACGCGTACTGCTCTGGCGAGACCTGCTTGTATCGCACCTCGCGGCCCGCCGCTCGCGCGATCTCGTCAATCGCCTCCGTGAATGTCAGCAACCGAGGGCCAGTCAACTCGTAGAGTTGGCCGACATGCCGATCGTCGATGAGCGCGGCCACAGCGATCTCCGCGATGTCGTCGGCATCGACGAAGGGCTCTTGCACGGTCGCCACCGGGAGCGCGACTTCGCCGTTGAGCACTTGATCCACGAAGAACCCTTCGCTGAAGTTCTGACTGAACCAGGTCGATCGCAGGATCGTCCAGTCCGCGCCGGAGTCGCGCACCGCCTGCTCGCCGAGAAGCGCTCCGTCCTCGCCGCGCCCCGACAAGAGCACCAAACGCCGAACCCCGCTCTTGACGGCCAGATTCGCAAAGTCGCCGACTGTGACAGCCGCGCCGGGGATCGCGAGGTCCGGGTAGTACGTCACGTACGCGGCGCCCATGCCGTCCAGCGCGGGCGTCCAGGTCGCGCGGTCGTCCCAGTCGAACGGCGGCTTGCCTGCGCGCGAACCGGGTCGCACGGGCACACCGCGCGCTGTGAGGCGCTCTGCCACGCGTCGGCCGGTTTTGCCTGTCGCACCGAGAACCAACGTTTGTCTTGTCGTCATCACTTCCTCCTGTATCGGTCTCCATCAACATAACGCCGCGCCACCAAATGAGGTGCCGCCAAGCACGTGCATCAGCGCAACGTCTGGGGCCAACACTCCATCGGCAAAGAACAACGCCGTTCGATCGGTGGTGTCTCCATGTGGCATGATCTGCCTCCGTTTGAATCCTTCAAGAGCTCCGTGTGTCGCGCGCCGGAGGGCTCAGGACGCTCAAGACGCCGGCAACCTCCAGGAGCTGGCGGACACGTCTGTGTGCATGTGCGATTTGTAGGACGCCGCCCACCGCGCTCGTCATGTGGTATGCACGCATCAACTCGCCGATGCCCGCTGCATCGATGTCGCTCAGCCGCGCCAGATTCAACACGATCCGCCGCTGACCGCAGCTCAGAAGAGCCTCGACTGTCTGGCGCAATGTCATATCGATCGGTGCTCTCAGAGTCCCTTCGACTTCAAGAACCGAGGACGGCGTGCGCCCTTCCAGAAAGACCGTCAAGAACCGCTCCTGCCGGCAGGCTCGGCGTCCTGCCATTCGCTCCCGCGGCTGGCTCGACAGCCGACGCTACTCCGTTTCATACACGACGTAGGTGAGCTGCCCGTTCCGCTCCACCTGCAGGACGACCGCATCGCCTGGTCCGAATCTCGAAAGCGCTTCGCGCAGCTCTGCCGGTGTGGTCACCCATGTGCCGTTGACGGCGTGAATGACATCACCCCTCGTGAGGGGTAACTCTGGTGTGTGTGGCGTATCGATGCGCGCAACCACCAATACTCCAGATGGCGCGCGGAGTGCGGGCAGCATGTCTCCAACTGATTGATCGACAGGCGCACCGATGACCCCAAGCCGCTCGACCAAATTCGCCTGCAGATCGACTGGTTCGATGCGCTCACACCGATGTGCGGGGAGAGTGGCCGTCGCAGTCAACGTCAAAGGCTGCGAGCCGCGGAGCACGTTGACGGAGACCTGCTGGCCGTCGGTCAGGGTCAGGAGGAATAGATAGAAGCGCGCCAACGACATCGTGTCGAGCGATTGCCCACCAATGCCGGTGATGACGTCCCCCATGCGCACGCCTGCCTTCGCGGCCGGTCCGCCTGGCGTGATGTCGGCCACAATCACACCAACGTCCGTCGACAGACTCAGGCCGCTCCTGAGTTGCGGGGTAATCGGCTGCGCAGCAATGCCAAGGAGCGCCCGATGCAGATGCCCGTAATCCCGAAGCTGCGGATACGCGAGTGCGATCACCGCGCTTGGCACGGCGAATCCCAATCCTTCACTGCCGCCGGACATCGACCGGATGAAAGTGTTGAGACCGATCAGCTCGCCTTCGACATTGACCAGCGGTCCGCCGCTATTCCCGGGATTGACTGCTGCATCCGTCTGAATCCAAACGATCGGGCTGTCTGATTCGGCTTGCTGAGCAACGGCGCTGACCACGCCCATGCTGACGGAATTTCTCAATGCGTCGGGACTGCCAAAGGCGAATACCAGCTCTCCCTGTCTCACGGCGCTGTAATCTGCAAGCGGCAGGGACGGCAATCCTCGGACGTTCACCGCCAGAAGCGCCAGATCGAGTTCGTCCGACTTTCCGATCACACGCGCCTCAAGGACACGCTCGTCAGGCGCAGAGGTGCGCACCAAACCGGTGGCAATGGCGTCGCGGGCGAGCACGACTTGAGTCCGTTCGGCGCCGTCCACGACGTGAGCATTTGTCAGAATGTAACCAGCGCTGTCGATAATGACGCCTGATCCGATCGTCCGCCCTCGCCGGACCGCAATGTCGGTTCGGAACTCGTTCCCCCGTTCCTGCGGGCGATAACCGGTCACGATGATTTGGACCACACTTGGCATCACCCGACTCACGAGAGCCTCGATGGCTTCGCTGCTGATGCGCAACGGGTTCAACCGATCCGACGAATTCCGAGTCACGGTTTGGCCGAAGGTCACGGCTGGTGACGCGACTGCGAATGCGATGGAGAGCGACAGCATGCATTTGAGCGGCCTGATCACGCGAGTCCTCCTTCTGACCGCGTCATTGTTGGTCACTGTTGATCTGACGTGTGAAATGTTGCGCGTCTGTGTCAAAAGTGCAGCGTTTTTGGACGTCCCGCCTTTGTCAAAACCTTCTCTTTTGAACCCCTTGGTACGGCACGCTGGGAACCGTGCGCGCGCCAGCTGGCGCGCGCACGTTATTTCAGTAGTAGAGAGGCATTACTGAAGCTGAGCGACAACCGCGATCGTCTCCGATCGATCCGCGCGCCACTTCCGCTTCGCCGCCTCGCGTTCCTCGGACGTTTCCGGCAGATTCAATCCGAGCCTCCCCGGAAACCGGATCTCCCGCAGGAAATATTGATCGTCGTAACGATGGAATACGAGCTGTGGCATCTCGTCTCCGTCCTCCGATTCCGCTCTGCGTCCGAAGATGAAGATGCCGTGTCGCGCGCTCTGCACCAGGAGCATGTCGGTGTGCCCGTCGACGCGGGACACGTGATAGATGTCGCGCGGTAGCGTGCGATCTCCGATCATGAACTCGAACGGTACGCTGGCCACCAGGTGGTTGTATTGGGCATTCGCAGAGGAGTCCCCTGCGAGCAGCAAGAAGCTGGCGATGGCGATGATGATGCGGGGGCACGTCTTCATACGGACTCCTTTCAAGGCAGCGCGCGGGACCTGCGAACACCGCGGCACCGTGCGACTGGTTCATCCGATCAGACGGCGAGGATGTGGCAAGAGTGTTGGGCGAGTATGAAAAGACAAGCGCAGCGGATCTCGACCGGCGCGTATTTGCGATCACGCGCACCGGCCAGCGGCGTCATTGTTCTCGGCGCGATGTTAGAGGGCACCGTTCACGGTAGGCTTGCCACGTGAACGCTCCGAACCGCATCTGATCCGACGTCAGCGCACTTGTAGCCCACACCCCACACCGTGAGGATCAGTTCGGGATCGTGCGGTTCAACTTCAAGTTTTCTGCGGAGACGGCTGATCACGGTATCCACAGTGCGTACGGTCACGTGCGTATCGCCGCCCCACACCTTTGAGAGCAGCGCCTCGCGGCTGAACACAATCCCTGGCCGTGACAGCAGGAGGTGCAGCAGCTCGAACTCCTGCCTGGTCAGGTCGACCACCTGCCCGTTTGCGATGGCGATCCGTTTGTCGACATCGACGAGCACCCCACGTCGCTCGATCACACCGGTCCCGTCCGGCGAAACCTGAGCAGTTCGATGGTGGCGTCGCAGGAGCGCATTGACTCGCGCCATCAGCTCGCGCATCCCGAAGGGTTTCGTCATGTAGTCGTCGGCTCCACTCTCGAGGCCTACGACCTTGTCTGATTCTGTACCCCTCGCGGCGAGCATCAGGATCGGGGTATCGACGTTCGATCCCTGGGCGCGGAGAGCCTGGCAAACGGTGATGCCGTCGACGCGCGGCAGCAGAACGTCCAAGACGATCACGTCAAATCGCGCAGTCCGTCCGATTGCGACGGCACTCGCCCCATCGCCGAGCTCGGTCACGTCGTATCCTGCCAAGCCCAAGTGCAGTTGCACGAGCCCCCGTGTCGGGACGTCATCGTCGACGACCAGCGCCTGCCGAGTTGACACCGTCCCGACGGATGCAGACAAGAGAGCAGCATTGGCCTGTCCAACGGGCAGCTCGTTTCGTTCCAGCCTGTCCCGCCTCAGCCACAAGGAAAGCTCGTTCACATTAGCCTCCACTCATTCGTGACGCAGCGCTTCGATTGATCGAGGTATGCAGCGCGCGCAGACAGATATCCGAACAGGAGGCCGATCCCTTCAAGAATGCGAACGCCAGCACGTTGATCGCGTCACCTCGACGAGAGAGGTGTCACTGCCTCCAACGGAACTACAGCAGTACAGCGTCATCCTGCTCGGCCCGGATTGCGGCGTGCAACGTCAGTACCACGGTCGAGGCGTTGCAGCACTCGCCTTTTGGCCCGGTTTTCTAATCACGCTGAACCGGGCGCGATCGTTGTCATCTCCCGAGCACGGGTGCGCCGCTCATGCTGCTGGACACTCGACCCAAGAGGCACCTGCGCCTTCCGAGTCGACGCCGTCGCGGCGGCTGCGGACAAGGTGGGCGCATGACGTACGACGGCTTTGATGAGGTCCGCCGCCTTTTCCCGCGATCATGATTGTCGGAGCGTTGGTGTTTCGTTCCGCGTAAAACTGGGGCATCACGGAGGATGCCAAGGTGCTTCGTCTGGCTCGAGAAAACCCCAGGTGGGATATCAGTGGATTGTCGGCGAGCTGAAGGGCTTGGCGTGACAATCTCCGCGACGACGGTTCGTCGCAGCGTTCCCGTACATGCGCGGCGAATGATTGCTCGCCCTCTATGCCGCTCGGCCGCTCGACTTATCGTTGTCCGCTGGCGTTGTACGATGCTTCTCGCTCAGCGTCCCGCGCCGCCCGCCTCGCTGCCGTCTCTTCGCGGGTGGGCCCATAGAGTCCTGGCACCTGACCTCCAGCCAGCCTGCACATCAACACCAGCTGCCCGCGGTGATGAATGCCGTGAGCCACGATCGCATCCCACAGAAGGCTCCGAATGGATCTGGGGCCGGCGAAGAACGTGATCGAGCGATCGAGATCCTCGGGCGTCAGTTTCTCGATCCGCGACACGGCGTCCCGGTGAACTTGCTCGTACCCGGGCGCGAGAGCCTCGATGGTGCGAGGACGCTCGATATTCGGCGGCCTGCTGTCTAGCGCGAATTGGCCCGCGTCGATCCCGTGGCTGACATACGCCTCAATCTCGGCGAGGTGCCACGCCAGTTCACCGAGCGACCGACCATCGGGATCCGGCCGGAACTGGTACTGCGCGGGCGGCAATGCTCGCAGAAGCCGGGCGGTGTTATGCGCTTCACGGTCCCACGTCTTCAAGAACATCTCGAGCTCGTTGATCATCGCCGTCTCCTGTTATCGTTCATCACTGCGGTGGAAAACGGTTCCTTGAAGGGAAGGCGTAGGACGTCGAACCGTTCTCGGCAAGGTGCGCGAGGCGCATCTTCGCCTCGTCGTCCGGGCGCAGATACACGTGCGGATCAGCTGGCGCCACCGCGGCGAGACGCCACGTACTCATCGTAGTCGCCAACGACGTTGCCGATCTTGAATGAACTGGCTGTCATTTACAAACGCACAGGCCGCGTGAACTCGTCCGTCGAACAATGACAGCCAGTTCGTTCAAGCAGTCGGCGCTCGACGCCGGCTACGATGACTTGCTGTTTCTCATCGCGCGCACTTCGCCGCGATGAATCGGGCGATCTCGATAGGCTCCGCATCGAAAGGCTGTCGTCATGCCGACAGGGAGTGGAACGATCGGACGCGGCGATGGCGACGCACGCCGGACCGCTCTCGTGACCGGAGCATCCGGCGGCATCGGTCTCGAGCTGGCGCGCCTGCTCGCGGCCGATGGCTGCGAGCTCGTCCTCGCGGCTCGCAACCGTGAACGGCTGGAAAACGTCGCCGCGGATCTGCGGACCCGCTATCACGTCACCGTCCGCTGCGAGCCAGCGGATTTGGGTCAGCCGGGTGCCGCACGTCAATTGTGGACGGTCCTGGACACCGCGGGAATCAGCATCGATGTCCTGATCAACAACGCAGGGGTCGGATTGTACGGATTGCTGGACGAGCAGGATCCTGAAGCCCTCGATCGAATGCTGCAGCTGAACGTGGCCGCGCTGACGGTGCTGACTCGCCTCGTCCTCCCTGGGATGCGCCAGCGGCGGTGGGGACGGATTCTCAACGTGGGTTCGGTCGTCGGCTACCAGCCTGGAGCACCGCGCATGGCGGTGTATTACGCGACGAAGGCGTATGTGCTGTCCTTCTCCCGCGGGCTTGCGCGCGAGCTGCACGGCACGGGGGTCAGCGTGACAGTGCTGTCGCCCGGGCCGACAGAAACCGCGTTCGACGATCGCGCTGGCGCCAACGTCGATGTCCGTTACAGGCGTGTGCCCAAGATGAGCGCGGCCGTTGTCGCTCGCGCCGGCTATGACGGGATCCTCCGGCAAGCGACCGAGGTTGTTCCCGGTCTCATGACGAAGGTCATGGCGCGCGCGGGCGAGCTTCCGCCGCGCCGGATCGCACTGGAAGTCAACCGGTTGCTGTGGACTCCTCTCGCGAAGGCCCGCGTGCCATGAACTGGCGTGCGTGGTTTCGAATCCGCGGCCGCCCGCGAGCCGCCCGTCGGCACAGGTAGCTCCTGTCGCGCCGCAACCCATCGTCCTTCCACGAGGTGCGTCCCGATGCCCAAGCTTCGCATCCACAACTTCACCATCTCTCTCGACGGCTATGGAGCGGGTCCGGATCAGGACCGCGACAATCCTTTCGGCCGGGGCGGCCTCGCGCTCCACGGATGGATGACGAAGACGCGCACCTTCCAGCAGATGTTGGGACACGGTCAAGGGACGACGGGCATCGACGATGATTTTGTGGCCCGCGGTTTCGAGAAGATCGGCGCCTGGATCCTCGGCCGCAATATGTTCGGTCCAATTCGCGGCGACTGGCCGGATGAACAGTGGAAGGGCTGGTGGGGGGACACGCCGCCGTATCACACCGATGTGTTCGTGCTGACGCATCATGCGCGCGCGCCGATCGCCATGAAGGGCGGCACAACGTTCCACTTCGTCACTGACGGTATGCACTCCGCCCTGCAGCGAGCGAAATCTTCGGCCAACGGGAAGGACGTTCGGCTCGGCGGCGGCGTGGGCACGGTCCGACAGTACCCTGCAGGCTGGGCTGGTCGACGAAATGCACGTGGCGATCGCCCCAGTAATTCTCGGCAAGGGGGAGCATCTGCTCGAAGGGATCGATAGCCCCTCGCTTGGCTATACGTGCACACAATACGTGAGCACGCCCGACGCGACTCACTTCGTACTGACCAGACAGCGGCAAGTTGGTTGAGAGGGGAATCAGTGCCTGAGCTCATTCAGCCCCTGAAGCGAGCCGATGGCCAGGGTATGGTTCGCCGGCGGCAGCGCATGGGCGGCATGCTGAACCTTTACGACCGGGTGGCGACACGCACTTGACCCCGGGCCGGTTCGAGAACCATCCTGAAACGCCATGTTGCCGGTAGACCGGGAAATCGCGGCCCTGAAGTTCATCGACGGCCTATCGGCTCATTTGAAAGATGTCCGGGAGCCGCACAAGGCGCTGCGGCATGCGCTTCGTGACACGCGCGAGTTTTTCCGCGCCTCGCACGGCTGCATTGCGACGCTTCGGATGGGCCGCCCGGAAGCCGACCTCCTGTTCACGCTGCCAAAACACACTGGCTGGGACCTGGGCGTGCTCGCGCGCTACATCCGCCACACACACCCGCCGGTCCAGCCGGACATGATGATCGGAGCTGTCCGGCGGCGTGGCGGCGCCTGGGGCGCGATGGCTCTGGTCGCTCCCGGCCATGCGTTCGATCGGGAAGAGCGGCGCCTGATTGCGCGCATCGCTGCCGTTCTATCAGCCGCCATTCACCGGATCGACCGCGATCGACTGCTTGGCGTGCGCGATCGGATCGACCGGAAGATCATGGAACAGATCCATCCCAAGGATCTCTTCTACCAGATCATGGACGGTATCCGATCGCTGACCCTCTACGATCACTCGTCGGCGCTGCTCATCCGTGAGGCGGATGAGGCGTCGTTGCAGGTGGTAGCGGAACAGATCGCGTGGACAAAGGCGAAGAGCGAGCGGATCGGACTGCGGATACCGATCACGCAGGACACGGAGGCACTGCTGCAGTCGGAAGAGGTGTATGGCTTCGATCGCCACGGCGACAGCTGGCAGGAGTGGAGAGGGCGGCCGGCCGGCGCGCTTGCGTCGTTGCTCGACTACAACAGCGACGAGGCTGCCGAAGGCGAGAGCCTGCGGGAAGCCTCGATGCTTTGTGCGCCGCTGGTGACGCGGGACAGTCTCGTCGGCGTCCTTAAGATCGCAGGGCGTCACCCGGGACAGCTCAAACCGTTCGACGCCGAGCTGGTCGAACACTTTCGATCACAGGCTGCCATTGCCATCCAGAACCTGCATCGCACCGAGTCGCTCCGCGCCCGTGTGGTGACGGCAGAGCGCAAGCACGCGATGGCCGATCTTGCGCGGAGCGTGTCTCATGACGTGAACAACGCGCTCGGATCGATGTTGCCGCTGATCCAGCAGATGCAGGCGGATCTTCGCAGCGGCGTGCTGGACCCGGTCGTGTTTGCGGAGGATCTCGAACACGTACAGAAGTCGCTCCAGGTCTGCCGGCGGATTTTTGGAGGGATGCTGACGTTTTCGCGGAATGCGGCGAGGCGGAGCGGTGATGGACACATACGGCGCGCCATCGAGACTGCGTCGGCCATCCTGAAGTACGGCATGAGCCGCAGCGCCATCGAGCTGCACGTGAAGGTGCCGGACGAGATTCCTGAAGCCGCCTGCAGCCAGAGCGATCTCGAGCAGGTCTTTCTCAACCTGCTCACCAACGCTCGCGAGGCCACGCCGCCTGGAGGCCGAATCACGGTGACCGTGCGCTCCGTCGATCGACTCGTCGAAATCTCCGTCGCCGATAGCGGATGTGGCATTCCCGCGGAGAATCTGCCGCGGGTGCTGGAGCCGTTCTTCACGACGAAGCCGGACGGCAACGGCCTCGGCCTCTCAATCTGCCGCTCGGTTCTCTGGGAAGTCGATGGCGCGCTGACGCTCGAGAGCGAGCCCGGCAAAGGCACCGTGGTCCGAGTTCTCGTTCCACAGGCGGTGTCGCAACCGCATCTGCAACCGTCATGAGAGCCGCGCGCATCCTTGTCGTGGACGACGAACCAGGAATGCTGCGGGCAGTCGAGCGCGTGCTGAGCGATGACCATCACGTCATCGGCACGCGGCTCGCTCGCGAAGCGCTGGCGGTAGCCGACGAGTTTCGCCCGGAGCTCGCGATCCTCGACATCCGCATGCCGGATTTCGACGGCTTCGAGCTGATGGCGCAGCTCAAAGTGCGTCTTCCTGCGCTCGACGTCATCCTGATGACGGGCAGCGTCGACGATCTCGACGAGAAACTGGTGCGGGCCATCCGCAGTGCGGCCTTCTACTTTATTCAGAAGCCGTTCGATCGTGAGGTGCTCAGGACCCTCGTGGAACGGTGCGTCGAGCTGCGCTGGCGGCGTGAAGACCATCGTCAAACCCTGAAGCGGCTGGAAAACGAGATGGCGGAAGCGCGGGCCTTCCAGCAAAGCCTCCTACCGGCTCGCGAGAGTGTGGTGAACCGTGTGTCGGTGTGCTGCCGATACACGCCATGTTCGGCGCTAGGCGGAGATCTGTATGACTATGCCGGGGCGACTCGGGGACAAACCGCATTGCTGATCGCGGACGTGTCCGGTCACGGCGTGTCGGCGGCGATGCTCACCGGCATCGTGAAGAGCGCGTTCCACGCGTCGCACGTGGACGGGTTCGAGCCCAGTACTGTCGTTCAGCGCGTGTCAATGGGCTTGGCGGCGTTCAGTTCGGATCGGTTCGTCACGCTGGTCGCTGCTCTGATATCTCCCGACGAGCGCCTCCTGCGATATGTAAATGCCGGTCATCCACCAATCCTCCAGTGGGGACGCGCGCGCGAACCGCGGTGGCTCCAGAGCACCGGGCCGCTCGTCTCGCCGGTGCTAACGGCGGCCACCTGGGAAGCGCTGGTCGTGCCGATGCACGAAGGGGATCACCTGCTGTTGTACACAGACGGTGTTTGGGAAACCCTCGCAGACGAGGATGGCCGTGCGGAAGAGCGGTTCACGAGCGCGATCGACCGGGCTTTCGACGGCGGAGCCGCGCTACTCGACACGCTTCTGGCCGACGTCCATCACGAGCTGGCGGGCCAGCTGCAGGCCGACGATCTCACCCTCCTGACGGCGAGCATAATCGGCCCGACTGACCGAAAGCGTTCCGAGTAAGTGATCAGTCGCCGGCTTCGGTCATCGCCTGGATCCGAGCGCGCTCGGCCTTGGATCCGGCGATCGCAAGCTCCAGCGCGTCGTCCGAGAGGTTGGTGAGGTCTGCCGCGGCACTCTTTGCGTCGGCATGCTCGACGGCGCGCGACACCACTTCGGCCTTCGTCGCCCCCGTCTTCTGGCCGAGAAAGGGCTTCACGATCAGGTACATCACGTCGCGCAGCGGCATGAAACGCAGGAACCGCCGCAGCAGTCGGAAGGTCTGGATTGGGAAGCGCGTGAACTTGTAGACGATGAGCTTCCGCATCTCCTCCGATCGGATACGGTGGACTTCTTCTCCCGCGAGGCAGCTTGGATCGATCGAGGTGCACTTGAAGTACTTGTACCAGTCGAGGGTGTCGTTGACGAGCCCGCGCTTGAGGTACTCCTGCCACAGCGGCGTACCGCGATAGACACACAGGCGGTTGAAGCCGAAGCTATCAATGCGGATCTTCGACGCAAAGCGAAACGTGGCCCGCAGGTCCTCCTCGGTCTCGTCGGGAATACCGACGACGAAGAAGCCGTGGACGATTTCAATGCCGGCGGTCTTGGCATTGGTGACCGCCGTTTCGATCTGCGCGAGGGTTTGCTCCTTCTTGAGACGGTCGAGGATCTTCTGGCTGCCGCTCTCGATGCCGAACATGATCGTCCGGCATCCGGATTGCGCGAGCTTGGGGAAAAGGTGCTGCGCAACCGAATCGACGCGGCCCTCGAGCCCGTATTTGATCGGATTCTTTGCGGCGATGAGGCCGTCGCAGATCGCCTCGATGCGCTTGGGCTGGAGCAGGAAGTGGTCATCCACGAAGTAGACCGAGCCATAACCATCCTTCCGCAGTTGCTCGAACTCCGCAATGACGTGGGCGGGGGTCCGCGCCCGCCACTTGCCCTCGTTGAAGATCGGGATGTCGCAGAACACGCAAGGCCAGGGACAGCCGCGCGACGTCTGCATCGTGGTGAAGCGATCCAGCGACAGCACGGCCGGGACATCGAGCGGCATCGACTCGACGAAGTCGAGCGGTAGGCTCTCGCGGTCGGGGAGGGGCCACTGGTCGAGATCGCGCGGCAGCGCCCGGTTCGGGTTGTTGCGGAGCGTGCCGTCCTTCTCCTGCCAAGTGACGCCCGTCACCGTGTCGGGGTCGTTCAGGCGCTCGAGCAAGTCGACGATGAGTTGCTCGCCGTCGCCCCGGCACACGAAGTCGACTTCCTGGCACTGCGCCTTGATCAGTGGCGCGTTCAGCGTCGCGAACACCCCGCCAAACGCCAGCTTGACGTTGGCATCGGCCGCGCGCAGCTGCCGCGCGAGGATCTTGGCGTAGGGATAGCTCGTGGTCGACAGGAAGCTCATGCCGACGAGGTCCGGCTTCTGCCGCCGCAGCTCGTCGATGATGACGGTGTTGGGCGTGTCGGGATTGGCCTGATCGAACATCGTGACCTCGTGGCCGGCGCGCTTGAGCACCGAGGAGAGGGACATGATGCCGATCGGTGGAAATCCCATGACCCGCAGACGGCCGTTCGCTGCCCGCGTGTGCCGTGGGATGGCGTAAAACTGTGGATCGCGGACGTGGACCAGGAAAGCTCGCACGGGCATTGGCATTCTACAGGGCCTCAGCGGCGAATCCCAAGACCGCTGTGCATCGAGAAGTCCATTCGAACACGAGGTCAGACAGACACGCATTCGGCAAGCTCGACCTCGGTTGCCGGAGCTTTGCCTCAGTCGTCCTCCAACCGTAAACCTTCCGGCAGCGATTCGCCGAAGAGCCGCTCGGCGTCGGCACGCACAGGGCTTGTGGGTTCGAGGAGGCGCGACGTGAGACGTGAGGGATGGCTCTCGGCGGCGAGACGGGTTGCCGCTTCCTGGCGAAGATCCTCTGGCACGTCACGCGCGGGGTCGGCCGTGAACGCGCCGAGCTGCGCGAGCGTGGCCGCGACGTCTTCGGAGAGCATATGCCGCTCGAGCAGCAGCCGCATCCACGACGCCGCACGATCGGCAGGAACGACGTTGTTGAGCGGCCCGTGGAACGGGACGCGGGCGCCTGCCCTCGAGAGCGCCCACAACAGGCTCGCGTTGTTCCGATCCTTCTTGAGACGGGCGACCAGAGCGTCCCCCACTCGCGCCCGCAAGTCCGGCGCAATCTGCTCCAGGCTCGCGAGCAACCGCCACGTCTCACGCTCGACCTGCGGATGAAGCCGCTTGGCGGTCTTGCCATGAAGTCCAATCGCCGCCGCATAACGCTGAAACATCTCGAGCTGCTGCGTCGGCGCGAGCCCGGGTGCGATACGCTGCCACAACACGAGCCACTCCGACTGGCCCTGCACCTCGGATGGGAACGCGAGGCCGGCCATGTAGATCTTGCGGGCCTGGGCCAGCCGCGCCGCATCGCGCGTCGCGCCAAAACCCGGTCGCAGACAGAAGCCGAGAAGGTTGAGGAAGCGCGCCTCGTGTAGTGCGCTCTTCATCCTGCCGGCCGCGATCTCGAGCAACGCATCACAGATCGTCCGGATGGACCCGAGCGACCAGCCATGACGTCCCGCACCGAGAGCTGCTTCGAGCGCCGCCATCAACGTTTCGGGCGTTGTCTCGGACGTCGCTGCAGGACCGAAGAGGTCACGAACGAGACTGACAGCCCGCGCAACGGCCGGAGCTGGCGCCGCATCGCGTTCGGCCTCCGTCCCACCATCCGTTTGCCGCACGGGCTCGCGCAGCTGGAATTCGAGCCGCCATCGATGTGACGTCTCTCTCGAGACCAGATTCACGGCCAGCGTGCCAAGTTCCGTGTAGCGTGCTTCGACCTGCACAGGAACCTCGACGCTGCGTGACCGCTTGCCGAAGCGAAGCTCGGTGACCAGCGGCGCGTGTCTGTGGAGCGTCGATTCGGGCACGGTGACGACCGTGCCCGCTGCGTCCCGGCGTGTGCGGCTGCTCCACAGGGTGAAGGCCATCACTTGGTTGCTCGAGACGAAGAACTTCCGATCGGTGAGATCGAGTGTCGTCCCTTCCTGGGTGCCGTGGGGCAAGATGCAAACCGCCTGGATCTCGGCATCGCCCTGAGAACCGTCGCCAGCCTCGGTCGACTCCGCCCGCCGCAGCCCGATGTAGTAGCTCCGCGGGCTGCCGCCGCCGATCCTCACGCCGTGGCCGTGCCGGACGAGGCCGAAGTACGCCGCGCCATCGGCAACCGCAGTCGCCGGCGATTGGTTGACGAGCACGCGAGGCGCCCAGCTCGGGTCGATCGCCTCGAACCAGCTTGCCACCACGTCCTCGACGCGACCGCGCAGCTCGTCGGGCGTGAAGAATCCCCCGTTGAAGAGGACAAGGTCGGGGCGCACGGGCGTGTCCTCATCTCCGCGCAGGAACGCCGCCAGATGCCGCGTGATGCCTGGATCGGCCGCGTACGGCAGCCCGAGCTCGCGAAGCCCGGTCCGCCGATTCACGGTGGGCGCCGCCGTGGCATCGACAACCGGCAGGAATCCATTCATCGCCAGCTCCAGCACCTCCTGGCGTGTCAGCTTCGTTGTCAGGGCGCCGCCCACGACCAATCGTCCCGACCCCAGCACCGTGACATCGGCCGCCTCCAAGGCGGGAGGCCCGAGCAGACGCTCCTTGACGACGGCGCACTGGCGCCGGAGGCCCAGTTGCTGTATCAGCGAGAGCCGGGGCATGCCGAGCTTTTCTTCGACCAGGTGTGCGAGGCCGAGATCGACGTTGTCGCCGCCGAGGAGCAGATGCTCGCCGACACGCACGCGCTCGAACGACACCTCGCCGTCGACGACGCGAACCTCGACCAGCGTGAAGTCGGTCGTGCCGCCGCCGACATCGCAGACGAGCACGCGCTGGCCGTGCGCGAGCTGGCGATCGAGCGTTCCCGGATGCGCCGCGATCCAGGCGTACAGCGCGGCGGCTGGCTCTTCGATCAAAGTGAAGTCGCGGTAGCTCGCCGAACGCGCCGCTTCGATCGTCAGCTCGCGGGCTTCCTCGTCAAAGGAGGCCGGCACCGTGAGCACGATCTCCTGATCCTCGAATCGCGTGCCCGCCGCGTGCCCATGCGCGTGATTCCAGCTCTCATGAATGTGATGCAGGTAGGCGGCCGACGCCTCGACGGGTGAGAGCTGCCGCTCGGCTGGATCGCCGGACCACGGCAGGAGCTTCGCGCGCCGATCGACGGCGTCGTGCGACAGCCAGGACTTGGCCGACGAGACGAGGCGTCCGGGCACCTGCATCCCGCGCTCACGCGCCCAGTGACCGACCACCGGTGCGTCCGGGTTCGCCCAGGGCTGCGCGAGACGTTCGGCCTCGCGTTCGTCCGGCAGCGCGAGATAGAGAAAGGACGGCAATGTGTCAGACGCCGCCGTCTCGCCCGGTCCCACGATCTGCGGAATCGGAAATCGATGGACACGCAGCGCCTCGCCGCCTTCGGCCTCGTGCAGGTCGGCCCAAGCCACGGCGCTATTGGTCGTGCCGAGATCGATGCCGATGACGAAGCGGGAAGAACTGGTGGGAATGTCGGGAGTCACAACCGAGCCCGTCAGCGCGGCTCGCGAATGTTCCATTCGAGCTTCCACCGCCCGTCGCCGTGGCGCTCGGCGAGCCACAGCTCGAGAGTCCCCACAGCGGTGACCCGGCTCTCGAGGCCGACAGGCAGAACCGAGCCATCGTGGCCTGGGCGCTCGAGTGTCACCTCCAACGGCGTCAGCTCCTCGATCTCGTCGTCCCATTCTTCGACGAGGTCGCCCACCGCATCTTGTTTGCGCACGGTGGAGCTGAGAAAACGAAACTCCGCGGGCTCGCCGACGACAAGGCCGAACTCGCGCTCGGGAATCGCGGTCTCGGTCCCTTCCTCCATGCCGAACGGGACGACGCAGAGCGCGCGCATGGGCGCGTCGAAACCCGGCACGGCCGGCATCGCGCTCTCGACGCCGACGTAGTAGGTGCGCGGGGCGCCGCTGCGGATGCGGATCCCACGCCCGCGGCGGGCAACCCCGTAGTGAGCAGCCCCGAGGGCCACGGCGCGATCGAGATCACCCGAGTCGAGTATCGCCTCGTGGCCGAGCGGAGCGAAGCCGTCGGCCACGAGCCACCGGTTGAGCGCATCGGTAATGCGCGCACGCAGTGGCTCCGCTTTCATCACTCCACCATTGAACAGCACGTGGGTGGGCGCAGCCAGCCCGCTCGCGCCGCGCCGCAGGCGCACACCACCCTCCGCGGCGTCGCCGGCCAGCTCGCGGAGGAACCGCGCCAGATGCCGGGTGATGCCTGCATCGGCAGCATAGGGCAAGCCCAGCTCCTGAAGGCCGACACGGCGCTGGCGCTGCGGGCGCTCACCCGCATCGACCATCGGGAGAAAGCCGTTGACGACAACCTCCTCGAGATCGGCCCGAGACAGCTCGGCTGTGATCGTGCTGGCAATGACCCGCGCGCCACGTCCGAGAATCGTGACCGGGCACCGCTCGAGCGCCGGGTCGGCAAAGAGCTGCTCTTTCGCGAGCCGGCACTGTTGCCAGAGCTGCTGCAGCTGCCATTGATCGATGCGCTGACCGCCGGCTTCGAGTCGTTGCTGGACGCGCCGCGCCAGCGCCAGATCCATGTTGTCGCCGCCGAGCAGGATGTGATCCCCGACGGCGACACGCGTGAGCGTCAGCGAGCCCGCGTCCTCGGTCACGGCGATGAGCGTGAAGTCGGTCGTACCACCGCCGACATCGACGACCAGAATCAGATCCCCGACGTGAACATGGTCACGCCAGCGCCCGGCCGCGTGGGCAAGCCACGCGTAGAAAGCGGCCTGCGGCTCCTCGAGCAGACGCACGTCGCCAAGACCTGCGTCGCGGGCAGCGCGCAGCGTGAGCTCGCGTGCTTCTTCGTCGAAAGACGCCGGCACCGTCACCAGCACGTCCTGCGCCGATAGCGCACCGTCGTGGCCATGAGCCGCGTCCCACGTTGCGGCGAGATGTCGGAGATAGGCGGCTGAGGCCTGCACCGGCGACAGCTTGGAGACGTCGGCGCCTGCGCCCGGCGGCAGGATGGCGTCGATGCGGTCGACGCGCGGATGCGACAGCCACGACTTGGCCGAGGCCACCAGCCGCGAGGGGTTCTCGGCGCCGCGGCGCCGCGCCAGCTCGCCGACGACGAACGGGGGTTCAGGGTCCCACGGCAGGCTGGTGCTGCCGGCAGGGAAGTCGTTCGGGCCTGGCACGAAGAGAAACGACGGCAGCAGCGAGGAATCGCGAATCTCGCCCGGGGCGACGAGCTGCGGGATGCGCTGAACTTCCGGAGCCGCTTGTTCGCCGACCGCCGTATCGACCACCGCCAGCGCGCAGTTCGTCGTGCCGAGATCGATGCCGATCACGTAACGCGGAGGCATGGTCTATCCGACCTCGACTTCAGCGGGGGCCACCACGTGACGCGCCTGGATGGACGGAAGCGGCGGCAGCTCGAGACGGACGACCCGCCAGCCGCGATGCCGCACGATGCCTCGCGCCGATCCCTGCGCCGGTACGTTGCCGACAATGCGCGTCGTCAAGGGACTGGTGGATGCCGAGACGATGCTCGCCTCCCCTTCGTCCTCGGCTGACAGGGGCTCGATCCGGACGTAGCGGTCGAGTGCGGCGCGGCAGCGGCCGTGGACGTCGCGGGCCGCCGCACCAACCTGGGCGTCGGAGTAGGCCGTCAGATCCTCTTGCAGGAAGTCCACCAACCGGGCGTCACGCTGCAGCAGCGCGAGCAGTTGCACGGCGCGATCACCAGGATCGTCGCTGGGGGCTGGCGGAGCCGGAGCGGGAGGCGACGCAGGCGTTGCTTCCGGCCGCTCAAGCACCAGCGCGGAGAGCACGTCGTCGGGTAAGCGTCCGGTGAACAGCAGTTTGAAGGCCGCGATGATCCGCGCGCCGACGCTGAGCATGATGGTTCGATCCTCCGGGCCGGCGACTGGACCGTCTGAAGAGCGGGCGACCCGGCCGAACCAAGGATCGTACTTGGCGAGCCCGCCAGCGCGCCAGCTTATTGCGTCGCTGATCAGCTCGGCCCGGTGGCGAACGGCGGCGACACGATCGACCCGCGGCATCCGTACTTGACCCGAATCGGTTCGCTGATCTCAGAGGTGTGAACTGTTCCGACGGAATTACGATCGAGGCGTATGAAGACCCTCGAGGCAAGGGCCTGGCTCGCGCTCGCCCTCCTCGCCCTCGTAATGGGAATTCTGCTGTTTGTCCCCGCGGGAACCGTTCGCTTCTGGCAGGGATGGCTCTATCTCTCGATTTTCTTTGCGGCGGCGACTCTCACCACGCGTGACCTTATACGAAGGGACCCTGCGCTTCTCGAACGTCGAATGAGCGGCGGGCCGACTGCGGAGAAACGGGGGACGCAGAAGGTCATCATGCTCGGTACGTCCCTGGGGTTCATTGCGCTGCTCGTCATTCCGGCGCTCGACCACCGCTACGGGTGGTCCCATGTCCCGCTGTACGGCGTTCTGGCCGGCGACGCGCTTGTCGCGGTCGGCTTCTACTTCATCTTCCTCGTCTACCGAGAGAACACGTTCAGTTCGGCGACGATCGAGGTCGTGCCGGGGCAGAAGGTCATTACGACCGGCCCTTATGCGATCGTGCGCCATCCAATGTACGCAAGCGCCTTGCTGTACCTTGTCGGCACTCCGCTGGCTCTCGGCTCGTATTGGGGTCTCGTCCCGCTCGCGGGCATGTTGCCATTCCTGTTGTGGCGGCTATTCGACGAGGAGCGACTTCTCAGAGAGAGGCTCCCGGGCTACACGGACTATCAGGAGAAGGTGCGACATCGCCTGGTGCCACGGATCTGGTAGCACGTGGCCTCGCCTGAATCGGTGTCACGAGGTTTCATCACGTTCAACCTGCACTGGAAGCATGCGAAAGAAGTATTCGGGCTGAAGCCACCGGACGCGAAGGCACGTCGTTCGAAACCATGCTTTTGACCAGTCGACCCCGGCGCAGGAAGGTGTATAGCAACGGCTTTCGAGAGCGCAATGCTGAATTTGCACCTGTTCGAGCTGCGTCGTGAGCCGGACTTCAGTCCGGCCCTTACGTGCCCGGTCTCCCGGTCCATGCAATCGTCTGAAGAAATGCGCTGTCCTCGAGCCCTTCGACGTCGTGCAAGACGTCGTGCTCCAGCGCGAGCAGGTGGCCTTCGGGCAGGTCGAAGTCGCCTCTCGCCGTGTGCACGCGGACATTGCCCGAGATTGTGTGCACCGAGACGCTTGCCGCCGTTCGATGCGGCTCGCATCGATAGCCGGCCTTGATCACTGTGAGCACCACCCGGAAGGTCGGTTCCTTGACCAGCGTCCGACCGACGCTGGCCGTGTGATCGGCGGCCTCACGCCATAACGTGCTGACCTCGGCCGCCAGGTCGAAGACAAGCGACGGTCCCGCTAGCTGCCTCGGATTGGCCATAGCGTCGTCGATGATAGTCCGGTCTCGCCGGCGTCCGTCATGTCCGCCTTTGCGCGGACCGGCGGAGGTCCGGCTGAAGCTGGACACTACGAGTGATCGGACAGCGTTCTCCTGGATGTTCATCCCTTCGAGGGTCGTCGCAACGTGTGCGAAGACGGAATCGCGATCGTGCAGTAGCCACAGGCGGTCGTCACCAAATAACGAAAGCGCAATTCCGCGCTGACGATTACCCGGCGCACGCACGAGATCCGATCGCGTGTTCTTCTCGCAGGTGCGTGTATTACGTCGCATGGCCGTCCGACAGAAGTGTCATCCGTCTTACATCTCGGTCTGTGCAACGGCCAACAGTCCTCGGACGCCGAACATCGATCCAGGTCGTCATCAGGATTGAGCCACGAGCAATTGGCGCCTCACTGCTAAGGGGAACATCCCTTGCAGGTTCCGTCGATCGTCGCATAGGCCTGAACGGACTTACTTAACAAGACGACGCCGTCTCGATGGCGCGACCGCGCCGGCGCGTTCGCGGAAACACGCTCGCTTGGTGCCCGGTGCCGAGCGACGCGTTCTGCCGCGAAAGCGGTGATTCGGTATCCCACTCGAGTGAGGGCCCACAGATGGATCTATTCCGAAAGCTGATGAACGGGGGCGATGGGCTGCAGGGCGCTGTTGCAGGAGACCTCGACACGCAGATCGCACGCGCACAGGAGGAGAGGCGGGCGCTCGAAGCGCTCGTCACTTTTGCTCAGGCGCACCTCGCGCAGATTCCCCAGGTCAACGCGTCGCTGGAGGAGACCGAGCGCCAGGCCGCCGTCATTGGGCAGCGACTCGAGAGCCTCGCGGCTCGCGTAGACGACCTCGAGAACATCCGCCGGCAGACGCAGGCAGTTGAAGCGCGCGTCCTCGCCCTGGACGGCACCGTGCAGATGGCGGAAGAACGGT
Organism: Vicinamibacteria bacterium; assembly: GCA_963800785.1. Lineage (GTDB taxonomy): Bacteria > Acidobacteriota > Vicinamibacteria > Vicinamibacterales > JAENWD01 > JAENWD01. The sequence continues at coordinate 175,025 of CAWDCH010000021.1, forward strand.
TTCAGCAGGCGCTCGCGCGCGAGACGCAGGTCGACGAGCACAGGTCGGCGGTCGAGCAGTTGGTGTCGCTTGGACAGAACGCCATCGCGCAGCTCGAGGTGCTGAAGCAGGAAAGCACCGCCCTCATACAGCTCGAAGAACGATTCCCTCGTCTCCGAAAGGAGTTCCAACCGCTACTCGACCAGCAGGCCGCGCTGAGGAACGACCTCGACCTGCTTCGCACAGGGATCGCGGCGCTGGCGCAGGATGCCGAGACAGGCCGTGAGTCGGCACTCAAGGCGCGCTCCCACGCCACGAAGGCGACCGAGGTGGTGGCCGACCTGCAGCGCAAGCTCGAGCCCCTTTCGCAAATCAGCGCGCTCGGCCAGGAGACCGAGGCGCAGCTTCGCACCCTGAATGCGCTGGCCGAGCACGTCGCAGTCAAGGTCAAGGCGCTCGAGAACCAGCAATCGGTCGTCGAGCACGCGCTGGTCGAATCACGTCGCGTGCACGAGATGGTCTGGGACATGGAAGTTCAGATCAAGAAGCTGGATGAGGGAACGAAGCGAGCGGCGCGCGTGGAGGAGACGCTGGCGACCCTCGAACGCATGCAGGCGGACACCAGCGCGCAGCTCGAGGAGGCCTCACGCGTCCGCGAGTCCTTCGGCCGCGCCGCCGCCCGGCAGGAGCGCGACGTGCGGAGCCTGGTGGAAACCGTCCAACGACACGTCGACCAGCTCGCCGTCAACAAGCAGGAGCTCGAGACGGTTCACGAACGGCTGCGGGTCGCCCAGGCCGGCATCGCCGCGGCCGAGACACGCGTCGAGGTGGTGTCGGCACGAGAACAGGAGCTGGCACAGCTCGTTGAGCGCGTCCAGGGCCTTGCGACGGCGATACAGGAGCTGACGGCATCGGCCGAGTCGCTGCAGCGAAGGCAGGCATCGCTCGGCGCGCTCGAGGAGCGGCTGGACGGCCTGGAGGCGATGGCCAAACGCACGCAGTGGCAGTTCGACGGGCTGGCCGAGCACCGCAAGGACCTCGACACGCTCAAGACCGAGATCCAGACGGTTCACACCACGTACGAGCAGACCGTGACACTGCTCGACAAGCTTCGCGCCGACAAGCGGGAGGTCGAACTTTTCCTCGACAAGGCGGGCAGCTTCATGGGGCAAGCTTCGCAGGTCGAGACGAAGATCGACGCACTAGCGGGTCAGATCAACCAGGCAGAAGCCAGTGCGGCAAAGACAAAGAGCGTCGCCGACGCCGTCGACGAAATCGCGGGGAGGCTCGCGGCGCTTGAACCAAGAACGCAGATCGTAGAGGAGCTGGAAGGGCGGCTGAATTCGCTCAATGCCTTGAGCAGCGATGTGGACCGCCGGCTGAGCGATCAGCTCTCACGCCGGGCGGAGCTGGAAAGCCTCAACGTGCTGTGCGACGGCCTTGCCGCGCAGGTGACGGACGCGCAGCAGAAGCTGGCCGCGGTCAACGGTGCGCAGGCGGAGCTGGAACCGGCAATGGATCGGCTTTCGGCGCTCCAAGCCGATCTCGAGGGCGCCCGCGCGGAGATGCAGGCGCTCCGGCGGGACGAGGACTCGCTGGCCGCACAGGAGCAGAGGCTCACGGAGCTGTCCGAGAGGTCCCGCACTCTGTCATTCGAGGTGGCCCAACGCCTTGAAACCGTCGAGGGTCTCCAGGCGGAGCTGGACAAGGCTGGTGCGCTCAGGGAGCAGTTGGTCGGCGAGCTCACGCAGATCCAAAAGCAACAGCGAGATACGTTCGCACAGATCGAGGCCGCGGACGACCAGTACAAGCGTCTCGATGCGCTGTGGAAGAAACTCGACCAGCGGCGGTCTCAGCTGGAAGAGGCCGAGCACATGTTGGCCCAGGTGGAGGGACGCATGGACGAGCTGCGTCGCCTTTCTGACGAGATGGAACGCAAGATTCAAGGAATCGCGGAAAGAGAGCAGGTCGTCGAAGCGGTCCGGCGCGGGATTGAGGGAGTTCACGCGCTTGGACAGAAAAGCCAGGCGGACCTGGCAGCCATCGGCGAACGGCGAGCCGAGATCGCGCGGGCCACAAGCGACCTGGAGCGCCTCCGTGACAGCCTCGCGGGGACGCAGGAAAAGATCGTGGCTATCGAGAGCCGCCGTCAGATCGTCGACGATGTCCAGCGCAAGGCCGACACGATCACGCACCTTCTCGGCGATGTGCAGATTACGCTCGACAGCGTTAGCGAGCAGAAAGCCATGGTCGATCACGTATTCGCGGAACTCGCGCGACTCGAGTACCTCGTGCAGGAGGCGCGAGGCACGATGAAGGCCCTTCAGGCGGAGCGGGATGTGGCCCAGCGAATTGTGCAAAACGTCCGGCAGATTCACGCCCGCGCGACCGGTGAGGATCGAAAGACGGCTTGACGTCAGGCGCACGAGTCGAGCCGCTGCTGCAGGAACCGTTGTTCCATCGGGTTACGAGCACGGGCGAGCGCCTCCTGGAAGTGTCGCCGGGCGAGCGCATGCCGGTTGCACCGGTGTTCGAGCTCACCAAGCGCGGCGTAGTAGAACGGATAGTCGACCATGCGCTCGACGTCAGCGATGGCCTGAATCTCCTCGAGGCCTCGCTCCGCGCCCTGGCTCTGCGCGACCGCGATGGCGCGATTGAGCGCGACGACCGGCGAGGGCCGGATGGTCATCAGCACGTCGTAGAGTTCGACGATTCGGGTCCAATCGGTGTCCTCAGCACGCGATGCGTTCGCGTGCACCGCCCCGATGGCGGCCTCCACGTGATATTCGGTAAGTTCCGACCCCGTTGCGGACTGATTCAGCAGACGGAGGCCATCGCCTACAAGGCGCGAATCCCATCGCGCTCTATCCTGGTCGAAAAGCGAGCTCAGATTCCCGGCGGCATCGAGCCGTCCGGGCAAACGTGCCGCATGCAGGTGCATGAGCGCGGCGAGTGCATGCGACGACGGCGTGGCCGTGAGCGGATGCTCGACCAACAGCATCACGAGACGAATGGCCTCGCGGCACAGGTCGGCGCGCACGACCGCTTCAGCGGAGGACCCGTGGTAGCCCTCGTTGAAGAGGAGATACAGCGCACGCTGAACTGTGGACAGGCGCGCCGCAAAATCGGCGTCCGAGAGATCGAACAGACGTTTCGATCCGGCGAGCAGCTTCTTGGCGCGCGAGATGCGTTTGTGCATCGCCGCGTCCGTGGTCAGGAATGCGGCTGCGATTTCATCACTGGCGAACCCGCACACGATGTGAAGCACGAGCGCTACTTGTGCGTCTTCGCGCAGGCGTGGATGGCAGCACGAGAACATCATCCGCAGCAAATCGTCCTTGATGGCCGACCCGGCGACGACGTCATCGACCGTTGCGGCAAGCGTCCACTCGCTCTCGAGCAGGCGCCCGAATTCAGGTGCAAAGGTCCGGGCAGTGCGCTCGCGCCGGAGGACATCGATCGCGCGATGCTTCGCTGTCGCCATCAGCCATGCGGACGGATTGTCTGGAATGCCGCGGAACGGCCACACCTCCATGGCACGGCAGAAGGCGTCCTGCACGACGTCTTCTGCCAACTCCAGGTTGTGGATGCCGAAAATGCGCGTGAGCGCGGCGACCATGCGGCCCGATTCCCGCCGGAACAGATGGTCGCCGAGCTCCATGGGTCACCCGATTTTCATGACGGGCCGAACTTCGACGGTGCCGTCCGCGAGATCGAAGATGGGGCAGCCCGACGCGAGCGCCGTGGCCTGCGCGAGATCAGTCGCCTGAACGAGTGTATAGCCGCCGACCACGTCTTTGGCTTCGGCGAAGGGCCCATCGATTACACTTCGAGCCTTGCCTGCCACGAGCTTGCCGGTCCGCTCCAACGGGTGGCCCGGATCCTTGACGTGGCCCTTGTCGGTGAGATCCTTCAACCACGTCATCCAGCGCTGCATCTCCTGCTGAGCCTGCTCGGGAGACCGTGTGGGCCGCGCGCCGCTACGATACAGGTACACGAATTCGCTCATATTTCCTCCTGTTCATGACGTTCAATCCTTATGACGGCTGAACAAGGCGGGGGTAGACATTTTTTTCGGCACTCGCAGGGACACGAGGAGAGAGAGGAGGGAATCGTGCCGTTGGTCATCGTTGGAGTCATGGGACCCGGAGAAGGCGCCACTGAGCGCGATCGAGAAGACGCGTATCAGCTCGGGCGCGCGATCGCTCAGGAAGGGTGGTCGCTCGTTACAGGCGGACGCAACGAAGGCGTGATGGATTCGGCGAATCGTGGGGCGAAGGAGGCGGGAGGTCTGACGATCGGAGTATTGCCTTCATCAGACAAAGAAGGAGTGTCACGATTCGTCGACGTACCCATCGTTACTGGCATGGGTGAAGCCCGCAACAACATCAATGTCCTCTCAAGCGACGTCGTCTTCGCGTGCGGGATGGGAGCCGGAACAGCCTCGGAGGTGGCTCTGGCGGTCAAAGCGAGACGCCACGTCATTCTCCTCAACGTGAGTGATCAGGCGGCGCGTTTCTTCGTCGAGCTCGATCCGAACAGGGTCCATGTTGCGACTGACGCGAAGAACGCAGTGGATACTGCGCGACACCTTCTGAATTGACAGTGGTGGATGCGTCTGGTCCGATTGCTAGAGCAGTTTTCGTTTCCATGTGGAAGTAAGTCCTTCGTCCATGGGCCTTGGTCCTTAGTCCGTTCCTTGTCCTGTGTCCTTCGTCCTGATGTCGTTCCGGTGGACCATGGACGATGTGGACCATACGGACCAAGGACGAAGAGCCGAGGACCAGGAACAGGCGCTGCACGGATTGAAAAGCACTCTAGCGCTCACGTCACGCAACCCACAACAGACATGCCGCCCAGAACAATTGCAACGGCAGACGCCTATAAGCCGCCACAGTCCTCACCGACGGGATGAGCAACCCTGTCGCTCCAAGGAGCTCGAGGATCCCGGTCGCCGTGACCAGAAGTGGCGCCGCTGGCAGGCTGGACGGAACCATCCCAGAAAGTGCTCAAAGCACTACCTGGATTCCTCGAGGGGGTTCGTCTACGAGAAACGGGATGGTTTCTCGCCAAACCCGCAAGCGGAAATGAGGAAACTCGGGATCCAGATCGAACGAGGTAGCTTCGAAAGAACACCCTCCTAGGCCAATTTCCTTCGATTCACTCGGCCTGGGAGACTCCGCCTTGCGGATGGACGCGAGGTGCCTCGGGATTCGTCTCGACCCATCCCGTGAAGATCTGGTAGCCGAGCGCGAGAAGCGTGGCGCCGACGAACATACCCAGGATGCCCGCCGCGGCCATACCGCCGAGCGCGCCAAGAAGGATGACCGGCATCGGCGCATCCACGCCGCGGCCGAGCATCAACGGCTTCAGCACGTTGTCGGCCATGCCGGAGACGACAAGGAGGACCGTGTAGAGGATGGCAGCGCCGGTGCCGTAGTTGCCGCTCGACCAGAGGTAGACGATGGCCGGCAGCGTGGCGATCAGCGCCGGCACCTGCGCGATGCCGAGCACGAGGACGATGACTGTCAGCACGCCTGCCCACGGTATGCCGGCGATGAGCAGGCAGATGCCGACGATGATGGCCTGCAGGAACGCGACGCCGAGCACTCCCTTGGCGACCGCGCGGATGGTCGCGGTGGACAGGTCGACGAATTCTGCTCCGCGCTCCCCGGCGACTCTCTCGAAGATCGAGCGGATCGCGGCCGCCCCCCCATCGCCGAAGGCCATCATGATGCCGGCGACGGCGAGAGACGCGAGGAACTTTAACAGCCCGCCACCGATGCCGGCGACGAAACCGAGCGCCGCCGCGGCCAGGTTGCCGATCTTCGGCTGCATGCTCTGCACCAGTGCGGGCAGATCAGTGTGCGCCTTCGTCCAGAATGCGTGCACCCGCTCGCCGACCAGCGGCCACTCAGCGACGCCTGCTCTTGGCGGCGGCACCTGGAGCGTGTTGTTCTGCACGTCGTTGATCAGTCGGTGCACCGAGTCGCCGAGCGAGTTCATCAGCGCCGCAGTCGGCACGATGACCACTACGATTCCGAGTAGCACGAGCAACGTCGCGGCCAATCCCTGGCGGCCGCCGATCTTCGCGGCCACCGACTGGTGCAGGGGGTAGAGAGTGACGGCCAGAATCAGAGCCCAGGTCATCAGGCTCAAGAACGGGGAGAACACCAGAAAGCAGATCATGGCCAAGGCCAGGACGAGGCCGGCGCGAATGAAGACGTCGAGAAGGAGGGCGGAGACTCGCCCTTCGAACTCGGGATCGGGATCGTGCAGGGTGCTCATAGCGTGTCCCCCTTCGCGGCGCCAAAGGCCAGCGGCGGCCCACGGTACTTCCGTTTCGTGGCTCGTTGAGGGTTACCTCGACCTGTTGTCGAAGCCCCTCAGGTCTGACGACGAGACGCCGGTTCTGCGCATGCTCCGAGGCGCAGCTCGTGGCGTGTCCGCCGATGCACACCGCCGGCATTTCAGCCGGAAGTATCGGTGAAACGCCTCCTGCTCGATCTCAACGTCTCTCTCGACGTCATCCTCGATCGCCCGCCTGACGCTGATGTTGCCGCTGCGCTGTGGGCAGCCATCGAAAAAGGGCAGGGATATGTCATGTTCCCAGCCCATTCTGCCGATGCTGGCATCGGCGCGCTAAACCGCACTTTTCGGATGGCCTGTGCGCTCCAGCGACGGACGATCCCAACTCGCCAACTCCGCTGCGGCTTCATACGTTGTCTGCAGAAAATCGAGCAGAGTATCGTCCGGTGAACCCGACTGTCGCACTGCGTCGTATGCCAAAATGAATTCACTGAGATCGGTACTGTAGAAGGCCTCATCGGGTTTGACGAGCGCTTCTGCAAACCCACTCGGTTCCGGATAGGCATATGCGTAGAACGCCGCATAGGAGATCGGACCTCCACCTGGCCAGAACCCACAGCTACTCACTTCATGCGAATAGGCGTCGCGCGTCACCCAGTGCGGCAGGTTTGGAACGCCGCCAGGATGTGGAGGAGCTCGCCGTCCGGAAAATCGAGTCACGGCCAAGTCGGGGGCACCCCAGAAGAAATGCACCGGACTACTCTTCCCGATGAACCGAGCGCGAAACTCGTTGAGAACGCGAGTGGCTTGCAGGAGAACTCGCCAGAACCGGTTCGCGTACTCCGGATCATACGCGCAATGAGTCTCGTCCTGGTCGAAGCGGATCGCGTCCGCAACTTCGTTGGGGCTTCGATTGATACGCACCTGAAGTTCGAATCTTTCCATCTGCTGCATGAGACGCCCGTAGAACGTCGCCACAGACTGCGGTTCCAGCGGCAGGGCCGCCTTGCGGCCGTCGCTCGACTGAACGATTAGCTGATGGTTGAGAAAGTCGAACTCGATTTGGAACGCGCGTGTTCGATACGGAATTAGCGATGTGGTCAACCCTGTAGCAGTCGGGTACAAGGTGGCAGTCCAGGAGTGATTCATCCACGGACTCTCCGCAATGCGGATCTTGCCGACGATCTGCATCCATAAATGCAATGTGGCGTAAGTCTCAATCCAGGCCTCAAGGGGAAGACTGGGCCATGGCTCATGCGAAAGATGGACACGAGGCATTAGGCCTCCCACGATAATCCCATCGGGCACCTGGAATCTCGCGAACCCAGCCGGGAACAGAAGCGAGCAGTCAGCTATCGTGGCGTGGCGTTCCCGCAGTCGCGGCTGTGGCTGCTCGGCCGCTGCCGGTCGAACCCAGCTCTGGCTGCCCTTTCAAGCTCAAGAACGGCTGCGCCAGCATCCACGGCAGCGTCTGGTGCTTGCGCTCGGAGAGCTCGGCGACGCCAAACACGATGCCGTCGTGGCCCGCTGCGGGCTGATCCACGTAGGTGCCGAAGAGATGGTCCCACCATGGCAGCGTGTTCGAGAAGTTGGAATTGCCTTCGCCGACGTCCTGCGAATGGTGAATGCGGTGCATGTCGGGTGTGACGACGAGCAGCCGTGCGACGCGATCGACGGACACGGGAATCCGGAGATTGGCATGACCGGCAAAGGCCACGGCGACCGTCAACAGCTGTGACACGAGCACGGCCCCAGGCGGCGGGCCCAGCGCCACGATCGTGCCCAGAAGAACCGTCGTCGAATACACCGCTTCGAACGGGTGAAACCTCACGCCCGTGGTGAAGTCGAATTCGTGATCGGAATGATGCGTGCGGTGCAGGCGCCACAGCACTGGCACGCGATGAAGCAAGTAATGCTGCACATAGAGAGTGAAGTCAATGACGACGATCGTCAGCGCCAGCTCGAGCCACCAGGGCCACGTGACCTGATTGAGCAGCCCAAGGCCGCGCTCGGTGCAGAACACGGCCCAGCCCACGCCGAACACCGGGAACAACACCCGGATCAGGATCGTGCCGATGATGGTCAGGCTGAAGTTGCCGAACCACCGCTGCGCGAGGATGCTGCCAGGGACGCGGCGTGGCCTCGCGGCTTCGAGCAGCGCCACAACGATGATCGCCCCGAAGTACACGTACGCATAAAGCTCGGCCCCGTTCTTCACCAAGGCTTCCAACGTCATGGCCTTGCACTGCAGCCAATGGGCTGCTACTTCCGACGCCAGCGCGCGCGAAGAACGAGGACACCCGCGGTCAGCAGTCCCAGACCCGCGGAGATCGCGCTGCCGTCGATCTCTGGCACGTTGATCGCCGTGGTCGCATAGAGCGGTACGGCCAGCAGGGCCGTCATCGCCACGCCATACAGACACGCGTTACGCATATCGCCTCCTGAATCCGCTGGCTGATGAGGCGAGGCGCCGCCACGCCTCGCCCCCTGTTCACCCGACCTACTTGGACCGACGGCGGGCCCTCAGCATGAGAACCCCGCCAGCCAGCAACGCGAGTCCCCCGGTGATCATCGTCGGGCCGATCTCGGGCACTGAGGGCGCTGGCGGGGGGACTGACGCGACGGCCAGCGTCGACAATGCATGAACGCTCAGTACCAGCGCAACAGCTTTCAGACTCGCTCGCTTCAATGAACCAGTCATGTGTCTCCTCCAGAAATCCCGCCCTGCTCTTCACGATTACCCGCTTACTTCGAGCGTCGCCGGGCCCGCAGCATCAGGATGCCGCCGGCAAGCAGCGCGAGTCCGCCAGAGATCGTCGCCGGGCTGATCTCAGGGACTGTAGGAATCACCGACCCGACAGCATGCGTGCCCAACGCGTGGACACTCAACGCCAGCGCCAGGCCGGCGCTGAGCCAACGCGTCACAACAGCTTTCATGATTCGCTCCTTTGCTATGTCTCAGGTCTTCACGACCACACCGACCACCGCCCCGTCACGAACACGTACACCGCGATGAGCCCGTTCGTCGTGGCATGTGCCAGCACGGCGTCGCCGAGCGCACGCCGCTGATACAGTGCGAGTGCGAACGTCATCCCTGCAATCGTGCCGGCGAGCCAATACCCGCCGTGCAGTGCCCCGAAGAGCAGCGACGAGATCACAAACGAAGACCACGAGAACAACCCGATCGGCAGCCGTTCGAAGTCTGCACGCATCAAACGACGCGTGAGGTACCCCCGGAAGGCCAGCTCCTCAACCAGCGGAACCGTAATCGTGTAGCCGATCACGCGCACTATCAGCCAGGCTGCCGCCCAGTACACCGGCACGGACTGAAGGGCGGCGGGCCAGCCCGCGCCTGCGGGCGGCGCCGGCACGAGCGCGATCCAGATCGCAAACGTCACGCAGCCGATGGCCATGGCGCGCCACGACATCGTCCATCCCAGGTTCACGTAGTGCTTCCGAAATACCCACAGCACCCACGCAGCCGCGATGACGCGGGTCGGATACAGCCAGTCGAGGCCGGCCGCGAACGCGCCGGTGAGCATCGTGCAGCTCAGCACGACGAGCAGCGGCGCCAGAAACGCGGTTGTCGCGTCCTCGTCGCTCGCGTCCTGCGGCGCAACCCTCTCGGTATCCTTCCGGAAATACCGGCCCCGCGTCACGATCGCCACAAACGCCAGACTGATCGCATTGAAGGCAATCCAGCCAGCCTGCGAGTGGAACCCGCCGAGCGCGACAGCTTTCCACCCCGACGACCCGATGACGATGAGCGCAACGATACGAAGGGCGTTAACGAGCCAGATGGTCACCGCCCCAATGGGTAGCAGGATCAGCGCGTTGGGAAAACGCAGCTCGTGCCGGAACAGGCACAGGTAGATCGTGAGAAACGCCAGCAGCAGCCCGACCCCTTCGTAGCCGGAACAGGCCGCGGCGATAGACACCTTGAAGCTGGACGTTCCCAACACGAGCCTCGACGGATCGCTCACAACCTGTGGGTAGATAGCGCCGAGCATGGCCTCGACGACTGCGAACGTGTAGCCCGCAAGCGGCGTCCACAGGGCTTCGGTGAGATAGCCGCTCAACCATGCGGCCGAGCCGAGCAGAAGCGCGAGGCCAGCCAGCACGCGCCCGCGGCCCCTGGTCAGGAACGCGACGTGGCGGGGTGCGAATGCCAGCGTCCACGAGATCAGTGCGACCAGGCCGACGGCGATCCACGTGGAAACCCAGAACGCCGGGTGGCGTGCCGCCGCCGTTGGGTCGAAGACCACGGCCGACACTTGCAAGAAGAGCAGGAGCGCGCCGAAGTGAGCGGCGAGCCATGCATACCACGCAGAGGACGAAACGGGCGCTCGGTCGGCCACAAGGCCGGCCCACAGTCGCTGGCTCCCGAGGAGGAGCATCACCACCGTGACAGTGATGCCCAGTCGGAGGTACTGCGGCGACCACGCCACCAGCCGCAGCCAGGGCGACGAGGCGTCGTCCAGGAGCTGCGAATCAAAGCGAATCGTGAGGTACACGAGCTCGGCAATGAGCAGCGCGACGAGGCCAAGCTGACGCACGAAAAAGGCCGTGTCGAAGCAAACGCCGTACCCCTGCGCGTGCGACCGGCCTCAGTTGTCGTAGTGACAGAAACCGGTTCAATTGCGCCGCAGTTCGGACGCCCGTGTGCTGTGCATGCAGCGAGCTGCCTTCAAAGGGGCACTAAGGGGGTGACTTTCGTCGTCTCTACCAGTACTTTCCTGCGAGCGAATCCGTTTACGTGCGTGTCCGCTGCGGCGAGAGCGCTTTAGCTCGTGTTTGGACCGATGAGATTCCATTTTCCGTGACGTGGGTGGGCATCGCGCCGAATCCCGACGTCATCCGCCACTACGAATCGCGATGGAGACGCCACTGTCTGCACGCCATGAGACTCACTGCTTCCCGGTCACCTCTTCGAGGTAGCGCACCGCGCGCTCTAGAAGTTCATCTCGCCCTGCGCGGATTCCGGCGATGGACGGTTGCACGGCAATGTCCGGCAGAACTCCGATACGCTGCAGTTGACTGCCGTCGGGATGACTAACGCCGACGCCGGTCATTCCGACGAAGATTCCGCCAGGGAGACGGAAGTTCGATCCCTCACCGTTTGCCCCGGCCGTCGCACTTCCGATGAACGTCGTGCCATGCACGGCCCGCAAGACAATCGCCGTGTGTTCGGACTGGCTTTGAGCCCGGTCATCGATCAACATCACTGTCTTGCCGCGGTACGGTGCAGCTCCAAGCACTATCTCCAGCGGGGGGCGAAACATGTGGCGCGTTTGCGCGCCCGGTTCGAAGAGGAGTGGGAGCCACATGGGCGGTGTCGGCACGTCGGGCCGATCAGCAAGCCGGGCCGCAAGCGCCGGATAAGTGCCGTTGGGATAACCGCGCATGTCGAAAATGAGACCCTTTGTCGTCGCGAGTGCGTCGAATGCGGTATCAACCTGGTGCGGCATCAGTAGCCGCAAGTCGATGTAGCCGAAACCGCTCGGCAGAAGTCGAAACGGTTCTTTGCCGTCCACCTTCCACACGTCGGCTAGGTAAGCCGCTTTGCGCGGCAGCCTGACGGAACGTTCCGCACCATTCCCCGATTGGATTGTCAGATCCGCTGCACTGCCGTCCGGCCCCCGGAGCAACGCGTTGACGGTATCTCGCTGTAGGGCCTGAGGGGTTGACGAAGAAATATACCGACCTAGGGTTGCGAGTCGCTCACCGACGGGAGTGCCATCGACAGTCAACACCACGTCACCGACGGCAACTCCGGCACTCGCTGTCGGATCATCCAGCCGCACGATCACAGGCCGACCCTCGACCGGACGCAGGGTGATGGCAGGTGCACCGGTTCCCAGGAACTCGTCGAGCACTTTGCTCTGTACTACTGCGTGGGTATCGTTCATGTGAGCCACCATCTCTGCAATTGCGAGGTGATAGGCGCGTGCGTCACGGGCGTCAAGCAGTTTGATGAGCGAATCCTTCAGCACCTGGTCCCAGTCACCCTCCATCAGATCTCGATACGGATAAAGCCATTCGACGGTGGCCCACACCCGCATGGCAGCCAGTACGCGCAGTGGTCGAGATGGATACGGTGAGTCGGCGTAGGCTTCTTCTGGGGCCCGCACGCCGTAGGCAACCGGAGCACGCGGTCGCCGCGCGTGAGAGATGGTGCCAGACGCCGCCGCGAACGACAGGGGGAGTGCGTCGGTGCTGGACACGCGATCCGCTTGAATCCCGGTTGTGCCATCCGTGTGGATCATCATGGAGGTGCGGATATGTGCGACGAGCCCGTCACTTAGTGGCAGACGGTAGTGTGACGCCATCCCGTGCCGCGCGATGGCGCGATCATCAATCGGGCGTTCAGCGACGATGTAGCCGGTCCCGGCCACTTGCAGCGCTGCGGCCACGAGAGGCACCTGTCGGCTGTCATTCACCAGGAAAACGACTCTTCGATGCCCGCCCTGCCCGATGAGTGGGGCTGGTGCGCTTCGGGTGAGACTCCCCGAGAAGAACGCCACGTATTCAGCGCCCAGCGGTGTCACGTTGCCAACATGCACACGGAACCGGTGCGCCGGGAGAAATAATGGCCCGCCCGTGGCGGGCAGAAGCTGGGGTCCCCAGAGCCACGGATGGACCGGGCCAGCACGCAAGTCGAGAATGACGGCATGCGCCTGGGGCAGGAGTTTCAAAACCGGTTGGATGGACTCTAGTGGATCACCGGCGGTCTTGCCGCTCGTGACCAGCAGCACCCCGTCTCGGAGTTGCGCCTGGACGAAGCCGAACGCAATCGCATTTGGAATTGTCGAGGGCACCTCCACGCGTGTGACCGGATCGTGCAGGAGCCCGAGCATCGCATCGATCGCCGCGCGGTACGCGCCCTGTGACGAGGCCGCTTCCACCGCCGGAACAGCCGCCAGAAGCGCCCGATCCCACCACTCTGGATGCGCCTCGTCGAGCCCCGGGTGGAAGTACTTGATGGTCGCCCACAACCTGCCCAGCGCGACGAGTCGATCAACGTTGTTGTTGCTGGTCGCGGCCTCCGTGACGCACGCCAGGACGGCCGCAAACACGAGCGCAATCCATGTTCGCCACATGAGGTGCAGAGTATAGGGGTCGGTAGGGCGACCGAGATTTTCGTCAGCTACAGCCACGCCGACACTTCTACGGCGTGGTCGCTCCGTGAGCCGACAATGCGGACAGCGCGCCCCGCTGCTCGAGCCGATCACGCAAACGCTGGAATTGCGGTCCCTGCGTCACCGTACAGAGCGCGGCGCCATCGGACATCGTCACGTGCCACAGGATGTCGCTGCGCCTCAAAAATGCCTTCAACTCCTTCCGCGTGCCTCGAAGGAGTACGACTTCCAGCTCATGAGCGCTGTCGTTGCGGCCCGAGACGACGACGCCGTGTACGCGTGCGGCGTTCAGCCTCAACTCGCGCTCGCGACGTCCTGAGATTGTGACGGGTGCGCTCGCCGCGCGACCGACGTCGGCCGTCTGCTTCACGGCCTCGAACAGACAGTTGCCCCAGTAGTCCATCTCGAAGCGCATGTAGGCCGCGCGCGGACCACCGACCAGGGGCTGAAAGTACGCGACCTGATTCGGATGGTTCTGCACCTGAAACACGAGCGGTTCGGCCAGGCCCGCCATCAGGAGCAGAGCGACTGCCGCGCGCCACACCCCGGCCGTGGCTGCGATCGCCGAGACCCAGCCGACGGCGGCCAGCGCAACGAGGGGCGGTACGATGAAGAGGAGATGGCGAACGCCGTCGTACAGCGTCGAGTGCCGCGCGACGACGTAGGCCACCGGAAAGATCACCGCAAACCACAAACCGGCGACGAGTGCACGTGATTCGCCAGCGGCGGGGTGGCCATCAGCCCGCGCAACGGCAAATGCCTGGTGGAGTCGCTGCAGGGTCGACGACACCATGGGTATGAGCGACAGCGCTGCCCCGGCAATCACGACCGGCGGTGTGGTCCAGAACAGCCAGACCGGCACGTACGTCCAGGGCACCGCGGTCGATCGGATGTCCCGGCCGTTGAAGAGGACGGTGCCGCGCCATTCGTGGTGCGAGACACCCTCGAGGGCTTTGAACATTCCGATCACCGGACGCTCCCAGAGGAACGGCCACACGGGCATGGCTACGAGAGCGGCAATTACTGTCGCTCCGATCAGGCCGAGACCAGCCAATGCGATGTGCCGGACGCTCGTCTCGCGACTGGCAACGAGCGATGTGAGCACCCACAGACTTGCGTATGCGACGAACAGCAGACCGCCCGGACGGATCGCCAGCGCGAGGCCGATGCAAGCACCCAACGCGATCACGTGCCGTAACGGCAGGTAAGGCCGCTCACGCGGCAGCGCGGCGATGGCGACGAGCGCCCACATGGCGGCCGCCGCAAACGGCACGTCTTTGGGATTGTTCATCGCGTGCCCTGCATATGGCGGCATCAGCGCGAGGATCAACATCGCAAGGGAGCCAACCGCTGGGCCTGCAACACGCCAGGCGAGCGCTCCGCAGCCGACGATGCCCAGCCAGCCGACGAATGCGTTCAGGAAGTGCCGCACCAGATACTTGTCCAGCGTCAGCACGTGCTGCAGCGCCACGGCGCTGACGTCGAAGAGTCCTCCGTACAGATAACCCTTCTCGGCCTGAGGGATGCCGTGATACAGCGCCCAGATGCGCTCGCCGTTCGCCTGGCGAGTCGCCTCGTCCCACGTGACCCCGAAGTCGCGCGACATCACCAGCAGGACAGGCAGGAGCGCAAGGGCGAGGATGGCGAACGCCACGCGCTGGCGATTCCGGCGCGCTCCGCCGTCACGCGTCCGCTCGACAGCGTCAGGGGACAGGCCGCGTTCGGACGTCCACGAGCGCCACGCGGGCAGGAGCCGTGCGCCCCGCAGCAGTCGGGTATTCATGGATGGGGCAGCGATTGCAACAAGATTACCCCCGATTGTTCAAGTCGAGGATCCGGTCGCCGTTGCCAGGTGGTATGTCGAGAACGCGGGCGCGGCTGATCGAGGCGGGCGCCACGCTGTCGTGAGGGGGGAGGGCAAGGAGTAATCAAGAGCCCGGCTGTGTCCCCGATCCTCGTTCGACGCCGACGAGCGTCCAGCTCCCCGGCGCGGTGCCGGCCCCGCCGCGGCGGAAGAAGAGCGTCGACGGCGTCGCCCATCCAGGCAGTCCCGCGTGCACAGCCGTCACGCTGACCCCCACAAAGGCGGTCGACAACAGTCCATCCGGCGCGCGGGCCGAGCCGCCCGACGCTGTCACCGGCTCGCCGACCGCCGTTCGCTGATCGGTCGCGTTGTCGAACTTGAACCACTTGAGCTCGTAGCGCTCTGGTGGTGTGGCGGCTTTGGCGTCGACCGCCGCGTTCGCGAACGTCAGCGTACCGTCTGACGACAGCGCCGCATCGACGATGGGGCAGACCTGGTTGATCCAGGCGGCGACCACTTTGTCGCGGCGCGCGATGATCGTCTTCGTCATGTAGTCGGTTGCCGCCGGATCGCTGTAGGCGGCCTTCTCGACCACCGCACGAATCGCCTCGTCCGAGAACTTCGACACGATGCGTGCCGCCCAGAACGCATCGTCCGGCCGCATGTTCTCGAAGGCGGCGTTGGGATACTCCGGCTTCCACTTGAGCGGATCGAAGCGTTCGGCTTCGAGACGTCCGACCGACCGGGGCACGTGCGGATATTTGATGGTCATCCACGGCCGCACGTACAGGCCAAGAGTGAACAGCGTCGCCCACCCTGGTTTCTGCTCGAAGATGTATTCGTTGCCCGATCGGTGGCGCTGGGCATAGACAGTGCCGCTGCCGAGGATCGATCCGAAATCGAACATGTAGTGCTTGATCGAGGCGCGCCCGTTGGTCGTCTCGAGCATGTCGAGGCTGTTGATGCCCCGCGAGTCGTCGTGATTCAGCCAGGCGCCGAAGACCCGCGCCCCACGCAGCTCGCGCCGGTGCTCGTGGGCGACGAGATCATTGGGGTCGTCCGGACGCCGGCTGTAATAGCGGAAGTTGCCAAGCGGCTTGCCTGGCGCGAAGCGGCTGACGAGCACACGGTAATGCCCGTTCTCGAGGCGCGCGGCGCGGTTGAAGACGTTGTCCAGGTCGTATTTCTTCAGGCGGCGCCGGCGGCCGTTGAGCGGATCGCGAATCGTCGCGTTATCCGCGATCACCAGCGCCTCGCGATCGAGTTCGGCGAGGTAGACATCGACCACGTTGTAGCCAATCGCGTGATAGAAGGCGGTGCCGATCATCTCGGCGCCGCTGGCCAGCTCCGGATTCGACGGCGGGTCGACCTCGATCTGGTAGGTCTGGCCCTCGGAGTCGGTCATGCGGAAACCGGGCTGGACGCCGGCGCTCTTTCCGCCCGAGACCTTCCAGCCATCGAGGGTCACGCCCTCCGGGCGATCCGGCCCCTTCGCGATTTCTGCGGCACTCAAAGCTTTCCGACCGATTCGATTCGTAAACCAGCTCGAGTCGGGCACCTCATCGACCGTGTTGACGTTGAGCGCGCGCACGTCCCGCCGTTCACCGGGATGTCCGAGCGTGTTGACGACGAAGTCGTAGCCGTTCGTGTCCTCGATCGACCCGGCCTTCGACGCGTCCATGACGCGGTCGTCGTCAGTCCACAGCGGGTCGTCGGGATAGAAGCGCGGTGCGGCCGATCGCGGCAGTGCGACGGCTCCGGCAGCGATGAGGCCGACGAACCCGGCGAGCGCGAGCCGTCTGGCGGCTGGGCTCGGCCATCGGCGAGGTGCGGCGGCCATCTCAGAAGACTCCGCCGAAGACGATATGCAAGTGGTTGCCATCGCGGCTCCCGAATGCGGCATCGACGCGGAGGATGATGCCGTTATTGGTGTTGAAGCGGAACCCGATGCCGTAGTCGGTCTCGAGATCCTCGAAATCCAGGTCTTCACGGCGGTTGGCGACCTTGCCGGCATCGTAAAAGAGCGCCCCGTCGAGGCCGCTCCAGATCTCCCAGCGGTACTCACCCTGCGCAAGGATCGCGTGCGGTCCGCGGAACCGGTACTCGCGAAAGCCGCGCAGCGTGTCGTTCCCGCCGAGTGTCGGCATGAAATAGAACGGCATCGTCTGGCCGGAGTCGGTGTCGGATGTCGAGACGAAGAGCCGCGCCGCGATGACGCGACGGCCAGCCAGGAAACCAACGAACTGTCGCAAGTCGGCATCGATGCGGTTGAACGTGAATTGGCCGGCGGTGCGATCGTCGTAGTGGGAGAAGTCGATGCGATACCAACCGCCCTTCTTCGGGTAGAGGGGCTCGCGGTAATCGACCTCGATGAACGCCTCGGATCGCAGGAAATTGGCCTGGGTGTCGATGCCGGGCACCTCGGACGGAGGGAAGATATCCGTCACGTTCGGATACTTATCGTTCTTTCCCCCGCCGAGCCGCGGCTCCAGGTACTCGATCCCGCCGCCGACAAGCAGGTGACGGGCGGTGGGTCTGACCCCGACGCGACCGCCGAAGTGGTTCGTACGGATGGCGTAGTCGGATCGATCGTCCCGGTCTGAATCGGGTCCGAGTCCGAAGAAGTTTTCCTCCGGGTAGTCGCGGTGGCTCGCCCAGGTCTCCAGGTGCAGGTGGTTGTTGGCCAGACGCGGAAACCTCAGGCGTGCCTCGGTCGCCCAGTAGCGTTTGACGCTGCCGGCCCCCCAGATTTCGAGCGCCCCTTTGTTGGAGAACAGGTCGCGATCGCGAAAGCCCAGGCCGTAGGCAAACCCGCTGCCCGTGGTCAGCGAGCCGAGCTTCGGATGGAAGCCCTCGCGGTCGAGAATGAAGATCGCCCTGTCCTCGGCGAAGTCCATCGCCTTCTCGAAGCCGTTCGGCTCGTAGGGCTTGGTCTCCTTGGCCTTCTCTTCGCGCCGCTGCCGGTCGGCCTCTTCGCGCGTCGTCGGTTCCTGCGACCAGGCGGCACTCGACGCAAGGATCAACAGGGTCAGGCCCAGTAGGGCTACTCGGAGCATGATGAGGCGAAGTCTACATCGATTGGAAAGCCTCTACCTCACCGGATCGTGGTACGCACGGACCGTCGCCCGGCACTGTCTTCCGACGCTGACGCGGGAACGCTTCCAGACATGTCGTGCCTCATGTAGCGGTGTAGATTCAACCGGCCCCTTCAGAGGAGGTCCTATTGAACTGGAACAGCTGGATTCGGCAGATCCACCGCTGGGTGTCCATCGCCTTCACGGTCACCGTCATTGCCAACTTCGTCGCCCTGGCACAGGCGGGTGGGATGCCTCCGCCCTGGGTGACCTACTCGCCGCTCGTCCCGCTTGCCTTGCTCCTGCTCACCGGTCTGTACTTGTTCGTGCTGCCGTATGCCACCAGGTGGCGCAGCAGGCGACGCACTGACTAAAGAACATGGCCTCCTCCAACCAGCACTCCGCAGACAGCCACGACCTGATCCGCGTGCAGGGCGCGCGCGTGAACAACCTGAAGGACGTCAGTGTCGAGATCCCCAAGCGGCGGCTGACGGTGTTCACCGGCATCTCGGGATCGGGCAAGTCGTCGCTGGTGTTCGGCACCATCGCGGCGGAATCGCAACGGCTGATCAACGAGACCTACAGCGCCTTCGTGCAGGGATTCATGCCGACGATGGCGCGGCCCGACGTCGACGTCCTCGAAGGGCTCACGACCGCGATCATCGTCGACCAGGAGCGGATGGGCGCGAACGCGCGCTCGACGGTCGGCACCGTGACCGACGCTAACGCGATGCTCCGCGTGCTCTGGAGCCGCATCGGCAAGCCCCAGATCGGTCCCGCCACCGCCTTCTCGTTCAACGTCCCGACGCGGAAGGCGAGCGGCGCAATGACCGCCGACAAGGGCAAGGGCGAGCGGATCGTCGTGCGCGAACAGATCTACCTCGGCGGCATGTGCCCGCGATGCGAGGGCATGGGGCAGGTCAGCGACATCGATCTCTCGCAGCTCTACGACGACACGAAGTCGCTCAGCGAGGGCGCGCTCACGATCCCCGGCTACACCGCCGAGGGGTGGTACATGCGCACGTTCGCGGCCATCGGCATCGACACGGACAAACCAATCCGCAAATACACAAAGAAGGAGCAGCACCTCCTCCTCTATCAGGAGCCGACCAAGGTGAAGGTCGAAAAGCTGAACCTCACCTACGAGGGTCTGATCCCGCGGCTCAAGAAGTCGTTCCTCTCCAAGGACGTCGACGCGATGAACCCGACCATCCGCGCGTTCGTGGAGCGCGCGGTCACGTTCACCACGTGTCCCGATTGCAAGGGTACGCGGCTCAACGAGGCCGCGCGATCGTCGAAGATCAGCAAAATCAACATCGCCGACGCCTGCGCGATGCAGATCAGCGACCTGGCCACGTGGGTGCGCGATCTGAAGGAGCCCTCCGTTGCGCCGCTTTTGACGAAGCTCGGGCACACGCTCGACTCATTCGTCGAGATCGGGCTTGGCTATCTCAGCCTCGACCGGCGTTCGGGAACGCTCTCGGGCGGTGAGGCGCAGCGCACGAAGATGGTCGGCCATCTCGGCTCGTCGCTCACCGACGTCACCTACGTCTTCGACGAGCCGTCGATCGGGATGCATCCACACGACATCCAGCGGATGAACCAGCTGCTGCTGCGACTCCGCGACAAGGGCAACACCGTCCTCGTCGTCGAGCACAAGCCCGAGACGATCGGGATCGCCGATCACGCCGTCGATCTCGGTCCCGGCGCCGGCGCTGCCGGTGGGGAAGTGGTCTTCGAGGGCACGGTCGATGCGCTGCGCGCCAGCGGCACGCTCACCGGGCGGCATCTTTCAGATCGCGCCTCGCTGAAGTCGTCGGTGCGGAAGCCGTCTGGTGTGATGAAAGTGCGCGGCGCCCGCACGCACAATCTCAAGAATGTGGACGTCGACATCCCGCTCGGCGCGCTGGTGGTGGTGACCGGCGTGGCCGGGGCGGGCAAGAGCGCGCTGATTCACGGCTCGGTGAGCAATCGCGACGGCGTGATCTCGATCGATCAGACGCCGATCCGTGGCTCGCGGCGGAGCAACCCGGCGACGTACACGGGTCTCCTGGATCCGATCCGCAACGCGTTCGCGAAGGCCAACGGCGTCAAGCCCGCGCTCTTCAGCGCGAACTCCGAAGGCGCGTGTCCGACCTGCAACGGCGCCGGCGTGATCTACACGGACCTCGCCATGATGGCCGGCGTGACCACGGTCTGCGAAGAGTGCGAGGGCCGGCGGTTCCAGGCGTTGGTGCTGAACTATCGGCTCGGCAAGCTCAACATCGCCGAGGTGCTCGATCTCTCGGTGGACGATGCGGTCGGCTTTTTCGAGAAGGGCGCCGCGCGCACGCCGGCCGCGCACGCGATTCTCGAGCGCATGACCGGCGTCGGCCTCGGCTACCTGCGTCTCGGCCAGCCGCTGACGACGCTTTCAGGCGGCGAGCGTCAGCGTCTCAAGCTCGCGACGCACATGGGTGAGGCGGGCGGCGTCTTGGTGCTCGACGAACCGACGACCGGGTTGCACCTGGCCGACCTTGCGCAGCTGCTCGGGCTGCTGGACCGACTGGTCGACTCCGGCAAGTCGGTCATCGTGATCGAGCACCACCTGTCGGTGATGGCGCACGCCGACTGGATCATCGACCTCGGGCCGGGCGCGGGCCACGACGGCGGGCGGGTCGTGTTCGAAGGCACCCCGGCCGATCTCGTAGCGGCGAAGTCGACGCTGACCGGCGAGCACCTCGCGGCATTCGTGGGTGGACGTCCGAAGGCTGCCCGATCTCGCTGAGCGAGTCTCGCGTTCCCTTCATTTGGCGAGCTTGTCCCACGCGTCCTGAGTGACCAAGTCGAACTGACGTTCCATGAGCACCCGCCATTTGCCATTCGTCTTCACCAGTAGTTCCTCGAACGGGTAGAACTTCGATGTACTTGCACCAGACTTGGCGATGACGGTGTACTTGAAGATGCCGGCTTCGAACGCCGTGGTGCTGTCGTCTTGACGGCGAGAGAAGCGAAACTCGACAGTGGCTTTGTCGCCCCTCGCTCTCGCGGCGACCATGTCACGTCCCCATCCCTCCAGGGTCTCCTTGATCGGTCGGGTTCCCTTAGGCGAGACCAGCACCGCGTCGGGAAAGTAGGCGCGTCCCATGCCAACGATGTCGTCCGCCGCCACAGTCGCGACGAAGACGGACCAGACATCGCGGTCGATTTCAAGAGCCGATGCTGTTGCGGTCTGTGACGCACTGTCGCTCACAACGACGGAGCACAGAACGATTGCGGTCATGACGATGTGTTTCGGCAATTGGGACTCCAGTACGAGTCGCCCGTCACTGCGGGACGACCTGATCGCCCGGCTCGACCGGTTACGGTCGAGGGCCGGCCTAGGCTTCTGGCAAGGATGAGCCTGGCGAGGGGACGATTCATGCATGCGAATCTTCGAGTGCGGCAGTCTCTCGACGATTCCTGAACTCGGATCCTCGCACGTGTTCAGCCGCTGAAAGGACTCACAATGTTACGTGATACAGACGCGATCGCCACACTCGCGGTGAAAGACTTGGAGACTGCGGGTAAGTTAACATTCTCAACATCATCAATCGGTAGAGATGCTGAGGCATCCCTGGAAACGTGATGATTTTGGTCACCGGTGCCACGGGCCACGTTGGTAAGGAGTTGGTCAGCCAGTTGGCGGCTGCCGGGCGCGCGGTGCGTGCGTTGGTGCGCGACACGGGCCGAGCGGACCGAGCCGATAGATCGCCAGCGCCGACACTGCCAGCCGGCGTGGAGGCCGTCACCGGCGATCTCAATAGGCCTGAGACACTCTCCGCCGCCGTGGACGGCGTGCGCGGTGCATTCCTGTTGAGCGGGTACAACGACCTGCCGCGCACGCTGGCGATAATGCGCCGGGCGGGCGTCGAGCATGTAGTGCTCCTCTCGTCGCAATCGGCGGCCGACAGCGATGTCACCAACGCGGTCGCGCGGTATCACATCCTTTCCGAGGTGTCAGTGCGCGAGTCCGGCCTGTCATGGACGTTTTTGCGTCCGAGCAGCTTCATGTCGAACGCTCTGCAGTGGATCCCGCAGCTTCGTGCCGGTGATCTCGTACGCGAGTCATTCGCGGACGTGCGCGTCGCCGCGGTCGATCCGCACGACATCGCGGCGGTGGCAATCGAGGCGCTCCATTCACCATCGCACGTCGGTCAAAGCTATCGACTGACTGGACCCGAGGCGCTGTCAGCCGCTGACCGTGTTCGCGTGCTGGCACGGGTGTTGGGCCGTCCCCTGCGATTCGAAGGCAAGTCGGACGCGGAGGCCCGCGAGGAGATGAGTCGGACGATGCCGGCCGAATACGTCGAGGCGTTTTTCGACTTCTTCACCGGCGGCCGCTACGACGAATCGCGCGTCTACTCGACCGTTGAGGACGTCACCGCACGCCCTCCACGCACGTTCGAGCAATGGGCGATGACGCACGCCGACGCGTTTCGGTAGATGCGCCTGCGGTCTTCCGCGAATCAGTCCTGACGTATCGCGGTCATCGGGTCGATTCGAGACGCCTTTCGAGCAGGCACGAACCCCGCCAGAAGCGCGGCGCTCAGGAAGATCATCACCGGCAGCGTCAGCGCCAGAGGATCGGTGGGATTCACTTCGTAGAGGAACGACGCGACGAATCCTGAGGTGCCGAGCGCCGCGCAAAGACCGACGGCCAGCCCCACCGCCGCCAGCACTGACACTTCGCGCAGGACCATCCAGACAATCCGGCGATGCGGCGCTCCCAGCGCCACGCGAATTCCAATCTCGCCGGTACGGCGGGCGACCGTCTGCGAGACGGTGCCATAGAGACCGACGCAGGCGATCACCAACGCCAGGATCGCGAAGCCGGTACACAGTCGGGCAAACGTGATCTCCTGGTTGATCGTCCGATCGATGCCGGCGGTCTGTGTTCGGACGTCGGACACCGGCACGCCCGCGTCCGCCTGCCGTACGACCTCGCGGACCGCGTTGACGTACCGGAGCGGCTCGCCTGCTGTGCGGAGCGCGAAGACCATCTGATCGGGCTGCGGGAAACCCTGGTCATAGGGCATGTAGACCACCGGTGGGATTGCGCCGGTCAGGCCGCCATAGCGCGCGTTTCTGGAGACGCCGACGATCTCCATGTCACGTCCGAGACGCTGTGGTTCCCCCGGCTCCCACAGCATCAGGCGCTGGCCGAGCGGATTGCGATCGCCGAACGTGCGCGTCGCAAACACCTCGTTGATCACGGCAACCGCCGGCGAACCGCTCCGGTCGCGTTCGTCGAAGTCGCGCCCGGCCAGGATGGGAATCTGCATCGTGGTGAAGAACGCCGGTCCGACCATGAGGAAGCGGGTGGCCGGATTCGGCAACACGCCGTCGGCACTGATTGGCAGCCCGTGTCCGGCGGCGATGAGCGAGTCCTGCGCGAGACTCGCGTAGCGCACGCCCGGAATGGCGCTGAACCGCGTGCGGAGATCGGTGTAGAACGCAGCAATCTCCGGGTCCTTGTGACCGGCCTTTCTGGCGTCTACCTGGAACAACAGCAGGTCCTGGCGATTGAAGCCGAGCTCCACGGCATGCAGATTCGAGAGCGTCCGCACGAAGGGCCCTGCCGTGAACAGCAGCAGGAGCGAGATGGCGACCTGCGCCACCACGAGCAGACGGCTCAGGCTGAGCCGACGGAACGCCGGTCGCGCGGCATGTTGGCCGGCCCTGATTTCCTTCAGGGCCGGTACGAGATCCACGCGGGTGGCGTTCAGGGCTGGGGCAAGCCCGAACACGACGCCGGTGAGAACGGACAGTGCGGCGGCCACGCTCAGCACATGCCAGTTCAGATCCGCGTGCAAGGTGAAGTTCGCGCGGCCGTTGGCCAGCAGCAGCGTCAGGAACCGCATGCCCCAGATCGCGAACACGACCCCCAGCGCCCCGCCCAGCGACGCCAGCAGCACGCTTTCGGTCAGCAACTGGCGGACGATACGAGACCGGCCCGCGCCGATGCTCAGTCGCAGCGCCATTTCGCGGCGTCGTCCAGCGCCGCGCGCCAGCAGCAGATTGGCCACGTTGGCGCACGCCAGGATCAGGATCAAGCCAACGAGCGCCATCAGCAGTGACAGCGGCTGCGAATACTGGCGACGCAGGCTGTCCAGGCCGCTCGCGCCTTCCTGGACGATCAGCTCCGGAAGATTCGCGCGTTCAGCGTCATTGGCAGCCGTGTCCGCGACCCAGCGCCTGAACGTGGGCGCGAGCGCCGCGTGGGCCTGCGCGAGCGTCACGCCGGGACGCAATCGCCCCATGACTTGAATCCAGTAGTAATTCCGGGCGAGCCAGTCCTCGGGTTGAAAGCCAAACTGCTGACCAGCGCCCAGCTGCTCGATGACGTGCATCGGAAGATAGATGTCCGGCGCCGCGGCGGGATCGACACCGAAAAATTCCGGCGGCGTCACGCCCACCACCGTGAACGGCAGGCCGTTGATCCGTATCGCCCGGCCGACCGCGTTCGCCGCGTCCCCGTAACATCTCTGACCGAACCCGTGACTGACCACAGCCACCGTTGGCGCTCCCGCGCGGTCGTCGTCGGGTACGATCAGGCGCCCGGCGGCCGCGGCAACGGCAAGTCCGCGAAAGTAGTCGCCCGACACGTTCCAGCCAACGGCAAGGTCAGCCCGTCCGCCGATCGTGACGTTCAGGCTTCTCACGTCCCGGTATTGGCAGTGCGCAAAGACCGTCGAAAAGACGTCGTTATTTTTCTGAAGTAGCTCGAACACGGGGAAGGGGAAGATACCCGCCGTGACTCCCGACTGAGGATCCTCATACGTTCGGCCGCTTATGCCTTTCACGACCGACTCGCGCTCGGTTTCCGCGTGCCAGTTCAGCACGACCAGCGACTCGGGAGCAGGCACCGGCAGCGAGCGGACGAGGATCGCATCCATGAAGCTGTAGATCGCGGTGTTGGCGCCAATCCCGAGCGCCAGAGACGAGACGGCCAGTGTCGAAAGCAGCCGGTTGACCGCCATGGTCCGGCAGGCGTAACGCAGGTCCTGGCCGAGCTGCTCCAGGATCGTCCATCCCCACGTGGCGCGCGTGTCCTCCTGTATCAGGGTGAGATTGCCCAACTCACGGCGCGCCGCCCATTTCGCTTCTTCTGCGGTCAGCCCTTCTCCTTGACGCGCGTCCGCCTCTTCATCGAGATGGAACTGGAGCTCTTCACGCAGTTCGGCTTCCTTGTGCCGCCGCTCGGTCAGCCAACGGAGCTTCCGAAAGAACGCCGTCATCGTCCCTCCTGATCGACGGGATTCAAGATCAGTCCCATCGCGCGAGTGAACGTCTCCCATTTCGATCGTTCGACGACGAGGTGTTTTCGGCCGCCGGGCGTGAGGCGATAGAACTTGGCCCGCTTGCCCTTATCGGACAGCTCCCAGGACGCGCCGATCCAGCCTTTGGCCTCCAGTCGATGAAGCGCCGGATACAACGATCCGGTCTCGACTTGCAGCAGATCTTCAGACGTCCGCTGAATGTGTTTGGCGATCGCGTGGCCGTGGGTGGGACCGGCCAGCAGCGTGCGGAGGATGAGGAGGTCGAGCGTGCCTTGCAGCAGCTCCAAACGTGATCGCGGCTCCCGGCCCATTGTGTAGTCATTCTACTGTGTCTTGTGTAGATTGTCTACTCGTGACCGCCAGTCTTCACGATGAAGGAGTCGTCTGTCTTGACGGATACAATGACGACGCCCACACGCGTTCATCGAGAAGGACCGGAACGGAGGATGAATGAACAGGAGGTCGTTCTTCAAAATGGGCGCTGCGTGCCTCGGAACCGCCGCTGCCGCCCGTCCCGCCGCGGCCTTCGTTCCGGCTCACAACTGGGACGGCTACAACTGGGGCACCGCGCCGCCCGTCAACGACCGCCTCTATCAGGGTCCGTTTCCGCAGTATCCGCCCGAGGAAGTGCTCCCGGGGTCCGAGGTCGTGATGGCCACGACACCTTCGCGCGCCGTCGTGCCAGGCTACGGAATGGGCCTCGTGACCTACGTCACCGGCGACTTCGGCGGCAACACCTTCAAGGGTGTGGACATGGAGAAGGCGATCGAGGCCTTCGCGCAGGTGGCGTTGGGCCAGAAACTCTACGTGAGGCCCACGTGGCGAGAGCTGCAGAAGCGTCCGGGCCGGCTGGATCCTGATCCGTATTGGATGACGACCTTCGCGATGGCGAAGCAGTACGGCAAGCGGGTCGGCTTCCGCGTCCAGATGAGCGATCCCGACATCGACGAGCCTGCCCTGCCCGATTTCGTCCTCGACAAGGTGCCGATGGTTCGGCTGCGCGGCGGCGAATGGAAGCGCAGGCCGTCGCGCGATGCCCAGGGGTACCTGGAGCCGCGATACGACCATCCCTTTTTCCAGGACGCCTTCCGCGAATTGAACGCGCTGCTAGCCGCGGAGCTCGATGGCAGCCCGCTCGTGGAGTACATGGACACGTTCATGTACGGCTTCTGGGGTGAGGGTCACACGTGGCCCTTCACCGACCATCCGTTTCCAGACGGAGCGACGGCGGAGCGCACGTTCGTGCGCATGTTCGACGTACAGCTCGAGCACTGGAAAAAGACCCCGCTCGTCACCAACACGCAGCCGGACTGGAGCCGCGTCGGCAACTCGGAGCTGCTCGACCGGACCATCCGCAGCCACAACTGGATGCGGACCGACACGATCTTCGTCGAGAACGAGCAGATCGAGGCGATCTCGAACCGTCCTCCCTGGGTGGCGGCGGTGCTCGAAGTGGGGATGTCGAATGGCTCGCCGGAATCGCTGCGGATCGACGAGGGCGTCACCTACACCGACAACGTCATCGCCCATGTCATGGACGTGGGGGCCAACTACTGGTCGCTCTGGAACTGGCACGCGGAGAAGGCCGAGAACATCCTGAGCTACTACCGTCAGTACCCCGAGATGATCGACACCATTGCTCGCCGGGTGGGCTACCGCGTGCGGCCCTCGTACGTCTGGCACTACGAGGGCGGCGATCGGAACGGGCTCGTGATCGGCTTCGCCAATGATGGGATTGCCGGCGTGCCCGGCGTGCTGCGCGTGAGCGTGACGACCGACGATGGGAGAGTCCTGGCAGGAGGCGGCCTGGATCCCGGATATCCGCTGCCAGGGAAGATCCGGCAGGCCCGCTTCGAGCTGCCGCGGGGGACGGACTGGAAGAGGCTCAAGCTCAGGGCGGAGATCGAGGTGAAAGGCGTGCGCTACCCTGTGCGATGGGCGTGCCACCAGGCGCTCGAACAGGACGGCGCCCTGAGGCTGCGCCGCACGACAGGGCTGGGATAGCGGGCGCGGGCAGCTCCATTTGACGCTCTAATGCAACCTATGCTATTCCATTAGAGTGTCTAACAAAGCCAATCAGAAGGCAGACGTGCTACAGGGCACGCTCGACCTGATGGTCCTGCAGACTCTCGACACGCTCGGTCCGGTGCATGGCTACGCCATCGCCGGACGCCTCGAGCAGGTCTCGAGCGGAGCCCTGCAGCTCAACATGGGTACCCTGTACCCTGCGCTGATGCGCCTGGAGCAGCGAGGGCTCGTGCGCGGCGCCTGGGGCGCAACCGACACGAATCGCCGCGCCCGCTTCTACTCGCTCACGGCCGCGGGCCGCCGCCAGCTCGCGAAGGAGCGCGAATCGTGGGATCGCATGGCCGCTATCATCCATACGCTGCTGCGGGGTGAAGCGTGAGCCCGCTGGCAACCCTCATGCGGCTGCTTCGCGAATGGGCACATCGGGTGCTGGGCGTGCTCCGTCCGGCACGCCGCGATGACGATCTGGCGGAGGAGCTTCGTCTGCACATGGAGATGGCTGCCGAAGACGCTCGGCGTCGAGGCGTGCCAGCGGCTGACGCAGAACGGGCGGCGCGATTGCGAGTAGGTGGCGTGTCTCAGGCAATGGATGCCATTCGCGATCAACAGCGTCTGCCACTCGTCGCGGGGGCTCGACAGGATTTCCGTCTTGCCCTCCGGGCGCTGCGGGCGACACCGCTCGTGACCGCCGTGGTGATCGGCTCATTGGCGCTGGCGATCGGAGCGAACACAGCCATCTTCTCCCTCGTGAACAGTCTGCTGCTTCGCGCGCTGCCGGTGCGTGCGCCCGAGCGGCTGGTGCACGTGACGGACAGCGTACTCGGCGACAGCGGGGGCCCGCGGGTGCGCGCCTGGAGCTATCCGCAATGGGACCAGATTCGTCAACGGCCGCAGCTCGTCGAGTCAGCGGCGGCATGGTCGTTCGTGCAATTCAATCGCTCGACCGGCGGCGAAGCGCAGTTCGTCGAAGGCATGTGGGCCAGCGGGTCGTACTTCGACACGCTCGGCGTGCGAGCTCTGATCGGGCGCACGTTCTCCGCACTCGACGATCGATTGCGTGGTGGCCCTGACGGTCCAGTCGCCGTCATCAGCTACGACTACTGGCGTCGCGAGTTCGGTGGCGAGGCAAGTGCCATCGGTCGGACCGTGCGTCTCAACTCCGTGCGGTTCACGATCGTGGGTGTCACGTCGCCCGAGTTTTTCGGCACGGAAGTCGGCCGGACCTTCGATGTCATTGTGCCACTCGGCACCGAACCACTCGTGCGCGGCAGCGACTCGGTGGTCGAATCGGCCTCGACGAATTTCCTGACGATCATCGCGCGCTTGCGGCCGGACCAGTCGCGCGAGAGCGCCGCGGCGGTGCTGCGTGCATCGCAGAGGGCGATTCGGGAAGCGACACTCGAGGCCGGCGTACCCGCAGCGTCATACCTCGCTTCTCCCTTCACCGTCGTACCGGCCGCGACCGGATACTCCAATCTTCGGCGCGACTATCAGGCTCCACTGCTGGTCCTTGCTGTGGTCGTGGCGTTGGTGCTGCTCATTGGCTGCCTGAACGTCGCCAACCTGCTTCTGGCTCGCGCGATGGCTCGCAGGCATCAGCTGAGCGTTCAAGTGGCGCTCGGCGCGTCGCGCTGGCGGCTCGCGCGGCAGCTCTTCTCTGAAAGCCTCTTGCTCTCGGCGTGCGGCGCCGCGCTCGGCGTTGTTGTCGCCCGATACGGCGGGCGTTTTCTCGTCAGCCAGCTCTCAACCGGCAACGATGTCGTCTTTCTCGACCTGTCGATGGACGCGCGCGTCCTGGCGTTCACGACGGCTACCGCCGCCGTTACTGCGTTGCTGTTTGGCATTGCCCCTGCCCTTCGCGCGGCCGGCGCACGTCCCGTCGACGCGATCAAGGAATGGAGCCGATCCTCGACCCAACGCACGCATGGGGCGATGGCGTGGCTCGTCGCCGGGCAAGTGGCGATGTCAGTAGTGCTGGTGACTGCCGCGGGGTTGTTCATTCACTCGTTCGCCTCCCTCGCTTCTCGACGGCTCGGGATCGATGCAGATCGCGTCCTCGTCGTCACCATGGACTCGGAGCGCGCTGCCGTCGATGCGGCGGGGCGTGTGTCGCTCTACGAGCGCGCACGCGACGCGGCTCGCCGCCTGCCACACGTCGCCGACGCCTCGATCTCGTTTCTTACTCCGATGGGCGGGGGAGGCTTCACGCCGCGGGTTGCCGTGGACAACGGAGCACCCGACGTCGGGGCAGACGCGAATGACGACGTGAGCGGCAACCTGATCTCGCCGCGGTGGTTCAGCACGTTCGGCACGCGTCTGGTCGCCGGCCGCGATTTCAGCGACACCGATCGCGCCGGCGCACCGCGAGTGGCGATCGTCAACGAGACCTTCGCGCGGCGATTCTTCGGATCATCGAGCCCGCTCGGCCGCACCATTACGCCGTTCGCAGGGCTGCCGTTTGCCAGGCGGATGACCGTTGTCGGGGTCTCGGCTGACGCAGTCTACGCGTGGCCGCACGAGCAAGTGCCGCCGAGTTGGTACATGCCCCTGGGGCAGCTTGATCTCCCCGAATTCCCGTTGTCGGTCGTCAGACTCAGCGTCCGCGCACAAAATGGCCCGCCACTGCTCTTGAGAAAGAGCCTGGAACAGGCGATCGCGACCGTCGATCCGCACATCGTGCTGACCTTTCGATCGCTTTCGGATCAGTGGCATGCGTCGCTGACCCGCGAACGCGTGATGGCGCAACTCGCGGGGTTCTTCGGCGCGATCGCGCTGCTGCTCGCCGCGCTCGGCATGTACGGAGTGACGGCTTACGCAGTGTCGCGCCGGCGCGGCGAGCTCGGCATTCGCCTCGCCCTCGGTGCGGCGCCTCGCCAGATTATTCGATTGGTGCTCGCGCGGACGTCGGCGCTCGTCGCCGCCGGCATTCTCGCGGGAATAGCCGCGAGCGTCTGGGGATCGACATTTGTAGCGGGGTTGATCTACGGCGTGCCGGCAGCCGATCCGCTGACGCTCGCCGGCGCCGCTCTCGTGTTGGTGGCGATGGGCGTGGCGGCGAGTTGGGCGCCCGCCCGGCGCGCCGCTCGAATCGATCCGGGCATTTTGCTGCGCGAGAACTAGAGCACGTACGGCACGCGCGCCGACACGACCGCACGAGCTACTCGTGGCGCAGGCGGCCATTGCCTGCGCGTGGGCACAAAACCAACCGCGCGGTCGGGAAACCGCGGACAACGCCGTTGCCGACGGCTGGCTAGAGCTCGCGGTGCGCGCCGCCGTCCGGCGTCTCGTGCTCCGACTCCGACACTCGCGTGGCGCGAGCGAGTATCACCATCACGCCGACCAGCAGGCCGACACATGCGACTCCAAGCAGCGCCCAGAGTACGGTCCAGCCGATGCTCGATCCGGTCCGGAGCGAGCTGTCGATCATTGTGATGGATGCGAACATGAGCGGCACGATGACGGTCAGGGCCACGGCCATCACGGCAAGCAGATAGCGTCGCGGATCACGCAGAACCTGGGTTACCATCGAACCCTCCCTCCTGTCGCGGACTTTCGAAATCGCGACTCCGCTGTAGCGCAAGGCGTACCCCGTAGCTTACCGCGTGGGGTGATGTGCCGGATCGTGGATCCGATTCGCCGGCACCGTGCGGAAATCCAGCTCGACGATGTCTCCCGTGACGGTGGCGATAGCCAGCAGCGCTGCGGATCGATTGTGGGCCGATTGACGCCGTCGCCGGCAGACCGGGGCGCAGCTCGGTGCCCGGCGTCACATCCGCTAGACTCCCAACGCATGAACGCGACACGCCTGCTGATGGCGGCCAGCGCTGCCGTGCTGGGCGCCATCGGTCTCTCCGGCCTGTTTGCTCCCGAGGTTGCTTTGTCGGTGAGCGGCGGGCGCGTCGATGCCCGGCGATGTTGATCGCACAGCTGGCCGGCGTGCTCTATCTGGGATTCGCGGCGCTGAACTGGATGGCAAGGGGCAACATGATCGGCGGGATCTACTCGCGTCCGGTGACGATTGGCAACGTGCTGCACTTCGTCAGCGGCACCGCGGTGATCGTCAAAGCGTTGTCCCGAAATTCGATGCCTGCCACGTTCTGGATTCTGGCGGTGGTGTACTCCGTCTTCGCCGTCGCCTTCGCCGCGTTGCTGTGGCGAAGTCCTGTTCGTCCACAATAGGGCGGGCAGCTTACCGCGATGCCTGGCCGTCGGGCGCGTCGGATGGCGACTCAGTTCCGGCGTTCAGGACGCACCACCACGGCGTCCGGCGGCCAGTTGCCAGACAGAAATCGATCGATCGCGCCGAAGACCAGTTCTGGCGCATCGACCCACGACTGGTGCGCCGCTCCGTCGATTGTCAGGAGACGCGCGTCCGGCAGGACCGTCGCCCACTCGCGACCAGCGCCATAGGGCGCGTTGCGATCGCGTGTGCCGTGAATGGTCAGGACCGGCTGCTTCACCAGAGCCAGTTGGTCAGGTGTGATTCGCAGCTGTTTCATTTCCGCCTGCCGATGCGGCCACATGTGGATGAAGGCAATTGGCCATTCGTTCGGCAGATCGCAGAAGCCGTCGCCGAGCTGATTGACGCGGGCGGGGTTACCGACCAGGACGTAGCGCATGGCCTCCCACTGCCTCCGGCAGAACTCACGCGGCTCTCGCTCGGGGAGGCCATCTTTCACCAGCGCCTCGAGGGCGGCGAGCCGCTCTTTTCCTATCGCCTCTTCGCGATCGTCGGCGCGGAGGTTCGGCGGTACTCGGTGTCGAAGTGCATGGGCACCGGACCGAGCTGCACGAGGCGATCGATGCGATCCGGGTGCTCGATGGCATAGAGCACGACCATCAGACCCAAATAGGAGTAGCCAATCGGGGTAAATCGCGCGAAGCCAAAGTGTGACCGCAGCGTTTCCATATCCCGCACTTCGTCGTGAATAGATAGTTTGTCGGGCGCGACTGCCTCGGAGCGACCCGATTCCGCTGGTCGTAGAACACGATCGTGCGCGTCGGTCCCGCAAGCCGGGCGAAATCCTGTTGCAGCAGGAATCCGAGTGGCACCATCACCGCGTTCGGTCCGGAGCCGATCTTCCGGTACGACAGCTTCAGGCCGTCATGTGTCGTCACATGACCTTCCTCGCGGGGTGCGGTCGCTGCGCGCGTGACGAGTGGTGGGACGAATGACACATGACTGGCGACGAGGAGCGCGACGATCCTGGGCATTGTCATTTCCTAGCTTTGACGACGGAATCTCGGCAGGCATTTACTGGATGGCAGCCACGCGACATCTCGCCTCCGCACGGCATTTCTATACAATGTAGGTACAACTGCGCGATGGCCGCTCATCTCGGAACGTTCGAACAGGCGGTGCTGCTGGCGATACTGAGGCTCGGCGACGACGCCTATGGCACCACGATCCTGGAAGAGGTTCAGCGCCGCCTGCGGCGGGATGTCGCCGCCGGCGCCGTGCACGCCACGCTCGAACGGCTCGAGCGAAAGCGGATCGTATCGTCCAGGCTCGGGGCTGGAACGCCGCTCCGTGACGGTCGGCGGCGGCGATTCTACCGACTCGAGCCAAAGGCGGTTCGTGCGCTGGATGACGCACGCGCGGCCATCGACAGGCTGTGGCGCGGCGTCAAGTTGCCTCTGAAGGAATACGTATGAACGTTCGACCGCCGTTCTGGGCCGAAGCGGTGCTGCGAGTCCTCTTGGCGCCTCGGGATTTCGAGACCGTGTCGGGAGATCTGCTCGAGGGATTCCGAGCGAACGTGTATCCGGCTCGGGGATCGTGCGGCGCGAACGTCTGGTACGTGAGGCAGAGTACTCGGATTCCTGGTTCGGGGCGCCGGCATCTGGGGGCTCGTCTTCGGCGTCGCCGTCGTTGCGAGGACGGCGCTCGACTGGTTCGCACCGCCCACCGATTTTCACGCGCGCGCAACCGTATCGACAGCGCTTGGCGTTGGCATTCTTTTGACCGCGGGACTGGCAGCCTCGTGGCGATCCGGTTCGGTCGCAGCCGGCGCACTCACCGGCGCCGTGACGGCGGCGCTTGGCGCCATCATCAGCATCGCAGGCGCTGCCGCGTTGCTGACGATTTGGCACGATTCGCAAACCATGGCGGCGATTCGGGGGAGCGGCGGTCTGGGTGAGGTCTTCATATTGCCGCTGCTGATGGTGTTTCCGGGCGTGCTGCTCGGGGCCTTCGGCGGTGGGTTTGGCGCGGCACTCTCGAGATGGAGCGGGAAGACCGGTCAGTCCCGAGGATGAATCGGGAAGCGTACAGAAGCCGGTAAAATCGACGCCCGATGCCGAGCGCGCTGCTGCTCGCCACATTTTCGACCGTTCTGGTCATACCGGTCTTTCTCGCGGGAGTCGGGCTCTTCCTGAACCGTCGCAACCTCCCGTCTGAACCGATCGACGTCGCCCTTGTTTTCGGGACCGGTCTCGATTGGAAGGCCGAGTCTCGCGTCCGTGCCGCGGCTGCCGCTTACCACGACGGCCTGGCGAGGCATCTGATTGTCAGCGGCGGTGTGAAAATGCCTGGCCTCGGCCCAATCACGGAAGCTGAGTGGTTCCGGGATCGGCTCGTTGAACGCGGCGTGTCGCCCGACCGCATTCACCTCGAAAACCGGGCCACCAATACGGCAGAGAACGCTGAATTCTCAATGCCGATTCTACTGTCGCACGGCTGGACGCGGGTTCTGCTGATCATGTCGGACTTCGAAGGCATCCGCGCACACCTGACCGCCCGGCGCGCCTGGCACGGGCGCGGCCTCGAGATCTTCAACCTGCACGCCGATTCGACTGGCCACTGGAATGCCTGGACGTGGTGGCTCTCGCGCGAAGGTTGGCATCTCACCTGGTACACGGTGCCGCGGCTGTTCCGATATCGTCTGCTGCCGTATCTCTGGCGCTGACGCTGCCCAAGGGTCTCAGCGCGGGGCAGAGCCAGTCGAGGAGATGTTGAAGAAGGTCAGCGGGATCGTCGACGTCGTCGGTGTCCAGCGCGGCAATCCTGAGGTCACCTGGACGATCGACCCGGCGACCGCCGGGCGTCTCGGTCTTACCGTCGAAAGGTCGCCAACCAGATCGCGAACTGGTCGCGATTACCACCGACCGGCTCATCGACATTTCTTCTTCCTTCAGACAACCCAGATTCGCAGCGCCGACGGCAAGGCGTTCCCGCTCTCAGCGGTGGCCACGCCGACACGGGCCAACGGCCAGGGGGAGCTCCGCCGCGAGAACCTGCGGCCGATGGCGGTGGTGAGCGGGCGGCTCGAAGATCGCGATCTCGGCAGCGCGATCGCAGAGATTCGCTCGAAGCTCGAACAGCTCGAGCTGCCGATTGGCTATACCTACGAGGTTGGCGGACAGTACGATGCGCAGCGACAGGCGTTCCGCGAGCTGCTGATGGTCTTCGCGCTGGCGGTCGTTCTGGTTTTTGCCATTCTGGTCGTCCACTTTCAAGCGTGGCTGCCAGCCACGCTGATTATGCTGGCCGCGCCGCTCTCGCTCTCGGGCGCGCTCCTGGCGCTCTGGCTGACCGGTGTGGACTTGAACATCTCCTCGGCGATGGGCCTGATCCTGCTGGTCGGCCTGGTGGTGAAAAACGGCATCATGCTCCTCGACTTCTCGGAAAAACTGCATGCGTCCGGGGAACCGTTCGACGCGGCAATTGCGCACGCCGGGCGCATCCGTCTGCGGCCCATTCTAATGACGACGTTTTGCACATTGTTCGGGTTGCTGCCGCTGGCTCTCGGTCTCGGCGCTGGCGCCGAGCTGCAGCGGCCGTTGGCGCTGGCCGTGCTCGGCGGCCTGACGCTGTCGACACCTGTGACGTTGCTCGTGGTGCCGGGCCTGTATGCGGCAGTTCGCGGTCGACGGATGCCGTCGGTGGCATCGTGACGATATCCACATTCGGAGCGTGGTCATGACCCGTGTGTTCGCTGTCATCCTTTGTCTCTGCACGAGCACGATCGCGGCGTGGGCCCAGGAGCCCGCGCCGCAGTCCGCTCCATCAGGAGCTGGCCGCGTCGTCGTCACGATTTCGGTCGAGAGCTTGCGGATTCCCGCAGTCAACGTCGAGCTCCGGAGCGTCGATCGCAACGTGCCGATCGGCCGGAACAGCAGCGATGCGGTCGGCCAGGTGACGTTTCCCGACATTCCGCCAGGTCGTTACATCGTGCATGCCGCTCGTGATGGATTCGCCGACATCGATACCGCGCCGTTCGAGGTGAGCGGCGGCGAGACCGAGCAGGTGCTGGTGGAAATGCGGCTGACGTTCGTGCGCGAGAGCGTCGAGGTCGTCGCCCCTGCGAACTCGCCGACCGAGAGCCTGCAGCCGGTCGCCGTCAGCGACGTGCTCACTGGTGCCAAGATGGACATCCAGCCGCTCGCGGGCGACGACTTCCAGTCGCTGATGACACTCCTGCCGAGCATTGTCCGCGACCCGCAGGGTCGACTTCGAGTCAAGGGAGGCTCACCGACCACCGGCGCCCTTCAGATCAGCAGCGCCAGCCTCAACGATCCGTCGACCGGCGATTTCGATCTCGAGTTGCCGAGCGGCGCTGTCGAATCGGTCGAGGTGTTGTCGAATCCGTTTGCCGCCGAGTACGGCCGCTTTTCGACGAGCGTCACGCAGGTGCGCACCAAGCGCGGGACGAACGACTGGGTCATCAAGCCAGACAACCTGGTGCCCGGCTTCGGCAAGGGCTTCGCGTTCGTGAACAAGTTCGAGCCGCGCCTGTCGATCTCTGGCCCGATCAAGCGCGACCGCCTGCTGTTTGGCCAATACCTGCAGTACCGATTCGTGCGCACAGAAGTGAAGAGTCTCCCTGGGCGTCCGCAGCTCGGGCTCGACAGCTTCGACTCGTTCACGCGGCTCGATGCTGTCCTGTCAGCGCGGCACGCGTTGACCGGCGGCCTCATCTACTTCCCGCGAAAGATCAGCAACGCGACGATGTCGACGTTCCGGCCGGAAGACACAACGCCGAAGTTCACGCAGGAGGGCTTTTCGGCCGGCGGCAGCGATCGGTTGATTCTGTCGGCCAACGCCGTGCTCGAATCGACAGTGGCGGTTCGAATCTTCGAGGTCGATCAGCATACGAAGGGTGGTCTGCCGATGGTCTACGCCCCGCAGACGCAGAGCGGCCACTTCTTCAGCCAGCAGGAGCGCAACGTCCGCAGCTTCCAGGCGGTCGAGGCGCTGAGCTACTCGAAGGACCATTGGGCCGGCGAGCACGTGTTCAAGGTCGGGATGGACCTTCAACATTCCCGATACGACGGTACCAGCTCGAGCCAGGAGGTTGACGTCGTTCGGCTCGATGGCTCGCTCGCCGAGCGGACCACCTTCGCACCGCTCATCGCGCATCCCGATGTCACGGGAACCGAGTTTGCGGTCTTCGCGCAGGATCGCTGGCGCCTCAACGACCGTGTGATGTTCGAGCTCGGCTTCCGTATCGATAACGACGACATCGTCGATCGGGCGAATTTCTCACCGCGTGCCGGCGTGTCCATCAGCATCCTGCCGGAAGGGCCGCGGGATCCTTCGCGGCGGCTTCGGCAAGTTCTCCGAGCGGACGCCGCTGTCGATCGGCGCGTTCACGCAGTACGAAGCGCAAACGATCAGCCGGTTTGCACCCGACGGCAGCCCGCTCGGCGGGCCAATCACGTTCGCGCACGTGACCGACGGCGACCTGAAAACGCCCGAGAGCATCGTGCAGACGGTGGCGTGGGATCAACGGTTCGCGCGGCAGTTCTTCCTCAAGGCCGCCTACCTCCATCGCGACGGTTCGAGTGGATACATCGTCAATCCCGACGCGAGCCGTGGCCTCCTCGCGCTCTCGTCGACCGGCGATTCCAAGTACTGGGAGTTCGAGACGACCGGCCGCTACCTGGCCAGCGAATACCGCGATCTCACCGTCTCGTACGTGCGTTCGCACGGGACGCGGGATCTCAACGATTACGATCAGTTCTTCGGCAACTTCAGGAACCCGATCATCAGGCCGAACGAGAACTCGCTCAGCTCCACCGACGTCCCGAATCGCATCATCGTTCGCGGCACCATCGGGTTGCCGGGGAAGTGGGTCCTCGCGCCGGTCTACGAGTGGCGGTCCGGATTTCCGTGGTCGGCGGTGGACGAATTTCAGGATTTCGTCGGCGAACGGAACAGGTCGGGGCGCCTGCCCAGCGTGTCGTCGCTCGACTTCACGCTGGCGCGACCCTGGCGGTTCAAGAAGTATCGCTTCATTGGTGGCATCAAGATCTACAACGCGTTCGACTCCGGCAACGAGCGTGACGTGCAGGCCAACATCGCGTCGCCGGACTACGGCAAGTTCTTCAACCCCATCGAGCGCTCGATCGGGTTCGTGGTGTCGTCGTCCAAGCGTTGAGCGCCGCCCAGACAAGGAAAGCCACGATGCGACTCAGCCGGGAGCTGAGAACCAGTCGACGCGACCGCTCGTAAGGCACAAGCAAGTGCTTGACAAACTCTCGTGCGTTGGTGCTCAATCGCGTTCTTAAAGCCCTTTAATAAAGCAGTGGCGCGCCACTGCACTGGAGGCCCACAGTGAACCTCAGGCTTCGGAGTCCGCTGGCGAAGGGCATTCTCTGCGCGGTCATCAGCTTGATGGTGATGCTGGCTACGGCGACGACCGTGTCAGCGCAGGTCCTTTACGGGTCGATTGTTGGCACCTTGACGGATGAGTCGGGGGCGGTGGTGCCCGGGGCGGTTGTGACTGTGAAGAATGCGTCCACGGGTTTGTCGAGAGAGGCCACCACGGACGAGACCGGACACTACGCGATTCAGAACCTGCTCGAAGGCGCGTACGACCTGTCTGTCAGCGCTACCGGGTTCAAACCTTACACGCAAACGGGTGTGGAGGTTTCGATCAACAGCGTCACGCGCGCGGATATCACGGTCCAGGTCGGCGCGATCACCGACCAGGTCACCGTCGAGGGAAGCGCGCAGCTCCTCCAGACCACGAAATCGGACGTCAACACCCATCTCGATTCGGAGGCGATCGAGAATCTGCCGCTTTCCAACTACCGTAACTATCAAAGCCTCATCAATCTCGTCCCAGGCGCCACACCAGGACAGTTTCAAAACGCCATCACCGACACGCCAGGACGGTCTTTGACGACCAACGTCAACGGCTCGGAGCGCGGCGCGAACAATACTCGTGTGGACGGTTCGGCCGACATCCTGGTCACGTTGCCTCACCACGCGGTGTACGTCCCGCCGGTGGAAAGCATCGAGGAAGTCAACATCTCCACGAACAACTTCGACGCCGAGCAGGGCATGACCGGGGGCGCGGCCATCACCGTGGTGACCAAGTCCGGGACCAACGATTTCCGCGGCGCCATGTTTACCCTGTACGGCAACGACGCCTTACGAACGTTCACCTGGGACGAGAATTTTTCTGGCGTCACGGACAAGCCGAGCGAGAGCCGGAACATCACCGGAGGGAACCTCGGCGGACCGATCAAGAAGAACAAGCTGTTCTTCTTCGGGAACTGGGAGGGCACGTTCGACCGGGTGAACCGCTCCAACCTCTTTTCCGTCCCGACGGCTGACTTCCGCACCGGGGATTTCAACCGCACGCTGGGGGCGGACATTCTGGATGCGAGTGGACGGGCCATTCTGGTGCCGACCACCGAGGGCGGCCTCGTGCCTCTCCAGGAAGGCATGATCTTCGATCCTTTCTCTGGAAATCTGGATGGCACGGGCCGTTCGGTATTTTCCAGCGGGGGGCGACTGAACGTCATTCCTCAGGCTCGCCTGAACGGCCCGATGATGAAGATGCTGGCGCTGGTTCCGCTCCCCAATCAGGAGGGCGATCTCGACAACTACTTCAACTCCGGAACCCAGCGCCTGAACCGCAACAACTTCGACGCCAAAGTCAATTGGAACCGGAACGAGCGGCACCAGCTCTTTTTCAAGTACAGCGCCATGACCGCGCTGGTGCATGGAGATTTCGGACTTGGTGACGCAGGGGGCGAATGTGTCTGCGACGGCGGCGTCGGTGACGGCAACACGCTCGTGCAGATCGCGGGCATCGGCCACACCTACACCGTCTCGCCCACCGTCCTGATTGACGGGACCTTCGGCTGGACCCGCTTTGGCCAGGACGTGACGCCCCCCGACCTCGGCACAAACTTCGGTTTGGACGTACTCGGGATCCCAGGAACCAACGGCCCTGACCCGCGGGAAAGCGGCATGCCGCCGATGTACATCTCCGGCTATTCCGATCTCGGCAACAATGAAAGCTGGAATCCTACGTACCGCAACGACCAGTCCTACACGTTCAACACGAATGCGAGCTGGGCGAAGGGCAATCACGACTTCCGGTTCGGCTTCGATTTCGTCCACCACCTGATGAACCACTGGCAGCCGGAGCTGGGCGAAGGTCCGCGCGGTGCGTTCCACTTCGACGCCGGCGTGACAGCCCTGAACCCCGAGGCGCTCGAGGACGGTGTGGGGTTCCAGGGCGACACCCCGTCGTTCGAGAACGACTGGAATGGCCTGGCGGGATTTCTGTTGGGCACGCCCACTGCGACGGGGAAGAGCAGCCAGTTCATCAAGATGAACAGCTTCGAGAATCAGTACGCGCTCTACGCTCGCGACCGCTGGCGCGTCACGCCGCAGCTGACGCTCGACCTCGGACTACGATGGGAGCTCTACCCCAACCGGACGCGCTCGGGTGGGTTGGGTATCGAATCGTATGACCCCACGACCAACGAGGCGTTGATCGGCGGACGGGGCGGCATCCCCCAGGACAATGGCGTCGGCTTCAGCAAGAAGCTCTTTGCTCCTCGTCTCGGCTTCGCCTACCAGATGACCGATTCCACAGTGATCCGAGGCGGTTACGGCATTACGTTCAATCCGCATCCCTGGGGCGCTCAGGCGTTGCGTGGCTGGTTTCCGCTGACGGTAATCGCGGTGTTCGAGAGCGTCAACGGCTTCTCACCCGTTACCACGAGTCCCGGTTATGTCGAGGCGGGTGTTCCGAACGCTCCGCTCGGACCCGAGGTCGGAATCCCCTCAATCTGCTGCCCTGACATCAGCACGGGCAGAGTTCCACTGCCAGGGGTCGCCGAGACTGGGTACCCGGTGGCGAATCAGCAGTTACACCGGGGCTACATCCAGTCATGGAACCTGATCGTCGAGCGGAAGCTGCCGGGTGCGTTGGTCGGCTCGATCGGATACGTCGGCTCGGCGTCCGTCAGGAACTTCGCGTTCCTCAACATCAATGCCTCGCAGGTACCGGGCTCCGGCGACGAAGGGCGGCCGCTCTTCGCTCAATTCGGACGCACGGCGGCAACCAGAGAATTCGATGGTCGCACGCACAGCAACTATCATTCGCTGCAGGTCTCGCTGAACCGGCGCTTCACGGATGGCCTGATGCTCAAAGCGGCGTACACCTACTCGAAGGCCATCGACGAGGCTGCGTACTCGGACTGGACGGAGTTCATGTGGAATGCGCCGAGCGTGTTCTCTCGCAACCGCGCCCAGTCGGATCACAATATCCCGCAAAACTTCCAATTGGGGGTCGTGTACGAACTGCCGCTCGGCCCTGAAAAGAAGTGGGCGACCAGCGGCACCAGCGCCGCGATCCTGGGAGGCTGGCAGCTGAACGGAGTGTTCAGCGCCTACGAGGGGCGTCCCTTTACGGTGTTCGCTTCGGACGCGTCGTTGAATATGCCAGGCAACGCGCAGACGGCGGATCAGGTCAAGCCGGACGTCGAAATATTCGGGAAAGTCGGGGATGCGGGGACGTACTTCGACACCACCGCATTTGCCCGCGTCACCGACGTGCGGTTCGGCAACACGGGCCGTAACATTCTTCGCGGGCCCGGCGTGGTGAACCTGGACTTGAGCCTCTTCCGCACGTTCAAGTTGACGGACAAGTTCCAGCTGCAGGTCCGGGCGGAGGCATTCAATGTGACCAACACGCCGCATTTCGCAAACCCGGACAGTGATGCCAACAGCTCGGACTTCGGGAAAATCCTGTCCACGAACGAAGACGATGCGTTGAGTCGCTCGCGGGCGTTCCGCTTCGGCGTACGCCTCAATTTCTAGCGTCGTTCTACGGTGGTCATGCGGGCGCAGCCATCAGTCAATGGCTGCGTCCGCATTCCGCAGCGCCAACCCGCCGATCCGCCTCGCTCCAACTTCGAACTATCGTAGTACCGTGAAAACGGTTCGGACCTGCCTCACGGTCCTGATCGTCGCGCTTCTGACCGTCGCTCCGACGATCGCACTTGCGGGAGCCGAGCCCGAGCTGCCGCCGTTGCCCGCCCTCGCGCTCGAGGCGTTCCCGCTGGACGCCCGGACTGCGATCGAAGCCGCACTCGTCCAAGCAAGGCGGAAACCGCGGGACGCCGGCGCTGCCGGAGCGCTCGGCATCACCCTGCAAGCGTGGGAGCAGTGGGAAGCGGCGCACCTCGCCTATCAACGCGCTCAGGTGCTGGCGCCGACGAGCGCCGACTGGCGGCATCTGGACGGCCTGGTCTTGCAGCGTCTCGCGCGACCCGCTGAGGCTGCGATGGCGTTTCAGCAGGCGCTCGAGCGGGCTCCCGCGTTGCTGCCGGCGCAAGCGCGGATGGCAGAGGCGCTCTTTGACGCCGGTGACCTCGACGCGAGCGGACGAGCGTATCAGGCATTGGCCAAAGAGCAGGCCACGGCTCCGGTGGGCGAGCTTGGGCTGGGGCGCATCGCGGCGCGTCAGGCCCGGCACGCCGACGCTGTCACGCATTTCGAGCGTGCCATCGCACTCTTCCCGGAGTTTGGGGAGGCCTACTACGGTCTGGCCCAGTCGCTTCGCGCGCTCGAGCGCCGCGACGACGCTCGTGCGGCGCTCGAAAAGCATCGCGTGTATGGCACACGATGGCCCGCCGTCGATGACCCGCTCGCCGCCCGCGTGTCGTCGGTTCGCGACGACCCGGGTGCCCGCCTCGCTCGCGGCCTGCGTCTGGCTGAGGCCGGCGATCTCACGGGCGCCATCGAAGCGCACGAAGCCGCGCTCGCCAGAAATCCATCGCTCGCGCAAGCCCACGCCAATCTGATCTCGCTCTACGGCCGTGTGGGACAGTGGGCAAAGGCCGAGGAGCACTACAAAGCCGTGCTCGCCCTCGGCTACAACGTGGACGAGGCGCACTACAACTACGGTGTGCTGCTCGGCGCGCAGCAACGATGGAGCGAGGCCGCGGCTGCCTATCGTTTGGCGGTGGCGGCCAATCCGCTGCACGCGCAGGCGCGCAACAATCTGGGCCAGCTGCTCGAGCGGGATCGGAAACTGGACGAGGCGCTGGATGAGTATCGGCGCGCCGTGGCGGCAAACCCGCAGTATCGTCTCGCGCGCTATAACCTCGGACGAATGTTGCTGGCCGCGCGGCGTTTCGACGATGCGATCGCCGAGTTCGAGAGGCTGCGCGAACCTCGGGATGCAGAGGCACCGCGATACTGGTACGGCCTGGCCGTCGCACACGTCCAGGCCGGCCGGCGCGACGAGGGGCTGGCGTTGGCTCGCGAGGCGCGGCGCCTCGCGGAAACCTTCGGTCAGAACGAACTGGTGGCGGCAATCGACCGCGACATCACGAGCCTCAGATGAGGCCGATAGCGGCACTCGCGACGATCAATCTGGCAATTCTTGCCGCAGTGCCAGTCCGACAGGAAACCGTCATCTTCGACGAGGTCGCCGCTCGGGTCGGTCTCACCTTCGTCTACAGGAGTGGCGCCAGCGGTCATTACTACATGC
This sequence comes from Vicinamibacteria bacterium, assembly GCA_963800785.1. GTDB lineage: Bacteria > Acidobacteriota > Vicinamibacteria > Vicinamibacterales > JAENWD01 > JAENWD01. Next base: position 218,408 of record CAWDCH010000021.1, read on the forward strand.
CGGAAGTCATGGGTGCCGGCGCCGCGCTCATCGATTACGACGGCGATGGCGATCTGGATGTGTTCCTGTTGCAAGGTCAGCCCCTCGACCCGAACGCGCCGCGCGATCCTGCCCGGACGCATCAGCTCTTTCGCAACGAGCTCGTCGAACGCAAGTCTTTGAGTTTTACCGACGTCACCGCCGCCAGCGGACTCGGCGGCACGTCATACGCAATGGGCGTCGCCACTGGCGACTACGACAACGACGGCGATCAGGATCTCTACGTCACCGCGTTCGGACCGAACACGCTCTACAGGAACAATGGCGACGGCACGTTCACTGACGTGACCGCCGCTGCCGGCGTGGACGACGGCCGCTGGAGCACCGCCGCCACGTTCGTCGACTACGACGGCGATGGCGATCTCGACCTCTTCGTCGTCAACTACCTGGATTTCTCGATCGCGGCCAACAAGCAGTGCTTCGATCCGGGCGGCTCGCGCGATTACTGCGGGCCGCGTTCCTATCGGGCCGCGCCCGATCGGCTCTTTCGCAACGAGGGCGGCGGCCGATTTGCGGACGTCACTGAAGCGGCCGGCATCACGAAAGCGGATGGAGCAGGGCTTGGCATCGCCACTGGCGACTACAACGCCGACGGATGGCTGGACCTCTACGTCGCCAACGACGCGACGCCGAACCAGTTGTGGATGAACCGGAAGGATGGCACGTTCGTGGATGACGGGCCGCTGGCTGGCGTTGCGCTCAACGCCGCTGGCGTTCCGGAAGGCAGCATGGGCATCGCGTCGGGCGACTACGACCACGATGGCGACGAGGACTTGTTCGTCACCAACATCATCGGCGAGACCTTTGCGCTTTACGCCAATGACGGTCGCGGCGGGTTCGAGGACAGCCGCGTCCAGTCGCAGCTCGCCCGGCCGACAGCAGCCTTTACCGGGTTTGGCACCGACTGGTTCGATTATGACAACGACGGATGGCTCGACCTGTTCATCGCCAACGGTGCCGTCAACATCGTCGAATCACTTCGCGGTGATCCCGTGCCCTATCGAATGCGAAATCTGCTGTTTCGCAATCTCGGCACCGGAAAGTTCGCCGAGACCTCGGGCCAGGCCGGTCAGGCGTTCAGCGTCGCGGAGGTGAGCCGAGCGGCTGTGTTCGGCGATATCGACAACGACGGCGACACAGACGTCCTCGTGACGAACAACATGGGGCCGGTCCGTCTCTTGCTCAATCAGGTCGGCGCCCGTCACTCGTGGCTGCAAGTGCGGCTCGACAACGGGCCTCGGAATCGGCTCGGTCTAGGCGCCTTGGTGCGCGTGCAGAGATCGGGCGGCGCATCGCTCGTACGTAGGGTCCGTACAGACGGAAGCTATCTTGCGGCCCAGGATCCCACGCTGCAGTTTGGCCTCGGCGAGGGGCGTGGCCCGGTCACCGTACGCGTTGAGTGGCCGGGCGGCGAGCCTGAGCAGTGGACATTTCCTGAGATAGATCGCCGCGTGACTCTTACGCGGGGCCAGGGCAGGCCGGACTCACAGTCGAGATGAGAATCGCGATAAGTCCAAGACATTTTTGGTGGCATACGAATCGCACTCAGGACAATGGTCGTGCTGCGTCAGCAGCAGCAGCTCATCCGGCCAACTGAGGAGCGATATATGTCTAGACGACTCATTCTGGGATCACTGGTACTCGGGTTGTGTGTGTTCGTCGGCGGTATCGCAACGGCGCAGGAGCGCGCACCGCACAGCGGTTCGATGGCGGCGGGCTTCGACGTCGGCGCCTTCGTGCCGAAAGACAGCGCGTTCGACTCGTCATTGGTGCTCAATGCGCTTTACGAGTACTACGTCACGCCGCGCGTCAGTCTGAGGACGGAATTCGGCTGGGCCGATCCGAGCTTCAAGCGCGAGGGCAGCGATTCGCTGAGACAGCTGCCGTTGCGACTCGACGTCAACTACAACTGGGAAGGCGGCAAATGGCACCCGTTCGTAGGCGCGGGTGTGGGAGCGTACTTCCTGCAGTCCAAGGACAACGGCCAGTCGTTTGGCGATTCTGAGACGAACGCCGGGTTCAGCCTTGGCGGGGGCGCCGAGTACTTCCTCACCCGCGACTTCGCGGTGAAGGGCGAAGGCCGGTATCATCTGATCAACGACACCAGATCAGGGCTCGATCCTTCCGGCTTTGCGATCACCGGCGGCGTGAAGAAGTACTTCTAACGGATTGACGGAGCGCGACGTGGCGGATTGGATCGCCCTGTCCGCTACTCGTCGCGCTCCCGCGTCGCCAGCACCAACTCGTCACGGACAAACGCGGACTCCGACCGTCACGGACGAACACGGAACTACACGGACCGGACTTCTTTAGTGATTCTTTCGTGTTATCCGTGTTCGCCAGTGACCTGTGTTTCTTCCGCGACGTTTGCGATTTTCCGTGAGCGTCGACGTCACGGATGACGGGCACCGACGTCACGGATTGGGCAGACGGGTCACGGACAAACGCGGATTCAGACCGTCACGGAAGAACACGGAACTACACGGACCAGACTTCTTTTGTTGATTCTTGATCCGTGTTCATCCGTGACCTGTGTTTCTTCCGCGACGTTGCGATTTTCCGTGACCGTCAACGTCACGGATGCGAGAACCGACGTCACGGATTGGGCAGACGGGGTCACGGACAAAGCGGATTCAGACCGTCACGGATAACACGGAACTACACGGACCGGACTTCTTTTGTTGATCTGTTCTCCGTGTTCGTCCGTGACCTGTGTTTCTTCCGCGACCTTTGCGATTTCCGTGAGCGTCGACGTCACGGATGACGGGCACCGACGTCACGGATTGGGCAGACGGGGTCACGGACAAACGCGGATTCAGACCGTCACGGACGAACACGGAACTACACGGACCAGACTTCTTTTAGTTGTTCTTTAATCCGTGTTCATCCGTGTTCGTCCGTGACCTTGTGTTTCTTCCATGACTCGTTGCGATCTTCCGTGACCGTCGACGTCATGGATGACGGGCACCGACGTCACGGATTGGGCAGACGGGGTCACGGACAAACGCGGATTCAGACCGTCACGGACAGACACGGAACTACACGGACCAGACTTCTTTTAGTTGTTCTTTAATCCGTGTTCATCCGTGTTCGTCCGTGACCTGTGTTTCTTCCACGACCCCTTGCGATCTTCCGTGACCGTCGACGTCACGGATGACGGGAACCGACGCCACGGATTGGGCAGACGAGGTCACGGACAAACGCGGATTCATACCGTCGCGGACAAACACGGAATACACGGACCGGACTTCTTTAGTGATTCTTGGATCCGTGTTCATCCGTGTTCGTCCGTGACCTGTGTTTCTTCCGCGACCCTTGACCTCGATGAGAGTGCTGCGATGTACTCCGGCTATTGTGACTCGCATCGACCACTACCGGACGCTCGGGCGCACCGGCCTGAAGGTGTCGCCGCTCGGCTTGGGTGTGATGACGTACGGCTGGGGTGCCGACAAGGCATCGGCCCGCGCAATGTTCGATTTGTACCGCGAGCGCGGCGGCAATCTGTTCGACACGGCCGATCTCTACGCCGGCGGCGAGAGTGAGGCGTGGCTCGGCGAGTTCGTGCATGACGCGGGATGTCGTGACAACGTCGTCCTGGCCACGAAGTTCTCGTTCAACGCCCAGCCGGGCAATCCCAACGCCGGCGGCAACGGACGGAAGAACATCTATCGCGCGCTCGAAGGATCGCTGCGGCGGCTCGCGACCGATTACATCGACCTCTACATCCTCCACGCCTGGGATCGCGTCACGCCTGCCGACGAGGTCATTCGCACGCTGAACGATCTCGTGCGCGAAGGCAAAGTCCGCCACGTTGGCTTCAGCAACGTACCGGCATGGTACGCCTCGCGCGCACTGGCGCTGGCCGAGGCACACCAACTCGAGCGGCCGGCGTGCCTGCAGCTCGAATACTCGCTCGTTTCGCGCAGCCTCGAGCGCGAGCATGTCCCGCTGGCAGTGGAGACCGGGATGTCGCTCGTGCCCTGGAGTCCCCTGGCGAGCGGGTTCCTCACGGGAAAGTACCGGCGCGTCAACGGCCAGATCACCGGGTCGGGTCGCGTGCTCGATTACAAGGACTCCGAGAATCCGACGCTCTCGAAATTCGCCAGGCGCGAGCAGAACTGGGCCGTTCTCGAGACGCTGCTCGCCATCGCCGACGAAATCGGCACGACGCCCACCGAAGTCGCGCTGGCGTGGGTGATGAGCCGGCCGCAGGTGACGAGCGTACTGATCGGCGCGACGCGTCGAGAACAGCTCGAGCTGAACCTGAGCGCGCTCGACCTTCACCTGTCACCCGAGGTCGAACGCCGGCTCACCGAAGTCGGGCAGCCCGAGTCGAACGAGCTCGATCATTTCTTCGAACCGACGATGCAAGGCATGATTCACGGCGGCGTCGCCGTGAGCCGGAGCGTCCGGTGGAACTCATGAAGACCAAGATCCTGGTGCTCGGCGGCGGGTTTGGCGGGGTGACCACGGTTCGTCACCTGGAGCGCATCTCGCGCCATACGGACATCGACATCACGCTCGTGAGCCGCGAGAACTTTTTCGTGGTCACGCCGCTCCTGTTCGAGGCCTGCTCGGGAAGACTGGAGCTTCGGCACTGCGCGCAACCCATCCGGGCCGCGCTTCGGCACGCGCGATTCATCGAAGCAACAGTTCAACATGTCGATGTGGACCGGCAGATCGTTCGCGCGATAACCGCTGAGGGCCGTTCGTACGAGCTGCCGTACGACGACCTCATCGTCGCGCTCGGCGCCTCGACGAACGAAACATTGATTCCGGGCTCGTCCTCTGCATTCACGTTCAAGACGATGGCGGATGCTCTGGTGCTGAGAAATCACGTCATCCAGCAATTCGAGCGCGCCGACGCCGCAGGCGACGCGGCGACGCGTGGCGAGTGTCTGTCGATGGTCGTGATTGGTGGCGGGCTGGTTGGCAGCGAGCTGCTCGGGGAGTTGACCGCGTTCACGGCAGACGTGCTGCGATTCTATCCGCGCATTCGTCGCGACGAGGTTCGCTTTCATCTATTCGAGGCGGGCCCGCGCATATTGCCCGAGGTCGATGCGAAGCTCGCCGAGATCGCAGCCCGCGTGCTGCGCCGGCGCGGCGCCGACGTTCGTGCGTCGACGCCCGTCCGGGCCATCGAGCCGGGACGCGTGCATCTCGCCGATCAGGTGATCGATGCGGCCACGATCGTGCTGACGGCGGGTATCGTGCCGAATGCCATCGCCCGCACGCTGGCTGTGGCCCACGATCCCCGGGGGCGGATCGACGTGGACTCGACAATGCAAAGCCGCAGCCATCCGCGAGTGTGGGCGCTGGGCGACTGCGCGTCCATCCCTGACCCCGAGGGCCGGCCGTATCCGGCGCTGGCACAGCACACCGTCCGGGAGGCCCGGCAGCTCGCGCACAATGTTGCGGCCGTCATCGCGGGACGCACGCCCGCGCCGTTCGTCTTTCGCTCACTCGGCACGATGGTCGCCCTCGGTCACACACGGGCTGTGTGCCTGATCATGGGCGTACGTCTCACGGGCTTTCCCGCCTGGTGGTTTCGGCGCACGTACTACCTGTTCCAGATGCCGCGATGGGACCGGCGTTTGCGCATCGTGTTCGATTGGACCGTGGCGCTCTTCTTTCGGCCGCCGGACATCACGAAGGTCGGCCTGCAGGTGGAAAGTCAGCTGACGGAGCAGATGCTCCGTTCGTCGTCCTCGAAGGATCGCGCCCCTACTGCTTGAACTCCCGGTATGCGCCGAAGGAGGCCAGGCGGTCTTCGCCGAGCGATTCCGGAACCGGCCGGCACGGCTCCTTCAGGTTCTTGCAGATATCCATCCATAGAGCGGTGCGCGTATAGGTTTGGTGCACCTTCTGAAAGCGGGTAGACAGCAGCAGCTGCCTGGCACGGCGGAATTGGCCCTTGTCGATCAGCAGCTGCACCTGTCGTTCGGCCACCCATTCATCGGTTAACGCGTTGACGCTGTCCAGCCACTGTGCTCGGTCTTTCAAGGTCTGTGGCCCCAGGTGGCGCAGCACAATGTCGCGCTCGACGACGATCTGCGGATGGAGTTGCAGCCAGCGCTCGCGGATCCCGGCAAATGCACGTGCCGCGCCAGCCCAGTCCTTGGTCGACGCCAGCAGCCGGGCAAGCAGCGCTTTCGCAACGCCGACCTCCGTCGTCGAGAGCACGCGAACTGCCGACTGCGTATCGCCGCGGCCGGCGAGCCAAGCGCCGTAGTAGAAGCGCCAGAGCGCGGCATTTTCAGGATTCGCATCCCGCGACGCGGACTCGAGAGGCGCGGCCAGATCGTCCATGCCCGACGGCGGCCAGCGAAAGGCCTCGATTGGAGGCGGTTCCGGGCGTGAGCCGTGCGCTTCATATGCCTGCCGCAGCGCCTGCCAGATGCCGACATCATCCAATCGTGCCCATTCGAACTCGGGGACAGCATCCAGAGGCCGGAGCATCGGGCGCGGCAGAGCGAGCGCGTGAATATCGAGCGGTTTGTCGGTTGGGATCCAGTACTCCGTGTGCGAGCGCGTCTCGCCCGGCTGAAGCTCCAGCTTGATCGACTGGTCGGCGATAGGGCCGCCCTGGATCTCGATGTATGGCCTGCGGTCGGCGGTGCTCAACATGGCCCAGGCGCGATCGTCGCCGACGCCATAGCTCCAGAGCTTGATCCCTGGCGCGACCCGCTCGTCTGCGATGTGATAGAGCCCGGTGCCAAGCGACGGGGTAAACGCACCGAAGGCATTCGCGTCTTTCGATTGCCAGAAGTACCCCGTCATCTCCTTGATGTCGGCTTCGCGCGTCGGCCCCTGCGTGTTCCAGTCGATCGTGGCGATGCGGGACGAGTGCGACAGCACGCGGCCGTTCGGGAAGTGGTACACGGTATCGGGCGCCGAAGGGATGGCGGCGTTCGACCACGACATCCACGGATGTGGCGTCGCGCCAGGATTGTGCATCACGACGCGCTCGGTGAGAAACGAATCGCCCGGACCAAGCGAGTACTCGACCGACCAGTGCATGCCGAATCGCAGCTCGCGTTCGCCGCACGTGACGTACGCCCTGCTGGCAATGACGTCGACGCGGCAAGGAAGAGGCTCGTTCTGGGACGGCGAGTGCGAGATCGGGAAGCTGACCTCGATCCCGCCAGCCACGAAGTAGAACCGTGGGAGGATGCGGGTGTGGCGAATCACCTCCGGCACGTACAGAACTTCCTTGCCGGATCCCTTGTGAACCATCGACATCACCTTGCCGCCGAGGTCGGGCGCGATGGTGACCGCCATCTGATCGTTCTCGAGAACGAGCCAGTGATACTTCTTCGGCGCCGGCCGCTGCGAGGTCTCGCAGTAGCTGACATACGGATAGACGCCATTCGGATCCTGCGCGGTCGGCACCGGTCCGCACGCGACCAGCGCGTGCGTCAGCCGATAGTCGTCGCGAGGTGTCACACGAGGCACGCCCGGAGCTGCCGTCGAGGCGCCCGTCAGCGTCGCGGAGCCAATCGCCAACGCGAGAAGAAGGGTTGTTGGCGTCATGCGCGGGCAGTATAACGACAGGGACAATGAGACGCCTTGCCCTTGCCTGTGCCTTCAACCTCTGCTTTCTGGCCATCGCCTATGGGCAGCCATCGCCTGGACAGGTCGACAGTCAGCGGATCCCCGCGCTCTCTCCGCACTTCGAGCCGGAATACGCGAACGACGCCGCTGTGGACGGCGAGCGATGGAATCGCGTGACAGCAGGACTGCACGCTGCCTTCGGCACGACCGATGAAATCTATTTTCGTCGCGAGGTTCCGGGACTTACCGACGCGGCGCGCTCGTTGCAGGTTGTCGGCTGGCGAGGCGAACGGCTGAATGCGGTAGTAGTCGTCTGGTCAGTTGATGCACTGGAGCAGGTGCGCGTCGACGTCAGCGATTTGACCGATGGCAGCGGCCATACGCTGCCCGGCGCCGGCGTGCGCGTTCACCTCGTCCGCTACGTTCTATCCAACTATCCGCCGGGCGCGAGGCAGGCGACTTGCGACGCCAGTCCAGGCGGTGCGTGGCTCCTGCCGGACAGGCTCGAGCCGTTCGATCGATTCGATCTCCCTCTCCGCACCGCGCGGCCGGTGTGGCTGACCGTCAACATCCCCACTGATGCCACGCCCGGCTCGTACGAGGGCACGGTGACGGTTACCTCCGGGAAGGACGTGGCCCGACTCCGACTGACGGTTCGTGTGCAACCTGCTGTGCTGCCGGTGCCGCACGACTGGCCATTCAGGCTCGACCTGTGGCAGAACCCCTGGGTCATTGCCTGGCACTATCACGTGGCGCCGTGGTCCGATGAACACAAGGCGCTGCTCGAAAAGCATCTGGCGCTCTATGCCAACGCCGGCGGTAAGTACATCACGACGTACGCCGTCCATTCTCCGTGGCAGGACAACTCCTACATGATCGAAGGCGGGATGATCGAGTGGATCAAAGAGAAGAGCGGATCGTGGCGCTTCGACTATCGCATCTTCGATGAATACGTGGCGCTCGCGATGGCGGCGGGCATCGACAAGGCCATCACGATCTATACGCCGCTGCCGTGGGCGAACCGGTTTCGATATCTCGACGAGCTGTCGGGTAACTACGTCCAGGAAAGCTGGCCGCCGGAATCCGAGATGTTCCGCCGTGTCTGGCACGTCTTTCTCGGCGATCTTCAGCGCCATCTGCGGGAGAAGGGATGGCTCGACAAGACCTATCTGGGCATCAACGAGAACGAGCTCACGAGCACGCTGACGGCAATCAAGGTGATCAAGGACCACTCGCCATCCTGGAGAATCACCTACGCCGGCGACTGGCACGCCGAGCTCGATGGCCTGCTCGACGACTATTCGTTCGTGCACGGCAAGGAGCCGACGATGGATGTCGTAAAGGCTCGGGCGGCCAAGGGGTTCACGTCCACCTACTACGTCTGCTGCACGCCTCCGGTGCCCAACACGTTCGTGTTCTCGCCGCCTGCCGAAGGCCGTTGGCTCGGGTGGTATGCCGCGGCGTACGGGTATGACGGCTTCCTCCGATGGGCGTACGACGCGTGGCCGGCCGATCCCGTGAGGGACGCGCGGCACGTGTTGTGGCCGGCGGGAGACACGTTCCTCATCTATCCCGGCGCCGTCAGCAGCATCCGCTTCGAAAAACTGCGCGAGGGCATCGTCGACTACGAGAAGATCAGACTGATACGGCAACGCGCCGCACCGGCGACGGACCCCGAAACGACGCGCCTGCTCGCCGACCTGAACCGGTACCTCGGCGCGATCGCACTCGAGCGCGAGTTCGCCGAGCGCAACGTCCGGGACCTGCTGCAAAAGGCGAACGGAACGCTGACGGCCCTCACCGACCGGTTGATTCACTGACGTGGCACGCCGCCGAAGCCTCGTTGCCTTACTCGCGATCGGCAGCCTGTGGCTGGCGTGGTCGGCGCCCGAGGCGCGACAGTTGACCGGCTGCCTGCACGTCGAGTCGCGCGATCTCCACACCGACGCGCTCGTGCCGGCGCGATTCTATCTGACGGATTCGACGGGCGCCGCACGGACTCCGCCGGGCGTGATCGCGTACGACAAGCGGGACGAGCATCACTTCGTCGCGGACGCGTTCAAGTTGGATCTCCCGCCGGGACGCTATCGGCTCGTGGTCGAGCGCGGTCCGGAGTACACGCCGATGACGATGAACGTCGACCTTGCGGACGGAGTCACGCATCGCGAGACCGTACGCGTCCAACGCTGGGTGGACATGAACGAGCGCGGCTGGTTCTCGGGCGATTTGCACAATCATCGGCGTGTCGAGGAGATGCCGCTGCTGCTTCTCGCGGAGGATCTCAACGTCGCACCGACGATCACCGACTGGATCTGGGAGGATCGCGCGATCGCGACGCCGCCTCTCTCGGCGGAGCCGCTTCGAGCCGTGGACAATCGTCACGTGTTCAGCGTGTTCGACAAGGAAGTGGAGCGCCTCGAGACGGGCCCGGGGGCCATCGCTCTCCTCGGCTTGCGCGCGCCCATCCCCTTCGAGGGTTACCGGCTCTTTCCGCCGGACGACGTCTACTCGCGCCGAGCGCGCGAGCAGGGTGGCTATATCGATGCCGAGAAGATCGTGTGGAGAGATGGCGCGGCGCTGGCGGCGCTGGAACTCATCGACTTCGTCGGCATCGTCCACAACCACTTCAATCGGCAGGACGTGGAGCTCGAGACGGCGCGGTGGGGCATGATCCCGAAGTCCAGGCCCGAGTTCGACACGGTGGCAGGCATGCCTCTCTGGAGCATGGAGGTCTATTACCATCTCCTCAATTGCGGGTTCCGGTTCCCGGTGTCCGCCGGCAGCGCGTCTGGCGTCAAGGCCGCGCCTCTCGGGTACAACCGCGTCTACGTCAAGATGTCCGGGCCCTTCTCCTACCAGAACTGGTTCACATCGCTCAAGGCGGGGCGCAGCTTCGCCACCAATGGACCGATGCTGTTGCTGTCAGCCAACGGGCAGGATCCCGGCGCGGTGATCCGCGTCACCGACGCGACGCGTCCGATCCGGATCCGTGCTGAAGCGCTCAGCCCGCGGCCCCTCGCCCGGCTCGAGCTCGTGTCTTCGGGTCAGGTGATTCGCAGCATCACCACGCCCGACAGCGGCGGACGCTGGGTCATTGAGATGGACCTGTCCTTTGCGCACAACGGGTGGGTGATCGCGCGCGCCTTCGAACCGGCGGGCAGGACAATACGCTTCGCGCATACGAGCCCGATCTACGTCGATGCCGGCGTTCCCGCGCCCGCGGCTGCCGACGCGAAGTTCTTCCTGGCCTGGATCGATCGGGAGATCGCGTTCTACACCGCCAACAAGGGGTTCCGGACCCGCGGTCACCAGGACGAGATGCTGGCGCTCTTTCGCCAGGCGCGCGAAGTCTACGCGCGCATGGTTCCGAACGGCGCGCTGATGCGCTACTCTGAGCGCGACAAAGCGCGTCTACGAAAGAACGTCCAATGAAGCGCCTCGCCGCCTGGATCCAGCAACGCCTTCCCGAACCCCACCCGGGACTCGCCGAGATCGTGGCGTGGTGCAATGGCAAGAGCGATCCGTCCACCGCGCGGCACATCGCCGTGCACCTGGTGAGCTGCGGCCGCTGCCGCCAGCACGTCGCGCTTCTCCACGAGGGACGGCGAAAGCTGCTGTTCTCGGGCGTCGCGCGAGCTACTTGAAGTTCTCTATTAGCTCGAGCGCAAGATTATCCGCGACGCCTTGAAATCGCGCCGGGAGACGGCCAACCGGCGTCGTACTGCCCGAGAACCTGCGCTTCGGTCCATATGCCGGTGATCAACTCGAGCACTCGATCACCAAGCGCTGGACCTTCTGACCTCTGACGAGGTCGTCACGTTGGTCCCGGATGAAGGCGTCGTCACTCGCATCGATCGGAAGGGCGTGTTCAGCTTGCGCACCCGATCGATTCGACGCATAGTCGTTCTTTGGACAGGTGAACGCGTAACCATCGTGTGACGCGAACACCGAGGAGGTGCGATGGCGAAAGCAGCGAAGCCGGTGCCCACGGGATATCACACCATCACGCCGCAGCTGACGCTCGACGACGCGGCAAAGACCATTGAGTGGTACAAACAGGCGCTGGGTGCTGAGGAAATCAATCGAAGTCTCGGACCGGACGGCAAGATCATGCACGCGGAGCTGAAGATAGGCGATTCGCGCTTCATGATGAACGACGTGATGATGGGCGGACGAGGACCGCAGTCCTTTGGAGGATCGCCAGCCTCGTTGTGGTTGTATGTCGAGGACAGCGACGCACTCTTCAATCGTGCGGTCAGCGCCGGTGCGACGGTGCAGATGCCCCTGGAGAATCAGTTCTGGGGCGATCGTGCCGGCGCCGTTGCCGATCCGGCGGGCTACACGTGGTGGATTGCCACTCGCGTCCAAGACATGACGCACGAGGAAATGCAGCAGCGCGCGGCGGAACTCTTCAAGCAGATGGCCCAGCCGTCATAATCGGTCGCTCGCCTGCCTCCCGCACGCCCGAACCGTGCGGAGCGGTAGATGCCCGCCAGTCGGTTGTGCGCTGCCATCGTACCCATGGCAGCCGCAACCGGCATGGCGCGGCAGCCCGCCTTCCGTTCGCCGCCAAGGCAACGAGCGCCATCCTTCCATGGTGCTGCCTACGCCGGCGGACGCCCTTCACGGACGCCTCAAAAAACGTCAAATTCAGCGTGGATTGCGCGTCACCGACGGGTCATGCGGTTTGACAACCGCGCGACGTCGGTGATAAACACCGCTGCCTTTTGACACATCACCTATGAACCTCACGCCAACTCGTCGTCAGTTCCTCGAGAGCCTTGGAAAATCGGGTGCGGCGCTCGCCGCCGGATCGTGGCTGAGCACGTTCGGCTACGCGCAGACGCGCGGGCCAGCGCGCGCGGTCATCAACCAGGCGCGATTCACGTCCGAGCTCGATCGCCGCCTGCTCGGCGCCTTCCTCGAGCATCTCGGTCGTGCCATATACACCGGCGTCTACGAGCCCGGTTCGCCGCTGGCGGACGCAAAAGGCTTCCGCACCGACGTCGCCAAGGAAATCAAAACGCTCGGCGTGCCGATCATGCGGTATCCGGGCGGCAACTTCGTCTCCGGCTACAACTGGCTCGACGGCGTCGGCCCGAAGAATCAGCGGCCGACGGTGCTCGAGCGCGCCTGGAACTCGATCGAGACGAATCAGTTCGGGACCAACGACTTCATCGACTGGTGCCGGCTGGTCGGGACCGAGCCGCTGCTCGGCATGAACTACGGCACCGGCACCGCGGAGATGGCGGTTGCCTACGTTGAGTACTGCAACGTCGACAAGGGCACCAAGTGGAGTGAGCTGCGCCGATCGCACGGCTACGAGGCGCCGCACAACGTGCGCTACTGGTGCCTGGGCAACGAGATGGATGGCCCGTGGCAGATCGGCCACATGCCGGCGCGCGCCTACGGCCAGAAGGCGCGCGACACGGCGCACCAGATTCGCGTCATCGATCGCGACCTGCAGCTGATCGCCTGCGGATCGAGCAACCGCATCATGCCGATGTATCTCGTCTGGGATCGCGAGGTGCTCGAAGAGTGCTACGACCAGGTGGATGCGATTTCGCTGCACTGCTACTACGGCAACGACGCGACGCTCTCGGGCAACAGCACACCGCGCTACCTGGCGATGAACCTGGACATGGAGCTGCAGATCCACGAGATCGCAGCCGTCTGCGACTACGTGCAGGGGCTGTTCAAGTCGCCGAAACGGCTGTGGCTGTCGTTCGACGAGTGGAACGTGTGGTATCGCGCCCGCAGCGGCGACGCGGTCAACGGGCGGCGAACATTCGCGCCCAAGCTGCTCGAAGAGGTCTACAACCTCGAGGATGCGCTGCTCGTCGGCGGGTTCGTCAACTCGCTGCTTCGCAAGTCCGATCGCGTGCGGCTGGCGTGCCTGGCGCAGATCGTCAACGTCATCGCGCCGCTGATGACGAATCCGACCTCGGTGCTGCGACAGACCATCTACTACCCGTACGCGTGGGCGCTGCAGTACGCGAAGGGCCGCGTGGTCGATCTCTCGGTGGAGTCCGAGACCTATCCGATCTCGGCCAAGGGGCTGCGCAGCGACTTCGCCCGCGACGACCAGGTGCCGTTCCTCGATGTCGCGGCGACGGTGGATGCCAAGGCGGGGCAGGCGGCGGTGTTCATGCTGAATCGGGATCTCGAAAACGAGCGCGAGCTCGTGCTCGACTGGCGCGAGCCGACGCCGACGAAGGTGCTGGCGTGTCAGACGCTGACCGGGACCGATCTGAAGGCGGCCAACACGTTCGAGCGGCCGCAGCTCGTCGTGCCGACGGCACTCGATGCGCCGGCCGCCGGCGCGCGGATGACGTTCAAGCTGCCGCCGCGATCGTACACCGTGGCGCAGGTGGCAATCTCCTGAATTGCGGATTGCGGATTGCGGATTGCGGATTTTGGATTGTGGATTGAATGGAATTGTGGATTGAATGAAGCGCCGCGCATTTCTGAAGGCGTCGTGTGCGGGTCTCGCCGCGCTGGTGCCAGCGCGGCGCCTGCTTGCGGCTGACGCCGAGATCGTCCTGACACCGGGCACGCCCGGCCCTGTCATCAGCCCCCACATCTACGGGCACTTCATCGAGCATCTCGGCGGCGTGATCTACGACGGCATCTGGGTCGGGCGCCAGTCGACGATTCCGAACATCGATGGTCTGCGGCGGTCGTTCGTCGACGACATGAAGCGTATTGGCGCGCCCGATCTGCGATGGCCGGGCGGCTGCTTCGCCGATGGTTATCACTGGCGCGACGGGATTGGTCCCGAATCGGGGCGGCCAAAGACCTACAACTTCTGGGAGAGCCGCATGCCGTCGGGCATGCACGCCACCGAGAGCAACCACTTCGGCGTCCACGAGTTCATTCGTCTGTGCCGACTGATCGGCGCCGAGCCTTACCTGGCTGCAAATGTCGGCTCAGGATCGCCGAGGGAATTTCACGACTGGGTGTCGTACTGCAACGCGCCGGCGGGCACCGAAAGCCTGGCCGACGAGCGCGCGCGGAACGGTGACCGCGATCCGTTTCGCGTGAAGTACTGGGGCGTCGGCAACGAGTCGTGGGGATGCGGTGGCGACATGACGCCCGGCGAATATGCCACGGCCTATCGGCGCTTCGTCACGCAGTTCCCTGTTTACGTGGCGCCGTTTCTCATTGCCACAGGGCCGCGAGGCCACTCGCGTGACATGGATCTCGGCTGGACGACCGGGTTCTTCGAGGCCATGCAGGGCGGTCATCGAAGCCCCGTGCACGGCCTCTCGCCGCACTTCTACACCGACTTCCGCAACGACCCGATGCGCGTGACCGACTTCAACGCGCGCGAATGGTACGCGGTGCTGCGCGAAGGGTGGCGCACCGAAGCGGTCATCGAGGCGCACTGGTCGGCAATGGGCAAGTACGACACCGATCACCACACGAAACTGGTGATCGACGAGTGGGGCGTGTGGTACAAGCCCGGCGAAGAGATCACGCCCGGCTACATCCTGAGCCAGCCGGTGACGCTGCGTGACGCGCTGCACACAGCAATCACGTTCGATGTTTTCAATCGCCATGCCGACAAGATCGAGATGGCGAACGTGGCCCAGACGGTCAACTGCATCCACTCGCTCTTCCTGGCGCTGGAAGACAAATACACCCGCACGCCGCCGTACTACGTTTTCGAGATGTACCGGCCGCACATGGGCGCGCGCCGGGTGCCGATCGACCTTCGCGCCGACGAAATGAGCGTTCCTGCGAAGGATGGCGCGGCAAAGATTCCCGCGCTCTCGGCATCGGCGTCGATTCGAGAGGGCCAGGTGACCGTGACGGTGAGCAACCCCTCCGTCGATGCAGGCCTGGCGACCAGAATCCGCCTCGAAGGTGGCGCGAGAGTGCTCGAGGCGCGCGCGACAATCCTCACGCACGACGACATGCGTGCGCGAAACACCTTCGACAAGCCCGAGGAAGTGAAACTCGCGGCGCTGCCAGTGAAGATGGACGGCGCAACCGTGATCGTCGATCTGCCGAAGCACTCCGTCGCGGCAGTGGCGATACGCCTCTCGTAGCGAGCAAACGCTCGCCTGTCTTACTTATCCACAGATTACGCAGATTACGCAGATGGGAGGCCAGCGCTGGCCTATGCGTCTGGCGTGCTCGCGGCGAAATCATCCGAGTCGCAGCCGGGCGCTGATCGAGCCCTGAAAGCATCTGTGGAATCTGCGTAATCTGTGGATCGAAAAAGGCAGTGGAGGCTGCTGCGCCGAGCAGCATCCTCACGCGCGTCGCTCGGATCCGCGCGCCCGACGCGAACCACCCGATCCGGATCGCTTCCCCGACCTCGCCGGCGCGCGACGGGCCGGCGCGCGCTCGACGCCCTCCACCGGAGGTTTCGCTTCGAAGTCCACGCGCAGGCGCTCGAGGAACAGGTCGAGATTGCTGCGCATCACCAGGTGGGGCACGACGCGAAGGCGCGAGGCCGGGCGCGTGCCGTGCAGCAGGAACTGATAGAGGGCCTGAAGCGCGAGCCGCCCTTGGTTGACCGGGCGCTGATACACGGTCGCCGCGACCTTGCCGGCGCGGATCCACTCGACCAGTTCAGGAAAGAGATCCGTCGTCACGACGGTGAGCTTCGACAATCGCCCCGCCTCCTCCGCTGCACGCAGGACCGGAAGCGAGTTCACCGTGCTGACGTAGATCCCCTTCAAATTCGGATGCTCGGCCAGCACACTCAGTGCGCGCCGATGCCCTTCACGCTCATCGTCATGCGCTTCGACAATCGGACCGACCGTCACCGCCGAGCCGATCGTCCGCAAGCTCGACTCGAATCCGCGCAGCTTGTCGCCATGGTCCTGCGTCGCCAGCCATCCGGTGAAGAACGCGACCTCTCCGCCCACGGGCAGGAACCTCGCGAGCAACTCGCCCGCGACGGCGCCAACCGTGTGCGGATCGGGTGATACCGAGGTGAGTCGAAGATCCTCGGGGGCGTCGGTGACGACGCAGACGACAGGGATCCGGCGCTGTGCCGCTTCGCGGAGGTACGGCGTGAGTGAGGCGGGATTGCCGGGCGCGATGATCAGGCCGTTCGATCCGTCGCGCAGCGCTTCTTCGAAGAGCGGAATATCGCCGCCGCCCAGTGTCGGATAGTCGCGGAACTCGACGTGCAGCGCCGGCGCGAACGGCGCCGCGGCTTCGCGGATGCCGTCGCGCAGCGAGTCCCAGAAGAGCGCAATTCGCCGCGGCAGGTGCACCGAGATGCGCACCTGTTTGCGCGATTGCAGAAAGCGGGCAGCCAGATTTGGACGATAGCCGAGCGCTTCGGCCGTGCTGAGCACGCGCGCGCGCGTCGCCTCGCTGACATCGGGTTTCCCGTGGAGCGCTCGATCGACGGTGCCGGTGGAAATGCCGAGTACGCGCGCAAGGTCCTTGATACCGACCGGGGGGGAAGCCGGAGGCCGGGACTTCGCGGACATCGCGCTGTCATCTTAGCGCCGCATTTGGTCTCCCGGTACGCACCTCGCCGGAGTGGTCAAGCGGCGAAAATTCAATGGTCATACCTCGGCAGTTCGTTCGGTGTGACATGCCCATCGACGTTGGCATGGCCGAGCCAGGCGCCTGGGACGAGCTACCCCATCGAAAAACACTAGTTGACAGGTAGGCTGAACGGCGCTACGGTGCACGAATTGCTAGCCGTGAACGTTCACGGCGGATGTGTCGTAATGCAAACGCAGGGGGCGCCTCATGGTCAGGGCGTTCCGCGCGCGCTCGGGCGCGCTCTTGGTTTGTACGTGCCCGGCGCGTTACTTGTCCGACCTTCGTTCGGAGGTTGAGATGACGAGGATGTACCTCGTGACGATTCGCGCCGTTCTGGCCGCCTGCTGTCTGACCCTCGGGCTCAGTAGCCCGCTCCTGGCGCAACGCTCGGATCGCGCCACCATCAGCGGCGTCATCACGGACGAGCAGGGCTCGGCAGTGCCGGGTGCGACCGTAACGGTGCACAACCAGGGCACCGGCGTCGACACCGTTCTGACCACCAACGACGCCGGCGCTTACAACAGCCCGCCGCTGGTCTTGGGCCGCTACGTGGTCAGCGTCGATCTCGAAGGTTTCAAGAAGGCGGTCAGCTCGGAAATCCTGCTGGAAGGCGGCGGCGCCGTGCGCCACGACGTCACGCTGCAGGTGGGGGCCCTCACCGAGACTGTAGAAGTCAAGTCCGCGGAGGGCCTGAGCGACACGCGTCCGGATGTCAGCCACACGGTCGACGAAAAGTCCTATCGCGACCTGCCAATCGTCACCGCCGGCGACGTGCGGCTGGCCGAATCCGTCCTGCACATGCAGCCCGGCTATCTGCCGATGAAGCCGAACGGCGACCCGATGTTCCGAGGCAGCCAGTTCAACTCGCGCATCAACGGCGGCCAGGCGATGTCGACTGAGAACTTCTTCGACGGCGCCGCATTCGGCTACGCCAGCGGACATCAGCAGAGCCAGGAGAGCACGCCTCCCGTGGACGCCGTCCAGGAAGTGAAGGTCATCACCACCAGCTATTCAGCGCAGTACGGCCACACCAGCGGCGGATTCATCGAGTACACGGCCAAGAGCGGAACGAACGAGTACCACGGCAGCGGCTACGGGTATTTCGCCAACGACGCGTTCAACGCCAAGGGCTTTTTCGCGGTCGGCAAGACGCCGCTCAGCAACAACGATTATGGCGTTGCGGTCGGCGGACCGGTTGTGATCCCCAAGCTGTACGACGGCCACAACAAGACGTTCTTCTTCACGAACTTCGACTATACGCGGCTGCGTTCCGGCGTGCTCCCCGGGTTCGGCAACACCACGCCCGTCGACGCTTTCAAGAACGGTGACTTCAGTGCGCTGCTGACCGGGACCCAGATCGGCACCGACGCGTTGGGCCGGCCGGTCTTGCAGGGTCAGATCTTCAACCCGGCGACGACGCGGTTCGTGAACGGCGTTCCGGTCCGCGATCCGTATCCAGGTAACGTGATCCCGGCCAACGATCCGCTCCGCAGCAGCGTTGCGTCGCAGATCGCGTCACTGATGGTCGAGCCCGATCGTGCCGGCACGGCGTTCAACGTCGCCGGCAACCCGGCCGGCGACCAGACCTGGGAGCTCAACGCGCGCAATATCCTGTGGCGTGTCGATCATAGCTTCTCGCCGAACGCCCGGTTCAGCCACAGCTTCTACTGGAACCGTCGGCCCTCCATCCGCAACTGCGGCGGCGTCGGCGGCTGCACAACGGTGAACTCTGGGGAAACCGCCCCCGACCAGAACAACACCTACATCGGTGAAGGGTTCTATCAGCGCATTTCGACGCATCACGCGCATCAGCAGTTCGACTGGATCATCCGCAACAACCTCGTGAACCATTCCACCGTGGCCTGGGACCGTTGGTTCATGGGCGGCAACTCGCTGTCGGCGGGCGTCGGCTGGCCGCAGCAGCTGTTTGGCAGCAATCAAGGTGGGCTGCTCGACAACACCGCCGGACCGCCGGTGTTCACCTTCGGCGGCAACACACCGTACAGCACGGTGGGGCAGAACTGGCAGAACTTCGGGTTCGAGAAGAACGATCGCTGGCAGTTCTCGAACGACCTGACGTGGGTCAAGGGCCGGCACACGGCGAAGTTCGGCTTCGAATATCGCCGCCACATCTTCCCGGACCGCGGCTGGGGAGCCGGCACCGGCGGGCACTTCGACTTCAACCGCGTGACGACAGCCGGCTATGACGCCGCCGGCAACAACCTCGGGCCGACGGGCGACCCCTTCGCGTCGTTCCTGCTCGGGCAAGTGCAGTCGGCCGATCAGTTCATCCCGGTCTATCCCACTTTCAGCGAAGCCTACACCGCCCTCTGGGTGAACGACGAGTTCAAGGTCAGCGACAAGCTGACGCTGACGCTCGGCTTACGCTTCGACTACCAGTTTGCGCGCACCGAGCGCGACGACAAGTACTCCACCTTCGATCCGACCACACCAAACCCCGCCGCAGGGAACATCCCCGGTGCGCTGATCTTCGCCGGCGACTGCGCCGGATGTTCGGGTCGCAGGAAGTTCGAAGACCCAGAGAAGGACGCGTGGGGCCCGAGAGCCGGGTTCGCGTATCGGCTTGGCGAACGCGACGCGATTCGCGGGGGGTACGGGATCTATTACGCTGGAGTGTCCTTCTCGCAATTCGCCGGTGGTTCGCCGACACTCGGGTTCGCGGCGAATCTGTTGGCGCCGAACCTGACCAACGGCGTGTCCCCCGCCTTCTATCTGGACCAGGGGTTCCCAGCGGCGAACGTCGTGCGCCCGCCATTCATCGACCCGGCGTTCGCCAACGGAACGAACGTGCTTGCCGTCACTCCAAACGGGTTGACGCTGCCGCGCTTCCAGAACTGGTCGGTGACCTATCAACGGCAGCTTACCGACAACATGATGCTGGACGTGTCGTACATCGGTAATCGCGGCAGCCGGCTGAACCACCACTTCCGGACATTGGGTGTGGACGCCAACCAGAACGACCCCAGCGTGCTCGGGCTTGGCGCTGCGGTGTTGCAGTCAGACATCAATTCGCCTGAGGCGCAGGCGGCGGGTATCTCGCCGCCATATCCCGGCTTCGTCGGCAACGTGGCGCAGGCGCTCAGAAAATACCCGCAGTACCAGTTGGTTGTCTGGCGCGGAGTGCCGACGGGAACGAGCCAGTATCATGCGCTCGAGGCGGTGCTCGAACGGCGTTTTTCTCGCGGCCTGCAGGCGCGCGTCGCGTACACCTACTCGCGGTTGCGGAACAACGGCGCCGAGAGCGGGCAGGGCAATGATGGCGGCAATGGCCTGATTCAGAATCCGGGCGACCCGCTCGAGTCGGCACTCAGCAGGGACGACGTGCCGCACGTATTTTTGGTGGGCTTCACCTGGGAAATCCCAGGCTCGGACCGGTGGTCGTCCGCGTGGTCGAAAGCGGTCCTTGGCGGGTGGAATGTCGCCGGCATACTCCGCTACGAAAGCGGCCGGCCGTTCAACATCGTCATGAACAACGATCTTGGAGGCTTTCTCTTCAACGACCAGAAGCGTCCCAATCGAAATCCTGGGGTAGATCCTGT
Organism: Vicinamibacteria bacterium; assembly: GCA_963800785.1. Lineage (GTDB taxonomy): Bacteria > Acidobacteriota > Vicinamibacteria > Vicinamibacterales > JAENWD01 > JAENWD01. The sequence continues at coordinate 239,080 of CAWDCH010000021.1, forward strand.
CGCAGCGGGCGGCGATTTCGATCCCAACCAGGACTTCTACTTCAACCCCGCAGCGTGGAGCGACCCGGGACCGTTGAACTTCGGGAACACACCCAGACGTGACGGAGACGTGCGCGGGTTCCCGACGTATAGCGAAGACATCAACATCTTTAAGGTGTTCCGATTCCCAGACGAAAACAGCCTGCGGTTCCAGGCGAGCATCGGAAACCTCTTCAACCGGACGCTGTTCTGTGATCCGGGCAACACGAACTGGAGCTCCGGCAGCTTCGGCCAGGTGGTCACGCAGTGCAACCAGCCGCGGTCGGTGCAGTTTGCGCTGAAGTTCGACTTCTAGTGTGACGGGGCTGAGGCCGGCGAGGCGGGGCTGAAACCCCGCCTCCACAATTGTCGGTTCCGGCGGTTTACGATAGGCATGTGGTCGGACGATTTCCGGGTGCAGGCGGACGGGCGGCGCCGTCTGCCTGCGCCAGCGTGCTGGGCGCCTTCCTCCTACTGAGCACCGCTCCCCCGGTCGGCGCCGCGCCATCTCTTTCGGCCCTCGTCGCTGTCTCCAACGTTCAGGGCGACCAGAATCCCGGCGAAGGGCGTCTCGCTCTGCAAAACGCGGCCGCGCTCGTCCAGCAGGGCCGCCTCGCGGAAGCCGATCGACAGGCGCACCTGGCGCTCGCCGATCCCGAAACGCGAGCGGTCGCGTACTCCGTGCTCGGCACGATTCGAGTTCAGCAGAAGAAGCTTGCCGAGAGCGCGCTCTTTCTTCAGAAGGCGATCCAACTCGAACCTCGCCTGGTGGGTGCGCATCTGACGCTGGCACAGGTCTACACGCTCCAGGGCAAACCGCAACCAGCGCTGCGGATGTACCGGAGAGTGGTCGACATCGATCCTTCGAACGTAACGGCACGTGTCGCGCTGGCGCGCGCAGCGATGGAGAAGGGGGATTACGCGGGATCACTCGCCCTCGTCCGCCCGGTGGAAGCCGCGGTTGCGCAGTCGCCCGACGGTGTCTTCGTCCTCGTTGCCGATCTCCTGAAGACCGGCGATCGCGCGTCTGCCGCGCCGCTGATCAAGACGTGGACTGCGTTCCCAGAGATACCGACGGAATTGTCGATCAAGTTCGCGCTGCTCTTGATCGACGAGAAGCTGGCACCCGACGCGGTCGCGGTGCTCGAGCGCGCGAAGCAGAGCGGTCCGCCGTCGTTCGAGCTCGCCTTCAATCTCGGCGGTGCCTATCTGGTGCAGGGCGACCTCGCGTCGGCCCTCGATGCGTACGATCAGGCGCTGGCACAGGATGCCCAGTCCTTGCCTGCACTGCGACAGGCGGCAGCGATCGCCGAGAAGCGCGGGGAGATGGAGCGATCGTTGTCCTACTGGATCCGGGCGCGGAAGATCGCGGGGAACGATCCGTCCGTCCTTCTGGGTTTCGGACGTGTCTGCCTCAAGATGGATCTGCTCGAGGATGCAGAGCCGGCGCTGACCAAAGCCGCTGTGCTGAAGCCGGGCGATCTCCCATATCAGTACGCGCTCGCGGCGGCGAAGGTGGGGAAGCAGCAGTTCGAGGAGGCTGAGGCGATTCTCGAAGCCCTCTTGAAGACGAGGCCGGAGGATCCGCACCTGCTCTACGCCCTCGGCGCAGTGTTCTACACGCAGGGCAAGCTCGGAGAGGCGACGACGCGTCTCAATGAAAGCCTTCGACGCGAGCCGGATCAGCTGGCCTCTCGCTATTACCTCGCGCTCATCGCCAGGGATCAGGGACGCGAAGCCGAAGCGATCCAGATGCTCGAGACACTGTTGCAGCGTTATCCGGATCACGCGGCGGCGTCGGAGGCTCTCGGCGGTTTGCTCATGAGCGCGCAGCGTTTTGCCGACGCGGAGGTCCGCTTGCGGAATGCGGTGCGGTTGGATCCGCAGTCGGTCAAGGCGAACTACCAGCTTGGTCTGCTCCTCGCCCGCACCGGCAGGAAGGAGGAAGCCGACCGGCAGCTGGCGCTGTCGAAGACGCTGCGCCAGGAGGATGAGGCGACATCACGGCTGCAGCTGCGGCTGCTGGAGCCGGAACAATGAAAACGTGCCTGACCTTGCTGCTCATCTTCAGCAGCGGCACCGTCCCGGCGCAGACGCCCGAGGCACCGCGGTCACCGAGTCGCATCGAAGCCGCGATCAAGCGCGATCCCGGAAACTCCAAGCTCTATGTCGAGCTCGGCCTCGCGTTCTGGCAGCAGAACGACTTTCCCCGCGCGCTGACCGCCTTCCAGCAGGCGGTCAAGCTTGGGCCGCAGAACGCCGACGCCCATAACTGGCTGGGTGTCGCCCTGTCGGAAAAATCCGACCTCCCCGGTGCAATCGCCGCATTCAGGAAGGCCATCGCGCTCGATCCCAAGTACGGCCGTGCCTATACGAATCTCGGATCCGCGCTGGCGCAGAGCGGCGACTATGGCGAGGCGGTAACCGTGTTCGAACAGGCGCTGACGCTGGAGCCCAACAGCCTCGCCGCGCACATGAATCTCGGGCTCGCGTTGCGGGAAAACGGCGATCTCGAGGCTGCGGTGCAGCATCTTCGGCGAGTGGCAGAGGCCAATCCCACGAGCGCGAACGTGCAGTACGAGCTCGGGTCGACGCTGAGACAAAGCGGGGATCTGACTGGCGCCATCGCCGCGTTCGAGAAAGCCCTCGCGATCGATCCCGAGATGCGCGAAGGCTACTACGGTCTCGGTACCGCGTTGAAGCAGCAAGGTGCGGCGCTCAGGAAGCCTGCGGCCGCGACGGCGAGCGCGGGCGACGACCTTTTCAAGCAGGCGCAGTCAGCGGCGGCGAGCGGCGATCTAGACGCGGCGAAAATGCGGCTGAACGAGGCGCTGCGTCTCGACGAGCGCCATGGCGAAGCGCACAACCTTCTTGGCTTCCTCCTGGGGCAGACCGGCGACCTGCGTGGCGCGCTGACGCACCTCGAACGGGCGGTGGCCCTTCGCCCAGATTCCGCCGATGCGCACTACAACCTAGGCGTCGCTCAGTGGTACAGCGGTGCGAAGGACAAAGCGATCGTTGAGCTGAAAGAGAGCACGCGTCTTGATCCGTCGATCGGGCCGTCGCATGCGTTTCTCGGCCTGGCGTTGCGCGAGAGCAGCGATCTCGTGGGCGCACGCGCGAGCCTCCAGCGTGCAATTGCGCTCGGGCCGCCAGCGGCCGCAGTTTACGTGGATCTCGCGATCACGTTTTCCCGCGCCGGCGAGCCGGGCAGAGCGCTCGGGCAGCTCGAGGCCGGCCTCAACGTTCTGCCACCCGCGGGCCCGAAGCCCGATTGGGACGGAGCGTTCGCGACGATTCGCCAGTCGCTGACGGGGAAGCCGGAGGATGCGGAAGCGCACAACATTCTCGGACGGGTCCTCGGCCAGAAGGGCGCAGACGGCGCGACGGTCGCCGCAGAATTCCGAGAGGCGATCCGTCTGCGGCCCGACTACGCGGAAGCTCAGAACAATCTCGGGCTCGTGCTGATTCAGGCCGGCGACGATCCTGGAGGCATCGCGGCGCTGCGCGAAGCGGTGCGCCTCGCGCCCGATTACGCGGACGCGCGCACGAACCTGGGTGCGGCGCTCACGCCAACCGACGCGAAGGCCGCGATCCGCGAGCTCGAGAAGGCCGTGTCGCTTGCGCCGCAATCGGTCAAGGCGCAGTTCAACCTTGCGATGGCTTACGGTGCAGATCCCGGAGTCGGGTCGGCCAGAGAGATCGAGCAGCTCCGTAAGGTCATCGCCCTCGATGCGACGTTCGTTCGCGCGCATGTCGCGCTCGGCAAGGCGCTGCTTCAGGACGGAAAGATTCCCGAAGCTGTCGAATCACTCCAGGAAGCGATACGGCTCGAGCCAGCAAACGGCGAAGCGAACTATCAGCTTGGTCTCGCGCTGGCACGCGCCGGGCGGAAGGAGGAAGCTGCAGCGGCCCTGCAGAAAGGCCGCGAACTCGTCGCCGCAGACGATCGCAATCAGCAGGCGGCGCTGAGCGCCGCCGAAGGGCGAGCCGCCTTGCAGAACGGCGATCTCCAGCAGGCCGAGGCGAAGCTCCGTCGCGCTCTCGAGCTCCGTCCTGACCTGGTCGATGCGAAGCGGGATCTCGAGTCGGTACGTCAGAAGCAGCAACCGGCTGGCGTCGTAATCGGCGTGCCTGCAACTGGCGGGGCTGAAGCGCCGTCTCCACAAACTGTACCTCAGGCCGGCGCGGCTAAAGCCGGCGGTACTGAAGCCGGCGGGGCTGAAGCCCCGCCTCCACAAACGTCGGGGCCGGGCGACCGAGTGGCGGAGCTCGAGACCTACATCCGCGACGGAAAGTTCGCCGAAGTCGAGCCCATGCTGCAGACGTACGTCAAGGAGCAGCCTTCGTCGTCCTGGGGCTGGTACACGCTCGGCTACAGCCAGTTCGGTCAACGGAAGATTGGCGAGGCGATCAAGGCCCTGGCAACGTCGCTCCAGCTCGACGTCAAGAACGCGGAAGCCCACAAGATTCTCGGCCGCAGCCTGATGATGATCGGCCGCTTCGACGCGGCGCAGATCGAGTTCGAGCAGGGCATTCGCTACAAGCCGGATTCGGCCGAGATGCACTACAACCTCGGCAAGCTGTTTTCGATTCAGGACAACTGGGAGCCGGCGCGAAAATCATTCGAGGCGGCGCTGCGCATCGATCCCTCATATGTCGAGGCACTGGACGCGCTCGGCCTGTCGCAGGAGGCGCTCGGCGACGATGCGGCGGCGGTCGCGACGTACGAGAAGGCAATCGCGTTGAACGAGGAGCGCAACGGCCGCTTCACGAGCGCCTACGTAAACCTGAGCGCCTTCTACAACCGCACCGGCAATCCCGACAAAGCGCTCGAGTACGCAAAAAAGGCGCTCGCGATCGATGCGAAATCCGACGGCGCGCTCTTCCAGAAGGCGCGCGCCGATGAGCACCAGGGACGGCTGGATGACGCCGTCGATGCCTTGAACCGTGCGATCGCCATCAATCCGCGATCATCGGCGTACTATTACGTCCTCGCCGGCGTCTACCGGCGCATGGGATGGATGGACGAAAGCAAGAAGGCGCTGGACTCGTTCAAGCGGCTGGATCGGGAGTCGAACGAGCTCGACAAGCTGCGCCGTGGTGCGTCAGCAGCCGCGCCGCCGGCGAGCGAGCCTCGTGAGTAGCCGGCGAGACTTCCTGCGCACGCTGGGGGCGTGCGCCGCAGCCCTCACATCGCGCTCCGTGGCTCTCGTCGGCGACGAGTCACCCGCCCTCTTCACGGATGTCACTGCCGCAGCCGGGCTCCTTCACGCCAGAAACGTGTCGGGTCATCCTTCGAACAAACAGTTCCTGCTCGAGGAAATGGGCTGCGGGGCGGCCTTCTTCGATTACGACAACGACGGTTGGCTCGACATCTTTCTTGTGAACGCGACCCGTCTCGACTTGACCACGGAGGCCGGCGCGCCGACCTGCTTCCTGTTCCACAACAACGGTGACGGTACGTTCACGGACATGACGGCGAAGGCGGGCCTGACGCATTCTGGATGGGGACAGGCCTGTTGCGTCGGCGACTACGACAACGATGGCAACGACGATCTGTTCGTCACGTATTGGGGCCGGAACGTTCTGTACAGAAACAACGGGAACGGCACCTTCACCGATGTGACCGAGAAGGCGGGGCTCGCGGGACCCCCTACCCGGTGGGGCGCGGGCTGCGCATTCGTCGATTTCGACCGCGATGGGCACCTCGACTTGTTCGTCGCCAACTATGTGAACTTCGATCCGGCGAAAGCCCCTCGCCCGGGACAGGCGGCGTATTGCAATTACAACGACATTCCGGTGCCGTGCGGCCCGCAAGGGTTTGCCGGTGGAACGAACCTTCTGTATCGCAACAAGGGCGATGGGACCTTTGTGGACGTCTCACAGCAGTCGGGCGTCGCACGCCCGGCGGGACCGTCGACCATGGTGTTCGTGCCGAGCAACTGGCGGCCGTCGGGCTCTTATGGCATGGGCGTGGCAGCGGCCGATTTCGACAACGACGGCTGGCCGGACATTTACGTCGCGTGCGACAGCGCGCCCAGCCTGCTCTATCGCAACAATCGCGATGGGACGTTTCGGGAAGTTGGCGTCCCCGCGGGAGTTGCCTTCGATGAGAGCGGCGTCGCCCTCTCGGGCATGGGTGTCGGGGTAGGCGATTACGACGGCGACGGCTGGCTCGACATCGTCCGAACCAACTTCTCGGAGCAGGTCACCACGCTGTATCGGAACTACGGCACCGGATTCGGCGATGCGAGCTTGAGCGTCGGCCTCGGAGTGAACCGGAAGTTCGTCGGGTTTGGCGTCGACTTCCTGGACTTCGACAACGATGGGTGGCAAGACCTGTTTCTGGCAAACGGTCACGTGTATTCGCAGCTGGAGCAGCGCAAGCTGCACCTCACGTACCGTCAGCCGCGCGTCGTCTACCGCAATCTCGGGAACGGCCGGTTCCAGGACGTCTCCGCGAATGCCGGCCAGGCAATCCGCGTTCCGAGTCTCGGCCGCGGCTGCGCATTCGGCGACTTCGACAATGACGGCGACGTCGACGTGCTCATCAACAATCTCGACGGGCCGCCGACGCTATTAAGAAACGACGGCGGCGGCGGAAATAACTCGATCCTGATCAAGTGTGTCGGCACACGCTCGAACCGTTCGGCGATTGGCGCGCGAGTGAAGGTCACGATTGGAACGCGCGCGCAGATCGACGAGGTGATGAGCGGGTCCAGCTACTATTCGCAGAGCGACCTCCGGCTCCATTTCGGCCTTGGTCGCGCGGCTACCGTCGATGCGGTCGAAGTCACGTGGCCGTCGGGCACGAAAGAGGTTGTCCAGAACCTCCCAGCGAACCATCTGTTCGTGATCGAAGAGTCGAAGGGAATCGTCAGCCGACGGCGCTTCGCCTGACCCGAATCATGCCTCGCCGCGCATTTCGCTGGCTGATCCCGATGGCGTGCCTGGGCGTACTGCCATACCTCGCGGGTGCCGTCGGTGAGGAGGTCCGTTTCACGGACGCGACCGCTGCGCTTGGAATCCGATTCACGCAGGAGAACTCTGCGACCTCGAACAAATACCTGATCGAGACGATGGGCGGCGGCGTGGCGCTCTTCGACTACGACAACGACGACCGGCTCGACATCTTCTTCACGAACGGCGCGAAGCTGGCCGACCCGATGCCGGACGACGGGCGTCCCGACAAGTCGGAGCCGAAGTACTGGAACCGGTTGTTCCACCAGCAGGCGGACGGCACGTTCGTAGACGTGACCGAGAAGGCGGGGCTCACCGGCATGCCGCAGAATGCGTACGGGATGGGCGCCGCCGTCGGCGACTACGATAACGACGGGTTCGCCGATCTCTACGTGACCAACTTTGGCAGCAACACGCTGTATCACAACAACGGCGATGGCACGTTCACTGACGTCACCGCACGCGCCGGCGTCGCTGCAGGCGGTTGGAGCGCCAGTGCGGGGTTCTTCGACGCGGACAACGACGGTTATCTCGATCTCTTCGTGACGCGATATGTCGAGTGGTCGTTCAAGGGTAACCGATACTGTGGCGAGAAGAAGCCGGGGTACCGCGCCTACTGTCATCCCGACAACTTCGAGGCCGTGAGCAACGTGCTCCTTCGCAACAACGGCAACGGCACGTTCACGGATATCTCGGAGAAGTCAGGCATCGCCGCTGCACGCGGCAAAGGACTCGGCGTCGCGTTCGCCGACTACGATCATGACGGGCACATGGACGTCTACGTCGCAAACGACTCCGTGCAATCGTTCCTGTTTCACAACGATGGCAAGGGCGGATTCAGCGAATCGGGCTTGTTGGCTGGCGTCGGGTTCAACGAGGACGGCAAGACGTTTGCGGGGATGGGCGTCGACTTCGCTGACTACGACAATGACAGTCACCCCGATGTGGTCGTCACGGATCTTTCGAACGAACGCTACAAGCTGTTTCGGCAGAATGGCGACGGCAGCTTTCGCGACGTCACCAGCGCGTCGGGCATCGGCGGCGCGACGCTGCTGTTCTCCGGCTGGAGCACGCGATTCGTCGATTACGACAACGACGGCTGGAAGGACCTCTTCGTGGCCCAGGGACACGTGATGGATACGATTGCGAAGACATCGCCGAATTTGAGTTATCTGCAGCCGCCATTGCTCCTGCGCAACGAGTCGGGGCGATTCACGCGCGTGACGCCCGGCGAGGTCTTTCAGCGCGACTGGGCCGGTCGTGGCGCCGCATTTGGCGATCTCGACAACGACGGCGACATCGACATCGTCGTCAGCAACGTCGGTCAGCCGGCGTTCGTGCTGCGCAATGACGGAGGCAATCGGAATCAGTGGTTGTCGATTGAGGCGATTGGGGGGAAGTCGAATCGCGACGGAATCGGGTGTGCCGTGAAGGTCGTGTCCGCCTCGGGGCTCACCCAATCCTTCACCGTTAACACGGCGGTCGGGTATCTATCTGCGAGCGACAAGCGCCTCCTCGTCGGCCTTGGCGCGGACGCCGTCGCGAAACTGGTTGAAATACGCTGGCCGTCCGGAATCGTGCAGACGTTCCAGAACGTCAAGGCGGGCCAGACGTTGGTCGCCGCCGAGCCCAAATCGGGGTCGGGATGAATTTCAAAAACTGCGGCATTGGGAGCATGGCAAAAACTGAAATTCATCCCGACCCCAAATTTACGCGGCGGCAAGTGTTGGCGCTCCTCGCGCTTTTCGGCGAGCGGGTGCTGGCGCAGGGGATCTCGTCGCGCGGCGTGCGTCCGCAACCGCGTGGGAAGCCGTCGGGACGGCCCTTCGCCGCCCGCTTCACCGATGTCGCGGCGCAGGCCGGCCTGACGCACCCGATCGTGTACGGCGGCGTCGACAAGAAGAACTACATCATCGAGGTCGTCGGCTGCGGCGTCGCGTTCCTGGACTACGACAACGATGGCTGGCTCGACGTGCTCATTCTGAGCGGTACGCGGCTGGACGATGTGCCGCCTGGCACGACGACCCGGCTGTATAAGAACAACCGCGACGGCACGTTCACCGATGTCACGGAGAAAGCCGGGCTGATGCGCGCGTCGTGGGCCTCGGCGGTTACCGTTGGCGACTACGACAACGATGGCTTCGACGATCTGTTCATCACGGCATACGGCGAGAACGTCCTGTATCACAACAACGGGGACGGCACCTTTACCGATGTCACGGAGAAGGCTGGTCTTCGTCAATCAGGCGTGCGCTATGGATCTGGCTGCACCTGGGTCGATTACGATCGCGACGGCCGCCTGGATCTGTTCGTCGCGACCTACTTGAACACTACTCTCGACAAGCTCCCCAAACCGGGCGAAAACCCGGACTGCCGGTGGAAGAACGTGCCGGTGAACTGTGGTCCGCGCGGCTTGCCGACCGGCTCCGTGCAGCTGTTTCACAACAACGGTGACGGAACCTTTTCTGATGTGAGCCAGGCTTCCGGGATCGCCGCTGCATCGGGCGCGTATCCGATGACAGCGGTCGCCGCCGATTTCGACAGCGACGGCTGGCCGGACATCTATGTCGCCTGCGACTCGACGCCGAGCTGGATGTTCCGGAACCAGCGGGATGGGACATTCCGCGAGGAGGGGCTCGAGCGTGGCGTTGCGCTGAGCGAAGACGGCTTGGAGCAGGCCGGCATGGGCATCGCGATCGGCGACTACGATCTCGACGGCAATCTCGACATCTTCAAGACGCATTTTGCCGACGACACCAACGTGCTGTATCGCGGCGACGGCAAAGGCTACTTCAACGATTTCACGATTCGCGCCGGCATTGGCGTCGAAACACGTTATGTCGGATGGGGCACCGGCCTTATCGATCTCGACAACGACGGCTTTCCGGATCTCTTTCTGGTGACCGGCAGCGTCTACCCGGAGGTCGAGCGCCAGCTGCCCGCGTATCCGTTTCGCACGCCGCGTCTCGTGTTCAGGAATCTCGGCGACGGCCGGTTCGAAGAGCTGATCGAAGAGGCCGGCAGCGGTGTCGCGGCCACGCACGCGAGCCGCGGCTGTGCGTTCGGCGATTTCGATAACGACGGTGACATGGACGTCCTGATCATGAACATGAACGAGCCACCGTCCCTGCTGAGAAACGACGTGACCGGTGGCGGACACTGGCTGAAGGTTCTGCTCGCCGGGGTCACGTCGAATCGCAGCGCGATTGGGGCGCGCGTGACCGCGAAGTACGGCGGACGCATGCAGACGCAGGAGCTGACGGCGCAATCCAGCTTCTACTCCGCGAACGATCGGCGGCTGCATTTTGGCCTGGGCTCCGCGACGACTGCGGACCTGACCGTTCGTTGGCCCAATGGTGCGATTGAGAATCTGCCTTCCGTCGATGCCAACCAGCTGATCGTCGTGCGCGAGGGCGGCGGCATTCAGCGCAAACAGCCGTTTCGATAGGACCACTAATGACGCCATGGACCCGTCGCCTCAGCGTTGCTGCCGGACTGGTTGTCTCGGGCGTGCTCGCAAGCGGCCTCGCGCAATCGCAAAGCGCTACACGTGGGTTGACCGCGTCGATCGACATCGACGCCGATACGGTTGAGAACCGAATCAGCCCGCTCATGTATGGGCAGTTCATCGAGTTCATGTACAAAGGCATCAAGGGCGGCCTTCACGCGGAGCTCATCGCCAACCGCGGGTTCGACGCCGATGCGGGAGCGGGTTTACCGCCGCGCTGGCTGCGCTACCCGGACGATCGCATCGACGACTATGGCATCTCGTTCAAGTCCGAGCCTCGCGCTGCCGCCGCTCGCACCGAGCGATTCGAGGGCATCGTCGAGCCGACCGCGCTGCGCATCGAGCTCAAACCGGCCGTCGTCGCGCGGCACGGGCTGTTTCAGCCGCGCGTGCCGGTCCGGCAGGGCATCGAATATCGCGGCTCGATCTGGATCAAGACCGACGCCTTCGATGGCGAGGTGCGCGTCGGGCTCGAAGCCGATCGGTCTGCCGGCCCGGTCTATGACGAAGCCGTAATCGCCAACGTCGCTGGCGACTGGAAGCGTTACGCCTTCACGCTGAAGCCGCCAGCGGGCGATCCGCTTGCCCGGTTCGCGATTCTGTTCACCGGCAAGGGCATCGTCTGGATCGATCAGGTGTCGCTCATGCCCGGCGACGCGATCGGCGACGTGCGTGCCGATACATTCGCGAAGGTCAAGGCCCTCAGGCCGGCGTTCATTCGCTATCCCGGCGGGAACGTCGCGCAGGACTATCACTGGCAATGGGGCATCGGCCCCCGGGACGAGCGGCCGGCGTGGATCAATCTGTCGTGGAAAAACGAGGTCGAGCCGAGCGACTTCGGCACTGACGAGTTCATCAGGTTCTCGCGCGCGGTTGGCGCCGAACCGACGATTACCGTCAACGTCGAAGGCCGCGGCGCGACCGTCGAGGAAGCCGCCGCGTGGGTCGAGTACTGTAACGGGCCCGCCTCGTCGAAGTTCGGCGCGCTGCGTGCGCAGAACGGACATCCGGAGCCGTATGGCGTCAAGTACTGGGAAATCGGCAACGAGATCTGGGGCGATTGGGTTCGAGGGCACTCGGACGCGTCGGCGTATGCTCGCAACCTCTCGCGTTACGTCGCCGCCATGCGCGCCGTCGATCCGTCAATCCAGGTAATCGTCGTCGGCGACAACGACATGGCGTGGAACCGCACGGTCCTGCAGAGCACGAGCGATCGGCTCGAGTTCCTTGCCATCCACCACTACTACAGCCGACGTGACATGAACGGCGATCTCCAGAATCTGCTGGCGCGGCCACTGTTCTACGAGCGCTTCTACGGCGAGGTCGAGTCGGAGCTGCGATCGCTTCCGCCCGCCCGCCGCCCGGCGCTGGCGATCAACGAGTGGGGCCTGGATCTGCCCGAGGCGCAGGTCTATTCGATGCTGGGCGCCCTCTACGGCGCTCGATTGATGAACGCGTTCGAACGGCGCGGCGGGGTCGTGGGCATGTCGGCGGTGTCCGACCTCGTGAACGGCTGGCCGGGCGGGATCATTCAGGCGAGCCGCGACAGCCTGTTCGTGACGCCGATCTACCTGGTCAATCAGCTGTACGCAACGCACCTCGGGTCGGACCGCCTGGCCACCCGCGTCGAGGGGCCGACGGTCTCGACCAGCAAAGAAGGCACCGACGTGCCCGTCGTCGACATCGTGGCCAGCCGGTCCGCAGATGGAAAGAACCTGTTCATCAAGGCGCTGAATACGGATCTCGAGCGATCGATAACCGCACGGGTCACCGTGCGCGGCGCACGAGTGTCTTCGAGCGCCACCGTCGACCGCATCACCGCGGCATCGCTCGAAGCGGTGGCCAGCTACAGGACACCGGACGCCGTGAAGCTGACACACACGTCCCTCGCCGCCGCCAGCAGCTTTTCGATCGAGCTGCCACGCCACTCGGTGTCGGTGATCACGCTCAATCTGCAGTAGGGCCGAACTTCAGTTCGGCCAGTCGACGGGTGGCCCGAACTGAAGTTCGGGCCCAACGTTGGGCGAGTTCGGGCGTCAATACACGTTCGACGGACGATCACGGGCGCGAGTTACCGTTGTCCATGTCCGAAACGATCAGCCAGCTTCCGTTTCGATCCTTCCGCAGCGTCAGCGTGAACTTTCCGATGTCGGCTTCGCCTTGGCGGCGGGCGAATCCGCCAATGATGTAGCCGACCGAGCCACTGGTCGCGAACGCGAGCGCGCGCAGCGCCAGCGGTCCACCTTGACCCGCATAGTGCCGCTCGATCTCCGTACGTCCGCGCACCGGCGGTACGCCATTCGACAGGACGAACCCATCTTCGCTGAAGAGCGCCGCAAGCGCTGCCGCGTCCTTGGCGCGCCACGCAGTCTCGTAATCGGTGAGCACTCGCGCCAGCGGAGCGGGCAGCTGGACGCTCGATAACTGAGGTGACGCCGGTGTCTGCGCGCGTGAGACAGCGCCCACGCCGATCGCGGCGACGATCGCCGCCGACCCAAGCACGCATACGACCACGCGCGACATCACTGCTCGCTCGACGGCGGGACGATGTCCTTCAGCCGCATGTAGGTGACGAGATTGCCGTAGTGCTCCCACGCGTGGCTCGTGCTCATGGTCAGCACCATCAGCTTCGCCATCTTCTGGCCTCCGAACCACACGACCTGATCCCGTCCCGTCATGTCGTTGAGCTGCGCGAACACCGAATCGCAGTAGGCGCTCGATTCCTTGAGCGCGGCGATGAGCTCCGCCTTGACGGTCTTCTTCTCGTGCACCTGTACGGATGACAGGTCCTTCATGATCTTGTCGAAGTCAATCGGCTTGCCTGATGCGACCCCGCACAGCAGCATGTTGGCATCCGCGACGTGCCCAAGCACGCCGCCAAGACTGCGCACCGCCGGTGTGGGCTTGAACGAATAGAGATCCGGCCCAACTTTTTCGGCGGCTCTCATGATCAAACCCTGAATGTACTGATATTGGCGCTGCGCATCGGCAGTGTAGACATTGCCGTCGGCGGACTGTGCCGAGGCCGGACCTGCGCAAAGAAAACAGACCGCCGCCACGATTGAAAGCACACGCATGATCGATCCTCCGGGACAGCTCGGTATCAGTATGATTCGTGCAGTGCCGTGACCCAAACCCCGAAAACGGCGACACGCGAAACGTGAAAACGACGCGATCTGTGGTTTCCTAAACAGGCCGGCGCGACCGGTCAGAGGAGCCGCAGATGCCACGCAAGGGACGCAGCAACGAGGAAATCGTCCACGCCCTGCACCAGGTCGAGGGCGGCGAGAAAGTCACCGAGGTCTGCCGCCGGCTCGGCGTCAGCGAGCAGACGTTCTACCGCTGGAAAAAGCAGTTCACCGGTCTGGGCCTGCAAGAGCTGCGCGAGCTGCGCCTCTTGCGCCACGAAAACAGCAAGTTGAAACAAGTGGTCGCCGACCTGACGCTCGATCGCCACATCCTCCAGGAGATCGTCCGAAAAAAGCTGTGAAGCCTCGCGCACGCCGCATCCTGGCGGAGTGGGCACAGACGGCGTACCGTCTGAGCCAGCGCCGGGCGGCGAGGCTGATTCCCGTGCGGCTTGAGACCTTGCGGTACCAGAGCATCCGTGATCGGCAAGACGCCCTGCGTCAGCGACTGCGGGAGCTCGCCGCCGTGCGCGTCCGCTTTGGCTATCGCCGCTTGACGGTGTTGTTAAAGCGTGAGGGCTGGCCCGTGAATGCGAAACGCATCTACCGCCTGTATGGTGATGAAGGCCTGACCGTGCGGACCACGCCCCGCAAACGGCTCGCCAGTCGTCCGCGCGTGCCGCTGCCGGCGGCCACGCGGCCCAATGAGCGGTGGAGTATGGATTTCGTCAGCGCGCGGCTCGCCGACGGTCGATGGTTCCGGACCTTGACGGTGCTCGATCTCTACACCCGCGAATCGCTCGCCCTGGTCGCTGATCGGTCGCTCACGGGCGTGAAGGTCGCGGCCACGCTCAGCCGCGTGCTGCAGCGACGAGCGGCCCCGGAGGCGATCACCGTCGATAACGGCGGCGAGTTTGTCAGCCGCGCGATGGATGCGTGGGCCTACGCACACGACGTCCGGCTTGATTGCATTCGCCCGGGCAAGCCGGTGGAGAATGCGTTCATCGAAAGCTTCAACGGGAAGCTGCGCGACGAATGTTTGAACAGCCACGTCTTTGTGTCCATCGCCGAAGCGCAGGTGATCCTGGACGCCTGGCGTGAGGACTACAATCTTGTCCGCCCACACAGCAGCTTGCACGATCAAACGCCGGCCGCGGTGGGCGCAATGTGGGTCGACTCACGTGAGCCACGTGAGTCGACTGCACCTAAGCAAAATCGGATTGAACTCGAGATCGCAGGTCGCTTCGTGACTATTTCGCCGTCGTAGTTTTCCGGGGCGGGTCACTGAACGGAGGACTCTCATTTTATGCGGGGCAGATCAGAGGGGGCAGGTCAAACCCTCTGTCACGGACGACGCAGAGACACACGGATTGATCTACTTGAAATCCGCGTCCGTGGATGATCGGTGCGATCCGTGTGAAATTACGGACAGAGGCGGTCACGGATAACTCGGATGTGCACGGACAGCCAGGGTCCACCTCTCAAGGACAACGCGGCCGCATGCGGATGGATCTGTTGAAATCCGACCGCCATCCGCGTGAATGAGTCCATTCGTGACTGCGAAGATCCTTGTGAGTGTGTGTCCGTCCGTGACGGATTCAAAATCTCGACCCGCATCGGCCTGTGACCGGCCGACGTTCGTATGTATCCGCGGCCGTCCCTGACTGGAGCAAAGGTCCGTGTGAGATTGTGCCCGCCCGTGACCGGACTCATAGTTGCGATCCGCGCGTCCGTTGCCGACCGACATCCGTGTGAATCCGCGTCCGTCCGTGACTAGATTGAGATCGGTGAGGTCTGTGTCCGTCCGTGACCGGACTTGCGGTCTGAACCCGCGTCGGTCTGTGACCGTCCAACAATCCGTGTGAATCCGTGTCCGTCCGTGACTAGATCGAGATCCGTGTAAGTCTGTGTCCGTCCGTGACCGGACTTATCGTCTGGACCCGCGTCGGTCGTGACCGTCCGACAATCCGTGTGAATCCGCGTCCGTCCGTGACTAGATCGAGATCCGTGTAAGTCTGTGTCCATCCGTGACCGGACTTATCGTCTGGACTCCGCGTCGGTCCGTGACCATCCGACAATCCGTGTGAATCCGTGTCCTCCCTTACGCGCTACAGGTAGAGGTGGAACTGCGCGAGGAAGATGTTCGACGTGATGTCGCTCGTTCGATTGCGATCGCGATAGTACGTGACGTTCACGTTGAAATGCGTGCGCGGCAGCAGCACGGCACCCAACCCAAGGCGCAGCAGATCGGGAATCTGATCGCCACCTCCGAAGCGCGCCTGCGGCGAGAGAACCGCCCAGATGCCGCGATAGACCTCGAAGGACGTTTCGTTGACGAAAACGTACGAGGTGCTGTCCTGTCCGTCGACGAACTGCCCGTCGAACTGCGACCAGGTCGTGACCCGCGAGGTCGGGGCGTACCCGAAGGCGATGCCGGTCGAGCCCTGCCGTGGGTCGAGGTCGGTGCCGTCGCGGAACAGCCCCGACGCCGCCACGACGGTCCGCGGCGTCAGATCGATCTGAAATCGCCCCGTCGCCGTGAACCCCGCCTCGCTATCGTCGTAGACGCGCTCCGCGCGTCCGGGTCCAAACGACATCTGCGTCAGATACCGGCCGCGCGAGTGGCTCAGTTCCACGCCGAGAATCTGGTCGGTACTGCGCGAGCTCGAGGAACTCGCGGTTGTACGAGGTGTGATCCGCAAAGCGAATCCCATAGGCCGGCAGGAAGCGGCCGACCCGAAACCCGAATCCCTCATCCGGCCGGCGGCCGATCCAGGTACTCGGACGAATCGAGCGAGAAATGACCATCGTCCTGCAGCTCTCGCCCGAGTTGTCCGTAGAACGTCCAGTCCTTGTACTGATAGGCGGCGTGCAGGTCGGCGTTCATCAGCAGATTGCGATCGTCGGTGACGTTCAGGAACGAGTAGTGCAAGTACGAGGGCCGTGTTTCGATCCCCAGTTGCAATCCGCCGAGCGACTTGCCGAAGGCGCCCCACAGAAACGACTCCTCACCGGGCTCGGGATTCGTGGTGTCCTGCCCGGTCGTGCTGTCGTGCGACGGCATCGGCTCGCCGAAAGTCGAGAGCTCGCGATGCGACAGTGACCGGCCGTACGTCGTGAGCAGGCCACCGCCCGTCGGCGAGTAGTGGCACGAGGTGCAGCGCGGATATTGCTTCGAGAGGAACTTTGGCTCCGCCGAGGCGGCGGTGGCTCCCAAGGCCACGAGGGTAGACGTCAGCAGCAGGAGGACATACGCACGTGGCCTCATCGAGTGCTCCCGGAAGTATCGGCTTTCGCGACGAATCTGGCTCGCACCTGCACCTGATCGCGGACGCCGACGCCGAGGTAGCGAGGCTTGGCGATGCCGAACTCGGGCAGCTGCACCGGAAAGGTCGCGTCCACTTTGACATGGCCGCCGGCGGGTGTCAGCCGCACCTCTCCGCCGACCGGCTTGCGCTGCCCATGCAGGGCGAGCACGCCTTTAAACGTGCCCTTGCCCGATCCCGACGCGAGGTCCGCGCCCGAGACGACGATCTCCGACAGGACGGCGCGGTCGAACCCGTCGCCCTTTCCGACCTCGAGATAATTCTCGCGCAGGTGCGTGTTGCGCAGGCTGATCCCTGTATCGAGCGTCTGCAGGTCGACTTGGAGCTCGCCCGAAAGAGTCCCGGGCTGCGTTTGATCGAGCGCCAGCCGTCCCGCGATGGCCTTGGTGCGCGCCTCGAAGCTTCCGCCCACCGTCACTGGGCAGAGGACCGCGATTTCGCCGTCAGCCGCCTGCCACGCCGCGGGAACGCTCTGGGCCCGAAGATGGATCGTGACGAGCAGCAGCGAAAGGGCCACGCCGATGAAGGCTCTTCGGACGACAACGATAGGTATGAGAAGCTTTCGCATGAGATTCACAGCGTGATTGAGAGCGTGGTGCCTGCAAGCTGCGTTGGGAACGTCTGCAGGCCGCGCGTGGCCGGTCCGTTGATCACCGCGCCGCTCGTGTCGAAGCGCGATCCGTGACACGGACAGACGAACGCGGACGATTGGAACCCCGTTATCGTGCACGCTTCATGCGTGCAAACCGCGGTCAGTGCGGTGAAGGCATCCTGTCCCGTCCTTGCAACCAGCAGATCGCGAGCGGACGTTTGCACCAGCGCGGCACCGCCGACGTTGGCCAGCGGTGAAGAGCCTTCGACGGTGACCATCGCCACGCCGTTGGCGACGGTCGCGTTGACGCTTGCCAACTGCGGCACAGACCCGCCGCCGGATGGCGCCGTCGGGCTACCGCCGCCACCTCCGCAGCTCTGTACAAGCGACCCGAGCGCGATCAGCGACGCCGCCTGACACGCGTGAGCACAGAACTCGCGACGACTGAGTTCACAAGGTCGAGTCGGATCTGCGCTCATTCGGGGCCTTCCTCCGGCGACTGCCGTAGCAAGGGAGGTACCCACGGTCAGAGAGGTCTCACCTCCGTTCTTTCCGGCGGATTCGTGCGGTGTTGCCGTGGCGGCTTTCGCAGAACGTTAGCGCTTACGTCGCTCGACGAGGACGTCCGCGTCTGCGACCCAGGACGTTTGGACGCCGCTCACGTGTCTCTCCGCTTGAGAAGCGCGTCGGTGAACGCCTTTTCCTCGTCGTGGTGTCGCCGGAGCGATGCGCGGTCGGGCGCGCCGACCGCACGAGCTTTCCAGAATTCGTCGATTGCGCGCTCGATGGCCTCGCGACTGAAGTCGTGCTCCGGTGCCTCACGCGCAAACTCGAGATACGCGAGGATGGCCGCCGCCTCCTCACGGCAGAAGATCGACAGGCGATAGCGAGCGTAGTCTAGGAATGTCACCGCGCCGTAGCGCAGTGGATTGATCAGCCGCGATCGCCCGCTCGAGCGCATGAAGGCTTGACCGGCAACGTCGATCGTGGTCGACAGATCCACGAAGCCGTGCGTCACGTGGAAGATCGGATCGGCGGTGCGCAGCTGGTCGCGAAGATCGGCAACGATGTAGGCGGGGATGTAGTAGCGAAAGCCGGCCTCCGAGAAGAAGCTCAGCGCCGTGTAGTGCTGATCGAGAAACGCGGGCTCCAACGTTTGCCAGTCGTGCAGCCCCTTGAAAGCACCGATCTCCTCGTCGGGCTCGCAGCCGTCGAAGCTCCCCTGCAGCCAGCGATCCCCCGGGTGATCGTTCGGATCGAACGCCGCGCGAACGATCTCGATCACCGCGTTCGCATCACGCACCGTGTGCGTCCCGTTCGGTGTCCCACTCTGCGCCGAGGATCTGCTTCAGATGGTGTCGTAAATGGCCGACGTAGTCATCCATGAAGTAGTCGAGCGTGGCCGGTAGGTCAGCCGGCAGCGGTCGCCAGGCTATCCGATCGAGGTTATGCGTCGCCCGCGGCCGCGTTCGTACCGCCTCGGGCACGCTCGCCATGACACGCGCCATGTGCCGGTTGAAGTGAGACCACAGCATCACGAGGTCCGCCCACGGCGCCTCGCGATACTGCTGTGCGTTCACCCAGTCGTCCTGTGCGTAGCCATCGAAGATCAAATCGTCCTGCCATCGCCCGATGACGAAACGGCGGTGATTGTTCGAGGCCGAGTCGATCAGGTGTCCAACGATCTCGCGAGGCGACCATTTGCCAGGCGCGAGCGGATCTGCGGTGCGCTGTGCCGGGAGGGCCAGCAGCGCAGGGACGGCAGCGTCGATGGTGTCGAGGAGCCTCTGAGCGTAGGCAGGCGACATGCCCTGCATCGTCCTCCGACGGTGAGCCGCTGTCCAGTCTTGGGGGGCAAACGGCGGCGTGGCCGCCACATTGAGCGTCTTGCTGCGCTGTGGTAGCGTAGGCGCCTCGCTTCGGTCATACACCCTTCGTCCAGTCAATGGGTCCGAGACGGGGTCTGGCGGCGGGGCGCCTCGGACGACTTCGCCCAGGCCGGCCGCCTCGGCAAAGGAAGGCACCGTGGCTACCATCATCGACTCCCAGCACACCGAACAATCGGGCGCCGGCGACGTGCAGGCGCACACCGCTTCCCCCGACGATGCCGGCGCGGCCAGCCTCGACAAGGTTCGCGACATCCTCTTCGGCGGACAGATGCGCGATCTCGATCAACGGTTCGCGCGGGTCGAAGATCGGCTGACGCGCGAGACCGCGACGCTTGCCGAGGACGTTCGCAAACGCCTGACCTCCGTCGAGCAGTACGCCGGTACCGAGGCCGAGGCCCTGGCGCAGCGCATCAAAGGCGAGTACGAGGCGCGCACTGCCGCGACCAAGGAGCTGTCCCGCCAGCTGCAGGACACGTCCAGCGAATTCGAGAAGCGTTCCGGCCTCATCGAGGACCAATTGGCTCGCGCCCAGCGCGAGCTGCGTCAACAGATTCTCGACGTGCAGCAACAGCTCTCGACCGAGATCCGTCAGAAGTTCGACGCGCTCCTGACCGAGCTCCGTCAGGAGTCGGTCGATCTCCGCAGCGCGAAGGCCGATCGCGGCACGCTGGCCGCGCTCTTCACCGAGATCGCGATGAAGCTGGCGAGCGATTCGCCGAGCAGCGAGGAGCCGCGGCGGTGAGCGATCGCGCGGTGCTGCCCCCGGCACCGCCCGCCGAGGGCTCCCCGGCTCGTGAAGATCAGGACGACCTGACGTCGCTGCGCGCAATCCTGCTCGGTCCCACCGAAGCGGAGATCCAGCGTCTGCAGGCGCGGCTCGACGACCGCTATGCCCAGGCGCGCGACGTCAGCGCCGTGCTGCCACAGGCGCTCGTGCACTGTTCGGCCGATCCGGAGCTGGGCCGGGCCCTTGCGCCTCCAGTCGAGAAGGCCATCACGGCATCGGTTCGCCGCAATCCCAAGCCGCTCGCCGACGCGATCTTTCCGATCATCGGTCCCGCCATCCGCAAAGCGGTGGCCGCGAGCCTCGCGGCGATGGTGGAATCGATGAACCGCACGCTGGAGCACAGCGTGTCGTGGCGCGCGATCCAGTGGCGCCTGGAAGCGCGCCGCACAGACCGCACGTTCGGCGAGGTCGTGCTGCTCCACACGCTGCTCTACCGGATCGAGCAGGTGTTCCTCATTCACCGCAAGACCGGCCTTTTGCTGCAGCACGTCCGCGCCAATACGTCGGAGGTCGCCGACGCGCAGATGGTCTCGGCGATGCTGACGGCGATTCGCGATTTCGCTCGTGACTCGTTCCGCACTGCCGAGCACGAATCGCTCGAGGCGTTCGAGGTGGGCGAGTTGTCCGTCTGGATCGAGCAGGGGCCGGAAGCGATCGTTGCGGCCGTCATCCGCGGCAACGCGCCGAAGGAGTTCCGTCGCACACTGCAGGACGCCGTCGAACGCGTGCACCTGCAGTTCGGCGAAGCGCTGGCCGCATTCGATGGGGACGCGAAGGCATTGGATGGCACGCGCCCGATTCTCGAGGAGTGCCTGCACACGGAGTTCCGGGCGGAAGAATCGTCGCGCCGCCGCCTGTTGCCCGTGCTGGCGGCTCTTCTTCTTGTCGGCCTCGCCGTCTGGGGTGTGCTCGCATGGCGCCAGCAGGCGCGATGGTCAGACTATGTGGCGGCTCTTCGGCAGGAGCCGGGCATCATCGTGATCTCGACCGGTCGTGCCGGTGGCAGGTATACCGTCAACGGTCTTCGCGATCCCCTGGCCCGCGATCCGCGGGCGATGCTCGCCGAATCCGACCTGGCACCCGCGGACGTCGTCGCTACCTGGGAACCGTATCAGGCGCTGGCGAAGCGGTTCGTCGTCGCGCGGGCCGCCCGCATCCTCCGGCCGCCCGATGGGGTGACGCTCGATCTGAGCTCCGACGTGCTGTCGGCAACAGGGCTCGCGTCATCGGCGTGGATCACGGATGCTGTCCGACTCGCACCTCTCATCCCGGGGGTGAGCCGCTTCGATCCCACGGCGCTCCTCAATGCCGAGCTGGACGCAGCAGTCCGGCGCATCGAAGGCATCACGATCCTCTTCGAGCGTGGCACGACGCAGTTCGCGCAGGACAGCGATGCGCAGCTGCGCATACTGGTCGACGCCATCCGCGATCTCGAGCGCATCGCCGCGTCGCTGGGGCGCACGGCGCGATTGCAGATCGTCGGGCACACCGACGGCGATGGCGATCCAGCGTCGAATCTCCCGCTGAGCCGTGCTCGCGCCGAGCGAGTCCGTCAAGCGATCGACCCCACGATCATGCCTCACGTTGCAATCAAGCCTGACGGCGTCGGCAGCGACGATCCGCTTCGCCGGGGAGCCACGGAGGCCGACAAACAGCAGAACCGGCGTGTGACCGTGCGTGTCGCCGCCGAATCGCTGCAGCCTGCGCGGAGCGCCGCCCAATGATTCAGAAGAAGATCTGCATGCTCGGGTCCTTCGCCGTCGGAAAGACGAGCCTCGTGTCCCGATTCGTCAGCAGCATCTTTTCCGAGAAGTACCACACCACCGTCGGCGTGAAGATCGACAAAAAGACACTGACCTCGAACGGCAAGGATGTCACGCTGCTGCTATGGGACATCTACGGTCAGGATGAATTTCAAACGGTGCAGCAGTCGTACTTGCGCGGCGCGTCGGGGTATCTGCTAGTCATCGACCTCACGCGCCGGGCAACGCTCGAGACTGCGCACACGCTCCACCAGATGGCTCAGCAGGTCGCCGGCCCCGTGCCGTTCCTGGTCGTCCTCAACAAGTCCGATCTCACGTCGCAGTGGGAAGTGGACGACAAGGGGCTATGGAAGCTTGCCGAGCACGGGGCAGCGGTCGTCCGGACGAGCGCGAAGACTGGAGAAGGCGTCGAAGAGACGTTCGCGAAGTTGACGCACGCGATGATCGACAGCTAACCGGCGATCCGGCCATGGCCACTTCGATGAGAGATCCCATTCTGACCGACGCGTTCCATGCGCTTGATCTGTTCGTGGCCGATCGGTTGCCGAATTCCTCGTTCGTCGCGCTGACGCCGCCGCCGCGCTGGCTGACGCGGTTCCTTTCGTCGACGGCCGAGGACGCGCCCATTACCATCGTGCAGGCGTTCCCGTTCCTCGCCGGCTTTCTCACCGAGGCCGAGGGGTTCTGGCGCGACGGCATCAAGCGCTCGATAACCTCCGGGCCTTTTGCCGTGAACGATGCGGAGGGGGAGTTGCTGCTCCGCGCCTCGGCACTCAATGTCGGCGTCAACACGCTGTTGGTCCTGGCGCGGCTGCAGGGTGAGTCAGACACGCGCCCGATGCTGCAGACGGCCCGTGACAGCGCGCTCGCGCACGAGCAGTTGCGGCGGCAGATGGGAGCGAGCGAAGCCTCGCTCCGCGAGCTCTCGAGGCTCGCGGGCCAATTGCTCTCGAGCGACCTGTCAGCCGCGCAGCGGGACCTGGCCCAGAAAATCGAAGCCGCTGCGCAACGCGCCCAGGCTGTGTTGTCGCGCGAACACTGAAACAGGAGTTGTCGGATGGTCGTGTACAGTCGGATCTTGATCGCTACTTGTCTGCTGACACTGTGCACACCGGCTGCGGCCTCGGCGCAGCTCTTCACGCTGACGCGCGACCAGCTGATTGAGCTGAGCGCGCAGAACCCCTTCGACCGCTTCCCGGATGGGCGCCCGAAAGTGCCGGACGAAGCCCTCGAACGTGCCAAGGGGCTCTCGGCGGAGGAGGTCTGGGCCGTGTTGCCAGGCAAGGGATTCCGCAACCAGTACGAAGACGGCTTCCAGATCCTCCATCCCGGCACCAAGCTGGTCGGACGGGCGTTCACGGTCCAGTTCATGCCGGTCAGACCGGACGTCGAAGACGTGCTCCAGGCGAACGCGAAGAAGGCCGGCCTCCCACGCCTGTCGAATCAGTTCGCCATCGACATGCTGCAGCCGGGCGACGTGCTCGTGGTCGATCTGTTCGGCAAGAAGGAAGGCGGCACGATCGTCGGCGACAACCTGTTTTACTACGTCATGCAAGCGACGAAGGGTGCCGGGATCGTGCTGGACGGTTCCGTGCGCGACCTCGAAGGCATCTCGGAGATGCCGATGCCGGCGTACTTCCGTCACGTCCATCCCACGCCGATCGGCAACGTGATGCTCACGGCCGTCAACGTGCCGGTGCGCATCGGTAACGTGACCGTGATGCCCGGCGACCTCGTGTTCGGCGACAGGGAAGGCGTCTATTTCATCCCGCCGGCGCTCGTCAACGAAGTGCTCGACAAGGCGGACGAGACCCACATCCACGACGAATGGACCAAGAAGAAGTTCGCCGAGGGCAAGTACAAGTCGAGCGACATCTACGGATCGCCGAAGGATCCAGCGCTGAAGAAGGAATACGAGGAGTACCCTGAAGAAGCGTCTCGAGGAAATCCGGAAACGCTGATACATCGCCGAGGTTGCCGTAATGCGATTGGCCCGCTTCGTTCTGGTGTCGGCTTAGCCGCCGGGGCCGTGGGTGCCGACACCTCGCCGTCCGCGCCGCTTCCGCGCGATACCCCCGAGTCGCAGGGGCTTTCCTCGGGGCTCCTTGCGTTCGTCGAAGAGGCCGACCAGAGCTCGACGCACTCCACAACGAGCCGTGAGTCCGGAACAGCGCCTGTCGGAAAACGCTATGTCTTCAGTACCAATTCGCAGGCCATCGAGTCGATCGCGCTCGCGTCGGCTGACGCGTCCGGGCGCTTGACGCTCTCAGTGCGATCGGTGGGAAAGGACGAACAGGTGGTTGCCACGCCCAGCGTCTGGCGGAAGGGGACGCGCGGAAGCGGCGAGCGGATCGCCGGGAGCGGCGGCTGGACTGCCGGCGATACCTACGCGCTGAAAATCGCGCGCTACACTACGCCCTTCGTCACGACGTACCGCCTGCGCTTCGCGAACGATCAGCTGATCGTCGACAGCGAGCAGAATGTCGGCGCGCCCGAGACGCGCGGTCACGCATCTCGAGGGGAAGCTCGAGGCGGCGGGTTCGAATCAGTAACTCGCCGCACCCGAGCGCGCCTCGGATCACCAGACGTCGGTGTCGTGCGTCAGCTGGTACTGACGGTCGCGCACCTCGAGAAAGCGCGCGCTGACGAGCTCGGAAAGGTGCTCGCCGCACGTTTTCGCGTCGATGTTCCACAGCCGCTGCGCCTGCGGCAACGTCAACCGCAGCGTCGGTTGTTGGATGAAAGTGCCAGCGATCCGCACCAGCAGTGCACGCCGGGGATCGTCCTTCGGGACGAGTAACACGCCATGGGCCGCGGTCCGCATACCTCTCGCCTCCCGCATGACCAACACGATAGACGCCGCCGATGACAACCGCGCCACGACAGTGCAACACCGTCGCGACGCCGGGTCAGAGGGGTCTCCAGCGCGCGCGGCGGGCGCGGGCACGCGGACCGCGAGCGCTCAGGACGAGGATTCGCCGGACGGTCAGGCGTGTATCTCGACGCGCCTGGCGCAGGATGTCGCTGGGGGCGGCGACGAGCGAACGCTCGCGTGACTCGAGATCCCGCCGCTCCAGCGTGTCGCGCACGGTCAGTTCGAAATCCGCGAGGCTCGTGCTCTCGTCGAGGGCGAATTTTGGCGGACGGCCTCGACGGACCTGAACGAGCGCCGTGGAGAAAGCCCTCAGTAAACCACGGGTCCGGCGGGGCGTCGAGTGCTTTTCTCGATTAATCCGGGTGGCGAGCAAATTACACGAATCAAATGGTCAGATCCGTGCAGATCCGTGTAATTCGTGGCCCGTCAGCCCGTTCTGTTCGTGACCCGGTCCATGTCGTCCGCGACCGGGGAGTCTGCGGATTCCATGACAAAGACCCTGACTACGGCGGCTGGCGTTGACGATACAGTTGCGCGTTCACGGCATCGGCCATTCGCTCGACGTTCAGTCCGCCGACGAACACGTTGACCCGCTCGGCGACCGCATGGGGTGTCCCGATGGCGTCGGCATAATCAACGAACAGCGTGTCGAAGCAGGCGCGGTTCACCAGCAGGGCGCGCGTACGGCGCAAGTGGGTCTGGTACTCCGCGACGAGCGATTCGAGGGAAGTGACCTGCGTTGGCTCGCCGGCGCGCGCCAGCATTGCGTCCTGCGAGGCGATCACCTCGCGCAGGTGGCGCAGCATGTAGATCACCGAGTAGTTATGCGAGTCGGGGAGCGACGCGAGCAGCGGCGACAGGATTTTCACGCCATGCCCGCGCGCGTCGCGCAGCCAGCGTCGATCGCTGTTTTTGTCGAGATCCTTCACCGCCTCCAGCTCGAAATAGCCTTCAGGATTCGATTCGTCGGCGACGCGCTTGCTGTCGGTCACGATCGGCAGCCCGCCTGCGGACAGCATCTTCATCATCATCGAGGTGCCCGATCGCGGCAGACCGGAGACGACCACAATCGGACGACCGTAGCGGAGTCGGCGCCACAGGCGCGCGGTGGAGGACATGAAGGCAGCGGGTTCCGCCAAGGCCGTGGTACTCTACACCACGTTCGAATCCCTGTGCCTCGGGCGCATAGACACATCTTCTGCCTCCTGATCGTCGCATGCGCTCTTGGGCTGCTGCCCGCGCCGGCCGAGGCGTACATCGGTCCCGGTGCCGGCTTCGCGCTGCTGTCGTCGTTCTTCGGCATCGCTGCGACGCTGGCCCTGGCGCTCCTGTCGCTCCTGCGTTGGCCGTTTCGCACCCTCTGGCGGCTATTGCGCCGTCGCCGGCGTCGGCCCGCGCACATCCGGCGGCTGATCATCGTTGGCTTCGACGGTCAGGAACCGTCCCTGACCGACGCGCTGCTCGAGAAAGAGCGTCTGCCGCATTTTGCTCGTCTCGCGACGCGCGGTTGCTATCACCGCCTGCGCACGACGTCGCCACCCGTGTCGCCCGTCGCCTGGTCATCCTTTACGACCGGCACCGATCCCGGACGCCATGGCATCTTCGATTTCATCGATCGGGATCCACGCACCTATTCGCCACGCATCTCTTCGACGCGCATCGCTGATGCGACGCGGGCGATTCACCTCGGCCGGTGGCGCCTTCCACTCGGTAAACCCGTCATCAGCTCGTTGCGACGATCGCCGCCGTTCTGGTCGCTGCTCGGGGAAGCGCAGGTCTGGAGCACGGTGCTGCGCGTGCCGGTGACCTTCCCTCCGGACCGGTTCCATGGCGCGCAGCTGAGCGCCATGGCCGCACCGGATCTCCTCGGGACGCAGGGCACGTTTCTGCTCTACACGACTCGGCCCGCCGCAGGCGCAGGGCGTGACAACGGCATCCGCGTCGGCCTCGCCTTCGAGGGCACACGCGCGACGACAACGCTCGCAGGGCCGGGCAATCCATTTCGGCGAGGCACGCCGCCGCTGCAGTTGCCGATGACCCTGACGCGCCACGATCGCGAGTGCGCGGTGACGGTCGAGGTGTCGGGCCACCGTGTCGATCTCATCCTGGGGATGCTGAGCGACTGGGTCCCGCTGTCGTTTCGAGCGGCACCATTCGTGAGGGTACGAGGCATGTGCCGCATGCAGGTGACCGAGCTCGGCGAGCACGTCTCGCTCTACATCACGCCAATCAGCCTCGATCCCGAGCGCCCGGCGATGCCGATCTCGCATCCCTCGTATTACGCACCGTATCTAGCCGCAAAGATTGGCCCCTACTCGACGCTCGGTCTTGCAGAAGACACCACCGCGCTCAACGAAGGGGTGGTGGACGACGAGACGTTCCTGACGCAGACATGGGATATCGATCTCGAGCGCCAGCAGATGTTCTTCGCCGCGCTCGATCGACTCGATCACGGCGCGCTCGTGTGCGTATTCGACGCCACCGATCGGGTGCAGCACATGTTCTGGCGCGATCTCGATCCGGCACACCCCGCGCGCCGCAACGGTCGCGCGCGCACCCCGAATGCCATCGAGGAGCAGTACAGGCGGAACGACGAGTTCCTCGGACAAGTGATGGCGAAGCTCGGGGACGGCGACCTCCTGATGGTGCTGTCTGATCATGGCTTCTCGTCGTTCCGCAGAGGCGTCAACCTGAATCGGTGGCTGCTCGACCACGGCTATTTGCACATGAAGCCGGCAGGCGACCCGTCTGCGGAGTGGCTGGCGGGCGTCGACTGGTCGCGCACGCGCGCATATGCGATGGGGCTGACCGGCATCTTCCTGAACGTGGCCGGTCGCGAGCGCCACGGGATCGTCGCGCCCGCGGACGCGCCCGGCCTGAAAGCTGAAATCATCGCCGGGCTCGAGTCGCTGATCGATGACGATGGCCGCACGCGCGCCATTCGGACTGTGCGCGACAGCGAGCGCACGTACGACGGCCCCTACGTCGATCGCGCACCCGACCTGCTCGTCGGGTACAACGCCGGCTATCGTGTGTCCTGGGAATGTGCCACGGGTGTCGTCGCCGGGCCGTTGATCGGCGACAACACTCGGCCGTGGAGCGGCGATCACTGCATCGACTCGTCTCTGGTGCCCGGGATCTTCTTCTGCTCGGCGCCCATCGATGCGGAGGATCCGGCGATCATCGATTTCGCGCCGACGGCACTGTGGCTCTTCGGCATCGACGCCCCCGCCCACATGCAGGGCCAGTCGCTGTTCTCGACCTCGCCGAGGGCGAAGTGAACCCGGGCGCCCCTCTGCGCCCGGGCGCTCCTGCGCCCCTGCGCTTTCGCGCCCCTGCAGCCCCGCGCCTTCTGGCCGTCCTTACCCTTATCGCGCTCGTCGGTGCCGGAACGGCCAACTGCCGTCGTGCGCACGATGGCCGTCCCGTGATCGTTCTGGCCTTCGATGGACTCGACTACGGTCTGACGCGCACGCTGATCGAAGCGGGCCGCCTGCCGCATTTCGCGCAGCTCGCCCGCTCCGGCGGCTTCCGGGCCCTTGCGACGACCATGCCGCCGCAGAGTCCAGTCGCCTGGGCCTCGTTCCTGACGGGGCTGGCGCCCGTCGACCACGGCATCCTCGACTTCGTGCATCGCGATCCGGCGACGATGACGCCATACCTGTCGACGACTGAGACCGAACCGCCGTCGTGGCTGCTCAACCTGGGACCGTGGCAAATCCCGCTGCGTAGCGGGCGTGTGAAATCGCTGGTAGACGGGACGCCCTTCTGGGCGAGCCTCGACGCGCGTGGTGTCGAAACCACCATCATGCGTATGCCAGCGAACTATCCACCATCAGGGCAAGCGACGCGCGAGCTGAGTGGCATGGGCACTCCTGATCTGCTCGGTACCTACGGGACGTTCGTGGTGTTTTCATCCGCACCGACGGTCGCGACCAACACGAACGTCGAAGGCGGTCGGCTCCGCCGCGTCGAGGTCGTCGACGATACGGTTCGCGCCGCGCTCGAAGGTCCCGACAACCCGCTGCGCCGCGACTCGCAGATGCTGACGACGCCGGTGATCGCGTATCTCGATCGCACGGCGGGCGCGGCGCGCATTGTCATCGGCGACGAGGAGCGGGTGCTGAAGGCCGGCGAGTGGAGTGACTGGATCCCTGTGTCATTTCACCTGGGGCCGATGCAGTCGCTCAACGGCATGTGTCGCGTTTTTCTCCGGCAGGTCCAGCCCGATTTCGAGCTCTACGTCAGCCCGATCAATCTCGATCCGACGTCGCCGGCGCTCACAGTTTCCTCGCCGTCGGGCTTCGCCCGCGACCTCGCCCGCGCCACGGGCCGCTTCTACACGCAAGGCATGCCCGAGGACACCAAGGCATACACAGCCGGGGTCTTCGACACCGACGAGTTTCTGCGTCAGGCCTCGATGACGGCGAGCGAGAACCGGCAGCAGTTCCGCTATCTCCTCGATAGATTCCGCGGCGGGCTTTTCTTTCACTACTTCGGCCACGTCGATCAGGTCTCGCACGTCATGTGGCGGACGATGGACCCGTCGCACCCAGCGTATGTGGCGGCTCGCGACGAGCCTTACCGCGGCGTGATCGAGAAACTTTATGTGGGACTCGACGCCATTGTCGGAGAGGCGCTGGCGAAGATGCCGGCCGATACCCTCCTGGTCGTGATGTCCGATCACGGATTCACGTCGTGGCGACGATCGTTCAATTTGAACCGATGGCTCGAGGAGGAAGGCTACCTGGCGTTGAAGAACCCGGCGCAGCGCGGCGACGGCCTGCTGCAGGACATCGACTGGAACCGGACGCGCGCCTACGCGCTCGGTCTGAACGGGCTCTACATCAACGTCAAAGGGCGCGAGCGCTTCGGGATCGTCGAGCCGTCCGATCGCGACAGGTTGGCGGCCGAAATCCAGGCGGCGCTGCTGCAGGCGATCGACCCGCAGCTGAGGACACGTGCAATAACGGCGGTGTTCCGTCCGCAGGGCGCCAGCCATCCGCTCCGCCATCCGGATCGCACACCTGATCTGATCGTCGGCTATGCAAAGGGAACTCGCACGTCGAACCTCTCGGCGCTCGGCGGCGTGCCGACGGTCGTGATGGAGGACAACCTCGATCTCTGGAGCGGCGATCACTGCATGGACCCGGCGGCGGTGCCGGGCGTCCTGCTGTCGAACCGGCCGTTGCGCAAGAAAGTGGGCTCCCTGCAGGATGTCTCATCGGCGATTCTGGCGGAGTACCGATACGAACAACGAGCTCAGAGCAACGAGCAACGAGCGTTGAACGTCGAGTGCCGAGCTCGTTGTTCGTTCTCTTAGGGAGGCTGAGAGGTGTTTGGTTCAAACCGCGTGAAGCTCGATCCGGAACTGCTGGCGCGCGCCAGGCGCTGCGCGAGTACTGCCGGCTACGCGTCGGTGGATGACTTCGTTGCGCACATTGTCGAGCGCGCCGTTCGCGAGCTCGAGGATGCCGGAGACGAACAGGAACTGAAGCGTCGGCTGAAAGGGCTCGGGTACCTGTCCTGAACGTCGTCAACGCCATTGTGGGCGCCGGCGTCTCGGCGGTGTTATGGCCCTTTCAGAACTGGCCGCCGATCGTGAGTTTGACGCTCGTCTCGCTGACCGTCGCCGTCGGACTGCTGGTGCTATTCAAGCACACCTCGAATCAGCAGGCCCTCGCCGAGACCAAACGACAGATTCGCGCAGGTCTGCTGGAACTGCGGTTGTTCCAGGATTCTCCGCGTCTGATGCGCCGATCGGTGGGGGCGCTGCTGCTGCAGCAGGCGCGGTATCTGCGTCTCGCGCTCGTTCCCGCCGTGTGGGCGCTCGTGCCACTCGCGCTTCTCCTGTCGCACCTGCAGGCGCACTACGGCTACGACGGCCTGTGGCCGTCGAGCCAGACGCTCGTGACCGTGAGGCTGTCGCCTGACGCCGCTGGCGCGGTCCGGCCAGCCTTGTCGCTTACGGCGCCGCCCGGCCTGCGCATCGAAACCCCCTGTGTCTGGACGCCGGCGCTGCGCGAGGGCGCGTGGCGGATCGTGCCGGACCGTCCCGGCGAGTACGAACTTCACGTGACGGCGAATGGCGTCGGCGCAACCAAACGCCTCCGGGTATCCACCGCGGTCGCGGCGCGAGCGCCGCACCGGGCGGCACCCGAAATCTGGGACGAGTTCCTCAACCCTGGCGAGCCGCCCCTGCCGACGCGCGCACCGATCGAGTCGATCGACGTCAGCTATCCCTCGCGCGCAATCGACGTATTCGGCATCTCGATGCCGTGGATCGTCGTCTTCCTGGTGCTCACCACGGTGTTCATGCTGGCGGGCCGATCGCTTGTAGACGTCGTCATCTAGTCGCTTTCATGGATCGTCGCTCGTTGTTCTACTGAAGCCTGGCGAGCATCTGGTCGCGCTCCGCTGCGGTAACCCAGCGTCCGCGAACCATCACGCCGCTGATCTTCGCCATGTTGCCGACGTCGTCGAGAGGGTTGGCATCGACGAGTACCAGGCTCGCTTCCTTGCCGAGGGCCACGGTGCCGGTGCGATCAGCGGTGCCGAAGAACCGCGCGACGTTGATCGTTCCGGCGCGGAGGGCTCGGTAGGGGGTCAGGCCCGAGGCGACGAGCGCCTTCAGCTCGCCATGGGTCGCCCACCCCGGCACCTGCATGATCTGCGGGGTATCGGCTCCCAGCAGCACGCCCGCGTCCGCATCGTCCAGCGCTTTGATGATGGTGGCGCGCACCGCCTCGAATCGGCGGCGCTTCTCCATCGGGACGTCCGCCACATCCTGCAGGAAGCCGTTGCGCGCCTGGATCCACTGATCTGCCATCTGCTTGGGCACGTACTTCATCTCTGGACGCGCGGCCAGCGCCTCGGTGGTCTGTGAACCCATGAACGCCGGTACCAGGCTCTGTGTCGGCACGTTCCAGACGCCCGCGGCTTTCGTCCGCGAGACGAGGGCCGGGATCTTCGATTCGTCCAGATGGTCGATCAGCGCCAGACCGAAGAACCCTGGTTCCTTTGGATTCACGGGCGCGCCGTCCTTGACCAGCGCCTCCAGGTAGCCGTCGAGATGATCGATCGATCGGTACCGCACTTCGAGCACCCGGGCGAGGGTGACGTCGACGGGCACATGCCCCGAGAAGCCGATCCCGATGCGATTGGCCGTGGCGGCCAGGGCATCAAAGGGGCCGCGCTTGATGCCGGGATGGATTTTGAGGAAGTCGTAGCCGGCCGCCTTCTGCTCCTCCACCAGTCGAGTGGCCGTTGCTTCGTCAGGCACTGTGGTGCCGTTGAGCGAAGGGCCCGACGTGTAGATCGTCGGACCGAGCAGCTCGCCCTGGCGTACCCGGTCCCGCAGCACGAGATGCGACGGATGTCCAAGCATCCCTCGGATCGTCGTGATACCACGGCCGACGTTCAGCAGCAGAATCCGCTCGTTGAGCGCGACGTCGCCGCCCGTCAGGTGCCCATGCATCTCGGCGAGGCCCGGCGTCAGATACTTTCCTGCGCCGTCGATCGTCGTCGCGCCGCTTGGCGCCTTGACTGTCGCCGAGGGACCGAGGTCGATGATGCGATCGCCTTTGACGACGACGGTGTGATCGCGCAGAACGGTTTCGCGATCCATCGGCACGACGTGGACGTTGACGAATGCCGTGACACGGTCTTGCGCTTGCGGAACAGACACCGCCGCCGATAGCCCGGTCATCAGGAGGCCGATCAGCAGGGACACACGTCCGCCTTGACGTTGACTCGGACGATTCATTGGAAGGCCTCAGTCGTTATCGCCGACCGTCGATCGAGAACCGCCCCGGACCCGCCAGCAGCAACGTAATGAACGCGCCCAGATACAGAAACGCGAGCTCGCCGTTCTGAGGTCCGGTCAAGCGTCCGCCGTGTCCGATCAGGAAGGCCGTGGTCATGTTGATAATGCAGACCATTGCGGCGAACCGCGTGAAGGCGCCGGCGACGATGAGCGTCGCGCAGACCGCTTCGGCGAAAATCGAGAGCGCGAGGCTGGCGGGCGATCCGATGCCGAAGGGGTCGGCAAATTTCTGCGACATGACCGACCACATCGAGATCTTCATCAAGCCGTGGAGGAGCAGAAGCAATCCGCCGAACCAGACGCGCAGGACCAGCAGCGCGAGATCGGGCCAGGCAGGAAGGAACTTCAAGGCAAGGAAACGGCCGACGGACGCCATATTGCACGCTACCACAACTCCTTTACCGGGGCCGGGCGGAGCGCTTGTCCTCCAACTGTTCCATCGGTACGCGGAGTTCTAGCTCCGCCATTTGTCAACATACGCTGCGCTTCAGCTCCGCCTTTACTCAGCTCTGCCTTTCCGCTTTGACACCGATGCCGAATTGATCGCCGGCGCGAACCGGCCGTTCTCCTTCGAAGGCCACTTCGAGCAGCTTTTCGCTCCCGACCTCGCGTTTCGCTTCATCCTGTAACGCCACGATCCGTTTCTTGGTTC
Source organism: Vicinamibacteria bacterium (assembly GCA_963800785.1). Classification (GTDB taxonomy): domain Bacteria; phylum Acidobacteriota; class Vicinamibacteria; order Vicinamibacterales; family JAENWD01; genus JAENWD01. Next base: position 272,406 of record CAWDCH010000021.1, read on the forward strand.
GCGTCTCGAACACTTCGCCGGTCGACGGATACGCGTGTGTCCCATCGATGCTGAAAGTGATCCAGCCCGGCTGGTCGCGTACCGGGATCGTGGCGATCTGCTTCGGCGGCATCACCGTGTTGTCGAACACGTGCACCGCGTTGTTGTGGCCATCGCAGAGCCAGATCTCGCGTTCGTCGGGCGTCAGGCCGACGCCGTGGGACGGGCAGCCGTGCCGCTTCACCGGCCCCTTCCTGTAGCCCTGTACTTCAATGCGATGCAGTTTCTTACCAGTTCGGATGTCGCCGATTTCAAATCCCAGCAGCTCGTTGACGTTCACATAGCACAGGGACTGATCGGCGTTCACGGTGAACGGACGGATCGAGTTCGAGAAGGGGCCAACCGTGTGCACAACGGTGTGAGTCTTCGGGTCGGCAATCGACAGCACCGGAGACCGCAGGCCTCCCAGGTAGACGCGGCTGCCGTCGCGCCCATAGACCGTGTTGTGCGCGCCGGAATCGGTGACGACCTTGGCGACGCGCTCGCCGCTCATGGCATCGACGACGTTCCAGTGCGGCCCTTCGAACGAGGGCACGTAGAGGAGAGTGCCGTCCGGAGAGATCGCCAGGCGGTCGCAACCGCCTTCGAGCTCTTTCTGCCACAAAAGGCGATCGTTCGTCAGATCGATGCAGCCAAGCCGGCCGATTGTGCTCACGTAGAGGCGTCCAGTCCTGGCGCTCGCGGCGATACCTTTGACGTTCTCAGGCGGCCGGCCCTCGGCCGGCGTAAATGTCGGAATGCGCCGGACGAACTCGTAACCTTTGTCGATGGCGTAGACGAGCACACCGATGCCGCCGTACTCGACGTAATTCCTGATGCCGGGCTCGGCGACGTACAGAAAGCGACGGGCTGCCCGCGCGTCAAGCGCCCGTGCCAGCGGCATCGCCACCGCAGCGCCCGCGAGACCGAGGAACTCTCTGCGACGCATTTAGCTCTCCTCGAGGCGGGCCTTCAGGTCCGCCAATTACAGATCAATCGCGATGACTTCATGAACCTCAATCGACGGCACCGTGAGCGTCAGCGCGCCGTCGGCGCTATCGATCGCAGGCGTTGTGTCTGCGGTGAGGAGCCGGACCTTTCGTGGCACGCTGCCTGCCGGCAGGCGCAGCCGAACGCGCAGCGGGCCGACCGGAATGATCTCTCGAACCGGCCCTTTCATCATCATCGGATTGGTGAGATTGACGAGGTGCACCGTCAGCGAATCACGTTGCCGCCAGACGCTGACATCCAGGACTCCAGGACCTTCGACTTCGACGACAGGCGGCTCGTTGAGTGCCCACGTCACGATGTTGCGCAGCAAGCGTCCGTGATCGGGTGAGAGGATCTCCCAGAACACCCGATCGATGTCCCAGGGCACATAGGCAACACGAGCGTTGCCCAGCTCGCGCAGGTAGAGTTCCCGCGTCACGGTGTGTGCGACGCGAGGGTAGACGTCCTCCATCGGCAGATCCGGATAGGTTGGAATGAGCGTAACCGGGGAAGGAAAGTTGCCGGTTGGTGTAACGTTCAACCTGTAAGCGCCGTTGATGATCCGCGGCGCATTGTCGAGACCGTCGAGCACCGCATGACGGCGGCTCGTTTCGGGATCGGCGTCGAGACTCAGATACGAGTTCTGCATCGGCCCGTCGACCCGCCCTGTGAAATGCACGCCAAGGAGATCGGCCAGACCGAAGTCGCGTCGTCGCTCTCCGGTCTCGTCGTACAGCGACGTGGCGGATGTTGCGACGAGACTGCCGCCGCTGGCGACGAACGCGCGGACGGCATCGCACTGTTCATCGGAGAGCGCCGCCGCGTCCGAGAGAATCAGCAGCTTGAACGGAGCGAGCCGTTGGGGATCGAGAAAGGCCTCGTGGACCAGCTCGAACGGAATGCGGGACTCGACCAGCGCGTGGTACATGCCGAGTATGTGGTCTTCGTGGCGGTCTCCTTCGGCAATGCCCGGATAGTTGGCGGCCGTCTGCTCCGAGTGCAGGAGCGCAACCCGCGCGAGCGGCGCGTGGTTGCGCAGGTAGCGCTCGTGGACGAAATGCCAGCCGTAGATGCGTTCGACGATGGGGAGCCATCGGCGGTCGTAGAGCACACCAGAGAACTTCGCCACCCAGGGCCGCTGGCCGTTCGCGGTCCCTTCGGCGACCCAGAGGCGGATTTCAGGCTCGCTTTGCACCGAGTCCTTCCATCGATAGCGCTCTTCGACGCCGACGCTGAAGATGCCGGCGACAGGACGACGGCCCATGACCGAGCGGAATTCCTTCGCCCGGCGCCCGTTGGCCCAGGGCGGCATGACGCCCTGCCTCGCCTGGTAATCGGAGATTTGAATCTCCGACAGCTTGCCGGCGCTTGCCAGCGTTGGCGGTCCGTTGGGAATGAAGCGCGCTTCGGGATTGGCGCGGCGGACAGTGGCGTCCCAACCGTTCCATAACTGAATCAGTCGCGCGTTGCGCCACTCGACGTACTCGCGGCGCCGCGGATCGTGCGCCTCTGTCGTCGTCGGCAGCTCGTGTCCCGTCGCGGCTTTGAAGTTCTCGGCGCAGTGGACGCAGAAGCAGTCGCCGCCCTGCGGCTTCCATCGATTCGAGAAGATTCCGTCGACCTTGTAGGTCTCGACGATCTCCTGATGAACACGGTCCATGAAGTCGAAGTTGTATGGACCGAGCGCACAGGTAATCCACAGATCGGGATTTGCCCAGTGGCGCCGCGGATTGCCGGTCGCATCCACGGCAATCCAGTCGGGATGCGCTTGCCTGACCTCATCGCGCGCGGCATGGGGATCCGTGCGCGCGACGACGTGCATGCCCATGGCGCGGCAACCGGAAACCAGCTGCCCGAACGGATCGCTGTCATCGAGCCAGGCGCTGCGATGGTGTAGCGGTACCTTGGTCGGGTAGTAGGCGACGATTCCTCCCGCGCTCAACGTCGCGGCGTCGGCGTGCAGCCGCTTGAAGTAGTCGAGCCAGAACGTCACATCGAAGCGTCCGGGGTCGTTCTCGACGAGCGCCAGCTGTACCCAACGCATGGGCTTGTCGAACCATCCTGTCGGAGCGATATCGGCGCGGATCTGATCGGCCGGCGCTTCGCCCGCCGCTGCGACGTCCGTGAACGGCGAGGCAAGACCAACAGCCGCGCCCGCGGCCGAATATCTGAGGAAATCGCGACGGGAAAGATCGGACATGTCGGAATTGTATTTGGGTTGGTGCGGAGGGGTGCGGCAGGGTGCGGCAGGGTGCGAGGAGGTGCGGGTAGGGTGCGGCAGGGTGCGAATGGTGCCTGGGTGCGGCGCGCTGCGCTCCAAGACGAGGTGACGCAGCGGCGTTCCGGGCACCATCAACACTCTCCCGCATTCGCCCCCTCAGCACCCAAGCACCATCGCACCTCTCCGCACTTTCGCGCACCCCTCCGCACCCTGCCGCACCGTGACGCAGCATGACGCACCGACCCGCGTTAGATGCTTTAGACTTCCGAAAGCAATGTTGCCGAAGCCTCCGTTTGCCTGTGACCTGTCGAGCGAAGACGAGCTCGCGATGTTCGATAACCTGAAGCCGCGGCTGGACGGTGTGTGGGATGCGCTCACCGACTGCGACGAGCGGACGTACACGTCGGTTGTCATTCCCTCGATGACCCTCGACCAGCGCGAGCTGCAAAAGCTCGATGGCGCGCCGTTCTACGAGGAGCGCCTGCTGCTGCTCCTGATCCGGCTGCGCAACCCGCGGGCGCACATGGTCTACGTCACCTCGCAGCCAGTGCACCCGATGATTCTCGAGTACTACCTGAATCTCCTCGCCGGTATTCCAGCAAGCCACGCCAGGGCCCGCTTGACGATGCTGTGCGCGCACGACTCGACGCCGCGATCGCTGACCGAGAAAATCCTCGAGCGGCCGCGACTGATTCAGCGGATCCGGTGGGCGATTCAGGATCCGTCGCGGGCCTATATGACCGTCTTCAACTCCACGCCGCTCGAGCGCAAGCTGTCGGTGTTGCTCGGCGTGCCGCTCAACGGCCTCGATCCCAAGCTGTCGTATCTGGGCACGAAGTCGGGAAGTCGGAAAGTGTTTCGCCAGGCCGGCGTCAACTTGCCGGCAGGCTCGGAAGATTTGAAAAGCGAGTCGGATGTCGTCGACGCGATCATCGATCTGCGAGAGCAGCGGCCGGACATTCGCCGCGCGGTCGTCAAGTTGAACGAGAGCTTCTCGGGGGAAGGCAACGCGGTGTTCACCTTCCCGGCGTCGCCTAGCCGCGACGCCGTCCACGACGCGCTGCAGCGCCTGTCGATTTGCGCTCCCGATCAGACGCCTCGAGCGTACCTCGAGGAATTCGCCACGATGGGCGGCATCGTCGAGGAGCTCATCGAGGGCGCCGAGAAGCATTCGCCGAGCGCGCAGTTCCGTACGAGCCCCGGCGGCGGTGTGGTGTTGATCTCGACCCACGATCAGATCCTCGGCGGGCCTTCGGGCCAGGTCTACCTCGGGTGCCGCTTTCCAGCGAACGACGAGTACCGTGTCGCGCTGCAGGAGGCTGGCGAGCGCGTCGGCCACGTCCTGGCGGCACACGGCGTGGTCAGCCGCTTCGGCGTCGACTTCCTGGCGCATCGGAACGACCCCGCCGATCCGTGGACACTGTCGGCGCTCGAAATCAATCTGCGGGTCGTCGGCACGACCCATCCGTTTCTCGCGCTGAAGTTTTTGAGCGGCGGGCGGCTGGATGCGGCGTCGGGCCTGTTCCACTCGTTGGGCGGTCGCGCGAAGTACTACATCGCGACCGACAACCTGAAATCAGAGGCGTATCGTGGACTGCTTCCCGAGGATCTCGTCGACATCCTGACCGTCCACGAGCTGCACTACGACCACCGCACGGAATCTGGGGTGCTGTTCTACCTGATTGGCGCGATGTCGGAGCACGGCAAGCTGGGAATGACGGCGATCGCCAACAGCCACGACGAGGCCCAGGCCCTTTACACCCACACGCTTGCGGTGCTCGACCGGGAGACCGCCGTCGGTCGTGTCGTCACCCCGCGTGAACCGGCGCCACTCGAGTAACGATCGTGGACCGTCGGCGTTTCGCTCTCCGGCTTGCATTCGCCGTCGTCGTGCCGATCGTCGCTGTCTCGGCTGTCGAGGACGCCAGCCGGCCGGTTCCGCCGCTGCCGAACGCCGCGCAGGCCGCCTGGCAGGCGATGGAAACCAACGCCTTCGTGCACTTCGGCCCGAATACGTTCACAAACGTCGAGTGGGGCAGCGGCCGCGAAGATCCTGCCGTCTTCAATCCCAACGCATTCGACGCGCGGCAGTGGGTTCGCGTCTTCAAAGAGGCCGGCTTCCGCGGCGTGATCATCACGGCCAAGCACCACGACGGCTTCTGTCTTTGGCCGTCGGGGCTGTCAACGCACACCGTGGCGCGCAGTCCGTGGCGTGAGGGCAAGGGCGATGTGCTGCGCGAGCTGTCCGACGCTTGCCGCGAGGCGGGTCTGAAGTTCGGCGTCTACCTGTCGCCCTGGGATCGCAATCACCCGGCGTATGGCACATCCCAATACAACCGGGTGTTCGCAGCCATGCTGGAGGAGGTCCTCGGTCGCTACGGCAAAGTGTTCGAGGTCTGGTTCGACGGCGCCAACGGCGAGGGACCCAACGGCAAGCGACAGGTCTACGACTGGCCCCTCTTCGTCGGCACCGTGCGCCGACTGCAGCCAGAGGCGGTGATCTTCAGCGATGCCGGTCCGGACGTCCGTTGGGTCGGCAACGAGCGCGGCGAAGGCGGCGCGACGTCGTGGTCCCTCATCGATCGCGCCCGCTACGTGCCGGGCACCGAGCTCAGCAAAGAGCTCACTGAGGGTTTCCGCAACGCACCGGACTGGGTGCCGCCGGAGTGCGACGTATCGATCCGGCCGGGCTGGTTTTACCGATCGTCCGAAGACGGTCGCGTGAAGTCGGCGACAGAGCTCGCATCCCTTTATGAAGTCTCGGTTGGTCGCAACTGTCAGCTGCTGCTCAATGTGCCGCCCGATGCGCGGGGACTCATCGCTGACGTCGATATCCAGGCGATCGCCGGTATGCGCCGGGTGCTCGACGAGCGATACCGTGACAACCTCGCACGCAAAGCCACTGAGATTGCCGTGCTGACTGACGGCAACCCCGACACGTTCCAGCCGGGATCGGAGCTCACGGTCACGCTGCCGACGTCAGTCCGTTTCGACCGGGTCGTCCTTCAGGAACCCATCGCAAAAGGTCAGCGCATCGCCAAAGCACGGATTGAAGCGTGGGTGAACGGCGGTTGGTCATCGTTGGCTGAAATCACCACTGTTGGCTACAAGCGCATCGTGCCGGTCGAAGAAACGACGACCGATCGCGTACGTGTCACAGTCCTCGACAGCCGCTCAGAGCCGCTGGTGTCGGAGATAGGGCTCTACAGCACTCGGTAATGCGGGAGGGGAGGGTGCGGCAAGTGCGGGAGGGTGCGGCAAGGTGCGGGACGGGTGCGGCAAGGTGCGGCAAGGTGCGGCAAGGTGCGGGACGGGTGCGGCAAGGTGCGAGGGGTGCGGCAAGGTGCCGAGATGCCGCGTTCAGTGCACGGATGCGACGCCCGCACCTCAGCACCCTATAGCACCGCAGCACCTGCCGCACCTCTCCGCACGTTGCCGCACCCGCACCTCTCCGCACCCCTCCCTCCGCACCGAGGAAGCTCTATCGCGCAGTGATCCGAAACGAATCGAACCGCGCTTCCGCGCCCTTCGCGCCTCCGACGGCAAGCGCCACGCGAACGGCACGATCCCACGGCGGAAGAAACCCGCCGTCGGCATCGTCGCCAACCTTCTGCCAGTCTGCGCCGTCGGCGCTGAACTGAAAGCTATAGCGCTGCGCCCCGGTGACCACCATTCGCAGATCGACCCAATTCTTGACAGCGACCGGTACGGCCGCGACGGATCGCTGGGCGTCCTTCTCGCGGACCCAGACGATGAGCGAATCAGAGGTCAGCGAAACGCCAAGCGCGTTGGCGGCGTCGCCGTAGGCGGCCACGCTGGCCATGGCGCCGGCGGCCGGCTTCGCGACCCGCGCGCTCGCGGTGTAGTCGGGGCTGCGCGTCTGGCGCGCCACGATCGTGTCTACCGCGCTTGCGGCGTCCCGACCCGAGGCGCGAAGGACCAGCCATTTCGCGACGATCGTTGCACCCGAGGGCTGATTCCAGGGCCACTGCCAACCCACGCGGAGACGCGGACCGAGGAAGTCGTCCGAGTAGTCGATTGGCTCGGCCTTCGACCCCTCGACAGCCAGCGGCGCAGGAGCTTTCTCGCTTGGGCCTTGACCGTCATTGATCGTGGGCCATCCATCCGCCGTCCATGCAATCGCGTCGAGCAGGCCTTGACGGCCAATGAACTGGAAACCGACGGTTCGATAGGCGTGATACAGCAGGAAGTCCCGCCCATCCGGCGTTTCCACGACGGAACCGTGTCCGGGGCATTGCCACCGCGAGTTGCCCCCGAGAATCGGGTTCGAGGGATTGCGCTCCCACGGCCCCAGCAACTGCTTCGCGCGCGCGACGCCCAGCTTGTAGTCGCACGAGCGTCCACAGCACGCATCGGCCGAGTAGAACATGTAGAACCAGCCGTCGTGTCTGAGCACGAACGGTCCCTCGATCAGGTGCGCTTCCCAGTCGGCCCGATTGCGCAGCAGCTCGTGCGGTTCGCCCTCGAGCGCCGTGCCTTTTGCTGAGAGACGCTGCGCCCAGATTGGGGTTGGCTGCTTGCGGCTGTTCCCGTCCTCCTTCCAGACGAGATATCGCCGGCCGTTCTCGTCGTTGATGGGCGCGCCGTCAATCGATCCCGCCTCCTGACATACGAGCGGACCGTGGTCCGTATAGGGTCCCGTGGCTGTGAGCGCGGTGGCGACCGCGACGCAGAGCGGACCATCCTTCTTGCGGGCTGTGTAGTAGACGAGGAAGCGCGTGCCGTCGTGGGAGATTTCGGGCGCCCAGTAGCTGCCGGCCGACCAGGCAGGCGGCGTTTCGAACACGGCACTCGATTGCGTCCAGTTCACCAGGTCGCGTGAGTGAAGGATAGGAAAGATCGGCGCCCACTGCGACGTCGTTGCCGTCGCCCAATAGACGTTGCCGACGCGCACGACCGACGGATCGGGATAGTCGCCTGCAAGCACCGGATTCATGTAGCCGCCCTGCCCGGCAGACGTCGAGACGTGCGCGGCGATCGCCGCAGCAGCGAATAGCGAAGATCGAATGGCTCGCATACAGTAGCCAATCATGACTCACATCGCGCGCGCTGCTGCAGGGCTCCTGCTGATTGCTGCCGTCTCGAACGCCCAGACCGCGTCGACTCCCCGACAACGCGCTCGGGAGTTGGCGCTCAGCGCAGCGATAGGGGGCACGCCGGGCATGCTCGATGGAATCACCGACGTTGCGGGTGTCGAGGTCGGCCACACAACGCTCATCTCGGGCAGCGGCCGCCTCGAGGTGGGCCAGGGGCCGGTTCGGACCGGCGTGACGGTTGTTCATCCGCGAGGCAAGACATCCAACGATCCAGTGTTTGCGGCCTGGTTCACGTTGAACGGCAACGGCGAGATGACCGGCACCACGTGGATCCGCGAGAGCGGCTTCCTCGAAGGCCCCATCGGCATCACCAATACCCACAGCGTCGGCATTGTCCGCGACGCCATCCTGCGGTGGCAGGCAAAACGGCCCGGACTTCAGCCCTGGGGCCTTCCGGTGGTCGCCGAGACGTACGACGGCGGTCTCAACGACATCAACGGGTTTCACGTTACGGCAGAACACACCATCGCTGCGCTCGACGGCGCGACGACTGGTCCGGTCGCTGAAGGCAACGTCGGCGGCGGCACCGGCATGGTGTGCCATGGCTTCAAGGGCGGCATTGGGACCGCCTCACGGGTGTTGTCGAAGAACGAAGGCGGTTACACGGTGGGCGTCCTGGTGCAATGCAACTACGGACGCCGCAGCGAGCTCAGGGTCGGTGGCGTGCCAGTGGGCGAGGAAATTCCGGATGTGACGCCCTGCATTTCGATCGACAACCCCTCCTCGGCGTCGAGCCGGCGCCGTTGCACGGACGCGGACGCGGCAGGCCAGGACCGAGGGGCCGGGTCGATCATCATCGTCGTCGCCACCGACGCGCCCGTGTTGCCGCATCAATTGCAACGCATCGTGACGCGGGCTTCTCTGGGCGTAGGCCGGATGGGCGGGAAAGGCGAGAATTCCTCCGGCGACATCTTCGTTGCGTTCTCGACCGCCAATCCTGGCACCGCCGCGCAGAAAGACGCATCGCGCGTAGAGATCCTGCCCAACGATCGGATCAATCCGCTCTTTTACGCGACGGTGCAAGCGACGGAGGAGGCGATCCTCAACGCGATGCTCGCTGCGGAGACGATGACTGGCGCGGACGGGCTTCGCGTGTTTGCCCTGCCCCACGGCCGGCTGATGGCGGCGATGCGGAAGTATGGGAGGGTCAAATGAGCAGGATCGCCCTCGTGCTCTCGCTGTGCCTTGCCTGCTGCGCGGGTCGCGCGGGAGGAGTCGCCGCAGCCGAGCGGCCCAACATCATCTTCATCATGACGGACGACCATGCGGCGCACGCGATTGGGGCGTACGGCTCGCACGTCAACCAGACGCCGAATATCGATCGGCTGGCGCGCGAGGGAGCGGTTTTCACCAACGTGTTCGCCACCAACTCGATCTGCACGCCGAGCCGTGCCGCGATCCTGACGGGTCAGTACTCACACGTCAACGGCGTGACGATGTTCAACCGGTTCGACAGCTCGCGGATGACCGTGGCGCGGCTGCTCCAGGCGGGCGGCTACTACACCGGCATGATCGGGAAGTGGCACCTCGGCAGCGATCCCGCCGGCTTCGACCATTGGGAGATTCTGCCCGGGCAGGGGGTCTACGTCGATCCGGTCTTCTACACAGCGATCGGCGAAAAGCAGTACGCAGGCCGCTATGTCACTGACGTCATCACGGAGCTCGGCATCGACTTCATCCGGAATCGCCCGCGTGGGAAGCCATTTTTCCTCATGCTCCACCACAAGGCGCCGCATCGGCCGTGGGATCCTGACGCCGTGCATGGCGCGCACTTCACGGGCCGCTGGATCCCCGAGCCCGAAACGTTCTGGGACGCGTACCAGACGCGCACCGATGCGCTGCACGAAAACCAGCAACGGATTGCGAACGACCTGACGCGCCGCGACCTGAAGCTTACGCCGCCGGCAACGCTGACCGGCTCCGAGCGCGCGGAGTGGCTCGCCGCGAAGCCCGAATCGGTCACGACCTCGGTCGACAGCAAGGAGGTCACACTGACGGGCGACGCGTTGACCCGATGGAAGTATCAACGCTACATGCGGGACTACCTCGCCACTGTGCAGGCGGTGGATGACGGCGTCGGTCAGCTGCTTGGATTTCTCGATCGCAGCGGTCTCGCACGAGACACCATCGTGATCTACACGAGCGATCAGGGCTTCTTCCTCGGGGACCACGGGCTCTTCGACAAACGGTTCATGTACGAGGAATCGCTGCGTATGCCATTCCTCGTTCGCTGGCCCGCGGCGATCCGGCCGGGCACGCGCGACGCGATCACGCTCAACGTGGACTTTGCGCCGACGTTCCTGGAGGCGGCCGGTCTCCCGGTGCCGAAGGAGATGCAGGGACGAAGCCTCGTGCCGATTCTCCGCGGCCAGACGCCGTCCGACTGGCGAACCGCGCTGTACTACCGCTACTATCACGATCCCGGCGACCACAACACGCGCGCGCACTACGGCGTGCGCACGAAGACCCACAAACTGATCTATTTCTGGCGAAAGGATCAGTGGGAGCTCTTCGACCTGGTGAACGATCCGTTCGAAATTCACAATCTGTACGGCCAGCCTGGGCAGGAAGCGCTCACCTCGATGATGAAAGCGGAGCTCCAGAGAGTGAAAGAAGGCGTCGGCGATCGCGATCAGCTTGCCAACGACCAGCTCCCCAACGGCGTCGATGGCCCCGTCGCGAGTCTGCGCGGTCGCTGAAAACCTGGTGGCCCCGGCTCAACGTTGTCGTGCGCGTTCTCCGCTGGGCGGTCTCCGGGCAACGTATGGTGACTGGAGCGCGATGGGGCAAATGCCTACGGTAGCGTTTAAGCTCAACTGTCAGATCCCCGACGCGAGTGTCAGCGCGCCGACACAACGATAGGGCGTCGAGTTGAGGATTTCCTAGCAAAAACGGCCATTTCCGCAAACGGGACTCGCAGGGTGCCCGCGAAGGGCCGGGAACCACCTTTGCTTCGGCGGCCGGTGGCCCCCACCAGATGTCTACTCAAACCCCCGACGACGCCACGATGCCAGAGCTCGACATCGATCCCCGGACTGCGGAAGCCCTCCGCCGCGCGGAGGTGCAGCTTCGGCAGACGCTGAAGATGGAAGCCGTCGGCCGGCTGGCTGGAGGGATCGCGCACGACGTCAACAACCTGATGACCGTCGTGACCGGGTATGCCGAGCTGCTGCTCGAGGAACTGCAGGATCACCCACGCCTTCACCAGATGACGACCGAGGTGAAGCGCGCAGCGGATCGGGGCACCACGATTGCGCGCCAGCTGTTGGCGTTCTCCCGCAAGCAGATGCTCAGTCCCTCGGTCATCAGCTTGTGCGACACGGTCTCATCGATGGAACGCGCGCTGACGGAGATCGTCGGCGAGGACGTGGAGTTGGTGTGTGCGCCGTCGAACGAGCCATGCCGTGTCTACGTGGACGCTTCGCAGATCGAGCAGGTCCTCGTGAACCTTGCAACCAACGCGCGTGAGGCCATGCCCGGTGGCGGTCGCCTTTCGGTCTCAGTCTCGCAGGTCGAGCTGAACACCGCTGGCGCCGTTCGTGGCCCCGAGATGCCGCAAGGCCCGTATGTGGCGCTGCGGGTCTCGGATACCGGCCGTGGCATGGACCCCGAAACGCAGGCCAAGATCTTCGAGCCGTTCTTCACCACGAAGCCGCGCGGACAGGGTCTCGGGCTCGGCCTGGCCACGGTGTACGGTACCGTCAAACAGTCGGGCGGCTTCATCTACTGCGACAGCGCCATCGACAGGGGCACGACGTTCACCGTATATCTCCCCGCGGTCGACGCTTCGTTGCCGGCGACCTCCGTCGCTTAGGTACCCGTCGAACAATTCGTCAAGGCGCTCCTCGCCTGATGGCCGCGATCGCGCCTCCTACGACGATCGCTATCACGATCCCGACGACGACCCAGAATCCGGTGGGATGATGGGAGAACGGTACGCCGCCGACGTTCATCCCGAAAAGCCCGGGTATGATGACCATCGGCAGCGTCAGCACGGTGACAACCGTGAGCACGAACAGTGTGCGGTTCGTCTGCTCGTTGACGTGCGCGGTCAGTTCTTCCTGAAGCAGTCGCACGCGCTCCACGAGCGCCACTGAATCCGCGACTGCGGCCGACAGCTCCTCTGCCGATTGCCGCAGCTCCGTCGCATCGTCGCCCGTCACCCACGCGGGTGGCCGGTTCAGCAGCCGGAACAGCGCGGTTGGCTCGGGCGCGAGCAGCCGCTGCAGGCGCACGAGTGTCCGCCGCAGCGCGCCGAGCTTGGGTCGATGCGTCGCGGCTCGGTGCAGCATCAGATCGTCCTCGATCACGTCCACTTGCCTCGTCGCGTCTCGGACGATGTGGACCAGCACTTCGGCTTGATCGTGGAGGAGATGGGCGAGCAGATCGCAGGGTGAGTGAAACGGCTCGCCGGCCTTGACCGCCGCGCGCAGGCGGTCCACCGCTTTGAGCGGCGTCGTCCTGGCGCTCACGAGCATCCGGCGATCGATATAAAGTGTGACCGTCGATGCGGTCGAGGCTTCGAACGCAAAAAACGTGACGTCGTTCAGGACGCCGAGCAGGGCCTCTCCCGACGCCTCGACACGTGTGCTGGTGCTGAGGCCGAGCAGATCGTAGAAATCTCGCGGTAGATCGAGGTACTGGCGCAGCCACCGCTCGGACGCCGCGTTGGCGAGGTTGAAGTGCAGCCAGAGGAACCCGGACCGATCGTCCCGGCGCCCGACCCAGGCGACCGCTTCATCCGCCGTCAGCGCTGTTCCGAGACCGCTCGACTCGAAGACGTACGCGCAGACGAGCCCCGCCCGGTCGGACCCGTACATCATGTCGCCGAACTTCACGTGCTGGCTGAACGGACCGGCGATCGTCGACACCCCTCCTGGTGAAAAGGCGAGCCTACGCGCGGGGTGTAACGAGAATGTAACGGAGGTCGGGTTGGTCGGGCTCGTCGGGCTAGTCGGGTTGGTCGGGTTGGGTCGGGTTGTGGGGCAGCGTCTCGAGGAAGTTCGAAACAGTCGCGGCGAACGTCGCCGGCCGCTCGAGGAACGGGAGATGCGCGGCGCCGGCGACGATCTGGACGTCCGTGCCGGCCGGAAGGGTCGCGGCGAACGCGCGAACGGCAACCGGTGGCGCGTAGAGGTCGTGCTCGCCCGTCACTGCCAGACACCGGACGGCGTCCAGTGGCGGGGCTTGACGCGACTCCCACGCCGCGAGGCACTCCGCGGTCGCGACGTAGCCATCAGGCGACTGAAGCTCGAAGAGGCGAGCGAACAACGCCGCGAGCTCAGGCCGTCGATCGACGGTGCGCGCTGAAAGATTGGCCGATGCGACCGAGGCGCCGAGTCCGGCCATGCCGTTGCGCCTGATCTCTTGCGCCCGTGCCGCGATACGCGTCCGCGCCTCCGGCAGCGGATCGCTCAGGCCACCGACGGCGATGAAGCCGCGCGCGAGCGCCGGCACGCGTCGGAACGCTTCCAGCGCGACGATCGTGCCCATCGAATGACCGATCACACACTGGGCTGGCGAGCCGGTCTTCGCGATGAGCTCCACGACGATCTCAGCGAACGCGTCGAAGGAACAGCGGGGGAGTGGCGGACTGAAGCCGGCGCCCGGAAAGTCGAGCGCGATGGTCCTGAAGCGATGCTTCAGCGCTGCACCGAGCGTCGAGAAGAAGTGCGCTCCGCCGCCAAGCCCGTGGAGGCACACCAGCGTTGGGCCAGAGCCCCACTCCTCGATGTAGACGCGAGTGCCGCGGGCAATCCAGTGTCGACCGTTTGGCATCTGATTCTTGAGAGGCGATTCGGATGCGCCGCCCGCGCTGGGCGCATGCCAGCGTCCTACGACGACCCGAGACAGGCGAACACGGCGCGGTAAAACTCTGGATGCGATTGCCAGGTCTGTCCGGTAACTATGCGGCCGTCACGGACGGCCTGATCGGCAGTGATGTACTTGGCCCCGGCCGCCTCGATCTCCCAGCGGCAGTTCTCGTACGCCGTGACGCGCTTGCCGCCGATGATCCCCGCGGCGGCGAGGATCTGCACGCCGTGACAGATGGCAAAGATCCATTTCTGCTGGGCGTCGAACGTCCGCACGATCTCGAGCACGCGCGGCGAGTGCCGCAGGTATTCCGGTGCGCGGCCCCCGAGGACCAGCACCGCGCGATAGTCCTCCACGCGAACGTCCTCGAACGTCAGATCGGAGTCGGCGCCGTAGCCCTGTCGTTCGACATAGGTATCCCAGCCAGGCTCGAAATCGTGGATGACGAGATGCAGCCGCCGGCGGCTGGGCGCGGCGATCCGCGGTTCGATGCCGGCCTCGAGCAGACGATGGCGTGCGTAAAGGCACTCGTAGCTCTCGCCGGCATCACCGGTGATGATGAGAATCGGTGTGGACACGCGCCGATTGTTCACGCAAATCGTGAGGCATGGCAAGCGCGGCGTCTCCCTGCATACAATCACCGAGAGACGCTGTGACCGACCGCATCACACGCTTCGGCGATCCCATCGGCTTCGAGGTGCAGGGCTGGACGGCGCGAGAATGGCCGCCGCGGACGCCGATGCTCGGCCGTTACGGGCGCGTCGAGCCGCTCGATATCGATCGCCACGCTGAGGAACTCCATGAGGCCAATCGGGCAGATCAGGGGCGTCGCAACTGGACGTATCTGGCGAACGATGGCTTCGACGATCTCACGGGCTATCGCGGTTGGCTGGTCGGGTTGAGTGGCGGCAACGATCCTCTGCTGCACGCGATTGTCGACGCGGTGACAGGCCACGCAGTGGGTGTCGCGGCCTATATGCGGATCGATCCGGCGATGGGCGTCATCGAGGTGGGTAACCTGAATTTCTCGCCGCTCCTCCAGCGTTCCCGGCTCGCGACGGAAGCCATGTTCCTGATGATGCGCCGTGTGTTCGACGAGCTCGGGTATCGCCGCTACGAGTGGAAATGCGACAGCCTCAATGCCCCCTCGCGGCGTGCCGCCGAACGCCTGGGATTCAGCTACGAGGGGATCTTCCGCCAGGCGGTGGTCTACAAGGGCCGCAATCGAGATACGGCGTGGTTCTCGGTGCTCGACCGCGAATGGCCTGCACTCCGCGGTGCGTACGAGCAATGGTTGTCGCCGGAGAACTTCGACCAAAGCGGGCGCCAGCGCCGAAGGCTCGCGGATCTGATCGAGCGCGCGCGCGCCGATCACAGTGGCGCGTAGTCGCCGACCTGCTCGACGATCGGTCGCGGATCAGGACAGGGGCACAGACGGATCGGTTCGTCACGGACGGACGCGGAGATCCACGAACATGGCGAAAAGGACGGGAAAGAGCTCGACTCCACCACTCTCAGATCGCGCCCTGAACCGGGCGACGCTGGCCCGGCAGATGCTGCTGCGGCGCGAGAAGGCGACACCGGTTGCGGTGGTCGAGCGCCTCGCCGGCATGCAGGCGCAGCTCGCGCGCCCTCCCTTTGTCGGCATCTGGTCGCGGATCCAGTCCTTTCAGGCCGGCGATCTCGTCAAGGCCATCGATCGTCGCGACATCGTCCGCGGCACGCTGATGCGAGGGACGCTGCACCTCGTTTCGCGCAAGGACTACCTCACTTTCCGCGCTGTGCTGCAACCGGTCCTCACCGCCGGCATGCAGGCCATTCTCCGCGAACGCGCCGTCGCACTCGACATCGACGGCCTGGTCGGCGCGGCGCGGGCATACTTTGGCGAAGAGCCACGGACCTTCGCCGAGCTGCGAGCGCACCTGATTCAGCGCTTTCCAAAAGCCGACGAGCGCGCCATGGGGTACGCCGTGCGGATGCACTTGCCGCTCGTGCAGACACCGCAGGCCGGGTCGCCGTGGGCGTACCCGGTATCGAGCGACTTCGCCGTTGCCGAGGCCTGGCTGGGGGCGGCGTTGAAAAAACCGGATCCGGCTGCAATGGCCATGCGATTTCTGGCCGCGTTCGGCCCGGCCCGGCCCGACGACCTGAAGACCTGGGCGGGTGTCGCGAACGCACGCGAGATCTTCGAATCGCTCCGACCGCAGCTGGCGGTCTTCACCGACGAGCGCGGGCGCGAGATCTTCGATCTGCCAATGGCGCCGCGACCCGGCGACGACGAGCCGGCGCCGGTTCGGTTTCTCCCCGAATTCGACAGCGTGCTCCTGGCGTACGCTGACCGGACCAGGGTCATCGCGAAGGAGCACCGTCCGCACATCGCTTCGAAGAACCTCTTCGTGCCGGCGACGTTTCTCGTGGACGGCATGGCTTCCGGTACCTGGCGTGTGGAGCGAAAACGCAAGTCGGCGGCGCTGGTCTTCCAACCATTCGTGCCAATCGGGAAAACGGCCCGGGCCGAGCTGGAGGAGGAAGGCGAGGCGCTTCTGCGGTTCATGGAACCCGACGCCGTCGCCTTTTCTGTCGTCTGGCCCTCGAAGACGGGGATTCGGCCTCGGAAATCCCCGTGACGGAACGCGAACCGTGTGTTCCGCCCTCGATGAACAATGGATCCTGCGCCTCCGTCCACTAGGTGAGGCGCGGATCATCTGCGCGAGGACGGTACATGTCGGTTTCCGAACTGCTCAAGGACACGAAGCATTCGATTCGGATGTTCGTGCGTAGCCCGGGTTTCACGATGGCGGCCATCGCTGCGCTTGCGCTCGGCATCGGGGCGAACACTGCAATCTTCTCAATCGTCAATGCCGTGCTGCTGACGCCGGTGCCCTTCCCGGAGCCCGACCGCCTCGTTGTCTTCCAGCAGACGTCTCCGCAGGGCGCCTTCAGCGCAGGCTCGCCGGCCAAGTTCCAGTTCTGGCGTGAGCAGGCCAGCGTCGTCCAGGACGTGTCGGCGTACCGATCGAACATCGTCAACCTGACCGGCGAGGGGATTCCCGAACAGCTGCGCGCAAGCCAGGTATCGGCCGACTACTTCCGGCTGTTTGGCGCACCCATGCTGCAGGGGCGCGGCTTCACGGCCGACGAGGATCGCCCGGGCGGCACGCTGGTGGCGGTGCTGAGCCACGCGCTCTGGACGCGGCGCTTCGGCAGCGACCCTCGCATCATCGGAAAGACGATTTCGCTCAGTGGGGAACCGTACACCATCGTCGGCATCGTCGGTTCCGGGTTCGACGTGTCCGAGTTTGGACCGCCGCCCGATGTCTGGATCGCGTTTCAGCTCGATCCGCATACGAGCGACCAGGGGCATTACTTCTCGGTGACCGGGCGCTTGAAGCCCGGCGTGTCGCTCGAGCAGGCCCAGGCGCGCCTCGCGCTGGCAGCCGCCGAATACAAGCACAAGTACCCCAACTCGCTTCAGCAAGGTAGCGGCTTCTGGGTTCAGCGGCTGAGCGATGAGATCGTTCAGGAGGTGCGACCGACGTTGTGGATGCTCCTCGGCGCCGTCAGCTTCGTGCTGCTGATTGCCTGCGCCAACGTCGCGAACCTGCTGCTGGTGCGCGCGACCGGTCGCAAGCGCGAAATCGCGATTCGCGCCGCGATCGGCGCCGGACGCGGGCGCATCATCCGCCAATTGCTCACGGAGAGCGTGCTGCTCTCGTTGGCCGGCGGTGTCGTCGGGCTCGCAATCGGCATGCTCGGCATTCGCGCCTTGCTCTCGCTGAATACCGCCGGTCTTCCACGCGTTGGTGAAGACGGCTCGATCGTCAGCCTCGACTGGCGAGTGCTGTTCTTCACCTTGATCGTGGCGATTTCGACCGGCGTGATCTTCGGGCTGATTCCTGCGCTGCATGCGTCGCGTGCGGACCTGAGCGGCACGCTGAAGGAGAGCAGCGGGCGGTCTGGTACGGGGTTCCGGCAGAACAAAACGCGGTCGATCCTCGTGGTCGCTGAAGTGGCGCTCGCGCTCGTGCTGTTGATTGGCTCGACGCTTCTCGTCCGGACGGTAGTGGCGCTGAGGACCGTCGCTCCCGGTTTCGACGTCACGAACGTGCTGACCATGCGAATGTCGATGAGCGGCCCGCGGTACGTGAAGTCGCAGGGCGTGGTTGACGTGATCCGCGACGGCGTGGCCCGAATCGAGGCGTTGCCCGGAGTCGTCGAGGCGAGCGCTACCTGTTGCGTTCCGCTGGAAGGCGGCTACGGCCTCCCCTTCGTCATCGTTGGCCGGAAGCTGGAGCAGGGCCCCTTCCACGGGGGCGGCGGGTGGCTGACGGTGTCGCCGGGCTACTTCGAGGTGTTCCAGATCGCTGCGAAGCAGGGGCGCACGTTCAGCGAGCGCGACACCGCACAGTCGATGCCGGTCGTGATCATCAACGAGGCCATGGCCCGGCAGTACTGGCCGAAGAAGAGCCCTATCAACGAGCGCCTGATCATCGGCCGCGGGGTAATGCGCGAGTTCGCGGACGAACCCGAACGGCAGATCATCGGCGTGGTCAGCAACGTCCGCGACGGCGGCCTCAACAACGATCCGCAGCCGACGATGTACATCCCACAGGCGCAGGTGCCCGACCCGGTTAACGCGCTGAACGTGAAAATCACGCCGCTGGCGTGGGTGGTGCGAGCCGCCGGGAGCCCGTCGTCACTCATTGCGCCGGTCCAGGAAGCGTTGCGACAGGCGACTGGGCTCCCGGTCTCCGAGGTTCGCACCATGGATCAAATCGTCAGCCGTTCGGTGTCGCGGCAGCGGTTCAACATGTGGCTGATGACGGTCTTTGGGCTCGCTGCGCTGACGCTCGCGGCGATCGGCATTTACGGCCTGATGGCTTACTCGGTCGAGCAGCGGACGCAGGAGATCGGCATCCGGCTGGCACTGGGCGCCGATTCCGCTCGAGTACGGAAGATGGTGGTCTTTCAGGGGATGCGTCTCGCCATCGTCGGCGTGGTCGTCGGGATTCTCGCGGCGTTTGGTCTCGCGCGCCTGATTTCGAGCTTCCTGTTCGGCGTGACCGCCGCGGATCCGGTGGTGTTCGTCGCCGCCCCGGTCGTCCTGACGCTCGTCGCGCTGATCGCGGCGTGGATACCAGCGCTGCGCGCCAGCAAGGTGGATCCGATAGATGCGCTGCGCTACGAATAAGGGGGTTCCTTCGTCTGTAGCAGGCAGGAAGTAGGGGGCAATAGAGAGTCTAAACGCCGGCTCTTACTTGCTGCATGCAGCCAGCCGCCAGCCCCGCAAGACGCTTCAGCCCTGTCACGCCGATCCGATTTCTGTCTCCAGTTTCTCCACGCCGCTGTCGCCACTACTCAAGGATTCACTCGACGTCGTCGATCGGAAGATGGCACAGGGCTTGCCGCGTCACCTTGCATGGCTGGTTCCGAAGACGACGTGACGCCGCCCGAGTTGGCGGGGCCGGAGGAGCCGCAGGCGCTCGCGGTGGTCCCGCCCGTGCCTGAGGCTGCGCCCTCGACGGGCACGCGCCCGTACTTGGTGATCGGCGCAGCGGTCGCTATCGCGGGGGTCGCGACCGTCATGCTGCTCGGCGCCCGTTCATCCGCGCGCGAATCGCTTCCATCGAATCCTGTCACGGCAGTCCATCAGACGGCCTCGCGAGCATCGTCGCTTCCCAGGACGCCTGCGGCCCTGTTGCCGCGCTGGAGCAACGCCAATCAGGCGCGGTGGGTGAGTAACCACCGGAAGAGCGTCGCCTTTGAGCTGGCCGCCAATCACGACGTGCCGGTCTGGATGCATCGGGTGCAGCCAGTGCTCGTCGTGCGATGCCTCGCGCACAAAGCCGACGTCTTCATCTTCACCGATTCGCCGGCGCGCATCGAACCGGAAGACGATAACCACACCGTCAGCATCGCCTTCGATGCCGAGCCCGTGAAGACCGAACGATGGATGGATTCGGAGGAGCACGACGCACTCTTTGCCCCCGACGGCGTGTCATTCGCACGGCGGCTCGCGCAATCACAGACCCTGCGATTCGGGTTCACGCCGCACAACGCCGCGCCGGTGACAATGCAGTTCACGACGGCTGGCTTTGACGCCGTCCTGGAGCGCGTCGCCAGTCAGTGCCGGATGTAGCAGGCGCAGCGGCGAAGGGGTGCACGAACGCAGGGGGACGGTGTGGTCCATCCGGCTTCTGTCCCTCACGCCGCGATGCGCCCATGCGCGCATGCGCCTCGGTGAGCGATAATTCCGCGGAGCATGCCTATCGCGGAGGGCACGTGGCTCGGCCCTTACCAGATCGTGAAGCCGCTCGGAAGCGGCGGTATGGGCGAAGTCTATCGCGCCCACGACGCGCGGCTCGTGCGCGACGTCGCCATCAAGGTCCTGCCCGCGGAGCTCTCCAGCGATCCGATCCGCCGCCAGCGATTCGAGCGTGAGGCACGCGCGATCGCCGCGCTGAATCACCCGCACATCTGCATCCTGCACGACATCGGCGACCATGCCGGGATCGAATACCTGGTGATGGAGCTGCTCGATGGTGAGTCGCTGGCGGACCGCCTGGCGCGCGGCCGCTTGTCCATCGAAGAGGTCCACCAGCACGCGACCACCATCCTCGAAACCCTCGCCGTCGTACACGAGCGCGGTCTGGTGCACCGGGACTTGAAGCCGGCGAACATTTTTTTGACGCGGCACGGCGTCAAATTGCTCGACTTCGGCCTTGCACGCGACTCCAAGCCCGCTTCCTCGGACGACACCAGCGTCACGCAGGCCGGCTTCGTGATGGGGACCCCGCGTTACATGGCTCCCGAGCAGCTCCGGGGCGGTATCACGGATCCCCGGACCGACCTTTTCGCGGCAGCGGCGGTGATCTATGAGATGGCAGCGGGTCGGCCCCCGTTTGACGGCGCGACCGTTGTCGACTTGATCCATTCGATCGCGTACGAAGAGCCTCCGCGGTTTCCTCCCGGCACGGCAACTTCGGCGTTCGAGCGTGCGGTCCGCCAGGGCCTGTCGAAAGACCCCGAGAACCGTCCGGCGAACGCCACAGTCTTTGCGTCGGCGCTCCGCAGCGATGCCTCGTCGCAGCTCACGACCGAAATGCTAGCGACGAATCGCGGACCCGTGCGGCTGATCGTCCTGCCGTTCCGCCTGCTTCGCCCCGATTCCGAAACGGATTTCCTCAGCTTCAGCCTGGCTGACGCGGTCGCGACATCGCTCTCCGGTCTCGATTCCATCGTCGTCCGGTCGACCCTGACCGCCATGCAGGTACTCGTCGACGACGCCTGATTTTCGAACACTCGCCGAGCAGGCGGCGGTCGACGCCGTGCTCACCGGCTCGCTGCTGCGAGTCGGTGGCGAAGTGCGGGTGTCGGCGCAGCTGGTCGAGGTCCCGCAGGGATCGGTGGTCTGGTCGCAGACCATCCAGGCGCCGGTGCAGGACCTCTTTCAATTGCAGGACGCGCTGACCCACGCGATCGTCTCGTCGCTGCACGTGCCGCTCGCCGCGCGCGAGCACCACGCGCGACGAAAAGACGTGCCCATCAGCTCCGCCGCCTACGAGCTCTACCTGCGTGGCAACCAGCTGATGAACGACTCGTCGCGGTGGTCCGACGTCAGAAAGCTCTACGAGCAGGCGCTGGAGCTCGATCCCGGCTACGCACCGGCATGGGCCCGACTCGGCCGCATGTTGCGCGTGATGGCCAAGTACAGCGGGACGGCCGCCGAAGGCGATCGGCTGAAGGCCGAGCGCGCATTCGAGAGGGCCCTCGCCCTGAACCCCGATCTCTCGATGGCGCATCATTTTTACGCCCATCTCGAGGTCGAAATGGGCCGGGCCGTGGATGCGATGGTTCGCCTCCTGATTCGCGCCCGGGCGCGCGGCAACGATCCCGAGCTCTACGCCGGCCTGGTCACCACCTGCCGGTATTGCGGGCTCCTCGACGAATCCGTGGCTGCGTTCGAGGCGGCGCAACGCCTCGACCCTGCGGTCAACACGAGTGTTGCCTACACCTTCTACGTTCGCGGCGACTACTCGCGTGTCGTCGACACCGACCTCGCCAACCCTCCGTACGCGGCGTTCCTGGCCCGCTACCGCCTGAACGACGCCGGAGTGCTTGCGGCAATCGAATCGGCTGAGCGCGGCGCGATGTATGAAGGCGTGCGCCTGATTTCGCTGATGTATCGCCTGGCGATGAAAGGCGATCTTGAGACGTTCCGGCCGCATCTCCGCGAGGTACGTGCCAGCGGCTTCAACGACCCGGAAGGCTTCTATCTTCTCGCCACGTACCTGGCCAAGGCAGGCGCTCACGAGGAGGCGCTCGAGATGCTGGATCGGTCGGTCCGCGACGGCTACACCTGCCCGGCGGCGCTGCGCGCCGATCCCTTCTGGGATGTCGTTCGGGACCATCCCACGTTCGCGCAGGTCCTCAAACAGGCAGAAACGGCCTCGGCGCGCGCTCGTGAGGCATTCGAACGTGCCGGCGGCGCAGCCGTCATGTCGAGTCCAGCACCATGAAACATTCCGGCCCTCCTGTCATCCAATCCGGCACTGAGGAGAATGCAGTGACCGCAGAACAGGCCCGGCTGGACGCATCCCACCAGCGTACGGCGCATTGGAAGCGCTGGGGACCGTACGTCAGCGAGCGCGCATGGGGCACGGTGCGCGAGGACTACAGCCGTGACGGCACCGCCTGGGAGTTCTTTCCGCACGATCACGCCCGCTCGCGCGTGTACCGCTGGAACGAAGACGGCATCGCCGGCATCTGCGATCGCCACCAGAAGATCTGTTTCGCCATCGGCTTGTGGAATGAGCGCGACCCGATCCTCAAAGAGCGCCTCTTCGGCCTGACCGGCAACGAGGGCAATCATGGCGAGGACGTGAAGGAGTGCTACTTCTACGTGGACTCCACCCCCACGCACTCGTACATGAAATATCTGTACAAGTATCCGCAGGCCGAGTTCCCGTATGCCTGGCTCGTCGAGGAGAACCGTCGGCGCGGGAAGGGCGCGAAAGAGTTCGAGTTGATCGACACCGGCGTCTTCGACGAGGACCGGTACTTCGACGTCGCGATCGAGTACGCGAAGGCCACACCTGAGGAAATCCTGGCCCGGATCACGGTCGTCAATCGTGGCCCCGAGACCGCCCGGCTTCACGTGCTGCCGACGCTCTGGTTCCGGAACACATGGTCCTGGGGGGAGCACGTCACCAGGCCGATGCTGCGCCGCTCGCCAGGGGACGCGGCTGTTGTCGAGATCGTGGAACCGGACTACGGCGCGCGCTGGCTCGCCTGCGACGGCGCGCCCGAACTGCTCTTCACCGAGAACGAAACGAACACGCGACACGTGTTCGGCTACGACAACGGCGCGCGCTACGTGAAGGACGGCATCAACGACCACGTCGTGCACGGCGCCTCTGGCACAGTCAATCCAGATCACACGGGCACGAAGGTCGCTGCGCACTACGTCGTCGAAGTGGCACCGCAGGAATCAGCCGTGCTGCGTCTGCGACTGTCGGAGTTGCCGCCAACCTCCCCAGGCGTCGGCCGTGACTTCGACGACGTGTTTGCGGCGCGCCAGCGCGAGGCGGACGAGTACTACGCGACGGTCATTCCTCACGACCTCTCGCCGGATGCGCGGCTCGTCATGCGCCAGTCGCTGGCCGGCCTGCTCTGGTCGAAGCAGTTCTATCACTATGTCGTCAAGGAATGGCTGGAAGGCGATCCTGGGCAGCCCCCACCGCCTCCAGAACGTCTGAACGGCCGCAACCACGACTGGATGCAGCTTTACAACGCCGACGTCATCTCGATGCCGGACAAGTGGGAATACCCGTGGTACGCGGCATGGGACCTGGCGTTCCACTGCGTGCCGCTCGCACTGGTAGACCCGGATTTCGCGAAGGATCAACTCACGTTGATGCTGCGCGAGTGGTACATGCACCCGAACGGCCAGCTGCCCGCGTACGAGTGGGCGCTCGGCGACGTGAATCCGCCCGTGCACGCGTGGGCAGCGTGGCGCGTTTACAAGATCGACAAGAAGCAGCGCGGCAGCGGTGATCTTCAATTCCTCGAGCGCGTGTTCCACAAGCTGCTGCTGAACTTCACCTGGTGGGTCAACCGCAAGGACGCCGAGGGCATGAACGTGTTCCAGGGCGGCTTCCTCGGCCTCGACAACATCGGCGTCTTCGATCGCAGCCGTCCGCTGCCGACGGGTGGCCATCTGGAGCAGTCCGACGGCACGAGCTGGATGGCGATGTACACGCTGAACCTGCTCGCGATCGCCATGGAGCTGGCGCATCACGATCGCGCCTACGAGGACGTCGCGAGCAAGTTCTGGGAGCACTTCCTCTACATCGCGCACGCGATGAACAACCGCGGCAACGAGGGCATCGAACTGTGGGACAGTGAGGACGGTTTCTACTACGACGTGCTCCACCTGCCGGACGGCACGCGCTATCCGCTGAAGGTGCGGTCGATGGTTGGGTTGATCCCGCTGTTCGCCGTCGAAACGCTCGAGCCCGAGACGCTCCGCAGGTTGTCAGGATTCCGTACTCGTCTCGAGTGGTTCGTCGATCATCGACCCGATCTGACGCGAAATGTGGCGTCGATGCGGTCCTGCGGGTGTCAGGAGCGGCGCCTGCTGTCGATCGTCAGCGCCGATCAACTGCGCGCGGTGCTGCGGACCATGTTGGACGAACGCGAGTTTCTCTCGCCGTATGGCGTTCGCGCGCTTTCACGCATTCACAAGGATCACCCGTACGTCCTGCACGTAAACGGCACCGAGCACCGCGTCGATTACGAGGCCGCGGAATCCTCGACAGGGCTGTTCGGCGGCAACTCGAACTGGCGCGGTCCGATTTGGTTCCCGGTCAACTTCCTGCTGATCGAGTCGCTGCAGAAATTTCATCACTATTTCGGCGACGACTTCATGGTGGAGTGCCCTACCGGCTCGGGGCAGATGATGACGCTCTGGCAGGTCGCCGGCGAGCTGTCGCGCCGCCTGTCCAGCATCTTCCTTCGCGGCGACGACGGGCGTCGTCCGATCTATGGCAGCAGCGACCGCTTGCAGCACGATCCGCACTGGCGGGATCTGATCCTCTTCCACGAATACTTCAACGGCGACGATGGGTCGGCAGTGGGTGCCAGTCACCAGACAGGGTGGACGGGCCTGGTGGCGAAGCTGCTGAAGCAGAGCGGCGAGCCGGCGGTGGCGTCGCGGCGAAGGTACAGGACGATGGCGGAGGCGTGAAAGAAGATTGCGGATTGCGGATTGCGGATTGCGGATTGGATCGAGAAGAGTTTGAGCGTGAATCTGCCCGCTTACCCTTCGACCGCCGGCGCGTTGATGACCATGCGCTCGAGGCGCAGCAGCGCGGCGAGCGACCATGCTTGGAACGGGCAGCCTCCCGGTTCGTGCGGAGGGTCGCCGCTCACGACTTCGGGGAGGTGGCCCAACCCGGTTGTTTCGAGGTAGTGGTGCAAGCTGCCGGAGAGTGTCGCGAGCGTGTGCCAGGCCCGCTCAGGCGTGCGTGACCGTAACAGGGCATCGGCGAAAGCATAGAGCAGCCAGGGCCACGCCGTGCCCTGATGATAAGCGCCGTCTCGCGCGTCGACACCCCCACCGTAGTGTCCGATGTAGCCGGGTTCGTTTGGCGCCAGCGTCCGCAGTCCGAGCGGCACCAGCAGCTCGCGCTCGACTGCATCGACGATGCGGCTGGCGCGCTCGCCGGACATCAAGTTTAGCGGAAGGCCGCCGACCGCGAAGATCTGATTCGGTCGGAGCGAGGCATCCACGGCCCCCGGCACATGGTCCACGTCGACCACGTCATACAGGTAGCCACGCTCCTCGTTCCAGAAGCGCGCGGCGAACGTCTCAGTGGCGCGCTGCTGCACCTCTTGCCAGCGTGCGTCGCGCGCCGCGGCGATCGCGAGCGTGTTGATCCACAGGCATTGAATCTCGACCGGCTTCCCGATGCGCGGCGCGATCACACGATCGCCGACCCGCGCGTCCATCCACGTCAATTGCACGCCGGGTTCGCCAGCGGCGATCAGCCCGTCGTCATCCATGTGAATGCCATGACGGGTGCCGGCGACGTAGCCCTCGACGATCTGTTTGATCGCCTGATCGAAGGCGCGGCGATCATGGACGCGCACCGCGTGCTTGCGGCGTGCGGCGTCGTCGAGAAACGTCTGGACCGCAATGACGTACCACAGCGACGCGTCGACGGCATTGAACTCCGGCTGCTCGCCTGCATCGGGAAATCGATTCGGCAGCATGCCCTCGGAGACGGCATCGGCCCAGGCCACCAGGATGTCGCGCGCGGCATCCATTCGGCCCGTTGTCAGACAGATGCCCGGCAGCGAGATGAACGTATCGCGTCCCCAGTCGGTGAACCAGGGGTAGCCGGCGATGATTGTCGAGCCCGGCCAGCGCGAGACCAGATAAGCATCGGCAGCACGTTCGAGCGGCGTGGCGAAGGCGGCGCGTCGCGCGCGCTCGGAGGCGCGGAGTTGGTCGAGATCCAGGCCTCCGACTTCCTGGGGTGACAGAGTCGTCAGCACGAGCCGGGCTTCCTGCGCCGCGAGGTCGAAACGGAATGTCCCGGGGCTTGCCAGATCTTCGACAGCATCGAGGCCGCGATCCTGTTCGGCCCTGTAGAAGAAGTTGCGATACCAGTCCGGCTCGTGACCGTATTGGCCGTTCGAAACGCCAGTCACGGCAGGAACGCCGTCGTACGGGCGCCAGCACACGGTCGATTCGATGCGATCGGCATCGAATCGAAATGCGCCGTTCTCGTGATGCAGCGCGTGGTAGTCGCGTCCCGACAGCAGTGGGCGCACGGCGAGCGAGATGTCGGCCCCGGGCGCAAGCAGTCGCCAGGAGAGCATCGTCAACGGGCGGCGATGCGCGACAACGATTTCGTGCTGGATGCGCGTGCCATCCGGAAGCGAGTACGTCCACGTTGGCCAGGGCTCGCTCTCGAACGCGTCGATCCGTGACGCACCATCGGGATAGACAACGTCGGGCGTGTAGCGCTGAGACGACAGTGCGAACCGTCCGCCCGGCGTCCGCACGAACACGTCGATGCCGTTGACGAGGACCATGCGTCCTGTCGGCGGGGTGCTCGCGACGAGCAGCAACGCGTGATACCGGCGTGTGCGTTCGCCGCAAACAGTCCCCGACGCGAACCCGCCGAGCCCATCGGGCTCGAGCCACTCGGAATACGGAAGCGGCATGCTCATATGATTCGCTCTGTCTTCCACTAGCTGGTCGACGTCATCGTCTTCGCGTGTGCGCGTGCGCCGCGACCAGCAGCCGTAGGCGATACACGCCAGTTCGAGCAGTCAGATACAGCGATTGACCGCGGCATCGCCGAAAGTCGAAGTTCGCCGGCAACTCCAGCATGTGCACCGTTGCCAGATGACGGCCGCCGGGCAACGATGACGGCCGTGGGCAACAGGATCCACAGGCCGCCCGGCCCCGAGACGTAGACGTTCCCGCGCTCGTCGACGTTCAGGCCGTCGGGTGCCTCGCCGGGGGGAGAAGGCCAGCCCATTCGGTGCGGCGAGGTCGCGGCTCACCAGCGGCAAGCGCCGAATCTAATTCGCTGAAGGTGCTCGAGAAGAAATAAGGGCTAGTGGTTGGCTCAGGAGGCGCGGCGCATTGCAAGAATCGCGCGAACCAAGTCCTCTGGAACGACGGGCGGCAATGTCCCGGACGACGCCTGAAAGGCCTCGCGGCATGCTCGAATGGTCGCTCGATAGGTGGCCAGATAGCGCACGCAATTGGGGCAGATTGCAATATGGTGCTCGAACGTCGCACGCGTCGTCCCGTCCAACTCGTTCTCGAGGTAGTCCAGGATGAACGATGCGAAGTCTTCGCAGGTCACGTAGGGTTCGATGCTGAAGCAGCATCGCGCGTTTCACGCCTGCTCAAATGCGAATTGTGTCCGTTTTCTTGACACCGTCGGTCCAGCCTCGCAGAACGTCGCCGAACGGCCCGGGATGCGCCACGGCACGTCGTGAAGAAAGTCCACGACGCCGGGCCCCCCGTAATCCGGGCGATCTGATGACCACACAGCATGCCAGTCCTGATCGACGGGCGCAGCCAGCAACGGGTCGTTCATCAGCGGGAGCCTCAGCTCGGTGCCCAGATTGAAGACGAGCAGGCGTGAAGCGCCGTCCGATCGCTGATAGCGAAGCACGAGCACATCGTCGGTCAGTGCGGAGGCTTCGACGTTCACAGCGGCCGTGCCGAGCTCGGCGAGCACCGGATCGGCCCGGCGCAGCGTCAGAAGGTCGCGATGCAGTCGCAGGACGGGCTCGTGTTCGGGAGCGCCGCGTCGCTCCAGCTTCGACGACTCGAATGTCGAGCGATCCGATGGCGTCGGCAATCGGTCCTGCATTTCCCTGGTCGCAAGGCCGGGAAACTGCGACAGGAACTCGGCGCGTCCCGATCGGACCGAGGTGGCGAGGTCGCCGCAGTGGCCGGCAAAATAGCAGAACCGCCGCGACGTACCGAATTCCTGACCCTGGAACAGCATCGGGAGGTTTGGACCGAGCAGCAGGAGAGCGGTCAACGCTCGCAGCGTCGCCGGGTCCGAATTGTGATGAATCCGCTGACCGAGACCCGTATTGGCTACCTGATCGTGGTTCTCGAGAAACGTGACGAACCGGCGTCCTGGCAGCCCGAGCGACAGCGTACCGCGCCGGTTCTTCTGCCACACGTACCACTGCCCCTGATAGAGAAAGCCGTGGCGGGCCATCGCGCCGAACTCGCGCGCGCTGCCCATGTAGTCGGTGAAGTAGGCCTCGCGTCTTCCACTCAGGCGGACGACAGCGGCGTGGTGCCAGTCGTCGTTCCAGAGGGCGTCCATGCCGTCGATGCCCGCGCGGTCGCAGCGCAGTCGTTCAACCCGCTGCCCTTCATGCTCGCCGACGAGGAAGATCGAACGGGGCGCCGCAGCCTCACGAGCTCGCCGGGCCATTGCCGTGACGATGTGCTCGTCCGAGGAGTCGTTGATGGCCTGGAGCGCGTCGAAGCGAAGGCCATCGAAATGGAAGTCTCTGATCCAGTACTCGACGTTCTGCAAGAAGAAGTCGCGGACCCTCGCCGAGCCCGGCCCGTCGAAATTGATGGCGTCGCCCCACTCGGACGCTGTCTCTGCGAAGAAGCGACGCGAGAACTCGCGAAAGAAATTGCCCGAGGGGCCGATGTGGTTATAGACGACGTCAAGGATGACCGCGATGCCCAGTTGGTGCGCGGTGTCGATGAAGCGCCGCAACGCGTCTGGCGTGCCGTAGGCGTGGTACGGGGCGAACGGAGCGACACCGTCGTAACCCCAGCCGAAGTCACCGGCGAACTCGGCGACGGGCATCATCTCGATTGTGGTCACGCCGACCGACGCGAGCGAAGGAAGCTGCGCCGCAGCGGCGTCCCACGTGCCTTCCTGGGTGAAGGTGCCGACGTGGAGCTCGTACAGCACTTGCCGATGCAGCGCCGTGATCCCTGGCCACGAGCCGTCACCCCATTCGTATCGTGCCGGATCGACAATGACCGACGGTCCGTGCGGCCCCTCGGGCTGAAAGCGTGTCGCCGGATCGGGTCGCAGCGTCCCGCCGTCGAGCCGGAGCCAGTAGCGGTCGCCGGCCGCGGCTCCCGCCGCGTGAAGCGTGAAGAAGCCCTCGTCGTCGCGATCGAGCGCGTGCTCGCCG
This sequence comes from Vicinamibacteria bacterium, assembly GCA_963800785.1. Classification (GTDB taxonomy): domain Bacteria; phylum Acidobacteriota; class Vicinamibacteria; order Vicinamibacterales; family JAENWD01; genus JAENWD01. The sequence goes on from CAWDCH010000021.1 coordinate 302,280, forward strand.
CGGCCTTCGATGACCACGCGAAGCGCCCGTTGCTCGGGTGCCCACACCGTGAAGAGCACGCCGTCGGCGGTGGGGATTGCGCCGAATCGCCGGCAGACACTGCGCGGCGCACTGATCGCCGCGGTCGCGATCCGATCACTCGACGCTGGCATGCTGCCGCTCCGCTTCCTGCCTCTGGCGAGGCGTCGCTGTTTTCACCCACGATCGCAGGACCTCGCTGACGCTCCAGGCCTGTGCTACGCATCCCCGCGGCGTAAACGGCGGCATCGCATCGAAGATCTCGCTGACCGACCCGATACACGCCTCGCTCAAGTGCGGCAGGAAACCGGTGAGGAACTGGCGGGCACCGGCGGGATAGTCGGGATGCACGCGAATCCATGCATCGACGAACGGCCCGATCAGCCACGCCCACACGGTGCCCTGATGGTACGCACCATCCCGGGTGCGAAGGTCCCCGTGATACGTCGGCTTGAAGTCTGGATGTTTCGGGTCCAGCGATCGGAGGCCGACCGGTGTCAGCAGACGGTCGGTGACGACCTTCATGACCGACACCCAGTGGTCCTCGGCGAGCACCGGGTGCGTCAGCGACACCGCAAGCAGCTGATTCGGCCGGCATGCCAGGTCGTCGCCTTCGGGACCGTCGACGACATCGAAGAGGTATCCATCGGTCTTGGACCAGAACCGGTGATTGAAGCTGTCGCGAACGCGGTCGGCGACCACAGTGAGTGCCACCGCGCGGTCGGCATCGCCGGCGCGCTCGTGCCAGCCCGCGGTCAGGCGCAGCGCGTTGTACCAAAGGGCGTTGATCTCGACGGCCTTTCCGCGGCGCGGCGTCACCACCCAGTCGCCCATCTTCGCGTCCATCCAGGTCAGCTGATAGCCATCCGCTCCCTGCCGCAGCAACCCGTCGGCCGGATCGACGCCGATGTTGAAGCGGGTGCCGCGCATGTGATGGTCGATGCTGTCGTCCAGGACGGGCAGGAGTTGCGCGACGAGCGTCTGGTCGCCGGTGGCGACGTCATACCGATCCAGCGCGTGGAAGAACCAGAGCGTTGCGTCGGCGGTGTGGTAAAGCCCCTCTTTGTCGCCTTCCGGGAACAGGTTCGGGATCAGGCCATCGCGGAAGTGGCTGGCGAACGTTTGCAGGATGTAGCGCGCTTCGCTCGCCCGGCCGGTCACGAGCGTCAGCCCCTCGAGGGAGATCATCGTGTCGCGGCCCCAGTCGGTGAACCAGTGGTAGCCGGCAATGACGGTTCTCGCCTCCTCTCCTGCGGCGCGCGCGCGTGCGGCGTCTTCGAGGCGCCCGGCAGGCGCGATGATGAACTGGTCGGCCGCGAGGATGAGCTCGGCCGTTGACGTGTCGGCGAGCACCGGGTCTGCCGCTTCGAGCAGGCGCCGGCGCCGGTCGAGCTCTGCGGCCCGGGCTGCTGACGTACCGAGCGCCGCCATTGTTTCCCACGGCTCGGTCGACGCGACGAACGTGACGGTCTCGCCAGCGTGGAGGTCGACACGGAAATAGCCAGGACTCCACGCGTCGCCCTGCGCCGGATAGCCGCGGCTCTGCTCGGTCCGGTAATACAGGTGCTGCACCGTGATCGCGTCGATCGTGAAAGCGCCGGCAGTGTCCTCCACCTCTAGGTGCAGCGAGGGAATGTCCTCCGCGAACCGCACCTCGAGGCGTCGCTCCCGCGCGACGAGCTCCGGCGAAGGAGGCAGCGGGTGATCGACTGGCGCCTCGTGCGGTCGTGCGGTGAGCAGCGGCCGCAAGCCCAGACGGATCGGCCCGTCTCCGCTCACGAACCGATAGGTCACGTGCACGGTGTTCTGAAAGCGGGGCAGCAGTAGCCGCTTTTCGATGAGGAAGCCGCCGATCTCGAAGGTCCAGACGGGGAGCCCGCCCTCGAGACGGAACTCGCGCAGGCGATTCACGCCTTCCATGAACAGGGCGCCGCCCATGCGCTCCTCGCCACTCAGCCAGTGGACGCGGCCGCCCGGAAGACGGACGCGCTCGCCAAGCTGACTGACCATCACGAGGCGGCCGAGCGGGGCCGGAAGCGCGGCGATGAGCAGCGCATGGTACCGACGGGTCATCACGCCGCCAACGGTCCCGGCCGCATAGCCGCCCAGGCCGTTCGTCACCAGCCACTCGCGCGTGAGGATCTCGCCGGGATCGCGAAGTTGCTCTTGGGAAAACGAGACGCTGCGAACGAGCGCCTCGGGGTCGGTGAGGACAACCGGGCTCACGGGCCCGCGACGTGCAAAGGCAGGGCCGTGCGAACCCGACGATTCGGCAGGAAACTCGTCCGCCTATCGCACAGAGTTGGAACAGGCGTGAACAGATTGCACGGCCGGCAGTCGCCGGCTGCCGTCTACGTGCCGCGCGCCACCCGAATTTGCGCCGCGTGGTTGTGAGCGTGCTCCGCGTAGATCTGGAGCCACTGCAGCACCGTGTAGCGGCCCGACTCGCTGTGGGTGCCCTCGCGGGCCCACTCCCCCTCGGTCATTCGATCGAGGATCGCCCAAGTCGTGGCGCGCGCCGCCTTGAATGCCTCGAGCGAGGTGGGGATGGGGCGGTCGTAATGCAGCTTGCGCGCGAACTCCTCCTGGTCGTACCCCACGATGAGCGGTCGATCCTCGGCGAGCAGTCGCCGCAGACGGATTGCGGACGTCATCTCGCTGTCGGCCAGGTGGTGCACGATCTCGCGGGCGGTCCACTTGCCGGGGGCAGGCCGGCGATCGAGCTGGGCGTCGGTGACGCCTTCGAGGGCGCTCGCCACCTCGGCGTAACCGTCCTTGTACTTGACGACCAGCGCGTCCCGTGTTGCGCGATCCATCGAACGCTCCCTTCTTACGCCCGTGTCCTCGCCAGGACCGGTGCTTTTTCGCTCTCCGTCTCGTGATCGAGCACCGCCTCCAGCCGCGCGCGCAGCTTGTGGAAGGCATCGTCGACGCTGTTCACGCGGGTGAGCAGCTCCGGGTCGGCCGGGGACACCGCGCCCCACTCGACCAGCGGGTCGAGGTGAAGCACGCGATCCCAGTACTCCTCACCGTAGAGAAAGATGCTCGTGCGATCGGCCAGCTTCTTCGTCTGCTCGAGCGTCAGGATCTCGAACAGCTCGTCGAGGGTGCCGAATCCCCCGGGGAAGATCACCAGCGCGCGGGCCATGTAGGCGAACCAGAACTTCCGCATGAAGAAGTAATGGAACTCGAAGTGCAAGCCTTTTGTGATGTACGGGTTCGTGCCCTGTTCGTGCGGCAGGCGGATGTTGAGGCCGATCGTCTTGCCGCCCGCCTCCTGGGCGCCGCGGTTCGCCGCCTCCATGATCCCGGGGCCGCCGCCCGAGCAGACCACGAACCTGGCGCATTTTCCGGGCAGCATCTTCGACCACGTGGTGAGCCGCTTCGCCAGTTCGCGCGCGTCTTCGTAATAGCGCGACCACTCGAGCGATCGCATCGCCAGCGCGCGCGCTTCGTGCTCGCTCCGGCCATCGAGCTCGCCGCGTTCGATCGAGGCAATGAGGCGCTCGGCTGCCTCGCGGCTGCGAATGCGCGCCGATCCGAAGAACACGACGGTGTCGCGGATATGTTCATTGCGGAAGCGGCGATGCGGCTCCAGGTACTCGGCGAGGATGCGAATGGGCCTCGCCTCGTCGCTCTCGAGAAATTCCGGAAGCATGTAGGCCAACGGCTGCACGGGCTGCATACGACGAGCACTCTATCACCGAGTTGCGCCTCGGCGGGGACACGGACCCAGCGCCGAATACCACTGAAGGCACACGGATTCAGGCATCGTCACGGAGGCACGCGGACGAACGCGGATATTGATCCGTATTCGCTAAGGGTGAGTGGCACACAGGCGTTGCCCTGAAGCGGCGGCGCGAAGCGCCGCACTCAACCGGCCGCTATGCGGCCGGCTTCAGGGCAAATCCTGAACTGAGATCGTAGCGTTGGCGACGAAGCCATCCGTGTATTCCGTGTTATTCCGTGACCAGCCTGATCCGCGTTCAGTCCGCGACAAATCCGTAACTCCATTCCGTGACGCGGGCGAACGACCTGCTATGATGCCGGCCCAATCCGTGACCCATCTGAAACGTGTCCTCGGGATGTGGGACCTCGTCGCGATGAACATCGTGGCGGTGGTCGGGCTGCGATGGATCTCGCGCAGCGCGCGGGTGGGCGCGCCGTCGATCACGCTGTGGGTGCTGGCGTGGCTGCTGTTCTTCCTGCCCATGACGCTTACGGTCATCGAGCTCTCGAGTCGCTATCCCGAGGAAGGCGGGATGTATCGGTGGGCGCGGCGTGCCTTCGGACCGGTTCATGGGTTCCTGTGCGGCTGGTGCGTCTGGGTCAACAACCTTTTTTACTTCCCCTCGCTGCTGCTGTTCGTCGCCGCGAACGCGCTGCTCGTGTTCGGTCCGGGGGCCGCGAGCCTTGCCGACAGTCGCATCTACTCGACGGCGTTCGTGCTCGGGAGCCTCTGGGTCTGTGTGTTCCTGAACCTGTTGGGCCTCGAGATTCTCAAGCGCGTGCATGCCATCGGTAGCATTTCGACCTGGCTCCCCGCGGCTCTGCTCATTGTCGCGGGGGCAGCGGCGCTGTTCACGACGGGAAGCGCGACCGACTTTTCTCTCCCCAACCTGCTGCCAGGCGGCGACGTGCTGACCACCGTCAGCTTGTGGTCGGCGATGTGTTTCGCGTTCTCAGGGTTCGAGATCGGTGGGTTCGTAGGTGATGAGATCAAGGACGCACGGCGCACGCTGCCGCGGGCGACCATGATCTCCGGAGCGCTGGTGACCTTAATCTATATTGCCGGATCCGCTTCCGTGCTGATCGCGGTGCCTTCCGCAGCGCTCCAGGAGCGAAGCGGCATCGCGGACGCGATAGATCTGATCTCGCGAAACCTCGGGCTGATCGGGATGGGCGCGGTCACCGGCGGCCTGCTGGCGCTCGGGTCGTTCGCCGGCACGAACTCGTGGTTCGGCGGCGCCGCGCGCGTGCCGTTTGCGGCCGGTGTCGATCGGGCGCTCCCTGCCTGGTTTGCGCGTCTCGATCCGAAGCGGCAGACGCCGCGCAACGCCATCCTGGTTCAGGGCGTGCTTGCCAGTCTGATCTTTCTCGTCAGCGTCTTCCTGTCGGTGTCTGGCGGACAGACCACGATTCAGGAGGCCTACGACATCATGGTCAATCTGACCATCCTGATTTACTTCGTTCCTTACATGTATCTCTTCCTCGCCGTCGTGCGGCTTCGGCGCACCGCCGGAGAAGTGGAGCCGCCCGATGTGCTGCGAATCCCGGGGGGGCGAATCGGCTTGTACCTGGTCGCCGGGTCGGGCTGCGCCGCGACGGCCATCTCACTCGCCTTGCTCTTCGTGCCGCCGTCCGGGACGGAAAATATTTTGAACTACGAAGCGAATCTGATCGGCCAGGCCGCGATCGTGCTCGCGGCAGGCGTCGCTATTTACTGGTACGGCGGTGCTAAGGAAGGACGAGGGACTTAGGAACGAGAGCTTCATTCCGACCGCAGCGCCTCGACCGGATCCGCATTGGCCGCGCCACGCGCCGGCCACCAGCAGGCGAGGAGGCTGGTGAGGCACACAAGAATCGTGGCGCCACTCAACGCGACGGGATCGTCTGGCGTCACGCCGACAAGGAGCGCTGCGACAGCCTGTCCACCCCAGAGAGTCAGGATCAGCCCGAGGGCAGCACCGGTTACGGTCAGCCAGAGACCCTCACGAAGCACGGCCGATCGCAGCTGCACGCGATTGGCTCCGAGCGCGGCTCGAATCGCCAGCTCGCGCCGGCGCGTCGCCACCGCGAGTGCGACCACGGCTCCCAGTCCGATCCCGGCAGCGGTTGCGGCGAGGACCGCGAAGCCGGCGAACACGTGCACGATGAATCGCCATGGCGCACTCTCGTTCGCGACCACCTGTGCCATCACCGTGGCCTCGGATACCCCGGCTGCCGAATCGAGGGTTTGCGCCGCGGCGCGAATCGACGACGCCACAGAGGCCGCCGGTGCACGGCTGCGGACCATCAGGTATTGGAGGCGCTCCGCAGACTGCGCCGCGGGCATGTACAAGTCGAGCCGCACGTCGTTGAGACCCCGGTAGCGCACGTCCCTTGCCACGCCGATGACCGTCTGCCACCCCTGCATGCGGGCAGTCTCGGTGCGATAGGAGGCGTTGCGCATGCGTTGGCCGAGGGGATCCTGTCCCGGCCACAAGCGTCGCGCCGCGCTCTCGCCGACGATCACCGCGCCCGGTGCGCTCATGACGTCAGCCGTCGAGAAGCCGCGCCCGCGAACGATCTCGATGGCCATCGCCTTGAAGTAGGACGGCGTGACCGTCTCCAGATTCAGCAGCGGGTTGAGTCCCCACGTCTTCGGATCCGTGGGGACCTGGCCGGGCAAAATCGGCTGGCTCTCGAGGCCGATTGGCCCCGCCAGTGGCCGCAGCGACACGCTGCCGACGGACTCGATGCCCGGCAGCGTCGTCACACGTGATTCGAGACGCTCGAAGAACTGTCGTGCCTGAGTCTGTCCGCCGGTCGAAGGTGTCACGGTGATGGCCAGCAGTTGCCGCGGGTCGAAGCCAAGCGCGGTTCGATCGAGCGCGCGGACCGATCGGCCGAAGAGGCCTGCGGCTGCGACGAGAACCACGCAGGCCGCAATCTGCATGAGTACCACGGCGCGCTGAATCTTCCGCCCGCCTGGGTGCAGACTCAGACGCGCGCCGTGTGCCAGCGTCCGCACGACGTCCAGCCGCGACGCGATGAGCGCTGGCCACGCGCCGTGCAGGAGGATGGTCGCGAAGGTGACGGCGACGCTGAAGGCCAGGATGCGGAGATCGGCGAGACCGACCGTGTCGATGCGCGGCACACCGTCAGGTGCGAGCCAGAGGAGAACGCGTGCCGTCGACGCGGCGACCAATAGCGCACCAACGCAGGCGATGGCCGTTATGATCGCGCTCTCGACGAGCGTTTCCCGCATCAGCCGCATATTCGACGCCCCGAGTGCCGATCGGATGGCCAGCGTCCGCTGGCGGCTCGTTGCGCGCGAGACCTGAAGACCCGCGACGTTCGCGCACACGATGATTAGCATCAGTCCGGCGCCGGCGAGGAGCGTCCACAACACTGGCCTCGCCGGCCCGAGAAGGTACCGGGCGATTGGGGTGACGACTCCTTCAGCCGGTGGCTCGGGGCCGTCCTTGGGATCCGTCGCACGAATGACGCGGGTGAGGTCGATCTCGGCCGCGGTGCTGTCAACGCCCGACTTCAGTCGGGCGATGGCGAAGAACACCCGGAGGTAACCGAGCATCTTTTCCGGATCGTCGCCAGGGCCGGCATAGCCTCTGACCAGAGGCGCCGCCGGCACCCAGATCTCGGTGCCCCGCGGATAGTCGAACGCCGCCGGAGCGACACCGACGACCTCAACCGGGATAGGCGCTCGCTCCGGAGCGAGCCTGACCGCGATCGTCCGGCCGACAATCGAGCGATCGCCGCCGAAGCGGCGGATCCAGAGACTGTGGCTGATCACGGCCGTGTGCGGCGACGATCCCTCTTCATCCTGGCGCCTGAACCCCCGTCCGATTGCCGGCGGCGTGCCGATGACGCCGAAGAACGGGGCCGATACCGCGGCGAGCGAGAGTGACTGCGCCTCGCCGTTGCCTACGAGGTCGAGACTCCAGTTCACCGAACCAACCACCGCCATCCCCTCGAACGACCGTGACCGCGCGACCCAGTCGCTCGCGTCCGCATGCGCCACCTCGATCACCGGCTGGGCGCGACGCAAGTCGCGCTGCCAGATGACGACGAGGCCGTCCTGGTCGCGGAAAGGAAATGGCTGCAGGACGATGGCCTGCACGGTTGCGAAGATGGCCGTCAGCACGCCCAGCGTTACCGCGAGGAGGCTCGTGGCGACCACCGTGAACGGCCAATCCGCTCGAAGGGATCGGACGGCGTTGCGGAGATCGGCCTGCATCGCGGCGACGGTAACACAAGTGCCTTGAGATAAGACCGCCGTCACGGATGAACGCGGACGAGGCACGGATAAGCTTTCAACGCGGGCTCGGCGGATGGTACGGATCACGGAAGGACCCGCGCTTAGGGTGATGTTGCTCCCCGCGGCACTTCGTGCCGCCGCTTCAGGGCCACTCGGCCCAGAGTCGGCTCTCGTCTTATCCGTGTGAATCCGTGTTCTTCCGTGAGATCCCTGTCCCGAGTGATCCGTTGTCCCGGTCACCCTCGTTTTCCGTGGACCTCCATAACGTTCACCCAGCACAGCCTGCGACGGTGGTACAATTCGAGGTTTGGGAGATCCGCGACGGGCCCGGACTGAGGGCCCTGCACTGGTCCAGCGGCCCCGCGGCTCCGACGAAACGATGCCTCACGACTGGATTTCCGTCCGCGGCGCGCGCGTTCACAACCTCCGCAACATCGACGTCGATCTTCCGAGAGAACGGCTGGTCGTGATCACCGGCCTCTCAGGATCCGGAAAGTCTTCGCTCGCCTTCGACACGATTTACGCCGAGGGCCAGCGCCGCTACGTCGAGTCGCTGTCGGCCTATGCCCGTCAGTTCCTCGAGCAGATGGAGAAGCCGGACGTCGATTTAATCGAGGGGCTGTCGCCGGCAATTTCCATCGAACAGAAGACGACGGCCAGCAATCCGCGATCGACCGTCGGCACGGTCACCGAGATTTACGACTACCTGCGATTGCTGTTCGCGAACATCGGGACGCCGCACTGCCCCAACTGCAGTCGCGAAATCGCCAGTCAGTCGCTCGAGCGGATCATCGATCTCGTGATGACCTACCCGCAGGACGAGCGCATCAATGTGCTGGCGCCGATCGTGCGCGGGCGGAAAGGGGAGTTCAAGAAGGAGCTCGAGCAGCTGCGCACCCGCGGGTTTACCAAGGCGCGCATCGACGGCCAGTTCAAATCGCTCGAGGACGACATCCGCCTCGATCGTCGGAAGAACCATACGATCGAGGTCGTCGTTGATCGGCTGGTCGTGCGTTCGGGCATCGAACGGCGGCTGACCGAGTCGATCGAGACGGCGCTGCAGCTGGCATCGGAGATCGTCATCATCAACAGCCTCGACGAGGGCGACCGTCTGTTTTCGCGGCGCATGGCGTGCGTGACCTGCGGCATCAGCGTGCCGGAGCTGTCGCCGCGCGCGTTCTCGTTCAACTCGCCGCATGGGGCGTGCCCGGAATGCCAGGGACTGGGCGCTACCTGGGACTTCGATCCCGTTCGCATCGTTCCCGATCCGTCGAAGTCACTCGACGGCGGCGCGATTGCGCCGTGGGCGCGCGGCGACCGAAAGCTGGTCGCGGATGCGCTGGCGTCACTGTCGGACACGTTCGGGATCGACCTTGGCGCACCGTTTGCCAAGCTGCCCAAGAAACACCGTGACCTGCTGCTGTTCGGACCCTCAGGCGACATGCCAATCGCAAGCAGGAAGACGGCTACTCGCGCCAAGAAGGGCGGCGCGAAGCGGAACGAGTCCGACCCGTTCGGCAAGGATTTCGAAGGCCTGATCCCGAATTTCCGGCGTCGCTACGCTGAGGCCACCTGGTCGGCGCAGGAAGAGATGGAGCAGTACCGGGCGCTGCGGACGTGTCCGGCGTGCCACGGCGAGCGGTTGAAGCCCGAGAGCCGTGCGGTCCGTGTGAAGGGTCGTCGGATCGCCGATTACGTCGATCTGCCGATTGCCGACGCGCAGCGCGTCTTCGGATCGCTCGAGCTCACCGACCGCGAGTCGATCATCGCGGGGCGGATTCTAAAGGAGATCCAGGACCGGCTGCGATTTCTCAACGACGTCGGCGTCGGCTATCTCACGGTTGGCCGGGGCGCCGCGACGCTCTCGGGCGGCGAAGGGCAGCGCATCCGCCTCGCGACCCAGATCGGCTCGAATCTGACAGGGGTGCTGTACGTCCTGGACGAGCCGTCGATCGGCCTGCACCAGCGCGACAACCGCGCGCTGCTCACCACGCTCTGCCGCCTGCGCGATCTCGGCAACACGGTCATCGTCGTGGAGCACGACGAGGAAACCATCCGCAAGGCGGATTACGTGATCGATCTCGGCCCCGGCGCCGGCGAGCATGGCGGCGAGGTCATTTTCCAGGGCACGCCGGCGCAGCTGCTTGGAACCGGCCCGCGCGTCGTCGAGAACAACCAGGCGCCAGCCCCGCCACCGTCGCTGACAGGCGCGTATCTGCGTCGCGAGAGAACGATTCAAACACCGCGCGCGAGACGTCCGGCGCTGAAGGGCGAGCTCGTCATCCGCGGGGCACGCGCGAACAATCTGAAGAATCTCGATGTCGCGATTCCGCTGGGAACGTTCACCTCAGTGACCGGTGTCAGCGGGTCGGGGAAGTCGACGCTGGTCAACGAGATTCTCTACAAATCGCTGGCGCGGCAGCTGTATCGCGCCACGGACGATCCAGGCGCGCACGACGGCATCGACGGCATCGCGCTCGTCGACAAGGTCATCGAGATCGACCAGTCGCCGATCGGACGGACGCCGCGTTCGAATCCGGCTACCTATACCGGGCTGTTCACGTTCATTCGCGAACTGTTCGCGATGCTGCCCGAGGCCAGACAGCGCGGCTTCAAGCCCGGACGCTTCTCGTTCAACGTCAAGGGCGGGCGCTGCGAAGCGTGCCAGGGTGACGGCGTGATCGCCATCGCCATGCACTTCCTGCCCGACGTCTATGTCACGTGCGAGGAGTGCAAGGGAAGGCGCTACAACCGCGAGACGCTGGAGATTCGCTATCGCGGAAAGTCGATCGCCGACGTGCTGGACCTCACGGTGGACCAGGCGCTGCCTCTGCTCGAGAACGTTCCCCCCATCGCACACAAACTGCGCACGCTGCAGGAAGTGGGACTGGGCTACATCGAGCTCGGTCAATCGGCGACGACGCTATCGGGTGGAGAAGCGCAACGGGTGAAGCTGGCGCGGGAACTTTCGAAGCGGGGCACCGGACGCACGCTGTACATCCTTGACGAGCCGACGACCGGACTGCATTTCGAGGACGTCAAGAAGCTGCTCGACGTCCTCGGGAAGCTCGTGGATCAGGGCAACACGGTCCTGGTCATCGAGCACAACCTCGATGTCATCCGCACCGCGGATCACGTCGTCGATCTGGGACCTGAAGGCGGAGAAGCCGGCGGCCATCTCGTTGCGCAGGGGACGCCCGAGGAAGTCGCGCGGACGCGGGGCTCGCACACGGGCAAATTCCTCGCCGAAGCCTTCGGATTGACGCCTCCTGCAAGACGAGCGGGTTAGATACGATGTGTGGTCGGATTGACACGATTTCACGTCCAGCGACTGTGGCTGTTTAACCACATTTTTGGATTTCCTCAGTTCAGCTCCAGACCCGTCCAATTGCCGTAAGTTACAGTGCCTGTACGATTTGCCAACAGCGTAAGGATCCCGTAACGCCCGGCACCCCGTTTGCTCTGGTCTGAATGCCCGCTCCCCCTGCGTGCAAAGAGGCACATGGACGCACAGCGCACCCTGAAACGGTCAATCACCTGCGCCGGCATCGGTCTTCACTCAGGCAAGAAAGTCACCCTGTCGTTGAAGCCGGCGCCAGCCGATTCAGGCATCCGATTCCGGCGGACGGACCTCGGCGGGATGGAGATTCCGGCGACGGTCGAGCATCTGGGCGCTGTGGCTTACGCGACGCAGTTGCGCTCGGGCGATGCACGGGTAGAAACCGTCGAACACGTCCTCGCGGCACTGGTGAGCGCGCGGATCGACAACGCCGTCATCGAGCTGAACACGCCGGAAGTGCCGATCATGGACGGCAGCTCGGCGCCGTTCATCTTCCTCGTGCAGGAATGCGGCGTCCGTGCGTTGGCGGAGCCGCGTCGGTACCTGAAGGTCCTTCGGCCAGTCTCGCTCGCGCGCGGCGACAAGCACATCGCGCTGTATCCCGCCGATCAATTCAAGGTGAGCTACAGCATCAGCTTCGATCATCCGCTGCTGCGGCATCAGTCGAAGACGATGACAATGAGCGAGCACACGTTCATCGACGAGATCGCACCGGCGCGAACGTTCACGTTCCTCAAGGAAGTCGAGATGCTGCGCCAGAACGGCCTGGCGCTCGGCGGTTCGTTGGACAACGCCATCGTCATCGGCGATACCGGCGTCCTCAACAGCTCGCTCCGCTACGAAGACGAATTCGTCCGCCACAAGATCCTCGATTTGATCGGCGACCTCGCGCTGGTCGGACACCCCATCGTTGCGCACGCGGTCGTGCATCGCGGCGGTCATGCGCTGCACACGGAGCTCGCCGCGGCGCTGCTGGCCGATCGCGGCGCATGGCAGCTGGTCGACGCGCCGTCCGAAATACCTGCTGGCGTGAGCTCGATCCCCGTCCCCATCACGCACTGACGAAATCGGGCTCCGGGCCATCGCGCGCCGAACTCGTCGCTCGTTCTGCGTACGGCGAAGAAGTGGTAGTATCAAGCCCGCTGGACTCGCTTCCTTGGACATAGCCACTTTGACGGGGAACGTATGGGCGCCGGACACCAAAGCCTTTGCATCCGCATCGACCCGAGAGCATCTTCCGGGTTGCAGGCGCAGATCTACGGCGGCATCAGACGCGCCATTCTCGATGGCGTGCTGACGCCGGGATCGCAGCTCCTTTCCTCACGGGCACTGGCAGAAGACCTCGGCGTGTCACGGACCACGACGCTGCTTGCCTACGAGCAGCTGCTGGCGGAGGGCTATCTGCAGGCGCGGGGCGGCTCCGGCACGTTCGTCACGCCCGGCCTGCCGGATGATCTGCCGCAGACGGTCGTCGTGCTTCCCGGCACGTCGCCGAAGCATCCGCCGCTGTCGCGGCGCGGTGCGATGCTGGCTGATGTGCCTGCCGCGGCTCGTCGACTTTCGGGTCCGGCGCGCCCGTTTCGCATCGGCATTCCGGCGCTCGACCTGTTTCCCATGAAGCGGTGGGCGCAGCTCGTCACTCGCCGGCTGCGCTCGGCGACGATGGCGCAGCTTGATTACACGTTTGCGGCCGGCGTACCGGCGCTCCGCGAAGCGATTGCCGATCACGTCCGCCGCACGCGCGGCGCACGGTGCTCGCCGGAACAAGTGATTGTCGTCGCCGGGGCACAGCGAGCGCTCGACTTCATCTGCACGGTCCTCCTGGATCCGGGCCAACGCGTCTGGATGGAGGAGCCCGGCTATCCGGGGATGCGGGCGGCGCTCATCACCTGTGGCGCGAGGATTCGAACCGTGCCGGTCGATGACGATGGGGTGATCGTCGAGCGCCTGCCACGGCTGGCGCCGAACGCGCGGCTTGGCTATGTCACGCCGTCGCATCAATTTCCCACCGGTGTTCCGATGAGCCTTGCCAGGCGCTTCGCGTTGCTGCGATGGGCAGCACAGGCACGCGCCTGGATCGTCGAGGACGACTACGACAGCGAGTTCCGATACGGTGCGCGCCCGATCCCCTGTCTCCAGGGCCTCGATGCCGACGGCCGCGTGATTTACGTCGGGACCTTCAGCAAGGCGCTCTTCCCGTCGCTTCGCCTCGGATTCCTGATCGTGCCGAGCGACCTGCAGGAACGACTCGTGCGCGTCCGTCGCGCTACCGATCTCCACCCGCCAGTGATCGATCAGCTCGTCCTCGCGGACTTCATGCACGACGGGCACTTCGATCGGCATGTCCGCCGCATGCGCGGCATCTACAACGAGCGCCTCGAAGCGCTGAACGCAGCCGCGGCGCGCCACTGCGCTGGCGTCTTACGCATGCGTCCAACCCACACCGGGTTGCACGCGGTTGCCGATTTGCCGTACGCCGACGCTGCGGCCGTCACGGAACAGGCGCTGTCGCGCGGGGTCGAGGTGATGCCGATCTCCGAATACGCCGCCGGCCGACAACCCGTGCCGAACGGACTCATGATCGGCTTTGCCGCCGTGCGCGAGGACGCCATGGACAAGGGAATGGAGCTTCTGGCAGCCGCCATCGAGGCGACGTCACGCGTCGACGTCGCGGGCGGGGCGCGGGCGGCGCGGCGCTAGTCGCCACCATACGCGTGGTGGACAGGTCTCGGATCGACGCGGAGGATTGGTCGCGGACGGACCCTGATCAAGGGGCACTGACTGACACGGATTCAGACGGGGTCACGGACGGCCGCGGATCAACACGGACAACTGTGCGATCAGGTTCAGTTCGGTGGAACGTGATTGATTAGATCGGCGTCGATTTCTCCGCGACGGGACTGCGGTCACGGATTGACACGGAGTCAGACGGGGTCACGGACGGCCGCGGATCGACACGGACAACTCTGCGGTCAGGTCCAGTTCGGTGGAACGTGATTGATTAGATCAGCGTCGATTTGTCCGCGACGGGACTGCGGTCACGGATTGACACGGAGTCAGACGGGTCACGGACGGCCGCGGATCAACACGGACAACTGTGCGATCAGGTTCAGTTCGGTGGAATTGGTCCGCGACGGGACTGCGGTCACGGACGGACACGGAGTCAGACGGGGTCACGGACGGCCGCGGATCGACACGGACAACTCTGCGGTCAGGTCCAGTTCTGTGGAACGTGATTGATTAGATCAGCGTCGATTTGTCCGCGACGAGACTGCGGTCACGGATTGACACGGAGTCAGACGGGTCACGGACGGCCGCGGATCAACACGGACAACTGTGCGATCAGGTTCAGTTCGGTGGAACGTAATTGATTAGATCGGCGTCGATTTTGTCCGCGACGGGACTGCGGTTACGGATGGACGCGGAGTCAGTCGGGTCATGGACGGCCGCGGATCAACACGGACAACTCTGGCGTCGCGGACACGGATCGGCACGGAATCGATCGGTCACGGATTTCCACGGACAACGCAGAAACACTTCTGGTTTGTTCCACTTGTTCTGCGGCCGTCCGCGACCCAGCTGCCATCGCGGACAGATCTGCCTGGAATAAAACGGGCGTGGGCAAGTGGGTCACCGGTACGACCGCTGTTGATCCGCGCGTCATTCAGTGACCCGGCAGGATCCGTGTGTCCATCCGTGTCCTTCCGTGACCGGAGGTCCCGTCGCGGACAAATCGACGTCGATCTAGTCAATCACGTTCAGGTCCGGCGCGGGCTGACCAGCACAGCAAGAACCAAGGCATTCGTGTGATTCCGTGGAAATCTGGGACCGAATCATGCCGTCTTGATCCGCGTTCGCGGCGCAAAGCTGGGTCCGCGCGCAGACGCGGAACAACAACAGCAAGAATCAGTGGGACTCGTGTGACTTCGGTGGAACCCGCGACCGGTTGATCCGCGCTGCTCCGTGTCCGCGACGACTGACCAGGTCCAGGACGGCCGCGGTCCGGCGAACCAGAAGGGAGCCGTGCGATTTCCGTGGAATCCGTGACCGAATGCTTCCCTGTCGATCCGCGTTCGGAACGCAGGACTGAGCTTCCGCGCAGACGCGGAACAACACACCAGGAACCAGTGGGGACCGTGTGACTTCCGTGGAACCCGCGACCGATTGATCCGCGCTGCTCCGTGTCCGCGACGACTGACTAGGTCCAGGACGGCCGCGGTCCGGCAGAACCAGAAGGTATCCGTGCGATTTTCATGGAATCCGTGCAGATCGATTCCGTGCTGATCCGTGACCTCGATCAATTCGTGCTCGTCCACCTGGTCCGTGACCAATTCAGTCCGCGCGGCCCGACCCACTGGGCCTGTTCCCAACGTGCGCTACTGACTCAAGAGCCAGATGCCGGCAACGGTCTTCAGGTCGGCGATCTCGCCAGAGACGATCAGCTCTCGAATCTCTTCGATGGAAGACGCGCGCACCTCGATTGATTCGTCCTCGTCCTGATGTGCAGCAGGGTCGTCGGGACCAGGCTGTCTGAGACCGCTGACCTGAAAGTACGTCATCGCCTCGGTGCAGAATCCGGGCGTCGGAAAAAGTGTCTGCAGCTGCTCCACGCGCCCTGGAATCAATCCGAGCTCCTCGTGGCACTCCCGCACGGCCGCCACCTCGAGATCCTCGCCGGACTCGAGGCTGCCCGCCGGCAGCTCCCACAGGAATCGCCCGACGGCATGACGGTACTGCCGTACCAGCAGCAGCTTGCCATCCTCGGTTACAGGAATCAGCACGACCGAGCCCTCATGGCGTACCACCTCGAGCGTGGCGTCCCGGCCATGTGGAAGCCGCACGCGATCGACGGTGACGTCGAAGATGCGGCCCTCGTATACGCGTTGAGAGGAAATCAGCGTCGCGTCAGGCATTGTAAAGTCCTGTACAGGTGCCAGGCACCGCTAAGAATTGCGCAATAACAGTTCGTCCAGGACGGCTTGAAGATCCGGCGCGAGTGGCGCCTCGAACTGCATACGGCGGCCGTCGGTCGGATGGGTGAACGTCAGCCGCAGGGCGTGGAGAAACGGCCGCTCGAGCCGCTGAACGGGCAGGAGATCGGCGGCAATACGCTTCCTGATGCCCCCGTAAGTGGCATCGCCAACGATCGGATGGCCAATCGCGCTCAGATGGACGCGGATCTGGTGCGTGCGCCCTGTCGCGATCGCCACCTGACACAAGGTGACACCGCGGAGATGGTCGGCGCGCGTGATGCGCGTGACCGCCGCCCGTGATCGCCGCGCGCGCGCCGACATCTTCTGACGATCGCTCGGATCGCGACCGATTGGCAGATCGATCCGCCGACCCGCCTGGACGACGCCCCACACCAGCGCCACGTATTCCTTGTCCACCTCACGATCGTGAAACTGCTGCGACAAAGCATCGTGGGCCGCGTCGTGCTTCGCAACGACCATCACGCCCGATGTCCCCTTGTCGAGACGATGAACGATGCCCGGCCTGAGCTCGCCGCCAATGCCGCTCAGGTCTGAGACGTGGTGGAGCAGCGCATTGACCAGCGTGCCCGAGGCGTGGCCCGCGGCCGGATGCACCACCATCCCTGTCGGCTTGTTCACGACGATGACGTCTGCATCCTGGTAGAGGATGGCGAGCGGCAGATTCTCGGCCACCACGTCGGCGGCGACCGGGGCAGGAATGTCGACGGTGACGCGGTCGCCCTCGCGGACGGCGAGATTCGCCCGCGCCTGGCGGCCCTCGACCGTCACCAGTCCTTGCTCGATGAAGCGCTGGACCTGCGATCGCGACTGCCCTGGCAGAACGGCCGCCAGGTACCGATCCAGCCGCTCGCCCGCCTGCTCGGCCGCAACTTCGACGGTGACGGCCGCCATCGTGTCCGGCGATCAGGACGCCCGGCCGACGGCTCGCGCGGGCACTCTCGTGGGGAGATCCGTCCGTCGCGAGAGGTACAGCAGCATCGCGACAGCGACCGGGACGATGAGCAGCGAGATGAACTGCGACGTCGAAATGGTCGCGAACACCATGCCGCGCTCGTCGCCGCGGAAGAACTCGATGACGAATCGGGATATCCCGTAGAGCAGCATGTAGCTCCAGAAGGTCCGGCCCTCGAAGCTGCGCCCGCGTTTCTCGGTGGCCAGCAGGAAGACGAGGATCAGCAGCTCGGCGCCGCTCTCGTAGATTTGCGTCGGATGGAGGGCCACTCCCAGCGGTGTGCCGACGTTGGCGGCGGCGGCAGGATTCGTGAACGTGATCGCCCACGGGACGTGGGTGGGCCGCCCGTAGCAACAGCCGGCGGCCAGACATCCCAAGCGTCCAACCGCGTGTCCCAGCGCAATGCCGGGCGCGAACACGTCGCACGTGGTCCAAAGCGGCATGCGGTGACGCCGCATGTACCAGAAAGCCACGGCAACGGCGGCGATCAGGCCGCCGTAAAACACGCCGCCCGCGCGCAGGATCGAGAAAATCTCCGCCGGGTTCTGCCGGTAATGGTCGAACTCGACGACGACCAGGAGCAGCTTGGCGCCGACGAGCGCCGAGACGATGATGGCGATGCCGAGGTCGAGCGCGCGATTGGAATCCAGACCGCGCGTCTTGGCACGCGTCATCGCGAGCTTCAAGCCCAGAAGGTACGCGGCGGCCAGCAGGACGCCGTACGTGTAGACGGTGATCGGGCCAAGCTTGAAAAGTTCCGGAAACACGTGAAAACCTCCGCGATCAGCCAGCACTCACCCGCGGAGCCGGCCGCAGGAGATCGAGTATCAGCATGCTTACCCCGACGCTAATGGCCGCGTCCGCCACGTTGAACGCCCAGAAGTGCCAGGTGCCCCAATAAGCGTCGACGAAGTCGACGACGTAGCCCTGGCGCGCGCGATCGACGAGATTGCCAGCGGCGCCACCAAGGATCAAAGCCAGGCCGGTTCGGGCCCACTTCTGATGCGGCGAAAGCTGCGTCGCGTAGAGCGCGACGCCGACGAGCGCCACGAACGCAAGGCCCGCCATCAACGCCGGCTTGAACGCGAAGCTGGTGGCGTTGAGAAATCCGAAGGCGACGCCGGAGTTCCGCACGTGCGTCAGATTGAGAAGTCCCGGAATCACCTCCACCGTCTCGTGGAGCCCGAGCTCCTTCACCACGAGCAGCTTGGTGGCCTGGTCGAGCAGCGCAACCGCGGCGACGACCAGCAGCTCGAGCCGACGCGTCACGAGCCCACGGGCTCCGCCAGCGCGTCCACGCACCGATCGCAGAGCCCCTGGTGGTCGGCATTCGAAGCGACCGAGGGCACCATCCGCCAGCACCGATCGCACTTCACGCCTGGCGCTTTCGCGGTCGCGATCGACAGCTCCGCGCCTTCCTGCACGCGCATCTCCGAGACGATGAACAGCATCGGCAGGCTCGATTCGTACTTCCGCAGAAGCGCGAGATCGTCGCCTGACGCCGTGATCACGACCTGAGCGCCCAGCGACGTGCCAAAGAGCTTTTCCTTCCGCCGCGCCTCGATCTGAACGTTGACGTCGTTGCGGATCGCGAGGAGCCGCTGCCAGTCGGCGGTCAGATCGGGATCGACCATGGCATCGAGCGTCGACGTGTCCGGAAATTCAGCCAGGTGGACGGAGACGTCACGCTTTCCGGGCAGCACCTTCCAGAGCTGCTCGGAGGTCACCGGCAGGATGGGTGCTGTCAGCCGGGCGATCCCGTCCACCATCCGATACATCGCCGTCTGTGCCGCACGACGCGTCGTCGACCGCGTGCCGAGCGTGTAGAGCCGATCCTTCGTGACGTCGACGTAGAACGCACTGAGGTCGACCGTCGCAAACGCGTTGAGGCCGTGGACCACGCGCTGAAAGTCGAACGCCGCGTACGCGCGGAGTACGTCGAGCGTCAGCTCGGCGTAGCGCGACAGGATGTAGCGATCGACCGGTTCCAGTGCCGAGGGCGCTACCTGATCCTTCGACGGGTCGAAGTCGTAGAGGTTCGCCGCCAGGATGCGGCAGGTGTTGCGCAGCTTGCGATAGGCCTCGATGACCCGGGCCAGAATCTCGGGACCGACGCGCATTTCTTCGCGGTAGTCCACCATCGCCGTCCAGAGGCGGAGGATCTCGGCGCCGCTCTTGGCGATGACGTCCTGAGGCTCGATGGTATTGCCGAGCGACTTGGACATCTTGCGGCCCTCTTCGTCCACGAAGAAGCCGTGCGTCAGGACCGCCTTGAAGGGCGGAGCGCCGCGGGTGCCGAGCCCGATGAGCAGCGAGCTCTGGAACCACCCGCGATGCTGATCGCTGCCCTCGAGATAGAGATCCGCCGGCCACGTCAGCTCGGGCCGGAAGGGAAGCACGGCTTCATGGCTCGAGCCCGAGTCAAACCAGACATCGAGGATGTTGGTCTCTCGCTCGAACGCCTTTCCGGCGCACTTGCCGCAGGTCAGCCCCTCGGGCACGAACTCCGACAGCGGGCGTTCGTACCACGCATCTGCGCCGTATTCGTCGAACACCGAGGCCGCGCGTTCGACGGTCTTCGATGTCAGGATCGCCTCGCCACAGCTGGCGCAGTCGAGCGCCGGGATCGGCACACCCCAGGCGCGCTGGCGCGAGATGCACCAGTCGGGCCGGTTCGCCACCATGTTGTAGATCCGGTCGCGGCCCCACGGCGGAATCCACTCGACCTGCTCGTCGATCGCCCGAAGGGCAGCATCACGCAAGGTCCGAGGCGCCGTGCCATCGGGTGTGACCACTGGCTCGCCGTCCATCCGCACGAACCACTGCGACGTGGCGAGGAAGATCACGGGATTGTGGCAGCGCCAGCAGTGCGGGTATGTGTGTTCGTACGGCTCGTAGTGCCACAGCCGACCGCGCTCGGTCAGCGCCTCCACGATCCCCCGATTTGCTTCGAACACCTGCTCTCCGGCAAACAGCCCCACATCGTCCGTGAATCGACCATCCGGTCCGACGGGCGCATAGATATCGAGCCCGTACTTCAGGCCGGTCAGGTAGTCGTCAGCGCCGTGGCCCGGAGCCGTGTGTACGGCGCCAGTGCCCTGCTCGAGCGTGACGTAGTCGGCCAGCACGCCGAGCGACGTGCGCTCGTACAGCGGGTGCGTGAACGTAATGCCCTCGAGATCCTTGCCGGTGAGGCGCGCGATCGGATCGCCCAGCGTCCGCTTCGCTGCCGCGGCGACTCGAGACGCCAGGGGCTCGCCGATGAGGACGACATGCCCATCGTGTTCGTACGCGCCGTACACAAAGTCAGGATGAAACGCGATTGCCAGATTCGACGGGATCGTCCACGGCGTCGTCGTCCAGATCAGCACCGATACGGTTTGCCCGGCGAGCGCGGGCACGCGCGCGGCCAGTTCTTTCGCGCTCGACGCATGGAGCGGAAACTCGACGTAGATCGAGGGCGAGGTGTGCGCTTCGTACTCCACCTCCGCCTCGGCCAGCGCCGTCCGGCAATGAATGCACCAGTGGACTGGCTTCTTTCCCTTGTAGACCAGGCCGCGCTCGACAATCTTCCCCAGGGCCCGCGCGATTGCGGCCTGATAACGGAAGTTCATCGTCAGGTAGGGGTGCGCCCAGTCGCCGAACACGCCCACCCGCTTGAACTCTTCCGTCATGACGCCGATGAAGCGCTCGGCGTAGGCGCGGCAGGCGCGGCGGAAGTCGGCGGTCGACATCGCGCGCTTCTTCGGCCCTAGCTCGCGATCCACCTTCAACTCGATCGGCAGGCCGTGGCAGTCGTAGCCCGGCACGTAGGGCGCGTCGAAGCCGGCCATCGACTTCGACTTGACCACCAGATCCTTCAGGATCTTGTTGAGCGCAGTCCCCAGGTGAACCTGCCCATTGGCGTACGGCGGCCCGTCGTGAAGGACGTAGCGCCGGCGTCCGGCTCGTTGGGCGCGCAGTTGCCCGTACAGGTCGATCTGCCCCCACCACGCAATCGTTTCCGGCTCGGCGGTCTGCAGGTTCGCCTTCATCGGAAAGTCGGTACGCGGCAGGTTCAGTGTGTCCTTCCAGTCGGGCATATGAACCACTAATTGTACCAAAGGGATCGCGTTGGTGTGGAAGGTGCGGCGGGGTGCGGAGGGTGCGGCGGGGTGCGGAGGGTGCGGCGGGGTGCGGAAGGTGCGGGGGGTGCGGGAGGTGCGACGGGTGCGGGGGTGCGTCGGTAGTGCGGGGGAGCGTCTAGTGCGAGGGTGCCAGGGGTGCGTCAGGTGCTACCGATGCGCGGGTGCTCGGTGCACGGGTGGCTCAGCGCGGCGTGCGGCTGCGCCTAGGTGTACATGACCCATGCGCCCATTGCCCCCTCCGCCTATGCGCTAACAGAATGTGGAGGCGGGGCTTCGGCCCCGCCTCAACGCGCTGCTCATTGGCGAGCTACCGCCCGATCAGATCGACGGTGAATTCGCCGGAATTGTCCGAGAGGTTGTCGTCGTTGACCCGCAGGAACAACATCCCCGACGCCGGGGCCGAAAAGCTGTTCTGGTCGCCAATTCCGAACGGCGCGCTGTTGCCGACGCGACCGATCAGCGCGCCCATCAGCGAGATGGGGTGCGGGGCGCCGGGAGTGTAGCTGCCCTTCACCGATCCGGCGGGATTGGCGACGTTCCCGCTGTCGCGGCTCAACCGCACTTGACCCGACGAGCGAATCTCGACGCGTTGCCCCTGCCTCACGAAGCGCCCGGTCGAGACCCAGTCGCTCGTCGCCGGCACCCGAATCTGTCCTGGGTCGGGCGGCCGGCTTCCGCCACCCTCGCTGCTACCGCCGCGGTCGTTGGGGCGCGCGAAGTAGATGCGGGCGACCTCGTTCGAGTTGAAATCCCGCGTGGCGCCGTTCGCAACAAACGAGATGCGGAGCGGGTTGGAGCCGCCTACATCCGACAGGCGTCCGAGGATCACGGATCCGTCGCGGAGGACGAGTGCATGCACGCCTCCTCCCACGCGATTGGATTCCGTGGCGGGATACGACCCGGAATTCGTGAAGTCAATCACCGCAAGATCGTTGACGCCAAGGGTGCGAGTGCCGCCGCCCACCCGGGCGGTCACACCGCTCGCGCTGAAATCGACCAGACTGCCCGAAATGCGCTCGCCAGAGCGCAGGACGAAGGTGGCGTCGACCGCGGCGTACGCCGGCACCACCAGTGCCGCGGCAAGAGCCACGACACCCGCCAACCTAGGAATGGTTCTCATCAGGTACTCGAGCTCCTTTGCTAGGGTAGCTGCAATTGGCTCGCCGGTACCAGGCAATTATTAACTTGTTGATTTTAAAGGACTTGAGTGTCAGGAATTGGCGCCAAGCGCGTATCAACTGAGGACAGCCGGCCGATATAATGAATGGATGCCTGTCATCGCAACCCCGCTCGCAGGTACCCCCGCACTCCGCCGGACGCAACTGGATAACGGCCTCACGATCTTCGTGCAGGAGATGCGCACGGCGCCGCTCGTGTCGGTGTGGTGTTGGTACAAGGTCGGTTCGAAGGATGAGCGATCCGGCCAGACGGGCGTCTCCCATTGGGTCGAGCACATGAACTTCAAGGGCACGACCAATATTCCGCGCGACCAGGTCAAGGGGATCATCGAGCAGTTCGGCGGCAGCTGGAATGGCTATACGTGGATCGATCAAACGACCTACCTCGAGACAGCGATCGCAACTGCACTCGATCGGATGCTTTTCATCGAGGCCGAACGGATGTCGAATGGCCTCTACCACCCCGACGACTGCGAATCTGAGCGGACCGTCATCATTTCCGAGCTGGAAGGGGGCGACAACGATCCCGAGCAGCTGCTCGATACCGAAGTCACCGCTGCCGCTTTCAAAGCGCACGGCTATCACCACCCAACCATCGGCTGGCGAAGCGACCTGGAATCGATGACGCGCGACGACCTGTTCGGCTACTACCGCGCCTGGTACGTCCCCAACAATGCTGCCCTCGTCATCGTCGGCGACGTCGATGCGGACGACGCTTTCCGGCGGGCGGAGCGGCATTTCGGCCGCATTGAGGCCGGCGAGGTGCCCAAGAGGGTGACGACGGCTGAACCGGAGCAGTTTGGCGAGCGCCGGGTCAACGTGGCGCGACCGGGGACGACGGCGTACTTGAAGTTCGCCTGGCGTGCTCCCGACGCGCGCGGCGCGGACTTCCATCCGCTGCTCGTGCTGGACGCGGCGCTCACGGGGGCCAAGGGAATCAACCTGTGGGCGTCATTCCGGAATCCCCCGCAGCGCAGCACCCGGCTGTATCGGGCGCTCGTCGACACCGGCCTTGCGTCGAGCGTGTTCGGTGCCCTCCTGCCCACCGAACATCCGTTCCTTTACACCGTGTCCTGCACCGCGACGTCGGGGACGCCTCTTGCGGCTGTCGAGCAGGCCGCCGACAGGGCGCTGGCAGACGTCCGGGCCAACGGAATCACGCAGCAGGAGTTCGATCGCGCCCGACACCAGCTGCGCGCCCGCCTCGTGTTCGAGGCTGATTCGGTCACCAGCATCGCGCACCAGATCGGCTACTTCCACACGATTGCCGACGTCGAGGTGTACCACGGGATGGAAGCCTCGCTGGCGTCCGTCACGCTCGAGGACGTGGCGCGCGTCGCCCGCCACTACCTTGCGCCGACGAGCCGGACCGTCGGATGGTTCGAACCGTTGGCGGACGAGGTCGGGCGGAGCGCGTAATGGCCACCCTCATCCATCGGGGACTGTCGCCTCTTCGTCAGACGCTCGACAGCGGCGCGACGGTGCTGGTCCAGCAGACTACGACCCATCCGGCAGTGACGCTGTTTGCCACCGTCCCGGCGGGCAGCGGCTTCGATGAGGACCACCTCCTTGGTCGCTCGAACTTCCTGGCGCGCGTCATCGATCGCGGCACCGAACGCCGAGCGGCAGAGCGGTTGGCCGAAGACCTCGATGGCCGCGGCGTCAGCCTGAACGTAGGCGTGACGCGTCACCTGCTGTCGGCAGCGTGCACCTGCCTGGCCGAGGATTTGCCCGCGATGCTCGACATCATCGCGGACATCCTTCGGCACCCCACGTTCCCGCCCGAGCAGATCGACCGACGGCGGACGACGATCATCACGAGCATCCGGCAGGACGAAGACAATCCGGCGGCCGTGGCGATGGATGGCTTGATGGGCCTGGTGTATCCCGACGGACATCCCTACGGGCGTCCAACCAGAGGCACCGTCGATTCCGTCGAGCGGATCACACGCGACGACCTGCTGGGGTTCTACCGCGCGCAGATTGGGGCAAGCGGGCTGCGGCTCGTCATCGTGGGCGACGTCGAGCCCGAAGCCGCCTACGAAGATGCCGAGCGTGCGTTCGCGGACTGGAATATACCTGGCGGGCGTCCGCTTCAGCCGCCGCCGGCGCCGCACGCACGGAGCCGGGTACTCCGTTCAACGGCAATGCCGGGCAAGGCGCAGTCGGATATTGCGTATGGCTTCGCCACGATCACCCGCCGCGATCCGAGGGTATTTCCCGCTCACGCTGCTCAACAACGCGCTGGGTCAGTACGCGCTTGGCGGCAGGCTGGGCGACAACATTCGCGAGCGCCAGGGCATGGCCTACTACGTGTTCAGTTCCTTCGACGCCAACATCGCCGAAGGGCCGCTGGTGATTCGCGCGGGGGTGAGTCCGGCGAACGTCGAGCGGACGATCCGCGCAATTGACGACGAAGTCGGGCGGATGGCGAGGGACGGCGTGACTGAGGCGGAACTGGCCGATTCCAAGCGCTATCTCATCGGTTCGATGCCACGGACGCTCGAGACGAACGGCGGCATTGCCGCGTTCCTGCACGATGCCGACTACTTCGGACTCGGACTCGACTACGACCGCCGCCTGCCCGGCCTCCTGGAGGCGGTGACGCTCGAGCAGGTGAACGACGTGGCTCGAACATTCCTGTCGAGCGATCGCGCGGCGATCTGGGTGGCGGGCCCGCCAGCCCGCGAAGGAGACGAGGCGGTCGCGTGACGGCGGCGGTCTTCTTCGACGTCGATTTCACGTTGATCTATCCAGGTCCGACCTTCAGAGGCTCCGGCTATCGCAAGTTTGGCGCGCGACACGGTCTCCAGTTGGATCCCGCACGCTTCGACGACGCTGTGCGGTCGGCGTCGCCAATTCTGGATGCGGCACAGGGCGACATCTACGATCCGGCAATCTTTCATCGCTACACGGCCACGATCATCGAGAGCATGGGCGGCAGCGGCCCCGGCGTCGAGGCGTGCGCCGTGGAGATTTACGACGAGTGGGCCTCCAATCATCATTTCGAGATGTATGACGACGTGCCGGATGCGCTGAAGGCCATCCACGCGCGCGGCATCCGTATCGGCCTCATCTCGAACAGCCATCGTTGTCTTGCAAGCTTCCAGAGCCACTTCGAGCTCGACGGGCTTGTGGCTGCGGCGATCTCGTCTTCGAATCACGGCTATCTCAAGCCTCACCCAAGCATCTTCGAGGCGGCACTGAAGCTGATGGACGTGCCTGCCGCGGACGCCGTCATGGTTGGCGACAGCGTCGGCCAGGACATCGCCGGTGCCCGAGGGATCGGCATGCGCGCCGTGCTCGTCCGCCGCGGACCTGCCGATCAGCCATTTGGCGGCGACGTCCATCCCGGGATCCCGGTCATTCACACGCTGCGCGACCTACTGCCGCTCCTCTGATCGCATGCCAACGATTCAGCCGCTGACCACGCTGCAGCAGTTCCGCCAGGTGGAGCAGTTGGAGGCGGCGATCTGGGGCGATGTCGACCTCGTGCCGGTGCCGATTCTGGCGGTCACCGTGCGGCGAGGCGCCGTGCTGCTGGGCGCGTACGAGGCCGATCGGCTCGTGGGATTCGTGTTTTCGCTCGCGGCGTTCCGCAAGGGCGAGGGAGCCTCGACCCCCTCTCACTGGTCGCACATGCTGGGTGTCGATCCCCGTCTGCGCGGCAGTGGCCTCGGTGCAGACCTCAAGCTGGCACAGCGCGACGCCGTCGCGAAGCTGGGTATCGACTTGATCGAGTGGACTTACGATCCCCTCCAACCCATCAACGCCCACCTGAACTTTGTGAAGCTGGGCGTGATCGTCGAGGAGTACGTCGAGAACATCTACGGCGAATCGACGAGCGCGCTGCACGGCGGCCTTCCGACCGATCGTTTCATTTGCCAATGGTGGATTCGCCGGCCACATGTGCTGCGACGCATCGCCCCGAGTGCGATCCGCGCGATCGACAAGGCGGCGGCAAGTGCCGCTGTGATCAATCGCACGCGTCCGCTCGGCGAATCATGGGCCCCGGACGGTTTCGAGACGGGATGCTCGGATCCTCGTATCAAGGTCGAGATTGCGCTCGACTTTCCGAGGATGTTGTCAGCGGATCTGGCCCTGGCGCAGCAGTGGCGCCTCGAGACGCGTGCCATCTTTCAGCACTACCTTGCGCGCGGGTATCGAGTGGTCGACTTTGCGCACGACCGTGCGGTGGGGAAGGGGCAGTATCTGCTGACGACGATCCGAACGGAAACGTAGCGATCGCGTGCATCCCAAGGGGCGCATTGGGATGCCCCAATATGTCTTGTGGCGTTCCATGATGCCCGAGCTAAAGCTCGGGCCTACGTTCAGCCCCATGATGCCCGAGCTAAAGCTCGGGCCTACGTACACGGATGTCGGCGCGAGTACAACGTACACGGATGTCGGTGCGATACGACGTACACCGGATGTCGGTGCGAGTACAACGTACACCGGATGTCGGCGCGAGTACGACGTACACCGGATGTCGGCGCAGGTACGTAGGCCCAAGCTTTAGCTTGGGCATCCCATCATTAATTGCGACGTCATCCTGGCGGCCATCCTAAATGTCGTCCGGCCAGCAGGTGCAGATGGATATGAAACACTGTCTGGCCGGCTTCGCTGTTGCAATTGAGCACCGTGCGATAGCCTCGCTGATCGAATCCTTTGTCCTTCGCAATCGCCGCCGCCCGGCGGACGATCTTTCCGACGAGCGCATCGTCTTCTGCCGTCAGGTCGTTCGTCGTGGCGATGTGCTTCTTCGGGACGACGAGCACGTGCAGCGGCGCCTGCGGGTTGACGTCGTTGAAGGCGAAAAGATCCGCGTCCTCGAATACTTTCGAGGACGGGATCTCGCCCGTAATGATTCGGCAGAAAAGGCACGACATGTGCGGATTATAGTGCTGCGCGCGACGCCGGAAGCGCAGCCACGAGCGTACGGTCGTGCCCCTGCAGATCCCTCAGGATGTCGATGATCTCGAGGCCCGCCTGCTGGGCGTCGCGCCGAACGGCGGGCCCTTGCCCAAAGCCGAACTCCATCATCAGACGCCCGGACGGGGCCAGCCGCGACGCACTTTCGGCCAGAACCTGTCGCACGTCGTCGAGGCCGTCTTCACCACGCCCGAACAAGGCTATCGCAGGTTCGTGGTTGCGAACATCAGATGCGAGTGTCGACTCATGGGCCCGCGGCACGTACGGCGGGTTCGCGATGATGAGGTCGAAGGGGCCGGGCACGTCACTCAGGAACGACGTGCGTACGAACTGGATTCGATCGGCAACGCCATGCCTGGACGCGTTTCGCTGCGCGACGGCGAGGGCAGCTTCCGAAACGTCGGTCGCGATGAGCTGCGCCTGCGGCCGTTCGTGTGCGAGGCTGACCGCCAGGCACCCGCTGCCGGTCCCAACATCGACGATTCGCCATTGAGCGGCGACATCACCCAGAAACGACAACGCCGCTTCCACGATGAGCTCGGTCTCCGGCCGCGGAATGAGCACGGCCGGCGACACCGCGAAATCGAGTCCCCAGAATTCACGGTGCCCGGTGATGTAAGCCACCGGTACGCGTTGCTCGCGTTTTGCGACAACAGCTTCGAATTCAGCGGCGGTCTCAGTCAAAAACGGCTCGTACCGCGAGGCAATGTATTTGGCGCGATCCCAGCCGAGCACGTGCCGCGCCAGCACTTCCGCATCGATTCCGGCTTGATCGGGGGGAATACCCGCCCGGATCAAGCGCTCGCGTGCGGCGACGACGGTCGCGTGGATCACGCGCCTGTCTCTGTCGCTTCCTTCAACCGTTCGGCCGTGTAATGCGACGTCACCACCTCGACGAGCTCCGCGAGATCGCCGTTGAGGACGTTGTCCAGCTGATGGGTCGTGAAGTTGATGCGATGGTCGGTGATGCGACTCTGCGGGAAATTGTAGGTACGAATCTTCTCCGATCGCTCGCCGGTCCCCACCTGGCTGCGGCGATCCTTCGCAATCGCTTCCTGCTGTTTCCGCATCTCAATCTCGTAGAGGCGGGCGCGAAGCACTTTCATCGCTTTCGCGCGATTCTTGATTTGCGACTTCTCGTCCTGCTGCGAAACCACGAGACCGGTTGGAATGTGCGTGATCCGGACCGCGGAGTAGGTCGTGTTCACGCTCTGGCCGCCGGGGCCACTCGAGCAGAACGTATCGACGCGGATGTCTTTCTCGTTGATCTGGACATCCACTTCTTCGGCCTCGGGCAGCACCGCCACGGTGGCCGTCGACGTGTGGATACGACCGCTGCCCTCCGTCTCCGGCACGCGTTGAACACGGTGAACGCCACTTTCGTACTTCAACTGGCTGTAGATGCGCTTCCCCTCAATCGAGGCAATGGCCTCCTTGATTCCGCCGATGCCGGTTTCGGACAGCGACATGACTTCGAGCTTCCAGCCTTGCCGTTCCGCGAACCGGCTGTACATCCGAAACAGCTCGCCCGCGAAGAGCGCCGCCTCGTCACCGCCGGTGCCGGCGCGGATTTCGAGCAGCACGTTCTTCTCGTCGTTGGGGTCCTTCGGGAGCAGCAGGATGCGGATCTCGTCGAGGAGCGCGGCGTGCCGCGGCTCCAGATCCGTCAGTTCTTCCCTGGCGAGGGCCGCCATCTCGGCATCGCCGCCGCGGACCAGGTCCTGCGCGTCGCGCAGCTGTTGCTCGACGCCCTTGTACTCGCGATATTTCTCGACCAGCGGCTCGATCTCCGAGAGCGCCTTCGCCGTGTCGCGATACTTCGTCGCATCGCTCTGGACCGCCGGATCCGCAAGCAACGTCACGAGCTCGCCGTAGCGCGCCTCGACCGAGTTGAGTTTGTCGAACATTCGAATCTAACCGCCAGACACTGGAGGAAGAAATGCGACCTCGTCGCCATCCGCCACGGATGCGTCGAGTCGCGCGTAGTCGGCATTCACGGCACCAGACACCGAGCGGCGATACGGCGCCATGGCCGGGAACTCGCCCGCGAGCGCCTGCCAGACGCCCGAGAGCGTGCTGCCGTCAGGCACCTCGCGCTCGAGCTCGTCGGCGCCGGCAATCTCGCGCAGCCGAGCGAACAGTCGGATTCTCACGCGCATGCCCGCCGCCGTGCCTCGTCGCGTGCCGACAGATCGTCCGGATCGGCGGTCGCCCCCTCGATCCAGACCTGTCCGCCCGAAAAATGCTCGCGTTTCCAGATGGGCGCGATCTGCTTCACGCGCTCGATGACGTACCGGCTCGCAGCAAACGCCTCGGCACGATGGGCAGACACGGCGACGATCACGATGCTGGCCTCGCCAACCTCGAGCCGTCCCGTCCGATGATGGATACCCACGATCGCTGCCGGCCACGCCTGAGCGACTTCCTCCTCGATCCGTGCGAACGCCTTCAGGGCAAGCGGTTCGTACGCTTCGTATTCGAGAAACAGCACGTCGCGATCGAGATTGCGCCCGCGTACGAGACCGGCGAAGCTCGCCACCGCGCCCAGGGGCCCGTGCGCAGCCGCCAGCACCGCCGCCAGGACCGCGTCCTGCGACAACACCGCCTCCGTCACCGCAAACCGTGGACGCCCCATTCCTGAAAGTATATGACGCCCGTTTCGTGCCTACCTACTCGTTAGGTGGGTCCGTCCGGCGCCAGAAATGATCGAGCGGCCCATGACCGTGCCCGATCGCAAGACCGCCGGCGATCGCGCCCGCGACGTATGCGACGGTGCGCTCTACGGCGATCGGAAGCGCGTAACCGAGCGCCAGATGCGCGGTGAGCCCTGCCGCGAACGTGCAGCCCGTACCGTGCGTGTGTCGCGTCTGCTGCCTGGGATGCCTGAACTCGTGGAAGTCATCTCCGTCGAACAGCAGGTCCACAACCTCCTGCTCTTCGAAGTGTCCGCCCTTCACGATGGCGGCCTTTGCACCGAGATCGACCAACGCCTGCGCGGCGTCCTTCGCATCCCGTCGCGACATGACAACGCGACCCGTCAGCGCTTCGGCTTCCATGCGATTCGGTGTGACAACAGAAGCAACGGGCATCAGCGTCTCCGTCAGCTCGCGGACGGCGTCGTCGTCCAGCAGCCGATCCCCGCTCTTCGCCACCATGACCGGATCGACGACCAGCCACGGGAACGCACGCCGGGCCGCGGCCTCGGCCACAGCGCGCACGATGGCCGCGGTCGCGAGCATCCCCGTTTTCGCCGCCGCGATGGCGATGTCATCGGCGACCGCGTCGATTTGCGCGACCACGAAGTCCGCCGGAACGATATGGATGTCACGGACGCCGAGCGTGTTCTGGGCCGTCAGCGCCGTGATCGCACTTGTCCCGTACACGCCCAGCGCGGCGAACGTCTTGAGATCGGCCTGAATGCCGGCGCCGGCGCCCGAATCACTTCCGGCAATTGTCAGCGCGGTGACCATACGCTAGAATTTCGCCTGTATGCTGTCGACTCGTCGCGCCCTTACCTTCATGGACGCTGCGCTCGCCTCGGCCGAGGCGACCAACGTGTCGACGCCGCTGAAGCTGGCCGCCACGTTGTTCGTGATGGTGGCCACGGCTGCAGCGGCGCAGATCAGTGTACCGCTGCCGTTCACGCCGGTGCCGTTCACCTTTCAGCCGATGGTGGTGCTCCTCGGTGGCGCCGTGCTCGGTCCGGAGCTCGGGATGTTGAGCCAGATCTGCTATCTGGCGGCCGGCTTCGCGGGGTTACCGGTGTTTGCGGCATCGCCAGATCTCCCGCAGGGGGTCGCGCGACTCCTTGGCCCGACCGGCGGATATTTGATGGCGTATCCATTTGCGGCGTTCGCCACGGGCTTCCTGGCGCGCCGCGCCTTCGATCGACGCTATCTCACGTCGGTCCTCGCCATGACGATCGGCCTCGCGATCGTCTTCGCCGGCGGGATTACCTGGCTGACGCGGTTTGCGCCCGGTGCTGATGGCCGCTCGTTGCAGGCGGCGCTTCAGGTGGGCTTCTATCCGTTCGTGGTGGCGGATCTCGTGAAAATCTGTCTGGCCGCGACGATCATGCCCATGGCGTGGCGGCTGTTGGGCTCCGACGGGCGATAGCAATCGAGAACACGGTCAGCGAACACCGCCTGGAGGGCGGACCTCCAGGGCCCACCTATTTCCCGAAGATCAGCATGTACTGAAATTCGTAAAATGATTCGCGGTTGACCCGATTCACCAGTCGCAATCCCGCTTGCCGCGCTTCCTTGATGACGCTCTCCTCGCTCTTTCGCTGATTGAGCGGTGGACCCGGACCACCGCCCTCGAGCGTGAAATTGACGATCCCGATGCGTCCCGTGCTCTTGAGCGACACGCTGACGTTCCGGAGCAGCGCAATGGGATTGGCGAGCTCGTGATACGCGTCGACGATGAGGACGGCGTCGAAGCGGCCGCGTGGCAAGCGCGGATCGACGAAGCTGCCATGGACGTACTCGACGTTCCTCAGACCTTCACGACCAACACGCCGCTTGATCGCTTCGAGCATCTGCGGCTGCACGTCCTGCGCGAACACCGTTCCGTTCGGACCGACGCGCCGCGCGAGGCGGACCGTGAACCAGCCGCCGCCGGCCCCCAGATCCGCGACCACTGATCCCTCGCCGATGCCAAGGGCATCCATGATCAGATCGGGCTTTTGCCAGGCGTCTCGATCCGGGCCTTCGAGCATGCCCAGATCCTCGGGTGGGAACAGCCGGCGACCGCGCTCCTGCGAGGCCGAGACGATGGGCACCGCCAGGATCGTAGCGACGAGCGCCGCGACGATGCGTGCTCTGCTCACGAGTGTTGACCCGCCACCCCGGGTTCGGTCATGACCTCCGCCGACAGGATGTCGTCGAGCTTTGAGGCGTCCAGCAGCTTTCGCTCGAGCACGATCTCGCGTACCGACCGCCCGGTCGCGACGGCCGCCTTCGCGACTTCGGCCGTCGCCGCGTAGCCGATGTAGGGGCTGAGCGCGGTCGCCATCGCCGTGCTCCGATCGAGCAGCTCGCGGCACCGCCCTTCGTCGGCTTCGATGCCCTCGACCGTTCGCGTCGTCAGCACGGAAATCGCGGCCGCGAGAATCGTCGCGGCGTGAAGGGCATTCCAGGCGATGACGGGCATCATCACGTTCAATTCGAGCTGGCCGCCTTCTGCCGCCGCTGCGATCGCCGCGTCGCAGCCCGTGATCTGATAGCAGACCTGGTTGACCATCTCGGGGATCGAGGGATTGACCTTGCCCGGCATGATCGAGGAACCGGGCTGCACAGCCGGCAGCCTGATTTCGGCAATGCCCGCACGCGGGCCCATCGACAGCAAACGCAGGTCGCTCGCGACTTTGCTGGTTTCGACGGAGAGCCGGCGTATTGAGCCTGAAACGGCCAGGACGTCGCCCATGCTCTGCGTGACGCGGAACCGGTTCGCGGCCGGCACAACGGGCCTGCGAGTCTCTTCCGCGAGGAATCCGATCGCGAGCTTCGTGTAATCGTCGCCCGCATTCAACCCCGTGCCGACGGCGGTCGCGCCGAGATTCAGTTCCAGCAGCTGCGCCGCCGACTGCTCGACGTCATCTGCGCCTCGCGCGATAGTGGCGGCGTAGCCGCTGAACTCCTGTCCCAGCGTGATCGGCACGGCGTCCTGCAGGTGCGTGCGGCCGACCTTCAGCACATGAGCGAAAGCGCGCGACTTGGCATCCAGCGCTGTTGCCAGTTGTCGGGCGGCTGTGACGAGTCGATCGACGACCTCCAGGAGGGCCAGCCGCGTCGCCGTCGGGTACACGTCGTTCGTGGACTGGCCCATGTTGACGTGATCGTTGGGGTGGACGCGCGTGTACGCACCGCGAGGGCTGTCGAGCAGTTCCGCCGCGCGGTTCGCGAGCACTTCGTTCGCGTTCATGTTGTGCGACGTGCCGGCTCCAGCCTGGTACACGTCCACGACGAACTGATCGCGGAGATGGCCCTCGAGGATCTCGTCAGCCGCGGCGACGATCGCGTTCCCGATGTCTGGTGACAGACGGTCGAGCGCCATGTTCGCGCGAGCGGCGCTCTTCTTGATGAGGACGGTCGCGGTGACGAGCTCGGGGTGTGCCCGGAGGCCGCTGATGGGGAAGTTCTCGAGCGCGCGGGCGGTCTGGATGCCGTAGTACGCGTCCTCGGGAACGGGCTTCTCGCCCAGCGGGTCTCGCTCGATGCGGTGACTCATGACGCCCGGCGGCGAGTAACGCCTCTCTCAGAATTATACTGCTCACATGCTACCTGCCCTGTTCGACTCGGTCCTCGATCTCATCGTGAAGACTTCGACCGATTTGCCGCCCGACGTGCGCGCGGCCATGCGCGATGCCGGCTCGACCGAAACGCCCGGCACGCGCTCGGCGCAGGCGTTGACGATCATCGCGCAGAACATCGATCTTGCGGCCAATGGCGAGGGCGCCATCTGCCAGGACACCGGCATGCCCACGTTCGAGATCAAGACGCCGGTCGGCGCGAACCAGATCGCGATGAAGACAGTGATTCGCGATGCGGTCGCCGAGGCGACACGGCGAGGCAAGCTGCGGCCAAACTCCGTCGATTCGATCACCGGCGCGAACTCGGGGGATAACCTCGGGCCGGGCACGCCGATTCTGCACTTCGAGCAGTGGGATCGAGACGGCGAGATCGAGATCAGGCTGATCCTGAAGGGCGGGGGCTGCGAGAACATGAACGCGCAATACTCGTTGCCCACCGAGCTCGCTCACCTGGGCCGGGCCGATCGCACGCTGGAGGGCGTGCGTAAATGCATTCTCCACGCGGTCTGGCACGCGCAGGGCATGGGGTGCGCGCCAGGTGCGGTGGGCGTGGCGATTGGCGGCGATCGCACGTCCGGCTATACCGAGGCGAAGCAGCAGCTGTTTCGCACGCTGGACGATGTGAATCCCGACGAGCGGCTGGCGGCACTCGAAGCTGAGATCATGCGTACGGTCAATACGCTCGGCGTGGGCGCCATGGGGTTTGGCGGGGCCGTGTCGCTTATTGGGTGCAAGATTGGCGCGCTGAACCGTCTGCCCGCCAGCTTCTTCGTGTCCGTCGCCTACGACTGCTGGGCATTCCGTCGGCTTGGCGTCGTCCTCGATGCGAAGAGCGGCGCGATCACGAAGTGGCTGTATCGCGACCCCATTTCGCCGGTCATTCCGATGATCGATCAGGCGGGGTTCCAGCGGACCGGCCGCGAGGTCGCGTTGACCACGCCGCTCGACGAGGCGACGATTCGATCGCTGAAGGTGGGTGACGTAGTGCTCGTCACAGGGCGCATGTTCACGGGTCGCGACGCGGTCCACGCGCATCTCATGAAGCAGGAGCCGCCAGTCGATCTGCGCGGCGCCGCGCTGTATCACTGCGGTCCGGTCGTGCGAAAGGACGGCGATACGTGGTCGGTCACCGCCGCGGGTCCGACCACCAGCATTCGCGAGGAGCCCTATCAGGCCGATATCATCCGACGCTATGGCGTGCGCGCCGTCATCGGCAAGGGCGGGATGGGTGGCAAGACGCTGGCGGCGCTGAAGGAGTCGGGGGCCGTCTATCTGAATGCGGTCGGCGGCGCGGCGCAGTTCTACGCGCGTGCGATCGAGGGGGTCGACGGGGTGTCGCTGATGGAGTTCGGGACGCCGGAGGCGATGTGGCACCTCCGCGTGAAGGACTTTCCCGCCATCGTCACCATGGACGCGCACGGCAACAGCCTGCATCGGGATCTGGAACAGGCCTCCGCCGCCGAGCTGGCAAAACTCGCCTGATCGGGTTCCGGAGCCCCGTTTGGGGGACTGTCCCCCCGATCCGCAAAAGTGGGGACTGTCCCCAACACAAGATGCGGCGGTCGGGATCGGCAAAAATACCAGAAATGGGGGATTTGTCGGCTTGAGCCGGCTCGAAGCGGCCGCTATAATCGATCCAGGAGCTTACGGAAATGATTCACGTGACGGAAACCGCGGCCTCCAAGATCACCGAGCTGCTGTCCGAGGAGCAGAAAGCAGGCAGCGGCCTGCGTGTGTTCGTGCAGGGCGGGGGCTGCTCCGGTTTCCAATACGGCCTTATGATCGACGAGGGCGGTGGCGTCGGAGATCAGATCTTCGAGAGCAACGGCGTCAAGCTGTACGTCGACCCGATCAGCATCCGCTATCTGGGCGGCGCCGAAGTCGATTTCGTCGATACCGTGACCGGCGGTGGCTTCACGATCAAGAACCCCAGCGCGGTCTCGACCTGCGGGTGCGGTTCCTCGTTCAGCGTCTAATCCCGGAAGGCAACTGCGGCCGGTGGCGACTTCCCCTCCACCCGAACTCCAGGGCCTGCGGCCGGCCGGCGGCAAGCGATCCAGCAAGCGCGATCTGATCGTCAACGTCTTCCTGCGCCAGGAAGGCCACCTGAGCGCCGACGATCTGGTCGACCTGATCAAACGCGAAGATCACCGCATCAGCCGCGCCACGGTCTATCGCACGTTGCAGTGGATGGTCGACGCGGGGATCGCACGCAAGGTGGATTTCGGCGAGGGCCGATTTCGGTTCGAGCACTCGTATCGCCATCCGCGCCACTTTCATCTGATCTGCAAGAGCTGCAACCAATCCTCTGAATTCCTGAGCTCCGACATCGAAGTGCTGATCGAGGAGGTCGCGACGGCGCGGAACTTCGCGGCGCGCCAGAGCGTGCTGCAAATCTACGGCGAATGCGAAGACTGCCGGACCGGCCGCCACGCCACGCCCGTGAACGGCTCGACCACCGAGCTCCTGTTCGCGCGCGACGCCCTGCGCATTGCGATCGCGACGGAGCGGAGCGGGCTCGAGTTCTACACCCGCGCCTCGGCGATTACTCGCGACGCGCGCGGCCGCGCGGTCTTCCAGAAGCTGGCAGGAGAAGAAAAGGAACATCTGAGCACGCTCGAGGCGCGCTACAAGCGGCTGCTCGATCGCGATCCGCAGCTGGAATCACGGCCGACATTCCTGTTCTTCAAGGGCGCGGCCAATGGTCTGTTCTCGGAAGGCGCCGAGCGTCTGACGCGCGGCGTCAACGATCAGCAGGCTTATCTCATCGGCATCCGCTGCGAACGCGGCTCCCACCGCTTCTTCAAGCGTTATGGCGAGAAGTTCGAGGACTCTGAAGGAAAACAGGTCTTCCTCGAGTTCGCGCAGGAAGAGCGCCAGCACCTGGAGCTTCTGATTCGCGAATACAAGTCGTTGCTGAAGCGGCAGGGACGCGCTGCACGGCGCCCGCGGCCCAAGCCGGCGTCGGGCTCGAGCGCTCGCCGCGCGGCCTCGCGCTGAGGCCGTCAGCAGCGGTGATCGATCTCCACACGCATACCGACGCATCCGACGGGCGCCTCTCGAGCCACCAGTTGGTCGAGCGCGCCTGGATGGCGGGCATTCGTGTTCTCGGCATCACCGATCACGACACGATCGCCGGACTTCCGGCCGCACGCGAGGCCGCGGCCGCGTTCCGCCTCACGCTGATCGACGGTGTCGAGGTGACCGCCGTCGAGCGCGGCCGCGACGTGCACGTGCTCGGCTACTTCGTCGACTCGGCGAACGACAGCCTCTGCGCGTTCCTGGCACGGCAATGCGAGCAGCGCACCGCCCGCATCAAGGAGATCGGCGCGCGATTGGAGAAGCTCGGCGCGCCGATCGACATTCCGCGGCTGCTGGCGTCGCGCGAAGCGCGTGAGGCGATCGGCCGTCCGGCCGTCGCCGCAGCGCTCATCGCAGCCGGCCACGCCACCTCCCATGCCGACGCATTCGATCGCTTTCTCGGCGAGGGCGGCGCCGCATGGGTCCCGCGGCAGGGGCCCTCAGTGCCGCAGGTGATCGATCTCCTCCACGGCGTCGGCGCGATCGCCTCGCTGGCGCACCCGGCGCTCAACCGCTGCGACGGGCGGATTCCCGAGTGGGCGGGGGCAGGCCTCGATGCTATCGAGGTGTTCCACAGCGAGCACTCGCCTGAAGACGTCACGCGCTATCGATCGATGGCCGCCGCGCTCAACCTGGCGGTAACTGGTGGATCCGACTATCACGGCCACGAGCACGGTGCACGCGCTCACCTTGGATCGGTGACGCTGCCGACCGAGGAATGGGATCGACTGCGCGCGCTGGTGCGGTAGTCCCGAGGCCTGTATAGGCATGGCCTCCCCGATTCTCGAAATCGACAATGTGGTCAAGCCGTACGGCGGCCTGCGGCCGCTTCGACTGCAGCAGCTCGTCGTCCAGCCAGGCGAACGGGTCGGCATCGCCGGCCTCGATCAGACGATGGCCGAAGTGTTCGTGAATCTGGTGACTGGCGCGACCCTGCCGGAACAAGGGGCAATCCGCGTTTCGGGCCGAGCCACGAGCGACATCGCCGACAGCACGGACTGGCTCGCGACCGTCGATCGCTTCGGCATCGTGAGCGAACGCGTTGTCCTGCTCGATCAGTTCACGCTGGCGCAGAACATCGCGATGTCGCTGACGCTGGATCTCGAGCCGCTGGCCGACGATGTGCGCCAGCAGGTCGAGACACTTGGCGGCGATGTCGGACTCGACTCGACCGAGCTGAGCGCGCGAGCGGGCGACGTCGGCGCGGCGTCGCGGCTGCGCACGCGTCTGGCGCGAGCGATCGTGACGGGGCCGTCCACGCTTCTCGTCGAACACCCCGCGGCGAACCTGACTCCGGAGGAGGTCGTCGCCATGGCGAACGACATCGCCCATGTCTCGAAGACTCGCGGAATGGCGGTCATCGTGCTGTCGGCCGCGCCGGACCTCGGGCGAGCGTTCGTTGATCGGATGCTCATCCTCCACGCGGGGACTGGAATGCTGACCGAGGAGAAGCGTGGGATGTTGGGACGACTGTTTGGACGGTGATTGATGAAAAACGGTCACGGACTGACGCGGACGAGCACGGATTGATTGGGGTAGCGAGGTTCGGTCTGCAGGGTCGCGCCGCGCGAAGCGCGGCGCGACCCTTCGATTTCCAAAGACTGCGATTCGGCGACTAGCCGATCCGAGTTACTCCCCGTGATTGGTCGGGCGCTTTGTCCGCGTCATCCGTGTCCATCCGTGACCGCGTCTCTATTTCTTCGCCTCAATCACCCCGCACGCGACACGCGGGCCGCCGCTGACACCCGACTTGGGCTCGCCAGTGATCCCCTGATCCGGGTTACCGTGAATGATGATCGCCGAGCCATCCGCGTCGAGAAGCGTCGTGGGGCCATCCGAGAGGAGCGCCCGGGTCGTCAGCGCGTTCAGCTCGCCTTTTCCGTCGGCGCCCACTTTCATGTTCGGGATGTCACCGAGGTGATAAGGATGATTCGCGTCGGGATCTGTGTTTCCTGCGGGACCCGGATCGAAGTGACCGCCGGCGCTGGTGAAGGGAGGCTCGCACTTGCCGACCGCATGGAGATGCACGCCATGCAGGCCGGGCTTGAGACCCGACGCCGTCAGCTGGATCATCAGCACGTTCGTGTCGCCGTGCTTCATTTCCTTGAGTGTTGCCGTCCCGGTGATGCCGTCGCCCGCGATGGTTGCCGTCGCTTCGGCAACCGGCGTCATCGACATCCCTTCGTGGCCTGGCGTCGAGGGCGACTGCGCCAGTAGCGAGATGCCCGTCGCGAGAAACACCGCCAGCGCCAGACCTGTCACCTGCCTCATATGGAGCCTCCAAGTCTCATGAAAAACAGAATTGTAGATCGCCGGTGCGTGCGGTCCGAGCTCTGCGGGCGTCGATGACTCAGCAACTCGTGCTGTTCGACATCGACGGAACGCTGGTGCTGACCGGTGGCGCCGGCAAGCGCGGCATGACGCGCGCGTTCGAAGCCCTGTTCGGCGTTCCGGATGCGTTTGCCGCAGTTTCTCTCGCGGGCAGGACCGACACCAGCATCCTCACGGACGCGCTGGATCTGCATTCCATTCCGGTCACGGCCGAGGACATCGCGGCCTTTCGTTCTCGCTACCTCGAGTACCTGCGCGAGGAAGTGGCTCGAACGACAGTCGGCAAACAAGTGCTGCCGGGCATTCTGCCGCTCCTCGAGGCGCTGACCGACTCGCCGGACGCGTTCCTCGGCCTGCTCACGGGCAATTACACCGAAGCCGCTGAGGTGAAGCTGGCGCATTTCGACCTGTGGCGGTACTTCCGGTGCGGTGCGTTCGGTGAGGACGCGCACGATCGCAATCATCTCGTCCCCATCGCGCTGGATCGGGCGCGGGCGTGCGGTCTCCCGTCGGCCGTGGCCAGTGACGACGTCGTGGTCGTCGGTGATACACCGCGCGACGTCGCGTGTGCACAGGCGCATGGCGCCCGGGTCGTGGCGGTGGCGACTGGCGAGTTTTCCGCGGATCAGCTGCGAGACGCTGGCGCCGACAGTGTGTTCGAGGATTTCTTCGAGACCGAGCTGGTGCTCACCGCCATCACGGGGAAGGATCGGTCAGCATAGGGGCGCACCTGTGTGCGCCCAACGTTGGCGGAAGCGCCTGGGAGTCGAACCCAGCCTCCCCGACTCGCGGGGAGCAACCGATTTTGAAGACCGGGAAGGCCACCGGGCCCCGTTCGCTTCCCCGGAATGTCTGGAGGGGCCGGAGACGTACCTTGGCAGGACCGAACTCCCCGGCCCGCGACGGGCCGGGGGAATACCGGCTATTTAATTCTCAATCAGGCGGATATCGCCCGCCCGGGGCCCCTTGGCCGATTCCTCGGGTACGAATTCCACACGCTGACCTTCCCGCAGCAGCTCGAATACGGCCCCGCGGACGGCGCTGCGGTGAAAAAAATGCTCGACGCCACTTTCGTCCCGAATGAACCCGAAACCCTTGTCGATCAGGAGCCGTGCGATAGTGCCGGTCGGCATAGCCGTGTCCTCCGATGACTGACCGTGAGGATCTCCGGGGAGGCAGGCGAGACGTATCCCGCCACGGTGCGGCGCCCGAACATCTCGGGGCCCGACCCGGCACGCCCGGGTTTGGCCCGTCGCGACCCGGTGGACTTTCGCCCGGAGCGCGGTCCTGTCGACCTTCAGAAATCCGAGGGCACTATAGGCGGATCTCATCAAGCAAGTCAACGATTCGCCTGAATTTAGCTGCCTTGTGGGCGGCCAAAAGTCGTTGGGATTTGACGTCATTTTCGACAAGGACCAGGTTGGGTTTCTGGTGACTGCCCGAAGCTGTAACGGTTGAGTTCTAGCAAACTCATCAATAGACACCTGAGGTCAGACTGTGTCACCTCCGACTCATCCGCCTTCACCATCCTTCCCCGCCATCGTCCTGGCGGCGGGGGCGTCGTCGCGGATGGGGCAGAGCAAAGCTCTTCTACGCATCCAGCCGGACCGCACGTTCCTCGGTCGGATTCTGCGCACGCTGTCTGACGCATCACTGGATCCGCTGATCGTCGTGACGCGGGAACAGCTCGACCTCGCCGCGGCATGGGGCGATCCGCGAGCGACGGAGGTGATCCAGGTGATCAACCCGGACCCCTCGCGCGGTCAACTCTCGTCGCTCATCTGCGGTCTGGATGCGCTCTCTGACGCGCCGTCGGCGATTCTCGTCGCGCTGGTCGACGTTCCATTGCCGAAGCTCGAGAGTGTCCGCGCGCTGATCGATGCGTGGCTCCGAACGCGCGCGCCGCTGGTGAGGCCGGTGCACCGGGGTCTGTACGGACATCCGGTGATCTTCGGCGATGCGCTGTTGACGTTGTTACGTGACGCGAATCCGGCCGAGGGCGCCAAGCCGGTGGTGCGCGCGTTTACGGATCGCAGCGTCGCTGTCGAGGTCGACGACCCCGGCGTGCTCCGTGACGTCGACACGCCAGAGGAGTACCAGCGGCTGTTCGAGGTATGACGCGTCGACGGATGACCGAGCCTGCGAATCAAATCTCGGCGGACGGCGCGGGTGAGGGCACGCCGGGGCGCAGGACGACATATAGCGGCGCGACGCCGAAGATGAAGAGCATGAAGTACAAGCTCGCTGGCGCGCGGTTCACGCACGTGTAGTGAATGTGCGCGCCGGGGTCAGCGTCGAATTGCACAGTCTTCCAGACGAGCGTGTTGTTCGCTCGCAGTGTGTGCCGCCCTGGAAGAATCTCGCGCGTCACCTGCTGCCCATAGAGCAACGTCGCGATGCGCTTGCCATCCAGAGAGAAATACACCTGCCGCGTTCGCGCATCCTCCGGCGACGTGCGATGAATGGTCAACAGCGTGGGACGGAGCAGGGGCCAGCCGTCACGATCGAGCGTGTCGTATGCCGGATCCCCTGGCGTCGGTGGCGTAAGGGTCGGCGTCGCCATGGGATGGGGTCATTGTAAATCCCCCCTCGCCGGGAAGACGCGTCAGAACTGATCCGCCGCGACGTATGCGTCGATGAGCTTTCGCTCTCCCTCGGCGCCAGGCTGCGCATTGCCGTGCTCCATGCCGAGGACGAAGTCGCTGTTCGACTGCGCCGCCTTTTGCGCGATGTGCGCGAAGATGTTGCGATAGTTCATCTCGCCGGTGCCGGGCTCCTTGCGGCCCGGGACATCGCCGACTTGGAAGTACGCGATCTCCTCCCATGCCCAGTCCATATGCTCGATTATGCGGCCCTCATTGCGCTGCATGTGGTACATGTCGAACAGGATCTTGCAAGCCGGGCTGCCAACGGCGCGACAGACCATGTACGCCTGATCCGAGGTCCGCAGAAAGAGATCGGGATTGTCGCTGAGGGGCTCGAGCACCATCGTCAGATTGTGCGGGGCGAGGATGTCCGCCCCTTTCTTCAAGGCATCGATCACGTTGCCCGCCTGGATGCCGATTGGCAGATTCCGTTCGAAGTAGCCCGGCACGACCGTCATCCACTTGGCGTTGACGCGTTTTGCGACGTCGACCGATTCCCGGCAGGCCTTCAGGAACACCTCGGTGAATTCCGGCTTGCCGGTTGCGAGGGACACTTTCCAGTTATCGCCGCCGTCGATGACGAACACGCCCATGGTCATGCCCCGCTGCGCGAGCAGGTCTCCCATCTGTTTCTGCTGTTCGATCGGGCGTTTCATCATGCCGTTGTCTTCGAATGCCCGGAAGCCGGCATCGGCCATGAAGCGAATCTGATCGAGCGGATCTTTGCCGGCGGAGTTCTCGAACATGCCGATGTGCGGCGCATACTTCAATTTGAACGTCTGTCTCTTCACCGCGGCCGTTGTCTGGGCGCTCAGCCCGGTGCCGTGTATGACACCGAGCGACGTCGCGGCGAGGGCAGTCTTCGAGAGGAACTGGCGTCGATCCATCGGGAGTCTCCGTTGATATGCGATCCGTCTATTGAGGTTTGAAGACCATCAGCGCGACGATCGTGATCACGATCACGCCAAGAATGCCACCGAAAGCTGCGCCGCGAGTCGACAGCTTCAGGAACTCCGGATCCGACGGGCCGCTGGCCTCGAGCACTTCGATTTGACGCCGCAGCGTCGGCGAGTACAGCACGATCGCGATCGCGAACGCCAGGATCAGCAGGGCGAGCGACAGATAGATCCACGTCAGCGTCCACGGATATCCACTCACATACACCATGGCCCCGCCGGTGATCAGCAACAGGGCGTAGCACGGGTTGGCGACGTAATCGTCCATGAATTTGACGGTCCGGAGCGCAAAGCGCATTTCGCGTCCGTCGATTCCGCCCGATCGCGCCCGTGCGATGAGGAGCCCGTAGGAGGCGTTGTAGCCGATCGCCATGATGGCGAGACAGACGTGCAGGAACTTGAGGATCGTGAAGAGCATCGTGTCACACCGGTTTGGCGACCATCAGCCAGATGATCGTAAGCGTGATCAGCCCGGCGATGCCACCGAGCACCGCTGTGCGCTTCGACAGCTTGATGAACTCCGGATCGGATGGGCCGCGGCTCTCCAGAATCGCCAGACGCCGTTTCCCAATCGGCCCCAGCACGAAGATGCCGATCCCGAAGGTGATCAGGAAGAGCGCCGCCGACCCATGGATCCAGATCGCCGCCCATGAAAGGCCGCCGACCTGGACCAGGCCGACGCCGACCACGACGAGCAGCACGAAGCAGACATTCGCGATCCTGTTCATGAAGCGCACGGTTGTCAGCGCATATTTGAGCTCACGGCCATCGCGATCGACCTTCGCCGCCCGCGACAGGATGAGGCCGAACGTCATGACGTAGCCGACGGCGATGATCGCCAGAACGATGTGGACGAATTTGAGTGTGTTGTACAGCACGGTAGTCTCGTGGCTAATTCCTGGATATGAGCGCCGTCAAATCGATCGTGAAGGACTGATACCCAAGGAACGGATTGCTCGAGTGATACGTTGCCGGGGCGACAAAGCGGTTCGCGTCAAACGTGCCAGTCATCGAGGGTGCCCTACCGAATACGACAGCCTCCTCATACCTTAAGCGGGATCGTGGCGCGTTTTGAGGACGATTTCTGCGCGGCCTCGATCACTTCGAGCGAACGGACGGCATCGTCGGCCGCCACCGGTGGCGCGGCGCCCTCTCGCAGCGCTCGCTCGAGCAGGCGGTAGAACTCAGGATAGTTTCCGGTCTCAGTCGCCACCGGCCGGGCGTCGTCGTCGGTGCCGA
This sequence comes from Vicinamibacteria bacterium, assembly GCA_963800785.1. GTDB lineage: Bacteria > Acidobacteriota > Vicinamibacteria > Vicinamibacterales > JAENWD01 > JAENWD01. The sequence goes on from CAWDCH010000021.1 coordinate 346,367, forward strand.
GCCGCCCCCAATGCTCCGGAAGTTCCTCGCCCCAGCCAAGCCCTGGACGGGCGCCGGCGCGAAGTGCCGCTTCCTGCACGTCGAGACCGTATTTGGTGTAGGCGCCGACGCTCCCGAGCACGCGCATTCTCGGCGCGGCCTGCGCCGCGACGCTGCTCACCCACAGGTGCGAACGGACGCCAGATGCGTGCGTCAGTGCCACGAACGAGTCGTCGTCCACGACCACCCCGGCCCGACGCCGATCGAGCTCCGCATAAACGGTCGTGGCAGGACCGAAGAGCACGAGCGCTTGATCGATCAAATGGCTGCCGAGATCGTAGAGCAGCCCGCCGGCCTCGGCGGGCGCGGCGTCCTCGCGCCATGTGCGCCGCGGCTCCGGTCGCCAACGTTCGAACCGCGACTCGAAGCGGTAAACGTCGCCAAGCGCTTTCTCGGCGAGGAGCCGTCGAACCGTGAGAAAGTCGCCGTCCCAGCGGCGGTTGTGAAAGACCGTGAGCAGCACGCCGCGTTTGCCGGCCGCCTCGATCAGGGCCCGCGCCTCGCCCGCCGTTGGTGCAAACGGCTTGTCGACCACCGTCGCGAGGCCCGCGGCAATCGCGTCAGACGCAAGCGGAACGTGCGTGCGATTGGGCGACGCGATCACGACTACGTCCACCCGCCGATCGCCCGTGAACAGCAGGTCGGCCTTCGACAGGATCCGTGCGTCAGGGTGGTCCCTGGCCGCCGCTGCCTGCCGTTCCGGGTTACCTGTGACGATCGCGTCAAGGTGGAGCCCGGGCGTGGTGTCGATGAGCGGCGCGTGGAACGCGACGCCGGCGAGGCCATAGCCGACTAGACCGACGCGAATCGCCTGCGACATGCCTCGAATCATCTGCCAGGTGCCCCGCTTGTGTCACGACGCGGCCGCCCCGCTCAATCGCCAACACGCAACCTTCAGGTTGCATATGAGAGCGGGCATGGGTAATATGCAACCAGGAGGTTGCGTATTATGACCAGTGCGAGCACGGACCGTATCGAGCGCCGGGTTCTCGTGCGCGCCCCCCGGAGCCGGGTCTGGCGGGCGCTCACCGACGCGCGCGAATTTGGCGCCTGGTTCGGCGTCACGTCGACGTCGACGTTTGCGCCAGGCGCGCGCATTCGCGAGCATGTGCAGATCAAGGGCTACGAGCACCTGATGTGGGACGTCGTGATCGACGAAATGATCCCCGAGCGCCGTTTCTCCTGGCGCTGGCACCCCGGCTCCGAGCCACCGGCGCCGAACGAGCCCATGACGCTGGTGGTGTTCGAGCTGGAGGACGCGCCCGGCGGGACCCTCGTGACCGTCGTCGAGACCGGGTTCGACGGCCTTCCCGCCTCACGCTACGACAAGGCGTTTCGCGAGAACACCGATGGCTGGAGGGAGCAGATGGAAGCCTTGGAGCGATATGTCACTTCACATGCGTAAACGCCCCCCGGGCGACGCCGCCATCCGCGCCTCGGCACCCGTCTTTGCCGCGCTTGGCGACGACATCCGGCTTCGCATCGTCGGGCGGCTTTCGACGGACGGCCCGGCGTCGATCGCGCGATTGACCGAGGGGACGGGCGTGACGCGACAGGCGGTCACGAAACATCTGCACGTGCTCAGCGACGCCGGGCTGGTGCGCGGGCAATACGTCGGCCGTGAGAGCGTGTGGGAACTGCACCGGCAGCAGCTGAATCAAGCACGGCAGACGCTCGACGCGATTGCGGGGCAGTGGGATCGCGCGCTTGGACAGCTGAAGGCTTTCGTGGAGAGTCGGTGACACAGGCAATTCACGACGATCAGACCTGTCACGGACAAACGCGGAATGACGCGGATATGAACGAATCCATCGGTCCTTGCTCTGAGGCGGCGGCACGAAGTGCCGCCCGGAGAGAGGGAGATCGTGTGAGGAAGAACCGCTTGGCGATGGTTCGGCGGCTCTTCCTCGCACGATCTCCCTCTCTCCACCAGCCGCGTTCGCGGCTGGTCCTCAGGGCAACGTTCGTGCATAGTTGCGCCGCGCCTTTCCGTGTGTTTCCGTGTTAGTCCGTGACAGCCCGGATCCGCGTGCATCCGATCCGTGAAGTCGGTCACGAATTCTGCCTGGAATCCGTGACCGATCACCGACCGGCCGATCCGCGACGATGACCTACCAGGTCCACCCACCGCCCGCAGGCGGCCACAGGCCCATCGCCTGGCGCAGCGAGACGATCTGTCCAAGGTGATAGGCATTGTGATGCGCCACGTGCACGAGCGCGTCGCGCGTCGTGTAGTGCGCCAGCGGTGGAAACTCGAGGGCCGGCGCGATCGGCTGATCCAGCGACGCGTCAGAGTCACCGTGTGCCGCCACACGTTCAAGACCCGTGAGAAAGTGGGACTTCAGATCGTCCCATCCGCCGGGCGTGGGCTCGGGCCAGCCGAGCGCCGCGGAGCTGACCATCGGCTCATGAATGCCATCGAGGCGGCGGCAGAACCAGTTCTGCCAGAATGCGATGTGCGCCACGATCTCCGCGATCGAGTGCGTGTGCCCCTCCGCGTGCCGTTCCGCCTGTTCGGAAGAGAGGCCGTCCAAAGCCTTGGCCGGTGGGATGAACGCGATCGTGTCGATCAGAAGCTCCTTGGGTTTCATGGGGCGAATCGTATATCCGGTACGTGGGTTCTGAGGCAGAATTTCCGCCATGAGTCACACTCTCGGCGATTTTCGCGGTGCGCTGCGGACGCTCGTCCACGCGCCCGTCTTTGCGATCACGGCGATTCTCTCGATCGCAATTGGCGTTGGGGCCAACACCGCGATCTTCAGCGTGGCCAGCGCGCTGCTCCTGCGTCCGTTGCCGTATCGCGACGCCGATCGCCTCGTCATCCTCTGGAATCGATCGCCTGGCATCGGCGTCGCGGAAGACTGGTTCTCGACCGCGCAGTATTTCGACGTCGTGCGCAGGCATGGCGGGTTCGACACGGTCGCGATTGCCATTGGTGCGAACTGGAACCTGACCGGAGACGGTGAACCGGAGCGGATCGGCGCGATCCGGATGTCATCGAACCTGCTGCCCATGCTGGGCGTCCGCCCTGAGCTGGGCAAGCTGTTCGGGCCGGATGATGACCAGCCGGGCCACGCGGGCAAGGTGCTGCTCGCGCACGGGACCTGGATGCGCCGCTACGGCGGCGACCGGGGCGTGCTCGGGCGCGTGCTGACGCTGAACGGAGAACCGTTTGAAGTGATCGGCGTGTTGCCAGCCGGGTTCGATCTGCCCCGCGAGGTGATGCCGACGCTCGGCGGCGCGGAGCACGCGGATGTCGTCCTGCCGCTCCCACTCCCCGCCGACGCCGCGCTCGTGAGGAACGGCGAAGACTACAACCTGCTTGGCATGCTGAAGCCTGGCGTCCCGATTGCGACTGCACAGGCCGAGATGGACGCGCTGACGGCGCGCCTGCGGCGCGAGCATCCCGACGTCTACCCGGCCAACGGCGGCCTGACGTTCAGCATTGTCCCATTGCAGCAGCAGGTCGTCGGCGACACGCGACGATCGATCCTGGTGCTGTCGGCGGCGGTCGGTTTCGTGCTGCTCATCGCCTGCGCGAACGTCGCGAACCTGCTGCTCTCTCGCGGGCTGGCACGGCGACGCGAGATTGCCGTGCGGACGGCACTTGGCGCGACGAGAGCCCGCCTGATTCGCCAGCTGTTGACCGAAAGCCTCGTGCTTGCGCTCATGGGCGGCGCTGTCGGCGTGCTGGTCGCGATCGGGGCATTGAGGGGCATTCGCGCGCTCGGATCGAAGAGCGTGCCGCGCCTGCACGAGATTGCGATCGACGCCGATGTGCTGCTCTTCACGCTCGCGGTATCGATTGTCGCCGGCGTGGTCTTCGGCATCGTGCCGGCGTTGAGGGTGACGTCTCGAGCGGTCGACAACCTGAAGGACGCCAGTCGCGGCAGCTCTGAGAGCGGCACGGTCTGGGGTCGCGGTCAGAATCTGCGGCGACTGATCGTGATCGCCGAGCTCGCGCTCTCGGTGACGCTGCTCGTCGGCGCCGGGCTGTTGATGCGAAGCTTCTGGCGCCTGCAGCAGGTGTCTCCCGGATTCAACCCCGACGGTGTGCTCACGCTCGAGATCACGATGACCGGTCCGCGCTACGCCGACTCGGAGCGCGTGCTTGCCACCTATCGCGACCTCTGGAGCCGGTTGACAGCGCTCCCCAGGGCGAAGGCCGCAGGCGGCGTGTCGATGCTGCCGCTCAGCCAGATGTTCGCGTGGGGACCCATCGTGCTCGAGGGTCGGGCGCTGCCGTCGGGTGAAACCTTCGTCAACGTCGATCAGCGCATCGTCGGCGGCCGCTACTTCGAGACGATGCAAATCCCGCTGATCAAAGGCCGTCTCTTCACCGAGCACGATACGAAGGACGTGCCTCGTGTCGTGGTGATCGACGATCACATGGCGCGGGTCTTGTGGCCGAACGAGGATCCGATCGGGAAGCGGCTGCGCCGCGGCGGCATGGATGCGTCGGACGATGCCCCGTGGCTCACGGTCGTGGGCATCGTGGGCCGGATCAAGCAGTACACGCTCGACGAGCGCGAGTCGCGAATCGCGATGTACCACCCGCACACGCAGGTGCCCTCGCGAGCGATGAACGTCGTAATTCGTACGGCTGGCGATCCCGCCAGTCTGACCGCGGAAGCGTCGCGCGAGATCCACGCCCTTGCGCCCGATCTGCCGCTCTACAACGTGCGGACGATGACCGAGCGCGTCGACGAGTCGCTGGCACGTCGCCGCTTCGCCATGGTGCTGCTCGCCGTGTTCGCCGCGCTCGCGATCGGGCTTGCCAGCATCGGCATCTACGGCGTCATGGCGTGTCTGGTGAGCCAGGGTACGCGCGACATCGGAATCAGGCTGGCGCTCGGGGCCACGCCGCGCGACATGCTGATGATGGTCGTGCGTCACGGCGCGATCGTCGCGGCGATCGGGACGGCCGCCGGTGTCGCTGGTGCGATTGCGCTCATGCGCACGCTGGAACACTTGCTGTTCGAGATCGCTCCCACCGACAGCGCGACGTTCGCCGCCGTCGTGGGCGTGCTCGTCTGTGTCACGCTCCTCGGCAGCTACGTGCCGGCGCGGCGCGCGGCGAGAATCGATCCGGTCGCGTCGTTGCGGAGCGAGTAGCTACTGAGTCGTCGCCTGCAGAGGAATGACGACGGTGGTGGCCTCGCGCGCTGGTGCGAGCCGGACGGTTCGCTCCTGAGCGGGGAACCCTGCCTTCAGGACGCGCACGCGCTTTTCTCCGGCGGGCAGATAGCGAATCGTCAGCGGCGTCGTGCCCCGGCCGATCCCGTCGACGGTCACGCGCGCTCCTGGCGGATCCGTGACGACGACGAGCTCAGTGACCAATGCGGCCGCGGGCAGCGCCGGAGTTGCGGTGGCGTTCTCTTTCGCCGCCAGCAACGCGCTCGGTTGCGCAGTCGCCGCCTCAGCCCCGGGCGTTACACTCAGTTGCGGAGGCGAGGTTGCAGCCCCACGGTCGGCTTCAGTCCCACCCGCTGCGCCTTGCTGCGCAACCGGCACTGCGGCCGCGCGCCTCGCCGCCTGCTGGGTCGCGCGATCCGTCCGCGCTCGTTCTCCGCTCGCCAGTGTCATCATCCCGCCGTACCACGCCGCGCTGGCGATCACCGCGACCGCCATCACCAACGCCAGAATCAGATATGGTCGGTGGCGACGGCCGTCCGTCTCACGCTCGACGCCTGGGTGTTCCTCACTCGTGAATTCACGAGTGGCGAGCGCCCGTTCCAGTTCGCTCAATGCGAGCGTCTGATCGAGGCCGACTGCCTTCGCGTACGCTCGAATCTCGGCGCGCTGATACATCCCCGCCGGCGCGGCGCCGAGATCGCCGTGCTCGAGCGACTCGAGGAGGTGCCGCGGAATCTTGGTTTCATTGGCAATCTGCTGCAACGTGAGACCGCGCCGCTCCCGGGCGGTGCGGAGGAAGTCGCCGAATGCCGTGGTGCCGAACGGGTGCTGGAGAACGGTCGCCATGGGGCTCCTGCCTGCGGGCGTTGGATCTCGATCATGCCCAAACTGCATCCCGCAATAAAGCTCTTCTAATCGGTCGGGGGTCGGGGGCCGGACTTCGGGCCACGGCTCTGGGCTCCGGGCTCTGGACTCGGGGCTCCGGGCTCCGGGCTACGGGCAGAACGGAGTCGGCGGGCCCTATAAGATCCGTTCCGTGTATTCCCGCGATGAACTGGCAGATGGGTTCCGGCGCCTGGGCGTGGCCGCCGGCGACACGATCATGCTGCACGCCTCGATCCGGTCGGTTGGCCGGGTCGCGGGCGGCCCGGACCAGATCCACCTCGCCTTGAAGGATGCGTTGACCGCTGACGGCACGCTCATGATGTATGCGAGCTGTCCCGACCACTACGACGAAGTCGGTCGCGGCAATCTGATCGCGGAACAGGAACGCGAGCTGCTCGAAAAGCTTCCCCCGTTCGACCCGGTTGCTGCCCGGTCGTCGCGGGACAACGGGGCGCTCGTCGAGCTCCTTCGCACCTATCCGGGATCGAAGGTCAATCGGCACGTCGTCCGGTTCGTCGCGTGGGGGAAGCATGCCGATCGCCTGATCGCGCCGCAGCCCTGGGACTACGCGTACGGCCGCGATTCAACACTCGAGCGGTTCGTGGAGATGAACGGCAAGATCCTGCTGCTCGGATGCGATCACGACACCGTGACGTTTCTCCATTACGCCGAGCACATCGTCGACATCCCGGACAAGATCGTCGTGCGGTTCAAGGTTCCGCTGCTCGAGGACGGCCGGCGCGTGTGGCGGGACATGGAAGAGTTCGACACCTCGACAGGGGTTCACGCCAACTGGCCGGATCGCTTCTTCGCGCGGCTCGTGGACACGTACTGCGTCAACACCCGCAATCGCGGCAGCCGTGTCGGCGATTCGCCGTCCGTACTTCTGGATGCGCGCGGCCTTCTCGAGTTCGCCCTGCCGATGATGACGGCCGTCGCTGCCGATGCGAAAGCGGCAGACAAGCTGCTGCCGGCCTGATAAGCCCGGCCATGTGCTGGCGGGCAACCGCCCACGGAACACCTCCTTCTCGCCGGGCCGACGGACTGTCGATTCCGACCGCCTTCAATCGACGTATCGGTAAGAAGAAGGAGATAACGTGAACCAGTCTTTGTCCATTCAATCCATCTCTCAATTTGAGGCGCGCCTCAACGGTCGCCTCATCCGTCCCGGCGATGCCGACTACGACGAGGCCCGCACGATTTTCCTTGGCGGATTCAATGGTCGACCGGCCATCATCGTCCGGCCTGCGGACGCGGCCGATGTCGCGCATACCGTCACGCTCGCCCGCGAGACCGGCGTGCCGCTGGCCATCCGAAGTGGCGGGCACAGCGGCGTCGGCCACAGCACCGTCGATGGTGGCATCGTGCTGGATCTGCGCGACATGAAAGCGCTGGACATCGATCCGATCGGGCGGACCGCGTGGGCGGAAACGGGCCTCAGCGCTGGCGAGTACACCGCCGCCACAGGCGTGCATGGGCTGGCGACAGGCTTTGGCGATACCGGTTCGGTCGGGATCGGAGGCCTTACTCTGAGCGGCGGCATCGGCTATCTCGTGCGAAAGCATGGCCTGACGATCGACAGCGTGCTCGGCGCGGAGCTCGTGACGGCCGACGGCGGGGTCCTTCACGTGGATGCGTCATCGCATCCGGAGCTCTTCTGGGCGATCAGGGGCGGCGGTGGCAACTTTGGCATCGTCACGCGCTTCTGCTATCAGCTTCAGCCCGTGGATCACGTCGTCGGCGGCATGCTGCTCCTGCCAGCCACGGCGGAGGTGATCGTCGGTGCCGCAGAGGCGGCGGATGCCGCGCCGGAGGAGCTGTCGATCATCGCGAACGTCATGCCTGCGCCGCCGATGCCTTTCGTGCCCGAATCGGTGCACGGGCAGCTCGTGGTGATGATTCTGTTGTGCTATGCGGGAGGTGCCGAAGCGGGTGCCCGAGCGGTTGCGCCGCTGCGCGCGCTCGCGACGCCGATCGCCGACATGGTGCGGCCGATGCGCTATCCGGACGTCTATCCGCCCGACGATCCCTCGTACCATCCGAAAGCGATCGGGCGGACGCTGTTCATCGACAGGGTCGACCAGGCAACCGCTGCGACGATCGTCGACCATTTGCAGCGATCGGACGCCAGCCTGCGCGTTGCACAGATCCGCGTGCTTGGCGGTGCCATGGGGCGGGTGCCGGCCGACGAGACCGCGTTCGCCCATCGTCACCATCGGATACTCGTCAACGTCGCGTCGTTCTATGAGGGCCCCGACGATCGGCCGACTCGCGAATCCTGGGTGAAGGCCTTTGCGGCGGCCCTCGATCAGGGCACGCGGGGCGCGTACGTGGGTTTCGTCGGCGACGAAGGAGAAGCCGGTGTCCGCGCCGCGTACCCGGATGCCACACGCGAGCGGCTGGCAACAGTCAAGGCGCGCTACGATCCGACGAACCTCTTTCGGCGGAACCACAACATCGCACCGGGTGTCGTCGGCGCGCGCTAAGGCACGCTCGGGTTCGACAAGCCGTAGCCCCCGATCGGCACCGTTTCGACGCGGTTGCTGAACCCGGCGATCAACGGCTTCGCCTTCGCGATGGCGGCCTGTACAGCCGCCAGCGAGAGCGATGCTTTGTGGCTGCCGGCGCTGTCCCATACTTCGGTGATCCACAAGGCATCGGCGTCCGCGGGATCGGTCGCAATCACGTAACTGAGACATCCCGGCATCGATCCGGTCGAGCCGAGGAGAATCGCCGCGAGCGCATCGCGCTGTCCCGCGATAGCCGTCATCTTTCCGATGAGTCCGTACATTGTCGACGCCCTGTTCCCTTGTTCCGTGGCGGTCGCGCGCCAGCCCAGGGATGAAATCGCGGCCATCCCTGCCGCGCCGAGGAATTCCCGGCGAGGCATTGCCGCTCCAGTTGCGTCCAACGGAACTGTGATCATTGTCGCGTTCTTCATCACTGCACGTGGATTATGTCCCCTGCGAAACTCCGTCGAGCATGCCACGACCAGTGGCGACGCGGATCCTCCTCTTCGACGGGATCTTGTGAGTTCAGTGAAGCAGGAACTCGGTGAACGCTCTGCGCACATCGTCGGGACATTCCAGATAGGTGAAGTGGCCGCAGTCTTTGAACGTGACCAGCCGCGCGTCCCGGAGGGCGCCAGCGATGTGCGCAGCGATCTCGCTCGGGATGAAGTCGTGATCGCCGTAGATCACCAACGTCGGAATGTTCAGACTCCGTAGCTTGGGCAGAAGATCGTAGCCGTCCGCCTCCCATGTGTCCCGCATCAGCCGATCCTCGACCGCGCGCGCCTTCACGATGCCGTCCTTCCCCTGGAGGAAAAACCCTGCCTTCATGGCCGACATCAGGCGCTCGTAGTCTTCGCTGCGCGCCAGGGCAGGCTTGAAGTGCAGACGATACCGTGCGGCGACGGCGTCCGGGTCACCGGCTTTGTATGCAGCGCTCGCGACGATCGCTCTCTGAAGATCGATGTCGGCGCCAAGCTTCTGAGCGTAGTACCTGCCGCAGCACCGTGACGTCGCTGGCGGCGGCGGGTGCCGGATTCATCAATACAAGATGAGAAACACGTCGTGGATGGCGCAGCGCGTATTCCAGCGCGAGGACCGCGCCCCAGGAGTGCCCGAGAATCGTCGGCGACTCCAGTTGAAAGTGCCGCCGCACCTCATCGAGATCGGCAACATCCGAGAGGAGCGTCACATCGTTGGCGACCACGTGGTCCGCCGATTGTCCCCGCCCCCTCTGATCGTAGTAAATGAGTCGGAACGACGCCGCCAGCCGGTCCAGGTCTGGCAGCAGATACGTGTGGTCGAAATCGGGTCCGCCGTGAAGGACGATAATCGGTTGCCCGCTGCCGATTTCTCGGGCGTAGAGGGTTGCGTTGCCAATCGGCACTCGACTTTCGTGCGGCGTGCCGCTTCGCTGGGGCGGTTGTGCTCTCGTGGAGTCGGGATCCCAGGAGACAATGATGAGCACCGTCGCGAGCACCAGAGCGGCGGAGCGAGCGGGCATGCGGCTCACCCTATCGTCGTCATCACGTTCGCGCAAGCGCTCAGATGACGTGGGACCTACCAGCCGCCGAATTGGATTGCCACGCTCCCGCTTGGCCCCCGGAGCTCATCACCCAGAACGTCGGCGGCGCCGATGAACCGGTAGCCAACCCCGGCATCCAGTCGCATCCACGACGTGATGTTCCAGACGCCATTCAATTGCGGCTCGGCCAGAACGAATCCATCGTTGATGCGAAGCACGGTGTCGTTCGTAAGCGGCGTGCGCACGTCGCCATGACCTCTGCTGGCGCGGAAGCGCATCGGGTCCTTGATCCGTTGGCCTGAAGGAAACAGCTCACCATAGGTCCGCCCCAGCGTCGCGTCGCCAAACCCCACGAACCCCCCGGCGCTCACGCCAAACGTGTGCCGGGCCGCGAAGGTCCACCGCACGAGCCCGCCGTAATACTGCATTTTGAAGGCGTCATCTCGGTTCGCCAACCAGTAGGCTCCCGCGCCGACGAGCAGCGTTCGATCCGTCAACCAGCCGCCATAGACGCCCGCGAGCGTCGCGAACCGGTCATCGACCTCGGTGAACTTGGCATCGGGAGCGATCACGAACCCACTCTCGATTCTTTCGATCTGAAGGGAACCGGGCGGCAGCGGCGACTGTTGCGCGTTTGCAGGTCCGGCGCCCAGTGTCGTCATGCAGAGAACGGTTGTCGCGCTGGCGAACAAGGATGTGATCTTCATCGGACCAGACTCACATTCAGCGAGACAGTTTCGCCAGCTCGCACGCGCACGTTCTTGCGGAACGTGGAGAGCCCTTCGCTCTTGATTTCGATCTCGTGCGTACCTTCGTGCAGTTCTATGGTCATCGGATCGGCACTATCCGACGGCGTCCATTCCTGGCCGTCGACGAGGATAGTCGCCCCGGCGGGTTGCACCCGCACCGCCAGCGAGCCGAACGAAGATGACGGATGCGTCGCGGCAGGATGCGGAAGAGGCGCTTCGGCGAACCATGCGCCCTCGAACGGCGATCCAGCTGACGGCGCCGCATGATTCGGCGGCGCCTGCGGCCGGGGCTCTTGCGCTTCGCCATGCGCCAGCGGCTGCAGCTGATACCTGATGTCGAAGGCCGTCTCCGGAGGAAACAGCACCTTCTGCCGAACTGTCTTGTACCCTTCGAGGTAGAGCGTCAGCTCGTGTTCGCCAGCAGGCACCTCGAGCCGCTGGAAGAACCCGTCGAACTTGTCGACGGTGCCGACAAGATATCCGTCGACATAGACTTCGGCGGCGCGTGGCTTGACCTGGATCCGCGCGGTGGCCGTCGCCAGGCCTTCGCCTGCGGCGCTGCCGGCGCCGAAAGCGACGATGCCGGCGCACAGGAGGATCGCGCTGATTGGTCTTACGAGTGGAAGTAGCGGCACGGCAGACTCCGGGGAAAGGTTGCCTGCCGCGCCAGCAACGGTGATGCCAGCAGTTGCGAGCCTGTTTTGGGATTTCGGCTGAGGCGACTGTCACCTGGCGAGCACGCCGATGCGCATCCTGGAGGACACTTACGCGCGCGACACTCGCAGAACGATCTTGCCGAAAACGTGCATGCGAGCCGGCCGCGTCGAACTGCATCGAGCAGACGCCCGACATTCTCGGCATCTACGGCCACGTACTCCGCGTAGATGCCGCCTTTGGGGTGGCGAAGTTGTACGAGTACCATACCAGCCCTCGCGCATATCGGCGTCCCAACCGCCGACGCCGGCGGTGTGAATCGCGATCAGGACCTCCGACGGCCCCACGTCAGGTACCGGCAGTTCGTGCAGTTTGAGGACATCCGGCGCCCCAGACCGATCGAGCGCCGCTGCGCGCATCGTCGCGGGAACCAATGGGGTTTCTTTTATGCCGCGCACGCTGTATCGCGTCGCGATCACGCTCGAGGTTCCTGGGAAGCAGCGCGCCGTGCCCCAGCTTCTTTATGATAAGTGCGGCGTCCCGCCAAAGTGGCTCGTGCCGAGCCCGCACTGATACCGCTCGATCTCGCTGGCGAAGCCACTCAAGCGGTCCGGTGCGACGCAACGAGCGTCACGAGGTGAAGACGTAATCTGAGAGACGCGTACGCGTCCATGCAGACGCAGGGAATACGCATGACACTACTATTCGCGGTGGCTTTGTCGCTGGTGACCTGGCAGTCGGCGACCTCGGCACAACCAGTGGCCAAGGCCGACGAGCTCTCCGCCGCCGCCCGCGAAGGCGACGCGGCGACGGTGAACCGGCTGCTCGACGAGGGAATAGACGTCAACACCAAGTTCCGCTACGGCGTGACCGCGCTGTTTTACGCGTGCGATCACGGGCATGTGGACGTCGTGAAAATCCTGCTGGACAGGGGCGCCGACCCCAACGTGAAAGACACGTTCTACGGGATGACTCCGCTGATAATGGCCGTCAGCCCGGCCCAGAAGAAGCGGCCGGAGCACACGGAGATCGCGAAGCTGCTTATCAAGAAGGGTGCGGCAGGGAAGGAGATGGCCCTCGGCAGTGCCATCGAAGACGGGAGCGTGGAGCTGACGCAAGCGGTCCTCGATAGCGGCGGACTGCCATCTGAGGGTACTCAGCGATTCGCTCGAGTCCGCAAAGGCGCGGAGCCAGACCGAGATCGTTACGGTGTTGGAGCGTGCTGGCGCCAGGCCGTACGAGGATTTCAAGGTGGACCCTCAGCAGCTCGCACGTCTTGCCGGCACCTACAAGAACCCTACCGGCACCGAGGTGGCCGTGACGGTCGAGGGCTCGCGCTTGAGGGCGTCGCCGTCAGGCGGGGACGCCCTGGTCCTGTCGCCGCGCGATGGAACAACGTTCCGAGTGATAGGGATGTCCGGTGCAACGGTTGCGTTTACTGCGGATGGCGACACGGTGACCAGCTTCACCCTGAGCCCGACCGGTCGACCGCCTGTGACCTTCAGCCGCGTCGAAGGAAAATGACAGTGAACCGACTCTTGCCGCTCGTCCTTGCCGCGCTCGCGACGGCATCTCCCTCGGCCCAGCACTGGCCTGCCTTCCGCGGCGCAAACGCCGCCGGCATCGCCGACGGCAAATCTCTGCCGGTCAAATGGGATGTCGCTACTGGCGAAAACGTCGCATGGAAGACACCACTGGATGGCATTGCCGTGTCGAGCCCGATTGTCTGGGGTGATCGCGTGTTCGTCTCGACGGCCGTCAGTGGCGATCCGAAACAGGGGATCAGGACTGGCCTGTACGGTGACGTCGAGCCCATCACGGATGACTCGAAGCACACCTGGCGGCTGCTGTCCCTCGACAAGCGAACGGGCAAGGTGCTGTGGGATCGTGTTGCTCATGAAGGCGTACCCAGGACGAAGCGACATCCGAAGTCGAGCCAGGCCTCACCGACGCCGGTCACGGACGGTGAGCATGTGGTGGTGTCGTTCGGCTCCGAGGGGCTCTATGCGTACGACTTTTCGGGTAAGCAGCTCTGGAAGCAGGACCTCGGGGCGCTGAACGCCGGCTGGTTCTTCGACCCCGATTACGAATGGGGCGTCGGCAGCTCGCCGATCATTTACAAGAACCTCGTCATTGTGCAGTGCGACATCCAGAAGAACTCGTTCATCGCGGCGTTCGACGTTGTCACGGGCAAGCAGGCGTGGCGAACAGAGCGCGACGAGATTCCCTCCTGGGCAACCCCGACCGTGATCGATGCGAACGGCAAGGCGGAGCTCGTCACACGGGCGACGAACTTCACGCGCGGATACGATCCTTCGACGGGCAAGGAGCTGTGGCGCCTGTCCGGGAACTCAGAAGTGACCATCCCGACGCCAATCGTTGGGCCTGGTTTCGCGATCGTGACGAACGGCTACCGCGGCGTTCAGCCAATCATCGCAATCAAGCCGGGTGCCACTGGGGACATCACGCTGAAAGGTGACGAGACCAGCAGCGCGCACATCGCCTGGAGCACCAAGCGCGGCGGCCCCTACATTCCAACGCCGGTCATCTACCAGAACCAGCTGTATGTCGTTCAGACGAACGGGGTGCTGGCCACGTACGACGTCGTGACCGGCAAGCAGATCTATCAGGAGCGACTTGGAGGAACCGGCGGAGCGTTCAGCGCGTCACCAGTCGCCGGTGACGGCAAGGTCTACTTCTCCAGCGAGGACGGCGACATCTTCGTGGTGAAGGCCGGTCCAAAGTACGAACTGCTCGGGAAGAACGCGATCGGAGAGGTGGTGATGGCGACACCCGCCCTCTCAGACGGGCTCCTCATCATCCGCGGTCTGAAGCACGTCCACGCGGTCGGCAGGTCGGGCGTTTAATTCCGCCAAAGAAAGCCCACTTCGTCGTGTGGGCCCGATGAACATGCCTGACGCGCTCACTATCTATCTGGTTTTCGCAACCCAGTAGCCGTTACGAGAACACGCCGTTCGCCGCCTCGCGGCGAAGCTCGGCCAATCCCTCGAGCGTGCGCTCCGGTCCCGGCGCACCCTCTGGTGGCGTCCATTCGAGCGGTGAGCCGGCGGCGATAAGAAGCCGCGCCACGCCGACGTGATCGGCCCCGCGATGCCCCGCGTTGCTGCGTCCTTCTACCGCCCACACCAGCGGCGGCGCCGCGAACATGCCGTCCAGTGCCGCGACGTTCGCCCCATGCGCCAGCAGCACGCGGACCGCCTCCACATGGCCACCCATCGCCGCCCGGTGCAGCGGGGTGACATTGTCCTTGTCTGTCGCGTCCGGATCGAATCCGCACGACAGCATCGTCTCGAGGACGGCGGCATTGCCGCTCTCGGCGGGCCGATGGAGCATCAGTTGCTGCTCGGGGCGCAGCTCCGATCGCAGTGCGGGGTGTGACGCCAGGATCGCGTCCGCCGTTGGACGATCGGCGCGCGCGCATGCCGCGATGAACCGTTCGAGCGGCGTCAGCTCGTCGACGGCGCCGTGCGCGAGCAGCCATGCCGCGATGTCGGAGTTGCCATTGAGCTCCGCCAGCGTGTGCGGTGTCGCGCCGTCCGCTCGACGCTGCGAGACATCGGCGCCGTGCGCGACGAGCGTCTCGACCATCGGCACGTCCCAGCGCCGGGCCGCCACGTGCAGCGGCGCTTCGCCCTCGTGGCCCCACGCGAGATTGGCGTCGGCCCCGTGCTCGAGCAGCCAGCGCGGCCCAGCCGCGTTGTCGCCCCAGAACATCATGTACACGAGCGGCGGCACGCCGCCGGGTATGCCGTCCACGTTCAGGCCATAGCGATTCAGCAGTTCGAGCGCGTCGAGATTACCGCCGCCTCCGGCGATGTGCGACGTCACGCCATCAGTGGGGTTGGCACCAGCGTCGAGGAGCACTTCGGCGAGCGGCAGGTGGCTCACCGCGCAAACCGCTGCCCACAATGCCGTTCGCGGCAGCTCGGGGTGCCAGTTCCAGTGGTACTCGGCATTGGGATTCGCGCCGAGGCCGCAGAGACGACGCGCGATGGTCACGAGCGCGTCGAGCCGTTCCGGGATGCGCTGGTGCATCGACGTGTGGCACGCGTAGAGGAGCGGCTCCCAGTTCTGCGGTCCGCCCGGCTCGCGCGCGAGGGCCGGATCGCGTCTGAGTCGCTCTTCGACCGCTGCAACATCGCCGAGCACCAGGGCGGTGTGCAGCGTTGCTGATGCGATCCGCGGATGACGCCCGAGCAGCCGTTCCGCGCGTCCCGCGGCACCACCGGTTGCGCAGCGAATGAACTCGTCGACCGCCGCCTCGAACGACAGCGTGCGCGACTCGACTTCTTCGCGCAAGGCGTTCCACGACGGGAACCCGTGTTCGCGCGCGATCGCCGACTGCGCATCGTGCAGCGCCAGATCGATCGCGTCGATCTCGTCGAGCGACTTTCCCGAGAGCGAGGGCAGCACGGCGAATCGCTGGAGCGCTTCCGGATCGCGCGCTTTCGCCGCGTCGAGCAGCGACTTCGCCAGCTTCTTCAGATGTTCGAGATTGGGACGGGCGGGCAACTCGCGTGACGGCATACAACCTCCATGCTTCAGCCCTGTGGTTCGCAGACAGGCAGCACGGCGGTCGGTGGCCGTTGGTCGAGCAGCTGTAACGGTGGGCTTGGCCCTTCGCGCGAACCCGCAGGCGCCCTTTGTGCGCCCGTCCCCACAGTAGTGCGGTCGTCCGCGCCTGTCAATGCTTCGGGATTCACGTAATCGTGGCGCGACCGTGCCGTTTGGGGCGGCGATGACGGCGTGTAGCTGCCCGCACGCGAGGGCTGAGCATGGATCCAGCTCAGTCGCTGCGTAAGGAATGACGCAGCTGAAACTGCGGCGCGAGGCGCGTCCTGCTACCCGACGGCCACTCGGCTCTCGGACAACTCCTTGAGTGCCGATAGCGCTTTCGGCCACGTGTCTTCGAAGTACTGCCTGTAGCTGTCCGCGGTGTCCATCTCAATCGTCAGCGTCACGCGATCGCCGTCGTCCCGCAGCGTGTAGTTCTCCAGCGCACCCGCCCATTCTTTCACCTCGGCGCTCGTCGTATCCTCGACGCCGTTCTTGACGACGCCGAGGTGTTCGATCGACAGGAATTCGTTGGGACGATGCTCGGCGATCCTGCTGACCATGCCGCTGCCATCGGGCGCCAGGAATAGTGCCTTGCTGCCCGGCTTCCAGTCAGTCACCGCGTACGAGCCTTCCTGAAACGCGCTCGTCCACTTGCGATAGGTCGTGTCTTCGAGCATCGTGCGCCAGACGAGCTCCTTCGGCGCGGCGATGGTCGTCGAAAATGTCAACTTCGTCATCTTCCGAACTCCTTTCGTAGCTCCATTAATGACGAACGGGCGCTCAGGAAGGTTGCAGCGCAGCCGCACGCGAGGGGGTTCATCGGCCCGAGGCGAGCGATGATGGCCAACACCGCCGTATTACTCCTTCAGGCAGTCCGCAGGGCTGGGCCTTTCGCAGCGATGCCGTCAAGGCTGATCGCCGTAATCTTCGCAGATCTGAGCGAGAGCAGCGCACTTTCCGACGCGTCGAACTTGCAGGACCGATCGACGTCATTGGACGTGACTGATGCGATGATCGCAAGCGCATCAGATGACGATCGAGACGAAACCTCCGGCCGAAGTCACCATAGACCAATCGTTGGTGCAGGCGCTCATCCAGGAACAGCACAGGGATCTCGCGCATCTGGCGCTGAACGATATCGGCGAGGGTTGGGACAACAGACTGTTTCGCTTGGGCGATGACCTTGTGGTGCGCCTCCCTCGTCGCGCGATCTCGGCCGGTCTGATCGAACAGGAGCAGCGGTGGCTTCCGCGCCTGTCTCCAAAATTGCCATTGCCCATTCCCGTGCCGCGCCGCATCGGCCGTCCCGGCTGCGGATTCCCGTGGCCGTGGTCCATCACGCCGTGGTTCTCCGGCCGGAGTGCTCTGCTTTCGCCACCGCAGGACCTTTCGACAGCGGCCGTCGCTCTGGGCCAGTTTCTTCGGGCGCTCCACCATCCTGCCCCGAGGGAGGCTCCGCACAATCCCTGGCGAAGTGTGCCCCTCGCCGCTCGCACGACCGTCCTCGGGAACCACCTCCAGCAATTGGAGGGGCTCGTGGACCGAGCCGCCGTGCTCGAGCTGTGGGAGCGCGCGCTCTCGGCGCCTCCCTGGTCGGGACCGCTGTTGTGGATTCACGGCGACTTTCACCCGGGCAATCTGCTGGTCAGCGACGGCCGTCTTTCAGCGGTAATCGACTTCGGCGATCTCGCAGCTGGCGATCCGGCAACAGACCTGTCGGTAGTCTGGATGTTGTTGCCGCCGTCGACGCGGTCGATTTTTCGCGAATCAGTACGCGCAGAATTCGATCCGGTCGACGATCACACGTTGATGCGCGCGCGCGGGTGGGCACTCGCGCTCGGACTCGCGTATTTGGTCCGTTCCCAGGACGACGAACCGATGGGCGCGCTGGGTTTGGCGACCATCAATGCCGCGCTGAACGACGAGTAGAGTGCCGTGCTGCGCGCTCCGCACGGTTGCGAGTCACGCACTCTGCGATTTGACGGTTTCGGCGGGCAGCGGTACATCGACTTCGATCGTGGTGCCGCCGTTGGGCTTTGACAGGATCGAAATCTCGCCATTCACGAAACGCACTCTCTCACGCATACTGATTAGCCCGAGACCGTGGCCGCCGAGCATCTTCTCGACATCGAAGCCGACGCCTCCATCACGGATACTCAGATGAATCCCCCCACGTGAAGACCTCAGGTGAACGTCAAAAGATTTCACGCCGCTGTGCTTCAAGGCGTTTACCAGTGCCGCCTGCGCGACGCGGAACAGGCACAGTGAGATCTCCTCCGGCAAGCTTTCGGGGATCGGATCGTGTGAGAACCTGACTTCGGCGCGGTGCTGATCGGAGAACTCGCGGCAGAAGCCCCGCAACGCTGCAACCAGGCCCAGGTACTGGAGCTTTGAAGAATGCAGACGATGTGAGAGCGCCTGCACGCTCCTCGAAATTTCAGCTGCCTGGGTTTCAATCCCTTCGAGGCGGTCAGGGATCGCCGCAATCGATTCCGGTGGATTCTGTCTGAGTTCGTCGAGCGACACCGACAAGAACGCGAGTTGCTGGTTGATATCGTCGTGCAGCTCTCGAGCAATTCGGGTGCGTTCCTGTTCCTGCGCCGCGATCAACTTGCCTCCAAGGCTGGCCAGCGCTTCTTCGGCCAGTTTGCGTTCCGTGATGTCCAGGCAAGAACCGATGTAGCCGGCAAAGGAGCCATCAGCGTTGAACCGTGGCACGCCGATGTCGAAGACCCAGCGGAATTCTCCGTCATGCCGGCGAAGCCGGTATTGCATTTGGAAGGACTCACGGAGGTCGAATGCACGCATGTATGTCTCCAGACATGACTCGCGATCGTCCGGATGTACGCCCTGCGCCCAACCATTGCCCAACTCGGCGTCAAGGGGCCGCCCGGTGAAATCCAGCCACGGCTGGTTGAAGTAGGTGAACGATCGATCGGGTCCGGACATCCAAATCATCACCGGCGCCGTGTTGGTGACGAGACGAAAACGCTGTTCGCTCTCGCGAATGACAGCTTCCGCTCTCCGTTTTCGTGCCCGCTGCCACAACAATCCAACAATCAACACAGACTGGACGACCATCACCGCGCTTGCCGCGATGATGTATTTCCAATGGCGCTGCCAGAGAGTGGGGTCCCGGTAGAGGACCCGAGTACCCGGCGGCAACGCCGACTCCGGAATGTTCCATCGGCGAAGCTGTCGCCAATCGACGGACAGCTGAACCTGGGAGTTCTGCACAACGGGAATGTCGCCTGCTCGCTCACCAGAGAGCACCCGTGCTGCGAGCTGTCCTGCCAACACAGCATCGTTCGTGGCGTCGTAGGTTGCGACGCCAATGGCTCCGCGGTCCAGAAGGGACAAGATGGAATAGGTGGGCAGGCGCTGTGCGACCGAAGCGAGGACATCGAAGGCTCCGAACGCCAGTTGATCTGAATCTTGTGGAAACAGCTGAAACAGCACGACGGTACGGGGCGGAAGTGCAGCAACTCTCTGGAGCAGTTCAGGGCTTGGAGGTCCGATGAGGTCGATCTCCCGTACTTTGTCCCGATGGCGAAGAAGTGCCGCGCGCTCAGCGAGCAGCCAGTCTTTGTCGACTCCCACGACATTCGTGATTACTGCGACGGCTTCGGTATCCGGATGGAGACGAAGCGCCAGGTCGATGATTTCAGGAACGCCGATGGGGGATTCGACGCCCGTCACTCCCGGCCACATCTTCTCCGGCAGGGGGGTGCTAATCGACATGAAGACGATGGGGACACCTGGAAACACCTTGCTGCCGTATTGAACGGCAAACTCGAGCGACGGGGTCATCACTGCAACGATGAGATCCAGCTTCTCGCCGGCATACCCACTTCGAAGCGCTTCTGCGAAGTACTCCCGGTAATCCCCTTGTTCGAACCGCGGGTTCTCGAGATCGACGATTGAAAAGTTCACGGGCCCTGGAAAGCGAGCCCGCAGCGATGACTGCATCAGATTGATAGAGGTGCGGCCGCGTCCACCGGACAGCACCAGGACGTTTTTGGGTTTCGTCTGGGCCGCGGCGGCAAGTGGAGCAAGAGCGAGGACTACGAAGGCAACAGCCAGAAGGCACGTGTGCCACGAGCAACCCGCGAACTTTTTCATGGGACCTTCGGGACGAGCACGAAGTCCGTCCAGGTCCGGCTTTCGAACACCGCGGCGGCGAACCTGGGATCCGTCAGGGCGGATCCCTCCACAAGGTAGGTGCTCAGCTCCGTGGTCAGCGGCTGAACCGGCTTGAACGCTTCCCGCAAATCGTCGGAGTCGGATCCGCCAGGCCAGTACTTGTCCCGTGACTCGCGCGTCAGCGCGAAGAGCGTGATGTAGTTGCCCGTGTCGGGGCCTGCGACCGCCTTGTAATAGAGGAGCCGTAGATCCGGCCGGAGGTTGGCCACCGCCGGATGCAGCGTCCGGCCGACGAATTGCTCGAAGGCGTCCGCGCGTTCGGGCCGCACCTTGAGGTAGTGGATGCCAAGCACGTCGACGTCTGGCAGCGTGCCCGCCGTCTCGGGGCTGAGGAGCCGATATTCGGAGGCACGACCTTCCCCGGGCGCGGATGCCGGTTCCGCTGCCCGCGTGGTGACCACCAGGTACTGTCCCTTGCGGCCGCCGCGGTCAGCCTGAAAGACTACTCCCTCCGCCATCGGCGGCGGCGCGGCATCGAGCGGGACCATCACGAGCACCTCGCCGAGTCGCATCGTCGGCACCTCCGCATCGGCCGCTCCTGCGAGGATCGCTATGCCGAGCATCACCGCAGTCGCGCACGTCATGCTGCCGCAGTCTGCGGATTCGCTGAGGACAAGTCAAACCGAGATCTCAGCGGAAGTTCTCGATCAGCATCAGGTCCCTGGTCCACTCACCCCGCGGAACGAGCAGAGACTTGCCGTCCGGCGAAACGGCGAAGGCACTCCCCGCGTAGGGATGGTCCCGGGTCCGACCGATCACGGAATCGCGTGTCGTCGCGGCGTCGATCACATGCACATTCCGGTCGGGCCCCGTTCCGCACTCGGTGTAGTAGAGCCCAACGGCACTCGTGGAGAATGACCTCGCGCAAGGCAGTAGCCGTCGCGGGGCGCCGCCCGTGATGGGAGCCGCGAGCAGCGGCCTTTCAGGGCCCTCCGGGTTCGGAGGGGTGTAGAGCAATTCACGCCCATCGGGCGACACCCTGACGCCGTAGCCCGATCCCCCCGTGGTTAACTGCTCGGAGCGGCCGCCGCCCGCGGGGATCCGCCAGACGTTCCGCCCGGCCTTCTGGTACGACGTGTAGTAGATCCAGCGGCCGTCGGGCGACCACACCGGGGTGTCCTCGTCTCCCGGGTCGGTCGTCAGCTGTCTCGGGACCCCGCCGTCGGCGTCCACGAGGAAGAGGCTCCAGGTGCCGTCCTCGTGTTGCGAGTTGAACACCACCTGGCGCCCGTCCGGCGAGAACGACGGTGAGCCCTGCCACCTCCCCGGACCGCGCGTGAGCTGGCGCGCGCCCGTGCCGTCCGCACGGGCCGTCCAGATCTCCATCCCCTCGCCCCCCCGCGACGAGCAGAAGACGAGCCGCTGCCCATCGTGGGAGAAATCCACACTCATGTCCCAGTAGGACGACGCCAGCACCGGCGGCGAGGTGTAGGTCGTATCGAGCGGGTGTTGCGTGATCGTGTTCCGTTGCGACACGAACGCCAGCCGATCGCGATGGGCGGCCAGGGCCGGGCTGAGCGCACCATAGCCCGCCAGTTCGAGGCGCTCGGGCGCCGCGTCGCCAGCAACCGACAGGCGCCACAGGTAGCGGAAGGACTCGTAGATGAGCGAGCGGCCATCACGCGTCCAGGCGACCGCCCATCCCCCGTCGATACTGCCCGCCGCCGCCAGCGTGCGCGTCGCGCCGGCCGGCTTGAGGGCCGTGTCGAGAGCGAGCACGTCGACCGAACAGCGCATGGGATTAGTGCACGTCCGAAACGCGAGAGCCCGCCCATCCGGCGAGAACGAAGCCATGCCTGTGAAGGCCTTCGTCGTGGTCAGCGTTCGCGGCTCGCCGCCTTTGACGGGGACCAGCAGGAGGCTGCCGCCCTGCTCCGTGCCCCGCCCGGTTACCAGCCATCGACCGTCGGGTGACCAGGACAGGCCGAACCAGGCGCCTGAGCCAAGCTCCGAGATCTTGCGCTCCGCACCCGTGATGGGGGAGACCGCATAAAGCGCGACGGTTTCCCGGCCGTACCGGAAGAACGCGATTTCGCGGCCGTCCGGCGACCAGGCGGGCGCGCCGTCCGGCAAGGCATCCGTCGTGAGGCGCCGCAGTTCGCTCGACCCCACCAGTTTGAGGTAGATGTCGTCGTTGTCCTGCTTCTCGCCGTTCCACTCGAACGCCACCTGCTCGCCGTCCGGGGAAAACGTCGGGTTGAACTCCAGACCGTTGAGTGCCGTGAGAGGGACGAGCCGTTGAGCCGGCACAGCTGGCTTCACGTTGGACATCCACGCGATGACAATCGCCGCCACGACCGCCACGGCGGCCACGATGACGGCCGGGATCAGGCGCGCTCGCCGAGTCCGGTCGGGAGCGGCGACGGACGCCGACAAGCGGCCCGAGTCGGACTCCTCCTTGATCGCCTGCAGCTCGAGGCTGACGTCGCGCATCGTCTGGTACCGTCGATCCGGGTCCTTGCGAAGGCAGCGCAGGATCAGACGCTCGAGCTCGCGCGCCAGCGCGGGTACGACCGCGGTTGGTGGCGTCGGCTGCGCGCGGATGACGGCCGCCAACGTATCCACCGTGGAGGTGCCCGCAAACGCTCGCGTACCGGTGGCCATCTCATAGAGCATGGCGCCGAAGCTGAAGATGTCGCTGCGCGCGTCCACCGTGCCGCCGGTTGCCTGCTCGGGCGCCATGTAGGCCGCGGTGCCCGCGATGGTCCCCGGCACGCTGAGGTCCCCATCGATCGCCACCGTGACCGTCGTTTCGTCTAGTCCCGCCGGCGTCTCGACCAGTTTCGCGAGACCGAAGTCGAGCACTTTGACGGCGCCGTCGCTGCCGATCATCACGTTGGCCGGCTTGAGGTCGCGGTGGACGATGCCCCGCGCATGCGCGGCGGCGAGCGCGTCGGCCACCGGGATGGCGATGCGCAGCAGCTCGCCGAGACGCATGCCGCTGCGGGGGATCACCGCGTCGAGGCTGCGCCCGCGGACGTACTCCATCACGATGAAGTCGCGATCGCCTGCCGACTCGATCTCGTAGATGGTGACGATGTGGGGATGGTTGAGGGCAGAAGCCGCTTGCGCTTCCTGCACGAAACGCCGGCATCGAGCCTCGTCGCCCAGCCTTTCGGGCTGCAGGATCTTAATCGCGACTTCTCTGCCCAGCCGGAGATCGCGCGCCCGATAGACCTCGCCCATGCCCCCGGCGCCGACGAGCGCGAGGATCTCGTACGAGCCCAGGCGGGTGCCGGCAGTCAGCGGCATGTGTAAGCGTGGCCATTCTAGGGGTATCCGCTGCAGTGAGTCTATTGGTTCACTTGGCCCGGCCACGGCCGTGAGCAACCCACGGTTTTGACCGGGCATCGACCCCCGACCGCCACGCGGAGAATTTCATTCCTCGTCGTCACGGACGCGCGGGCGGGCGGCCATCACTTATCGTCAAAAGTAGTACTTCACGACCAGCTCGATCACCCGGTGGCCGCGCTTGACGTTGATCTTGCCGAAGTTGTCGAGCGTGTTCTGCGTGTACGAGAACCCGCCGCTTGGATCGCAGATGTCATCGACGTAGCCGCCGGCACCGTTCGGCACGTGGTCTACATGGCGATTGCACGTGGTCTGGAGCGCCAGGTCGACGTCGGTGCTCCCGATGTTCGTGGACGCGTACGCCGTGTTGAAAATGTTGAAGAACCCGGCGCGAAACTGCAGCCGCTGCGAGCCACGGATCGCGAAGTTCTTGAAGAGGGTGACGTCGTGAGTCGAGCGCCATGGCGCTCTGAGGTTTGCGGGGATTCTGGTTCCGTTCGTGCCGAACGCCGGCACGCTGATACAGCCGATATCCAGAAGCTTCTCGCCCACCTTGTGACCACCCAGCCTGGGGTCGCAGGTGAACACAGGTACAAGGTCATTGTCGACATTGAAGAAGTCCACGCCGACGACGTCGGGGGTGCCGAAGTAGGCCTGGGATATCCCACGCTGGGCGGCATCGCCAGAGAAGACCAGGTGAATCGGCGTCCCGCTCACAGCGGTTGAAATGCCCGACAGCTGCCACCCATTCAACAGGCCACGGCCGACCATTGTGTCGAGCCCACCGCGTGCAGCGTCCGGCAGCATGGCGTTCCAGGAGACATTCAGGATATGGCGACGATCGCTCTCGAGCGTCCCATACGTCTTCAGAGGGTCGAAAGGATCGCGCAGAAAGTACTCACCGCTCAGAGTCCCTTCGGACCGGCTCAGCGTGTACGCCACGAAGTACTGCAGGCGTTTCGTGGTCTGCCGGCTCAGCGTCGCCTGGAGCGAGTGGTACTGCGAAGTACCCTCGTATTCAAACGGCGTAATCTGCCCGTAAACGGGGAACGGCCGCTGTGAATTCACGACGCCGGGGTCGAGGGCGACACGGTTGACCGGCACGGACAAGTCCGCGTTGCCGATCACGCCACTGCTCAGTGCGCCATAAGGCACGACGTTGATGTTCGTTTTGCTGACGAGATCGCGCCCGCTGGTGCCCACGTACGCGGCTTCAATCACCTGATTCCAGAAGATGCGGCGCGCGTACGACACGCTGTAGCTGTGCGTCTTGGGAAAGGTGAACGAGTCGGGCGTCGGCGGACTGATGTTCTGCGAACTGATGACGTTCTGGAATGGAATGAGATGTACGGTCTGATATGTCAGGCCCAGCCCGCCTAGCGTCCGATCGTAGAAAGCGTCCGCGCCGACATTATAGGCATTGGGTGGCACACCGCAGCGCGTTGGTGTAATCGACATTTCCGACCGGCCGGTTCAAGAAGAGCCCGTACCCGCCACGAAGCACGCTTGTGCCGTCGCCTCTGATATCCCACGCCACGTTGAGGCGAGGAAGCGCAAATGGCGGGCGGTTCGAAAGCAGGCCAAGGGGCGCCTGGCCCAGCGCCGCGTAGCGAACGCCGTTCAACTGCGTGTTTCCGGGATCGAGAAACGCGCCGCGAGCCGGATCGTACGAGTCGGGATCGAACCACGTGCCCAGGCCGTTCAGCTCGGCGTTGTTCGTCCAGTACCCGAAGCGGACACCGGCATCGAGCGTCAGGTTGGGACGAATCTTCCAGCTGTCCTGCGCAAAGACATCGAAGTTCCACATCCGGAAACTGCCGTCTTTTGAACGCGTACCCTGGATCGCCAGATACGGCCGCCCCACGAGCAGGTCGCCAATCTGGCTGCCCGTGCCGCCAGGCGTGAACGGCGTGAACCCCATCCAACCGTCCTCGTTGTTGTAGAAGTTCTGCTGCTTCTGCAGCCGCGCCACGCTGGCGCCGAACTTCAGCGCGTGCGCGCCATGGACCTTTGTCAGCTTGCTGGCGAAAAGCAGCTCGTCGGTGTGAGCGTATGTGGCGTCGTTGAACGCCCCGAAATCGCCCAGCTGCGCGCCAGACCAGCTGTAGGCATGCCCGAGCGGAACATTGGGGCTCTGGTTCGGAAAGAACCCGACGAAGTCGACGCCGAGCGTATCCTTGCGGAACACGGACGGGTCGCGGTATCCGTTGTCGAGCGTGAGACGACTGTAGGTCGCGAGCAACTCGTGTGTGAGCGACGGATTCAGCACCTGGACGACGTTGGCGGCGTACGAGCGGCCCCGGTTGTGGCTCTCGCCGGGAGTCGGCAGCTTGACCTGACCCGCCTCCCCAGACGCCACGCGGGCTTTCGATGTCCTCCGTGTCGTGAGCAATGCGCATGTACGCTTTCGTCGTCGTGCTGATGTTCCAGTCCAGTCTGCCCTTCACCTCGAACCGGTTCGTGGGTTCCAGCGCGCTGTAGACGTAGTTGTAGCGATTGTCGGCATCGGCGTGGTTGGGCAGTGGATAGAGACTCGCCATTGCGAGCCCGAGCGGGTCCGCGTACGGACGAAGGTCATTGTTCGGCGCAGGGGTGCCGGAGTTCGGGAAGCCGGCGGGAACGAGGACGATCGACGGGTGATTCAGGTTCTGACCGCGTCCCGCCAGGAACTCGCTCAGGTCGCCCGTCCGCGCCGCCTGGCTGAGGGTGGTGGTCAGCGTGCTTCCCGAATCGACTCTTTGGCGCTGCGCTTCGACGCCGAGCCAGAAGAACAGTCTGTCGCGGCCGCCGTTGTACCCGGTGAACGGCAGCGGCAGCGGACCGCCGATGTTCCCGCCCGGATAGAAGAATCCACTCTTCGGTTTGTCGATCCCCAGGATGCTGTTCGATCGATCGTTCGCCGCGAGCCGGTGATCACGCCCGTACCAATAGGCGGCCCCGTGAAACTCGGAGCTTCCCCCCTTCGTGACCGCACTGATGTTGATGGCGCCCGAGCCGTACTCGGCGTTGAAGTTCGAGCTCTGAACCGTGACCTCCTGCACCATGTCGTTGTTCACGTTGACCATGACGCCGCCGCCTGCGCCGATGTCCATCAGGTTCGATCCGTCCAGGCTCACCGCATTGTTCGACGTGCGGACGCCGTTGATAGCGTAGGACTGCGTCTGGTTGGCCCCGAAAAGAAAGCTGACGCTCTCGAGCTGACTCTGATCGGGTGCGACGACACCCGGCAGAATCCGTAACAGCTCGAGCGAGCTGCGGCCGATGATCGAGAGATTGTCGATCTGGGCGGCGGACAATCGCCCTTCGCGCGCGCCTGTTTCGGTCTGGACGATGTCGGCGGAGGTCGTGACGAGAACAGTCTCGGTTTGCGCGCCGATCGCCAACTGGATGTCGATGCCGCGTGTGTCGTTCGGTCCGAGAACAATGGCTGTCTGATGAAAGGTCTTGAATCCTGAGAGCTCGATGGACAGATCGAACGTTCCAGGGAAAAGGCCTATGAACTGGAAGCTTCCCCGGTCATCAGTCACCGCGGTGCGCAACGCTTGCGTACCTACGTCCAGCAGGGTCACGGTGGCACCAGGCGTTGCGCCGCCAGTCGTGTCCGTCACGTTGCCGCGCAGCGTCGCAGTGGTGCCGCCCACCTGCGCAAAGGACGAGGCCGGAGTGCCAGCCAGGAGGGCGGCAGCACACAGCAACGACACCGGGCTGGGGACAGTGCGCATAGAAACAGTCGTTCAGGCTGTTCCGAGTGACGCGAGGGAGTTTACATCAGGGCGATGCCTCCATCCACTTGACACGAAAGGAAATCGATCTGCTGTTGTTGCTGCTCGAGCAGCGCCCGAACATGGTGACCACAGCGGGCGCGGATGTCCTCAATCCACAGTCGACTGTGACAACCCCGAGCCGGCGAGCTCGTAGGGGCGGGCCCCAGCTTTCAGAACTTCCGGAAAATACCCGGTTAGTCCAAGGACTGTCGACAGGCACCAAACGTACTTTGCCGCCACACCGACTTGCACGCGGTGTGGGAGGCAAGAATGGTTGCCTGGACAATCGGCGCCGCATTACGCCCGAGTCTCACGCGACTCGACCTTCTGGCCAGACTTTTTGTATGCGGCCTGGCGGCCGGCGTCGCCGCGACGACAGCCACCCGAGCGGAGACACACGAACATGTGGACCAGGCCGAACCTGTCGGCGGGATCCTTCGCATCGAAGGAGGAGATAGTCTCACGGCAAGGCATCTTGCCGAGTTGGAACGCCGATCCGCGACGGGCCGAGATCTGCTCCACCGCGTTGAGCGCCTTCCGGCGACTGTGCTCATCATCCGGGCCTATCCGCTCCTCGTGAAGACCACAGGGCTGTACGGCCACGGTCGATTCTGGGTCACAGACGGCCGGCTATTCGGGTATCTCCGGTATCAGACCGAGTCACTGGGCAATGACCGACCGCTCTGCATCATCGTCCACGAACTCGCGCATGCGGTCGAACTTGCCGGTGTAGATCGCCGCGAGGGCACGAAGGCAATCCGGGAGTTCGTCCTGTCACGAGCGCTCGGAGACGATCCGCTCGACTGGCGGGGGAGTGAAACCGAATTTCCGCGCACGATCACCCATCACGTGTGGCTGGAGTTGCTTGGCCGATTGAGGGGCCCCAGCGCGCTCGACTCGCTGGCACTCGCACGCGGGGTCTCGCTGCCACCAACGCAGGCGGCTCAGGCTGCGCCAGAAGAACCGCGCCCGAGTGCCTCTCGCGGTGCCAAGTGGTAAATGGAAGGTGCCAAGTGAATGCGAAGTGGAAAGTGAAAAGTGATTGCTGATTCAAACGGTAGGCCTCGCGACGATCTGACCGATCCAGCCACCACTAGCCACTCCCCACCATCCACTTCACTTGGCACTTAGCACTTAGCACTTGGCACTTCTTGCTCCGGACCCAATCGGTCGTCACTCAGTCGCCGTCACAACGTCCGGCAACGCCGTCCCCGCCATGAACCGCTAAACTGGTCCACGCAGCCCCGGGGACCGAGCACGGATTTCCCGTCCGGCCTGTGTGCCGCGCGAGAAGAGCGGTCAGACGAAGGACACCGGATCCTGCGAGAGCTGCTCCTGCGCTACGAAGGTGGCACGGCTGGCGTCCACGATCTCGCGCTCCTCGCGGCCACGCTTGGGGAGTGGTGCCGCGATCAATTCGTCAGCAGCACGCGTAGCTCCTCCTTCGCGATCCAGCGGCCACTCACCATGACACCCGCACGCCGCGCGACGTTGGCGACGTCCTGAAGCGGGTCGGCGTCGAGCAGCAAGAGGTCGGCTCGCGAACCCACCGCGACCGTGCCGAACTCGCCCGACCGGCCGAGGAACTCAGCTGGATTGCCGGTCGCCGTGCGCAGGGCTTCGTACCGGCGTCAGGCCGGCGGCGACCAGCAGACGCAACTCGTCGTGCATCGAGAAGCCTGGCATGACGCCGGGAATCGGCGCGTCCGTGCCGGCCATCATGCGAACGCCGGACTGGCGGAATGCGCCCGTGAGCTTCGACAGCAGATCGCGCCGCCAGATCATGTGCTCGGCGACTTCAGGCGAGTACTTGCGGTCGTAGCGGTTGCGCCCCGGCTGCCACTCCGCGGCGAGACCCGGCGGGAGGTACTTCGTTTCCGGCCGCCGCAGCACGGACGCCAGGTCCTTCCCCTGCTCGACGATCATCGTGTAGGCGACGAGGTTCGGCACCACCCACACGCCGGCCTTCGTGGTCGCGGCGGCGAGCCCTGGGATTTTCGTCTCCGCATCCTGCATGAACCGGCGCCGTGTCTCCGGATCCGCTCGAGACAGGTCTGGCGCGCCAAAGAAGAAAAAGGCGTAGATGAACTCCTCGCCGTGCGCTACGGCGTCCATGCGCTCCTCGAACACGGGCTCGACACCAAGGTTGCGCGGCGCATGCCCGATGACTTTCATGCCCTCCCTGCGCGCGACGGCGAAGAGGCGCTGAAAGGCCTCGCGCGAAAAGTCGCCGTGTGTCTTGATCAGGTCGTAGCCCGCGCGCTTCTGCTCGACGATGAGCCGTTCGACGTCGTCGGCGTCGGGCTGCCAGATGGGCGCGTCCGAAATGTAGGGGCCGCTCGTGTAGATCCCCGGGCCCAGCCCCTCGCGGTTGGCGATGCGCCTGCGCAGGTCGAGTATTGCCGGCGTCCCACACAGGTTCACGATAGACGTCACGCCGTTGGCGATGAGGACGTGCAGCAAACGCCGGTCGTCGTCGTTGCTCTGCAGGTGGAAGTGTGCATCGGTGAGGCCCGGCATGAGGTATTTGCCGGCACCAGGAATCCGTCGCGCGTCGGGCGGGACGTCGCTGCGGCCGGCCGGCCCGATGAGCGTGATGCGCCCGTCGCGAACCACGACGGTCTGTCCCGGCACCGCCTCTTCGCGCGCCATCGACACGACCGTGACGTCGACGAACGCCGTTGGAACGAGTTCCCGGCCCGGACTGGACGCGGGAGCATCCTGAGAGGAGACGGTGCACGAGGCGCACCCGAGGACAGGCCCGAAAAGCGCCAAGAAAGAACAACGCTGGACCAGCTTCAGCACGTTGGCACCTGCAATGGCGAAATTTTTCGCCCCACAGGAACCTTACGGACGCGTCCGCGAGAAGGTTCACGCCTAACGACCGCGCGCTGAAGTCCGAGGTGAGGAGGCGCGAGCGCGAAATGTAGGTCTCAGCGGAAGTTCTCGATCAGCATCAGGTCCCTGGTCCACTCACCCCGCGGCACGAGCACGGACTTGCCGTCCGGCGAGACGGCGAACACGCTCGGCTGGTACGGCGCGTCCCGGGTTCGACCGATTACGGAATCGCGATTCGTCGCCGCGTCGACGAGATGCACGTTCCGATCGGGCCCCGGTCCGCACTCGGCGTAGTAGAGGCCAACGGCATTCGTGAAGATTGAGTATGCCCTCACGCACGGCAGTAGCTGTCGCGGAGCGCCGCCGGCGACAGGGGCGGCCAGCAACGGAGCATCGTCATTGGCTGCGGCCGGAGGCGAATAGAGCAACTCACGCCCATCGGGAGACACCCTGACGCGAAAGCTCAATCCTCCCGTGGTCAACTGCTCGGCGCGGCCGCCGCCCGCCGGGATCCGCCAGACGTTCCGCCCAGCCTTCTGGTCCGACGTGTAGTAGATCCAGCGGCCGTCAGGCGACCACACCGGGCAGTTCTCGTTTCCCGATTCGGTCGTCAGCCGCCTGGGGACGCCGCCATCGGCGTCCACGACGAAGAGGCTCCAGCTGCCGTCGTCGTGTTGCGAGTCGAACGCCACCTGACGACTGTCCGGCGAGAACGACGGCGAACCCTGAAACCACCCCAGACCGCGCGTGAGCTGGCGCGCGCCCGTGCCGTCCGCACGGGCCGTCCAGATCTCCCTCTCCTCGCCCCCCCGCGTCGAGCTGAAGACGAGCCGCTGCCCGTCGTGGGAGAAATTCACCTCGATGTCAGCGTAGGACGACGCCAGCACCGGTGGCGAGGTGTGGGTCGAATCGAGCGGGTGTTGACTGATCGTGTTCCGCTGAGACACGAACGCGAGCCGATCGCGATGGGCGGCCAGCGCCGGGCTGAGCGCCCCGTAGCCCACCAGTTCAAGGCGTTCGGGTGCGCCGTCTCCCACGACCGCCACGCGCCAGAGGTAGCGGCCGGACTCGTAGATGAGCGAGCGGCCATCACGCGTCCAGGTGACTGCCCACACGAGGTCAAGACTGCGCAGCGGCGCCACCGTGCGCGCCGCGCCGGCTGGCATGAAAGCCGCGTCCAGCGCGAGCAGCCCCAGCGAACACGCGAACGGAGCGGCGCAGGCCTTGAACGCGAGAGCCCGCCCGTCCGGCGAGAACGAAGGATGGCCTGCGAAGGCCTTCGTCGTGGTCAGCGTTCGCGGCTCGCCGCCCTGGACGGGGACCAGCAGGAGGCTGCTGCCGCCCTGGTCCGGGATGCCACGGCCGGTTGCCAGCCATCGACCGTCGGGTGACCAGGACAGGCCTAGCACGAAGCCGGCGCCCAGATCCGAATCTTGCGCTCCGCACCGGTGACGGGTGAGACCGTATAAACCGTGGTCCTGCCCTGCCCGCGCCGGAAGAACGCGATCTCGCGGCCATCCGGCGACCAGGCAGGCGCATCCTCCGGCAAGCCGTCCGTCGTGAGGCGCCGCAGTTCGCTCGACCCGAACAGTTTGAGGTAGATGTCGTCGTTGTCCTGTTTCTCGCCGTTCCACTCGAACGCCACCTGTTCGCCGTCCGGTGCGAAGGCCGGCTGGGACTCCCGGCCGTGGAGTGTCGTCAGGGGGGTGAGCCGTTGACGGGCTTGTCGAACCCGGCCCTCTGTTGCAGCCACCACCCGATGGCGATCGCCGCCACGACCGCCACTGCGGCCACGATGACGGCCGGGATCAGGCGCGAGCGGCGAGTGCGGTCGGGAGCGGGGACGGACGCCGACAAGCGGCCCGAGTCGGACTCCTCCTTGATCGCCTGCAGCTCGAGGCTGACGTCGCGCATCGTCTGGTACCGTCGGTCCGGGTCCTTGCGAAGGCAGCGCAGGATCAGACGCTCGAGCTCGCGCGCCAGCGCGGGTACGACCGCGGTTGGTGGCGTCGGCTGCGCGCGGATGACGGCCGCCAACGTATCCACCGTGGACGTGCCCGCAAACGCTCGCGTACCGGTGGCCATCTCATAGAGCATGGCGCCGAAGCTGAAGATGTCGCTGCGCGCGTCGACCGTGCCGCCGGTCGCCTGCTCGGGTGCCATGTAGGCCGCGGTGCCCGCGATGGTCCCCGGCACGCTGAGGTCCCCATCGATCGCCACCGTGACCGTCGTTTCGTCTAGCCCCGTCGGCGTCTCGACCAGTTTCGCGAGACCAAAGTCGAGCACTTTGACGGCACCGTCGCTGCCGATCATCACGTTGGCCGGCTTGAGGTCGCGATGGACGATGCCCCGCGCATGCGCGGCGGCGAGCGCGTCGGCCACCGGGATGGCGATGCGCAGCACCTCGCCGAGTCGCATGCCGCTGCGGGGGATCACCGCGTCGAGGCTGCGCCCGCGGACGTACTCCATCACGATGAAGTCGCGATCGCCTGCCGACTCGATCTCGTGGATGGTGACGATGTGGGGATGGTTGAGGGCAGAAGCCGCTTGCGCTTCCTGCACGAAACGGCGGCGCCGAGCCTCGTCGCCCAGCCTATCGGGCTGCAGGATCTTGATCGCGACTTCTCTCCCCAGCCGGAGATCGCGCGCCCGATAGACCTCGCCCATGCCCCCGGCGCCGACGAGCGCGAGGATCTCGTACCGAGCCCAGGCGGGTGCCGGCAGTCAGCGGCATGTGTAAGCGTGGCCATTCTAGGGGTATCCGCTGCAGTGAGTCTATCGGTTCACTTGGCCCGGCCACAGCCGTGCCCGGCCGATTCAGCGACTCGACATCGCGCTCCAGGCACTCGAATCGGACCGCAACGACCGTTCTCCAGAATGACTGGCCTGAAAGAGTCCAGTGATCAATGCTTCAACGTCCAAGACAATCGAACGAAGCCATGTGGGGAGTCGTCGATGCGTACCAGCGAAGCGGAGGTGGCGTTTACCGTTTACAATCCGGGCGATCCGGTTCCTGCAACTCTGCGAGGGACCGTGTTCTACACGCCGAGATTCGATCCCAGTCAGCACCGAGCCGTTCTACTCCTTCACGGCTCTACGCTCGATAGGCGCTTTTGGGATGGCTTCAAAATTCCAGGTGCTCTTCGGTTCGCGGCTGAGCTCGCCTATTACAGCGATACCGCCGTCTTCACAGTCGATCGACTTGGTTACGGCGAGAGCCTCTACGATCGCGGCCCTGGCTCCGGTTTCAAGTTGACGCCAGACACCTACGTTGAGACGACCCACGAGATCATCGAGCAGATTCGCGAGGGTTCCTATGAAGTGCTCGACGGGCCTGCGCCTCCACAAGGAGCGTCAGGGGTTGTTCTTGGCGGTCAGAGCATGGGCGCTGCCGTCATCAATCTATATGCGACGCGCTACCAGGATATCGATGCGCTCGTGCCCTTTGGCTGGAGCAACCAGATGTTCGTCTTGCCCGGCGCGTCGTCTTCGATGTTTGTCAAGATTCTCAATGAGGTGGTGACTCCGCAACTAAACGCGGGTGCAGACTACGTCTACTTTTTCCCGCCAGAAGAAAACAACTACTCGAAGTACCTGTGAACAGGCCGTGTACCATGTGCCAGGCGTCGATCCGGACATTCTCACGCAGGCTTGTGCCAACGGCCTTCACAATCAGATACCCGCCGGGGAACTCATCGGGGCGCGCCGGATGGCAGAACAGATCACCGCGAACATAAGCAACGTTGGACCTATTCCTATGCTCTTCATGTTCGCAAGGCAGGACAATATGGTGCCCGGTCCGGAGTGGGGTGGTTTGGAGGGAAACGATGTCGACATCATCACCCCCGAGATCGCGCATTGGAAAGCGAACAGCATATGTAGGTTTTCGCTCTATGTCATAGAGGAGACCTCGCATGACTTCCCTCTGCACAAGAGTGCCGAGAGGACGGTGAAAGAAATGTCGAGATGGCTCAAGAGCTTCTAACCTGCCTTCTGTTGGCATTCGGACGATGCGAGCCAGGTCGCAAAGGACATCGTCGTCGCGGCACTCAAGGATTTGATGAAACGGGGCTTCTCCAGTCGAGTACGCGATGAGCGCACGCGACGCTATCCGGCGGTGGATCGGGCGGCTCGCGTGGACCGCCGTGATTGTCTTCGTGACGATCGTGATCGGCGGCGCGCTGGACGCGCGCCGGCGGCTTCCCGACCTCGAGCCCTGGCACCGCATCGTCCCGCGCGATGCCCGGGTGGCCGACCTCACGCCGCAATCAATGCTCGCCGACTACCTGGCGATCGAAGACCGCGCGTTCAGGCAGGTCCACGACGAGATCGAGCAACGGCTCGATCCCGCCTGGCGAATCCCGGCGAACCGGTACAACCCTGACGGTCCGTCGTATCCCGGCCGGCTCGGAACGGATTGGAACCGGACGCAGGAACTCTCGCCGGAGGGCGAGGCGATCGGCGGCGCATTGCTCGTCCACGGCCTGACGGACGCGCCCTACAGCATGCGGACGATCGCCGAGGATCTTCGCGAGCGCGGCTATCATGTGCTCGCTCTTCGGGTGCCGGGCCACGGCACGGTGCCCTCCGGCCTGACGGACGTCACGTGGGAGGACTGGCTCGCGGCCGTACGGCTCGGCGCACGGCACCTGAGCCGGACGATCGGCCCCGACCGCCCGCTCCTGCTGGTGGGCTATTCGAACGGCGGCGCGCTCGTCCTGAAGTACGTGCTCGACGCGCTCGAGGGCTCCGGGGATCCGCAGGCGGCGCGTCTCGTGCTGCTGTCACCAATGATCGGCGTGCCGCCGTTCGCGTGGCTCGCGCGCGTCATCAGCATGCTCGGACCCCTACCTGCGTTCGAGAAGGCACGGTGGCTCGACGTCTATCCGGAATACAACCCGTTCAAGTACAACTCATTCGCCGCGAACGCAGGCCTCCAGACCTGGCGCCTGACGACGACGTTGCAGGCGCAGATCGCGCGTGCTGCAGGTGCGGGGCTCGCGCCGCGAATGCCGCCGCTGCTGACGTTTCACTCGCTCGTCGACGCCACGGTGAGCACCCCGGCCGTCGTTCACGCGCTCTACGACGTCATCGCGGACGAACGCTCGGAGCTCGTGCTCTTCGACATCAACCGCGCGTCCGGGCTCGTGCCGTTCATCCGTCCCGGCGATGCGACGCTCCTGTCGCGCCTCACCGATCGGTCGTCCCGTCGTTACCGGCGCACGCTCGTCACCAATGTCGATGCGGCATCGCTCGATGTCGCCGAGCAATCCATTGCGCCAGGCGCGACCGCCATTGACACGGTCCCGCTCGGGCTCTCGTGGCCACGTGACGTGTACTCGTTGTCGCACGTCGCGATTCCGTTCCCGCTGTCGGATCCGGTGTACGGGCGCGAAGAGGTTGCCGGCGCGCCGCGGGTGATTCGCCTCGGGCAGCTCAGCCCGCGCGGTGAGCGTGCCGTGTTCTCCGTGCCGTCCGACACTCTGATGCGACTGACGTGCAATCCGTTCTTCGACTACCAGCACGGACGCCTGGTGAAGTGGATAGGGAGGTCACGATAGGGTGCTCAAGCGCGTTGCGCTCGTGCCAAGCTCTGCGCCGTCAGTCATAGACTCGCCGCGGCTGGCGCGAGTGCGAGCGGGATGCTTCCGGCTGGGGTGCTACCGAAAGTTTTCCACGACGATCAACTCGTCTATCGACGAATCTACACGCGAGAAGAGCACGGTCCGGCCGTCGCGGGACGCGGTGAGGCCCGAAACCTACCGTGCCGAGGTTCTCAGCCACCGTGGTTGACTGGGACGTGGAGAAATCGAAATATCGCCGCCGGGTCTCGCCGCCTGGTCTCTCAGTGAAAAACGCGCCCGCCTCGGGGGCCACGCGATCAATGTAGTACAGGCCGCCCTCGACCACGTCGAAGTTGCCAAGAACGACGCCGTCGAGCACTTTCACAGCCGCGCCACCGGCCGCGGGCAGCCGCCATATCGAGCCTGGGCGGTCCGCCGCATCGACGTAAAAGAGGTCTCGGTCGTACGACTCGATCGCAATCGCCCCTCTATTGGTCGTTACTTGGACGTGAGCGCCACCGGATGCCGGCATCTTCCAGATGCGCGACTCCCCTGTCTCGAGCCCTGCCGCGAAATAGATCCACTGCCCGTCTCGAGAGAAGCTCGGATACGCACCGCCCCGTGTGCCTCTGGTGATGTTTCTCGGCTGGCCACCACTCGCCGGGACGACGAGCACGTCGGGTCGTCCCTCCGGATCGCCGTGGAACGTGATCAGCGTGCCGTCGGGAGACCACTTCGGGAACCCGGGGAGGATAGCCATCGATGTGAGCTGGATCGCATTCGATCCGTCCAGATCGGCCACCCAGAACTCGAAGTCACCGGATCGGTCTGACAGGAACACCACGCGTCGCCCGTCAGGTGCCAAGTTGGCAATCGCGTCGGCTCGCGTCGACGCGATCGCGGCAGCCGGCGATGACGCGGCCGGAGCGCCCGCCTGGGCCGTATCCACGCGCCACACGTTCGTGTCAGCAAAGCTACGCACGTACACCAGGCGGCGGCCGTCCAGCGCTCGCGACACCACCGGTGTCATACCGTCCAGACCGACGAACGGCAGCCGGGTGGGCGTGCCGCCCTTCATGGCGTCGAGCCTCCAGAGCCCGTCGCGGGCAGAGAACAGAATGTCGCGAGTGCCAGATATCCAGGCCGCTTTCCCGGCCAACAGCGTCGTGGTCAAACGTACGGGGTTGCCTTCGGAAACACGTTGGCTGTTCAACGGCACGCGATAGAACTCGCCGCTGAACGGCGTCTTATCTCTGCGGAACACCAACGAACTGCCGTCGGGAGAGATGGCGGGATCGGCACCCATGACCAACCCTTCCGGGTGGGTCAGCTGCTGCTTCTCACCGGTTTCGACGGAGACAAGGAATACGGCATCCGGTTTTGCATCTCCCAGTGTGTCAGTAAGGACCAGACACGTGGAATCCGGACACCACCCAAGCGAGGGCGGCCGGAAGAACGCCAGGCGCGGCTGGATCTCCGCGACTTTGCGTGCCGGGCCTCCCAGTGGGGCAATCCGCCACACTTCACTCTTGCCGCCGGCCGGCCCGCGCCGAAGAAACGCGATCGTGCGGCCGTCGGGTGACCAGCTAGGGCTGTAATCGTTGCTCGGGTCGCTGGTCAGGCGGAACGGCGGGGAACCGACGCCAATCTGGTGAACGTAGATGTCCGGGTTGTCCTGCCGTGTGAACTGGGATTTTACGCCTCCGGTCAAAGGTTCGACCCGGCGTGGTAACCTTCAGTCCCTCGGACGCGAGCCGTTCGGAGGACGGGATTGGGCCAACCTTCCAGGAGCCATTCGGGCTTTCTTGATCGACATCAGCGAGCGAGTGCTGCGGCGCGACGGTCAGCCTGTGCCGCTGACACCAAAGGCGTTCGATCTCCTCGCGGCGCTGCTCGCGGCCAGGAGGTTCAAGCGTATGATGAGAGCAACCGTTATCAGTGTTTGTGTGCTTGTCGCCGGCTGCAATGGCCAGGGTGTGGAGTCACCCGTCTCTCCCACCAGCACGAGTGCGGCAATGGCCCAAACGGACGTGCCAGCCGGCTTGCCTCAGACTCAGGCACAGAACGGCTCCGCACTCCCGTTTCGCGGGTCGTTCACGGGACAAACGAGCGGCACCGTGAACTGTCCTCCAACATGTCCACCTACCACGCTGACCGTCACTGGCACGGAGGAAGGCACGGCCACTCACCTGGGCCGCTTCACGGCTGACGTCATAGAAGTCGTGGACAACGCGACCGCAAGTGGCGCTGGCACCATCGAATTCAGAGCAGCAAACGGCGATCGGCTGTCAGTCACAACCGTTGGTAGAGAAGTTGGTTTCACCCCCCCGAACATCTCGACGATCGAGCAGGTCGCCACGGTCATCGGTGGGACCGGCCGATTTGCCGGGGCAAGCGGCACGTTTACCGTGCGGTTCGTCCAGCTCATCGACTTCGCGAACGCTACCGCGACGTTGTCGGGTTCTTTCGAAGGACACATCAACCTGAACCACTGACTCGCATACCGCGCCATCGCTCGAGAGGCGCCGAACGGAGAGATGGGATCAGTTCCCGCCGCTCGCGGCAAAGGCTCGCCGTCTTCGTCCATGACGTCTCGGCCAGCGGCGATAGGTGCACCCAGCAGCCTGAAGAAGTTTGGCGAATGGAACCAAATAGAATCTGTTCTGACGTCCCATCTGCCAGAGCCACGAGCATCCATCTGGTCTGAACAGCTGCCAGATCCTCGAAGGTGTCTATTGCCCCACGCAGCAAATCGAGAAAATCTGGAACTGATAGCGGAAGATGCGACGGCATTCCGCCGTCGCATCTCGCCGCCTACTACGACCAGACGATCGGCATTCCTGTAGGAAGGCTCCCGTAGGAGCAGTGCCTCAACGACGGTGCAGACTGCTGTAATCGCACCAGCACATTCGGGGCTTCGACGTCGTTCGAACAGGCCCACACCAGCGGCTCGCTCCACAGTCTCCGGCCCGCGACCGGCGCATGACAGACACCTCCGACAGCAAGATCGAGCTCCCCGGTCTCGATCATTTTGGAGAGCCTCGATCCCACGCCGATTTCGAGCTCGACTTCAACCTTCGGATATTGACGGCTCAGGCGCTGTAGCACCTTCGGCAGCCAGCCGCCGGTCAGGTCTTCACTGACTCCCACTCGGACTCTGCCAGCGTGCCGTACGCCGGAGAGAGCTGTGAACCGAGCTGCTGGGGTTTCGGGAAGGGGATAAGGGATGAGGTTGGAGCGAGTCGATCGGAATCCCGCCACACTTGTCACTCCCATCGCTCGATCCAACGGCGTTAACACTATTTCATGACAGCGGCGCCGCGGGGCATTCGAAATCGAGTGTGGGACCGACGGGAATGAGCGATGAAGGAGACAGCCGGCGGAAGGAGACAGGAGCGATGACTGCGGGACTGGGGATCGTGCGACGGATGGCTTCGGATCGAAACGCTGAGCACACGTTTCTGGGCGTCTCTGCGCTGCTGTTCGCCGCGAGCGCCGCCGTCACGATCGTCTGGAGCGCGTCCATGTCGGCGATGGGCGGGATGCCGATGCCCGGCGGCTGGACGATGTCGATGGCGTGGATGCGGATGCCTGGACAAACGTGGCTTGGCGGCGCGGTGTCGTTCGTCGGCATGTGGGTCGTGATGATGGTGGCGATGATGCTGCCGTCGTTGGTCCCGATGCTCTGGCGCTACCGCGAGGCCGTCACCACCGTCGGCGAGACGCGCCTCGGCTTGCTGACCGCGCTCATGGGTGTGGGGTACTTCTTCGTCTGGACAGTGATCGGCATCGCGGCTTACGCGCTGGGCGTCGCGCTGGCGGAGATGGAGATGCGACAGCCAGCGCTGTCGCGCGCCGTACCGATGGCGGTCGGCATGGTCGTCCTGATCGCCGGCGCGTTTCAGTTCACCGCGAGGAAGGCGCATCACCTGGCGTGCTGCCGAGAGGCGCCCGGCCCCGGCCGTACGTTATCGGCGGACGCCGGCACCGCCTGGCGACACGGCGTGCGCCTCGGCATCCACTGCAGCAACAGCAGCGCCGGGCTCACAGCGATCCTCCTGGTCATCGGCGTCATGGACCTGCGCGCGATGGCCATGGTGACGGCAGCCATCACGGTCGAACGCCTTGCGCCTGCCGGTGAGCGCGTGGCGCGAGCCATCGGAACCGTCATCGCCGGCGCAGGGTTGCTTCTGATCGCGCGAGCGGCCAGCCTCGGATGACGCTAGTCGCGTCGCGCCGTGAATTCGACGTCGCGGGCCAAGAACCGCAACAAGGAGAGAGACATGGAGAAGAACAAGAAGAGAGACAGCGAGCTCCCTACGAACACGCCGCCGATAGTGTCGCCGCAGGAGTGGGAGGCGGCGCGGCAGCGGCTCCTCGTGAAAGAGAAGGCCTTGACCCGCGCCCGTGACGCGATGGCCGCCGAGCGTCGTCAGATGCCATGGATGGCCGTGGAGAAGGCGTACGTATTCGACGGGCCCAAGGGCAAGGTGAGTTTGCTCGACATATTCGAGGGCCGCCGGCAGTTGATCGTCTATCGCGCCTTCTTCGAGCCCGGGGTGTTCGGCTGGCCCGAGCACGCCTGCCGCGGCTGCTCCCTGGGCGCCGATCAGGTCGCCCATCTGGCCCATCTGAACGCCCGCGACACCACGCTCGCCTACGCCTCACGCGCGTCGCAGAAGGACATCGAGCGCCTGAAAGCACGTATGGGTTGGACGATGCCCTGGTACACCATCACGGACAGCTTCGATGTCGACTTCGGCGTGGACGAGTGGCACGGCCATAACGCGTTCATCCGCGACGACGACAAGGTGTTCCGCACCTACTTCATCAACAACCGCGGCGACGAGGCGATGGGGACCACGTGGAGCTACCTCGATATCACGCCGCTCGGCCGTCAGGAGACTTGGGAGGACTCGCCAGAGGGTTACCCCCAGACCCCGCCGTACAAGTGGTGGAACTGGCACGACAACTACGACGCCGAGGCCTCGCCCGACCAGAAGTGGGTCGAGGTGTCCGACGCTGGAGAAGCCGCCTTCCGAAAGCGCGACGCAGAGGCGAAAGCATGACCGAGGTTGGCAAGGGGTGAAACTTGAAAGACATCATGGAAGATGAACTGGAGCGCCCAAAGTAGTCGATCGAGCGCCTTCCAGGCGGAACTGGACGCATTTGAGGTTTCGAGAAAGGCTCACACAAGAGAAGGTTCGCCTAGCACCCTTGAACGGCGGCGGCCTAGGCGTCAGTCCGGAGAGCGCGCTTAATCGCGCCGCCGAACGCCAGCACCGCCACGCCGCCCGCCGCCGCCATGTCTCAGCAGGATTCGATCGACGACGCTCTTCGAGCCTACGTAGATGCCGGAGCCCTCGCCGGCGCCGCGACGCTGGTGTGGCGGGGCGGACGAGGCGCGCAGACGGCGATCGTGGGCTGTCGGGATTTGGTGACGAATCTGCCCGTCGAGCTGGGCACGATTTTTCGAATCGCGTCAATGACGAAGCCGCTGACGACCGTGGCCGCCTTGATGCTGTACGACGAAGGCCGCTTCGCACTGGACGAGCCAATCGCGCGCCTTGCTCCAGAGCTCGCACGCCTTCGAGTCCTGCGCGATCCGAATGGTCCTCTGGACCAAACGGATGCGGCGGAGCGGCCGATCACGTTCGGCGATCTCCTGACGCACCGCTCAGGCCTCACCTACGGCGAGTTTCATCGTGGCCCGATCTCTCGCGCCTGCGCCCAAGCTCTCGGAGGGACGATCGACAATGCCCTCGGCCCCGATGAGTGGATCGCACGACTCGCCACCCTGCCTTTGATCGATCAGCCGGGGGCTGGCTTTCATTACGGACTGTCGACCGACCTGCTCGGATTCCTCATCGCGCGTCTCGAAGGTGTATCTCTCGGCGTTGTCCTCGAGCGGCGCATCTTCAGGCCGCTGGGCATGCGCGATACGGGTTTCGTCGTCCCGCGAGAGAAGCGAACTCGCCGCGCGGGCCTCTGCGGGTTCGACGCCGAGGGGAAGTTGACCGCCTTGACGGCGGCGCCTGGCGGGCACGCGCTTGCGGAACGGCCTGACGACATGACCTTCGAGTCGGGAGGTCAGGGCCTCTGGTCGACGTTGGACGACTATCTTGCCTTCGCCCGCATCTTCCTTGGTCGTGGAGAGGTCGACGGTGTGCGCCTGCTGCGCCCGGAAACGTGCGCCATGATGGCCTCGAACCAGCTCACGTCGCACCAGCGGATGACCGCTCGAATGCTGGGCAGGTCGGTGTTTGCGGCCGGCCACGGATATGGGATGGGTGTTGCCGTGGTGATGGAACCGGACAAGGCGGATCCCTTGACGTGTCGCGGCGGTGTCGGGACTGTCGGATGGCCCGGCGCGTATGGCGGCTGGTGGCAAGCGGACTCGAGCGACAACTCGGTCCTGATCTTTCTGACGCACAACATGGTGGAGCTGCAGCAAATGGCGAGTGGCATCGGTCTGGGCGCGTGGAGCGCCATAGCGAAGTTCCACGAACTCGCGTCCGCACGAGCGAGCCTCGCCGACCCCGACGTGCCGCAAGACGAATCACACGCCCATCACTGATGGGTCACTTCCGTTG
This sequence comes from Vicinamibacteria bacterium, assembly GCA_963800785.1. Classification (GTDB taxonomy): domain Bacteria; phylum Acidobacteriota; class Vicinamibacteria; order Vicinamibacterales; family JAENWD01; genus JAENWD01. Next base: position 388,696 of record CAWDCH010000021.1, read on the forward strand.
ACGGCTATTCCGCGCGCAGCGCGGCGCACGGGTCGATCCTTGTCGCGCGGCGCGCGGGCAGCCATGCCGCCATCAGTCCCACCGCCATCAGCAGCAGCGTGACGATCGTGAACGCGATCGGATCGGTCGGCGTCACCCCGAACAGGAACCTCTGCAGCACGCGAGTCACGCCGACCGCCCCGGCGAGGCCGACGACTACGCCGGCGACGACGATGCGGAGCGCGCGCGTGAGCACGAGGCGGAGCACGTCGCGGCGGTCGGCGCCGAGCGCCATGCGCACACCGATCTCGCGGCGGCGCTGCGTCACCGCGTAGGCCATCAATCCGTAGATGCCGACCGTCGCGATCAGCGTCGCGGTCATCGCGAACAGCGCCAGCAGCAACATCCGGAAACGCGGCGGCGCCACCGACGCCGCCACGGCTTCGTCCATCGTCACTGTGCCCTCGATCGGCAGATCGGGCGCGACGCGGCGAATTTCCGCGCGGATGCCTTCGACCACGCTGCCGGGTGTGGCCGTGCGCGCGACGAACGACACGAACCGCAGGACGAAGGGTTGCGCGTGCTCCTGTTGGAACGGCACGTAGATCATGGGCTGCACTTCCGTATCGAGTCCCATCTGACGGATGTCCGCGACCACGCCCACCACCGTCAGCCACTCGCCTTGATCGCCCAGGCGCACGCGCCGGCCGAGCGCCTCGCCCGGACCACCCGGAAAGTAGTCGCGCACGATGCGCTCGCTGACGATCGCCACGTTCAGCGCTCCCGCCGTGTCCCGTGCGGTGAACTCGCGTCCCGCCAGCAGCGGAATCCCCATGGTCTTGAAATAGCCCGCCTCGATCTTGGGCCTGCCGGCATCGAGCGTCGGCTTCGGCTGCCCTTCGATGCCGAATTCGTCGCGGATGAACATCATGCCGAACGGCGCCGAGTTGACCAGGCTCGCCGACGTCACGCCCGGCAGGTAGTGGATGCGATCGAGCACGCCGCGCGCGAACGCCTGGATGCGCTCGGGTTCGGCGTAGAGGCGTTCGGGCAGCGTCACCCTGACGGTCTGGACGACGCCGTCGCGCCCGCTCGCTTCGAAGCCGGGCGACACTGACGTGAGACGCACGAAGCTGTGAATCAGCAGGCCAGCGGCGATCAGGAGGACGAGCGTCATCGCGATCTGCCCGGCGACCAGCAGCGTCCGCAGCCGCTCGCCCTGGCGGTCGCTCGTCGTGCGCGTTTCGCCGGCGTGCAGCGCGAGGCCTTCGCCAAACGCGGCCCCGCCGAGGCGCAGGGCCGGCACGAGGCCGATCAGCAGAGTCGAGACGAGCGACAAGCCGACGCAGAACGCCATCACGCGCGCGTCGATCATGATGCCGCCGAGGCGTGGCAGCACGGATTGCGGCACGAGCGGCAGCGTGACGTCGATCGCGATCCAGGCGAGCATCACGCCGAGCGACGCGCCCACCAGCGACAACACGACCGCTTCCGTCAGCAACTGACGCACGATCCGCCGGCGTCCCGCGCCAAGGGCCATGCGGACGGACAGTTCGCCGCGGCGCGCGGTGAGGCGCGCCATCTGCAGGTTCGCGACGTTGACGCAGGCGATCAGGAGCACGAACGACACCGCCCCGAGCAGGATCAGCAGCAGCGGGCGCACCGACTCCGCGCCGTACTCCTGCAAGCCGACCGCGCGCGCGATTGTGCGGACGTTCGACGCGCGTGCGCCCTCCATCCCGAGTGCGCCCGGGGGCGCGATCGACGGATCGTTTACCAGCGCCGTCAATTCCGCGACCGCGCGTTCCTCGGTCACGCCTGGCTTCATACGGCCCAGCAGGAAGAGAAACGCGTCCCTGCCGGTGTCGCCGGGCCAGCGATTGGGCAGAAAGACGTCCGCTTCCGGCAGCGCGCCGTTCCGGATCACCGGCCTGAAGCTGAAGTCCGGCGGCAGCACGCCGACGACGGTACGGGGGAGGCCGTCGATGGTGATGGACTGTCCGACGATCGCCGGATCGGCCTTGAACGACGTGCGCCACAGCCGATCGCTGACAATCGCGCTGCCATCGTCATCTGGCGTCGCGGCGCCGGTGAGGAACGCGCGGCCGCGCGCGGGATGGACGCCCAGCGTGGCGAAGAAATTCGGACTCACGTCGAGCGCGGGCAATGTTCGCGGCTCGCCGCGTCCGGTGAGCGGCGCGTCGATCGGGGCGTAGGCCGCGAGATCGTCGAGCGCGGTGACGCGCGGGCGCAGCGCCTCGTACGACACGGGCGCCCAGGTCGAGAACGTCTTGACGCCCGTCTCGGTCTGCTGCGCTGACGAGAGGATGACGAGTCGATCGGGATTGGCATACGGCAGCGGACGCCAGAGCACGCCGTAGGCGACGGAGAAAACCGCGGTATTGAGGCCGATGCCGAGCGCGAGCGTGGCGAGGGCGGTGAAGGTGAACGCCGGATCGCGCCGCATCAATCGCAGCGCGTGACGCACGTCCTGCGCGAACGTTTCGACCGTCGGGAAGATCCACGGGTCGCGCGACTGTTCGCGCAGCCGCAGCGGATTGCCAATCCGCCGCCGCGCCGCCGCCCGCGCCTCGTCGCCGCTCAGGCCATCCGCGTCGGCGAGGGCGTGCGCCTTCATCTCCTCGTGAAAGCGCAGCTCGTCTTCCAGATCCCGATCGAACTGATTCCGCTGGAAGAAGAACAGCAGACGTCGGAGCACAGAACCCACGGCACCCTCCTGAGAGTCAGGACACTACGTCGTCTTCATCACGCGCATGATCGCGCCGAACATCTGGGAGAATCGCGATTCCTCGACGCCGAGCTGCTTCTTCCCGGCAGTCGTGAGCGTGTAGAAGCGCGCTCGGCGGTTGTTCGCCGAAATCTTCCACTTGGCCAACACCCATCCCTTGACGAGCATCCGCTGCAGCGCCGGATACAGCGATCCCTCTTCGATCGTCAGCACGTCCGCCGACAGCATCTGGATGTGCTGCGCGATGCCGTAGCCGTGCATCGACTCGATCGACAGCGTCTTCAGAATCAACATCTCGAGCGTGCCCGGAAGCAGCTCGTTCTTGCTCTTCGTCTTGGCTTCTTTCATCAGCTCCTCTTTGCATAGACGAACTATGGAAGTGGAAAGTTTCCTCCCTTTGGGAGAGGCTGTCAACTGTTGGCGTTTGGCGTTATCCGAAGCAGATGACCTGGCCGCCGGCCGTGGCGATGACGGAGTCGCTAGACAGGAAGACCGCTGCACAATGGACGCACTTCAGCAGCAACACGACACAGTCACTGGATCACGTCTTGGCTACGGCAGATCGACGGGCTCCAATGAAGACCTTGTCACTTTCCATTCACACGCTGCTTCAACTCCTCGAACCAGTGCTCGACCAGGACCATGCTGAGTGGCGTCGCGTTCGGATCGGCGGTTGCGCTGGCTTTGAGCATGAGGAATCGTTTGCCGTCAGCCGACACGTCAAAATGGCGCGAGGGATTTGGCTCGGCATACTGCGTGTCGAACAGCTTCGCCGGATTGCCGATGCCGATCGTCGGTCCGGATGTACTGACCGGCACAGCGGTGAGCGCATGTGACGCGTCGAGATAGAACAGCTCTCGACCGCTGCGTGCCCACACGGGGCGTGTGCCGCCCGCCGTCGAGACCTGCCAGCGACCGTTGTCGACGCGCGGGAATGGTCGGATGTAGATCTCGTAGCGGCCCGACTCATCCGACTGGTACGCGATGTACCGACCATTCGGAGAATAGTCAGCCAAATCTCCTCTGAACTTAGTCTCTGCGAGTGGTTCGACCGGCGACTGGCTGACACCCAGCGCTGGATTGGCAATCGGTCGCGCCACCGCACGTGTCAAGGGAAGGAAGACGACATTGGAGACCGTCCTCGGCGGTTGGTCAAAGCCGGCGATCCACGTCCCGTCCGGCGTGATTGACGTCGGCCACTGAGGGGTCGCGCTCGTCGACAGCCGGTCGGCGGTTCCGGTGCCGTCGGCGGCCTGCGTGTACACGCTGGGCATGCCTGCACGGCCCGACTCGAAGATGATCTGCCGGCTGTCGGGCGTCCAGACCGACATCCCATTGCCGCTGGAATCGAAGGTCAGGCGCCTGAGCGTCTCCCGCGCGAAGTCCCAGATCCAGATGTCAGTTCTCTGATCGTACACTTCAGCCGCTATGCGCGTCCCGTCGGGCGACAGGCGCGGCGTGCCATAGGCGCGCAGCGGCGCCCCGGTCGGTTCTTCATGTCCCTTCCGGTCAACCCAGAGCAATGCGCGCGGCGCCGTCATCTCACTCATTCCGGCGCCGATGTACACGAGGGTGCCTGTACGCGAAACAGCGTAATTGGCTGCGCCGGTCGGCTTCATCATCACGTTGTTGACGACCGTCACCGGATCGCCGAGCACCTCGAGCCGGACAGGATCGAACGGCACCGCGCGCAACGCGCCAGCCGCTGCAAAGATCAGGTGACCGGTCTCCACGTACTGGGCGTCGCTGCCTCCCCGAATCAGCGTCTTGCGCTGTCCGGTCTTCAGGTCGAGGAAAGCAACCGAGCGGTCCGCCTGGCTCACCGTCGCAATCGTGAACAGGACGCCCCGTCCGAGCGGCAGCACCGATGGGAATGAATAGATATCCTCATGCGATGCAGCGTCCGCCGTCGTCAAGATCGTTGGCTCACCGCCCTCCGCCGATACGCGCCACAGACCGGTGCGCGGAGCGTTGGTCGCGAACGTGATGGTGTTGTCGTCGCCCCAGCTTGCGCCAAGCGGTATCCCGCTGAACTGGCACAGCGTGGTAGCGGGACCACCGGCAATCGACACCTTCTTCAGGTCCGAGTTCTCGAAGAACCCGATCCACCGGTTATCGGGTGAAAAGAACGGCGCATAGGCCCCACTGACATCCGCCACTGGCTGGGCATCGAGTCGATCGATCGCACGCACCAACAGTGGGCTGCCGGCGGTGTTCGACCCTCCGGCGCGGTAGACGAGGCGGCGGCCGTCGGGCGACAAAGCGAGGTCGCGAGCGAGGCCTGACACGTTGAGCGGAAGGCCGGGCGCCGGTACGATTGCGAACCGCGCCGGCAGCACCGGAACTGTGGGCGCGGGCCGCGTCAGGATCCATGCGACAAGCGCGGCGCCGACCGAGAAGCCGGCCAGCACCGCGATCGCCACCGGCGTGACGCGACGAGACGGCGTCGCCCCAGGTGCGAGCGTTTCGGCGGCCGGAGACGCTATCGCGTCGTCGATCTCCAGTCGAGCACCGGCCGCCGAATCGAGGCGTCCCCTGCGATCCTTCTCCAAACACCGTCGCAGCAATCTGCGAATCGGTACAGGCGTGTCGGCCGGCAGCATCGTCCGGTCCGGCTCGCGCTCGAGAATCGCGGCAACGGTGTCGGAGATGGTGTCGCCGGCGAACGGGGCGCGGGCCGTGAGCATTTCATAGAGCACGCAGCCGAACGACCAGATGTCCGTCCGCCGATCCAGCGACTGGCCACGCGCCTGTTCCGGACTCATGTAGGCGGGGTACCCAGGATGGTGCCTCCGGCGACATCGGTTGCGGTCAGTCTCGGTGACGCTGAGAGGTCGAACTGTGGAGCGCCGTCCCACACCTTCGCCAGCCCGAAGTCGAGCACCTTGACCACGCCGTTGCGGGCGATCTTGATATTCGCCGGCTTGAGGTCGCGATGGATGATGCCCTTCTCGTGCGCCGCTTCCACCGCTTCGGCAATTTGACGCGCGATGGTCAACGCCTCTTCCACCGGAATCGGCCCGAGTGCGATTCGGTCTGCGAGCGTCGGCCCATCGATCAGCTCCAACACCAGCGCCTGCGCCCCGCTCGACTCGTCGAGGCCGTAGATAGCGCCGATATTCGGGTGATTGAGTATGGCGAGCAGCTGCGCTTCGCGCGTGAACCGCGCCAGGCGGTCAGGATCGAGGGCGAACCGTTCGGGCAAGACCTTCAGGGCGACGATGCGATTCAGTTTCGTGTCGCACGCGCGGTACACCTCGCCCATGGCGCCCGCACCGAGCGGGGCGACGATTTCGTAGGGACCGACGCGAAGACCCGCGGTTAGGACGGTGTGAGACGGCGTGGGATCCATTGACGCCGGGAGCGCGGCGAGCGGATCGACAAGCACAGAATGACTGGGGACGGGCAGCCGATCGAGGAAGCTTACGCCCGAGGTGTCCGACGTCAGCAGGGACTCGACTTCACGACGCAACGCCGCGTCGTCACCAGTCGCAGCGGCCAGGAAGGCGTCGCGCTCGCCGGCCGGCCGTTCCACGGCGGCCTGAAACAGCGCCTTCACGCGCGGCCATCGCTCGTCGGTCACGGTCGAACGTCGGAGCCGAGCTCACGATTGAGCCACGCTTTCGCGGTGCGCCAGTCGCGCTTGGCGGTCGATGGGGACACGCTCAGAACATGTGCCGCTTCCTCGATCGTGAGTCCGCCAAACGCACGAAGCTCGACGATCTTGGCCAGGTCAGCGTCGACCGTTTCCGAGCGATCGAGCGCGTGATCCAACGCGAGGATGGGCATCTCGTTGGACGCGGCTACGTCGTTGGCTTCATCGATTGACAGACATCGCACACCCTCGCCTCGTTTGCTCGCGCCGTGACGGCGGGCGTGATCGACCAGGATCCGGCGCATGACGTTCGCGGCGACACCAAAGAAATGCGCCCGGTTCTGCCAGTCCACCTGCCGTTGATCGACGAGCCGGATGAACACCTCGTGCACTAGGGCCGTCGCCTGCAGGGTATGGTCGGCCCGCTCCTTCCGAAGCTGGCGCGCAGCGACGCGGCGGAGCTCCGCATACACGAGTGGCAGCAACTGGTTGAGCGCAGTCTGGTCACCGCGACTCCAGTCGCCGAGCAGTGCCGTGACATCGCGAGGCGGGACCATCGGAGCCTTCTTCAATCAGTTGGATCGGACCCAGAGCATAGCACCGGGAGGCCTTCCTTTTGTCCTGTTGACCCACTCTGGACGCCCCTTGCGCGATCTCTTAACGACGACGCCTGGAGGGCGTCGTTGCGTCGGGCATTGACGCGGTACAAAACGGGCGGCAACGCCGAAGGAGGGTCTATGAGATTCATGGCTATTGGGTGTCTCTGTGCAGGGGCGCTGGCCGCCGTCGGGTGTGCCGACGCACGCGGGGGGCCGACAAGTCCAAGCGCGCTTGCGGCTGCGTCTGGTTCGGCCGCGACTGCGCCCGGCATCGACGGAACCGCCCGACAGGCGGCGCTGCTCCTCACCAAAACCTGCGATGCGATCGACCACTGCACGGTGATCACGTCGTCGTCCGGGCCTATCTCCGTGGGCAGCGATGTGAACTACTTCGGGCCTCTTCTCGAGGCCAGGACGACCAGCAGGATTCGCGTGACGACGCCCGGCGGTGATACGGCAGATGGCCACTGCTCGGTGAGCTATAAGACCGGCACAGGGACGTGCGTCATCACTGGTGGCACTGGCGCGCTGGCGGGACTTCACGCAAGCCTCAAAGTGTCATCAGACTCGGATTTCGTGGTGTTCACCTGGGAAGGTCGCTACCACTTCGAGCCCTGAGCGGAACAGGGCCGGTAACGCGGCCCATCGATTACACCAACTTAGGGTGCTGGCTTCCGGGTTTTGGGACGCCTTCGAGGACGTGTTCGACGCTGTGGCTTGCCGAGCCGAAGCTCACGCTTCGGCGTTAGCTCGCGTGAGCGAAGGATGGTGGCCCAGATTTTCACCAGTTGGAACCCACTGACGAGCTGGTTGCGCAAGATCGAGGCGCTCAGAAGTGTCGCGTAATTCAAGTCCAGCCCGGCGAACCGCGATGCCGTGAATCATTTGGAAGGGAGCCCGCATGCGGTGCTCCCAGGAGCTCTGCACGTGGAGGTACGATCCGTGGCAGGGTGCGAAGTACAGCGGACTGTAACGGGCGCGGATAGTGATGCTGCGCATCACCGCGATGCGCGTCGTTCTTATGACGTGGCGTTCAGAACTCCGGGCTGAATGCGTTGCGCACACTCTGGTGAGGCGGCACTGGCAAGACGCCGGGAGAGCGACTCGACGGCCCAGGTGACGAAGGGACCATCAGGAACGATAAACCTCATGCGAAGACCGTATACGCTCGAGCGAGTCTTCGCGACAATCGTCTCCAGCTCCGCACATGAATCAATGTGAATCGACATTTGTCATACCTCCTCAGCGTGTGCGGTCATTCCTTCGGATGACGCGTCTCGCCCAGTGCGAGCAGCGTGATGATTGCGTCGACCAGTAAGCCCCCGTTCATGGCAACTTCTCCTCTTCGCTTGTGATCTCCGTCCGGCATCAAGCCAACCGCACATCGCGCGGCCCGGTCTCAGTGCTGCCATTCCCCTCTCACGGGCTCACCCAGGAACCACAGACCAGCCTCCGTCCGGCAGAACAGTTCGAGTCTCGTTCTGACTGAGATCGAAGCCTCGCGAAATAGTTCGGCGACCGTCTCCATCCGGTCGAGCTGCAAATCGGATGCGCAGGTTCTCATCGGTGAGCAGCTTCTCGATGACCATTCCAACCCCCGCTTGTGACATGGCGTCGCCTCCTTCGGAGCTGCACCGGGCCAAGGCAACATCCACGCCACTGCGGGCAAGCAGCGCCAAGGCCGATGCCGCGCGGCACCGGCGTTAGCACCGCAAGCGCGCGTTAGACGGCTGTTGGCGCGTTCCGCGTCGGTTTGTCACACGGACATCTGCTGTCCCGAACCTGTTCAGTTCAGCGGCGGGACGAAACCGGCGGGATTCCGGACCGCGCGTGGGCGCACGCCATGCGCGCTTACACGCACTGCCCTGCGAGTCCGTCGGTGTCCAACACTGTCCGTACATGCACAGTTGCCGGGCGCAGCCGTCGTGTTGTGTGCGAATTGTCGGGCGGGGTCGCGATCGGTAGCCGCGATTGGGGGCCGGCACCGTCCTTGCCAAATAGCCCCGCGATGGCGATTGGCCATTCGGGGGGACTAAATGGAGAACGCAAATCAGGCGTCGGAGGTCCAGGTCAGCAATTGGACACTGGCGACGGGGACGCAGCCCGGCGAGCGTCACGTCTATCCGGCTGCGCAGCGAGATGCGTCGTGTGCGCCCACGCCGGAACGTGGTCGCGGCTGAACGCGCGCGACGCGGTGCGAATTGTCGGCGCCCGGGTCGCAACCGAGCGTGGTGGCTTCCGCGGACAAATCCGTTCGTGACCGCGCATCAGGTTGTTCGATGGGGAGTGCTGGTCTTTGATCGTTGACGAAGTGCGGAGGACAGGAGATGGACGCTTTGGATATCGCGCCGGACAAGATTGGCGAGTCAGCTCAGCGCGTCATGGATCGTGCCGTGGAGGAGAGCCGGCGCCGCGAACACGCGATCGTGGCGAACGAGCACCTCTTCCTCGCCCTGGCACAGGTCGAATGGGACACGTTCTCCCACGTGATGCAGGACCTCGAGGTGAACCCGCACGTGATCCTCGATGCGCTCGAGGAGCACCTCCAGCTGCTGCCGACGCTCCCGGCACTCGAGCTTCGTCTGGCGCCGACCACGAAGACCGTATTCGACCTCGCGTTCCTTCGGGCGAGCGGCGCCGGCCGCACAATCGCATCGTCGGATCTCTTCTCCGCGATCTTGGAGGAGAGCCACGGCGTACCGGTGTCGATCATCCGCAGCCACGGAGTTTCGCCGGACATGTTCGTCTCGCGCATCACGACGCACATGGACGACAACGAGCGGCGCGAAGAGCTCCTGCGGAAGCGCCTCGAACTGCCGGAGACGTTGAAGAGCGTCGCGACGAACCTGAACCTGCTGGCTCGCCAGAACAAAATCCCGCCCGTGTACGGGCGCGACAAGGAAATCCAGCAGGTGCTCGAGATCCTCTGCCACCGCGAGCGCTCGAATTCGGTGATGCTGATCGGCGAACCGGGCGTCGGCAAGACGGCGATAGTGGAGGGCCTTGCGCGACGACTCGAGTTCGAGCCCTGGTCGGTGCCGATGCGGCTGCGCGACTGTCAGGTAGTAAACCTGCAGATGAACAGCATGGTGGCGGGCACGATGTTCCGCGGCATGTTCGAGGACCGAATGCAGAACGTGATCCGCGAGGTCAAAGAGCGCCCGAACCTGATCCTGTTCGTCGACGAGGCGCATACGATGATCGGCGCCGGCTCGGCGCTCGGCGCCCCGGCGGATGCGGCCAACATATTGAAGAGTGTGCTCGCCAGAGGCGAGGTGCGAATGATTGGTGCGACCACTCTCAGCGAGTACAAAGAGTACATCCAGGAAGACGAGGCCCTGACGCGCCGCTTCCGCATCGTTCAGGTCGCGCGAGCCGAGCATTGACGAGACCCGCCGCATCCTCTACAACCTGCGGCCACGCTTCGAGTGCAACTACGCGTTGCGGCTCACCGATGAGGCGATCGAGACGGCGCTCGAGATGTCGCCGCGTTACCAGCGGCACCTGCACCTGCCGGACAAGGTCATCGGCTGGCTCGACACCGCCGCGGTGCGCGCCGAGATCGACCGCCGTCGTAAGGTGACATCGCCGGACGTCATCGCCGTGATCTCGGATGCGGCGCAGGTCCCGAAGGATATGGTGTTCCGCGACGTCGGCGATCGCTTTAAGGACATTGAGCAGTGCCTGAGCCGCCGCGTCGTCGGCCAGAAGACAGCGGTGCAGGCGCTCGCGCATCGTCTCGTGTTGAACAAGGGCCCGCTCAAGGACGGCTTCGATCGCCCCGACGGCGTGCTGCTGTTCCTCGGTCCGACCGGCGTCGGCAAGACGGAACTGGCGAAGGCGGTCGCCGAGTTCCTGTTCGGCGACGAGAAGAGGATGATCCGCATCGATATGTCCGAGTACCAGGACGGCGGCGTGTCCGTGGACAAGCTGATTGGCATGCCGCGGGGCATCGTCGGCAGCGAGCGGGGCGGCGTCCTGACGAACCAGCTGCGCGACACGCCGTGCTCGGTAGTGCTGCTGGACGAGATCGAGAAGGCAAGCCCAAACGTGCTGAATCTCTTCCTGCAGGCGTTCGACGAAGGTTGGCTCACCGACGGCCGCGGCAGGCGAGCGTATCTGTCGGACGCGATCGTCATCATGACCTCGAACATCGGGTCGGAGCACTTCCGCAAGCTCACGAACCCGCTCGGCTTCGGTTCCGGCGCCATACCCACCGATCAGATCAGGACGGAAATCGATCGTGAGCTCGAACGAAGGTTCCCGCCGGAGTTCCGCAACCGCATCGACGGCATCGTCGTGTTCGAACCCCTGACGAAAGAAGAGGTGCGCGAGATTGCGCTGAAGTACCTCGGACAGGTCGAGGCGGCGCTGGCGCGACACGGCAAGACGCTCACCGTCGAGCCGCGGGCTCTCGACAAGATCGTGGATCAGGGCTACAGCCCGGCGTACGGCGCGCGCTTTTTCAAGCGAGTCATCGACGACCTGGTCAAGCTGCCGATCAGCCAGAACTGGAAGGACGCGGTCCGCTTCCGCGCAACGGTGAAGCACGACGGAGTCGTCGTCAGGCCGACCGATTCCTGGTTGACAGCCGCAGTGGATCAGGACGCCATCGCCGTCTAAGCGATCGGTGTGTCATTCCGTCGATCGCGTGACGTCAGCCATCCGCGCAACCGGCGGTCTCCCGTCACACGGACATCGGCTGTCCCGAACCTGCCAGTCCGATAGCGCGACGAAAGCCGGGGGATTTCGGACTGCGCGTGGGCGCACGCCATGCGCGCTTACACGCACTACGCACATCCGGTCCAGCGGGGACGCCAGCCGTGATCGGCGATTCGCGCGAGAGAGCGAGGCTGGCTTCGGTTTTGCCATGACGCAAGGCAGGTCGCGACTGGGTCGGCCAGGTTCAACAATCCGTCATGGTCAGAGATGGAGGATGCAGGTGATCGAGCGGGATGAGACATCGACAGTGCGCCTTACCAAGCGACTGATCGGTCAACGCGGTGTTATCGCCGTGTTGTTCTGGATCGTGCTGGCGGCTACAACGGCAATCGCACAGCAAAGTGCCGGAACAGTAACCGAGACAGTCACCACGCGCGTCAATCGAGATCTGAATGGAAGGGACGCCGTGAGCGAGAAGGTGGTGACGCACCGCGCTCGAAACCATGACGAGGAACGGGTCGTCATTGAAACCTACTTACCGTCGATGGAGGCGGGTCGCCTCGCGCTGAGCCAGCGAGTCCAGCGCGTGACGACTGTGACCGACGATGGGAGTCAGACAGTCGAAGAAACCGCAGAACCCAATCCCGTCGCGGCGAGCGACCCGATACGAATCGTCCAACGAAGCGTGACGACGGTGCGTAGAAGCGGAAACGACTCGTATGTGACCGAGCGGCAGGTCTTCGAACCGGACGGTAACGGCCGGCTAGTGCTCGTCCGCAAGCAGACTGAACACACGTCCCGTGACTGACGCCTGGAGACCCAGCGCGAGGCGCGACCAAGCAAGATGCGTATGCGTGACGTATCGACAACGTTGTGTGGCTGACACTGCTCGGCACGATTGCGCTGGCCCAGAGCGTGACGTACGACTACGATCGCGCCGTTAACTTCTCGAATTACAGGACATACGCGTGGACTCGACGGCACAGAGTTGACCGACGAGCTGAACCACGCGCGCGTCGTTTGAGCGATCGATGCCGCGCTCGTGGCGAAGGGGCTTGCGCGGGTAGAACCCAGTGCCAACCCCGATGTGCTTGTCGCCTACCATGCGAGTTTCGACAAGGACCTGGAAATCACCGGGTCGGCCCATGGCTTGGGGCCTTTGGTCTTGGCGGCGATCGGTTTGGCTCCGCGAGGGTTCAGCCGGTTCTGGTCGGAACGCTTGTCGTAGACATCTTCGACGCACGGAGAAGGAAGATCATGTGGCGGAGCCTGGCCAGTAGTGACATCAGGCCAACCGACAAGCCGGAGAGTCGCGACAAGAAGATCGCGAAGGCGACGGAGAAGATGTTCAAGAACTACCCGCCGAAGCTCCGGCCGATCCTGGTGCCATGAGCACACGAACACCATCAAGGCGCGCGACGCATCTATCTAGCGTGTCTCGCGCGCAAAGTGCGGATTGTCGAATGCGCGTCGACCTGGATACGGCAATTTGAGCCTGTTTCGCAAACCGGCAACGATTCTCACGCTGGTCGATTCCGTCCAGCACTCGCTTGAAGACCCCAGCACGCTCGTACCAATCTACGCACTGATCAGCGAGCAGCTCGCGGGCCAGCACACCGCAATTCTCGCCAACTGCAACGCGCTGCGTGACGGTCGGCGGGCCGACCATTCCGACTCAGCTGGGACAGGTCGTGAGCTGCGACTGAAACCGCTTGTCGAACTCGCGCGCGATGGCGCTGCCGGCGTTCTCTCGATCCCATAAACCCGCACTCCGGCTCAGGGCGTTGCACCTTCGCCGCGAGCGGTCGTTGACAGCGGCGGCGCAGTACCGCTTGGGCGCGCGTGTACTTCGAGTGCCGAGTCCGTACGAGATACTTGCGTGCGCCGCATCAGATCCGTCGCGCCTGCGGCTCGGGTGAGTTCGTATCGCTGCCGAGCAACACGACGCGGATACCAGGTGCCGACAGGATGGAGAGCCATGGTTCGATTTCGGGCGCCCGCTCTCGAAGTGGCTCGGGAAACGTCGGCAGGATCGTAAACGCGCCGGACAACGGGGTCGGGCCGCCGCGCTACGACAGCATCGGCTTCGCGGAACCACCGCGATTCGCCGAGCGCGTGACGTACAAAACCGCCAGCGACCCGAGCAACGCGACGGGCAGCAAGGACAAGGCCCCGTCGCCCGCCAGATAGTGCGCCACGACTGCCGCGACCCACATGAAGGTAAAGCCTGCGTAGGCCCATTCCTTCAAGGTCGGCAGCCGTGGCAGGAGCAGCACGATGGCTCCGGCCAGTTTCCCGATGCCGAGCAGGACACGCAACTGCTGGGGATATCCCACGTGCCGAAAGTTCTCGACCGCCTCGGGGGCGGTGGTCAGATAGCTGAAGCCGGCCAACAGCGTCACGATCCCCACTAGACCTGTGGCTCCCCAGTACGCAATCTTCCGTGGCATCTTGCCTCCTTTTCATGCGCGTGGGGCCTCACCCCCACCCGCTCGCGGGCCACAGCGCATCACGCGCTGCCGTCGCAACAGGCAAGGGCAAACGTGATGCCGGCGCGCGCCCCGAAGTCACTCCATCTCCCTGAGAAGCACTTTTGCGAGCAATGCGGCGAGATCGAGTGCCTTCGCCGTCCATCGACGCGTCCGGTCCGTTGCGTGGTCCCGGACGGTGCGTGCGTTTTCGGACGAACGGGCTGGCGTGATCAACTTGCGCCAGGATTCAGCGGCTGCAACGTAGTCAGATTCGTAAAGCTGGCGCATCACGGCAGTGGCCGCCGTTCTTACGATGGACAGTTGAGAAGACGTTCTCCTTGCCCTGGAGAACGATCAGCTCGTATACGCTCGAGCGGTCGTGACTACGAGCGGTTCGCGCTCCGCACATGAATCAACGTGAATCGGCGTGTGTTAAACATCCTCAGGCTGTAGGGTCTTCCTTCGGATGACGCGTCTCCCAGTGGGAGCAACGTGATGACTGCGTCGGCCAGCAGGCCCATGGACAACTTTCTCTCGTTCGCGTGTGATCTGGCGTCCGCCATCGAGGCAACCGACGTCGCGCGGCCGCGGCCTCAGTGCTGCGGTTCCCCTCTCACGGTTTCACCAAGGAACCACAGACGAGCATCCGTCCGGAAAAATAGGTCCATCTCGTCCGGGCTGAGATCGAAACCTCGCAGGAACAGCTCGGCGACTGTCTCCGTGCGATCGAGCGCAAATCGGATGCGCAGGACCTCATCGGTGAGCAGCTTCTCAATGACCATCCCAACGCCCGCTCGTGACATGGTGTCCCCTCCTTGGAGCTGCACCGGCTACGGCAACATCCACGCCACTCCGCGCTAGCAGCGCCAAGGCCGATGCCGCGCGGCACCGGCGTTAGCACCGCAAGCGCTCGTTAGACGGCCGTTGGCGCGTTCCGCGTCGGTTCGTCACGCGGACGTCGGCTGTCCCGAACCTGCCATGTTCGGCGCGCGGGAAGAAACGGCGTGATTCCGTACTGCGCGTGGGCGCACGCCATGCGCGCTTACACGCACTCCGCCCATCCGGTCCAGCGGGGCGCCAGCCGTATTAAAGGACTCGCCCGACACAGCGAAGTGGCTTCGGTTTTGCGATCGATGCAATGCAGGCCGCGATCCGGCATCGGCCAGGTTCAACAATCCGTGATGCTCAGTAGATGGAGGATGCAGGTGATCGACGGGGGTAAGACATTGAGAGTGCGCCATGTCGGGCGATTCATCCGTGGACGTGGTGTCGTCGCCGCGTTGTGTTGGATCGTGCTAGCGGCTACAGCCGCGCTGGCGCAGCAAGGCGGCGGAACAGTAACCGAGACTGTCACCACGCGTCGCAATCGAGATCTGAATGGAAGGGAGGCCGTGAGCGAGAAGGTGGTGACGCACCGCGCTCGAACCAACGGCGAGGAACGGATCGTCATCGAGACCTACTTACCGTCGATGGAGGCGGGTCGCCTCGCGCTGAGCCAGCGAGTCCAGCGCGTGACGACGGTGACCGACGATGGGAGTCAGACAGTTGAAGAAACCGCCGAACCCAATCCCGTCGCGCCGGGCGACCCGATACGAATCGTCCAACGTAGCCTGACGACGGTGCGTAGAAGCGGAAGCGACTCGTACGTGACCGAGCGGCAGGTCTTCGAATCGGACGGTAACGGCCGGCTCGTGCTCGTCCGCAAGCAGAGTGAACAGACGTCCCGTAACTGATTAACGGTTTAATCAGAGATCTCAGTGCGCGCCCGTTGAATGGATGACCGGCACGAGGACGAAAGAGAATGCGTATGTCGACAAATAAGGATTCGTTGGGGATTATTCACATATCGCACCCCGACCCGCACGGCCCGCCGGATCGCACACCGATAAAAGTTGGCGAAGTCTGGGAGAACCCCGTCACCAGGGAACGCGCCACGATCCTGGAGCGTCCCTGGGACAACCCGGCAGGCCGCGGGACCGCCGAACTAACGGCGCTCGTTGGGGCGCGTGTGATGGGGGAACACCGCCATCCCGCTCTTGTCGAGCAATTCACCGTGCTCGAGGGTGAGCTGACCGTGAAGCGCGACGGGCAGACCAGCATTCTTCGTCGGGGCGAGACGGCCGTCATCGAGCCCGGCGTATGGCACGACTGGTGGAATGCGGGCGACCGCGACGCCCGCGTACGGGTGGAGGTCACACCCGGCGAACGGTTTCTGTATATGATCGAGACCTTCTTCGGCCTCGCGCGGCTCGGGCACACAGACGGTAAGGGCACGCCGTATCCGCTGCAGCTTGCCCTGACTGCGCGGGAGTTCAGCGACGTGATCGTGTTCCGTTCGCCGCCGCTGGCGGTGCAGCGCGCGCTCTTTGGCGCCCTCGCACTGGTCGCGCGCTGGCGCGGCTATCGCGCGACGTACCCGCAGCTCTCGCGCATCGTGCTGGCGTCTCGGACGTAGCACCGAGCGGTTCGAGTGCGCCTTGATGTGCGCGGCGAGATGCCTGGCCCCCCATCGCGAAACGGTGCCGGACAGCATGACAGTAGTCCTGACCATCACGCTCCCATCCGTTTGCCAGCGAAGACGTTTGCTAGAAGCCTTCGTCCGGTTTTGAAGGAGCCGGAGATGTCGGCGCTCTTCGCTCAGTCGGGACCGCCCAGTGCCTGCCGCATTCGTGGCGGTCGTAGGTCAAGATGGTGCTCGACCGCAAGCAGCGTGAACACACTCGCCCGCAACTGAATTGTGCGAGCAGCGGAGACGCCTGAAACGTGGCGCTCCCTAACGCCGGACGGAAGAGATAAATGACTCAGCGCATGAGGGCCGACGTACTCGTCGCCTACCACGCCAGCTTCGACAAGAACCTGGAAATCATCGGGTCGGCCCACGGGTGGGGGCCCTTTGGCCTCGGCGGAGACCGGTGGGGGTCGGCGAGGGTTCAGCCGGTTCTGGTTGGAACGCTGGTTGTCGACATCACCGATGCACGGACAGGCGCGATCGTGTGGCGGAGCCTGGCGAGCAGTGACATCCGGCCGACCGACAAACCGGAGACTCGCGACAAGAAGATCGCGAAGGCGACGGAGAAGATGTTCAAGAATTACCCGCCGCAGTCACGATGATCCCGTGCCGGCCGGGCGCTTACTCGTCGGCCGGCTTCTCGAGCCCATACTTCTGCAGCCGCAGATAGAGCTGAGTGCGCGTGAGGCCGAGGCGCTTGGCGGCGCGCGTCCTGTTCCAGCGGCACTCGCGCAGCACCTGCGCGATGGTCTCGCGCTCGATTGTGCCGAGGTCGGTGGAGACGGCGCCCGGCGGTTTGCCCGTGGCTTCGAGTGCGAGGTGTTCCGGCCGAATGAGCCCTCCTTCGCACAGAATGGCGGCGCGCTCGAGCGCGTTACGGAGCTCGCGGACGTTGCCGGGCCAGTGGTACCGGAGCAGCGCCTCCCGGGCGTCGCGGGTGAGGCCCGCCGGCGGCCGGGCGAAGGACTTGCCGACGTCCTGCAGCAACGCCTCACTCAGCGGGAGGACGTCGGCGGCGCGCTCCCGCAACGGCGGGATCGCGATGTCGAACACCTTCAGCCGATAGAACAGGTCCTCGCGGAAGTCGCCGCGTTCCACGGCCTTCCGCAAGTCGCGGTTGGTCGCGGCGATCACGCGAATGTTCGCCTTCAGAATCCGAGTCCCGCCGAGACGCTGGAACTCGCGCTCTTGCAGCACGCGCAGGAATTTCGCCTGCGCCGCCAGACTCATCTCGGTGACTTCGTCGAGAAACAACACGCCGCCGGCGGCCAGTTCGATCTGACCGGGTTTGGCCTGCTGGGCGCTGGTGAACGCGCCGCGCTCGTAGCCAAAGAGCTCGGACTCGAGCAACTGCTCAGGGAGTGCCGCACAGTTCAAGGCGACGAACGGGCCGCGGCTTCTCGCGGACGCGCGGTGGATGAACCGGGCGACGACCTCCTTGCCGGTTCCCGACTCACCGGTCACGAGCACAGTCGTGTCCGTCTCGGCCACCTGAGTCGCCTTCTTCAACACATCGTGCCATTCCGCGGATTCGCCCACGACGCGGATTTGGGTTTTCGATTCAAGCTCCTCCGAGAGCTTCTGCAGCCGCGCTTCGAGCCGCTCGGCGCGTGCCTGCGCCTCGGCGGCCTGTCGTTCCACCTCGACGAGCTGCTCGTGCGAGACGGAAAGTGCGACGTAATCTGCAATGCGGCGTGCCAGTGGCAGATCGCGCTGGGCGAACGCTCCCAAACCCTTAGACCAGAAGGAGAGCTCTATCACTTGCTCACGCGCTGGTAGCCTCACGCTCATAAATGAGTGATATCCGGCCGCCATCACGGGCGCGAACGCGTCCGCGGGTTCAAAGACCGGCAGTGGCGCGGTGGTGATGTCGGTGATGATGAGTTCTCTGGGCAGAAGGGTCTTGTGCGTGACGAACGGCGGGTCTGGAAAGTCATCGGGCGCGTGGGCCTGGCGTACGAAATCACGGTCCTGATCCACGAAGACCATCGCCAATGCGTCATGCGGCAGCATCTTCTTGGCAATTTCCGAGATGCGGGGAAACACGGTCCGGATGTCGAGCACGCCGGAGATGGTCCGCAGCAGCTCGGCGGAGCTTTCGATCTCGGCCGAGCGCTGACGGTCGGACCCCGCCTCGCGGGCCTGCTCGGCCAGCCGCTGGTAGGCGAGCCCATATCCCAGGTACTTGGCGAGCCGCTGCGCTTGAAGCAGATCGCTCGCCGAATACGCATGAGGGTTCCGGGACAACAACGAAAACGCGCCGACAACTCGATCCTCGATCCGGACGGGGACCTTCAGGCCGCATTGCATGCCACGGTCCGATTCAGGGACCACATCGAGTACTTGCGGCTGGTGGTCGTCGAGAATCGTTGCTGGTGACGTCGAGTGCGGATACCTGGCAGGGTCCGTCCAGCGTTCTGGCGTACCGATGCAGGGATCCATCTTCGGTGAAGAGGACGAGTTGGGCCTCGTCATACGGGATGATCCGGCAGATGGCCGCGCTCAGGTGCTGAAACAGGTCACAGACATCACTCTTGCCCGAGACAGCTGCCAGCAGGCCGTCGAACATGGACAACCCATGACTGGAGAACGCCGACGAGCCGAGACCGACCGCCATTTGCGCCTCTGCCTGCGCGACGTTCGAGCCGCGCATTGACACGTCAGCAAATCATAACGCCAGAGTCGTCGAGGGGCGCCTCCGTCTCCCGTTCAACGACATCCTGAGGTAGGCGCAGTTTCTGTGCCACGGTGACCCGCGGTTGCCAAGGCCGGATGGTTGATGTTCGCACCACCGTCCGCTGCACGTTGACACGCATCCCGCGTGTATTCAGACGGATCGAAGGCGGCCGCGACGGGCGCTATCGGCGGACTTGCGCGGGTTTCTCGCGAATCGCACGGCGGCAGCGACATTGCTCTTCCGACGTCGTGACGGGAGCGAAGTTGAGAACGCGCCCCGAAAACGAGGAAGCCGACCTACGGCGTGTAAATCATGGCGCAAAGAACCGTGCAGCTGATCATCGGCCAGATTCTGACAGACGAGGAGTTCCGCTCGGATTTTCTCGAGCGACCGACCGAAACCCTCCGGTCCCTGCGCGAGCGGGGCGTCGAGCTCACCAGCGCGGAAATCGACGCGCTCGCCCACACCAATCGCCGCTTCTGGTTGATCGGTGCCGAGTGGATAGACACGCGGCTTCAACGCTGTCGCCTGGTTGGTGGAGAACGGAAGTGACGGCGTTCTAGCGACTTGCTTCATCAACAAGAGGACCGGTCGGTTCGCAAAGCACTCGCTTGAAGACCCGGCACGCTCGTACCGATCTACGCACTCATCAGTCCCACTTGTCGAAGCTTAGCGAACGCGTGCGAGGAAGAAGAGAGCCTTACGGAACGTCGCGCCGTGCTGCCCCTCGTCCGAGCTCCATGTCGGTGACCAGCCGATCGACAGTGGCCCACACGGCGGTCGCCAGCCGTTCACCACACCCGCCACGTCGCGCTGTTCGACGGGCACCCGTTCGGTTGCCATTCGACTCCACACCACGGCTCGGGTTCGAGTATCAACCAACTGCGCAGAGATACTGCAGACGGCAGCGACCTGGCGAGCTTCGTCGACTTTCTCGAGGCCGCTCGAGTGATGAATCAACGGTCGCACGGCCGGTGACGATAACGATGGTGTGAGCGCCTGCCCTCCGGGTGTCGACGGACAGCTCGTTCGCAATGGCAGACGTGGCCATTGCTGCCGCCCTCCCCATCCACCTGCGGTGCACCCACACAAGCTTCCCCTGGTCAGAAGAGGGCTCTCTTGACGAGGGCCGGAATCGTCGGAGTCACTTGCAGCTGGATGTTCCACTTCGGACCGGAGACGTCTGGACGAACGGGGTAGTACTGAACCTGCAACTGGAACAACGTCGGCATGCCCCCGCATCTGCAGAGCTTTCCTATCTGTGGTCCGATCGAAAACGCCACTCGGTCGCCTTCGCGCGCCTCCCAATCGACCGAAAGGTTCGGCTGGGTGCCTATCGTGAACCCGTTTGCGAGCATGTACGTGAAGTTGAACGTTCCGTTCATTTGGTTCGCGTCCTCGCCGTCTCCCCCGACCTTGAACCATTGCTGCACGAATGCGTAGGCGATGAAGTTCTTGCCGAGGAACGCGGCTCCCGCATCAGGCCCCACCTGCCATGTGTCCTGGCTGAGCAGATCCTTCGATGCCGTAGGGAAGATGAACGTCGGGCCTGCGCCGACCATGAGCCGGCCGCCGAGGAACGAACGCGGCAGCGCAAATGCGAGAACGGTGTCGCCGAACCCGGCGGTCCGTTCATTCTGGCCGCTCTGATCGAAATGGGGGATCGGAATTAACGATGGTCACCATGGGGCGGATAACCAGCCCCTGCTTCTCGGTCAGCCTGAGACTCATCAACGGCTGGAACACCAGATTACTCTGCACCCGAGTGTGATCGTCGCCGCGGGGCATCTCCGTCCAATTGTTGTTCTGCTGCAGCTGCATCAGCCAACTACGTGGCGAAGGGATTAATCGCCTCCTGGGCCTGTGCGGCGGCAGACTGATCCTGACCCCCTGATGTCTGTGCTCCGTTGACGGTTGTCGCCTGCGTTTGCGCAAAACCTGCGTTCGCCACGCACGCGAATGCGAGAACGACAGACCAGACCCGTTATGACCCTTTGCCGTGCCATCTTTGATGCCTCCTGTCCATGTGCACGGCAAAGGTGATGCCTCCCGCTCGGCACTGAGAGTCTCTCTACTCGCTCGTGAGGCAATGGGTGAGAAACGCCGCCAGATCCACGTAATTGCCTTCTCGTGGTCGGGCGCATCAACGCCGAGCGTGCCTGGACGGCGGCCGCGTGTAATCGCACACACCGCGCGAAAACACACGCTGCTTTGCGCGGCGACCGCTAAGAAACATGCCAATTCTGGCGTGTGCGCGAGCGATCGCGCGGCGGCATCGCCGTTGCCATCTCCCGACGCGTAATGGAGCGGACCTCACAACGAGGTTCGCGGAGACGTCGGTCGATGAGACGTTCGTGGAGATGGTTATGCGAGGGCTCACAAGGTTTGCGCGGTATCTCGTGCCAAGTGCTCTGCTGGTCTGTGTGATTTCGCTGGCCGCGCCGTGTGCTGCCCAAGAAAACGTGGACGCACCTACTGTGCCTGCTGCACCTGATCCAGGCGATGGACGTGGCTCGCTCTTCGCGCCTTCGGCCTGGCTCGGTGCTGGGCACCCCGGTGCAGAAACAGATCGATCTGAAACTCTACGGGTTTTACATCGGCGAAGTGCAGACACACCCGTCGCACAAGTGGACGTCCCGATTCGGATGGCAAAGTTTCTGACGATGACTCCCAGCTACATGTATTACGCGGTTCCTGCAAGCGGGCTCAATAAGCTGCCGCCGCAGCCGGGAGGATTCACCGACAGCTACGAGGAGCACCAATTCCGAATTGACGGGACCGTGGCGTTCGCCGTTCGCAAGTTCGAGATCTCCGGCCGCAACATGTATGTCAGAAGGTTTCGTCCAGCGCCAGAGACGATACGAACCGCTATCGCGGGAAAATTGCGATCGCGCATCCCCTCACGGTTCGAAGGCCGCATCTGGAAGCCGTTTGCCGCATACGAAACCTTCTATGAGCGGAATGGTGGGTGGAACAGAGAGCGCATCTGGACTGGCGTCACGCTGCCACTCAACAAGCGCGTGTTCATTTCAGCCGTCCTACATGTGGGAAACCGAGTCGAAGGAATAGAGACCGTCGACTACTTGTTGTTTGGCCTGATCGTCAACACGAAATAGGACCTGATTCATCGTCAACTACCTGAAAAGGAGACCTTCATGTCGAAAGTGTTACAACGAGGAACCGCCATGCTGGCCGTGCTGATCGCCAGCGTGGTGGTCGCCACGACCGCGCTGGCGCAGATGCCCACCTCGCCCTGGAAGAAGGGCGCCCCATTCCCGGAGCCCGATGAGGAGCTCTACGGCGTGCCCACCAACGGCAAACTCTACGTGTTTGGCGGCTGGGACGGCGGCAAGGCGCGGGGCGTCACCTACGAATACGACCCGGCCACCGACAAATGGACGAAGAAGACGTCGATGCCGCGGCCGGCCCACCATGCGGCCCTGGCCGCTGCCAACGGCAAGATCTATGTGATCGGCGGCTTCGTCCCCCCGAAGGACACCGCCATCCCCCTTGGCGGCGCCTGGGAACCCATTGACAGCGCGTGGGAGTACGACCCGGCGGCGGATTCCTGGAAGTCGCTGCCGCCGCTGCCCGGCAAGCGCGGGTCGGCGGTGGCCGCCGAAGTCGGCGGCAAGATCTACGTGATCGGCGGCGCCACGACCACCGAAGGGGCCAAGGACCCGTTCTTCTCGTTCTTCGGCCCGTCTCGGGTGCTCGGCACCAACGAGGTGTACGACCCGGCCACGAACAAGTGGGAGAGCCGCCGGCCGATGTCCGTGCCGCGCAACCACGCGTTCGGCGGCGTCGTCAACGGCAAGATCTACGTCATCGGCGGCCGGACCGGGCACGGCTTCATCCTGTCGGCCACCAACACCGATGTGGTGGAGGAGTACAACCCGGTCAACGACTCGTGGAGCGTGCCGAAGGAACGGATGCCGACCGCTCGCAGCGGGGGCGCGTCGGGCTCGGACGGCCGGCGGATCTACGTCGCCGGCGGCGAGGTGACGACCAAGGATCTGGTCGGGGCGTTTAAAAGCGTCGAGGCCTACGACCCGGTGACGAATTCGTGGACTGACGCTGCCCTCCATGCCGATGCCGCGGCACGGCATCGCGGGCGGGGTGATCGGCAATCGCTTTCACCTGGTGAGCGGGATGATGCAGTCGGCGGGAGCGCTGACGTTCCTCGACCCGACCCTCTCCACGCACACCGCGATGCACGACATTCTGGAGCTGCAGTTCGGTGCGCCGCCGCCACCAGCGGCGGCCACGAGCGCAGACGCGGCGCCTTCGCAGGCTCCGGCAACGGCTGCGAGCGCAACGGCGGCCCTTTCCCAGGCGTCGACGACGGCTGCAAGGACCGCGGCGGCAGCGCCTTCGCAGGGTCCGAAGAAGGTCTACACGCGCTACAACGTCAACAGCCCGCAAGGCCAGGTCATGCTCGCGAAGTACGCACAGGCGATCGAGATCATGCGGGAGCTGCCGCAACACGATCAGCGTTCGTGGCAGTGGTGGTGGAATACCCACTGGATCAAGGGATTTCCGGCGTTCTTGTGGGATCACTCCAGGAAGCTCAAGACCGAAGTGATCGCGTCGCTCCCGCCGGAGGCTCGAGCCGATGCGGAGGCGGTGTGGAACAGCTGCCAATCGCACTCCTTTAACCCCTCCGACCCCGAGCAGTTTCAACAGTGGTACTTCCTGCCCTGGCATCGACTGATGCTTCATCAGTTCGAGGGGGTCATCCGCCAGGTGCTGCAGGATGAGGAGTTTTCGCTGCCCTACTGGAACCCGCTCACCGGCAACCCCGACGATCTCATCGTCCCGGCCATGTTCCGAGATCCGGGTACTACGCTCTACAACGGCACGCGCTGGCCCTGGGTCAATGGCGGCGCCCGGATCGACGTGCTCTATAAGGACTGGCTCACGCTGGACGCCCTCAACGAGAAGTTCTACATCGACTCGCCGACGGGGAGCCTTGGGTTCAATCCGCGGATCGACCAGAACCCGCACTTCTTTACGCATTTCGCCCTCGGCGGTGATATGGCCGAATTCTCCACGGTCGGCGGCGACCCGATGTTCTATCTCCATCACGCCAACATCGACCGGATTTGGGAAAGCTGGAGCCGTCTCGGCAACAAGAATCCAACCGATCCCAAGTATCTCAATCGCGTTTTCTCGTATGGGGACAGAAGCAACAAGCGCGCGGATCTGCCGGTCAAAGCGAGCGATCGTACCGCGCAGATGGGCTACGAGTACGACGCCTATGAATTGCCGCCCCAGCCACGGCGCCTGTCCCCTGAGGAGACCGCCGAGAGAGAGCGCACTTACAAGACTCTCCACGAGCGTGCTCTTGGCGGTTCGCACGCTGCCCCGCATGCGTCGAGCGCTTCTGGGGGCAAACAGCGATGATCCTGAAGCTGTTGATCAGCGTGGTCTTCGTCGGCGCCGCGGTACTGAAATTCACCGGTACCGTGGCGCCGGACTGGGATCGCTGGGGCTATTCGCGGCAGTTCATGTATGCAACCGGCATCGCGGAACTTGTCGCGCTGGCCCTCTTCTGGTGGCCGGGACTCGAGCTCGTTGGTGCCGGCAGGTCTTGGTCTGGTGCTGCTCGGCGCACTAGCAACCCTGATCAGGCAGCGCGAAGGACTTTCGCATATTGCCTTCCCGTCGCTGACGTTGCTCCTCGTGATGGTGCAGTTCTACCTGTCGGCGGTCGCATGATGAAACGCATCATCGCCGTCACGGCTGTCGCTGTTTCCCTCGCCGCGGGCTCGTTCGCCGGCGGCACATGGTGGGCGCACCGGTCCGGCGCGGCGCACGCGAGCGCGCACGCCGCAACCGTCTACACCTGCCCGATGCACCCGGACTACCGCAGCGGCCATCCTGGCAACTGCCCGATCTGCGGCATGCCGCTCGAGGCCGTTCGTGCGGGAGCGGCAACGGGCGGCGGCGCTGCCGCCCGCGCGCTGCCGCCCGGCGCGGTGCAGGTGAGTCCCGAGCGGCAGCAGGCGATCGGCGTCCGGCTCGGCGTCGTCAGCCGGGTTGGCCGGTATCGGCTGCTGCGGACGACCGGGCGCGTGGCGCCCGACGAGAACCGGACATATCCGATCGTCGCCGCCGTGAGCGGCTGGATCCGCAACGTGGAGAGCGTCGACGACGGGCGACGCCGTGAAAAGGGACCAGGTGCTCGCGTCGTTCGTAGCGCCGGAGGTCGAGTTCAGGAGTGCGCAGCAGTCGTATTACACCGGCCTCGAAGCCTTCTATCGCATCGCGGTCACACAGCCGCAGCAGCAGCCGCAGTCGCAGTCGCACCTCTCCGCGCGCGGCGCGGAGGCGATCGACCGGATGGCCGACGAGCTGCGGACCCTTGGCGTCTCCAACTCGCAGCTCAGGGAGATGGGCAAGGGCCGCGAGCTCGTGCGTGACATCCGCGTGGAATCGCCGGTGGACGGGGTCGTGCTGAAGCGCAGCGTCTCGCCCGGCCTCCGTTTCGATCGCGGCTTCGAGTTCTACCGGATCGCGGATCTCACCCGCGTGTGGATTCTCGCCGACGTGTCCCGCCACCAGGCGCCGTTCATCCGCCGGGGTGCCTCCGTGCGGATCACGGTACCCGGGGACCCCCGGGTGCTGTCGGCCACGGTGAGCGCGGCGGAGCCGATGTTCGACGAAGCCAGCCAGACACTGAAGGTACGGCTCGAGGCGGCGAACCCCGGCCGGGCGCTCAGGCCCGGCATGTTCGCGGACGTCGAGTTCCCCGTCGACCTCCCGGCGAGGCTGGTCGTGCCGGCGGATGCGATCGTGGACTCGGGGTTGCGCAAGACGGTGTTCGTCGACAGCGGCGACGGGTACTTCGAGCCGCGGCAGGTGGCGACCGGGTGGCGCGCCGGCGACGAGGTCGAGGTGACCGACGGGCTCTCGCCCGGCGAGCGGATCGTCGTCTCTGGCACCTTTTTCATCGACTCCGAGAGCCGCATGAAGGCGAAGCCATGATCGACCGCATCATCGACTGGTCGGTCAGGAACAAGTTCCTCGTCCTGCTGCTCGTTGGCGCCGCCGCGCTCGCCGGCGCGCGCGCGCTGCGGAACGTGCCGCTCGACGCGATTCCCGACCTCGGCGACACGCAGGTCATCATCTACTCCCGGTGGGATCGCAGCCCCGACCTCATCGAGGCGCAGGTCACGTATCCGATCGTGACGGCGATGCTTGGCGCGCCGCGCGTGAAAGCGGTCCGCGGCGTCTCCGATTTCGGCTACTCGTTCGTCTACGTGATCTTCGAGGACGGCACCGACACCTACTGGGCGCGCACGCGGACGATGGAGTACCTCTCGGGCGTGCTGTCGCGGCTGCCGCCCGATGCGCGGACCGAGCTCGGGCCCGACGCAACCGGTCTCGGCTGGGTGTTCCAGTACGCGCTCGTGGACCGATCCGGCAGACACAGCCTGGCGGATCTGCGGTCGTATCAGGACTGGTACCTGCGCTACTACCTGAAGGCGGTGCCCGGCGTGTCGGAGGTGGCCTCACTCGGCGGCTTCGGCAGGCAGTACCAGGTGAACGTGGACCCGAACCGACTGCGCAACTACGGCCTCTCGATCCAGCGCGTCGTCGAGGCGGTGCGCGGCGGCAACGCCGAGACTGGCGGTCGGCTCATCGAGCTCGGCGGCACCGAGTACATGGTGCGCGGCCGCGGGTACGCGAAGTCGGTCGCCGACTTCGAGAGCATCGTCGTGTCCGCCAGCGAGAGCGGCACGCCGATCCGGATCCGCGACATCGGCCACGTGACGGTCGGCCCTGATTTGCGGCGGGGCGTGGCGGATCTGGACGGCGCCGGCGAAGTGGTGTCGGGAATCGTCGTGATGCGCCAGGGAGAGAATGCGGTCGACGTGATCGATCGCGTCAAGGAGCGCATCCGCGAGATCGAGCCGGGCCTGCCGTCCGGCATGGAGATCGTCCCGATCTACGACCGCTCAACGCTGATCCGCAGCGCAATCGACAACGTGAGCGAGACGCTCGTCCAGGTGGTGCTCACCGTGGTCTTCATCGTGCTGCTGTTCCTGTGGCACGTGCCGAGCGCCCTCATCCCGCTCATCACCCTTCCGGTTGCCGTGCTCGTCGCGTTCATCCCGTTCAGCACACTGGGGATCACGGCGAACATCATGTCTCTCGGCGGCATCGCGATCGCGATGGGCGAGCTGGTGGACGCGGCGATCGTCGTCGTGGAACAGACGCATAAGAAGCTCGAGCAGGCGCAGCGCGACGGATCGACGCGCGACTATCACAAGGTCGTCCTCGAGGCGGTCAGGGAGGTGGCGCCGGCGAGCTTCTTCGCGCTGCTCGTGATCGCCGTGTCGTTTCTCCCGGTGCTGGCGCTCGAGTCGCAAGAAGGCCGGCTGTTCAAGCCGCTCGCCTACGCCAAAACCCTCACGATGCTCGTGGCAGCGGGCCTCGTGATCACGCTCGACCCCGCGCTGCGCGTGCTCTTCACGCGCGTGCGGCGCTTCGAGTTCCGGCCCGCGTGGCTGTGCCGGGTGACCAACGCGGTGGTCATCGGCCGCATCCGGTCCGAGGAATCGCATCCCATCAGCCGCTTCCTCTCGAAGATATACGAGCCGGTCGTCCGCTGGTCGCTGCGGTGGAAGTGGTCGGTCATCGGCGGCGCCGCGGCCCTCATCGTCGTCACGGTGCCGGTGTTCACGCATCTCGGATCGGAGTTCATGCCGCCGCTCCGCGAGGGGTCGCTCTTCTACATGCCGACGACGATGCCCGGCATCTCGATCGGCGAGGCGCAGAAGCTGGTGCAGGTGAGCGACCGGGCAATCAAGCAGTTCCCCGAGGTCGATCGCGTGCTCGGCAAGGCGGGGCGCGCGGACACGAGCACCGATCCGGCGCCGCTGTCCATGCTCGAGACGGTGATCACGCTCAAGCCGACGTCCGAGTGGCGCCGGGTCGAGACGTGGTACTCGGGGTGGGCGCCGGAATGGATGAAGCGCGTGCTCCGGCACGTCACGCCCGATCACATCTCCGAAGAGCAGCTGATCGAGGAGATGAACGCGGCCCTGACGTATCCGGGGGTGTCGAACGCCTGGACGATGCCGATCAAGGGGCGGATCGACATGCTCACGACCGGCATCCGCACGCCGGTCGGGCTGAAGATCTCCGGCGCCGACTTCGCCGAGATCGAGAAGATCGGCACGGCGATCGAGGCGGCGCTCCCCTCCGTGAGCGGCACGCGCAACGTGTTCGCGGAGCGCACCGGCAGCGGGTTCTTCCTCGACATCGAGTGGAACCGCGACGCGCTCGCGCGCTACGGTTTGAGCGTCGAGGCGGCGCAGAGCGTGGTGCAGAACGCCATCGGTGGCGAGAACGTGACCACCACGATCGAGGGGCGCGAGCGGTATCCGGTGAACGTCCGCTACATGCGCGATTTTCGATCCGACACCGACGCGATCGCGCGCGTGCTCGTGCCGGCCTCGGATGGGCAGCGGCAGATCCCGCTCGGCGAGCTGGCGCGCGTGAAGGTCGCGACAGGACCTGCGATGATCCGCAACGAGGACGGGCTGCTCACTGGATACGTCTTCGTGGACGTCGCAGGCCGCGACATCAGCAGCTACGTAGAGGAGGCGAGCCGCGTCGTGCGCGATCAGGTGAAGCTGCCGCCCGGCTACGCAGTGCTCTGGAGCGGCCAGTACGAAGCGATGGCTCGCGTGCGCGCGCGTCTCGCCTACATCATTCCGCTCACGCTGCTCCTCGTGTGCGTGCTTCTGTACCTGAACACGCGGTCGCTCGTGAAGACGGCGATCGTGTTGCTGGCCGTGCCGTTCTCGGCCGTCGGCGCCGTCTGGTACCTGTACCTGCTCGGCTATAACATGAGCATCGCCGTCTGGGTCGGGCTGATCGCGCTGCTCGGCGTCGACGCCCAGACCGGCGTCTTCATGCTGCTGTATCTGGACCTCGCGTACGGGAAGGCGTCGCGCGAAGGACGCCTGCGAACGCTCGGCGATCTCCAGGCGACGATCGTGGAAGGCGCCGCGAAGCGGCTGCGCCCGAAGTTCATGACGATGGCGACGACGTTCATCGGGCTCATCCCGATCATGTGGGCCACTGGGACCGGGTCCGACGTGTGGAAACGGATCGCCGCGCCGATGGTTGGCGGCATCTTCACATCGTTCGTCCTCGAGCTCGTCGTCTACCCGGCGATCTACGAAATCTGGAAATGGCATTTCGAGATGAAGCGCGCCCGCGCCGAACCGCAGCCCGCCGCGCTCGCCATCCTGCCGGCGCCCGAGGCGGCGCCGTGACACCGATCAACATCCAGAGATCGCGTCCGACAGTCGCCGTGGGTCCGGCGACGATCAGTGGAAGGTAGCGTGTGATGTCCCGCGTCATCATCCTGGGCGCGACCGGAACGCCGGGCGCCACGTGCTGCCAGGCGGTAGGCCGGTCACGCCGTCAGGGTCGTCCGACCCGTCCGCATGCGATCGCGATCGATGCGTCGTGAGCGACGTCGCTGTCGCAGGCGATGAAGTGGCCGCATGCCGAAGTCTGGATGGGAATGCTCGTCCGCACGACGTCCGCACGATCGCAGTCTGGAGGAAGATCGAGCGATGACTGCCGCACGACTCCGGACGGCAAGGGTTCCGGACGGCCTGGCGTCTCGGCTGATGCTGATCGTGCTCGTCGCCGCCTGCGGCGGGCAAGGGGCGGTTGCGCAGACGGCCGCGCCTGGCGGTCACCGCACCATCCAGCGCGGCCGGGCGACCACTCGCCGCCGCGCGACCTCAGATTCCGGCGCCTCACCACCAATGATGGCCTGTCGCAGGACAATGTCGTCGCCATCGTGCAGGATCGCCGCGGCTTCATGTGGTTGGGCACCGCAGAGGGTCTCAACCGCTACGACGGCAACTCTTTCGTGGTCCCCAAGGACGATCCGGACGCTCTCCCGAGCATCAGCCGCGGTTTCGTGGGCGCCCTGTTCGAGGACGATCGCGGAAATCTGTGGGTCGGCGCGTATCCCGGCATCAGCAAGTTCGACCCCGCGACCGAACGCAGCACCCGCTACCTTCACGACCCGAACAACTCCAACAGCTTCAGCGGCGATTCGGTTGCGAGCATCACCGCCGATCGTCGCGGTCATCTGTGGTTCGCCACCCTGGATAGCGGGCTGGACCGGTTCGACCCGGCGACGGAAACATTCACGCACTACCGGAATGACAGCGCCGGTCAGTTCGTCGGGTGGGTCAGGCGCGTGATCGAAGACGCGCAGGGGGAGATCTGGTTCGTCGGTGACCGCGGTCTGTTCCACGTGAACCAGCAGACGGGGCAGGTTACTCGTTTCGCCTCGACGATGAAGGACCTGTCCGCGTTCGACGTGTACGAAGACAGCAACGGCGACTTCTGGCTCCTGGCGTCCTCCCCGATCGTCGGGCTGATCAGGTACAACCGGCAGACCAAGGCGTTCGCCGAATACCCACTTGGTACGGGGGCTACACTACTGAACCGCAACACAGTCCTCGCGGAGGGACGCAACGGATTCTGGGTTCCGTCCAGCCTGGGGCTCTCCTACTTCGACCGCCGGAGCGAGCGCTTCACGCTGTTCCAACATGATCGAGGCGACCCGGACAGCCTCAGCGACAACGGCGTCGTGTCGATATACCGCGACCGGTCCGGCTTGTTGTGGGTGGGCACGGCGAACGGTGTGAACATCCTCGACCTTCGGCAGCAGCGGTTCCGGCACTATACGTATCGTCCGGGCCGCGCCGATAGTCTCTCGCCCGGCAAGGCCACCGCGATTCATGAGGACTCGGATGGCGTGCTGTGGGTCGGCGTCTTCCCTCGAGGGCTCGATAGAGTGGATCGGCAAACGGGGCGGGTCACCCATTATCGTCCCGGCACGGGCGACCGCAGTCTCAGCAAAGGTAGTGAGCTCACTACCATTCTCAGGGACGTCCGCGGTTACCTGTGGCTCGGCGGCTGGGCTGCCGGTCTCGACCGATTCGATCAGCGCAACGGTCGTTTCAAGCATTACGCTCACGATCCCGCTGATCCTCAAAGCCTGATGACGGATAACGTCATCTGTGTCTATGAAGATCGGGGCGGCCAGTTGTGGGTGGGACAGTTCGGGGGCGTCAGCCGCTTCGATCCCGTTACCGAGCGATTTACCAACTACCGACCTGGCCGAGACGATGCCGCGAGCCTGGCATACAGCGTCTCTGCTATTCATCGCGATCGCTCCGGCACGCTCTGGTTCGGGACGTGGGGCGGCATCCTGAGCCGGTTTGACGAGAAGACGAACACCTTCGTGAACTACACGTCAAAACCGGGTGATCCTGACAGAATGCAGGGTGGCAGCATTGGAGCCATTCATGAGGACCGCACAGGAGCGCTCTGGCTCGGCCTGGGAACGGGCCTGTATCGGTTCGACCCGAAAACCGAGGTCTTCACGCGCTATACCCAGCAGCATGGCCTGCCGAGCGACGATGTGATGGGCATCCTCGAAGATGACGCCGGCAAGTTGTGGATCAGCAGCAAGAAGGGCCTGTCCCGATTCGATTCGCAGACAAAAACGTTCAGGAACTACGACGTCTCTGACAGCTTGCTGAGCAATGACTTCTCGCGGAGCTGCTACCAGCGACGGCGTAGCGGAGAGATGTTCTTCTGCGGCAGCGAGGGAGTGACCGCGTTCTTCCCCGAGGATCTCCGCGACAATCCGTACGTGCCGCCTGTCGTGATCAGCAGCTTCAAAATCTTCAACGACCCCGTTCGGATTGGCGGCGAGGTGCTCGCGAAGGCGGTCCCGTACGTGGAGTCGTTGACTCTGTCTTATCGACAGAGCGTGTTTTCATTTGAATTCGCGGCATTGAGTTACGCGAACTCGAATAAGAACCGGTATCGCTATAAGCTCGAGGGGTTCGATCCCGACTGGAGTGAGGTGGACAGCAAGCAGCGGCTGGCGACCTACACCAATCTCGATCACGGGGACTACGTGTTTCGCGTGCAAGGGTCGAACAGCGACGGCGTCTGGAACGAAGAAGGCGTGTCGCTGCCGATTCTTATCACGCCACCATGGTATCGAACCGGCGTGTTTCGCGCCGCGGCCGGGGGGCTGTTTCTGGCGTTCCTGTGGGCGGTCTATCAGGTCCGGATGCGTCAGGTGCAGCGTGCGTTCGAGATGACGCTCGAGGCGCGCGTCGGCGAGCGGACGCGAATTGCCCGGGAGCTGCACGACACGCTGCTTCAGAGCTTCCACGGGCTGCTGTTACGGTTTCAGACGGTGTCGTATCTGCTACCGGCGCGCCCGGCCGAAGCCAAACAGCAACTGGATCGCGCGGTTGAGCAGGCTGCCAAGGCGATCACCGAAGGCCGGGACGCCGTGCAGGGCTTGCGGTCGTCGACCGTCGAAGGCAACGACCTCGCGCTGGCAATCAGGGCCCTTGGCGACGAGCTCGCGACCGACGCGAGCGCCCACCCGCCTCCTGCATTCCGTGTCGCAGTCGAGGGACACGCCCGAGATCTGAACCCGATCCTTCGTGACGAGATCTACAAGATTGCGGCGGAAGCCCTGCGGAATGCCTTTCGGCACGCGCAGGCCGGGCGGGTCGAGGTCGAGATCCGTTACGACAGCGATGACTTCCGATTGCGGGTGAGAGACGACGGAAAAGGCATCGATCAAGCGGTGCTCTCCGCCCAGGGAATCGAGGGACACTACGGACTGCGCGGGATGCCGGAACGCGCCGCAGCGATTGGTGGGAAGCTGGCAGTCTGGAGCGAAGTGGGCGCAGGCACGGAGGTCGAGCTGCGCCTGCCTGCGCGCACCCTCTACGCGACATCCGCGAGGCGCTCCTGGTGGTCGCGCCTCTTGGCACGGAAGACTCCGGCAAACGTACGAGAAGACGCGTCATGACCGGCAGCTCCCCAATTCGTATTCTCACCGTCGACGACCATCCACTGGTGCGCGAAGGGATCGCCGGTCTCGTGGGAGTCCAGCCGGATATGACCTTGGTCGCAGAAGCCGCCAATGGTCGTGAAGCGATCCAGCAATTCCGCGCGCACCGTCCGGATGTGACGCTGATGGACCTGCAGATGCCGGAGATGAACGGGCTCGACGCGGTCATTGCCATCCGCACGGAATTTCCGGAGGCAAGGATCATCGTGCTGACGACGTACGAGGGCGACGCGCAGATCCTGCGCGCCGTCAAGGCCGGCGCGCAGGGCTACCTGCTCAAGAACACGCTCCATTCAGACTTGCTGCAAACCATCCGAACGGTCCATGCTGGCAAAAGGAGTCTGTCGCCGGAGGCGTCGTTCCAGATCGCTCAGCATGTCAGCGACGAGACGCTGACACCGGCCGAAGTGGTCGTGTTGCGCCTCATCGCGGCCGGGAACGCGAACAAGCAGATTGCCGATCAGCTCGGCGTCACGGAGGACACCGTCAAGGGCCGAGTCAAGAGCATCCTTGCGAAACTCGACGCCAATGATCGGACGCACGCGGCGATCATCGGCTTGAAGCGGGGAATCATCGAGCTCTAGCGTCCGGCAATCTACCGCCCGTCCCCGATAGTCGCCAACCCCCACCCTAAAGAGTCACTCCCGCGGCCCGGCCGGGGGTTCGCTTCGCGCTGCTCACGGCGAATAATCGTGTGGAGGTGCGCGTTGCGACGCCTATACTCCACATTCGCCGGCAGCTGGCCTGGCATCGGTTTGCTGCTCATGCGGCTGGTCATCGGCCCGGTGGTCATTGGGCGTGCGGCTCCGCACCTGTGGACCGACGCGCCGCTGCACATGACACTTGCCTCCGCATCGGTGACGGGATCCGGATTGCTGCTGTTCGCCGGGCTCTGGACGCCCGTGGCTGGAGCGGTCGTTGCCCTGATTGAGATCTCGCAGATCCTGAGCGTTGACCAAGACCCGCTGGTGTGCCTGTTGTCAGCAGCCATCGCCGCCGGTCTGGCGATGTTGGGGCCGGGGCGCTGGTCGGTCGACGCTCGACTCTTCGGATGGAAGCGCATCGAGTCACCTCGCGCAAGCACTCGTTCGCGCGTGGGCTGAGCCCAGAGCGCCACGCCCGAAAGGGTCCCCCGCAAGCCACCCTACCGAGTCGTCGCCACACACCCTATTCAGTCCTCCAACTAGCGCTGAATGAGCGTAGGAATGCGCCCGAAGGGAGGTTGTGGCTGTCCGAGTCGAGGCCCAGAATCGCCGAAGACAGGGAGGGCACTCGCGATGCTGGTTATTCACGAATAGCGTTGCCGACCGTCGGGACCTTCAGGGCGCATATTTCGATGGCTCGCTGGACCTGCTCCGCGAGCTCGCCGTCACGATCGATCTCGACACCGCGTTGCCGCGGCTCTCCGCGATCGTGAGCAAGATGCTGCCGCACGATGCCTTGCGCATGGCGTGCTTCGATCAACGAGGGGAACTCGTCGTGAACGCGTCGACCGCAGACGTGCCAGACATGATGACGTCTGAAGGCGAGGACATGATCATCGATGATCTGCGCACCAGAGCGCTGGGTGCATCCACAACTCCACACACGACCGAGCGGCTGGTCAGCGCTGGCTATAGATCGGTCCTGGGCGTGTCGACTCGCGCGCCAGAGCGCCTGCTGCGTGTGGCGTTCTGGTCGAAGCAGCCGCTGGCCTTCAACCGCGCGCACGTGCCGCTCGCGCGGCGGATCGCCTACCAGCTCGGCCTCGCAGCTTGCCGAGGCGAGATCGGCAACCTCGCCCATCGGGTCGACAGGTCCTGTGCCCAGCGGGTTGATGCCAACGTGCACCGAGGCGCCGATCATCTGGCGGCGAGCACGTCTCAGCGGGTCGTCGGCGAGTCTGTCGAATGGCGCGGTGTGCTGCGCAAGGCGACACAGGTCGCCGCGACGGACACGACCGTGCTGGTCACCGGCGAATCGGGCACGGGTAAGGAAGTCGTCGCGCGGTTCATCCACGCGGCGTCTGCGCGCAAGAACCGGCCGTTCGTCGCTCTGAATTGCGCCGCACTGCCCGAGCAGTTGCTCGAGTCGGAGCTGTTTGGCTACGAGCGCGGTGCGTTCACCAGCGCGCAGCAAGCAAAGCCGGGGCAGGTGGAGCTCGCGTCGGGCGGCGTGCTCTTTCTCGACGAGGTCAGCGAAATGAGCCTCTCCGCGCAGGCCAAGTTCCTGCGCGTTCTGCAGGAACGCGAGTTCCAGCGGCTCGGGGGGACACGCCTCCTGAAGGCGAACATCCGTGTGATCGCCGCGACGAACCGCGATCTGCGCAAAGCCGTTGAGCGCGGCGACTTTCGCGAGGACCTGTTCTATCGACTCGGCGTGTTCGACATCCAGATTCCGCCGTTACGCGAGCGTCCGTCTGACATCCTTCCGCTGAGCGAGACGTTTCTGCAGGAGATCGGCAGGTCGTTCGGTCGGCCAGCCGCTGGTCTGACACGTGAGGCACGACAAGCGCTCCTCCAATACCAATGGCCGGGGAATGTAAGAGAGCTTCGCAATGTCTTGGAACGGGCAGCGATTCTCTGCGAAGGAGCACCCATCGACACCGACCACTTGACGTTGCCATCAGGTGCCAAGGCACTCCGCAACGACACCACGGATCTGAGCGCTCTCGAACGCACCACGATTGTCAAAGTCCTGCACGACTGCCGCGGGAACAAGACGAAAGCGGCACGTCGGCTTGGGTTGTCACGCACGCAGCTTCACCTTCGCGATTCGCAAGTACCGACTCGAGGAAGCAGCCAGTGCGTAATCGCCGAAGCAGCGCCGTGCGTGTATGGAGGTGACGTCATGCGCCGATCGAAAAGAATGAAGCGGATCCTGCGCGAGCACATCTCGACTCTCGCTCTGATCCTCATTACATTCCTGGCGCTTCGAACGACGGCTGCGGGCCGCACTGAAGCGGAAGCCGCTGAAGTGCACGCGAAGACTCAGCGCGTTCAGGACGTGATCGACGACCTCCGCGGTCGCCTGTCGCTGCGCCGCGACGTCGTCGCCACCCTCGTCCCGGCGAATCCGCTGATGGTGTCGGTGCGGTCGCCCGTCGAACACGGCGGCGCGTATCAGGTCGCGTTTGAAGGCTCGTTCGTCGACACACTGAGCGACGACGAGCTCCGCGCCGTTGTCGCGCACGAGCTCGGACACGTGTGGATCTTCACGCATCATCCCTATCTGCAGACCGAGCAGCTCGCGAACGAGGTCGCGCTGCGGGTGGTGCCGCGCGAAAGCCTCAAGCGCGTCTACGCCAAGGTCTGGCCGCATGGGGCTCCCAGCGGCGCGCCCGTTCGGTTCCCCGTCGTCGCCCCCTGACCCCGCCTTTGCGCGGCGCGCTTCGGCGAGGCCAGCCTCTGATCGGCTGGCTTCGGCAGGCAAGCCCTCAATCGGCCGGGCGCTGGTACCCGACTCGAGGAAGCAGCCAGTGCGTAATCGCCGAAGCAGCGCCGTGCGTGTATGGAGGTGACGTCATGCGCCGATCGAAAAGAATGAAGCGGATCCTGCGCGAGCAGTGGACATACTTCCTCCCGTTCTCACGCAAGCGGGGACGTTGAGGTCCAGTGCCGTGAGCCTGCTTGACAACCCAGCGACTAATCCGACGCGGATTGGAGTTCATACCGCTGGCACGAAGCGTTCTCGTTCCACCGTGCACAACGTCTCAAGTCCCCTCGAGGCTTCGAACCCGGACGGCGCGACGCAGTTCAGTCCGTCTGTCTTAGATCGTCCAACTGCGTGACTTCGAAGTGCTTCGATTCGAATCGATCGTCGAAGATCAGCCGAGCGAGAACCCCCCAGCCCCCCACGGAACGGGACTCCTGGTCAGCGGGGGTCCCCCGGGGCCACATCGAGACCGGCGGTCAGTCTTTGCGGCTGGATAGAAGCGGGAAGACGAGTTCGCCAAGGTGAGCGCATCGTGCACTCGGGTGGCAGCAACAGCGTTGGAGTCGGTTCGATGGCTCTCAGATTGGCTCTCAGTGAGGCACACGCGTGCACACCAAGACGGTTCGAGTACTTCTAAACCATTGACGCTATTGAAGATGGTGTGGTGAGCCAGATTTTCACCAGTTGGAACCCACTGATGAGCTGGTTGCGTCAAGTCGAGCGCCTCAGGCATGCGGCCTAGTTCGAGTCCAGGCATCCAGCCAAACTCTCCTGCCAGGCACACCCCGTAACCGACAGCACGCAGCGTCGGCGAGAAACCTTACGCGCCTGTATCAAGACAGATTCGAATCGCTGGCACTCGCCCGTCGGGCCCAGATGAAGACGTTCACGGCCAGAGGTGAACCTGCGAGGCGTGACCACATTGGGTCAGCCGTTCAGTCATGAAGAATTTCCAGTTTTACGGATGAGACGTCTAACGTGAGACGGCGGCATCGGGATAGCCGTCTATCGGAAGGTTCATGTGGCGGAGCAGTTCGCTCCAGCGTGGATCCGAATGAAGACTTTCCAACGGAGGGTCGACCTTGACGTAATTGAACCCGTCACCGCGCTGCATCGCAAAAAGCAATCTGAAGGCTTCATCCTTGTCGCCGAGCGCCACGTACGCCGCGGCGGCTACGGCCGGACGTGGCGCCCTTCTGACGGACAAGTCCTCGAGCATCCGCCTGGCCTCATCGTGCCTGCCCAAGTGAGCGTAGATTCGGGCGACCCGCCAAGGGTTGCCTGGAGCATCGCTGCCACCCTTTGAACATGCTGCCAGTGCCTCATCGTAAAGGCCCATCTGGTCGTAGATATCTCCGAAGAGCATGTGTACTCCGACCACCTCAGGTTCCAATTCCACAGCCCGGTTCAGGCGCCAGATAGCATCATCGAACCGCCGAGCGCGATACAGAATTCGCGCGAAGTTCATCTGAATCGCTGGAGCCAGCGGATCGAGCTGATCGGCCCTTTCCATATAGGCGATGGCTTCAGGGAAACGCCCGAGCTGGCACAGGAGCAGCGCGTAGGTGTAGTGCGCATGAACATCGTTGGGATCGAGTGCCAAGGCGCGCTTGACTGAGTTTTCGGAGCCGGTCCAGTCCCAATCGTACAGACGCTTGAGGTCGGCCTGCACGACGTGCGCTTCAGCGAGGTCGACATCGAGTTCCAGTGCCTTTCGCGCGGCAGCGCGTGACGGCGATTCCGCCATTTGGGGGTTTATCGATCCGTACACGCCCCGAGCCCACCAAGCGTGCGACAGGCCGGCATACGCCGCGGCGTACTTTGGATCGATCTGAGTCGCCCGCTCGAAGTGTGCGATCGCCCGCTTCAGGTTCTCTTCGTTGTACCTCCACAGATGGTAGCGCCCAACGAGATACTCCTGATGGGCGGCGGGGTCGACGCTGATGGCCGACGCCATCCGGGCACGTTCCTCCGCCGTGACCTGAATCCGGATCTCGTCGGCGACTACGCGCGCCACTTCGCCCTGCAACTTCAGCACGTCCGTCAGCTGGCGCTCGTATTCGCGTGCCCACAGGTGCGTATCGGTGGGGGTGTGAATCAACTGAATGCTGATCTTCACCCGATCACCTGTGCGCTGCACCGTGCCTTCGATCACCGCGTCGACATTCAGCGCGCGCGCAATCTCCGACAGAGACTTTTTGGTTCCCTTGAAGCGCATCACCGAAGTGCGTGACACGACCCGCAGCGCGCGAATTCGAGCAAGATGACCGATGAGCGCTTCGGTCACTCCGTCAGCGAGGTAGTCCTGCGTCGGGTCGCCCGATAGATTTTCCAGTGGCAGCACGGCGAGCGATGTGATCGCCGGCCGAGCTGGCTCCGTGGCCCGGACAGGGCGCAGTACATACGTGACGGTTCCCAGGACGAGTGCGGCCAAGCCGCTCAGCACCAACCAGCGACGCACCGAAATACTCGCTCGTGGTCCGGAGCCTCTTTCCAGACTCACCGGCGCATGCGCGTCCGACGCTTCGCCGTTCCCCCGGTTTCTCGCACCGCCGCCACGAACCGATAGCCGCGGGCGGGCACGGTGACGATGTACCGATGGTCGTCGGGCTTCTCTCCCAGGGTTTTCCGCAAGATGGAGACGTTCCGAGTGAGCCCTCCCTCTTCCACACTCGTGTCACCCCAGACCTGCTTGAGCAGCTCGTCCTTCGTGAGCACGCGCTCCCGGTTCTCGATGAGCGCAAGGAGCGTCTCGAGGACCTTTGGAGCCAACGGCACAGGTTCGCCGTTGCGCAACAAGAGTCGCTTGCCGGCATCCACGGAGAACGGTCCGAACTCGTACGAGGGCCGCGATGGCTCGCTCATGGCCGCGGGAACAATTCCGAAGAAAAACGAAGGTCGTTTGTAAGGACTTGTGACCCCCGCTGCGGCTAGTGTCCCTGCTCTGGGGCTTCGCTTGCGTGGCGTGATTGTATCGCGGGCTCGTGCCCGCCGGGCGAAAAAACCGGGAATTCCAGGGACTGTCGAGCCGGCAGGAAGTAATCAACCGGAAAAGGAGAAATCGATGAAAGGCCAGAGCTGTAGCGTGATTGGGGCCGTGTTATTCGGTCTCCTTGTCTGCTCTCCCGTCGAAACCGCGGAGAAGTCTTCCGAGTCGTCTGTCCTGGTCAACCAGGTGGTGGAGTGGAATCAGATCTTCGTCGACACACTCATTGCGACGAATACTGCGAACTCATCCAGCCAGCGGCTCGGAGCGATCGTTCACACCGCGATATTCGACGCGTACAACGGCATCGAGCGGCGTTACACACCGATTCATGTCTACGATAGCGCCCCTCCGGGCGCGTCGCGCCGCGCTGCGGTGATCGCCGCGGCGTACACGGTGCTCGCCAGCCTGTTCCCATCCCGACTATCGGCACTGGATGCCAGCTATGCGGCCTCGCTTGCGGCGCTGAGCGACGATGGCGGCGACGGCGGCCAATCGCGCGATCGTGGCATCGACTGGGGGACCGAAGTTGCGGAGGCCGTGCTCGCCTGGCGTGCGACTGATGGGTTTACCGACCCCTACATGCCGTTCAACGGCGGCACCGCAGTTGGCCAGTGGCGGCCGACACCACGGCTGACACCGCCGCCGCCTACGTGCGGGCCGATGAGCGCTCAGGGGTTGGCATTCACCGACATGTTCGTCCTCCTCAGCAACGATCAATTTCGGCCTGGGCCACCGCGGGGACTTGCAAGCGGCACATACGGTGACGACTTCAACACCGTCAAGGCGTTGGGTCGCGGCACTGGATCGACGCGCACACTCGATCAGACGGCGCTTGCGCCGTTCTGGGAAGGCAATGCCAGCGTGCACTGGAATCAGGCCGCGAATCAAATCGCGCGCGCCAACCACTTGTCCATGTCCGACAGCAACCGGCTCCTCGCGATCCTGAACATCGCGATGGCCGACACGGCGTTCACCATCTGGAGCGCGAAGCGATTCTACGGCGACATCTCGACCGACGTGACCTGGCGGCCGGCGACCTCGATCCCATTGGCGGACACCAATATCAATCCGGATACGGTTCCTGATCCAGAGTGGAGGCCGCTCGTCAACACGCCGTGTCACCCGGAATATCCTGCGGGACATCCCAGCCAAAACGGCGCGGCTGCCACGGTCTTGCTCAGGCACTTCGACGACCAACAGGTTTTCACGCTGACGACCGGACAGACGAGCCGCACGTACACCAGCATCGCGCAAGCGCGCACGGACGGCAACAACGCTCGGGTCTGGGGAGGCATGCACTACCCGAGCACAGTCGAAATCAGCGACGCCGTGGGCGAAGCGATTGCCAACTACGTCAACCAAAACTCCATGCAGCGGCTTCACGGCGGGCGATGAGGATGCATCGTGTCCTGATGAATGGTGTCTGCGGCGGCGGGCAGCCGGCGGCTGCCGCCGCGTGCCTGATGACTACCACGCGAAGCCAGCTCGAACGAAGTGAGAGTTGGTGAGCCCGGTAGGAATCGAACCTACAACCAACAGATTAAGAGTCTGCTGCTCTGCCAATTGAGCTACGGGCCCACGGAGGGGTTGGCACTTTCAATTGTGGCGGCGTGCTCCCAACACCGACTCGGTCGGTGCTGGCGCGCCCGGCAGGATTCGAACCTGCGACCTTTGGCTCCGGAGGCCAACGCTCTATCCAGCTGAGCTACGGGCGCACATTGCCCGGTGGTCTGCCGAGCGTCGAATTTGACACCGACGTTGCCACAAGGACTCGCACATGTTCTGCGGGACGCGAAGCGTTCCGCCGGCATGAACTGGAGCCCGCCGAGCGTGCCAATCGCGCGCACCGCGCGCGATTGGCGCGCCCGGCAGGACTCGAACCTGCGACCTACGGATTCGAAGTCCGGCGCTCTATCCAACTGAGCTACGGGCGCACGAACGACCAGTATAGGCCAAGCCCGAGAACCCGGGCAAGCCACCATCGGTTGACCTTGACGCGCTCGCGGTAGAAGCACAGGCTTGGACGCATGGCGAGCGCCTCGAAGTCCCCACCTGAAGTCCTGCTGCTCCTGGTGTTCGTGGTGCTGCTGGTAGCTGTGGTTTACGTGATGCTCTGACCGTCCCACGACTCAGTGACCGCCAAGCACCTGAAAGCCTCGCTTTCGCAGGCTTTCGGCGAGTTCGACCTCCATCCGCACGGCCTTCACGTACGGCATCGCGTTCAGATGCGCGCAGACTCATGTCAGGCGTGGGATCTATCATACGGGCCATGCGCAACCGCGACGCCCGGTCCCTCTCGCTCACCGCTGGCCTCGGCATCGTCCTCGCCGTGCTGGCGCACACGCTGATGCCTTCCCGCGCGGGCCTGGTCGCCCAGGGCGCGACGCCGCCGGTGTTGAAGGTGCCGGCCGTTCAGGAGTTTGCCGTCAACGGCCGCGGCGACGACAAGGCGTGGGACGCTGTGCCCTGGACGACGCTCAACGCCCGGGCCGGCGCAACCGCCGCGCCGCTGACGCGGATGAAGGTCGCGTGGTCGCCCACCGGGATCTACGTGCTGATGGACGCCGCCGACACGCGCCTCACGGCGACTTTCGAGGAGGACTTCTCGGACCTGTGGAAGGAAGACGTCTTCGAGGCCTTCCTCTGGCCCGACGAGCGCGACACGCTGTACTTCGAATACGAGGTCTCCCCGCTCGGCCGCGAATTGCCGATCCTGATCCCCAACTTCGACGGCAAGTTCCTGGGCTGGCGGCCGTGGCACTACGGCGGCGACCGCCGCATCCGCCACGCCACGTCCATCGTCGGCGGGCCCAAGCAGTCTGGCGCGGCCATCCAGGGGTGGCGCGCGGAGTTCATGATCCCGTTTGCGTTGCTCAGCCCGCTGCGCGGCGTGCCGCCGGTGAAAGGCTCGCGCTGGCGCGCCAACTTCTACCGGGTCGACTACGACGGGGGCACGTCGGTCTCGTGGGACTGGGCGCGCGTCGGCAAGAGCTTCCACGAGTTCCGGAGTTTCGGGACGCTCGAGTTTGAGTGAGCGAGTCGGGCAGGCCTGAAGGCGTGCGCTTACAAGCGGCCGCCGTTCCGCTCGGCCAGCGACGCAATGTAGGCAAGGCAACCCATCACCATGCCCGCCGTACCCGCGTCGAGCAGAGTGAGGGCCTGAAAACTCCCGAGTTGGTAGGAGCCCATCAGCCGCGCGGCAATGGCCACCACGGACAGCCCCACGCCCAGCAGGCCGACCAGACGTCCGATCCACATCAGCATCCCATTCATCGATCGACCCTCCGCGTCACCTGTCTCCCGGCGCGCTGTCGCATGCTACCGCATCGGCCGACGCGTTGGCATCGGGCCGATCAGCGGAGGCGTTTCAACCGCTCGATCGGGCGCTTCAGCGATCGCCGCCGGCGCCGCATCGTCGACCACAATTCGCCCACGTCGGCGATGCGCTTCGACATGGCGCGCAGGCCAAATGTCTGCGGGCCCACCTCCCCGCGTTCGATCTCCTCCCACGTGCACGGCGCGGAAACCGGCGCGCCAGGCCGGGCCCGAACGGCGTAGGCAGCCGCAAAGGTCGCCCCGTACCGATTGCGCGCGGTGTCGACCAGAATCCGGCCGCCGCGATCGGCTTTACTGAACTCCTGGGTCAGGTGCCCGGGATCGCGCGCGACCAGCACCCGGCCCACTGCGTGCGAGAAGGCACCCACGTCGTCGAAGCCGGCCTTCCCGTCGAGCGGCACCACGATGTGGAAGCCCTTCGAGCCGGATGTCTTCACCCAGCTTGGCAGCCCGAGCTCCGCAAGCAGGTCGCGCAGGCCGAGCGCCGCGGCGCGCAGGATGTCGGGAGCGTCTTCGGAGGGGTCGAGGTCGAACACGCAGATGTCCGGCTGATACAG
Source organism: Vicinamibacteria bacterium (assembly GCA_963800785.1). Lineage (GTDB taxonomy): Bacteria > Acidobacteriota > Vicinamibacteria > Vicinamibacterales > JAENWD01 > JAENWD01. Next base: position 432,172 of record CAWDCH010000021.1, read on the forward strand.
GTCGGGTGCACGCGACGTCCACACGTGCGGCGTGATGCTGTTCTGATTCGCCAGCCAGAGCAGGGACCGCGTGTCGGTGACAATCGGATGATGCACGGTCCCGCCCTTCTTCGGCACCTCGACGCGCTGGAGCCAGGCGGGATAGCCCTTCGAGACATCCTTCTGCAGAAAGCCCTTCTTGTCGATGCCGGCCGGAAAGCGCTCCATCGTCACCGGGCGCTGGCGGATGTGCGGCACCATCGCCGGCGCGATCGCCTCGTAATAGGCGGCCAGCTCGCCCTTCGTGATCCCGTCGTCGGGGAACAACACTTTCTCGGGATGCGTGATCACGGCTGCTCCCTTACGACTTCCCGGGCGGATTTGTCCGTGCGGATGCCGAGCAGACGTGAGTGCCGCAGCTTGCCGTTGACGGTCCATTCGATGAAGGCCACCTGCACGACAATCCTCGGACGCACCCAGTGGACGCGCGCTCGAGGCAGGCCGGTCGCTTTCGTAAACGGCGAGGTCGGGATCTCGAGCGCATTCAGCCGTGCGCGCAGATCGAGGAGCAATTTGGTGTCCAAGCCCGTGCCGACTTTGCCAGCAAAGACGAAGTCGTCGCCCTCGAAATAGCCGACGAGCAGCGCGCCCAGGCCCGCGCGCGTACCCTGCGGGTCGGTGAAGCCCCCTACGACCAGTTCCTGACTGGCCTCGCATTTCATCTTCAGCCAGTGCTTCGATCGGCGGTGCTCGTACGGCGAGTCGCGGCGCTTGGCGATGACGCCTTCCCACCCCTGGGCGCAGGCCCGCTCCCAGGGCTTGTCGCCGTCCAGCCACGGCACCAGTTCGATCGGCGCGCGCAGTCGCAGCGTGCTCAACACCTCACGACGCTCTATCAGCGGCAGCCCCGTAAGGTCGCGGCCGTCGAGCCACAGGATGTCAAAGAGGTGATAGACGAGACGGCCCTGTTTGCCCCACACGCCGGTGGCCTCGCCGTCGAGGATGACGTCGCGGACGGGCAGTGCATCCACGGCCGCGACGACGGCGGGATAGGCGGCATTTTGTGGAAGCTTGTTACGAGAGAGCAGGCGGATGTCTCTGCCGTGCTTGAATGCGATCAGCCGGATGCCGTCGAACTTCTGCTCGAAGATCCACTCGGGCCCGGCGAAGCGCTCCTGGGTGAGCGTTGCCGCCATCGGCTCGAGCCAGTCGGGAATGGCGGCGCGCATGGTGGCAACTGTCGCACGTCAGCGGGCAGGCGCCACCGCCACGCCCCAGGGACTGCCGCCCAGGGCGATCCTGCGAATCACGCGCCCATCGGTGGCGTCGACGACCGACAAGTCACCCGACGGCCCGTTGGCCGTGTAGACCGTGTGGCCGTCGGGGCTGATGCCGATGCCCCACGGCCGCTCACCGACATCGGCAAACGTCCGCGTCAACTTCCGCGTCGCGACGTCGATCGCCGAGACCGAGCGTCCACGGCCGTTGGAGACGAACAGCTGCCGTCCGTCCGGTGACAGCACGGCGCCCATGGGACGCGGCGGCCCCGCGTCTGCCACCGATTCGCCAAGGATGTTCGAGGTCACGGTGTGCGTAGCGACATCCACCACCGACACGGCATTCCCGGTCTCGCCCGTCACGAACATCGTGGCCCCATCGGGCGTGAAGACGATCGAGCGTGGACGCTTGGCAGTCGGGACACGCGCGATGACGGCGCGCGTGGCCGTGTCGATTGCCACCACGGTGCTGTCCGCTTCGCACGTGACGTAGACGGCGCGGCCGTCGGGCCGCAGCGTCACGCCTTCGGGCTCCTCGCCCACCGGCACGCGCGCGACAATGGTGCCCGTCGCCACGTCGAGCACCGACATCTCCGCCGTCTCCTCGTTGGAGACGTAGAGGGTCTTGCCGTCGAGGGACAGGTCGAACGACTCGGGGTCCTGGCCGCTTGGATAGGTTCGGACGAGCGTCCGCGTGGCAAGGTCTACGACGCCTATGCCGTCGGCGGCGCGATCCGGCGGGGGCAGCGTGGACTCGTCCACTCCAGGTGGCGCGATCGGCGAGCCCGACAGGGCCACGAACAATTGACGGCCATCGCGCGAGAGCTTCAGGCCGCGCGGCCGCTTGCCGACGGCAACGACGTGCTCGACTTCTCCCGTTTCGGGATCGACCATCGCGACGGTGCCGGCCGTCTCGTTGGACACGAAAACGCTGACGGCGGAGGTCGGCGCGGAGTCCGGTTCGGCGCCACGGCCGCAGGCGCTCGCGCCGAGCGCGAACGTGCGCCATGGCCACCAGGTACCGTCCCGCCGAAGACCTCATCCAGCCAGCTCCCTATTCGTAGAGCGCGAAGTCGTACAACGTGTCGTCCGCCGCGACGAGAATGTGCTGCTTGCCGTCGAGCATGTAAGTGATTGGCGGATTGGTGATGTTGCCAATCCGCGAATGCCATATCGGCTTGCCGGTCACCGCGTCGTAGGCGACGAGGCTGCCGCCGGCATCCCCCGCAAAGACCAGTTTGCCGGCCGTCGTGAGCAAGCCGCCGCCGCCGCCGCCATCGCCGCCACCCGGGAATGGACGGCGCCACACGATCTTGCCCGTCGTGGGCTCGATTGCGGTGAGGAAGTTGCCCGCCGAGCCTACCTGCACTTCTTCCTTGCCGCCCAGTCCCATCGAGCCGCGCGGATCGGGGTCGGTCAGGTAGTAGATCGAGTAGCCGTTCCTCTCGGCGACGTAGAACAGGCCCGTGTCAGGCGAGTACGCCGGCGGCTCCCAGTTGATCGTGCCGCCCGAGGTGGGCGAGGTCAGCGCGCCCGGCACCGTCGGGTCCTTCACGGGGTCCCGCCTCAGATAGCCCTTCTTGTCGATGCTCTTCACCCAGTTGGTGGCCGAGCCGTACTTCGTCGTGACGATGTGCTCGCCGGTGACGCGGTCGAGCGTGAAGAAGTAGCCGTTGCGCGCTGCTGTCGAGATCAGCTTGCGCGGCTTGCCTTTGATCACCGCGTCATAGAGCACAGGTGTCTGGGCCGAGTCCCAGTCGTGCATGTCGTGTGGCGAGGTCTGGAAGTACCACGCGAGCTTCCCCGTGTCGACGTGAACGGCGACCAGCGAGCAGGTGAACAGGTTGTCGCCCTCGCCGCGGCCGGCGGTGTAGGCCGGGATCGGGTTGCCGGTGCCGAAGATGTAGAGCTTCGTTTCCGGGTCGTACACGCCGGGCAGCCACGGATGCCCGCCGCCATACCGTGCGGCATCGAGGTTGGGCCAGGTGTCGAGCCCCAGGTCTCCGGCCTTCATCGGCACCGTGTAGAAGCGCCACTGCACCTCGCCGGTTTCCGGATCGAAGGACTGGACGTAGCCCGGCGAGTCGAGATCGTTGCCCGTGCCCAGCAGGACATGGTTGTCGACGACGATCGGCGCCATCGTCGAGAAGTACTGCTGGCTGAAGTCCGCGTGGACCTTGTTCCAGCGCTCCTTCCCGGTCCTGGCATCCAGCGACACGAAGAAATTGTCGGGCGTCACGAAGAACAGGTAGTCGTTCCAGATGCCGGCGCCGCGATTGGCGATGGGCGTGCTGCCCTTGGTGCGCCAGAAGTAGTGCCACAGCTCGCGGCCGTCGCGCGCGTCAAGGGCCCAGGCGTTGTCCGGCGTGGTGACGTAGAGCGTGCCGTTCACCATCAGCGGCGTGCCCTTGATGTTGGCGGGCACCGCGGGGAAGTCGGCTGGACCGGCTCCGCCGACGATCACGTCGCGGTTGCCGCCACCACTCCGACGGCCGAAGCCGGGATTACCGGGCCCGGCGGTGAGCTTGGCGACCCAGGACAGGCCCAGGCGCTTCACGGTGGTCTGGTCGATCTGTTTGAGCGCGCTGTAGCGCTTGCCCGAGTAGTCGCCCGAATACGTCGGCCACGAGTCGGCGAGCGGCTTGCCCAACTCGGTGGGCGCCACTCCCGGCCCCTGCCCTGCCAGCACGATCGGCAGCAGCACCAGCGAACACGTCAGCAGCAGCTTCTTCGATGTCATTTCAAGGTCGCCAGATAAGCCGTCACGTCGTGCATGTTGGCATCGGTGAGGATCGACAGCAGGGCTCGATGGCCCTCGAGCGGATCCTTCACCTCCACGAGTGGGCACGTCGCCGTCGCGGCGAATTGTCCGCGCCGTGTCGTCGGCCAGTGCGATTGTGACGAGGAAATCGTCGAGCCGCATCAGTCGGCCTTCCACTTTCTCACCCGACGGGAACGTCACGGTGGCCGTCGGCGCGCTCGACGCCGAGGGCGGCCGGCGGCCACCCCGGCGCGGTCCCGCCACGCGGCCGCCCGACACCCACAGGTTCTGCAGGATCTTCGGATCGGGCACGCGAGTCGCCAGGCCTTGCAGATCGGCGGCGGCGGAATGGCAGGTGCTGCACCTGGCAGCGAAGTACTTCTCGCCGGCCTTGGCGTCGCCCAGCAGGATGTTGAGCTCGACCGGTGGGCCAGGAGGCGGGCCGCCCTGGTTGCTGCCCTGGGCCTGCAGGCTGTGCAGGTAGCCGGCAATGGCCTTGATGTCGGCGTCCGCGATGGCAAGTGGCACCATCAGAGTGCCGGGCCGGCCGTTCTTGATCACAGGCGAAATGAGCTCGCCGTCCTGATCGTTGAGCACCAGCTGCGAGCGCAAGAGGTTGGGACCGCCAAGCTGGCCGCCGCGCGCGTCGACGCCGTGGCACGCTCCGCACGAGCCGACGTACACGCCACGGCCGCGCTCGAGGACGGCTGGGTCGATCGGCGGCCGCTGATGCGCCGGAAACCGCGCCGGCTCGCCTGCGGCGGCGCCGGCGGTGCGCCCGGCGGGGGCGGCGCCTCCATGCCCCTCGGTGGGGGGCTGTTGGGTTGGTGGCTGCTGTGCGCCCGCCGCCATCGTCAGTCCCAGCACCGCCGCGGCGATGCACCAGTCCAAACCTTCATGTGCGGATGATCTCCTTCCGGCAGAGTCATTGATGTAATCACACTGCGCGGCGTTGTGTCACTGCGCTATACGTTTGAACCAGGCAGATCGCTACCCTCCCGATGCCAGCGCCGTGAGGCTGCCACGACCACCAGCCGAACAGCGCGTTTTTTCTTGGCCCGTTTCTTATTGGAGGCACACGCCAGTGATGCCTCGATGAGGAGGCAACCGCGAGCCAATCCGCGATTGACGCCTGTCTACGTTCAACCAATCATAGAAGCCTGGCGATGCAGGTAGCGCCCGGCACGCGTCTCGGTCCCTACGAAGTCCTCGCGCTGATCGGCGCCGGAGGCATGGGCCAGGTCTATCGCGCCCGCGACACCAGGCTCGAGCGTCAGGTTGCGATCAAAGTGATCACGGCGTCTGCCGCAGGCGACGCCGCCGCGATGGAGCGGTTTCAACGGGAGGCGCGGGCGATCGCGGCGCTCAGTCATCCGCACATCTGCACCCTTCACGACGTGGGCCGTGAACAGGACGTTCAGTTCCTGGTCATGGAGTATCTCGAGGGTGAGACGCTGGCAACAGCACTGTCGCGGCGGAAGGCTCGGACCAAGCGGTCCTCCGGCCCTGTGTCACCACAACCCGCGCGAGCGTCGGGGCCATCCCCTGGCTCAGGGTCCGATACGGTTCCCGTGAGCCGTTCCCCTACAGCGAGGTCCTCACGATCGGAGCGCAACTGGCGGACGCCCTCGCCGCTGCCCATCGGGCCGGCATCATCCACCGAGACTTGAAACCGGGCAACGTCATGCTCACGCCAACGGGCGTGAAGGTGCTCGATTTCGGTCTCGCGAAACTGTCGGATCCCGGCGCATGCGGTGGTTGCCTCGACGAGCGAGCCGGCCGAGACCACGGCAGTGACCGACCCGGGACTGCTCGTCGGCACGCTTCCCTACATGGCACCGGAGCAGGTCGAGAGTCGCGCCGTCGACGCGCGCACCGACATCTTTGCGTTGGGCGGAATCCTCTACGAGCTGACCGTCGGCAGGCGAGCGTTCACGGGAGAATCCCCGGCCAGCCTCATCGCGGCGATCCTCGAGCACGATCCCGATCCCGTGAGTGCCGCCCAGGCAGTCCCGCCGGGATTCGATCGCCTGGTTCGAAAATGCCTGGCCAAGGATCCAACCGCGCGATGGCAGAGCGCGAGCGACGTGGCCGACGAATTGCGGTGGCTCGCGTCCGCCGCAGGTAGCGGGCCGATCGCTGGCGTGGCGGCACAACCACGAAGGTCGCGGACCCTTGCGTGGGGCGTGGCCGTGGGCGTGGCGCTGCTGCTCGCGATTGGCTCGCTTGGCATGTGGCTTTGGAGTCGAGGACGGGAAACACCAGCCCCTTCAGTGGTCGCGCGGCACACGCAAGCAACGTTCGCCGGTGACGTGCGCGCCGCAGCACTCTCGCCGGACGGCCGAACGGTGGCGTTTGCAACCGGGCCCCATGGTGGCCCTATCAGGGTGCTGGCCCGCGACCTCGCAGGGGGTCAGGCCATCGAGCTCTGGAGGGGAGAAGACGTGTTCAAGCTTCAGTGGCTGCCAAACGGTTCATCCCTTCTCGCGGTCGGAATGGACGCCTCTGAAAAAACAGCATATGGCTCGTCCCAGACTCGGGGGCGCCGCACGGCGGCTTCCTGAATACAAATATCTGTTTGCACGATCTCCCGATGGATCGCGCCTCGCGATGAGTTCGGGCGCGCTGGGATTCACAGTGATCACGGCAGACGGCAGCGTGATCCGTCGGGTTCAGCTGAAGGGCTCTCAGCGGGTCGCTGATATCGAGTGGAGCCCGATCGCCGATCAGGTCGTGCTCCTGACCAGAAATGAGAGCGACGGCAGATCCATCGTCATCAGTGCGACGTCGGAGGGGCACAACCAGCGCCAGCTCTATGAGGATGCGCTGCCCATCAATGCCATCTGTTCCTCGCCAGTTGCCGACGCGCTCTATCTCTTGCGGCAGCGTGATGACACGCACGAACTGGTTCGTCTCCGCTTGACGGGATTGAATGGCAGCGCACCCGCGCGTTCTCCTCACCGGTCTGCCGGTCCATGTCATAGGAACGACGTCTTCCCAGCCGTGCAGCGTGTCGGAGGACGGAGAACGCTCTGCTGTACATGCGTGGATCCTCGCGCTCGAGTCTCTGGCGGCTCGACCTTCGCCGGCCGGCACACCCGCCACGCTACTGATGCCTGGCACGTCGTCGTTGATCACGCCCGCCCTTTCGCCTGACGGCGGGTCCCTCGTTGCGGTTCAAGGGCGCGATGAATCGACTTTCCAGGTCGTCAAGCTCTCCAGCAACGGAGGGGAAATCGTCCGCCTGGGCGCCGGGTTCTCTCCCAGCTGGTCGCCGGACGGCCAACGGCTCGCCTTCATCTCGAGTCGCAGTGGGTCCCGCCGGGTCTGGGTCGGTGATCCGGATGGACAGCACGCCGCCGAAATCAAGGAGTCGACCCCCGGCTACGACGTGACGTGGTTGCCCGACGGCCGAATAGCTTGGGACATGCCAAACAGTGCGTCTGGGGGTCCCGAACTACCGCGTTCGCGATCTGACGAGCGGTCGAGAAGAGCTCCTGAGGAAGGACCCATCCAAATCCTGGGTCTTCAACCCACGATTCTCGCCTCGTGGGGACCAGGTCGCGGTCTTTATCGGGTTCGGAGGGCCCGACAAACGCGGATTGTGGCTGATCTCGTGGCCTGGCCGCGCCGAGCGATTCCTCGCGCTGGAGCTCATACCCATGGCCTGGTCGCCAGACGGCAAATGGATCTACGCGTGCGGACGGGACCACTTCATCTTCCGGGTCTCGCCGAGCACCGGCAAGACCGAGCTTCTCGGCACCTTTCCGACGGGATTGCTAGAGGGTCAGGCGTGCACGGTCGCGGCCGATCTGAGCGTGATCGTTTGTCCGATCACCGAGTCGAGCTACGACGCATGGGTGATCGAGCACTTCGATCCAGAGGTGCGCGTGCCGGCGCAACGCTGAGACTCGTCGCGAGACGGCTAAACCGGCGGACACCCAGGCTCGTCACGCCCGGCATCGTCTGCACATGCCGCCAGGCCGGTCCGCGACCAATCGAGCCAGTGCCGCTGAGGGCCTCGACGTGCGAGGCCTCGTCGACCCACTCCGCGTAGTTCAGCACGCGCGTGCCATCCAGACTGACGTGGAAGTGGCCGGAAATTCCGCCGGGGTGAAGCGTGGTTTCGGCCGCCAGGGCGTCAAAGACGGAGTCGACCCACGGCCGAGCCGTGTCGGGGCCGTCGGTCTGCACCTCCACGATGACGATGCAGCCCGGGACGGGCGCGTCGTCGCGGACGCCGCTGCGATAGAGACGATAGGCAATCGCCGCAGGGTCCTCGACGTCAGGCTGGTCGTCGCTCCACTGCTCGTACGTGAGGACGCGCTGGTCGTCAGTGCTCAAGTAGCACGTGCGGGATATGAGAGCGTCGGGCCACGGCGCCGCGTCCCAGGCCGCCAGCGTCGCGTCGGCGACGTTTCGCTGCTGGGCCGGGCCTTCGACTTGAAATTGTCGGACAACGGCGATTCGGGCATCTTGCCGATCGATGTCGGGAAGGTTACGCCGCATACGGCCTCCGCTCGCGCGCCTCGCGGAGCGCCAGCCCCCACCAGATCAACTGGTCGAGCATGGCCGTGGCCGCCGCTTGGCAACCCGCGGCATCTTTGGGTTGGCCATCGGTGTCAAAGAGCCCCCACACGCCGTGGAAGCTGACCGCGTCGCGCACCGTCACGGCGTGAAGCTCGCCGAAGACCTGCCGCAGGTGCTCCACCGCGCGCAGGCCGCCCGACATGCCGCCGTAGGAGACAAACCCCACCGGCTTGGCCTGCCACTCCTTGAAGTGCCAGTCGATGGCGTTTTTCAGGGAGGCCGGGAAGCTGTGGTTGTATTCCGGGGTCACGACGACAAACGCGTCGGCCGCCCCGAGGCGCTGGCTCATCGCCTTCACTGACGCCGCGGGCTGGGTGGACAGCACGTCGGGCAGGCGAGCCTCGGCCAGGTCAATGACATCCACGATGAGGTCCAGGCGGGTCCTGGCCTGATCGGCGAACCAGGTGGCCACGGTGGGCGCGAACCGGCCCTGCCTGGTGCTGCCGATGATGATCGCGAGGTGAAGCGGGCTGTCGGGCATTGGCGGACACTCCTTGCCTGACAGCGTAGAACTTCAAGTTCACTTGAAGTCAAGCGGGAGACCCTGGACAATGGAGGGATGACCGACGAGCTGACCATCGGGCAACTTGCCGCGCGCAGCGGCGTGGCGGCCTCGGCCCTGCGTTTCTACGAGTCGCTCGGGCTCATCGACTCGGCACGCGCGCCGTCCGGGTCATCGGCGCTATCTGCGGTCGGTCATCCGTCGAGTCGCCTTCATCGTCTTTGCCCAGCGCGTGGGGCTGACGCTCGATGAGGTTGGAGTGGAACTGAAGAAGCTGCCGCGCAATCGAGTCCCGCAGGCCGAGGACTGGTCAAAGCTGTCGGGCGGCTGGAGCCGGCGCATCGACCAACGCATCGCAGAGCTCGAGCGAGTTGAAGGCAGGGCTGACCGGCTGCATCAGCTGCGGCTGCCTGTCGCTCGAGCGCTGCCAGTTGTCCAATCCCGGCGATCGCAACGCGCGGCATGGCCCTGGCCCCGTGTATTGGGGCGGCCTGCCGCGTCGTTCTTCGTAGGCGTTGGCTAACCCCGAGGTTCAATTGTGTTCAGGATGTAGCGCAGGCTTTAGGCCTGCCTCGTGCCGGGTTGGCAGGGCTGAAGCCCTGCGCTACATATGGCGTGGCTGACGCTCCTGCGCTACATGTGGCGTGGCTGAAGCCCTGCGCTACATGTGGCGTGGATCGTCAACACAAGTGAACCCTGGCCTCGGGTTTGCTGTCTCCGGTCTTCTCGCGGTCCTGCAACTGTTCGTGCGCCTCCTCGCGGACGTCGGCATCGGGGTGTCGATCGATCACGCTTCGGAGCACGCGCACGGCGCGGTCGCGAGGGAACTCGTCGAAGGCGTCCATCGCCTCCATCTGCACGTCGCGATCGGATCCTGGAAGATCGCGTGTTCGATGACCCGCTGTGCCTTGTCCAGCGTCTCGACATCGGTCGTATTCGCGGCGGCCTCTCCAATGGCCTCCAGCGCTTCGCGGCGAAGGTTCGACGTCTTGCCCGACGCGGCAACCTCGAGGAGCGTGGCGCTCAGCGGGTGGTCCGCGACGTCGGCAAGCGTCTCCATGGCCTCGGACTGGACGCCTTCCACCGTATGTTCGCGAAGGATGCGCTCGAGCTCGGCGACGGGGGCCGGCGTGCGATCGCCGAGCGTCTCGACGGCTTCCCGCTGGATCGTCTCGTTTTTCTGCTCCCAGACGATACGGGCCAGCGCCGCGTCGGCGCCGGGATCCTCGATGTCTCCCAGCGTCTCGACCGCTTCCTGTTGCGCGCGCTGGCTCGAGTGGCCCGTCGCGGTGTTGACCAGCAGCGGAAGGACCCGCGGATCCTTGATCTCGCCGAGCGCCTCGATGGCTTCGCCCAGCACCTCGTCATCGACACTGGTCGCGATGAGCCGTTCAATCGCCGGCAACGCCAAATCCGGAGGCTGATCCGCGAACGCTTCCGCCGCTTCGCGGCGCACGGCCGGGTCGGACGAGCGGGTGGCCAGCTCGGTCAGGGCCGGGACCGATTGCGGCGTCTGGACTTCGCCGATGGTCTCTGCGGCCTCGGACCGTACCTCCGACACCGCGTCGGTGCGCGCGACACGCAGCAGGATCTCGACCGAGCGCGGATCGTGGTGATGGTCGAAGCCCTCGGCGGCCTCGCGTCGAATCGCCACCGGATTTGACGGCTCGAGCAGGGCCGTCAGGAACGGCAGCACCAGATCGGTGGTCGGATGGAGCGACGCCAACTCGATCAGCAGGATCTTGATCTTCTCCTCTCGTGCCTGGCCGAAGAGATCGCGTACGCGGTCGAAGCTCTCGCGCTCGGGCGCGACGCCCAGCCAGAACACCGGTGTCGGCCCGAAGTCGAATCCAAGCCGGGAGCTGCGATAGCCGCCTCGGTCGATCGCTTCGGCGCGCGGGGCGCCATAGTGCATCAGCACGGTGACGTTGCCTTCACCCCCCGGGAAGCGGGATCGTCCAGCAGATCCGTCAGAGGAGGGCCCGACGAGGTCATGTGGCCCGTCACGGTGACAAACGAGCCCTCGCGCGTGTCGCTCATCATGAGGTGGTTGGCGTGCGTGGGCGTGTGGAAACTGTAGGCGACCCAGAAGCCGCCGATGCCCTGGCGGGCGGCCTCGGCGAGCGCCCACTGCCACCGCAGGTTCAGCGGATCGGTTGGCCTCGGCGGTCTGAGAACGCGAAGTTGCGCCCGCGCCTGGGCCATCTCGGTAGCGGTCCAGCTCCGCGCTGTGGGCGGCTTCTCCCCTTGCTGCTCCTCGCCGGCGGGGCTGGCCGTGGCCTCGACTGGGCCGGTGGAGATTCGCGCCGATGCCGCCGGATCGGCGAACTGCGCGGCGGTCACCAGCGGCGCAGCGGTCGCGACCGCAATCACGGCCCCCGCCATCCACACAACCGACGGAGGCCGTGTGCCACGCGGACCGTCTGCGAGGATTCGCGTCACGCGGCGGACCAGCGGCGACTCGCCGTGCGCCATCGGGCTGGCCCCCGCCAGCGCTTCGTCGCTTTCGCGCGATGTCCACGCAGCCACGGCCGAAAGGCAGCGGGCCAACGCCAGCGGCGCGCGGGTGTGCTGCACGGCCCATTGGTCGCACAGAAACTCCGCCGATTCGGCCAGCCGGACCCGCGCGATGCGATTCAGGGGCTGGAAGAAGAACACCCGTTCGAGCACGCCCGCAAGGACGCGCCAGCCGGGATCGCGCCTCACCACGTGCGCGATCTCGTGCGCAAGCGCGGCGTGCTGCTGTTCGGCGTCGAGTTGCTCCAGGAACCGCTCGGGCAACACGACTTGGCGGCCGGCAAGCGCGAGGGGCACCGCACAGGTCGCGCTCGTCGTGAGCCGGATTGGAGCGTGCGCTCCTGCGGCCTGTCTCAACGCGTCGACTATCCGGCACAGATGCGGCGCCGACACCGGCGGCCCCGAGCGAAGGGAGCGATGGAGACGGACAAAGCGGGTGAGGAAGCGGGCCAGCCCGGCTGCGGCAATCACGAGCCACGCCGCCACGGAAAGCACGGGCCACGCGAGGGTCGAGCGGAACTGAAGTTCCGCCCTCCGTACGCCGTTGGTCGGTTCGATTTTCGCGTTCGCAGGTCCAATTGTGTCGCGCGGAGGCACGTCGTACATAGGCCCGGACTTTAGTGCGCGCACTCGTTCGGGCGCTGCGTCATGGGCAGGACCGGACTTCGCGTCGGGCACTCGTTCAGGCGCTGCGACGGTCACAGGCACGGCCGAGCCAACCGGCCATCGCCCGCCGAGCGGCCGCACGTCGGCGCCCACCTGCACGCTGGCCGTGACGAGCGGGCCAAGCATGGCCGTCTTCCAGACCAGGTCCAGCCACGCGTGCTCGTCGGCAAAGCGCATCGCGATGGCGAGCGCCGCGCCAAGCAGGATCGTGCTGTGGATGGCGTAGGTCAGCAGCCACGAGATGGCGGCGGCGCTGACGGCGTCGAGATCGATCGGGGTCACGAGCGCCTCCTCTTCCTGGCCTCTTGTTCCTTTTCCGCGATGAGCGCCTTGACCTTCGCCAGGTCGCCCGACCGAAGCTCGTGCGACGAGAGCAGCTGGCTGACCATCGTCGCGACGTCGCCCTCGAAGAGCCCTTTGGTGACTTCGACGAGCGCATGCTGGCGCGCGTCCCGTTCACTGAGCACCGCGCGGTAGACGTACTGCCGGCCCTCGGTGCGGTAGGAGACGACGCCCCGCCGTGCGAGTCTCGACAGCAGCGTCGCGATGGTCGTCGCGGCCAGGGGCCGGTCGGCGCGCAGCGCCTGTTGCACGTCGGTCACCGTGGCCTCGGAGCGGTCCCACAGGACTCTCAGCACCGCCAGTTGCGGCGCGGTCAGCCGCGGCGGGGGGTTCCTGTCGTGCCGTGCGCTCGACCATGTGTGCGGACTCCCGGGGCGCCCGAGCCTGGGCGCCAATCTTCGACAGGTGTAATACTACACATGTAGTATTAGCGTGTCAAGGCAGTGCCGGAACTCATGTAGCGCAGGCCTTTAGGCCTGCCCCGTGCCGGAATGGCAGGGCTGAAGCCCTGCGCTACATGCGGCGGAATGGCAGGGCCGAAGCCCTGCGCTACATGCGGCGGAATGGCAGGCGAAGCCCTGGGCTACAGCGGCGGATGGCAGGGCTGAAGCCCTGGGCTAAAAGCGGCGTGTCGTCCACCCAGCCAGGCTAGGTAGCGATGTAGCGTTCCAGCGACGAGATCGTGAACTGCTGCGCGTCCACGACAGCTCGCACGACGTCACCGATCGAGACAATCCCGACGAGCTGACCCTCTTCGACCACGGGAAGGTGACGGACGTGCCGCTCAGTCATCAGGGACATGCACTGCGCGGCGGTCCATCCCGGGTCAACCGAGATCACATCGGTCGTCATGATCTCGCTGACGAGCGTCTCCTTGGACGTCTTGCCGAGCAGGATGACCTTGCGCGCGTAGTCCCGCTCCGACAGGATGCCCTCGATCTGGTCGCCCGATCGGACGAGGACGGCGCCGATGTTCTTGTCGGCCATCAGCCGAAGGGCTTCGTAAACGCTGTCGTCGGGTCGGACCGCGTGAACGACGGGCTTGCCTTGCAGCATCTGCCGTACGGTCGGGGTCATGGCAGCAACCTCCTGGAGCCGAAGTCGCCTGGACGGGGGGAACTGCCTGCAATCCTAGCAGGACTCCAGCGTTCCGGCGACGCCGAAGAGACCTGGCCGCCATACAATTGCCGCCTGCCGCAAAGGAGGCATCATGGACGCGTTGCCGCTCCACCCTGCCGTCGTGCACCTCCCTCTGGGTCTCGCCGTCCTCATGCCGCTGCTGGCCGCCGGTTTTGCCTGGGCGGTCTGGACCGGCCGTATCGGCGTGAACGCCTGGTGGGCCGTCGTCGCATTGCAGGCGCTGCTGGTGGGCTCGGGCTATGTCGCGATGCGGGCCGGGCACGCCGAAGAGGAGCGCGTCGAAGCCGTCGTCGACGCGAGCATGATCCACGAGCACGAGGAGCTGGCTGAACAGTTCGTTTGGGGCGCCGGCGCGACCCTGGTGATGGCCGTGCTCGTGTTCGTCGTCAGGAAATCCTCAGCCACACGGCCGCTCATGGCGGCTGTGCTGCTGGCTGCCGTCGCGGTGGCTGCGCTCGCCGTGCGCACCGGACAAGCCGGCGGCGAGCTGGTGTACATCCACGGCGCGGCGTCCGCGTCAACGATGGCCGGGCGAAGTAAGGCAACAGGAACAAGAGGACACGACACCCATGACCACT
>CAWDCH010000022.1:0-17802 GCA_963800785.1 Vicinamibacteria bacterium
GCGGCCCGCAGATTCTAATCGTTCGGGGGAGCCGAGCCGGTCCGCGTCAAGCTTCCAGAGATATAGAACCCCACCTTCGGGATCTCCGGCGAAAATGAGCGATATGCCATCAGGCCCCCAGACCGGGCCAGAGATCATCGGCATCGTGACCACGCGACGCGGCGGCGATGTCATCGTGAGGTCCGGAGCGATGTCGGCCACGTTGAGGTCGCAGTCGAACCGCATGAGTACTGCCGATCGGCACGCGACAAACGCGAGGCGGCGGCCGTCCGGGGTCAGAGCGGGATCGACGTGCACCATCGGCGGTGCTGCCCGCGTAATGGCGCGTAGTGCTCGCCCCGCCAGAGGGACCGCGTACAAGCCTCGATCGCCGCGGGGATCATCCACGGGATCACGTCCGGCGATGATGGCTTTCCCGTCACCCGACCAGGCGATCGCGGCGTCAGCAGCCGGGAAATCCGAGAGCTTCGCCGCGGGACCTCCGACGGCGGAGACCAGCATGATGCGGCGCCTGCCGAGCTCGTCCTGCCTGCGGATGAATGCGACCTGACGTCCGTCAGGCGAGAATCGGGCGTTTACATCGAAACCCGCCCCCGTGTCAGCTGTCGCACATCGGCGGAGCCGACCACCATCTGCCGGAGCCCACTGTGCTCACTCTGCGGGCCACACCATCGAGAAGGGCATCCCTTTGACAGCCGGGAGTACACGACCTGGGTGCCGTCCGGCGAGAACGCCGGGTGGAACTCGACGCCGGTCTCGGTGGTGAGTTGAACGACACGTGCGCTTGCCGGCGGGGTCGTTCGTTTTGACCCTGCCAGGAAACGGACGCCGATGAGAAGCGAAGGTGCGCCTACAGCGGCCAGGAGAATCAGCACGCCGATTTGTCGAGGGCGCCACCGTGCACGCGGGGCGGAAGCGGCTGAGACCCGTTCCTTCACAACTCCAACGAACCGGTACCCCCTGGTGGGCACGGTTTGAATCAGCGTCTCCCCGTCGCCAGCATCGTCCAGCGCCTTGCGCAGCGCAGAAATCTGGAACGCGAGGTTCGCTTCCTCGACGGTGGTGTCCGGCCAGAGCGCAGCCATGAGCGTGGACTTCTCGATCAGGCGGCCGTGGTGCTGGACGAGGTAGACGAGCAGGTCGAACGCCTTCGGCGTGAGAGGCACAACCTGGCCACGGCGGAGAAGCAGCCGTTCTGCGGGGTCAAGATGGAACTCTCCGAACTGGTAGCTCACTTTGCTGTTGTCGGCAATCGGCGGTTCGCGAATTCTACAGTCTTGCCGGCGTGACGAAGCCTGCGAGTTTCGACATGATGGTCAGGAGCTCCCCGGAGAGCCGATCATGCGATTCGGTGCAGCACTGCTCCTTTGCCTGGTTTCGACCACGGCTAACGCTCAGCAGTTCGCGACTGTCACGACCAACGCGCCTATCTACGCCGCCGCCCAGGAGACACCGACGCCGCTGCGCGTGGCAGCAGTCGGCAGCAGGCTTCGCGTGCTTTCCACCGAAGGCGACTGGGTTCAGGTCGAGTACAACGACCCACAGCTGGGCAAGAGGGTCGGCTGGGTACTGCGTCACTACATCAGCCTGACCTCTCACGATCTGCGGCCGATGGACCTCTCGGTGCCTGAGGCGCCGCCCGCGCCGCCCGCACCTCCGGCACCAGTCCAGCCGACCGCCGTTCCGACGGCGCCTATGGCGTCCACTCCCCTTCCTGCGACGTACAGTTCCTTTCCACGGTGGGAGACCTTGCTCGGCTGGTCGTTCCTACACACTTCGGGCGAGTTCCTTGATTTGAACTCGGCGCTCGGCTGGAACGTCTCGGTTGCCGGGAACGTGACGCCGTGGCTCGGAATCGTCGGGGATGCGACCGGCAACTACAAGACCGGACTGACGCTGGCCAACGAGCCGGACGTGACGATTCACACGTTCGCCGGGGGGCCGAGGTTCAGCGCCCGCACCTCACCGGTGGCCGTGCCGTTCGCCGAGTTCCTTGTGGGCTTCACCCGCACCGGCTTCGACATCGACGGCGTGGGCGAGAGTTCCACCGAGTTCACCATCCAGCCAGGTGGCGGGGTCGACATCGGCAATGAACGCGTCGCCGCCCGATTGAGTTTCGCGTGGCGTCGCGTCTTCTACGAGGGGAGTCCGACGAACATGTTCCGCTTCGTTGGCGGCGTCGTGATTCGCAGGTAACGCACGCCGCTGCATTAGACTTCCGCTCATGCCCGATCGCCTGCAGTGGGGAGTCATCGGCACCGGTGGCATCGCGTCGGACTTTGCACAGGCCCTGACGCGTTCCGACCGCTGCCGCGTCGTCAACGTCGTCGGATCGTCGCCTGCGAAAGCGAAGGCCTTCGCGGAACGGTTTACGCTCCCCGCCTGGTCCCCGGATCTCGACACGATGCTCGCCGACGTCGCCGTGGACGCCGTCTACGTCGCGACGCCGCATCCGGCGCACGAGGCGCAGGCGATCGCCGCGATCGCGGCGCGCAAGCACGTGCTGTGCGAGAAGCCGATGACGATCGCCGCTGCCACGACGGAACCTGTGATCGACGCGGCACGCGCGGGCGGTGTGTTCCTGATGGAAGCGTTCATGTACCGCTGTCACCCCTTGATCGAGAGGCTCATCGCGCGTCTGCGGGAAGGGGTGATCGGCGAGATCCGACATGTTCGCGCCGACTTCGGGTTTCGCGCGCGGCGCGATCCCACCAGTCGGTTGTTCGACCCGGCGCTCGGCGGCGGCGGCATCCTCGACGTCGGCGGCTATCCCGTGTCGTTTGCCCGACTCATCGCGGGACTCGTTGAGAGTAAGCCGTTCGCCGAGCCGATAGCGCTGTCAGCGAATGGCGCGATTGGTCCGTCAGGTGCGGACGAGATCGCCACCGCCCTTCTGACATTCGCCTCCGGGTTCACGGCGACCTGCACGAGTGGCATCTATTGCGATGTGGGCACGACCACGGTCGTGTTCGGGGAGAAGGGCAAGATCGTCCTCGACGATCCGTGGCTGCCTGGCGGCAGGCGTCAGGGACTGCAAACGGGATTCACGATCTTCCTCGACGGCGCTGCGCCACAGGCGGTGACGGTGCAGACCGACAAGGCGACCTACGCCATCGAGGCCGAGCTCGTTGCCGACACGCTCCCCGCGCACGAAGCGCCCTGGCCGGCGATGGCCTGGGCCGACACCTTGGGCAATATGCGCGTCCTCGATGCGTGGCGTGCCGCGCTGACAATGGCGGAATGACGAAGCCTGGTTCTATCGAGTTGGGCGTTGACAGCGCTCGCTCAGAGCGCTCAACGCACGTTCCCCAAGGACGGCGGCGCTTCGGCCCATTTCAAACCCGCCACGGCACGAATGAACGCGACACGGTCCTTGAACCCGACATAACGATCACGGGCGTCGCCCTTGGCGAACGGCCGGTCAGCCACGCCGGCGGAGTGATCCAGCCAGTTGTTGTAGCGGATAACCTTCTGCACCGCTGCCGCGAGCTGTTCGTGACTGATACCAAAGAGCTCCAGCGTCAGGACGGCCAGGCCATCGGCTTTGAGCTCCAGCTCGCGCATCCGTCCCTGGTCGTGCGCCTGCATCGCCGCCCAATAGTCGTTCCAGTCGACGTCGTGACCCTTTTCGTGGGCGACGAGCGCAGCCAACTCATCCGCGTCGAGGAGGGCCAGCGCCTTCGCAGATACGAGCACGGCCCCTCGATGGTAAAGACCGACGAACGCGGAGTCGACGTCGATGACTTTGACCGTGATGGCGCCGGGGCGGACGCTATGATCCAGAATCCGTTGAGCCACTGACAGCTTGACGCCGTCCTTTTCGGTCGGCCGCACCTCGCCGTTTTTCGGAAGGCTGGCAATCACCGCCGCTCGCGATGCCTCGTCGAGCGGCGCGGGTCGAAGACGCATAAGGAACGCGTCGATCGTCTCGTCGCTATGGCCCTCGAAGAACGCCAGCATCTTCCGGATCGTTCGTTCATTCTCTGATTGGCCTGCCGCTGCCATCGGCAGCGACAGTCCGAAGACCCCCGCTACTACCATCGCCGCGAGCCGCTGCCCCATTGACCACCTCCGGGTTCGGGGCGGCACCGAGCCGCGGCTCGATCAATTAGGGCAATGACGGCGAGAAAGTCTTTGGAGGGGTGTGAGAACCGCTGTGGATTTTTCTGAGAACCGATTGAGAGTCTTCTCAGCGCGAAAAGGCGCCAGAAAACGCGAACTGCTACTCCTTCGCCACGGCGAGCCGGTGTCGCTCACGCCGAAAGCGTTCGACCCTGCTGGTTATCTGGTGGAAGGGTGGAAGGCGCCGAGCTATGTCCAATTGATAAGTAGCGTCCGCCAGCGAGACCGGATAAGCTCATCCACACCGCGCACTGCGCCGCGACCTTCTGTTCAGTGACAGTTCTATGCAATCTCGAGACAACCTACCGACAATCGGCGATCTGCGCGTTGTCGTCCGCGACCGCTCCAGGACACCGCAGGCAGATGTCCTGGACTTCGTGCTCTGCCTTGGCTTGCTCCTTCTCGCGGGCCTGATCCTCGAATGGCTCTAGTGGCCGACATGACAGATTCGATTCAACCCAATGACGCGACCGACCCGCTAGAGGTACCGCTCCCGCAAGATCCGGGTGTGATGCGCCACGTGCCCGGCGGTGATGTAGGCAAGGGCGCGGACGGTGAACGGATTGCCGCTCGCCACGCCGCGGCGCATCCAAGCCTCTTCGGGCAGATTGCGAAACAGTACCAGCGAGGCCGCGCGAATCGCCGCGAACTCGTCACGATGGCTCTTCAGCGATCGCGCGTCGGCGCCAGCCGACGCCACCGCGACGTCCTGATCGAAACTTGGAAGCGGTGAATCGAACTTGCGCGCGAACCAAAGCGCGCGGTACGTGAACACGCGCTCGGCGTCGTTCACGTGGCTGACCAGTTCGCGAATCGTCCACTTGCCCGGCGCATAGCGATCCAGGGATCGCGCTTCGGAAATCCCATCGAGGAGCGTAAGTGTCTCCGTCAACTGATCCGCCAGCAGGTTGCGGACGTCACCCTCCGCTACCTGATCGATATACGTGAAGTAGTACTCGCTTGCCTCCGTCCGATCCGGTCGTTCGATCATCTTCGTGAACCTCATCGGCGATAACGCTTGCGCTGGCCGAGAATTCCTCGGTGGCCGGGTTACTCCGATCGCAGTGCAATCACTGGATCGATGCGGCTCGCACGGCGCGCCGGCACGTACGCGGCGATAATTGCGACCGTTGCGAGCACGATCGTCACCGAAAGGAGCGCGGTCGGGTCGCCGGGCTCTGTGCCGACGAGCACACTGGCCATGACGCGGCCGAGCGCCAGCGCGCCGGCGAGACCGATCGCCGCTCCGACGATCACCAGCCGGGCAACCTGTCCGACAACCATCCGTACGACACTCCGCCCCTGGGCGCCGAGCGCGATGCGAATGCCAATCTCCTGCCTGCGCGCGGCGACTGCATAGGACATGACCGCGTAGATTCCTACCGCCGCCAGCGTCAGAGCCAGTGCGGCAAAGATCCCCAGGAGGGTCATCAGCGATCGCTGCACGAAGACATCCGCCGCGAAAGCCTCCTCCAATGTCTGGATCGCGTACGCCGGCTGATCGCGATCGACGGCCGTGATCTCGCGCCGCACTGCCGGGACCATCGCGAGCGGGTCGCCATCAGTGCGCACCAGAAGAAACAGCTGATTCCAGTCGCCGTCCATTTGGGTGACCGGGAAATAGATCTCTTCACGTGACGGCTGCAGCAGGCCATGCCCTCTCGTGTCGGCGACGACGCCGGTGATGGTGATCCAGGGCGATGCCGGATCGTTGCCAAGTGCGACGCGAGACCCGATCGGCGAGCGGTCGCGGTAGTAGCGGCGGGCGAACGCTTCGTTGATAACTGCCACGCGTGGCGCCGTCGCCGTGTCCGCGGGTGTAAATGTCCGGCCGGCGCGCAACGGGATTCCTAGCGTCTGAAAGAAGCCCGGAGTTGCCAGCGTCGTATCGGCCTGGTCCAGCGTTCCGCCAGCCTGGCTCGGGCGTCCCTCGAATCGCAGCCCGCCGCTGAAGACCGTCCCCGGCGGAAACTGCGAGGCTGCGGCCACCGCGTGGACGCCGGGCGCACCGTCCAGCCGGTCGACGAGCGCATCGAAGAACGCGACGATCTTCTGACGCCCCGGATACTTCTCGAACGGCAAGGTCAGCCTCATCGTCAGCACGTTCTTCGTGGTAATGCCGGGATCGACGCGAGACAACTCGCGCATGGTGCGCAGCAGCAGCCCGGCCCCGACCAGCAGGATCGTGGCGAGCGCGATCTCCGAGACGATGAGGCCGAATCGCAGGCGAAGTGCAATTGGACCGGCGCTGGCGTGACGGCCCTCGCTCTTCAGCGCGTCGAACGTGTTCGATCGTCGCGCGCGCAGCGACGGCAGCACGCCGACGAGCACGCCGGCGGCCAGGCTGGCGAGGATGCCGACAATCAGCACGCGTCCGCCGAGCTCGATGCGGGGCCCGAGCGACGCGATGCGTGCCGGCAGCAGCGCGAGCGATGCACGGAGTCCGGCACCGGCGAACACGAACCCGAGGATCGATCCGGCGCCCGCGATCAGCAGGCTCTCGATCAGCAATTGCCGGGCGACGCGCCACTGCCCCGCGCCGAGGGCGATCCGGATGGCGATCTCGCGTTGCCGCGTCGAGGCGCGGGCCGCCTGGAGGTTGGCGATGTTCACGCAGACGATGAGCAGCACCAGGCCGATGGCGCCGAGGAGCAGGAATGCGGCCGGCTGCAGCGATCGCGTCAGCGCCGCCGCCCATGGGACGGCCGTCAGGCGCCAGCCCTCGTACTCGGCGAACTGCTTTCCGAAGGCGGCTGCCGTGCGCGCGGCGACGAAGGCGAGCTCGGCACTGGCCGTCTCGAGCGATGCACCCGGCGCGAGGCGCGCGAGGACCGTGAACTGTCGGGCGTTTCGCGGCCAGTCGGACGGCGCGGCCCGAAGCGGCAGCCAGAGATCGGTCCCCAGCACCAGGAGCTCCGGTGGCATGACGCCGACGATTGGCGTGGCGACGCCGTTGACGCGAACCGTGCGGCCGACGAGCGCCGGGTCGCCGCCAAAGCGGCTGAGCCAGATGCGATGACTGACGATGGCCGCACGAGGGCCGTTGGGGCCGAGCTCGTCTCGAGTGAAGCCGCGGCCAAGGTACGGGGCGACTCCGGCCGTGTCGAACAGGTTCGAGAACACGAGCGCCGTGAACAGGCGCTCCGGTTGGTCGCCGCCGGACACGTGGCGGTTGCCGAGATCGAACGCAGCCACGTGTGTGAGACTCTGCGTCTTGCGAAGGTCCAGGTACTCGGCCGGCGACAGGACCTCGATGAACTGGCTGTCGCGGCCGTGGAGCTTCGGGAAGCCCACCTCGATCGTGACGAGGCGATCGCGATCGGGCAGGTCGAACGGCTTGAGCACCAACCCGTCGACGAGCCCGAAGATCAGGCTGGTGCCGCCGAGCCCGAGGGCCAGCGAGAAGACTGCAATCGCAGCGAATCCGGGCTGCCGCGCGAGAAGGCGAAGGCTGTAGCGCACGTCGTGCAGCATGATGTCCACCAGGCTCCTTTGCCGCCGTTCACGGGTCCGCGCAAACCGTACGCTCGCCGCCGAGCGCGCCAGGTCGGACAGGATGTCGATCCAGAACGTGACTGCGCCAGGTAGTGTCCGGGCGTTCCAGCAGATGCGAACGTCAGGCGGGCGTTCGCCGCAGCCGGTGCTTGAGGACGTGCATTTCGCGACGGATGCTCTGGAGCTGCGCGCTGTCGTGTACGGTGATCGCCTTGTCGCGGGCGGTCTTCAGCGCGCGAAGCCGCGCCTTGGCGGATGTCCGGTCGAAGCCGGCCGAGATGCCGCGGCTGCCGTGCGCGTGATGGTGCGTATCGATGCCGAGGGCACCGCAGATGTTCGGCAGAAGGTGTTCCTTGTTCATCTGCGTGTAGCCCTGAACGGAAGGTGATTCGATCGTGCTGGCGATGTCTCTCAGCTGCGCAACCGTCATCCCCTTGAGGTCGTCGTACGTGTAAGCCATAGCGCCCTCCTGAGTGAAGCCATTTTACGCTTCGGACGCGCGGTGATGGCGCGACTGGTGATGGGCCGACTTCGGGGCGGTCTCCAACCATCGCCGCTGACTGTTCACGTGGGATCCACGTGTAGCATTCGCCAACAGGTGGACACTCTGACGGTGCGTATCGGCGGTGGCCGGTGCGCTATGCGCTCGTCGATGTGCGTCGGCGCCTCTGCCGTGTGCGTGCTGCCTTCCGCGCGGCCTGCCGACGCTCCTGTGGCCCTTTGGTCCGCACGGCCTTTCGCGCCGCTGCCTTGCGCGCGGAGGCAGGCCGCCGGCGTGCCGCGGATTTCGCCTGGCGGGCCAGCGCCGGCGACGAAGCGACCGACTGCGGCTCGCGCTTCAGCGCACGCGTCGCTGCCCGGGACCGCCGCGCCGAGGGCTTTCGCGCGCCCTTCCGCCCCGCTTTCGCCGCAGACGCGGCGCTCTGTTTCGTCCGCTCGCTCGCGCTCGGCGGCGGCGACTGCAGCTTGACGCCGGCGCGACGCGCCTTCGAGAGGCCGATCGCGATTGCCTGCTTCGCCGATCGCGCGCCGTGCTTCCCTTCGCGAATGTGATGGATCTCTTCGCGTACGAACTCGCCAGCCTGTGTCGTGGGCGCCTTGCCGGCACGCTTTGCCTGGCGGGCGCGTTGGACAGTCGCTTTTTCAGGCATGTGTTCCTCCGACGTCCGATATCGGTGCAACGTCGGTGCCACTTTCGTCGGGGGACTCTTCTATTCGATGGGTCAGGGGTCAGGGGTCAGGCACCTCGCGATCGAGCTCTTCGAGCCATGCATCGGCATGCCCGTCGCTCGGCGCGCGCCAATCGCTCCGCGGTGACAGCGATCCGCCCGAGCCGACCTTCGGCGCATTGGGCAGCGCCGATCGCTTGAATTGGCTGGTTGCGAAAAACCGCTGGAGGAAGACCTTCAGCCAGCGTTTGATGGCGGCCCGATCGTACTCGCGCCGATCCGCGTCCGCGACGTCGTCCGGCCACGTCCCTGACGTGCGATTACCCCATGCGTGCTCCGCGAGAAACACGACACGACTCGGTCGATAGCCGAAGCGACTGATGTAATAGAGAAAGAAGTCCTGAAGCGCGAACGGCCCGATGATTGTTTCGCTTGCCTGGCCCGACGCCGTCGCGTCGTCTCCAGGGACGAGCTCTGGAGAAATTTCGGTCTCGAGGATCGACTGCAGCACCTCGCTCGCCGAGGCGCCGAACTGCTGCGTGCGAATCACCCAGCGAATGAGGTGCTGGATCAGCGTCTTTGGCACCGACGCGTTCACGCCGTAGTGCGCCATCTGATCGCCGACCCCGTAAGTGCACCATCCCAGCGCCAGCTCACTCAGGTCGCCGGTGCCGACAACGAGGCCGCCGTGATGATTGGCGAGGCGGAAGAGGTGCGAAGTGCGCTCCCCGGCCTGCACGTTCTCGAACGTGACGTCGTACACGGGCTGACCGCTCGCAAAGGGATGGCCGAGGTCCTTCAGCATCTGCAGGCATGAAGGGCGGATATCGATCTCGTTTGCCGTGACGCCAAGCGCATGCATTAACGCCATCGCATTGCCCCGCGTACGCTCGCCGGTGGCAAAGCCGGGCATCGAATAGGCCAGCACGTTGGCACGTGGCAGGCCGAGCCGATCCATGGCGCGCGCCGCGACGATGAGCGTGTGCGCCGAATCCAGTCCACCTGAGACACCGATTACGGCTTTCTGGATGCCCGTGCTGGCCAGTCGCGACGAGAGCCCCTGCACCTGGATGTTGTACGCCTCTTGGCATCGCTCATCGCGCGCCGCAGGATCGCTCGGCACGTACGGAAATCGTTCGATGCGACGTCCGAATGCCACTCTCAGATCCGGTACCTTGAAGTCGACGGGAACATGGCGCATCGCCGCCGCCCTCGCGCGCAGCTGGTCGCTCGCGTCGTTGAAGCTCGTCATCCGGACGCGCTCCTGGACCAGCCGATCGAGGTCGATGTCCGCGAGAATCAGCTGTTCGTCGTCGGCAAATCGCTCCGTTTCCGCCAGACGTTCACCGTTCTCATAGACGATGCCATGGCCGTCCCAGGCGAGATCGGTCGTCGATTCGCCGGATCCGGCGGCGGCATAGGCGTAGGCGGCGATACAGCGCGCCGAGTGCGCCGCACACAACAGCCGCCGATAGTCGGCCTTGCCGATCGTGATGTTGCTGGCCGACAGGTTCATCAGCAGCGTTGCGCCGGCAAGCGCCGCGTACGTGCTTGGAGGAACGGGTACCCAGACGTCTTCGCAGATCTCGACGTGCACGGCGCAATCTGGCAGCGATGTGATGTCGTAGACGAGATCGTTGCCGAAGGGGACCTTCGAGCCCAGGAGCGTGACGTCCCGGTACACTGCGAGATCACCCGGCGTGAATTGGCGGCGCTCGTAGAACTCGCGGTAGTTCGGCAGGTATGTCTTCGGGGTTACGCCGAGAATCTCCCCACCGTGGACGGCGACGGCACAGTTGAACAGCTTCTGTTCGAATCGAAGCGGGACCCCGACCACGAGCAGCAATCCAAGCGTGCGGCTCGCCTCGACAACACGTTGGAGGGCTGCAACGGTCGCGTCGAGCAGCGCATCCTGGTGGAAGAGATCCTCGTTCGAGTACGCCGACAGGCCGAGCTCCGGAAAGATCGCGACCGTCGCGTGGGCGTCATTGGCGCGGCGAGCCAGCGCGATCGTGCGCGCAGCGTTGTCGCCGGGGTTGCCGAGACGAACGAAAGGAATGCAGACGGCAACCCGCGCAAAGCGGTGGCGGTAGATCGACTCGAATGGCGGACGGCCCATCTGGACCGATTCTATCGAACCGACTGCCTTTCCATTTTCGCCTCGGCGTCCAGGCTCGCTTTGTCGCGCCCGACGGTGGCCACCGCCAGCGCACGACCCTTGTTTCGGTAGGTCACCGTGCAGTCCTGCGCGTCCAGGCTACCGTCGATATCGATCGCATCCCACTTCTCGGCATGCCCGACGTAGTTGATGGCGACGTCGTAGTGCTGGCTCCAGAAGAACGGCACGGCATCGAACCGCTCGCGACGACCGAGCATGTTCTTCGCCGCTGTCTGACCCTGGCGCTCTGCCACGACCCAGTGCTCGACACGAATGCGGTCGCCGGTGTGCGGATCGGGCCAGCGGGCAACGTCGCCCGCGGCAAACACGCCGGCCGCGCTCGTCTCGAGGTACTCGTTGACGGCGATGCCGCGATCGATCTGGAGACCGGCCTGTTCGACCCATGCAATCTCTGGCCGCACGCCGACGCCTGCGACGATCAGATCGACATCGACGCTACTGCCGTCGCCCAGCGTTACCGCTTTACCGGCGACACGTTTGACGGTCGTCCCCAGATGAAACGTGACGCCGTGCCCTTCGTGAACCTTGTGGATGAACTGGCCCACGTCCTCACCCATGACTCGCTCCAACGGCTGGCTGTCGGGCGCGACGACGTGGACGTCGACATTGCGCGCTCGGAGCGACGCCGCGACTTCGAGTCCGATGAAGCTGGCGCCGACCACCAGGACGCGCTTCGCGGACGACGCCGCGGCGACAATGGCCTTGCTGTCGGCGAACGTCCGGAGGTAGCGGACCTGTCCCGCGGTCGCGCCGGGAATATCGAGATGCACAGGATCGGCGCCGGTCGCGATGAGGAGCGTACCGAACTGGTAGGTCCGTCCGCCCTCGACCACGACCTCCTTTTTCCCGAGATCGAGCCGGGACACGCGCGCCCCAAGCACGAGATCGATTCGCTGCTCGCTATAGAACTCCGGTGGCCGCAACGGAATCCAATCCTCCTGCGCGGTCCCGGCGAGGAAATCCTTTGACAAGTTCGGCCGATCGGTCGGTGGCGAATCGTCGGCGCTGATCATCGTCAGACTGCCGTCGTACCCCTCGCGACGCAGCATGTCCGCGGCCGCCAGCCCGGAAGCGCCGCCACCGACGATCACGATAGAGCTTGGCGTAACAGGAGGACGACGCCTCGCGTGATCCGCGACCTTCTCGCGCACGAACACGGTGTCGCCAACCCGCTCGACGCGCCAGCAAGGGATTGAATCGAGTGCCGGGGCACGCAACGGCTCTCCCGATCGCAGGCTGAAACACGCGTGATGCCAGGGGCACCGCAGCGTGTCGCCGACAACCAGTCCTTCTGCCAGCGGACCGTGGTAATGCGTGCAGTGTGCGCCGACCGCGAAGAGCTCCTGGCCCTGTCGCACGACGACGACGTCATCGTCATCGACGCGGCCGGCGACAGGCGTACCGTCAGGAAGATCGCGGAATGGAAGACCTTGTCTGAAGTCGGGTTTCGTTTCGGCCATGCAGGCGGCTCCCGCTCGTCATCGTCCTCGATCGTAGGCCTCGAGGGAACCCCCTGGTCTCGTCTTCGTATACCTGTTTACGATATGTTGCAGTCAAGAATATGACGACCGCCTCTCGCGACGATCGGGAATGGAAGAAGGGTTCTGCCGAGCTGCTGATTCTTTCGTTGCTCGAGGACCGGGCTCGGCACGGCTACGAAATCGCCAAGCTCATCGAGGCGAGATCGGGCGGTGCGCTCCGCTTCCGGGTGACATCGCTCTATCCACTGCTCTACCGGCTGGAGGAGCGCGGCCTGATCGAGGGGCGATGGATCGAAAAGGCGGCACAGCGTCGGCGGCGCCATTACAAGCTGACGGGCGCCGGCCGCGCCCTGCTCGATCAGCAGCGGCAAAGCTGGAAAGCGTTCGTCGACGCCGTCCGCCGGATCACGGGAATCGACTATGCCTGACTGGAAAAGTCTTGTCAGCCGCCGGCTGGAGCACGTGTGGCCGGAAGGGCATGCAGATACGGAAGTCATCGAGGAGCTGACCGCACATCTACAGGACCGATGCGAAGAGCTTCGCGCCGCGGGACTGAGCGAGGACGAGGCGGTCGATGCGACGCTCGGCGAAATGGCCGACAGCGATCAGTTCGACGTCGGCCGATTGAAGCGCAAGCAGCAGGCACGGCGAGCGTCCGCTGGCGCTCCTGCGCCAGGGGGGAACGTGTTCGTCGACCTCTGGCGCGACCTGCGATACGGAGCGCGGTTGCTCTCTCGTGCGCCAGGATTTGCGGGCACGATAGTGCTGACGCTGGCGTTTGGCATCGCCGCGAACACTCTCGCGTTCACCGTCATCAACAGCCTGCTCCTCAGCCCGCTCCCAGTCGTAAATGCTGAGGAGCTGGTCAAAGTATCGACACGCGACTCGTCGGATCCTGCCAACGCGCGAGCAGAGAGCCCGCTCTCGCATCCCAACTTGCTGGATCTTCAGGCACGCACTAGCGTCTTCAGCAGCGTTGCGGGCTACGCGGGTCCCTTCGGGATCACGCTGACAGGTCCGGGAAGACCCGAGCGCATCTTCGCCGAGCTCGTCACCGCGAACTACTTCGACACGCTGGGGCTTCTACTATTCATGGGCCGGTTCTTCCTGCCCGACGAAGACCGCACGCCCGGCGCGGCTGCTGTGCTCGTACTCGCCTACGGGCCCTGGCAGACGCGGTTTGGCGGCCGCGCGGACATCGTCGGGCACACCATTGAAATCAATCGGATTGCGTTCACCGTCGTCGGCGTGGCGCCGCCCGGATTCAAGGGACTCGATCCGGTGTTCGGTCCCGATCTCTGGGTGCCGGCGATGATGACCGAACAAATCGTTCCGGCCGAGCATCGCGACTGGCTGCGCGATCGAGCCGCGTCCGGATTCAACGTCGCGGGACGACTGCGCAGCGGCGTGACGCTCGCGCAGGCAGAGGCCAACGTGTCGGCCATCGCGGCGCAGCTGGTGCGCGAGCACCCTGCGGTCAACCGTGGCCGTGGGCTGTCGGTCGCGCCGCTGTCGCGGGCAACGCTCCTCGGCGTGGGGCCCGAGCTCGCGTTCCTCGGCAGCGTCGCCGCGCTCGCTATTCCGGGGCTGGTTCTCCTGATTGCCTGCTCGAATGTCGCCAACCTCTTGCTGGCGCGCGCCACCGCTCGGCGGCAGGAAGTCGCGCTGCGACTCGCGCTCGGCGCCGGCCGATCCCGTATCATCCGACAGCTCCTCACCGAAAGCGCGCTTCTCGGCCTCATCAGCGGCATCGCCGGCCTTGCAACGGCATCAGCGGGCGCACGTCTCCTCTGGTCGTTCCGTCCGGCGGAATATGCACAGAACCTGGTAGATGTGGCGCTCGATCTCAACGTCGTGCTCTTCGCGATTCTTCTCTCGGCGATCACCACCGCCGTGTTCGGGCTTGCGCCGGCGCTCACTGCCTCGCGGGCGAGTCTGGTGACGGCGTTGAACGACGAGGCGCGGACGGCGGGTCAACGGAAGCGGTCCATCGGCATACGCCACGTGCTGCTGACGGGCCAGGTGGCACTGTCGCTGATGGCACTCGTCACGGCCGGCCTGTTCCTGCGCAGCATCCAGCGCGCGTACGCGGTCGATCCGGGATTCGAGCGCCAGCACCTCGGAGTGTTGATGCTGAACCCCGGGCAGGCCGGTTACGATCGGGCCCGCGTCGAGCAGCTCTATCGCACCGTGAAAGATCGTACTGGCGCCCTGCCCGGAGTGGTGTCGGTGTCGTGGGCCAGCAATCTTCCTCTCTTCAGCTCGCCGTCGCGCAAGCTTTCGATCGCAGGGCTCACCGACCGCGGCGACGGGGCGGGCGCGCTGACTGTCGTGAACACCGTGGATGCTGGCTACTTCGCCACGAGCGGTATTGCGATCAACCGCGGGCGGCCCTTTACGGAGGGCGATCGCGCATCCGCGATGCCAGTGGCCCTCATCAACGAAACGCTGGCACGGCGATACTGGCCCGGTCGCGATCCCATCGGCCAGGAGGTGTCGTTCGTTGGCGATACCGTCAGGCGACAGATTGTCGGCGTGACCGAGACCGTCAACTACGACGAGATTGGCGAGGCGCCGCAGCCGTGTGTCTATCTGCCTTTGGCTCAGAACTTCACAGACCTCGTCGTCCTTCACGTCCGGACCCGGCCCGATCCGGCTCCTGTGATGGGAGCCGTACAGCGCGAGGTGCAGAACATCGACGATCGTCTCGACGTTGGTGATGTCCGCACGATTCAAAAGGTGATCGATCAGGCCCTGTTCGGCGCGACGATGAGCGGCGGGCTGCTCGGCGTATTCGGCCTGCTCGCGTTGGGTCTCGCCAGCCTCGGGATGTACGGCGTGATGGCATACACTGTCAGTCTTCGACGACGTGAGATGGGAGTCCGGCTGGCGCTCGGTGCCGACGCGCGAACGGTCATGAGGCTGATACTGCGGGACGGCCTCACGCTGGTGGGTATCGGCCTCGTGCTCGGGACACTGGGAGCGGTCGTCATCGCCATGATGCTCGCGCGCTTTCTGTATGGGCTCAGCGCGCTGGATCCGGCAAGCTTTGCCGGCGCCGCGCTGGTGCTGATGGTGGTGGCTGCGGCCGCCTGCTACTTCCCCGCCCGACGTGCCAGCCGTCTCGACCCGTTGACTGTGCTGCGATCCCAGTAGTGTTCCTCGTCCTCGCCCTTGCGTCCGCGTTCACGTATGGCGCCGCCGACTTCCTCGGCGGCCTCGCCTCTCGACGTGCCAGCACCATTGCGGTCGTAGTGATTTCGCAGGCCGCCGGCATGCTGATGGTCGCGCTCCTCCTGCCGATGCTGACGTCGGCAGCTCCTGAGCGAAGCGACTGGATCTGGGGCGGAATTGCCGGACTCTCCGGAGGGGTTGGTGTCGGGCTGCTCTATCGGGCGCTCGCGGTCGGCATCATGGCGGTAGTGGCGCCGACCACGGCGGTCTGTGCGGTGCTCGTGCCTGTCGTGGTCGCGATCGCGCTCGGCGAGCGTCCGGGCGCACGTGAATCTGCCGGGATTGTGCTGGCTGTCGTCGCGATCGTCCTCGTCAGCCAGTCAGCATCGGGCGACCGCCCTGGCGATCCGGCGCAACAGCCGACCGGGCTTGGCCTGGCACTGGCATCAGGGGTCCTGATCGGGCTCTTTTTCCTCGCCCTGGCCCGCACCAACGCCGGCGCGGGGCTCTGGCCGCTCCTGGCGGCGCGCGCCGTTTCGGTTTCGCTGTTCGGCGCGATCGCCCTGGCATCGCACGTGCCCCTCGGAATGCCGCCACCCGTTCTGGCCATCGCGATCGCTGGCGGCCTCGTCGACATGCTCGCGAATCTCCTGTATCTCCTTGCCTCGCGCGAGGGACCGCTGACGCTGACCGTCACGCTGACGTCGCTCTACCCCGCGAGCACCGTGCTGCTGGCGCGAGTGGTGGTCGGCGAGCGCCTTGCCCCGCGTCAATGGGCCGGGGTTGCGTGTGCGCTGGTGGCAATCGTGACGATCGTCGGCGCGGCCACGCATCGCCCGTAGCCTCATCCCGCTACCTTGACCGGTACAGGTCGCGTCATCAAGTCGACATAGAGCTTGAAGAACCGCTCGTTGTCGAAGCGCCGGA
This sequence comes from Vicinamibacteria bacterium, assembly GCA_963800785.1. Classification (GTDB taxonomy): domain Bacteria; phylum Acidobacteriota; class Vicinamibacteria; order Vicinamibacterales; family JAENWD01; genus JAENWD01. The sequence goes on from CAWDCH010000022.1 coordinate 16,548, forward strand.
CCACCTTGGCCTTCTGGAGAATCCGCCGGCGGCTCTCTCTTCGTAGCCGAGCGTGCGGCCGTAGCTCGGCCCCCAGGTGATGTCGACATCGACCCACATCTCCTCCACATCGGTGGCATAGGTCGGATCGACGAGATACGCGAGCGCCAGCGTGTCGTAGATGTAGGAGGTGGCGTTGGGTTCTTCGCTGAACCGGCTCGCGAGACCCGAGTTCGTCAGGAGCTTCGTCACTGGCGTTTCGGCGCTGCGCGTCAACTGCTCGAAGATCGCTTTGTCATCGGCACGGTGTTGGTGACGTCGAGCGGGATGAACGCCTGTTCGATCGGCTGCCGGACGACGACGCGGGCCGCCTCCGGGTCGTACCAGACATTCATCTCGGCCGCCGGCGTCGTGTTGCCCGGCACCTCGAACGCGCCGGCCATGAAGACGATGCGCTTGATCAGCGGGACGATCTCCGGGCTCATGCGGATCGCCAGCGCGATATTCGTCATCGGCCCGATCACCAGCAGCGTCACCTCGCGCGGATACTTCTTGACCGTCTCGATGATGAAGTTCACGGCATGCTGCTGCTGCAACCTGCGTCCGGGTGGCAAAGCCGTCGAGCGGCGCCATCAGCTCGTCGTCTGGCGGCTCGGGCCGCCGGTACCATGACCCGCCGACGCCCCACAACGCCTTTCCTGCGCCAGGTTCTTGTAGTCGTGGACGAGTGGATAGCGCGCGCCGGCGTAGACGCCGACGTCGTCCGCGATGCCCAGGCGCTCGACCGCCTTCAGCGCCTCGGCGACCTCCTGCGGGAGCCATTCATTTCCAGCGACGACGGTGATCCCCAGGAGCTCGATGACGCGGGCCGCGTGCAGCTGCGCCGCCATCACGCCCACCTTTCCCGTCGTCGCCGGCCGTGGTGAAGTCGGTGTCGAGGATGACTTTTTCCATCGCGTGCGCGGCCGTTGCCGCGAGGATCAGCGCTAGAGTCCCGGCAACCATACTCCTCATCGAGGCGCTCCTGGAGAATCGGTTGAGTCTCCTGCAAAAGCATACCGAACGATATAGAAGTCGTAGCGCGTCGGCCCACGCGGCGTGAGTGCGCGAAAAAACTACGCGCGGTGTGTTCTAGGGCAATCGACACAGCCGCCTCGTCCCCGCATTTCTGAGGAAAACGCCTCGCTTTCGCCTGGCATCGCCGTTGCGTCTGGCTCGGAGCGAAGGCACACCATGCATGGAACGGCGGCAACGCTTCGTTACCTCGACGCGACGG